>CAVUET010000003.1:0-2014730 GCA_963740575.1 uncultured Actinomycetota bacterium | reverse complement strand
CTCCGATTACGCCGAGCCCTGCGTTAAGCCGAGGACCGGCGGCGTCGCCTGTGCTGGCAGGGCGGCCTGACTGGTTCCTCGGCTTAACGAGTCTGCCGTTTGGTGGCAGCGTCCGCCGTGTCCATTCGCCTTGCGGAGAGGAGACGGTCATGGACACGACGGTCACTGGGATCGGGTCGGTTGTTGTCGCGGAGTTGCGGGCGGCCGGCTACCTGGAGTCGACGATCGGCCAGTACCAGAAGTCGATCAAAGCGCTGACGGGTTTCGTCGAGGCCCACGGCGGCTTCTACACCCCTGCCTTGGGTACGGTGTTCGCGTCGATGACGACGAGCCCGCGTACTGGCCGGTTCAGCGCGCAGCGCAGGTTGGACTACCGCCGACTGGTCGGCGTGTTCGACGGGTACGTGCGCACCGGACGGGTGGAGCTGGGGTGCCGCACCCGCGGCGGGGGTGGCGCTCGACCATGCTCGAGTGAGTTCGTCGCGTTGGTTGCGGCGTGGGACGCCGAGATGGGCGACCGCGCCCTGGCGCCGGCCACCCGCGACATCTACGGCAGGGTGGCTCGGGCCTATCTGGTGTTCCTTGAGGGACGCGGGATCTATCGCCTCGTGGACGTCGACGGGTCGAGCGTGCTGGGCTTCCTGGAGTCGCGGACGGGCACGAGGGCGATGCCGTCGCTGTTCTGGGTGGTGTCGAACCTCCGGCCGTTCTTGAAGTTCACCGACCGCAGCGATCTGGTCGACGCGGTCGGGCTGGCTGGCGTCAAGCGTTCCCACGCGATCCTGCCGATGCTGTCCGGCGAGGTGGAGCGCCTGGTCGTGCAGGCATGCGCGACACCGGTGATTCCCGCGCGGGACGCAGCGATCACCCTGCTCGCGGTGACGACGGGGCTGCGCGCGTGCGACATCATCAGCCTGCGACTGGCCGACATCGACTGGCGCGCCCGGACCGCCGGCATCGTGCAGCAGAAGACGCGTAACCCGCTGACCGTCCCTCTGACTGATCTGCTGATCGGCAGGCTCGCCGACTACGTCCTGGACGAGCGGCCCGACTCACCCGACGACCACCTGTTCCTGCGATCGGTGGCCCCACACACGCAGCTGACCAACCACGCCTCGGTCCACCGCGTGATCACCACCGTGTTCGGCAAGGCGGGCGTCAAGGATGTGAACGCCGGCACCCGCCTGCTGCGCCACAGCGCTGCGACCAGGCTGCTCCGCGCATCGGTGCCGCTGCCGACGATCTCGGCCGTGCTGGGCCACGCCCGCCCGCAATCGACCGACCTGTATCTGAGCGTCGACCAGGTCCGTCTGCTCGACTGCGTCCTCGACGTCCCCGACGCGGCCAAGAGTGCACGGTCATGAACGCCGCCGGTTTCACCAGCACGTTCGCGCCCCAACTGGAGGCCTACCTCGTCTTCAAGCAGAAGATGGGCTGTCATGGTGCTTCGCGGATCTGGTACCTGAAGCAGTTCGACGCCTACTGCACCGCGCACGGGCGGACCATCTTCGACCGTGCCACGGTCGAGGGATGGGTCAGCGAACAGCTGACCCGATCGGGTCGCTGCCGCTCCTGGATGTCCTACATCCGCGATGTCGGCCGATGGCTGCAGGCCCACGGACACCGGGAGACCTACGTCCTGTCCGACCGGTGGAAGGCACAGTTCATCCCGCCCCGCCCCTATCTGCTGAGCCGAGCGGAGATCGAAGCGTTCTTCGCGGCCGCTGCGACGCTGAACGCCGCGTCCCCCTGGCGGTGGCAGTCGGTCGCGTTCTTCACGCTGATGCACTGCTGCGGGCTGAGGACCGGGGAGGTCCGACTACTGCGCCCGGAACAGGTGCACCTGCGTGAGCGCCACCTCGACATCATCTCGTCCAAGGGCAACCGATCCCGCAGGCTGCCGATCACCGTCGAGGTCGGTGAGATCCTGGCCGACTGCGACCGGACGGCCCGCGCGCGGTTCGGCCCCTCACGGGGCACGTTCTTCGTCTCCGCGACCGGCAACCCGGTCACCGCCGCGACCGTCGGGAAGATCTTCAACCATGTCTGGGACCGAGCAGGTCTTCCGCGACCAGCGGGAGGGCAGCAGCCACGCCCCTACGACTTCCGCCACCACTTCGCCTACGCCAACGTCGAACGGTGGACTGCTCACGGCAAGGACGTCACCGCGATGCTGCCCTACCTGGCCCGCTACATGGGTCACGCGGACATCGAGTCGACCTTCTACTACATCCACACCTCGCCGGACTTCCTCCACGCCTACGCCCGCCTGACTGGCGCGAGCCAGTCACCGCTGCCGGAGGTTGGGTTCGATGAAACGTGACCCGGCAAGCCGCGCACCGGACTTCTACCGCTTCGCCCGGGACTACCTGCACACCTACCTGCCCACCGTGGCCCGACGCTCACCGAACACGATCGAGGCCTACCGGATCAGCCTGGAATGCCTCCTGGACTACCTCGCCGAAGACCGGCATGTCGAACGCGCCCACGTGAACTTCGACCACCTCGACCGGCCCCACCTGAAAGGCTGGCTGGCCTGGATGGCCGACCAACAGCACTACGCACCGAGGACCATCGCATTGCGGCTCACCGCCGTCAAAGCGTTCCTGACCTACTGCTGCGCTGAGGACATCACCCTCGTCGCGCTCAGCCAGGCAGCCAAGGCGCTCCGGGCACCAACCACGGCGAGGAAGCCGATCGAATACCTCACCGAACCCGAGACCCGGGCCCTGCTCGCCGCCTTCTCCGGCCGCACCGCCAAGTCGCGCAGAAACCGGATGCTGCTGATCCTGCTCTACGACACCGCCGCCCGCGTCGGTGAGATCACGTCCCTGACATTGCAGGACCTGCACCTGAGCAAGCCGGGGCACGTCGTCCTCACCGGCAAGGGGAACAAGACCCGCGTCGTCCCCCTCACCGGCAAGACGATCGAACACTTGGGCGTCTACCTCGCCGAGTTTCACCCCGACCCGGCCCGCCTGCCCGCAACCCGACCGCTGTTCTATAGCCGGCACAACGGCGAGCCGACCACGCTCTCGACGGACACCGTCGCCGCGGTGCTCAAGAGCGCGGCCGCGACCGCACGTGTGAACTGCCCCTCGCTTCCCGACAGTATCCACTGCCACATGCTGCGCAAGACCAAGGCCATGGACCTCTACCAGCAGGGCATCGCACTGCCGATCATCATGCGACTCCTCGGCCACGAGAACATGTCGACCACGTCGGCGTTCTACGCCTTCGCCACCGTCGACATGATGCGACAAGCCATCGACGCGGCCACGCCAACCATCGACCTACCAGCCTCGCAGCAGCTCACCGAGAACAGGCTCCAAGCCCTCTACAGCCTCCGATGACCTCTCGTCGTAAAGCCGAGGAACCGGTCAGGCCGCCCTGCCAGCACAGGCGACGCCGCCGGTCCTCGGCTTAACGCAGGGCTCGGCGTAATCGGAGTGGTGGACCAGGTCCTTGGTGTCCTGCCCGGCGCGGGCGCGGGCGTACAAGGCCATCTCCAAGGCGGCCAGCGGCAGCTCGGTCAGGTGATGATCGGCCACCGCCCAGCCGACGATCCGACGGGAGAACACGTCCTGCACGAACGCCGCGAACGCCCTGCCCGCCTCGGTCTCCAGGTAGGTGAAGTCGACCACCCACAGCTGGTTCGGGGCGGACGCGGTGAAGTCGCGACCCACCCGGTCCGGCGCCCGTTCCGCGGCCGGGTCGGCGACAGTGGTGCGGTAGAAGCAGTCCCCTCGACGTGCGCCGTACAGGCCCAGCTCGCGCATCAGCCGCTCGATCGTGCACCGCGCGACCGGCCGCCCCTCGACGGTGATGTGCAGCTTGTGCATCAGCTGCCACATCTTGCGGGCGCCCAGCAACTCCCGGCCCCGCTCGGGGTCATGCCAGATCGCCGCCAGCACCTCCTTGACCTTCTCATCCCGCAACGCGCGAGCGCTGGGCGGACGCGCCTTGGTCGCGTAGTAGGTACCCGGGGCGATCTTGCACACGAACTGCGAGAGCACGTGGCAGACCGGCTCGACCCCGAACCGCTGCTTGACCGAATCAACGAAGGCGACCAGGACCGGCGTGGACAGCCAGGTCCCCAACGCGGTCACCACCAAGGGCGCCCCCGTGCGCTCCGCCGTCGCCTCACCGTCACCAGCGGGCACGTCAGCGCAGGGAATACCCTCGGACTCGACAGGTGTTTCCGCTTCGTTTTCTACCAGGGAAGACGCGGGTCGAGCTCCCGCGCGAAGAAAGACGAAGCCGCTAGAAGAATCTCGTTCGCCCGCTTCAACTCACGGTTCTCCCGCTCCAACTCCCGCGCCCGGGCCGCGTCCGGAGCCGGAATCCCCGGCCGTCGCCCGGCGTCGATGTCGGCCTGCTTGACCCAGGTCCGCAACGTGTCCGGGTTGATCCCCACCCTGGGCCCGATCCGTTTGGCGGCTGCATTCAACGACAGCCCAGACTCCTGCTCACGCGCCTCCGTCACCAGACGGATCGCCCGCTCCCGCAACTCCGCGGGATACTTCCTCGGTGCTGGCATGACTGATCCTTCGGCGAATCAGAGCCTCACCTTTAGCTGGGCGGAATCAACCCACCCGCCGAAACCAAGATCCACTCGGTCGTCAGCCAACCCCTTCAAGCAAGGACGTCGCACCCGCGAAAAATCGAGGTCAGGGCAGGCCCGCCGTCTCGCGCTACCGGTACCGGGCCGGAAGCCGCCTCGTGAGGGGCTTCAGCCTGTCGCGATCATTCCATAGCCCCGGGAATATCTCGAACTTCAGATCATCACGATTGATGCCCGTGTCGAAGTAACGACAGAGACGATCGCGCAGGTCCTGATCTCCCCACATGTTGACCAGCTCACACGTCTCGATGATGGCACGGTCCTTCTCCAGTGAAAGGCATTCAGTGATGACCGGGGCAGTCGTGTAGCTCTTCCGAGGATCCAGCTTGATCAGCCTGCCTCCACGCCACAGGAATCCCCCTGCCCGGGCGGCCTGGAAGTCCTCGCACGGGCTGATCCACAGATCAGGAACAGGTAGGCCGGCGTGCGGAGCCGCGTCCGCCCTCCCTTGGCCCAGGTTGGCCCTCACGGACCCGCCTATCATCACGCAGAACAATGGCTTCACGCTGTTCAGGTCGACCTGCTCCCACTTGCCGGTTTGACTCCTGATGTCGAAGAGCCAGATGAACGGTAGCTCCTTGAGCTGGCCAATCGTGTGAAGGCCATCGCGCAGGCGTAAGCAGATCGGGGCGTCCTGTCTCCAGTTGATTCGGGCCATCATGCCTTCCCTTCGAGTTCCTCAGCAGCTCGAACGGCCACATCTGGAATCGCTTCGAGTGCTTCACCGGGGGATACGCCACCGGCGCCCCGGCGAGCACGCGGGTGCGCCAGCCGATATTCACGTTGACCATCCCCGCAGCCCTGCAACTCCGTCCGCTGCGGCGTGCGTGACCTCAGCAGCGCGCAGCGACCGCTCCCGCAGCGTCGCCCAGAGACCCGGATCGATTCCTTGGGCCATCTGCAACGTCTCGAGCAGGTCCAAGCAGAATTCCGTCACCGCTGCCTCGGTCGCGCGCTGTTCCTGGTTCGCCGCTTGATCGAGGTCGAAGTCGAAGTCCTCGCAGAGCTGCTTCGTGAGAGAGACGACGTCGCGAAGCGAATCCTGCGGGGACGACCCGCTCACGCGCACCTGAATAGCCTCGGTGATCACGCCCATGACCAACATCCCTACGTACTCGGGCTTACTGCAATCCCACTCCGATGCCTCAGGCAGATGCTTGATGGCGTCGAGATGGGCGTGAAGCGGAGCCTGACGGTCGTCTCCCAGGAGAGCCGACCACAGGTCGTCCAGTGCCTGCCGACAGCGCTCCTGCGACTCCACGCTGGCGGTGGCGACGCAAGACGGGGAACAGACTCTCGGCCAACGCAGCGCCGAGCACTCCCGAGGCCCACGCCGGCCGCTGATTCGCGGCTGCAAGGACCACGTCCAGTCGCGGCATGCTCACTCCAGAATGTCCTGAAAGGGGTCTTGCCAGGCATACCTCTGAGCTGCGGCCCGCCACCTGCAGTCCTTCGCTCTTCAGCAGCGGCACGCACATGGGGCACGCACATGCACGCCTTTCGCGAAGTCCCAGCCCACTGTCGAGGCCCATCCTTCAGCCGATCATGTCCCGCGCCGATGCCTCCGGTGCTATCCAGCTGTCTCAACTTCTCCGAGGACTGCGACACTCCAACCGGCGGCAGCGGCTTCGGCCCTGTCGGCCCAGTGCGCTTGGGGACGTCGCAGCGACGATCCCTCGCCCGGGCACGGTAGGTCCGGCTGTTGCGGGAAGTGGGGCCCATCCTGCAATCGGTGGTCGAGCCACACGGCGTCGCACTCGTCACACATGCCCACGACGGAGCGGGCGGACGCGGCCACTCGAATGCCGATACTCCCCTCCCCGCAGACACTGCAGTTCCGATATAGAGCGTCCGCGTTGTCATGGAGTCACCGGGAACGCCGAGATGACGTTTCTCCTTCAAGGATCTATCTGATGTGCGGGGCTGCGGGTTGCCAAGGGCTGCCCCGACCTGGCCGCCCGCGAACTCGACGGGCGGGCCCATTGGGACCCTGCATATGGTGCGAGTGCCTTGTGTGGCTACGTTGATGTCAGGACCTCCGGCCCGGACGAGACAGAATGCCTCATCGCGCTCACGACCGTCTACACCGCCCTGCAGGACACTCGGGTCGTGGTGATCAACGGTGCTCGGCATACCGGGGAGTCCACCCTGGCCAGGCTCGTGGCACGGATCACACGATCGTGGACCTGAGGTTCCTCGATGACGCGGGAACCCGCTCGGCCGCCGCCGCGGATCCTGCTGCCTTCGTCCGGCACAAAGGGCTGATGGTCATCGACGAGGTACAGCGGGTACCCGACCTCATGCCGGCCATCAAGCACGCCGTCGACCTCGGCTATTCATGGGGCGGCCGAGATAGCTTGATCAACAATGAGGAAAGGTGCCCTGACCTGCGATAATAGGACTTACTGAGGGTCCGAAACCGCGGGGAGAGGAGCACCTTTCCGGTGTCACAGCGTACGGGATGGGCCCGCGATCTGCGGGTGCGAGTGGCGGGCAACGGCGTGGTCTCCCATGTCGGGTCGGCGCTGCTGCGTCTGCTCGGGGACCGGGTCGGGTTGACCACCGCGTTGGGCAAGGCGCTGACGGTGCCGGGGGTTCCACCCGGACATCGACCGGGGTCGGCTGCTGGGCGACCTGGCGGTGGCGGTCGCCGACGGCGCCACCGCGATCGATGACCTGAAGGCGCTACGCGACCAGGGCGACCTGTTCGGGCACGTGGCCTCCACCCCGACCGCGTGGCGGTTTCTGGACGAGATCGGCGCCGTCCAGTTGGCCCGGATCGACCGGGCACGTGCCAAGACCCGCGCTCACGTGTGGCGCCAGATCGTGGCCCGGCACGGGGAATCCCTTCCGCGCGAACGTGTTACGGCGACCTCGGCAAGACCATCGTGATCCGCATGGACGCCTCGATCGTGATCGCCCACTCCGACAAGGCCGGCGCCCGGGGCACCTTCAAAGGACATATGGGCACCACCCGCTCCTGGCAACCTGCGACAACACCGGTGAGCTGCTCGTAGTCATGCTCCGCGAGGGCAACGCCGGATCGAACACCGGCACCGACCACGTCAAGGTCCTGGACGCCGCGATCGCGCAGATCCCCACCGCCCACCGCCGGGACCTGCTGGTCACCATCGACGGCGCCGGCGCCGGCGCCGGCCACCAGATCGTGGACCACCTCACCGCCCTGAACGCCCGCCACGCCCACAAGGTCGCCTACTCGATCGGGTTCGACCTGGACGAACGCGCCCGCCAAGCGATCAGCCGCCTGCCGGCCCGGATCTGGGAACCAGCCCTGGACACCGACGGACGGCCCCGCACCGACGCGGCCGTCGCCGAGCTGACCGGCCTGCTACGCGAGTCCGTCACCGGGGACAAGCTGGCCGGCTGGCCGCCCGACCTGCGCGTCATCGTGCGCCGTGAACCGATCCCCGCCGGGATGCAGGTCTCCTTGTTCGAACAGCACGACGGCTACCGCTACCAAGTCACCGCCACCAACACCCCCGGCGGACAGCTGCAGCGTCTGGAGGCCCGCCACCGTGTCCACGCCCGCGTCGAGGACGGTGTGCGCACCGCCAAGGCCACCGGGCTACGCCGGCTCCCGTCGAAGTCCTGGGGCATCAACGAGGCCTGGTACCAGGTCGTCGCCCTCGCCGTCGACCTGCTCGCCTGGCTACGCCACCTCACCCTGGACGGCGACCTCGCCCGCGCCGAACCCAAAACCCTGCGCTACCGGCTCCTGCACACCGCCGCCCGAATCACCCACGGCCAACGCCTGCGCTGGCTGAACATCCCACCAGCCTGGCCCTGGGCCGACACCCTCGCCGCGGCATTCGCCCGCGTCCAAGCCCTCCCAGCGCCGACCTGACCACGGCGCCACCGCCCCCTCAACCCCAGGAAGGAGACCCCGAACCGGCCCGTGGAACCGGCGCCCGGCGCTTGAGCGCGGGCAGCTCGCCGAACGCCGTCCGGGTGTCGATCAATAGCCGGACCTTGAGCGGGACCTCGGTGGCAGCGTCGCGGTCGGCGGTCAGGGCCAGGACGGCGGTACGGGCACGTGCGGGCCAGTCACCGCCGGCCAGGTCGGCGATGGCGATCAGGGACTCCCAGGTGTCGGCGGTGCGGTCTTCCACCGGCATCGCCGGGGCGGCGGTCGACAGCTCGGGCAGGTTGGCCCGCACCCAGGCGTGAAGCTGCCGGCGCAGCTCGGCCAGGGCGGGGCCGTCGCGGCGGGTCCGGAACGGCTCCACCAGCTCGCCCGGGGCGCGCCGGCGCATCCGGATCACCACGGCGCGGTCCTCGATGGTGTCGGGCATCGAGCCGATACCGGCCAGGGCGGCCATGGCAAACGTGGCGATGGACTCCAGCCGGTTGCGGGCTGCGTCCCAGCGGATGGTGGGCCGGTTGCGCTGGTGACCGGCGTTGAGCAGGCCGCGCAGCTCCTCGTTCGAATCCGATGCCTTGGGCCCGAAGATCGTGTCCGCCTCGTCGATCAGCAGGGTCGGCGGGTCGTCCGGGGTGAAACCGATGGCCCGGTACACGGCGGCGGTCGAGGTGTTGACGGTGATCAGCGGGTTGTGCGCCAGCGCTTCGGTGACGTCGAGCAGGCGGGACTTGCCGCAGCGCTTCTCCGGTGCCCGGATGACCATCCGGGCGGCGTGGGCCCACGCGGGCACGGCATGGGTGGCTGCGATCCACAGCGTCACCGCGTCGAGGGCCTCGGCGCTGGGAAGGATCACGTACCGCTCGATCGCGCCGCGCACCTGGTCCAGCAGCTCGGCGCCGCCGGCGCCCTCGGCGGCGGGAAGGTGCTCGGTGCTGCCCGTCGGTTCTGGTGGGCTGGACACGGTGATCCCTTCGGTCGGCTCGGTGGTGGGGTGGTGATCGGCGGGCGGGGCCGTCATGCCACCACCTCGATCCGTCGGGGCCGAGATGCGCCCTTACGCAGCCCGGAGGTGATCGCGGTCTGGACTTCGGCGGCGGTGAACTGCGCGATGCCGACGTGCGGTTCGGCCGCCTCGGTGAGCGCGGCCGGGACCTCGGCGGCGGTGAGGGCGCCGCCGGCCACGAGTTCACCGAGGTTGGCGGCGGCGACGAACACGGCCAGGTTGCGACCGCCGGGCGCGGCAGCGGCCACGTGCTCCGCTTCGCGGGCCAGAGCGGCCCGCAGGTAGGCATCCGGGCGGGACCCGCCCTCGGCGCCGACCTGGTGGAAACGCGCTGCCGACGATGTTGACTTGTGGGTGTGGACGGGGTGTCAGCGGCCGTTTGGCTGGATCGGATCAGTCAGCTTTACCGGCCGCGTCCACGAGTTCCGCGATGGACTGGGAGATGCCGTTCGCGAGCACCTGGATGTCCGGCACTGTCCGGTAGTCGCCGGTGATCCCGAAGGCGAGAGTGTCGCGGTAGGAGAACATTGCCACGCCGATGCGGACCCGGTCGGCGATCGGCACGTAGGGGAGTATGTCCTGCAGTTCACGGCCCAGGGCGTAGAGAGTCTTTCGGGGGCCCGGCACGTTGGTCGTCACGGTCGCGATGTGGCGCTGGGGCAGGTGCAGGCCCAGGCGGATCACCAGGTCGACGGGAGGGAACGGCTCGTACTCCGCGACGGTGGTGATGGTCTGGCCGGCCTCGGGCTCTCGCGCGGAGCGCAGTGCCCGCATTCTTGCCTTTACTGCGGTCAGCCGGTCCACGGGCCTGGGAAGGTCTACGGGCAGGTAGGGGAGCATGAGCGAGATCCTGTTGTCCGGGATCGACTCGGCCCCCGGCTGGCGAGTCGACACCGGGACCAGCGAACGGAGGGTGTGGGCGGTGGGCTGTTCGTGCCGAGACAGCAACAGCCGTCGAAAGCCGCCGGTGACGGCCGTGAGCGCGACGTCGTTCACCGTCCCGCCGAGCTGATGTCGCACGGCGTGGACCTCGGCCAGGGAGACGTTCGTCCAGGCATACCGGCGGCTTCCGTCCAGCGGGCCGACCAGCGAGGACCCATCCACAGGTCGGAGCGCCGCCGTCATGGTCAGCAGGCCCTTTGCGGTCTGACCCGTCCGGTAGATCAGCTGGCCGGGTGACCGCAGGGCCGCGCCGATCGCCTGCGCGCCCGCGGCCGGCGCCCCGATCAAGTCCCAGATCGCTCGGGCAGTGAGGGATAGCGTCGAAGGCGGTCGTGTCGGCAGCCAGCTGTCAACCAGAGCCGGGGCCGGGCGCGGGCTGCGGTCGAGCAGGAGGCGGTAGATGTCGGTGCCGGAGACCCCGTCGACCATGCTGTGGTGCAGCTTCGACAGCAGCGCCCACCGACCGTCGGCGAGGCCCTCACAGAACCAGTACTCCCACAGCGGCCGGCTGCGGTCCATCCGCCGTGACATGACCCGGCTCATCAGCCGGCCGATCTCGGCGGGCCCGCCGGGAGCTGGCAGGGCGGTGTGACGGATGTGCCAGCGCACATCGAAGTCGCTGTCGTCCACCCAGGCCGGAGGCGCCAGATCGAACGGCACCGTGCACAGCCTCCGCCGGTAGCTCGGGATCGACGGCAGCCGTCCCTCGATCGCGCGCACGAACTCCTCGAAGGGCGGCGCCGGTCCTTGGAAGATGGCCAGCGAGCCGATGGCCAGGGACGCCTGGCCGTCCTCGTCCTCGGCGTCGAGGAAGGCGGTGGCCAGCGGTGTCAGATGCTGCATCGTGACCTCCCTGACGGTTGGCGGGCAGGTCGCATTCAGCGTGCGGGCGAAAGATTCCTGATCACCAGGGCCGAAAGTCGCCACGCGACGACGGAAGGGACCTCGGGGATGGGGCGCCGAGATGAACGCCAAGCCGGCGGCCTCGATCGCCTTTGGTTGCCCGCCGACACCATCCCTACGTCGGTAACGGTGGTGACGTCGGGAACGGTGGGCTTGCATGAACGACTGGATGATGGGGGAGCATGGTGATGGTGGACCCGGCCCGCCCTCGACCATCAACGGGATCCCGCGGCGGCAGTGGGCAGGCCGATGGTGCTCCATCTGGCGTCAACGGCCGCGGACGAGGTCGCCGAAGCGACGGTCCGAGGGCGTCGGGATGACGGTCTTGCGCAGCGGCTGACTAAGCCTCGATCCGTGGACTGGGGTCGCCGCTGATCGGCCGTTCCGTTGATGATCTTGCGCTGGCGTTGGGGCGTGGCGGTACTGCTGGTCTGTCCAGCCTTCCGGTGTGAGGCTGTCGGGGCGGGCGCGGTCAGGTCCCCAAGTGGCGGGATGTGAGGTCGCGGACGTGCCTGTGGTGTGGCGTTAGGTGGAGAACACGGTGCGCCACAAGCCTTTCCAGGCGTCGGCGCGTGGCCAGTGGGCCGGTAGATGCAGCAGGGGGCGGCGTTGCGGGCGGGCCAGCCGGGCCGGGACGTTGATCAGGTGGCGGCGGATGGTGGCGCCGCGTGCGACCTTCAGACTTGGGGTGAGGGAGGCGGCGGCGCGCGTCAGGTTGTGGGTGATGGCGGCCAGGATCGTCCATGCCGAGTTGGCGGCGAACAGCCCGGACGGCAGGTGTGCCAGTGGCCCGTCGATCAGGTCGGAGAACACGGTCTCGATCACGGCGTGCTGGCGGTGGGTGATGTCGGCTTGGGCGACGGGTTCGTCGTTGTCGGTCAGGAACGGGTGGTGGCGCCAGACCGGGAACAGGGGTCTTGGTGGTTGCGGTCCTTGACCCGCCGCACGATCAGTCGGGCGGTGACCTGGTGTTTCGTGCCGGCGAAGGCGGTGTAGGTGGTCTCGGCGACCTGCGCGTCGGAGATCCACCCGCCGGTGTCCGGGTCCTGCACGGCACCGGGGTAGCGCACCGGGACCCAGTCGTGGTCGCCGATGGCGCTGATCGCGGCGGTGACCGCACTGTTCTTGGCCAGCACCACGGAGAACATCGCCCCGGCGGCGCGGGCTGCGGAGATGACCGGGCCGTTGCCGTACGCGCTGTCGCCGCGGACCAGGATCCGCACCGCGCCCGCGGCCCGGGCGGTGGCGACGGCGTCGGTGACCATGCTCGCCGCGCCTTTGGATGACCCGGCGCGTCCGGCGCGTAGCGGCCACCACCGGCGCGGCGGTCGGGGTGCAGATGGTGGTGGCCAGCGGGGACAACCCCCGGCGCAGGACCGCCTTCCCGGAGATCTTGGTGCGCCCGAACGAGGCGCCCTGCTTGGCGTGCCCGTAGACTGGGCGCAGCAGGGAATCGATGTCCACGAACGCCTGCCGCTGGATGCCGTCCAACACGTCCGTCCGCTCGACCAGCCCCAGCAGATGCCGGCGCAGCACGGCGCCCAGCTGGCGGGTGTGGCCGAACGTGAACTCCCGCAACAGGATCCCCAACGTGGCCGAGGCATAGACGCCGCCGAACAGGAGCTTCATCCCACCGGCCCGGACCACGTCCAGGTCGGCGATGCTGTCCGCGCCCGCCGCCATCCCCGCGATGATCGCGGTCAGCTTCGCGGTCGAGTTCGCCGCCCCGGCCTTGACCCGCTCACACCCGAAACGGACGTGCTCGTCCAGCACGTCGCTCAGCCCGGCCTGCTCGGCCAGATCCATCAACGGAACCAGACCCGCAGCTGAGATCAGGTTCGCCTCGTCGAACACCGCGGCGTCCGCGGTCCAGGCATGGGATCCTTGCACCGAGAGTGTCTCTCTGAACTGTGCTGATCAGGTCGTCGCAAACCCGATCATCCCAGGTCAGAAGGCACTCTCGCTGTCTGTCCGCCCACCTTCACCGACCCCAGTCCACGGATCGAGGCTAAGCCGGCCGTCGCTCGCGGGCGGGCGGTCGTCCTCGGGCAGGTCTTGGCAGTGGGCGTCATGGAGAAACGCCACGCCCAGCCCCAGGGCCGCGTCAGGGTCACAGTGGCGACGGGCTGGTCCATGTCTCCTCGCGGTGGGTCCTCGTGAACGCTCTGGCAACGGCCGGGAGTGTCGCAGCAGGCGTGTGAAGGCGGCGGCGGTCCCGGCGCTGATCTCGTTCGGCTCATCGGCGGGACTCGCGCGCCCGATTGGTGCCCGAGGTCGGTCTTCCGGTCCGCTGCGAGCCCGGGACTGGGCCTCTAAGGGTTGCGGGTGGCCCGGAATGCCTCGAGTGCCTCACCGGAAGTGTCGTAATAGGCGTCGGGGTCGAGGGCAGCGGTGATGCCGTAGCGGGCGAGCTGCTCGTGTACGGGGGTGAGGAGGCTGCTGAAGACGACGTGGATGTGCCGTTGGCGGAGTTGGTCGATGATCCGGGCGAGGACCGTGGCCGCCGTGTAGTCGACGTCGCCGATGGCCGCGCCGTCCAGGATGATCCACCGGATGGGGGTTCCCTGTCCGGTGAGGGCAGAGACGTCGTCGACAAGGCGGGAGGCGTTGGCGTAGTAGAGGCTGGTGCCGAACCGGTAGACCACCAGCCCTTCCTCGGTCCGCGCGCCGCGCAGGACGGGGAGGGCTGCCAGTGCCCCGCGGCCGACTTGACCAGGACGCTGTTGCGGGGATGGTAGCTGTGACGGAGATGGTCGATGATCGAGGCGACGACAGCAACCACGATGCCGGGTTCCACGCCCAGGACCACGACTGCGGTCGCCGTGACCAGGGCGACCGCGAACTCGTGGCGGCGGACGGCCAGGATGCGCCGCATACCCCGAACATCGATCAGTTCGACGGCGATCAGGAAGACCACCGCCGCCAGGGCGGCAATCGGCAGGGCGGCGAGGGGGCCGGTGAGCGCCACAAGCACACTGAGAACCACTGCGGCCGTGGCGAGTGAGGCCAGTTGGCTTCGCCCGCCCGCACTGTCGACCACCTGGGTCTTGGTCGGGCTGCCGTTGACGACGAAGGTGCCGCAGAACGCCGCGGCAATGTTGGCCGCCCCGAGGCCGACCAGGTCGGTCTCCTCGCTGAAGGGCTCCTCGTACTTGACGGCGTAAGCGCCTGAGGTCGCGGCACTCTGGGCGAGGATGACGACGAACATCGACGCCGCCGTGCCGAGCAGGGCCGTTGCGTCGGGCCAGCTGAGGGCGGGCAGTCCCAGGTGCGGAAGCCCGCTGGGGACCGCCCCGAGCACGGCCACGCCCCGTCCGGCCAGATCCGCGGCGCGGCTCACGATGATCGCGCTGATCACCGCGATCAGTGCTCCTGGAGCTCTACGCGTGACACGGCGGGCGGCCACCACGACCAGCATGACCGCGAGCGATAGCGCCAGGGTCTCCCGGTGAGCGTGCGGGATCGCTCCGACGGTGCTCAGGAGTCTGCTCACGGTGTTACCGCTGGCGGAGCGGACCCCGAGAATGTCCGGGAGCTGACCGGCGGCGACCTGGAAGCCGACGCCGGTGAGGAACCCCACCAGGACGGTGCGGGACAGGAAGTTCGCCAGGAACGCGAGGCGGGCCAGTCGGGCCAGCAGGAGCAACCCGCCCGCCAGCAAGGCCACCAGCCCCGCCAACTGCACATATCTCGCGGATCCCATAACCGCGAGCCCGGCAAGCGAGGCGCTGAGGATGGCCGCGGTAGCGGAGTCGGCGCCGACCACGAGGTGACGCGAGGAACCGAGAACGGCGTAGACGGCCATTGGCAAGAGCAGCGTGTACAGGCCGGTCACCACCGGCATCCCCGCGATCTTCGCGTACCCGAGGACCTCCGGGATGCTCAGCGCGGCAAGCGTGACGCCGGCCAGCACATCGACCGGGATCTGGGACCGTGCAACGGGCAGCAGCCCCTGCAGAAGGGGCAGGCGCCGCAGTCGAGCCTCAGGAGGGTCCGGCACCGCGCGACCTCCAGTTCCCCGAGGTGCTCGAATGGGGCAATCATGCCTCGCGTGGCAGCCGATCCCCCACACCCGACCGGCGGGTTGGCTGGGTGTCCAGCAGTGTCCAGCCGTGCCCAGTGGTCAGAATCGGGCGCGGGACGGGGGCGGGACACGGTCTGCACACCGCTGGAATGGGTCTTTGCAGTGTCCAGCCGTCAACGAGCGTGGCCAGCCGCTGACGGCGGTTGGCCAGTGTCCGTGGCAATAGGTGGCAAAGAACCTGCCTCGGGAGGACCGGAGGATCTCGCGCCTGGGACCCGTCGAAGACGCCGGCCGGGTCCCAAAGGGGTACGGGCCCGCTTCTGGCGGCACACGTTGACGCCAGGCGGCCTGAGTATCCGGATAGTGGCGGAGAAGGGGTTCGCCGGCGTTGGCGAGAGCAACCTGGCCAGTGGGTGCCAGCGGTCCTGGAGTAGGCGGTGGTGCCGTACCGGTCAGGGCGGAGCCACGGTGGCGGCAGTGGAAGGACACGCTCGTGCCTGGGTGAAGCTGCCACGTCGCATGGGCCAGGGGGTTGCCCGGGGGCGCACCTGAGCCGACCGGTCAGGCGGTGGTCAGGCGGAGCACGAGGACGGCAACGGACGCGACGGCGTAGAGAACGGCTGGTGCGGCCACCTTGACGGGGTCCTTGCGGCGCAGGTGCGTGGTGACGGCGCCGAGGATAAGGAGGACGAGCCCCGCGGCGGCGGCCACGCCCAGGGGCCCCCAGTATAGACCGATGAGCAGTCCTGCCGAGCCCGCGAGTTCGAGCAGGCCGATGAGCTGGAAGGCGGGCGCCCGGCGCAGCACGCTGCCGAGGTTCAGGTAGCGCGCGGGGGTGTGGGAGAAGCCGATGCCGGCGGGGAGTGCCGGTGAAGACCAGGTCGCCGGGGACGGGTTCGCGGACCCGGACCGGTGGCCGATTCGGTCGCTCCCCATGCATGGCGTAGGAAACCCGTGAGTTCGTGTCGTCCGCCGCGGTGATGGAAAGACCCGCGAGCTGAGTTCTGCGGCGTTCTTGGCGCCGCAGGATGAGACCCCGCGTGCCGCGTCAGCACTCCGCCCTTCGCTAGATCGACCTCCCTGCCGACGGAGGCGGCCACAGCGTCAGGCCCCACCGAGGCGATGAACCGCCGATCAAGACGAGGTAACTACCTCGACCGATCTACTCGCATCCGATACGCCCGGCGCTGAGTGCTCGCGTGTACGCTTCACGGTTCAGTAGGGGGAGTTCGCCGGTGGCGTCGGTGGTGGCGATGTATTCGAGCATCCGCCGCTGGGCCTGCTTTGATTGGTCTCGGACGAGGAACTCGGCGTGCTCGAGCTGCAGGCCGTCTTCGAGCGACAGGCTGCTGCCGAAGTAGATGGATCGTTTGATGGCTCCGAGCGATTTCTTCGATCGTAGGCTCAGGTATTCTGCTCGCTCGATGGACCGTGCGAGGACCTTGTCTTGTGGCACCAGTTCGTCGACCGCGCCGAGCGAGAGAGCTTCGGCCGGTGTGAACGGTCTGCCTTCGAGGACGGCGACCAGTGTCTGCTGTGTGCCGATGAGGCGGGGCAGTCGTTGTGAGCCGCCGCCGCCGGGGGTGAGTGCGAGCAGGACTTCGGTCAGTCCGATGACGTAGTCCCCGTCCGCCATGATGCGCAGGTCGCAGGCAAATGCCAGTTCCGCGCCGACGGCAAGGGCCGAACCGTTGAGTGCCGCGATGAAGATGGTGCCGCTGGCGTTCATCTTCAGGAAGGTGGCGTGGAAGCTGTCGAGCTGCAGGAGGGTCTTGAGCCGGGTCATCCTCGCGAGGGTTCGGACACCGGGCAGCCTGTTGATGAGTTTCGCCGAGCGTGCTGCGAGCTTGGCGAGGCGGGTGTTGATGGGCGGGAATCCCGTGCCGCTTTTCTGTAGCCAGCGAACGTCGGAATGGCTCAGGAAGCGGTCGGGATGCGTGCCCGTGAAGACGACCGCGTGGATGTCGGGATCGCGGTCTGCGCGATCGACAAGTTCCTTCAGCTGCTGGGCGATCTCGGGATCGAACAGCGCGTGCGGACCTCCGTCGATCCGGGCGACGAGTACCCCGGCGTGGCCTTCGACGGCGATGTGTCCTGTGGGCTGCGAGTCGCTTGGCGACGTGTCCATGTGGCGCTCCAGTGAGTTGGTTGTGGTCGACGGTTCCGGGCCTTCGCTCGGGTCACGCTCCCGGGTGAGTCGGCGACGCATTCTGTGCGCGGGGGGCGTGCCGGCCGGCGGCCGGGTGCGGTCACGTCATGCGGATGACGACCTTGCCGGCCTTGGTGTGGCCATGCTCCAGGTGGGCAAGGGCGTCGCGGGTCTGGTCGAAGTCGAAGACACGGTCGACGACGGGCCGGATGATCCCGGCGTCGACGAGGGCGGTGAGTTCGCGCAGTTGGTCACCGCTGGCCTTCACGAGCAGGAACGAGTACTTCGCCTGGTGTCGTCGGGCGCGCCGGCGGACCCGGTAGCTCAGGGCGGCTATTGCCAGCCGCACGGCGGGATTGGCTCGACTTTCCTTGGCGAAGGCGGGGTCAGGCGGGCCTGCGATGCTGATGACCGTCCCGCCCGGCCTGAGCGCCCGCAGAGACTTGTCGAGGGTTTCGCCGCCGACGGTGTCCAGGACGACGTCGTAGTCGTGCAGGATCGACTCGAACGACTGCTTGCGGTAGTCGATGACGACGTCCGCGCCGAGGTTCTTCACAAGGTCCGTCTTCGTCGCGCTCGCGGTCGCGGCCACGCTCGCACCGAGATGTTTCGCCAGCTGGACGGCGATGGTGCCGACACCGCCGGCACCGGCGTGGATGAGGACCTTCTGGCCGGGCCGCAGATCGGCGCGCTCGACCAGGGCCTGCCAGGCGGTCAGCCCGACCAGGGGGAGGGAGGCGGCCTCGACCATGCTGAACGTGGCCGGTTTGGCGGCGACGTCGTCCTGGTGGATCGCGATGAGTTCCGCGAACGCGCCGATCCGGTCTTGCCCCGGAAGTGCGTAGACCTCGTCACCGACGGCGAACCGCGTGACGCGGGCCCCGACGGCGACGACCGTGCCTGCGAGGTCGTTGCCGAGCACGAACGGCGCCCGTAAGGGCAGGAGCGCCTTGAAGTCACCGTTGCGGATCTTGAGGTCGACCGGATTGACGCTTGCCGCGTGGATCCGGACGAGGACGTCATCAGGGCCCGCCGTCGGATCCGGCACATGGCCGGCGCGCACGGTGTCGGCGTCGCCGTACCGCTCGACCACGAATGCCTTCATCGTTCTCTCCGTCTCGTTGTCGCGCTGCTCGCAGCAGCGCAAGGATCGGCTCTTCGATCGGCGTGGCGTAGTCGCACGTCCCGTCTCAGGCGGGAGCGCTCGCCGTGGCCTTGGCCAGGAGCGGACCGGTGACGTCCTCGATGTCTGCGGCGTTCGCCATGAGCAGCCGGGCCGGTGCCGTGACCGGTGCAGGCGGCTGGCGCGGGCCAGCAGGTGGCGCGGTATCGCCGGTCGGAGCTGCCCCCCGGCTGCGCTGCCCGCTAGGGGAGGAACGGGGCGAGCCGGGTTTCGATCGGCTGGTGCAGTCCGGTGCGGACCGCGCGGGTGAGGTCGTCGGCCAGGACCTCCACCTCCCCCTTCTCGACCCCGTCGAGGACCTGATGGACCACGTCGGCGGGCTTGGACTTGGCGGCGTCGATGCCGGCGGTCATGTCGGTGTCGACGTACCCGACGTGGACTCCGACGACCTGCACGCCTCGGGGCCCCAGCTCCAGGCGCATCGAGTCGGTGGCGCTCCACACGGCCGCCTTGGACACCCCGTACGTGCCGTTCATGGGGGGCCAGGACGCGACCGAGGCCATGTTGATCACAACGCCGGAACGTTGCACCAGACGGTCGGCGAAGGCCGAGGCCACCGCCAGCGTGCCGAACAGGTTCGTCTCCAGCTCCCCGCGCAGGGTGGCGGTGTCGGAGTCGAGGACTGAAGCACCGCGAGCGATTCCCGCGTTGTTCACCACGACACTCACGTCGTGCGCGGTCTCGGCGGCGCGGGCCACCGAGACGGCGTCGGTGACGTCGAGCTGCAGCGGGACCACGCGGGGGTCGTCGTCGACGACCGTCTGCGGGTCACGGGCGGCCGCGTAGACCTTGGCGACGCCGCGGTCGAGGAGTTGCCGGACGAACTCGTGGCCGATGCCGCGGTTGGCGCCGGTGACGAGGACGACCTGGTGGGCGAGCTGAGTCATGTCATTCTCCGGGAGTCAGTGCGCCCGGCCGGGCGCTGAGTGACGCGTACGCCGCTGCACAGGCGAGGTTCGCCGGCAGGAGGCGGGCCATCTGCTGGATCGCCTGGTCGACCTCGGATACGCGGCCGGCGCCAGGATGACTGAGCCATCAACTTACGGTCATACGACCATAGCGGGGAGGACTGTCGAGGGCAAGGCGCTGGACACAATTACATTACGTTCGTACTCTCAAACTGATCGAGGCGACGGCGACGACGTGTCTGCCAGCAGCTGAGGGAGCGCGTGGTGCGGTACGGGAGAGAGCACAAGCAGGTGACACGGCGGCGGATCATCAAGGCGGCTGGTCGCCGCTTCAAGACCCACGGCATCGACGGCTCGGGGATCACGGCGCTCATGGCCGATGCGGAACTGACCAACGGCGCGTTCTACGCCCACTTCCAGTCCAAGGACGACCTGGTGGCGGCCGCGGTCGCCGACCAGCTCCGCGAACAGCGTGAGGACCTGGGCGCGGCGGCGCCCGGACCGGCCGGAGCGGAGCAGTTCCTGCGGGAGTACCTCTCGACCCGGCATCGCGACAGCCTTCAGGACGGCTGCCCGTCTGCCGCCCTACTCGACGAGATCGCCCGCAGTGCGGGCCCGACCAGGCGTGCTTACACCGACGGCGTGCTGGCCGTCGTCGACGACGTCGCCGCCCGGGTGGCGCCAGACGATCCGCAGTCGGCGCGCGCTGAGATGCTCAGCATCTACGCCCTGCTGGTTGGGACGGTGCAACTCTCCCGCGCACTGGCCGACGAGCAGCTCGCGGACCTGGTCCTCGAGCAGGGCATCCAGAGCGCCCTCAGACTGCTCGGCGCCGAAGGCCGGCGACAGGGCGGGTCTCGCCGTGGGTGGGAGCATCCGTTGAGCTTACGACAATAATTCTATGCGCAAGAGGTCTTGCCTCGGGCACGCTCTCGCATTATGGTCGTACGATCGTAAGGCAATGCCAGCCTCGACGGGCACGTTCCTCGTGTCCGAGTGGACCACCCGCCCGTCGATCTCGATCGAAGCGACCACCACGGAATGAGTCATCCGATGAACCAATCCAGCACGATCCGCCTCGAGCGCAGCACCCCACAGACCGCCAAGATCACGTTCGCGAACCCTCCAGTGAACCTGGTGGTTTCCGAGACCGTGGTGGCGTTGCACCAGATCGTTCGCGAGCTGGACGAGGACCCCGACATCCAGGTGGTCGTCTTCTCCAGCCAGGTTCCCGACTTCTTCTTCAACCACTTCGACGGCGCCGAGGCTGGCAACCTGCCTGTGCCCGAGCACGAGGACGACGCGCCGGTCTGGACGGACCTGGTCCTGCGGTTGAGCAAGGCCGCGTACGTGAGCATTGCGGCCATCCGGGGCCGTACCCGCGGCGCCGGCAACGAACTGGCGCTCGCCTGCGACCTGCGGTACGCCAGCCGGGAGAAGGCCATCTTCGGCCAGCCCGAGGTCGGTGTCGGCATCGTCCCCGGCGGCGGTGGTGCCGAGCGACTCCCGCGGGTCATCGGCCGCGACCGGGCGCTGGAGGCGATCCTCGGCAGCGCCGACTACGACGCCGACCTGGCCGAACGCTGGGGATGGGTCACCCGGGCCCTGCCGGATGCAGAACTCGACGACTTCGTCGACGCAACAGTCGCTCGGCTGGCCTCCTTTGACCGGCACGCGTTGGCGACCGCGAAGGCGATGGTCGGCCGGGCCACCCTGCCGCCGGACGCCGACAAGGGACTGGACGTCGAATACCAGCTGGGCGAATACCTCGGCGTGATCAACCAGAACCTCTGATCGTTCCTGTCCGAGGGTGGCCAAAGCCCAGAGGCCCGGGCTCTCCGCGCGTGCGCCACCGAACCGGATCACCACGGCAGCTACCAGAGCCTTACCAAGAGGGGAAGACCGTCATGAGCCACCGTCAAGAAGCGCGGAACAACGTGATCACCTCGTACACGAACGCGCTCACCCGCACCGTCTCCGGCGGTGGTGTCGACTTCGCCTACCGCGAGCTCGGCCCGAACACCGGCGTCCCGCTGGTCCTCGTGACCCACCTGGCCGCGGTCCTGGACAACTGGGACCCCCACGTCGTCGACGGCCTCGCCGCCACACGCCGGGTCATCGCCTTCGACAACCGGGGCGTCGGCGCCACCACCGGCACGACACCGAGGACCATTCAGGCGATGGCCAAGGACGCCGTCGTCTTCATCCGGGCGCTGGGCCTGACCCAGGTCGACCTGCTCGGCTTCTCCATGGGCGGCATGATCGCCCAGGTGGTCGCCCAGAACGACCCCGAGCTCGTCCGCAGGCTGATCCTCGCCGGCACCGGCCCCGCCGGCGGCGAGGGCATCACCAACGTCACCAAGCTCTCCCACCTCGACACCCTCCGGGCGCTGCTCACCCTGCAGGACCCCAAGCAGTTCCTCTTCTTCACCCGGACCCCGAACGGTCGCCGGGCCGGCAAGCAGTTCCTGGCCCGGCTGAAGGAGCGCACGGTGAACCGGGACAAGGCCATCTCGGTGAAGTCCTACTTCGCCCAGCTGTCAGCCATTCACAGCTGGGGGCTGGAACGGCCCCACGACCTGTCCACCGTCGTCCAGCCCGTCCTGGTGGCCAACGGCGAGAGCGACCGGATGGTGCCGAGCCAGAACTCGGTGGACCTGGCCCGGCGCCTGCCCAACAGTGAGCTGGTGATCTACC
Organism: uncultured Actinomycetota bacterium; assembly: GCA_963740575.1. GTDB lineage: Bacteria > Actinomycetota > Actinomycetes > Actinomycetales > Kineosporiaceae > CAVUET01. The sequence continues at coordinate 1,992,414 of CAVUET010000003.1, read as the reverse complement.
CCGACGCCGGGCACGGTGGCATCTTCCAGTTCCACGAGCAGTTCGTCCAGCAGGCTGTCGCCTTCCTCCAGAGGTAGCACCAGGCGAATGGTCGCGTCGATGTCGAGGTGCCGTGGCTCAGCCAAGCCGCGAGCGAAGGAGTGCGAGGGCGTTCTCGAGGCCCTGCTCGAGGACCTCGTCGGCTAGATGCTGGTCGGACAGTGCGCGTGACAGCTGCAGCGTCCCGACCGCCATCGTGTACAGCGCGAGCGCCTTCCCGAACGCGGACCGCGGATTCCTCGGAGCCAGACGGGCGGCGATCTCGCCCAGGATGACCTTGACACCGTCGGTATAGGCGTCCTTGGCTCCGGTCGGGCAGCGCCCGATCTCGTCCAGCAGGGCCGCGGCCGGGCATCCGGCGCCCGGGTCGTCCCGATGCTGAGGCGACAAGTACTCGCGCAGAAACGCCTCCAGCCCCGCCCGACCGGGCGGCAGCTCACTGATGCCGCGCGCCTGGGCACCCAGCTGGTCCGCGACGACGTTGGCGACCAAATCCTCCTTGGACGAGAAATGGGCGTAGAACGCACCGTTGGTCAACCCCGCGTCCGTCATCAAGGTGGCCACCCCGGAGCCGTCGATGCCGTTGGTCTTGAACCGACGGCCAGCCGTGTCGAGGATCCGGCGCCTCGTCGCCTGCTTGTGATCCTTGGCGTAGCGAACCACCGGGACTCCTTCAGCCAACTCAGCACAGTCCAAACTGCACCAAGCATACCCGATGGTATGACGTACATAATGTCACGGTTCGCGGCCGATGCAGTGATGACCTCCGGCAGTCGTCGACGACCAGGAGGCCCAGCGGTCCAAGCCCGGTGGGGACAGCGCGCAGCGCGGGCAGTTCGCGACGATAGAACTCGCCCGGCTCGTACGGCTCGACGTGGGCGAGTCGGATGGTGCGCTGGTCGACAACGGCCGCGTATCGGGTGTCGGCGCAGACGACCGCGGCGGAGGCAACGCCGTCCGGCGGGTAGTGGACGTCGTTCGTCGCGCACCGTGGCTGATCTCCCGACGCTCGTCGGCCCCCTCGACTCGCTGTGGGCATGACCGTAGTTGGCGCTCGGCACTCCCACACCTGGGCGTTCAGCGAACAACGGGGGGCCACACCCCCATGCCCGCCTGGCGGTGTGCTGGGGAGTGCCCGGAGGGACCGGCCCTGGCCGACCACCGTGACGGCGCCGTCCAATCGGTCCGAGGGGTTGTGTTCCACAGTGCGGGGGTCGCTGAGGATCTCCAGGACTGCTGGGGCATCGGTGATGGTGGGAGGGGTCAGGAGCAGGCGAGGGGTCTGCAACGAAGCCCAGAGGTGCTGCATGGCGGGCATCGTCTCTTGGCGGCAGTGACGGCGACAACGAGCGCTCAACGCCGGGTTCCTGACAGTGGCATGTTGGTGCAGTCCCCGTCGGGGTTGCAGGATGGGCGCATGAGTTCCGCGCCCGCACGAGAACCACCCGCCCGGCGCTTGCGGCCGGCCTTTGTCCTGGGCAGCACCGAGGATGAGTGCATGGTCTTCGGCGATGGACGGGCGATCGCGGTGCCCTACGCCTTGCCCTTTCCCCGACCCCGCGCTGAGCGGGTGGTCCCAGGGCACCTGGTGGCCATGGCCGCCTACAACCGATCGGACCTGATCATCTGGCGCTGGTTCGACGCCGTGGTCGTCAGCCGCACCGGAACAGCGGTCACGCTGTGGGAGCCGAACCACGGGCCGATCGTCGCCCGGCCGCGAGATCCGCAACGCGACTACCGGCCGGGCAGCCGGGCGTATGCGTCGGCCGGCCTGCCCGGAGCAGAGTGGTGGGTGGCCGGTCCGGCGGTGGACCGTGCCGAGAACGCCGACGTGGAACTGGACGAGGTTGATGGCTTCTTCACCAGCCATGGCCTATGGGATCGCCTTGCTTGACCACGAGCATCGCGGTCCAACGGATGCTGACGCGGATGACACCAATCGCGGAACGGTCGCGCGTCCCGCGCGGACAGCGGCACGGTCGCGCGGTGGGCTGAGATCATTGGTGCATGCCAGGTCCAGCAACGTCGATCGCTCATGTGCCGCTGTCTGACGTGCTCCCCGGCGACTACGTGGTGGTAGGCGAGCTACGGTAACTGGCACGCAAGCTTGACGTCCACCACCTGGCCGCAGACCGCATCGTGTGGCATTGGTATCCCGAGCACGTCCAGCCCCCGCCCAGGTCTTCCGAGCGCGCCTACCTACTACTTTTCGACACAACGATCACGATGTTCAACAGCGGCTTCGACTGGCTTGAGCTGACACTCGACGTCGCCTGGCGCCCGGAACTCACCGTGAACGCCGCGGTGGAAGTGGCTTGCTGGTGCCCTCAGGACCACAACATGCACCAAGTCCGCGAGGCGCACTGGCAGGTGACAGACGGTCACGGCCTGGTCGAGGCGTTTGCTGCCGGCACCGCGACCCTGACGAACGTTCTGGACTCGGGCCCATTCGATCCACGTGCCTGGCGAGTCGAGGCCGGCCTGCCGGATGCGCCCCCAGAAAGGGAAGGACGGGCATCCGCACCTCGGCGGCGCTCGCGCGCCACCCGCATATCAAGCACGAGCGGATGTTGCGCTGGCCCGGCCTGCCAACTCCGACGGGCCACCGGGTCGGCCTATTTGCTTGTGTCTGCGTCGGCGAGTAGGCGGGCGGCGAGGGCACGCACCTCGGTTCTGAGTTCGGCTGGCCGTTCGATGGTGAACGGCCAGCCGAGCCCGGCCAGCATCTGGGCGGCGCCGTCGAGGTGTTCGGCTCGGGTGGTCAGCCGCACTCCGTTGGCGACCTCGGTGAGCGTGCCGACCGAGGGAGGGATCCGTCGCCGCGCTTGGGCGGGGCTGATATGCAGCACGACCGAGACGTCGTGGGCGTAGGGCACCGAGGTCAGGCCGGCGAGGACGTGGCGGGTGGGGTCGAACCCGGCGGGGACCTCGAACGCCCCGTCGGTGGCACGGGTGGCGCCAATGCGGTCGAGCCGGAAAGTGCGTACGGATCCGCTGGTGTGGTCGTGGCCGGTGACGTACCAGCGGCCGTTGTGGAAGACCAGCCCGTACGGGTCGAGGTCGCGTTCGCTGGAACGGCCCTGCCAGGAGGTGTATGTGATGTGTACCGGGCGTAGGTTGCTGGCCGCCTCGGCGAGCGCCAGCAGCACCTCGATGCCGGGCGGGGCGGGCTGCCGGACCGGCCCGGTGATGTCGATCGTGGACAGCAGGGCGTCGATGCGTCGGGCGAGGCCGGCCGGCAGTACCCGGCGCAGCTTGGCGGTGGCGCTGCCGGTGGCCGCGTTGTCGGCTGTGACGAGCCCTGCACGCTGTCCGGCGGCAAGACCGAGGGCGACTGCGACCGCCTCTTCGTCGGTGAGCATGAGCGGCGGCAGCTTGTATCCGGGTGCGAGCCGGTACCCGCCATAGCGGCCACGCTGCGCCTCGACCGGGATGCCCAGGTCGCCTAAATGAGCCGCGTAGCGGCGGACGGTGCGCTCGTCGACGCTGAGCCGGTGGGCCAGGTCGGCCACAACGAAGCTTCCACCGGATTGGAGGATCTCCAGCAGGGCCAGGACCCGTGCAGTCGGCCTGGTCATAGATTCGCCTCCTAATCCGGGCGGAAACTGTCCGGTATTAATTGTAGTGTCGCGGTCATGACGACATTCGTACTGGTCCCCGGATTCTGGCTCGGCGCCTGGGCCTGGCGTTCGACAGCCACTGAACTGCGCCGATACGGCCACGACGTGTACCCGATCAGCCTGACCGGCCTCGGGGAACGCGCTCACCTGGCCCGCCCTGACACTGACCTCGAGGTCCACGTCACCGACGTGGTCAACCTCCTGCGCTACGAGGACCTGAGCGACGTGATCCTCGTCGGGCACAGCTACGCCGGTAGCGTCGTCACCGCGGCCTCCGACCGCGTCCCCGACCGTGTCGCCCAACTGGTCTACATCGACACCGGCCCGCTGCCCGACGGAGTGGCCCAAGTCGAGTTCACCTCGCCGGAGGAACGGGCAGGCAACGCGGCATCGGTTGCCGACCACGGTGACGGATGGCGGCTACCACCGCCGCCCTGGGCCGACCTGGCCGCCAGCGTCCCCGACGTGGACGACTCGATCGTCAACCTGCTGCGCACGCGGTCGGTCGACCAGCCGTGGGCGACCGCCACCAACCCGGTTCAGCTGACCGGGGCCTGGGAGAAGCTCCCCAGACTCGGCGTCATGTCCAGCCTCACCATCCCCCAGGTGCAGGCCATGGCCGCGACACTGCCGCTGTGCCGCCACATGACCGGCGAGACGTGGCGCTTCGAGGAACTGCCGACCTGGCACTGGCCGATGCTCAGCCGACCGATCGAGCTGGCCGCGATCCTGCACCGGGCTCAACGGACGAGCTAGCCACCACCGCCGCCGGGTGGCCACACCAACTCACCGGCAGCCGTAGGCGCTCGACGACCCGGAAGAACGGCCAGACCGCCCGTAGCAACGTCCTCAATTCGGCGTGAGAGCGCGCCCGTCCGGTCGTCCCGCCGACCGCCGAGAGGTCACCTCCAGGTGTCCAGTCGTCCACGGGCATCAACGACCGGGTGCGGTTCGATGCGGCAAGTACGTGGCAAAGTTGGTCTCCGCCAAGGGAAGCTGTTGCTGTCCGGGGAAGGTGACTCACCGTGACCCCGGGTGGTGCCGGCCGTCTTGGCGGCGTATCCGACGGCGTCCAGGCGCACCCTGCGCACGCCGGCGGCAGCGAGTTTGTCGAGCACTCGCTGCAGGTATGCGCGGGTGGTCGGATGCCGCAGATTGAGGTCGATCTGGTCGCTGGTGAATGTGGTCCACAGCAGGTGCCGGGTGCCGGCGGCCGCCGTGTAGGCGGTGAACGGGAGTCCGGGTCGGGGGCGGTAGATCCGCAGCAGGTCGGACTCTCGGGCACCGTCGGGGAACACCGTGTCGAAGGTGAGGAACATCCCGGCGTACGCCGAGCCTGGCCCGCGCTCGAGGTAGTCGCGAAACTGCGGACTGCGGCAGGACATGTGGTTGACGATGACATCGACGGTGACTCGATATCCGTCCCGGCCCAGCGCCGCGACATCGCCCCACGACCCCAGCCGGGAGTCAACCTGCGTGTGGTCGATCGGGTCGAAGCCTGCGTCGGCGCCGTCGAACGGGGTGAAGAACGGCAGCACATGGACCCCAGCGAACACGCCGCCGAGCGGGCCGGCCAGGACCGCGCGCAACCCGGCCAGGTTCCCCCCGAAGCGGGAGGAATAGGCGATCAGTTCAACGTCGGCCGACATCGGGAGACTCCTCGAGAAGGAACAAGACGCGTAAAGGCCGCCTCAGTCAGCGCTGGAGAGAGGGCGATGCCGACACGGGCAAGCGGGCCAGACGTCCCGTTGCTGCCCGCCACCGCCTGCCGGCCTCCAGGGGACGCTGCGCCGACTGTCGTTCCGCGAACCTGTGCAAGGGCTGCCCATGACCATGGATCGTCCTCCAGCGAGGCCTGAGGGACCTCGGAGAAGCCCTGCGGGACTCAGCCCTTGACCGCGCCGGCGGTCAGGCCGCGGATGAAGTACCGCTGGAGGGACAGGAAGACCAGGACTGGGACGAGGATGGTCACGAAGCCGGCGGCTGGGATGAGTTCGCGGCCTTGACCACGCCACGGTCCGCGAGCAGGACGGCGGCGTGGCCGACGGCGTGCGCCTGATGCTCGACGATCTCACCCGGCACGCCTCCACTGTCCGCGGGCAGCGGGGTGAGGAGCCCGATCAGCTCCAGAGGGATGCCCGACGCGCTCTCCGCCGCCATTGCCTGCGCCCGCTGTCGGGCTTGACCGGCAGCGTGGGCGCCGGCGGGGGTGGCATAGCGCGGCACGTCGCCGAACCGGGGATGCCACAGCAGGTGGTCCCAATGGGGATGGGTGGAGAACCCGGCGACCACCGGAATGCCGAGCTGGTCGAGGTCATCGGCGAGCTGGTCCAGATCGGAACCAGCGATGCCGGGATCGACCAGGATCAACCCACCCTGCCCGCGCACCACAATGGCATTGATCCAGACCCACGCGCTTTGCCGGACCCAGGCGCCGTCGGCCACCTGAATCAGCATCGGTTCACTCTGTCAGGCGTCTCCGCCCGGCGCTATCACGCTGCGCAGGAGATGGTAGGTCACCCGCCCGCCACACAGTCCGGCCACGGGGCCCGGCAGGTAACGAGCGCCGGGTGCTGGCCCGGCCACACGCAGTCAACCCAGCGAGCGAGGCGCCTGGCCGTCTCCGCCCGCTACTGCTGCTCGCCCATCGTGCGAACGACCATCGCGCGAACGGTAGGCGCGCGTGCGGTCGCCGGCTGGGCGATGATGGCGCGATGTCCACCATCGCGTTCGTGCACGCCCATCCCGACGACGAGGCCAGCGGCACTGCTGGGTCTATGGCTCGCGCGTCGGACGAGGGCCACCGCGTGGTCCTCGTCGTCGCCACGGACGGCGACCACGGCGTACCGCCGGCGGACCTCGCCGACGGCAGGACCGTCGCTGAGCACCGGCGCGAGGAGGTCGGGGAGTCGGCCCGGGTGCTGGGGGTGTCCCGGATCGCCTGGCTCGGCTACGCCGACTCGGGAATGACCGGTTGGCCGCAGAACTCGGCGCCGAACGCGCTGATGAACGTGGACGTCGATGAGGCGGCCCGGGCGCTGGCCGCAGTGTTCGACCAGGAGGACGCCGACATCGTCACCGGCTACGACTGGCACGGCGGCTACGGCCACCCGGACCACGTGATGGTGCACCGGATCGTGCGCCGCGCCGTCGAGTTCGCCGCCCGGCGTCCGCGGCTGCTGGAGGTGACGATGAACCGGGACGCCATGCGCGCGGTGTTCCTCGCCGCACAGGCGGCCGGGATGGACACCGAGGACTGGGACCCGGATGGCCCCGCCGACGACGGGAACCCGATCGGCACCCCGGAGGCCGAACTCCACCTGAGGGTGGACGTCCTGCCTTATCTCGACCGCAAGCGGGCCGCCCTGCAGGCGCACGCCAGCCAGACCACCGACGTGGGCATGATGCTGGCGTTGCCGCCGGAGGCATTCACCGCGATGTTCCGCGATGAGTACTACATCGAACCTGGCCGCGAACCGGGCATGCGGACAGGCTGGATCTTCGACGAGGAGCCGGCCGTCAGGTCGTGATCAGGCCCACGGCACCACCACATGCGGCAGGAGCGGATGTTGCTCGGGGCGTATGTCGAGCATGATCGCCGCTGGTGATTCTCGGAGCCTTTGCCTGGTGTTCACCAGCTGATTCCGGCCGCTACTGGCAGGTGGTCGCTGCCGGTGGCAGGCAGCACCCAGGAGCTGTTCGGCTTCACCCCACGGACCAGGATCTGGTCGAACCGCACGATCGGGAAGGACGCCGGCCAGCTGAAGCCGAAGCCGTCCCCGGCCAAGTCCTGGGCCGAGCGCAGCTGCGACGTGATGTCGTCGAATGCGCGGTCGTCCATGGTGCCGTTCAGGTCACCGAGCAACACCACCCGCCTATTCGGCTCGGCGGCGATGGCCTTACCGAGCGCCTGCACGCCTCTGTCCCGCGAGGCCGTCCAGAAGCCCGCCCTGGGATTCACCCGTACGGACCCCAGGTGGGCCACATACACCGCCAGCGGCCCGTAGTCCGTCGCCATCGTGGTCCGCAGCGCACGGTTCGATGGCATCTTGATGTTGACCGGTATGGTGTCCGCCAGCGGCCCATAGTCCACAACGTCGACCGGATGGGTGTCCGACAGCGGCAGCTTGCTCCACAGCCCGACCGTGCCCTGCACGGTGTGATACGGGTAGGCAGCCGCCAACCCCCTCTCGTACGTGCCGGTGGCCTGCGGGGTCAGCTCCTCCAGTGCCAGCACGTCCGCCCCGGAGGCAGCCAGGTCGCGGGCGGTGCCGGTCGGGTCGGGGTTGCCGGAGCCGACGTTCTGGCTGACCACGGTGACGTCGCTGCCCGGCTGGGATTTGTCGCTGAGCAGCCCGCCGAAGAGGTACAGCCAGACCACCACCGGCAGCAGCAGCGCGACCGCCGCCGAAGCGGAGCGGCGCCACAGCGCCGAGGCCAGCAACCCCGGGATGCCCAGACCGAACCACGGCAGGAAGGTCTCCACCAGGCTGCCCAGGTTCCCGATCCGGTTCGGAATCTCGGCGTGCAGCATCACGAACAAGGCCAGCAGCAGCGCCAGCGCCGCGAGCACCAGGCCCCGCTTCCAGGGCCCTGGCCGCGAGCCGATCACGATCGCCCGGCGGATGCCCGCCCGCCCGCTACCGGCGCCGGTATCCCGGAGGCCGGCGCCGCCCTGTCCGGTCTCCGTGGTGTCCACCTGCGCCATCGCCTGTCCTGTCTTACTGTCGGTCACTGCTGCATCCTCGGGTCCTGGGTGGGGTGGGCATTTCGCCGGCATGGTGCACCCTGCAGCCGGAAGCCGGAGCCGTCACTGGAGTGAGCTAGTGACTGGCTATCCGGTCGACCATCGCGTCGGCGGCCGCGAGACCCGCCGCGATCAGGTTGCGGCCGGGCTGACCCAGGACGACCCCAGTGATCGTCGTCTGCATGCCGTCAATCCAGCGGATGGCCTGGAAAGCGAAGCAGCCGCCTGCCGCGGCGTCCGAGCCGGTCTTGACGCCGACGAACCCGTCGTGCCCGAGCAGTGTGTCCGTGTTGTGCACAGTGCCGGCCACCGGCAGCGTCGCGCTCGGGGTGGCGACGATGCTCGCGAACACCGGTAGGCGCATGGCCTGATCAACGATCCGTACCTGGTCGGCGGCGGTCGAGACGGTTGCGTCGTCGTAGCCGCTCGGGTCGGTGTAGTGAGTGTGGGTCATGCCCAGCGACCGTGCGGTGGTATTCATCCGGGCAACGAACCGGTCCTCCGAGCCGGCGTCCCATTGGGCGAGAACGGCAGCGATGTTGTTCGCAGATGGCAGCAGCAGTGCCTGCAAGGCCTGCCGTTCGGTCAACCGCTCTCCGGCGGCGATCGACACGACCGACTCCTGCTGCCCGCGCCGGCGGTCGGTGTCAGCGACATCGGCGCGGGTCAGCGTGATCGTCGGGCCATCCTGGCCGGCCTGTAGCGGGTGGTCACGGAGCACGAGATAGGCCGTCATCACCTTCGCGACGCTGGCGATCGGAGCCGCGTGCTGGTTCGGGCCGGCGTGGACCTGCGACCGTCCTGTCTGGACGAACGCGGCTTGGCCATGTGCCGGCCACACCGTGCTGGTCGGCGCTTCGCCAAGCGCACCAGGATCCTGACTGCGGGGGACGTCGATGGGTGATGCGACCGTTGCGGGCGAGGACGCTGTCAAGGACGTTGGCGAGGACGAGACCATCAGCGACTGGTAGCCGAGGGCTACGGCGATCACCGCGATGACCAGTAGCGGGCCGGCCACAAGGATCCGGCGAATCCGAATTCGACGGGTCGTTGTTCGTGCTGGCACGCGGTAGGTCATGCCTGCAGTCAAGGCAGCGTGGTGTTGCCAGCGCGTATGTGGTTTTCGATACGTCGGCGATATGCGCCACCTCGTAGAATCGGGCTATCCGCGATGGGCTGCGTCTGGAAGCGATCGCGGCCGACATCGCAGGCGCCACTGCAGCGAAGTCGAGTGACGGCACGTGCTCCAAGTGCAGATAGCCGTGCTCGCGCGACGACCGGTCACGACCCAGCCGATGTGCCTCTCGGTTCCGGGGCGGAGCCTCCGCCATTTCGGGCTCGACGATCGACATACGCCCACGCCCACGCGAGAGTGACGGAGGGCCTGGTCCGTCCTCCGGCGTGCCAGTGGGAACGGTTGACGACCGGACTCGTCGCCGCCTGCTCCTGGTCGCCGCGCCCTTCGTTCCGGCCGAGGCAGCCACCATCACCGGCGCGGTACTGCTCGGGTTCGCGCTGGGCTGGATGCCGTTGAACGTGCTGTCGGGGCGGTTCACCGACCAACCTCAGGCGTGGCTGCGGTTCCCGCCGTGTTCATGGGGCTCGGCGGGCTTCTCCTGCTGGTGCTCGGTTCTTCGGTGGACCCGGTGCTCAGCTGGGTGTGGCCGCCCGCCTTGCTGGCGCTGCTGGTCTGGATGGTTATGCACGCCCGTCGGCACCTGCGGAGTCGGAACCGTCGCTGGTGGTGGCCTCCGATGCAGACCGCGAATGAAGCGTGCCAGGTTTCGTGCAAAACCGGGACGCTTCAGGAGAACCTCGCCCGCAATGTTGTTGAATGGCATGGACGCCAACTGATCGAGGACTCAGTCACCACGGTGGGGAGCGAGCCGCGCCGGCGCGTGATCGGGAGCGGCATTTCTGGTGGTGTCCACTCATCGGGCGCGACCGTCTGACTCCCGGGACGTCTCGACCATGACCAACGTCTCTTGTGGCGCACCGTCGTGCAGCGTGTAGTGGGGCCCGGATCCCCGGTGGCCCCGGCACACTGCCGCGCCATCGGCCTTCCCTGACGGGCCCGCCGAGCTCGCCGGTCCGTCATGTCTGATTCCGGGAGGACACCATGCTTCGGCCGAGCCTGCTCGCTCTCGTCCCGCTGCTCGCGCCCGCGGTGGCGCTGGCGCCCGCGGCACCGGCCGCCGCGGCGCCCACCGCGCGCGGCTATACGATCCACGCCCTCGGCAATCTGGGTGGCGCCGCGTCCGGTCCGTCGGGCGCCACCGCCATCAATGCGCACGGACTCGTCACCGGCTTCACCCACCGCGCGGACGGGTTGGAGCGCGCATTCGTGTGGAGTCCGCGGACCCACCGGATGACCGACCTGGGCACGCTCGGCGGGTACTCCTCGAGCGGCGCGGGCATCAACGCCTCCGGCCAGGTCGCCGGATCGGCGGACACCGCGACCGGCGCCACTCACGCATTCCGGTGGGACCCCGGCACTCGGCGGATGACTGACCTGGGCACCCTCGGCGGTTCTTTCTCGCACGCCTACGCGATCAACGATGCCGGGCAGGTGGTTGGGGCGTCCAGTACGGCCGACGGGGTGGACCACGCCTTCCTGTGGAATCCGCGGACCCACCGGATGACCGACCTGGGCACTCTCGGCGGAGCTTATTCGATGGCGAACGCCATCAACTCCCGTGGTGAGGTGACGGGCACCGCCAGCACCGCGAGCAACCTCGGACACGCGTTCGTCTGGAGTCCGCGCACCCGGCGGATGGTCGATCTCGGGGTGCCGCCGAACGCGATGGTCTCCTTCGGCCACGGCATCAACGCCTGCGGTGCAGTGGTCGGCAGCAGCAACAATGTCGGCGACCAGACCACCCGCGGCTTCCTGTGGAACTCGCGCACCCGGACCATGCGGGTGTTGTCCGCGGTGGGCGACGGCGATATCGAAGCGCGTGGCATCACCTCTGGTGGCACCGTGGTCGGAACCCAGAGCGCGCTGGACGGCACGCTGAACGCGTTGGTCTGGGCACCCGGCCGGGTCACCGCGGCCCGGTTGCCCGGGCTGCCTGGCACGGGCGCTGCGGAGGCGTCGGCGTTTGCCGTGAACGCGTCCGGCGTGATTACCGGCACGGCACGGACGGGCAACGGCCAGGGCACCGCGGTGGTGTGGACGCCGCGCGGCTGAACAGCGGCCCGCGAGGGCGGGCGGTGACGTCGGGGCGGTGCCAGTGGCGCCCCGCCCCGCGCTGCTGGCCGCTTGCGCTCGCCCGGCCAGGTCTGTCGGACGGGCTGAAATCGACCGTCTGGGGTCAGAGCCCCCAGAACGAGCCGGACAGGCCTATGTCGCGGAAGTACGAAGCAGCCGCGGCCGGCTCCCGGCGCGTGTACCCGAGGTCCAGCCGACCGTCGTACCAGTGCGCGGCCAGATGCCACAACGTGTCCAGGCCCATCACGTAACCCCGATCGTGGTCGGTGCGGGCCAGCCACCGGTCCACGCAGTCGGGGGAACAGAAGATCTGCTGATGGGCACAGGTCCGGACGACGTCGTCCCACATCCGAGCCACCGGGACCAGGAAGTGGGCGACCTGTTCCCCGACAGGTGGAGCCACGTCGCCAACGTTCCAGGCATGGGGATGTTTGCAGGCGGGACAGCGGGTGGAGACCAGGACGTCACCCTCATCGCGGAGAAGGTGTGGCAGGGCAAAGGAGTCCCACGCGCAACCTCCCCACCACAGGGTCCGCGAACCCATGACCGCGAATCCCAGGGGGAGCGCGGAAAAGGGGTGAGCCATCACGATCCGCCCATCGCGGTCGAGAACCAGGAGACGCTGCGCAGCCAGCTGCCGCAGTCCGATCTGAAGCTCATGCCGTGTCACCCCCGCCGCCTCCCCAGGTCGACCAGGTCAGGGGGACGGCCTGTCTCGGCGAATGAGCGGTAGACGATCAGCCTCAGTTGCTCCAGGTCCACCCAGTCAGCATGCCGCCGAGCTCCCCACTGCCGACAGCCTGCCCAGACCGAAGCCGGCGGCGCCACGCTGACCGTCCCCGCGCACCTGCGCCCGGGCGGCGTCCACTCCCCGTTTGTCGCCGCGTGCCTGCCGCCGGTGTCACTCTTGCCGTGCCAGCACGCGGTTGACGTAGAGGGACTGGAGTTGCTTGCTGGCGAGGGCCTGCTTGACCGGCGGCGCTTTGAGAATCACGCCGAGGATGGTGGCCATCACGCGATGGCTGGCGAGTGCGTTGTTGTCGAAGATGAGGTTCTGCAGCTTTCCTCGCTCGATCGCCATGAGGACGGCCCGCTGACCTGAGTCGACCGGGGTGATCACCCGCTTCCGACGTTGCACCAGCCGTATGGCGTCCCGTCCGCAGTTGCGCACACAGACTCCGCACCCGAGACAAAGGTCCGCGTCGACCTTCGCCTGTTTGCGCCGCGGCTGGCGCGGATCGTTCGCCGAGGTGAGACTCATCGCTTCAACCGGGCACACGTTGACGCATTTGCTGCACCCGTTGCACTTCTCGGCGTCGACGACGGGTAGCCAGTTCGAGGTGTGGACCGGGTCCATGAACGCAAAGCGGCGGGAGGCGATCATCGCTTCGCAGCAACAGCCGCAGCAGTTGCAGATGAAGTTGACCTGTTGCTGGATGTTCTCGCCGAACTGGACGAGGTTCGCCTCCTGTGCTTCGGCGAGCAGATCGAGACCCTCGGCTACGTCCACCTCGCGAGCGAAGCCGTACTTGGCCAGCGACGAGGCCGTGGCGTTGAAGGTCATGCAGATGTCGCGCGGGGCGTCGCACGCCTTGCCGACGTGCTCCATCTTGTGCCGGCAATAGCAGACGCCGACGGCCCGGCTCGAGGCACTGCGGACCACCTCGCTGGCCCGCTCGTAGTCGAGCACATGGATTCCGTTGTCGACCGGCAACACAGCTTCCTGCACGAATACCCTGCCCAGTTGTGTCTCCCCGTCGGTGAACAGGGCCTTGATGAAATCCTCCTCGACGTTCAAGTACTGGTAGAACAACTCGCCGAGTACCTTCTGATCGATGTCGTCGCGAATCCGCATCATCGAGCATTCGAAGAAGCCGGCCATGGGTGGGGGAAGCACGAACACCCGCTCGCCGTCCGGGTGTTCGACATCGAGCAGGATGGCACGGCTCGCCAGCTCTTCGAGGATGCCGAGCGTCTCCGCGAGGGGCAGCTTCCACACCCGCGACGCCCTGGCCGCGGTGAAAGGCCGCACCGGAAGCTGCCCCACCAGCCCGGCCTCCCGCTCGCTGAACAGCATCTTCAGAATGGCGTAGAGCAGGTCCGACGGCGGCGCACCCTGCGGGAAACGGTTGAGCCTCTCGGTGAGTTTCTGATACCCGCTGCGTGCCGTTCGATGAGCCACGTTAAACCCCTTCGCGTGATCATTCCCTCAGGGCCAGCTTGCCTGGCACGGGCGATCGCGGCGTAGAGGCCGACGTCCCGGTCGGGTCCACCTTGCCGGACGGCCCTACACCGTTCCCCGGAAGGTGCCGAGCTCGCATTCTCCTGCGGCGCAGCGCGACAGGGTGGCGTCGATGGCCTCCCGGACGGCCGTTAGTTCGGCGACCTGGGCGGTGATCCGCTCGTGCACGGATTCCAGACGCCAGCGCTCGGAGGCGCAGGTGCCCTCGCCCTGATCATGGCTGCGCAGCGCCTCGGCGACCTCGTCGAGGGTCATGCCGAGGGCTTGAAGACGGCGGGCCAGCCGGATGCGTTTCACCACGGCTGGCCGATACAGCCGATATCCCGATGACAGGCGCTGATCCGGGCTGAGGAGTCCGCGTCGTTCGTAGTACCGCACGGTGTCGACGCTGACTCCGGCGCGCTCCGCGACCGCGCCGATCTTCAGCTGAACCTCTTGACTCTGGACCATACTCCAGACTTTAGTCTCAAATGGCCACATCGGAACAAGCACGGAGGAGCTGATGACGGACACCGGGAGCACCACACCCGCAGTGGCCTGCGACATGAGCGATGCCCCCGACACCGGCTCGGACCGACTGGCCGAGTACGCCAGGTTCCTCGACGTCGCCTTCGTCTCTCGCTCGCGGACCGCCGATGCGATGACCTGGCGGCTGCGCGCCGAACCCGGCATCGAAGCGTGGGCCCGGGATCTGGCGGCCCGGGAGAACGCCTGCTGTGCCTTCATGACCCACACGATCAGCATGGAGGCCGGGCATGTGGTCTGGCACGCCACCACGATCGATGACGCGTCGGCGCGCGCGGTCTTGGACCTCTTCTACGAACTGCCGGTCAGTCGCTGGAACACGGTGGATGCCGTCGAAGGACGGTGGCAGGAACTGGCCGGCCCGGTCCTGATCCGCGAAGGCGACCTCACCCGGATCGCCGGCCGAGAGGAGATCCGTAACGGCAGGACAAGCAGCGATTGAAGGTCCTACCGGCGCGCGTGCCACGGTTCTCGACGGGCCAGTGATCGGTTGCTCGGGCCTGAACAGCCTTCGCTCCTTGCGCGGGGCTTGACCTTGACGCAGGGTCAACCCTGCACCCTGTCGCTATGTCCATCGATACCCAGATCACAACCGAGCAGGTCCGATGACAACCGGGCAGGTCCGGGGGCCTGCGATCCATGTACGCGCCCTGGAGAAGTCGTATGGCGAGCTGCACGTGCTGCACGGAGTGGACTTCGAGGTGGCGCGGGGCAGCATCTTCGCCCTGCTCGGCTCCAACGGGGCGGGCAAGA
This sequence comes from uncultured Actinomycetota bacterium, assembly GCA_963740575.1. Classification (GTDB taxonomy): domain Bacteria; phylum Actinomycetota; class Actinomycetes; order Actinomycetales; family Kineosporiaceae; genus CAVUET01. The sequence goes on along the minus strand of CAVUET010000003.1, from coordinate 1,977,277 downwards.
CCACGGTCGTGAGGATCCTGTCCACGCTGTTGAGGGCGGACGCGGGGACGGTCACCGTCGCCGGCTTCGACGTCACCACGCACGCGGCGAAGGTGCGAGAGTCCATCAGCCTCACCGGGCAGTTCGCGGCCGTGGACGAGATCCTCACCGGACGCGAGAACCTGCTCCTGATGGCACGGCTGCGGCGCGTCAAGGAGGCCGGCCACGTCGCGGATGACCTCCTGGCCCGCTTCCAGCTCACCGACGCGGCCGGGCGGAGGGTCGCGACGTACTCCGGAGGGATGCGTCGCCGCCTGGACATCGCGATGAGCCTGATCGGGAACCCGCCGGTGATCTTCCTGGACGAGCCGACCACCGGACTCGACCCTCAAGGTCGCATCGAGGTGTGGAACAGCGTCAAGGAGCTCGCCGTGCGGGGCACGACGGTGCTGCTCACCACGCAGTACCTGGACGAGGCCGAACAGCTGGCCGATCGGATCGCGATCCTGCACGAGGGACGGATCATCGCGGGCGGCACCCTCGCCGAGCTGAAGCAGCTCCTGCCGCCCGCCAAGGTCGAGTACGTCGAGAAGCAGCCGAGTCTCGAGGAGATCTTCCTCGCCGTCGTCGGAGCCACCGGCCAGGACGCGACGCCGGCGACCGCAGCGTCGGCACCAACACGTAAGGAACAGCGATGACCAAGCGCTTCTTCGGTGACACCGCCCTGCTGACGGGACGGTCCCTGCGCCACATCACGCGCAGCCCGGACACCATCATCACCACGGCGGTCATGCCGATCGCCTTCATGCTGCTGTTCGTCTACGTGTTGGGCGGCGCGATCCAGACCGCGATCCAGACCGGGTCTGGCAACTATGTCAACTACCTGCTGCCCGGCATCCTGCTCATCACGATCGCCTCAGGCATCGCCTATACCGCATACCGGCTGTTCCTGGATATGCAGAGCGGGATCTTCGAGCGGTTCCAGTCCATGCCGATCGCACGCTCGTCCGTGCTGTGGGCGCATGTGCTGACCTCGCTGGTCGCGAACTTGATCTCACTGGTGGTGGTTGTGCTGGTCGCCCTCGTGATGGGCTTCCGCTCGGGGGCCGGCACGCTGGCCTGGCTCGCGGTTGCCGGCATCCTGATGCTGTTCACGCTGGCCCTGACCTGGCTGGCCGTGATTCCCGGCCTGACCGCGAAATCCGTGGACGGCGCGAGCGCGTTCTCCTACCCGCTCATCTTCCTGCCGTTCATCAGCTCGGCCTTCGTGCCCACCGGCAGCATGCCCGGGCCGGTGCGGGCCTTCGCCGAGAATCAGCCGGTGACCTCCATCGTCAACGCGCTCCGCGAGCTGTACACGCAGGAGCCGCTCAGCACCGACATCTGGATCGCTCTCGCCTGGTGCCTCGGCCTCCTCGGCGTCGCGTACGCGTTGGCCATGGGCATCTACCATCGCAAGATCAGTTGACGATGTGTCTGGTTCGGGCAGGCTGACAGCATGCTGACGATCGGACAGCTGGCGTCCTACGCCGGGGTGACCATCCGCGCCGTGCGGCACTACCACCAGATCGGACTGCTCCCGGAGCCGGAGCGCGACGCCTCCGGCTACCGGACGTACGACGCCGCCGCGGTCGTGCGACTCATCCGGATCCGCACCCTGGCCGAGGCCGGCGTCCCGCTGGCCCGGGTCCGCGAGCTGCTCGACGCCGACCCGGACACGTTCTCCGCCGCGACCATCGAGATCGACCGGCAGCTGCGTGCGCAGATCCGGGCGCTCCAGGAGCACCGCCGACGGATCGCGCAGCTGGGCACCGGCGATTCGTTGGCCCTCCCCAAGGAAGTGGTCGACTACCTGGACCGCCTACGTGCCATCGGTGCACCGGAGGCGAGCATAGAGCCCGAGCGAGATGCCTGGATCCTGATGGCGGCTCGATATCCCGACGTGATCCCGGCGATCATGGCCGACAAGGTGGCCCAGCTGGCCAATCCGGAAGTCGTCCGGCTCTACCAGCTCATCGGTCGGATGGCCGAGAACTGGGAGGACGAGGAACTCCTGCGTGAAACAGCCGATCTGATGAGCGAGCTGTTAGAGCAGGCCGCGGACCGCGGGGAGCTGGACCGGCAGGACGAGCAGATGCCGGACGAGGCGTTCATCCGCCTGATGGACGCGTTCGCCGATGCTTCCCACCCTGTGGTCGCGCGGCTGCGGGAGTTGATCGCCGAGCGTGGCTGGTCTGGGTGGACACGGTTCGAGAAGCGCGGCCCTGAGCCATCACACCGCGCCGACCCCAGCGTCTGATCAGACGCCCACCTCTACGCTAGGCCGAATGACTGCCACGGACTTGATCGCGGGGGTTCGGGCGCTATCTCGGTGGTGGCCATCGTGGTGTCAGTGGTCGTTGCGCGGAGCCAGCACTCCCTGGCCCGCAAGGATCAACTGTTCCCCCTGGTGGGCGGTCTCCTGGACGAATTCCGCGACGCTGACTTCAAGAAGCGGCTGGCCTACATCGAAGAATCGCTAGCCACCGACAGCCCTCCCGATTCGTCGGGCGAGTTCAGGCTGTCTGCTGCGGCCCGTGCGCAGGTCGGGCCGGTGATGGGGTACTTCAACAACATCGGCCTCTTGGTGGCGAACGACGCCGTCCCCGTGCGGCTGGCCTCGGCGATCATGGGCGGCTCGGTCATCAATGCCTGGACAGCGCTTGCGCCGTACGTCTACGCCGAACGCCTGCGCCGGGGCGGGGACCCCAACTACTACGGCTACTTCGAGCATCTCGCGGCGTCGATTGCCGAAGTCGGCCCCGAGCGCCTCGAGCGCCTTCTCCAGTTGAAGAAATTGCCTCCTGCTCGATCGACACCCTGACCTGCGCGGGTATCCAACATCGGATGCGCCACCGCACCTCCGGCTGACGGCGGCCACGCTTCCCGATGACGTGGGTGACCCAGCCGAGTCAGGTCACGGCGAATGCGATGAGGGCGACGTCGATGATGATGCCCGCGATGAGCTGCCGGCTCCAGAACGTGATCAGCATGGCGAGTGAGGCGGCGCCGGCGAGGACGGCCAGGATGGGCCAGGTTGCGTTCAACCCCGGTGTGCCCCAGATGGCGAGCCCGAGCAGCGCGAATCCCAAGATGGTCACCGACGCGAGGCCGATCGCGACCGGACGTCGCAGGGCTTCCGGAAAGAACCGTGACGTGGCCACGGTGAACGGGAAATTCGGATCCGGATTGGTGACGAAGTACAGCAGGTGCACGAGCCCGTGCGCGATGAGCAGGATCCCGACCACGATCCGTAGGATCACCTGCACCCCGGCCGCCTCCTCCCCGATTCCCTGGTGGCAGGCTAGGCGGGGTCGGTGGGCGCCGGTCGAGACCAAAGGACCTGCGCCGCCAAAGGACCTGCGCCGAGGGAAACGGGCTTCGGTGAACGGAGTCGCCGCGCCCAGGGACTCGGCGGCGCCGTGACCGTCGCAGCGCCAGAATGTCGGGGGCGGGCCGTAGGGTCACCGCCGTGAACGGGATCGGCGTACTCGAGTTCGAAGCGACACTGTGGCGGTATTCGGGTGGCGACGGCTGGTACTTCGTGTCCGTTCCCGAGGAGATCAGCGACGACATCCGGCAGCTGACCGAGGGGGTTCGTCGCGGCTTCGGTTCCGTGCGGGTCGCCGTCACGGTGGGTGGGACGTCCTGGCGGACCTCGATCTTCCCGGACAGCCGATCGGGGACATTCATGCTGCCGCTCAAGCGCACGGTGCGGGTGGCCGAGCGGATCGAGGCAGGAGACGACGTCCGGCTGAAGGTGGAGCTGGTCGACCTGTAGCGCCCTGGCCACCGGACCTGCTGTGCCACGCCGCGGCGCGCCTCGCCAAGAAATCTTTGCAAACGAATCTTTGCAAAGAATCGTTTGTACCTCTAGTATCGGTGTCATGGACAGCTCGCCGGAAGACGCTGTGGACCGATCGGACGAGACGGACCAGACGGACCAGCGGCCGGAGCGGATCGTCGATCCGACCGCCCTACTGGGGTTGGCCCATCCGCTCCGGGTCCGGATCTACGACGAGCTGTCAGCGCGCGGCGCGGCCACCTCCTCCGAGCTGGCCCGCCGGCTGGGGGAGTCCAGCGGCGCCACCAGTTACCACCTCCGCCAGCTCGCCCGGCACCGCTTCATCGAGGAGGACTCCGACCGCGGCAGCGGCCGCGAGCGGTGGTGGCGGTTGCCTCGTGGCAGGACCCGCCTGCCTCAGGAGCTGAGCACCTCACCCGCCACCCGTCAGGCGGCCCGCCTGGTCCTGCAGGAGTGGACCCGCTCGAGGGAAGAGCGCTACCAGCACGCTCTGGCCACCACGTCGACCTGGGACGAGGCATGGCAGCAGGCATTCCAGGACAGCACGTCGCACCTTCGCCTGCGGGCGGGGGAGCTGACCACCCTCGGTGACGAACTGCTCGCCGTCGTGCAGCGATGGATGGACGCCTTCCGGGATCGTCCGGACGACGGCAGCCTCGCCGACGTCGAGATCCACGTCACCGGGTTCCCGATCGACCCGCCGTCCACCCCTCAGGAGTGACCGTGAACCCGCTGATCCACCAGCAACTCGCAGCCGACCTCCAAGAGCGCCACCTGCAGGCCGCGCAGCGGCACCGGCTCCGGCGCCAGTGCCGGCCACCGGACCGCGACCGCGCCACCCCGGGGCCGAGCGCCGCACTGGGCCGGGCCCTGATCGTGATCGGCTGGCGGCTGGTCGAGCACGCCACCGCGCGGGCCGAGCGGCGCACCTGGGCCGCGGGCTGAACGACCTGCTGCCGCTGGACGCCCGCCAGCTCGTACTCGCCAGCTGTCCCCGTTGCGCCGACGTGCCCGCCAGCGCCCCGCCTCGGATCAGCCGGGGGGAGGAATTCCCCGGGGTCAGGTTGGGGGATCACCGCGTTCCCGGCACCAGTCCGCCTGCCTAGCGTGAAGGGGTGGAGCTGATGGATTCGGCCGGGCACCGGCCCAGTCGGGTGGGGAGAGCGATGATCGAGGTACGGGGACTGACCAAGCACTATCGGTCGGTGTTGGCGGTGGACGGCCTGACCTTCGACGTCCGACCAGGTCAGGTCACCGGATTCCTGGGCCCGAACGGGTCCGGCAAGTCCACCACGATGCGCCTGATCATGGGGCTCGATGCTCCTGCTGCGGGCACGGCCACCGTCGCCGGAAGGCCGGTACGGGAGTTGCGCTGGCCGCTGCGGACGGTGGGTTCGCTGCTGGAGCCGCGGGCCTTCCATCCGGGCAGGACGGCCCGGGCGCACCTGGCGGCGCTGGCCGCGAGCAATGCCATCGGCCGGTCCCGGGTGGACGAGGTGCTCGGCCTGGTCGGGCTGTCCGAGGTGGCCGGCCGCCGGGCCGGCGGCTACTCGCTCGGGATGGCGGCCCGGCTGGGGATGGCCGCGGCACTACTCGGTGACCCCGAGGTCCTGGTCCTGGACGAACCGTCCAACGGCCTTGATCCGGAAGGGATGCACTGGATCCGCACCGTGCTGCGGACGCTCGCCGGGCAGGGCCGGACCGTGTTCGTGTCCAGCCATCTGATCAACGACATGGCGCTCACCGCCGACCACCTGATCGTGGTCGGTGCCGGCCGGCTGCTGGCGGATGCCCCGGCGGCCGCGCTGGCCGAGGCGGGCGCCTCGCTGGAGGAGTCCTTCCTGGCGCTGACCGCCTCCCGGACCCAGTACCGCGCGGAGTCCGGGACCACCGGTGCATCCGCCGAGCACAGGAGGATCCGATGACCACTGCGACGTCCGGCATGCGGCCGGAAGGCCGGCAGCGTTACCGGCACGCCGCCCGGATGGAGTGGATCAAGCTGCGCAGCCTGCGATCGACCTGGTGGACGCTGGCGATCACGGTGCTTGCGGCCGCCGGGCTGGCCGGTGCGGTCGGCCTGAAGACCCGCGACGGCTCCGGCGACCTGACCAACAATGCGCTGGCCGGAGTGGCGATCGGGTTGCTGCTCACCGGCGTCCTCGGCGTGCTGACGATGACCGGCGAATACGGGTCCGGGTTGGTCCGGGTCACCCTCGCGGCGGTGCCGGATCGGCGGCGGCTGTTCCTGGCCAAGGCCGGCGTGTTCGCGCTGCTGACCGTGGTCACCGGCGAGGTGGCGTCGTTCCTGTCCTTCCTCGCCGGCACGCTGACCCTGCGCTCCGGGATCTCTGCACCCACGTTGGCCGACCCAGGGGTACTGCGCGCCGTGCTGCTGTCCGGCGTGGCCTTCAGCCTGATCGGGTTGCTCGGGCTGGGGCTCGGCGCCCTGATCCGGCACACCGCGTGGGCGTTGACCGTCCTGGTCGGCGGCGTCTACGTGCTGTCCCAAGTGGTGGCGGCACTCGCGCCCGCGCTGATCTCGTTCGCCCCGATCTCGATCGTGGCCAACTCGCTCAGCATCACCCGGCCGATGGACTGCGCCGGCAGTGGCCCCTGCCCGCAGGTGCTCTCGGCGTGGCCCGGGCTCGCCCTGCTGATCGGTTACGCCGCCGTCGTGCTGGCCCTCGGCGGCTGGCGACTGGCCAGGTCCGACGCCTGAGTGCTCGGGCTGGCCGCCGGCGGGGAGGACGATGGGATGGTGCGTGCTCTGCAGGCTGCGTTCAGCCGCCGATCCTGCCACGAGCTCGGCTACTGCCTGGCCTGCATCCCGCTCGGGCTGACCCTCTCCGGTCTCCTACCGGTGCTCCTGCTGGGGCCGATCACCCTGGCGCTGCTGCAGCCGGTACGGTCCCTGCCCTGGCTCGTCGCGGCGATCCTGCTGCTGCAGTCGGCGGGGATGTACCTGCTGCTCAGCCGGGGCACGCTCCGGGTAGCGGAGCTGCACCGGCGGTTGGTCACCCGGCTCCTGGGGGAGCCGATCCCCGCCAGACCGCAGTCACTATCGGGCAGGGTCGGCCACCCGGTGCTGGGCGACCTGGCCACCCGGGCGGGCTGGCGGGCGGCGGCCTACCTGCTGTTGCGGTTGCCGGTCGGGCTGCTGGCCGGCTACCCGGCGTTGCTGTGGGTCGGGGGAGTGGCCGACCTCAGTTATCCGTTCTGGTGGGGCCTGTTCCGCAATCACGACCCGGGCGTGCAGCTCGACCCGGTGCCGTTTCTGACCCCGTTCCCGGGTCGACTGCTGTGGACGGTCACCTTTCCCGGCACCTTCCTGGCGTTCGGGCTGGGCGTGCTGATGCTGCTCGCGGCGCCCTGGGCGACCCGGGCACTGACCGGGTTGGATCGGTTCCTCGCGCGCGGCCTTCTCGGCCCCGACCGACTGGAGCAACGGGTTCGTGATCTGGAACAGACAAGGGCCTCGGCGGTGGATGACGCGGCCGCGCAGCTGCGCCGGGTGGAACGGGACCTGCACGACGGCGCCCAGGTCCGGCTTGCCGCGTTGGCGATGAACCTCGGCCTGGCCCGGGAGAAGCTCGGCTCCGGGGACGAGCCACATGACCTGGATCGCGGTCGCGAGCTGCTGGAGACTGCCCACCGCAGCGCGAAGGAGGCGCTGGTGGAACTGCGACACCTGGTCCGCGGAATCCACCCCCCGGTGCTGGACAACGGCTTGCCGGATGCGCTCGCCTCGCTGGCTGCCGACGCCGGGGTTCCGGTCCACCTGGACGCGGACGTTCCGGTCCGGCCGACGCCGGCGATCGAGACCATCGCCTACTTCTGCATCGCCGAGCTGCTTGCCAACGCCGCCAAGCACAGTCGGGCTCGTCAGGTCACGGTCACCGTCAGCGGCACCGGCGAACGGCTGCGGCTGCAGGTCGGCGACGACGGCGTCGGCGGCGCGGAGGTAGGCCGCGGTAGCGGCCTGTCCGGGCTGACATCCCGGCTGCGCACCGTGGACGGCGCGCTGGCGGTCGACAGCCCGCCCGGCGGCCCGACCCTGGTTACCGTCGACCTGCCACTGCGGGCCTGAGGACGTCAGTGGACACACCACAGGGAGTCGTGCATCGATGAGGGTCGTGATCGCCGAGGACGCCGCCCTGATGCGCGAGGGCCTGGCCGGGCTGCTTGCCGACCGCGGGCACCACGTCTGCGCGGCGGTCGCCGATCCGGAGGCGCTGCTGGCCGCGGTGGCCGAGCACCGGCCGGACGTCGCCGTGGTGGACATCCGGATGCCGCCGACACACACCGACGAGGGTCTGCGCGTCGCGCTGCAGCTGCGCCGGGACCAGCCGGGCACGGCGATCCTCCTGCTCTCCCAGTACATCGAGACCCGGTACGCCGGCCAGTTGCTGAGCGGGAACGCCGCTGGGGTCGGGTACCTGCTCAAGGACCGGGTCGCGGACGTCGCCGACTTCATGGCCGCCCTGGACCGGGTCGCCGCCGGTGGGACGGCCCTGGACCCCGTGGTGGTCGCGCACCTGCTCAATGCGCGTGGGATCGGCGGTGGCCTGGCTGAGCTGACACCGCGGGAGCGGGAGGTGATGGCGCTGATGGCCGAGGGACGCTCGAATGCGGGGATCGGGGGCGCCTTGACGGTGACCGACGGGGTGGTCGAGAAGCATGTGGCGAGCATCTTCGGCAAGCTCGGCCTGTCGCCGCAGGAGGGGGACAACCGCAGGGTGCTGGCCGTCCTGCAGTACCTGCGCGGCGTGCCCTGATCCCTTGGCGGGGAACACGTCGCGGCCTCGGCGGGTTCGCGGCGACTGACGGAGAAGCGCGTCCGCGCCCTGGCCGCCGCATCGGGTACGGCACAACGAATCGAGGCTGCATTGACATGACTACGAGATCGCGTCCATGGACACGTTGTGGTCTGGCCCTCCAGGACGCGGCGTGCTCAGCTCCAGCCGTGCGGGATGACCAGACCGGTCTCGTAGGCGGTGACCACGGCCTGGGTACGATCTCGCAGGCCGAGCTTGGCCAGGACGCGGCTGACGTGTGTCTTGACGGTCTCCTCCGTGACGGTCAGCCGGCCGGCGATCTCAAGGTTGGACAGCCCTTCGGCGACCAGGCGCAGCACCTGGGTCTCACGCGCGGTGAGCGAGGCCAGCGCCGACGACTGCGGTGCGTCAGGTGGCCGGTGCAGGGCGGCGAACTCGGTGATCAGCCGTCGGGTGATGGCAGGTGCCAGCAGCGCATCGCCGGCGGCGATCACCCGGACGGCCTCGAACAGCCGTTCGGCCGTGACGTCCTTGAGCAGGAAGCCACTGGCACCGGCACGGATCGCCTCGTAGACGTACCGGTCGAGGTCGAAGGTGGTCAGGATCAGCACCCGTGGTGGACCGTCGCCCGGACGGGTCAGGTGGCGGGTGGCCTCGATCCCGTCCATGCCAGGCATCCGAATGTCCATCAGAACGACGTCGGGTGCGCGGTCGTGGCTGATCCGGACGGCCTCGGCGCCGTCGGCGGCCGTGCCCACAACGGTGAAGTCGGGCTGGGTGTCCAGCAGCCCGGCAAAGCCGGTGCGGACCACCTCGTGGTCGTCGGCGACCACGATCCGGATGGAAGCCGGAGCGGCGTTCATCTGCGATCCTCGCTGCGCATCGGGAGCCAGGCGTCAACCAGGAACCCGCCGCTGCTCGCCGGTCCGGCGCGCAACCGTCCGCCGACGGCTGCCGCGCGCTCGCGCATGCCGAGCAACCCGTGGCCATCGGCTGGTCGCGGGACGGCCGGCCCGGGGCCGTTGTCGCGGACGCGGAGCCGGAGCGAGGCACCCAGGTAGCGCAACTCGACGTCGACCGCGGCGCCGGGCGCGTGCCGCCGGGCGTTGGTGAGGGCCTCCTGGACGATCCGGTAGGCGGCGAGCTCGACCCCCGGGTCCAGGGCGGCCGGGTATCCCTGCAGGATCAGCCGGACGCCCGCGCCGGTAGCGTCACGGGCCTCGTCGAGCAGATCCGTCAGCTGCCCCAGTCCCGGCTGCGGCTCCCGTTCGACGGGGTCGGTCGGGGCGTCCTCGCGAAGCACACCCAGCAGCCGGCGCATCTCGGTCAGCGCGGCGCGAGCGGTGTCACCGATCGCGATGAGGCGCTGCGCTCCGAGGGCGGGCATCCCTGGGGTCGTGAGCCGCGCGCTCTCGGCCTGCACGGCCACCATCGAGATGTGGTGAGCGACCACGTCGTGCAACTCCCGGGCGATGGAGGCGCGCTGGGTGCGGGCGCTGTGTTCCAGCAGCGTGCCGGCCACCTCCCGCTCGGCGGCCTCCCGTTCGGCGTCCTCGCGGCGCATCCGCCGACCGGCGCCTGCCAGCGCCATCGCCGGCAGCCCGCAGGCCAGCAGGGCCCCGACGGTGCGGGTGTTGGAGTGCCCTTCCGCGGTCAGCGCGATCAGCAGGTACCCGGCTCCGGCGATCCCCGCAACTCCCGGCAGACCGCGGCGACCGAGCTGGTAGCCGGCCAGAACCTGTGCCACCCCACCCGTGGCGGTCAGGGTGGCGAAGGCTGCGAGCGACAGCAGGCCCGCGGCGGCCACCGTCGTTGCGGTCGTGGTGGCCGCGGTGACGGTGGGGCGGGGCAGGGCCAGCGGGAGCGTGCCGGCCAGATCGAGCAGACAGAGCAGGACGATCCGGCCGAAGACCCCGGCGCCGGTCCGGCCGGCGATCGTCTCGATCACCGCCGCCAGCCCGAGCACGCCCATCCCGGCCACCCAGAGATGCTCGGCGCTGGTCAGCCGCCGCCAGGCGAATCCGCCGCCGAGGTCCTGGACCGTCTCCACGCCGACATTGTCGTCGCCGGGCAGCCGGCCCGGCGTCCCCTGGGCCAGGGACACCCGGCATCCCTCCTGAGAGGGATACCCCGGCCTTCCCCCTGGCAGGAGGGACGGGACAGATCGCTCTGGGGCGTGACGACCCGGAGGTCACCCGATCCCTAGCGTGGCCGTCATGGACGCCACTATCGAGGTATCCGGCCTGCACAAGCGGTTCGGGACGACGACGGCGCTGGACGGGATGACGTTCAGCGTCATGCCGGGACAGGTCAGCGGGTTCGTCGGCCCCAACGGAGCCGGGAAGTCGACCACCATGCGGGTGATCCTGGGCCTGGACGCCGCGGACGCGGGCAGCGCCCTGATCGGCGGGCAGCGCTACGTGAGCCTGCACCGCCCGCTGCACCACGTCGGGGCGCTCCTTGACGCCGCCGCGTTGCACCCGGCCCGCAGCGGTCGCAACCACCTGCTGTGGCAGGCGCACTCGCACGGGCTGCCCGCCAGCCGGGTCGACGAGGTGATTGCCCGGACAGGGCTCGAGTCGGCGGCACGCCGCAAGGCAGGCGGCTACTCGCTCGGGATGCGGCAGCGGCTCGGCATCGCCGGGGCACTGCTCGGCGACCCGCCGGTGCTGATGCTCGACGAACCGTTCAACGGCCTGGACCCGGAGGGCATCGTGTGGATGCGGGGCTTCCTGCGGGCGCTCGCCGCCGAGGGCAGGACGGTGTTCGTCTCCAGCCACCTGATGAGCGAACTGCAGGACACCGCGGCCCACCTCGTGGTCGTCGGCCGCGGCAAGGTCGTCGCCGACACCAGCGTGGCCGACCTGATCTCAGCAGCCTCCGGCGACCGGGTCATGCTGCGCACCGCCGCCAGGACCGAGGCGATGGCCGCCCTGGCCCAGGCCGGAGCCACCCTGGCGGTCACCGACCGCGACACCGTCACCATCGCGGGACTGCCCGCCGAACGCGTCGTCGCTCTGCTCGGCCAGGCCGGCGTGCCGTTCTCCGAGGTATCGGCACACCGGGCCACCCTCGAAGAGGCCTACATGGAGCTGACCCGCGACGCGGTGGAGTTCCGCGCCGCCGTGGCGGAGGAGCCGGCCCGATGACCGAGACGATCACCCCCTACCGATCCACGATCGCCATCGGCCGCGGCGGTTTCACGCAACTGCTGCGCGGCGAGTGGACCAAGTTCCGCAGCGTCCGCGGCTGGGCCATCGCCGCGATCGTCGGCGCGGTGCTGATGGTCGCTTTCGGGGCCCTGTCCGGCGCCGGCAGCCATAGCACTGTCGCGACGCCCAGCCACCCCGAGGGCGTCGTCGGGCACCCCTTCGTTCCGCTCGGGCCCGGCGGGGAGCCGGTCACCGACAGCTTCTCCTTCCTGCACCAACCCCTTACCGGGGACGGCAGCCTCACCGCCAGGATCAGTTCTCTGATCGGCGGCTCGCTCCGGCAGGCGAACGGCGAGGCGGCCGGGTCCGGATCCTCCGGGCAGGGCGGCCAGGCCTTGACCCCCGGCAGCGTCCAGCCATGGGCGAAGGTTGGGCTGATCATCAAGGCCGGCACCAGCCAGGGGTCCCCCTACGCAGCGATCATGATCACCGGCGGGCACGGTGTCCGGTTGCAGGACAACTACACCGGTGACATCGCCGGGCCGGCAGGCCCCGCGACCTCGCCCCGGTGGCTCCGGCTGACCCGCAGCGGAGACACCATCATCGGCTACACCTCCACCGACGCCAGCACGTGGACCACCGTCGGCAGCATCCACCTGAAGCTGGCCGACGCTGTGCAGGTCGGCCTGTTCGCCACCTCCCCGGCGCAGATCACCCTCGACCAGAACTTCGGTGGGGCCAGCGTCACGGGGGGCCCCACCTTCGCCTCCGCCACCTTCGACAGCGTCGAACTGCAGACCCGAGGGTCCACGGGCGACTGGACCGGGACCGTGATCGACGCCACCGGCCCGATGGCCCGACGGGACCCCGAGGCGTTCCGGCGCAACGGTGACAGCTTCACCGTCACCGGCAGCGGCGACATCGCCCCGGACGCGACGGCCGGCGGGAACGACATCGCGCATGCCCTCGTGGGCGGCTTCGCCGCGCTCACCGTGATGGTCGTCCTGGCCGTGTTGTTCATCAGCACGGAATACCGACGCGGGCTGATCCGCACCAGCCTGACGATCAGCCCCCGCCGCGGCCGGGTCCTGGCCGCCAAGGCCGTCGTGATCGCCTCGGTCACGTTCGTCACCGCCCTGGTCGGTGCCGCGATCGCGGTCCCGATCAGCGAGCACCTGCTGCGGGTGAACGGCAACTTCATCACCCCGGTCACCGCGGTCACCACGGTCCGGGTCGTGGCCGGCACTGCCGCGCTGCTGGCCGTGGCCGCCGTGCTCGCGCTGGCGGTCGGCACGATCCTGCGTCGCAGCGCGGCCGCGGTCGCCGCCGCCATCGTGATCGTCGTCCTGCCGTACATCCTGGGTACCGCCGGGGTGCTGCCGAACGGTGCTGCGGAATGGCTGCTGCGGGTCACCCCCGCCGCCGCGTTCGCCCTCCAGCAGACCATCCCGGCCTACTCACAGGTCGACGCCGTCTACACCCCCCCGCAGGGGTACTTCCCGATGGCGCCGTGGGCCGGGTTCCTGGTGCTGTGCGCCTGGACGACGCTCGCCCTCGGCATGGCGGCCTACCTCCTGCGCCGGAGGGACGCATGAGGGTGGCCCTGCACGCCGAATGGACCAAGCAGCGCACCACCGCCGGCCCCGCCTGGCTGCTGGTCGCCGCCGCGGCGCTCACGGCGGGGCTCAGCGCCGCGGCGGTCGCGAGCACGACCTGCCGGGTGACCGGGTGCGCCGTGGACACCGCCAAGCTCAGCCTCACCGGCGTCCAACTCGGCCAGGCGGTCGTCGCCGTGCTGGCCGTGCTGGCCGTCGGCACCGAGTACAGCACCGGGATGATCCGCACCACGCTCACCGCGATGCCACACCGCAGCACCGTCCTGGCCGCCAAAGCCATCGTCGTCACGGCCGGCACGCTGGTCGTCGGCGGTCTCGGCGTGCTCGGCAGCGTGCTGGCGGGGCGGCTGATCCTGCCCGGCCACGGCTTCACCAGCGCCCGCGGCTACCCGCCGCTGTCCCTGGCCGACGGACCGACCCTGCGTGCGGCCGGCGGCTCGGTGCTCTACCTGGCGCTGATCGCCCTCCTCAGCCTCGGCATCGCCACCCTGGTCCGAGACTCCGCCACCGCGATCGGCCTGGTCCTGGGCCTGCTGTACCTGTTTCCGATCCTGCTACCGGTCGTCAGCGACGCAGCCTGGAGCCATCACCTGCAGCAGATCGCGCCCAGCGTCGCCGGGCTTGCCGTCCAAGCCACCACCGGGTTGCACAGCCTGCCCATCAGCCCCTGGGCCGGCCTTGGGGTCCTGGCCGCCTGGGCCGCCGCCGCGCTGATCGCCGGCGGCTCACGGCTGCTGCTACGCGACGCCTGAGCATGCAGGCTCGACCAGGCAGGCTCGCTATTCCGCCAGCAGGTCAGCCACCGTGCGTATCCCCGCCTCGATCGCTCGCGCGCCGGTGTTACCGAAGCCGAGTACCAGCTGCGCGGGTGTCACGCCGTGCGTGAACCGGTAGGTGCTCATGCCGTACAGGCCGACCCGCCGGGCGCGGGCCCGGGCCACGATGTCCCGCTCGCCGGTGCCGTCCGGCAGGTGCGCGACGGCATGGAAGCCGGCGGCCAGCCCGGTGAGGCGCACCTGCGGGGCCCACCTGGCGAGTGACTCGACCAGGACGTCCCGCCGATGGGAGTACTCGGCGCGCATCCTTCTCAGGTGGCGGTCATACCGGCCGGACTCGATCAGAGCGGCGAGGGCGAGCTGGTCGATGCCCGGCGTGCCGCGGTCGGCGACCTGCTTCGCCGCGGCCACGCCGTCAGCGAGCGCTTCGGGCAGCACTGCCCAGCCGAGCCGCAGTGCCGGGGCGAGCGACTTGCTCACCGTGCCCAGGACGATCACCCGGTCCGGGGCCAGGCCCTGCATCGACCCGACCGGGTCGCGGTCGTAGCGGAACTCCGCGTCGTAGTCATCCTCGATGATCACCGCGTCGTGGTCCCGCGCCCAGGCCAGCAATTGGTGCCGGCGCTCGGCTGCCAGGACGACGCCGGTGGGCCACTGGTGCGCCGGGGTGAGCACGGCGACCCGGGCGCCGCTGGCGGCCAGCGCCGCGACGTCGATGCCGAGCTCGTCCACCCTGACGGGTACCGCGGCGGTGCCCGCTGCCGCGGCAGCAGCCTGGACGGTGCCGATCGATCCGGGATCCTCGCACGCGACCCCGGTGAGCCCCGTTCGAGCCAGCGTGCGCAACACGATGGACAGGCCCTGCTGGAAGCCTGCGCAGACCACAACCTGGTGGGCGTGCGCGTCGACGGCGCGGACCCGGCGCAGGTAGGCGGCGAGCACCTCGCGCAGCGCCGGATCGCCGCGCGGGTTGCCATAGTCGAACGCGGTGTTCGCGGCGGTCCGACAGGCCTCGCGCACGGCCCAGGCCCAGTCCTCGCGGGGGGCGAGTCCGAGGTCGGGGACACCGGACTGGAAGTCGGCGATCAGCGGGGGTGCGGGATCCTGCCTGATCGCCGGCGGCGGTGGCAGCCGCCGTCCGACGGGCAGTTCAGCCACCCGGGTTGCCGACCCGCCGCGCGAGGTCAGGTAGCCCTCGGCCTGCAGCTGGGCGTAGCACTCCTGGACCACGCCACGGGACAGGTCGAGGTATCCGGCCAGCGCCCGGGACGAGGGCAGGCGCTCACCCGCGGCCAGCCGGCCGGTCTGGATGGCGGCGCGAAGCTGACCCTCCAGCTGGGCCCGCAGCGGTGCGTCGCGCTCCAGCCTGATCAGCAGCTCCGGACCTAAACCGGACCACTCGATGGGCACAAGACTGGACCTTATCAGCGATCCAATCTGTCCATAACGTCGAAGGCATGACGACGCCCAACCCGCCCCGGATCCTCAGCCGAGCACTGGCGCTGCGCCTGATCTCCGTCGCGGCCAGTTCGATCGGCTTCTACCTCCCGCTCGCCGTGATCCCGCTGTTCGCGTCGGCTGCCGGCTCGCGGTCCGCAGCGGGGCTGGCCAACGGCGCACTGCTGCTCGCGACCGTCGGCGGCGAGCTCGTGACGCCGCGCTTCGTGGCCCGGGTGGGGTACCGCTGGGCGCTCGCCGCCGGACTGGTCCTGCTCGGCGCGCCTGCGCTGGTGCTGCTGGTGTTCTCGTCCTTCCCGGCGATCGTCGCGGTGAATGCCGCTCGTGGCCTCGGTTTCGCCGTCACGGTGACCGCGGGTGGCGCGCTCACCGCGGCGCTGATCCCGGACCAGCGCCGCGGCGAGGGGCTGGCCCTGGTCGGGCTCGTCGGCGGAATCCCGTCACTGCTCGCGCTGCCGTTCGGGACCTGGGCGGCCGGGCACTGGGGGTACGGCGCCGTGTTCGTGCTGACCGCGGCGGCACCGCTGGCGGCGACCGTGACCATCCCGGGCCTGCCGCGGCGCGACGTCTCGGCCGACGGCGAGCACGGCGTGCTCGCCGGGTTGCGCAACCCGGCGCTGGCACGCCCGGCGACGGTCTTCGCGGCCTGTGCCTCCGCGGCCGGGGTGGTCGTCACCTATCTGCCGTTGGCGGTCGCCGGTCGCGCTGCCTGGGTGGCCCCCGTCGCGCTGCTGCTGCAACCGGCCGCGGCCACGGCCGGACGGTGGGCCGCCGGCCGGTTCGGTGACCGGCGCGGTCAGACCCGCCTGCTGGTGCCGGGCGTGGCACTGTCGATCAGCGGTATGGCTGCGATGGCGGCGACGCCGTCCGGCACCCTCGTCGTGGCCGGCGCTGCCACCTTCGGCGCCGGCTTCGGGATCCTGCAGAACGCCACGCTCAGCCTGATGTACGCCCGGGTGCCCGCCGCCGGGTACGGCGCGGTGAGCGCCATCTGGAACGCCGGTTACGACGTGGGCATGGCGGTCGGCGCGATCGGCGTCGGGTTGCTCGTCAGCGCCACCGGCTTCACCCCGGCGTTCCTGGTCACCGCGGCCGCCATGGTGCCGGCCCTGGTGCTGGCCCGCCGCGAGGCAGCACCCCGACTGAACCTGTCGGGCGACTCCGAACCGGACCTGTGGGTCGAGCCGATTGCAGCCTAGGTCGGCGGACACGGGTCGTCCGCCCGCGCGCCGACCGAATCGACCACCGCAAGCACCAGCAGCGCGGCCGCGACCGTACCCACGGCGACGAGTGGGGACGCCTCGGCGAGCGCCGGAGCTGCGCCGAGAAGCAGGACCGTCGCTGCTGTTCGAGGCAGGGACAGCCCGCCGCCGGAGCGCATGACGCTGGCCACGGACCCAGCGAGAAACAGTGCGGTGCCGCCGCCGAGGGCCCAGCCGCCGAAGACCCCGAGGCGATGCCCATCGAGGTGCCCCATGGCTTGCTCGATGCCCGCTGCAGTCACGATGACGCCGACGATGATCGGGAAGTGCAGGTAGGTGAAGACGTCCGTCCCGAGCTTGGCGCGGCCGCGCTCCTTCGCCGCGTCCAGGGCCTGTTCCAGTCGTTCGGACATGCGCGAGAAGTAGGCGACGTACAGGCCGACCGCGATCAGGATGGACAAGACGGCACCGACCGCGATGCGCCCGGTGAGGTGGGCCCTGCCCAGACCCGTTGCGATCGCGATGATGGACTCACCCAGAGCCAGAATGACGATCAGGCCGTGCCGTTCGACGAAGTGCGCGGCTGACGGAATCTGCCACCCCTGGCTGATGTTCGCCGTGACGAACACGGAGGCGAAGTCGTACAGGACCGCCGTCAGCCAGATCCACCGTTGTGCAGGTTGGCCGGCCGCCGCCCCGACAGCGAGCAGCGCGACCGTCGGGATCAGCGACGCGATCACGGTCAGGAGGACCTGTCGTCGCAGCCCGCGATCCTCGCGCGCCGCCACCAGGTAGACGCCGGCGTGCATCACCCGCACCACGCCGTAGCACGCCGCCACCACAGCGGCTCCGTCGAGTGCTCCTCGAACGTCGCGGAACGCGTCGGGAATGACCAGGGAGGCGATGAAGATCGCCATCATCGCGCCGATGAACGCGCCCTGCACGACCCCCTCGTTAGCACGCGCCTGATTGGCCAACCAGGAGAACGAGCACCACGAGAACCACAGCAGCGACAGGACGATCAAGCCGTCGACCACCGAGCCTGGGGCGCTTCCATCCACCATCAGTTCCGTAACCTGCGTGAACGCGAAGGCGTAGACCAGGTCGAAGAACAACTCGAGAGTGGTGACCCGGTCACCCTCGCGAGTGCCGGCAACGCGCAGCTGTCGAACGAGATGCTGGCCGGTGCGCGACACCCGCTCAGTATCACCCGCCGGGTCAACGTCTGTTCATGTGCTGTCAGGGCATGCCGGCGCCCGGTACCGCGACCGGCATGGTCAGGATCTCGCCTGTCCGTGGGCCGTTGGTCAGCCGGGCCAGGTTGTCGGTGATGCTGTCCCCCCTGCGCCACTCGGCGGTCAGGATGAACAGAGTGCGCCGGTCCGGGCCGCCGAGCATCAGCGCGAACGGTGCCCGATGCTCGCGGAGGTCGACCCGATCCAGGACCTCGCCGCCGTTCGCGACGCGCACGACCGAGGACCCGCCGGCGGAGCACCAGACCGCGCCTTCCGCGTCCAGGCAGATGCCGTCCGGGCCGAGACCGTCGGCGAAGACCCGGCGGTTGGACAGCCCGCCATCAGCATCGAGGTCGAAGGCGGTGAGCCGACCGGCGAACGACTCGGAGATGATCAATGTCCGATCATCGGGTGTGATCACCATGCCGTTGGGGAATTGGATGTCGTCGGCCACCCGGCGTACGTCGCCGTCGGGCGTAACCCGCTTGATGTAGCCGGGCACGGGTGCCTGGCCGCCGGCGAAGTCGAAATCGGCGCCGTTGACGTAGGTGATGCCCCGCGCGTCGACGACGACTTCGTTGCAGGGGTGGTCATCGAGGATGACCATCGAGCCGCTCGGCTCCTGCCGGCGCAAGCTCTCCCCGGTCATCACCAGCCGGCCGTCAGGCAGCCAGTCGATGGAATACCCCAGCGAGGCCTGCCCCCGGGCGGACGCGACCTCCCGCGACCCGTCGAGACCGACCATCACGACCTGGCGGTCGATCCAGTTGCAGATCCACAGCCGGCCCTGGTGCCAGCGTGGCGACTCCGGGATTCCCAGACCGGCCAGCAGAACCTGTGGTTCCGGCATCTCTCCTCCTTCGTCCGTCCCACTTTCGATACGAACGGCAACCGCCCAGATCGACACCCCGGGCCGGCCGCGCGAGGGACAGGGGCGCGTCGAGGCCCGAGGCGGGGCCCGGCCGAGGGAGCCGAACCGGCCGAGGCGATGATCGGGTCGATGTCGGATGTCCACAGCGGCGGCGCGCCGCCGCAGGCGATGCCGCGCTGGTGCCGCCGCGTCTCAAGCTATCTGAGTCATGATCGCTACGGTCTCCCCGCACCGGAGAGAACTAGACGGTGCGGGCGGCGCGTAGCGTCCATACTGGGCTCCGTGATCGGCCTCGGACATCCACCTCGCGCCGCGCACCACGGCCTGAAGGCATTGGGTGTGGCGTGTCTGTGCGCCTGGCTGGCTACCGCCTGCTCGGGCTCACTGGGGTCACCGCAGGCCTATGCCGGGCACCGGTGGCGGCTGACGGCGGTGACAGATGGGCGCACGCGGGTGGAGGTCCCGTCCGACTGGTATGCCTGGATCGAGTTCTCCACCGCGGGCTGCTTCCTCCTCGACGACGGCGTCAACGCGATGGGCGGGAAGTACACCTCCGGGGCGACCGGCTTCACGACCTCGGAGGTGGGCACCACCCTCGTGGGGTACGTCGGTGGCGACCCGGGCAAGGCCCTCATCGCAGCGATGGGCGAGGTGGCGCTCGGGCCGCTCACCAGTGGCACCACAGGTCCCACCGCTACGACACGCGCCGAGGTCACCGACGGCTCGCTGCAGCTTTCTACCCCTGGCTACCACTTGACGCTGGCACAGACGGGACCAGCCCACGTCGATCAGGCGCCACGGGCGGCGGGGCTGGCCGCCGGCCACTGCCCCGGCTGATCGCCCAGCTGTCTCGCACGGAAAGGCCGGATCTGTCGCCGCGTGCGCGGGACGGGCGACCGCAACGCCCGGCGTCCCGAACTGAGCCGGCCCAAGCGCTCCTGGCCGCTGAAGACCAGCGCGGCATTGGTTCGCCCCACCACGTGGACGTTTGACGAAAGCCCGACAGGTCTCTGATGGTTTCGTGCGGATGCTTGCGGGAGTCGGAACAGTCTCGCGAACACCGTCGCCAGCGGGCATGGACGCTGGCTGACGTTCGCCTACCTCGGGATGATCATTGATCTGCAGATGGCACCCGTCCGGCTGCTGCGCTTGGACCGACAGGCTCTGTGCCTATCCCCGATCTACTCGCCTCCCTGCGGTCATGTTCGCCGAACGGTGACGCTCTCGTGATCGAGACCGATCGACTGCCGGTGACCGCGCCGGGCGGCAGCGTGTTGGTGTCAACCCGCCGGCGGCGGCCAGGCGCGCGCATCGAGATGCTCCCCGCTCTCCGCTGTCGTGGATGGACATAGTGCGGACCAGTCCGATCTCCAGGCGGGACAATGGGTTTGCTGTCAGAAAGCCTGCCCGCCCACATCCAGCTGGTCATGTTCGACCAGCCAGCGCAATGCCTCGTGCAACGCCTCCACAGTGGTGTGCCGCGGGGCGTAGCCCAGCACCGACGCGGCTCGCTGAGTGCTGGCTGTGATGCTGCGCTCGACGTGCTCTCGCGACGCGGCCGCGTGCGCCGGCCCGACCCGGTGCTCGAACTCGTCCCAGTCGACCAGTTCGAGCACGGGCTCACGGCCGAACCACCCTGCGACAGCCGTGGCAAGTCCCCGGCAGGTCATCGCCTGCTCGGCCACCGCGTGGAAGCTGGCCCCGATCGCACCCGGGCGGGTGAGCGCCCGTTCGAAGGCCTGGGCCACGTCGTCGGCGTGCACATGGTGCAGCACGCCCAGCCCTGACGCCGGCAGCGGGAGCGGTTCGCCGGTGGCCAGCCGCC
Source organism: uncultured Actinomycetota bacterium (assembly GCA_963740575.1). GTDB lineage: Bacteria > Actinomycetota > Actinomycetes > Actinomycetales > Kineosporiaceae > CAVUET01. The sequence goes on along the minus strand of CAVUET010000003.1, from coordinate 1,956,544 downwards.
GCCACACGTCCGGGTCGAGGTTGCCCGCCGGAGTGATCACGGGCCAGCCCGGGCCGCTGATGTGCCCCAGGTGCAGCACGACGCTCGGAACCCCGCCGGACAGAGTCTCCCGATGCAACATTGCCTCGATCGCGGCCTTGCCGGTGCCGTACTCGCCGTAAGCCGTCCGTGGCTCGTCCTCGGTGAGAGGGACCCTGGCCGCGCGCCCGTGCACCCAGATGGTCCCGCAGTGCAGGAGCAACGGGCCGGTGGGGCGCAGCGCAGCCACGAGCTGCCGGGCGGATTCCGGCGTGAAGCAGATCAGGTCGACGACTGCGTCCGGCTGGAGCGCGGCGATCCGGGCAGCGAACGTGCCGGCTGCGTCCTCGGCGTCTCGGTCGGCGGCGATCCGTTGCACCGACCGCCATTCCACCGCCCCGTGGTAGGGCGCCCGCTCACCCCGGCTGACCGCGACCACCTCATACCCTGCGCGCACGAGCCGGGGTACCAAGTAGCTGCCGATGTGTCCGGTCGCTCCGATCACCACTACCCGAGGCACATCGGGAGCCTACGGTTTCGGCTCCGGTGACGCCCGTCGGCCCTGGCGGGTCGTGGTGACCGGCAGGCAGGCCCGGCATTTGGATCAAGGGCCCTCCCGGTTGCTGGACGCCTGGGCCAGCCGGCGGGTGACCACGGGGATGACGATCGCGGCCGCGATCACGTGCTTGCGTCCAGAGGCCGTCAGCCCGGCTTGCGGTCGTTCCGAACCGGTCGAGCTGTGGCCGATCCTGCACGAGTCCGCGGCCGACCTCTGACCGGCGACCGGCCACTACCGATGATCAAGAGCCCCTCACGACTTCGGCTACTCCACGAGATGGAACTCGATCCGGTAGAGCAACGTGTCGTTCTCGATCGGACCAGCGTGAGCGGCACGCCGACGCAGTGATTCCCGGTCGGCTTCGCCGGAGCGTTCCAGATCCGCCTGGTCGATCGAGGCGAACGGAACCAGCTCGATGGAGTCGACCTCGATCTGTCCGGGGCCCACTCGGTAGCGGCCACCGGCCTTGACCTTGGGGTTGCCCCATAGCCGGAACGTGAGCGTGATGTCGCCCGACAGCACGTCTGCTCGCAGTTCTCGGCTGAACTCCACAGCGCGATGGTATTCGCCCACCTCGCCGAGGACAGCCCCCGCGCGCAGGACGCGCGACCGTCCCACTGGTCGGGTGTCGTGGCCGCGTGAGAGCCCTTCGGTCGGATGCGGTGAGGATCTTGGTTGCCCTGTAGTGGCTGAGGTCCACAGGGACGGCCGGGCGCGGAGTCCTCGAGTACCAACCGACCCTCGCCGTGGCTAATCTGCCCCAGTGACAGACGCGACCGAGGGGCGCCGGCGCGACTTCGACCGGTTACTCACGTTCGTGGACGCCATCGTCGCCATCGCGATCACCCTGCTCGTCCTGCCATTGGCGGAGCTGACCTCCGACATCGGTCACCAACCGGTCACCCACCTCCTGCGCACTCATCAGGGGGAGCTCTCGTCGTTCCTGCTCAGCTTCGTGGTCATCGCTCGGCTGTGGTTCGTACAGCACCACAGCCTGCGGAACGTTCTGATCGCGCCCGAACGACTGGGCGTGCTGCTGATGGTCTGGACCGCCACGATCGTCTTCCTGCCGTTCCCCACGGCGCTGCTGGCGGACGCCGGATCCCAGGCGCTGACCAAGGTGCTCTACATCGGCACCATCACGCTCAGCGTCGCCGTCGTCGCGGTCATGGATCTCCTGGTCCAGCGCCACCCAACCGTGACCGGCGGCCAGGCGCTGCCTGACCTCGCATCCGCCGTGGTCAACGTGATTCTCCTCGTGGTCGCCCTGATCCTGGCCCTCCTGCTGCCAGGCTCCAGCTACTACACGTTGCTCTTACTCACGCTCGACCAACCGATGCTGTCGCTCTGGCATCGCAAGAGGGCCCAGGCGCCGGCATAGGCCGTCGGCACACTCCGACCCACCTTCCGCGCATCCACATGATCGACCTGTGACCTGTGACCTGCGGCCTGACCACACGGATCCCCTCCGGCAAGCCCTTACGCTCACCGGATGCGCCCGTTCCTGTGCCTGCCGTGCGCTCTTGACGGCGCCCGGCCTCACGAGGCCGTCGCAGTGCAGGACGGCACGTCCGTGTGCGTTCGACATGCCCATCCAGCCCCCGGCGTGGACTCTGTGCCCTCGGCCGGCGAGGAAGCCTGCGCACCGTGTCGACGATCAAGGCGCGAGCATGCAGCCTGGTTCGTCCTGGACGCCACGCCACTGTGCATCCGGCATGCCGCCGACTCGGTCTACCCGGACGACGACATGCGAGCGCACGACATGGCTCACCGCCTCTACCTGCAGTTGCACGCCCGAGGAGCGCGCGACACCTACTGAACCGCCCCAACCCGCATCGCGGAAGAGGCGGAAGCGTGGCCAGGGAGGCCTCCGGCTCGGGCGGGTGCGGTCGCGTCGCGATCGGCTCCAGGAGATCCTTGCCATATGGTCACCGACCGCTACATCCAGCCCGGATGGTTCACCCGGAACGTCTTCAACCGCCTCGTCGCAATGGCAACCGCAGCCGGGATCAGCATCTGGGGATCACGCGTCCTGCAAGTGCGCGGCCGTACGAGCGGACAGATTCGGGAGAACCCCGTCAACCTGCTCAGCCTCGACGGCCACCGGTACCTCGTAGCCCCACGAGGCGTCACCCAATGGGTGCGGAACCTGCGTGCCGCGCAGGAAGGGACGCTACGCCTGGGCCGCCACCGTGAGGCATTCCACGCCATCGAGATCCTCGACGCCGACAAGTTGCCCATCCTGCGGGCCTACCTCAAGCGCTGGAAGATGGAGGTCGGCGTCTTCTTCGAGGGCGTCGGACCGGACGCCGATGACACCCAGCTTCTGCGCATCGCCCCCAACCATCCCGTGTTCAGAATCGAGGCGATCCCGAGGTAGCAGCCACACACAGACGCGGCGTGATCGGGTGGACGTAGCCGTCCTCCACGCGCGCGAACGTGACCGCGTTGTCGAAGGCGTGCGGTCGGGCCGGGCCGGCATCATCCGATCGGGGCGAGCGGGACCGCGAGTGCGCAGCCGACCGTGTCCGGGCCCGGCCGTTCGCCAGTCAGCGATCATGATCTCGCACGGCGGTCCGCCGGCGGCTCGGCCGATCTCCCGCAGATGCGCCTCGATAGTGTCCAGCGCGGGCAGTTGTGCGGGCCAGCTCAGCTGCGCCATGGTCAGGTAGACCGCAGCCGCCTGATGCCCAGGTTCGGGGCGAGCCTGGACGTCGCCCAGGCCCGCCGCTGCTCGCTGCGCCTCGGGCAACCCGGCCATCGGCCGCACGATCTCGACCGGCCCGTCACTGTCCTGCGTGACAGGTAGGCGGCGGCTGAGGCTCGGGCGCTCGTCAACCGGGCTTGTTCGGTCCAGAACCGTCGCACGGCCTCGACCGCGACCGGTGCCGGCAGCGAGAGGACCTCCGCGATCCGGGCCAGGGGAATGTCGAGATACCGCAGCAGCGCCACCCGCCGGGCCAGCGGCACCTGCTCGGGTGCGTACCAGCGGTAGCCGGAGGCGGCATCCACTCGAACCGGCTCCAGCAGTCCGAGCTCGTCGTACCGGCGAAGTGCCTTGGCGGAGAGCCGGCAGCGCGCCGAGAACTCTCCGATCAGCAGCAACTCCTCGGCCATGTCGGTGGCTCCCTCCGGGCCTGGCGGGCCCCGCCGGACCACTGTGCGGGTTACCCCGGGGGGAAGGTCAACCGCGCGAGGGTGATGAACGCACGTGCCGCAGCTGACGTCGCGCCCGGGCGCCAGACGAGAGTGACCGTCGCTCGATGATCGGATGCGTGATGGGGACCGTGACCACGTCGCCGGCCTCCTCGCGTCCTGAACGCGGCATCAAGGCCACCCCGATTCCCTCGGCCACGAGCTGAACCATGACGTTCAGGTCGCTGGTCTCTGCGACGATGCGCGGTGCGAAACCGGCCCGGAGGCATTCGGTCTCCAGGACCGTTCGCAGGCGACTTGCGCGGGTGAGCGTGACGATCGGCGCGTCGCGCAGGACGCTCAGCCGCACCGACCTGCGCGCGGCGAGCGGGTGGTCCGGGTGGACTGCCAGGACCGCGGGCTCGCGGGCAACGACGATCGCTTGCAGGCCGGCCGGCGGGTCCTGGCCCGGTCCGAGGCCGAGGAAGGCGGTGTGCAGGTCGCCGACGGCCAACCCGTCCAGCAGCGCGTCGGTCTCGTTCTCCACGAGCGTCAACTCGATGCCGGGGTACTTGCGTCCGAACGCGCCGATGGCGCGGACGACGCGACGGTCCGGCAGCGGCATGACGAGTCCGACGCGCAGGTGGCCGGTCACCAATCCGCGCAGCGCGACCACGGCCTGCCGACCGGGCTCCACCTGGGCGAGGGCGGCGCGCGCATACGGCAGCAACGCCTCGCCTGCCGCTGTCAGGGTGACCGCGCGCTGGTCGCGAGCTAGCAGCCGCTCGCCGAGCTCCGCCTCAGAGTTCTTCCTGCTCGACCCGGACGGCAACCGGCTCGGCTTCTTCGCCAAGTGATCCCGCGACACCCGTGCGCCGCAGCGAACAGCCGAATTGGCTCCCTCCGCGGCCGCCTCGCCAGGGGTAACTCCTGCTAGCCGGTGGTCTCCGGCTGCAACAGACCCGACGGCCTGGCCGCAAGGTACCCGGCTGTCGGCGCAGTACGCCCGCTGGGAGCGTTGTGAGGCCGGGACGTCACGCCTGCACTCGGAGGCGTGCAGCGCCGGCCACGCATCTTCGAGGGGTTGATCGACATGGCGTCCGCAACATATCCGGTCCATGTCCAGGCCAGGCTGGACGCACCGCTGTCCCGATGGCTCTGGCTGGTGAAGTGGATCCTGGTGATCCCGCACTACATTGTGCTGGCCGTGCTGTGGCTGGCCTTCCTGGTGACCAGCATCGCGGCGTTCTTCGCGATCCTGGTCACCGGGGCCTATCCCCGCGTCCTGTTCGACTTCAACGTGGGTGTGCTGCGGTGGTCCTGGCGGGTGGGCTACTACGCCTACAGCGCTCTGGGGACGGATCGGTACCCGCCGTTCACCCTCGCCGACGTCCCTGACTACCCGGCGCGACTGTCGGTGGATCGTCCGGCGCGGCTGTCGCGCGGGCTCGTCCTGGTGAAGTGGTGGCTGCTGGCGCTGCCGCACTACGTCATCGTCGGCTTCTTCGTCGGTGGTGGCGTGTGGCTCGCGAATCGTGCCGACGGCTCGTGGATCTGGGGCGACGGTGGGTTGATCGCCGTGCTCGTCCTGGTCTCGGCCGTGCTGCTCGCGGTGACGGGCAACTATCCCCGGCCGCTGTTCGACTTCATCCTGGGCATGAACCGGTGGGCACTGCGGGTCGCCGGATACGCCGCACTGATGACAGACGTCTACCCCCCATTCCGCCTCGACCTCGGCGGGCAGGATCCGGACGGCGTCCTCACGTTCGCCGATCCGACCACGCCCGCGCCGGCCGTTCCGCCAGCTGGTTCGCCACCGCCTGATCAGCCACACGCTCCGGCTCCGGATCCGGGTGCGGCGGGCTCGTCGGACCTCGGCGTCAGCTCACCGCAGGAGTACCGGACCTGGACCGGCGGCCGGATCGTCAGCGTGGTGGTCGGAGCCGTGCTCGCCCTGGGTGCGCTGGCACCACTGGTCGCTGGGGGTGCGGTGCTGTGGGCCGACCGGACCCAGCGTGACAGCGCAGGCTTCCTCAACAGCCCTACCACCACGCTGTCCACGGATGCCCGGGCGCTGGTCTCGGAGACGGTGACACTCCACCTGGATGGGCCGGACTGGGCCGTCGACCGTTCGATCATCGGGGACGTCCGGCTGAGGTTCACCCCGGACGCGTCGTCGCAGGCGATCTTCGTGGGGATCGCGCCCGCGCGGGACGCCTCGGCCTACCTGACCGGGACGCAGTACGCCACCGTGACGGACTTCTCCGGCGGGCGTGTCACGACGGTGCAGCATCGGGGCGGAAGCCCTGCCACGGCACCGGCGTCGGCGGACATCTGGGTGGCCAGCGCCACCGGTACCGGGACGCAGACACTGACCTGGGCCCCACGCGACGGGGACTGGACGATCGTCGTGATGAACGCCGACGCGCGTCCGGGCTTGTCGGTCGAGGCGGACGCCGGCGCTACGGCGCCGATCCTCACCTTGATCGTCGGCGGGCTGCTGTTCGGCGGCGCGCAGCTGTTCGTCGTGGGCGTGACGTGCATCGTCGTGCCGCTGGCGCGTGCCGGCTCGGCTGATGTCCGACCGCCGGCAGCCGCGCCGCAGCCCGGGGGGAGTCAGTCGTAGTGCCGAGGAGCGCGTCCTGTGATCGTCGCGCCCGTGATCGGTCTCCCGGTCCCGGGCGCGACGCGCATCACACCCAGCGGTTGAGGGCGACCCTGGCCAGGTCCACGGCTTCGGCCCCGCTCAGCGCTGGACCCGACAGCGCCGCGGCCGGGCATCTTCCGGGATCGTCGAGCGGCGAGGGCTTTCCGGCTACGACCAGGCAGCGGTGCAGGTCCCGGGCCTCCTGATCGGCCCCGACCCGGACGAGCAACCGCACCACGTAGCGCAGGTTGAGCCACTGCTGTGTCCAATCACCGACGCGGTCCCTGTGGTCGACAACCTCGACGAACGCACGAGCCGCCACCGACGGATCGCCGTGCACCGCGCGGGTGGCGGCCGCCTCCATCATGGCTATCCCGTGCCACCAGAAGTTGTGCACCTCAGCGGCCAGCTCGGCGGCCTCGCCGCTGTACAGCACGCGGCTGCGGCAGCTCGGCTTCGGCGCGGCCGTGGACGAGGTCGTGACCGCTACGGGGAGCACGCCGGAGATCCTGCTGGACGATTTGACGTTGTGGGGCGACGCCGCCGCCGCCCGGGACGGAGTGGAACGGCTCTGTGCCGCGGGCGCCGACATGCCGACCGTCACGCTGCCACCGAAACGGAGCGTCCAGGAGCTGGACTACATCCTCGACGCCCTCGCCCGCCCCGGGGGAGGTCTAGCTGAGGTGCACCGGCTCGACCGGGCTCTTGTGGTGGTCGTCTGAACCGGCCGGCTTACCCGGCTCCGCCGGGTGGTCCGAGTGGTCGCCGCGACCTGGGGCGAGCCGGATCACCACCGACTTGGTGGTCGGGCAGTTGCTCCCGATCGCGGTGGAGTCCAGCGGCACCAGCGGGTTCATCTCGGGGTAGTAGGCCGCAGCGCAGCCCGGGGGAGTGGGGTAGCCCACCAGCCGGAAGTTGCGCGCGACCCGGGTGGTGCCGTCCTCCCACTCCCCGATCAGGTGCACCAGATCGCCTTCGGCGAAGCCGAGCCGGCGGATGTCGTCGGGGTGGACCAGTACCACCCGCCGGCCTCCGGAGATGCCCCGGTACCGATCGTCATGCCCGTAGATCGTCGTGTTGAACTGGTCGTGGCTGCGGATGGAGCTGAGCAGTAGATGCCCCGCCGGCACCTGAACCGGCTCCAGTTCGCTGACCGTGAAGATCGCCGTGCCGCTCTGGGTCTGGAACGTGCGGGAGTCGCGCGGGGGATGGGGCAGGGTGAACCCACCCGGCCGCGCCACCTTCTCCTCGTACGCATCGCACCCCGGGACCACATGGCTGATGTGTGTCCGGATCCGGCGGTAGTCGTCGGTCATGCGGGACCAGTCGATCCGGCCCGCACCCGGCCGGCCCGCGAGGGTGGCGGCCGCGATCCCGCAGACGATGGCGACCTCCGAGCGCAGCAACGGGCCTGCCGGCTCCAGCCGGCCGTGTGACAGGTGCACCGCCGACATCGAGTCCTCCACGGTGACGGCCTGCCGACCCGAGGCCTGCTCGTCCCGTTCGGTGCGCCCGAGGGTGGGCAGGATCAGCGCGGTCCGGCCGGCCACCACGTGCGATCGGTTCAGCTTCGTGGAGATCTGCACGGTGAGCTCGGCGGACTCCAGCGCCCGGTGCGTCAACGCGGTATCGGGGGTGGCCGCGGCGAAGTTGCCACCCAGCCCGACGAAGACCTTGGCGTGGCCGTCGCGCAGGGCCCGGATCGAGTCCACCGTGTCCAGCCCGCGCTCGCGCGGAGGCTCGAATCCGAACTCCTCCCGGAGGGCGTCGCCGAAGTGCGCGGGCAGCTTCTCCCAGATGCCCATGGTCCGGTCACCCTGGACGTTGGAATGACCGCGCACCGGGCACAGGCCCGCGCCGGGCTTGCCGATGTTGCCCTGCAGCAGGGCGACGTTGACGATCTCCTTGATGGTGGCCACCGCGTTGCGGTGCTGGGTCAGCCCCATCGCCCAACAGATGACGGTGCGCCGCGAGCCGGCGAACATCGCCGCGGCCTGCTCGATCTGGCGTCGTGGCAGCCCGGTCATCCGCAGCACGGCGTCCCAGTCCAGGGCGTCGAGGTGCTTGCTCCAGGCCTCGAGGCCGGTCGTGTGCCGGGCGATGAAGTCGTGGTCGACCACGCCCGGCCGGCCTGCGGCGGTGGCCCTGCGGTCCGAGGCCAGCAGCAGCGCGCCGATCGCCTGGAACAGGGCCAGATCACCGTTGGTCCGGATCGGCAGGTGCAGGTCCGCCAGCTGCGTGCCGAGACCACTCAGGCCGCGCACCGTCTGCGGGTTCCGGAAGCGCATCAACCCGGTCTCTGGGAGCGGGTTCACGGCGAGGATGCGGGCCCCGGACTGCTTGGCCTTCTCCAGCGCAGTGAGCATCCGCGGGTGGTTGGTGCCCGGGTTCTGGCCGCAGATCACGATCAGTTCGGCTTCGTGGATGTCCTGCAGCGTCACGCTGCCCTTGCCGATCCCGATCGTCTCGGCGAGCGCGACGGAGGTGGACTCGTGGCACATGTTGGAGCAGTCCGGCAGGTTGTTGGTGCCGAAGGCCCGGGCGAACAACTGGTACACGAATGCGGCTTCGTTGGACGTCCGGCCGCTGGTGTAGAAGATCGCCTGGTCCGGTCCGGACAGCCCGCGCAGGCGCTCGGCGACCAGGGCGATCGCCTCGTCCCAGCTGATCGGCGCGTAGCGGTCGGAGCCCTCCCGGCGCACCATCGGGTGGGTCAGTCGGCCCTGCTGGCCCAGCCAGTAGTCGCTCCGGTCGGCGAGATCGCCGAGGTCGTGTTCGGCGAAGAACTCGGGCCCCACCCGGCGCAGCGTGGCCTCTTCCGCGACCGCCTTGGCGCCGTTCTCGCAGAATTCGGCGAAGCTGCGCTGGTCCGGGTCGGGATCGGGCCAGGCGCATCCCATGCAGTCGAAGCCGTCCACCTGGTTCAACCGGTGCAGCGTGCGCAGGGAGCGGACCGGTCCCATCTGCTGCACCGACCGGTTACCGGCGATCGCGATGGCCGGGATTCCGACCGCAGAGCTCTTCCGGTGACCCTTCCGGACAGTGGTGGCCGGGACGTCGTGATCGGGTGGTGGCGCTGCCATGGCCATACCTTTCCCCTCCACCGCGGCGGCAAACCTCGTTCCGCAGCCGACCGCTCGGGCAGGCAGAGCGGGTCCCGCCGTGGGGGTCAGTCGTGCGCGTTGGCCGGTTCGATCGTGACGCAGCACATGCCCGGTGTGGGCGTCAGGCGCGCGCGGAGCGCCCCTGGACCCAGGCCTTCGAGCAGCCCGTTCATGAGGTCGAGGTTCATCCCGCAGACAAGCTCGGTGTGGTTCTGGGCCAGGCTGTGGAACGGGCAGTTGCCCACTGTGATGGTCTGGCCGTCGGCACGCGGTTCGTAGCCGTGGTCGGTCAGGACGTCGGTGACGGCCCTGAGGGTTGTTGCCTGGCTCGGCCGACCTCCGGCCTTGGCCCGTACCTCCTGTCCGAGCGCGCGGCCGGCATCGGTGGCGGCAACGGCAAGTGCCTCGCTGATGGGGGCCAGCGTCTGCTCGGACCTGGCGATGGCCGTTGCCATCACCTGCCCGGCGAGGTCGTAGCGCCGCTCCGGCAGGCTCACCTCGATCTCTCGTGAGGTGCGCCGGTACAGCTTGGCCGGGCGCCCAGCACCAGGCCCGCGGCGGCCGGGTGGGCGGGAGAACTCGACCTCCAGCAGCCCCTCCTCCTCGAGCTTGTCGAGGTTGAACTTCGCGACGTGGTGCGCGACTCCGACGGCGGTCGCGGCCTGGTCCCGGCCGACGGATGCGGGCTGGCCGACGACATAGAGGTACAGCGCGCGCCGCACCGGCTCGGCGAGCGCCGCGATGCTCGTCACGCGACTGTCGAAGTCCTCGGTGCTCACGGCCACGCTCCTGTGCGGCGTCGGGAGATGTCTAACGGAAACAAGACTTGACGTTAGAAAGCTCAGGCTCTAACGTCCACTCTAGTATCCGTTAGAGAGAAGGGCAAACACTATGAGCGTCACCAGCACCCTCACCGGGGCGACCGCGACCGGGTCTTCGGCCATGGCGGAGCGGCTCAAGACCGACCCCACGTTCCAGGCGTTCTGGCTGCTGCGCATCGGGTTCACCGTCGCGCCGATCCTGTTCGGGGTCGACAAGTTCGCGCACCTGCTCACCAACTGGGACAAGTACCTGGCGGCGTGGGTCAACGGTCTGATCCCCGGGACGGCTCATCAGGCCATGTTCGCCGTCGGGGCGATCGAGATCGTGGCCGGTCTGGCCGTGCTGTTCGTGCCGCGCTTCGGTGGCTACCTCGTCGCCGGCTGGCTGCTGGGCATCATCGTCAACCTGGTCAGCATCGGTGGCTACGGCGACGTCGCACTGCGCGACGTCGGGCTGCTGCTCGCGGCGCTGACCCTGGCCCGCCTGGCCACCGCGTTCCCGACCGAGCGCCCCAGGCACTGACCCCCGCATCCCCAACCTCGGCAAGGAGCACGACTGTGACTGTGACTGCTGTGACCAGTAGCCCCATCGAGGGCAGCGCCCACCGACCGTCCCCCGGCGGCGGACCGCACCTGCGGCTCGTGAGTGACGCCGCGGTCGACGTGCCCGCCGCGGAGGCTGCCGTTCGAGCGCTCCTGACCGCACTCGGTCAGGACCCCGGCTCCGAGCACCTGCACGAGACCCCTCGCCGGGTCGCCGCCGCCTACGCCGAGATGCTCACCCCCGAGGCGTTCACCCTCACCACGTTCGACAACGACGAGGGCTACGACGACCTCGTCCTGGCCCGGGACCTGCCGTTCCAGTCGCTGTGCGAGCACCACCTGCTGCCCTTCAGCGGGGTCGCCCACATCGGTTACCTCCCGGGCAGTCGCATCCTGGGCCTCTCCAAGCTGTCCCGGGTCCTGGACCGGTTCGCCCGCGGCCTGCAGGTCCAGGAACGGCTGACCAAGCAGGTTGCCGACTGCCTGCACCAGAGCCTGCACCCCAAGGGCGTCGCCGTCGTGCTCGAGGCCGAGCACCAGTGCATGTCGCTGCGCGGGGTGCGCGCCCACGGCTCGCGCACGGTCACCTCAGCCCTGCACGGGCTGCTGCGGGACAACGCCGCCACCCGCGGGGAGTTCTTCGCCCTGACCGGTGTCGGCCGCTGACCCCCATCACCCCGATCTCCCTCGTGACTACCCGATATCTCTCGTGACCTTGGCGGAGGTGGTCGGGGCCGGCTGGGCGTCGTCTGACGGCGCCGGATCGTGCCGAGGAGGATCTGCTGCTGCTGGAGCGGCGATGCGTGCTGCCGTTCTTCGGAAGATGATGGGCGTGAACGGTCAGCGGGCGCCCTGGTGGATCTGACCAAGCCGGGCAGTCCGTCCTGTGCGAGCTGGACAGGTGAAAGGTCCCGGGCTGCACGCGCGTAGTCCTGTCACCGGGGTTCGACGCACGTGGGTTCCACCTCGTTGACCGGCGACTGGGAGGCTCGATGGGATCGATCGCCCGCGGTCGGGCCGTCGCTGCAATCGCCGCCGGCCTGATCGTGAGCGGGGTCCTGGCCGCCGACGCGCATCAGCCGGGCGGCCGGGTCCGCGACGATCAGGCCGACCTTGGCTTCTCTGACGCCGGCACATTGACTCCCGCGGAGATCGTCACGACAACCCCGATCCGGCACCTGGTGGTGCTGTTCCAGGAGAACGTGCCGTTCGATCGCTACTTCGGGGTGTACCCGAGCGCGCTGAACCCTCCCGGCGAGCCGAGGTTCATCCCGCAACCGAACACGCCTTCGGTGAACGGGCTGACCAGCGACCTGCTCACCGACAACCCGAACCTGGCAGCTCCCCATCGGCTGGATCGCGAGACGCGCAACGCGTGCGGATCCAATCACGGGTACACCGCGGAGCAGAGGGCCGAGAACAGAGGTCGCGTCGACCGCTTCGTCCAGGAGACCGGCAACCGCCGCCCCGGATGCCCGTCCACCCTGGGCATGGACTACTTCGACGGGAACACCGTGACCGCGATGTGGAACTACGCCCAGCACTTCTCGATCAGCGACAACTCATTCGGGACCACCTACGGGCCGTCGCACATCGGCCTGCTGAACCTGGTCAGCGGGCAGACGCACGGCGCCCGCACGAACCACTCCACCAGCGCCGTCGTCGACGGCACGATGATCGCCAATGTGGAACCCGCGTTCGACGACTGTCCCCGCGCGGCGTTGACGGCGGCCATGACCGGGCGCAACATCGGGGACCTGCTCAACACCCGACAGGTCAGCTGGGGGTTCTTCAGCGCCGGGTTCCGTCCCACCTCCAGGCTTGGGGACGGGACCGCGGTCTGCGCCGGGACCGGAACCAACCGGTACGGCTACACCACCAAGCTGTACGACTCCGGTGACGAGGGGTTCCAGTACTACGCGTCGACGGCCAACCCGCACCACCGGCCGCCGTCGTCGGTGGCGGCGATCGGGCACTCGGATCGGGCCAACCACCAGTACGACCTGACCGACTTCTGGGCCGCCGCCCAGGTCGGCAACCTTCCGGCCGTTTCGTTCCTCAAGGCCGGCGGCTACCAGCAGGGCGGCGGGGCCAGCTCCGACGCGCTCGACGAGCAGGTCTTCGTGGTCGACCTGATCAACCGGCTGCAACGCCTGCCCAGCTGGCCCGACACGGCGGTGATCATCATGTACGACGATTCCGACGGCAGCTACGACCACGTGATGCCGCCGATCGTGAACTCCTCCCGCACTCCCGCTGACGCGCTGTCCGGTCCGGGCCGGTGCGGCGACGGCGTGCCCACCCTGGCCGGCTACCAGGGCCGCTGCGGGCACGGGCCCCGGCTGCCGTTCCTGGTGATCTCACCGTGGAGCCGGGTCAACCACGTCGACCACACGCTGACCAACCAGACCTCGGTGATCCGCTTCATCGAGGACAACTGGCGGGTCGGCCGGATCGGGGACGGCTCATTCGATGCCGTATCGAACTCGATCACCGGGATGTTCGACTTCAGCTACCGTCACGCCGCGCCACCGCTCTTCCTGGACCCCTCGACCGGGTTGCCCGCCACGCCGGCGCAGGCAGCCCAGTCCAGCTGATGTCCGGCGGGCGCACCGCGCCCGCCGGAGGCTGGGCGGGTGAAATCCCTTCACGATGGGTCCCGACCATTGGCCGCACCGTGGAAGCCAATGTGAAACCACCTGGTCAACCCCTACCAGACAGCAAGGAGACCCGATGCAGGAAGTGATGGTGGACTTCATTACCTCCTTGGACGGCTACGCCGCCGCGGAGGGCTGGCCCGGGTGGTGGGGCCTCGAGGGACCCGAGTATCTCGGGTGGTTGGGCGAGCAGCCCGAACGCGACCACACCGTCCTGATGGGAGCGAAGACGTACCGGCTGATGTCCGGATTCGCCACTGCCTCTGACGTCGATACCCTCGCCGACCTGACCGCGACACCCAAGGTGGTGTTCTCCTCGACGCTGGAGGTCCCGTTGTCGTGGGCCAACACCGAGCTCGCCGGCGGCGATCCGGTCGAGGTCGTGGGAGCGATGAAGCGGGACGGCGCCACCCCGATGCGAACGATCGGCAGCCTCACCCTGTGCCGGGCGCTGCTTACGGCAGGCTTGGTGGACCGCTTCCGCGTGGTCGTCTTCCCGGTGATCACCGGCAGCACCGGCAGCGAGCGGATCTACGACGGCTACCCCGATGTCGCCCTCGAGATGGTCGCCAGCCGAACGTTCGACGGAAGACTCCAGTTACTCGAGTACGTCCCGACCGTACTCACCGGTCCGCCAGGCTCCTGACATGGCTCGCCCTGGCAATGGGCGGGCAGGTTGTTGAGGCGCTGTCGGCAGATGCCGGTCGATCAGTGCGGCGACGTCCCGGTGTTGCCGGCCGTCATTGCAATGCCCAGTTGGGCCTGGGCCCGCTCCGTGTCGGTCAGCGTGCTCTGGTGAGGGAGCATCTCGGCCTCCCGGCGATGCATCCAGCGGGCGAGGAAGGTCAGCCCAACGGCCCAGATCGCAACGACCCCGAACCACAGCCAGAACATCATGCTCAACCCCCTCGTGCCGGTGGACAGGCACCGGACGTCTCCATCATCATCGAGCTGTCAAGAACACGGGGCGTCTTTGGTCCCTGATCCGCGCTCGCTGTCACGTGTCGCATGATGTGCCGACGGATCGACGGCGCCCTCCGTTGAACAGTGGCGGGTTTGGCATGGCCTCATGCCATTGGGGTCCTTAAGGTAAGCAGGCATGACGCCTCTGGATGACGAGGACCAGCCGGGACGCCGGGCGCCCGGCGAGGGCAAGAACGTCAGCCCCGTCCGGCTCACCGGCCGCTGCATGTGCGGGGCAGTCGTGATCGAGGTTGCTGCTGCGCTGCTGGCGTCGGCGTGCTGCCACTGCCAGCGGTGCCGGCGGCGCTCCGGTACGCCCTATTCACTCTCCGGCTTGACCGTGCCTGGTTCGTTCAGGGTGTCATCCGGTCTGGACCGATTGCGCCATTGGAATCCCGGCGATGGTTGGGTCAAGTGGTTCTGTGAGGACTGCGGCAGCCACGCGCACACGAGCCACCCGGACAACCCGGAGATGGTCGCCGTCCGGCTCGGCTGCCTCGACCAGGATCCGGGCGTCCGTCCGAGCGCGCATCAGTTCGTCGCCTCCGCGGCGCCGTGGTTCCCCGTTCCGGACGACGGCCTGCCCCGGTTTCCTGAGCGGATCCCCGCAACGGCACTCGCGCCCGAGCAGCACAGGGGCTGACGGCCGTGCCACGTCTGCACGTGCCCGCCTTCTTCATCGCATCGCCTGCCGCCGTCCGCGGGGGACACGATCTACAGGGGTGTGCTGCCCGCAGTGCCGACCAGCTGCTCACGGAACTCCGGGCTGGCCAGCCGTTGCGCCTCAAGCCGCGCCGCTCCCACCCGCGCGGGCATGTCCAGCCGGGCCGCGGGCTCGTCGTTCCCGGGAGTGGAGACGAACTTCTCGATTGCCGCCAGTCCTGCGTTGGCTCGGGCGCTGGCTGCGGCCTGCTTGGCATCCAACCGCTGCGCGTACCAGTCCGACGCCAGAACCGCATCGCGGGTGAACATGACCCGGAACTCCGGCGAATCGAGGCCCCATCCCGCTGCAGTGGCCCCTTCAGCCATGATCTCCAACAGAGCTCGTAGTGGCGGGATGGCCAGTGCGATCGTGCCGTCCTGGAAGTACGACCGCGCCACGCGTTCGTGCGTGGTCACGATCGTGGCGATCGACTCGGCGAAGATGCCCAAGCCCTGCAATTCCGGGCGCAGCATCTCCGGGGTGAAGACCACATCCGGGTGCAGGAAGATCCGGCCGAAGTACTTGGTGGCCAGCTTGTCGGTCATCCGGTAGCCCAACCTGCTCGCGGGCACCCGCCGACCGTCGTGCTCGAAGTCGGCCAGCTTCTCCAAGGCGCCCTCGGCGATGAGGTTGTGGGCGTCCCGCTCGCTGGGGGTCATCCGCGAGAACAGCTCTGGCACCAGCAGGGAGAAGTCGTGGTCCACCCGCACATGGGGCCCGACGTATCCGGCTGCGGACACCCAGCCGTCGTAGCCGGTGAGCACGTAGGACAGCACCGAGGCGTTCAGGTCGATGACGGCCGGCATGGCGTTGAAGGGGCCCTTGGTCAGCGCGCCCTCGGAGCCGGCCCCGGTCGTGGAAGGGGACTTGCCGGTCATCGAGGAGATGAACTCCATGAACAGCTCGGGCACCTCCATGTAGTGCAGGGGGCTGTAGGAACACAGTGGCGGCACCGGCCCCTCCGGGGGGTTGTTCCGCCGCCCGGCGGCGACCACGTCGACCGGCAGCAGCAGCGGCGCTCCCGATGGCAGGCGGCGAACCAGGCGCGCGGACAGCTCCGCCACCGCAGTGGCCCTGGCGTGGGCGCGATCCGGTCGTTGCTGCAGGTAACGCGGGTTCTTCGAGGGCTTCCCCTGGACCAGCCGCGGGTCGGCCGAGCTCACGAAGTACGCCGGGCCGTGGTCCTCGGTGGTGTCGGCGAATCGGCTGATCATCTGCGCCATCGGCTCGCTGAAGGCGCTGAAGGCCACGGCATCGTCGCGCATCGCGCTGGCATCGGCCCGGGTCAAGGGCTGGAAGTTGGACAGGAACGTCCCGGGGGCGGCGATGTCGCGCTCGGCCTGCTTGTCGTACCCCCGGTGGATGGCGTCGTCGGGGCGCTGGAACAGCAGGTTCTCGCAATTCTCCACGAGCTTGTACGAACGCGCCGCATCCATTCCCAGCTGGCCGCCCGGGACGACCGTCGAAGCGGTGATGTCGTCCTGGGTCTGCACCTTCACGGCCGGCGAGAAGTCGTGGCGAAGGCTGAACAGGCGCCAGGATGCGTCGGTGTTGTAGCCGACCCGCAGCATGTTCACGGTGATCCGCTGGCCGTCCAGTCGCAGCCTGTTGCCCTGGCGGCCGTCGATGGCCGCGACGCTGAAGTGACGGCGCCAGTTGTCCCCCCATTCGGGACGGTAGGAGCGCTTGACCACATAGACCAGCTCCTTGATGTAGGGCGGGATGCGGTCCAGCCAGGCGTTGTAGTCGGCGTGGTACTCCGACCGAGACGGGGTGAGCAGCTTGATCACCGACCCGATCGAGCGCGCCTCCGACAGGATCGACCGGTCGTCCTGGTCGTTCCTCGCCGGGTCGAGGAAGCGCCTGGAGAAGTCCCGGTCGAGGATCGCGGCGACCGAGTCCATGTCCGTCTCGAAGTCCGCGACGAACTCAGAGCCGAAGATGAACGCATCGGTGATCGCCTTGGAGATCTCCGACTTGCCGCCACCGGAGACCGTCGCCGGCTTGTGGCACGACGTGGCGGTGGGCACGGTGCCGATCAGGCTCCAGGCCGTCCGGTCGTGGGGCTGCTGGGCGATCACGACCCGGTAGCCGTTCGGGCTCAGGTAGACCTGATCGGCGCGCAGGGGGATCGACTGGGGCCGGCCGTCGGCGCCGGTCCAGGACACTGTCATGGCGGGCAGCGAGTAGTGCGTGGCTGCCGGCACCAGCACGATGTGCGGCTGCTGCAGGTCGAGGGCATGGCCCGCCGGCTGGGCCGCGAACCGTCCCGGATCGCGTTCGAGGACCTCGGCCAGGGTGTAGGAGTCGCCGGAGGAGGTCTCGGTGTACTCCTGGCCCAGGTTGTAGCTGGCGAAGACCAGCGCGCCACCGGCGTGCTCCTCCTCGGCATTGCCGAAAAGGTTGGCCGAGTAGGAGATCTGGGTCTTGATCTCCTTCTTGCAGTAGCCGAAGTAAGCGTCAGCGATCACCGTCACGATCACGCCGCGAACGTCTCGGGCACAGATCTTGAAGGCGCGCCCACTGTTGTAGAGCTCGTCATCCTGTTCCCAGCACACCCCGTCGCGCTTCTGCCGATCGGTGGCCTGGCTCACGTGAGGCAGCCCGAGCTCCTTCTTCGTCAGTCGAGTCAGGTGCGGGGCGAGGACGACGCAGCCGGTGTGGCCGGTCCAGGCCTCCGGGGCCAGGGACGCATCGTTCTCGGGCAGGTAGGGGTCGCCACCATTGCCGAAGATGCCTTCCACGAAGTCGAGGTTGGCGACCAGGCCACCGGGCACGATGAAGCGGGTCTCCATTCGCTTCTCGCGCACAGCACCGGGTACCTCTGGGGACACCAGCGGACGAAGGTGCAACGAGACGAAGCATGCCGCCGGCTCCGGCTGGTTGGCCGTGTAGGGCAGGACCATGTCGATCTCCGGCGGCTCGAAGGCCCGGGCCAGCAGGCGGGCGAACGCCACCTGGGGCACGGCGATCTTGTCATCGGGGATGGGGAGTCCGCCCTCGGCGATGTGGAAGACCCCCTCGGTGGTCCGGCGATCGTTGGCGGGGTTGTGCAGCACGCCGTTGACAAGCCGGTAGCTGCTCATCAGCGGCGAGGTGAAGCTGTCACCGTCGAAGGGCAGGGACAGGTCGCGGGCCAGGCCCGGCTCATCCAGCACCAGCGTTCGCCGCGGCAGCTGGGTGCGCTCACCGGTCTCGGCCAGGTAGTCGTCGAGGAATGCCTGGATTCGCCCGTCCGCCGCGCACAGCCGGTCGGACAGCCGGCGGCTGAGCTCACGCTGGCGAGCGAGGATCGGGCGCGCGAGCCTGGCCGACTCGGTGTCCTCGAACCCTTCGGGCAGGGGCAGCCCGAGCTGGGCCAGACGGATGTCGATAGCAGCGTTCTGAATGTGGGGCACATGTGATTGTGTAGCGTTCCGCCGCGCCCGGGCAGCTCGACATGCCTCAGACCCGAAGGTCATCGCTCTGGGTGACAGCGGCAGCGCGTCGACCGGCTCAGCCGACCAGCCGCCGGACGTCGTCGACGGTCAGGTCGGCGGACGCCAGGTCCGCGCCGTCCAGGGTGCTCGCGGCCAGGCCCGCCTTGGCGGCCTTGAGCTCCATGACCTTCTCCTCGATGGTGTCCCTCGCGACCAGGCGGTAGACGACCACTGGCCGGGTCTGGCCGATCCGGTGGGTGCGGTCGACGGCCTGGGCCTCGGTCGCCGGGTTCCACCAGGGATCCAGGACGACGCAATAGTCGGCCTCGGTGAGCGTGAGCCCGGTGCCGCCGGCCTTGAGGCTGATGAGGAACACCGGCGCGGCCCCTGAGCGGAAGTGTTCCACCACGTCGTCCCGCCGCCGGGTTCGGCCGTCGAGGTAGCAGACGTCGTGGCCGGCGGCGGTGATCCGGTCCCGGGCGGCGCGCAGGAATCGGGTGAACTGGCTGAAGACCAGCACCCGGTGGCCCTCGGCGGCGATGTCGTCGACGATCTGCACGAGAACGTCGAGTTTCGTCGCGGGGACCTCCGCGCGGTCGGGGTCGACCAGGGAGACGTCGAGCGCCGCCTGGCGCAGCAGGGTGAGCGAGGAGAAGATCCGGAACTTGTTCCGCGGCAGGTCGTCCACGAGTTGGAGCACCTTGGTCCGTTCACGGGTCAGCAGCGCCTGGTAGGCGCGACGGTGCGCGGGTGCGAGGTCCACGGCGAGTACCTGCTCGGTCTTGTCCGGGAGGTCGGGCGCGACCTGCTCTTTCGTCCGGCGCAGTACGAGTGGACCGATCCGGCGGCGTAGGGCTGCCAGCCGGGCGCCGTCCCGGGCACGCTCGACCGGCAGCCGGTAGACGTCGTTGAACACCTCCGGCGACGTCGACAGCAGTCCGGGCGCGACCAGCGACATCAGCGCCCACAGCTCCATCAGTGAGTTCTCCATCGGCGTTCCGGTGATGGCGAGCGTCCACGGGGCGCCGAGATCGCGGGCGCAGCAGTACGCCACCGATTCGTGGTTCTTGACGTTCTGCGCCTCGTCCAGGAGGAGCCCGGCCCACGCCACCTCGCGATAGCGGCGCTTCTCCAGCCGGAACAACGCATAGGACGTCACGACGATGTCGGCGTCACGGGAGAGGCCGGCGATCGTCGTTCCGCCGCGCCGCCGCCCCGTCCCGGCGACCGTCACGACCCGCAGCCCGGGAGCGAACCGGGCGGCCTCGTCGTGCCACGTGGACATCACGCTCGTCGGTGCGACAACGAGGAAGGGCCTGTCGGACAACGACTTCTCCCGCACGTGCTGGACAAGTGCCAGCGTCTGCAGGGTCTTGCCCAGGCCCATGTCGTCGGCCAGGACACCACCGAGCCCGTTCTCGTAGAGGGCCGCGAGCCACCCGAAGCCGGCGCGCTGGTAGGGCCGCAGGGTCGCGGTGAGCCCGTCCGGCGGGACATGCGCGACCAGGACCGGTGCCTGCGCGACCGCTCGGGCCGCCTCCTGCCAGGCCCGCGCCCGGCCCTCGAGTTCCCCGAGCCGGGTGAGCCCGTCCCAGACGGCTGTGTCGTACCGGGACACCCGCAGGGTGCCCTCCGGGCCCTCGGCCAGCCCGCGGCCTTCCTCGATCAGCCCGATCAGCTCGGCGAACCGGCCGTCGCGCAGCGACATGGTCAGGCCGCTGGGCAGGACCAGGTGGCTGCGGCCCTTCACCAGCGCGGTGAAGATGTTGACGAACGGGACCTGCTCGCCGTCGACGTTGACCGAGACAGTGAGGTCGTACCAGTCCCGGTCGGTGGGCCGCAGCGCGTCGAAACTCATGACGGGCGCCGCGCGCGCCTCCCGGTAACGTGGCAGCTCGCCGATCACGTCGAGGATGACGCCGTCGACGACCGCGAGGGCCGGCAGCGCCGTCTGGGCGAACCGGACGGCGGCCGCCCCGGTCAGCCATGCGGGCGACGGCAGCCCGGTGAACGACGGCACGTCGTCGGGACGGGCGCCGTCGGGAAGCAGACCGTTCGGCAGCGCCCGCTGTACGGCGTCGACGATCCGGTGCTCGGCCGCGACGTCGCGGCGCCCGGTCGGACCGCGGTCCCAGGTCCACCGAACGTCCAGGGAGAAGTCGTCCAACGGTGTGATCGTGACGCGCAGCGCCGTGAGGTGCTCCGGCCGCGGCACGTCGCCCGTCGTCCGCAGCGTGACAGCGTCCGGCAGCCGCGGCAGGAACTCAGCAGTGAAGGGCCCGACGTCCGCGGACGGCACGTGCACCGGCGCGAAGCCGCGGACGGCGGCCAGGTGCGGGCCGAGTGCCGGCGGCACGGACGCGACGTGCAGCGTGCGGGCCGGTCGGCCGCGGCCGTCGACGCCAGGGGTCCACCAGGCCAGCGCGGCGTCGTCGGCGAGCGTCACGGCGTGGTCCGGCACCGTCTCATCAGCTCCGGTGAGCAGGTGGCAGGAGACGTCGAGCCCGTCGGTGACCGCGCGGACGTCCAGCCGTGCCTCGAGCGGGTCGTCGACGACTGCCTCGCCGGCAGGGCGGCCGCTCGTGACGAACGGTAGGCCGGCGTCCCGCAGCTCGCACAGCAGGTCCCAGACCCGGCGACTGTCGATGTCGGTGACGTCGAGCCAGGAGGCGGAAAGAGCGAACCAATGGTCGCTGCGGGAGACGGCCAGCAGTTCGGTGAGCAGCCGGCGTTGCCGGCGGGTGCGCGGCAGATCGCCGGGCTGGGCGTACCCGACGAGCGACCAGGACGTCCCCGAGACCCGCCACCCGCCGGTCGTCCCAGGCACGACAGGCCGGGCACGCAGGACCGGCGGCCGGTCCGGGTCGTCCACCACCAGGTCGAGCTGGAGCCCCGGCTGAACAAGCGCGCGCCGAACGTTGCCATTGCGCCCGGCGTCCTCCCCAGGCGGCAGGAGCGCATCGACCGCACGTTTCCAGTCGGCCGTCACCTCTGCCTCCCGTCCGCTCGCCGTGTCGGGGCCCACGGTAGGCGACGACGCCGACAGACGGCCCGGTGCCGACGGCAGAAAACCTGTGTGTGCCGGCGATGGTCCAGCCCCATCCTGGTCCGCGTGCGTCCCGTCGACCATAACCGTCCCTCCGGCCCCGGCCGTGTCACCGATTCCCCGGTGATCGCGGTGCCCGGTGCCCGGAGGGCGCCTGAGGATGCCCGGCGGCCCGAGGCGGCGGCCGGGCTGGCGGTCCACGCCGCGGTGGACGACGCGGATTCGCCCCGCGACGTGCTCGACCTGCTCGTCCTGGACGCCTTCGTCGTCGGGTGGCAGCCCTACGCCCGAAGCGCGTCGGGCCACGGCGCCGTCCACGTGACATCGACGCGCCGAGTTGGCCACAGATCCGGCGCAACTACACCGCGCGGGTCGCGACGGCGGTCGACGCCCTGATGGCCCTCGAGGCAGACCGGGTCGGCGGTCGGCTCCTGCTGATCCACGGACCGCCCGGCACCGGCAAGACCACGCTGCTGCGCGCGCTGGCCCGGTCGTGGCGAGCCTGGCGCAGTTGGAGGTCGGTCGGCTCTCCGCTGCCGAGGCCCGGGCCTGGCTGTCTGATGATCGTGCCTTGCCTGCGCTCGTCCACAGCGACGGTGCAACCCTGGCCGAACTGATCGCGTTGCGCTCGGACAGCGACGCTCCCCTGACGGCCACCGAGCCGGACGCCGCCTACGGCTGCTACCTCTGATCCAGGTAGATCGCCAACGTGAACCTCACGAGGCCACCGGACCGAAGAGCCCGCTCCAGCGCAGCCAGGTCGTGGCCGGCACCGCCGTCCGGCCGTTGCAGTCCGGGCACGGCGCGAAGAGTGAACGCCCGATGGGGAACCACGCGGTGAAACGATCCGCGGGGATCGGCGCCCGGCAGTAGGCACACGGCACGGATGGCGCTGCGGCGGCTCGGGGTTCGTCAGATCCGTCGGGTGCAGCTGCGACAACCGCGTATGGACCGGCAGTCTCAGGGCCTCTCATCGGGCTCGCCACCTTCACGCAAAGCATCAAGCGGCGTGGGAGCGCAAGGTCCGGACCGGCCAGGCACGCTGGGTCAGAACCATTCTCGCACGATCCGGCGGTAACACCGACTCCGATTCCACCTGCTCGGTGGGGGTCTCAACGTCCTCCTGCCCGAGCCTGTGTCTTTCCCCATCGGTTCGTGGCACAATCATGATCGTCTGCGTGCGTGGGTCCGTCCGGACCTCGCGCTCCCTCGCCGCTCGCACTGATTCCGCGCGAAGGCGGCGAATGCATATGTGGTCCTTACCCCCTCCATGACACCCGCAGCCGGCCCGTCCCCGGTCAGGGCGATTGCACCCGGTGTGCAGGGATCGCAGCATCGGGTACACACCCGCCCGCTGATCATGGTCGCACTCTCGCGCCTGCCGCTTCCGCTGCTCAGCCGCTACGCCTGGCAGTTCGAAGCGGCCTGCGCCGACGCCGAACCCACCCTGTTCTTCAACCCCGACGGGGAGCGCGGGGCCGCCAGACGCCGACGGGACAGCGCTGCCCTGGCTGTCTGCGCCAGTTGCCACGTGATCCGAACCTGCCGCGAGCATGCTCTGTCGGTCCGGGAACCGTACGGCGTCTGGGGTGGACTGACCATCAACGAGCGCACGGCACTGCGTGCCGGGCAGTCCCACCAGCGCCGGGCCACCACCGCCCGGAGCGCCATCGGCCGCTGACGTCTTGTCTCCCCAGAGGTCGTAGCCCAAACGGAACGGAGTCACCAACGTGCTTGGAGAACACCTCTGCCATCCTGCCCCGCCCGACCTACCCAGGCTGTGGGGTGTCCGATGCGCTGACCACGACGTCATCTGGGTCGCTACCAAGGAGGCTGCGCACCGACTGCTGTCCAGTCTGGTCGGCGCCGAGCACATCGTCCACCGAACCGAGGCCGGCATCGCGCGTCTGCGCGACGTGGTTGCACCTCTCAGATGAGCCACACCATGGGCCTCAGCAGAATCCTCCACCGTCCTGCCCACCAACAGGTAGCTCCCGACGACGAGTGCGCGAACCAGCGCTCCCCGGAGGCGATCGCCGGCACGGTCCTGGTGGGTGCCGCAGCACTCGGTGGCCTCGCGGCATTTCTGCTCGGTTCGGGGCGCATCCTTCGGTTGCGCCACCTCGCTCGCAGACGTTCTCCCCGCTGAGAACAGAGATCAGGCCGGTCACCGATCGGTGACCGGCCTGACTCCATGCCGGGCGGGATGGTCGACACGGCGCGATCCACCTGGAGTCGTCGCGGCCCTGCGGACACGCCACAGTGGTTCGATCTCGATCACAGCGACGATGGCAACGACGCCCACGAAGAGAATGGCGAACATCCAGATGGCGATGATGACGGTCATCTCTGATCGCTCTGCAGGGTGGCCCGTCGGTCACATGACATCGTCGCGGATCTGTTGGTCGACAACGCCGTTCGGGTTGGCCTGGATCGGTCCTGGGGCTGGTGGCGCGGGCGTGCGACGGTGGCTCACGGTCATCGTGCGGTGGCGGCGTCGGGGAGCCAACACGGTCAGGGTCAGCAGCAGCCCGAGGGCGCCGGCTGCCATCAGGATCCAGCCGACGACGTGGATGTCCAGGCCGGCGACCGTGGCCTGGACCGCGAAGGCGAGAATTGCTCCGACGGCAAGAAGGAAGATGCCGAACCCGATTCCCATGACGAGCCTTTCATGACGATCGACCGTGGACGGGTGGGTAGGTTGGCTCACCAGTAGTGGTTGCGACCGCCGACGGCGTGGCCGGTCCTTCCCAGCAGGGCAAGGGCAACGCCGGCCACGGCCAGGACGAGCCCGATGGTTTGCAGGACGGCGATGTTCGCCAGGAATCCGATGACGAGCAGGACGATCCCCAAGGTGATCATGATGTCTCCCTTCTTGGTGGGCAGCGGTAGTGATGTCGACGTCATGTATCGGTGGTGCTGCGTCGCGGCTGGGTCACTTGATGGCGAGGTGGACCCCGGCCAGGACCAGCGGCCACAGAACGACGGCCAGTGCGGCGGACAGGATCCGGCTGGCGGTGTTCAGGTGCTCCAGGTAGTTGTGCTGCGCGGCGACCACGAGCCCGATCAGCAGGTAGACGATGGGCAGGATTCGAGTGAGCATGATGGCTGCGCCTCCCAGGGCCGAGCCGATGGAGCAACGAGAAGCAGACCGTTCTCGGACCGACCGACCGACGGACTGGCGGCCCAGCCGTCGGGCAGCCGGGTCAACGACCCATGCGATGGCTGATGCGGTCCCTCATGCCGGGTCGCTGGGGCAGGACTCGGTCCTGACCGGTCGTGGGTTGGGCGTCTTGACCGGCGGTGGGCTGGACGTCTTGACCGGAGGAGGGGTCGACCCGGCCACGGTCGGTGCGTTCGTCGTCCAGCTGCTGGCTGAGCCGGTCGCGGTCCTCACGCACAGCTGTGGTCTCGCGCCGCGATCCCATCAGCTCACGCCGCGAGCCTCGTGAGGCCAGACGCCGGCTGAAGACCCCCATCAGCATGCTCAGCCCCAGCATGCCCACGACACCGACTCCGATGCCGAACAGGAACAGCTGTCCGGTGGACAGACTGCTCATGTGCTGCCCGAAGATCCCGAAGCTGTCGCCCACCGCGTGGGATCCACCGCTGTTGGTGGCCACGCCGGCCACCGCCACCACGATGGCGACGATCAGGATCAGCAACCCGACGATGACGATCATGGCTGTGCCTCCACGTGCTCTGGGAATGACTCCCGGTGAGCCCGCGGGGTCTTGGCGGACGGAGCTGACGACGCCGTAGCCCTACGGCGTAGTCTCAGTGAACGCCGAGTTCCGACAGCTGTCAAGTCCGTAGGTCTACACTGCAGACGTCGGCCGTAGGCAGGTCAGGGTCGTGGCACGGGCGCCGGGTGACCACCGCTCGAGGGGACGCCGGCCGTAAGGAGACGCGAGGCGAGTGACGCTACCCACCGCCGGGCCAGCCCCGGACAATCCCCCACCCATGAGCCGAGAGCTGGTGCTCGCCACCGCGCTGGCGATCATCGATCAGGACGGCATCGACGCCCTGTCCATGCGCCGCCTCGGACACGCCATGGGCCGTGACCCGATGTCTCTCTACCGGTACGCCGCCAACAAGACCGACCTGCTGGACGGTGTGGCCGAACTGGTCCTGGACCAACTCACCGTCGACACCACAGACGACGACTGGGCCGCCCAACTGCGCACCGTGGCGCGCGCCTTCCGCCGCCTCGCCCTGGCCCACCCGCAGATAGTCCCCCTGCTGGTCACCCGACCGCTGGCCACCCCCCTGGCCCTACGCCCCCTGGGCACCCTGCGCCCCCTGGAAGCCACCCTGGAACTGCTGACCCGCGCCGGCTTCACCGACATCGACGCCCTGCACATCTACCGCTCCTTCTTCGGCTTCCTGCACGGCCACATCCTCAACGAACTCCAAGAACTGGTCGACAACCCCGAAGAAACCGACGACCTGCTCCGCCTCGGCCTACACCGCCTCCCCCTACGCGACTTCCCCCTGCTCCGAAGCCTCGCCCCCGCCCTGGCCGCCTACGACGGAGCCGCCGAACTCGAACGCGGCCTAGACATCCTGCTCACCGGCCTGCGCGCCGGCCTGCCCGCCCGCCTGACGACCGTCCGTCGAACTGGACACAATCGACAAGCAGCCGCGCGGCGCGTCCCCGTGCGAGGTTCGCGGCGCGGCGGCGATTCGCCCGCTGGGTGAGCCCGCCACGACCCGCCGCGTCTCTCGCCTGCATGATCGCCAAGGAGGGCGGTAGCGTCGACCACGACGACGCGGTGACCGGGCACGCCGGACACGGGTGACCGTAGCGGGGAAGGCGCGGGCTGATGTCGATGGATACGCAGAAGTCGCCTCCCGCCTGGCCGTCGATGTCCTACTGGGTTCGCGTCACGGTGACCGTCATGTCGACCGCTGCGGTCCTCTTCGCTGCTCGCAGTGTCCTGGGCATCCTGGTCCTGGTGGTCATCGCGCTGGTGATCGCCACCGGGTTGGAGCCGGCCGTGCGAGGCCTGGCGCGACTCCGCTTGGGCAGGCGGGCCGCCACCGCGGTGATCTTCCTCGCCTTGCTGCTCTTCCTGGGCCTGTTCGCCGCCCTGCTCGTCCCCCACCTGGTCTCCCAGATCCGTCAGTTCGCCGACGCCGTGCCCGGCTATGTCAACCGGCTGGACAAGCGGCAGGACTGGCTGGGTCGCCTGGCCCAGCGATACGACGCCTCGATACGGATCAAGGATTTCATCGGCCAGCTCCCGGCGCGGGTCGGCCAGTCCTTCGGGACGATCCTCGGGTTCGCCGGAACCCTGCTGGGCACGGCCTTCCAGGTGTTGACCGTGATCATCCTGACCATCTACTTCATGCTCGCAGGCCCCCGCCTGCAGAGCGCTGCGGCGCAGCTGTTCTCCCCGAAGCATCGCCGGCAGGCAGAGCAGATCATCGAGGAGGCCATCGGCAAGATCGGCGGGTACGTCGGCGGAAACCTGCTCACATCGGCCGTGTGCGGGGCGATGACGATCGTGGCCCTCCTGATCCTGGGAGTGCCGTACGCGGTTCCGCTCGGCATGTGGGCCGGCTTCGCTGACCTGATCCCGCAGTTCGGGTCCTACCTCGGGGCCATCCCCGCAGTTCTGATCGCGCTGTTCCAAGGGCCTGTGACCGGAGTGATCGTCCTTGTCTTCTTCATCGCCTATCAGCAGTTCGAGAACTACCTGCTGGCGCCCAAGGTGATGCAGAACGCCATCGATCTCTCGCCCGCCGCCGTCATCATCAGCACGCTGATCGGTGGGAGTCTGCTGGGGTTCGCCGGGGCCCTGCTGGCGATCCCGGCCGCCGCCACCATCAAACTGATCATCACCGAGGTGTGGTTGAAGGGCCGCTCGCCAGTGGAAGGGACGGCGTCGACCCCGCTCACCACATCGGGTGTGGACACCGACGGGTGACGGACCGGGATGGGTGTGAGGCGACCGCATGACGTCCACCGCGCGCACGCCCGGTGAGTCTGACCATGGCGCACAGCCGCCACCGATGAGCGGCCCAGACACGTCGCCCGTCGCGGTGGCGACCGTGGTGGTCGACGTCGCGCCGGCGCGGATCCGTCAGACCCTCGACCTGGTCCGGCTCACGGGCTTGGCCCTGGCCCTGCTGGTGCTGGCCGCGCTGGGATCTGTCGCGAGCGACACCGGACGCGGGGCCAGCGAGGACTTGGCGCGTCTGGTCCGAACGGCTCCGATGGTGTTTCTGCGCGTGTTCAGCGTCGTCGGGGGAGTAGGCGTCCTGGTCGTGCCGCTGGGCTTGATGATCGCCGAGATCGCGCGCGGTCACTCGCGCCGGCTGATCGAGGCGCTGCTCACCGGTCTTGCCGCGATCGCGTTGATCGAGGGTCTGGACAGAGCACTGGCATTGTTCCCTTCCAGTGCTCTGCACGGCGCTCTGACGGCAGTCGGCGCGGGCGGGACGGTGCGACCTCTCGACGCCTACCTGGCCGCACTGCTCGCGTTCGTCACCGTGCTCGGCGCCTCCGCCGAGGCACGGTGGCGCGGGTCGACACTCGCGATCACCGTCCTGTACGTCGTGTCCACCTTCGGCGGTGGCAGGACATCGCTGCTCTCGCTCCTGTCGAGTATCACGATCGGAGCGATGGTTGGTGTGCTGGTCCGCTACGTGGCGGGTCAGTCGAACCAACAGCCGGACGGCTTGCGGATCGCGACGGAACTGGGCCGCAGGGGCATACCCCTGGTTCGGCTGGAACGGATCCCTGGCGACGATCAGGATCATCGGACCTACCTGGCCACAACCCGATCCAACGATCAGCTGACCGTGCACGTGCTCGATCGCGATCTCATTGCCTCCGGCGCGCTGTACACCCTCTACCGAGCCGTCCGGGTCCGCCGCGAGATCGCGCCGCCACCGGTGCTGTCCCTCGAGCGCGCGGCCGAACGACGCTCGCTGCTCGCGCTGACGGCCGAGGCTGCCGACGTCCCCGTTCCACGGCTCATCGCAGGCGTACCGTGCGGCCCGGACGCCATCGTGCTGGCCTACCGGGCGGTCACAGCGGCCCCGCTGCGGAACCCGACCGACGGTCAGCTCACCGTGCTCTGGAGCTGCCTGGCCCGCCTGCACAGGCACCGGATCACCCACCGTGGGCTCACCGTCGGCAAGATCCTCGTCGACCCTCTCGGGAACGTCCGCCTGCCGATCCCGACGGACGGCGCCGTCTTCGCTACTGACCTGCGGATCAGCCTGGACCGAGCCCAGCTGCTGACCAGCTGCGCCCAGCTGGTCGGCGCCGAGCGGGCGGTGCGCAGCGCCCGTACCGTCCTGAGCGAGGACGAACTGGCCGCGATCCTGCCCGTCCTCCAGCCCGTCGTACTGTCCCGCGAGACCCGGGCCGCCCTCAAGGCGGAGACCGGCCTGCTGGAGGCGTTGCGCGAAGAGGTCCAGGGACAGACGCACCGCGAGATGCCTGACCTGGCTCGGGTGGAGCGCGTTCGCCCGCGCACGATCATCTCGACGGTTGCCTTGATCGCGGCCGGGTACTTGATCGTGGGCAGCTTCGGCACCGTGAACCTGCTCTCGGTCTTCGCGTTGGCGCATTGGCAGTGGGTTCCGCTCGTCCTGCTCGCATCCGCAGCGACCTACCTGGCGGCCGCGCTCTCGCTCACCGGCTACGTGCGCGAGCGGCTGTCGTTCGCACGCACGGTCCTGGCCCAGCTCGCGGCCTCGTTCGCCGGATTCGTCACGCCGCCGTCAGTGGGCGGCCTCGCGCTGAACATCCGATACCTGCGCAAGGCGAGGCTGAGCACGACCGGCGCCATGACCAGCGTCGCAACGGCACAGGTCGTCAACGCGGCATCCCACGTCACCCTTCTCATCGTCTTCGCGGCGGCCACGGGAACGTCTTCCCGCCACAGCCTGCCCATCCCGGGTTGGGCCTTCATCGCATTGGGCATCTCCGCTGTGATCGCCCTGCTGGCTCTGACGATCCCGGCTGCCAGGCGCGCACTCGCGGCGCGACTGCTGCCTCCGGTGCGCGAGGCACTGCCTCGGCTGCTGGACCTGATGACCAGCCCGGCCAAGCTCGCGGAGAGCATCCTGGGGGCACTGCTTCTCAACATGTCCTACATCGCCGCCCTGTGGTTCGCCGCGAAGGCCTTCGGCGGCACCATCGGACTGGCGAGTGTCGGGGTGGTCTACCTGACCGGAGCTGCTGTCGGCTCGCTCGCGCCCACCCCGGGCGGCCTCGGCGCCATCGAAGTCGCGCTCTCCACCGGCCTGGCCGCCGCCGGCATGTCCAGCGCAGCGGCCGTCAGCGGGGTACTGCTGTACCGGATCGCCACATTCTGGCTCCCGGTTCCGATCGGCTGGGCCGCGTTGCACTGGCTACAGCGGCGGGACGCGCTGTGAGTCAGTGCCACCGCGGCTCGCCGACGACGGGCGGACATCCGTAGCAGCGACCTGGTTCCACGGGTCGCAGGGTCGTGTTGAGGTAGAGGGTCGTGATGAGGTAGAGGTCGTGATGAGGTAGAGCATGAGTCTTCGTGTTCGTCGGCCCATCGTCGGTCTGGTGGTTCTGCTGGCCGCCGCGGGCCTGATCGGGATCGGTCGCCTCAGCGCCGGGATCGGCCGTACGGGCAGCAGCTCGCAGGACATCGGCGCGGCCTACCTTCGGGGCCTGCGGGTGGGGATCGCGCAAGGGCTGGAGGACGGCCGGGCCTTGCAGGAGGGGAGCTCTGTGACGGCCGACCGACGGCAGGACGTCACGCAGGCCTTCCGTGACGGGTATGCGGCAGGCGCGAACGACGTCTTCGACGGGTACGACGGCGGCTGGGCGCAGGGTCACCCCTACGTCGTCATCCTGGAGCGGGGCGAGGGATCGATCACCTATCGGATCGCCTCCCGGCTGGCGATACCGGCGCAGACCGACGTGTATCTCTGCTCCGGAGCCGGATCGGTGTGCCAGCGACCGCACCATTGAACGCGGTCAGGT
Organism: uncultured Actinomycetota bacterium; assembly: GCA_963740575.1. Lineage (GTDB taxonomy): Bacteria > Actinomycetota > Actinomycetes > Actinomycetales > Kineosporiaceae > CAVUET01. The sequence goes on along the minus strand of CAVUET010000003.1, from coordinate 1,925,949 downwards.
GCCGACATAGGCCGCGAGGTGCTCGCCAGTGAGGCTGGAGCGGGCGGCGATGAGGTCGGCGGGTGTGCCCTCGAAGACGATCCGGCCGCCGTCGTGGCCGGCGCCCGGTCCGAGGTCGATGATCCAGTCGGCGTGCGCCATCACCGCCTGGTGGTGCTCGATGACGACGACCGACTTGCCGGAGTCGACCAGCCGGTCGAGCAGGGCGAGCAACTGCTCGACGTCGGCGAGGTGTAGGCCGCTGGTCGGCTCGTCGAGAACGTAGACACTTCCCTTCTCCGCCATGTTGGTGGCCAGCTTGAGCCGCTGGCGCTCGCCGCCGGACAGCGTGGTGAGCGGCTGGCCGAGGGTGACGTAGCCGAGACCGACGTCGGCGAGGCGGACGAGGACGGCGTGCGCGGCCGGCGTGTGTGCCTCGCCGGCGCCGAAGAACTCCTCGGCCTCGGTCACCGGCATGGCGAGCACCTCGCTGATGTCGCGGCCGCCGAGGTGGTGGTCCAGCACCGATGCCTCGAACCGCTTTCCCTCGCACTCCTCGCAGGTGATGGCGACGCCTGCCATCATCGCCAGGTCGGTGTAGACGACCCCGGCCCCGTTGCAGTTGGGGCAGGCGCCCTCGGAGTTGGCGCTGAACAGCGCCGCCTTCACGCCGTTGGCCTTCGCGAACGCCTTGCGGATCGGGTCGAGCAGTCCGGTGTACGTCGCCGGGTTGCTCCGCCGCGAGCCGCGGATCGGCGTCTGGTCGACCGAGACGACCCCGTCGCGCCCGGACACCGAGCCGCGGATCAGCGAGCTCTTGCCGGAGCCGGCCACCCCGGTCACCACCACCAGCACGCCGAGCGGGATGTCGACGTCGACGTCGCGCAGGTTGTGGGTGTTCGCGCCGCGCACCGCCAGCACTCCCGACGGCGTGCGGACCGACGACCTCAGACGGACCCGGTCATCGAGATGGCGGCCGGTGACGGTGCCGCTGCCCCGTAACCCCTCCACGGTGCCCTCGAAGCAGACGGCACCGCCTGCCGCTCCGGCGCCGGGACCGAGGTCCACGACGTGGTCGGCGATCGCGATCACCTCCGGCTTGTGCTCCACCACGAGCACCGTGTTGCCCTTGTCCCGCAGTCGCAGCAGCAGGTCGTTCATCCGCTGGATGTCGTGCGGGTGCAGCCCGACCGTGGGCTCATCGAAGACGTAGGTGATGTCGGTCAGCGACGACCCAAGCTGGCGGATCATCTTCACGCGTTGTGCCTCGCCGCCCGAGAGCGTGCCCGCCGGGCGATCGAGCGACAGGTAACCCAGCCCGATCTCGACGAACGAGTCGAGGGTCTCACGCAACGCCGCCAGCAAGGGTGCCACCGCCGGTTCGTCCAGCTCGCGCACCCACCCGGCGAGGTCGCTGATCTGCCTCGCGCAGGCGTCGGCGATGCTGATCCCCTTGATCTTCGACGACCGGGCCGCCTCGCTGAGCCGGGTGCCTGTGCACTCGGGGCAGATGGTGAAGGTGATCGCCCGCTCCACGAACGCCCGGATGTGCGGTCGCAGCGCGTCGACGTCCTTGGACAGGAAGGACTTCTGGATCCTCGGGATCAGGCCCTCGTAGGTCAGGTTGATGCCGTCGACCTTGATCTTGGTCGGCTCCTTGTACAGCAGGTCCTGGAGCTCCCTCCTGGTGAACTTCTTGATCGGCTTGTCGGGGTCGAAGAAGCCGCAGCCGCTGAAGATCCGGCCGTACCAGCCGTCCATGCTGTACCCGGGGATCGTGAGCGCACCCTGGTTGAGCGACTTGCTGTCGTCGTAGAGCTGGGTCAGATCGATGTCGTTGACCGAGCCCCGGCCCTCGCAGCGCGGACACATGCCACCGGTGATGCTGAAGCTGCGGCGCTCCTTCACGGTGCGTCCGGCGCGCTCCATCGAGACCGCACCCGCTCCGCTCATCGAGGCGATGTTGAAGGAGAATGCCTGGGCCGAGCCGATGCGCGGCTTCCCGAGTCGACTGAACAGGATGCGCAACATCGCGCCGGTGTCGGTGGCGGTGCCGACCGTGGAGCGGGGGTCGGCACCCATTCGCTGCTGGTCGACGATGATCGCGGTCGTCAGCCCGCCGAGGACGTCGACGTCGGGCCGCGGCAGCGTCGGCATGAAGCCCTGTACGAAGGCGCTGTACGTCTCGTTGATCAACCGCTGCGACTCCGCGGCGATCGTGTCGAACACCAGAGAGCTCTTGCCCGAGCCGGAGACGCCGGTGAATACGGTCAGCCGGCGCTTCGGCAGTTCGACGCTGACGTCCTTGAGGTTGTTCACGCGCGCGCCCTGCACGCGGATCAGATCGTGGCTGTCCGCGCCCGCCGGCGAAGGAGACCGTGTGCCCGTCCTCATGGCCGTGCTCATCGTGTCTCCATCCGCTGGGCGGGTCCGCTCTCGTGGTCTGCGTCTGGGCGCCTGGCTCGATCTAACCAGCTTGGAGCAGGCACGCCCGGGCCGATGCTTCACGTTGACATCGGGGTCGGTGACAGCGGCCACCAGGCGGCCGCGTGCACCTCCTGGGGCAGTCACGCTACGTGCGAGTCGGAGGCCGGCGCTTCTCGATTCCTGACCGGTTCCGGCCACCTGTTCGCCGATCACCGGGCCGGCAAGATCAGCAGCGTCCGGGGGCGATCAGGGTTAACCCTCGGCCCGGGTCGCGCGAAGCCAGGGCTGGCCCTCTGGCGCGCGTGTTCCCCGCCTGCCACCGTCGGACCATGATGACGACGGTGCTGATCGTGGACGATCATGAGACCTTCCGGTCGTTCGCCCGGGCGCTGCTCGAGAGCGAGGGCTTCGAGGTCATCGGCGAGGCAGGGGACGGCGCGTCGGGGGTCGAGGCGGTCGAAGCGCTGCGGCCGGACCTGGTGGTGCTGGACGTGCAACTGCCCGATATCAGCGGTTTCCGGGTGCTGGAGCTGCTGCGAGCCGACGGCGTGCTCACCCCCGTCGTGCTGACCTCGAGTCGGGACGCGTCCAGCTACGGCGACCAGGTGGACGGCTCCGACGCCCTCGGGTTCATCCCCAAGGCGGAGCTGTCCGGCGAGGCGCTGCGGGCCGCTCTGACGCAGGCGCGGTGATCGAGGTGGGGCGACGCGTCGCCGGGCTCGCCTGGCTGCTGGCTCTGCTCTGCCCATGCCTGGCGGGCGTCCTGATCTGGCTCGCCGTCCTCGAGCACAGATCGTTCTCGGCCTTCGTGTCCGGCAACTCGTTCGTCTCCGTCGTGTTCGCCGTGACCTTCCCGTTCACGGGGGCCCTGGTGGCGTCCCGGCGCCCGGGGAACGCCGTGGGGTGGCTGATGATCGGCGCCCCGCTGTTCGCCTCCCTCAACTCGGTCGCGCAGGACTACGCCGAACACGCCCTGGTCAATTCCCCCGGGTCCCTGCCCGGCGGCGCCTTCGCCAGCTGGATCGGTGCCTGGGCGTGGGTTCCGCTCGTGGCCAGCGTGCCGTTGCTGCTCCAGCTCCTGCCCGACGGGCGGCCGCTCACCAGGCGCTGGCGCTGGCTGCTCCATGCCTCCCTGGCCGAGTTCACCTTCATGCTGGCCGGGTTCATGGCCACCTGGCCGATCCGCGGGCCACGGCTGGTCGGGGACTGGGACGTCGGGCAGGCGCCGGCCCTCACTCGGATCGCGGCGTTGTCCTCCCCGATCCTCGCGGCGGTGGTGCTCGGCTCGATCGCCTCGGTGGTGGTGCGGTTCATCCGTTCTCGTGGCGAGGAGCGCCAGCAGCTGAAGTGGATCACCTTCGGAGTTCTCATCGTCGGCCTGAACCTGATCGTCTCGGTCAACGTCCAGACCCCCTCGATCCTCGACGCGGCCGCGCAACTGCCGCTGGCGGTCGCCCTCCCCGTCGCCATTCTCAGGTACCGCCTGTACGACATCGATCTGGTGATCAACAAGACGTTGGTGTACGGGGTGATGGCGGGGTTCATCTCGGCGGTGTACGTGGCGATCGTGGTGGGGGTGGGGCGGCTGGTGGGGTCGGGTCGGGATCTGGGGTTGTCGATCCTGGCGACGGCGTTGGTGGCGGTGGCGTTCCAGCCGGTGCGGGAGCGGGTGCAGCGGGTGGCGAACCGGGTGGTGTACGGCCGTCGGGCGAGTCCGTATGAGGTGCTCTCGGAGTTCTCCGGCGGGATGGCGCGGGCGGTGGCGACGGAGGAGTTGTTGCCGCGGATGGCGCGCGTCGCTGCCGAGGCGGTTGGGGCGGCGGGTGCGGATGTGTGGTTGCGGGTCGGGCCGGACCTGATCCGCGAAGCGTCCTGGCCGGGCCCGGCCGGGTCGGCGCGGATCACGGCTGAGGTGGTCGGCGAGATGGAAGCGGACGTCGCGCTGACGGGTGCCGATCTCGCTGTCCCGGTGCGGCATCAGGGTGAGCTGCTGGGGGTGATCGGTGCGCGCCGGTCGGCCGGGGAGCAGCTCTCTCCGGGTGAGGCGAAGTTGTTGCGGGATCTGGCCTCTCAGGCCGGGTTGGTGTTGCGCAACGTGCGGTTGATCGAGGAGCTGCGGACCTCCCGGCAGCGGTTGGTCTCCGCGCAGGACCAGGAGCGACGCCGGCTGGAACGCGACCTGCACGACGGGGCCCAGCAGCGTCTGGTGGCCGTCTCCCTCGCACTGCGAATGGCCAGGGCGACGGTGCGCCCCGACGTCGACCCCGCCGTCGGATCTCGCTTGGACCAGGCATCGGAGCAGCTCGCGCTGGCGTTGGCGGAGCTGCGGGAGTTCGCCCGGGGGGTTCATCCGGCGATCCTGACCGAGCGGGGTTTGGTCGCGGGGTTGCGCTCGCTGGCCGAGCGCTCGACGGTGGCGACGACGGTGCAGTCCGGGCTGGACCGGCGGCTGCCGGCCCCCGTGGAGGCGGCGGCGTACTTCGTGGCCAGCGAGGCGCTGGCGAACGTGGCCAAGTACGCCAACGCCACCTCGGTCACGGTCCGCCTGGACGCCCCGGACGGGGTGCTGACCCTCGACGTGGCCGACGACGGGATCGGCGGGGCCGACCCCTCCCGCGGGTCCGGACTGCGCGGACTCGGCGACCGGGTGGCCGCCGTGGATGGCACCCTGGACGTCGACAGCCCCGCGGGGAACGGCACCCGACTCACCGCCCGGATCCCGATCCGAACGCCCGCGGCGGTCACGCGATGACCCCGGGGACCGCCCGCCGTCTGGCCTGGGCGGCGTTCGGGCTGTGGCTCGTCTTCCTCGCCGGGGCTCTCGGGATGTCGATCGTGAGCGGTACGGCAACCGGCTTGGGCCGCCTCGGGTTCACGGCCATCACAGCGGCGTTCCCGGTTGTCGGCATCGTCATCCTGGCTCGGCAGCCTCGCAACCGCGTGGGCTGGATCCTGCTCGGCATCGGGATCGCCTGGGTGATCCCGATCGGGAGCTACGGGGACCTCGCCCTGGCAAAGGGTCTGCCCGGTGGCGCGGCGAGCATCGCTGTCTCCGGGCCGCTGTGGGCTCCTCCGATCGGCCTGATGGGGACCTTCCTCATCCTGCGCTTCCCCGACGGGAGACTGCTGTCCCCGTGGTGGCGGAAGGTGGAGTGGCTGTCCGCCGTGGCCATCGTCGCGACAGTTGTGATCATCGCGCTGCACCCGGGGAAGCTCGACGACTCCGCTCATCCGGGACTGGTCAACCCGCTGGGGGTCGAGGGCCTGAAGCCGTTGCTGGCGGCCCTACAGGAAGTCATTCTCCTGATCCCGGCGTCGATCATCGCGTCGGCGGTCAGCCTGGTGCTGAGATTCCGCCGCTCCCGCGGCCTGGAGCGGCTCCAGGTCAAGTGGCTGGCCACGGCCGCGGCGTTCTTCGCCGCCGCGTTCCTCGTCGCGATGATCGCCTCCATCAGGTTCGCCTGGGCCCAGGCGACCACCCCGTTCTGGATCGGGGTCCTGCAGGGCATCGCGTCCGTCTCGTTCCTGGTCATTCCGGTCTCGATCGGCTTCGCCGTCCTGCGCTACCGCCTGTACGACATCGATCTGGTGATCAACAAGACGTTGGTGTACGGGGTGATGGCGGGGTTCATCTCGGCGGTGTACGTGGCGATCGTGGTGGGGGTGGGGCGGCTGGTGGGGTCGGGTCGGGATCTGGGGTTGTCGATCCTGGCGACGGCGTTGGTGGCGGTGGCGTTCCAGCCGGTGCGGGAGCGGGTGCAGCGGGTGGCGAACCGGGTGGTGTACGGCCGTCGGGCGAGTCCGTATGAGGTGCTCTCGGAGTTCTCCGGCGGGATGGCGCGGGCGGTGGCGACGGAGGAGTTGTTGCCGCGGATGGCGCGCGTCGCTGCCGAGGCGGTTGGGGCGGCGGGTGCGGATGTGTGGTTGCGGGTGGGGTCGGAGCTGGTGCGCGAGGCGTCGTGGCCGCAGGCGGAGCCACGCCTGGGCGTGGTGGTTTCGTTGGCTGATGGGCCCGACCCCACGATGAGTGTGCCCGAGGCGGATCTGGCCATTCCGGTGTGGCATCAAGGTCAGCTGCTGGGGGTGATCGGGGTGCGGAAGTCTGCTGGGGAGCAGCTCTCTCCGGGGGAGGCGAAGTTGTTGCGGGACCTGGCCTCTCAGGCCGGGTTGGTGTTGCGGAACGTGCGGTTGATCGAGGAGCTGCGGACCTCCCGGCAGCGGTTGGTCTCGGCGCAGGACCAGGAGCGACGCCGGCTGGAACGCGACCTGCACGACGGGGCCCAGCAGCGTCTGGTGGCCGTCTCCCTCGCACTGCGAATGGCCAGGATGGGGATCGACCGGGACAAGGACGCCGACCTCGAGGAGCGGCTCGAGTTGACCACGACGGAACTCGCGCTGGCGTTGGCGGAGCTGCGGGAGTTCGCCCGGGGGGTTCATCCGGCGATCCTGACCGAGCGGGGTTTGGTCGCGGGGTTGCGCTCGCTGGCCGAGCGCTCGACGGTGGCGACGACGGTGCAGTCCGGGCTGGACCGGCGGCTGCCGGCCCCCGTGGAGGCGGCGGCGTACTTCGTGGCCAGCGAGGCGCTGGCGAACGTGGCCAAGTACGCCAACGCCACCTCGGTCACGGTCTGCCTGGACGCCCCGGACGGGGTGCTGACCCTCGACGTGGCCGACGACGGGATCGGCGGGGCCGACCCCTCCCGCGGGTCCGGACTGCGCGGACTCGGCGACCGGGTGGCCGCCGTGGATGGCACCCTGGACGTCGACAGCCCCGCGGGGAACGGCACCCGACTCACCGCCCGGATCCCGATCCCCGCCCTGATGGAGGCGAGTGCATGAGGGTGCACCAGTGAGCGATCCGGCGGCGGGCCCCGGCGTCCAGGTCCTCCGGGTGATCCTGGCCGACGATTCCGTCCTGCTCCGCGAGGGGGTGGCCCGCCTGCTCTCTGATGCGGGGTTCGCCGTCGTGGCACAGGCGGGAGATGCGGATCAGCTGCTGGACGCCGTTGCGGCGGATCCCCCCGACGTGGCCATCACGGACATCCGCATGCCGCCGACGCACACGGACGAAGGGCTGCGAGCCGCCCATCGCATCCGCGCCGAGCACCCGGGTGTGGGCGTCATGGTTCTGTCGCAGTACGTGGAGACCGATTACGCAGTGGACCTGATGGCAGAGGGCGCCGGCGGGTTGGGATATCTCCTCAAGGACCGGGTGGCGAACGTCCAGGAATTCACCGATGCCGTCCGGCGGATCGGTGCCGGCGGCTCGGTCATCGACCCTGAGGTGGTGTCCCGCCTGGTAGGCCGTGCCCGCCAGGCCAGCCCGCTGGACGCACTGTCGGAACGCGAGCGGGAGGTCCTGCGGTGGATGGCCGAGGGCCGCTCGAACCAAGCCATCTCAGAGCGCATGTTCCTGTCCGCGAAGACCGTGGAGGGACATGTCCGAAACACCTTCACCAAGCTCAACCTGCCGAGCGCGCCGGACGACCACCGGCGTGTGTTGGCGGTTCTGACGTTCCTTCGCGCCTGATATGGAACGGCCCGAGGGTTACGACTCATCGATCGGAGTCAATCATGTGCCTCGTGATCGTCGCATGCAGCTCAACGGGGTGCAGCAATGAACAGCGCGCCTGACCCTTCGCCTGCCGAGCAGGCAATTCGGCAGGCCGCCGCGACAGGTGAGGTGGAACTGGATCTGTCCGGTCTCGCCCTGACGGTCCTGCCGGCAGAGCTCGCCGGGCTTGCCCATCTGCAGCGGCTGGACCTCTCCCTGAATCCGCTCTCCGAGTTGCCCGCCTTCATCGGGCAGCTGACCGACCTGCGGGAGCTGGACCTGCACGCCACGCTGCTGAGCCAACTCCCCGAGGAACTGGTCCAGCTCGCCAACCTCGAGTCGTTGAGCCTGTCGGCCAATGGGCTGATCGAACTGCCCGCGGTGGTCGGCCACCTCTCGGCTCTCCAGGCGCTCGATCTCTCCAACAACGAACTGCAGGATCTGCCGGACCTGCTCGACCGGCTGACGGCCCTTCATACGCTCGACCTCGCGGACAACGTGCTGGCGGCGGTGCCCGACGTCGTAGTCCAGCTGATCAACCTCACGGCGTTGAACCTGACCTTCAATGACCTGGAAGGACTCCCCGCCGGGCTCGGCCGGCTGACCAACCTCGAGTTGCTCCACCTCCGCGGCACCGGGCTCACGTCGCTGCCGGAGGTGATCGGCCAGTTGACCAACCTTCAGGACCTCGACCTCTCGCTGAACCCGCTGGGGGAGTTGCCGGCCTGGTTGAGCCAGCTCACCAGCCTCGAGAAGCTGAGGCTCCAGGGCATCGGAATGACCGAGCTGCCCAGCTGGCCCGGCCGGCTGACCAGGCTCACCACACTGGATCTGGGCACGAATGAGCTCACCATGCTCCCGCCGGAGCTCGGCCGGCTCGGCAACGTGGAGCTGCTGGACATCAGGCGGAACAGGCTGACGGTGCTGCCGCCGGAGTTCGGCGGGCTCACCAGCCTCCATGTCCTGGATCTGTCGGACAATCAGCTGACCGTGCTGCCGCCGGAGTTCGGCCGACTGACCAACCTCCAGGAGCTGAACCTCGAGGGGAACCCGCTTGAAGAGCCGCTGCCAGGCCTCGTGGATCAGGGTATCGAGGCACTTCTGGCCCACCTGCAGACTCTCGGTGCGCAGCCTGGGGACAACGGCGCCGGGTGACTTTGGCAGGCCACGCGTCACGGACGCCCGGACGCGAGGGGACGCTGGGTCAGGGCAGTTCGGTGGCGCCGTCCCGCAATTCGGTGGTGGTCTCGGCGATCACTGAGCGGAACCGGCGCATCAGGATCAGCATCCGGCGCAGGTCGGCTTCGGACTCGTCGGCGGACAGCCCGGCGGTCGCCCGGTACAGCTGGTCGAACAGGCCGAACGCCTGCGCGACGCCGCTCGGCTCGGCGTGCAGTAGCACCCGGCGCCGGTCGTTCGGGTCCATCTCCCGTCGGGCGTAGCCGCCGCGTTCGAGCCGGGCAGCCATGGCGCTGATCGCGGCGGTGGTCAGTCCCAGGCGGGCGGCGACCTCGCCTGCGCTCATCGAACCGTTCCGGTGCAACAGGTTCAGGCAGATCAGGTCGGTCTGGTTGATCCCCAGCCGACTCGCGGTGGTCTGCCCGACCAGGTCGATCGCCGCGCCGAGATCGAACAGCTCCTCCGCGAGCTCGCGGGCCAGCGCTTCGCCGCGTTTGTTCATCGAGTTGATATCCAATTCGCTTGACTATTCATCGAATGTACTGAAGTCTAGCCGTACGGACACCCCACGGCCGGAGGAGAGGGCATGTCCCGCGTCGGAACCGCCGTTGCCCGCTCGCTCTACGACCTGGGCTACCGGTGCTTCACGATGCCCTGGGAGCTCGGCCCGCGCAGCGAGCTGGTCGAGCTGCTGGAGGCAGGTCGGCTGCCTGCGGGGCGCGCCCTCGACCTGGGTTGCGGCACCGGCGCGAACGCGATCTACCTGGCGGCCAACGGGTTCGAGGTCACCGGCCTGGACTTCTCCGGTGCGGCGCTGGCCAAGGCCTCCGTCGCCGCGCGACGAGCGGGGGTGACCGTGCGGTTCGTCCGCGAGAACCTCACCGCCATCCGGCAACCCCTGGGCAGGTTCGACCTGCTCGTCGACTACGGAACCTTCGACGATCTGTCGCCCTCGACCCGACGGCGCTACCTGGCGCAGGTGGCCCCGTTGCTGGTGCCGGGTGGCAGGTTCCTGCTCTGGGTCTTCGAGTGGCCGCCCCGGCGTCGCGACCGGCTGCTGCGATTCCACTGCCTGGCTCCGGGGGACGTGGACCGATACTTCGGCGGCGGCTTCGTCATCCAGCGCATCGCGGCCACCGAGGACCCCGATCTGCGGCGCTTCATTCCGGGCAACGCCACCTATCTGATGACCCGTCGCTTCGACGAGAGGCCGACCCGCCATGACGCTCCTTCTCGATGACCTCGGGACGATCGAATGGACGCGGCGCACCCAGGGCATCCTCCGCCCTGCCGAGGCGGTCCGCTTCCACGCCGCCGTCCTGGTGACGACGGCAGGCCTGCTCCCGCGGATGGTTGCCGCCCGTCTCGGGCGCACCGGCTCGGGTCCCGATCCGTCCGTCCTCGAACCGCCGGACACCCCACTGGTCCGGGAGGTGCTCGCAGCCGTCCCCGGCCTGGACCCGATGCTGGTGGAGCACGGATACCGCTCGTACCTGTACGCCGCGGCGCTCGCGCAGGTCGATGGGCTCGAGGTCGAGCACGAGCCGCTGCTGATCGCGGCCATCCTGCACGACGTCGCGTTCCCGCGGCTGGGAGAGCTGACCGGCGAATGCTTCACCCGTAGCGGCGCCGCGCAGGCGGACGAGCTGCTGCGGGAGTCCTCGCTGACGACGGCGCAGCGTCACGACGTGCTGGACGCGATCACCCTGCATCTCAACCCGGTCGTCCGGCCCGACCAGGGTGCGCTGCAACACCTGATGCACGACGGGGTGCTGCTCGACGTGATCGGTGCTCGCGCCTGGCAGCTCGACGAGGCCGGGGTCCGGCGCGTGGCCGAATGCCACCCGCGTCACGGGTTCACCGTCCAGGGCAGACCGCTCCTGCGCAGCCATGCCAGGAGAGTTCCCGGCAGCCGATCGGCCGCACTGTTCCGCTGCGGATTCTCGCTCGCCGTGTCGCTCGGGCCGTGGCAGGCGCTCGACACCGCGACCCCTGACACCAGCTGTACGCGGTGAGGCATCAGTTGCGATCGGTATGCCTGGTTGCTCCGGTGGCCAGCCACAGCGTGTCCCGGGCCCGGATCATCGCGACGTACAGGCGGCGGCGCTCGAGGCGAGCGCGCTCGGCGTAGGCCTCGTCCGACTCGTGTGCGCGGCGCGGGGCCGGGACCAGGTCACGATCGGGGACGAGCACGTGCGTGAAGTCCAAGCCCTTGCCGCGTTCGAAGGTGCCCACCTTCACCGCGTCGACCGTGCGGCCGTCGTAGTCGATGAGCAGGATGGCTGGGATGGCCGCGCGGGTCAGAACGGTCTGCCAGGTGCGCGCGGCGGCATTCGTGGGAACCAGAATGGCGATGTCACCGAACCGGGCTCCGGCCGAGTCGTGCAGGGTGGTGAGGTGCTCGAGCAGTGCCATCTGCTGGGACGCCGGATCGTCCACCACGGCATGGACCACGACACCGCCCGGGCGGGTGGGGTGCACCAGGCGGTCGGCGTCGGCGGGAGCGGGGTCGAGGTCCTCGAAGGTGTCCTGGCCGAGTTCAGCCAGCGCGTGCCGGAGGATGTCAGCGCCGTTGCGGTAGTTGCGGTCGAGGACGACGGCACGCCCCACGACGGAGATCCCTGCCTCGGCAAGGGTGAACCCGCCGGGGTAGACCGCCTGCTGGCCGTCGCCGACCATCAGCAGGCCGTCGGGACGGTCGCCGGTGAGGGAGTGCAGGAGCTGCAGGCCGACACAGGTGAGGTCCTGGACCTCGTCGACGATCACGGCGTCCCAACCGGGCTCGACCGCCCCTGTCCGCACCGCGTGCAGGGCGCGGAGCAGGACGTCCTCCCAGTCGATCAGACCGCGTTCCTTCAGCCGGCGCTCGTACTCCTGGTAAAGCCGCCAGACCGCCGCGCGGTGGGACAGCTGCAGCGCGGTGCCCCGACCGATGCGTGGTAGGTCCAGGTAGGTGGCCTGCTGCGTGATACCCCGCCCTTTGATCACATGGGCGATCTCGTCACGCCAGTAACCCGGAGCGTGTCCGAGGGTTTCGAGAACACCGTCGCGATGGGTGGCCGACCAGGCTCGGGCATGGCAGTCGTCAAGCGCTGCCTGGTCGATCGTGACGGTCGTCCCCGTCGCGCGCAGGAGCCGCACCGCCACCTGGTGGACGGAGGCGAACTCGACCCGGTCGGTCAGGTCGGGCGCCAGCCGCGCGAACAGCCCCGCGAAGATCGGCCCGAGACTGTTGACGTACGAGGCGAACAGCACGCGCCGTCCTTGCTGGGCCAGGTGCCGAGCACGGTGCAGGGCCACCACGGTCTTGCCCGTGCCGGCCGCGCCCCGGATGCGCGCGGGGCCGTTCCAGGTCCGGCCGATGAGCCGGGACTGGGACGGGTGCAGCCAGGTCATCCACGCCTCGATCGGTTCGGACGCCGCGGCGTCGACGAGCCCGGCCCACACCTGCTCAAGGTCGATCAGCGCCGGTGCCGAGGCCGGCTCGGACCCGCTGCGCCGTCGGGCGGGCGACGGCTCGGCGGCCATCGGTGGGCATTTGGTCTCGAGGCAGGAGACGACACGCTCGACCTGGTCGGGCCCCAGGCGACTGCCTCGGCGCAGCAGGTCCATGCTCAGGTCGTACTCGCCCAGCACCAGGATCTGCCCGAGCGTGGCGCGGGCGGAGCGTCGCCCGGCCAGGACCAGCAGTGGCACCACTTCCGAGGGGGGCAGGCCCTCCTCGATCAGCACCGCCTGCACCGCTGCCGCCTGGTCGAGCAATCGCGTGACGGCGTCATCGGCCGGCGCATCACCGTGCCACAGCCGCCCGTGGTCGACGCGCACGTCCCGCCAGGTCTTGACGTCGACCACGAAGACCCCACCGGGGCCGGCCAGCAACACGTCGATGTTCGCCCGCCGGGTGCCCGGCCAACGTCGGTCCGCCAGGACGGTCCAGCCGGTGTCGACCATGTCCACGAGTACCCGAACGACTCTGCGCTCGCCCGTGCCCCCTGCCAGGAACCTGCCCTGTCTGCCACGGAGATCCTGCAGGACCTCGGTCAGCCCGGCGATCTGCCGCTGCACGCACCAGATGCCGTCAGCGAGTTGGAGGGCTTCGCCCAGCGCCGACCCGCCGGCCGATTCCCGGGCGCCGCCTCGGTCCGGAGGTGGCGTCCCCATCTGGCTCCCTCACGGCATCACATCGCGACGATGACGAACAACGCACGGTTACCACCACGATACGGATCTCCAGGGGCTCGCAGAAGGCCGTACTGCGAGGCGCCGTCTTCGCTGTCCAGATGGTGTAGTGGGGGAGACCGCCGCCAGGCCGGCGGCGTGGACGGGATCATGGGCCGGTGGCTCCTAGGGGTCAGCTCGGACTTCTGCGCCCGACGAGATGGAAGACGCGACTGAGTTGGCGGTAGGGGTCCCGCCTGCTGGCTTCGAGTTCGACGGCGGCTGTAGCCGCCACCTGCTGCGAGTCGGTCGGGTCGAGCGTGGCTCCGCTGAATTCGAGCCAGTCGACAAACAGCCATACCCCGTACCAGGTCACCGGCTCCACGCCGTGGCTGCGCACGAGCTCGCTGAGCTCTTCCACGGTGTCGGCCCGGCCTGGCACTCCCAGCACCCCGATCTCGGTTCTGGCGTCGAACGACGCCATGGCGTCGTCCCAGCGCCGTTCCAGGGCCGGGCGCACCGCGCCCGTCCTGGCGTTTCCCGTCATGATCGAGACGACGCCACCGGCAGACGCGCACTGGCACAGTTGGTCGACCAACGGCTCCGGCTGTTCGAGGTACCCGAGCACGCCGTGGCACAACACGGCGGCGAAGCGTCGGCCATTCACCGCCTCGACGGCGTTCTCACCATCGGCCTGCACGAGCGAAACCCGTCGCTGGGCCTCAGCCGGCAGCCTCTGGAGTCGCTGTCGTGCTTTGTCCAGCATCGCCGGTGACGAGTCGAGCAACGTCACGTCGTAGCCGGCTTGGGCCAGCGGAAACGATTGGTGGCCCGCCCCGCCGCCGACATCCAACACCGGGGCCGGCGGCTCCGGTAAGTGCTCGAGCAAATGCTGATGCATCACATGCGTGCGCACGTACCCCTTGACTGAGGCATAGGCCTCATCGGCAAATCGGTCAGCCAAACCAGCCCAGGTGTCGTCGCTCACGACACCAAAGGTAGGGTCCGAGCGCGTTGGGGTCGGCCGGGTGAGCAGCTCCAGGGTTTGGGGTGCCTGCAACCGACACTGGGGTGATCATCGCCGTGTACCAGCTCGCCGGAAGCTGATCGGGGCGTCATGGCGCGCTTGGTTCCTGGTACCCGACACAGGACGTGACCGGAAGGCGTGGGTACTTCACGAGTCGCTCGTCCCAGGCCGCCCTGGTACAGCGGAAGTAGGTCGTGGCCCGCCTGGTTCGGTTCATGTGCACGAAGGCGCAGTGCCCGCACAGGCCCGGATCGACCTCAGCGGACGGGAACTCGTTCATGGCTCTGCTCGGCACCTCGGCAGACGCGTTTGTCGTGACCGGTCAGGAAGCGATCTCCCAGACGTGCCCGTCCGGGTCGGAGAACGAGGCCGTGCGCGGACCCCACGGCCGGGTCATCGGCCCGTTGAGCAGTTTCACGCCGCGCCGGACGAGTTCACCGCAGTACGCGTCGGTATCCGGCACACGCACGGTGAAGACGATCCTCGGCGCATCGCCGGCCGCCCCGACCGTGGCGGGCGCCAGCAGTTCATCCGCGGCGGACCGGTGCAGCAGGTTGATCATTGTCGGGCCGAACCCGAACACCGCTGAGTTCTTGTCCTCGAAGACCAGCGAGACCCCGAACGCGGTCATATAGAAGGTCTTCGACACCTCGAGCTCAGCCACCACCAGAGTGATCGCCCCGACGGTCGGCGTCCATGCGCTCTCGCTCATCCGACCAAATCTGCCACACGCCGCACGGCGAGTGGGTAGATCGCATCGTCCACCTGCACGACCGCGAAGGCTGACGTGTCGGGTATGTCGTCCGGGATCGGTACGTCGAGTCGGCGGTCGACCGGCTCGCGGTCGAGCAGGACGCGTGAGGTGCTCCTCGGGTCGGGTGGGACGAAGGAGGTCTGCCACCAGGCGGTGACGGTGACCGTGTGCGGCGTCCTCAGGCTGAGGTGGATCGTGCGAGTCGTCGGGTCGTAGATCGGCCTGGTGCTGGAGGACTGGCGGTGGGCGCCGAACGCGGCGTCGACCTGTGCCGCGATGAGGCCGGGGATCCCGGCCAGGCCCTGCACGAAGATCACGGTGGGGTTCGCGGTGCTGATGGCCCGCTCGAGATTCTCCCGGGTGTCCGGTGGGACCTGGCCGCCGAAGACGACCAGGTCGAATCCGCTGACGTCGTAGTCGGTGAGGACGCTGTCGAAACGGCTGGTGCCCTGGGCGTGGTGACCCCGCCCGTGCAGCAGGGCGGTCGCTTCGGCGAGGACCAGCCGGCTCCTGCCGACGATGAGGACGTGCCGTGTGGTCTCGGTGGTCTCGAAATCCGGGTTCGCGCCGATGATGTCCATCCCCTCACGGGAGCGTCGACATTGATGGTAAGTCCAACGTTGGTAAGGCCAACAATAAACATCGTTGGCGCCTCCTACAAGCTGGTAGGGTCATCCGGTGCGCGACCCCGGTTCCCACGCGCTCGGTGCCGGACCTGTGCGCATCCGGGATCGGCCGACCTGGTTGATCAGCCGGGCCTATGCCCGTGCTGCGGAACTGCTCAGGGGTGGCTTCGAGGCGCACGGTTCCGGGATGCGCAGCTACCACTACCGGCTGCTGGCCGCCCTGGAGCAGTCAGGCTCGACCAGTCAGGCGAGCCTGGGCCGGGCCACGGGTATCGACCGCAGCGATGTCGCCCTCGCCCTCGCCGACCTCGAAGGCCGTGGTCTGATCAAACGATCCGTCGATCGCCGGGACCGTCGCCGCAACGTCGTGTCGATCACCAAGGCCGGCGTGAGCGAGCTCGGCGTTCTCGACGGCCTCCTCGACGACATCCAGCAGCGCCTGCTCGCCCCCCTGTCTGCGGCTGAACGTCGGCAGTTCGTCCGGCTGCTGCACCGGCTCCTCGACCAGGAGTGACGGGACCCTTCCTCGGTCGACGAAAAAGTGATATCACTGAGATGTCACCTTGTCCGCACCAGGCGGGCCTTGGACGTCTTCCGGAGATCCACCATGTCCGATCTCGTTGCCGGCGGCCCGGCGTTGTCAGTAGCCGGCTTGTGCAAGCAGTTCGGGCGCAGGATCGCGTTCGAGGACGTGTCATTCGAGGTGTCCCGCGGGGAGGTGTTCGGGTTCCTCGGTCCGAACGGCGCAGGGAAGACCACGATCGTCCGCACGCTGGCCACGTTGCTGGCACCGACCGGGGGGACGGCTGTGGTCGCGGGCATCCGGCTGCTGCCGGAGAACGGGGTGGAGATCCGGCGCAGGATCGCGGTCATGCCCGAGGCGCCCGGGCTGTACCTGAGGTTGAGCGTGATCGAGAACCTGCGTTGCTTCGCGGAGCTGTACGGCGTGCCGGACCCTGCCGAGCGCATCGATCGGGCACTGAAGGCGGTGAGAGTGGCCGACCGGGCGGGGGACACGTGCCGCACGCTGTCCAAGGGTCTGCGCCAGCGAGTCGCCCTGGCCCGGACGCTGCTCGGCGATCCCGAGGTCCTGTTCCTCGATGAGCCGACGTCCGGGCTGGACCCGGTCGCCGCCCGGGAGGTGCACGAGTTGATCGACGACCTGCGCCGGCACGGCGTGACGATCTTTCTGACGACGCACCGCCTCGACGAGGCGGAGCGGCTGTGCGACCGGGTGGCGATCCTCAATCGGACCCTGCGCACGATCGGACGACCGGAGGACCTGCGCCGTCAGTTGTTCAGCGCGACGCTCACCGTCCGGACCCGGGTCTCTCTTCCCGATCCCGCCGGCATCCTCGCCGGCCTCCCGGCCGTGGACGGGTGGCGTCAGGACGGGGTCGCCGGGTACGTCCTCAGCGTGTCCGACCCGGCGGCGGCGGCACCCGCAGCCACCCGGGCCCTGGTGGCGGCGGGCGCCGATGTCCTGTCGATCAGCCCATCGCAGCACTCGCTGGAAGACGTCTACCTCAAGCTCATCGACGATGAGGACGCTCAGCGATGACGGGCGTGAACCGGCGGCAGGTGCGGGGCATCGTCGGCAAGGAACTGCGCGAGTTCCGGCGCAACCGGTCCATCACGTTCGGCATGGCCGTCGTCCCGCTGATCTTCTGCGTCCAGCCGCTGGTCCAGGTCTTCACGCTCGACCCCACCGCGGCCGTTCCGCTCCGCCGCGAGCACGTGCTGCTGTACATGCTCGGCGTCCCGGCCCTCGTGCCGTCATTCGTTGCCGCCTACTCGATCGTCGGCGAGCGGGAGCAAGGCACTCTCGAGCCGGTCCTCACCACCCCCGTCCGGCGTGAGGAACTGGTGCTGGGCAAGGCATTGGCCGCCCTGCTGCCCGCGATCGGCGTCGCCTACGCCGTCTTCGCCCTGTTCCTGGCCTGCGTCGAGATCGTCGCCGCACCCGCTGTCGCGTCCGCCCTCATCCGCCCGTCGGACCTGGTCGCCCAGGTGCTCTTCACGCCCCTGCTGGCGGGGTGGTCGATCTGGGTCGCGATGTTGATCTCCGCGCGGGCCAACGACATCCGGGTGGCGCAGCAACTCTCCACCGTGTCCAGTCTGCCGTCCGTCGCCGTGACGACCCTGATCGCGCTCAACGTCATCAGCGCCTCCCTGGCCACCGCGCTCACCGCGGGCGCAGCGCTGGTGCTCCTCAACTCGATCGGTCTGCGGGCCGTGTCGGCGGCGTTCGACCGGGAACGGCTCGTCAGCGGAACCCGGTGAGCGCGCCGGGCAGGTCCCCGCCGCCAGGGGGTTGACCTGGAGCGCGCTCCAGGTGCGAGTGTGTTGGGCATGGAGATAACGACACGGCAGTTGGGACGGTCGGGACTGCAGGTCAGCGCGGTCGGGTTGGGGTGCTGGCCGATCGGCGGGGCCATGACCAGAGACGGTCGGCAACTCGGCTACACCGGCGTGGACGACGCGGAGTCGCTGCGCGCTATCTCGGCGGCGGTCGACCTGGGCATCACGTTGTTCGACACCGCGGACGCATACGGGGCCGGGCACAGCGAGCGGCTGCTCGGGCAGGCCCTCGCCGGGCACCCTGAGGTGCTGGTGGCGACGAAGTTCGGCAACACGATCGACGAGGACTCCCGGCAGCTGATCGGGGGCGACACCTCACCGGGGTACGTCCGTCGCGCGCTGCATGCCTCGCTGGGGCGGTTGAACCGGGACCGGGTTGACCTCTACCAGTTGCACACCCCGGATGTCGGCCGTGAGCGGGCGGCCGAGCTGGTCGCCACCCTGGAGGATCTGGTGTCCGAGGGGCTGATCGGCTGGTACGGGGTGAGCACCGACGACCCGGGCCACGTCGACGCGATGGCCGGACCGCACCTTGCGGTGGTTCAGCTGCAGATGAACGTCCTGGACGGGGTCTCGGCGGCGATCGAGGCCGCTGCGCGACTCGACCTGGGTGTGCTGTGCCGCTCGCCGCTGGCCATGGGGATTCTCGGCGGCCGGCACACCGCGGCCACCAGGCTGCCCGAGGATGACGTGCGCACCCACCAGCCGGACTGGCTGCGCTGGTTCGACGGCGGCACGCCGACACCGGAGGTTCTGCAGCGGCTCGACGCGGTTCGGGCCGTGCTCACCGGAGAAGGGCGCACGCTGGCGCAGGGAGCGCTGGCATGGATCTGGGCCGACTCGCCGCGGGCCGTCCCGTTGCCGGGGTTCCGGACCGTCGCGCAGGTCACGGACACCGCCCGGGCGATGCCGTTGGGGCCACTTACGGCGACCGAGCACGACGAGGTCGAGCGGCTGCTCGGGCGTCCGGCGAGGCAGGCCGCGACTCGATGAGCGAGAGTCAGCTGTTCGACCCCTCCATCGCGGTGCGGCGGACGGGGCTCAGCCTCGACACCCTGCGCTACTACGAGCGAGAGGGCCTGATCGGTCCGATCCGCCGCACCGCTGGCGGGCGCCGCCTGTACGACGAGGACGACCTGGCCTGGATCGGCATCGTCACCTGCCTGCGCGACGCCGGCCTGGGCATCGCCGATCTGCGCCGGTTCACCGAACTCCTGCGTGGCTCGAGCCAGCCGGTGGACCGGATCACCTTCCTGCGGGAGCGCCGCGTGGAACTCCTCCAGCGGGTCGAGCAGATGCAGCGGGCGATCAAGGTCCTGGACGACAAGATCGCCTACTGGGGATCGGCGTAACCGCCGGGTTGGCTGCACGGGCCCTGGCGGGCGGCGATCCGGGCCCACTGGTGAGTGCCCAGGAAGCTCTCCGGTGCGTACCGCCAGGCCGCTTCCAAGGCCGGCAGCGGCATGGCCAGGCTGGTCAGATGCTCGGGCAGGCGAGCGCGTGCGGAGATGTCGTGCAGCCCCCAGTGCGCGGCCGTGCCGCCTTCCCTGGCCGTGCGCATCGGCAGCGTGATCATCGAAGCGCAGGCCGACGCGAACTGGGTCACAACGCGGCGGTCGTCGCAAGGGTCGTCATAGTGCAGCAGGAACACCAGCGCGCTGATCTGATCGGCGTTGGCCAGCACGATGACCACGTCGGGGCCTTCCTGCGACGGGAAGGTCGCCAGCGGCGCGAGGACCGCGACCCGGCCGGGCGCTCGGCTGCGCTGCTGCTCCAGCAGCTTCCGGGCCAGGTCCGACGTGCGGATGAACCGCTCGCAGTCGCGTCCCGGCATCGGTCCGTGGGCCAGGAAGTGCTCGATGCCCGGGAAGATCCACTCGGAGAAGCCGAGGTAGAACGCCGCGCAGGGGTAGCCGCACGCTTCAGGGGTCAACGCGAACGTGGTTCCCTTCGCGGCAGCCCGCACCAGCGGCGCGATGCAGCCTCCCCCCGCACCGAAGCGTCGCGCGCCCGGCGGCACGGCGTCGGTGTAGCGGAACCCGACCGGCGCGTACTCCAGTTGTAGGCGCTCCTGCAGATCGGCGGCCAGCGCTGACGGATAGAGCCTGTTCCGGTAACTCATGACGGCCTCCCGCCCCATCGTCGCCGCACAGCAACCGACAACCAACGGCCGCACGGCCCAGACGGGCCATTGGGACGCACCTCACCTGCCTGGCTGCGGATTCCCGACCCCGCGGAGCTCGGCTGGCATTGGTTGCTGCTTGTAGGGCCTTGGCATGCTCCGGCCATGCCTTCCACCCGAGCACCCTCGCCGAGGAGCAGGCACGTCGGTCGCGCTGCGGGCACGCGGACATCCTGCGAGAGCAACTCGGCAGCGGGAGGCGTATTCGCGCCTGCTTCGGCGCCAGTCGGGTGAGATCGTGCCCGGACGGTGCAGGTGAACCTGTCCGTGCGGGTGACTCTCGGGCTGCCCGAGTGGCCATGTTTCAACGGGTTTGCCGTGCCCGGGACCTTGGCCGGTTCGGCCCGGCGGGGGCGTACGGCTAGGTTCGGCCCACGGTCGTCCCGGGTGGTCCCCCTGGTGAACCACCTTGCCAGGCGGGGCCCGGGGCGTGCCTGTCTCTGGTCCGGACCACATCCGTCCGGCCGAGCATCGAGGTGGTGGTGCGACCATGATCGTGGACTCTGCGGCAGTCGAGTCCCTCGCCGATCTCTACCGCCGCGAGCAGTCTGCCGGGCGATGTCTGGACGCCGGGCAGCTGGCCACGCTGGCGGTCTGCCACCTGTGCGCCATCGGTTATCGGCGCACGGATGTCATCCGGCGAGACCAGCCCGCTACCGACAACGGTGCCGACGCGGCGTGAACTCCGGCAACCGCCGCATAGTGTGCGGTGCATGCTCGACGAGACCGTTCGGGACAGCACGACGTTCCCGGCTGAGCAACTGAGGATCGTCCCCGCCAACGAGGCGTCGTGGGACGACCTGGTCGCGATCTTCGGCACCGCCGACTACCCGGGCCGGCGCCAGTGCCAGCGATTCAAGGTCCGCGGTTGGTTCTGGCGCGACACCACGCAGGAGGAGCGGACCACGATGCTCGGCGCGCAGACCGCTTGTGGTGACCCGGGCACGTCGCGTGTCCCGTGGAGCGGCCGAACCCGAGGACAAGGACGATGACGGCGTCTGGGCCGTGACCTGCTTCATGGCCGCGGCCTGACCTATCCGCTCGCCCGGGCAACGATCGCCTTCGCCCGTGAACGTGGCGCCCGCGCGCTCGAGGACGCCGGGTCCGCGCCCCTGACGCGCCCGGCCGGTGACCCGTCCTCGTCATCGGGGTGGTGTGCCCGCGTCTAGGCTGGCGCCATGGCCGATCTGCCCGTCCTCGACGCCGTCGAGCAGCGGGTGCTCGGGTGCCTGCTGGAGAAGCAGGCCACCGTCCCCGCGACGTATCCGCTCACGTTGAACGCCCTGCGCACGGCGTGCAACCAGACCTCCAGCCGCGACCCGGTGATGGACCTCGACGAGCGCACCATCGAGACCGTCGCGCGGGCGTTGCGCGACCGGGGACTGCTGCGCATCGTCTGGGCCGACACCGGACGTCGCGTCCTGAAGTACCACCAGGCCCTGGTCGAGGTGCTCGATCTGTCGGCCGATGAGCGCGCCCTCGTCACCGTGCTGCTGCTGCGGGGTGCGCAGACCCCGGGCGAGCTGAAGACCCGCACCGAGCGGCTGCATCCCTTCGCCGACCGGGACGTGGTCAGCAGTTGCCTGCACCGCCTGGCCGACCGCGTCGACCCGCTCGTCCAGCGGCTGGAGCGCCGTCCGGGCCAGCAGGACCACCGTTGGGTACATCTGCTCGGGCCGGTCCCCGAGGCGGCGGCCGGTGTTCCCGCCCCCCAGCCCGACGTCGACCGAGAGCGCCCGCTCGCCGAGGGCGCCGCCGCCCGTGACGACCGGGTCCGCGCCAGCTACGGGGCAATCGCCGCGGACTATGCCGACGAGCTCGCCACCGAGCTCGACGAGCTGCCGTTCGAGCGCTGGCTGCTCGACCGGGTGGTCGCCGAGGCCGGCGCAAAGCCGATCGTCGACGCCGGGTGCGGGCCCGGGCACGTGACCGCCTACCTCGTCGCGGCCGGTGCCGACGCGCGCGGGATCGACCTCACCCCGGAGATGATCGCGCAGGCGCGGGCGCGCTTCCCCGGCGTCCGATACGACGTCGGCGACCTCACCCGGCTGATCCGGCCGGAGGCCGCCGACGGCTGGGGCGCCGTCCTCGGCTGGTACTCGCTGATCCATCTGGCCGGGTCGGAGTTTCCCGGCGCCGTTGCCGCGCTCGCCCGTCCGCTCGGACCCGGTGGCCTGCTCGTGCTGGCCGGGCACGCGGGCCGCGACGTCCGGCGGGTGACGTCATGGTTCGGGCATGACGTCACCCTCGACGGCGTGATGCATGACCCGGCGGACGTGGTCGCCGCCGTGACGGCGGCCGGGCTCCAGCAGGTCGAGTGGTACGTCCGGGGGGCCATCGCGGCGCGCCAGGAGACCACGGACCGCTTCTACCTGATGGCCCGCCTGCCGCGCCGCTGATCGGTCAGGTCAGGCGGTGGCGCGGTCGTAGAGCAGGCAGACGGCGCCGCTCTCGGTCGGGGTCGCATCGACCAGCCGCCATGACGACCCGGGCAGTCCCTCGTCCAGCAGCCGCGCCCCGCCGCCGACGATCTCGGGGCAGAGCGTGATGCTCAACCGGTCCACCTGCCCGGCGTCCAGCAACGCGCGGATGATGCTCGAACTGGCCAGGACGAGGATGTCGCCGCCCTCGATCTGCCTCAGCTCCTGAACCGCCGCGGCCGGGTCGGCGACGACTACCCGGCTGTTCTGCCAGCCAGGGCTCTCCAGGGTGCTGGAGAACACGATCTTCTCCACCGCGTCCAGCCACCGCGAGAACGCCCGGTCCCGCGGGTCGGCGTTCCGGTCGTCCGCGACAGCAGGCCAGTAGCCACCGAAGCCCTGATAGTTCTTGCGGCCCAGAAGGACGGTGGTCGCGGTGCTGGTGATCCTGGCCAGGTGGTCGCGAGCCCCGTCGGTCACGGCGTGCGGAACGATCCAGCCCATGTCGTAGTCGCCGCCCGGCCCGTTGGTGCGCCCGTCCAGGGAGAGTGCGATGTTCGCGACGACGGTTCGCGGCGCCTGCCCGGTCATGCGTGGCTCTCCTTGTCCGCGTCCAGGAGCACCGCGAGTGCCGCCATGCTCTGCTCGATCGCCGGGAGCAATTCCTCCCGCAGGTGCAGGGCGCGCACGTCGACCTCGTCCGGCAGGGTGCCGGCCAGATGTGCCTCGAGGGTGACCAGCCGCGGGCCGTAGCCGCCGCCCATGCAGTAGACGGCGTCGAAGATCTCGCCGCCGATGGTGTGCGAGTCAAGGGTCGTGGCGTGCTCGAACTCCAGCAGGGTGGCGCCGTCGTCCCGGGTGGCCAGGCGCAGCTCGAGCTGATCCGGTCCGGGCCTGCCGTCGTCGCCACCGCCGACCTCCACGGTCAACAGACGCGGAGGCTCGCAACGGGTGACCAGCCCGGGCGCGAAGTCGCCCTGCGTGAACCGGCCGCGCAGGTGCAGGCCGCCCTTGACGGGGGCGTACCAGCGGCGCAACCGCTCGGGGTTCGTGCAGGCGTCCCACACGTCCTCGACGGGGGCGTCGTACACCCGGCGGAAGACCGCGCAACGGGCTTCGCCCGCGGCGATCGTGCGGCGCCGCAATTGGTGCAGGGTGCGGCCGACGCCGGGTTCGCCGCCGGCGATGGAGCTGGAGGTGGTCGTCTCGGTCATGGTGTGGAGTCGCCTTTCGGCTGGTGGACGGGGTGGGTCTGGCGGGGTGCACGCCGCTCGCGTCGCCCGCGGGCGAGCTCGGTGTCGAGCGCGTCCAGGCGCTGGGTCCAGTGCCGCCGGTACCGCTCGAGCCAGGCATCGACCTCGCGCAGCGGCCCGGCGTCCACGGTGTAGAGCCGTCTGGTGCCCTGGGGGCGGACCGTCACGAAGCCGTTGTCCCGCAGGACCCGCAGGTGCTGGGACACCGCCGGCTGCGAGATGCCGAACTGCTTCTGAACCACCGCACCCAGCTCGCCCGCCGCCCGCTCGCCGTCGGCGAGCAGTTCGAGGATGCACCGGCGGACGGGATCGCCGAGGACGTCGAGTGCGTGCACGGTCAGACTCTATCGGTCAGTACTTATATAAGCAACGACTAACTCATTGGGCCCGGCGCAGGACTGCGAACGCCCGTCTGGGACTGGGCGGATCTGCACGTCCTCGTCGAGGTGGAGCGCTCGTTCCCGCGAGGTGGATGACGTCAGGCGGCGAATCGGCCACTCAAGACCCGATACCAGCGTGTCGCCGCTTGTCGGACGGCCCGGGTCGGCAGACTGCCATGGAGTAGGCGGAGCCCGCCGGCGCTGAGGAGCCGGCGGCAAGGGACCTGGAGGCGCGACCCGGGATGGCCGAGCAGGAGGTGGCCTTCAGCGATCCGCAGCTGGTCGCCGCCTGTGTTGCGGTCGCCTGCTCCTCCTCGCGCGCGGGGCTCGGTTCACTGAGGCTGGGCGCGCTCGAGGGTCACCGGGTCGGTCTCGGCGCCGGGATGGACGCCCTGCTGGCCCGGCTCGAGGCGGCGCGCGCCGGGCGGGACCCGTACGTCCAGACCTGGCCCTATCTGCGACTGATCGGCGCCGGCCAAGCCGGCGTCGCATACCCGCAACCGGGCGCGCGGCGGCATCTGCTGCGCCTGCCACACCAGCAGCGAATGCTGCTGCGGGCCGCCGTCCAGCGCCTGCTGGCGATCCTGGCCTACGAGGACCTGCCCGACTGGGACGCGGACCTGCGGGCCGCCACCGAGTACGCGCTCGTCGGCCTGCTCGACGAGGTGCCGGCGACGGCCCACCGCGGTCGCGCGAACGCGGGCTGACCCTCAGCCGCGCGAACGCCGGCTGGCCCTGGCCTCGGTCGACTGAGTCGCCAGGCGCCAGCCCCTCCCCGGCCACGACCTGGCACCCGACCCGATCTCCGCCTACGGCGGACCCGATCTGCGGTCTCATGGCCGAGGAGCACCAGCCCGATCGGGGTCATGATGACCCCCGCCGCAAGGCCGATCCCTGCCAGGGCGGTGCCCGCGGACAAGGGAGCGTCGAAGCCTTTGGCGACCGCGACGCCGGGCCGGAGCCGGTCCCTGTGATGGAAGGCCGACACGATGTGCAGCGCTGAGGCGAGTACCAGGGCGATGCCCAGCAGTATCCCGGCAGCCGCCCACATCCACGAGGGGCGATGCCCGTCCTGGACCTCTGCGGTGTCGATCTGGCATTCCAGGCGAGGTGTCACGAGCGCCGCGCCCACCAGCGCTTCCGCCCGTCGTGCTCGCGCACGAGTTGGGATGCCGGTGGCCCGGCCAGGGCACGCGGATCCCCTGCCCGGGCGCGGCCGAGGACCAGTTCCGCGTCACGGATCGCCGACTGCACGACGTCGATCGCCTGTTCCTCCGCCATCCGGAGCAGCTCGTCGACGCGACGCCCGACGCCCCTGTAGTCGGGTTCCCCGGGATCGTCGGCCCGGTCCGAGCGGATCCGCCGGTGGTCGGCCGCGGCCGCACTTCCTGCGAGCCGGGTGGCCCGTAGGCCCTCCTCGATGAGCCGTTCGCGGACCTCGGCCAGCTGCGTCTCCAGCTCCTGCAGTCGCGCGTCCACCTGCTGCGGGTCGTAGCCATTGGCGATTCGCCGGAACATCTCTTCGCTCATCCGTGATCCTCGGCGGTCGAGCCCAGCAGAGTGGATCATGCTACCTGCGCCGCTCGGCTGCCGGCGACCAGCGGCCTGGCTAGTCTGAACGGATGGTGACCGGGGCTCACGTGATCGTGTACTCGCAGGATGCCGACGCGGATCGGCAGTTCCTCCGGGACGTCCTGCAGTTCCCGCACGTCGACGCCGGTCACGGGTGGCTGATCTTCGCCTTGCCGCCGGCCGAGGTCGCGGTTCACCCCACCGACGACGCCCCGCGGCACGAGCTCTACCTGATGTGTGACGATCTGCCGGCCACGATGCAGGAGCTGTCCGAGCGTGGCGTCGAGTTCACGGAGCAGGTGAGCGAGCAACGGTGGGGGATGACCACGGCCATCCGGCTGCCGGGGGGCGGCGAGGTGGGGCTCTACCAGCCGTACCACCCGATCGCGGCCACGGGTTCGGTCTGATCAACTCGCGGCATGGAGAGCGCGAGCCCGGTTCGGCACCGGACCATCACCGAGATCGAGGCAGGCCTGCCGGAGGTCCGGCGCTCGCCGCGGAAGGTCGGCCGGCTGGAGCTAGCGGTCAGCCGTCCGGCCGTGGACGCCAGGGAGGTTCTCGCCGAGGCCGAGTTGCGGCCCGATGCCGGTCTGGTCGGTGACAGCTGGAGCCAGCGGCCCAGCTCGCGGATGCCCGGCGACGCCCCGCATCCCGACATGCAGCTCAACGTCATCAACGCCCGGTTCGTCCAGCTCATCGCCGGCCCGGATCAGGACGCGTGGGCGCTGGCCGGGGACCAGCTCTACCTCGACCTCGACCTCAGTGTCGAGGCGTTGCCGGCGGGCTCGCGGCTGGCGATCGGCGACCGCGCCGTCATCGAGGTGACCGCCGAACCTCACACCGGATGCGCCAAGTTCGCGGCCCGGTTCGGGCGCGATGCGCACAAGATCGTCTGGACGCATGAGGGCAGGCAGCTGCGGCTGCGCGGCCTCAACGCGCGGGTCGTGATCGCGGGCACGGTCCGTCCCGGGGACACCGTCCGGGTGCTGCCCGCCTGACCTCCCCGCGTCGCCTGAGCGCCCCGGGTTCGTCTCGAGGCCGCCTGCCGCGCGTCGGCATGTGACCCAGACCGTGATCCAGTTGGGTCGAGTTCGCGCCGAGGACTGTGGGGTGCCTCCGCCGACCGGGGTGGGCCCGGCGGGCGCGGCTGACTTCGCGCTGCCCGGGGGCGAAGCGACGGCAACCCGAGGAAGGACGTGGCGTGATGAGCGATGGCACCGTGGCCGGGGGTGGCCTCGCCGCCGGACTGATGGTCGTGTTCCTGGTGGAACTCCTGTTCGCAGTGTTCATGATCTACCTGGTAAGCCGGATCGCGCGCAAGGCAGGGTTCTCCGGCTGGTGGGCCCTGATGATGATCGTGCCGATCGCGAACCTCGTCATGCTCATCGTCTTCGCGTTCGTCGAGTGGCCGGTCCGGGCGCAGCTGAGCCTGGCGACGGTGCGTTCCACCGGTGCGCCGAGCTTCGACGGCAGCCGTTTCCACCAATTCCCCCAGCAGGCCCCGCCGCCGTACCAGCAGATGGCCGCTCCGCAGCACCCGCAGATGACCCAGCCGCAGCAACCGCAGATCACCCCGCCGCCTTACGGGCAGCCGGGCCCGGCGGAGGCACCGGGTACGCCCGGGCCGTCCGCCCGACCCGCCGGTGGCATGCCGATCGACCCGAACTGGCGCGGCCCGTCAACGTCCTGAGCCCCCCGGCGCGTCCAGTACGGCAACTGGGGTCTTTGGCAGAATAAGTTCGGCCGGCGAGCGCATCCGCTGGTCAGCCGACCGCCTCGACTCGCGCCGGCAAGTACGCCACGTGTGGACACGCTGGTGCTGGTGCTGGCCGGGGCGGGGTGTTCGGTCGCGAGGCTTTGCTCTGCGATCGGTTTCGAGTCACCTGCCGCATGACGGTTCGAGCCGACTGTTCGGGCCGACGGTCGGGGCGAATGCTCGGGCTGATCGCAGTCCGCGACCGGGCCGGGGCTCCCTAAGGGGGGCTCGATCACGGCCATCCCGCGGCCGAGGCAGCGGTCCGCACTGAGCTCTGGGAGCGATCAGGCGGGCCAGGCGCTACCGGACAGCTCGGTCTGCGCCCGGGTCAGCCCGAGCACCACCTTGATCCAGACCGCGTAGGCCACGATCCCCGCGATCGCCACGGCGGCCTCGAGCCCGGGACGAACGCCCTGGTGCGGGTCCGGAGCCGAGCCGCCGAGGTTGAACGAGCTCCGGGCGGTGATGTTGCTGAGCAGGCTGTAGACGAGCCATAGCCCCCACCACAACCCGGTCGGGCGGTAGCGGCTGCGCGGGCTGCCACGATCCCCCAGGGCCCCGGCCGTGATCCGCCAGGTGTCGTCGACGATCTGCTTGGGGAACCAGAAGTTGACGATCGGCACGATCCAGCCCAGGAACGTCCAGACCTGAGAGCGTCGCATCTGGTCGCGGGCGATCATGGCCGCGTTCTGCCAGGCCCGCAGCAGCCACAGCGCCCCCACGATCCAGGTGGCCACGCTGACCAGCCCGAAGATCGAGACGGCGTCGTGCGCGGTCATGATCTGCGCAGGGTCGTTTCCCAGGGCCACCGCATCGTCGTAGGCGTGCACCGCTGAGGGTGCGGTCGCCGCACCGAGGATGTCGCCTAGTCAGCATGGAACGGCCGGCTCGCATCCGCTGCACCCCTTGGGTGATCTTCGTGGGTCATCCACGCTGGAGCGGATGGAGCCACTACCGGAAGGAGCCGGCCGCCATGTCCAGTGTTGCGCTGTCCGTTGGTCCGATCCATCTGGGGATGGACACGAGTAAGGACAAGATCGCTGTCGGGGTCCTGGGGTGGGAGGAGCAGGTCCCGGATGTCGAGGTCATCAGCAATGACGAGCCGTCGGTCCGGCGGTTGATCGGCCGGTTCGGTGACCCTGGCGGGTTGCGGGCCTGTTACGAGGCTGGCCCGACCGGGTTCGGCCTGCACCGGCTGCTGACCTCGATGGGGGTGGCCTGCCAGGTGGTCGCGCCGTCGTTGATCCCGAAGGCGCCGGGTGATCGGGTCAAGACTGACCGGCGTGACTGCCGGCGGCTGGCCCGGTTGCACCGGGCCGGCGAGCTGGTCGCGATCCGGGTGCCGACCGAGGCCGAGGAGGGGGTGCGGGATCTGTGCCGGGCACGCGCCGATCTGGTCGAGGACCGGACCCGGACCCGGCACCGGTTGAGCAAGTTCCTGCTGCGCCACGACCGGATCTGGCGGGCGCAGGCCTGGACGATGGTGCACGAACGGTGGATCGCGGGCCAACGGTTCGACGACCCGGGCCTGCAGGCCACGTTCGGGCACTACCGGGGCGTGTTGGCCGCCCGGGACGCCGAGTTGGCCGCGATCGAGGCGGACCTGGCGTACTGGTACACCCACGGGCCGTTCGCCGACGCGGTCACCCGGCTGGCCGCCTACCGTGGGGTGGCCCGGCTGGGGGCGTTGACGATCGCCAGCGAGGTCGGTGACTGGCGCCGGTTCCCGGCCGCCCGCGCGTTCATGGGCTTCACCGGCCTGGTGCCCAGCGAGTACTCCTCCGGTGTGTCGGTCCACCGCGGGCACATCACCAAGGCAGGCAATGCCCACCTGCGCACCCAGCTGATCGAGTCCGCCTGGGCCTACCAGCACCGGGCCAGCCTCGGCGTCGTGCTGCGCCGCCGCCAGGACGGCGTCGATCCGGCCACCGCCGCCCGGTCCTGGAGCGCCCAACAACGGCTGTGCGCCCGGTTCCGGCGGCTGAGCCCACGCAAGACCAGCCGCAACCTCGTGGTGGTCGCCGTTGCCCGCGAGCTGGCCGGGTTCCTGTGGGCCGAGATGACCGCCGACCTGACCCACCCCGACCTCGTGCTGCCCGCCGCGGTCAGCACACCCATCCGCTGAAGCCCCCTCATGAACCCGCGCACGCACCCTCCAGTCGGTGCCCCAACGGGCAGGCGGACCGTGCGCGCCCAACCCACGACGCGTCGCAGCACGCCGTTGCAGGACCGATCCCCGTCCGTTCTATGGCCTACCGCCTCGGCGGCCAAGGCCGCACCTAGTCAGGGGCAACTACCTGCGCACCACCGACTTGCGATCTCGACACGCGAACATCAGACAGGCGGCGCACCGACCCGCTGTGCTGCGACGCGTCGTGCCCACCCCGCCCGCCCACCACCCCGGGCATCCACGACCGCACTCCCTGGCCCCAACGCCCGATCATCCGCTCCCGGGCAGGCCGCCTCAAGGGCGCCTACGGCGTCGCCGCGCGAGCGCTACGCGCCCCTTGACCCGACCCACCCGTCCGCAGGCTCAGCCGCGATCAGGAACCAGGGAGCAGCCTGACCCGTGCCCGAAACCCAGGCACGCCCCTCAGATCAACACCAAACCGGCACAAGCTGTCGTCCCATTCTTGACAGGCCGTTCCACATCAGAACCGTGACCCCGCCCAGGACGAGCATGGCAATGGCCAGCCCGTTGTTGGGCTGGATGCGGCCGATCCAGATGGGGCCGGGGGGCTGCACCGCGACGCCGTAGGCACCGGGCGGATATCCGCCGGGAGGCAGGTAGGACCCGGCGGCACCGGGCGGCGGGTAACCGCCGGGAGGCAGGTAAGGGCTCGTGGTCCCGGCCGTCGCGGGCCGGTTGGGCGGCGGCGGCGCGGGCGGTGCCCAGCCGGACGGCTCGGGCGTGCCGTCCGGTTCGTTCCCCGGGTCGCGGAACACATTCATCGCCTGGACCTCCGGTGATCACCCCGTGCCGGCCTCCCCGGGCCGTCGGGCTGGCAGCGTAGATCCCCTGCACCAGCCGGGACAGGGCTGCTGCGTGACGTTCGCGTCACCCCCGCGGCGCCGTCCCGCGCCGTGCTGCCGGTTGACACCTCCGCGTGCGGGCGGTCCCCTGAGTCCCGGGGGCCGAGGTGCGGGCCCCGAGCTGTGGAGGGGCGATGACGCTGGACACGGGCACACTGATCGTCGGCGCCTCGGCGGCGGGGCTGGCCACCGCGGCGCAGTTGACGCTGCGGGGGCTGCCCTTCGAGATCGTCGAGGGGCAGAACGCCGTCGCCGGGCGCTGGCGCGGGCACTATGACCGCCTGCACCTGCACACCCCGCGCGGTAACTCGGCTCTGCCTGGACTGCCCATGCCCCGCGCCTGGGGGCGCTACCCCTCCCGGGACCAGCTGGTGACCTACCTGGAGCGCTACCAGCAGCACTTCGAGCTGCGGCCACGCTTCGGGCAGGAGGTCATCCGGATCGAGCGGCAGGACGGGATCTGGCGGACCACCACGACCCAGCGGACCTGGCACAGCGCGAACGTCGTCATCGCGACCGGGCGGGCCCGCCTGCCGGTGCGCCCCGGCTGGCCGGGCATGGAGAGCTTCCGCGGGCAGATCCTGCACTCGGGCGAATACCGCAACGGAGACCCCTGGTCCGGCCGGCCGGTCCTCGTGGTCGGGTTCGGCAACTCGGCCTGCGAGCAGGCGCTGGACCTGGTGGAGCGTGGTGCGCAGGCACACCTGTCGGTCCGGTCCGCGGTCAATGTGATCCCCCGCGACGTGTTCGGCCTGGTTCCCGTCCTGCAGCTGGCCGTGCTCATGCAGTACCTGCCGTCCCGGGTCGCCGACGCGCTGTCCTGGCCGCTGGTCCGCGTCACAATCGGCGATCTGCGCCCTCTGGGCCTGCGCAAGCTGCCGTACGGGCCCATCACCCAGGTGACCCGTGACCACGCCGTCCCGCCGCTCGACATCGGCACGGTGGCGCAGATCCGGGCCGGACGGATCACGCTGCACGGCGGCATCGAGCGCTTCACCCAGGACGGTGTCGTCTTCGAGGATGGCTCCCGGCTCCAGGTAGACGCGGTCGTGCTGGCCACCGGCTACCGGGCCGGGATCGACGGCCTCCTGACCGGGTGGGAGGCGGTCTGCGACGGGGTGGGAACCCCGCTGATCTCGGGCCGCCCCTGCGGTCTGCCCGGCCTCTACTTCTGCGGTATGCGGGTCGCGGTGGGCGGGATGCTGCGCGAGATCGGGATCGAGGCGCGACGGATCGCCGCGGAGATCGCCCGCCAGGAGCTGCTGGCCCTGCAGGCGTCCGAGCCGGTGCCCGGCGACGGTGCGAGGTTCCGCTCGCTGCTCAGGTCGGGGCTGCGACCGGGGCGAGCCGCTTGGCGAACCAGTGATGGGCGTACCGCTCGGCGTTGAAGGCGGGAACCTCCTGGTAGCCCTGATGCCGGTACAGGGAGATCGCCTCGGTCAGCGTCCGGTTCGTCTCCAGCCGCACCTCATCAGCGCCGTGCGCCAGCGCCTGCTCCTCCAGCGCGGCCAGGATCCGCCGGCCGGCACCGAGCCCGCGTGCCTGCGGAGCGACCCACATCCGCTTGAGCTCGGCCGGCTCACCGGCGTGCAGCTTGAGCGCGCCGCAGCCGACGGGTTCTCCCCGCAGCCATGCGATCAGGAGCAGCCCGGCGGGCGGGACCAGCTCGCCGGCGTCGGCGGGGAGGCTGGCCCCGGGGTCGAACCCGGTGTCGAACCGGGCGTCCAGCTCGGCGAAGTACGCGCACAGGCAGGAGGTAGCCGCCGGGCCGGACGGGTCGGCCGGCTCGATCACGACCAGTCCGGCGGTCAGCAACCGCTCGACCGTCGCCATCGCGTCCACGAGTTGCTCGCGGTGGGCCGGTGTGAGCGGATCGAGCAGCGACCCGGCCAGCGTGTCGCTGCGCCGGTCCAGCCGGGCGCGCTCGCGCCGGCCTGCGGCGGTCAGCCGCGCCCGACGGGCCCGCTGGTCGGCAGGGTCGGCCTCGAGCCGGACCAGGCCCTCGCCCTCCAGCCTCCGCAGCAACCTGCTGAGGTAGCCGGAGTCGAGGTTCAGCCGTTGCCGGATGCTCCTGACGTCACAGCCGTCCGGCCCGATCTCCCAGAGCACCCGCGAGGCGCCCAGGGGCCGGCCGGCAGCGAGGTATTCCTCCTGGAGGGCACCGACCCGCTCGGTCACGGTCCGGTTGAAGCTGCGGACCCGAGCGGTCAGCTGCCGAGTCGTCACGGTCATATCTCTGACTTTAGTCAGCTAAGTGCCATCCTGGGAATCGGCACATGGCTGCCCGTCAGCCCGCCCGGTCCGCGGGCAGCTCTTTCGCACCGCACCGCCGCGACGGGCTACTACTGTGCCGCCATGCGCCGAACCCTCCTGCTCCTGGCCGCCCTGCTGATCGCCGCCGTCGGGACCGCGCTGGTCTACGCCTACGTCCGGGGTGCCGACGCCCGGGCCGCTGCCGGCCAGGAGGAGGTGCAGGTGCTGGTCGCCGCGCAGGACATGCCCGTCGGCACCGCTGCGGCCAAGGTCCAGGTGACGCAGGCCAGCGTGGTCCGCAAGGACCAGGTGCCCAACGTGCTGAAGTCGATGCAGGGCATCACCGGACGGCTCACCGTGGGGCTGCTCAAGGGGCAGCAGATCAGCAGTAAGGCCTTCGGACCGGGTACGGGGACGAGCGCGGGGCCCGGGATGGCGGCGGTGCCGGTGACGGTGGCCACGGCGGACCAGGCCGCTGGCACCGTGGTGGCCGGCGACAAAGTGGACATCTACCAGCTCGGCAACCGCCCGGAGCCGGTCCTGACCGGGGCTGAGGTGCTGGCCGTGGGCGGACCCAACGTTCCGGCCACCACGGTGCTGTTCAACGTGAATTCCGACGACGTGGTTAAGCTGCTGACCGCGAGGGCCTCCGGCACCCTCGTCCTGATCAAGCAGTCCGGCTGAGTCCGTTCGGGGCGGGGGCTGGCGTGTACGTCAGGCCGTCAACCCGGCACGGCCAGCAGTTGGTCGCGGACCTTGCGGCGCAGCGCCTTGCCGATCAGTGATCGGGGGAGCTCGTCTACCAGGACGATGCGACGCGGGATCTTGTACGCCGCCAGGTGTGCCCGGCAGAACTCGCGCAACGCCTCCTGATCCGGCCGGGCGCCCTCGCACGGGATCACCGCGGCGGCCACCTGATCGCCGCCACCCCCGCCGGGCAGCCCGACCACGGAGACGTCCTGCACGTCGGGGTGGCGTCGCATGACCTGCTCCACCTCGCTCGGGTAGACGTTGAAGCCGCCGACGATGATGAGGTCCTTGACCCGATCGACCAGCCGGATGAAACCGTCCGACTCCATCTGAACGATGTCCCCGGTGCGCACCCACCCGCCGGGCAGCAGGCTGGCAGCGGTCTCCTCCGGCCGGTTCCAGTAGCCGGCGAACACCTGCGGGCCCTGCACGAGCAGTTCGCCGGGGTCGCCCGCGGAGACGTCACTCCCGGGATCGTCCGGATCGGCGACCCGGACCCGGGTGGACGGGTAGGGCACGCCGATGTAGCCGGCCCTGCGGCCCGGCGAGACGGGATTGCCCACACAGATCGGTGAGGTCTCGGTCATGCCGTAGCCCTCGATCAGCAGGTTCCCGGCCACGGACTCCCACAGCTGCACCAGGTCGGCGGGCAGTGGCATCGCGCCCGAGAGCGCGTACCGGATCGAGCTCAGGTCCACGCCGCGCTCCGGCGCCGTCTCGGCCAGCTGCCGGTAGATCGGCGGCACTGCGGGCAGGAAGGTGGGCCGGGTGCGCCGGATCGCCGCCAGGGTCTGCTCGAGCTCGAACCGCGGCAGCAGCACCACCCGTGCCGCGATGCTGACCGCGGTGATCAGGCAGAGGGTCAGCCCGTAGGCGTGGAACATGGGCAGCACTGCCAGGAACGTCTCCTCGCCCTCCACCAGATCGCTGGCCCAGGCTCGGGACTGCGCGGCGTTGGCGGCCAGGTTGGCGTGGGTGAGCACGGCGCCTTTCGGCGTGCCGGTGGTGCCGCCGGTGTACTGCAGCGCGGCGACGTCGGTCAGCGCCGGGTGCGGGTGGTCGGCGGGTAGCGGCGCACCCGAGGTCAACCCGTCCCAGCCGATGGTGCCCCCGGGCGGCCGGCGCGGCCCCAGGGCGCGACGGGCGGAGCGGGCGGCGGGCAGCGGCAGGCGCAGCGCGAGCTGCCGTGACCGTGGTAGCGCGCCCGCGACGTCCACGCTGATCACCCGCTCCGGACCGAGCTTCGCGACCGTGCCGGCCGCCGCGCTCCAGCACACGGCGACCCGGGCCCCGTGGTCGGCGAACTGGACGGCCAGCTCGTCCGAGGTGTACAGCGGGTTGTGCTCGACCACGATGGCGCCCAGCCGCAGGGTGGCGAAGAAGGCCACCACGTGCTGGGGGCAGTTGGGCAGCACCAGGGCGACCCGGTCACCGGCCCGCACTCCGAGCCGGTGCAGCGCCCCGGCGACCCGCCGAACCGCGTCACCGAGCTCGCGATAGGTCGTTCCGGCGCCGAGGAAGTCGAGTGCCGGACGGTCCGGGAACCGTTCCACGCTGCGTTCCAGCAGGGCCGCCAGAGCCAGGTCCGGCGGGTCGATGTCCGCCGGGACACCCGGGGCGTATGCGGCCAGCCAGGGCCGCTGCGGATCGTCAGGCTGCGTCACCGGGGCCACCTCCCGGGGAGTAAACCTACGCCACCGTAACCTCCGGTCGCCAGGCGTGATCGTTACACCCGTGATGCTGCCTTACACCTCGGTCGCCGCTCCTCGGAGCCCCAGCGTGCCGATTCAGCGGCTTTCGGGGTGCAAACCGGGACGCGAGGTGTAACTGGGGCCGGGCGAGGGGCGGACGGCGGGCGAGGGGCGGTCGGCCCGGTCAGCCCTGCGCCGCGAGTTGCTGCTCCAGCTCCCCGAGCACGCGGTAGCAGGCCAGCACCCCGGCCACGCTCGCGTTCGGCTCGCGCCCCTCGCGGATCGCCGACACGAACTCCCGGTCCTGCAGCTCGATCCCGTCCGAGCTCACTGCGACGCCGCTGACGTCGACCGGCTCCTCCCTGCCGGTGACCAGATCGTCGTAGCGGGCGAGATAGGTGCCGTTGTC
This sequence comes from uncultured Actinomycetota bacterium, assembly GCA_963740575.1. Lineage (GTDB taxonomy): Bacteria > Actinomycetota > Actinomycetes > Actinomycetales > Kineosporiaceae > CAVUET01. The sequence continues at coordinate 1,890,185 of CAVUET010000003.1, read as the reverse complement.
GCAGATGTACCGGAAGAACGTGCCGAGCGGCCCGTCGTTGTTGAAGCTCAGCGACAGCGTGCAGATCCGGCCCGACGGGGTGCGCAGCTGGATCGACATGTCCATCGCGATACCCAGCTGCGGGTGCGGGGGGCCCTGTACCGCGTGCGCGATCTGGATGTCCTCCCCGGTCTGGTACTGGAACAGATCCACCGTGTGCGCGGCGTGGTGCCAGAGCAGGTGGTCGGTCCACGAGCGGGGCTGGCCGAGGGCGTTCAGGTTGGTCCGGCGGAAGAAGTACGTCTGCACGTCCATCTGCTGGATCGACAGCTCGCCGGCGACCACCCGGTCCCGGATCCACTGGTGCGAGGGGTTGAAACGCCGGGTGTGCCCGACCATGCACACCTGACCGGTCTCGCGCTGGACCCGCTGCACCTCCTGCGCGGCGGCCCAGCTGTCCGCGAGCGGGATCTCCACCTCGACATGCTTGCCCGCGCGCATCGCGGCGATGGCCTGCTCGGCGTGCAGCTGGGTCGGGGTGCACAGGATCACCGCGTCGACGTCGTCCAGCTTCAGCACCTCGTCCAGGTCGGTACCGGCGTGCCCGATGCCGTACCGGTCCGCAAACGCCCGGGACTGCTCGTACGTGCGGCTGACGATGGCGGTGACCTGGACCCCGTCGATCCGGGCCAGGGCGTCCAGGTGCTTGATGCCGAAGGCGCCGGCTCCGGCAAGTGCGATGCGCATGACTTCCTCTCTGCGGGTCAGTCCTGTCTGCGGGTCAGTCCTCGGGGCGAAGGATGATGTGGCCCACGGCTGTGTTCGACGCGGGCACGTGGTAGAGGCGGTACAGCTCCTCGACGTTCTGCCCGAGGGCCCCGCGCATGATCAGCCACATCACCAGCTCGATGCCCTCGGAGCCCGCTTCGCGCAGGTACTCCAGGTGCTGCATCCGGGCCAGGCCGTCCGGATCGGAGCTGATCCGGTCCAGGTAGGCGGTGTCGAACTCCTTGTTGATCAGGCCGGCCCGGGCTCCCTGCAACTGGTGGCTCATCCCGCCGGTGCCCCAGACCTGGACGTTCAGGTCCTGCGGGTAGCTGCGCACCGCGCGCCGGATCGCTCTGCCCAGCTGGTAGCAGCGGTTGCCGGTGGGCGGCGGGTACTGCACCACGTTCACCGCCAGCGGGATCACCTTGACCGGCCAGGCCTCCGGTTGCCCGAACATCAGCGACAGCGGCACGGTCAGGCCGTGGTCGACGTCCAGCTCGTTCAGCAGGGTCAGGTCGAACTCGTCCAGGATCAGGGACTGCGCCAGGTGGCAGGACAGGTCGGCGTCACCCTCGACCACCGGCACCGGGCGCGGGCCGTAGCCCTCGTCGCAGGGCTGGTAGGAGTCCGCGCAGCCGAGCGCGAAGGTGGGGATGAGCTCCATCGAGAACGCCGAGCCGTGGTCGTTGTAGACCAGGATGACGACGTCGGGTCGCTCCTGCGCGATCCACTTCCTGCTCCACTCGTACCCGTCGAAAAGCGGTTTCCAGTAGTCGGTCTGGGTCTTGCCGAGGTCGATGGCCGCCCCGATCGCCGGCACATGACTGGTGGCGACTCCCGCGGTGATCCGTGCCATGTCGGTCAGCGTCCTTCCTTGACCGAGCGCCAGCCCTCGGGGGACCGGCCGCCGGCGATCATCATGGCGTTGTACTCCTCCACGCTCATCCCGGTCATCGTGCTGACCGCCTGGACGAAGGACAGGCCGTCCGCCGCGAACAGCTTGGCCAGGTAGTAGATGTTGCCGCCCTCGTCGATCATGGCGTCGTAGTCGCGGGCCAGCACGGCCTGCTTCTGCGCAGGGCTGAGGTTGTACTCGTCCAGATAGGCCGACTCGTCGGCCTTGAACCGGTCCCGGTTGGCCGCCTTCATCAGGCTGGTGCAGAACGTGTTGAGGTTGTACCCGCGCCGCGAGCGCTGCGAGGTGAACACCCGTGTCCCGGGGATGTCGTCGAAGACGGAAGAATCGAAGATCGGCGGGTCGGGGTTCATCAGTCCTCCCAGTACAGGCGCATCGGGTTGTCGACGAGGAGCTGCCGCTGCAGCTGCGGGGTGACCGCGATCCGGGGGATGACGTCGACAAGCTTGCCGTCGTCGGGCATGTGGCTCTTCATGTTCGGGTGCGGCCAGTCCGTGCCCCAGAGCACCCGGTCGGGGAAGCTGTCTACCACCCGCCGGGCGAACGGCACCACGTCGTCGTAGCCGGGCGGGCCGGATCGGGACAGCCGCTCCGGGCAGCTGACCTTCGACCAGACGTTCTCGTGCCGGCCCATCAGCCGCAGGAACAGCGCGAACTCGGGGCCGTCGACGTCCTTGCCGACGTCCGGGCGGCCCATGTGGTCCACCACGACCGTGGTCGGAAAGGAGGTGAACAGGTCCCAGCGCTCGGCCAGGTCGGGTGCCTCGAAGTAGATCACCACGTGCCAGCCGAGCCGCGCGATCCGCTGCACGAGCGGCTGGTAGTACTCGTCCGGCTTGGGATCGGCCAGTCGCCGGACGAAGTTGAACCGGACGGCGCGGACACCGGCCGTGTGCAGGGTCTCCAGCTCGGCGTCGGTCACGTCCGGCCGCACCGTCGCCACCCCGCGGGCCCGGTCGGCCGCGGCGTGCAGCGCGTCGACCAGGGCCGAGTTGTCCGCGCCGTGGCAGGTGGCCTGGACGATCACGTTGCGGTCGAAGCCGAGCCGGTCGCGCAGCGAGAACAGCTCCTGCTTGCCGGCGTCGCACGGGGTGTACTTGCGTTCCGGCGCGTAGGGGAACCGATCGCCCGGGCCGAACACGTGGCAGTGCGCGTCCACGCTGCCGGCCGGGACCAGGAAGGTCGGCGGAGACGGGTCCGGGTCGAACCTCAGCCAGTCGGCGTCCATCTCGAACCGTGCCGGCGGCCCGGTCATGCCGGCCGCCCGGCGGTCGCCGCGACCAGTCGCGGGTAGACCCGGATCGCGTTGCCGGAGAATACCTTCTCCCGGTCGGCAGGGTTCAGGTCCACGGCGTCGAGGTATCGCTTGGTGTCATCGAAGTAGTGCCCGGTCTCGGGGTCGATGCCGCGGACGGCGCCGACCATCTCGGAGCCGAAGAGGATGTTGTCGATGTCGATGACGCGCAGCAGCAGGTCGATCCCGGGCTGGTGGTAGACGCAGGTGTCGAAGAAGACGTTGCGCATCAGGTGCTCGCGCAGCGGCGGCCGCCCGAGCATGTCGGCCAGCCCCCGATAGCGACCCCAGTGGTACGGGACGGCTCCGCCGCCGTGCGGTATGACGATCCGCAGGGTGGGGAAGTCGGCGAACAGGTCACCTTGCAGGAATTGCATGAAGGCGGTGGTGTCGGCGTTCAGGTAGTGCGCGCCGGTGGCGTGGAAGCTGGGGTTGCAGCTGCTCGACACGTGCACCATCGCCGGTACGTCCAGCTCGACCATCTTCTCGTAGAACGGGTACCAGTACCGATCGGTCAGCGGCGGGGCGGTCCATCGGCCGCCGCTGGGGTCGGGATTGAGGTTGCAGCCGACGAAGCCGAGTTCGCTCACGCAGCGCGCGAGCTCCTCGACCGACGCCGCCATCGAGGTGTCCGGCGATTGCGGCAGCTGACAGACCCCGGCGAAGGTGTCCGGGTAGAGGTCGACGACCCGCTTGATCAGGTCGTTGCAGACCTGCGCCCAGGCTCGGCTCACGGCCGCGTCACCCTGGTGGTGTGCCTGGGCGGAGGCCCTGGGGGAGAAGATGGTCAGGTCCGCGCCGCGCTCGCGGACCAGCCGGATCTGGTTCTGCTCAACGGTTTCCCGGATCTCGTCAGCTGAGATCGACGGATACGGCGGCGCGGAGACCCCGGCCGCGAAGGCCGCGAGCTGCGCCTCCCGCCAGTCGTTGTGGGCCTTCGGAGCGGTGGTGTAGTGGCCGTGGCAGTCGATGATCATGAGCGGTCCGCTCCGATCCGGTCCGCTCCGATCCGGTCCGGATCGCTCCGGGCCGTCGAGTCCGGGCCCGGGCTCGCGCCCGCCTGGACCCGGATCGCGTCCAGCACGTCGGCGAGGTCGCCGGCGGCCAGGGCCTGCACGTGCTGGGCGGCCCATGCCTGGCGCTTCGCGGTGGCCAGCGCCATCACCGGCTCGATCCCGGCCTGTGCCACCGTTTCCGCCGCCTCGAGCATCTCCTCCTGGCGGCGCTGGCCGTGCTGCAGCGACCGGGTGATGAAGTACCGCACGGCCGCGTCCCAGTCGGCGCCGGGCAGGATGTTCGACAGGGAGGCGAGCATCTCCCGCTCCACGCCGTACCCGCGGGCTGCGAGCATGGCCTCCGTCATCAGCGCCTCCAGGCCTTTGACCAGGACCGAGCGGCACAGCTTGGTGGCCGCCGCCGCGCCGACCTCGGGCGAGTAGACGCTGACGCCGGACAGACCCAGCTTCGCGGCCTCGTCCAGGAAGGTCTCGGCGTGCGGCCCGCCGAGTAGGAACGGGGAGCCCAGTCGGTGCGGATGGATCGGTGACATCAGGGCGGCCTCGACGTACCGGCCGCCCGCGGCGCCGACGACCCGGGCGGCGTTCCGCTTCTGCCCGGGCGAGGCCGAGTTCAGGTCGAGGTACCAGGCGCCCTGGCGCAGACCGGGCGCGGCGGACTCGGCCGCGGCGAGGTCGTTCGCCGCGGTCACGGCGCTGATCACCAGCCGGGCACCGGCCACCGCAGCGGGGGCATCCGCGGCCGCCACCACCGGCAGCTCGCCCGCGTTGCGGGAGGCCCGGCTCTGCGGGTCCCGGAAGGCGGTGTCCCAGGCGGACAGCCGCGTCACGCCGATCCCGAACAGGTCCTCGGCCGCGACCCGGCCGACCTCGCCGAGGCCGATCAGCGCGACCGTTGCGTCCCGAACCTCCGTCGGAGCCGAGGCCGGACGGGGCAGCCGGCCCGGAACCGGCGATGCCGCGGTCACGGCCGCGCCCAGACCGAGCCGGGGACGAGCACCTCGCCGCGCATCAGCAGCCGGGCCGTGCGCAGCAGGGCCGCGCGGCGGACCCGGATCCCGCCGTTGCCCCCCTCGACCTGGATCGAGACGGTGAAGAACCCGGTGGGGTGCTCGATCACGAACTCCCCGCCGAGGGCCGGTTGCGGTCCGGCCACCTTCTCGGCCACCGAACCCGGGACGGCGCACGCGGTCGCGACCGACACCGCCCCGAGCACGCCGATCGCGTCGTGCACCCGATGCGGGATCAGGGTCCGGGTGGACACCGCCCCGCCGCCGGTCGGCGCCGACAGCAGGCTCATCTTCGGCACCGTCGTGGAGCGCACGTCGCCGAGGTTCATCAGCGGGCCGGCCTGCAGTCGGATCGCCTCGATCCGTTCGCAGGCAACGGAATCGGCCTCGATCTGGGCCGGGGACTCCCGCCCTGTCAGGCCGACCGCGGACGCCTCCAGGCAGACCACGGGCATGCCGTTGTCGATACAGGTGACCTCGATCCCGTCGATGACGTCCACCGGGTTCCCGGTGGGCAGCAGAGCGCCGCAGGTCGAGCCGGCCACGTCGACGAACTCGATCGGGATCGGGGCATGCGAGCCGGGGACGCCGTCGATCTGTGCGCCACCCGCGTAGCTGACCACCCCGCCCGGCGTCTCGACCTGGGCCACGGCCAGCGCGTCCGTGTTCACCATCCAGATCCGCACCTCTGTCCGGTCGCCGGTGGCGGGTACCAGCCCGTGGTCCAGGGCGAACGGCCCCACCCCTGCCAGCAGGTTGCCGCAGTTCTGGCTGTCCGACACCTCGGCCCGGTCCGGCCACACCTGCAGGAAGAGGTAGTCCACATCGGCGCGCGGCCGGGCCGACGGCGAGACCACGGCGACCTTGGAGGTCAGCGGGTGCGCGCCGCCCATGCCGTCGATCTGTCGCGGGTCCGGCGAACCCATCGCGGCGAGCAGGACGGCATCCCGCTGCGCGCGGTCCGCCGGCAGATCGTCGGCCAGGAAGTACAGCCCCTTGGAGGTCCCGCCCCGCATCACCGAGCACGGGATCGCGGTCTGGCCGTGCGGGTCTGCCGGCACCGCGTCAGCTCCCCTCGTGGTCGGTGTCGTCGTACTCCCGATAGGTCAGGCCCCTGGCGGCGAGCTTGTCCCGCATGCCGTACAGCTCCAGACCAAGTTCGCCGGCGCCGAGTCGCTCGCGCTTCGACGCCTCGGCCGCCTCCCGGGCCCGGGCCCGCTCGAGCACCTCCTTGGCGTCCTGGCGGGGGACGACGACCACCCCGTCGTCGTCCGCCAGCACGACGTCGCCGGGACGCACCAGAACCCCGGCGCAGACGATCGGCACCTGCACGCTGCCCGGGGTCTCCTTGACCGTTCCCTGGGCGCAGATCGCCCTGGACCAGACCGGGAACGCCATCTCGGTCAGCGCGGCGACATCGCGGACCCCGGCGTCGATGACGAGACCGCGGACGCCGTGGGTGCGCAGGCTGAGGGCGAGCAGGTCGCCGAGGTAGCCGTCCTCGCACGGGCTGGTCGGGGACACCACGAGCAGGTCGCCGGGTCGGGCCTGCTCGACGGCGACGTGGATGGACCAGTTGTCCCCGGGGGGCACCTCGCAGGTCAGGGCCGTTCCCGCGACCCGCACCGGGCGGTAGATCGGGCGCAGCCGCGCGGCCAGCAGGCCGGTGCGCCCCTGCGCCTCGTGCACGGTCGCAACGCCGAGGCCGGCCAGCTCGTCGACGAGCGAGAGCTCGGTGCGTGGGGTGTTGCGGACGACGACGGGCACGGCGGCCTCCGGGGTCCGGGTGCGCGGGCTGGGTGGCGGACGCGCCCGGAGAGTGCATCAAAGTGTTACTCAGATTGTCAACAGTCTGTACCATCGACCGTGAACGGCAAGCTGAAACCGCTGCTGCATGGTGTTTTCGGCCAGGATCGGATTGTGGACAATCGACGTGCCGAGGGAGGTGGGGGGTGGCTGACCTCGACGACGTCGCACTGACCGGCGCGCCGATCCAGGCTCTGCGGCAGGCGATCCTGCGCGGGGAGTACCTACCGGGGGAGCGCCTGGTCGAGGCCCAGCTGTGCGACCGGCTGCAGGCCAGCCGGTTCAACGTCCGGGCCGCGCTACGCGAGCTGGCGGCCGAGGGCCTGGTCGAGGTGCAGCGGCACAAGGGCGCCCAGGTGCGCAAGGTGACCCTGGCCGAGGCCATCGAGATCACCGAGGCGCGGCGGGCCTTGGAGGGCCTGATCGCCGCCCGGGCCGCGCTGAACGTGACCCCCCAGCTGGCCAGCGAGCTGGACGAGATCGGCCTGCTGATGCGGCGCGCGGTGAAGAACGGCGAGCATGTCCGCTACAGCGAGCTGAACCAGCGCCTGCATGCGCTGATCCGCACCATGGCCGCGCACCGCACGGCGGAATCGCTGATCGAGATGCTGCGCGGTCAGCTGTCCCGGCACCACTTCATGATCTCGGCGATCCCGGGCCGCCCGGAGACGTCACTGCCCGAGCACGAGCGGATCATCGCTGCCATCCGGGCGGGCGACCCCGACGTCGCCGAAGCCGCGATGCGCGACCACGTCCTCAGCGTGATCGAGGCACTCCGCTCGATCGGGCCGTCCGACACGGTCTATTGACGGGTGTCCTGATCCGACGGGTCTCCTGATCCGACACGATCTGCTGATAGACACAACGCCCCGAAACGAAGACCCGGCCCGGGCATCTCGAGAGACGCGCGCCGGGCCGGGCTGGGCAGGCCACGGGGGATGCCCACCCACTGATGATCCTACCCCTGAGGCTGCCCTGCCGACAGCCGAAAATGCTTGTGACACAAGAGGAATGACCCTTCAGTCACGCTAACCAGTCACGCTAACCAGTCACGCTAACCAGTCACGCGGGACGGTGGGCCGGATCAGGCCTTCCGGCCCACGCCGGCCAGGACCCGGCTGGACAGCGTCCCATGACCGTTGCGCCACTGCCCGACGTCGACCAGCCCCGGTTCGACCAGGGTCAGCCCCTCGAAGAACTCCTCGATCTGAGCCCTGGTGCGGAAGTACACGGGAGAGGAGGAGTGCCGGTAGACCTCGGTCACCTGCTCGATCGCCGCCGGGTCCCCGCCCTCGCTGGTCGCCGCGCTCGCGGCCAGGTAGCTGCCGGGCGCGAGCCGGCGCAGGTAACTGCGGACCACCTCGGGGGCCAGGACCAGATCGACGAAGTGCAGCACGGCGAACATCAGCAGACCCACCGGGCGGTCGAGGTCGATCACCGCGCGCACGGCCGGGTCGCTGAGTACCGCGGCCGGGTCCCGCAGGTCGTGCATGACGGTGGTGACCCCGCGCTCGCGGGCCAGCAGCGCCCTGTTGTACGCCAGCACCATCGGGTCGTGATCCACGTAGACGGCGCGCGCGTCCGGGCATGCCCGCCGGGCCACCTCGTGCACGCTCGGCGAGGTCGGGATCCCGGTGCCGAGATCGAGGAACTGGTCGATCCCGGCGCCGGACAGGTGCCGTACGGAGCGGACCAGGAAGCCCCGATTGGCCCGCGCGACCGCCGGACCCTCCGGGACCACCCGCATCACGTCACGTGCGGCCTGCCGGTCGACCTCGAAGTTGTCCTTGCCGCCGAGGGCGTAGTCGTACATCCGGGCGGGGCTCGGGGTGGTGATGTCCACGCCGGGCGGGACCCAGTCGGGCTCGTCCTCGGTCCAGCTCCAGTCGAAGTCGCGCCCGCTCGGCTCGGGGTTGTCGTGCGTCACCGCCATCCCCCCGTCCACGATCGGGACCAACACCCGGCCGGCTGTCCCGAATCACGCGGATGCCCCGGATCGGGGCAAGCCCGGCGGATCATGGTCTCGGACCATAGCCGAGCCTGGACGGCGGGGATAGCGTGGGCCGGTCGGGTTGACCGAACGGCAGGCGGTGTTGACCAGGTGGCGAGCTTCGAGACGTCCTACCAGGGCACGCCGCCGCCGTGGGACATCGGGCGCCCGCAACCGGAGTTCAGGGCGCTGGCGGACGCCGGGCTGATCCGCGGCCGGGTCCTGGACGCAGGCTGTGGCACCGGCGAGCACGCGCTGATGGCCGCGGCCATGGGGCTGGACGCGGTCGGCGTGGACTCCGCGCCCACGGCGATCGCGCTGGCCCGCCGCAAGGCCACCGAACGCGGCCTGCAGGTGCAGTTCCGGGTGGCCGACGCGCTCGACCTCGAAGCGCTGGGCCTGCGGTTCGACACCGTGCTGGACTGCGGGCTGTTCCACGTCCTGACAGACCCCGACCGGGACCGGTACATCCGCAGCCTCGCAACCGTGCTCGACCCGAGCGGCCGGTACCACCTGCTGGGCTTCAGCGATCAGGCGCCCGGCGACAGTGGCCCCCGTCGGCTGAGCCGGGACGAGATCGAGGGCAGCTTCGGGCCGGCCTGGCGGCTGGACGAACTGCGCCGCGTCCAGATCGCCACCAACCTCCCCGGCGGGGTGGTCCCGGCCTGGCTGGCCACTCTGACCCGGCTGCCCGGCTGATCGTCCGGACTCAACTCGCGGTTGCTCGCGGCCGATCTACCTGGTGCGTGCGCGCGACTGGGCGACGCATCGGCGACCGCGAAGGAGAGCAGTGGCCGAGTCAGCAGCGGCGTCCGCGCCGGGCCGCGGCGCGCTCGAGCGCGGGCACCGCGCCGTGCATGCCGTGCTCTGGGGGCAGCTCCTCGTGGTGCTGGCCGTCCTGGTGCTGACCGGCCGGACCGGCTTGCGGCTACCGGACGGGGCCACGCCGAGCGACGGGCGGTCGGTCTGGCAGGTCTGGTTGCCCTGGATCCTGCTCATCGGCGCCGTGGCCTGCGCGACGATCTGCGCCGCCCTGCCGACGGACCCCCTGCTGGTGGACTCCCGCCTGACGGACTCTCGCCTGACGGACTCCCGCCTGACGGACTCCCGCCTGACGGACTCCGGGATCGGCCCGAGCGCCAGGGCCGCGGCTGTCACGGGTGGCCTGCTGCTCGGGGCCGCGGCTCTGCAGGACGCTCTGGCCGACCGGATCGACCTGTTCGGCTACCAGCTGGTCGCCCTCACCCTGATCAGCGTCTACCGGGACCTGCGGCTGCTGGCCCTCGGCGCACTCGCCGTCGTGACCTGCGACGGGCTCGTGGCCGGCTTCGGGCCGTCCAACCCGGACCTGCCTGCGCGCTCGGGCGGCCAGCTGGCCACGACCCTCGCGGTGCACGCCGTGCTGGCGGCGGGCGTGACGGCCGTGCTCGGGCTTGCCCGGCGGTCGGAGAGGGCCGAACTGGCGGCGACCCGCGAGGGCGCGAACCACCTGAGCCGGCTGGCCCTGGTCGCCGAGCACATCGACGCGTCCGTGGTGATCACCGATCCGGCGGGCATGATCGAGTGGGTCAACGACTCCTTCGCCAGGATCACCGGCCTGATGAACGACGAGGCGATCGGGCGGGACCGGATCGGCCTGTTCCGGGGGTCCCGTCAGCACATCGAGCAGCTGGCGCAGCGGCTCGCCCAGGCGCCGGACGGCATGCGGGTCGAGATCGCGACCCAGACCCCGGAAGACCAGCCCTGCTGGCTGGAGGTCGAGATCTGCCCGGTGCGCGAGGGCAGCGAGGTCACACACCTGATCTGGACCGAGCGGGACGTCACCGCGCGGCACCTGACCGCGGAGAAGCTGCAGGCGGCCGGTCGGCGGGCCGGGCGGCTGACGGCGGCCCTGTCCGCGGAGAAGGCCCTGCTGACCGGCGTCATCTCCACCATCCCGCACCTCGTGTACTGGAAGGACGCGGCCGGTCGCTACCGGGGAGCCAACCAGGCCTACCTGAACCAGCGCGGTGCGGCCACCGAGCTGGCCCTGGTCCGGCGTGCCGAGTCGGAGCTGCCCGGCCCGGATCCCCTGGCGGACCTGCGGTCGATCGAGAACCAGGTCCGGTCCGACGGCCAACCGGTGACCGACCGGCAGGTCACGGTCACCGGCGCGGACGACCGGCGCCGGACCCTGCTGGTCAGCGTGCTGCCGCACCTGACGCCCTCCGGCGCGGTGGACGGGATCATCGGGGTGGGCGCCGACATCACCCACGCCAGCGAGCTGGAGCACCAGCTGGCCCAGGCCAACCGGCTGGAGTCGATCGGGCAGCTCGCGGCCGGCATCGCGCACGAGATCAACACCCCGGTGCAGTTCGTCACCGACAACACCCGGTACGTCTCGGAGGTGCTGGGCGGGCTCGGACCGCTGATCCAACGGGGCTCGGAGCTGGCGACCGAGCTGATCGCGCAGGGCGCTGACACCGGTGGCCCGTCCGGCGAGCTGCGCACGGTGCTGGCGGGCATCGACATCGAGGAGGTCACCACCGAACTGCCGTCCGCGCTGCGGGAATCCCTCGAGGGCCTGGCCAGGGTGACGCAGATCATCGCCGCGATGAAGGACTTCGCCCACCCCGGGCAGGACCGCGCCGACACCGACATCAACCGGGCCGTCGAGTCGACCTGCCAGGTCTGCCGGAACGAGTGGAAGTACGTGGCCAGGCTCGACCTCGACCTGGCGGACGGGATCGGGCCGGTGCCCTGCTACGAGGGTGAGCTCAAGCAGGTCGTCCTCAACATGATCGTCAACGCGGCGCACGCCATCCAGGAGCGCCGCCGGCAGACCGGCAGCGACGAGCTGGGGACCATCCGGCTGACCACCCGCAGGCTGGGGGACACCGTTCAGATCGAGATCGAGGACGACGGCGCCGGCATGGACGAGGCCACCCGGCATCGGGTCTTCGACCCGTTCTTCACCACCAAGCCCGTTGGCCAGGGGACCGGCCAGGGGCTGAGTCTCGCGCACGCCAGCATCGTCGGGCGGCACCGCGGCACGATCTCGGTGAGCTCGACGCCGGGGGAGGGCTCCACGTTCACCATCACCCTGCCCGCGCCGGCCGCCGTCGACTGACCCGGGCGGCGCACCCGATCCGCGGACGACGGAGCCGGCGGGCCGTCGATCCGGCCCGCCGGCTCCGTCCAAGATGCTCGGTCGAAGCAGCTCGGTCGAAGCAGCTCGGTCGAAGCAGCTCGGTCGAAGCAGCTCGGTCGAAGCAGCTCGGTCGAAGCAGCTCGGTCGAAGCAGCTCGGTCGAAGCAGCTCGGTCGAAGCAGCTCGGTCGAAGCAGCTCGGTCGAACCGGCGGTTACTCGGCGAGCTTCGCGATCGCCTGCGCCCAGAGGAAGTACTTGTTCGTGCCGAGATCGCGGATCGTCTTGACGCCGAAGGCAGCCGCGAGCTTCTCGGCGTCGCCCGCAGAGACACCCTGCAGGGCCTCCACCGGGGCGTCTGCCAGCTCGGCCACCGTCTTGCCCTCGTATGACTTGTCGATCTTGGAGTCGATGAACCCCATCTGGGCCTCCTTGTCAGGGGTCAGTGCTCGGCTGAACGGCCGTGCGCGACGGCCTCAGGCATCCTAGGGACGATCCTTCGGCGGCGAGGTCAGGTCGCCGTGACAGCCCGTCCCGGGCGGTCCGCGACGTGCCGCGCGGTGGTGATTTCCTGAGGCGACCGGACGCCGTGTACCCTGGCTGACCGTTGCACTGCGCGGCCCCCGCGCAGCGCGGCGATGCCCCGATAGCTCAGTCGGCAGAGCGTCTCCATGGTAAGGAGAAGGTCTAGGGTTCGATTCCCTATCGGGGCTCCAGCCGACTCGGTCCCCGTTCGCCCGGTGGCGGAGTCGGCGGGGGCGGAGTAGCTCAGTCGGTAGAGCAAGCGGCTCATAATCGCTGTGTCGCCGGTTCAAGTCCGGCCTCCGCTACCAGCGCCCGGGGACGTCCGGTTCGACCACCGGCCTGGCCGTCCCGTACGCTCGTGCTTCCGGTGTCTGCCGTCCGGGCGGGTACCGATCCGCAGGACCGAACCCGCTGCGACCCGCGGGCCGATATGGAGAGAAGGCTGCACGGTGGCCAGCAAGACCCAGGACGTCCGCCCCAAGATCACCATGGCGTGCACGGAGTGCAAGGAGCGGAACTACATCACCAAGAAGAACCGCCGCAACGACCCGGACCGGATGGAACTGAAGAAGTTCTGCCCGCGCTGCGGCCGGCACACCGCGCACCGCGAGACCCGCTGAGGTCCGTCGCACCCGATTCCCTCCGGCGACCACCCCTGACCGGGTGGTCGCCGGCTTGTGTATGCCCGTGCCATCACCGTGGGCGTAGGCCTGTGTAGCGTCTGGGCGGGAACAGCAGGCAGCCCTAGCCGCACGAAGCCGGAGGGTCATTCGATGGGCGTCAACCCCGAGATCGCGGGTCGGACCTACCCGCCCTCGCCGGTGTACGAGGTCGGCCGGGAGAAGATCAGGGAGTTCGCCGAGGCCATCGGATCCGATGACCTCGCGCACCGCGATCCCGCTGTGGCGCGCTCGCTCGGGCATCCGGACGTGATCGCACCGCCCACGTTCGCGGTCGTGATCGCGCAGCGCAGCGAGGCGCAGGTGATCGCCGATCCCGACGCCGGGATCGACTTCTCCCGGGTCGTGCACGGCGAGGAACGCTTCCGCCATCGCCGGCCCATCGTCGCCGGGGACCGGCTGGTCGCCACGCTGCACGTCGACTCCGTCCGGGCAGCGGGTGGGCACGCCATGGTCGGCACCCGGGTCGAGATCGCCGCTGAGGGCGGCGAGCCGGTGAGCACGGTGCTGTCCGTGATCGTGGTGAGGGGGGAGTCGTCATGACGCAGCCGGACGTCGACGGGCAGGATGTCGACAGGCGCGAGTCGGGCAGGCTCGACTTCGACACGGTGCAGGTCGGCGATGCGCTGCCGCCCGCGGTGTACCCGCTGCAGCGGTCCGACCTGGTCCGTTACGCAGGCGCGAGCGGTGATTTCAACCCGATCCACTGGAACGGGCGCTTCGCCCGCGAGGTCGGGCTGCCGGACGTGATCGCGCACGGCATGCTCACCATGGCGACCGTCGTCCGCCTGGTCACCGACTGGTGCGGTGATCCCGGCGCGGTGGTGGAGTACGGCGTCCGGTTCACCAGGCCGGTGGTCGTCCCGGATGACGGGACCGGGGCCACGGTCGAGGTCGGCGGTGTGGTGGCCGCCAAGGACGAGCGGGAACGCACCGTGCGGGTCGACCTCACCGCGACCAGTGCGGGGGAGCGGGTCCTGGGCCGGGCCCAGGCGACGGTGAGGCTGCCCTGAGGCAGGCTGACGCACCGGCTGCCCTCAGCGACGCCCGCCGCGCCGTCGGGTGGGTTTTCGGCGTCAACGGGTTCCTGTTCGCCTCGTGGGCATCACGGCTGCCCGCGATCCGGGACGGGCTGCACCTGGCGCCGCGGCAGCTCGGCCTGGTCATCCTGGCGCTGTCCGCGGGCGCGGTGCTGGCCCTGCCGGTGTCCGGGGCCGTGGTGCACCGGCTGGGACCCCGCCGCACCATCGCGATCTGCGCGCTGGCGGCCGGCAGCGCACTGACCGGGGTCGGCTCTGCCTCCGCGGTGCCGGTGCTCGTGCTGTCCCTGTTCGGCGTCGGGATGTCCAGTAGCACCTGGGACGTGGCCATGAACGTCGCCGCTGCGCGGGTGGAGCAGCGGCTCGGCCGCCCGATCATGCCGCGCTTCCATGCCGCGTTCAGCCTCGGCACCGTGGCGGGTGCGGGCGGCGGTGCGGTCGCTGCGGCGACGGGCCTGCCCGTTGCCGTGCACCTGCCGGTCGCCGGCGCGCTCGGTGCCGCGACGGCGCTGGCGGCGCTGACCCGGTTCCTGCCGGAGCGCGAGGCGGATCAGCAGGCCACCGACCGACCGGTGGCTGCCGACCCGTCGGCGCAGCCGGTCGCCGTCGAGACCAACCCCGGATCCGGCACCCTGGCCGCCTGGCGGGAGCCACGGACCCTGGGCATCGGCCTGATGGTGCTCGGGATGGCGTTCTGCGAGGGCACGGCCAACGACTGGCTGGCCGTCGGTGTGGTGGACGGCTACCACGTCGACCACGCCGTCGGGGCCACGGCCTTCGGGGTGTTCGTGGCCGCGATGACCGTCGGCCGGATGGCAGGCCCGGCCGCCATCGCCAGGTTCGGCCGGGTTCTGGTGCTGCGGGCCGGGGCCGGGCTGGTGATGGCCGGGGCCGGCCTGGTCGTCGGCGGAGCGGCCCTGCGCGAGGTCGTCGGGCCGTTCGGGACCGCGGTGGCGCTCACGGTCGCGGGCGTCGGCGCCCTGGCGTGGGGGTGTGGGGCGGCGCTGGGCTTCCCGATCGGGATGAGTGCCGCGGCGGACGACCCCGTCCGCGCGGCCGCGCGGATCAGCGTGGTGGCGTCGATCGGGTACACGGCGTTCCTGGCCGGGCCGCCCCTGCTCGGGCTGCTCGGCGACCGGGTCGGCACGCTGCACGCCCAACTGGGCGTGCTCGTCGCGGTGGCCGTCACGCTGCTCACAGCCGGCGTTACCCGGGCCCCTACGGCGCGTCCGATTCCGCGTGTCGGCGCAGTGACGGTTAGCGTGGGGGCCGTGACCGATACGTCTTCGGCCACGCCGTCAACCAGCCTGCACGGTGACCGGTCAGACCCGGCAGGTGCTGGCAGCGTGCACCTCAGTGATGTCACGACCTTCCGGGTCGGTGGCCTGGCGTCCAGGTATGTGGTCGCCACCACGAGCGACGCCGTGATCGATGCCGTCAGCGCGGCGGACGCCGTGGCGGAGCCCGTCCTGATCCTGGGCGGCGGCTCGAACCTGCTGGTCAGCGACGCGGGCTTCCAGGGAACCGTGATCCACATCGCTACCAGCGGCGTGCAGCTGGAGGACGTGGACAGCCGCTCCGGCGCCACGGTCCGGGTCGCGGCGGGCGAGGAGTGGGACGGTTTCGTGGCCGCCGCCGTCGAGCGCGGCTGGGTCGGGGTCGAAGGGCTGTCCGGGATCCCCGGATCGACCGGTGCCACGCCGCTGCAGAACGTCGGCGCGTACGGCCAGGAGGTCGCTGAGACCGTCGTCACCGTCCGCACCTGGGATCGGCAGCAGGGGAGGGTCCGCACGCTGGCCAACGCGGACTGCGAGTTCGGCTACCGCAGGTCCCGGCTGCGCGAGGAGAGGCTGGCCGGGGCGCCGCGCTTCGTCGTCCTCGAGGTGACGTTCCGGCTGGCCGTGTCCGACCGCTCCGTGCCGATCCGGTACGCCGAGCTGGCCCGCACGCTCGGCGTCGAGGTCGGTGGCCGGGTCCCGCCGGCCGCTGTCCGCGAGGCGGTGCTGGAACTGCGGCGGGGCAAGGGGATGGTTCTCGACCTGGACGATCACGACACCTGGAGCGCGGGCTCGTTCTTCACCAATCCGGTCCTGGACGTGGACAGCGCGTCCCAGCTGCCGGACGAGGCTCCGCGCTGGCCGACCGCCGACGGCCTGGTCAAGCTCAGTGCGGCGTGGTTGATCGAGCATGCGGGCTTCGGCCGGGGCTTCGGGCTGCCGGGTCCGGCCGCGCTGTCCACCAAGCACACCCTGGCCCTGACGAACCGGGGTGACGCCCGGGCGGAGGATCTGCTGCGGCTCGCCCGCGAGGTGCGCGACGGGGTTCGGGCCGCGTTCGGCGTGGAGCTGATGCCGGAGCCGGTGCTGGTCGGCTGCCGGCTGTAGGGGTTCTCGCCTGCCCGTGACCGGGGGCAGCCCGGGTCAGCTGTCGGGCCCTTGCCTTCGGGCAACGCCGACGTAGACCGCGAGGGCGGCCGCCAGAACAGTGGTGATCGCCACGCTCATCGAGATCGCGCTCGTGCCGCCGATGCTGGCGATCGGTGCCAGCGCGGCACCGGTGAGGAACTGCAGCAGGCCGAGCACCGCGGAGGCCGTCCCGGCTCGGCGCCCGTGCCGTGCCAGTGCCAGGGCGGTGGCGTTCGGCACGATCAGGCCGGTCCCGGCGATCACGACGAACAGTCCCGGCAGCAGGCTCCACAACCCCCAGCCGGCCACCGACGCCACGGTCAGCCAGACCGCGGCCAGCAGCGGCGCGACGATGCCTACGGCGAGCATCCGCAGCGGGCCGAACCGCCCCACCACCGAGGCGTTCACCCTCCCCGCCATGATGATGCCCGCCGCGTTGGCGGCGAAGACCGCCGAGAAGGCCGCAGGGCTGAGCCCGAAGCCGTTCTGGAGCACCAGCGAGCTGCTCGCCAGGTACACGAAGAGCCCGCTCATGCCGAGGGACAGCACCGCCGCGTGGCCGGTGAAGATCCGGTCCGTCAGGACTGGCCGGAAGGCCCGCAGCGTGGCCGCGAGGCCGCCGGTGTGGCGATCGCGGACGGCCAGCGTCTCGGGCAGCCCGAGCATCCCCAGGGCGAGGATCGCCAGCCCGATCACGGCCAGCGCCACGAACTGTCCCCGCCACGGGAACGCCCGGGCCAGCTGCCCACCCAGCAGCGGGGCGACCACGGGCGCCACCCCGGCGGTCAGAGCCAGCAGCGAGAAGGCCCGGGCCATGGCCACGCCCTCGAAGCGGTCCCGGACGACGGCCCGGCTGATCACGATCCCGGCGGCACCGGCCACCCCTTGCAGCATCCGCAACCCGATCAGCGAGCCGACGCTCGGTGCCAGGGCGCAGGCCAGCGAAAGCAGGACGAACGCCGCCACCCCGAGCAGGACCGGGAGGCGTCTGCCGAAGCGGTCGCTGAGCGAACCGACCAGCAGTTGGCCGGCTGCCAGCCCGACCAGGCACGCCGACACGGTCAGCTGCGCTGCGGCGTCCCCGGCGTGCAGGTCCCGCGCCATGTCCGGCAGCGCCGGCAGGTAGACGTCCATCGAGATCGGCCCGAACGCGGCCAGCGGTGCGAGCACGATCAGCAGTCGGGTGTACTCGCGCCCGGGATCGCCGGGGTGCGGGAAATCCCTCATCGCCGGCGGGTGCCGGGCACGGCCGGGATCACGTCGCGGTCAGCCAGCGGTCGACCGCGTCCAGCATGGCCCGCCGGGTCGCTGCCGGGGCGAGGGAGACCTCGATCGAGGCCCGGGCCAGACCGGCCAGCGCGCCGTCGTCCAGCCCGTGCACGTCCCGCGCGGCCTGGTACTGCGCGGCCAGCCGCGGGCCGAAGAGCAGGGGGTCGTCGGCGCCCAGGGCCAGCCGGGCCCCGGCATCGATCAGACTGCGCAGCGGGACGTGCCGCAGCGAGGGGTACACCCCCAGCGCGACGTTGCTGGTCGGGCAGACCTCCAGGCCGATGCCCTCCTCGACCAGGCGGGAGAGCAGCTCGGGGTCCTCCGCGCTGCGGACCCCGTGGCCGAGCCGATGCGGGCCCAGCGTCTGCACGGTGGTGCGGATGTGCTCCGGGCCCAGCAGCTCACCGCTGTGCGGAAGGCTGGCCAGCCCGGCTCGGGCCGCGATCCGGAACGCCGCCGCGAAGTCGTCGGTGGTACCCCGGCGCTCGTCGTTGCTCAGACCGAAGCCGACCACCGTGCCGGGACCCTCGCCGGCGTAGCGGGCTGCGAGCCGGGCCAGGGTGCGGGCGTCCAGCGGGTGCCGGATCCTGCTGGCCGCGACGACGATCGCCACCTGGCAGGTCGTGGTGCGGCCGGCTTCCCGGGCGGCGTCCAGCACGATCTCCAGGGCCGGGGTCAGCCCGCCGACGAACGGGGCGTAGGAGGTGGGATCGACCTGGATCTCGAGCCATCCGGAGCCCTCGGCGGCGTCGTCCTGCGCGGCCTCCAGGACGATCCGGCGCATGTCCTCCGCATCGCGGACGCAGGCCCGGGCCGCGTCGTACAGGCGCTGGAAGCGGAACCAGCCTCGCTCGTCGGGGGTGAGTCTCAGCAAGTGCTGCTCGCGCAGCGACTCCGGCAGCCGGATGCCGTGCTTACCGGCCAGGTCTTTCAGCGTGGACGGGCGCATCGAGCCGGTGAAGTGCAGGTGCAGGTGAGCCTTCGGCAGCAGGTCCACCGGGCGATGCATGCACCGAGTCTGCCAGCCGCAGTCCCGGCTGGTGGCCCCGGCCAGGCGTCCGGTGCCGGCCGAGCGGGGGCCGGCACCGGGCCCGGTCAGGCGCTGCCGCGGGCCTGCAGCAGTTCGTAGACGAAGACCACCACGATGACGACCCCGAAGACCAGGACGGCCTTGCCGGCGGCCACCGCCGCTGCCTTGCCCAGCGCGGAGACCACCTCAGCGAGCTTGGCGGCGGTGCCGAGGGCGGTCCGCAACACGCCGGCCGCGACCAGCAGGATGAATACGGCGACCACGAGCAGGATGGTGAGCGGGCTGGTCTGCGATCCCTCGGCGGTGGAGGCCGCCGGAGCAGACGTCGTACTCAAGACCTGGGTGGCGTGGACGAACATGTCGGTGAACATGCTGGAACCCTTCCTCCAGGCGCCCGGGTTCGGGCGGGGTGCCCTGACAGGACATGTGCCCCGTTTCGGGCTGGATTACGTCTGGCGAAGGTGGCCCGTCTGCGGGTCCTCGCAGATCCGGGCCGGGATCCGCGTGGCGGGCGCATCGACCGCGGCACTGCGACGATGCCTGGGGCTCCCGGGACGTTCAAGAGCCTCTGAAGGATCAGAGTTTTCAGTTGATATCAGATCGTTCTAGCGTAATCAGGTTACTGCGATCGAGTGAGACTGGACAACGGCAATTTCAGTGACGAGATGGTCACGGGGAGTCCTGGTGGCCCGCACAGGTGATGCCCAGGTCATCCGGAGAGACCGAACACGCCGTTGCGCGTTGCCTATCTCTGCACTTCAGCGCTATGGTCTGCGCGCGGTTAGGCCCGGAAGTCCGGTCTGCTTGGTTTCGGGCCGCGCTACACTGAAACAAGCTGTTGTCAGTCGACGGCCGAGATCTGGTTGTCGTTCCTGTGCTTGCCTGTCCTGGGAGGTGTCCCATGACTGCGCTGCCTGCTGAGGACGCCTCCCTCGGTCGTCGTCTCCGGGACCTGCGCGAGTCGCGCGACATGACTCAACGTGATCTTGGATTTGCGTTGAGTAATGATCGGTCGCTGAGCCCCGCTTCGATCTCGGCCTGGGAGAGTGGCAAGTCGACCCCGTCGAATCGCTGGCTGCGGGAGTACGCACGGGTGTTCGGCTCCGACGCTGCGCCGCCGGAGGGGCTGGAGGAGGAGCTGCTCGCCCTGCGCACGAGCGCCCGGCCGCCGGCGCGGACAGTCGAGGAGTCCGACCCTGTGGCGGACGACCGGCTCGGTTCCTTCTGGCGGTTCTCCGACGGCATGCCGATCCGCATCGCCGGTACCCCGATGTTCGAGGACGTCCTGGCCAAGCTGGACTACGCCGACCGCTGGCACCCCAACTTCATGGCGGCGCTCAGGCAGGCGGACATGGATGCGGTCACCGAACTGTTCGGCCACGTCCGGGCGGCGAATCCGACCAGCGACGTCCGCTTCCTCACCCACGACCGGCTCGAGCGGGACGACCTGACCGGGCACGTGGTCCTGCTCGGTGGCGCCGACTCCATGCTGATGAAGGGGCCGTCGTCGCCGCTGGCCTGGTACGTGCGACGGCTGGATCTTCCGATCGGGGCCCGGCTGCCCGAGGGCGGCGACCCGGAGTACGACTCCGAGTTCGTGGTCAGCACCGACGAGCGGGGCGCGCCGTCCCGGCTCGGATCCGGCGAGGACGTCTACGGGCCGACCTTCCTGCGCGACCCCGAGACCGACGAGCGCGTGCTCGAGCACGGGTACCCCCAACTCGAGTACGACCTCGGCGTGCTGGTGCGCCAGGCCAACCCGATGAACCTGGCCGCAACGGTGACCATCTGCTCGGGGATCTTCAGCCGGGGCACTTACGGCGTGGTCCGGGCCATGACCGACGTGAACCTGCGGACGCGGAACGAGCAGTACCTGGAGGGGACCTTCCGTGGCGCGGACTTCTGGCTGCTGATGCGGGTCCCGATCCTGCTCAGCCCGCGTGGTGCCGACACCGTCACCCCGGATCTGTCGCGTGAATTCCACATTGTCCGGACCTCTGGGTAGTCCGCGCGCTCGGCGCCGGCAGGCACCCGAGCCCGTTCCGTTGTCAGGAGGCGCACCGTGGCCGCTGGTAGGGCCATCCACCGGCACCGTCTGCGCGCGCAGCGCCGGAGGGGCCTGATGCTCCGGAGGGGCCTGATGCTTCCGTGAGTTGGGTGAACGTCCGGCCGACCCGGGCAGCTGAGCCCGCGGTCGCCGATGCGCTGCACATCGGGTCGCACCGCGGCCTTCTGCCCAGTCTCGCGGGCACGACCACGAGGCCGTCCCCCGGGACGCTCGACGCCGTCGTGGTCCCGGCCGCGCGACCCGCCGAGCACCTCGGCCAAGCGGTCGAGGTGGCCCGCCGGGCGGACGCCAACCTCGTGGTCCTGGCCAGCAAGGAGACGGACGCCCGCGAGGCCGGCCGGATCGCGGTCCGGCGCCTGCCCCGGGACCGGGTGACGGTCGTGCAGTTCCCGGCCGTCTACCAGCCACTGGGACTGGACTTCAGCGCCGACCAGGTCGCCCGTCCGCAGGAGCACCGCTGCGTGGACACCAGCGCCAAGCGCAACACCGGGCTGGCCCTGGCCACGATGATGGGCTGGAACCGCGTGCTGTTCCTGGACGACGACGTGCACGGGTTCGGCCGTCGGCAGCTGGCGCTGCTGGAGGACGGTTTCGGGGCGCATCCCCGGCGCGCCTGCGCGGTCGGCTGGACGTTCGACGACTTTCCCGACAACTCGGTGGTCTGCCACGCCCATCGAGAGGTCGGCGGCAGACAGTCGACCTTCATCGGGGCCGGTGCCCTCGGCGTGCAGGGGCCCGCGCGGATGCCGCACTTCCCGGGGCTGTACAACGAGGACTGGCTCTTCCTGTGGTTCCTGATCCGCGCGGGACGGGTCGCCATCGCGGGGCCGTTGAAGCAGCTGCGGTACGACCCCTTCGCCGATCCCGAGCGGGCCAATCGCCAGGAGTTCGGGGACACCCTCGCCGAGGGTCTCTACCGGCATGTGCACCTGAGGCTGCCGGTCAGCACGCTGGCCACGGCCGGCTACTGGCGTGACGTCCTGAATGTGCGGTCCCGGTTCGTGCGGCAGATCCGCGAGGCGGCGCGCGCGCGTCCGGGCGACGAGACGGCCCGGATCCTCGCCTGCCTGGACTCGGCCGACGAGGCCCGCTCGTTCTGCACTCCGAGGATCCTGTCCGACTACATGACCCTGTGGCAGGCGGACGCGACGGCCTGGCGGCGGGCGCTGGCGTCCGCCCCGCGGGTATCGCAGGTCGGCGATGCGCTCAAGGTCCTCGGCCTGGTCGGCACCGAACCCCAGCCCGAACGCCTGCTCCCGCGGATGCGGAACTGGCGGGCAGGGCGGGCGCCCGCGTCCCGGCAGGACGCCACCGTCCCGGCCTGACAGTCCCCGTCCAGGCCGTGTCTGGCGTGCTGCGCGCGACCTCGGTGACCCGGCGCCGCTGTGCCAGAATGCTGGCGAGGACGTCGTACGGGGGAGGGCGCGCCTGTGTCTTCACGTCCGCTGCCCCCTGCGCGCTCCCTCTCCCCGCGCGCCGAGCCATCACGAGCGGTCGTCTCCCCGGTCCACCGCGAGTCCCATCGCCACCTGCTCTGGCAGGCGCATTCGGCCTGGTGCCGAACGGGTCCCGGCTTCGACGCGGTCGTGGTCCCGGCCTTCCGTCCCGCCGGCGGGCTACGGCACGCGGCCACGGTGGCCGCACTGGCCGGAGCCCGGCTCGTCCTCCTGTGCAGCGGGCGGGTACGGGCCCGCGAGGCCGCGCAGGTAGCCAGGCTCGCCGCGCCCGAGGTACCTGTCGTGGCCTGCGACCTGGCACCCGGATACCGGATACCCCAGACCAGCATGCGCACGGACGACCACCCGCAGGGTCGGACGCACCGGCTGGAGCGGCGGCACGACGCCAACGTCAAGCGGAACGTGGGGCTGATCCTCGCCCGGCTGATGGGCTGGCAGCGGGTGCTCCTGCTCAATGACGACGTCCGCGGCGTCGGCCGGCTGGAACTGGACCGGACGGCGGGCCTGTTGCACGATCCCTACCGCGCGTACTCGGCCGCCGGGTGGGCGTTCCCGAGCTTCCCGGACAACTCCGTGGTCTGCCACGGCCGCCGACTCGGCGGCGCCTTCCAGGACACCTTCATCAGCGATGCCATGCTCGGCCTGCGCTGCCTGGACGCCCTGCCGTTCTTCCCGGCGGTCTACAACGAGGACTGGTTGTTCCTCCTCCCGCTGATCCTCAGCGGCCAGCTGGCCTACGTCGGCGACCTCTGGCAGCTGCCGTACGACCCGTTCCTGGACCCGAACCGGGCCCGGTTCGAGGAGTTCGGCGACCTCCTGGGGGAGGGTCTGATGGAGGTCCTGCACCGCGGGCTGCCGCTCGACGTCGCGCGGGACCCGGCTTTCTGGGCCGAGCGGCTGGACGCCCGGCGGCGGTTGCTCGACGTGACCGAGAGCCGGCTGGCCTCAGCGCGCGACGGGGACCCGATCACCCGCTGGCGGACCGCCGGCGCGCGCTCGCGGGCGCTGCGCTCGCTGGCGGCGGCCCGCGGCACGCACCGCGAGGGTTGGCCGGAGTCCCTCGCAGAGTGGATTCAGGCCTGGCAGGCCGACCTGCGGCAGTGGACCCCGTTCCTGCGGTGCCTGCCCGTGGTGGACAGCATGGACGGCGCACTCGCGCTGCTCGGGCTGCGCGACGAGGCCCGAGCAGGCCACCGTTCCCGCGTGGGCTTCCGGTAGCTGCTGTTCAGCCGGCTACCGGGCCTCGGCGAGCAGCCGCTGGATCCGGCCGACCCCTTCTGTCAGATCCGCGTCCCCCAGGGCGTAGGACAGCCGCAGGTAGCCGCTCGGCCCGAAAGCCTCACCCGGCACCACGGCCACCTCGGCCTCCTCGAGGATCAGCGCCGCCAGCTCCGCCGACGTCTGCGGGGTGCGGCCCCGGATGGACCGGCCGAGGACGGCGCGCACCGAGGGGTAGGCGTAGAAGGCGCCCTGGGGCATCGGGCAGAACACGCCGGGGATCTCGTTCAGCATCGACACGATCGTCCGCCGGCGCCGGTCGAACGCCGAGCGCATCTCGGCCACCGCCGACAGGTCCCCTGTCACCGCGGCCAGCGCTGCCCGCTGCGACACGTTGGCCACGTTGCTGGACAGGTGCGACTGGAGGTTCGCCGCCGCGGCCACGACGTCCCTGGGGCCGATCATCCAGCCGACCCGCCACCCCGTCATGGCGTAGGTCTTCGCCACGCCGTTGAGCACCACGCAGGTCCCCGCGAGGTCGGGCACCTCGACCGGCATCGAGGCCGCCCGCGCGCCGTCATAGACCAGGTGCTCGTAGATCTCGTCGGTGATCACCCAGACGCCGTGCTCGAGCGCCCACTCGCCGATGGCCCGCACCTGCTCGGCCGGGTAGACCGCACCCGTCGGATTCGACGGAGAGCAGAACAGCAGCGCCTTGGTCCGCTCGGTCCTGGCAGCCTCGAGCTGATCGAGGGAGACCAGGTATCCCTGGTCCTCGCCGGCGAAGACCTCGACCGGTACGCCACCGGCGAGCCGGATGGCCTCGGGATACGTGGTCCAGTAGGGGGCCGGGAGCAGCACCTCGTCGCCCGGGTCGATCAGCGTGGCGAACGCCTGGTAGACGGCCTGCTTGCCGCCGTTGGTGATCAGCACCTGCTCGGCCGCGACCTGGTAGCCCGAGTCACGGGCGGTCTTGGCGGCCACGCCGGCCCGCAGGTCCGGCAGCCCGGCCGCCGGGGTGTACCGGTGGTTGGCCGGGTTCGCGCAGGCGGCCACGGCCGCTTCGACGATGTACCCCGGCGTGGGGAAGTCCGGCTCGCCCGCGCCGAACCCGATCACCGGCCGGCCGGCCGCCTTGAGGGCCTTGGCCTTGGCGTCCACTGCGAGCGTGGCGGACTCGGCGATTCCGCCGATCCGCCGGGACACCCGGGGCCGCTCGGCCGCCGCGGACCGTGGCTGCCCGGCGGCCGGCTGCGATGCGATTGTCTGATCGGTCACGCGGACATCCTGTCACTGACTGCGACCGCCGGTGCAGCGAGTTCCGGCGCCCGGCGCGGGGTGAGTTGCGGCACGCCGCCGTTTCGACGTCGGCCGTCCCGGATGCGTACACTCTCGTGCGGTGGTTGCCAACTGCCATGCTGTCGCCTGCCCGTCAGGCGGCCTGCGTGACCCCCGGTGACCTCCTAGGGCAGTGGCGCAACTGGCAGCGCTCCGGTCTCCAAAACCGGTGGTTGGGGGTTCGAGTCCCTCCTGCCCTGCTCGGCAGAGCACAACCCGCGAGTACGACAGCCGAGTACGACAAGCCGAGTTCGACAAGCCGAGTTCGACAGCCGAGTACAACCAGGTGAGACAGTGACCACATCGTCAGCGACGACCAGCCGCCGGTCCGCAGTCAGCGGCTTCGGCCGCGTCCGCCTGTTCGTCCGGCAGGTGGTCTCGGAGCTGAAGAAGGTGGTCCGGCCCACCCGTAACGAGTTGTTGACCTACACGAGCGTGGTGCTGGTCTTCGTGCTTGCGGTGATGTCGTTCACCGGGCTGCTGGACTACGGCTTCGGCAAGCTCGTGCTGTGGGTCTTCGGCGGGTGAACCCGTCATCACCCGCTCCGCACGCAGAACCCCAGCTCCAAGGAAGTAGGACGACAGCGTGTCCGATCAGGACCTGAACGACAGCCTGCAGCGCGTCGGCGCGGAGGCCGAGGACGCCTCTACCGAGGTGGAGGCGCAGGACGGCGCCGACGTCGAGCCCGCCGCCGATGTCGAGGCGGGCGTCGATGTCGAGCCCGATGTCGAATCCGTGGCCGAACCCGATGTCGAACCCGAGGCAGAGGCTGAGCCGGAGGCAGAACCGGAGGCAGAACCGGAGGCAGAACCCGAGTCAGAGCCGGCAGAGCCTGCCGCCGAGCCCGAGCCCGAGCCCGAGGCCGCTGCCGCGCCCGCGGGCGAGCCGGCTGCCGCGGACGTCGAGGATCCGGCTGCCGAGTTCCGCGCCCAGCTGCGCCGCGCGGCGGGGGACTGGTACGTGATCCACTCCTACGCCGGCTATGAGAACCGGGTGAAGGCGAACCTGGAGAACCGGATCTCCAGCCTCAACATGGAGGACTTCATCTTCCAGGTCGAGGTCCCCATGGAGGAGATCACCGAGATCAAGAACGGCCAGCGCAAGCTGGTCCGCAGGGTCCGCATCCCGGGCTACGTCCTGGTCCGGATGGAGCTGACCGACGAGTCCTGGGGCGCCGTCCGGCACACCCCCGGCGTGACCGGCTTCGTCGGGCACACCCACCAGCCCGTGCCGCTCAGCCTGGACGAGGTCTTCTCCATGCTGGCGCCGATGTTGCAGCCGTCCGAGGCCAAGGCCAAGCCGGCTGAGGTGCGCGTGATCGACTTCGAGGTCGGGCAGTCGGTGACTGTGATGGAAGGCCCGTTCGAGACCCTGCCCGCGACCATCTCCGAGATCAACCCGGACGCGCAGAAGCTCAAGGTTCTGGTGTCGATCTTCGGCCGCGAGACCCCGGTGGAGCTGTCCTTCAACCAGGTCGCCAAGATCTGAGCCGGGGAGCCAGCCGGACACGAGAGCCCAACCGTCCCGAACGGCTCGGTGGCGACCGCCGCTGAGCAGCAACGAAACCAGAAACGAAGGACCCGGACCATGCCCCCCAAGAAGAAGAAGATCGCAGCGGTCATCAAGCTGCAGATCAACGCCGGCCAGGCGACGCCGGCGCCGCCGATCGGCCCTGCGCTGGGCCAGCACGGCGTCAACATCATGGAGTTCTGCCGGGCGTACAACGCCCAGACCGAGGCCCAGCGCGGCTCGGTGATCCCGGTGGAGATCACGGTCTTCGAGGACCGCTCCTTCACCTTCATCACCAAGACCCCGCCGGCCTCCGAGCTGATCAAGAAGGCCGCGGGCGTCCCCAAGGGCTCCGGCGAGCCGCAGAAGACCAAGGTCGGCCGGCTGACCGCCGCCCAGGTGCAGGAGATCGCCCGGACCAAGATGGAAGACCTCAACGCCAACGACGTCGAGCACGCGGCCCGGATCATCGCCGGTACCGCCCGCTCGATGGGCATCACCGTCGAAGGCTGAGCGTTGCACTGTTCGACAATCCGTAGTGGCAGGGTCGGCGCCGGCCCGATGACCACGACTCCAGATCACCAGGAGCAGAAGTGAAGCGCAGCAAGGCATATCGCGCCGCCGCCGAGAAGGTGGACAGCGACACCGCCTACAGCCCGCTGGCCGCCATCAGGCTGGCCAAGCAGACGTCGACGACGAAGTACGACGCGACCGTCGAGGTCGCCCTGCGGCTCGGGGTCGACCCCCGCAAGGCCGACCAGATGGTCCGTGGCACCGTGAACCTGCCGAACGGCACCGGCAAGACCGCCCGGGTCCTGGTCTTCGCCTCTGGTGACCGCGCCGCGCAGGCCGAGGCCGCGGGCGCCGACTACGTCGGCACCGACGAGCTGATCGAGCGGATCCAGGGCGGCTGGCTGGATTTCGACTCCGTCGTGGCCACGCCCGACCTGATGGGCAAGGTGGGCCGGCTGGGCAAGATCCTCGGCCCGCGCGGTCTGATGCCGAATCCGAAGACCGGCACCGTGACCATGGACGTCGCGAAGGCTGTCGTGGAGATCAAGGGCGGCAAGATCGAGTTCCGCGTCGACAAGCACGCCAACCTGCACTTCATCATCGGCAAGTCGTCGTTCGAGGACTCCGCCCTGGTGCAGAACTACGCGGCCGCCCTGGACGAGGTGCTCCGGCTCAAGCCGTCCGCAGCCAAGGGCCGGTACCTGAAGAAGGCCACCATCACGACCACGATGGGCCCGGGCATACCGGTGGACGTGAACAAGACCCGCAACCTCGAGTCCGATGAGGCCGAGGGCTGAGCAGCGGGGCCTGACCTGGTGATGTGCCCCGTCCGCGATTTGGAGCGGGCGGGGCACATCACGTAATCTGACTGCTGCCGAAGACCGCCGGTCGCCACCCGCCAGGGTGGCCGAAGGCCCCGCACAGCGGGCGACCCGCGCAGGTGTGAAACGGAAGGTCCCGCTCCGCGGGGCCCTCGCGAGCCTGGTACCTGCTGGTACCTGCACGCCCCGTGCGCACTGCGCCGGGGCGTTTCGTTCGTTCGGGGCCGGACAACCCGGCACCACCGCACGACCATCCGGTGCCGGGCTCCCGGCTCCACGCCCAGGAAGGAGGGCCATGGCGAGGCCCGACAAGGCAGCCACGGTCGCCGAGATCACGGAGCGCTTCCGTGCCTCCCACGCCGCCGTGCTGACCGAGTACCGCGGGCTGACCGTGGCGCAGATGACGGCGCTGAGGAAGAGCATCGCCGCCACCGCCACGTATGCCGTGGTGAAGAACACGCTGACCGCGATCGCTGCCAGGGAAGCCGGGGTGGCCGCGTTCGACGGTCAGCTGACCGGGCCCTCGGCCATCGCGTTCGTCACCGGCGACCCGGTAGAGGCCGCCAAGGGGCTGCGTGACTTCGCCCGGACCAACCCCGCACTGGTGATCAAGAGCGGAGTCCTCGACGGCAAGGCGCTGTCCGCCGACGAGATCCGCAAGCTCGCGGACCTGGAGTCCCGCGAGGTGCTGCTGGCCAAGCTGGCCGGCGCGATGAAGGCGTCGCTGAACAACGCCGTGTACCTGTTCGCCGCGCCCCTGGCGCAGGCCGCCCGCACCATCGAGGCGCTGCGCCAGAAGCGGGAGAGCGAGGCTGGTGCCGTCGAGGCGCCGGCCGCAGAGGCAGCCCCTGCCGAGGTTGCCGAGGCTGAGGCAGCCCCTGCCGAGGCCACCAGCAGCGAGGGCTGACACCCACCCCAGGCGCGGGCGGGTCCGCCGGCGCAACGACCGCAAGGAAGGAAACCGCCATCATGGCGAAGCTCAGCACCGACGAGCTGCTCGACGCGTTCAAGGAGATGACGCTGATCGAGCTGTCGGAGTTCGTGAAGAAGTTCGAGGAGACCTTCGAGGTCACCGCTGCTGCGCCGGTCGCCGTGGCCGCGGCCGGTGGTCCCGTCGCCGAGGCTCCCGCCGAGGAGGAGAAGGACGAGTTCGACGTCGTCCTCGAGGCTGCCGGCGAGAAGAAGATCCAGGTCATCAAGGTCGTCCGCGAGGTCGTCTCGGGGCTGGGTCTGAAGGAGGCCAAGGATCTCGTGGACGGCGCTCCCAAGCCGGTCCTGGAGAAGGTCAACAAGGAGGCCGCGGACAAGGCCAAGGCTGCCCTGGAGGGCGCCGGCGCGACGGTGTCCTTGAAGTAGCGCGCTGACCGGGGCGCCGGTCCTGGCTGCACGGCGTGACCGTGAGCCGGGCTGCGCGGCCCGACGGTGACGGGCGGTCGAGCCTTCCGGCTTGGCCGCCCGTCGTCGTGCACACCACAATCACCATGCGTAGTGCGGGACTAAAGTCCCGGTTCAGCACGCTGAAGGAGTGGGGTCACCGCCACCCGCGACACGCCGTGCTGCTGCGGCGGGGGCTGGATCTCTTGACGTGCGCCGAACTGACAGTCATCCTCAAGATGGTTCTGCGAACCGGTACGCCGCGCGAAGTTCCTGGTGTGACCGCCGATCGGATGGTCCTGGGAGCGCCGCCTGAGTGGCGACTGGACATACGTGCCTGCTGAGGGTACCCTGACGCTTTGCGCTGCCTTGTGCCTCTACCCGTGGACTTGCCGCGGGGTACTCGGCGTGCGCCCGTAACGCTCGCAGGCCCGTGGAAGGACCCCTCTTGGCTGCCTCGCGCACCGCGTCCCTCAATGGTTCCCCCACCCGTACGGCATCTGGCCGGATCTCCTTTGCCAAAATTCGTGAGCCGCTAGAGGTTCCCAACCTCCTCGCGCTGCAGACCGAGAGCTTCGACTGGCTCCTCGGTAACAGCAAGTGGCAGGCGCGAGTCGCGGCCGCACTGGACGATGATCGGCAAGACGTCCCGACCACCTCCGGTCTGGAGGAGATCTTCGAGGAGATCTCCCCGATCGAGGACTTCTCGGGGTCGATGTCCCTTTCTTTCCGGGACCACCGGTTCGAACCGCCCAAGTACTCGATCGACGAGTGCAAGGAGCGGGACATGACCTTCTCGGCCCCGCTCTTCGTGACGGCCGAGTTCATGAACACCACGACCGGTGAGATCAAGAGCCAGACGGTCTTCATGGGGGACTTCCCGCTGATGACCGACCGCGGCACGTTCGTGATCAACGGCACTGAGCGGGTGGTTGTCTCCCAGCTGGTCCGGTCGCCCGGCGTGTATTTCGAGCGCTCTGCGGACAAGACCTCGGACAAAGACGTCTACACCTCCAAGATCATCCCGTCGCGCGGTGCGTGGCTGGAGTTCGAGATCGACAAGCGCGACATGGTCGGTGTCCGCATCGACCGCAAGCGCAAGCAGTCGGTGACCGTACTGCTGAAGGCGCTCGGCTGGTCCGAGGCGCAGATCCTCGAGGAGTTCGGCGACGTCGAGTCGTTGCGCGCCACCCTGGAGAAGGACCACACCTCGGGCCAGGACGAGGCGCTGCTCGACATCTACCGCAAGCTGCGCCCGGGTGAGCCGCCGACGCGCGAGGCCGCGCAGACGCTGCTGGACAACCTCTACTTCAACCCCAAGCGCTACGACCTGGCCAAGGTCGGCCGGTACAAGATCAACAAGAAGCTCGGGCTGGAGCAGCCGCTGACCGCCGGCACGCTCACCACCGAGGACGTCGTGGCGACCATCCGGTTCCTGGTCACGCTGCACGCCGGTGGCGCGGGCATGCCCGGCAAGCGGGGCGGCGAGGACGTCGAGGTCCGGGTCGAGGTGGACGACATCGACCACTTCGGCAACCGTCGCCTGCGCACCGTGGGTGAGCTGATCCAGAACCAGGTCCGCACCGGGCTGTCCCGGATGGAGCGGGTCGTTCGGGAGCGAATGACCACGCAGGACGTCGAGGCCATCACGCCGCAGACCCTGATCAACATCCGCCCCGTGGTGGCGTCGATCAAGGAGTTCTTCGGCACCTCGCAGCTGTCCCAGTTCATGGACCAGACCAACCCGCTGGCCGGCCTGACGCACAAGCGCCGGTTGTCCGCGCTGGGCCCCGGTGGCCTGTCGCGTGAGCGGGCCGGCATGGAGGTCCGGGACGTGCACCCTAGCCACTACGGCCGGATGTGCCCGATCGAGACGCCGGAAGGGCCGAACATCGGCCTGATCGGCTCGCTGTCCTCGTACGCGCGGGTCAACCCGTTCGGTTTCGTCGAGACCCCGTACCGCGAGGTCACGGGTGGCCGGGTCACCGACCAGATCCACTACCTGACCGCTGATGAGGAGGACGAGCACGTCATCGCGCAGGCGAACGCCCCGCTGAAGGCGGACGGGCTGTTCGCCGAGGACAGCGTCCTGGTCCGCCGCAAGGGCGGCGAGATGGAACTGGTGCCGGCCAACGACGTCGACTACATGGACGTCTCGGCCCGGCAGATGGTCTCGGTCGCGACCGCGATGATCCCGTTCCTCGAGCACGACGACGCCAACCGCGCCCTGATGGGCTCGAACATGCAGCGCCAGGCCGTGCCGCTGGTCCGGGCCGAGGCTCCGTTGGTGGGCACCGGCATGGAACTGCGCGCCGCGGTCGACGCCGGGGACGTCGTGGTGGCCGACAAGGCCGGCGTGGTCAGCGAGGTCTCCGCCGACGCGGTGACCGTGATGAACGACGACGGCACCCACACCACCTACCGGATCGCCAAGTTCCGCCGCTCCAACCAGGGCACCTCGTACAACCAGCGGGTGCTCGTGGACGAGGGCGACCGGCTCGAGGTCAACTCCGTGATCGCGGACGGCCCGTCCACCGACACCGGCGAGATGGCGCTCGGCAAGAACCTCCTGGTCGCCTTCATGTCCTGGGAGGGGCACAACTACGAGGACGCGATCATCCTCTCCCAGCGCCTGGTGCAGGACGACGTGCTCTCCTCGATCCACATCGAGGAGCACGAGGTCGACGCCCGGGACACCAAGCTGGGCCCGGAGGAGATCACCCGCGACATCCCGAACGTGGCCGAGGACGTGCTGGCCGACCTGGACGAGCGGGGCATCATCCGGATCGGTGCCGAGGTCGTGGCCGGCGACATCCTGGTCGGCAAGGTGACGCCCAAGGGCGAGACCGAGCTGACCCCGGAGGAGCGCCTGCTGCGCGCGATCTTCGGTGAGAAGGCCCGGGAGGTGCGGGACACCTCGCTCAAGGTGCCGCACGGTGAGACCGGCACGGTCATCGGCGTCAAGGTGTTCGACCGCGAGGAGGGCGACGAGCTCCCGCCCGGCGTCAACCAGCTGGTCCGGGTCTACGTGGCCCAGAAGCGGAAGATCACCGACGGCGACAAGCTCGCCGGCCGGCACGGGAACAAGGGCGTGATCTCGAAGATCCTGCCCGTCGAGGACATGCCGTTCCTCGAGGACGGCACCGCGGTCGACGTCGTGCTCAACCCGCTCGGCGTGCCCAGCCGGATGAACGTCGGCCAGGTGCTGGAGACCCACCTCGGCTGGGTGGCCTCTCGTGGCTGGCAGGTCGACGGCGAGCCCGCATGGGCCTCCCGCCTGCCCGAGTACGCGCGGGCCGCCGACCCGGGAACACGGGTCGCCTCTCCGGTGTTCGACGGCATGAGCGAGGGGGAGATCGTGGGCCTGCTCGACTCCACCCGGCGCACCCGGGACGGGGTCCGGCTGATCGACGGGACGGGCAAGACGTTGCTGTTCGACGGCCGGACGGGGGAGCCGTTCCCGGAGCCGGTGTCGGTGGGCTACATGTACATCCTGAAGCTCCACCACCTCGTGGACGACAAGATCCACGCCCGCTCGACCGGCCCGTACTCGATGATCACCCAGCAGCCGCTCGGCGGTAAGGCACAGTTCGGCGGCCAGCGCTTCGGCGAGATGGAGGTGTGGGCCCTGGAGGCCTACGGCGCCTCCTACGCGCTGCAGGAGTTGCTGACCATCAAGTCGGACGACGTGCTGGGCCGGGTCAAGGTCTACGAGGCGATCGTCAAGGGCGAGAACATCCCGGAGCCCGGTATCCCGGAGTCCTTCAAGGTCCTGATCAAGGAGATGCAGTCGCTCTGCCTGAACGTGGAGGTGCTCTCCAGCGACGGCATGTCGATCGAGATGCGGGAGACCGACGAGGACGTCTTCCGCGCGGCGGAGGAACTCGGCATCGACCTGTCCCGCCGTCCGAACGAGGGCGCGCTGAGCGTCGACGAGGTCTGAGCGCGGCAGGTTCCGGCTGCCCGGCGATTCCGCCCGGCAGCCGGAACCTGAGCGGCGCCATGAGTAATCCGGTTATCAGTACCACCAGGAGAAAGCAGGCAGCGTCTTGCTGGACGTCAACTTCTTCGACGAGCTGCGTATCGGCCTCGCCACAGCGGACGACATCCGACAGTGGTCGCACGGCGAGGTGAAGAAGCCGGAGACCATCAACTACCGCACCCTCAAGCCGGAGAAGGACGGGCTCTTCTGCGAGAAGATCTTCGGTCCGACCCGTGACTGGGAGTGCTACTGCGGCAAGTACAAGCGCGTCCGGTTCAAGGGCATCATCTGCGAGCGGTGCGGCGTCGAGGTCACCCGGGCGAAGGTTCGCCGCGAGCGGATGGGCCACATCGAACTGGCCGCACCCGTCACCCACATCTGGTACTTCAAGGGTGTGCCCAGCCGGCTGGGGTACCTGCTCGACCTGGCGCCGAAGGACCTGGAGAAGGTCATCTACTTCGCCGCCTACATGATCACTCTCGTGGACGAGGAGTCCCGGCACCGCGACCTGCCCTCGCTCGAGGCGCAGATCGAGGTGGAGAAGAAGGAGATCGAGAACCGGCGCGACTCCGACATCGAGAACCGGGCCAAGCGGCTCGAATCCGACCTGGGCGAGCTCGAGGCCGAGGGCGCCAAGGGCGACGTCCGGCGGAAGGTGAAGGAGTCGGCCGAGCGCGAGATGGCGCAGCTGCGCAAGCGCGCGGACGCCGACCTCGACCGCCTGCAGCAGGTCTGGGACCGGTTCAGGAACCTCAAGGTCCAGGACCTCGAGGGCGACGAGATCCTCTACCGCGAGATGCGTGACCGGTTCGGCATGTACTTCTCCGGCGGGATGGGCGCAGCCGCGATCCAGAAGCGGCTGGAGTCCTTCGACCTGGAGGCCGAGGCCGCCTCCCTGCGCGAGACCATCCGCACCGGTAAGGGCCAGCGCAAGACCCGGGCCCTGAAGCGGCTCAAGGTGGTCTCGGCGTTCCTCACCACGCGCAACTCGCCGATGGGCATGGTGCTGGACTGCGTCCCGGTCATCCCGCCGGACCTGCGCCCGATGGTGCAGCTCGATGGTGGCCGGTTCGCCACCAGCGACCTGAACGACCTCTACCGCCGGGTGATCAACCGGAACAACCGGCTCAAGCGGCTGCTCGACCTCGGGCGCTCCGGAGATCATCGTCAACAACGAGAAGCGGATGCTGCAGGAGGCCGTCGACGCGCTGTTCGACAACGGCCGCCGCGGCCGGCCGGTGACCGGTCCGGGCAACCGCCCGCTGAAGTCGCTCTCGGACATGCTCAAGGGCAAGCAGGGCCGGTTCCGCCAGAACCTGCTCGGCAAGCGCGTCGACTACTCCGGCCGCTCGGTCATCGTGGTCGGTCCGCAGCTGAAGCTGCACCAGTGCGGCCTGCCCAAGCAGATGGCGCTGGAGCTGTTCAAGCCGTTCGTGATGAAGCGCCTGGTGGACCTCAACCACGCGCAGAACATAAAGTCCGCCAAGCGGATGGTCGAGCGCGCGCGCCCGGTCGTCTGGGACGTGCTGGAGGAGGTCATCTCCGAGCACCCCGTGCTGCTGAACCGTGCGCCTACCCTGCACCGGTTGGGTATCCAGGCGTTCGAGCCGCAGCTGGTCGAGGGCAAGGCGATCCAGATCCACCCGCTGGTCTGCAGCGCCTTCAACGCGGACTTCGACGGTGACCAGATGGCGGTGCACCTGCCGCTGTCGGCCGAGGCTCAGGCCGAGGCTCGGATCCTGATGCTGTCCAGCAACAACATCCTCAAGCCGGCGGACGGCCGGCCGGTGACCATGCCCACCCAGGACATGATCATCGGGCTGTTCCACCTGACCTCGTCGTCATCGGGGCCGGTGGGCGAGGGCCGGACCTTCAGCTCGGTGGCGGAGGCGATCATGGCCTTCGACGCCAAGGAGCTCGATCTGCGGGCACGGGTCCGGATCCGGTTCCCGTCGATCGTCCCGCCGGCGGGCTGGGTCGCCCCTGAGGGCTGGGAGCCGGGCAGCCCCCTGCTGCTGGAGACCTCCCTCGGCCGGGCGCTGTTCAACGAGACCCTGCCGGTCGACTACGCCTTCGTCGACACCACCGTGGACAAGAAGGTGCTCTCCGAGATCGTCAACGATCTGGCCGAGCGCTATTCCAAGGTGCAGGTGGCGGCGACCCTGGACGCCCTGAAGGAGGCGGGCTTCCACTGGGCGACCCGCTCCGGCACCACGGTGGCGATCTCGGACGTGACCTCCCCGCCGCACAAGCAGGAGATCCTCGAGCGGTACGAGGCCAAGGCCGCGAAGGTGCAGGGCCAGTACGAGCGTGGCCTGATCACCGACGACGAGCGCCGGCAGGAGCTGATCGAGATCTGGACCCAGGCCACCAACGAGGTGGCCAAGGACCTCGAGAGCGCCCTGCCCCCGGACAACACCATCCACCGGATGGTGGTCTCCGGCGCCCGCGGTAACTGGATGCAGATGCGCCAGCTGGCCGGCATGCGTGGGCTGATGGCCAACCCGAAGGGCGAGATCATCCCGCGCCCGGTGAAGTCCAGCTTCCGCGAGGGGCTGTCCGTGCTGGAGTTCTTCATCTCCACCCACGGCGCCCGCAAGGGTCTGGCCGACACCGCGCTGCGGACCGCCGACTCCGGGTACCTGACCCGGCGCCTGGTGGACGTCGCCCAGGACGTCATCGTCCGCGAGGAGGACTGCGGTACGGACCGTGGCCTGACGATGCCCATCGCAGTGACGATGCCGGACGGCTCCCTGCGGCGTCACGACGACGTCGAGACGAGCGTGTACGCCCGCTCGACGGCGGAGGACCTGGCGGTGGACGGCAAGCTTCTGGTGCCGGCCGGGACCGACCTCGGTGACGTCAACATCAACATGCTGATCTCGCACGGTCTCAGCGAGCTCAAGGTCCGCTCGGTGCTCACCTGCGAGTCCAAGGTCGGCACCTGCGCGAAGTGCTACGGCCGCTCCCTGGCCACCGGCAAGCTGGTCGACATCGGCGAGGCGGTGGGCATCATCGCCGCGCAGTCGATCGGTGAGCCCGGCACCCAGCTGACGATGCGGACCTTCCACACCGGTGGCGTCGCGGGTGACGACATCACCCACGGCCTGCCCCGCGTCCAGGAGCTGTTCGAGGCCCGCACCCCCAAGGGCGTGGCCCCGATCTCCGAGGCCGCCGGCCGGATCCAGATCGAGGAGACCGACCGGGCACGCAAGCTCGTGGTGGTGCCGGACGACGGGTCGGAGGAGGTTGCCTACCCGGTGTCCAAGCGGGCCCGGCTGCTGGTCGAGGAGGGCCAGCACGTCGAGGTCGGCCAGCCGCTGGTGCAGGGCGCCATCGACCCCAAGCAGGTGCTGCGCATCCTCGGGCCGCGTGCGGTCCAGGTGCACCTCGTGGACGAGGTCCAGGAGGTGTACCGCAGCCAGGGCGTGTCGATCCACGACAAGCACATCGAGGTCATCGTCCGTCAGATGCTCAAGCGGGTCACCATCATCGAGTCCGGGGATGCCGAGCTGCTGCCGGGCGAGCTGGTGGAACGCTCCCGGTTCGAGGGGGAGAACCGCCGGGTGGTCTCCGAGGGCGGCACGCCGGCCTCGGGGCGTCCGGAGCTGATGGGCATCACCAAGGCCTCGCTGGCGACCGAGTCGTGGTTGTCGGCGGCCTCCTTCCAGGAGACCACCAGGGTGCTCACCGACGCCGCCATCAACGGCAAGAGCGACCCGTTGCTGGGCCTGAAGGAGAACGTCATCATCGGCAAGCTGATCCCGGCCGGAACGGGCCTGCCCCGGTACCGGAACATCCGGGTGGAGCCCACCGAGGAGGCCAAGGCGGCCATGTACACCATGCCCGGGTACGAAGAGGTGGACTACGGCCACTTCGGCACTGGCAGCGGCGCAGCGGTGCCGCTGGAGGAGTTCGACCTCGGCCGGTACGAGCGATGAGTCGTCGCGGTTCGGTGGCGTCCGTGCGGCGCCACCGAACCGCGCCCGACAGCGCGCCGCCCTGCGGTGTGCCCCGACTGCACGGCCTGTCGGCAACCGTTTTGACGGTCCACGGAGGGGACGGGTAACCTCGACCATCGTGCCCGGGAGGCCCCGGGCCATCCTGCGTGCGCGGTGCCGAGATCCGGGAACGAGGATCGCGAAACCTGGAGCGCACGGCAGCCATTCCGAATCGAGATTTCGATCCGGGGTGGAACTGGGCAACGCGACACGCCCGACCACGGGGGTCGAAGTCGCGTGGTCCGGAACCCAAGTACTGAACAGCGAGAGATTTCGGAGAAGCGGTGCCCACG
The DNA here is from genome assembly GCA_963740575.1 of uncultured Actinomycetota bacterium. Taxonomy (GTDB): domain Bacteria; phylum Actinomycetota; class Actinomycetes; order Actinomycetales; family Kineosporiaceae; genus CAVUET01. Next base: position 1,852,755 of record CAVUET010000003.1, on the reverse strand, counting down.
ATCCAGCAGCTGGTCCGCAAGGGCCGCGAGGACAAGGTCGGCAAGACCAAGACGCCTGCGCTCAAGGGGAGCCCCCAGCGCCGTGGCGTGTGCACCCGCGTCTACACGACGACGCCGAAGAAGCCGAACTCGGCGCTGCGCAAGGTGGCGCGCGTCCGGCTCACCAGCCAGATCGAGGTGACCGCGTACATCCCCGGCGTCGGTCACAACCTGCAGGAGCACTCGATCGTCCTGGTGCGCGGTGGCCGGGTGAAGGACCTCCCCGGCGTTCGGTACAAGATCATCCGGGGATCGCTGGACACCCAGGGTGTGAAGAACCGCAAGCAGGCGCGCAGCCGCTACGGTGCCAAGAAGGAGAAGAGCTAATGCCTCGCAAGGGCCCCGCGCCGAAGCGGCCGCTCATCGTGGACCCCGTGTACGGCTCGCCGCTGGTGACGCAACTGGTCAACAAGGTGCTGCTGGACGGGAAGAAGTCGGTGGCCGAGCGGATCGTCTACAACGCCCTCGAGGGTTGCCGGGACAAGACCGGCAACGACCCGGTCATCACCCTCAAGCGGGCGCTGGACAACGTGAAGCCGACGCTCGAGGTGAAGAGCCGCCGGGTCGGTGGCGCGACGTACCAGGTGCCGATCGAGGTGAAGGCCGGCAGGGCCACCACGCTGGCCCTGCGCTGGCTGGTCGGCTACTCCAAGGCCCGCCGGGAGAAGTCCATGACCGACCGGCTGATGAACGAGATCCTGGACGCCAGCAACGGGCTCGGCGCCGCGGTGAAGCGCCGCGAGGACACGCACAAGATGGCGGAGTCCAACAAGGCCTTCGCCCACTACCGCTGGTGACCTGAACCCGGCACCGCTTCGCATACCGGCGCCGGGACGACGACGAACGAGGTAGGAAAACCACTCGTGGCACTGGACGTGCTGACAGACCTGACCAAGGTGCGCAACATCGGCATCATGGCGCACATCGACGCCGGCAAGACCACGACGACGGAGCGGATCCTGTACTACACCGGGATCAACTACAAGATCGGCGAGGTCCACGACGGCGCTGCCACGATGGACTGGATGGAGCAGGAGCAGGAACGCGGCATCACCATCACCTCGGCCGCGACCACCTGCTTCTGGCAGGGTCACCAGATCAACATCCTGGACACCCCCGGCCACGTGGACTTCACCGTCGAGGTGGAGCGCTCGCTGCGCGTGCTCGACGGCGCTGTGGCTGTGTTCGACGGCAAGGAAGGTGTCGAGCCGCAGTCGGAGACCGTGTGGCGGCAGGCGGACAAGTACGCCGTTCCGCGGATCTGCTTCGTCAACAAGATGGACAAGCTCGGCGCCGACTTCTACTTCACGGTCCGCACGATCGTTGAGCGCCTCGGCGCGCGCCCGCTGCCGGTGCAGCTGCCGATCGGCTCCGAGAGCGAGTTCGTCGGCGTCGTGGACCTGATCTACAACCGCGCGCTGACCTGGCGGGGCGAGACCGGCAAGGGTGAGGACTACGCCATCGAGGAGGTGCCCGAGGACCTCGCCGAGCTGGTGGTGGAGTACCGGCACCGGATCCTCGAGACGGTCGCCGAGACCGACGAGCACCTGCTGGAGAAGTACGTCGCCGGCGAGGAGCTGACACCGGAGGAGATCAAGGCCGCGATCCGCAAGCTGACCATCGCCGGTGAGATCTACCCGGTGCTGTGCGGCTCGGCGTTCAAGAACAAGGGCGTCCAGCCCATGCTGGACGCGGCGATCGACTACCTGCCGTCCCCGCTGGACGTGCCCCCGATGGTCGGTCACGCGGTCGGTGACGAGTCCGTGCACATCATCCGCGAGCCGTCGGTCGACGCCCCGTTCTCGGCTCTGGCGTTCAAGGTGATGAGCCACCCGTTCTTCGGCCGGCTGACCTACGTGCGCGTGTACTCCGGCAAGGTGCGCACCGGCGCCCAGGTGATCAACTCGACCAAGGGCAGGAAAGAGCGCATCGGCAAGCTGTTCCAGATGCACGCGAACAAGGAGAACCCGGTCGACGTCGCCAGCGTCGGGCACATCTACGCGTTCATCGGGCTGAAGGACACCACCACGGGGGACACCCTGTGCGACCCGTCCAGCCCGATCGTGCTGGAGTCGATGACGTTCCCGGAGCCGGTCATCTCGGTCGCGATCGAGCCGCGCACCAAGGGCGACCAGGAGAAGCTGTCCACCGCGATCCAGAAGCTCGCCGAGGAGGACCCGACCTTCCAGGTCCAGCTCGACGAGGAGACCGGCCAGACCATCATCAAGGGGATGGGCGAGCTCCACCTGGACATCCTGGTCGACCGGATGCGCCGGGAGTTCAAGGTCGAGGCCAACGTGGGCAAGCCCCAGGTGGCGTACCGCGAGACCATCCGCAGGGCGGTCGAGAAGTACGACTACACCCACAAGAAGCAGACCGGTGGATCGGGCCAGTACGCGAAGGTGCAGATCTCCATCGCGCCCATGGACACCTCCGAGGGCACCTTCTACGAGTTCGACAACAAGGTGACCGGCGGGCGGGTGCCGCGGGAGTACATCCCGAGCGTGGACCACGGCATCCAGGACGCGATGCAGTTCGGCGTGCTGGCCGGCTACCCGCTGGTCGGCATCAAGGCCACGCTGCTGGACGGCCAGGCCCACGACGTCGACTCCTCGGAGATGGCCTTCAAGATCGCCGGTTCGATGGCGCTCAAGGAGGCCGCCCGGCGCGCCGACCCCGTCCTGCTCGAGCCCGTGATGGCGGTCGAGGTCCGCACGCCCGAGGACTACATGGGCGACGTCATCGGGGATCTGAACTCCCGCCGGGGTCACATCCAGGCGATGGAGGACATCAGCGGGGCAAAGGTCATCCGGGCGCTGGTCCCGCTCTCGGAGATGTTCGGGTACGTCGGCGACCTGCGCAGCAAGACGCAGGGCCGCGCGGTGTACACGATGCAGTTCGACTCCTACGCCGAGGTTCCACGGAACGTCGGTGAGGAGATCATCAAGAAGGCACGCGGCGAGTAACCCGCTCGCGCGCGCCGACGAGCGCACGCAGCAGCACCAATTCCCATCAGTTCGACAGGAGGATCCCCGTGGCGAAGGCGAAGTTCCAGCGGACTAAGCCGCACGTCAACATCGGCACCATCGGTCACATCGACCACGGCAAGACGACGCTGACCGCGGCGATCACCAAGGTGCTGCACGACAAGTACCCCGACAAGAACCCGTTCACACCGTTCGACGCCATCGACAAGGCGCCGGAGGAGCGGCAGCGCGGTATCACCATCTCGATCGCGCACGTGGAGTACGAGACCGAGGCACGGCACTACGCGCACGTGGACTGCCCGGGTCACGCCGACTACATCAAGAACATGATCACCGGTGCGGCGCAGATGGACGGTGCCATCCTCGTGGTGGCTGCCACGGATGGTCCGATGCCGCAGACCAAGGAGCACGTCATCCTGGCCAAGCAGGTGAACGTGCCCTACATCGTCGTCGCGCTGAACAAGTCCGACATGGTCGACGACGAGGAGATCATGGAGCTCGTCGAGCTCGAGGTCCGTGAGCTGCTGTCCGTCTACGAGTTCCCGGGCGACGACCTCCCGGTGGTACGGGTCTCGGCGCTCAAGGCGCTCGAGGGCGACCCCGAGTGGAGCCTCAAGGTGATGGAGCTGCTCGACGCCGTCGACAACTACATCCCCCAGCCGGAGCGGGAGACGGAGAAGCCGTTCCTGATGCCGATCGAGGACGTCTTCACCATCACCGGCCGCGGCACCGTGGTGACCGGCAAGGTCGAGCGCGGCATCCTCAAGGTGAACGAGAGCGTCGAGATCGTCGGCATCAAGGACGCCAAGCAGACCACGACCGTCACCGCGATCGAGATGTTCCGCAAGACCCTCGACGAGGCGATGGCCGGCGAGAACTTCGGCCTGCTGCTGCGTGGCATCAAGCGCGAGGATGTGGAGCGCGGTCAGGTCATCGTCAAGCCGGGCTCGATCACCCCGCACACCGAGTTCGAGGCCAACGTCTACATCCTGTCCAAGGATGAGGGCGGCCGTCACACACCGTTCTATGACAACTACCGTCCGCAGTTCTACTTCCGGACCACGGACGTGACCGGCGTCGTGCACCTGCCCGAGGGCACCGAGATGGTCATGCCCGGCGACAACACCGAGATGCGGGTCGAGATGATCCAGCCGATCGCGATGGAGGAGGGTCTGCGCTTCGCCATCCGCGAGGGCGGCCGCACCGTCGGCGCCGGCCGGGTCACCAAGATCCTCAAGTAGTCCTGAAACCCCCTGGGGCGGGTTCCCGTGCGAGCTGCTGGGAACCCGCCCCGCCAGGGCACCGATGCAGGTCAGCCCGGCAGAGCCGGATTGGTCAAAGGCCATCGCGTTCTGGCAGACTGGACAGGTTGCTCGGCGCGCGGAGGGGTCCGCGTGCCCGCCGTAAGGCGGGTAGACGGACCCGCGTGCCCGTGCCCGGTACTAGCCGGGCCGACGACACCATGAGGGCGGACCGTTACCCCGGTGCGCGTATCGGGGCTCGACACGCCCGACCTCGGGGGTCGGAGGTTCCGGACCAGAACAGCAGCGGTAGCAAATGAGAGAGAGCTGAAGCGTTGCCATGGCGGGACAGAAGATCCGCATCCGGCTGAAGGCCTACGACCATGAGGTCATCGACAGCTCGGCGCGCAAGATCGTGGACACCGTGGTGCGCACGGGCGCGAGCGTGGCCGGTCCGGTGCCGCTGCCGACGGAGAAGAACGTGTTCTGCGTCATCCGGTCACCGCACAAGTACAAGGACAGCCGCGAGCACTTCGAGATGCGCACGCACAAGCGGCTCATTGACATCATCAATCCCACCCCGAAGACGGTCGACTCGCTGATGCGCCTAGACCTGCCCGCTGGGGTGGACATCGAGATCAAGCTCTGAGGCCACGACGATGAACAAGTACGTCAAGGACTCCGTGAAGGGGTTGCTGGGCGAGAAGCTCGGCATGACCCAGGTCTGGGACGGCGTCGGCCACCTGGTGCCGGTGACCGTGATCCAGGCCGGCCCCTGCGTGGTGACCCAGGTCCGCACCGCTGGTCGCGACGGCTACGACGCCGTGCAGATCGGCTACGGCGCGATCGACCCGCGCAAGGTGAACAAGCCCATCACCGGGCACTTCGCGGCGGCCGGGGTGACCCCGCGCCGGCATCTGGTCGAGCTGCGCACCGGCGACGCCGGTGAGTACAGCCCCGGTCAGGAGCTCACCGTGAACACGTTCGAGGCCGGCCAGACCGTGGACATCGTCGGCCGGACCAAGGGCAAGGGCACCGCGGGCGTCATGAAGCGGCACGGCTTCCATGGCCTGGGCGCCTCGCACGGCACCCAGCGCAAGCACCGCTCGCCGGGTTCGATCGGCGCCTGTGCCACCCCGTCCCGGGTCTTCAAGGGCATGCGGATGGCCGGTCGGATGGGAGCCACCCGCCAGACCACCCAGAACCTGACCCTGCACGCCGTCGACGCCGAGCGTGGCCTGCTGCTGATCAAGGGCGCGGTGCCCGGTCCCCGCGGCGCCGTCGTGCTGGTCAAGACCACCGCGAAGGGAGCCTGAACCGATGGCTGCCACCGAGAAGGTCGCCGGGGCAACCGTGGACGTCGTGGACTCCACCGGCGCCAAGACCGGCACCGTTGTGCTGCCCGAGAATGTGTTCGACGTGCAGACCAACATCCCGCTGATCCACCAGGTCGTGGTGGGCCAGCTGGCCGCGGCCCGGCAGGGCACGCACGACACCAAGAACCGCGGCGAGGTCAGCGGCGGGGGGCGGAAGCCGTACAAGCAGAAGGGCACCGGCCGGGCCCGGCAGGGCTCGACCCGCGCACCCCAGTTCACCGGCGGCGGCGTCGTGCACGGGCCGACACCGCGCAGCTACGAGCAGCGGACGCCGAAGAAGATGAAGGCCGCCGCCCTGCGCGGCGCGCTGTCCGACCGGGCCCGGCTCGGCCGCGTGCACGTGATCACGGGCCTGGTCGCCGATGAGGTGCCCTCGACCAAGTCCGCGGTGGCCGCGCTGGCAGCGGTGAGCGAGCGGGCCCGCCTGCTCGTGGTGCTGCAGCGGGACGACGTGGTCAGCTGGAAGAGCCTGCGGAACGTGGCGCGCGTGCACCCGCTGGCCTGCGACCAGCTGAACACCTACGACGTGCTGTGCAGCGACGACGTGATCTTCACCGAGGGCGCACTCGCGGAGTTCCTGGCCGGTCCGCGGACCGGCAAGAGCGCCAAGGCGGTCGCCGGCTCCGGCGAGGCCGACGCGCAGGCTGCTGAGGAGGCTGCCCAGTGAGCACCATCGGCAACGTCCACAAGGATCCGCGCGACATCCTGCTCGCGCCGGTCGTCTCCGAGAAGAGCTACGGCCTACTGGACGAGAACAAGTACACGTTCCTGGTCGACCCGACGGCGAACAAGACGGAGATCCGGCTCGCCGTCGAGCAGGTCTTCGGCGTCAAGGTCGCGTCCGTGAACACGCTGAACCGCGAGGGCAAGCGGCGCCGTACCCGATTCGGCACCGGGCAGCGCAAGCACACCAAGCGCGCCGTGGTGACGCTGAGGGACGGTTCCATCGACATCTTCGGTGGCCCGGTCTCATGAGGGCGACCGCCGGCACCGGTCGCATGACGGCGATCGCCAGTAGCTGACGCGAGGACACAATGGGAATCCGAAAGTACAAGCCGACGACGCCCGGGCGTCGCGGCGCCAGCGTCGCCGACTTCGTCGAGGTCACCCGGTCGGAGCCGGAGAAGTCGCTGGTCCGCCCGCTACCCAAGAAGGGCGGCCGGAACAACGCCGGACGGGTCACCACCCGCCACCAGGGCGGCGGCCACAAGCGGGCCTACCGGTTGGTCGACTTCCGGCGGCACGACAAGGACGGCGTGTCGGCGCGGGTCGCGCACATCGAGTACGACCCCAACCGGACCGCGCGGATCGCGCTGCTGCACTACACGGACGGCGAGAAGCGCTACATCCTCGCGCCGAACCGGCTGCAGCAGGGTGATCGGATCGAGAACGGCCCCGGTGCCGACATCAAGCCCGGTAACAGTCTGCCGCTGCGCAACATCCCGGTCGGCACCGTGGTGCACGCGATCGAGCTGCGGCCCGGCGGCGGCGCGAAGATCGCCCGCTCCGCCGGTGCCTCGGTCCAGCTGGTGGCCAAGGAGGGCGCATTCGCGCAGCTGCGGATGCCGTCCGGCGAGATCCGCAACGTGGACGTGCGCTGCCGCGCCACCGTCGGCGAGGTCGGCAATGCCGAGCAGTCGAACATCAACTGGGGCAAGGCCGGCCGGTCCCGCTGGAAGGGCAAGCGGCCCACCGTTCGCGGTGTCGCGATGAACCCGATCGACCACCCGCACGGCGGCGGTGAGGGCAAGACCTCGGGCGGCCGGCATCCGGTCAGCCCGTGGGGCCAGCCCGAGGGCCGCACCCGGCACCCGAACAAGCCGAGCGACAAGCTCATCGTCCGTCGCCGTCGTACCGGCAAGAAGCGCTGATAGGAGCCCAGGACCGTGCCTCGCAGTTTGAAGAAGGGCCCCTTCGTCGATGGCCACCTGATGAAGAAGGTGGACGTCCAGAACGAGAAGGGGACCAAGAATGTCATCAGGACCTGGTCCCGGCGCTCCATGATCGTCCCGGAGATGCTGGGCCACACGTTGGCCGTGCACGACGGCCGCAAGCACGTGCCGGTCTTCGTCACCGAGTCGATGATCGGTCACAAGCTGGGCGAGTTCGCACCCACCCGCACGTTCCGCGGCCATGAGAAGGACGACCGTAAGGGCCGCCGCCGCTGAGCCGGCGCGAGCAGAAGGTAGGAATCAGCGATGGAAGCCAAGGCGCAGGCGCGGTACATCCGTGTCACGCCCCGCAAGGCCCGCCGCGTCGTCGACCTGATCCGCGGCCGGCAGGCCACCGAGGCGATGGCGGTGCTGCAGTTCGCACCGCAGGCTGCAGGCGAGCCGGTCCGCAAGGTGGTGCAGAGCGCGATCGCCAACGCCCGAGTGAAGGCGGACCAGGCGGCTGAGCCGTTCGACGAGCGGCTGCTCGTGGTCCAGGCCGCCTACGTCGACGAGGGCCCGACGATGAAGCGTTTCCGCCCGCGGGCGCAGGGTCGTGCCTACCGGATCAACAAGCGCACCAGCCACATCACCGTCGTGGTGGCACCGCGCGAAGAGCCGGTGAAGACCCCGGCGCAGCCGAAGTCCGTACGGTCGAGCAGCAAGCCGGCCAGCACGAAGGGGAGGACCCGCTAGTGGGCCAGAAGGTCAACCCGCACGGGTTCCGCCTGGGCATCACCACCGACCACAAGAGCCGGTGGTTCGCCGACAGCACGAAGCCCGGCCAGCGTTACCGCGACTACGTCAAGGAAGACGTCGCGATCCGCAAGCTGATGTCCAAGGGCATGGAGCGCGCGGGGATCAGCAAGGTCGAGATCGAGCGCACCCGTGACCGGGTCCGGGTCGACATCCACACCGCACGGCCGGGCATCGTCATCGGCCGGCGCGGCGCGGAGGCCGACCGGATCCGTGGCGAGCTGGAGAAGCTCACCGGCAAGCAGGTGCAGCTGAACATCCTCGAGGTGAAGAACCCCGAGGTGGACGCGCAGCTGGTGGCACAGGGCATCGCCGAGCAGCTGGCCAGCCGGGTCTCGTTCCGGCGGGCCATGCGCAAGGGCATGCAGTCCTCGCTTCGGGCCGGCGCCCGCGGCATCCGGGTGCAGTGCTCGGGCCGCCTCGGCGGCGCCGAGATGAGCCGCTCGGAGTTCTACCGCGAGGGTCGCGTCCCGCTGCACACGCTGCGCGCCAACATCGACTACGGGTTCTACGAGGCGCGCACCACGTTCGGCCGGATCGGCGTCAAGGTCTGGATCTACAAGGGCGACTTCACCAACCGCGAGCTGGCCCGCGAGCAGGTCACCGCACCCCGCGCGCCCCGGCGCGAGGGTGGCCGCGGCGACGGTCCGGGCGCCGGCCGCGGCGGGCGGGCACCACGCCGCCGCCAGCCCGAGCCGACTGAGGCACCCGCAGCGAGCGGCCCGGCTGAGCCCGTGGCCGCCGAGCCGAGCACGGGAACGGAGGCCTGAGCCATGCTCATCCCTCGGCGCGTCAAGCACCGCAAGCAGCACCACCCCGGGCGTTCCGGGGCGGCCAAGGGCGGCACGGCGGTCACCTTCGGCGAGTGGGGCATCCAGGCCCTCGAGCCCGCCTACGTGACCAACCGGCAGATCGAGTCGGCCCGTATCGCCATCACCCGGCACATCCGGCGTGGCGGCAAGGTGTGGATGAACATCTACCCCGACCGGCCGCTGACCAAGAAGCCGGCCGAGACCCGGATGGGTTCCGGCAAGGGTTCTCCCGAGTGGTGGATCGCGAACGTCAAGCCCGGACGCGTGATGTTCGAGCTGACGTTCCCCAACGAGAAGGTGGCCAAGGAAGCGCTCACCCGCGCGATCCACAAGCTGCCGATGAAGTGCCGGATCGTCCGGCGCGAGGGCGGTGAGTCGTGATGGCGGTCGGCTCCAAGGACCTGGCCCCCGAACAGCTGCGCTCCTTCGACGACGAGCGGCTCGCAGAGGAGCTGCGCAAGGCGAAGGAAGAGCTGTTCAACCTCCGGTTCCAGTCGGCCACCGGCCAGCTGGAGAGCCACGGCCGGCTGCGTGCCGTGCGCCGGGACATCGCCCGGATCTACACGATCATGCGCGAGCGCGAGCTCGGCATCACCTCCGGGCCGGAAGCGTGAGCGAGATGAGCGAGAAGGCGGCAGTGAGCGAGACGAGCACCCCGGCCGCGGCCACCACGCGCGGGTATCGCAAGACCCGTCGCGGTTACGTGGTCAGCGACAAGATGGACAAGACCGTCGTGGTCGCCGTGGAGGACCGCGTCAAACACCCGCTGTACGGCAAGGTCATTCGCCGCACCAGCAAGGTGAAGGTGCACGACGAGGCCAACGCCGCCGGCGTGGGCGACCTCGTGCTCATCATGGAGACCCGCCCGCTGTCGGCGACCAAGCGCTGGCGCGTGGTGGAGATCCTCGAGCGGGCCAAGTAGGCATCCAGTTCCGTCAGGCTCCATCGGAGAACCGACGCGACGAACGGAGACAGGTAGAAGTGATCCAGCAGGAGTCGCGCCTTAGGGTCGCGGACAACACCGGCGCCAAGGAGATCTTGTGCATCCGGGTGCTCGGCGGCTCTGGTCGCCGGTACGCGGGCATCGGTGACGTGATCGTCGCCACCGTCAAGGACGCGATCCCGGGCGGGAACGTGAAGAAGGGCGACGTCGTCAAGGCCGTGGTCGTCCGCACCGTCAAGGAGCGGCGCCGTCCGGACGGCTCCTACATCCGCTTCGACGAGAACGCCGCGGTGATCCTCAAGCCCGACGGCGACCCTCGCGGCACCCGCATCTTCGGCCCGGTGGGCCGTGAGCTGCGCGAGAAGAAGTTCATGAAGATCATCTCGCTCGCGCCGGAGGTGCTCTGACATGGCCCGGATGCGGATCAAGAAGGGCGACACCGTCCAGCTCATGGTCGGGCGCTCGCAGGCGAACGGCGGTGACCGCGGCAAGACCGGCAAGGTCATCGCCGTCTACCCCGAGACCCAGCGGGTCCTGGTAGAGGGCATCAGGCGGATCAAGAAGCACACCAAGGTGAGCAGCACCGGCCGTGGCACCAAGACCGGCGGGATCGTCACGCAGGAGGCTCCGGTGCACATCAGCAACGTGATGCTGATCGACCCGGAGACCAAGCGTCCGACCCGGATCGGGGTGCGGTCCGAGAAGGTCGACCGGGACGGGCAGCCGAAGACGGTGCGCACCCGGGTGGCCAAGCGTTCGGGTAAGGACATCTGAGATGGCGACCACGACCGAGAAGCGGCCCACGGTGCGGCCGAGGCTGCGCGCGCGCTACCGCGAGGAGATCGCGCCGGAGCTGCTGAAGGAGTTCACCTTCGGCAACGTGATGCAGGTGCCGCGGGTGGTGAAGATCGTCGTCAACATGGGTGTCGGCGAGGCCGCCCGCGACTCCAAGCTGATCGAGGGCGCGGTCCGCGACCTGGCCCTGATCACGGGCCAGAAGCCGCAGGTGACCAAGGCCCGCAAGTCCATCGCCCAGTTCAAGCTCCGCGAGGGCATGCCGATCGGCGCGCACGTGACCCTGCGCGGTGACCGGATGTGGGAGTTCCTGGACCGGTTGCTGAGCGTGGCTCTGCCGCGGATCCGTGACTTCCGCGGGCTGTCGCCCAAGCAGTTCGACGGCCGGGGCAACTACACCTTCGGGCTGGTCGAGCAGTCGATGTTCTACGAGATCGACCAGGACCGGATCGACCGCGTGCGCGGCATGGACATCACCGTGGTGACGACCGCGACGACCGACGACGAGGGCCGCGCGCTGTTGCGCCGCCTCGGCTTCCCGTTCAAGGAGAACTGACGTGGCGAAGACCGCGCTGATCAACAAGGCCAACCGGAAGCCGAAGTTCGCCGTGCGCGCCTACACCCGCTGCCAGCGCTGCGGGCGCCCGCACTCGGTGTACAAGAAGTTCGGCCTGTGCCGGATCTGCGTACGTGAGATGGCCCACCGGGGCGAGCTCCCCGGCGTGACCAAGAGCAGCTGGTGAACCTGTGATGGCAACGCTCGAGATGGTTCCGCTCCGCTCGACCCTGCCGACCGGGCGGGTGACCCTTCGTCACCCGGTTCCGGTGCTCAACCCCGCGCGGCCGGACGACCTGATGTCGAGGATCGACGAGGTCCTGGCCGCACACGAGACCACTGCTACGCCGAAGGTCGCCCCCGCGGACGAGAACGTCCGGACGAGTGGCGAAACCGCGGCGAGGAAGGGCGGTTCAGCCCGATGACCATGACAGATCCGATCGCGGACATGTTGACCCGGCTGCGGAACGCCAACTCGGCGTACCACGACACGGTGTCGATGCCCTACAGCAAGCTGAAGTCGCACATCGCGGAGATCCTGCAGCAGGAGGGATACATCGCCTCCTGGAACGTGGCGGACGCGGAGGTCGGCAAGTCGCTGACCATCTTGCTCAAGTACGGCCCCAACCGGGAGCGGTCGATCGCCGGCCTGCGCCGGATCAGCAAGCCCGGGCTGCGGGTGTACGCCAAGTCCACCAACCTGCCGCGGGTGCTCGGCGGTCTCGGGGTCGCGATCCTGTCGACGTCGTCCGGGCTGTTGACCGATCGGCAGGCCAACAAGCGAGGGGTGGGCGGGGAAGTCCTCGCCTACGTCTGGTAGGCGGGGAGGAGACCCATGTCCCGCATCGGCAAGCTGCCCATCACCGTGCCCTCCGGCGTGGACGTCGCCATCGACGGCCGTCAGGTCACCGTGAAGGGCCCGAAGGGAACGCTCTCGCACAGCGTCGTCGGGGCGATCGAGGTGGCCAGGCAGGACGGCACCCTCAACGTCACCCGCGGCAACGACGAGCGTGAGTCCCGGGCTCTGCACGGCCTGACCAGGACGCTGATCGCCAACATGGTGACCGGGGTGACCCAGGGCTACGAGAAGAAACTGGAGATCGTCGGCACCGGCTACCGGGTGGTGGCCAAGGGTTCGACACTCGAGTTCGCGCTCGGGTACAGCCACCCCATCACGGTCGAGCCGCCCGAGGGCGTCACCTTCACCGTGGAGGCACCAACCCGGTTCACGGTGTCCGGGATCGACAAGCAGAAGGTCGGCGAGGTCGCGGCCAACCTGCGCAAGCTCCGCAAGCCCGACCCGTACAAGGGCAAGGGCGTGCGTTACGCGGGCGAGCAGATCAAGCGCAAGGTCGGGAAGGCTGGGAAGAAGTAATGGCGATCGGTGTCAAGCGCAGCGGCGGCGGCGCCGGCAAGGGCAGCGACGCGGCCCGCCGGAGGCGGCACCTGCGGGTGCGCAAGCGCGTGGTCGGTACTCCCGAGCGCCCGCGCCTGGTGGTGACCCGCTCGGCCCGGCACATGGTTGCTCAGGTCGTCGACGACGCCGTCGGGCGGACGCTGGCATCGGCCTCGACCATGGAGGTCGAGCTGCGGGGCCTGACCGGTGACAAGACGGCCAAGGCCAAGCGGGTCGGCGAGCTGGTGGCCGAGCGGGCCAAGTCCGCCGGCGTGCAGGCCGTGGTCTTCGACCGTGGTGGCAATCGCTACCACGGCCGGGTGGCCGCCGTGGCGGACGGTGCTCGCGAGGGCGGGCTGACCCTGTGATGACGCGAGACTGCTGGATCGACGCAGAGATGAGGAACGTCTGATGGCTGGACCCCAGCGCCGCGGTGGTGGCACAGGCACCGGCGGCGAGAACTCGGGGCGTCGGGAGCGGCGCGACCGCGACGGTCGCGGGCCGCGCGACAGCGCCGCGGAGAAGACCGCGTTCGTCGAGCGCGTCGTCGCGATCAACCGCGTCGCCAAGGTGGTCAAGGGCGGACGCCGGTTCAGCTTCACCGCGCTGGTCGTGGTGGGGGACGGTGACGGCACCGTCGGCGTCGGCTACGGCAAGGCCAAGGAGGTGCCCGCGGCGATCGCCAAGGGCGTCGAGGAGGCCAAGAAGCACTTCTTCAAGGTGCCGCGGATCCAGGGCACGATCCCGCATCCCGTGCAGGGCGAAGAGGCGGCCGGTGTGGTGCTGCTGCGCCCGGCCTCCCCGGGTACCGGCGTGATCGCCGGCGGCCCGGTGCGCGCCGTGCTGGAGTGCGCCGGGATCAAGGACGTGCTGAGCAAGTCGCTCGGCTCGGACAACGCGATCAACGTGGTGCACGCGACCGTTGCGGCGCTGCGCGCGCTGGAGCGGCCCGAGGCCGTTGCCGCGCGGCGCGGGCTGCCGATCGAGGACGTCGCGCCGGCCGCGTTGCTGCGCGCCCGTGCGGGGGTGACGGGCTGATGGCACAGTTGAGGATCACCCAGGTCAAGTCGGTGATCGGGGGCAAGCAGGCGGCGCGGGAGACGATACGTACCCTCGGCCTGAAGCGGATCGGTCACGTGGTGGTGAAGGAGGATCGGCCCGAGATCCGGGGCATGGTCCGGACCGTGCGGCACCTCGTCACCGTGGAAGAGGTGGAGTAGATGTCGCAGTCCAGTGCGGGCGCCTCGTCCGGAGAGCGCCCGCTGAAGGTGCACCACCTGCGTCCGGCACCGGGTGCGCGGACCGCCAAGGTCCGGGTCGGGCGCGGTGAGGGCGGCAAGGGCAAGACCGCCGGTCGCGGCACCAAGGGCACGAAGGCCCGCTACCAGGTCTCGACCTCGTTCGAGGGCGGCCAGATGCCGCTGCACATGAGGCTGCCGAAGTTGCGCGGCTTCAAGAACCCGTTCCGGGTCGAGTACCAGGTGGTCAACCTCGACCGGCTCGCTGCCCTCTATCCCGAGGGCGGCGAGGTGACGGTGGAGAGCCTGGTGGCCAAGGGAGCGGTCCGCTCCGGTGCACCGGTGAAGGTGCTCGGCAGCGGAGATGTCACCGTCGCGCTGCAGGTCAGCGTCCAGGCGGTGTCCGCCACGGCGAAGGACAAGATCACGGCGGCCGGCGGCTCTGTCACGACCGTCTAGAGCTCCCTCGGATCGCATGTCCCGCCCCCGGTCGGTGATCACCGGGAGCGGGACACCGGGGTGTTATGGTCACCGGACCAGGCGGCCCCGCCCAGACCGGGTCCGGGGGGTGCGCTGAGGAAACGAGGAGCCGTCCCCGGGCGGCACGCAGGAGGATCTTCGTGCTCACCGCGTTTGTCAGGGCATTCCGAACCCCGGACCTGCGCCGAAAGCTGCTCTTCACCCTGGCCGTCATGGCCTTGTTCCGGCTGGGCTCGTTCGTCCCCACGCCGGGGATCAGCTACCCGGCGGTGCAGCAGTGCGTGAAGGGTGCCAACGCCACTGGTGGTCTCGCGCTGATCAATCTGTTCAGCGGCGGCGCGCTGCTGCAGCTGTCGGTCTTCGCGCTGGGGATCATGCCCTACATCACGGCGAGCATCATCATCCAGCTGCTCACCGTGGTGATCCCGCGGTTCGAGGCCCTCAAGGAAGAGGGCCAGGCCGGCACCTCGAAGCTGACGCAGTACACCCGGTACCTGACCATCGGCCTGGCCATCCTGCAGTCCACCACGCTGGTCGCGATGGCCCGCACGCCGAGCAACATCTTCGGTCCGAGCTGCACCAGAAGCTCATCCCGAACGACTCGATCGTGACCATCCTGATCATGATCACCACGCTGACCGCGGGCACCGGCCTGATCATGTGGCTCGGTGAGCTGGTCACCGAACGCGGTGTCGGCAACGGTATGTCGCTGCTGATCTTCACCTCGATCGCAGCCGGGTTCCCGACCGCGATCTGGTCCATCAAGCAGCAGAACAGCCTCGACGTCATGCTCGTCGTGGTCGCGCTCGGCCTGGTCATCATGGCCGCAGTGGTGTTCGTCGAGCAGTCCCAGCGCCGGGTCCCGGTGCAGTACGCCAAGCGCATGATCGGGCGCAAGATGTACGGCGGGACGAGCACCTACATCCCGATCAAGGTGAACATGGCCGGCGTCATCCCGGTCATCTTCGCCTCGTCCCTGCTCTACCTGCCGGCGCTGGTGGCCCAGTTCCAGGGCAACAGCAACTCGGCCTGGGTGCAGTGGGTGAACACCAACCTGGTCAGGGGCGATCACTGGATCTACATGACCTCCTATTTCGCCCTGATCATCTTCTTCACGTACTTCTACGTCTCGATCACGTTCAACCCGGACGAGGTCGCGGAGAACATGAAGAAGTACGGGGGCTTCATCCCGGGCATCCGGGCGGGCCGTCCGACGGCCGAGTACCTGGACTACGTGCTGACCCGCATCACCCTGCCGGGCGCGCTGTACCTGGGCGTGGTCTCCCTCATCCCTCTCGTGGCACTCGCGCTGCTCCAAGCCAACACGAGCCGGTTCCCCTTCGGAGGGACCTCCATCCTGATCGTGGTCGGCGTCGGGACTTGAGACCGTCAAGCAGATCGAGTCGCAGTTGCAGCAGCGTCACTACGAAGGGTTCTTGCGATGAAGCTGGTTCTCCTCGGCCCGCCGGGAGCGGGCAAGGGCACCCAGGCCAAGCGACTGGCCGAGCACGTGCACGTCCCGGCCATCTCCACCGGTGACATCTTCCGAGCCAACATCGCCGGGGGCACCCCGCTCGGGACGGCGGCCCGCAGCTACACCGACGCCGGCAAGCTCGTCCCGGACGAGATCACCAACGGCATGGTGCGGGAGCGGCTGGCGCAACCCGACTGCGCCGACGGCTTCCTGCTGGACGGCTACCCCCGCAACGTCGGGCAGGTGGCGGCCCTGGACGAGATCCTGAGCGAGCGGGGGACCGGGTTGGACGCGGTCCTGGAGCTGTCCGTGGACACCGGCGAGCTGGTGCAGCGGCTGCTGCGTCGGGCCGAGATCGAGAACCGCGCCGACGACACCGAGGACGTGATCCGGCACCGCCAGGAGGTCTACCGCGAGCAGACCGTTCCCCTGACGGACCTCTACTCCGAGCGGGGCCTGTTGGTCCGGGTGGACGGAACCGGGGACGTGGACGAGGTGACCGCGCGCCTCAGCAACGCGCTGATGGCGCTCGAGGGCTGACCGGAACGGCGGGGACCGGGTGCTGGGTAGGGACCACATCGAATACAAGACCGCTGAGCAGATGCGGCTGATGCGGCGCGCCGGTCTGGTTGTCGCGGACGCGCTGGACGCGGTCCGGGCGGCACTGCGTCCCGGCGTCACGACGGCAGAGCTGGACGCGGTGGCCCTGGACACCATCCGCAGCGCCGGGGCGATCCCGTCCTTCCTGGGATACCAGGACTACCCGGCGACGCTGTGCGTGTCGGTCAACGACGAGATCGTGCACGGCATCCCCGGGCCGCGCAGGATCGAGGCCGGCGATGTGGTGTCGGTCGACTGCGGAGCGATCGTGGCCGGCTGGCACGGGGATGCGGCGTTCACCGCGATCATCACCGCCGACGGGATGGCCGGGTCAAGCCGTTCGGGCGGCACGGGATCAGGCCAGGGACCGGGCCAGGGATCAGGCCAGGGATCAGGCCAGGGATCAGGCCAGGTCGACCCCGCTGACGCGGCGCTGGTCGAGACCACCGAGCAGGCGATGTGGCAGGGGATCGCGGCGATCGCCGCGGGGGAGCGGTTGAACGCCATCGGAGCGGCCGTCGAGGGCCTGGTCGGCGAGCGGTACGGGATCGTCGAGGAGTACGGCGGGCACGGTATCGGCACCGCCATGCACCAGGACCCGCACGTGCTGAACTACCGGACCCGGGATCGGGGCCCGCGGATGCGTCCCGGGCTCTGCGTGGCCGTGGAGCCGATGCTGGTCGCCGGGAATCCGGGCACCAGGATCATGGCGGACGAGTGGACCGTGGTCACCCGGGACGGGTCACGGGCGGCGCACTGGGAGCATTCGGTCGCCCTGACCGAGGCCGGTCCATGGGTGCTGACCGCGCGTGACGGCGGGGTGGCGGCCCTCGCCGCGCTCGGTGTCAAGGTCAGTCCGCTCGCGGACTGACCCGTCGGGAGGGTCAGTCCGCTCGCGGACTGACCCGGCCGCCTGACGGCTCGAACGGGCCGATTTCGTCAGCCGGGTGTCGCTGGCGTAAACTGCGCAGTCGGCTCACTTGCTTCATCGTCCTGGGCCACCCCGCGGCTGGTCTGGTGGGTCAGGACCCCGTCACGCGTGTGCCGAACCATCAACAAAGCCGGTGAAGCCGGCGAGAGGGAACGCGGAGGACATGCCCAAGAAAGACGGGGTCATCGAGATCGAGGGGACTGTGGTCGAAGCCCTGCCCAACGCCATGTTCCGGGTAGAGCTCGGCAACGGCCACAAGGTTCTCGCCCACATCTCCGGCAAGATGCGGCAGCACTACATCCGGATCCTGCCCGAAGACCGTGTGGTGGTGGAGCTCAGCCCCTACGACCTCTCCCGCGGTCGCATCGTCTACCGCTACAAGTAGCCCATCTGCCCTGCCCGTCCCCGGGCGCCGACGCGGCCCGTGCTGCGATGGCGAGCCCCTGCGTCACGTCTGGAATAGCCACCGATGAAGGTCAAGCCGAGCGTCAAGAAGATCTGCGACAAGTGCAAGGTGATCCGGCGGCACGGCCGGGTCATGGTGATCTGCGAGAACCAGCGCCACAAGCAGCGCCAGGGCTGAGCAGGCACCACCGCAGTCGCGGGCCTTCCCGCATCGTCGCACCGCCCACAGCAACATCCGACCCCCGCCCAGCGGCCCCGGCCGCAGAGCGGGACGCCACCCCCGGACGGAGGCCGGGGACCCCGGTGAGGTACCGGGAACGATGTTGCAGCAGACCTCCTCAGTACCGAGAGAGAGACACATGGCACGCCTGGTCGGCGTAGACCTCCCGCGCGAAAAGCGGCTGGAAGTCGCGCTCACGTACATCTATGGCGTCGGCAGGACCCGAGCGCACGAGACGCTCGAGGCCACCGGCGTCAGCCCGGACCGGCGGGTTCACGACCTCGGCGACGAGGACCTCGTCAAGATCCGTGACTACATCGAGGCCAACTTCAAGGTCGAGGGTGACCTCCGCCGCGAGGTGGCCGCCGACATCCGGCGCAAGGTCGAGATCGGTTGCTACGAGGGCCTGCGGCACCGTCGCGGCCTGCCGGTCCGTGGCCAGCGGACGAAGACCAACGCCCGTACCCGCAAGGGCCCGAAGCGCACCGTCGCCGGCAAGAAGAAGCCAGGGAAGAAGTAGGGCGTGGGTGCGAGAGGGGCGCTGCCCCTCTCGCGCTCTCCCCGCCGGGGGCTTGCCCCCGGCCCCCGGGCCGGGCGGCCTAGGGCGCCTTCAGAGCCAAGGGCAAAAGGGCAAGAGCGAAGGCATGATCCAGAGCAGGACCCGAAAGACCACGGACTTGTAGACCAGCCAACAGGAGTTACTGGCAGATGCCACCCAAGACACGGCAGCAGACCGGGGCGGGGCGCAAGCCGCGCCGCAAGGAGAAGAAGAACATCTCCCACGGTCACGCGCACATCAAGAGCACCTTCAACAACACCATCGTGTCGATCACGGACCCGATGGGGAATGTCATCTCGTGGGCCTCCGCCGGGCAGGTGGGCTTCAAGGGCTCGCGCAAGTCGACCCCGTTCGCGGCGCAGATGGCCGCCGAGGCGGCGGCGCGCCGGGCCCAGGAGCACGGCATGCGCAAGGTCGATGTCTTCGTCAAGGGTCCCGGCTCCGGCCGGGAGACCGCGATCCGCTCCCTGCAGGCCACCGGCCTGGAGGTCGGCTCGATCCAGGACGTAACCCCCACCCCGCACAACGGATGCCGGCCGCCGAAGCGGCGCCGGGTCTGACGCGCCGGACGACGAAGACACCGAGGAGACACCATGGCGCGTTATACCGGCGCTGACTGCAAGCGCTGCCGTCGCGAGAAGACCAAGCTGTACCTCAAGGGCTCGAAGTGCGACTCGCCCAAGTGCCCGATCGAGATCCGCCCCTACCCGCCGGGTGAGCACGGACGGGCGCGCACCAAGGAGAGCGAGTACCTGCTCCAGATGCGCGAGAAGCAGAAGGCCGCCCGCATCTACGGCATCCTCGAGCGCCAGTTCCGTGGCTACTACGAGGAGGCCAACCGCCGGCAGGGCCGGACCGGCGAGAACCTGTTGCGGATCCTGGAGTCCCGGCTGGACAACGTCGTGTACCGGGCCGCCTTCGCCAAGTCCAGGGACATGGCCCGGCAGCTGGTGCGGCACGGGCACTTCGTGGTCAACGGCACGAAGGTGGACATCCCGAGCTACCGGGTGACCGAGAACGACATCATCGAGGTCCGGCAGGGCTCGCTCGAGATGACACCGTTCATCATCGCCCGGGCCGAGGCCGGCGAGCGGACCGTTCCGGCCTGGCTGGAGGTCATCCCGAACCGGATGCGGGTACTCGTGCACGGGATGCCCGCCCGCCAGGTGATCGACACCCCGGTCCAGGAACAGCTCATCGTCGAGTACTACTCGAAGTAAGGACGGGTGCGAGGGGGGCTTCGCCGCCCCTCGCGCTCCCCCCGCAGGGGCTTGCCCCTGCACCCCGGCCCCGCGCGCGGGTGCCGTTCGCGGGGGCCCTGCCCCCGCACCCCGGGTCGACCGGGTGCACGACCCCGTCCGGTGGATGGATGCCGGGCGGGGATTCGCGAGGCGTCATATGGCGGGCGCCCGTGAACGGAAGGGATGATCCACATGCTCATTGCACAGAGGCCGAGCCTGACGGAAGAGGTTGTCGGCGAACACCGCTCGCGGTTCGTGATCGAGCCCCTGGAGCCGGGCTTCGGGTACACGCTCGGGAACAGCCTGCGGCGGACGCTGCTGTCCAGCATTCCCGGCGCATCGGTGACCAGCATCCGGGTGGACGGCGTGCTGCACGAGTTCACCACGGTGCCCGGAGTGAAGGAAGACGTTACCGAGCTGATCCTCAACATCAAGCAGCTCGTGGTGTCCAGCGAGCACGACGAGCCCGTGGTGATGTACCTGCGCAAGCAGGGCCCCGGGACGGTGACGGCGGCGGACATCGCACCGCCGGCCGGCGTCGAGGTGCACAACCCGGACCTACACATCGCCACCTTGAACGGCAAGGGCAAGCTCGAGATGGAGCTGACCGTCGAGCGCGGCCGTGGCTACGTCTCGGCGACCCAGAACAAGTCCGGTGACCAGGAGATCGGCCGGATCCCGGTCGACTCGATCTACTCGCCGGTGCTCAAGGTGACCTACAAGGTCGAGGCCACCCGTGTCGAGCAGCGCACCGACTTCGACCGGCTGATCGTGGACGTCGAGACCAAGCCCTCGACCCAGCCGCGCGACGCCATGGCCAGCGCCGGCAAGACGCTGGTCGAGCTGTTCGGGCTGGCCCGCGAGCTGAACGTCGAGGCCGAGGGCATCGACATGGGCCCCTCGCCGTCCGACGCGGCGCTCGCGGCCGACCTCGCGCTGCCGATCGAGGAGCTGGACCTGACCGTCCGGTCCTACAACTGCCTCAAGCGCGAGGGCATTCACACCGTGGGCGAGCTGGTCGCGCGCAGCGAGGCCGACCTGCTCGACATCCGCAACTTCGGTGCCAAGTCCATCGACGAGGTCAAGGCCAAGCTGGCCGGGATGAGCCTGGCGCTCAAGGACAGCCCGCCCGGGTTCGACCCGGCCCTCGTCGTCGACAGCTTCGGTGCTGACGACGACATGTCGTTCGCCGAGGACGAGCAGCTCTGATCACCAACCCACCGCGGGCGGGCCACGGCCCGCCCGCGGGCTGACGGAGGAGAACGAAGGAAATGCCCACGCCCACGAAGGGTCCGCGGCTCGGTGGTGGTCCCGCTCACGAGCGGCTCCTGCTCGCCAACCTCGCGACGCAGCTGTTCGACCACCGCAGGATCACCACCACCGAGGCCAAGGCCAAGCGGCTGCGCCCGCTGGCCGAGCGGTTGATCACCTTCGCCAAGCGCGGTGACCTGGCTGCTCGCCGCCGCGTGCTCACCGTGGTCCGGGACAAGAGCGTCGTGCACGCGCTCTTCACCGAGATCGCGCCGCTGATGGCGGAACGCAACGGGGGCTACACGCGGATCACCAAGGTCGGCAACCGTAAGGGCGACAACGCGCCGATGGCCGTGATCGAGCTCGTCCTGGAGCCGTTGAGCGCCAAGCAGTCCACCGTCCGGGAGGCCGAGGCGGCAACGACGCGGGCCGCCAAGAAGACCCCGGCCAAGCAGACCCCGGCCAAGAAGGCCGCCGCGGCTGCTGCTGCGGCCGAGGAGGCGCCGGAGGTTGCCGCCGACGTGAGCGGCGGTCCGCAGATCGACGAGTCGCAGGCCGCGGCCGAGGAGGCATCGGCTGAGGCGTCTGCCGAGGCGGAGAGTGCGCCCGCCGAGGACGAGGCCGAGGTGCCCGCCGACAAGGACGAGGCGTCGGCCTGACCCTGCGAGTCCGACTGGATCTCGGCTACGACGGAACGGGGTTCGCCGGCTGGGCCGATCAGCCCGGCCAGCGAACCGTCCAGGGGGTGCTGTCGGCGGCCCTGGCGACCGTGCTCCGGATGCCGCCGGAGGCGGTCGTCCCGGTGGTGGCCGGCCGCACCGACGCCGGGGTGCACGCCGCCGGCCAGGTCTGCCACCTCGACGTCCCGCAGGCCAGCTGGCAGGCGCTGCCCGGCCGCTCCAGCCGTACCCCGGCGGACTCGCTGGTCCGCCGCCTGGCCGGGGTGCTGCCCGCGGAGATCCGCGTGCACGAGGCCGCCCCGGCCGCACCGGGCTTCGACGCCCGGTTCTCGGCGCTGAGCCGCCGCTACGCCTACCGGGTGAGCGAGCATCCGGGCGGGCCGCCCCCGCTGCGACGCCGGGATGTGCTGGACCACCGCCGGGACCTGGACGTCGAGGCGATGGATCGGGCCTGCCGGACCCTGCAGGGCCTGCACGACTTCGCTGCCTTCTGCCAGCGGCGCGACGGAGCCACGACCGTGCGGACGCTGATCGAGTACTCCTGGTCCCGGGAGCCGGACACCGGTCTGGTGGTGGCCCGGGTCGTCGCCGATGCGTTCTGCCATTCGATGGTCCGGGCCCTGGTCGGGGCGGCCCTGCCCGTCGGGGTCGGGCGCAAGGACGAGGGCTGGCCCGGCCGGCTGCTGGCCGCAGGGGTCCGTGACAGCGCCGTCAGCGTGGCCCCGCCGCACGGGCTGACCCTCGAGCAGGTGTGCTATCCGCCGGAGGAGCAGCTCGCGGTCCGGGCGGCCGCTGCCCGGACGCGGCGCCGGTGCTGATCCGCCTGTCCCTGGCCTGACTGTGAGCGGGGCCTGTCCGTTAGCGGGGCCTGACTGTGAGCGGGGCCCGTCGGTGAGCGGGCCTGCTCCGAAGTGGCATCGGGGTGATCGGGGTGAAAGCCTCGTTTCATGACGGAATCCAGCTACCGATCCGGCGATGAGCAGGACGGCGAGGACGTCGACCTGGACGTCGCGCTGGGCTCCGACGAGGTGGACGACATGTTGGACACCTCCTACTCGCCGCCGGAACGGCCCCGCGGCCTGGACGGCTACGGCACGACGGCGGCCGAGCAGGAGCGCGGTGAGACCCTCGACCAGCGCCTGGCCCAGGAGGAGCCGGATCCGGCGATGGACGTCGACCTCGTCGAGGGTGAGCCTTCCGCGGGCGCGGCGGGCGGCGATGAGGTGCTCGACGACGGCGAGGTGGGCGACGTCCGGGCGGGGCGGCTGGTGGACCCGGACGAGGGCTTGGGCGAGGACACCGAGAAGGACCTGATCGCCTGGGACGCGGGCATCGACGCCGGAGCCGCCAGCGCCGAGGAGGCCGCGATGCACGTCGTGGACGACGAGGACGACCTCGAGCCGGATCCGCGCGACCCCGGCCGGGGCGACGGCTCCACCCGGTAAACCAGAGGGCCGGACGCCCTCGGTCGTTGCACACTCTGATCTCGTGGGCCACGTCGACGTCAACCAGGTCAGTTACGCCCTGCCGGACGGCCGGCCGCTGCTGGACGAGGTGAGCTTCCGGGTCGGCGACGGCGCCACGTCGGTGCTGGTCGGTCCGAACGGCGCGGGAAAGACCACCCTGCTGCGGATCATCGCCGGCGACCTGGACGGATATGACGGGGCCGTGACCAGGTCGGGCGGGCTCGGGGTGATGCGCCAGTTCATCGGCTCCGGGCGGGACGCCGGGACGGTGCGAGACCTGCTGCTGTCGGTGGCGCCGCCGCGGATCCGTGCGGCTGCCGCGGCGCTGGACGCCGCCGAGCTGGCCATGATGGACATCGACGACGAGCCGACCCAGCTGCGCTACGCGACGGCCCTCGCCGAGTGGGCCGACGCCGGCGGCTACCAGACCGAGACGCTCTGGGACGTCTGCACCGTCGCCGCCCTGAGCGTGCCGTTCCAGCAGGCGCAGTGGCGTGACCTGCGGACGCTGTCCGGGGGCGAGCAGAAGCGGCTGGCGCTGGAGGCTCTGCTGCGCGGGCCAGACCAGGTACTGCTGCTCGACGAGCCCGACAACTACCTCGACGTGCCCGGCAAGCGGTGGCTCGAGGACCAGCTCGTGGCCGGCGTCAAGACCGTCCTGCTGGTCTCGCACGACCGCGAGCTGCTGGCCCGTACGGCCGACCGGGTGGTGACCCTGGAGCCGACCCCGGCCGGGGCGTCGTCCTGGGTGCACGGCGGCGGGTTCGCCAGCTACCACCAGGCCCGGGCCGAGCGGATGTCCCGGCTGGAGGAGCTGCGCCGCCGCTGGGACGAGCAGCATGTCAAGCTCAAGGCCCTGGTGCTGATGTACAAGCAGAAGGCGGCGTACAACGACGGGCTCGCCTCGCGCTACCAGGCCGCGCAGACCCGGCTGCGGATGTTCGAGGAGGCCGGGCCGCCCGAGCAGCTCCCGCAGCAGCAGAAGGTGACGATGCGGTTGCGTGGTGGCCGGACCGGCAAGCGCGCCGTGATCTGCGAGCGGCTCGAGCTGACCGGGTTGGGGGTGCCACCGGCGGTCACCTCGACACGCCCGTTCGACCTGGAGGTGTGGTTCGGCGAGCGGGTCGCCGTGCTCGGGTCGAACGGCTCGGGCAAGTCCCACTTCCTGCGGCTGCTGGCCGCGGGCGGGTCCGACCCGGACATCGAGCACCGGCCGGTGGACGGGAGCCTGCACCGTCCGGTCGCTCACGGTGGCACGGCACGGCTCGGGGCGCGGGTGCGGCCAGGCTGGTTCGTGCAGACCCACGATCACCCCGAGCTCGCCGGGCGGACCCTGCTGGACCTGTTGCACCGGGGCACCGAGCACCGGGCGGGGATGGGCCGCGAGGAGGCGTCCCGGGCTCTGGACCGCTACGAGCTGGCCAGGGCCGCCGAGCAGACCTTCGAGTCGCTGTCGGGCGGGCAGCAGGCGCGGCTGCAGATCCTGCTGCTCGAGCTGTCCGGCGCGACCCTGCTGCTGCTGGACGAGCCGACCGACAACCTCGACCTGCACTCCGCCGAGGCGCTCGAGGCGGGCCTGGCGGGGTTCGAGGGAACGGTGCTGGCGGTGACCCATGACCGCTGGTTCGCGCGCTCGTTCGACCGATTCCTGGTGTTCGGCGGTGATGGGCGGGTCTACGAGTCGGATCAGCCGATCTGGGATTAGGGGGAGGCTGCCCGAGTCAGGTGAAGCGCTCGACGGCGCGCATCTTGTTCACCGCGTCGAGCGCGGCCACCTTGTACGCCTCGGACAGGGTCGGGTAGTTGAACACGGTGTCCACGAGCTGGTCGACCACGCCGCCGAAGGTCATGATCGCCTGGCCGAGGTGGACCAGCTCGGTCGCGTGCGACCCGAACACGTGCACCCCGAGCAGCTTGCGGTTCTCGGTGTTGACCAGCAGCTTGAGCATCCCGTAGGAGTCCCCGATGATCTGGCCCCGGGCCAGCTCGCGGTACCTGGAGATCCCCACCTCGTACGGCACCGACGACGAGGTCAGCTCGTCCTCGGTCTGCCCGCAGTAGCTGATCTCCGGGATCGTGTAGATGCCGATCGGCTGCAGCGCGACGAGCGAGTTCACCGGCTCGTCACAGGCGTGGTAGGCGGCCAGCCGTCCCTGCTCCATCGAGGTCGCGGCCAGCGCCGGGAAGCCGATCACGTCGCCGACGGCGTAGATGTGCTCGACCGCGGTGCGGTACACCTCGTCCACCTCGATCCGGCCGCGCCGGTCCGCCTCCAGGCCCGCGGCCGGCAGGTCGAGCTCCTCGGTCGAGCCCTGCCGCCCGGCCGAGTACATCACCGCGCTGGCCGGGATCCGCTTGCCGCTGACCAGCGTGGTCACGGTGCCGTGGTCGCCCGCCTCGACCGCGGCCACCTTCTCGCCGAAGCGGAAGGACACGGACAGGTCCCGCAGGTGGAACTTCAACGCCTCGACGATCTCGGTGTCGCAGAACTCCAGCATCCGCTCGCGCTGCTCGACGATGGTCACCTTGCTGCCCAGCCCGGCGAACATGGACGCGTACTCGATGCCGATCACACCCGCGCCGACCACGACCAGGGAGCGCGGGATCTCGCGCAGGGTGAGGATCCCGTCGGAGTCGAGGATCAGCCGCCCGTCGAAGTCCACGGCCGGCGGGTGGGCCGGCCTGGTGCCGGTCGCGATGATGATGTGCCCGGCCCGCACCTGCCGTTCACCGAGGTCCGAGGTGACCAGGACGGTGTGCGGGTCGACGAATCGCGCCGTGCCGTTGATCAGGGCAACGCCGTTGCGGAACAGCTGACTGCGGATCACCTCGATCTCGCGCCCGATCACGTGCTGGGTGCGGGACAGCAGGTCCTGGACGGTGATCTCGTCCTTGACCCGGTAGTTCTGCCCGTAGAGCTCGCGCATGTTCATGCCGGTCAGGTAGAGCACGGCCTCGCGCAGGGTCTTGGACGGGATGGTTCCGGTGTTGATGCAGACACCGCCGACCATGTCCCGGCGCTCGATCACGGCCACGGTCCGGCCGAGCTTGGCCGCCGCGATGGCCGCCTTCTGGCCGCCCGGCCCGGAGCCCAGCACGAGGACGTCGACGTCCTGCTCAGCCATCATGGCCTCCCGAGATCCGGCTCTGGATGCTGCTCACTGCTTCGAGGATGTCGCAGCCGTGCTCGGTCCGCGTGTCGGCGCGTCCGGACGGGCAGTCTGTCGGCCATTGCTGACCGGCACCGTTGCGGCGGTCCCGGCGTGCACGCGATCATGCCCCGGGTGGCTCTGCACGGAGGCGGGGGCGGCAGGTGGGCAAGCTGCGGGTCCGAAAGGGGCCGGACGAGGTCGAGGCCAAGGGGCCTCTGCGCGCCGACTCCGTCGCCGTCTACGGGACCGTGGACAACGCCCGGACCAGGAACCTGCCCAACGAGCTGATGGTCAAGCTGTTGCAGGCTGACGCGAACCAGACCTGCCCGCTGCACCCCGACCACAGGCTCCTGCTCGCCGGTGCTCCGGCCCGCAACGGGATCGGCGCCAACCTGGCCGCCGACCAGGCCGGCCAGGGCACCCCCTCATGCCTGGCCAAGGGCTGGGTGCACGACCTGCGCCTGGACCTGATCCTGACCTGCGCCGAGGGCGGCGGGAAGGACCCGGCCGCCGGGTCCGGCCCGCAGCACCAGGTCGATCCCCGGTCTGGGGGAGCCGAGCTGGGCAACGCGTTCTGGTGCACCGTGGAGCCCGAGGAGAGCGAGGTCCCCGAGCTCAAGCTCGGCCAGTCGTCGCGCCAGACCACCCGGGGGGAGCACGAGATCCGCTACGCCTTCGTGCCGGCGAACGAGGAGCGGGACGTGGTGACCAGGGCGGAGAAGAGCGTCGAGGAGATCGCGGCGGCGATGCAGAGGCTCAACATCGAGACGCGGGGCGAGAAGCTGGGCGACTACCTGTCGGGCTCCCGGACGGCGAGCGAGCTCTGCCTGCGAGTGGCCTGCCTGGAGAAGGCCCTGGGGCGGATGAAGCCCGACTGGAGGTCAGCACAGCCTGACGGTGACGCGACCGATCGCAGAGCTGATTCGCGGGTGACGTTCAAGCCGTCCAACGACGGCCGGCCGGACCTGCCGGACAACTTCGGCGGCAAGCCCGGGTGACCCTCGCCTCGCCCTGCGCGGGGCCGGCTGAACCGCGGCCGCGACGGCCGAGGGTTGTGGGTCTGGACGATGAAGGGTGCTGGGCCGGCTGGCCCGAGCGGGGCGCCGACGCTGGTGCGGGGGTGGTGTGGTGGGTGAGCGGGCCCGGTGGTCGGTGCGGGCGGCGGAATCGGGGTTGGAGCCCGAGTTCGTGCCGGACGAGGGTCCGGTGCGGGCCGGGGTGGGCAACCAAGCGGCGTCGCGGCTCCTGGCTGGGCAGAGCTGCCCGCTGCACCCGGAGCTACCCCTGGTGAGCGCGCAGGTGCCGGAGGATGTGTCAGGTGAGGTGGGGACGGGGGTGCCGGCGGGCGCGGCGGGCGCGGCGTCGGCCTCGGGGCCGGGTGGTGGCCGGTGGGCGGGCAAGGACACGATCGGCCCGATGGACCCGGATTCGCCGGCGTTGCGGCCGGAGAACGAGCTGCGCTGGTTCACCAAGGAGGACGGGGCGGCGGTGATCCTGCCGGCGGGGGTGACGTCTCCGGCGCTGTTGCATCCGGTGGACCGGGAGTTGACCACTCAGGCGTTGGTCGATGCGCGGCGGGAGGCGTTCGAGGCGCAGTTCCGGGTCCAGCGTGAACTGGAGGCGGCCGCGGGCGGGGGTTCGGTGACAGGGTCCGCCTGCTATCAGGTTGCCCGGCGGTTCACCTCGGCGTCGTCGGAGCTGCCGGTGATGGTGGCTCACCTGTGCGAGAGCGCCGAGGCGGCAGCGGTGATGGTGCTGGCCCGACGGGCGCGGGTGGCGCGCGGCGCGGCGATCGCGGCGTATCCCTCGCCGCGGCACCCGGGGCCTGCGGGTCCGATGGGGCAGGTGCCCACGGTGGCGGCGAACTCGCCGATGGTCCCCGACCGGGCCGCCGACGAACCGGCGCAGCCCCAACCCGCGATCCGCACCCTGGCCGTCGGCGCGGACCCGGCCAGGGGGGAGCCGCCCTCCGGGGCCGGGCCCGGCCACGGTGAGGCTCCGGAGCGGCTGCCGGACCAGCCGGTGGCCATGGCCGGTGGGCGCCCGTCCCGGCGGCGTGGCGGCGGGGCTGGACCGCCCCTGACGGCGATCCCCCCGGAGCCCGTCGACGCGGAGCGGCGCGCGGATGAGCCCGACCCGGCGCCCACCCCGAAGCAGGCTGCCGACGCGGCGCCGACGACGTGGGTACCCCGGCAGCACCGCGACGCCCTGACCCCGGAACAGGCGCAGCGGGCCGGACGGCTGCTGAGCGACCTGGAGGAGCGGCACGTCAGTCCGTTGCGGGACGAGCTGCGGGCCCAGCTGAGCGACCTGGCGCGGGAACCGGTGGCTGCCACCAGGGCGGCGGCCATCGACCGGGAGCTGGCGGACTGGGAGGCCCGCTGGTTCTCCTGGCGCCAGGTGCTCGATCTGAAGGACACGAGCGTCGGGCTGCGGACACTCAACCCGGAACAGCAGGAGCTGGCGGAGTGGATCCTGCGCAACACCGGGGGGCTGTACCGGCCGGGGGCCGGCCCGGGCGAGGCGCTGCTGCGCACGCTCGACCGGCTGGAGATACCCGGCGTCCGGGACGTGATCATCGACCGGTTCCTGACCGCCACGCAGCGACGGATGGCGGACGACCGGCCGAAGCCCAATGCGACGGTCCGGGATCTGCGGGGCCTCAGGCCGGGCAACGCGCAACATCCGGACCAGCAGGAGGTGGCGCGGGCGCGGACCGACCAGGACCTGCTCGACTCGGTCTTCTTGCCCTACGACGGCGAGTACCTCAGCGTGATCGGACGGGAGGTGGTCCAGGGCAACCACCGCAGGGTCGAGCTGCTGCGCCGGGCCCGTGAGTCGCAGAACGCCCAGCGGGGGGGCCGCGAGCCGACGTCGACGATCAGCTACGACACCCCCATCTACATCCAGCGGTTCGGACGGTGAGAGTCGGCGGAATGACCCGTTTCCGGTGCCCGAAGATGCAGCCTTGCGGCACCAAGGGCTCCGGTCCGTAGGCGCGCACGGGCCCCGTTCACCAGGATGGCGACGATCGGTTGAACTCGTGCGCGGCCTGACCGGATGCGAAGGGCCGGACGCGAAGGGCCGGACGCGAAGGGCCGGACGCGAAGGGGTGGAGCCATGCGTGGTCCGCGGGCACGACGTACTGATCCCACCCGGGACGGGGACGCCGCTTCGCAGCCGGACGCCGGTCCGGCCGGCCCGAACCCGCTGATGGCCGCCGGGAACCAGGCCCTGGCCGACGCGGTGCAGGCGGACCTGGACCGGGTGCTGCTCCGGGAGGCCAAGCGACTGAAGATCCTCCCGCCGCAGGCAACCCCTGCCGATCTTGACGCCGGGGTGCGGTTCCGGGTGCAGCAGGCGCTTGGGCGGGAGGACATGGCCCGGACCCTGGCTGAGGCCGGCACGCGGCAGCGGTTCGCCGAGGCGACCAAGGACAAGCCGGGGATGGAGCCGGTCAGCATGGACACGACGGCGCAGCTGTGGAAGGGCGAGCAACTGCGTGGCCTGTTCTTCGCGGCCCTGGCCGCCGACCGGACCAGGGACGACGTGCCGTTCGACAAGCTGCAGTCCCGGGTAGCGCTCGGCGGGGTGGCCGACGCGCTCGGCATGATGACCGGCGGGCCTGGAGGCCGGTACCGGGGCCCGGCTCGCACCGCGAAGTCCGCGGAGAAGCCCATCTCGGCGCAGGACAGTCAGGCGGAGTACCCGACCGGCCTGAGCGCGATCGCGCCCTCGCTGCCGAAGCCACCCGAAGGAGTGCCGCAGTTCGGACCGGCCCCCTACGGCAGGGCCGCGGTTGTGGACCTTGAGCTGTACCTCGTGTTCAACCCGCGGGCCGATGCCGTTCGGGGCCGGTTCGCGCAGGATGTGGTCCAGGTGGAGCAGCTGCTGCGGGAGATGCAGGTGAAGAACGTGGAGCCGACCAAGGGCTACTGGCTGGCGGAGTACCTCGGCAACAGCACCAGCGCGGATGACTTCCACACTCGCGTCCAGGAGGTCCAGGGTGCCTTCGACGCGGCGGCGTCCAAGATCCCCGCGTCGAAGCCCGCCACGGTCGGAGCGGCCAAGCCGGCGCCTGCGCCGAAGGTCAGGGCGAGGAGCCTCTACGACGAGCACCCGCTGCCGGATCTCCCCGTCGACCGGGTGCCGTTCTGATCGGAATCAGGCGGGGCGCCGGGCCTACCGGATGCGTTTTGACCCCCCGAGCACCCCGAAGGTAACCTAGGCCGTCGTTGTGCCTCCGGGGCAGCCCCTGGTCGGCAGCCCTCTGCGGCAGCGACACCATCCGGATGAAGGCGAAGGCTACGACCGTGCGCACGTACACCCCTAAGCCCGGCGAGATCGAGCGCCGCTGGCACGTCATCGACGCGACCGACGTCGTGCTCGGCCGGCTGGCCACGCAGGCAGCCATCCTGCTCCGGGGCAAGCACAAGGCCACGTTCGCCCCTCATGTCGACACCGGCGACTTCGTCGTGATCGTGAACGCCGACAAGGTGGCGCTGACCGGCTCCAAGCGGGAGCAGAAGAAGGCGTACCGGCACTCCGGTTACCCGGGCGGGCTGCGCGCCATCGGCTACACCGAGTTGCTGGAGAAGAACCCCGAGCGGGCCGTGGAGAAGGCCGTCCGGGGGATGCTCCCGAAGAACACCCTGGGCCGCGCCCAGCTCAGCAAGCTCAAGGTGTACCGGGGTGCGGAGCACCCGCACCAGGCGCAGAAGCCCGAGCCCTACCAGATCTCGCAGGTCGCCCAGTAAGCCACGGCCTACGCCAGCGATCGAAGGACAGGAGAACCGTGGCAGAGACCACCCCCGAGGTCGAGGGCGCCGTCCTCGACACCGAGGAAGCCCCGAGCAGCTACACCACCACGACCCCGCAGACCCGCGGGACGGGCGCCAGCATCACCGCCCCCGGCGCGGCCACCGGCCGTCGCAAGGAGGCCATCGCCCGGGTCCGGCTCGTGCCGGGCACCGGGACCTGGAAGATCAACGGGCGCTCGCTGGACGACTACTTCCCGAACAAGGTGCACCAGCAGCTGGTCAACGAGCCCTTCCGGGTGACCGAGCTGGACGGCCGGTTCGACGTGCTGGCCAGGATCCACGGTGGCGGCGCGTCCGGCCAGGCCGGAGCGCTGCGGCTGGGCGTGGCACGCGCGCTGAACGAGATCGACGCCGAGGCCAACCGACCGACGCTGAAGAAGGCCGGCTTCCTGACCCGGGACGCGCGGGTCAAGGAGCGCAAGAAGGCCGGACTGAAGAAGGCCCGTAAGGCGCCGCAGTACAGCAAGCGCTGACCCTCGGTCAGAGCTGGACCGGTCAGGCGACAGCGACCTCCTGACGTGGGCCCCGGGGCGGAGCCGTCCCGGGGCCCACGCACATCTGGCGTGATACGCGCCCGACCGGATCTGCACCGGACGATGGGAGGACCATGGGACGGCTGTTCGGCACTGATGGCGTTCGAGGCGTTGCCAACCGCGACCTGACGGCCGAGCTGGCCCTCGACCTCGCGGTGGCCGCGGCGCACGTGCTCGGCGAGGCCGGTGGCTTCCATGGGGACCGCCCGACGGCCATCGTCGGTCGTGACCCGCGCGCCTCGGGGGAGTTCCTGGCCGCGGCGGTGGTGGCCGGGCTGGCCA
This sequence comes from uncultured Actinomycetota bacterium, assembly GCA_963740575.1. GTDB lineage: Bacteria > Actinomycetota > Actinomycetes > Actinomycetales > Kineosporiaceae > CAVUET01. Next base: position 1,820,591 of record CAVUET010000003.1, on the reverse strand, counting down.
GCGCCGGAGTGGACGTCGAGGACGCCGGGATCCTGCCGACGCCGGCCGTCGCCGCGCTGGTCGCCGACACCGGCGCGGATCTCGGGGTGGTGCTGTCCGCGTCGCACAACCCGATGCCGGACAACGGGATCAAGTTCTTCGCCCGGGGCGGGCGCAAGCTGGCCGACGAGGTCGAGGACCAGATCGAGCAGCGGCTGGGCGAGGAGTGGGAGCGCCCGACCGGTGCCGGCGTGGGCCGGGTCCGCCGGATGTCCCGCCCGGAGGACCGCTACGTCGAGCGCCTCTTGTCCACGCTTCCGCACCGGCTGGACGGGTTGCGGGTCGTGGTCGACTGCGCGCACGGCGCCGCGAGCGTCGTCTCGCCGCGGGCCCTGCGCGAGGCGGGCGCGGACGTGATCGTGATGGGTGCCGAGCCGAACGGCCTGAACATCAACGACGGTTGTGGCTCGACCCACACCGAGCGGCTGCGCGACGCCGTGATCAGCAACGAGGCCGACGCCGGGATCGCGCACGACGGTGACGCCGACCGCTGCCTGGCGATCGACCACCTCGGCCGCGAGGTGGACGGCGACCAGATCATGGCCATCCTCGCCGTGGCGTTCCGGGACCGGGCGGCGCTGTGCGAGAACACACTGGTCACCACGGTGATGAGCAACCTCGGGCTGCGCCTGGCGATGGACCGGGAGGGGATCCGCACCGTCCAGACCGCGGTCGGCGACCGCTACGTGCTCGAGGCGATGCACCGCGGCGGGTACTGCCTGGGCGGCGAGCAGTCCGGGCACATCGTGATGCTGGACCACTCCACCACCGGCGACGGGGTGATGACCGGGCTGCACCTGCTGGCCCGGATGGCGCAGACCGGGGCGTCCCTGGCCGACCTGGCCGCGGTCATGCAGCGGCTGCCCCAGGTGCTGGTGAACGTCCCGGGCGTGGACAAGAGCCGGGCCACCCAGGACGAGGACGTGGTGGCCGCGGTGGCCAAGGCCGAGGCCGAGCTCGGCGGTACCGGCCGGGTCCTGCTGCGGCCCTCGGGCACGGAACCGCTGGTCCGGGTCATGGTCGAGGCTGCCGAGGCGGATCAGGCCCGGGTGGTCGCGGACTCGCTCGCCGTCGTGGTCCGGGAGCGGCTCTCGCTCTGAGCCGCAGCGCGCAGCGGCCGCCGGCCCGGGCTACAGCTTGCGCAGGCGGATGCGGCGCACGGCGTGGTCGGCGCCCTTGGTCAGTACGAGGGTGGCCCGAGGGCGGGTGGGCAGGATGTTCTGCACCAGGTTGCGCTCGTTGATGTCGTGCCAGATCTGCTGGCTGGTCCGGATCGCCTCGTCGTCGGACAGCAGGCCGTACCGGTGGAAGTACGACTCCGGCTGGGCGAACGCCGTCCGGCGCAGCCCGAGGAAGCGGGTGACGTACCACTGCCGGACGTCCTCGGTGCGGGCGTCGACGTAGATCGAGAAGTCGAAGAAGTCGCTGACCGCGATCCCGCGCCGGCCGTCGGCTCGGGTACGGGCCGGTTGCAGCACGTTCAGGCCCTCGATGATGAGCACGTCCGGCTGGCGCGACCACGACCTCCTCGCCCGGGACGATGTCGTACGTCAGGTGCGAGTACACCGGCGCGCGGACCTCGGCCATGCCGGACTTCACGTCGGTCACGAAGCGGAGCAGGGCGCGCCGGTCGTAGGACTCCGGGAAGCCCTTGCGGTGCATCAGCCCGCGCCGGACGAGCTCGGCGTTCGGCAGCAGGAACCCGTCCGTGGTGACCAGGTCGACCCGAGGGGTCTCCGGCCAGCAGGTCAGCAGCTCGCGCAGGATCCGGGCCGTGGTCGACTTCCCGACCGCGACCGAACCGGCGATGCCGATCACGAACGGGGTGCGGTCCGGTGCCTCACCGAGGAACGTCGAGGTGGCGACGTGCAGCTGGCGCACCGCCGCCCACGTAGAGGTTCAGCAGCCGGGACAGCGGCAGGTAGACCTCCTCGACCTCGTCCAGGTCGAGGACCTCGCCCAGGCCCCGGACCCGGCCGACCTCGTCCTCGGTCAGGGTCAGCGGGGTGTTCTGGCGCAGCCGGCTCCAGGTCGTCCGGTCCATGTCCACGAAGGGCGTGCCGACCGGGCGCGGCGGATGCGCGCCGGACGGGCCGCGCTGCGGCGCGGCGCCGGTGCTCATCGGACGGCCGGGCACGGGGGCACGAACGGCATTCTGCCGTCGCGCCGGGCGGGCGCGATCAGCGGGCCCACCTCCCCGGGGCGGGCGGGAGCGCCGGGAGCGGCCGACTGAGCGCCGGGAGCGGCCGACTAGTCTGGCGGGCATGTGCGGAATCGTTGGGTACGTCAGCCGCGCGGGCGGAAGCGGCCAGGCCCTGGAGGTGGTGCTCGAGGGGCTGCGGCGCCTGGAGTACCGCGGCTACGACTCGGCCGGGGTCGCCCTGCAGACCGCCGACGGGCTGATGATGGTCAAGCGCTCGGGCAAGCTGGGCCGCCTCGCGGAGGCGATCGAGGCGGACCCGCCGCCCCCGGCGGCCACCGGGATCGGCCACACCCGATGGGCCACCCACGGCGGTCCGACCGACGCGAACGCCCACCCGCACCTGGGCGGAACCGGCCGGGTCGCAGTGATCCACAACGGCATCATCGAGAACTTCGCCGTGCTCAAGCAGGAGCTGATCGGGGCCGGGGTGGAGTTCTCCAGCCAGACCGACACCGAGGTCGCCGCGCACCTGCTGGCCCGGGCCTTCGACGAGCACCGGGACCTGTCCGAGGCGATGCGCGTGGTGGCGCGGCGCCTGGAGGGCGCGTTCACCCTGCTGGCCCTGCACGTGGACGTCCCGGACGTGGTGGTCGGCGCGCGCCGGACGTCGCCGCTGGTGGTCGGGGTCGGCGAGGGTGCCAACTACCTCGGCTCGGACGTGGCGGCGTTCATCGGGTACACCCGGGAGGCGATCGAGCTCGGCCAGGACCAGGTGGTCACGATCACCCCGGACCTGATCGAGATCACCGACTTCGACGGCAACCCGGTGCAGGGCCGGCCCTATCACGTCGACTGGGACGCGGCGGCCGCCGAGAAGGGCGGCTACGCGACCTTCATGATGAAGGAGATCAACGAGCAGCCGCACGCCGTCGCGGACACCCTGCTCGGCCGCACCGACCCGTCCGGGCGGCTGATGCTGGACGAGCTGCGGATGGACGAGGCGCTGCTGCGCTCGGTGGACAAGATCGTCGTGGTGGCCTGCGGGACCGCCGCGTACGCCGGGATGGTCGCCAAGTACGCGATCGAGCACTGGGTCCGGATCCCGGTCGAGGTCGAGTTGGCCCACGAGTTCCGCTACCGCGACCCGGTGATCGACGAGAAGACGCTGGTCGTGGCGATCTCGCAGTCCGGCGAGACGATGGACACGATCATGGCGGTCCGGCACGCCCGCGAGCAGGGGGCCAAGGTGATCGCGATCTGCAACACCCACGGCTCGACCATCCCGCGCGAGTCGGACGCCGCGATGTACACCCATGCAGGGCCCGAGATCGCGGTCGCCTCGACCAAGGCCTTCCTGGCCCAGATCACGGCCTGCTACCTGCTCGGGCTGTACCTGGCCGAGCTGCGCGGGACGAAGTTCGCCGACGAGGTCGGCGAGACCTTCGCCCAGCTGCAGGCCATGCCGGACAAGGTGCAGAAGGTGCTGGACGGGCTGGATCAGGTGCGGCAGATGGCGCGCTGGATGGCCGACACTCGCTCGGTGCTCTTCCTCGGCCGGCACGTCGGCTACCCGGTGGCGATGGAGGGCGCGCTCAAGCTCAAGGAGCTCGCGTACATCCACGCCGAGGGGTTCGCCGCGGGCGAGCTCAAGCACGGGCCGATCGCGCTGATCGAGCCGGGGCAGCCGGTTTTCGTGATCGTGCCGTCACCGCGCGGCCCGGACTCGCTGCACAGCAAGGTCGTCTCGAACATCCAGGAGATCAACGCCCGCGGGGCGCGGACCATCGTGGTCGCCGAGGAGGGCGACGACGAGGTGATCCCGTACGCCAGCGAGGTGATCCGGGTGCCGCAGACCCCGACCCTGCTGGCGCCGCTGCTGACCGTCGTACCGCTGCAGGTGTTCGCCTGCGAGCTGGCGACGGCCAAGGGACTGGATGTGGACCAGCCGCGCAACCTGGCGAAGTCCGTCACGGTCGAGTGACCCGGTCGTAGAGCGTGCCCGTCCTTGGCGCGGTGGCACATCGCGCCAAACAGTCTGGCGCGATGTGCCACCGCGCCAGGAGGGGGTTGGCGTGATCCTCCACGACGGGGCGACCGCGATGTGCCAGGCTTGCCCACCGTGATCGTGGGAGTCGGCATCGACGTGGTCGACATCGAGCGGTTCGGCCGGCAGCTCAGCCGCACGCCGCGGCTGCGCGACAGGCTGTTCACGCCCGCCGAGCAGGGCCTGCCGGTGCCGAGCCTGGCCGCGCGGTTCGCCGCGAAGGAAGCCCTGGCCAAGGCACTCGGCGCCCCGGTCGGGCTGCGCTGGCAGGACGTCACCGTGGCGCGGGCCCCGTCCGGCCGGCCGGAGTTCCAGGTCCGCGGCACGGTCGCGGCGCGGGCGGCGGAGCTCGGCGTGGACCGGATCCACCTCTCGCTGTCCCACGACGCGGGGGTCGCCAGCGCGATGGTCGTCGCCGAGGCGGTGCGGCCCGCGGACCCGGACAGGGCGGTGGACCCGGAACGGGCGGTGGACCCGGAACGGGCGGTGGACCCGGAACGAACCGGAGCCGATCGTGACCCGACGTACTGATCCGCCCGGAACCGCGGAGCTGCGCGCCCACCGGGTGGCGGACGTCCGGGCGGCCGAGACGGTGCGGCTGGCGCAGGTCCCCGAGGGTGCCCTGATGCAGCGGGCGGCGGCGGGACTGGCGGCGGCCTGTGCAGGCGTGCTGCGCGATCGGCGCGGGCGGGTCACCGGCAGCGTGCTGTGGGTTCTGGCCGGCGCCGGCAACAACGGCGGGGACGCGCTCTACGCCGGGGCGCGGCTGGCCGGGCGGGGGGCGAGCGTGACCGCGCTCCTGGTCGCGCCGCAGGTTCACCCGGGCGGGCTGGCCGCACTGCTTGCCGCCGGCGGACGAGCCGTCGCCGGACGGGCCGTCGCCCGACGGGCCGTCGCCGGGGATGCCCGGGGTCGGCTGCGGCCCGATCTGGTGATCGACGGGTTGGTCGGCCTCGGCGGAACGCCCGGGTTGCGAGAACCGGCTGCCTCCCTGGTCGCCGGGCTGCCCGCCGGAGTGCCGGTGGTGGCGGTCGACCTGCCGAGCGGCGTCGATCCGGACACCGGCGAGACCCCTGCACCGCACGTCCGCGCCGACCTGACCGTGACCTTCGGCGCCCTCAAGCCCTGCCTGCTGCTGCCGCCCGCCAGCCTGGCCGCCGGGCAGGTGGTCGAGGTGGACATCGGCCTGGGCGACCTGCTCCCGGACGAGCCGGCGGTGCGGCGGCTCGGCACCGACGACGTGCGCCGGCTCTGGCCGGTGCCCGGGAATCAGGACGACAAGTACCGGCGCGGGGTGGTCGGCATCGTGGCGGGGTCGCCGACCTACACCGGTGCCGCGGTGCTGGCCTGCGGCGGCGCGTTGCGGGCCGGCGCGGGCATGGTGCGCTACGTCGGCCCGGCCGAGCCCACCGCGCAGGTCCGGGCCCGATGGCCGGAGACGGTGTTCGGCGTCGGACAGGTGCAATCCTGGGTACTCGGCAGCGGGGTGGACCCGGACGCCCGCGACGGCCAGGCCGAGGCCGTCGAGCGGGCGCTCGGCGGGGGCCTGCCCTGCGTGCTGGACGCGGGTGGGCTCGCCCTGGTGGCGTCCCGGCCCCGGCTGCGTCACCGCCTCGGGCCGCACGTCCTGCTCACCCCGCACGCGGGCGAGCTGCTCCGGTTGCTCGAGGCCCTCGGCCACGGCCCGGCTCTGACCCGCCGGCAGGTCGAGGAGCAGCCGCTGCGGCACGCCAGGCGGGCGGCCGAGCTGACCGGAGCGGTGGTGCTGCTCAAGGGCTCGACCACGCTGGTGGTGGCACCTGACGGCCGGGTCGCCAGCCAGGCGGACGCACCGTCCTGGCTGGCCACGGCCGGGGCGGGCGACGTCCTGGCCGGGATCGCCGGCACGCTGCTGGCTTCGGGCCTGGACCCGGTGCTTGCTGGGGCGCTGGCCGCGCTGGCACACGGCCGCGCGGCCGCCGCGGCGTCCGGAGGGGGCCCGCTGGTGGCCCAGGACGTGGCCGAGGCGCTCCCGGGCGTGGTCGCAGCCTGCCTGGGGAGCGGCGGGCTCTGAGAGCCTGTCAGACTGGCTGCTGATGACCTCGACTGGTTCCGGGCGCCCCGGCGACCGGCCCGCAGGCGGGAGCGGCGCGCCGGCCGCTGCCGCGGCGCTGCCCGACGGCTGGCCCGCCTGCGCGGTGATCGACCTGGACGCGATCCGGCACAACGCCGCCGTGCTCCGGCAACGGTCCGCCGGCGCCGAGCTGATGGCGGTGGTCAAGGCCGACGGGTACGGCCACGGCCTGCTGCCCAGTGCCCGCGCCGCGCTCGCCGGCGGAGCGACCTGGCTCGGGGTGGCCCAGCTCGGCGAGGCCCTGCAGCTGCGGCAGGCGGGTATCACCGTGCCCGTGCTGTCCTGGCTGACCGTCCCGGGGGACGCCTACCCCGCGGCCGTCGAGGCCGGGATCGACCTCGCGGCGAGCGCCGGCTGGGCCTTGGAGGAGATCGCCGCGGCCGCGCGCAGCACCGGGCGGGTGGCCCGGGTGCACCTGAAACTGGACTCCGGGCTGTGGCGCAACGGGGTGCCCGCGTCGCAGTGGGCCGAGCTGGTCGAGGCGAGCCTGAAGCTGCAGGCCGAGGGCGTGCTCGAACTGGTCGGGGCGATGTCGCACTACGCCTGGGCGGACGCCCCGGAGCACCCCACCGTCCGGGCCCAGACCGAGGTGTTCGCCGCGGCGATCACCCAGGCGACCGAGCGCGGCGCGCGCTTCGCCGTCCGGCACCTGGCGAACTCGGCCGCGACGCTGACCAATCGCGCGGCGCACTTCGACCTGGTCCGGCCCGGGCTCGCGCTCTACGGGTTGTCGCCGGTCCCCGAGCTGGCATCCTCGGCCGAGCTGGGGCTGCGCCCGGCGATGTCGCTGCTGGGCAGGATCGCGCTGGTCAAGCAGGCCCCGGCGGGTGCGGGCGTCTCCTACGGCCACACCTACACCACCCCGGCGCCGACCACGCTCGCCCTCGTCCCGCTCGGCTATGCCGACGGCGTCCCGCGGCACGCCGGCAACGCCGGGCCGATCCAGGTCAGGGGCCGGACGTACCAGGTCGCGGGCCGGGTCTGCATGGACCAGGTGGTGCTCGACCTCGGGGATCCGCAGAACGCGACCGGCGTGACCGAGGGCGACCCCGCGGTGCTGTTCGGGGACGGCGCGGCGGGCGGCCCGACGGCGCAGGACTGGGCCGAGGCCGCGGGGACGATCAGCTACGAGATCGTCACCCGGCTGGGCACCCGGGTTCGGCGCCGATACATCGGCGATCCGCAGCCGGGCGCGCCGGCCGCAACGGCCCCGACGGCCCCGACGGGCCCGGTGGACGGCGCGCCATGACCGAGCACAAGCGCGCCACGGTCGGCCTGGTCTCGCTCGGCGTCGGGCTGGCGGCCGCCGGCGTCGGTGCCGCGATCGGGCTGGCAGCCGAGCACGCCGCCTTCGCCCGCACGCGGCCCCGGCCCGACGACGAGGAGGACCTCGGGTCACTGCACGTCCCGGGGATCGAGGTCACGGCGGACGACGGGACCCGGCTGCACGTGGAGATCGACGAGCCGGCGCCCGAGGCCGGGCGCGAGCCCCGCTCCGGCCGGGTCCGCGACCGCGACGCGCAGCCCACCCTGGTCTTCAGCCACGGCTACGCGCTGACCATGGACTCCTGGCACTACCAGCGGCTGGCGCTGCGCGGCCGGTACCGGATGGTGTTCTGGGATCAGCGCGGGCACGGCCGTTCCGGCGAGGGACCGGACGGGTCGGCGACCATCGCGCAGATCGGCGCGGACCTGGAGGCCGTGCTCGCCGCCGCCGCGCCGGACGGGCCGCTGGTGCTGATCGGGCACTCGATGGGCGGCATGACGGTGATGTCCCTGGCCGAGCGCGACCCCGCCCTGATCGCCGACCGGGTGATCGGCGCCGCGCTGGTCTCCACCAGTGCCGGCGGGATGGGCAACCTCGACTTCGGTCTGCCCCGGCTGGGCCGCTTCGTGCACCGGGTCGCCCCGTCCGCGGCCAGGGTGCTCACCCAGACCCCGGGGCTGGTCGAGCGCGGCCGGCGGATCGGCAGTGACCTGGAAGCCGTCCTCGTCCGGCGCTACTCGTTCGCGTCCCGGGTGTCGCCGCAGCTGGTGCGGTTCACCGCTGACATGATCGCCTCGACCCGGATCGAGGTGATCTCGGACTTCCTGCCGACCCTGGCCGAGCACGACAAGCGGGAGGCGCTGGCGGCCCTCGACGGCATCGAGGTGCTGGTCATCGTGGGAGACTCTGACCTGCTGACGCCGGTCGACCACAGCGAGGAGATCGTCCGGCGGCTGCCGGGGGCCGAGCACATCGTGGTCCGCGAGGCCGGTCACCTGCTCATGCTCGAGTACCCGGACGTGGTGACCAGCCACCTGCTGGAGCTGATCGAGCGGGCGCAGCGCGGCCGGGAGAGCCGGGGCCCGCGCCGCGGCGGCCGGATCAGGCACACCATCACACCCTTGCGGAGGCGCCGCCGTCACCGGGACGGAGCGGCGTGACGGCACGGGGCCCACTGCGACAGGAGAGAACGTGAGCGGAGCCCACCGGGCCGAGCAGACCGACCAGGCCGAGCGGCCCAGCACCCGGGCCGAGGTCACGGTGTCCAGCGCCGACGCGACCCGGGCGCTGGGGAGGACCCTCGCCACGCTGCTGCGGGCCGGGGACCTGGTCGTGCTCAGCGGTGACCTCGGCGCCGGCAAGACCACTCTGACCCAGGGCATCGGGGCCGGGATGCAGGTCCGCGGCGAGGTGACCAGCCCGACCTTCGTCATCGCCCGGGTACACCCGCCGCTGGCGGACGGTCCCGCGCTCGTGCACGTGGACGCCTACCGGCTGGGCTCGCTGGCCGAGGTGGACGACCTGGACCTGGACGCCAGCCTGGCCGAGTCCGTGACCGTGGTGGAGTGGGGTGAGGGCCTGGTGGAGAAGCTCGCCGCGGACCGGCTCGAGCTGCGCCTGCGCCGCCCGCGGGGCGTGCAGAGCGGTCCGGACGCGCCGCCCGCCGACGGTGATGAGCCGCGGACCGTCGAGTTCACCGGCTACGGCGATCGGTGGCGCGACGTGCCACTGCCGCCGGGCTGACCGTGCGCCTGACCGGTCGACGGGGGAGCCTGCCGCGGTGCTGATCCTGGCCCTGGACACGTCCGGAGCGCTCGTCACCGTCGCGCTGCACGATGGGAGCGCGGTGCTCGCCGAGCGGTCCACGCCCGACGCCCGGCATCACGCCGAGCTGCTGGCACCGTCGATCGCGGAGGTCCTGGCCTCGGCCGGGGCGCAGCCGGGTGACCTGACCGACATCGTGGTCGGGGTCGGCCCTGGTCCGTTCACCGGGTTGCGGGTGGGGCTGGTCACGGCGCGGGTGCTCGGGCACACCCTCGGGGTTCCCGTGCATGGGGTCTGTTCGCTGGACGCGCTGGCGCAGGCGGTCGCCGAGGGCGCTGGCCGCGGCGGGACGCCGGCTGCCGGGGCCGAGTTCCTGATCGCCACCGACGCCCGCCGCCGGGAGGTCTACTGGGCCCGGTACCGGCGCGCGGACGGTCCGCCGGCCGTCCGGGTCGAGGGGCCGCAGGTCGGCGCGCCCGGGACGCTGCCGGTCACCGGGCAGGGCGCGGCGCTGCCGGTCACCGGGCGAGGTGCGGCGCTGCCGGTCGCCGGGCGAGGTGCGGCGCTGTACCCCGAGGTGCTCGGCCCGGCGCTGGAACCGCTGGACGTGACCGCGGCGCAGGTGGCCGCCCTCGCGGCCCGGCTCCTGACCGGCCCTGGCTCCGGTGGCGGGTTGCTGCCGCCCGACCCGCTCTACCTGCGCCGCCCGGACGCGGCCGAGGCCGGTGTCCGCAAACGGGTCAGCGGCCCTGCCGCCGGCCGGTGAGCCGGGGCCCAGGCCGATGACCGGTGACGCCCGGCAGGTGCCGGTGCCCGGCGCCCCGAACCAGGTGCGGCTGCGGCCGATGCGCTGGTGGGACGTCGAGGCCGTGCAACCCGCCGAGCGGGAGCTGTTCGGGCCGACCGCCTGGAGCGCTGAGCTGTTCTGGTCCGAACTGGCCCACCCGGACACCCGCTGGTACGTCCTGGCCGACGACCCGGACGGCCGGATGCTCGGCTACGCCGGGCTGCTCGCGGGAGGCGGCGCCGAGGCGGACGTGCAGACCATCGCCGTGCTGGCCTCCGCGCAGGGCAGGGGCGTCGGCGGCGTGCTGCTCCGGGCCCTGATCGCCGAGGCCGCCGGCCGCGGCGCGACCAGCCTGCTGCTCGAGGTCCGCGCCGACAACGCCGCCGCGATCGGGCTGTACCGCCGGCACGGCTTCGAGCGGATCGCGGTTCGGCGCGGGTACTACCAGCCGGGGAACACTGACGCCTGGGTGATGCGGCTGCGCCCACTAGGGTGCCTGCGGTGACCGTCCCCGCCACGTCCGCCGCCGCTGCCTCCGACGGCCCGCTGGTGCTGGGCATCGAGACCTCGTGCGACGAGACGGGGATCGGGCTGGTCCGCGGCGAGCGGCTGCTGGTGGACGCGGTGGCGACGTCCGTGGACGAGCACGCGCGCTTCGGCGGGGTCGTGCCCGAGGTCGCCAGCCGGGCCCACCTGGAGGCCATGGTCCCGACCCTCGAGCGGGCCTGCGCCCAGGCCGGGGTCCGCCTGGCCGACGTGGACGCGGTCGCGGTCACCGCCGGGCCGGGCCTCGCCGGGGCGCTGACCGTGGGCGTGGCCGCGGCCAAGGCCCTGGCCATCGCCCTGGACGTCCCCCTGTACGGCGTGAACCACCTCGCCGCGCACGTCGCCGTGGACATCATCGAGCACGGCCCGCTGCCGGAGCCGACCATGGCGCTGCTGGTCTCCGGCGGTCACTCCTCGCTGCTGCTCGTGCCGGACGTGACCGCCGACATCCGCCCCCTCGGCCGGACCATCGACGACGCGGCCGGCGAGGCCTTCGACAAGGTGGCCCGGCTGCTCGGCCTGCCGTTCCCGGGCGGGCCGCAGATCGACCGGATGGCCGGCGGCGGTGATCCGGCCGCGATCGCGTTCCCACGCGGTCTTTCGGCCCCGCACGACCTGGAGCGGCACCGGTACGACTTCTCCTTCTCCGGCCTGAAGACCGCGGTGGCCCGCTGGGTGGAGTACCGCGAGGACAGCGGGCAGCCCGTCCCGGTCGCCGACGTCGCGGCGGCGTTCCAGGAGGCCGTCGTCGACGTGCTCACCCGCAAGGCGGTGCTGGCCTGCCGGGAGAACGGTGTCGAGCACCTGCTGATCGGCGGCGGCGTCGCGGCCAACTCGCGGCTGCGGGCGCTGGCCGAGCAGCGCTGTGCCGACGCCGGGATCAACCTGCGGGTGCCCCGGCCGGGGCTGTGCACGGACAACGGCGCGATGGTGGCGGCGCTCGGAGCGCGGATGCTTGCCCGGGGACGCGAGCCGTCCCGGCTCGGGCTGGGCCCGGACTCCTCCCTCGAGGTCACCACCGCGCTGGTCTGACCGGCTGGTCTGACCGGCTCGTCCGACCCGGCTGGTCCGACCGTTCAGCTCGTCCGACCGTTCAACCCTGCCTGATCGGTCGAAGGTCCCGGCCGCGACGCCCAAAGCGTCGAAGATCTCACCGTTCGCACGGCCGCCCGGCTTTGGTCCCGGCGGCATCGGCGCACCCCCCCGCGAACCTGGCCGGGTAAGAGCCAGAGCGGGTGGCCCGAGAGGGCGGCAGCCATCCCCGGATCTGTTGGAGGGGACGTCATGTCCATCGAGCTGTGCACCTGCCCCGAGTGCGGACTGCCCGCTGAGGTCGTCTCGGACGCGGAGTGCTCGCACACCCCGGACATCGACCTGGTCGGCGTGCGCTGCATCGCCCGGCACTGGTTCTTCGGGCTCCGGGAGCGGCTCGTCGCCTGAGCGGCTGACCGCCCTCGCCCTGCCGTGCCGGGGCGTCGAGACAGCCGGGGCGCGAAGATACCGGCATGACTGACGCCACGGCCCCCGTGCCGGTCGTGCTCGACGTCGACACCGGCGTGGACGACGCCTGCGCGATCCTGCTCGCCGCCCGGCATCCGGGGCTGGACCTGCGCGCGGTCAGCTGCGTGGCCGGCAACGCCGAGGTCGATCAGGTGGTGCGCAACACTCTGATCGTGCTGGCCGCCGCGGGGCGCCCGGACGTGCCGGTGGCCCGGGGTGCGGATCGCCCGCTGCTCGAGCCCGGCCGTCCGGCCCGGCACGTGCACGGCCAGGACGGGATGGGCGACCTCGGGCTCCCCGTGCCGGGCGGCGCCGCCGACCCGCGGCACGCCGTCGTCCTGCTGCGCGACGTGCTGCTCGACGCGGCGGCCCGGCACCAGCCGGTGACCCTGCTGCCGCTGGCCCCGATGACGAACCTGGCATTGCTGCTGCGCACCTACCCCGAGGTGGCGGCGGGGGTGTCGCGGATCGTGTTCATGGGCGGCGCGGCGTTCACCGGCAACGCCACCGCCGCGGCGGAGTTCAACGTCTGGCACGACCCCGAGGCGGCAGCGATCGTCCTGGACGCCGCCGCCGAGCTCGGCGTGCCGGTGACCATGTACGGGCTGGACGTCTTCTACGACGTCCGGGTCAGCCGGGAGGAGGCCGCCGCGCTGGTCGCCGGGACGGATGCCGCGGCCCGGCTGGCCGGCCTGTTGATCGAGTTCCAGTGCCGCCGGTACGCCTCCGACGACGCCGCGATCGGCGACGCCGGGGCAGTCTGCGCGGTGGCCGATCCCGGTGGGCTGGTCACCCGCAGGCTGCCGGTCCGGGTCGAGCTCGCCGGTGCCTGGACCCGGGGCCAGACGGTGGTGGACCGGCGGGAATGGGACGGCGATCTCGCGCATGACCCGCACGGCGTCGCACCGGCCCTGATCGACGTCGGGCTGGAGGTCGACGGGCGCCGGTACGCCGACCTGTGGCTGCGCGCGGTGCGTCAGGGTCAGCGGATCGGGCGGACGGCGAGCACGGACTGACGCCCGGCGATCCTCGTCAGCACGATGGTCGCCTCGGCGTCGCCGGACAGTCGCAGCTGGCGCCGCAGCTGCTCGGGCTCGACGGCGGTGCCCCGCTTCTTGATGGTCAGCCGCCCGACGTCCCGGTCCCGAAGCCAGGTGCGCAGCCGCTTGAGCTGGAACGGGAACACGTCCTCCACGGCGTACCCGGTGGCCAGCGGGCTGCGCACGACCCGGTCCCCGGTCACGTAGGCGATGCTGCGGTCCAGCAGCCGGCCGGAGACGGCGGCCGCGACGTGGCCGACCAGGCCGGCCCGGATCACCGCGCCGTCCGGTTCGTACAGCACCGTGCCGACCGGCCCGACCTCCGGCTCCGGCAGCCCCGCGTCGGTGATCTCAACGGTCTGGTTCGATCCGGTCTGGTCCGATCCGGTCTGGTCCGATCCGGCTATGTCATCGGGCCCGGCGGACGTGCCCGGGTCGTCCGACCGGGGTTCCGGGTCGCCCGACGGGATGACCAGCGCGCAGCGGCGCACCCCCTCGCGAGCCAGCAGGCCGAACCACAACGCAGCCTCGACCACATCGCCGCCGATCGAGACCCACTGCGCCTCGGCGTCCTCGGGCACCAGATGGTGGCCGATCCCAGGAGCTGTCTTCATACCCACCGCGGGCAGCCTGCGGGCCAGGTCCACGACGAACGACAGCGGTGGCGAGCCGGCCCGTGGGTCGAGCACGCGCCGGCCGGCACTGGTCCGCCGGGACGGGTCGACGAACGCCCCGCCGACGCCGGACAGGTCCGTGCCGGTCGCGTCCTCGCAGCGCACCGTGGCCTCGGGCCAGTGCCGCAGGTTCATCGTGGCCACGGCCGCGGTGACCTCGTCCCGCTCGACCGCGAGCACCTCGCGGTCGAAGGTGGCCAGGGCCATCGAGTCCGCCCCGATCCCGCAGCCGAGGTCGGCCACCCGCTCGATCCCGGCCGCCGTGAACCGGTGCGCGTGCCGGGCCGCCACCGGCAGCCGGGTGGCCTGCTCGAGGCCGTCGGGGGTGAAGAGCATCCCGTCCGCGAACGGCCCGAACTTGGGCCGGGCGGCCGCGCGCAGCCGGGACTGGGTCAACGCGGCGGCGACCAGGACGGGCGGGTGCCCGTCCCGGCGCAGACGCTCGCCGAGAGTGATCGGGTCCTGCTCGGGGTAGCTGGGCAGGGACTCCAGCAGCGTCCACCCCTCGGGGGTGAGCAGCGCCGCGATCCCGTCCAGGTCCACGCCCGGATCCTTTCATGGGGGCCACCCGGTGGCGGGCGCCGGGCCGTGCGGGACGGGCCGAGCCGTCGGGGCCGGGATGTGCGGATGGGCCCGGCGTTCGGGGGCGGCCGTCCGGGCGAGGCTTGGCACTCAAGTTGACCGAGTGCTAATCGCCGCCTAGATTCAGGCCTGGCACTCTCCTGGTGAGTGTGCCAGCCAGGGCAGGCCGCGACCGGCACCCGCGACGACGGAAGCCGACCCGCCCGACCACTGTCATTGACTACTACAACGACATTCCCGAAGGGGAGGTCACCAAGTGTCGGTCTCCATCAAGCCGCTCGAGGACCGCATCGTCGTGAAGCCGCTCGACGCGGAGCAGACGACGGCCTCCGGCCTGGTCATCCCGGACACCGCCAAGGAGAAGCCCCAGGAGGGCGAGGTCCTTGCGGTCGGTCCGGGCCGGTTCGACGACGAGGGCGAGAAGCGGATCCCGCTCGACGTGAAGGTCGGCGACACCGTCCTTTACAGCAAGTACGGCGGTACCGAGGTCAAGTACTCCGGCGAGGAGTTCCTGATCCTGTCCGCGCGTGACGTGCTGGCCATCATCGAGAAGTGACCACGGCCCGCAGTCGCTGAACGACTCCGCCCCGACCGGCCGGCTTCCCGCCGATCGTCGGGGCGGGCGTCGTTGCGGCCGTGTACCTCAGAGCGAGCCACCGAGCGAGCCACCGAGCGAGCCGAGACAGAGCGAGCCACACGAGCGAGCCACACCGAGCCCTAGAGAGGAGACAGCCAACGGAAATGGCCAAGATCCTTCAGTTCGACGACGCCGCGCGGCGGTCTTTGGAGCGGGGCGTCGACGCCCTCGCGAACGCGGTCAAGGTGACCCTGGGCCCCCGCGGTCGCAATGTCGTGATCGACAAGAAGTGGGGCGCGCCGACCATCACCAACGACGGTGTCACGATCGCCAAGGAGGTGGAGCTGGCCGACCCGCACGAGAACCTCGGGGCGCAGCTCGCCAAGGAGGTCGCCACCAAGACGAACGACGTCGCCGGCGACGGCACCACCACCGCGACCGTCCTGGCCCAGGCCATGGTCAGGGAGGGCCTGCGCAACGTCGCCGCGGGCGCGGCACCGTCCGCGCTCAAGCGGGGCATCGACGCCGCCGTCGAGGCGCTGAACGACGAACTTCTCAGCGTCGCGCGCGAGGTCGAGCGCAAGGACGAGATCGCGAACGTCGCGAGCATCTCGGCGCAGGATCGGGCCATCGGTGACCTGATCGCCGAGGCCTTCGACAAGGTCGGCAAGGACGGCGTGATCACCGTCGAGGAGTCCTCGACCATGGCGCTGGAGCTCGAGTTCACCGAGGGGATGCAGTTCGACAAGGGCTACCTCTCGCCCTACTTCGTCACCGACCCGGAGCGGATGGAGGCCGTCCTCGAGGACGCGTACATCCTGCTGCACCAGAACAAGATCAGCGCCCTGGCCGAGCTGCTGCCGCTGCTGGAGAAGGTCCTGCAGGCCGGCAAGCCGCTGTTCATCGTCGCCGAGGACATCGAGGGCGAGGCCCTGTCCACGCTGGTCGTGAACAAGATCCGTGGCACCTTCACCACGGTCGCGGTCAAGTCCCCGCAGTTCGGCGACCGCCGCAAGGCCGTGATGCAGGACCTCGCCGTGCTCACCGGCGGCCAGGTGATCTCGCCCGATGTGGGCCTCAAGCTGGACCAGGTCGGCCTGGAGTCGCTCGGCACCGCGCGGCGGATCGTCATCACCAAGGACGACACGACGATCGTCGACGGCGGCGGCTCGCAGGAGGACATTGCAGCGCGGGCGGCCCAGATCAAGCGCGAGGCCGAGGACACCGACTCCCAGTGGGACCAGGAGAAGCTGCAGGAACGGCTGGCCCGGCTCTCCGGCGGGGTCTGCGTGATCAAGGTCGGTGCCCACACCGAGGTCGAGCTCAAGGAGAAGAAGCACCGGATCGAGGACGCCGTCTCGGCGACGCGGGCCGCGATCGAGGAGGGCATCGTCGCCGGTGGCGGCAGCGCCCTGGTGCACGCCGCGGCCAAGCTGGCGGACGGCCTCGGCCGTACCGGTGACGAGGCGACCGGGGTGGCCATCGTCCGCCGGGCCGTCGACGAGCCGCTGCGCTGGATCGCCGAGAACGCCGGCCTCGAGGGCTATGTCGTGGTCGAGCGAGTGCGGGGGTTGCCGGCCGGGCACGGCCTGGACGCGGCCACCGGCGAGTTCACCGACCTGGTCAAGCAGGGCGTCATCGACCCGGTCAAGGTGACCCGCTCCGCGCTGCGGAACGCGGCGTCCATCGCGTCCATGATCCTCACCACGGACACCCTGGTGGTGGAGAAGAAGGAGCCGGAGCCGGCCGCCGCAGGCGGGCACGGGCACGGCCACGGGCACGGGCACTGAGCCAGCCCGGCTCGCCCAGCAGTAGAGACCCCAGCAGTAGACACACCCGCAGTAGACAGGGACGCCCCGCGCACGGTGATCCGGCGCGGGGCGTCCCTGTTCGTCGTGCTGCTGCCTGCGAGTGTGCTGAGGCCAGCGGCGTGCTGCCTGGGGTGGCGCGAGCCTGCCGTGCGAGCGGAACCTCAGCTCGCGGCGGCCATCCGGCCTTCGCGGGTGGCCGCGTAGACGGCCTCGCGGTCGTCCTCGGTCAGGCCGCCCCAGACCCCGTAGGGCTCGCGGACGATGAGCGCGTGCTCGCGGCACTGGGCCATCACCGGGCAGGTCGCGCAGATGGCCTTGGCAGCGGCGTCACGGTTGCGCCGGGCCGGGCCACGCTCGCCCTCGGGGTGGAAGAACAGCGTCGGATCGGCCTCTCGGCAGGATCCCTGGAGTTGCCACTCCCACAGATCTGCCACAGGCCCCGGGAGGCGCGATATCTCAGCCATCTGCCCCCACCCTCCCTCGTCCTCGCGTCGTGATCCGATCTCGTCCCGGCCTGCCGGCCGTTACTCGGAATCAGCTGGTGGAGCTGGCTCTCAGCGAGCTGGTCGCCGTTCCGAGATCGACACTAACAACCGTTGCGTACCTTGTTCAAGGTTGGAAGGTTTGTTGAAGGTAAATTTCGAATTCCGTAACTGATCATGCGCGAAGTGTGTGAACGTGATCCCGCGCATATCTGCCAGTAGCGGCATATTCCCAAGTCAATGACCAATTGCGAGGTCTGGCACGCCAGCCTCCGGCTCGTTCCTAGGTCAACGCGGACGGGGCCCGTTCTGTGCCCGCTGCGCTGGCAGGTATGCATCCCGGCCGAGACAATCGGCCCCATGGCGACGTCCAGCGACGCCGGCGCCGGTCCGGCGTCCCCACCCGCGCTCACGGTGGCAGCCGCCGCTCGTCGGCTCGGGGTGGCGCCGTCGACGCTGCGGACCTGGGATCGCCGGTACGGGCTGGGTCCGTCGCGCCGGTCGGTCCGCGGCCATCGCCGGTACACCCCGCTCGACCTGAGCAGGCTCGCGCTGATGCGCCGGCTGACCCTCGACGGGGTTCCCCCCGCCGATGCCGCGGCGGCCGCGCTCCGCCAGCTGCCGGACGCGCAGCCGCGGGCCGGGTCCGGGCCGGAGGCCGGCGTCGAGGGCGGTCCGGGAACGGGCCCGAGCGGCTCGAGGCCGGACGCAGGGACGGGTGGCGGTGCCGGTGCGCGCGCCGGGACTGGTGGCGTGGGTACAGCTGGCGCGGGGACGGCTGGCGCGGGTACGGCTGGCGTGGGTACGGCTGGCGTGGGTACGGCTGGCGTGGGTGCGGCTGGCGTGGGTGCGGCTGGCACGACGGTCGGTGATCAGATGCGCCACCGGGCCGGGCTGGGTGCGGTTGCCGTCCTGGCGGCTCCTGCCGAGCCAGAGGTGTCGCCGCTGCAGGTGCCGTTGCGCGGCCCTCTGTTCGGGTTGCCGATGACGGGTCGGGCGGCGGACTCGCCGCCCGACTCGATGGTGTCCGGCAGGACGGCCGGCCTGGCCGACATCCCGACGGCCCGCGAGGTCGCCCCCGGCCGGTCCGGCGGCGCGGCACGGCCACTGCGGACCCCGGCGCCGGCGCTGGTGCGCTGCCTGGCCAGCGCCGCGGCCGCCCTGGACAGCGACGAGGTCCGCCGGATCCTCGAGGAGACGCTGATCGAGAGCGGGGTCCTGCGCACCTGGACCGAGTTCGCGGCGCCCTTGCTGCGTTCCCTGGGTGAGCGCTGGGCGGACCGCGGGGGAGCGATCGAGGTGGAGCACGCCGTCACCGAGACCCTGCTGGGCGTGCTGCGCGGCCGCGTCACGCCCGGCCCGGCGCGGGTGCTGCTGGCCTGCGTGGAGGGCGAGCAGCACACCCTCCCGGTGCACCTGCTGGCGGCCGCGCTGGCCGAGCAGCGGATCGGCTGTCGCACGCTCGGGGCCGGGCTGCCCGCATCCGCCGTGGCCGCTGCGGCACGCCGGATCGGGCCCTCGGTGGTGCTGCTCTACGCACGGATGCCGGCCGGCGACCCGCAGGCCGTGGTCACTCTGACCCGGCAGCGCCCGACACCTCGGCTCGTCCTGGCCGGCGAGGGCTGGGACGCCGCCCTGGTGCCCGCCACGGCCGTCCTGGTGACCGAGCTGAGCGCGGCGCTCGACGAGATCCGCGCCTGCGTCACCGGCTGACCGCAGCCGCCGGGCCGGGCCGCAGCGCGGCCGCGCACACACAAGCGGGCTCTTGGGGCTCAGGTTCGACGTCCGGGATGACGACATCTGAGCTGTCGGAATCGTCCTGCCCTGGGACGCGCCGGGATCGGCCGGCCCGACATGGCAGGAGGGGATGTACCCGTGGCGACCGTGCTGGTGTGCGATGACTCGGCCCTGGTGCGCGAGACGCTCCACCGGGTCCTGGCCAGCGTCCCGGGGATCACCAGAGTCGTGGACGCGTGCTCCGGCGAGGAGGCACTCTCCCGTTGGCCGGTGGAGCGCCCATCGCTGGTGCTGATGGACGTCAGGATGCCCGGGATCGGCGGCGTGGAGGCGACCCGCCGGTTGCTGACCCGTCACCCTGAGGCCGTCGTGATCATGGTGACCGTGGCCGAGGATGCCGAGGGGGTCGCCCGCGCGGTGGCCAGCGGCGCCAGAGGCTTCCTGGTCAAGGACGCGACCCGCGAGGAGATGGCCGCGGCCGTGGTGCACGCGCTGTCCGACGCGGTCTGGCGCCGCCCGGTGCCCGCGCCGCGATCCGTCGAGGGTTCGGCCACCGCACCGGCCCTGACCGAGCGCGAGATGCAGGTCCTGACCGGGATGAGCCGGGGGCGGAGCAACTCCGAGATCGGCAAGGAACTGTTCCTGTCCGAGGACACCGTGAAGACACACGCCCGTCGGCTGTTCCGCAAGCTCGGTGCCGCTGACCGGGCTCAGGCCGTCGCCGTCGGGTTCCGCTGGGGCATGGTTCGCTGAGGCTCTCCTGCGCCGGCGCACCGGAAGCCGTGGGGTTGGCGGTCCCGGGCGGGCGATCGCCGGCGGGGCACTAGCATCGGGAGCGTCCACTGCCGGTCCGTCCGCGGGCGCGGCGGCTCCGTGACCCGGAAGGCGACCTCCTCGTGAGTGACTCCGCTGACCTGCCCGTCTCCGGCGCGTTCGGGGAGCTCGGCCTGACCTTCGACGACGTGCTGCTGCTGCCGGGCGAGACCGACGTCAACCCCGCCGCGGCCGAGACCGGCAGCCGGGTGTCCCGCCGGATCGAGGTCTCCGTCCCGCTGCTGTCCGCGGCGATGGACACCGTGACCGAGGCCCGGATGGCGATCGCCATGGCCCGCCAGGGCGGCCTCGGCGTCCTGCACCGGAACCTGTCCATCGAGGATCAGGCCCAGCAGGTCGATCTGGTCAAGCGGTCCGAGGCGGGCATGATCACCCACCCGGTGACCACCAGCCCGGAGGCGACCATCGGCGAGGTGGACGCGCTCTGCGGCCGGTACCGGATCTCGGGCCTGCCCGTGGTGGACCCGGACGGGCGGCTGCTCGGCATCGTGACCAACCGGGACCTGCGCTTCGAGACCGACCAGTCGCGCCGGGCCGCCGAGGTGATGACCCCGATGCCGCTGGTCACCGGGCCGGTCGGGATCTCCGCGGACGACGCGATGCAGCTGCTCAAGCAGCACAAGATCGAGAAACTGCCACTGGTCGACGGGGCAGGGGTGCTGCGCGGCCTGATCACGGTCAAGGACTTCACCAAGAGCGAGCAGTACCCGCTGGCCACCAAGGACGACAGCGGCAGGCTCCGGGTCGGCGCCGCGATCGGCTTCTTCGAGGACGCCTGGAAGCGGGCGCTCGCCCTGGTCGAGGCCGGCGTGGACGCGCTCTTCGTGGACACCGCCAACGGTCATGCCCGCGGCGTGCTGGATATGGTCCGGCAGCTGAGGTCCGATCCCGCGTTCGGCCACGTGGACGTCGTGGCCGGCAACATCGCGACCCGGGCCGGCGCGCAGGCGCTGGTGGACGCCGGGGCGGACGGGGTCAAGGTCGGGGTCGGGCCCGGGTCGATCTGCACCACCCGCGTGGTGGCCGGCGTCGGGGTCCCGCAGGTGACGGCCATCTACGACGCGGCGCAGGCCTGCCGCCCGGCCGGCGTCCCGGTGATCGGGGACGGCGGGCTGCAGTACTCCGGCGACATCGCCAAGGCCCTGGTCGCGGGCGCGGACACGGTGATGCTCGGCTCGCTGCTGGCCGGCTGCGAGGAGAGCCCCGGCGAGCTGGTCTTCATCAACGGCAAGCAGTTCAAGTCCTACCGGGGGATGGGCTCACTCGGCGCGGCGCAGTCGCGCGGGCGAGGCAAGTCGTACTCGAAGGACCGGTACTTCCAGGGTGACGTCAGCGACGAGAAGTTCGTGCCCGAGGGGATCGAGGGGCAGGTGCCGTTCCGCGGGCCGCTCGGCGCGGTCGCCTACCAGCTGATCGGCGGGCTGCGGCAGTCGATGTTCTACGTCGGCGCGGCGAGCATCCCGCAGCTGCAGGAGCGGGGGCGGTTCGTCCGGATCACCGCGGCCGGGCTCAAGGAGAGCCACCCGCACGACGTCCAGATGACCGTCGAGGCCCCGAACTACACCTCGCGCTGAACCGGCGCCGGGAAGCAGACCTCGATCTGCAGGCCCCCGTCCGGCAGGGCGCGGGCCGTCGCCGTGGCGCCGTGGGCGTCTGCGATGGCGCGGACGATGGACAGGCCCAGCCCCACGCCCTCGCCGTGGCCGATGCGCTCGACGCCCAACCGCTGGAACGGCTGGAACAGCCGTTCCACCGATGCCTCCGGCAGCACCTGGGCCGTATTGGCCAGGGTGAGCGCGGCGCGACCGTCCCTGGCCTCGGTCCGGACCTCGACCCGGCCACCGTTCACGTTGTGCCGCACCGCGTTGTCGGCCAGGTTGCAGACCAGACGCTCGACCAGTCGCGGATCGCCGACCAGCGTCGCCGGGCGCAGGCTCGCCCGTACCGCGAGCCCCCGCTGCTCGGCCTCCGCCCCGCGCGCGCCGAGCACGTGCCCGGTCAGTGCGGCCAGATCGAGCAGTTCGCGACGCTGCACTCCCGCCTGCCCCCGGGCCAGGGCCAGCAGCGCGTCGATCAGATGCTCCTGCTGCGCCCCTGCCGCGAGCACGCGCTCGTGCGCCGTGCGCAGGGACTCGACCGTCGCGTCCGGGTCGGCCAGGGCGACCTGGGCCACGGCCCGCTGCCGGGCCAGCGGGCTGCGCAGCTCGTGCGAGGCGTTCGCCACGAACCGGCGCTGTGCCTCGAACGAGGCCTCCAGCCGGGACAGCAGCCCGTCGAAGGTGTCCCCGAGCTCCTTGACCTCGTCGTCCGGGCCCGTCATGGCCAGCCGCCGGTTCAGGTTGCTGGCCGAGATGTCCCGGGCTGTCGCCGTGATGGTGCGCAGCGGGCGCAGCACCCGGCCCGCGACCACCCAGCCCAGGCCCACGGACACCCCGGTCATCAGCGCCAGGGCGATCACCGAGCCGGTGAGCAGCGACCGCATCTCCGCGTCATGCTGCCTGACCGCCGCGGTGCGGAACTGCTCCGCCTGCGCCTGCAGCTGTTCCGGGCTGAGCCGCCCGGCCACGCCGCCGGCCGCGATCTGGACCGGCGATCCGCCCGAGGTCACGGTGACCGACATGCCGTTGGAGCTCCGACTCACCGTGTAGGAGCCGCTGCCGCGGCTGACCACCAGGTAGGTGATGGTCAGCAGGGTCGCCCCGGAGGCGAGGAACAACCCGCTGTAGATCAGGGTCAGCCGGAGCCGCACACTGCCTCTCGGCAGCCGGTTGAGGCGGTGGACCACGGCGGTGGGCGACAACCCCATGCCCGGTAGCCGGCTCATGCCCGGTAGCCGACTCATGCCCGGTAGCCGACTCATGCCCGGTAGCCGACTCATGCCCGGTAGCCGACTCATGCCCGGTAACCGGCTCATATCCGGTAGCCGGCCTTGGGCACGGTCTCGATCAGCCCGGGCTCGCCGAGCTTCGTGCGTAGCCGGCTGACCGTGATCTTGACGGCGTTGGTGAACGGGTCGGCGGCCTCGTCCCAGACCCGCTCCAGCAGCTCCTCGGCCGAGACGGTCCGGCCCTGCGCCGACAGCAGGAGTTCCAGCACCCCGAACTCCTTGGGCGCCAGCTCGAGCGCCCGATCGCCGCGGCGGGCGTGGCGCTGCGCTGTGTCGACGGAGACGTCGGCGTGCGTCAGCACCGGCGGGATGGCCGGTTGCGCCCTGCGCAGCAGCGCGCCGATCCGGGCCACCAGGACCGGGAAGTCGAACGGTTTGGCCAGGTAGTCGTCCGCGCCCAGGCCCAGCCCGTCGACCAGATCCTCGACCTCCGCCGCTGCCGTGAGCATCAGGATCCGGCTGCGGCACCGCGCCTCGACCAGCCGACCGCACACGTCGTCGCCGTGCATCCCGGGCAGGTCCCGGTCCAGGACGATCACGTCATAACCGTGCACGGTGGCCCGTTCCAGGCCGGACAGCCCGTCCAGGGCGACATCGACGGCCATCGCGGCCCGCCGCAGGCCGACGGCAACGGCCTCGGCCAGCTCGGCATCGTCCTCGATCACCAGAATCCGCACGGGCGCCGCTCCTCGACTCGCTGCCTCCAGGATGCCGCCGTTCGGGTTTCGCCGCGGTTTCGGGCTGGGCGGGTCACCCGTTCCGCGGCCTCGCCACTGGGCCGGCCGGCCCCCCCATACGAAGGAAGTGAGATGGAACCGCATCGGCGAGCTGGACAAAGATGCGGCCACCAGCGCTGATCAGCGCATCTTCGTCAATCTCGCAGCCAGGCCGGCCCGGGCATCACACATCAGCCGCAAGGGGGGCGGCCGGCTCAGGGCGGCGGCTCGATACCGTGCCGAAACCGCGACCGCCGTAGAACGTCCGTGCCGAACGACAGCGATCCGAAGGGCACCCGACATGGACGATCTCATCCCGGCCGCGCAGCGGGCAGCTGACCGCGGTTCCACCACCCGGCGGGCCGGCCCGATCGCCGGGGTGGTCGTCGGCCTGGCCCTGCTGCTCGCGCTCGGCGGCTGCGCCTCGGGCTCCGGTGATCCGGGTGTGGCCAGCCTCGCCGCGACCAGCACCGGCTCGACCGGCAGCGGGGCGACCCCGAACGCTGCGTCCGGTGCCTCCGGCGCGCTGGCCTACGCGAAATGCATGCGGGCGCACGGGATCAGCGACTTCCCGGACCCGGAGGGCGGTGGGTTCCGGATCCAGGCCAGCAACGGTAGTGACCTGGCCCCGGACAACCCGCGCTTCAAGGCCGCGCAGCAGGCCTGCCGGTCGCTCGAGCCCACTCCCGATCCGGCCAAGCGGAAGCAGATGCAGGCCGCGCTGTTGAAGTTCGCGCAGTGCATGCGGGCGCACGGGATCAGCGACTTCCCCGACCCGGTCGAGGGCGGGCTCCGGATCCAGGCCAGACAGGGCAGCGACCTGGCCCCGGACAACCCGCGATTCAAGGCCGCCCAGCAGGCCTGCCAGCACCTGATGCCCGGCGGCGGGACGTTCGGCACCAACCAGAAGGGGGCGTGATGAGCGACACCAGCGTGCGGGTGACGGACCAGCCGGTGCCCCAGGCGGACCCGGATGACGCGGCCGCACCACCACGTCCGGCCCGCCGCCGACGGCGCTGGCTGGGCGCCGGTCTGGTGGTCGTGCTGGTCGGTGGTGGCGCGGGCACGGCGCTCGCGCTGACCCGGCAGGATCCGACGGCCGCCGCCGGCGTGGTGGACAACGCCTACCCGACCGGGGTGGCCACGGTGGCCCGCCGGGCCCTGTCGTCGCAGACCAGCGTGAACGCCACGCTCGGGTACTCGGGCAGCTATTCGGTGCTCAACCAGGCGCAGGGGACGCTGACCTGGCTTCCGGCCGTCGGCGATGTCGTGACCCAGGGCCACGCCCTGTACCAGGTGGACGGAACCCCGGTGCTGTTGCTGTACGGGACCCGGCCCTTCTATCGGACGCTGAAGGCCGGGATGTCCGGACCGGACGTGCGGCAGCTGAACGCCGCCCTGGTGGCCCTCGGCTACGCGAAGCGCTCGCAGCTGGATCCAGCCTCGGACTACTTCGGTTGGCGGACGACGGCGGCGGTGGAGAAGCTGCAGGACCACCTCGACGTGACGCAGACCGGGTCGTTCGCACCCGGGCAGGTGGTGTTCCTCCCGGGGGCGCTGCGGATCACCTCGCTGAACGCGGTGCTCGGCGGGTCGGCGGCACCCGGCGGCGCCGTGGAGACGGCGACCTCCACCGCGCCGACCGTGACCATCGCGCTCGATGCCGCGCAGCAGGGCGAGGTCAAGGTCGGGGATCCGGTCACGATCACGCTGCCGGACGGCCGGACCACCCCTGGCGTGGTGTCCTCGGTGGGCACGGTGGCGACCACGCCCTCAGGCGGCGACGGCTCCGACAGCACACCGACGATCACCGTGCAGGTGACCCCGAAGAACCCCACGGCGCTCGGCGGGCTGGACCAGGCGCCGGTGCAGGTGGCGATCACCACCGGCACGGTGGCCGACGCGCTGGTGGTCCCGGTGACTGCACTGCTGGCGCTGTCCGGCGGGGGCTACGCCGTTGAGGAGATCGGGGCAGACGGCGTGCGCCGGCTGCGTCCGGTCACCGTCGGCCTGGTCGACGATGCCTCCGGGCTGGTCCAGGTGACCGGGCCGGGCCTGGCGGCCGGGCAGCGCGTCGTGGTACCGGCGTCGTGAGCGGGGCAGCTGTGCTCGAACTGGAGCGGGTGACCAAGACCTACCCGAGCCGCCCGCCGGTGAACGCGCTGCGCGAGGTCAGCTGCACCGTGCGGGCCGGGGAACTGGTCGCCGTGGTCGGCCCGTCCGGTTCGGGCAAGACCACCCTCCTGCACCTGATGGGCACCCTGGACCGGCCCAGCGCCGGGACGGTCCGGGTCACCGGCCTGGACGTGGCACAGCTGTCCGATCGGCAGCTGTCCGGCCTGCGGGCCACCCGGATCGGGCTGGTGTTCCAGCAGTTCTTCCTCGCCGAGCACTCCAGCGCGCTGGACAACGTGGCCGACGGGCTGGTCTACGCCGGGGTCGCCGCCCCGGCGCGGCGGCGGGCGGCCACCGGGGCGCTGCGACGGGTCGGGTTGGGGGATCGGCTGTCCGCGCGGCCGACCCAGCTGTCCGGCGGTGAGCGCCAGCGGGTGGCCATCGCCCGGGCCCTGGTCGGGCGACCGGCGATCCTGCTGGCCGACGAGCCGACCGGGAACCTCGACTCGGCCACCGGCCGGGCGATCCTGAACCTGCTGCGGGAGTTGCACGCCGACGGCACGACCGTCGTGGTGATCACCCACGACCGGGACATCGCCGCCGGCCTGCCCCGGCGGCTGGAGATGCTGGACGGGCAGATCGTCGCCGACGGCGGCGCGGGGGAGGTGTCACCGTGACGGCGACTCCCACGAGTACCAGTCCCGGTACCACCAACCGGGCCGATACCAACAACCGGACCGGGACCAACAATCGGACCGGGACCAGGACGAGGACCGGGGTCGTGCCCGCGGCGGGTGTCCCCACGCCGGGCCGGCTCCGGCCCGGCGACCTGGTCCGCGTCGCCACGGTGGGCCTGCGCACCCGCAAGCTGCGGGCCGGGCTGTCCGCGCTCGGGATCGCGATCGGGGTGGCCGCCATCGTCGCCGTGCTCGGCCTGTCCGGCTCGTCCCAGGCAGGGTTGCTGGCGGAGATCGATCAGCTCGGCACCAACCTGCTCACGGTGTCCAACGGGCAGACCTTCTTCGGCAAGGCCGCCGAGCTGCCCACCGCCGCACCCTCGATGATCGCCAGGATCGGGCCGGTCACGGACGTCCAGCAGACCGGCTCGGTGTCCGCGCACGCCTACCGCAGCCCGTACGTGCCCGCGATCAGCACCAACGGGTTGAGCGTGCGCGCCGCCAGCACCGGGTTACTGCCCACGGTCGGCACCACGCTGGCTCAGGGCAGCTTCCTGAACGGTGCCACCGCCGCCCAGCCGGTCGCCGTGCTCGGCGCGGTGGCCGCCCAGCGGTTGGGCATCGACCGGATCTACCCCGGGCAGCGGATCTGGGTCGGGGACCACTGGTTCTACGTCGCGGGCATCCTGCGTCCCGCGCCGCTCGCGCCCGAGATCGACACCTCGGTGCTGGTCGGCTTCCCGGCCGCCGCCAGCTACCTCGGCTTCGACGCTCACCCCTCGACGGTGTACGTGCGGGCCCGGACCGACCAGGTCGCCCAGGCCCAGGCCGTGCTCGCCGCCACGGCCGACCCGTCCGCGCCGAGCCAGGTCACCGTCAGCCAGCCGTCGGACGCCCTGGTCGCCAGGGCGCGGGCGGCCAGCGCCCTGAACGCCCTGTTCCTCGGGCTGGGCGCGGTCTCGCTACTGGTCGGCGCGGTCGGCGTCGCCAACATCATGGTGATCTCCGTGCTGGAGCGCCGCTCCGAGATCGGGTTGCGCCGCGCGCTGGGCGCCACCCGCGGGCACATCCGGGTCCAGTTCCTGGCCGAGGCGATGCTGCTCGCACTGGCCGGTGGGCTGCTGGGGGTGATCGCCGGAGTGACCGCCACCGCCGTCTACGCGAGCGTCAAGGGGTGGGCGGTGGTGATCCCCACCGTGGCCTGGACCGGTGGTCTCGGCGGGGCTCTGCTGATCGGTGGCGCGGCCGGGCTGCTGCCCGCGATCCGCGCCGCCCGGATGTCAGCGACCCAGGCCTTGTGGGCCCTGTGATGCAGGCCTTGTGGGCCCTGTGATGCAGGCCCGAACGGGCGGCGCGGCCCGCTCTCGGCTCAGTTGTAGTGCCGCAGCCCGGGCCAGAGCTGGGCCCACGAGCCACGGCGTCCCAGGCAGAGCCAGATCGGAGCGCCCTGCTCGTCGTTGTCCACCCCAGCCGAGTTCTGCACCGTCCCGGCCTGCCGCACCTGCGCGAAGCGTTGCAGCAGGTACTGCCGGTCGAACCCGATCGCGATCGTGGTCGTGCCCAGCTCGGGCGGCGGACCCCACCACCAGTAGGAGTTGTGCCCGCTGTACGCCGCAGGCAGGCCGTACAGCCCGCCGTACCGGTCGATCGCCCCGGCCTCCCCGTAGTTCGAGGTCAGGATCGTCGCCTCGGCCCGCTCGATCGACGGCAGTCCCGCGTAGACCGTGGCCACCTGCGACACGTACTCCTGCCAGCCGATGTTCTCGCCCATGTCGTAGTTGACCTTCTGCAGCGGCACCGTCGCCAGCACGTGTGCGGGCAGCACGGGCAGCGAGAGCGGCAGCTGCACGAGGCCCAGCACGAGCACGTAGGTGGCGGCTGCCCGCGTCGAGCGCCAGAGCGCCCTGCGGCCCACCGGCCCGGACCGGAAGAGCCGCCCGGTCCCGGCGATCACCTGCTCGAGCACCCCGGCCCCGGTCGCGAACAGCATCGGGAACAGTCCCGCCAGGTAGTACGGCCGGTCCGGGATGGCGACCAGGAGCACGACCCCCATCACGACGTATGCCGTGGCGAAGGCTCGGTACCGGCGCAGCGCCTCGCGGCGCCACAGGCCCCAGAGCCCGGCCAGCCACACCGGCGCCAGGGTCGGGTTCGGCATCAGCAGCTGCAGCACCGGGAAGCTCAGGACCGGCCCGAGCCCGGAGTGCTCGGACCGAAGGTTGGCGTCCATCTCCGCGGTCGGCCAGCCGTTCCTCGCCTGCCAGGCAATCCAGGGCAGGTAGCAGACCACGGGAATCGCGGCGCCCAGCCACAGCCAGCGGCTGGCCGCCAGCCGGGCCTGGCCGTGAATCAGCAACCCGACCGCCAGCCCGGCCAGCAGCAGCAGGATCGTCTGCTTGTTCCACAATGCGGCGGCCACCACGACACCGACCGCGAGCCAGCCCCGGTCGTCTCCGGTGCGCAGGATCCGGATGACCAGCAGGCTGACCGTGGCCCAGGCCAGCTGGTCGTAGCAGGTCGGCCCGGCCAGGTGCGCGCTGATCAGGAAGACCGGTGCCACCGCGACGCAGAGGGCCGCCAGCCGCTGCGCCACCGCCCCGCCGCCGAGCTCGCGCGCCATCCGGCCGGTCAGCAGCACCAGCCCGCCCAGGGCCAGCGCCGGGAATAGTCGCAACCCGAGCAACGAGTCGCCGAACAGGACCCTGGACAGCCCGGCCGTCAAGGGTGCGAACGGTGGTTGGTCGACGTAGCTCACGTCCAGGTGCCGGGACGCCTCGAGGAAGTACAGCTCGTCGCGGTGGTAGCCGTAGCGCGGGGCCAGCACCACCAGGACGGCGACCGCAGCCGTCGCGATGGTCCATACGCCCCGGCGGTCCGCAGGGCTGAGTTCGGGATCCGGCCCGGGCATGGCCGACATGCTTGCACAGCGTCACCGGTTTACGACACGAATCGGTCATGTCCGCCCTGTCGGCAGCGGTGCGTTCCGGATCTCGCCGGCCGCGTCACCGGGCCGGGGCGGCGATGGCACCTGGTGACGTATCCGGCCCCAGGCGCGCTCGCCGAGCACGGTCATCACCGCCGGCAACAGCACCGCGCGGATGACCGTCGCGTCCAGCAGGATCGCCACGGCGAGCCCGACCCCGAGTTGCTGGAAGTCCTGCATGGACAAGGTGGCGAAGACGACGAACACCGCCACCATGATCGCCGCGGCGCTGGACACGGTGCCGGCGGTGGCCCGGATGCCGGCCTCGACGGCCTGCCGCGGCGGCAGCCCGCTCAGGTACGCCTCGCGGATCCGGGACAGCACGAAGACGTGGTAGTCCATGGACAGCCCGAACAGGATGACGAAGATGAACAGGGGGATCCAGTCCTCGACGGCACCGGCCGCGAAGACGTGCAGCAGCCCCGTCCCGTGCCCGCGCTGGAACACCCCGACGACCACGCCGAACGCCGCCGCCACCGAGAGCAGGTCGAGCAGCACCGTGGTCAGGGCGATCACGGCCGAGCGGAAGCTGACCAGCATGATCAGGAAGCTGATCGCGAGCACCGCCCCGACCACCAGGAACGTCCCGAGCCTGAGCCGGGCGTCCCAGTCCATCGCGAACGCCAGGCTGCCGCCGACGGCGACCTGCGCGCCCGGCAGCCGGCCGAGTGTGGCGGGGACGAGCTCGTGCCGCAGCGTGTCCACCGCCTGCCGCGAGGCCCGGTCGTCACCGGATCCCGCCAACGGCACCGCGATCACGATCACGCCGGCGCTGCGGTACGTGACGGCCTGTGGCCGGCGGGCGGCCGCGCCACTGGCCAGCGCCCGGTCGGCGAGGTCGGCGACGGCCGCGGTGACTGCCGGGGCCGCGGGATCGGCGGTCTTCAGCACGACCTGCGCGGGCTCGGCGCCGCCGGGGAAGTCCTGCTGGATCTGCCGGTAGGTCCGGCTCAGCTCGGTGTCCGGGCCGAGCAGTTGGCCCACCGGCAGCTTCTCGGCATGCATCCCGAGCGCGGGTGACGCGATCGCGAGCAGCAGCAGGACGGCGAGCGCGACGGTCACGCCGGGCCGGCGCAGCCCGGCGCCGAGCACGAGGTCCCACAACCGGCCACGTCGCCCGCCACCGCTGCCGACCGCCCGGCGGTCTCGGCGGTCCCGGCGCGGGCCGAGCACCGGGATCCGGCCGGCGTCCACCCGGTCGCCGAGCAGGGAGAGCATCGCCGGCAGCACCGTCACCGACCCGATCATCGCGATCAGGACGACGAACACCGTGGCCAGCGCCATCGCCTGGAAGATCAGCAGCCCGGACAGGAGGAGCCCGCCCATCGCCACCATCACGGTGAGCCCGGAGATCAGCACCGACCGCCCCGACGTCGCCGCGGCGATCTGCAGGGCCGTCGCGGCATCCGCGCCGCGGGCCCGCTCCTCGCGCTCGCGGCGCAGGTAGAACAGGCAGTAGTCGACCCCGACCGCCAGCCCGATGAGCAGCACCAGCGAGCTCGCGGTCGGATCGGCCGGCATCAGGTGGCTGCCGACGGCGAGCAGTCCCAGCGCGGCGAAGACGGCCGTCATCGCCAGCGCAACTGGCAGCACGGCGGCGACCAGCGCCCCGAATGCGACCAGCAGGATGCCCAGCGCCAGCGGGACGGCGGTCCACTCGGCCTGGCGGAAGTCACCGTTGAGCACCTGCTCGATGGCCTTCGTGCCGCTGGCGTCCCCGACCTCGCTGATCGTGACGCCGGGGTGGCGTGCAGCCGCGTCCTGGACCGCGGTCAGGGCCGGTTGGGCCCGGTCGGCCGCCGTCTGCGGGTCCCCGGCGATGGTGAAGGTGACCAGTGCGCTGTGCCGGTCGGAGGACACCAGGCCCGTTCTGCCCGGGTCGGTGACGGTGGCGACCACGCTGGTCGACCGGAGCGAGCCGACCACGTCCGTGACAGCCGCGCGGAAGCCGGGCGCCTCCGCGCTCATCGCCGTGCTGCGCAGCAGGACCGTCTCCGCGGCGGGCGGCGCGACCCCGGCATCCTGAAGGATCTGCAGGGCGCGGGCCGACTCCCCGGTGCCCTGCTGGGCGTCGGTCGGCCGGACCTGACCGCTGAGCTGACCGGCGACGGCGGCCGAGGCGACGAGCAGCAGCCAGATCAGCACCGCGGGGAGCCGGTGACGGGCGCTCCAGCCGCCGACCCTGGCCGCCAGGCGGGCGCTGGGTGCGGTGCTGTGTGCTCCCACGGATCCGCCGCGAGATCGGGGAGTTCCGGGCGAGGTGGGCGTGGTGATCGCAGGCATGACATCGACGCTAGGAACGCCCCCGGGGCGTCACCATGGCGCTGCGGCGCCGCCCGGGTGGGCCTGGACCCACCCCGTGGTGGCCCTGCCCCACCGGGATCATGCGGCTTCCCTGATCCCGGTGGGGGCCGGTGGCGTGCCAGGCTGTGATCGTGGCCCGGACGCGGATACAGCAGGCGTTGCTGGCGCCCCCGCGCGGGTTCGTGCTCGTGGTCGAGACGCCGCTGCGGATGCTGGCCTGGTCGATCGCGGCGCTGTCACTGCTGCTCAGTCCGGTCGCCGGGATCTACCTGCTGCCTATCGCGCTCTGGCCGGTGGCCACCGCGGCCCGGCTGGCCCGGCTGGAGGCCCTGTCCTGGTCCGGGATCCGGATCGAGGTCCCGGACCGCCGCGCGCCCGGACCCGAGGACGAGGGCAACTGGCGGCGCCTCGGCAGGGTGCTCGGCGATCCCGTCGTCTGGCGTGAGCTGGCCTGGCTGACCTGCGCCTGCTTCGCGGCGCCGGTGCTCGGCGCGCTCGCACTCGGGCTCATGTCCGGGGCGTACGCCTTCGGTCTGGTGCTGCCGGTGCTGTGGTGGTCCCTGGGCGACCAGGCGCTCAGCCCGCTGATCAGCTCGGGCGCAGGAGCCGCGGCCTCGGTGCTGGTCGGTCTGCTGCTCCTGCTCGCCTCCTACTGGCTGGGACCGCGCCTGATCGACCTGCACAGCCTGCTCGCCCGCAGCCTGCTCGGGCCCAGCCGCAGCGCGCTGGCTGCCCAGGTGACCCGGCTGCGGGTGACCCGGGCGGACGCGATCGACACCCAGGCCGCCGAGCTGCGCCGGATCGAGCGGGACCTGCACGACGGTGCCCAGGCCCGGCTGGTGGCCCTCGGCCTCACCCTGGCCGAGGTCGAGCGGCTGGTGCCGACCGATCCCGAGGCGGCCGGGCAGTTGCTCGCGCAGGCCCGCGAGGCCTCGGCGCATGCGTTGCAGGAGCTGCGCGAGCTGGTGCAGGGGATCCACCCGCCGGTGCTGTCCGACCGCGGGCTGGCGGACGCCGTCCGTGCGCTGGCGCTGGACAGCCCGCTGGTCGTGCACGTCTCCGCTGACCTGCCCGGCCGGCCCGAGCCCGCGGTGGAGTCGGCGGCCTACTTCGCCGTCGCCGAGCTGCTCACCAATGCCGTCAAACACGCTGCGGCCGGCCGGGTACAGGTGATCCTCGGCCACGACGGGCAGCGGCTGAGGGTCACGGTGACCGACGACGGGCGGGGCGGCGCCGACCCGGACCGGGGGACCGGGCTGGCCGGGGTACGGCGACGGCTGGCCACCTTCGACGGCGACCTGGCCGTGCACAGCCCGCCGGGCGGACCCACGCTGGTGACCCTGGAGCTGCCGTGCGCGTTGTCCTAGCCGAGGACCTGACCCTGTTGCGGGACGGGCTGGAACGGCTGCTGCGGGCGCACGACTTCGACATCGTGGCCGCCGTGGACAACGGCCCGGCGCTGCGCCGGGCCCTGGCCGAGCTGGCCGTGGACGTGGCGATCATCGACGTCCGGCTCCCGCCGTCCTTCACCGACGAGGGGTTGCAGGCGGCGCTGGAGGCCCGGCGGAACCGTCCCGGACTGCCGGTACTGGTGCTGTCCCAGTACGTCGAGCAGCTCTACGCCCGCGAGCTGCTCGCCGACGGCAGTGGTGGGGTCGGTTACCTGCTCAAGGACCGGGTGTCCGACGTGCAGCAGTTCGTGGACGCGGTCCGCCGGGTGGCGGCGGGCGGGACGGCGATGGACCCGCAGGTGATCGCCCGGCTGTTGGCCCGGCCCGCGCAGCAGGGTCCGCTGGCCCGGCTCACGCCTCGAGAGCGGGACGTGCTCGCGCTGATGGCCGAGGGCCGCTCCAACTCCGCGATCGCCCAGCGGCTGCGATTCTCCGACGGGGCGGTCGCCAAGCACACCACGAACATCTTCGCCAAGCTCGGTCTCGGCAGCTCCGACGATGACCACCGCCGAGTGCTGGCGGTGCTGGCCTACCTCGGCGCGGACCCGTCCTGAGCTACCCGCGCCGACGGATAGCCTTGAGCGGTGAACGAGATCGAGATCGGGCGCGGCAAGCGGGGACGACGCGCGTACACCTTCGACGACATCGCCATCGTGCCCAGCCGGCGCACGCGCGATCCCGAAGAGGTCAGCGTCGCCTGGCAGATCGACGCCTACCGCTTCAACCTCCCCGTCGTGGCGGCGCCGATGGACTCGGTGATGTCGCCCGCGACGGCGGTCGCCCTCGGTCAGCTCGGCGGCCTCGGCGTGCTCGATCTCGAGGGACTGTGGACCCGGTACGAGGATCCCCGGCCGCTGCTGGCCGAGATCGCCTCCCTCGACCCGGCCACGGCGACCCGGCGGATGCAGGAGATCTACACCGAGGACATCAAGCCGGACCTGATCGTGGCCCGGCTCAAGGAGATCCGCGCCGCGGGGGTGACCGTCGCCGGCGCGCTCACCCCGCAGCGCACCCAGCAGTTCTGGAAGACGGTGGTGGACGCCGGGGCGGACCTGTTCGTCATCCGGGGCACGACGGTCAGCGCCGAGCACGTCTCCGGCCGGGCCGAGCCGCTCAACCTCAAGCGGTTCATCTACGAGCTGGACGTCCCGGTCATCGTCGGCGGCTGTGCCACGTACACCGCCGCGCTGCACCTGATGCGGACCGGCGCCGCGGGCGTCCTGGTCGGCTTCGGCGGCGGCGCCACCCACACCACCCGGACCACGCTCGGCATCCACGCGCCGATGGCCAGCGCCGTGGCGGACGTGGCGGCCGCGCGCCGGGACTACATGGACGAGTCCGGCGGCCGGTACGTGCACGTGATCGCGGACGGTGGGATGGGTCGCTCCGGCGAGATCGTCAAGGCCATCGCCTGTGGCGCGGACGCCGTCATGCTCGGCGCGGCGATGGCCCGCGCCGTGGACGCCCCGGGGCGCGGGTTCCACTGGGGCCCCGAGGCCCACCATCCGCTGGTACCGCGCGGCGAGCGGGTCCAGGTGGGCACCGTCGGCTCGCTGCAGGAGATCCTGCTCGGCCCGGCGCGCACCGCGGACGGGACGACGAACCTGGTCGGCGCCCTCCGGCGGAGCATGGCGACCACCGGGTACTCCGACCTGAAGGAGTTCCAGCGGGTCGGGGTCGTCGTCTCGCCCTACACGCCGAGTTGATGCGCCCGGCCGGCGAGCCGGCCGGGCGGAGCTGACCCGCCCGGCCGCCCGCACCACCGAGGGATCGGCCGGGCCGTAATCTGAGCCGCATGAAGCGCACTGGCTCGGCGACTCCTGACCCGATGGGCATCGTTCCTGGTCGGCTCGGTCCCGCGGAGCGCTCGGCGGCCCTGGCGGCGATGTCGGGCCAGACCTTCGACGTGGTCGTGATCGGCGGCGGGGTGGTCGGTGCCGGTGCCGCGCTGGACGCCGCGACTCGGGGCCTGTCGGTCGCGCTGCTCGAGGCCCGGGACTGGGCCAGCGGCACGTCGTCCCGGTCCAGCAAGCTGATCCACGGCGGCGTCCGGTACCTGGAGATGCTCGACTTCCGCCTCGTCCAGGAGGCGTTGCGCGAGCGCGGCCTGCTCCTGGACCGGCTGGCCCCGCACCTGGTCCGCCCGGTCAGCTTCCTCTACCCGCTGCGACACCGGGGCTGGGAGCGCGGCTACGTCGCCGCCGGGCTGACCCTGTACGACCTGATGGCCCGGGTATCGGGGCGCGGCGCCGGGCTGCCGTTCCACAAGCACCTGACCCGCGCCCAGGCCCTGCGCGCGGTGCCGAGCATGCGCAAGGACGCCCTGGTCGGCGCCGTGCAGTACTACGACGCCCAGGTGGACGACGCCCGGCACACGATGACCATCGTCCGCACCGCCGCCTACTACGGCGCGCAGGTGGCCGGCCGCACCCGGGTGATCGGCTTCCTGCGCGAGGGTGAGCGCGTGGTCGGCGTCCGGGTCCGGGACCTGGAGCACGGCATCGAGTTCGAGGTGCACGCCCAGCAGGTGGTCAACGCCACCGGGGTGTGGACCGACGAGACCCAGGCCATGGTGGGTGAGCGCGGGCAGTTCAAGGTCCGGGCGTCCAAGGGCATCCATCTGGTCGTGCCGCGCGACCGGATCCTGTCCACCACCGGGATCATCCTGCGCACCGAGACGTCCGTGCTGTTCGTCGTGCCGTGGGGCCGGCACTGGATCATCGGGACCACGGACACCGACTGGCACCTGGACAAGGCGCACCCGGCGGCGTCCAGCCGGGACATCGACTACGTGCTCGAGCACGTCAACTCGGTGCTGGCCACCCCGCTGACCCGCGAGGACGTCGAGGGCGTCTACGCGGGCCTGCGTCCGTTGCTGGCCGGGGAGAGCGACCTGACCTCGAAGCTGTCCCGGGAGCACGTGGTGGCCCACCCGACGCCCGGGCTGGTGGTGGTCGCGGGGGGCAAGTACACGACCTACCGGGTGATGGCCAAAGACGCGATCGACGAGGTGGCCCGGGCGCTGGACTTCCGGGTGGCGGCGTGCTGCACCGACGAGGTGCCGCTGCTCGGCGCCGAGGGCTACCGCGCGGCCTGGAACGGCCGCGCCCGGACGGCGTCCCGGACCCGGCTGCACGTGGCCCGGATCGAGCACCTGTTGCGCCGGTACGGCTCCCTGACCGACGACGTGCTCGAACTGTGCGGCAGCGACCCGGCGCTGGCCCGGCCGCTGATCGGCGCCGACGACTACCTGGCCGCGGAGGTCGTCTACGCGGCATCGCACGAGGGTGCCCGGCACCTGGACGACGTGCTGGCCCGGCGGACCCGGATCTCGATCGAGACCTGGGACCGCGGGGTGTCCACCGCCGAGCAGGCCGCGCAGCTGATGGCCCGGGTGCTGGGCTGGAGCCCGGAGCAGACCGACCGCGAGGTGCAGCACTACCTGGCCCGGGTCGCGGCCGAGCGGGCATCCCAGACACAGCCGGATGACGAGGCCGCGGACGCCGTCCGGGTCGGCGCGCCGGAGATCGTCCCGCTGACCTGACTGGACCCGGTGCCGCCGCGTTACACCCCGAATGCCGCGTCCGAAGGCCGATCAGAGACCCGTCGAGCGGCTTTCGGGGTGCAACGTAGTGGGCGGGGTGTAACCGCCGATGTGCCGGGCCGGTGATGCGCGGCGGAACTGTTCAGGTATCGCATCCGGCTGCCGAGAGAGCAGGTGCCTGGGCAAGCGCGCCGGCCAACGGACGTAACAGGCGATGCTCACGCCTCACAGGAGGTAGGCGGGCAACCCGTCGATTGGGGACATGATGACTGTGATCAAGGCAAGCTGCCCGCTCTGCGGTGACGTCGAGCTGACCCCCCGCCAGGTGCGGCTGGTCACCAGCAACCTGCCGGAGCGGTCCTTCTACTCCTTCCTCTGCGACGGGTGCGGCGAAGAGGTCCGCAAGCCGGCCGGCGACGAGGTGGTCCGGCTGCTGACCGTCGGCGGCGTCGTCGCCGAACGCGTGCAGGTGCCGGCCGAGGCGCTCGAGGAGCACGCCGGCCCGAAGCTGACCTGGGACGACGTGATCGACTTCAGATCCTGGCTGGACGGCGCGACGCTGATCGCGGAGGCGGCCGCCCCCACCCGGCACTGACCGCGCAGCCATCCCGTCGCGACCCTCGAGCCGCGAGTCGGGCGGCCGCCGTACCGGCACGTAGCCCCGTTCCCCTGCCGCCCGTACCCTGCAGCCATGTCGACCACCTCGGCGTCCCTGGATCAGGAGTCCCACCACCGGCTGGCCGCCCGGGTCCGGGCCGACGGCAGCGGTGGCACGCTGACCACCCGGTCACCGTTCACCGGCGGACCGCTCGCCGAGCTGCCCCGATCCACGCCGCGCGACGTGGCTGCCGCGGTCGCGCGGGCCCGGGCCGTCCAGCCTGACTGGGCGGCGCTGGACGTGCGTGACCGGGCCAAGGTGCTGCTGCGGCTGCACGACCTGGTCCTGCGCCGCCGGTCCGAGGGGCTCGACCTGATCCAGCTGGAGACCGGCAAGGCCCGCGGTCACGCCTACGAGGAGGTCGCGGACGTCGCGATCAACGCCCGGCACTACGCGCGGGTCGGGCCCCGGATGCTGGCACCGGCCCGACGCCGGGGGTTGCTGCCCGGGCTGACCCGCGTGCACGAGATCCGGCATCCCAAGGGCGTGGTGGGCGTCGTCGCGCCGTGGAACTACCCGCTGGCGCTGTCGCTGTCGGACGCCCTGCCCGCGCTGCTGGCCGGCAATGCCGTGCTGCTCAAGCCCGACAGCCAGACGCCGTTGACCGGCCTGTGGGGCGCCGAGCTGCTGGCCGGCGCCGGCCTGCCGGAGGGGCTGTTCCAGGTGCTCGTGGGGGACGGCAGCACCGTCGGGACGAGCCTGATCGAGTCCGTCGACTACGTCTGCTTCACCGGCTCGACCGCGACCGGCCGGATCGTGGCGCAGCGGGCTGCGTCCCGACTGGTCGGGGCCTCGCTCGAGTTGGGCGGCAAGAACGGCTGCTACGTCGCCGAGGACGCGGACGTCGGGCGGGCTGCCGAGGCCGCGGTGCGGGACTGCTTCGCCAGCGCCGGGCAGCTGTGCGTGTCGATGGAGCGGCTGGTGCTGCACGACAAGATCGCGGACGCCTTCCTGGACGCGTTCCTCGACCGGGTCCGCGGGCTGCGCCTCGGCGCGGGTCTGGACTACTCGGCCGACCTCGGCTGCCTGGTCTCGCAGGACCAGCTGGACCGGGTCAGGGAGCACATCGGCGACGCGGTGTCCCGCGGGGCCCGGGTCCTGGCCGGCGGGCACGCCCGACCTGAGCTCGGACCGCTGTTCCACGAGCCGACCGTGCTGGCCGACGTGCCGATGGAAGCCGCCTGCTACGCCCAGGAGACCTTCGGACCGGTGGTCGCCGTGCACCGGGTGGCCGGCGACGACGCGGCGGTCACGCTGATCAACGACACCTCGTACGGCCTGAACGCCTCGGTCTGGACCGCCGACACCCGCCGCGGCGCGGCGATCGCCGGGCGGCTGCGAACCGGGACGGTGAGCGTCAACGAGAGCTACATCGCCAGCTGGGGCAGCGTGGACGCGCCGATGGGCGGGCGCGGGGTATCGGGGCTCGGCCGGCGGCACGGCCGGGAGGGGCTGCTGCGCTTCACCGAGCCGCAGACCGTCGCCGTCCAGCGGCTAGTCGGCTTCGGGCCGCTGTACGGGCTCGGGCAGCGGCGGTTCGCGGCGACCTTCACGGCGCTGCTGCGGCTGGCCCGGGTCTTCCGGGCGCCATGGCCGTGACCGGACGGGGCTGGATCGGGCAGGACTGGACCGCCCAGGACCTGCCCGACCTGGCCGGGACGACCGCCCTGGTGACCGGGGCGAACTCCGGCCTGGGGCTGCACACCAGCATCGAGCTGGCCCGACATGGCTGCCGGGTGCTGATGCTCTGCCGGGATTCGGACCGCGGCCGGCGCGCGCTCGATCAGGTCCTCGCGGCGGTGCCCGGCGCGCAGGCCGCAACCCGGCCCCTCGACCTGGCGAGCCTGGCCGCGATCCGGGCGCTGGCCGGCGACCTGGCGGCGGACGGCGTGGACCGGGTCGACCTGCTGGTGAACAACGCCGGGGTGATGGCGATCCCGCGGCGGACGACGCAGGACGGCTTCGAGTACCAGCTCGGCGTGAACCACCTCGGGCACTTTGCCCTGACCGGCCTGCTGCTGCCGGTGCTGCTGCGCGGATCGGTGCTCGGCGGTCCGGCCCGGGTGGTCACCGTCGCGAGTCAGGCGCACCGGGCCGGCCGGCTGGACCGCGACGACCTGATGGCCGAACGCAGCTACCGGCCCTGGCCGGCCTACGCCCGGTCGAAGCTGGCGAACCTCCTGTTCTTCACCGAGTTGCGGCGGCGGGTGGACGCCGCCGGGCTCCGGCTGGACTGCCTGGCGGCCCACCCCGGTTACGCGGCGACCAACCTCGTCCGGTCCGGGCCGCAGGCCAGCGGCAGCCGGCTGGGCGGCCTGGTGCTGAGCCTGGGCGAGTGGCTGCTGGCCCAGCCCGCAGCGTCCGGTGCCTGGCCCACGCTGCGGGCCTGCGCCGACCCGCAGGCCCGCAGCGGGGAGTACTTCGGCCCGTCTGGCTGGGCCGGGATGCGCGGCCCGGCCCGCCCGGTCCGGATGCATCGCCGCGCGCAGGATCCCGGGGACGCCGCCTGGCTCTGGCAGCGCTCGGTCGAGCTGACCGGCGTGGACTTCGCCGCGCTGACACCGGCCTGAGTGCTGCGGCGGTCGCGCTTGTGTCCGGAGTCGACCTGCCGCCCGGTGGCCGCGCGTCGGCCGCCTGCTGGTCAGGTTCTCGTGCTGCGCGCCTTGCGCTGCGATCGACAACTCAACACGTCCGGCTCGATCAGTCGGCTCGAACAGTCGTGCAGCGGGTGATTCGACAACGATCGACCGCAGAGCAAAGCATCACGACCGAACACCTCGCCCGCCCGAGTGCGGCAGCCGTGTGACCTCATGTCTATGCGCCATGTTTATGCGCCGCACCACGCAGAACATCTAGCAGCTGCGGACGGGTCAGGGCGCGACGACTGCCCCGTCGTCCCGCCAGGACCGCCACAGCGCGGCGTACGACCCGTCCTCGCGGATCAGTTCGGCGTGCGAGCCGATCTCGGTGATCCGCCCGCCCTCGACCACGGCCACCCGGTCGGCGTCGTGCGCGGTGTGCAGCCGGTGCGCCACCGCGACCACGGTCCGCCCGGCGAGCACCGCGGACAGCGAGCGTTCCAGGTGCCGCGCCGCGCGCGGATCGAGCAGCGAGGTCGCCTCGTCCAGGACCAGGGTGTGCGGGTCGGCCAGCACCAGCCGGGCCAGCGCCACCTGCTGCGCCTGGGCCGGGGTCAGCGGCTCGCCGCCGGAACCGACCTCGGTGGCCAGCCCGTCCGGCAGCCGAAGCGCCCAGACCAGGGCGTCCACGGCGGACAGCGCGCTGTGCAGGTCCTCGTCGTCCGCGCCCGGCCGGGCCAGCCGGAGGTTGTCCGCGAGGCTGCCGACGAACACGTGGTGCTCCTGGGTGACCAGCGCGACCTGACCGCGCAGCCGGGGCAGCTCGAGCTCGACCAGCGGGACTCCGCCCACGGTGACGGTGCCCCGGCCGGGCGGGTGGATGCCGGCCAGCAGCCGTCCCAGCGTCGACTTCCCGGCGCCGCTGGGCCCGACCACTGCCAGCCGCTCGCCGGGCACCAGGTCCAGGTCGATGTCCTGCAGCACGTCGTGTCCCGGGCGGTAGGCGTACCGCAGGTCACGGGCGCGGATGGCGTCCCCGTCCGGGTGGGCGTCACCGGCAACCCGATCGTCCGGGACCAGCCCGACGCCGACGATCCGGGCCAGCGACGCCCCGCCGACCTGCAGCTCGTCCAGCCAGGACAGCACGTCGTCCAGCGGGTCGATCAGCTGCACGACGTACAGCGTCACGGCCGTGACCTGGCCGACTCCGGCGTGCCCGGCCGCGACCAGGTATCCGCCCCAACCGAGGACGGCGACCACCGGCAGCACGTAGGCCAGCTCGGTGCTCGGGAACCACACGGTGCGCAGCCGCAGCGTGTAGCGCTCCGCCGCCCAGAGCCCCCGCAGGTCCTCGTCCGTCCGCTGCCGGCGGCGCCCGGCCAGGCTCAGCGCCGAGACGGTCCGGGCGCCGTCCACGGTCTCGGCCACGGTCCCGTTCAGCGCGGCGTAGCTGGCCCGCTCGCGCAGGTACCCGTCCCGGGCCCGGGCCAGGTACCAGCGGGCGGACAGCCACAACGGTGGCAGCGCGACCAGAACGGCCGGCGCGATCAACGGGCCGGCGAGGGTCAGCGCGCCGAGGGTCAGCACGACGGTGGTCAGCGCGACCAGGATCCGCGGCACCGCGTACCGGACCGAGTGGCTGACCGCCTCGACGTCGTTCGTGGTCCGGGACATCAGATCCCCGGAGCCGGCCCGTTCCACGGTGGACAGCGGCAGCCGGGTCACCGTGGCCAGGAACTCCTCGCGCAGCTGCGCGAAGACGGTCTCGGCCAGCACGAACGAGGCCCGCCGGGCGAGCCAGATCAGGCAGACCTGGACGATCAGCGCGACGAGCAGGAGCAGCACGATGTGGTCGATCGCCCGGCCCGAGGTGTGGCCCAGGACGCCGTCCACGAGCCGCCCGAGCAGGGCGGGCCCGGCCAGCCCCGCCAGCGCGGCCAGGCCGTGCAACAGCACGACGCTGCGCAGCGGCCGGGCGTGCTCGCGCAGCAGCGCCAGCGCCGCGCGGCGGGTGGCGCCACTGCCCGCAACGGGCAGGCTGTTGGAGCGACCCGCCGCGCGCCGACTCGACTCGCTCACTGGTCCTCCCCTCGGAGAACGGTGTCCTGGTAGGCCGGGACGGTCTGCAGCAGGTGGCGGTGCGACCCCTCGGCAACCACCCGGCCGTCCACCAGGTAGGCGACCCGATCGGCCCGGTCCAGCACGAGCGGGCTGGCGGTGGTGACCAGGGTGGTGCGGCCCGCGCGGGCCGCGGTCAGGCGCTCGGCGATCCGGGCCTCGGTGTGCGCGTCCACCGAGGAGGTCGGCTCGACCAGCACCAGCACCTCGGGATCGGCCAGGACGGCCCGGGCCAGCGCGACCCGCTGCCGCTGCCCGCCGGACAGCGACCGGCCACGCTCCTCGACGGTCGAATCGAGGCCGTCGGGCAGGGCGTCCAGGACGTCTGCCGCGTCGGCGACCGCCACGGCCGCGAGCACGGCACTGTCGTCGTGCCGCCGGGCGGGGTCGAGCTCGGCGCGCAGGGTGCCGGTGAACAGGCGCGGCTCCGCCTCGCTGACCAGTACCCGGCGGCGCAGCGCAGTGATCGGCAGCCGGTCCACCGGGACGCCGTCAAGCCGCGGCACGGGACCCGCCGCTGGGACGGCCTTGTCCGGCGTGTCTGGCGTGTCTGGCGTGTTCGGCGGATTCGGCAGGTCAGCGTCCAGCCGGGCCAGCCGGAAGGCGATCGCCGCCGCCTGGTCCGGGGTCCGGCTGACCAGCGCGGTGTACAGGCCGCGGTCCAGACGCAGGCCGGACGCCGGATCCTCCACATGCGGGCCGGCGGTCGACGCGGGCGGCGAGTCGCGGTCGTCGGGTGTCTCGGGCTCGGCCCGGTGCGCGGGCTGGACCGACAGCACCGCGACGATGCGCCCCGCGGCGACCCGGGCCCGGACCGCCTTGCCCAGCGTCTCGGTGGCCGTGCCGAGCGGCAGCACGAGGAACGCCGCGTAGCCGTACAACGTCACCAGTTGCCCGGCCGTGATCCGCCCGTCCAGGGTGGCGTGCGCGCCGAGCCAGGTGAGGGTCACGACGAACGTGCCGGGCAGCGCGACCTGGGCGGCGTCCAGAGCGGCCTGCACCCCGGCGACCCTGACCCCGGCCGCGCGGACCGTCTGGCTGCGGGCGCGGTACCGGCGGGTGAACTGGTCCTCGCCGCCGATCCCGCGCAGCACCCGCAGGCCGGCGACGGTGTCCGCGCCGAGCGCCGAGAGCCGGCCCTCGGCCTCGCGCTGTGCGGCCTGCCGGGCCTGCAACGGCCGGATCAGCAGGGCCAGCGAGCTGGTCACCAGTGGCACGCCGATCAGGACCAGCAGCCCGAGGTGCAGGTCCAGGCGCAGCAGCAGCACGGCGACCACGAGGTAGCCGATCACCGCGCCGACGAACCGCTGCGAGGCGTCGTACAGGTCGGCGACCCGCGGGCCGTCATTGGCGACCGTCGAGACCACCTCGCCGGTGGTCTTGCTCGCCGCCACCGCCATCCCGGCAACGGCCACGTGGTGGCCCACCAGCTGCTGGGAGCGCATGGACGCCTGCAGCCAGTTCCACACCGCGAACCGGTGCCGCATCACGCCGGAGGTCGCCTGCGCCAGGCCGGCCGCGAGCAGGACGAGGCACCACAACAGCAGGGCCCGGCCGTTGCGCGCCGTCACTCCGGCGTCGATGGTCCGCCCCACCAGCCACGGCACGACGGCCTGGCTCAGGGTCCAGACCACGCCGAGCGGGATGCCGATGGACAGCGTCCGCCACTGCCGCCGCGCCAGCCAACGCAGGTAGTGCCCGCCGGACCTCAGATCAGGGGTCCCGGGAACGGTATCGGGCAGTGACAGCACGATCCCTCACGGTACGAATCAGCACGTGCTCGGCGCGACTGAGTTTCCGGCGGTGCAGCTCGCGGGCACGGCCGTCAGCCACTCGCCCCGACCTGCCGACCGACGGGACGGGGAGGGCGAGTCAGTCGGCCTGCGCGTCGGCCGGAGTCACCGTCCAGCGCTGCTCGATCCGGGCCAGCCGCCAGACCGCCAGCGCCAGC
Organism: uncultured Actinomycetota bacterium; assembly: GCA_963740575.1. Lineage (GTDB taxonomy): Bacteria > Actinomycetota > Actinomycetes > Actinomycetales > Kineosporiaceae > CAVUET01. The sequence goes on along the minus strand of CAVUET010000003.1, from coordinate 1,776,668 downwards.
ACCCAGGTGAGGACGAACAGGATCACGATCGCGTAGCCGACGGCGTTGAGGTTCAGGTTGCCGATCGTCGCCAGCGGGCCCGAGGTGATGCCCAGCCGGTCGGTCAGGATCGAGACCAGCTCGATCGTCCCGATGATCAGCGCCACCGCGACCGACAGCCCGGTGATGGTGATGTTGTAGTAGACCTTCCGCACCGGCTTGGAGAAGGCCCAACCGTAGGCGAAGTTCATGAAGCAGCCGTCGATGGTGTCCAGCAGGCTCATCCCGGCGGCGAACAGGATCGGCAGGGTCAGGATCGCGTACCAGGGCAGTGAGAACGCGGCCGCGCCGCCGGCCAGCACCAGCAGCCCGACCTCGGTCGCGGTGTCGAACCCGAGGCCGAACAGCAGCCCGACCGGGTACATCTGCCAGGGCTTGGACACCGCGCGGGTGACCCGGGACAGGATCCGGTTCATCAGCCCGCGGTTGTTCAGGTGGTCCTCGAGCTGCTGCTCGTCGTAGTCGCCGTGCCGCATCTGCCGGAACACCCGGACGATGCCGACCAGGATGACCAGGTTGATGATCCCGATCAGGTACAGGAATGTCCCGGAGATCGCGGTGCCGACCAGCCCCGTGGTCCGCTGCAGGGAGGAGCCGTCGTTCTCGACCTGCCCGGCCAGCGCGCGTACCCCGAGCGCGAGCAGCAGGCAGAGCACGAAGACGACGGAGGAGTGCCCGAGCGAGAACCAGAACCCGACCGACAGCGGGCGGCGCCGCTGCGCCATGAAGCTCCGCGTGGTGTTGTCGATCGCGGCGATGTGGTCGGCGTCGAAGGCGTGCCGCATGCCCAGGGTGTACGCGGTGACGCCCAGCCCGATGCCGAACACCTGGTGCGCGCCGACCTGGTAGTGCCGCGGAGCGACGATCAGGCCCAGCACCCCCCAGCCGACGACGTGCAGGGCGACGATGAACAGGCCCATGGCCGTCAGACTGGTCCACTCCCGGCGGCTGAGCGCCTGCCGGACCCGTGCCGTCGGGCTGGGCTGGTTCCTGGTGAGCGACGCGGTGGACGTCATGGCGACCTCGGTGGAGTCGGTCGAGCTCGGTTCGAGGGAGGACCTCGACATCCCCCATCGGGGACGCTATTGCGCAGGAGTCGCTATTGCAAGGGATAATCAACAAGAGGTGTGATGCAGATCCCCCGGGTGGTTCGCGGCATCGGTACCCGCCGCTGGACATGGGGGCACGCTGTCACCCGGCGCCGACACTTTGGGCGGCGAGGCTCCGGATCACGGTGGCTGCGAGCCGGTGGGTACGGTGGACGGGTGCTGCGTACGGCCCTGCGCCCCCGCTGGCTCGCCCTCCTGCTGGTCGTGCTGGTGGCGGTCGGCGTGATGGCCCGGCTCGGGCAGTGGCAGTGGGACCGGGCCCGCCAGCACGGTCTCGCCGCGCAGCGCCACCTGCTGGAGCGCCCGGTCGTGCCGATCGGGACGGTGCTGATCGCCCGGCAGTCGTTCGGGTCCCGGGCCTCCGACCGCCCCGTCTCCGCCGTCGGGCGCTGGGACGCCGGGCGTCAGCTGCTGATCGCCGGCCGGACCCGGGCCACGGGCAGCTCCACCAACCCCGGCTCGATCACCGGCCAGCCCGGCTGGTGGGTGCTCACGCCGCTGCTGCTGCCGGACGGCTCGGCCGTGCCGGTGGTGCGCGGCTGGGTGTCCACTCCGGCCGATCCCCGGGCCGCGCGGGATGCGGTGCCCGCCGGGCAGGTCAGCGTCACCGGCATCCTCGAACCGGCAGAGCCGGCCGCCGATCGGCAGCCGGGCCAGACCAGCGGGCTGCCGTCCGGTCAGCTCGACCGGGTTGCGGTCACCCAGCTGGTCCAGCTGTGGCCCTACCCGCTGCTGACCGGATACGTCGTGCAGCGCTCCCAGGTCCCGCCGCTCGCGCCGGCACCCGATCCGGTCCAGGTGGTCCCGGTGAACGGTGGCCTGGCGTTGCAGAACCTGTCCTACGCGGTGCAGTGGTTCCTGTTCGCCGGGCTCGCGTTCGGCTTCTGGTGGCGGGTGGTGCGCGACGACTGGCGCCGCTGCCTCGCGGCCGCCGCGCCCGGGGCCGGCGCCGACCCCGATCCCGCCGACCCTGAGCCGGATCGGGTCCCGGTCATGGGCGACGATGGGGGCCCGACCACTGCGGCCCGAGGAGTTCATCCGTGACGTCGGCCCTGACCCGTTACCGCGTGCTCGCCTACGCGACCGGCGTGTTCCTGCTGCTGCTCACCCTGCACGTGATCGTCCAGTACGCCCAGTCCCAGTCCGACAACATCGCGTTCTCCGACGCCAAAGGCCTGGGCGAGTGGCTGCCCGGCGGCCAGACCTGGATCCCGATCACGCACGGCTACCTGTACATGATCTACGTCGTCGTGGCCATCGACCTGTGGTTCCGGACCAGGCTGTCGGTCTTCAAGACCGCGCTGGTCGTGCTCGCCGGCACGGTCCCGTTCATGTCCTTCGTGGCCGAACGGTGGGTGACCGGGCGGGTCCGGCCGATGATCGCCTCCGGCGGCGCGGGGTCCCCGCCGCTCGCGCGCGGGCCAGTAGGCTCCCGGGAGTGACCTACCCCGACACGATCGCGCCGGCCATGGCGCCGCAGCCCGGGCGCGCGCCCGTCACCTCGCACCGCCCCGTCCTGGTGGTCGACTTCGGCGCGCAGTACGCCCAGCTGATCGCCCGCCGGGTCCGCGAAGCGCACGTCTACAGCGAGATCGTGCCGCACACCATGCCGCTGGCCCGGATGCTGGCGCGCGACCCGGCCGCGGTGATCCTGTCCGGCGGCCCGGCCAGCGTCTACGCCGAGGGTGCCCCCCAGATCGACCGGGCGCTGTTCGACGCCGGCGTCCCGGTGCTCGGCATCTGCTACGGCCACCAGGCGATGGCCCTGGCCCTGGGCGGCGAGGTCGCGCACACCGGCGGTCGCGAGTACGGCGGCACCCCGGTCACCGTCCGCCCGGGGGAGTCGACCCTGCTGGTGGACCAGCCCGGCGAGCAGTCGGTGTGGATGAGTCACGGCGATGCGGTCCAGCGCGCGCCGGAGGGGTTCACCGTGGTGGCCAGCAGCCCCGGGGCCCCGGTCGCCGCGTTCGAGGACGACGGGCCCGCGCGCTGTTCGGCGTGCAGTGGCACCCCGAGGTGCATGCACTCCGCCTACGGCCAGCAGGTCCTGGTCAACTTCCTCACCCGGGGTGCGGGCATCGTCCCGGACTGGACCACGGGCAACGTGATCGACGAGCAGGTGGCCCGGATCCGGGCCCAGGTCGGGGCCGGGCGGGTGATCTGCGGGCTGTCCGGCGGGGTGGACTCGGCGGTTGCCGCCGCGCTCGTGCAGCGCGCCGTCGGCGACCAGCTGACCTGCGTCTTCGTCGATCACGGCCTGCTGCGCTCCGGTGAGGCCGAGCAGGTCGAGCGGGACTTCGTCGCCGCGACCGGCGTCCGGCTGATGGTGGTGGACGCCCAGGACCGGTTCCTGGACGCGCTCGCCGGGGTGTCCGACCCCGAGGACAAGCGCAAGACGATCGGGCGCGAGTTCATCCGGGTCTTCGAGGACGCCGCCCGCCGGGTGGTCACGCAGGCGCGCGAGGCGGCCGGGCACGGTCACGGCGAGGACGTCCGGTTCCTGGTCCAGGGCACGCTCTACCCGGACGTGGTGGAGTCCGGCGGGGGCGAGGGCGCCGCCAACATCAAGAGCCACCACAACGTCGGCGGGCTCCCGGACGACCTGCAGTTCGAGCTGGTCGAGCCGCTGCGGACGCTGTTCAAGGACGAGGTGCGCGCGGTCGGCGAACGGCTCGGGCTGCCCGGCGAGATCGTCCACCGGCAGCCGTTCCCGGGGCCGGGGCTGGCGATCCGGATCGTCGGAGAGGTGACCCGGGACCGGCTGGAGACGCTGCGCACCGCGGACGCCATCGTCCGCGAGGAGCTGACCGCGGCCGGGCTGGACCGCGAGATCTGGCAGTGCCCGGTGGTGCTGCTGGCCGGCATCCGCTCGGTCGGGGTGCAGGGCGACGGCCGGACCTACGGGCACCCGATCGTGCTGCGCCCGGTGTCGTCCGAGGACGCGATGACCGCCGACTGGACCCGGCTGCCGCACGAGCTGCTGGCCCGGATCTCGACCCGGATCACCAACGAGGTGGCCGACGTCAACCGGGTCGTGCTGGACGTGACCAGCAAGCCGCCCGGCACCATCGAGTGGGAGTGAGCTGAGCCCGGTCCGATTCTGAGCCCGGTCCGATTCTGAGCCGTCCGATTCACCGGGCGGGTGATGTCGCCGGGCTGATGTGCACTGCCCCCTGTGGCGGGGCAGTGCACATCGCTACGACTGGGACACCCCGCGCCGGTGCGACGCCGTGACCGCCAACGCCGTGACCGGACGCGTCGCCGAGCCTGCCCGGACCGCGTCCACCAGGTGTTCCCCCGGCCCGACCCGCGCACCGTCCCAGACCACGCAGCGTTCCACCGTGCCCAGCACCGTCGCGCCCCGGCCGATCACGCTGTGCCCGCCTGACGCGTGCAGGTTCGCGCGCAGATAGTCCGCCACCGACCCGCAGTCCACCGCGACCTCGCCGGCGCCGACCTCGGCCGGGGTGACCAGGTCGAGCTCGCCGCGAGCCGCCTGGTCCCGCCAGAGCACCTCGTACAACCCGCTCGGGACGGGCACCAGCCGGGCCACGTCCGGCCAGGGCAGCAGGCAGGCCCCGATGTAGCGCAGCGCCGTCCCGTCCGCCCGGGTGAAGTCCGCCCGGCCGGTCTCCACCAGGCGGCAGAGCAGCCGGGGCCGTTGCCGGTCCCAGCCGTCAGCGAAGCGGCCCAGCCCGCCGGGCAGGTAGGCATCCGCGTTGGTCACCAGGACGTCCCGGCCTCCGATCCAGGCCCGCAGCGCGGCCAGCGCGCCCGCGGTGCCCAGCGCCTCGCGCGCCTCCACCGAGACCGCGGCCCGATCCCGCAGGTGCGCGACCAACTGCCCGGCCAGGTGGTGAGCGTTCACCGCGAGGTTCTGCCGGCCAGTGCCCGTCAGCGGCGCGAGCCGGGCGAGCGCCAGGTCCACCAGCGGCGTCCCGCCCACCGGGCAGAGCGCCTTGGGACGCAGATCCGTCAGCGGGCGCAGCCGCACGCCCGCACCGGCCGCGAGCACGACCCCGGCGGCGGGCCGTACCCCGGCGCCCTCCGGGGTCATGCCGGGTGCGGCGGATCGGCAGGCAGCATCCGGCCCCGATACCTGCTGGTGTCCCGGGAGCGCGCGTACATCTCGAGGGCCTGCGCGGTGGACTCGTCGACGGCGCCGAGTTGGTCCGGGCGCAACCAGGCCGCACGGACCGCCTCGCTGCCCGGACTCACCTCGGGCCTGGACCCCGCGGCGATGTGGAAGACGACGTCGACGCGACGGGTCCGGGGCTCGACCACGGTGCCGACCGGCAGGTCGACCTCGATCAGCAGCCCGGTCTCCTCACCGACCTCGCGTCGCGCGGCCTCGGCGGCCGTCTCGCCGCGGTTGACCAGCCCGCCGGGCAAGGTCCAGCCAGGACGGTGACGCTGCCGCAGGACCAGCACCCTGCCCTCGTTCTCGATCACGCAGACGGCGCCGAGGGTGTGGCTCGGTGCCACTGTCCGGACCACCCGGACCCGCATGCCGCGCGGCATCCGCCGGAACCCGGCCAGCGCCCAGCGCCGCGCCGGACCGGGAGACTCCACGGGCCGAGCCATTCCTGCAGCCTAACCGGGCCGTCCCCGCATCCGCCCGTGGCTGCGCCGCCGGCCGACCCGATGGCCGACCGGTGCGCTCGGTCACGCAGGCCCTTCGTCCCGGGTTGGTCGGCACCCCGGCGACCTAAATTCGTCCCGTGCGTCGAGCTCTTCGGAGATTCGACCGATAGACGGCCTGAGGTGGACCAGGCCGAAGGGAGCGGGGAAGGCAACTTCCCCGCTCCTCGGTCGTTTTGGCGGCACAACCCTCCTGCACGTGCCCGGTCAACGGCCCCCTCGGCGCGTGCGCGCGCGGCCGTCCGCGTTCGCGGGCGGGCGGCCTGTACCGTCGCACTCGTGCCCGCGCTGCGTCCCGTCCAGCGGCTGGCGGCCTATGTCGTGCTGCAGGACCGGGACGGCGCCACGGTCCTGGTCCGTGGATCGCAGCGATCCGATCTGCCGGGCCGCTGGTCCCTGCCGGGCGGCGGGGTGCGGCACGGCGAGGACCCGGCGCACGCCGCGGTCCGGGAGGCCCTGGAAGAGACCGGCATCGAGGTCAAGGTCTCGGGTCTGCACGACGTCGTCACGGACACGATCGAGCTGCCGTATCGCGAGGTCTGCCTGCACACTGTCCGGATCATCTACCGGGCCAGGGCAGCGGCCGATCCCGCCGGTCCGTTGCAGTTGCGGTCAGAGCTCGACGGGACCAGCGACCTGGCCCGCCCGGTGCACCGGCAGGAGGTCGCGCAGCTGCCGCTGATGCCGTTCGCGGCCTCGGCGCTCGGACTGCCCGCGGGCGGGCTGGAACCGCTGCGACCTATTGCGCCGCAACGCCCGGAGCCACTCGGGCCCACCACCACGGAAGCGCCGCCGGTCCCAGGCTCGCCGGCGCCGCCGCGGGTGCAGCGCGCGGGCGTCTACGCGCTCGTCCTGGACGAGGGGAGGATCCTGCTCAGCCGCTACATCGGCGACGGACGCTGGTCGCTGCCCGGCGGCGGGATCCACTTCGGGGAGTCGCCGCGGCAGGCGCTGCTGCGCGAGCTGCACGAGGAGACCGGCCTGCCGCTGTCCGACCCGCAGCTGGTCGACGTGGACAGCGTGCACTTCACCGGGCTGTCCCCGTCCGGGAGGCTGGAGGACTTCCACGCGGTCCGGGTGGTCTACACCGGGCGGGTGCCGCCGGACGCGCAGCCGCAGGTACTCGAGGTGGACGGGTCGGCGGACGACGCGGGCTGGTTCGCCGTCGACGAGCTGGACGGCCTCCCGGTGACCCATCTGGTCCGCAACGTCCTGCGGCAGGCGCGGTGACGGCGCGGACCCTGCCGCGCGAGCCGGCTGCCGTGAACGATGTCGCGGCCGCGCTGGTGCTGACAGCGGCGCGCGAGCTGGACCCGCCGGACGGGCACGTGCCCGAGCCAGGGCCGCTCGCCGCCACATCCCCGGCCCACGCCGCCCGGGACGAGCACGCCTGGCGGGACGCGGCGATCGTCATGGCGGTCCGCCGGGCCTGGCAGGACGGGAACGCGGACGGGGTGCGGGCCCTCGCGGACGGGTTCGCCGCGCTGCTGCTGCTCGTCCCGCGTCGCACGCCCGGCGGCCTGGTGATGGTGCCCGCGGGGATCGCCGAGCGTCGGGCGCGCGGCTCGTTCGCCACCCCCGCCGGCCTGGCCGCGGCTCTGGCCCGGCACGCGCTGCCGGACGACGGTGGCCCGGGCGCCGCGACCTGCTCGGTGCCGCGGCTCGTGGACCCCGCGTGCGGTGCGGGCGCGTTGCTGCGGGCGGGGTTCGCCCGGATGGTCGATCTCGGCCGGTCGCCGTCGGACGCGCTGGCCGCCCTGCACGGCGTGGACGCCGACCCGGCCGCGGTCGCCGTCTGCCGGGCCGTCCTCGCGGTGGACGCCGAGGCGGCGGGCGCGTCCTGCCACCCGGATGACCTCGCCGCGTCGATCGTCTGCGGTGACGCCCTGCTGGGCCCGGGCGCCCGCGGGCCCGGGCCGGACGACCCCGGAGTCTGCGGGCCCGACGCCGAACCCGTCGCGCCGGAGGGGCTGGCCTGGCACCGAGCCTTCCCGCAGGCGCTCGCCGTCGACGGGTTCCCGCCGGAACCGGTCACCGGGTGGCGCGGCGGCTTCGACGCCCTGCTGGCCAACCCGCCCTGGGAGCGGCTCAAGGTGACCGGCCGGGACTGGGCCGGGGCGCCGCCCGAGCAGCTGCGCGCGACACTGGCCCGGACCGCGCGCTGGCTGCGCGAGGCGGGCCGGCACCCGCTCACCGGTGCGGGCGAGCTGAACGCCTACCTGCCGTTCATCGAGACCTGCTGGCGGCTGCTCGGCTCGCGCGGGCGGGCCGGGATCGTGGTGCCGTCCGGGGTCGCGGCCGACCGCTCCGCGGCACGCCTGCTGGACGCGCTGCTGGCGGCCGGGTCGCTGGAGCGGCTGCACCTGCTGGCCCCCGGCGCCGTGCAGTTCGACGGCGTCGCCAGCCGGATCGGGGTGGCCGTCCTGGTGCTGCGCAGCGGGGCGCATCCGGCCTCTGCCGGCGGCGACGGCCCCGAGTCCCAGGACGGCGCTCGCACTCCCGTGCTGCCGGCCGAGGTAGCGGTGGGCCTGGAGGATCCGTCCTCGCCGCCCGGGGCCCGGGCCTGGACGCTGCATCGGGACGTGCCGTGGCTGGTGAATCCGAACACCGGCACCCCGCCGCTGTTCGGCTCGGCCCGGGACGCCCGGATCGTCACCACCGCGTACCGCCGCTGGCCGGTCCTTCGTCGCCGGGCCGGCACCGCCGGTCCTGCCCGCACTGCCGTGGCCGCGGACCTGTGGGACGCCGATCCGTGGCATCTCCAGCTGGTCACCCCGCTGCACATGACCCGGGACGCGCGCTGGTTCCGGACCGCGCCGGGCCCGGGCCTGCTGCCCCTGTGGGAGGCCAAGCACGCCGGGCTGCTCGACCACCGCGGCGGCCGGACCCCGCACCGGTACTGGGTTCCCGCCGAGGTCGTCGAGCAGCGCTACGGGCAGCTCACCGCCCGCGGCTGGCTGGCGGGTTACCGCAACGTCACGACGGTGGAGGCGCCGCGCACGCTGCTGCCGTGCGCGCTGCCGGTGGGCGGGGTCGGCAACTCGTTCCCGCTGCTGTCCGCGCCGCAGCTGCCGCTGCTGCTGTCCGCGCTGGCCAGCCTGCCGGTGGACTACCTCGTCCGGCAGAAGCACGCCGGGGCGAACCTGAACTTCTTCAAGCTCGAACAGGTCGCCGTGCCGCCGCCGGAGGCCTATCAGGTGCCCGCGCCGTGGCAGCCGGGGACGACGATCGAGAGCTGGGTGCTGTCCCGGTTCGCCGACGCCGTGCCCTGGGACCCCGGGCTCGCCGGGCTCGCCGCCGAGCTCCGCCACGCCGGCGTCGACCTGCCCGCCGGGGCGGACCAGCCGGACGAGGCACGAACCGCCCGGCGGGCGCAGGCTCTCGCCGACCTCGACGCGGTGCACGCGCACCTGCTCGGGCTGGACCGCTGCGACCTCGAGCACGTGCTGTCCACGTTCGCGGCGCTGCGCGTGCGCGAGGAGCGGACCCTCGGCCGGTTCGCCACCGCCGATAGGGTTCTCGGCGCGTTCGACCGGCTGGCGCCCTGACCCGGACCTGACCCGTCCTGACCCGGACCTGACCCGTCCTGACCCGGCCCACTCGATTCACCCCGCGGGCGGCTGTACCTCGGGCCCGGATGCGCCGACAACCCTGCAACGGGCCGGACGTCACCGGCCGCACGTCGAGGGAGTCGGATGGCAGTCCGAAGGGGTTCCCGCCGGTCCATGACCCGAGCGATGCTCATCTCGTTGCTGATCCTGGCCGGCACGCTCAGCGGCGGGCCGGCCCCGTCGGCGTCGGCCTCGGCGTCGACATCGGCCAACGCCGCCTACCGGCTGTCCCGGACCCGGCTGCCCGACGGCCGCCAGGTCGTCCTGCGCTGGAACCCGTGCCAGACCATCACCTACGCCGTCAACGTGTCCGCGCTGCCGCCCGGCTCCCGAGCCGCAGCGCTGGCCGAGGTCCGCACCGCCGTCGGCCGGCTGTCGGCGCGCACCGGGCTGCGCTTCCGCTACCGCGGCCGCACCACGCAGGTGCCGCGCTCCTCCCGGCTGGCCACCCAGTCGGCCGAGCTCGTCGTGGCGTTCACCTCACCGAGCCGTACCGACTTCCCGATCGGCGGGTCGACGATCGGCTACGGCGGGCGCCTCTGGTACTGGTGGTCGATGCCGGCAGGCGGCCGGACGGTCTATGGAGCGGCCATCGTGCGCGGGTTCGTCGTGCTCGACGCGGCCGGTTTCGCCCGCCTGCGAGCGGGTTTCGGCCCGGGGGCCAACCGCGGCAACGTGCTGCTGCACGAGCTCGGCCACGCCGTCGGCCTGGACCACACCGCGCTGCGCTCGACGCTGATGTACCCGCAGCTGCGGGCCGGCGGGCCCAACGGGTACGCCGCGGGCGATCGGGCCGGGCTGGCCCGGGTGGGCCGCCGGGCCGGCTGCATCGCCGTGCCGCCGACCCTGCCCGCCCGGGACCTCGGCTGAGCCAGGGATCAGCTGCTGCTGAGGGTCTTGTCGAGATGCGCCAGCACGTGCGGCCAGCCCTCGCCCATGCCGTGATACGCCTGCAGGCCCAGCGGTGAGTCCAGGTCGAACCCGGAGTGCTCGAGAAAGAGCCGGGTGCCGGAGCCCTCGGGGTCCAGCCGCCAGGTGACGGTGCTGTCCAGCCGTCCCTCGGCGAACGTGTACTGCAGCAGGCGTTCCGGCTCGACCGCCGTCACCTGGCAGCTCTGCGACCCCCACTCGCCCATGTCCAGGCTGAAGCGATGGCCGACGACGGGCCGCACGTCCCCGGCGGCCCACCAGCGGGCGTGCAACTCCGGATCGGTCAGGGCCCGCCACACCGTGGCCGGCGGATGTGCCAGGAACTGGTCGCACCGGACCACTCCGGGCGGGGTCGGGTCAGGCGTCCGGTTCATCGCTCTCCTCGTCCAGGACGTCGCGCAGCGAGGTCATCCGCTGCCGCCAGTAGTGCTCGAACGGGCTCAGCCACGCGCCGACCTCGGCCAGCGGGTCGGCGACCAGGTGGTAGAACCGCTGCCGGCCGCGCGGCTCCTCACGGACCAGCTGAGCCCGGCGCAACACCTGCAGGTGTTCGGAGACCGCGGGCCGGCTCAGCGAGAATCGGCCGGCGAGGTCCCCGGCGGCGCGGGGGCCGTCCCGGAGGGCCTCCAGGAGCCGGCGCCGGACCGGATTGGCCAGCGCGCCGAACACGTCGTCGGGCATGGCGCGACGTTACGTCGGAGAACTCCGACATGTCAACTTCTTCCGACGCGTCAGGGCGCCTCGAAGCGCGCACGAGCGCGGGCGCCGAATGCCGCCTGTGCCCGCCCCCTCTGCCTGGGGCAGCTGCTGCCCGGATCAGACCCCCGGCCCGCCCCGTGCCTCGCGCACCGCGGCGGCGATCCCGCCCGCGACCAGGGCCGCGCCGGCGCCGATCAGCAGGCCGAGCGCCACCGCGGTGGTGTCGATCCGCAGCGAGGTCAGCTGGGCCAGCAGCACGGACGCCGTGATGACCAGCAGCACCAGGCCGAAGACGATCGTCCGGATCCGGAGGTCACGCCGGGTCGCCGGGATCAGCGGGTCCGCCGCGGTGTCGGCCGCGGTGTCGGCCGGGGCGGGCGGCCCGGCGAACGGATTCGTCGGCGGCTGGTCGCTGCTCGCCGCCGGTGCGAAGTCGGCCGGGACGGGGGGCAGTTGCTCGGTCGCCGTCGGGTCGACGCGCAACTGCTCGGTCGGCGCGGCGGGTGGCCACAAGTCGGCCGGGTCTCGAGCCGGGTCTCGAGCTGGATCTCGAGCTGGATCTCGAGCAGGGTCGTGCGTCTCGTCCGTCATGACGTGCCTCCTGCATTGGTGTCGACCTTGAGGTCCCCGAACCCGACCTGCGCGTCGATCACGATCACGGGCAGCCCGGAGCCGGACTGGACGACCCGGTCCAGCCCGGCGCCGGCGGAGTTGCCGGAGGCGGCGCTGCCGTTGTCGTTCACCCGGTCGGTGAGGTTCCCGGCGCCGACCGAGGCGTGCACCTCGACCGTCGTGGACGCCGGCAGCAGCAGGTGCAGGCGGCCGAAGCCGACGTGCACCGCGAGGGTCACCGGATCGGCGGGGGACCGGCCGGAGACCAGGCCCGGGTCGGTCAGGTCGACGGTGGCGTCCGCGGCGCCCACGTCGTAGCCCTGCTCGGCGACCGTGGGCGAGGTCGGGCGCCAGGTGCGCTCGCCGAGAGGGAAGGCGGTGCTGTCCAGGATGGCGCCGTTGACCGCGACGATGGCCAGGATCACGGCGATCGGCGCCAGGCCACCGCTGCGGCGGCCGAGCAGCCCTGCCGCGACGACGCCTAGGGCCACCACGCCGAGCGCGATCGCGATCGCCACCACGGCGGCGTGGCCGGGCGCCGTCCCCACCAACCGGTACACCAGCACCGTGACGGCCGCCGCGACCAGGGCGAGGCCGAGCACCGACCGGGTCAGCGCGTGCGAGGGTGCGTGCAGGTCGACCGGCCGGGGCGGCCGGACGGTCACCGGGGCGGGCGCGGGCGGGGCGGTGAACCCGCTGCCCGGGCTGAACCCGCTGGTCTGGCCGTACCCGCTGCCGGGACCGTACCCGCTCGCGGTCCCGCCACCGGGGCCGTAGCCGCTCGCGGTCCCGCCGCCGGGCGAGGTCGCGGTGCGAGGTGCGCCGTAGTCCGGGGCCGGGACCTGCGGGCTCGGGGCGCCCGGTCCGGTCGGGCCCGGGTTCGCCGGTGGCGCAGGCCAGGTCGGCCGCCCGGGCCCTGCCGGCCCGCTCCGGCCGCGCGTCAGCAGCCACCAGACGCCGAGCACGATCAGCGCCGTCAGCAGCAGCCCGCCCGGGGGGCCCCACGGCCACCAGAAGCGGGCGAACGGCCAGTGCCCGTTGGACCAGCCGAGATCGGACAGGATGCAGATCACCGAGCCGACGAAGCCCGCGGTGACCACGCCGCGCAGGACGCCCTCGGCGTGGATGCGCCCGTCGGGGTGCGGCAGGAACAGCCAGACGAGGCCGTACAGCCCGACGCCGAAACCGCCCACCACGGCGAGCGCCACGAAGATGGCGCGGACCAGCAGCGGGTCGATGTCGAGCTTGCGGGCGATCCCGGCGCACACCCCGGCGGCCCAGCGCCCGTCGTCCGGGCGGACCATCCCGAAGCTGCGGATCCGGTCGAAGAACTCCTGTCCCGGATGCTGCTGCCTCGGCGGCGATCCAGGCGGTGTGGGCCCGGGGGACGTGGGCCCGGGGGACGTGGGCCCGGGCGGTGTCTCGGCTGCGGTCTCGAACATCGGGGACTCCGGCGCGGGCGGGTCCTGCGGCGGGGTGCCGTAGGACGGGCCGCCGGCGGGTTGTCCCGGCCGGCCGGGATCGCCCGGCGACGGTGGTTGCGGATCTGTGGTCATGATCCAAGTCTTCCGCCGAAGGCGGTTCCGCGACATCAGGGACCCCCCTGACCGGACCCTGATCCGCGGCCCCCGACCGTCCTGGCGGAGTCAGGGCCGGTGCCGGCACGGCGTCAGGGTCGCAGCCGGGGTCAGGCCGGGTCAGGGTCGGGTTCAGGGTCATGATCAGGGTCATGATCAGGGGCGACCCTGACGAAGCCCGGTGGGCGGACGTGTGACGATGTCGCGGTGACCTTGCACGTGCCTGCCGGTGCCTCGCGGCGGCCTCCTCTGGTCCGCCCGCGCGAGGGGCGGATGCTGGGCGGGGTCGCGGCCGGGATGGGCGCGCACCTGGGCGTCTCGGTCACGGCGGTGCGGGTGCTGCTGGTGCTGTCCGCCTTCGCCGGTGGCTTCGGCGTGATCATCTACGTCTGGCTCTGGGCACTGGCCCCCGCGTCCGGCATTCCGGCGGCCGGCGGCCCGGCGACGGGCGGCACGGCGCCCGGAACCCCGCTGACCGGCAGCCCGTTGACGAGCCGCCCGTTGACGAGCAGCCCGTTGACCGGCAACCCGTTGACCAGCAGCCGGGCGGGCGCACGCCTACCGGGTGCGGGCACCGACGCCGGAGCGGCCGCCGGCACGGGGCGGGCGGTCGGGCACACCCCGCTGGCGCCCGCCGTCAGGGCCCGGCGCGGCGACATCCTGATCGGCCTGGCGCTGCTCGCGCTCGGCCTGACCCTGCTCGGCGGCTTGCTCGGCTGGGGCGTGCAGCCCGGGGTCGCGGTACCGATCCTGGTGGTCGCCGGTGGCGCGGTCCTGGCCTACTCGCAGCTGGACGAGGTGGAGCGGTCCCGCTGGGCCGAGCGCAGCGGGTTCGGCACCCGGGCGGCCGCCCTGCGGGTGGCGGGCGGCCTTGCGCTGGTGCTGCTCGGCATCCTGCTCGTGCTCGTGCGGCGGGCGGACGCGGCCACCGCCGGGCTGATGCTCATCTCCGGCGCTGCCGTGCTGGGCGGGGCCGCGCTGGTGCTCGCGCCCTGGGGCGTCCGGCTCTGGCGTGACCTTGACGCCGAGCGCGCTGCGCGGGCACGTGAGGAGGAGCGGGCCGACATCGCGGCGCACCTGCACGACTCGGTGCTGCAGACGCTGGCCCTGATCCAGCGTCACAGCGGCGATCCCGGGCGCGGTGTCCCGGCTGGCCAGGGCTCAGGAGCGAGACCTGCGCGACTGGCTGTACGGGCCCCGGCCGGACGAGTACGCCACGCTCGCCGGCGAGGTCCGGCGGGTCGCGGCCGCGATCGAGGACCTGCACGGGGCGGCGGTCGACGTCGTCGTGGTCGGCGACCGGAGCGTGGACGAGCCGGTGGCCGCGCTGGTCGCGGCCCTGCGCGAGGCGATCGTGAACGCCGCCCGGTACGCGGGCGGCCCGGTCCAGGTGTATGTCGAGGCCGGTCCCGACGGGCTCGAGGCCTTCGTGCGCGACCGGGGGCCGGGGTTCGACCTGGCTGAGGTGCCGCCGGACCGGCGGGGGGTCCGGGAATCGATCATCGCCCGGATGGAGCGGCACGGCGGCACGGCGGGCTGCGATCCCGCGCGGGCGAGGGGACCGAGGTCCGGCTGGCGCTGCCCGCGCCGCAGGGTCAGGCGGCACGGGGTCAGGCGGCACGGGGTCAGGAGGGGACGTGAGCGTCAGGATCGTGCTCGTGGACGACCACGGGATGTTCCGCAGCGGGGTGCGCGCCGAGCTGGCCACCGACCCCACGATCGAGGTGGTCGGCGAGGCGGGCGACGTCGAGGGCGCGGTGCTGACCGTGCACCGGGCCCGCCCCGAGGTGGTCCTGCTGGACGTGCACCTTCCCGGCGGGACCGGCCGCCAGGGCGGGCGGGACGTCCTCCAGCACTGCGCCGCCCTGCTCGGCGAGCCGGACCCGGTGCGGTTCCTGGCGCTGAGCGTCTCGGACGCCGCCGAGGACGTGATCGCCGTGATCCGTGCCGGCGCGCGCGGGTACGTGACCAAGTCGATCTCCGGGCCCGACCTGGCCGCCGCGATCCACCGGGTGGCCGAGGGCGATGCGGTGTTCTCGCCGCGGCTGGCGGGCTTCGTCCTGGACGCCTTCGGTGCCGGAGCCGGCGAGGTGGCCTCGGTCGACGACGAGCTGGACCGGCTGTCCACCCGGGAACGCGAGGTGATGCGGCTGATCGCCCGGGGCTACGCCTACAAGGAGGTGGCCCGCGAGCTGTTCATCTCGGTCAAGACGGTGGAGACACATGTCTCGGCGGTGCTGCGCAAGCTGCAGCTGTCCAGCCGGCACGAGCTGACCCGCTGGGCCGCCGACCGCCGCCTGCTCTGAGCCGATCACCCCGAGCTGAGGATCACCCCGAGCTGAGGATCACCCCGAGCTGAGGATCACCCCGAGCTGAGGATCACCCCGAGCTGCGGATCACCAGGTGGGTCGGCAGGACCACGGGTTCGGCGACCGGGCCTCCGCCGACCTGCTGCAGCAGCATCCCGACCATGATCCGCACGGCCTCGCCGACGGGCTGGTGCACGGTGGTCAGCGGCGGGTCGGTGTGCTGCGCCAGGTCGAGATCGTCGTAGCCGATCACCGCCACGTCCTCCGGCACCCGGCGGCCCTGCCTGCGCAGCACCGTGACGGCGCCGACCGCCATCAGGTCGCTCGCCGCGAAGATCCCGTCCAGCTGCGGCTCCCGGGCCAGCAGGTCGAGCGTCGCGGCCTCGCCGGACGCCCGGTGGAAGTCGCCCACGGCCACGCCTGCCAGATGCACCCCGGCGTCGTCCAGCCCGGCCCGGAAGCCGGCCAGGCGGTCGGTGGCGGCGGTCATGTCGGCGGGCCCGGCGATGGTGGCCAGCCGGCGGCGGCCGATGCCGATCAGCCTGGCCGCGACCTGCCGGCCGCCGTCCAGGTTGTCCACGTCCACATAGGTCGTCCCCGGCAGCCGGATGTGCGGCCGTCCACCCAGCACGGTGGGGATCCCGGCCCGGGCCAGTTGCCGGGGGAGCGGGTCCTCGGCGTGCACCGACACCAGGATCACCCCGTCCACGTGCCCGGCGCGGACGTAGCCGGCCAGCTCCGCGTGGTCGACGTCGTTCTGGGCCATCAGGACGACGAGCTGGAACCCGGTGCCCACCAGCGTCTGGCTGGCGGCGACCACGGTGCTGGACAGGTAGGCGTCCGCGAAGCCGAACTCGACCTGCTCCCGCACGACCAGGGCGATGGAGTTGCTGCGCCGGGTGACCAGGCTCCGTGCCGCCCGGTTCGGCACGTAGCCGAGCTGCTCGATCGCCTGTTCGACCGCGGCCCGCAGCTGCGGCGCAACCTTGGAGGAGCCGTTGATCACCCGCGAGGCGGTGGCGGGTGAGACGCCGGCCACCGCGGCGACCGTCGCCAGGGTGGGCACCGAGCCCCTGGCGGTCGCCGAGCCCTTGGCGGTCGCCGAGCCCCTCGCGGGCAGCGACGCCCGCGAACCGCTGGTGTGCCGGGCCATCCGGGGTGGCCTCCGTTCCTGTTCCTACGCCAGGATGGCCGGTCCCGACCAGGCAGGTCGATCGGCGCCACCCGATCGGTCGGCATGCGCGGTCCGTCCGCCGTCCCGATCGGTGCCGCGACGGGTCCCACGGGCCAGGAAAGCGCTTTCAGGACGTCGGCAGCATTGCCCTCGATCCGGATCACGTCAACTCGATCTGGATCAGATCACCGCACCCGCGGACGACTCGGGCCGCGCTCGCCGCACCCGCCCGAGCCGTCCTCCGGTATGGAATCGGGCTATCGATCGCCCGGGATACCCCGATTCGATACCAGAGGTTGAACAGGGTGCGCTGACTCGGCTCAGCCGGTGGTGACGATCCGGAAGGCCTCGGCGAGACTGCCGTCGGGCAGCCCGAACGCTCCGGCGCTGTGCGTGGCCCAGGACCGCAGCCGGTCCTCGAGGTCGTCCATGTGCGCGGTCTGGCTGCGGTGGGCGTGCAGGGCCTTGAGCTTGCGCGAGAAGGTGGCGCCGATGTCGACGACGTGGTCGGCAGTGGGGTCGGCCATCAGCCAGAGCTCGCGGACCACCCAGGGCTCGAGCCCCTCCTTCGCCAGCTCCGGGTAGGCGAAGGGGTTGCGGGCCGCGGGGTAGACGGCCCGCACGGAGGCCTCTCCGGCGGCCAGGTGGTCGGGATGACTGGCCCCGATGCGGCCCCAGTTCCGCTCCGGCGACTGGGCCAGGATCCGATCCGGCCGCACCTGGCGGATCACCCGGACGATCTCCCGCTGCAGGTCGTGCGAGGGCTCCAGCCAGCCGTCGCGGAACCCGTCCAGGAAGCGGACGTCGTCCACCCCGATCGCCGTCGCGGCGTCCCGCTGCTCCTTCTCGCGGATCGCCGGCATCGCCTCGCGCGGGGTGTCGTCGAATCCGCCCTGGTCGCCGCGGGTGCACAGCAGGTAGGTGACGGTGAGGCCGGCGTCGACCCAGCCGGCGATGGTGCCGGACGCGCCGAAGTCGAGATCGTCGGGGTGGGCCGCCACGCAGAGGACGCGGGAGATGTCGGCATCGGGGATAGGCACGGCTGCCCATCCTACGGCCGGCCGTGCCGCTAGGCAGGTCAGCCTTATCGCTGTGTGACGTTGAGTGAACCTATCCCTGCAATCGGCGCAACGTCCGCCAATTCTTGACTACGTTATTGCAATCTGTAGCTACTCAGGCCACACTCACTGCCCAGCATCAACACTCAGTCGTCACGGTCGCGCTGGTCCGAGCCTGCCCAGCTGGAGGCTGCAGCGTCTGCTGAACGAAGGGACCGCGTGGATGCACCCGGATCTGCGCAGCTCCGATCGCGTACGGCTCGGGGAACGGCCGGACCGGTCGGCCCCCGGACGAGGTTCGATGTGATCGCGCACTGTGGTGTGGGGCCCTCCCCGGCGTGCCTTGGCGTGTCGTATCGCAGGTTCGGGTCGGCCACGGCGCCGCGCCCGGCGTCCGGGGCGGCGCGCAGGGCGGACCGGGCGGATCGGGTGCAGCCACCTCCGATCGGCCTGGCAGGTGCAGGGTCTGAAGGGCGCTGATGCAGATGCCGCGGCATGAGTACCGGGATCGACGGCCGACCAAGGACAGCCCGCCGCTCCGGCAGCCGGCCAGGCCGAGGCGGCTGGTCGTGCTGATCGCACTGCTGGTCGCGGTTCTGGTGCCGTTCTCGATCACGCTGTCCGGGCTCTGGTCCGCGACCGGTCGGGACCTGAGCATCGCCCAGAGCGAGCGCACCGGCGTGACCTACCTCGGCCCGGTGGTCAGGCTGATCGGCGCAACCGCCGACGCCGGGTCCACCGCCGTGGCGGGTGACCGGCCCAACACGGCAGCCGTGGACAAGGCGATCCGCGCGGTCGACGCGGTGGACGCCCGGTACGGCGCTGCCCTCGGCGTCTCCGAGCGCTGGGCCACGGCGCGCAAGCGGCTGATCGCACTGCTGACGACGCCGCCTACCGGGCAGCAGGCGTACACCAGCTTCGGCCAGAACCTCGACCTGCTGCTGGCGCTGGCGTCGACCGTCGGCGACTCGTCGTCGCTGATCCTGGACCCGGAGCTGGACAGCTACTACCTGATGGACACCACCCTGCTGCGGATCCCGCAGCTGCTGGTCAGCAGTGGGCAGGTGAGTGACCTGGCCAACCTGCTCGGCGGCCAGGCCTCCGGTAGTCCCGCACTCGCCGCGGCGGCCGAGCAGGCCCGCCAGGACGGCGCCGCGGTCAAGACCGGCCTCGGCAAGAGCTTCGCCGCAACCCAGAGCCCGACGCTCAGCCAGGGGCTCGTGCCGGCCCTGGACCGCTTCGGTGACAGCATGGCCACGCTGGCGCCGCCCACCGCAGGGATCACCTTCGTCGCTCAGCCGGCCGTGGCCCTGCAGCAGGAGCGTGGACGGGTCCGTGACGCCGCGCTGACCCTGGAGAGCGTGAGCCTCGACCAGCTCGACAGGCTGCTGCAGGACCGGGCCGACGCAGCGACCAGCCAGCGGCGGCTGGCGGTCGCCGCGACCGCCGCCGGGGCCCTGCTGGCGATCACCGTGCTGTGGCTCGCCGTGTCGCGCAGGCGGCGGACGCCGATCGGGCCCGGCGTCGACGAGCCCGGTGAGTGGGACGCGCAGCTGGCCGGCAGCATCCCGGCGCCGAACGGCCAGGAGGCGTTGAACGGCAGGCAGCTGGCCCGAGCCGGCCAGGTGCCCGGGCTGGAGACCAAGCGGTGATCCTCGACCGCCTGCTCGTCCGCGAGAAGCTGAACCTTCTCGTGATGATCCCGCTGGTGATGGCCGTCGTGCTGCTCGTTCCGCTGATGCTCGCCCGGATCACGGACGCGCGTGAGCACCGCGAGGTGAACACGACGGCCCAGACCGCTCAGCAGGTCAGCGACCTGGTGGAGCAGGTGCAGAACGCCAGACTGCTGGCCATCGGGTATCTGGACGCCTCGCTCGTCTCCGGCGATGACGTGCTGATGCAGTACCAGTCCTTGCAGTCCGCGCAGATGCGGGTCCAGCAGAGGCTGGCCGGGACGGCGTCCCCGCAGCTGCAGTCCGCCCTGCGCGGCGTCGGCGTCGTGCTCAGCGGTATGGACGCCGTGATCGCCAAGCGGGTGTCCGACGACGAGCTGCAGGGTGCCTTCGATTTCGCCGTCGGCGGCCTGATCGACGCCCTCCAGCTGCCCCGGCAGGCGGCGAACAACCCCAGCGACGCGATGGCGCTGCTCTCGCTGGACGACCTGCTCCGGGCGGACGAGGCGGCCAGCTCCTCCGGTGCGCTGATGCTCTCGGCCGCCAGCAACCCGGTGGCCCGGCCCTCCGCGCTGTCCGCGGCCTCGGTCGCGCAGGGCGTCGAGGAGCGGTACGTCAGCGCGTTCAACAACGTGGCCACCCCGGCCGCACAGAATCTGTTCGACCTGGCGACATCAGGGCCGGGTGCCCAGCGCCTGGCCGACGCCACCGCCCAGGTCGGTCTGGCCGGTGCGGCCGCCCCCCAGGGTGACGTCGCGCAGGCCGAGCTGGCCGCCGTGCAGACCCAGACCACGCTGCGCCAGCTGGTCGAGGGCACCATCGCCCGGACCGTGGCGACCAACGCCACCACGTCCGCCACCTCCGCCCTGGTCACGGCGGCGCTGCTGCTCGGCATCGGGGTGCTGCTGCTCGGCATCGTGGTCTGGCTGTCGATCGCGGTGGGACGCTCCGTCTCCGTGCCGCTGCGCCGCCTGACCACCGCGGCGGGTTCGGTGGCCGACCTGACCCAGGCCGAGCTGATGCGGGTCGCCGACGAGGACGCCGGCCCGGAGGCAGTGCCGCGGTTGCCCGCCATCGCGATCAGGACCCGGGACGAGATCGGCGATCTCGCGGCGGCCTTCAACCGGGTCCAGGCGGCCGCTGCGCAGCTGCTCGAGCGACAGGTGGCCAGCCGCCGGAACGTCGCCCTGATGTTCGCCGGCGTCGGCCGACGCACGACCAACCTGGTCGGGCGCCAGCTGGCCCTGATCGACACCCTGGAGCGCTCGGAGGAGAACGCCGACACGCTGCGGACGCTGTACCGGCTGGACCACGTGTCCACCCGCCTGCGCCGCAACGCCAGCAGCCTGATCGTCCTGTCCGGGGAGGGCGAGGGGCAGGGCGAGGGCTGGCCACTCGCGCTGCCCGACGCCATCCGGGCCGCCCTGGGTTCGGTCGAGGACTTCCAGCGGGTCACGCTCACCGGGATCCCGGATCTGCACCTGGCCCCTGCCGTGGTCTCCGACCTCGTCCTGCTGCTCGCCGAGCTGATCGAGAACGCGGTCCTGTTCTCCCCGCCGCAGGCCCCGGTCGCCGTCTCGGCGCAGGTGAGCGAGGGCGCCGCCTGCACGGTGCTGATCGTCGACCAGGGCATCGGCATGCCCCAGCTGCGGCTGGCCGAGGAGAACGAGCGGCTCCGCCAGCGCGAGCGTCTGGACCTCGCGCCGACCGACGTGCTCGGACTCTTCGTGGTCGGCCGGATCGCCCGCCGCCACGGGATCGACGTGACCTTGATGCCGACCCCGGGCCGCGGCCTGACGGCCCGGCTGGTGATCCCGGCAGGGCTGTTCGTCGACCGGCCGGACCAGGATGCGCCTCACGCCCCTCAGGCCGTCCAGGCCGTCCAGGCCGGGCCGCCTGAGGCGGCGCCAGAGCGTCGCCCCGGGTCGGTGAGGCCGATCCTGAACCGGGTGCCGTTCCCGATCAGCCCGTCCGGCACGCGACCCAACCGCGAGCAGGTGCCCCCGCCGCCGGCCGCGCCGAGCCTCCCGCCGGTTCCCACCGTTCAGGACCAACCGGTCGGTGATCGGCCGGCCGGCCTGCCTGCCACCCGGGCCGGCGCCGCATCGCCCGCGTGGCCGGCCGAGCAGCCTGACGAGCAGCCCCGCCGTCGTGTCCCCGGCACCCACTGGGCCGCCGAGGCCTTCGGCCGGTCCGGCGCGGCGGGTTCCGGACCCTCCGCGCCAGGCCTGCCCGCAGCGGACGGTCGCCAGGGCGCGCGCCGCCCGGCGGATCCGGATGCGGCCCGCCGGGAACTCGAGGACGTCGAGGCCGCGCTGGCCAAGGCCCGTTTCGCGCCGCTGCAGACCCCCCACGTCGTCGGCAACGGGAACGGGACGTCGAAAGGCGCCGGTGGCGCGAGCACGCCGGACCCCGGGGCCCGGCCGGCCGGCGGAGCGAACACGCCCGGCGACCGCCCGCCCGCGGAGGTTCCCCCGTGGGAGGCGCCTGCCTGGGAGGCTGCGACCAGCCCATGGGAGGCTCCCCGGACCCGGCCTGGGGCGCCGCTGCGCCCCCAGCCGCCTCAGCGCGCGGAACCGCCGTCGCGCCCGGAGCCACCGTCCCGGTTCGGGTCACCGCCCGCATCCTGGCTGGACCCGATGCCGTCGGACCCGACCCGGCCACCGACCCGGATGGTGGAGCCCGGCGAGCAGGATCCGCCCCTGCGGTTGATCCGTCGGGTGCCCGGCGCGACGCTGGCCGGCCTCGAGGCCGCGGCGCCCACACCGGAGCGGCGGCCGCTCGGTGGGCGGACGGGGATTGACGCGGATGAGACGCTGCGAGCGATCCTCGATATCGACGCAGCTGTGGAACGGGCCCGGTCGGTGGATGCGCCGGGCCTGCGTACGGGTGACAGCGGCTCCGCCACCTCCGATGGAGGCCAGGCCCGGCGGGGCGATCAGGATGGAGGCCAGGGATGAGCGAGACGAGCTATCGGCTCAGTTCGGAGGCACAGGACTTCACCTGGTTGCTGGTGAAGTTCTCGCGGGAGACGGCCGGCGTGCTCGACGTCATCGCCGTCTCCTCGGACGGGCTGCTGATGGCAGTAGCCGGTCAGGCGGACCGTGCCAGCAGCGACCGGCTGTCCGCGATCGTCTCCGGGATGGCGAGCCTGGCGGCCGGCGCGGGAGCCAGCTACGGGCTCGGGATGCTGAACAAGGTGATCGTGGATGCCGAGGGCGGCTACCTCGTCGTGATGGCGATGAGCGCGGGGGCGCTGCTCGGCGTCGTCGCCGAGCGCACCGCCTCCCTGGCCACCGTGGCCTACGAGATGGCCCTGTTCATCAACCGCACCAACGGGTCGCTCAGCCCACAGCTGATCAACGAGTTGAAGAACTCGGTGGCCTGATGGCCGAACCGCCGACGCGTTCAGCGCGGGAGCACAGCGCCTCCCTGGTCCGCCCGTTCGTGGGTGCGGGCGGCGCCGTCACCCAGGAGCCGTTCATGGCCGAACAACTGGGAACGGCGGTCCGGCCGTTCCTGGTCACCTCGGGCCGGGTGGTCTCGGCCGCGGAGATGCCGGTCGAGGCTCAGGTGGTGGTCACCGATCAGGGCCGTGGGGCCCTTCAATGGCTCTCGTTCGAGTACCGCGACCTGGTCAGCCTGTGCGGCGAGCCGTTGGCCGTGGCCGAGATCGCGGCACGGCTGAACCTGCACCTAGGGGTCATCCGTGTGCTCATCACAGATCTGAAACAGCAAGGCGTGGTGACGACGTTCAGCCCTGAGGCTGACATCGATGTGGACACGATTCTGCGGGTGATCCATGGGCTCCGACAGCGTACGTAACTCCGGCGGGCTCGGCGTGCCTGCCCCTCGACCGCCTGTCCCGGTGAAGATCCTGGTGGCAGGCGGGTTCGGCGTGGGCAAGACGACGGCCGTCAGCAGCATCTCCGAGATCCCGCCGCTGACCACCGAGGCGCCGATGACCACCGCGGCGACGGGCATCGACGACACGGCGCTGATCCCGGGCAAGGCCACAACGACCGTCGCGATGGACTTCGGTCGGATCACCATCGACGAGACCATCAAGCTCTACATCTTCGGCACCCCGGGCCAGGACCGGTTCGGCTTCATGTGGGCCGACCTGGCCAACGGTGCTCTCGGGGCGCTGGTGATGGTGGATGACCGGAGGCTGGACGACTGCTACGCGGCCGTCGACTACTTCGAGCGGCTCGGGCTGCCGTTCGTGGTGGCCGTGAACCGCTTCGAGGGTGCGCCGCCCCGGGATCTGGACACGGTGCGGTGGGCGCTCGCGGTCGACGACCGGGTTCCGGTGATCGAGTTCGACGCGCGGAGGTTCATCTCCGTCCGCGATGCCGTCCTCATCCTGCTCGAGGAGGCCCTGGCCCGGGCCAAGGCCCGGCAGGCCTCGCGTTCCCCGCAGGCCGGGCCAACAGCGACTGCGAGCCGGTGATCAGGGATGGAGGTGGAGGCACGGCTGCACCGACTGCGGCGGCGGGCTGAGCTGGAGCAGCGGATGCGCGAGGCGGACGGCGGTACCGCGGCCGGCGCCCCCGCTGCGCAGCCCGCCCCGGACACGTCCGGCGCCGAGCCCTCCACCGCCGACCCCGTCAGAACCGACCCGCCCAGAACCGACCCGCCCAGAACCGACCCGCTGCGGATCGGTCCGCCCGGCGGTGACCCGTGGGGCACCGACCCGTTCGACTCTGACCCGCTGACCTCTGACCCGCTGACCTCAGACCGGTGGGGTCCGGACTCGGGCAGCGGCGATCCGCTCGCCGCGGACCCCCTCACCGCCGGCCCGCGCACGAGCGACCCGGCGCCGCGCGACGACCCGGCTCCGGCGGAGCCCCACCGTACGGGTTTCCTTGCGCCGCAACCGAACCGGCCCGAAGAGCCGGACACGCCGGCCGCCGTGACGGTCCCGGCGCCGGGCGATCCGGTGCGGATGGCCCCGCCGATCCCGGACATCGAGGCGGTGTACGAGCTGCTCGTCGCCGTGCAGCCGGTGCTCGAGGCGCATCCCGGGCTCACGGTGGCGATCTGGCCGCCGGGCCAGCCGGCGACCGACGTCCGGATGGCTGCCGTGCTGTCGGTCGAGCATCCCGGGGCCGGGCCCAGCCTCAGGTTGCCGATCGGGGCCACCGGCCCGGTCGCGGCGGGCACTCCGGACGACCCTTCCGCGCCGATGCCCTCGCGGGCGGCCGAACCGAGCGGGCCGGCGTCCACCCCGGACCCGTTGACGGACTTCGAGGAGCGCCGCCGGGTCACGGCCGACCTCGCCGATCTGCTGCGCGGTTCGAGGACCGCGGTGCCCTCCGAGGACGCGGACACCGCCCGGACCGAGGAGCTGCCCGTCCCCGAGCCCGGGTCCGATCCCGGCAGCGGTCCGGACGCCTCTGTGCCGCACCCTGCCGTGCCGCCCCCTGCCGTGCCGCCCCCTGCCCTGCCCAACCTCGCCCTGCCGACTCCTCCCGCTCCGACCCCTCCCGCTCCGACCCAGGAACCGGCCACCCGCTCGTAGCCCCGAGGCCGAACGCACCGAACGTCGTCACGACCGTGGATGTCCCGGCATGTCGACGCGTGTCGCGGCTGATGTGACTGCGGAGCGTGCGCCGTGCTGTTCGGGTACCGCCGCGGCCGTGCACCTCGCCAACCTGTCCGGACAACCGCGGATCACCCTGCCGCGTCTACCGGGTGCAGTGCTGCGGCCGGGCATGCACCCGGCCGGACTTGGGGAGGTGCAGCGATGCGAAAGTGGTTGGTTCGAACGCTGGCGATGCTTGCGGTCACGGCTCCGGTACTGCTCGCGGTGCCGGCCGGAGCGACCGCACCCGCCAGCGCGTCCGCGCCGTACTGCGGCATCCGGTGGGGGTCACTGGCCAAGACGGTGAGTCCGTCGTCCGCCGCGGGGGAGTCGAACCTGATCGGGGTACGGTCCGGGCGGCATGACTGCTACGACCGGCTGGTGGTCGACCTGTCCGGGCCGGCCGCCGGTGCCCGGGTCCAGTACGTGGACAAGGTCGTGATGGACGGCTCCGGCGCTCCGGTGGCCCTGCGCGGCGCGGCCCGGCTGCAGATCGTGGTGCTGGCACCGGCCTACAACCAGAACGGATCGCCGACGTATCGTCCGGCCGACCCGCGTGAACTGGTGAACGTCACCGGGTACCGGACCTTCCGTCAGGTCGCCTGGGCGGGCTCCTTCGAGGGCCAGACCACACTCGGGCTCGGGGTGCGTGCCCGGTTGCCGTTCCGGGTCTTCCAGCTCACCGGGCCGGGTTCGCACACGCGCCTGGTGATCGATGTGGCGCATCGGTGGTGAGTGAGCTGAACCGTCGGTGCTGAGGCCTCGGTGCTGAGGCCTCAGCGCTGGACGGCACGGGCCACGGCGGCGCACGCCGTGGCCCACAGCACGCTGGCGAAGGTGCCGATGATGAATCGTTCGGCCGCGGCCGGGGTGCGCAGCTCCGGGTAGCGGCCGAACCCTTTGATCACCATGGCCAGGGCGATGCCCTCCGGCCAGCCCCCGAGCAGGCTGCAGGTGACGACGATCCGTTCCAGGGCGCCGATCCAGGCCCCGCCGCTGAGCGCAGTGGTGTCGGCCGGGCCCGGGTCCCCTGCCGGCCGGTTGCGATCCGCGAGGCGCAGGATCGCGAGCACCACCGGACCTCCGGCCGCGACCGCCGCGAAGACTCCCGCGGCATCGGCCAGCGGGACGAGCAGTCCCGTCCAGGTCAAGCTGTCCCAGCCGAGCCCCGACCACGCCGCCCAGCCCGTGCCGCCGCGCCGACCGGGTGCACCCGCGCCGGGAGCTGCCCAGGCGAGCAGCCCCGCCAGCGCGAGCGTCGCCGACGCCGCGCCGAGCAGGACGCCCGCCCGGACGCGCATCCGCGGCAGCGGGGGCAGGTCACCCCACAGCGGCAGCGCCGCGAGGCCGAGAGCGAGCAGCAGCAGCACCACGACGACGTTCACCCCGACGACCCCGTTTCAGCGCAGCCCGACCGCTGGGGCCGGGCGTCCGGCGGGGGCACGGCTGCCGGGCCGTGACCCTCAGCCCGCAGCCTCGCACGTGCGGGCGAGCAGGTGGACGGCGACGGGCCGGGCGTCGCGCTCCTGCTGCAGGCAGGACGCCGCCAGACGCTGGCTGACGGCCTGCCTGCTGACCCCGAGCCGGTCGGCGGCCTCGGCCTGGGTCAGTCCCTCGTCGATGAGATGGATCGCCTTCCACGCGGCCGGGGTCCGGCGCTGGACCAGGATCGCCAGCAGCGTCAGCACGGCTTCGGCCTCGCGGGCGGCGGGTTCGTCCGGCGCCGACACCGACAGCGGCTGCGGGCGCCGCTTCGCCCGCTCGACCGCCCGCCGGGCCAGGGTGAAGGCCACCCCACGCCCGGCGCGACTGTTGCTCGGAAGGGGTTCCTGCACCGGCCCGACGCCGACCCCGATGCTCCAGGCACCGTCCCGGACCAGGTCCAGGACCGTGTCCAGCACGACGGCGGGATCGTCCAGGACGCCCTGGAACTCGTCGCCCGCGGTTCGCTCGAAAGGACGCAGGGTGGGGGTCTCGCGGAGCCGGTCGAGCGCCTCGGGAACGCGGTCCGGGCGGTTGCGGCTGCCGCGCTGGTCAACGGTCAGCACGTACGGCATGAGTCAAGGCTATGCCCTGGCTGATAAGAAAGAAAGGCTATAAGCTTACCTATGTAGTCGCAAGGCTGTGACCTTGACGCATGGATCCGGCATCCAGCAGCGGGGCTGTGTCGCGGCGCTTGTGCGCTGCCCCCTGTGGCGGGGCAGTGCACTCACCGGAACACGGCTACCTGCCGGGAGGTGACCGCGCAGACCCCGCCCTGGCAAACCCGCCTTCACAGACCCGCCCCACAGACCCGCCCCACAGACCCCGCCCGTGCCGCTCGCCGCGCCTGTCCGGGCCAGCCCGTAGGCTGGACGGCGCGATGAGCACCCTTTTCGATGACCTCCCGATTCCCGGAGCGGCCGTGTCCGCAGGCCCCTCGGCGGCTGCCGGTGACACCGGCGTCAGCCGGCTCGGCGGGGAGCACCCGCTGCCGGGGCTGCCCCCGTCCGCCTCCGCCGGCGACGACCCCGAAGGCCCGGCATCCGTTGCGCCGCAGGCGATCGATCACGCCCTCGACAGCACCGTCGACCCAGCAGTCGACCCAGCCGTCGACCCAGCCGTCGACCCAGCAGCCGAGCACGTCATCGACGTGGACGGCCTGCTCGCCGGGCTGAACCCGCCGCAGCGGGAGGCCGTCCTGCACGAGGGCTCCCCGCTGCTCATCGTGGCCGGCGCGGGTTCGGGCAAGACCCGGGTGCTGACCCACCGGATCGGCTACCTGCTCGCCGCCCGCCGGGTCCGCCCGGGCCAGGTCCTGGCCATCACCTTCACCAACAAGGCCGCCGCGGAGATGCGGGACCGGGTCGCGGCCCTGGTCGGTCCACGAGCGGCCTCGATGTGGGTGTCCACCTTCCACTCCGCCTGCGTGCGGATCCTGCGCCGGGAGGCCACTCACGTCGGGCTGCGCTCGAACTTCTCCATCTACGACGCCGCGGACGCCCAGCGCCTGATGAGCCTGGTCTGCCGCGAGCTCGACCTCGACCCCAAGCGCTACCCGCCGCGCTCGTTCAGCACCCAGGTGAGCAACCTGAAGAACGAGCTGGTCGACGAGGAGACCTTCGCCGCGAGGTCCGGTGACGGCACCCACGCCGAGCGGATGCTGGCCGACGCCTACACCAGTTACCAGCGTCGGCTGCGCCAGGCCAACGCGATGGACTTCGACGACCTGATCATGATCACGGTGAACATCCTGCAGGCGTTCCCCGAGGTCGCAGCCCACTACCGGCGCCGGTTCCGGCATGTCCTGGTGGACGAGTACCAGGACACCAACCACGCGCAGTACGTCCTGGTCCGCGAGCTCGTCGGCGGCTCGCTGTCCGAGGTGATGGCCCGCTCGGAGGTGCTGGCCGCGGACGGAAGCGTGGTCCGCAGCGCCAGCCTGGTCGAGGTGCCGCCCGCCGAGCTGACCGTCGTCGGGGACGCGGACCAGTCCATCTACGCCTTCCGCGGCGCGACCATCCGCAACATCGTCGAGTTCGAGACCGACTACCCCACCTCGCGGGTGATCGTGCTGGAACAGAACTACCGCTCCACCCAGACGATCCTGACCGCGGCGAACGCCGTGATCGAGCGCAACCCCGACCGCAAGCCGAAGCGGCTGTGGACCGACGCGGGTGCCGGCGTCCGGGTGATCGGCTACGTCGCGGACCACGAGCACGACGAGGCGTCCTTCGTCGCCCAGGAGATCGACCGCCTGCACCGCGGGCACGGCGTCCGGCCCGGCGACGTGGCCGTGTTCTACCGGACCAACGCTCAGTCCCGCGCCCTGGAGGAGGTCTTCGTCCGGGTCGGGCTGCCCTACCGGGTGGTCGGCGGCACCCGGTTCTACGAGCGCCGCGAGGTCAAGGACGCCCTGGCCTACCTGCGTGTCCTGGCCAACGCCGACGACGTGGTCAACCTGCGCCGGATCCTGAACGTGCCCAAGCGCGGGATCGGCGAGCGGGCCGAAGCGTGCGTCGCGGCCCTCGGCGACCGCGAGCGGATCGGCTTCGCCGCAGCCCTGCTGCGGGCCGAGGAGGCGCCCGGCATCGCTACCCGCTCGCTCGCCTGCATCCAGCAGTTCGTGGCCCTGATCGACGGCCTGCGCACGCTGGCCGAGGGTGGGTCCGGGCCGGCGACTCTGCTCGAGGCGGTGCTCGAGCAGACCGGTTACCTGGCCGAGCTGCGGGCCAGCCAGGACCCGCAGGACGAGTCCCGGGTGGAGAACCTCGCCGAGCTGGTCGCCGTCGCGGGGGAGTTCGAGACCGCCAACCCCGAGGGCACGCTGTCGGACTTCCTCGAACAGGTCTCCCTGGTCGCCGACTCCGACGAGGTCCCGGACGAGGCGGTGGCGGACGGCGCGGCCGCTCAGGCGGAGGCCGGGCAGGCGGCGGACGCCGGTGTGGTCACCCTGATGACGCTGCACACCGCGAAGGGGCTGGAGTTCCCGGTGGTGTTCCTGACCGGGATGGAGGACGGCACCTTCCCGCACATGCGGTCCCTCGGTGATCTCGCCGAGCTGGCCGAGGAGCGGAGGCTGGCCTACGTCGGGATCACCCGCGCCCGGCAGCGGTTGTACGTCTCCCGGGCCGCCGTGCGCAGCGCCTGGGGCCAGCCCAGCTACAACCCCGCGAGCCGGTTCCTGGACGAGATCCCCAAGGACCTGATCGACTGGCGGCGCTCGGAGACGACCGGCATGCGGCCGTCCTCCACCCCCGCCGTGGCGCACCTGGCCGGACGCCCGGGGGTCGTCTCGCCGGGCAACCGCGAGGTCATCCACCTCGAGCCCGGTGACCGGGTCACGCATGACAAGTTCGGGCTCGGCACGGTCGTGCTGGTCGAGGGGCAGGGGGAGCGGACGGTCGCGCACGTGGAGTTCCGGGACGAAGGCACCAAGCGGCTGCTGCTGCGCTACGCACCGGTCGAGAAGCTCTGACTCCCGGCGCTACAGTGACGTGCTCAGCGGGGGTATACGCCCGCGACTGACGGGGAAGGCAGTCACGATGAGTGCAGGACCGGACGCTCCGACCCAGGAGCTGGGCCTCCTGGAACCGCCCGGGGCGCCGCCGCCCGGAGCCGACGGACGGCCGGAACGGCGACCGGTGCCGTGGGGTTGGCTCGCGGCTGGAACGGTCGGGCTGCTGCTTGCGGTCAACGGGGTGATGGCGGCAGGCTTCGGGCCCCTGCACACGAGGTCGACCTCGCAGAAGCAGTCCATCCAGCCTGACGGTGGGGCGCCGACCAGCGTGCCGGCGGTCCCGTCGCCCAGCCCGACCGCGAGCCCCGCCGCGGTGGCCGCCCCGACCACGACCACCCGAGAACCGATCCTGCAGACCAGCACGAAGCGCCGCAGCACCCCGACCGCGTCCCGCTCGACCCGGCCGGCTCCGCCGGCTGCCTCCTGCGCGGTCCGGTACCAGCTGGTCAACAGCTTCCACGGTCCGATGGCGCAGATCACCCTGACGAACTCGGGCCGGGTGACGGTCTCCTGGTCGCTGACCTTCCAGCTGGGCCAGCACCAGCGGATCGCGAGCTCCTGGGGCGCGCAGCTGCAGCAGTCCGACTCGACCGTGACGGCGACGGGGGGCTGGTCCGGCGCCCAGCTCGCGCCCGGCGCGTCCACGACGTTCGGGTACGAGCTGTGGCGCTCCACGACGGACACCGCGCCCAGCGGGTTCCGCATGAACGGATCCGCCTGCACCCTCAGCTGACCGCCAGCACCCTCAGCTGACTGCCAGCACCCCGGCCCGGCGGACCGCCCAGGCGAGCAGCGCCACCGCGGCGATCTCTGCCGTGAACGCGCCGATCGCCAGGCCGAGGATCGCGGGCACCAGCAGGGCGATGCCGACCAGCGGCCCGCGCAGGTACCACAGCAGCAACTGCACCGGCCCGGTGCCGCCCAGCGGGGTGTCGGGGCCGACCAGCAGCTGGAGCGGGGCGTCGCCGCGGTAGGCGCTGACCATCGCCGCGCCGAGCATCCCGGGCAGCCCGAGCAGGGTCCAGCCAGCCGCCGTGACCACCGCCGTCGCCCCGGCGGCCGCGGCGACGGCGAGGACGCCGAGCGTCGCCCCGCCGAGTACCACCAGCGGCACGGTCACGTGCTGCAACGCCTGCCGCCCCGCGTCCACGGGCCGGATCCGTAACCGCCGGGCGTCGTCGGCGTCCAGCCGGGCGGGCTCGACCAGCTGCGCGGCGGCCAGGTACAACGCCACCAGTCCCGGCAGCCCGAGCAGCAGCCTGCGCCCGAGCGCCGCGCGCAGCTCGCCGCCGGTCGCCGTCCCGGCGGCGGCCAGAGCTCCCGAACCGGACCCTGACCCCTGGTGCAGCTCGACCGTGGCGGTCAGCGCGAGCACGGCCAGCGCCAGCCCGAGCCAGACCAGGCCCCACAGCAGACGGCTGGGGGCGCGCAGCAGCGCGGTGGCGTCCCGCCACGGGGCGAGCAGCCCGCGGCGGCGCGGCACCGGCAACCGGACCCTGGTCGAGGGAGCATGCCCCTGCGCGGCCAGCACGGTCAGCCGGGCCCGGCGCGGCTGCAGCATCATCAGCGCCCCGCCGACCAGCGCCACCGACTCCGCCCGGGAGCGCAGCGCCGCGGCCGGGACCCCGCCGATCCGCCGCTCGACCCGGACGACCGCCAACGCGGTGGTGAGCACCGCCAGCGCGAGCCCGAGCGGCCACAGCCGCTGCACCCCGGCCGGCGCGGTGCCCGGCAACGCGGCCACCAGGGGTTGCGCCAGCCAGCCCCACGGGCCGCTCCACAGCGCGGCCGCGTCGACCGGACCCAGCCACGCCCGCCCCCCGCGCCCGGCGGGGACCGCCGCCAGAGCCAGCAGCAGCGCGGGCAGCAGCCAGCACAGCGCCGGCAGCAACCACGACGGCATCCGCGACCTGGGCAGCATCGACCTGGACGGCATCGACCTGGACGGCATCGACCTGGACGGCATCGACCTGGACGGCATCCGCGACCCGGACGGCCCCGTGGCCCGCGCCTCGGCGAGCCCGCCGGCCGCCGTACCCAGGGAGGCGGCCATCAACCCGGTCGTCGCGCCGGCGGCCGCCAGCCAGGCCGCGTGCCCGCCGGAGGTGACCCGTGCCGCGACGGCGATCGCAGCCCCGGCGCAGACCCCGGCCGAGGCGCTCAGCAGCAGGGATACGCGCCAGCGCGGCAGCAGCAGCGCCCGGCGCTCGATCGGCGCCGGCAGCAGCCAGGTGGACGTCGGCAGGTCCAGCACGGCGGGCCCGCGCCAGCCGCCGTCCCGGGCGAAGCCGACCAGCACGAGGGCGCAGCAGCCGACGGCCGCCAGCGCGAGCCGGCCGCCACCTCCGGGGTGGCCGGCCCCCGCGGGCCGGGAGAGCGCGTACCAGACCCAGGGGCCGACGTAGAGCAGACAGATCACGGTGATGACGTAGCCCACGTAGGCGGCGCGGCCGATCCGCCTGCGCCGCTGCGCCCGGCGCAGATCGCGCAGGAAGTCCAGCGTCTCGGCGGTCAGCTCCAGCCAGTACGGATCGTCCCGCCCGGGCAGCTCGTCCGCGACCGGCTCTCCGGCCATGGTCATCCGCCGAACCGGGTGTCGCCGGCGGACAGCACCTCACCGGGCGGGCCGTCCGCGATCACGACCCCGCCGTCGAGCAGGATCACGCGATCGGCGACCTCGGAGGCCAGCTCGCGGTGGTGGGTCGCCAGCAGCACCCCGACGTCGTCCGCCAGCTCCTGCCGCAGCCGGCCGGCCAACTGGCGCCGGGCGTCCGGATCCAGGCGCTGCTCCGGCTCGTCCAGCACCAGCAGGTCCCTCGGGCGGACCAGCGCGGCGGCCAGCAGCAGGGCCTGCTGCTGGCCGGAGGACAGCGAGGACGGCAGCGCATCCGCCTTGTCCGTCAGGTTGCGGTCCGCCAGGGCCCAGTCCACCCAGCTCGCGGCGTCCGCGCCGACCCCGTGCGAGACGGCCACGAGCGTCAGGTGCTCGCGCACGGTCAGATCCGGGTAGTAGGCCGCGCTGTCGCCGACCACGGCGATGCGGGCCCGGGCGTGCAGGTCGTCCCCGTCCAGCGGGGACCCGTCGAACAGCACGGCCCCCGCGGTCGGGGCGTCCCGGCCGGCGGCGATCCGCAGCAGGGTCGTCTTGCCGGACCCGTTCGGCCCGAGCAGGGCGACGCAGCGCCCGGGCGCGACCTCGAGACTGACCGGCGACAGCGCCACCTGATCGCCGTAGCGGCGGGTCACCTCACGCAACGACAACAGGACGCCCACCGGCGCACCTTATGTCAGCCGGCGCCCTCGCCCGTCCAGGTCGGCTCCGGGCCGGGCCGTCGTGGCGTGCCCAGACCGTCGTCCCGCAGCGACGTGACCCCGGCCGCCAGCGTCGTCCCGTCGCTGTCCAGCAGGCTGAGCAGGATCGAGATCTCGTGCACCACCCGGCCGCTGATCGGGATCGACATGTGCCCGACATCCGGCACCAGGACGTTGCGGGCCAGCAGGTCGGGATGCTCGATCCGGGCGTTCTCGTGCGGCAGGATCAGCTGGTCCAGCTCCGACCAGAAGGCCACGAACCGGGTCCGGCAGCGGGCGGGCTGCTCCAGCTCGCGGAACAGATCGCTGCCCGGGCTGAGCTGGCGGCACAGCCGGGTCGGGATCAGGCGCGCGGCCAGGGTCCCGGCGTGCGGCGAGCCGAGCGTGACCAGGGTGTGCACCCTCTCGTCCCCGCCGAGGCACTGCACGTAGTACCGGGCGATCAGCCCGCCGAGGCTGTGGCCGACCAGGTGCACCTGCTCATAGCCGGTCTGCGCCACGAGGTCCTCGACCGCGCCGGACAGGTCCCGCGCGGCGGATCGGATGTCGTTGGTCGTGGGGGAGTAGTTCAGCGTGAAGACCCGGCCGAAGCCGCGGCGGCGCAACCGGCGGCGCAGGACGGTGAAGATCATCCGGTTGTCGATCATCCCGTGCACCAGCAGGATCGGTGTCCCGGCAGCCTCGACGTCGCCGATCACCAGGCCGCGCTGGGCCGGAGCGAGGCCACCGAGGTGGTAGCGCTCGTTCGGCTCGCGCTGCTCCTGGAACAGGCCCCAGGGGTAGAGCGCCAGGTGCGCCGATGCCCACAGGGTCTCGATCACGGCTCCGGACAGCCCGCGCACGGTGAGCAGCGCCCGGACGCTGCGGCCGGTCTCGCGCAGGGGGCTGCGCGAGCGGGCGCGGGGAACCGGCACGTCCGCCGGGCGGCCTGAGCTGACCACGTCCAGCGTGGCCGGGACCGGGCCGGCGCGGCGACTGCGCGACGCCTGCCGGGGCAGGAGCTCGCGCAACGGAGGGTCGCTCGCGTCGTCCTCGTCGGTTCGCACGGTGCCTCCTCGCAACGTGGCCGGCGACGTGCCGGCGTCCGGTCGCCGATACGCGGTCTCCGACGGTCCCGACGGGCGGCGGGCGCCCTGGACGGTGCGCCCGCGCCACCGCTGCGGTGGCCATGATCGTGCAATATGCAACAGTCTCGTCCCGCGACCGCCCGGCGGCAAGGGCAGCTGTACGGGCCGGTCCCCTTTGCGGCGACCGGTCTGATCCCTGACCGCCAGCGGGAACAGTGTGACGAGGGTCTCACTGCAGATCGGAGCCGTTTCGCCACGCTGTACCTGGGACTTCGGCGGCTCGGCACGCCATCAGGTCCGTTAATGTCGAGCGTGGGCGCGGCGGCAGGTCGCGCCCGTCGAGGAG
Organism: uncultured Actinomycetota bacterium; assembly: GCA_963740575.1. Taxonomy (GTDB): domain Bacteria; phylum Actinomycetota; class Actinomycetes; order Actinomycetales; family Kineosporiaceae; genus CAVUET01. Next base: position 1,741,925 of record CAVUET010000003.1, on the reverse strand, counting down.
GCAGCATGACGCCGGTGCGGATCGTGGTGGCCAAGCCGGGGCTGGACGGGCACGACCGTGGAGCCAAGGTGGTGGCCCGGGCCCTGCGCGACGCGGGCATGGAGGTCATCTACACGGGCCTGCACCAGACCCCGGAGCAGATCGTCGAGGCGGCCATCCAGGAGGATGCCGACGCGATCGGCCTCTCCGTGCTGTCCGGCGCGCACCTGACCCTGTTCGCCAAGGTGCTCGAGTTGCTGCAGCAGCGGGACGCCACCGACATCGTCGTCTTCGGCGGCGGGATCATCCCCGAGGCGGACATCCCGGAACTCGAACGGCTCGGCGTCCGGAAGATCTTCACCCCCGGCGCGACCATGCACGACATCGTCGACTGGGTCAACGCCAACACCCGCCAGCCCGTCTGACCCGTCCCCAGCTCGTCTGACCCCGCCCCGAGCCCGCTTGATCCCTGCCAACGTGCCTGCAACGTGACGTGCGGCACTTATTGCCCGGTCGGCCGGATACCTGCCGGGGGTTAGGCTTCCGCACGTCACATCGACCGACTCCGGCCTGCGCGCAGCGCATTCACGTTCGAGGACGGCCTCGTGGATCTGTTCGAGTACCAGGCGCGCGACCTGTTCGCCGCTCACGGCGTCCCAGTACTGGACGCTCTCGTCGCGACCACGCCGCAGGAGGCACGCTCCGCGGCGGAGAAGCTGGGTGGCGGCACCGTCGTGGTCAAGGCGCAGGTGAAGACCGGCGGCCGCGGCAAGGCCGGCGGCGTCAAGCTGGCGCACAGTCCTGACGAGGCGGCCGCGGCGGCCGAGCAGATCCTCGGGATGGACATCAAGGGTCACACCGTGCACCGGGTGATGATCGCCCAGGGCGCGAAGATCGCCGAGGAGTACTACTTCTCCGTCCTGCTCGACCGGGCCAACCGGACCTACCTGGTGATGGCCTCCCACGAGGGCGGGATGGAGATCGAGCAGCTCGCCGTGGAGCGTCCCGAGGCGCTGGCCCGGATCCCGGTCGACGCGCTGGAGGGCATCGACGCTGCCAAGGCCGCCGAGATCGTCGCGGCGGGTGGTTTCCCGGCGGATGTGGCCGACGCCGTGGCCGGCGTGATCCTCAGGCTCTGGACCGTGTTCACCGCCGAGGACGCCACCCTGGTGGAGGTCAACCCGCTGGTCCGCACGCAGGACGGGGCGATCATCGCGCTGGACGGCAAGGTCACCCTCGATGAGAACGCGACCTTCCGGCACGCCGGTCACGAGGACCTGATCGACCGCAGCGCGGCCGACCCGCTCGAGGCCCGCGCCAAGGAGAAGAACCTCAACTACGTCAAGCTCGACGGCGCGGTCGGGGTGATCGGCAACGGCGCCGGGCTGGTGATGAGCACGCTGGACGTCGTCTCCTACGCCGGGCAGGAGTTCGGCGACATCGGCCCGGCCAACTTCCTGGACATCGGCGGCGGCGCGAGCGCCGAGGTGATGGCCAACGGGCTGGAGATCATCCTGTCCGACAGCCAGGTCAAGAGCGTGTTCGTCAACGTGTTCGGCGGCATCACGGCCTGCGACGCGGTGGCGAACGGGATCGTGCACGCCTTCCAGCTGCTGGAATCCCGGGGTGAGGCCGTGGCCCGGCCGCTGGTGGTGCGCCTGGACGGCAACAACGCCGAACTCGGCCGCGAGATCCTGGACAGCGCCGGGTTGCCCGGCCTGGAACAGGTGGACACGATGGACGGCGCCGCTCGCAGGGCGGCCGAGCTGGCTTCGCTGGGAGCGTGACATGTCGATCTTCCTGACTGGGGCCAGCCGGGTCATCGTGCAGGGCATGACCGGGTCCGAGGGGCGCAAGCACACCCAGCGGATGCTCAACTCGGGCACCCAGATCGTCGGCGGGGTGACCCCCGGCAAGGGCGGCCAGACGGTCGACTTCGACGATCACATCAGGGTGCCGGTGTTCGGGTCGGTGTCCGAGGCGGTGGACGCAACCGGAGCGGACGTCTCGGTGATCTTCGTCCCGGCGAAGTTCGCCCGCGGCGCCGTCTACGAGGCCGTGGACGCCAAGGTCCCGCTGATCGTGGTCATCACCGAGGGCATCCCGGTGCACGACACCGCCGACTTCTTCCGCTACGCGAGCAACAGCGGGACGTCGAGGGTGATCGGCCCGAACTGCCCCGGGCTGATCTCACCGGGGCGGTCCAACGCCGGCATCATCCCGTCCAACATCGCCAAGCACGGCCCGATCGGCTTGGTCAGCAAGTCCGGCACGCTGACGTACCAGATGATGTACGAGCTGCGCGACATCGGGTTCTCCACCGTGTCGGCATCGGCGGGGACCCGGTGATCGGCACGACGCACATCGACGCGCTCGAGGCCTTCGAGGCCGACCCGGAGACCAAGGCGATCGTGATGATCGGTGAGATCGGTGGGGACGCCGAGGAGCGTGCGGCGGCCTACATCTCCGAGCACGTCAGCAAGCCGGTGATCGGGTACGTCGCGGGGTTCACGGCGCCCGAGGGCAAGACGATGGGGCACGCCGGCGCCATCGTCTCCGGCTCGTCCGGCACGGCCCAGGCGAAGAAGGACGCCCTCGAGGCCGCCGCGGTGAAGGTCGGCAGGACGCCGAGCGAGACCGCCCAGCTGATGCGTGAGGTCATAGCCACGCTCCGCTGACCCGCTGCCTGTCCCGGGCTCCGCCCCGCCCCGTTACTGGCGCGGTGGCACATCGCGACGAACTGTCTGGCGCGGTGTGCCACCGCGCCAACTGGGGTTCGCCGTGATCTTCCACAGCGCAGGGGTTCATCCGCGTCAGCTGATCGAGCTGCGTACCCGCAGCCGGATCCGGTCGGGCCGGAACAGGTCACGGGCGAACTCGACCGGCAGCCCGGCAGCCGTGCTCGCGGTTCGCTCGACCATCAGCAGTGGCGTCCCCTCGTCCACGTCGAGCAGCTCGGCCTCGCGAGCGCCGGCCACCGCGGGCGCGACGAACTCGTCGGCGGTCTGCGGGCGGTGGCCGTACGCCCGCGCCAGCACGGTGTACAGCGACCCGGTCAGCGTGCGGTCGAGCAGCCCGGGGAACAGCTCGGCCGGGAACCACGAGCATTCCAGGGCCAGCGGCCGGTTCCGGTCCCGACGAACCCGAACGATCTCGTGCACCGGGGCGTCCCGGGGCAGTCCGAGAGCCTGCCCCACCGCGCGTCCCGCGTCGGACGTTCGGGCACTCACGACCCTGGCACCGACCGGGATCTGGGCCCGGCGCATGGCATCGGTGAACCCGGCCCACCCGGACAGGTCGCACTCGATCTTCGGTGCGGCCACGAAGGTGCCGCCGCGACGGCCCGGCGTACGCACGATGACGTCACGGGTCTCCAACCGGCCGAGGGCCTGCCGCAGCGTCATCCGGCTGACCCCGATCGCGGCGGCCAGTTCCTGCTCCGGCGGCAGCCGGTCCCCGGGCACGAGCTCGCCTCGCCCGATCGCTGCCACCAGCCACTGCTCGATCTGCACGTGCGCGGGCTCGCCGTCGGTCAGCCGGGGCGGAGCGGGTGCGTGCGTGCGTGGCACCTGAGACCTCCCGGCTGGTGAACGGTGGACGCGCCGCGAAGCATCCACTCGGCACTGTGACACACGGCGCGCAATCGCACAGCACGCTGAGCCTCGGCCCAGCCTCAGCCCGGCCTCAGCCCGCCCTCAGCCCAGCCTCAACCCAGCCTCAGCCCGGCCTCAGCCCGGCCTCAACCCGGCCTCAACCCCGGGGGGCGACCAGCAGGTGGAGGGCGCGCCGGAGCCGGTCCATCCACCAGGCCAGGCGGTCCGGGTCGGTGATCGCGTAGCGCTCCAGCAGCGCGGGGTCCGGCGATGGCGGGGCGGCGGGCACCGGCAGGTAACCACCGGCGGGCACCAGGCTGCCGTCGCCGGCGACGAGGTCGCCGCGCAGCAGCGACAGCGTGCCCAGCCCGCAGGCGTGCTCGAGCCCGGGCAGCCCGGCGGCGAGCGCGACCTCGGCGGCCAGCCCGACCGAGGTCTCCAACGCCGAGGAGACCACGCACGGCAGGCCCGCCGCGGCCGCGACCTCCAGCGAGCGCCGGACCCCACCGAGCGGAGTGCACTTGATCACCGCGATGTCGGCGGCCCCGGCGACAGCCACCAGCAGGGGGTCCTCGGCCCGGCGGATCGACTCGTCCGCGGCGATCGGCACGCTGACCCGGCGGCGGACCAGCGCGAGGTCCTCGATCGTGGCGCACGGCTGCTCGACGTACTGCAGCCCGCCGGCGGCGCGATCCAGCACGGGGATCCAGGTCGCCGCGGTCTCGACATCCCAGGCGCCGTTGGCGTCCACCCGGATGCGGCCGCCGGGGCCGAGAGCGTCCCGGACGGCCTCCAGCCGGGCGCAGTCCTCGGCCAGCGAGTCCGGGTGATCGGCCACCTTGACCTTGGCGGTGCGGCAGCCGGAGCCCGCCACGATCTCGCGGGCCCGCTGCGGATCGACGACCGGGACGGTGGCATTGACGGGGATCCGATCCCGGACCGGCGCGGGCCAGCCCAGCACCGCAGCCTCGACCGCGGTCGCCAGCCAGGTCGCCGCGACGCCGTCGTCGTACTCGGCGAACGGGCAGAACTCGCCCCAGCCGGCAGGCCCGGCCACCAGGATGCCCTCCCGGACGGTGATGCCCCGGAACCGGGTCGTCATGGGGATCGCGAACGCCTGCGCGGTTCCGAGGTCGAGTCCGGCCGCGGCCCGCGCGATGTCCGCTGGGACGCTGCGGCCGGGGCCCAGCAGGGATGACACCGTCCGCACTGTACCGGCGCGAGCCACACCGCCTCTGCCCGTCAGCCCCGGACGGTCAGCCCCGGTCAGCCTCTGCCGGTCAGCTCTCGGCCGCCACGTCCTCCCTGACCCGGGCCGAGCGCGGGTCGTACAGCACGTCCGCGGCGACCGCGCCGGGCACCCATCGGCCGAACAGGCCGATCTCGACCGGCGCCCCGGTGGCCGCGAGCCCGGCCGGAAGGTAGGCGTAGGCGATGGATGCGCCGACGGTGTAGCCGAACCCGCCGGAGGTCACCCGTCCGACCACGCCGCCGTCGACCCGCACCGGCTCGCCGCCGATGGCGACCGCCTGCGGGTCGGCCAGGGTCAGACAGGCCAGGCGCCGGGACGCCCCGCCGCGTTCGCGGGCCTCGCGCAGCGCCTTGGCGCCGACGAACCCGCCGGGCTTGTCCAGCTTGACGCAGAACGCCAGCCCTGCCTCGTCCGGCGTCGTCTCGGCGGTCAGGTCGCTGCCCCAGACCCGGTAGCCCTTCTCCAGCCGGAGCGAGTCGATCGCCCGGTAACCCCCTGCCACCAGGCCGATCCCGGCCCCGGCGGACCACAGCTCGCGCCAGAGCGCGGCGCCGTACTCGGCCGAGGCGTACAGCTCCCAGCCGAGCTCGCCGACGAAGGTCACCCGGACCGCGCGGACCGGGATGTCTGCCACGGTGGTCTCGCGCGCGGACATGAACGGGAATGCCGCGTTGGACAGGTCCTGCGGCGTCAGCGGGGCCAGCACCTCCCGGGCGCGTGGCCCCCACAGGCCGTAACAGACGTACTGCCCCGTCACGTCCGCGATCCTCGCGGTCGACCCGGACAGCCGCGCCTGGCGGTTCAGCCAGAACAGGTCCCGGGAGCCGAACGCCGTTCCGGTCACGACCAGGAACGACTCCCGCCCGGTCTGGGTCACCGTCACGTCGGCCTCGATGCCGCCCCCGGAGTTGAGCAGCTGCGTGTAGGTCACCGAGCCGGGGCCGCGCGCGACCCGGTTGTCGCAGACCCACTCCAGCAGCTCCGCCGCGCCTGGGCCGCTCACCTCGAGCTTGGCGAACGAGGTCTCGTCGAACAGGGCCGCCTGCTCGCGGGCGGCCCGGTGCTCGGCCGCGATCGCCGCTGACCAGGTGCGGCCGGCCCAGCCGTCCGGGCGGACCGCGCCGACGGCGCGGGACTCGTTGCGGGCGTACCAGTTCACCCGCTCCCAGCCCGACTTCTCGCCGAACGCGGCGTCGTGCTCGGCGTGCCACGGATAGGCGGGGGAGGTGCGCAGCGGGCGGCCGCTCACGCGCTCTCGGTGCGGGTATCCGATGTCGTAGTAGGTCGCGTAGGTCTCGATCGTGCGGGCCAGCGTGTACGACGGCGACCGGTAGGCCCCGCCGAACCGGCGGATGTCCATGTGCGACAGGTCGAATTCCGGCTCCCCGTCGAGGATCCAGCCGGCCAGCTGCTGCCCGATCCCGCCGGCGCCGGCGATCCCGTGCGCGCAGAACCCGGCGGCCACGAAGAACCCGGCGACCTCGGTCTCGCCGAGGCAGAACTCGTTGTCGGGGGTGAACGCCTCGGGCCCGTTGACCAGCTTCCGCACGCCGACGTCCGCCATCGCCGGGACCCGGACCCGGGAGTTGTCCGCGATCGGCTCGAACCGGTCCCAGTCCTCCGGCAGCAGCCGGCCGTTGAAGTCCGCCGGGACGGCGTCGAAGGCGTTCCGGCCGGCGGTCCACGGCGCCGGGTCCCGCTCGTAGCCGCCCATCAGCAGCCCGTCCACCTCCTGGCGCCAGTAGACCAGCCAGTCCGGGTCTCGCAGGGTGGGCAGCGGGGTGGCCCGGCCCGGCCCGCCCGCGGGCAGGACGTCCGGCAGGAACGGTTCGGTGACCAGGTACTGGTGGGCCATCGGCACGATCGGGATCCGGACGCCGGCCATCCGCCCGAGCTCGGCGGCGAACATGCCGCCGCAGTTCACCACCACCTCGCAGTCGATGTCGCCGCGGTCGGTCCGCACCCGGTGGACCCGGCGGCGCCCCGTCGCCGTCTCCTCGGTGTCGATGCCGAGCACCCGGGTCCGGGTGTGGATCCGGACCCCGCCCCTGCGCGCACCGTTCGCCAGCGAAAGGCAGAGCTGGGACGGGTCCAGGTAGCCGTCCATCGCCAGGTAGGCGGCGCCGACCACGCCGTCGGTCTCCAGCAGCGGGAACAGCTCGTGCGCCTGCGCTGCCGAGATCTCGTGCAGTGGCAGCTCGAACGTCGCCGCCCAGCTGATCTGGTGGCGGATCTCTTCCAGCCGCTGCGGGCTGGAGGCGAGCTTGATGCCACCGCTGGGTACCCAGCCGGGCGGGTGCTCGGTCTGCTGCAGCCGCGCATACAGCTGCGCGGAGTACAGGTTCATCCGGGTCAGGGTCGGATCGGCGCGCAGGATCCCGACCAGCCCGGCGGAGTGGAAGGTGGAGCCGCTGGTCAGCCCGGACCGCTCGAGCAGGACGACGTCCCGCTCGCCTCGCTCGGCCAGGTGGTAGGCGACGCTGGTCCCGCCGACTCCTCCGCCGATGACGACGATCCGGGCGGCCTCCGGCACGCCGTGGTCCGCCATCGGGGCTCCCTCCCGATCGGACGGCTGAGTCGCCGCAGGGTAACCACTGGGGTGGGTTTCGGTATAGACCGAATCGAGTCCTGGCCGCCGAGATCGCCGAAATCATTCGGGACCTCTGGTTCGGGAACGGCTCATTCGGGGCCGTTAGATCTGGTCGATCGATGAAATGCAGATCACGAGCGGGTCAAAGGTCTAGACCGAGAACCCGATCAGCACCTACGATCCGGCCAGTCGGTCGGGAGGCGCGGGCTGCCCCGCGGGTCAGGAACCCGACCCGGCCCGAGGAGCGTGCGGCCGTGGCTGGTGGTGTCCCGCCGGTGCAGCGCACCCGCCGGGCTGCCACGCTCACCGACGCCGAGATCGAGCAGATCCTCGACCAGGTCCCGGCCACAGCCGTCAGGCCCCGAACGATCGACCGGCTCGGCGGCGGCCTGACCAACGTGAAGGTCATCGGACTGTACGCCGCGTTCGCGATCCCGATCTGGTACCGGTGGCGGCTCGGCGACTCCTTCACGCCCGGACCGTGGACGCTCGGCAACAAGTACCGGTGGATGAGCCTGGTCGCGGTGGCCGAGATCGCGGTCACCGCGATCTACTTCCTGTTCCCCACCACCCCTCAGGGGATCCCGTGGCACAAGACGGACGGCAAGTCCGACTTCGCCTGGACGGCGGTGAACTACACCCCGATCGTCGTGATCGGCGCGCTGGTCTTCCTCTGGATCGCCTGGCACGTGACGGCCAAGCACTGGTTCACCGGCCTCAAGAACACCTTCAGCCTCCCTGCCGGTGTCTCGGCGGCCGACGAGATCGCGCTCGAACACGAACATCACGGGTACCTGACCGGCGAGCACGAGTAACCTGCTGACCGGAGGTCGCCGCCCTGGACGTGGGGGCGAGTGCGGGCACTCCCAGGTGGCGCGAGAGCGCTCCGTGAGTGCCCGCACTGGCGTCCGGGGTCAGTCGGGGTGTCAGCCAGGCGTCAGGGCGTGAACTGCTCGGCCAGGTAGACCACCGGCCCGTCAGCGCCGGCCTGGTGGTACAGCCAGACCAGCACTGGCTGCCCCGACTGGACGACGGGTGTGGCCCGGTCGATCAGCTGCTTCATGGAGATCGTCGTGGTCTTGACGTGATTGTGGTCGCCGAGCAGGAACTGCCCGTACAAGCGGGAGTCCTTCAACACCACGAACTGGTGCGCGTCGACGGTGTCGTTGACGATCGCGAAGTCCAGGGGCTCCTGGTCGGGGTGGGCCGCGTAGTAGGCGCTGGCCTGGTCTCCGACGAGGTACTGGGCCCTGTCCACCGTCAGCAGCGCACCGTCGCCCTGCGTCTGGACGGCCGTGACGATGCCGAAGTCCATCCCCTTGCGGGCCCACGGCTTGGACACGTATCCCGTCGGGGCCTTGGCGGCACGGGTGGTGGGCGAGGGCGACCGGGACGGTGTTGCGCTGGACGGGCTCGCGGCCGGGGCGCTGGCGCTCGCGGACGGGTCGGTGGTGACCACGACCGGGATGGTCGCTGTGGCGGTCGGCTGGCCGGAACGGTTCATCCCGATCACGATCCCGGTCACCGACGCCGCGACGGCAGCCGCCACGAGGGTCACCACCACCACCTTGCGGTTGGGGCCGCTGCGCCCCCCGGTCCCGCCCGGACCGCCGTCTCCGCCCGGACCGCCGGGGGAGTACCGGTCTGCCGGCCGGCCGGGGTCGCCCGGGCCGGGGAAGGTGTCGCTGCCGTACCCGTCGCCGGTGTACCCCTGGCCCGGATACGCCTGCCCGGGGTACTCCTGGCCCTGCCCGGGGTAGTCCTGGCCCGGGTACTGCTGGCCCTGCCCCGGGTACTGCTGGCCCGGGTACTGCTGGCCCTGCCCCGGGTACTGCTGGCCCGGGTACTGCTGGCCCTGCCCCGGGTACTGCTGGCCCGGGTACTGCTGGCCCGGGTACTGCTGCTGGCCCGGGTACTGCTGGCCCGGGTACTGCTGGCCCGGGTACTGCTGGCCCGGGTACTGCTGGCCGGGGTAGCTCTGACCCGGCCGGCCCTGGCCGCTGCCCCGCTGCGAGTCTGGGAAGCGCTCCCCGCCATCCATCTGATCCCTCTTCCGGGGGGCCGGCCGGTCCGGCCTGCTGCCAGGACCGGCTCACTCGGCACCGATGATTCCCTACCCGGACTCTCGACGGGTGCAGGGGGCGGCAACTGCCCGCGTGACGCCGGTCCGGCGCTCGCATCCCGCCACCCATCGCGCCACTGCGTCACCGGCAGCCCGCCGCCCGGCGCGTCCTGCCCGGTCGCGGCGCCGAACCAGGTGACCATGGACGTCAATGAGCACACTCCTGGGTCCGTCCCGTACCACGGGCACCCCGTCCTCGCCGCCGGCGCCGCCGTCCGTGCTCGGCTCGGCGGCGTTCTCCGCTGTGCAGGCGGCCGCCGCGTCACTGGTCGCTGTCGGCGTTCCCGTGGTGCTCACCTGGATCGTCAGCACGGGCGGGCAGGCCACCTGGACGCAGGTGGTTCAGGTGGCGCTGAGTATCTGGCTGCTCGCCCAGCATGCCGGGCTGGCCGTGCCGGGGGGCCACATCGGCCTGATGCCGATGGGCCTGACGGTGCTGCCCCTGCTTGCCTGCGGCCTGGCCGGCAGGAGGCTGGCCAGGGTGCTCGACCCGCGCGGCGACCGGATCGCCTCCGGAGCCTCCAGCGCGCTGCCGGTGATGCCGCCGGTGCGGGCCATGGTCGTGTTCGTCGCCACCTACTCGGCGCTGGCCGCTGTGGCCGCGATCCCGGCGGCGATGCCCGGCTCGCGTCCGATCGTGCCGCAGGCGGCGGTCGGCGCGGCCGTGGTGTGCGGGCTCGCCGGCACTCTCGGCGCCGCGAGCTACGCCCGGGGCAGGCTGCGGGACGCGCTGGCCGGTGTGGTCTCGTCGCTGCCGTCCGCGCTGTCCCGGCTGGTCCGTCCCGCGGTGACGGCGCTGCTGGTCCAGCTGGCGGGCTCGCTGTTGATCGTGCTCACCCTCGTGGTCCTGGAGCGGGACCGGGTGCTGGCCCTGCAGCGGGCGCTGCATCCGGATCTCGTCGGTGGCTTCGTGCTGGCCCTTGCCCAGTTGACCCTGCTGCCCAACCTGGTGATGTGGGCCGGGTCGGTGGCGGCCGGGCCGGGATTCGCGTTCGGCATCGGGACCTCGATCACCCCCACGGCCGTCACCCTCGGACCCCTGCCGGCGATCCCGGTGCTCGGCGCGCTGCCACCACCCGGGCGGATGCCGGGCGTAGCGCTTGCAGTGCTCGCGCTGCCCGTACTGGCCGGGGTGTTGGCGGGATGGCGGCTGCGACGCGACCAGCAGGACGGCTGGCTGCGGCCGCTGCTCGATGCGACCGGGGTCGGGCTGCTGGCCGGGATCGGGTTCGGGGTCCTCGCCTGGCTGTCCTGCGGCCCGGCGGGACCGGGCAGGCTCGCCGTGACCGGGCCGGTCGCCTGGCTGGCCGGTGCGGCGTTCGCGGGCGAGGTAGCGCTGGCGGTGGCCGTGACCTGCGTCCTGATCCGGGTGGTGCCGATCGTCGCCGACCTCGCCCTCGGCCGTGGCCGGCGCGGCTGACCGCGGCGCTTGCTATCGTCTGGCCTCGTGACACAGGGACCCGGCGGGCAGATCACCCGGCTCGTCGTGCTGATCTCCGGGTCAGGGACTCTCCTGCAGGCCCTGCTCGACGCCTCCGCCGGCCCGGACCGGAGGTTCGCCGTCGCGGGCGTGCTCTCCGATCGAGCTGACGCCTACGGGCTGGAACGCGCCCGGGCGGCCGGGGTGCCCACGGCCGTCGTGGCGCCGGCGGACTTTCCCGACCGGGCCACCTGGGACGTGGCCGTGGCGCGCGCGGTCGACGTCTTCCGGCCCGAGCTGGTCGTGTCGGCGGGGTTCATGCGGCTGCTCGGGACGCCGTTCCTGGACCGGTTCGGCGGGCGGGCGATCAACACCCACCCCGCGCTGCTGCCGGCCTTCCCCGGCGCGCACGGCGTGCGGGACGCGCTGGCCTACGGGGTCAAGGTCACCGGCGCCTCGGTGATTCTCATCGATGCCGGCAACGACACCGGTCCGGTGCTCGCGCAGGAGGCGGTTCCCGTCGAGGACGGCGACACCGAGGAGACGCTGCACGAGCGGATCAAGGTGGTCGAGCGGCGGCTGCTGGTCGAGATCGTGACCCGGATGTCCGGCTGCCGCTGGACCGTGGACGGCCGCCGGGTCACGTTCACCTGAGTCCCGGCTCAGCCGGGGCCGGCTGAACTCGCGGCCGAACTCGTGGCCGTGATGCCTCAGGTCGGGCGCGGCGGGTGCGCGCCGGGTAGGTAGGGTCGGCGGCGTGAGCGCTGATCTCGCAGACACCCGCAGCCCGATCCGCCGGGCGCTGATCTCGGTGTACGACAAGACCGGGCTGGACGAGCTGGCCACGGGGCTGCACGAGGCCGGCGTCGCCCTGGTCTCCACCGGTACGACGGCTGCCCGGATCGCGGCGGCCGGCATCCCGGTGACGCCGGTCGAGCAGCTGACCGGGTTCCCCGAGTGCCTGGACGGCCGGGTCAAGACGCTGCATCCCCGGGTGCACGCGGGGATCCTGGCCGACCGGCGGCTGCCCGACCACGTCCGGCAGCTGGCGGAGCTGGACATCGAGCCGTTCGACCTGGTCGTGGTGAACCTGTACCCGTTCGTGCAGACCGTGGCCTCGGGCGCATCGCCGGACGAGTGCGTCGAGCAGATCGACATCGGAGGCCCGTCGATGATCCGGGCCGCGGCGAAGAATCACCCGAGCGTCGCGGTCGTGGTCGACCCGTCCCGGTACCGCGAGGTGCTGGAGGCCGTCGGCGCGGGCGGGTTCACCCTGGCCGAGCGGCAGCGTCTCGCGGTGGACGCGTTCGTGCTCACCGCGGACTACGACATCGCGGTGGCGTCCTACCTGGGCAACGTGCTGGCCCCGACCGACGAGGGCACCGGCTTCCCGGCCTGGGTCGGCGGCGGCTGGGACCGGGCGGCCGTGCTGCGCTACGGGGAGAACCCGCACCAGCGCGCCGCGCTGTACCGGCACTCCCGTCCTGGCCTGGCGCACGCCGAGCAGCTCGGCGGCAAGGAGATGTCGTACAACAACTACGTCGACACCGACGCCGCATGGCGGGCGGTGTACGACCACGCCGAGCCGGCGGTGGCCATCATCAAGCACAACAATCCGTGCGGGATCGCGATCGGCACGGGCCCGGACCCGGTCGCCGTTGCGCACGCCAGGGCCCACGCCTGCGACCCCGAGTCCGCGTACGGCGGTGTGATCGCGGTGAACCGGCCGGTGACCGCGGGCCTGGTGGAGCAGCTCAAGGGCGTGCACACCGAGGTGCTCGCCGCGCCGGACTTCGAGCCCGCCGCGCTGGAACTGCTGGCCGGCAGGAAGAACCTCCGCGTGCTCCGGGTACCGCCCCGCCACAGTGGGCCCGCGGAGATCCGTACGGTCAGCGGTGGCCTGCTGATGCAGTCCGTGGACCGGGTCGACGCACCCGGCGACGACCCGGAGGGCTGGCAACTGGTCGCCGGTGAGCCGGCGGACGCCGAGACGCTGGCGGACCTGCAGTTCGCCTGGCGGGCCGTCCGGGCGGTGAAGTCCAACGCGATCCTGCTCGCCAAGGGCCGGGCCAGCGTGGGGATCGGGATGGGTCAGGTGAACCGGGTCGACTCCTGCCGGCTCGCCGTCCGCCGCGCCGGAACCGAGCTGGCCCGCGGTTCGGTCGCCGCGTCGGATGCGTACTTCCCGTTCGCCGACGGCCTTCAGGTGCTGCTGGACGCGGGAGTGCGCGCCGTGGCCCAGCCAGGAGGGTCGATCCGGGACGATGAGTCGATCGCAGCGGCGACGGCTGCCGGCGTCACCATGTACCTGACCGGGGTGCGGCACTTCGCGCACTGAACCGGCCGGCCGGGCGGAAGGCTTGGGCTGGGTCTCGGGGGAGAGAGGGCGGAGGTCGCCGTGGTGGTGCCGTGATCCGCTGGGAGGTTCCGCCGTCGCGGCGGCTGGCCTTCGAGATCGTGCTGCTGGTGGTCGTGGCCGCCATGGTCCTCACGGTGTCGGTCGGGTTCCGGGCCGGCGGGTACACCCTCGCCGGGGCGCTCGCGCTGGCAGCCGTGCTGCGTGCGGTCCTGCCCGCCCGCTACTGCCTCGGCCTGCTGGTCCGGTCGCGCCAGCTGGACGTGGCCACGGCCGCGGTGCTCGCGCTGGCAGTGCTCGTCACCGCGCGTATCGTGCCCGGCGGCTGAGCTGTGTGCCCAAGGTCCGGCACCAGCCGGGCCCGGGCATCGAGGATGGGGACGGGCCGGCCGGTCGGCCGGGGCTTGAGCGGAGGGTGGGATCGCGGTGCGAGCAGTTCTGATCATGGGTGCCGGGGGGCGGGACTTCCACAACTTCAACACCGTGTTCCGGTCGGATCCGCAGGTCCGGGTGGTGGCGTTCACGGCGGCCCAGATCCCGGGCATCGACAACCGGACCTACCCCGCCTCCCTGGCCGGGTCGCTGTACCCCGACGGCATCCCGATCGTCTCCGAGAACCGGGTGGCCGAGATCGTCGCCCGGGAGGCGGTGGACGAGGTGGTTCTCGCCTACTCGGACCTGTCCCACCAGGACGTCATGCACAAGGCGTCCCTCGTGCTCGGCACCGGCGCGGACTTCCGGCTGATCGGTCCCAAGGCGTCCCAGCTGCGCAGCACCAAGCCGGTGGTCGCGATCGGTGCGGTACGTACCGGCTGCGGCAAGAGCCAGACCACCCGCCGGGTCGGCGGCCTGCTGGTCGAGGCCGGCCTGCGGGTCGCCCTCGTCCGGCATCCGATGCCCTACGGCGACCTGGAACGGATGCGGGTGCAGCGGTTCGCGACGCTGGCCGACATCGATGCCTCGCTGCCGACCGTCGAGGAGCGCGAGGAGTACGAAGCTCCGGTCACGATGGGCATGGTGATGTACGCGGGCGTGGACTACGCCGAGATCCTGCAGCAGGCGCAGGACGAGGCGGACGTGGTGATCTGGGACGGCGGCAACAACGACTTCCCGTTCTTCGTCCCGGACCTCATGATCACGGTGGTCGACCCGTTGCGCGCCGGGCACGAGCTCAGCTACTACCCGGGCGAGACCAACCTGCGCATGGCCGACGTGGTGGTGGTCAACAAGCTGGACTCCGCCCAGCCCGAGGACGTCGCCCAGGTCATCGAGAACGCCCGGACTGCCAATCCGGACGCCGTGATCGTCCGTGCCGAGTCGCCGGTCACCCTCGGCCCGGGGCCGTCCCTGCAGGGGCAGCGGGTGCTGGTCGTCGAGGACGGCCCGACGATCACCCACGGTGGCATGCCGTTCGGGGCCGGCACGGTGGCCGCCCGCGCGGCAGGCGCCCGGGAGATCGTCGACCCCCGGCCGGTGGCCGTCGGGTCGATCGCCGACACGTTCGCCCGCTACCCCGGGATCGGGCCGGTGCTGCCCGCGATGGGCTACGGCAAAGCCCAGCTCGACGAGCTGGCCGCGACCGCTCGCCGGACCGAATGCGACGTGGTGGTGATCGGAACCCCGTTCGACCTGACCCGGATCGCCGACCTCGGGCACCCGGCCCGGCAGGCCGCCTACGAGCTGCGGGAGATCGGTGAACCGACCCTCGCCGACGTGCTCGCGCCGCACCTGGACGCCTGGCGGCCGGCCCGCTGAACCCTTCGCGACAGCGCGAGGGCGGGCCGCGGCCGCTGGTCGGGCCCGGCCCCCCAGCGGTGCGATCGACGCGGTGTGGAAGATCACGTGGCTGCGCGCCGATCTGCGTCCGACCAGGCCACGCACCCGGCCGTCCGGCCGGGATCCGGAGCCGGGAACCGCGTAGATTGGCCGCACGTCACCGCATGCGAGCCCCACGCGGTACCCAGAACGTCACGCGGCACCCCAGAAGGGACAGCGACGATCCCATGAGCCAGCCCACGCCTCTTACGCCGCCCGCATCGGCAGAGTCGGTTCTCACCCTCACGCCCCCGGCGCCGGTCCAGGCGGTTGCTGCCACCCAGGCCCCGAAACTGGCGCCCGCGGTCGATCCCGCGGCCCTGCCCGGGCTGGATCAGAAGGTCGACAGCTACCTCGACTCCCTGCTCGCGACCAAGCCGAACTCACCGGAGTTCGCGGCCAAGGCCGCCGACGTGCGATCGATGGGCGACGCCGACATCCGGCGTGCGGCCGAGTCGTCCAACCGGCTGCTCAAGACGCCGGTGAAGGCGCTCAAGGAGGGGCGGCTGTCGGAGGGTTCGAAGGTGGGGTCGACGCTGCTCGAGCTGCGTCGCACCGTCGAGGACCTCGACCCCAAGGGCGCCCAGGGCGCGAAGAAGTTCCTCGGTGTCTTCCCGTTCGGGGACAAGCTGACCGACTACTTCCGCCGCTACCAGACCGCCGAGAGCCACCTGGACGCGCATCCTGCACGCGCTCTACGACGGCCAGGACGAGCTGCGCAAGGACAACGTCGCGCTCAACCTGGAGAAGCAGTCCCTCTGGGAGGCCATGGCCCGGCTGAACCAGTACGTCTACGTCGCCGAGCGGCTCGACGCCCGGCTGGCCGCCAAGATCGCCGAGCTCGAGGCCAGCGACCCGGACTCGGCCAAGGCGATGCGCGACGACGTCCTGTTCTACGTCCGGCAGAAGCACCAGGACCTGCTCACCCAGCTGGCCGTGTCGATCCAGAGCTACCTGGCGATCGACATCGTCATCAAGAACAACATCGAGCTGGTCAAGGGCGTCGACCGGGCCAGCGACGACCACCGTCTCGGCGCTGCGGACCGCGGTGATCGTGGCCCAGGCGCTGGGCAACCAGAAGCTCGTGCTGGACCAGATCACCGCGCTGAACACGACCACCTCGAACCTGATCGAGTCGACCTCGGAGATGCTGAGGGACAACTCGGTGCAGATCCAGCAGCAGGCCGCCAGCGCCACCATCGGCCTGCCCCAGCTGCAGGCCGCGTTCCAGAACATCTACGCGACCATGGACGCGATCGACACCTTCAAGGTGCAGGCGCTCGACAGCATGTCGGCGACCATCGGGACGCTGGAGAACGAGGTCACCAAGTCCCGCGACTACCTGGACCGGGTGTCCCGACACGATGAGCGGGTGGCCAGCGGCACGCTGGACCTCGGGCCGGGGCACTGAGGCAGCCGGGCCGAGCGACCGTCGGATCGACCATCGAAAAGGGGGCCGCACCAGCGTGGCCTGGTTCAAGGACGCCGTAGCGGCGCTGACCGGACGGCGGCGGCGCGAGCCGATGATCGAGCTGCCGCACGTGCCGACCAGCGCCGAGCTGCTCGCCGCGATCGACCGCATCCAGCCCGAGATCGGCGGGCGGGTGCCGCCGCTGGTCGAGGCCCGGGTGGCGAAGATCGTGGCGACGGTTCGGGACACCATCCCGCGCCTGAACCAGCTCGGCGGCGGCAGCCGGGACGCGCACTCGGTGATGGCGACGGTCACCGGTTACCTGCCCGAGGCGCTGGGGGCCTACCTGCGGCTGCCGCGCTCCTATGCCGACCGCCGGCCGGTCGAGGGCGGCAAGACCTCGCTGATGGTGCTGATCGACCAGCTCGACCTGCTCTCGGCGACCATGGACGACATCTTCGACGCCGTCTGCCGGGCCGACGCCGAGGCGCTGGTCGCGCACGGGAGGTT
Source organism: uncultured Actinomycetota bacterium (assembly GCA_963740575.1). Lineage (GTDB taxonomy): Bacteria > Actinomycetota > Actinomycetes > Actinomycetales > Kineosporiaceae > CAVUET01. The sequence continues at coordinate 1,724,877 of CAVUET010000003.1, read as the reverse complement.
CCTGGCCGAGAAGTTCGGCCACTCGGGCCTGGACGTCGGCGATGCGGGTCTCGGTGGAGGGGGAGCCGGATGACCGGCCCGTCGCTCGCGCAGGCTCTGACCGAGCTGGCCGAGGTGGCTGCCGCCGCCGGCCTGGATCCGGCCGCCGCCCGGTCCGAGGGGGCCGCGCTGGCCGCGGCCGTCGCGGAGTCCGCGCCCGGCGGCGGGCAGGCCTGGGCCGGGGAGCTGGGGTCGGACCTGCGGGGCTTCTTCGACGCGGCCAGCTCGGCCCGGCGCTGGCGGGACGCGCCGACCGCGCTGCTGTCCGGCCTGGTCGCGGCCGGCTCGCCGCAGGCCGTCGGGTACGCCCGCGCGCTGGTCGAGGTCTGCGCCGCGGCCTGCGGGCTGGGCGAGCCCACCATGCGCGTGGTGGGCAACGCCTCTGTGGCCTCCGCGGCCCAGCTGCGGGCGGCGGGGATCGGCGGCGGCGTGCCGCAGGTGTCCTGGCCGGTCGCGCCGGACTCCCAGCTGCCGGACTCCCAGCTGCCGGGCTTCCAACTGCCGGAGTTCCAGCTGCCGGAGTTCCAGCTGCCGGGAGTCCCGTCGTCCGGACCTCGCACATCTGACGCGCCGGGTGCCGGACAGCAGCCCGCGGGAGCGCCGGCCACGGCCACTGCCACGCAACCGGCGACCGCTGCGGAACCCGCCGAACCGGCCAAGACCCTCGAGGAGCTGCTCGCCGACCTGGACGGGCTGACCGGCCTGACCCGGGTCAAGGCCGAAATCCATCGGCAGGCCCAGCTGCTGCGGGTCGAGCAACTGCGCGCCGCCGCCGGGTTGCGCAGCCCGACGATCACCCGGCACCTGGTGTTCCTCGGCAACCCGGGCACCGGCAAGACGACCGTGGCCCGGCTGGTCTCGGGCATCTACCGGGCGCTCGGGTTGCTGACCAAGGGTCAGCTCATCGAGGTGGACCGCTCCGAGCTGGTGGCCGGATACCTGGGCCAGACCGCGATCAAGACCGCCGAGGTGGTGGCCACGGCGATCGGCGGCGTGCTGTTCATCGACGAGGCGTACTCACTGGCCGGGGACCAGTACGGCGACGAGGCGATCGACACGCTGGTCAAGGAGATGGAGGACCGCCGCGACGATCTGGTCGTGATCGTCGCCGGATACCCGGGTCCGATGGCCGGCTTCATCGACGCCAATCCCGGCCTGGCCAGCCGGTTCCGGACCACGATCACCTTCGACGACTACACCGACGACGAGCTGGCCGAGATCTTCTCCCGGCTCGCCGCCGACTCCGACTACACGGCGACGCCGGAGTGCTTGACCGGTTTCCGCGCGCTGCTGCGGGACACCCCGCGCGACGAGGGCTTCGGCAACGGTCGCTTCGCCCGGAACATCCTCGAGGGGGCCATCGGCCGGCACGCCTGGCGCCTGCGCGACGTTGACGAGCCGACCGTGCAGCAGTTGCGCGAACTGCTGCCCGCCGACCTCACGGACACACCGGAAGCCGGAGACGCACCGGAAGCCGGAGACGCACCGGAAGCCGAGGCCCCACCGGAAGCCGGGGCCCCACCGGTCGGAAACGATTGATCCACCGCCGGTTCCGCTGCCGCAGACCGCCCCTCACGACCGCGAGCGACATCACATTCCCGTTCGGTGCAGTCGGACGGCCCGGCCTGCCGAGAACACCGCGGAGCCGGTTCGGGCCCGGACCACCGTCTGCGGAAGGTCTCTACGCGTGGATTGGATTCGGCGCCCCGGGGTTGCTCGACGGCTCGGTGGCATCTTCACCGTCGTGATGCTGACCTTCGCCGCAGCGCTGGCCGTTGCGGTGCTGGGCATCCGCAAGGAGCAGACGATCGACCACAGCCTGCAGACCATCGAATCGGTGCAGGGCCAGCTCCAGGCGGTGCACTACTACGACGCCGACGTCTGCGGCTGGGAGTCGTTCATCCTGCTGACCGCGTACGACCAGGGTGCACGGGTGGCCCTGGACTCCGCGAACGTCAACTACGCCGGCCTCCTCGAGGCCCGCGCCGGCCTGGACGAGGCTGTTGCGGCCGTCAACGTCGCGGCGCTGACCGGCGCCGAGCAGGCGATGCTGGCCACCGTGCGGCAGACCTGGAGCGAGTACTGGGTTGCCGACCAGGCCTTCCTGGCGCTGATCCGGGCTGATACCGCGCAGTCGCGGAGCGCTGCGAACGCGCGGCTCAACGGGGAGAGCTCGGACCTGTACGAGCAACTCATCGAGACCAACAGCCGGCTGGCCGGCTCGGTCGCCGCCCGGGCGGAGGCGGCACACAAGGACGCGAACGCCGCCGCGACGTCGATCATCGCCCGGTCCGTGGGCGCCGGCCTGTTAGCCCTGACGACCGGCATCCTGCTGCTCGGTTGGTCCACCCGACGGATCACCGTTCCTCTGCGGGCCTGCCGGGACGTGCTGTACGCCCTGTCCGGCAGGGACTTGACCGCGCAGGCGCCGACCGTCCGCCAGCGCGGCGAGATCGCCGACATCGCTGCGGCGACCGCTGCGCTCAGCGACATGCTGCGCTCCCAGGTGGGCCACATCCAGTCGGTGGCTCTGGATCTGAACGAACAGTCCGGCACGCTCGCCGACTCCGGCCAGGCCGCCTGGCGGGTCGCCTGCGACGTCGCAGAGAGCACGTCCAACGCCGCCGGTCGCGCGTCGGAGGTGTCCAGCACCGTGGCCGCCATGGCCGCCGCAGGGGAGCAGCTGAACGCGAGCATCCAGGGCGTCGCCCGCAACGCGGACGAGGGCGCGCGGGTCGCCGCCGAGGCCGTGCAGACGGTCGATGCCGGGGAGGCGGCGATCGCGAGCCTGGTCGAGGCGGCGGAGAAGATCGGCGCCGTGGTCAGCTTCATCACCACCATCGCCGAGCAGACCAACCTGCTCGCGCTCAACGCCACGATCGAGGCGGCCCGGGCCGGGGAAGCGGGCAAGGGCTTCGCCGTGGTCGCCTCCGAGGTCAAGGAGCTCGCCGGAGAGACGGCGCGGGCCACCGGGCAGATCACCGATCGGGTGGCTGCGCTGCACCAGGGCAGCTCGGAGGCGTCCGCCGCGCTGTCCGGCATCGACCGCGTGATCGAGCGGATCAACGACCTTCAGAAGGGCATCGCCGCCGCGGTCGCTGAGCAGGCCTGCACCGCCGAGGAGCTCAGCACGGGTATCCAGGCGGCCGCCGAGGGCGCCGGAGGCATCGCCGGCGTGCTGACCGACATCGCCGCCGAGGCCTGCGCCAGCGCGGGGGCGGCCCAGTCGAGCCAGCAGGCTGCCGGCTCGCTGGTGACCGACTCGGCCCAGCTGGCCACGCTGGTCACCGGGTTCCAGGTCTGATCGCGGTCCCGGCAGCGCGAAATCGCAGGGTTGCCATCGGCGCCGCGGGGAGCCCGGAACCGGTGCGTGGCCAGGGCCGTTGACCGGACTACGATCGGGGCCACGTCGACCACCGCGCGGGCCCGCCCGCGCAGGTGCCCACCCGGCGGGAGCTGAGCGAGAATCGCAGGGCGGCCGGGAGCGGCTGCCGGCCGGGAGGGCCAGGGGAGGTCCGCGGTGAGCAGGGGAGGTCCGCGGTGCGGACGACGGGTGGAATGACTCGAGCGTGGGGATCGGCATGAGCGGCACCTCCGCACAACGTGGCACCGTCCTCCCGCGTACCCCCGCGGGCAGGCCCGGCGCGCAGGGCGGTCCGGCAGGCCCCGCCGGCCCGGCAGGTCCCGGCGGCCCGCCCACCGCGGCCCGGTCGGTCGCCGCCAGGCGCACCCGCGGCGCGCTGGACGCAGCCCGCGGCGCGCTGCAGGGCAGTCCGGGACGCCTGCGCCTGGCCGGCCTGGTGCTCGCCGTGGTCGCCCTCGCCTTCGCCGTCCTCGCCGGCCTGGCCTTCTCCGACCGTGCCGCGGCGCTGTCCGACGCCCGGGCGGGCGCCGCCCAGCTGGTCCGCGTGCAGAGCCTGCAGATCGACCTGTTCCAGGCCCACGCGGACGCGACCAACGCCTTCCTCACCGGCGGGCTCGAGCCCGTTGCCCAGCGTCAGGACTACGAGAGCTCGATCAGCAGCGCCTCCGGGCTGGTGGCCGAGGCGGCCCGGGCCGAACCAGCGGACGCCGCCTCGCTCGGCCGGGTGAACGCGGCCCTGACCGTCTACACCGGGCTGATCGAGCAGGCCAGGGCGAACAACCGCCAGGGCTTCCCGGTCGGGTCCGCCTACCTGCGCCAGGCCAGCGACCTGCTCGAGCAGACGATCAAGCCGTCCCTGGTGACGGTGGAGAAGGCGGACGAGGCCCGGGTCGCCGACGCCTACCAGGCATCCGGCGCGGCCGGGCGGAACCTCGTGCTGGCCGGCGTGGTCGCGCTGCTCGTCCTCCTGCTCGGCCAGGGCTGGCTGGCGCTGCGGACGCACCGGGTGCTGAACGCGCCGCTGGTGGCTGCCACCCTGGCGGTCCTGGTCGGGCTGGGCGGCGGAGCCCTGGTGATGTCGCTGGCCCAGTCCCGCGCGAACGACGTCCGCAGGCACTCCTACGCCGCGACGGTGGCCCTGACCCAGGCCCGGATCGGTGCCTACGAGGGCAAGTCCAACGAGAGCCTGACGCTGATCAACCGGGGCAACGGCGCCGCCAACGAGACAGCCTGGAAGGCTGACGCGGCGACCGCGCGACGCCAGCTCGCCGCGGCCGCGTCCGCCGGGGCACCCTCGGACCTGCAACGCCTGCTGGACACCTGGAAGGCGGTCCACGTCCAGATCCGCAGCCTGGACGACGGCGGCAACTGGGACGGTGCGGTCGAGCTGGCGACCGGAACCGGCACGGGCAGTTCCAACGCGTCGTTCACAGCGCTGGCCAAGGCGACCAGTGCCGCGCTGGACGAGCAGTCGACGCAGGTGTCCGACGATCTGGGCGCCTCCCACGGGCTGCTGCTCGTCGCGGGTCTGATCGTGGTGCTGCTCGGGCTGGTGGCGCTGGGCGCCTCGTGGGTGGGCATCTCGTTGCGGCTGGAGGAGTACCGATGAGCCACGCCTCCCGGGCAGCCCGGCTGCGGATCAGGGCCGCTGCGCTGGCGGTCGCCGCCGGCACCCTGCTCGCCGGGTGCGCTGCCGGGCCGCCGGCGGTGCAGCGCGCCGGGTCGGGCTCGCCCGCCCCGGCCGCCGGTGGCCGGGCGGCCGGCGCGCATCCGCACGCCGCGTCGGCTCCGCTGACCGCCGCGCTCGCCGCGACCGACACCAGCTGCGGGGACCCCGAACAGTCCTACGACGCCGTCCGCACGCTGCCGTCCGACGCCCTGGTGCAGCGGATCAAGAAGCGCGGGCGGCTGGTCGCCGGGGTGTCCGCGGACACCTACCTGTTCGGCGCCCGCAACCCGTTCACCGACCAGATCGAGGGCTTCGACATCGACCTGGTCCGGGCGATCGCCGAAGCCGTGCTCGGCAGCCCGAAGAAGGTCGAGCTCAAGGTGATCAGCGCCTCGCAGCGGATTCCCTTCCTGCAGGACGGAACCGTCGACATGGTCGTCCGGACGATGACCACCAACTGCACGCGGTGGAAGGACATCGCCTTCTCCACGGTGTACTTCCGGGCCGGGCAGACGGTGCTGGTCAGCACCCAGTCCACGGCGCGCAGCATGGCGGACCTCGCCGGGAAGCGGGTGTGCTCGCCGGCCGGTACGACCAGCCTGACCAACCTCAGCCAGTTCCCGGCGGTCAAGCCGGTCGCGGCCAAGTTCCACACCGACTGCCTGGCGCTGTTCCAGGAGGGGCGGGTGGACGCGATCACCGGCGACGACGCGATCCTCGCCGGCTTCGTCGCCCAGGACCCGTACGCCAAGATCGTCCCGGCCGCGCCGTTCACCAAGGAGCCGTACGCGATCGGCGTCTCGAAGCAATACCCCGACTTCGTGGGTTTCGTGAACGGGGTGCTCGCCGGGCTGGAGAACGACGGCACCTGGCAGAAGGAGTACGCCAAGTGGCTGGCCGGGCCGCTCGGGCGGCCGGGCACTCCACCCCAACCGGTCTACGGCCGGCAGCCGTGAGGTTCCGGCCGGGCCTGCCCCCGCTGCGGTGACGGCGCACGGATGACGGCGCACAGATGACGGCACACAGATGACGGCACACAGATGACGGCACAGTCGACCTCGAACCCCGGCAGCGGGATGGTGCTCGCCCCCGCGGCTCCCGGCCGGCTCGGCCAGGCCGCACCGGTCGACTCCGTGCGCACCTACCTGGCCGCGCTGGGCCTGTGGCGCGACGGCCGGCGCGGCGAGCTGGACCGGTTGGACGAGGCGGCGCAGGCGGCGACCGACCCGGACAGCTACACCGCCGACGTCACGCTCTCGATGGCGCTCTGGCAGGCGGTCAGCGACCGGTACGCCCAGCTGGTCCAGGCCTGGGACTCCGGCCGCGCCGATCAGCTTGTCCGGGAACGGATCTCGCAACTGATCTGGGGGCGGCTGGACGGGGCGTCGCCCGGCGCCGGTCCGGGCCTGACGGGCGGAGCGATCGGCGGCCTGGGTGGGCTCGGCGGCGGACTCGGCGGGCTGGGTGTCTCGCTGGTGGACGCCTGCCGGCTGTCCGACGCGCTGGCCGCGCAGCTGCGGGCCCGGCTGTCCTTCGACCCACGCGCCGCCGACGCGGCGCTGCGGGTCAGCGCGCTGCGGGCGGGGATGGAGCGGTTGCGGGCGCTGGCCGAGCAGGAGCCCGGCTCCCTGCGGCTGGTCGAGCGGCTGGCCCAGCGGCTGGACGCACTCAGCGGGAGCGCGGCCCGCGGCGGTGACGTGTCCGGGACCCTGACCGTGCTGGAGGCGGACGCCGCCCGGGCCGAGCGCGACCTGATCGTGTCCACCGCGACCCGCCAGCAGCGCGATCGCGACCGGGACCGGGAGGCGGCGGGTCTGGTCCGCGACCGGGTCAGAGCGATGAACGAGCTGGCCGCGCTGGAGCACCGCGAGACCGGGTTGCGGGCGCTCGCCGACCGCTGTGTCCGGGAGATCGCCATCGCACCGAGGCTGGCCGTGCCCGAGCCGTCCGCGCTCGGCCCGGTACCGACGCAGCGCCAGGGGCTGGACGCCTACCTGACCCGCCTCAGCGACGTGTCCCGGGCCATGGACCTGGTCGAGTCGACCTACTCGGCGCCGCTGACCGAACGGGACGAGTTGCGCGGGCGGCTGGACGCCTACCGGGTGATGGCAGCCCGCACCGGTCGCGACGCCGACCACGAGGTGCAGACCGCGGGCCAGTTCGCCCGGTCCGCGGTGCAGGCCGTACCGTGCGACCTCGACTCGGCCCGAACCCTCGTCACCCGCTACCAGGTGCTCGTCCGAACTCCGCCACCGGCCACAGGAGCGACTTCATGACCAGTCCGGTGACCCAGCCCTGCGGCCAGCCCGGCTGCACGGGGACCATCCAGGACGGCTACTGCGACGTCTGCGGATCGCCCGCGGACGCCCCGCCCGCCGCCACGCCGCTGACTGCGCCGACCGGCGCCATCCCGCCCGGTGCGGCTGTGTCCGGCGGTGCGTCCGGTGGCGCCAGTGCGTCCGGTGGCGCCAGTGCGTCCGGCTCAGCCGTCGGCGGGGCCTCGTCGACCAGGTCCCGGGCCACCTCCTCGTCCAACCGGATCGCCACCGCGCCGATCGGCTCGCAGCGGATCGCGCCCGGATCCCGGGCCACCCGACGGCTGTCCACGGCCTCCACCCGGCTGCGCGGATCGCGCCTGGGCGCCGGGCTGACCAGCATCCCGCCGGCCCCGGTGATCGACCCCGAGCAAGCCATCATGGCCCACGCCGAGGTGCCGGAGGACCGGCGCTTCTGCCCGGCATGCGGCGCCGCCGGTCGGGCGGTCACGCGACGGCCAGCCCGGGACGCACCGAGGGCTTCTGCCCCAAGTGCCGCACGCCGTTCTCGTTCACCCCGAAGCTGGACGCCGGCGACCTGGTCGCGGCGGCCAGTACGAGGTGGCCGGCTGCCTGGCGCACGGCGGCCTGGGCTGGATCTACCTGGCCAGGGACCGCAACGTGTCCGACCGCTGGGTGGTGCTCAAGGGCCTGCTCAACGCCGGCGACGCCGGACGCCTACGCCGCGGCGGTCGCCGAGCGGCAGTTCCTGGCCCAGGTCGAGCACCCGCTGATCGTCGAGATCTACAACTTCGTGACCGCACCGACGGCGCCGGCTACATCGTGATGGAGTACGTCGGCGGCACCTCGCTGAAGGCGATCCTCAAGGACCGGATGGTGGCCAACCGCGGCCGGTACGACCCGCATCCCGGTCGACCAGGCGATCGCCTACATCATCGAGATCCTGCCCGCGTTCCAGTACCTGCACGACCTGCAGCCTGCTCTACTGCGACTTCAAGCCGGACAACATCATCCAGGCCGGCGACGCGGTCAAGCTGATCGACCTCGGCGGCGTGCGCCGGATCGGCGACCTGGACTCGGCCGATCTACGGCACGGTCGGCTACCAGGCGCCCGAGGTGCCGGACGTCGGGCCCGTCAGTCGCCTCCGACATCTACACCATCGGCCGCACCCTGCCGGTGCTGGCGATGGAGTTCCGCGGCTACCAGACCACGTTACGTCGCGACGCTGCCGCCGGTCGCCGACATCGCCGCTCTTCCAGCGCTACGACTCGCTCTACCGGCTGCTGGTCAAGGCCTGCGCACCCGACCCGGCGGACCGGTTCCAGTCCGCCGACGAGCTGCGCGTGCAGCTGCTCGGCGTGCTGCGCGAGATCGTCGCGGCGGATCGGCCCGGGTCCGGCGTCGCCCTGCACTCCGCGGCGTCGGTGCTCTTCGAGGCGCCGGTGGTCGCCACCGACACCCTGGACTGGGATCACCTGCCCGCGCTGCAAGGTCGACGCCGGCGACCCGATGGCCGCCTGGCTGGCGGCGCTCAGCGTGAGCGAGCCGAAGGCGCGGCTGGAGGCCCTGGACGGCGCGTCCGGAGACCACGGTCGAGGTCCGGCTGGACCGGATCCGCACCGCGCTGGCCGCCGCGCGCTACGACGTCGCGGACGCCACCATCGCCGCAGGTGCTCGGCGACGACCCCTGGGAGTGGCGCGCCGTCTGGATGTCCGGCCTGGCCGCGCTGTCCAAGAACGACTCGACCGCTGCCAGGGCGGCCGTTCAACGCGGTCTACGGCCAGGTGCCCGGCGAGCTGGCACCCAAGCTCGCGCTCGCGCTCGCCTGCGAGCTGAGCGGCGAGCACGACGTCGCCGAGGCGCTGTACCTGGTCTGCGCCCGCACCGACGCCAACTACACCGCTCCGGCGGCGTTCGGGCTGGCCCGGATCCGGTCCGGCGCGCGGCGACCTGGACGGCGCGCTGGCCGCGCTGGACCTGGTCCCGCCCACCAGCCGGGCCTTCGTCGAGGCGCGCCGGCAGCGGGCCGGGCTGCTGGCCGGGGCCGGCCGGGACCTGGCCAGTCTGGCGGAGGCGATGCGCAGCATCGACGGCGTCGCCATCGACCCGACCGACCGGGCCAGGCTGACCACGAACGTCCTCGACGTGGCCCTGCGGACCGTGCTCACGACCGGCCCGCAGTCCGGGCTGACGATCGCCGGCCACCCGGCCACCGAGCGGCCGCTGCGGGACGCGCTGGAGGCGGCCTACCGCGGACCTCGCCGGGATGCCACACGATCCGGACGAGCGGGTGCGCCTGGTCGACGCCGCCAACCGGGTCCGGCGCTGGACGATCCGGTGAGCGGCGGTGCTGCAGGCGACCGAGTGCCCCGTCTGCCACGCGCCGGTGGCCGCGGACGAACTGTTCTGCGAGAGCTGCGGGGCGCCGTTGACGGCATCGGATGCGCAGCCGGGATCGGCGCAGCAGGGATCGGATGCGCCGAACGCCTCGGATGCGGGAACCGCTGCCGCGGCGGAGCAGGCGCCCGGCAGCTGACGACGGCCAGGTCCTGATCGCGTCGACGGACCTGACCGCCGTGATCACGCGCTGCCCGCAGTGCGGCGGTGCGGTGGCCGAGGACGGCTACTGCAGCGAGTGCGGTGCGCCAAGCGCCGAAGCCCGCGCGACCACTGGGTGCGAGCAGCCGGCCGGCTGGGTCGGCGGCGGTCTGCGACCGCGGCATGCGCCACGCGCGCAACGAGGACGCGGTGGCCCTGGCGGCGATGGCCGGCGCCGGGCAGCTTCGCGGCGCTGGTGGTCTGCGACGGGGTGTCCTCGTCCACCGACTCCGACGTCGCCAGCCTGGCGGCGGTGCGGGCCGCCCGGGACGCCTCGCCGGGCTCGAGCAGGTGGCGCTGGCGGACCCGCGCCGGCCCAGTCCGACCCGGCAGAGCCCGACCCGGCGAGCCCGACCGGCGGCCCGACCCGGCAGATGCCCGACCCGGCAGAGCCCGCGTCCGGGAGTACCGGCTCGCAGGTGACCCAGTCCGACAGCACCGGCCGGGCCGGGACTGATCGCAGGGCTCAGGCCGCCGCGCGCGCCGCGCACGGTCAGGTCGTCGCCTCGGCCGGGGACCCGCCCCGCGGCAACCCGCCGTCCTGCACCTTCGTCGCGGCGGTCGTGGAGGACGGCCTGCTGGTGAGCGGCTGGGTCGGCGACAGCCGCGCCTACTGGCTGCCCGACGCCGGGACCGCTGTCCAGCTGTCCGTCGACGACTCCTGGGCGACCGAGCAGATGCGCCTCGGCGCCACCCGCGAGGAGGCCGAGCACGCACCGCAGGCCCACGCCATCACCCGCTGGCTGGGGATCGACGCGCCGGACCCGATACCGCGGGTGGCCACGGCGGAGCTCGACGGACCCGGGCTGGGTACTGCGTCTGCTCGGACGGGCTGTGGAACTACTGCTCTGCCAGCCGAGGAGCTGCACGAGCTGCTGTCGCGGCACGCGCGGCGCGGGTGGGCGACGCGCCGGCGGCGATCGCCGGCGCGCTGGTCGACCTGGGCCAACGAGCAGGGCGGGCACGACAACATCACCGTGGCGCTGGCCCGGATCGGCTGACACGCTGTGCGCCGGTCGACGTCGGGATCGTGACAGGAAAGGACCCAGATGGCCGAGTTCTCCGCTGACGTCTACCAGAACGAGTTCCTGCCCGACGGCGGCACCGACGTGCACGCCATCGTCACGGTCACCTGCGCCGGTGCGGGCGAGGCGGGTCGCGGGTCCGAGGGCGACGCGGCCGAGATCGTCATCATCGACACCTCGGGGTCGATGGCCGGGGACAAGATCAAGGCCGCGCGCGTGGCCGCCGCCGCCGCCATCGACCAGATCCTCGACGGCACCTGGTTCGCGGTGATCGCCGGCACCGACGGCGCGGACCGTCTCTTCCCGTTCCCGAACGCGCGCTCGGCCATGGTGCTGATGGAGCCCGGCGCGAGACAGGCCGCCAAGCAGGCCGTGGCCCGGCTGGCCGCCGGCGGCGGCACCGCGATCGGCTCGTGGCTGCGGCTGGCCACCCGGCTGTTCGGCTCCGTCCCGTCCGCGACCCAGCGGCACGCGATCCTGCTCACCGACGGCCAGAACCAGAGCGAGACGCCGCAGACGCTTGCCGCGTCGGTCCGGGACGCCTCCGAGGTGTTCCAGTGCGACTGCCGCGGCGTCGGCGCGGACTGGGACGTCGACGAGTTGCGCGGGATCGCGACCGCCCTGCTCGGCACCGTCGACCTGATCCCGAGCGCCGCCGAGATGGCCGCCGACGTTCGAGGACCTGATGCGCGCGGGCGATGGGCCGCGGCGTGCCGGACGCGAGCCTTCGGGTCTGGGCGCCGCAGGGCGCACAGGTTCTCTTCGTCCGCCAGGTCGCCCCGACCGTCGAGGACCTCAGCGCGCGCCGGCCGCGAGGTCAACGCGCTGACCGGCGAGTACCCGACCGGCGCGTGGGGCGACGAGTCGCGCGACTACCACGTGGCGGTCCGGCTGGCGGCCAAGCCGGTCGGATCAGGAGCAGCTGGCCGCCCGGGTCCAGCTCGCGGTCGGCGACCAGGTGGTCGCCCAGGGCCTGGTCAAGGCGCTGTGGTCGGACGACGACACGCTGACCACCCGGATCAACCCGGCGGTGGCGCACTACACCGGGCAGGCCGAGCTGGCCGAGGCCATCCAGGAGGGCCTGGCAGCCAAGGCCGCCGGCGACGAGGCCACCGCGACGGTCAAGCTCGGGCGGGCGGTCCAGCTCGCCGCGCAGACCGGGCAACGACGAGGCCACGTCCCGGCTGCGGAAGGTGGTCGACATCGAGGACCAGGGCACCGGTACGGTTCGACTGCGGCGTGACGTGGACAAGCTCGACGAGATGGCGCTGGACACCGAGTTCGACCAAGACGACGAGGGTCAAGCGGTGACGAGCACCTGCCCCAGCGGGCACCGATCCGAAGCCGACGACTACTGCGACGTGTGCGGGGCTCCGATCGCGGGGGGCCCGGCGGACGGCAATGCCGGATCCGACCCGGCCGGATCCGACCCGGCCGGATCCAAACCGGCCGGAGCGGCACCGGCGGGCTCCGCACCCGTAGGCTCAGCGCCTGCGGACTCCGCTGCGGCCGGATCCCCGTCGGGCGCCGCAGCCCCGGCCGGCGCCTCGGTGCTGGACCTGGACGCGCCGTCCGGCGCTCCCGCCGGGCGGGCCTGCCCGCATTGCGGAGCGGAGTCCCTGCCCGGAGCGCTGTTCTGCGAGGACTGCGGCTACGACTTCACCACCGGGCAGCTGCCTCGCCCCGAGGCCCTGCCGTCCGCGAGCGGGGATCCGGGTGCGAGCCCGGCCGCGGGTGACCCGTCCGGGGCCACCCCCGCGCCCGCCGCCCCCGTCCCGCCGTCCCCGTCCCCGTCCCCGGGGCCGCCGCCCCTGCCGTCGCCCGGGCCGGGCCCGTCGGCGACCCCGCCCGGGGCGCCGCACACCGGTCCGGTGGACTGGGTGGCCGAGGTCTGGGTCGACCCCGACTGGCACGCGGCGCAGGAGGTCAGCGAGCCCTGCCCGTCGCCCGGCATGCCGGTGGTGGTCGGCCTGCGCGGCACCAGCCTGCTGATCGGGCGCCGTTCCGCCAGCCGCAACATCCACCCGCAGATCGACTGCGGCGCCGACACCGGGGTGTCCCGGCGGCACGCACAGCTGACCACCGACGGCCAGCGCTGGTGGCTGGAGGACCTGCAGTCGGCCAACGGCAGCTACATCGGGACCGCCGGGGCGCCGCTGCCGGATACCCCGGTGGTGCCCGGGCAGCGCACCGAGCTGCCCGACGACGCCCGCGTCTACCTCGGTGCCTGGACCCGGCTGGTGATCCGCTCGGCCACGGCGCAGGAGCGGGACGAGTTGGGCAACCCCTGACGCGACGGACCGACCCGGGGGCATCGACCAGTTCGAGAACGTGGCCCCTGAGCGACTGGGACGCCCCGAGCCTGTGCGAGCCCTGGCGGATCCGCGACGTGGTCGCGCACCCGATCCTGCCGGAGCGGTTCTCCGGGCTGGGCGGTCTCGGTGATCTGATCCGGGCTCGGTTCGACCTGACCCTGATGATCGAGCGGGATGCTGTCCGGCGGGGGAGCGTCCCCGAGCCCGAGCTGATCGCCGCCTTCCGGGCGGCCGTCGACAGGCGCAGCACGCCGCTGCGCCGCAGGCCCGAACACGTCCTGGACGACCTGGTGATCCACAGTCAGGACATCCGCCGGCCACTGGGCCTGCCCTGCACCTACCCGGACGAGGTCCTCATGGCGGTGCTCGCGACCCTGTCCGACGATCCGGCCCTGAGGGCTCGTGAGCGGCGCGTGGGGCTGCGCCTCGAAGCTGCCGATCTGGACTGGTCCCTCGGGGACGGGCCCGTGGTGCGCGGCCCGGCGGAGGCATTGATCCTCGCGCTGGCCGGGCGTGGCATGGCACTCGCCGAGTTGACCGGTGAGGGCACTCCCATGTTCGGCTCTCGCGTGAGTTGCCACACACTCCCCGGGGCGACCGGCGATCGGGCTGCTGGGTAGCCTCGGAGCGGACTCACTCTCGTCGCGAGTAGCTGCGACGTCCGCCCACCAGGAGAGGACCGCAATGGCGCGCAAGGGCACGGTGACCGTCGTCGGGGCCGGCTTCTACGGCTCCACCACCGCGCAGCGACTGGCCGAGTACGACATCTTCGAGAAGGTCGTGCTGACCGACATCCGGGACGGCTGGGCCGAGGGTCTGGCGCTGGACCTGAACCAGTCCCGGCCGATCGAGGGCTTCGAGACCCAGGTGATCGGCAGGACCACGGGCACCGACGGCTCCGGGTACGAGGTGATCGCCGGCTCCGATGTCGTGGTGATCACGGCGGGTCTGCCGCGCAAGCCCGGGATGAGCCGGATGGACCTGCTCGGGGTCAACGGCGGCATCGTCCGCGGGGTGGCCGAGAGCGTGGCGCGGCACGCGCCCGACGCGGTGGTCATCGTGGTGTCGAACCCCCTGGACGAGATGACCACCCTGGCGCAGCTCGCCAGCGGGTTCCCGCACCAGAGGGTGATCGGCCAGGCGGGGATGCTCGACACCGCCCGGTTCTCCTACTTCGTGGCCGAGAAGCTCGCCGTGCCGGTCGGCGCGGTGAAGACGCTGACCCTGGGCTCGCACGGCGACACCATGGTGCCGGTGCCCAGCGCATGCACGGTGAACGGCCAGCCGTTGGGCCGCCTGATGGACGCGGGCACCGTCGAGGAACTGGTCGCTCGCACCCGCAACGGTGGCGCCGAGGTGGTCGCCCTGCTCAAGAGCGGCTCGGCGTTCTACGCCCCGTCCGCCGCCGCGGCCCGGATGGCCCGCGCGGTGGCCGAGGACTCCGGCGCCGTGATGCCGGTCTGCGCGTGGCTGGAGGGCCAGTACGGGATCGACGGTGTGTACCTCGGGGTGGAGGCCGAGATCGGCGCGAGCGGGATCCGCAAGATCGTCGAGCGGGACCTGACCGAGACCGAGCTGACCGGCCTGCGCGCCGCCGCCGAGGCGGTCCGGAGCAAGGCCTCGGACGTCGCCTCGCTCTGACGTCGCTGGTCAGCCGGTGCCCCCTACTAAGACAGTGAGATGGAACGGCATCGGCGAGCTGGACAAAGATGCGGCCACCAGCGCTGATCAGCGCATCTTCGTCAATCTCGCCGCCAGGCCAGGCCCGGGCATCACACATCAGCCGTAAGGGGGCCGGTGCTGAGCCGCCGCTGCCGGGCGGCGTACGCAGCCGGCGTGATGCCGAGGTGCGCGCGGAAGTCCCGGACCAGGTGGGCTTGGTCGGCGTAGCCGAGTTGCGCGGCGAGTTCGGCCCACCGGCTCCCGCCGGCCTCGTGCGCCCGCTGGGTGGCCTCGAGGATGCGGTAGCGCCGCAGCACCCAGGTCGGGCTGACCCCGGCGTACTCGGCGAACATCCGCTGCAGCGTCCGCGGCGTGCTGCCCGCTGCCGCGGCCAGGTCCTCGACCCGCCGGATCCCCGGATCGTGGCGGGCCACCTCGGCCAGCCTGCCGACGTCGCGGGCCGCGGCCACCCGGGCCGGCCCGGCCGCCTCGACCGCCCGCACCAGGCGGCACCGCAGCAGGTGCACGCGGATCGGCTCCACCTCCGACTCGACATCCGCTCCTCCGCTCGGCATCCGGTCCGGCCGGCGGGCCGGGCCGCGCGGCGGCGATCTCGGCGACCAGACCATGGCCGGCCGGCCCGAGCACCTCGGCCAGCGGCACGGCCCGATCGGTGACGCTGTTGGCCGGGACGGTGAGGATCGCGCCGAGGCCGCCCGGGGACGTCATCGCCGCCACGTTCCACCCGGTCCCGGTCAGGCGGCGGCGGACCAGCCGCCGGGCCACGCCGTGGGCCGTCCCCCGGACGGGTCCGGGGCGGGCGCCGGGGCGGGGCTCGGACACCCCGACCGAGAGGTTGCCGGCGGGATGGGTGAGCACCTGCTGGACATGTTCCGCCCCGTCCGGCAGGACCCACGTGACCGCCCAGAACCGGTCGACCAGCCCGTCCAGTTCGGGCCCCGCGGGGTAGCGGTTCAGCGTCGCCACCTCGCGCATGGCCGCGGGGTCGACGATGCCCCGGGCATCCTGATCGATCGGCAGCGGCTGATGGACGGGCACCTCGCCACCGTACCCACCGCGTCCGACGGCGGCCCGCCCAGACGATCAACGCCGAACGTTCCGGCCCGAACCGTCAGTCCCGAACGTCGAGCACGGATGTCGCGCTTGTTCAATTCCCGCGCTGCGCGGCGGGCTAGCGTGCCGGTCATGACCTCGACCGACGCGCAGCTGCCCCTCTTCCCGGTACCTGCCCCCGACCTGCTCGCCGCCGAGCCGGAACCCGTCGTCGCCCTGCTGGCGCCGGTCCTGGACGGGCTCGCCGACTTGGTGGCAGGGATCGGCCCGCAGGACCTGACCCGGCCGACCCCCTGCCCCGATTTCGACGCCGCCGCGCTGCTCGACCACGTGCTCGGCTGGTTGCAGTTCTTCGCGGCGGCGTTCACCGACCCGGACCGCCTCACCACCCGCCCCGACCCGCTGGCCTACCGCGCCGCGGACGACGATCGTGACCTCGGCCAGGTCGTCCGTGACTGCGCCTCGGCGCTGGTGACCGCGGTGCGCGGCGGCGTGCAGCAGCGGGACGTGGCGATGTCCCAGGCCCGGATGTCCGGGCCGTCCGCGATCGGGATGGTGCTGGGGGAGTACGTCGTGCACGGCTGGGACCTGGCCCGGGCGACCGGCCGCGACTGGGACCCGCCGGCTGCGGCATCCCAGGCCGCGCTGGACTTCTTCGCGGGGATGATCGCGCCCGAGTACCGGGGCGACGGCGGGTACTTCGCCGCCGAGGTGGCCGTGCCCGCCGACGCACCGGCGCTGGACCGGCTGATCGGTTTCGCCGGCCGCGACCCCGGCTGGGCGTGACGGCGGATCAGGACGGTGCGCGCAGTTCGCCCTCGATCGGCGTGATGAGCTGCTCCCCGGTGATGATCCGGTAGGTGGCCCCCGCGATCAGGGCGCCGGCGATCGGCGCAACCCAGAACAGCCACAGCTGGCCGAGCGCCCAGCTGCCGGCGAAGAACGCGACACCGGTCGAGCGCGCGGGGTTGACCGACGTGTTCGTCACCGGGATCGAGATCAGGTGGATCAGGGTCAACGCCAGCCCGATCGCGATCGGCGCGAAGCCGGCGGGCGCCCGCCCGTCGGTGGCGCCGAGGATCACGTACAGGAAGAACGCGGTCAGCACGACCTCGATGATCAGCGCCGCGAGCAGCGAGTAGCCGCCGGGGGAGTGGTCGCCGTACCCGTTGGCCGCGAAGCCCGACGCCTGCGCGTTGAAGCCGTCCTTCCCGCTGGCCACGATGAACAGGACGGTCGCGGCCACGGTCGCGCCGAGCAGTTGCGCGACGACGTAGTGCGGCACCGTCCGCCAGTTGAACCGGCTGCCCATCGCCAGGCCGATCGTCACCGCGGGGTTGAAGTGCGCGCCGGAGACATGCCCGACCGCGTACGCCATGGTCAGCACGGTGAGTCCGAAGGCCAGCGCGACGCCCAGCAGACCCACGCCGACGTCGGGGAAGGCCGCCGCCAGGACGGCAGTGCCGCACCCGCCGAGGACCAGCCAGAACGTGCCGACGAACTCGCTCGCGAGCCGTGCCTGCAGGGTCGGGATCGCGGGTGGGTCGGTGTCGGCCATCTCGAGCCTCCCGGCGCGGAGTGATCGTGGTGGGGTGATCGTGGTGGGGTGATCGTGGCGTACAGGTCACCACTGTGTCCTGTCTGTGCCGGTTTGATCCAGCCCTCCCGGCCGGCGGATGCGCAGCGCCGCGGCGGTTAGGCTGCGGGCACGGAGGCTGCCGGTACTCGCGCCGGCGGGCAGGCATCCGGTATCTTGATGTCAAGACACTCGTGAGGAGAATCGTGGCCAAGATCAAGGTTGCCGGTCCCGTGGTCGAGCTCGACGGCGACGAGATGACCCGGATCATCTGGCAGTTCATCAAGGACCGCCTGATCCACCCCTACCTGGATGTCGACCTGCGCTACTACGACCTGTCCATCCAGCAGCGGGATGCCACCGACGACCAGGTCACCATCGACGCCGCGCACGCCATCCAGCAGCACGGGGTGGGAGTCAAGTGCGCCACCATCACCCCGGACGAGGCCCGGGTGGCCGAGTTCGGGCTGAAGCAGATGTGGCGCTCGCCGAACGGCACCATCCGCAACATCCTCGGCGGGGTGATCTTCCGCGAGCCGATCGTGATCTCGAACGTGCCCCGACTGGTGCCTGGCTGGACCAAGCCGATCGTGGTCGGCCGTCACGCGCACGCCGACCAGTACAAGGCCACCGACTTCAAGGTGCCCGGGGCGGGCACGGTGACCATGACCTACACGCCCGCGGACGGCTCCGCGCCGGTCGAGTTCGAGATCGCCCAGATGCCCGAGGACGGCGGGGTCGTGATGGGCATGTACAACTTCCGCCGCTCGATCGAGGACTTCGCGCACGCCTCGCTGGCCTACGGGCTGCAGCGCGGTTACCCGGTCTACCTGTCCACGAAGAACACGATCCTCAAGGCCTACGACGGCATGTTCAAGGATGTCTTCGCCGAGATCTACGAGAAGGAGTACAAGGCCGACTTCGAGGCCGCCGGGCTGACCTACGAGCACCGGCTGATCGACGACATGGTGGCCGCTGCGCTGAAGTGGGAGGGCGGTTATGTCTGGGCCTGCAAGAACTACGACGGCGACGTCCAGTCCGACACCATCGCCCAGGGCTACGGCTCGCTCGGGCTGATGACGTCGGTGCTGATGACCCCGGACGGCCGGACCGTCGAGGCCGAGGCCGCCCACGGGACCGTCACCCGGCACTACCGGATGCACCAGCAGGGCAAGCCGACCTCGACCAACCCGATCGCGTCCATCTTCGCCTGGACCGGCGGGCTGAAGCACCGCGGCAAGCTGGACTCCACGCCGGAGGTCATCGGCTTCGCGGAGACTCTCGAGCAGGTCTGCGTCCGGACCGTGGAGAGCGGCAGGATGACCAAGGACCTCGCCCTGCTGATCGGCCCCGAGCAGCCCTGGCTGACCACCGAGGACTTCCTCGCCGCGCTGGACGAGAACCTGCAGCGGGCGATCGGCTGAGGCACCCCTGGCCCGCGCTGTCGGCCGAGGCCAGGCGCCGCCCGACACGGCCACCGGACGCGCCGCCCATGCCATCGGGGCGGGAGCCGTTAGCGTGGAGTCGTGCACGAATCGGGCCCGCTGGTGCCCGCGCCGGTAGCGGGCGGACCGCGCTGGGCGCGGTGGCACCGGACCGGATCGCCGGACACCCGGGTGGCCGGGGCGGACGGCGGTCGCGGTCCTCGGGTGCGCTGGCTGCTGGCGGTGCCGGTGGCGCTGATCCAGATCTTCGGCACGTTGGGTGCAGGCTGGCACGGGCAGAGCGGGCGGCTCACGCCCGACGTGCTCGCCGCCGTCCTGGTCTTGGTCGGCCCGGTCGCCCTGGCCATCCCTGGCCGGCACGTGCTGACCGCGATCATCGCGGTCGCCGCGGCATCGGCGTACGTGGCGATCGGCTACGTCTTCGGGCCGATCGTGCTCTCGGCGGCCATCGCCCTGGTGATCGCGATCCAGGCCGGTCGCCGGTCGGAGGCCTGGCTGATCGCCGCGGCGGGCTGGGTGGCCGCCCTGCTGTTGTCCCGGCTCGGCGTGCGCCCGCTGCCGATCATGTCCGGGCTGGGATTCGCCATCTGGGCCGCCGTCCTGCTCGCCCTGGCCGAGGCGGTCCGGGGACGGCGTGAGGCTGCCGCGGTCTGGGCCCGGGCCCGGGCCGAGGAGCGCCGCCGGCAGGCCGGTGAGGAGCGCCTGCAGATCGCCCGGGACCTGCACGACGGGGTCGCGCACCAGATCTCGCTGATCAGCGTTCGGGCCGGTGTCGCCCTGCACCTGCTGGACGGCGGCGGGCGGGCTGCCGCCGAGGAGGCCCGCGCCGCGCTCGCCGCGATCCGGGATGCCAGCGGCGAGGCGCTCACCGAACTGCGCAGCGCGCTCGCCCTGCTGCGGGCGGAGGACGAGCCCGCGCCCCGCAGCCCCGCGCCCGGGCTGGGCGGCCTCGGCGCGCTGGCCGACCAGTGGGACGGTGCCGGCCTGCTGGTCGCGGTGACCGGAACGCCCGGACCGCTGCCGAGCGCGGTCGACCAGGCGGCGTACCGGGTCGTCCAGGAAGCCCTGACCAACGTGTCCCAGCACTCGGTCGCGACCCGCGCTGACATCGACCTGACCCGTGACGGGGAGCAGCTGATCGTGACCGTGGTCGATCCCGGTCCGGCGCGCCGGACCGGCCGCGACCGTTCGGGCCCTGACGAGGACGCCGTTCCCGACGACCTCGTCCTGGCCGCAACGTCCGGCGGCCGAGGCCTGGTCGGCATGCGCGAGCGGGTCGCTGCCCTGGGCGGTGCTGTCGTCGCCGGGCCCCTGCCGCAGCCGGGCACCGAGGGTTGGCGCGTCCGGGCCGTGCTCCCGGTCCGCCCACCCGGCCTCTGGCCGGCAGCGGCCGGGGCGCCGGGCGAGGCAGCCGAGGCGGAGCGGGCGGGCGAGCGGGCGTGATCCGGGTCCTGCTGGTCGACGATCAGGCGCTGGTGCGGGCCGGCTTCCGCGCCCTGCTGGAGGCCGAGCCGGACTTCGAGGTGGTCGGCGAGGCGGGCGACGGTGACGCCGCCGTGGCCGAGGCGCGCACGACCCGTCCCGACGTCGTGCTGATGGACATCCGGATGCCGGGCAGCGACGGGCTGACCGCCACCCGGACGCTGTGCGCCGAGGGATGCCTGCCCGATGTCCGTGTCCTGATCCTGACCACGTTCGAGCTGGACGAGTACGTGTTCGAGGCGATCCGGTCCGGTGCCTCCGGCTTCCTGGTCAAGGACACCGACCCGGCCGAGCTGGTCCGCGCGCTGAGAGCCGTCGCGGCCGGCGACGCGTTGCTGTCGCCCGGAGCCACCCGACGGCTGGTCGAGCACTTCGCCGCCCAGCCCGACCCGGGCAGGGCCCTGCCGGCGCTGGCCGGGCTGACGGAGCGAGAGCGCGAGGTGCTGTCCCTGGTCGCCGCGGGGCTGACCAACGACGAGATCGCCGTCCAGCTCGTGCTCTCGCCGCTGACCGCCAAGACACACGTCAGCCGGATCATGACCAAGGTCGGGGCCCGCGACCGCGCCCAGCTGGTGGTGGCCGCCTACGAGTCGGGGCTGGTCCGTCCCGGCTGGACCGCCTGAGCCAGAAGGCCTGAGCCGGACTGCTTGAGCCGGACTGCTTGAGCCGGACTGCTTGAGCCGGGCTGCTGCCCGCGGAGCAGCGACGGTGTCACCTGCGGAGGGACGCGCCGGAGCCTGCCTGGGGGCGAGGCTCGTCAGGTGGGGCCGAACGGCGGCCGCATCGCACGAGAGGACGCCACGATGGCGACACTGATCATGGCTACACCGCTGATGCACCCCGGTCCGTGGGGTGACGGCGGCTGGCACGGAGGCTGGTTCCTGCTCTTCCCGCTCTTCTGGATCTTCTGGATCCTCATCATCTGGCTGCTGTTCGCGACCGTGATCCGGCGCCGCGTCGGTCGCGGCGGCTGGCCGGGCGGCTGGGCCGGTTCGGCGGAATCCGTTCTGGGCGAACGGTTCGCACGCGGCGAGATCGACGAGAGCGAGTACCGCTCCCGGCTCGCGGTGCTGCGCCCGGGCCGGCGACGCTGACCCGCTCGGCACTCGGCGGTGTGCACTGCCCCCCGACGCGGGGCAGTGCACACCGCCGCGGCCACAACCCCTGCCCGGCGGCAGGGGTGGCTCATCGCGGTGGTTCACCCCACCCGGGCGGGTGGGCCTGCGGATCGTCGCCTCCGAGCGGGGTGCCCGGCGTCTCCAGCTCCTGGGTGGTGGATTCCGGTCCCGAGGTGCCCGGCGCCGGTGAGTACGGTCGCGGCCCGGGCGCGATTCCCGCAGCCTCGCCCGCGGGATCGTTCACCCACCACGCGGTATCGCCCGCGGCGGCGGGTACCGGGCCACGTGCGCCGGGCTGCACCATGGTCGGCGCGGCAGCCTGCGGGCCGAGCAGTCGCGGCTCCTGCGGGTACTCCACCTGGGACGTCTGAGCCACTGCCCGCCGATCCCGGTCCCGCCACCACCACCAGGCCAGCAGGCCGCCACCCGCCGGCAGCACGATCGCGAGCAGCCACAGCGCCAGCGTCCCGATCCCGGTGTCGAAGCCGCCGCCGGAGACCGCCGGCGCGGTCGTGGTCGGGCTGGGGGTCTCGGTCGTCGGGACCGGGAGCGGGACGGCGCTGCTGGGTGCGGCGCTGGGGGTCGGCGTGGGGCTCGCGGTCGTCGGGGTGGGGGACGGCGTGTGGGTCGGGGTGGGGCTGGGTGTTGTCGGGGTCGGCGTGGGCGACGCCACCGTCCGGATGCCGAAGCTGTAGGCGCCGCTCGAGCGCTCCCCGTTTGTCAACCGCACGTTCCAGGTGACCGTGTAGAGACCGGCGGGCAGTCCCCGACGCAACGGCTGGACGACGGAGCGGTTGCCGATCAGGGCAGGCCCGGCGTCCGCGCTACCGGTCGGGCCGGTCACGTCCAGGGTGCTGCCGCGCGGATCCACCCGACGCCCGAAGGTCAGCCGGGCCTGGCCGGGTGGCTGGCGCAGGACGCTGCCGGGGGCGGGATCTGCGGACACCGGGGTGGCAGCCTGGGCCAGGTCGGCGACGGCGGGCAGCAGCCCCATCGACGCCAGCAGCGCCAGCCCGATCACCCGGGCCGCACGGCGGCGCGCCCCGATCCGCGCCGTCCCGGCAGGGAGCCGGGTGGTGGCGTGGCCGCGGCGGCCTGGCGACATCACATATCGCACGGTACTCACGTGGCGTTGCGTCTGGGTGACCTTGAACAGATCCCGAACTTCGGGATGACACAACGCAACCAGTTTCGCCCGCATTTGTGATCACATGGTCGCTGTTCGTAGCAGCGCACGCCGTGCCGTGCTCCACGGTGAGCCGTTGATAGGCTTGGCGTGCCGTGACTGGCGTTCGGGTGGGTGACCACCGGGAAGCGGCAGGGTCGTCGTCCTCGGGTCGTTCGCCTGGGCCCGGGCCGTGTCAGGCCCGCCTGCGGCCTATCGCAGTACCAGCCCCACCAGGTACCTGCCCAGCCGAGTGATCCAGGCGCCGGTCTCGCCCCGGCGCGGAGTTTCCCAGCGTCCTGAGGAGCACCGATGCTCGACCAGTCAACGCCTTCCCCATCTGCTGCCAGTTCCTCCGTCGCGGTCACCACCAGGCCTCTGGCCGAGGTCGACCCCGAGATCGCAGCTGTACTCGCCGCCGAGATCGCCAGGCAGCGGGACACCCTGGAGATGATCGCCAGCGAGAACTTCGCGCCTCGGGCCGTGCTGGAGGCCCAGGGCAGCGTGCTGACCAACAAGTACGCCGAGGGGTACCCCGGGCGGCGCTACTACGGCGGCTGCGAGCACGTGGACGTCGCCGAGCAACTGGCCCGCGAGCGGGTCAAGGCGCTCTACGGGGCCGAGCACGCCAACGTCCAGCCGCACTCCGGGGCGCAGGCGAACGCCTCGGCGATGCACGCCCTGATCAGTGCCGGGGATCGGATCCTCGGCATGGAACTGGCCCACGGCGGGCACCTGACCCACGGCATGAAGATCAATTTCTCCGGGCGCCTGTACCAGGTCGGCGCCTACGGCGTGGACCCGACCAGCTTCCGGCTGGACATGGACATCGTCCGGGAGCGGGCCCTGGAGCACCGCCCGCAGCTGATCATCGCCGGCTGGTCGGCCTACCCGAGGCAGCTGGACTTCCCGGCCTTCCGCGCGATCGCGGACGAGGTCGGCGCCTACCTGATGGTCGACATGGCGCACTTCTCCGGGCTGGTCGCCGCCGGGCTGCACCCGAGCCCGATCCCGCACGCGCACGTGACCACGTCCACCACGCACAAGACCCTCGCCGGGCCGCGCGGCGGCATGATCCTGTGCGGGCAGGACCTGCAGAAGAAGATCGACTCCGCGGTCTTCCCCGGCCAGCAGGGCGGGCCGCTGATGCATGTGATCGCGGCCAAGGCCGCCGCCTTCAAGGTGGCCGCCACGCCCGAGTTCGCTGAGCGGCAGGAGCGCACCCTGCACGGCGCCCGGCTGCTGGCCGAGCGGCTGCTCGCACCGGACTGCGCGTCGGCCGGCGTGTCCGTGCTCACCGGCGGGACCGACGTGCACCTGATGCTGGTCGATCTGCGCGAGTCGAGCCTGGACGGCAAGCAGGCGGAGGACCGCCTGCACGACGTCGGCATTACGGTGAACCGCAACGCGGTGCCGTTCGACCCGCGCCCGCCGATGGTGACCTCGGGGCTGCGGATCGGCACCCCGGCGCTGGCCACCCGGGGCTTCGGCGACGCCGAGTTCACCGAGGTCGCCGACATCATCGCCGCGGCCCTGCAGCCGGCCTGCGACGCCGAGGCGCTGCGGGCGCGGGTGACCCGCCTGGCGCACGACTTCCCGCTGTACGACGGACTGGAGACCTGGTGACGGCGGGAACCAGCGGGGCGACCGCGGCCGCCGGGCGGATCGGACGGGCCCGAAAGCTCGACGGGCGGGTGACCGCCGCGCAGATCCGATCCGAGCTGCGGGAACGGGTTTCGGCGCTGGTGGCCCGGGGTATCGCGCCGGGCCTGGGCACCGTCCTGGTCGGTGACGACCCCGGAAGCCAGGCCTACGTCGCCGGCAAGCACCGGGACTGCGCCGAGGTCGGGATCGCGTCCATCCGGGTGGATCTGCCGGCCTCCGCGAGCCAGGCGGAGGTCGAGGACGCGGTCCGGGCGCTGAACGCCGACCCCGGCTGCACCGGGTTCATCGTCCAGCTGCCCCTGCCCCCGGCGCTGCTGGCCGATCCGGTGCTCGAACTGATGGATCCGGCCAAGGATGCCGACGGCCTGCACCCGACCAACCTGGGCCGGCTCGTGCTCAACGTCAGCGCCCCGCTGTCCTCGCCGTTGCCGTGCACCCCGCGGGGGATCGTGGAGCTGTTGCGGCGCAACGGCATCGACCTGCCGGGGCGGCAGGTCTGCGTGATCGGCCGCGGGGTCACCGTGGGCCGACCGCTCGGCCTGCTGCTGACCCGGCGCAGCGTCAACGCCACCGTGACGCTCTGCCACACCGGCACCAAGGACCTGGCCGAGCACACCCGGCGGGCGGACGTCGTGGTCGCGGCGGCGGGTGTGCCGGGGATCGTCACGGCCGCCATGATCAAGCCCGGCGCGGTGGTGCTCGACGTCGGCATCACCCGGGTCGACGACGAGCCCGCCGGGCGGACCCGCCTGGTCGGTGACCTGGCCGCGGACGTGGCCGAGGTTGCCGGGTGGGTCGCGCCGATGCCCGGCGGGGTCGGGCCGATGACCCGGGCCATGTTGCTGGCCAACGTGATCGAGGCCGCCGAGCGAGCCGCTACGGCTTCCCCAGGCTGAGCTCGCTCCCGGGGAACCAGTCCCGGATGTGCTCGAGCACGAAGAGGAAATCCTGCGGCCTGATCTCCACTCCGTCGCCCATCAGGCCACCCTCGTCCTGCTGGTTGTCGTCGACGCCGAGGATCACGTGGCCCATCTCGTGCGCCATGGTGTCGTCGCCGGTCTGGTGGCCGGCCGTCGAGTACTCCGGGATGAAGCCGGCGGTGGAGCTGACCTGTGCCAGCACCACCCTGGCCCCGTCCGGATCCTCCACCTGGCAGGCATGTCCGCCGCCGATCAGGAAGACGGTGTACGTCGCCCTGGGGTTGGACACCAGCCGCACGACGATCGGATAGGTGCTGACCGAGCCGTCGGACGCGGCGATCCGGACCACGAACTTGTTGCTCAGGTAGGTGGTCACGCTGGCCAGCAGCCGGTCGCGCATGGCCTGGAACCGGCCCGGGCCGGCGAACGTCCCGGCGGCCTCGATGCGGATCTCCTTGACGATCTCGATCCGGTCGCGGAGCATGACCAGCTGCGCGCTGAACGCGCTGTCGGGGCGCGGCTGATTGACGTACCTGACCTGGCCGATGAACTGGGCGTCGAGGTCCTGGGGCAGGTCCGAGGTGGCTTCGTCGACGGCCGCCTCGAGGGCGCGGACGAGCTCCTCGGCAGGGGTTCCGTCGTCCAGAGGCTGGAGCAGGAACCGGAGTATGTCCTCGTCGTCGTCCCAGCGCAGCGTGCGCGCCGCGGCGCGGATCGTGGCAGCGACGCGCTCCACCTGACCGGGTGAGAGATCGTCGAGGTCGGGGTTCGGCAGCTGGGTGAGCGACGTCTGCTGCGGGGGGTCGTCGGGACCGGCCGGCCGCATCGACGGCAGGGGGACGGGGAACAGCCCCTGCATCCGGGTGTTGGCGGCCGGCATCGGCGCAGGGCGGCGCAGGGCGGGATGCGACCCGGGTTCCTCCGGAGCGAGGGTGCCCGCGCCCAGCCGGGTCGGGGTTCGCCGCTCGAAGGCCGTGAGCCGGTCGGCCAGCGTCTCGCCGGGATGCTCCAATCCCGTCTGGCCGGCGAGGTATCGGCCCATCGGCGTGACATCCCAGCTGAGCCCGTGCGCCGCCGCCCGATAGAGGGCCTCGTGGATCCGGTCCCGCTCCCACATGAACTCCTCGGGGAGCTTGGTCCAGACGTAGTCGAGGGTCTGCTGCGCGTGCTCGCGCGCCAGCGCGGGATCGGCGCCTGCCATCAGCGGGGGCATCCGCAGCTGGATGCTCCTCGACCGGCCGATCTCGGGCGGGGGTTCGGGGCCGTCGCCGCCGCCCGAGCCGCCGCCGGCTCCGCCGCCGCCGGGGTGTCCGCCGCGGCGCCCAGAGCCGCCGTTTCCGTTACCGCCGTTTCCGTTACCGCCGTTTCCGTTACCGCCGTTCCCGTTACCGGTATGGGTAGCGGTGGGCGTCGGCGCGCCGACGGCGTCCAGGAAGGGCACGGGCAGGGCCAGCGGGGGTTGCTGGGTCTGGGAGTTGGGCTGCGGCGGCATCGGCTGGTTGGCCGGGGCCAGGGACGGGGCCGGCGGGGCCGGGCGGGCAGCAGCCGGAAGGGCCGGGTGGGCCAGCGGTCCTGGGCCGGCGGCGGGAGGCCCTTCGATGCCGCTGCCGAGTTGCCCGGGTCCCTCCCGGATCACCCGGTACTCGGCGTCGATCACTCGATCGCGGGCGGGAACCTGCCGTGCCTCGATCTGCCGGATCCCGGCGCCCGCGGCGGCGCCCGCGCCGGCCAGGCCCATGGCGGTGATGCCGCCGGCGGCTTGGACCTGCTGCCAGGCCTGATCGGCGCCCGGGTCCACGAGGACGGCGGAGATGGGGCTGGCCTGCATCTGTTGGAGAATCTGCAGGGCGGTGGTCCAGTAGCGGCGGATCTGGGTCAGATCGTTTCCGGGGTCGAGCAGGGGGGAGTCGTCCTCAACCGGGTACCAGCCCGGCTTGCGCCGGCGGGTCTCGGCCAGGGTGGCGTGGCGCAGCCGGTGGGCGAGGTTCTCCGAGAAGGCCTGGTCCAGGATCCGGCGAGACCGGCCGGGCTGATCGACCGGGCCGGGCTGATCGACCGGGCCGGGCTGATCGACGGGGCCGGGCTGATCGACCGGGCCGGGCCGGCCGGCCGGGCTGGCGTGGCTGGAGGGGTCGGCGGCGAGGGGGCGAATCAGATCGATCAACCGGACCTGGGCGGTGGGGGTGTCGCGCAGGTGGGCACACACCGCCGGCCACAGACCTGCGGCGACGGCCTGAGCGAGCAGGTCGGGCAGGTCCCGGCCGGCGGCCTCGAACAGCGCGAGCAGGTCCTGGGTCAGGGCCGGCGTCCACGGCGGGTTCGCCCCGGTCCAGCCCGCCGGCAGCAGCGGTACCGCGACCAGTTCCCGGACTCGGGCCAGCCGGTCGGCCACCCCCATCCGCGGACCCCCCGCGCCCGCTTCGCCACCTGTGCGGGCGTCACCCGCGCCGGCCGCCGCCAGCCGGGCCGTGGCCGCGTTCCCGCCACCCGCCGGCAACCCCGCCACGATCCCCGCCAGACCGCCCGGCGGCGGCGGCGCGACCTCCGAACCCGGGCGCGCAACAGCCGCCGCGGGCTCGAGTTCAGCCTCTGGCGACATCCGTTCCGCCGACTGCCCCTTCGTGGCGGGCTCCCTGTGCCGGGTTCAGATCGTCCCGCCATGGTCACCCACGCGGTCGCAGCCGGCGGGCCCTGCCGTCGACGTCACACCCAAGGCTGCCTGAACGGGCAGAGGCTCACGCGGAATCGGCGCCGGCACCGGCCAACCGTCGGGCGGCCAGCGCGGCGTAGAGCGCGGCGCCGGCCGGCAGCGCGGCGTCGTCGAAGGCGGCCCGGGGGGAGTGGTTGCTCGGCGCGGTCATCGGGTCCTGCTCGCCGACCAGCGCGCCGAGGAACAGCATCGCCCCCGGCACCTGCGCGATGACCCGCGAGAAGTCCTCCGACCCGGCGATCGGGTTCGCCAGCCGCAGCACGCTGTGCGGCTCGAACAGCTCTCCCGCGACGCCCAGCGCGAAGTCCGCCTCGGCCCGGTCGTTGACGGTGACCGGGTACTCCGCGACGTAGTCCACCTCGACCTGGACGCCGTGCGCGGCGGCCACCCCGCGGCAGACCCGCTCGACGCTGTCCTTGATCACGGCCCGCACGGCGGGATCGAAGGTCCGCACGGTGGCCTCGAACGAGGCCGTGTCCGGGATGATGTTGCGCTTCGTCCCCGCCCGCAGCACGCCGACGGTGAGCACGGCGGGCGCGAACGCGTCCACCGAGCGGGTCATCGCGGTCTGCAGGGCCAGCACCATCTCGCAGGCGGCCGGTACCGGGTCGCTGGCCAGGTGCGGGGACGACCCGTGCCCGCCCCGGCCGCGGACGGTGACGAAGACCCCGTCGCTGGCGGCCATCAGCGCCCCGGGCCGCGAGGCGACCACGCCGCGCGGGGTCAGGTTGCTCATCACGTGCAGCGCGAACGCGGCGTCCGGGCGGCGCCCGGCGGCAGTCAGCACGCCGTCCGCGATCATCGCCCCGGCCCCGTCGAAGCCCTCCTCCCCGGGCTGGAACATCAGCACCACGTCACCGGGCAGCTCGTCCCGGTGCGTGGCCAGGATCCGGGCGGCCCCGACCAGCATCGCGGTGTGCAGGTCGTGCCCGCAGGCGTGCATCACGCCGTCCACCGCGGACCGGAACGGGACGTCGGCCTGCTCCTGCACCGGCAGCGCGTCCATGTCTCCGCGCAGCAGCACGACCGGCCGGTCGCCGTCGGCCCCCGCGCCCGGATGGCCACCTCGCAGCACCGCGGTCACCGACGTGCACGACCGGCCCGGGGTGATCTCGAGCTCGAGGCCGTCCAGCTCGTCCAGCACCGCCTTCTGGGTGAACGGCAGGTCCAGGCCGAGCTCGGGGTGCCGGTGCAGGCGGTGCCGGAGATCCTCGAGGTCGGTGGCGATGGCGTGGGCGTCGCGGAGGGGATCCATGCACCATTCCTACCCCCCAGCGGGCCCCCGGGCCCGCAGCGCGCACCGCCCGCGGCGCGGCGACCTGCGGGAGGATGGCCGGGTGCTGCTCGTCGCCACCGTGAACGTGAACGGGATCAGGGCCGCCGGCCGGCGCGGGATGCGCGCCTGGCTCGATTCCCGGGGCCCGGATGTGCTCTGCCTGCAAGAGGTCCGGGCCACCGACGAGGACCTGTACGGGGTGCTCGGCCCGGGCTGGTACGGGGTGCACCAGGAGGCCGGGACCCGGGGCCGGGCCGGGGTGGCGGTGCTCGCCCGGACGAACCCGGCCGGTACCCGGCCCGGCCTGCCCGGCTGCCCCGAGGCTTTCGGCCGCTGGGTGGAGGCCGACCTGCGGCTGGACGGCGGCGGGCTGCTCACCGTGGCGTCGGCGTACGCCTTCACCGGTGAGGCCGGGACGTCGCGGCAGGACGAGAAGTACGCCTTCCTCGAGGCGATCACGGCCCGGCTGGCGGACCTGCGCGCCGACGGCCGGCACGTGCTGGTCTGCGGCGACCTGAACGTGGCCCACCGCGAGGTGGACCTGCACAACTGGAAGGGCAACCTGAGCCACGCCGGCTTCCTGCCCGACGAGCGGGCCTGGCTGGACCGGCTGACGCAGGAGCAGGGCTGGGTGGACGTGCACCGCCGCCTCGCCGGGGACGGTCCCGGGCCCTACACCTGGTGGTCCTGGCGCGGCCGCGCCTTCGACAACGACGCGGGCTGGCGGATCGATTACCAGCTCGCCGACCACCGACTGGCCGCCCTGGCCGTCAAGGCCGAGGTGGATCGCGCCGCGAGCTACGCCGAGCGCTGGAGCGACCACGCGCCGGTCGTGGTGGGTTACGACCTGGCTCCGGCCATGCGCGCCCCGGGCTGACCCACCGGCCGCGGATCGGCCCGCGCGGCCCGGGTCCGGGCGGACGCCTCGAGCAGGATCAGGGTGAGCGCAGTGCTGATCATGGCCACTGTGGCGATCAGCACCGGCCGGTCACCGGTCGCCAGGGCGTAGCTGAACCAGCACACCTGCGAGGCGATCCGCAGCCCCCACGCGGACAGCGAGACGCCGGACAGCCGCCCGGCCCGCCAGGTGCTGATCGAGTCGTACACCTGCGGCCAGGCGGACACCAGGCCGATGCCGAACGCCAGGTAGCCGTCCTGCCGGGCGGGCAGCAGCAGCGCCGCTGCGGCCACGGTGCCGCCGACGCCGGCCAGCCTGATGCCGCGACGGCCGGGGGAGACCCGGTTCGGCGCGAGCAGGACGATCAGCACGGATCCGGTGACCAGCAACAGGTTTCCTGGCACCTGCGGGGCGGAGTGGGTGCGCAGGCCGTAGATCATCCAGGTCATGCAGGCCAGGCTGGTCAGCGACCAGGCCGCCGCCGAGACGCCGGACAGCCCGGGATTGCGCAGGATCCGCGCGATCTGGGGGAAGACCACCATCACTCCGATGGTGGCGCCGGCGAATCCGATGAACAGGGCGACCTGGGTGAGACTCACTTCTTTAACGATACAGTTACCCGCAATGACGACCCGAAGGGGGTCCCGTGCCGGCCGAGCGGGTCACTCTGGACACGGTGGCGCGAGCTGCCGGTGTCTCCCGGATGACGGTCTCCAACGCCTACAACCGGCCGGACCAGCTGTCCGCCAGCACTCGGCTCGCGATCCTCGAGCTGGCACGGGAACTCGGCTATCCCGGCCCTGATCCGGCCGGCCGGTCGCTGCGGACGGGGCAGGCCGGAACCATCGGCCTCCTGCTCACCGAGAGCCTGTCGTACGCCTTCTCCGACCCGGGGCTGGTGTCCCTGCTGCGCGGCCTGTCCACCGCGATCGGGGACGCCGGGCAGGCGCTGCTGCTGGTTCCGGCCGAGGCCAATGCGGAGCACTCGCTGGTGCGCGGCGCGCTGGTGGACGGCTTCGTGCTCTGCTCGCTCACTCCGGGCGATCCGGTGGTGGCGGACGTGCGCGCCCGCAGGCTGCCGGTGGTCACCGTGGGTGGGGCCCGGCATCCGGGCATCACGCACGTCGGCATCGACAACGCCCGCGCGGCCGGCCGGATGGGCGAGTACCTGGCGGGTCTGGGCCACAACCGGTTCGGCGTGCTCACCTTCGGCAGGGGATCACCGCTGCGGCGCGGGCGCCTGCCCGCCGGGGCGGACCCGGCGGGTGAGGCCGAGCTGCGCGGCTACTCCTGGACGATGCGCCAGCGCGTCATCGGCTTCCGGCGGACCTGCGGCGGCGAGGTGGAGGTGCTGCAGGTCGCGGCCAACACCCGGCAGGCCGCAGCCGAGGCCGCACTCCGGCTGCTGGCAGCCCGTTCCGGCAGGCCGACCGCGCTGTTCGCGGTCACGGATGTGCTGGCCCTGGGCGCGATGGACGCGGCGGAGCGGCTGGGGCTGGACGTCCCGGGCGAGGTCTCGATCGCCGGGTTCGACGGGATCGAGGCGGGTCTGGCCAGCAGGCCGCCGCTGACCACCATGGCGATCGCCCTGACCGAGCAGGGTCGGGCGGCCGGGCGGACCGTCCTCGACCTGGTCGCCGGCCGCCCCGTCACCCGGCCCAGGATCGTGCCCGAGCTGCTGGTCAGGGGGAGCGCAGCGGCTGCCCGACGGCGGCGCGGAACGCCTCGCCCGGTCCCGCGACCGTGATCGGCCCGCCCCCGGCCGCGACGAACGCGGACTCGCCAGGGGCCAGCATCACGGCGTGATCGCCGGTCGCCACGCCGACGGTGCCGAGGGTGCACAGGATGACCTGCGGTCCGCCGATGAACGGGTACACCGCCGTCGGCGCGCTGTCCGGCAGCCGCAGCCGGGACAGCTGGAACTGCTCTACCGGCGGGCGCCACACCACCTCACGCGGCCCGAGGCTCGACTCCGCCAGCCTGATCGGCCTGGTGCCGCCGTCGATCACCTCGAGCAGCTCGTCCACGGCGATCGGCTTGTGGGTCAGCCCGGCGCGCAGCACGTTGTCGGAGCTGGCCATGATCTCGATGCCGAGGCCGTACAGGTAGGAGTGTGGCGCCCCGGCCGGGACGAACATCGCCTCACCCGGCTCCAGCCGGATCAGGTCGAGCAGCAGCGGCGCGGCGACCAGGGGGTCGTTCGGGTAGAGCCGGGCCAGCCTGCTGGCCCAGATGACGGCCCGGCGGTCCTGCGGGGCCAGCCCGTCCGGGCCTGCAGGTCCGGCGGCCACGAGCAGGTCGCGCGCCCGACGGCCCACCTCCGCGGCGAGCTCGGTGCGCTCCGGCTCCGGCCAGCGCAGCAGTAGCGCGAAGGCGTCCTGGAGTCGGTGGGTGTCCTGGACTTGCGCAGTGTGCCGGCTGCCAGCGGTCAGCAGGTCGAGCACGGGCGACAGCCGCGGGCTGCCCAGCCTGGTGATCAGCTCGGCAGCCTCCTGCGGATCGCGGAAGCCGCACATCGCGTCCACGGGCTGGAGCGCGTAGAGCAGTTCGGGCTTGGGGTAGGGGTCGGTGTAGCCCGAGCTGCCGTTCGCGGCGCCGTCCCAGGCGCGGCCGGCGCGCTCCGCGTCCGGATGCACCTGGACCGACAGCGGCTGGTCGAAGGCCAGAACCTTGAGCAGGTACGGCAGCCGGGCCCCGAAGCGCTCCAGCACCTCCGAGCCCAGCACCGGCTGCGGCTGCTGCTCGACCAGGACGTCGAGCGGCTGCAGGTCACCGTCCAGGCCGGTGACCGCGGAGGGTGCCGAGGGGTGCGCGCCCATCCAGAGCTCGGCCTCGGGGCGACCTGTGGGCCGCCGGCCCTGCATCCAGGCCAGGGCGGTCCGGGACCCCCAGTCGTAGTCGCGGATGGGGTTCACCATCCGCTGCGGCCATGGCCCGAGCACGCGCTGCAGGCTCGTCCCGCTCACGCCGACGACCTCCCGTCGCGGTTCGCAGATCCCCCGGCGCGTCCGGCCCGGCTGCGCTCAGTGCCGGCTCGGGTGCGCCTGAAGATCGTCGGGCAGCTCGCGCATCCGGGTCAACGGCGAGAAGAGTACCGGCAGGGCGGCGGCTCCTGCCCCGGCAGTGCTGATCCACAATGTGGGGACAAGACCGATTCGTGCTCCGAGCAGGCCGCCGATCACGGCGCCCAGCGGCTGGGTGCCCCAGACCAGGAACCGGATCGTGGCGTTCATCCTCCCGAGCAGCCGTGGCGGGCAGACCCGCTGCCGGAAGCTGACCTGGGTGATGTTGTAGACGACGACGGCGAAGATCAGGCCGAACCCTCCGGCTGCCAGCAGCGGCACCGGCGGCACACCCGGCGCCAGCACAGCGGCCAGCGGAGTGACCGCGGTGAACGGCAGGAAGGCCACCGCGCTGACCGAGATCGTGGTGCCCTCTCCCAGCCACCGGGTGATCCGCCCGGTGACCAGGGCCCCGGCCAGACCGCCCGCGGCGGAGACCGAGAACACCAGCCCGACGCTGGACGCCGGCTGGTGCAGGGTGCGCAGCATGAGCAGGACGAGCAGTGCGTTGCCCATGCTGGCGAACAGGTTCCCCAGCGAGGTGCAGGCGGCGATCCGTCGCAGCAACGGGTGGCGCAGCACGTAGCCGAGGCCCTCGGCGATCTCGGTGCGCAGCGGCCGGCGGTCCGCGCGCAGCGGTGGCGTGTCCGGGCGTCCGATCCGCCAGACGAAGACAGCGGACGCGAGGTAGCTCAGCACGTCCAGCCCGACGAGCGACGGCGCCGAGATGAACCGGAGCAGGCCGCCGCCGGCAGCCGGGCCCCCGACCTGGGCGATCGACTGGCTGGCCTGGAGCTTGGCGTTGCCGTCGACGACGTCGTCAGGGTCGACCAGCGCAGGCAGGTAGCTCTGGTAGGCGACGTCGAAGAAGACCGTGGCGATGCCGGTGATCAGAGCCACCACGTAGAGCTGGGACAGGGTGAGCCACCCGGCCCACCAGGCCAGAGGGACGCTTGCCAGCGTCACCGCGCGGACCAGGTCGCCGCAGATCAGCACGCGCTTGGTCCGCCAGCGGTCCACCCAGGCGCCCGCGGGCAGGCCGATCAGCAGGAAGGCCAGCGTCTCGGCCGCGGTCAGCAGACCCATCTCGGTCGCGCCGGCATCCAGCAGCCGGACCGCCACCACAGGCAGCGCGAGCAGGGACAGCTGGGTTCCGGCCTGACTGATCGTGTCGCCGATCCAGAGCGACCGGAAATCGTGGTGATGGATCAGCGACCGGCGACCCTCGCCTACGGTCATCTGCTTGCGCCGTCCTCTGGTGTCAAGAGGGTGTATCCCCGGGCCCCGATAGGCCCATTTCACACCAGAGGACGCCCCGGGCCACTCGGCAGGGCGGGACCGGGCAGGGCAGGGCTCGGCAGGGCAGCCGTCCGGGCCAGGGCGGTCACCACGGCCCGGACTGCGGGTGACGGCTCGTAGCGGGACTCCCGGTGCCGGGCCGCCAGCCGGCGGGCGCCCAGCCCGGGCATCGTCACGATCCGGATCTGGCGGGCCAGGTCGGCAGCCGGATCGGGCAGGGCCAGCCGGGGGAGCAGCGCACAACCCAGCCCGGCGGCGACCAGGGCCAGCG
Organism: uncultured Actinomycetota bacterium; assembly: GCA_963740575.1. Classification (GTDB taxonomy): domain Bacteria; phylum Actinomycetota; class Actinomycetes; order Actinomycetales; family Kineosporiaceae; genus CAVUET01. The sequence continues at coordinate 1,689,966 of CAVUET010000003.1, read as the reverse complement.
CGGCCGGGAACTCCAGGGCGTGGTGAGCCACCCTGGGTCGCCAGCCCGCCGTGGCCGCGGACCGTTCGAGCGCGCTGCGGGCCGCCGAGCCCGGCGCCGACCCGATCCAGGTGTAACCGGCCAGCTGCCCGGGCTCCGCCGGGGCGGGCCAGCTCACGGGGATCGCCAGCAGGTAGGGATCGGTGAGCAGGGCGACGTCGCGCAGGCCGCGCGGTGCCGGGTGGGCGTCCGCGGCGTCCCGTTCGATCACCAGCAGGTCGATGGCGCCACCGCGCAGTCTCGCGGTGGCCGGTTCCTCCGCGGTCTCCATCACTTCGAGGGTGACGCCGGGATGCTCCTCGCGCAGCCGGATCGCGGTCGGCGCCACGAGCGCGGCCACCGCGGTCGGGAACGTCACCAGGGTCACCGTCCCGCTGACCCGATCGGTGACGGCGGCCAGATCGGCCCGCGCCCCGGCCAGTTCGGCGGCGATCCGCTCGCCGCGCTCGGCCAGGGCCGCACCGGCAGCGGTCAGGGTGACCCGCCGGCCGCCCCGCACCAGCAGCGCGACGCCGGCCTCCCGCTCCAGCCGGCTCAGCTGCTGGGACACGGCGGACGGGGTGACGTGCAGCGCCTCGGCCGCGGCCAGCACCCCGCCGCTGCGGGCGACGGCGGCCAGCACGCCGAGCCGTCGTGGGTCGAGGTCCATGTAGCACAGGTTAACCAACGCTGAAGGCATTGTGACTTTCAGTGAAGCAATTCCGAAGGGACAATCGGACTCATGACTGTCCAGCTGGTGGATCTCACGCACCCGATCGAGAACGGGATGGTGACCTATCCCGGCCTGCCCGGCCCGCAGGTGGGCGTGCACCTGTCCCGGGACGACTCGCGCGGGCACTACGCCGAGGGCACCGAGTTCGAGATCGGCCGGATCGCCATGGTCGGCAACACCGGGACCTACCTGGATGCCCCGTCGCACCGGTACGGCACGGGTCTCGACCTGGCCGGGCTGCCGCTGTCCCGCACCGCGGCATTGCCCGGCGTGGTGGTCGACATCCGGGGGAGCGCGAGCCGGGGTGTCCCGGCGGGTGCCCTGGCGGGCATCGAGGTGGCCGGGCGCGCGGTGCTGATCCGCACCGGGTGGGACCGGTACTGGCGCACCGACCGCTACGGCATCGACGCGCCGTTCCTCACCCGTGAGGCATCCCGCCTGCTGGCCGACCGGGCTGCGGTGCTGGTCGGCATCGACGCGGTGAACATCGACGACGTCAACGACCTGCAGCGCCCCGCGCACAGCATCCTGCTCGCCGCCGGGATCCCGGTGCTGGAGCACCTGACAGGGCTGGACGCCTTGCCGCCCAACGGGTTCACCCTGCATGCGGCGCCCATCCCGGTACGCGGCCTGGGGACCACGCCGGTGCGCGCCTACGCGGTGATCCCGTGACCTGGACGCTGCAGCCGGAGGCCGCGATCGCCGGTTGGGTCGGCGCGGTCCTGCTGCTGGGTGCCTACCTGCTGGTCTCGACCCGGCGGATGGCCGGCGACGGGATCTGGTTCCAGAGCCTCAACATCGCGGGCTCGCTCGGGCTGGGGATCGCCGCAGTCGCCGGTGGGGTGTGGTCATCCGCCGCGCTGAACGCGCTCTGGGTGACCGTCGGGCTGTGGGTGCTGACCCGCCGCGGGCAACCAGGGACGTGAGCCCGATCACGATCGCGCCCGGCGGCGATACCCTCTGATCATGGCGGAAGCGGTGCCTTCCCGGCTCGGCCCGCCCGCCGAGCAGGGGCGAGCCGGCTTGTCCGCTGAGCAGGCCCACGCCCGGCTGGATCGTTACGGCCCGAACACCGTTCCCGCCCGCCCCCCGGAGGCCGTCCGGCGCCGGATCGCCCGCCAGCTGCGGGACCCGCTGATCGTCGTCCTCTTGGTCGCGGCGATCCTCACGCTGGCGACCGGCGACTACTCCGACGCCGTGATCGTGCTCGTCGTCGTGGTCGTGAACAGCACCGTGGGCGTGGTGCAGGAGGTGCGGGCAGAGTCGGCGGTCCGCGCCCTGTCGGCGCTGTCGGCGCCCGCCGCCCGCGTCCGGCGCGACGGTGCCGTCCTGGAACTGCCCAGCAGCCAGGTCGTCCCGGGAGACGTCGTCCTGATCGGTGAGGGCGACATCGTTCCCGCGGACGGCCTTCTGCTGGAGGCCGCCGCGCTGCTGGTGGACGAGTCGATGCTGACCGGCGAGTCAGTACCCGCGGTCAAGCAGGCCGCCTCGCCGGGCGGATCCGGGAACCGTTCCGGTCAACCGGAGCAGCGAACCGTTTCGGCCGGAACGATTGTGGTGCGCGGGCGTGGCGTGGTGCTGGTCACCGCCACGGGATCTGACGGCGCGATGGGCCGGATCGCGGCGATGCTGACCGGCGGGCCGGCCCTGACCCCGCTGCAGCGGCGACTGGTGCGCCTCGGCCGGGCCCTGGCCGCGGCGGCGGTCCTGCTGTGCCTGCTGGTCATGGTGTCCGGGTTGCTGCGGGGCGAGCCGCTGGAGCTGATGGCGATCACGGCGGTCAGCCTGGTGGTGGCCGCGGTGCCGGAGTCGCTGCCGGCCGTGGTCACCCTCAGCCTGGCGCTCGGCGCGTCCCGGATGGCCGCCCGGAACGCGATCGTCAGACGGTTGCCAGCGGTGGAGACGCTGGGCTCGGTCACGGTGATCGCGCTGGACAAGACCGGGACCCTGACCGAGGGCCGGATGGTGGCACAGCGGCTGTGGACGCCGGTGGGCGGTGCCCGGATCACCGGGTCCGGGTACGGGCCGCTGGGCGAGGTGATCCCCGGACCGGACGCCGCCCGCCCGGACGCTGCCCGCCCGGACGCTGCCCGCCCGAACGCCCTGCGCGCGTTGCTGCGGGCGGCGGCCCTGTGCACCGACGCGGAACTCCGCCCGCCGGGCGGCGCGAGGAGTGCTGCGGGGGAGTGGCACGCGATCGGCGATCCGACCGAGGCCGCCCTGCTCGCGGCCGCGGGCAAGCTCGGCCTGTCCAGGGACGAGCTGACCCGTGAGTTCCCGCGGGTGGCCGAGCTGCCGTTCGACAGCGGCCGGCGGCGGATGACCACGGTGCATCGGGTCACCGCCGATCCGGACGGCTCGGTCGAGGTGATCTGCAAGGGTGCCCCCGAGAGCGTGCTGCGGGCTCCGCTGCTGGCCGACGCATCAGCGCTGCTGACTGTCGCCGCAGCGCGGGCGGCCTCCTTCGCGGATGAGGGCTACCGGGTGCTCGCAGTGGCGTCGCGGACCCTGGCCCGGCAGCCACTGCCCGATGAGCTCGAGCGCGGACTGCACCTGCTCGGCCTGGTGGCCATCGCCGACCCACCGCGTGCCGCCGCGGCGGCGACCTTGCAGGCGTGCCGGGCGGCGGGCATCACCCCGGTGCTGATCACCGGGGACCATCGCGCCACCGCGCGGGCCGTCGCGGTCCAGCTCGGCATCATCGGGCCCGACGATCCGGTGGCCGGCGGCGAGCAGCTGCGCGCGGGAGCGCTGCCCGATCCGACCCGGGTGCGGGTCTACGCCCGGACCAGCCCGGAGCAGAAGCTCGACATCGTGCGGGCCTGGCGGCAGGCGGGGCACGTCGTGGCGATGACTGGCGACGGCGTGAACGACGGCCCGGCGCTGCTGAGTGCCGACATCGGGGTGGCGATGGGCGGCCGCGGGACCGAGGTAGCCCGGCAGTCGGCGGACCTGGTGCTGGCCGACGACGACCTGGCCACCGTGATCGGTGCCGTCCAGGAGGGCCGGCGGGTGTACGCCAACGTCCGACGGTTCCTGCTCTACGGGCTGTCCGGCGGCACGGCCGAGATCCTGGTCATGCTCGCCGGACCGTTCCTCGGCCTGGCCCTGCCGCTGCTGCCGGCCCAGATCCTCTGGATCAACCTCGTCACCCACGGCCTTCCCGGGGTGGCCCTCGGCGCGGAGCCGGTGGAGCCGGACGCGATGGACCTGCCACCCAGGCCCCCGGCGGAGAGCGTGCTCGGAGACGGGCTGGGCAGGCGCATCGTCCGGTCGGGCGTGGTGATCGCCGCCACGGCGCTCGCCGCCGGCACCTGGGCGCACGCAACCGGCAGGCCATGGCAGACCCTGCTCTTCGTCACCCTCGCGCTGGCCCAGCTCGGGCTGGCGCTCGGGTCCGGGCCCGGCCGATGAGCCGGGACAACTCGTTCCTGCCGCTGGCCGTGGCCGGGGCGCTGGCGCTGCAACTCGCAGGCGTGTACGTTCCGCCCCTGCGTGATCTGCTCGGCACCGAGCCTCTGCCCGCCTCCGACCTGGGCATCGCCGGCCTGGCGGCGATAGCCGGTTTCGTGCTGGCCCGGCTCGGGCGGGAACGCCGTCGCCGGAGCAACGGGTAGCCGGCCGCAGATGCAGGACGGAGGATCGATGTCCGAGGACGAGCTCTCGTTCGAGCCACCCACCGACGGCGGGATCGTGGTCGGCGTCGACGGGTCGGAGCGTGGCGACCGGGCCCTGCGCTGGGCCGTCGCAGAGGCACGCCTGAGATCCCTTCCGGTGCATGCCATCCGGGCCTGGTCCTTCGCGATCACGGCCGCCGAGGTCGAGCACCCGTACGGCGTGATGCCGAGCTTCGACACCTGCACGGCGGCCGTCCGGGCCGAGCTCGCGGACGAGGTCGCCGCCGCGCTGCAGGGCGTGGGCAGCGCACCGGTGGTCCACCAGCACGTCCTGCACGTCGACGCGGGGCAGGCCCTGGCCCGGGCCTCGGAGGCGGCGGAACTGGTCGTGGTCGGGGACCTGGGGCACAGCGGGTTGCTCGGGTTGCTGCTCGGCTCGGTCGCCGACTACGTGCTGCGGCACGCGTCCTGCCCGGTCGTGGTGGTCCGCGGCGAGTGACGGTTCACCGGCCGGTCAGCAGCCACTCCACGCCGCCCGGGGTGTCCCGGACCTCGACCCCGGAGCCGGCCAGCCGGTCACGGACCAGGTCGGCGGTGGTGAAGTCCCGGGCGGCGCGGGCCCGGCCACGCAGCTCCAGCAGGGCGTCCACGTAAGGCTGGGCCACGTCGCGCGGATCCTGCGCCCCGGCGCGGGCCAGGTCGCCGAGCTGCACGACGAGCCCGCGCAGTAGCCGCCTGGCCCGGTCGCTCTCGTCGCTCTGCAGCGTGTCGGTGCTCCAGGCCGCGATCGCTGCCTCCAGGTCGAGGATGGCGGCCACGCAGCCGTCGACGTCCCGATCGCGCAGCGCGGTGTCGAAGCGCCGGCGGGCGTCCTCGGTCTCCGACAGCAGCGAGGGGCCCGCCCGGCCGGCCGCTCCGGCCTGCCCGTCCTCGCCGGGATCCTGTTGCCCGGCAACGGAATCCACCCCCGGATCGGCGCCGGCAGCGGCGGCTCCCGTTGGCGCGGCGGCGCCGTCGCCGGCGGCCGGCTCTTGCTGCTCGCCGCGCAGCATCGCGCCGAGCTGGTCCAGGGTGAGTTCGGTGCCGGCCGCGAACGAGCGGTCAGCGCCCCGACGGCGCACCGTGACCACGCCGTTGCCGAGGACCTGCGCGGTGCCGGCGGTGAGGTCGAGGATCAGGGCGGTGTGCTCGTCCACGCCGAGCACACCCACGTCGTCCGGCAGGTCGGCCTCCAGGGCGGTCAGCCGCTGCTCGCCCAGGTAGCAGTACCTCGTGTCGTGACCGCCGCCCTCGGCGTTGTCGTAGTGCGGGATCACGACCGCTTCGATCCCGGTCAGCTGGCCGAGCAGGTCGAGGCCGGGCTCCCAGTGCGGCTCCTCGCCGACCTTGTAGATCTCGTACACCGGGATGGCGTGCGTGCCGAGCGTGCACGCGGCGGCCGAACCGAAGACCAGGGTGCCGCCCCGCCGGGCCACGTCCAGCAGGGCTCCTGGCACGCCCGTCGAGCGCCACTGCCGCAGGGCGTACGTCGGGCTGCCCGGACCCGCGAAGGCCCAGCCGGCCCGCCCGAGCAGCGCCAGCGCCCGCTCCTGCTCGACCGGCGGCGCGTCGGACCGACGCCAGCGCGCTATCTCGACGGCCGTCCCGACCGAGTCCCCGAAGTACTGCTGGGTGCGGCGGACGAGGTCGTCCGCGTTCATCTGGAAGCCGAACGGGGTGTCCAGCATGACCGCCGCCCCGCCGCCCGTGCTGGCCCGCGATCGGGCCAACACCTCCCGATGGATCTTGACCATGGTGGGTGCCGTCTCACCCGAGCCCATCACGACCAGCAGCGACATCAACCCTCCCGCGTCGTCCCGTTGCCGGGTGCCTCCTCCGCCCGTGCCAGCAGCCCGAGCAGATCCGTGGCCAGCCGATCCGGGTGCTGCGCATGCACGTCGTGGTCGGCGTCGCGGTACCAGCTGACCTGCGCGTCAGGCAGGGCGGCCAGAGCCTCCTCGATGCCCGAGTGTGCCCGCGCCGATCGCTCGGCGTCGTCCGGATCGGCGTCGTCGGCGGGGACGGCGGGGCAGAGCAGCACCGGAACGGTGATCTGCGGGTACCAGAGCCGTGGATCGCCCTCGTAGAGCGAGCGCAGGATCGAGCGGTGGTGTTCCCGGTCCAGCCGCGCGCGGACCCCTCCGCCGGGCAGCTCGACGAGGTTGGCGAGCGTGCCCTCGACACCCTCGACCGGCCAGTCCGGATGCGCGGACCGGATGAAGTCGGCGACCTGGGTGTAGCTGAGTTCCTCGAAGCGCGGTGGTGCGAGCGCGGCCCAGCAGTCGTCGAAGCTGTCGAACCGGGCACCGGGCCGGATCCAGCCACCGTCCACGCAGCAGACGCCCGCGACCACCCCGGCGTGCCGCGCGGCCAGCGAGAGCACCACGTTGCCACCCCAGGACTGCCCGGCGACGACCGGGCGGCGCTCGCCGGTCAGGCCGAGCGAGCCGATCAACGCGGCCAGATCGTCCGCGCAGGTGCCCGTGTCGTAGCCGGTGGCGACCTGCTCGGAGCGGCCGTGGCCGCGCTGGTCGACCGCGATCACCTGGTGACCCGCGGCGAGCAGCCGGACGGCGACACCGTCCCAGACCCGCGCGTTCGAGGCCAGCCCGTGCACGAGCAGGACCGGCCGGCCCCGCCCCGGCCCGGTGCGCAGCGCAAGGGTCGGGCCGCCGCCGGGCAGCGTCACCTCGTCCTGCTGCAACCGGACGCCGGGCGCGGGCGCGGCGGGGGTCGGGGTGGTCACGCGCTCGAGCCTACGGGCGGGGGCGGACATCCGCCGCTCCCAGCCCCCGCAGGACCCCACTACGGCAACTGGCGGGGTTTTCAGGCAGCACATCTGCGATGGCGCTGCTCGGCTGCGCCTGACGCGCCCGTCGGGCCGTCGTCGCACGCCGATCAACTCGGTCTCTGGCAGCACACACTCGGCCCGGTGGCTTCGCGTCCGCAGTATGTGGGTCGAGGTTCTGGTGCTGCGTGCTTTGCCCTGCGATCGAAAACGCATCACGATCAGCCCGAGTATTCGGCTCGAACAGTCCCGCGGCGCGCAGTCCTGCGGCCCGCAGTCCTGCGGCCCGCAGTCCTGCGGCAGGTGACTCGAAAACGATCGCAGAGCGAAGCCTGGCGATCGAACACCTCGTCCGCGGCCAGCATCAGCACCAGCGCGTCCTTACGTGGCGTACTGGCCGGCGCGAGTCGAGGCCGTCGGCTGACCGACCAGGGGATGCGCTCGCCGGGCCGAAACTTGCGCTGCCAAGACCCCACAGTTGCCGTACTGGGCAGGACCGGGCCTGACACGGCTCCCGCACGGATCACCGATCGTGCGAGGATCATCGGATGAGCGATGCCGATCGGGGGGACCGTCCGGCCGACGGACCGGAGGATCGCGAGCACCGCCGGGCCGGCGGGCCGGACGAGCAGGGTCAGGGGCGCGCAACCGCGCCCGGCCCGGGTCGACCGGTCCGGCACAGGGTCGCCTGGCTGGACCGGCTGATCCTGCTCGTGGCGGCGGTGGTCGTGGTCGCCGCGGTGCTGGCGATCGCCGCCTCCGTCCTGCCGTTGTGGTGGGCCCGCAGGATCTCCGCAATGGCCGACGGGACGTTCACGGCGGGCGTGGCGATCGGGCTCGGCTGCGGCGTCGTCTCGACGGTGCTGCCGCTGCTGGCCCTTCGCGGTGCGGCCCGGCGCTACACCGGCTGGCAGGCCCGGTCCTGGTTGCTGGCGCTGGCGATCCTGGTGGCGGCCCCCAACCTGCTCACCCTCGGGATGGCGGCCGGCGGCGACGCGAACGCCCGGCACGCGCGGTTGGTGATCTCCGACGGCGCGCCTGGATTCCGCGGCGCCACCGTGACGGGCGTCCTCGCCGGGGCCGTGCTGACAGTGATGCTCTGGGGGACGAAGGCGAGCCAGCAGCGGCACCGGCGCCGGATCGCGGACCTCGAATCGCAGCTGCGAGACCGGAAACGTGAGCGATCGACGCCGGGCAGTGACCAGGATGGGGATCACCGGGAACCCTTCGGCCCCGAAGGTTCGTGACCTGTAGACCTGTTCTTTACACTCGGCTCGCGTGGCGCCACGTCAAAGGCATACCTTGCCGTCATGGCATTCACGCTCTGGCTCAGTGCCGACGAAGAGCGCATCCTCGAGCGGATCATGCGCGCCGAGGGCGCCCGGAACAAGCAGCAGGCCGTCATCCAGGCCCTCTGGGACAAGGACGCGATGCTCCTACCGAGCGGCAAGTGGCGGGAGACCCCCGCCGTGCTACCGTTCCCGCCCCGACGACTCGTGATCGGACTCGGTCTGAGCCCATCAGCAGCACGCGAGGCCCACCGGCGAACCCGCCGGGGGCCTCATATTTGCAACTGTCCGTCTGAGCCGGGCCGACGTCATCTCGCGGCGGGGTAAGTACTCGGTCCCGCCTCAGGCGCGGATCAGGCCGCGACCGGGATCGCCGCCGCGCGGACCTCATCCAGGGTGGTGGCAACGCCTGCGGAGTGGCCGAGATCGACGAGGAACGGGTCCTCGCCGCGGATCCGGGCGGCCACCGCCTCCACCATGATCCGGTAGGCATCCACCGGCGCGAAGTCCTCGGTCACGCTGTGCCCGGCGCCGGCGTGATCCGCAGCGAGGTCGGCTCGTGCCAGGCCGTGAACGCCTCCCCGGTCGGCGAACGCACCGTGGCCGACGATCCCGTCACGCGCACCACCTGTCGGTCCGGAAGGGCTATGCCGCAACGGATTTCGGCACGCACCCTGCCGGCCGCCGGCGCGACCAGCCAGGCGGTGGTGGCCAGGTCGACGCCGGTCCTGCCGGGCAGCGTCTCGGCACGCTCCACCACGAGCCCGTCGCCGAGCGTCATGTGCGCCGCCGATACGCAGTAGCAGCCGACGTCGTACAGCGCGCCGCCGCCCCGCGCCGGGTCCATGCGGTAGTTGCCGCGCTGGGTGCCCTCGAAGTCGCCCGCGAACGAGAAGTCCGCCTCCATCGAGTGCACCTGGCCGATCGCCCCGGAGGCGAGCAGTTCCTGCAGCCGGCGGGTGCGCGGATGCCATCGGTACCAGAACGCCTCGACCAGCAGCCGGTCGTGCCGGGCCGCTGCGTCCGCCATGGTCGCGACCTGCGCCGCGTCCAGCCCGAGCGGCTTCTCGCAGAGCACGTGCTTGCCGGCCTCGAGAGCGGCCAGGGCCCAGGGCAGGTGGGCGTCGTTGCTGAGCGAGATGTAGACGGCGTCGACCTCGGGATCGGCCAGCAGGGCCCGGTAGTCGGAGTAGCTGCGGCCGGACGGTTCGAGGGTCTCCGCCCGGCGGGGATCCCGGGCCGCAGCCGCCTGCAGCCGTGCGCCGGTCGCCGCGTGCACCGCGGGGCCGAGGGCCCGGTGCGCGATCCAGCCTGCTCCGATGAATCCGAACCTGACGTCGTCGCCCGACACCCTGAGCAGCCTAACGGTGCGCTCCGGACGGCGGTACGGACGAGGCCGCCCTGGGCCCCCCTAGGCCTCGCGATCCGGCGTGCCTGAGAGCCGGACGCCTCCGGCGGCGCCTCAGCGGGGGACGACCGGCCGGCCCCTGGTACGCGCCGACTCCGCCGCCGCCTCCATCACCGCGAGCACCCGGCGGGACTGTGCGGCGGTCACGGTCGGTGTCAGGCCGAGTTGCAGCTGATCGGCCAGTTCGGCGTGGAATGCGTACGGCGGTGCCGGGGGAGTGGCCAGCCGCGTCACCGATCCGTCGGCCGCGTGCAGGTCCAGCAGCGGCGGGGAGTCGGTCGGGGCCAGCACGTCCTCGGCCAGGACGCCGATGTCTGAGCGCGCGATCACCCGCTCGGTCCGCCAGCTGCCGATGATCGCGCCCCGGGTGCCGAGCAGGTACCACCGCGGCTTGAGCGCTGCGGCCAGATCGGAGTAGATGAAGGTCGCCTCAGCCCCGCCGCGGAAGCGGACGCTGACCCGCGAGTGGTCGGCGTTGGTCACGTCCAGCCACAGCAGTTTGTGCTCCGCGGCGGTGACGTGCTCGATCTCGTCCGGGATCAGGTCGAGCAACTGGTCCAGGACGTGCGCGCCCCAGTCGTAGAACGCGCCGCCGGACACCTCCACATCCGAGTGCCACAGGTTGCAGGGATGGCCGTACCCGCCGACGAAGGCCTCGAGGTGGAACAGGTCGCCGAGCAGGCCCGCGCTGACCGCTCGCCGGACAGCCAGGTGGTCGGGGTCGAACCGGCGGTTCTGGTAGACGGCGACCACCCGGTCCCGGCGTCGTGCCAGGTCCAGCACCGCGTCGGCCTCCTCGGTGCGGATCGCGAACGGCTTCTCCACCACGACGTGCTTGCCCGCTTCGAGCGCGCTGGTCGCCCACGAGGCGTGCGTGCTGGGCGGAGTGGAGACCACGACCAGGTCCACCCCGTCGTCGGCGATCAGTTGCGCCGCCTCGCCGTAGCCGCGCACCTGCGAACTCTGCAGCCGGGCTGCGGCGATCCGTTCCGGCGAGACGTCGCAGACCGCGGTGAGCTCCAGCCCCGGCACCTGCCGGATGGCGCGGGCGTGCTCGTGGCCGATCGCGCCGTAGCCGAGCAGGCCGACCCGGATCGGTGCCCGCTGCTGCACGCCGAGCACGTGCCGGAGGGCGAGGATGAGCAACCGCACCATGCCCCGCGAGGTCACGGCGTCGGGCCGGGTGCCCAGGCTCCAGGTCAGGACCCGGGTGCTCGCCCGCCAGGTGGCCACCGGCTGCACGGCCAGGCCGATGTTCGCGACGAGCATGATCGCCAGGTCATCCGCTGTCTTGTCCACCGGCAGGACGCCGTCGATGAGATGGGTGTGCTCGCCCAGGTGGGCCAGCCCGTTGTGGCTGTGGTCGAGCAACCGCGGGATCAGGGCCTCGCCGTCGCGGCCGGCCCGGACCCGGACGTCGTGCACGGCTGTCCTCGATCCCGGGCTCAGCCCGGCCGCCTCGGCGAGCGCCAGGCTCGGATCGGCCCGGTCCACGCTCGGGCCGCCGAGCAGCAGCGGCTTGCCAGCCCCGAGCAGCGCCTCGACGGCCTGCTCGCCGAGCGGGTGATCGGCCCAGACCACGACCGCATCCCCTGCTGCGCCAGGCGATCCTGGCCGCAGATCACCCGCATCCGCGAGGCCCGCGCCGGCGAGGGCGGCGCGCAGCGTGCCGAGGGCAGGGGCGAGTTCGCGGTCCTGCAGGTCGACGAGCCAGCTGAGAGAGGTCACGGTTCGAGGCTAACCCGGGGCACCGACGAGCTGCCGATGCATTAGCTCCTCGCGGCTGATCAACTCATCGACCCTGGAGCTGGAAATGCATGACCTGCAACGGCTCTGGCACGGCCGCCACGTCGGCCTCCACGTCGGCCTCCACGTCGGCCTCCACGTCGGCAAGGTGGGCGTGCGCCGACCGCAGTGCCGAGCCGGCGGCCCGGGCCAGGCCGTGGGCGGCGTCGGCGCGGGCGGCCGCCGCGTCGGACTCGGCCTCCAGCGGCGCCCAGCCGGCTGCCGCGGCGGAGGCGGACTCCCGCGCCCACACCAGCTGCGACTCCAGCTCGGCGACGCGGGCCTGCGCGATGTCGAGCCGCTGCCGGGCCGAGTGGGCCCGGCGCAGCACGCTGTCCCGGTGCTGCTCGGCGACCAGGGCCGCGCCGTCCGCGCGCTGAGCCGCCTCCTCGGCGGCCTGCACCGCGCTGCGGGCCTCACGCAGGGCGACCCGCCGGGCGGCCTCCCGGGCGTCGACAACTGCCTGGCGGGACGCCGCAGCGGCGGAATCCGGGTCGGTGCTGCGTGACGCCGGAGTCGGCGCCGACTCGGCCCGGGCGGGCCGCTGCGGCCGGCTCGGCTGGGGGACACCGATTCTCGCCGGGGCCGGCGGGAGCACGGTGTCCGGGACCTCGGGCTCGCCGAAGCCCGCGTAGCTCAGGGCTGCGGTGAGCCGTCCGGACCGGACGGCGTTCGCGGCCGTGGGGTCGGCCAGCGCGGCGCGCAGCGTGCGCTCGACCTCTTCCGCGACCGGCTCGCTCACCGGCCGGCCCAGCTCGCGCGCCAGCGCCTGGGCCTGCGCCCCGAGCGCGGCGATCACTGCCTGCCGCTCCCGGTTCAACTCGCGCAACCGCCGGGCGTCCAGGTTCCGCTGCGCCTTTCGCAGCGCCTCGCCCAGCTCGAACAGCCGGTCGATCTCGTCCGGCCGGTGTCGCACCAGCGCGTTGACCAGCCAGGCCGCGACGGAGGGTCGGCGCAGCTCCTTGACCGCCAGGGCCCGGGCCCGGGAGCCACCCTTGCGCAGGCTCTTCGCCCGGTCGTCGCGAGCCGCGGTGAATGCCTCGGGCAGCAGGCCGTAGAGCTCGTCGGCGGCCGCCAGCAGTTCGGACAAACCCTCCATGTCGTCATCCTCCGCAACGGACGACCCGGCGTCCACCCATTCGGGGTGCTCCGCCCTGCCTGCGGCCCAAGCCCTGGCGCAACCTCTGGTATGGAATCGGCCTATCACGCTGCTCGGATAGCCCGATCTCCTACCAGAGACGACCCCGCGCGGGTCCTGAGCGGTGCCGGGCGAGCGGGTCAGGCGTCCAGGCGGGTGGCGGGGGCGGACGGGACCGCGGACAGGAACGCCGGGCGGGCGAATCCCGCCAGGGCGCAGGCCTCGGTCACCGCCGAGGCGACCTCGTCGGTCAGCCCGGCGTCCAGCAGCGCGATCGCGGAGCCGCCGAAGCCGCCGCCGGTCATCCGCGCCCCGAGAGCTCCCTGCGCGCGGGCCACCTCGCAGGCCAGGTCCAGCTCGGGGCAGGAGACCTGGTAGTCGTCCCGCAGCGAGGCGTGCGAGGCGTCCAACAGGGGGCCGATCCCGCGCAGTGTTCCCGCCCCGGCGTGCTCGACCACCTCGGACACCCGCGCGATCTCGGTCACGACGTGCCGGACGCGGCGGAACAGCTCATCGGCGTGCTCGCGCCGGCTGACCGCCCGGGCCAGACGCTCCCGCACGGCCGGCAGGTCCTCAGGGCGCAGGTCGCGCAAGGTGGCGACGCCGAGCAAGCGGGCCGCGTCGAGGCAGGCCTGCCTGCGGGTCCCGTACTGGCCGTCGATCAGGGCGTGATGGGCGCGGGTGTCGATCACGAGCAGACGCAGGCCCTCGGCGGGCAGGTCGAACGCGACCTGGCTGACGGTGAAGTCCCGGCAGTCGACCAGCAGCGCCCGCCCGGCATGCGCGCGCAGTGCCGCGGCCTGGTCCAGGCCGCCCGTGGGGGCGCCGGCGACCTCGTTCTCGGCCCGGACGCAGGCCGCCGCCAGCCGGGCCCGCCCCGCGTCGTCGCAGGCCAGGCCCAGCCCGGCCACCTCGTCCAGCGCGATCGCGACGGCACACTCCAGCGCCGCGGACGAGGAGAGCCCCGAACCCAGCGGCACCTGCCCGTCCACCAAGGCGTCGAATCCGGGAACCTCGAGCCCCTCCGACGCCAGCGCCCACGGGACGCCCGCGGCGTAGCCGGCCCAGCCCGGGACGCCCCCCGGCGCGATCCCGGCCAGCGGACCCTCCCAGTCCTGCCCGGCGGCCTGCCGTGACGCCAGCCGCACCACCCCGTCGGCGCGGGCGGCCAGCGCGACCACGGCGCGGTGCGGCAGGGCGAACGGCAGGCAGAGCCCGGCGTTGTAGTCCACGTGCTCGCCGATCACGTTGACCCGGCCGGGCGCGGCCCAGACGCCGTCCGGCGGGCGCCCGAACCGGGCCGTGAACGCGGCGCGCACCGATCCGACCGCCGCGGCCGGGTCGGGCAGCGGGTACCACCGCGGCATCAACGCGCCCGCCCCGACCCTGCCCGCACCGGCCCTGCCCGCCCCGACCCTGCCCGCACCGACCCCGCGGGCCGGGTCATGTTGCCACCTCGCGCAGCCGGGCCGCGATCTGCTCGGGCTGGGCGTCGTTGATCCAGGCACCCACCCCTGACTCGGATCCGGCCAGGTACTTGAGCTTCCCCGGCGCGCGCAGCAGGGAGAACAGCTGCAACTGCAGCCGGCCGAGCTCGCGGCCCTCGCCGACCGGTGCCTGGTGCCAGCCCGCGATGTAGGGCAGGGACGTGACGCCGTCGTAGTAGCGGTCCGCGCGGCGCAGCAGTTCGAGGTAGACCGGGGCGAGCTCCTGCCGCTCGGCCTCGTCCAGCCCGGCCAGGTCGGGGACGTCGCGGTGCGGGGCCAGATGCACCTCGACCGGCCAGCGGGCCGCCGCCGGGACGTAGGCCGTCCAGTACTCCCCGCGCAGCACCACCCGGCGGCCCGAGCGCTGCTCAGCCTCGAGCACGTCGCGCAGAAGGTTGCCCCCGGTGGCCGCCCGGTGGGCGGCGGCCTGGCGCAGCAGGGTCGCGGTGCGGGGGGTGACGAAGGGGTAGGCGTAGATCTGCCCGTGCGGGTGATGCAGGGTGACCCCGATCTCCTGCCCCCGGTTCTCGAAGCAGAACACCTCCTGGACGCCGGGCAGGTCGGACAGCTCGAGGGTCCGGTCCGCCCAGGCCTCGATCACGGTGCGTGCCCGGGCCTGGCTCAACGAGGCGAAGGACGCGTCGTGGTCGGAGGTGAAGCAGACCACCTCGCACCGTCCCCGCCCGGGCCGCTCCGGGCTCAAGGGTTCTCCGTCGACCAGCCGGTCGGAGCCCCGCACGCGGGTGGTCAGCGAGGGGAAGCGGTTCTCGAACACGACCACGTCGTAGTCGCTGGCGGGCACTTCCGAGGGCATCCGGCCACGGCCGGTGGGGCACAGCGGGCACTCGTCGGCCGGGGGCAGGAAGGTCCGCTCGTTGCGATGGGAGGCAATCACCACCCACTCGCCGGTGAGCACGTCATAGCGCATGGTCGACCCGCCCTCGGCAGGCAAGAGTCCGCGGGTGTCCGCGGTGACGCGCGTCCGCTCGCCGGTGACGAAGGGCAGGGAGTCGTCGAAGTAGATGATCTCCCGGCCGTCGGCCAACTGCCCGGGGGAGCGCCGGACCTGCCCGCGAGCCAGGCTGGGCGTCATCGCGCGTCACCCTCCTGCCGATCCGTCTCCTGCCGATCGGCCCGCTCCTGCCGATCGGCACGGCTGTCGTCCTGGGGCGCGCTCGGCGCGAGCAGCACCCGGCCCACCCGGGACTGCAGGAGCCGCAGCGCCTCGGGATCGAGCCCGTCGTCGGTCACCAGCACGTCGACCTCGTCCAGCCGGGCCATCGAACTCAGCCCGACCACACCCCACTTGGTGCTGTCCGCCACCACCGCGACCTCACGCGCCGAGGCGATCAGGGCCCGGTTCGCCTCGGCTTCCACCAGGTTCGGGGTGGTGAACCCGGCCCGGTCGTCGAACCCGTGTACGCCGAGGAAGAGCCAGTCCACGTGCAGCGAGCGCAGTGCGGTCACGGCCACCGGACCGACCAGGGCGTCCGACGGTGTCCGGACACCGCCGGTGAGGATGACCGTGCGGTCGTCCCGGGGCGAGGCGTGCAGCGCCTCACCGACCGGGATCGAGTTGGTCACCACGGTCAGGTTCGGGGTCCGGCGCAGATCGAGGGCGACGGCGTAGGTGGTGGTCCCGGCGGACAGCGCCACGGAGTCGCCGGGCTGGACCAGGGTCGCGGCCAGCGCGGCGATCCCCGCCTTCTCCGTCGTCTGCAACCCGGACTTGGCGGCGAAACCCGGCTCATCGGCGCTGCGGCCGGACAGCGAGGTAGCCCCCCCGTGCACCCTGGCGAGCAGGCCCTTGCGGGCCAGATGAGCGATGTCGCGGCGGATCGTCATGTCCGAGACCTGGAAGCGTTCGACCAGGTCGGCCACCCGCACCGCTCCGGTGGCACGGACCTCGTCGAGGATCTGCTCCTGCCGCTGGCGCGCGAACACTAGACCTGCTCCCGGATCGGCCGGCCCCCGGCCGGCGGCGCGTGCAGCGGTGCGCCCGCCGAGGGCCTCGCGCTGCACTCAGAGGTCACCAGGGAAGCGTGGACCCGGAGCCAAGACAAGTCAACAGAAACGAACATGCCACTAGATCAGCATGGTGTGATCTGTTCGAAACAGTCCGGTGAGCATTCGCGCTGTGCGGCTGGCCCAGGTGGCCAACACGGGGCGGGCCCCAGCTCCATCCGCAGCCGCGCGGAAGTCGAGCACCGGCCGATCCGCCCGCAGTGCGGCCGCCTGTCCCTGCACGGTTTCCGGCCCCGATGGGTCCTGCAGACCCCCTGCTCTGGGGTCGGGCGCAGCCCTGCAGGGACTCGGTTCGATCACAACCTGCCGATGACCCTTGACACCCCGGCCCGTGGTCATAAGGTGTGCACATCATGTGAGGTCATGTTCGGTTCTGTTCGACGTCCACGTGATCGCAGTGCTGGCTGGCGTCCCACCGTGCCAAAGGAGGCACCATGACCCGTCCCGAGTCCGAGGCTGAGTACCTGGCACGCCTGGTACCGCCATCCGTTGCCGGCACCGTCCTGGGCCGTCGTGCCCTGTTCAAGGGCGTGCTCGGGGCAGGTGCCGCGCTCAGCGTCCCTGGTCTGCTCGCCGCCTGCGGCTCCAGCAGCTCAGGCAGTTCCGGTAGCACCGGCGGCGCCCCGAGTGGCACCCTGACGATCGGTTCCAACTACTCCGACGCCACACCGAAGGCCGCTTTCCAGGCCGTGGTGGACGGGTTCACGCAGAAGACCAGCGGCGTCAAGTCCACGGTCAACACCGTGGACCACAACACCTTCCAGGAGAACATCAACAACTACCTGCAGGGCAAGCCGGACGACGTGTTCACCTGGTTCGCCGGCTACCGAATGCGGTTCTTCGCCTCGCAGGGCCTAGCCGGTGACCTCAGCGACGTGTGGGCCAAGCTGACCGGCTTCAGCGACGCCTTCAAGGCCGCCTCCACCGGCGACGACGGCAAGCAGTACTTCGTCCCGATGTACAACTACCCGTGGGCCGTCTTCTACCGGCCGTCGGTGTGGACCAAGTACGGCTACAAGGTGCCGAAGACGCTGGACGAGATGATCACGCTGTCCAAGCAGATGCAGAAGGACGGCCTGGCCCCGATCGCCTTCGCCGACAAGGACGGCTGGCCGGCGATGGGGACCTTCGACATCCTCAACATGCGGATCAACGGCTACCAGTTCCACGTCGACCTGATGGCCGGCAAGCAGTCCTGGAGCGACGCCAAGGTGAAGAAGGTCTTCGACACCTGGAAGGGCCTGCTGCCCTACCACCAGACGGCCTCCCTCGGCCGGACCTGGCAGGAAGCGGCGCAGTCACTGCAGCAGAAGAAGTCCGGCATGTACCTGCTCGGCTCGTTCGTCTCCCAGCAGGTGGACAACGGCAAGGACCTCGACTTCTTCAACTTCCCGGAGATCGACTCCACCGTCGGTGCCGACGCGATCGACGCTCCGATCGACGGCATGATGATCGCCAAGAAGCCGAAGAACGAGGCGGCGGCCAAGGCCTTCCTCACCTACCTCGGTAGCCCGGCTGCGGAGGACATCTACGGCAAGACCGACCCGTCGAACGTGAAGGCCAACTCCGGTGCCGACGCCTCGAGCTACAACAGCGTGCAGAAGAAGGCGGCGGAACTGATCGGCTCGGCCAAGAACATCGCGCAGTTCCTCGACCGGGACACCCGGCCCGACTTCGCGTCCACCGTGATGATCCCGTCGCTGCAGGCCTTCATCAAGGACCCCGGCAAGGTCGACTCGATCCTGTCCAGCATCGAGAAGCAGAAGCAGTCGATCTTCACCTCGTGACCGCTGCGGGTGCGCCCGGGGCCCGGGCGCACCCACGGCAACGGCCCGGGCCCGCCGCGCGCGGCGTTCACCGCCCGGCGGCTCGCCTGCGGAGCATCAACACCGCCCGGCGGCGGCCGTCGGGGGCGGCAGCGCTGACCCAGAGCCGATCCCCTGGCGGGGGTGCCTGACCGGCACCCCCGCCAGGGTGTCGCATTGGGATCCCGCCGTGGCAGTCTCGGGTCGTCACCTCCAACAGAGAGGGGGTCCCGATGGCGGGCCCGGACTATCCCCTGGTCCCCGCGACGACGGCGTTGAAGCCGCCGTCCGGGGGTGCACACGCCGGTGTCCCCAGCAGGCGCCGGGTGCGCCGGCTGAACGGCCGCGACCGGCTCGTGGTGATCCTTATGGTGGTCATCCCGACAGCGCTGGTGCTCTGGTTGGTCTGGCTACCCGCGATCGCGACCGTTCTGCTGTCCTTCACCAGCTGGAACGGCATCGGCGGGCTCAGCACCATCAAGTGGATCGGCACCACGAACTACGACAACGTCCTGAACAACTACCCACCGTTCCAGCCGGCCGTGGAACACAACCTGCTCTGGCTGGTGGTGCTGTTCCTGGTGGCGACGCCGTTCGGGATGTTCCTGGCGGTGCTGCTGGACAAGGAGATCAAGGGCAGCCGGTTCTACCAGACCACCCTGTACCTGCCGGTGGTGCTGTCCCTGGCCCTGATCGGCTTCATCTGGCAGCTGTTCTACTCCCAGGACCAGGGCCTGCTGAACGCCGTGCTGCACGACAAGGTGCACCTGATCTCGCAGCCGGTGGACTGGTACGGCGATCCCAAGGTGAACATCTGGGCGGTGCTGGTCGCCTCGAGCTGGCGGCACGTCGGCTACGTCATGCTGCTCTACCTGGCCGGTCTGAAGGGCGTCGATCCGTCGCTGCGGGAGGCCGCTCAGTGGACGGGGCCAGCCAGGTGAAGACCTTCTTCCAGGTGGTGTTCCCGGTGCTGCGGCCGATCAACATCATCGTCCTGGTGATCACGGTGATCGAGTCACTGCGCGCGTTCGACCTCGTCTGGGTGGTGAACAAGGGCCGCAACGGCCTGGAGCTGATCTCCGCTCTGGTCACGCAGAACGTGGTCGGCGAGGCCAGCCGGATCGGCTTCGGCTCGGCACTGGCCACGATCATGCTGGTGATCTCTCTGGTGTTCATCAGCCTCTACCTGGCCACGGTGATGCGGGAGGAGGAGCGATGACGGCCGTGCTGGCCGGCCGCCCGGCGGCCGAGGCGGCTGTGCCGCGGATGCGCCGCCGCCGTATCACGGGGCGCCGGGTGGTGCTGCACGTGTTCCTGATCATCATCGCCCTGGCCTGGCTCTTCCCGGTCGCCTGGGCGGTGCTGAACTCGCTGCGGGACTACGGGTACACCTCCCGCCATGGCTATGTCTCCCTCGGTGGCTGGACCCTGCAGAACTACCGGGACGCCTGGTCTCAGGGCCGAGTTCACCCAGCATTTCCTCAACTCGCTCTACATCACCGTGCCGGCGGTGCTGGCTCACGCTGTTCCTGTCGTCCTGCGTGGCGTTTGTGCTGGCACGGTTCAGCTTCAGGTTCAACATCGCCCTGCTGGGGCTGTTCACCGCGGCGAACCTGCTGCCGCAGCAGTCGCTGCTGATCCCGCTGTTCCGGATGTTCCGGGCCATCCCGCTGCCGTACTGGATGAGCGACTCCGGCCTGCTGCTAGACAGCTACTGGGCCCTGATCCTGGTCAACGCGGCCTTCCAGACCGGGTTCTGCACCTTCGTGCTGAGCAACTACATGAAGACCCTGCCGCGGGAGCTGTACGAGGCCGCGATGGTGGACGGGGCCAGCATCTGGCGGCAGTACTGGCAGCTGACCCTGCCGCTGTGCCGGCCTCCGCTGGCCGCCCTGGCAACCCTCGAGGTCACCTGGATCTACAACGAGTTCTTCTGGGCCACGGTGCTGGTGCAGTCGGGCAGCAAGTTCCCGATGACCAGCTCGCTGAACAACCTGCGCGGGCAGTTCTTCACCGACCTGAACCTGGTGGCTCGGCGGGCTCGGTGGTGATCGCCATCCCGACGCTGGTGATCTTCTTCCTGCTGCAGAAGCACTTCGTCTCCGGGCTCACGCTGGGCGCCAACAAAGGATGAGCGGGCCGGACGAGAGCGGGCCCGGAGGGTTCGGGGCCGCCCCGGTCCTGCTACGCGCGGGCGGGGTGGCGCTGCTGCTGGACCTGACCGGTCCCCGGCTGCCTCGGGTGCTGTACTGGGGCGCCGACCCCGGGCCGCTGGACCCGGACGCCTGCCGGGCTCTGGCCGCCGACCTGCGGCCCGGGCTGCCGAACAGCGCTCCGGACCAGCCGTGGTCGCTGCCGCTGCTGCCAGGTCAGCCCGACGGGTGGTCCGGGACGCCGGGCCTGGCCGGGCATCGCGACGGTGCGGATCCGTTCCCGCGACTCCTCGCCGTTGAGCCGCTGCCGGCCGCCGAGTCGCTGCCGACCGCCGAGCCCGACGGGGCCTGGTCAGTCACCGCTCGGGCGGTGGATCCCGATGCCGGGATCGAGGTCGGCTGCGAGCTGCGGCTCGAGGCGTCCGGGCTGGTCCGGATCCGGCACACGGTGACCAGCACCGGGCCTGGGGTCTACACCGTGGACGCACTGCTGGCGTCTCTGCCCGTCCCGGACCAGGCCGGGGAGCTGCTGGACCTGACCGGGCGGTGGTGCCGCGAGCGCAGCCCGCAGCGCCGCCCGTTCGATCACGGCACGCACGCCCGGCGCGTCGCGTCGCGGCCGGACCGGTCACGACGCGACCCTGCTGCTGGCCTGTGGCACGCCCGGGTTCGGTTTCCGCAGCGGCGAGGTCTGGGCGGTGCACGTGGCCTGGAGCGGCAACCATCTGCACCAGGCCGAGCGGCTGCCGGAGGGCGCCGGACCGGGTGGCAGTGCGCTGCTGGCGGGCGGTGAACTGCTGCTGCCCGGAGAGATCCGGCTGCGGGCGGGGGAGTCCTACAGGACGCCGTGGGTCTGCTTCGGCTACGGGGCGGACGGCCTGGACGCCGCGAGCGCCCGGGTGCACCGGTGGATTCGGGCCCGCCCCGGCCATCCCCGCCGGCCCCGACCGCTGGTGCTCAACACCTGGGAGGCGGTCTACTTCGATCACGACGCCGAGCGGCTCGCGGCCCTGGCCCGAGCGCGCCGCCGAGATCGGTGTCGAGCGGTTCGTCCTGGACGACGGCTGGTTCGCCTACCGGCGGGACGACTCGGCAGGCCTGGGGGACTGGTACGTCGATCCCGGCGTGTGGCCGGACGGCCTGCGACCGCTGGCCGACCTGGTGCACGGCCTGGGCATGGAGTTCGGGCTGTGGGTCGAGCCCGAGATGGTGAACCCGGACTCCGATCTGGCCCGGGCCCACCCTGACTGGCTGCTCGGCCCGGCGGCGATGCCGGTGTCCTGGCGGAGACAGCAGGTGCTGGACGTCGCGCACCCCGGCGCCTACGCCTACCTGCTGGACAGGCTGGACGCACTGGTGTCCGAGATCGGCATCGAGTACCTCAAGTGGGATCACAACCGGGATCTGCTCGAACCGCTGCACCGGTCCGGCCGGGCCGGCCGCCGTCCACGACCAGACCCTGGCCGCCTACCGGCTGCTGGACGAGTTGCGGGCCCGGCACCCCGCCCTGGAGATCGAGTCGTGCTCCTCCGGCGGCGCCCGGGTCGACCTGGAGATCCTGGCCCGGACCGACCGGGTCTGGGCCTCGGACACGAACGACCCGATCGAGCGGCAGGCGATCCAGCGCTGGACCGGCCTGCTGGTGCCACCCGAACTGGTGGGCTGCCACGTCGGCCCGCCGGTGGCGCACACCACGGGCCGCGCGGCGGAACTGGGCTTCCGGACCCTGACGGCGCTCTTCGGACACGCCGGGCTGGAGTGGGACATCTCCACCTGCAGCGAGGCGGAGCGGGACGCGCTGTCCCGCTGGGCAGGGCTCTACCGCGAGCTCCGGCCGCTGCTGCACACCGGTGACGTGATCCGCGCCGATCATCCCGATCCGGGTGCCTGGCTGCACGGCGTGGTCGCGGCGGATCGGCGCGAGGCGGTCTTCTGCTACCTGCGGCTGACCACCTCGGCGGCTGCCGTGCCGGGGCGGATCCGGCTGCCCGGACTCGACCCGCACGCCGTCTACCAGGTACGTCGCCGGGACGAGGGCGGGGTCGGGTGGGGCGCCGCCGGCCGTCCGGCACCGTGGATCGAGCGGGGCGGGGCCGTGCTGCCGGGCTCCGTGCTGGAGCGGATCGGGCTGCCGGCGCCCCTGTTGGACCCTGCTCAGGCGGTCCTGTTCCAGCTCCGCGCACTGTGATCAACGCCGCTGTGACACCCGTCGGGCGACTCGTGCGGGCGCGCGTACGAGGCACCGCCGGACACCTGCCAGAATGGCCGTCATGGCCGATGCACAGACGGGCTCGCGTGCAGATGCTCACGCCGATGCACGTGCACGGGACATCGGCGGCGAGCAGCCGTCCGGATCCGCCCCGGCCAGGCCACGTGTTCTGTCCGGAATGCAGCCGACGGCCGACTCGCTGCACCTCGGCAACTACCTGGGCGCCTTGATCCACTGGGTGGCCCTGCAGGAGACACACGACGCCTACTACTGCGTGGTCGACCAGCATGCGATCACCGTCGAGCAGGACCCCGCCGTCCTGCGCCACCGGACCAGGGTCACCGCGGCCCAGTTCCTGGCGGCCGGCGTGGACCCGCAGCGGTCGGTCCTGTTCGTGCAGAGCCAGGTGCCGCAGCACTCCCAGCTGGCCTGGGTGATGGAGTGCCTGACGGGCTTCGGCGAGGCCAGCCGGATGACCCAGTTCAAGGACAAGTCGGGCCGAGAGGGCACAGATCGCGCCTCGGTCGGACTGTTCACCTACCCGATCCTGCAGGCGGCGGACATCCTGCTCTACGACGCGGCGCGGGTTCCCGTCGGTGAGGACCAGCGTCAGCACCTGGAACTCACCCGCGACCTGGCCCAACGCTTCAACAGCAGGTTCGGGCAGTGCCTGACCGTGCCGGAGCCGCACATCGTGGCGGCCACGGCGAAGATCCTCGACCTGCAGCGGCCGGAGAAGCAGATGAGCAAGAGCCTCGGCGGTTCCGGGTGCCTGTTCCTGCTGGACGAGCCCGCGGTGTCGGCCAAGAAGATCCGCTCTGCGGTCACCGACCCGGGCCGCGAGGTGATCTTCGATCCGGAGGCCAAACCGGGGGTTTCGAACCTGATGACCATCCTGACCGCGCTCTCCGGGGCGACCATGGCGGAGCTGGAGGAGCGATTCGCCGGGGCGGGGTACGGCGATCTGAAGAAGGAGGTGGCCGCGGCGTTCGTCAGTTTCGTCGAGCCCTTCCGCGACACTGTCCAGATGTGGCTCGCTGACACAGACCGCTTGGACGACGTCCTGGCGGACGGTGCACGGCGGGCCCGGGCCCAGGCATCGATGCGACTGGCCGAGGTCTACGAGCGGGTCGGATTTCTCCCGGAGGGGCACTGACGGTGGACATCACGCATGAGCGGACTCAGCTGACCGTGACGACCACACCACGCCCGGATCGGCCGACCTTCTCCGGCCACTCGACCACGATGCCCACCATGGGCCTGCCGATCGTGCATCCGGCCGCGGACGAGCTGACCATCGGCGTCGCGGTCCAGGTGCCCGAGCCGTGGGCCTCCTACCTGCAACAGTGCCGGGCGGATTTCGGTGACCCGCTGGCCCAGGCGATCCCGGCGCACGTGACGCTGCTCCCGCCGACGGCCGTGCCCTCGGTCGACCTGGAGGAGATCTCGGTCCATCTGGCCCGGGTGGCGATGGGTCTGTCCAGCTTCACGCTGCGGCTGGAGGGCACGGACACCTTCCGCCCCGTCTCGCCGGTGGTGTTCGTCCAGGTCGCGACCGGGGCCGAGGGCTGCGACCGGCTGCAGCGGATGGTCCGGACCGGCCCTCTGCAACGCAACCTGTCGTTCCCGTATCACCCGCACGTGACGGTGGCGCACCACCTCGACGATCCGTCGCTGGACCGGGCGCTGGCCACTCTGAAGGACTTCACGGCGACCTTCACCGTGACCGGGTTCGGGCTGTTCGAGCACGGGTCCGACGGCGTGTGGCGGCAGCGGCGGCGGTTCCCCTTCGGGGCCGGCCGGGGGTGAACCCGCTGCGCGCCGCGCTCGCGCGGTGGCGCCGGACGGTGGCTGCGCGGGCCTGGACCCGATACGGGAGTTCCCGTGGGGGGCTGCTCGCCGGGGGAATGGCCTTCGCAGGGTTCTTCTCGCTGTTCCCGGCGCTGGTGCTCGGCGTCTCCGTCTTCGGCCGGGTCATCAACGGGCATCCGGTACTGCAGCAGCGCCTGGCCACCCGGGTCAACGACCTGACCGGCATCCGACTGATCGGGACTCTCCCCGGGGAGGGGGTGGTCTCGTTCTCCGACCTGGTGCAGACCCGCGTGCTGACCCTGACCGGGGTGATCGGCCTGGCGCTGCTCGTCGTGGCCGGGCTCGCCTGGCTGGACGCCACCCGGGAGGGCATCCGCGCCGTCGCGGGGCTGCCGCCGCGGCCGGTGACCGTGCCCGGGCGGTTGCGGGACCTCGGCGCCGCCGGGCTGATCGGTCTCGCAGTGCTCGTCTCGGCCGCGGCCGGGATCGCGGTCGTGCTCGCCGCCGGGCGGCTGCTGCGCTGGCTGGACCTCCAGGACGCCGGGCTGGGCGGCGCGCTGGCCGCGGGGGGCAGCAACCTCGTCCTGATCATCACGGACGGGGCCATCCTGCTGGTGTTGATCCGGGTGCTCGCCCGGGTGCGGCTGCCGATCGCCGAGCTGTGGCCCGCGGCGGCGCTCGGCGGCGCCGGCCTGCAGGTGCTCACCCTGTCCGGCGGGCTGCTCCTGCACCGGGTCAGCAGCAATCCGCTGCTCGCGGCGTCCTCCGTGCTGGCCGGGCTGCTGGTGTACATGGGCATCGCGGCGCGGCTCACCCTGCTGTCGGCTGCCCTCGGCATCACCATGGCCGAGGATCGGCTGTGCGTTCAGGGGCGGCCGGTGGCGGCCGTCGGAGACGCGGCCGTCGGAGAAGGGGCCGCCGGAGAAGGGGAGGGCAGCATGTCGGGTGGCCAGCGTCAGGTGCGGGGCCGGAGCGATGCCGCTCGGCGCCGGGTGCAGGTGCCCGGACCGGCGTTCGGCCCGCGCTCGCAGGACCGGGTGACGCTCGCGGCCGGGATCGTGCTGGGAGCGGTGGGCCTGATGCTCGCCCGCGTGCTCTCGGGTGCCGCGCGGACGCTGCGGGATCTCGCCCGGCGGCGGTGACTGAGCAGATCCCGGCCGTCGCGGCCCGGGTAGATCCGGGCTCAGCGACGGCTTCCGGTGGTGCGGCTGTCCGCAGCGTTGCGCCGTCGTCTCGTGCTGCGCGGGCGTCTCGTGCCGCGCGAGCGAGAGCGGCCCCGTCGATGTCGCGCGCCGACCACACCCACCAGGCCGAGCAGAACGACCAGGGCCAGCGCCACGCCTTCCGCGAGCCGAGCGGGGTCCGAGCGCTCCAGCCAGGCCGCCGGCCCCGCCGGCTGCAAGCCCGCCGCCCGCGCGCTCGCCGTACCGCTGACGGGCCCTGGCCCGCTTCCGGTGGCCTGGCCGTCGCCGGGGCTGCGGGTGGGCGCGGCGGCGCTCACCTGGCCCGGCTCGACCAGGGCCCCCACCGGCCGGGCCGACGGCCCCGCGACGAACGCCCAGTCCAGCAGCGCCTTGGCGACCCTCCAGGTGTAGCCCTCGGCCCGCAGGGTGGTGACCAGGTAGGTGTGCCCGCCGCGGGTCGCGCTGCCGATGTACGACCCGCCGGCGGCGACCGTATAGCCGTTCTTCACGCCGGTGGCGCCCGGGAAGTTCGTCAGCAGCCAGTTGTGGTTCTGGATCTGGAAGGTCCCGCGCTTCTTGCCCCGCGCCGGGTTCCGGCCGGGGAAGGTGTACGTGGTCGTGCGCACCAGGCCGGCCAGCGCCGGATCCGCCAGCGCCGCCCGGCCGAGCAGGGCGAGGTCGTACGCGCTGCTGACCTGGCCGCGCGCGTCCAGGCCGCTGTCGTTGACCGCGGTGGTGTCGAGCGCGCCGAGCCGTCGCGCCTCGGCGTTCATCAGCCCGACCGTGGACGGCATCCCGCCGGCCATGGTCGCCAGGGCGGTCGCGGCGTCATTGCCGCTGGACAGCATCAACCCGTGGAACAGGTCGCGGACGCTGTAGGTCGATCCCGCCACGATGCCGACCTTGCTGCCGTCGGTCGCCGCGTCGGCCGGCCGGCCCACGTAGGAGGCCTGCCAGTTCAGCCGGTGGTCCAGGCTCAGCGCGGTGAGCACCTTCAGCGTGCTGGCGGGTGCCAGCGGAACGTGCGCGTTGCAGGCGGCCAGCACGGCTCCGGTGGTCAGGTCGGCGACCAGCCACGCGGTCGCCCGCACCGGCGGCGGAGCCGGAACCCCTGCCGGGAGGGCCACCTGCATCCCCGGGCGGGACAGCTGGTCGCCGCCCACCGTCGAGCTGGGCACCGGGAGCGGGGACGGCGCGCTGGTCGCCCTGCCGACGACCACGGACACCGCGCTCGCGCAGCCGACCGGCGGCACCGGAGACGGGGTCGGCGCGGTGACCCGGGACGTGGCGCGCGCCGGTGCCGGGACGCCGAGCGTGGCCAGCGCTGCGATCGTGACGGCGGCGGCCAGCGCGCGGAGCGGGATGCGGGCCGTGATGCCTGGCCCTGTGGCAGGGGAGCTCATCGTCCGTCGAGGGTATCCGCGACCGGGTCCGGGACGGCGACGCCACGGCCCGCACCAGGCAGGTGTCCGGACCGCGAGCGGCTGGCCGTACGGTTGGGCACGTGACGGCACCAGAATCCCCGGTGCCCGGGCTGTACGCGGTGATCCCGGCCGGCGGCGCGGGAACCCGCCTATGGCCGCTGTCGCGCGGTGGCCACCCGAAGTTCCTGCTGGACCTGACCGGCAGCGGGCGCTCCCTGCTGCAGCAGACCTGGGACCGGCTGCTGCTGTTGACCCGTCGGCAGCAGGTCCTGGTGGTGACCGGGGTCTCGCACGCGGGGACGGTCGCCGTCCAGCTGCCCGGACTGCCGCCGGAGAACCTGCTGGCCGAGCCCTCACCACGGGACTCCGCGGCGGCGATCTGCCTGGCCGCCGCGATCGTGCACCAGCGGGACGGGGACGCCGTGGTCGGGTCGTTCGCGGCTGATCATGTGATCCGCAACGCAGGCGAGTTCCACGAGGCCGTCCGACAGGCGGTGGTCACGGCGCACCAGGGCTACGTGGTCACGATCGGGATCACCCCGGACCACCCGGCCACGGCGTTCGGATACATCCGGACCGGGGAATCCCTGCAGTTTCCCGACGCCCCGCTGGCGCGCGCGGTGGAGCGGTTCGTGGAGAAGCCCGACGCCGAGACCGCCGCGAGCTACCTGGCCACGGGCCGCTACCGCTGGAACGCCGGGATGTTCGTGGCCCGGGCGGACGTCCTGCTCGGGCAGCTGAACGCCCACCGGCCGGCGCTGTACGACGGCCTGCTGGAGATCGCCAAGGCCTGGGACGGACCGGACCGCGCGGAGGTCCTGGACCGGGTCTGGCCGGAGCTGGAGAAGGTCGCGATCGACTACGCGGTGGCCGAGCCGGCCGCCGACGCCGGGGTGGTCGCCGTGGTGCCGGCCGACCTCGGCTGGGACGACGTGGGCGACTTCGCCGCGCTCGCCTCCCTGCTGCCGGGTGAGGGCTCGGTCCGGGTGCTGGGCGACGGCGGTGACGTGCTGGCGATGTCCTCGGCGGGCGTCGTGGTCCCGGCCGCCGGGCGCCTGGTGTGCGTGCTCGGCCTCGACGACATCGTCGTGGTGGACACCCCGGACGCCGTGCTGGTGACCACGCGGGCCCGGGCCCAGGACGTCAAGGGGATCGTCGACCACCTCCGCCGGGTCGGTCGCGGCGACCTGCTCTGACGGCATGCCGGTGTGACCTCGACCACGCACCCCGTGCGTCGGGGATGGGCAGCGCTCGGTAGCCTCGCAGTGACGGCACCGACGAGGAGGTCGCGCATGACAGGCGAACCCAGCACCGAGTCCGGCCTACCCATCCGCGCCGTCTACGGTCCGGACGACCTGGCCGGGTTCGACCCGCGCACGCAGCTCGGGGAGCCCGGCAGCTACCCGTTCACCCGCGGCGTCTACCCGACGATGTACACCGGCCGGCCGTGGACCATGCGGCAGTACGCCGGGTTCGGCACCGCCCGGGAGTCCAACGCCCGCTACCACCAGCTGGTCGCGGCCGGCACCGGCGGGCTGTGCGTCGCCTTCGACCTGCCGACGCAGATGGGCTACGACTCCGACGAGCCGATCGCCTCCGGCGAGGTGGGCAAGGTCGGCGTCGCGATCGACTCGATCGACGACATGCGGGTGCTGTTCGACGGCATCCCGCTGGACAAGGTCTCGACGTCGATGACGATCAACGCGCCCGCCGCCGTCCTGCTGCTGCTGTACCAGCTGGTCGCCGAGGAGCAGGGCGTCGACTCGGCGACAGCTCACCGGCACGATCCAGAACGACGTGCTCAAGGAGTACATCGCGCGCGGCACGTACATCTTCCCGCCGAAGGCCTCGCTGCGGCTGATCAGCGACATCTTCGCCTACTGCCGCACCGAGTTGCCGCGCTGGAACACGATCTCGATCTCCGGCTACCACATGGCCGAGGCGGGCGCGACGCCCGCGCAGGAGATCGCCTTCACCCTGGCCAACGCCATGGAGTACGTCCGCGCCGCCCTGGCCGCCGGGCTGGACGTGGACGACTTCGCGCCCCGGCTGTCGTTCTTCTTCGTCGCCCGGACGACGCTGCTGGAGGAGGTCGCCAAGTTCCGCGCCGCCCGCCGGATCTGGGCCAGGATCATGCGGGACGAGTTCGGCGCGACCAACCCGAAGTCGCAGATGCTGCGCTTCCACACCCAGACCGCGGGCGTGCAGCTCACCGCGCAGCAGCCCGAGGTCAACCTGGTCCGGGTCGCGCTGCAGGGCCTCGGCGCGGTCCTCGGCGGGACGCAGTGCCTGCACACCAACTCCTTCGACGAGGCGATCGCCCTGCCGACGGAGAAGGCGGCCCGGCTGGCGCTGCGCACCCAGCAGGTGATCGCGTACGAGACCGACGTGACTGCAAGACCGTCGACCCGTTCGCCGGCTCGTACGTGATCGAGTCGCTGACCGACGAGCTCGAGGCGGCGATCGTCGAATCTGATGCGCGCCGTCGAGGACCGCGGCGGCGCGGTCGCGGCGATCGAGCAGGGCTTCCAGAAGGACGAGATCGAGCGGTCCGCGTACCGGATCAGCACCGCAGATCGACGCGGGCGAGCGGGTCGTCGTCGGGGTGAACAGGTTCACCATCGAGGAGGAGGAGCCGTACGAGCCGCTCCGGGTCGACCCGACGATCGAGGCGCAGCAGCGCGAGCGGCCTGGCCAGGCTGCGCGCCGAGCGGGACAACGCCGCGGTGGCGCGCGCCCTGGACGCCCTGCGGGCGGCGGCCGGGCACCGACAACGTGCTGCACCCGATGAAGGAGGCGCTGGCCGCCCGGGCCACCGTCGGCGAGGTCTGCCACGCCCTGCGCGACGTCTGGGGCACCTACATCCCGCCCGACCGCTTCTGACCCGAAAGGCGCCGACGGCTTGCTCGCCACCGCTGTGGGGGCCCGGGTCCGTCGCAGGACCGACGACTCACTCGTCACCTCCGGCGGGATCTGCACGCGCATCCCGAGCTCGCCGGGCGGAGTTCCGCAGCACGCACCGGGTGGCCGAGCGCCTGACCCGAGCCGGCTTGTCGCCGGTGCGGCTGCCGGGAACGGGTCTGATCTGCGACATCGGCTCGGCGGCCGGCGGCCGTCGGGCCCTGCGCGCCGACCTGGACGCGCTGCCGCTGCAGGACGAGACCGGCCTGGAGTGCGCCTCGACGGTGCCGGCAGGTCTCGCACGCGTGCGGGCACGACGTGCACACCGCGTCGCCTGCTCGGCGCGGGACTGATGCTGGCCGAGCTGGACCGGGCCGGTCGGCTGCCGGGCCGGGTCCGGCTGATCTTCCAGCCGGCCGAGGAGGTCCAGCCCGGCGGCGCGCTGGCCGCGATCGACGCCGGCGCCCTGGACGGAGTGCGGCGCGTCTACGCGCTGCACTGCGACCCGGCCACGACGTCGGCGTGGTCGGCACCCGTGCCGGGCGCGATCACCTCGGCGCCGACGGGTCATGGTCCGGCTGCACGGCCGGGGCGGGCACACCTCGCGCCCGCACCTGACCGAGGACCTCGTCTTCGCCCTGGCCCAGGTGGTGATCCAGGTGCCCGCGGTGCTCTCCCGGCGGGTCGACCCGCGCGCCGGGGTGGCCATGGTCTGGGGTCGGGTGACGGCCGGGGCCGCGGCGAACGCGATCCCGCGCACCGGTGAGCTCCAGGGCACCCTGCGCTGCCTCGACTCGGCGGTGTGGGCCGGCGCGGGGGCACTGATCACCGAGGCCGTCGAGGACGTGCTGCGGCCCTACGGGGTCAAGGCCGAGGTGATGCACACCCGAGGCGTCCCGCCGACCGTGAACGACCCGGACGCCGTGCTCAGCGCGGAGGAGGCCGTCCTGGCGGAACTCGGCGAGGGCAGCCTGGTGCTGGCCGAGCAGAGCCTCGGCGGGGAGGACTTCTCCTGGATGCTGGAGCAGGTGCCCGGCGCGATGCTCCGGCTCGGCACCCGCACTCCCGGCGGGCGCAGCTACGACCTGCACCAGGGGGACTTCACCGTGGACGAGCGGTCGGTCGGCATCGGCGCCCGGGTCCTGGCCGCGATCGCTGTGCGCGAGCTCGGCTCCCGCCACCCCGCGTGACGGCGCGCCGCACAGCCATCCGCACCACCACCACAGGCGCGGGCCGCCACTATGGCCGGCCGGGCACCGGTGCCGGCAGCGGCGTGGTCAGGTCGGTGATCCCGGCAGCCGTGAGGACGTCGCGGTAGCCGGCCAGCTCGTCCGGACCGGGCGGGCGCAGGTCCCGGGCGCAGGCGCGGGTCCCGGTCGGGCTGAAGGCGTTCACCCGCACGCGGATCGCCGGGTCCAGCTCGAGCAGCCAGGCCGCGGTGCGGGCCAGCTGCCCGTCGGAGTCGTTGATCCCCGGGACCAGCAGCAGCCGCACCTCGTACAGCAGCCCGCGCCCGGCCAGGTCGCGGATCGCCGCCAGCACGCGCGTGTTGGATCGCCCGGTCAGCACCAGGTGCGCCTCGTCGTCCAGGGCCTTCAGGTCGATCATCGCGCCGTCGGTCACCGGCGCCAGGAGTTGCCAGACCTCGGGCGGCGCGTC
Organism: uncultured Actinomycetota bacterium; assembly: GCA_963740575.1. GTDB lineage: Bacteria > Actinomycetota > Actinomycetes > Actinomycetales > Kineosporiaceae > CAVUET01. Next base: position 1,658,492 of record CAVUET010000003.1, on the reverse strand, counting down.
GCCGTTGCTGTCCAGGAACCGGGTCAGCCGGGCGGTGCGCGCGTCCGCGGCCAGGCGGGAGAACAGCTCGTGCACGAACCCCGGCTGCACCGTGGGCTCCCCGCCGGTGATGGTGACCCCGGTCAGGAACGGCGCGGCGTCCGCGATCGGGGCCAGCACGTCGTCCACGCCGACCGGGCGCGAACCCTTGCGGCGCAACGGGATCGTCGCGGGGTTGTGGCAGGCCAGGCAGTCGAAACGGCAGCCCTGCAGGAACACCACGTACCGGTTGCCGGGACCGTCCACCGCGGAGAACGGCTCCAGCCCGGCGACCAGACCGCGCCGCGTATCCGTCACCTGGCCTTCAGAACTCGGTCCGCGAGGTGCTGGTTGGTCATCGCGCCCGCGCCGAGCACGGTGCTGGAGTGCCGGACGGTGTGCCCGGCGTCCACCTCGGCCACCTCGCTGACCTTGACCAGGTAGCCGGTGATCCGGACGAACCCGTTGCCGTCCACGTCGAAGGTGAAGTCGCGCATCCCCTCGGCGAAGGCGCCGCGGATCACCGCCACCACGGCGTCGGGGTTGCCGGCCACGGTCGGGGTGAACCGGAAGACGTCACTGATCCCCGCCGGGAAGTGCACGTGGTTCGGGGCCACGGCCCGGATGTGCTGGTACAGCTGGGGTTCGCGGCCGACCGGGACGCGGGCACCGGCTGTGACGCCGATGTCGGAGTCGATCCCGGACTGCGCGTGCAGCAGGGCCCGGCCGTTGCTCACCTCGCAGTACGGCATCGGCTGCCCGGCGACCAGCTCGGCGACCCGTGCGACCAGCCGGTGGGCCAGCTCGTCGGCCTCGCCGTCCAGGCCGTACCGGGCATCGCTGCCCTGGCGTGCCAGCAGCAGCTCGACCGCCTCGGCCACCCCGTAGACACCGAACATCGCGGTGAACCGGTCCGGGCTGATCAGGCCCTCGGTGACCAGCCAGTCATGGCTGTAGAAGCCCGACTGCTCGACCAGGAACCGGATCCGGGCGGCCATCAGCTCGGCAACGGCCGCGACGTGCCCGGCCAGGGTCTCGTCCAGGTAGGCCTGGGTGCCGCCCTCGTGCCGGAGCACGCTCTCCTTGAGATTCAGGCGGTTCAGGGTGTGCGCGCCACCACCGCGGGGGAGGCTGTTGTAGCAGCTGACCACGCCGTACGCCGGGCCCAGGTCGCGGACCATCATCGGATGGTTGACGAAGTGTGGCTTGCCGTCGCGGCACGCGGTCAGCACCGCCTCGCGGAGCAGCCCGTCCGGGGTGAGGTCGGGGTCCACCCGCAGGGTCAGGTTCGGCGCCACCTGGCGCAGTTCCCGGTCGACCCGGAGGATCGCCCGGCCGATCCGGGTGTCCTGCGGGCCGAGATCGGCGTGCACGAAGGCATCCGGCAGCAGCCGGTCGACGAGCCGCCAGAACCGGCGCAACCGGGCGTCCAGGCCGTCGTCGTCCAGGCCCTGCGCGAACGGTTCGAGCAGCGCGTCCAGATCGCCGAGGTACACCGGGTAGCCAGTGATCGACGGGACGCTGCCGTAGGTGGCCAGCAGCACCGTCAGGGCGTCGTCCAGGTCAGCGGGCGCGGGGAGCTCGAGCCGGGCGCTACCGCTGCGGATCACCGCCGCGTAGTCGGGCAGGACGTACCGCGGGCGGTACGGCGCATGCCCTTCGTCCATGTCGTGCACGACGCCCTCGTCCTGCAGGCGCAGGCATTCCGCGCTCACGGCGGGCGGATCGAGGGCGTTCTCGGCGATCCCGGCCAGCTGCTGGACCCGCTGCCGGTAGGTCAGGGTCGGGTCGATCAGGCAGGCCCGAACGAGTTCCTGCAGCTGCGCCGCACTCATGCTCGCACCGTAGGTCGGGGCCCGGCAGAGTTCATGGGGCCCTAGGTCCCCGGCGCCGCCCGCCTCGACCCAACCTCTGGTAGCGAATCGGGGTATCGCCGATGCCCGATGGCCCGATCAGATACCAGAGGAGCGCGCGGGGACGAGCGCGGGGCGGCTGCGGACGGCAGGAGGTCAGGGCCCGCGCGAGCAAGATCGGCTGGATGTCCGGGCGGTCCCGACGTGCCCGAATGACGTGGAACCGCGCTGTCCCGATTAGCGGGGATTTGTCCGATGGCTGTCAGCAGTTGCCGACCGCCCTGCCTCAGCTATGGCGGATATCGCAGTCACGGTTCAGACAAGGCGGGGGTTCTCGCGGTCTGCGTCCACCTGGAGCGGCTAGATTCCGGAGAACCATAGCTCTGCCTGCTAGGGCCGCTGGTCGGGATGCCCGGTCTCTCCGGGTCCGGGCGGCGCCACCTCAGATCGAAGGAGACACCCTTGCGTCGGGTGACGAAGCTCGTTGCGGTGGCCGCCACCGCAGCCCTCATGCTGGCCGCCTGCGGCGGCGGCAGTTCAGGCGGAAACGCCGGTTCCACTACCACTAGCGCAGCCAAGTCGAGCCTCAAGATCGGTGTTGCCTACGACATCGGAGGCCGCGGCGACAAGTCCTTCAACGACTCGGCCGCGAGGGGCCTGGACAAGGCCGTCGCCGAGTTCGGCGTCACGAAGAAGGAGCTCGAGGCCACCCCAGGTGAGTCGGACGCCCAGAAGGAGGAGCGGCTGCGGCTGCTCGCCCAGGGCGGCTACAACCCGATCATCGCCATCGGTTTCGCCTACGCCGGGCCGTTGAAGAAGGTCGCGGCTGAGTTCACGAACATCGACTTCGCCATCATCGACGACGCCTCCTTCCAGGCCGCGAACGTCGCCAACCTGACCTTCGCCGAGAACGAGGGCTCCTTCCTCGTCGGCGCGATCGCCGCCCAGGCGTCGAAGTCGGGCACGATCGGCTACATCGGCGGCGTGAAGGTGCCGCTGCTGCAGAAGTTCGAAGCCGGATACGTGGCCGGGGCCAAGGCCGTGAACCCGAACATCAAGGTCGTCTCGAAGTACCTGACCCAGCCCCCGGACTTCACCGGCTTCAACGACCCGGCCAAGGGCAAGACGGCCGCTCAGGGTCAGATCGACGGCGGCGCTGACGTCATCTACGCCGCGGCCGGCGGTTCCGGTGCGGGTGCGTTCGAAGCGGTCGCAGCGTCCGGCACCGGCCACTGGGCGATCGGGGTCGACTCCGACCAGTACCTGACCGCGGCCGCGAACGTGAAGAGCTTCGTCCTCACATCCATGATGAAGCGGGTCGACGTGGCCGTGTACACCGAGATCAAGGCTGCGGTGGACGGCAAGCCGCTCACCGGTCCGCACGTCTTCGACCTCAAGGTCGACGGCGTGGGGTACTCGACCTCGAACACCGCCGTGCAGCCTTACACCGCCAAGGCGGACGCGTTCAAGCAGCAGCTCATCGCCGGTTCGGTGACCGCGCCGACCGCTCCGACGAGCTAGTCATCCGACGGGGATCCGTCGCTGACCGCGAGCCCGGGAGGGCCTGACCCTCCCGGGCTCGCGCCCGTCCGGGCTCCGGCCCATCCAGGCGCGGGGCGGCGCTACAGTCGTCCAGCCATCGGCCTCACCACGTACTGCACGCGCAAACCTCTCCGCCTCGACCCGGAGGTGCATCATCAGCGCCGACGCCGTAGCCCAGCCCTCCGTCCCCGCCATCGAGCTCAGGGGGATCACCAAGCGGTTCCCGGGCGTCGTGGCGAACCGGGACGTCGCCATCTCCGTGACCCGCGGGACGGTGCACGCCATCGTCGGGGAGAACGGGGCCGGCAAGTCCACTCTGATGAAGACCCTGTACGGGATGCACCGCCCCGATGAGGGGACGATCATCGTCGAAGGCCGGACGGTCGTCCTGCACTCCCCGTCCGACGCCATCGCGCTCGGCATCGGCATGGTGCACCAGCACTTCATGCTGGCGGACAACTTCACCGTGCTGGAGAACATCGTTCTCGGTGCTGAGCCGCGCAAGGGTCTGCGGCTGGATGCATCCAAGGCCCGGGGGCGGATCGTCGAGCTGGGCCACACCTACGGGTTGACGGTCGATCCGGACGCGCTGATCGAGGACCTCGGGGTCGGCGAGCGCCAGCGGGTGGAGATCCTCAAGGTGCTCTACCGGGGGGCCCGCACGCTGATCCTGGACGAGCCCACCGCGGTGCTGGTACCGCACGAGGTGGACGAGCTGTTCGACGCGCTGCGCGAGCTCAAGAGCGAGGGGCTGTCCATCATCTTCATCTCGCACAAGCTGGATGAGGTGCTGTCCGTCGCGGACGAGATCACGGTGATCCGGCGCGGTACCACGGTGGCCACGGTGAAGCCGTCCGAGGTGACCGCCCGCCGGTTGGCCGAGCTGATGGTCGGCAGCGAGCTGCCCTCGCCACAGACCACCGAGTCCACCGTCACCGACCGGGTGGTGCTCGAGGTCGAGGGGCTGACCGTGACCGTGCCCGGCGGGCGGTCGGTGATCGACGACGTGAGCTTCGTGATCCGGGCCGGTGAGGTGCTCGGCATCGCCGGGGTGGAGGGCAACGGCCAGGCCGAACTGGTCGAGGCCGTGATGGGCATCCGCAAGGCCTCGGCCGGGACGGTGCGGCTCGGCGGGCAGGACATCACGGGCTGGCCGACCCGGCGCCGTCGCGAGTCCGGGATCGGCTTCATCCCTGAGGACCGCAACCGGTTCGGGCTGCTGGAGGAGTCCCCGCTCTGGGAGAACCGGATGCTCGGCCACCAGACCCGGCCGCCGAACGTCAGGCACGGGCTGGTCGACCGGGCCGGGGCACGCAGCGACACCGAGCGGATCGTCCGCGAGTACGACGTGCGGACTCCCTCGGTGGACGTGCTGGCCTCGGCGCTGTCCGGCGGGAACCAGCAGAAGCTGATCGTCGGCCGGGAGATGAGCAGCACGCCGCAACTGCTCATTGCCGGTCACCCGACCCGGGGCATCGACGTCGGGGCGCAGGCGGCGATCTGGGACCAGCTGAGGGCGGCCCGGGCCCAAGGCCTCGCCGTGCTCCTGGTCAGCGCCGACCTGGACGAGCTGATCGGCCTGTCCGACACGCTCAAGGTGATCCTGCGCGGGCGGATCGTCGCCGAGGTCGACCCGGCGACCGTGACCCCCGAGCAGCTCGGCTCGGCGATGACCGGGGTCGGCGGCGCGGACGGCGCGGACGGTGAGGGCGGCCACGGCGCGCCCGAGCCGGCGGAACGCGCGCCGCAGGCCACTCCGGAGGAAGGGAGTCCGCGATGACCGTGCTGCGCAAGATCGGGCTGGTGCTGGCGGCGCCGGTGCTGGCGCTGGCTTTCTCGCTGGTGGTCACGACCGTCGTGCTGCTGGCCAGCCACACCTCGCCGATCGACGACATCCGGCAGATGCTCGACTACGCCTCCCAGCCGCGGACCCAGGCGCTCATCCTCAACTCCGCGACGACGTACTACTTCGCCGCGGTCGCGGTGGCGATCGGGTTCCGGATGAACCTGTTCAACATCGGGGTCGACGGCCAGTACCGATTGGCGGCCATGATCGCGGCCAGCGTCGGCGGTGCCTTGACCCTGACCCCGATCCTGCACGTCGGCCTGATCCTGATCACGTCCGTCGCGGTCGGGGCGCTCTGGGCGGCCTTCGCAGCTTTCCTGAAGATCACCCGCGGGGTCAGCGAGGTGATCTCCACGATCATGCTCAACTACATCGCGACCGGGATCATCGGCTACCTGCTGGCGCCGGGCAAGCTCGCAGTCTCGATCACCGGGTCCAACAACATCGGCACGAGGCCGATCAAATCCAGCGGGCAGGTGCCGGGAATCAGCCTGGTGCCGGGCTCTCCCCTCCAGGTCTTCGGCTTGATCGTGCTGGCGGTACTGGTCGGCATCGGCTACTGGTTCCTGCTCAGCCGGACGCGGTTCGGCTTCGATCTGCGGGCCACCGGGGCCAACGAGTCCGCAGCGGTGGCCAGCGGGGTCAACGTCAAGCGGATGGTGGTGATCAGCATGCTGCTCAGCGGAGCGGTGGCCGGGCTGATCGGGATGCCGGTGCTGCTCGGCTCCACCTACACCTACGCGCTCGACTTCCCGACCGGGCTGGGCTTCACCGGAATCGCCATCGCGCTGCTGGGCCGCAACCACCCGGTCGGCATCGCCTTCGGGGCTCTGTTGTGGGGCTTCCTGGACAACTCCGTGACCATCCTTCAGCTCGCCGGGGTGGCCAAGGAGGTCGTGTACATCACCGAGGGCGTGATCGTGCTGTCGGTCGTGGTGGCCTACGAACTCGTGCGCCGGTACCGGGTGCGCGCCGAGCAGCAGGCGGTCGGACGCCAGCTCGGCCTGATCACGGACGCCCCCGCCGCGGCGGAAGGGGCAGTGGCATGAGCCTCACATCGACTGCCGTACCGGCACCGACCGCGGACCCGCGTTCCGCGGCACCGCGCAGGGGTCTCGGCTGGCGCGGCCTGCTCCTGGTCGCGGGCGTCATCGTGGTCTCCGCCTCGCTCGTCCGCGTCCTGTCGGGTGCGACCGACCTGACCTCGGCCGGCACCGTCGGGGCCGCCCTGGGGCTGGCGGTGCCGATCGGGATGGCCGGGCTCGGCGGCATGTGGTCCGAGCGGTCCGGCGTGGTCAACATCGGCCTGGAAGGGATGATGATCCTCGGCTCGTTCGGGGCCGGCTGGATCGGCTGGCAGCACGGGCCGTGGCTGGGGATCCTGGCCGGGATCGGGATGGGCGCGATCGGCGGCCTGATCCATGCGGTCGCCACGGTCACCTTCGGTGTCGACCACATCGTCTCGGGCGTGGCGATCAACCTGCTCGCCCTGGGCGCAACCCAGTTCCTCGCCTCGGTGGTGTTCACCGGAACCCCCGGTGGGGGCAAGACCCAGTCGCCGCCCATCAGCGCGCCCGGCACGGTGTCCATCCCCGGCGTGGGGTCCGCCTTCAAGGGTGTCGAGGGGCACCACTGGTTCCTGGTCTCTGACCTGGCCGGGATCGTCCGCGGATTGACCACGAGCATCTCCGAGGTGACCATCCTGGCGCTGGTTCTCCTCGTGCTCAGCGGCTGGGTGTTGTGGCGCACGCCGTTCGGGCTGCGGCTGCGCTCCTGCGGGGAGGAGCCGCACGCGGCGGAGACCCTGGGCGTCAACGTGTACCTCTACAAGTACATCGCCGTAACCATCTCCGGCGGGCTGGCCGGGCTCGGCGGGGCGTTCCTGGCGGTCGTCGCGGCGAGCATCTATCGCGAGGGCCAGACGGGGGGTCGCGGGTTCATCGGTCTCGCGGCGATGATCTTCGGTAACTGGCGGCCAGGGGGCCTGCTGTCCGGCGCAGTGCTGTTCGGATACACCGACGCGCTGCAACTGCGCAACGCCGAAGCGGTGCACGCCCTACTGCTCCTGCTCGCGGTCGGGCTGGCCGGCCTCGCCGTTCTGCAGGTCGTCCGCGGCCGCTGGGTGACCGGCGCCGTGGCTCTGGTCTGCGGCGCGGCCTCGCTCGGGCTCTACCTGACGGTGAAGACCCTGCCGGATCAGTTCACCTTCATGACCCCGTACCTGACCACGTTGCTAGTGCTCGCTCTGGCCAGCCAGCGATTGCGGATGCCGAAGGCGGACGGTCAGGTGTACCGGAAGGGCACGGCTTGAGCGAGCAGGGGCCCCGAGCGGGCGAGCGAGAAGGCATCGACTGGGCCGGGTTGCGGGCCACCGCCCGCGAGATCCGGCTGCGGGCCTACGCGCCCTACAGCAACTTCCCGGTGGGGGTCGCCGGACTCGTGGACGACGGCCGGGTCGTGGTCGGCTGCAACGTCGAGAACGCCTCGTACGGCTTGGGTTTGTGCGCGGAGTGCGGGATGGTTTCGGCGCTGCACGCGAGCGGCGGCGGGCGGCTGGTCGCGGTCAGCTGCGTCGGCCCGGACGGTGAGCTGCTGATGCCCTGTGGTCGCTGCCGGCAGTTGCTGTTCGAACACGGCGGCCCGGGCCTGCTGCTCGACACGGCGTCCGGCGTGCGGTCGATGTCCGAGATCCTGCCTGACGCCTTCGGCCCGAAGGACCTGCGTCGCGCGCTGTGATCTGAGGCCGGGCCTTCGTACACCGGCCGGGGGGGTGCTGGCCGGCCCACCGGCCGGGTGAGTGGGGGCGGTCAGGCCAGCGCGGCCAGGGCCAGCTCGGCGCGGGCGCCGCGGGCGCACGGCCAGACGGTGCCGCAGATGGTGCAGAACCCGCTGTGCGGCTCGTGCCGGAATGCGCTGTAGGCGGCCGGCTGCCCCGGGACGGTGGGTCGGTACTCGTTCATGGTGGTCACCCCTTCGCCGGTGTCTTCGCCGGTCCTGGTTGACGCTGCCGGGGTGGCTGCGCCGATGGGAAGAATCCTGCTCGGCCGGCCCGGCGGGGACATCGGGGCAGTCCCCCAGGGTGAGGAGCCCCGTTGGGGGCCACAAGTACCCTGCCGCCGGACCTGACCGTGCCGTCGGCGGTGGCACGGGCTGTGCTCATGCCATCCGCTGTGCTCATGCCATTCAGTACGCCGGGGCGGTCCGAACGGTTCGCCGGCTCTCGGCCGTACCGGACGCAACCCGGATAGGCGCTGGTGGGCCGGACGAGGATCAGGGCCGCTGGGACGGCGGAGCCGTAGGCTCTGATCGTGAACGAGGAGCCCTTCGCGGCGGTCGACGTCATCACCCGCAAGCGGGACCGTCAGGCCCTGACCGACGCGCAGATCGACTGGGTCGTGGACGCCTACACCCGCGGCGTGGTCGCCGACGAGCAGATGTCCGCGCTGGCGATGGCCATCCTGCTGAACGGGATGTCCCGGGCCGAGATCGCCCGCTGGACCCGGGCGATGATCGCGTCCGGCGAGCGGATGGACTTCTCCGGGCTGGACCGCCCGACCGCCGACAAGCATTCGACCGGCGGTGTGGGCGACAAGATCACCCTGCCGTTGGCGCCGCTGGTCGCCGCGTGCGGGGTGGCCGTGCCGCAGCTGTCCGGGCGCGGGCTCGGGCACACCGGCGGAACCCTGGACAAGCTCGAGTCGATCCCGGGCTGGCGGGCTGCGCTGACCCACGACGAGCTGCAGGCCCAGCTGCGCACCGTGGGCGCCGCGATCTGCGCCGCGGGTGCCGGCCTGGCCCCGGCGGACCGCAAGCTCTACGCCCTGCGCGACGTCACCGGAACGGTCGAGGCCATCCCGCTGATCGCGAGCTCGATCATGAGCAAGAAGATCGCCGAGGGCACCGGCGCGCTGGTGCTCGACGTGAAGGTCGGCTCGGGGGCGTTCATGCAGGACGTCGCCTCGGCGACCGAGCTGGCCCGGACCATGGTGGAGCTCGGCGGCGACGCCGGGATGCGCACCGTGGCGCTGCTGACCGACATGTCGACCCCGCTCGGGCTCACGGCGGGGAACGCGCTGGAGGTGGCCGAGTCCGTCGAGGTGCTCGCCGGCGGCGGTCCGCCGGACGTGGTCGAGCTGACCCTCGTGCTGGCCCGGGAGATGCTGCAACTGGCCGGCCGCACCGCGATCGACCCGGCGGACGCGCTGAAGGGTGGCGCTGCAATGGACGCCTGGCGGCGGATGATCAGCGCCCAGGGCGGCGATCCGGACGCGCCGCTGCCCACGGCCCTGGAGACGCACGTGCTGCTGGCGCCGGCGGACGGCGTGCTGGTTCGGCTGGACGCGCGCGCCATCGGGGTCGCCGCCTGGCGGCTCGGCGCCGGGCGGTCGCGCAAGGAGGACCCGGTTCAGGCGGGCGCGGGCGTCACCCTGCATGCCAAGCCGGGGGCGACGGTTCGCGGTGGGGAGCCGCTGCTCACCCTGCACACCGACACGCCGGAGCGGTTCGAGGCGGCACTGCGCGATCTCGACGGCGCCTTCGACATCGCCCCCGCCGGCTCGCGCCCGCCCGAGACCCCGCTCGTCCTGGACCGGATCGCCTGACGGGGCCGGGCGTTTTGGGCACGGTGTGACACCGTGCCCATTCGGAAGGGCTGGGCGTCAGCCGGGCTCGGTGCCGGTCGCGGCGGGCCGGCTCGGGTCACCGCTCCACTGCGACCACGAGCCCGGGTACAGCGCCGCATCCACGCCGATGATCGCCAGCGCGGCGACCGCCTGCGCGGCGTTGATCCCCGAACCGCAGTACGCCCCGACCGGGCGGCCGGCGTCCACGCCGACGGCGGCGAACCGCTCGCGCAGCTGATCGGCGGGCAGGAACCGCCCGTCCGGCAACAGGTTCCCGGTGGCCGGCGCGCTCCGGGCGCCGGGGATGTGCCCGGCCCGCGGGTCGATCGGCTCCACCTCGCCGCGGTACCGCTCGGCCGCCCGGACGTCCAGCAGCACTCCGGACCGGGCCAGCGCCGCGGCACCGTCCGGGTCCAGCACCGGCAGCGCATCGCTGTCCAGATGGACGTCGCCGGGCTCGGGCACCACGCCGTCCCCGGTCTCGACCGGCAGCCCGGCCGCGAGCCACGCCTCCAGCCCCCCGTCCAGCAGCAGCACCGGCGCTTGGCCGGCCCGGCGCAACAGCCACCAGGCCCGGGCAGCCGCGAGGTTTCCCCTGCCGTCGTAGGCGACCACCGGGACGCCGGTGCGCACGCCCCAGCGCCGCGCGGCGGCCTCCAGCTGCGACGGCGGTGGCAGCGGGTGCCGGCCCCTCGCCGCCGACGGTGGTGCGGCCAGCTCGGTGTCGAGGTCGACGAACACGGCGCCCGGCAGATGGCCCTCGCGGTAGTGCTCGCGACCGTGCGGATCGCCGAGCGCCCAGCGGACGTCGAGCAGCGTCACCGCCGCGTCCCCGCCGGCCGCCCCGTCCCCACTGGCCGCCCGGTAGGCGGCGAGCTCGCGGGCCTCGACCAGCACCCCGCCGGACCAGCCGCCCAGGTCGGAGGTGATGCCCATGCGCCCTCCCGGTCGGCGTGACGGTCGGCACGCCCGTGTGCCCGGCAGCGAGCGTATCGACCGAGCCGGGCGAATACGCTGCCGGTGTGACCACGCCCGCGTCCCGCCCGCTGTCCGGCGACGAACTCCTGTCCGCACCCAAGGCCCTGCTGCACGACCACCTGGACGGGGGGCTGCGGGCAGCGACCATCATCGAGCTGTCGGCAGAGATCGGCCATCCGTTGCCCAGCACCGATCCGGACGAGCTGGCCGAGTGGTTCCTCGCCAACGCCGACTCGGGCTCGCTGGTGCAGTACCTGACCACGTTCGAGCACACCGTCGCCGTCATGCAGCGGCGCGAGCACCTGACCCGAGTGGCCCGGGAGTGCGCGCTGGACCTGGCCGCGGACGGGGTGGTCTACGCGGAGATCCGCTACGCACCCGAGCAGCACCTCGACGGCGGGCTGACCCTGGACGAGGTGGTCGTCGCGGTCCAGGAGGGCTTCGCCGACGGGGTCTCGGCCGCTGCGGCGGAGGGCAGGGCGATCCGGATCGGCACGCTGCTGACGGCGATGCGGCATGCCGCGCGGAGCATGGAGATCGCCGAGCTCGCCGTCCGGCACCGGGACTCCGGCGTGGTCGGGTTCGACATCGCCGGGGCCGAGGCGGGCTTCCCGCCGTCCCGTCACCTGGATGCGTTCGAGTACCTGCACCGGGAGAACTTCCACGTCACGATCCACGCCGGTGAGGCGTTCGGCCTGCCGAGCATCTGGGAGGCGGTGCAGGTCTGCGGGACCGATCGGCTCGGTCACGGTGTCCGGATCGCGGACGACGTCGAGGTGATCGGCCGGCGCAACGGCTGGCCGGTCGAGGCCCGGCTGGGGCGGCTTGCCGCCTGGATCCGCGACGCCCGGATCCCGTTGGAACTGTGCCCCACCAGCAATGTGCACACCCGGGCGGTCCGCAGCATCGCCGAACACCCGATCACCATGCTGAAGGACCTGCGCTTCCGGGTGACCCTGAACACCGACAACCGGCTGATGTCGGCCACGTCCATGACCAAGGAGATGGCGCTGCTGGTGAAGGAGGCCGGCTGGAGCGCCGCCGAGCTGCGCTGGGTCACCATCAACGCGCTGAAGAGCGCGTTCATCCCGTTCGACGAGCGCCTCGCGCTGATCGACGGCGTGGTCAAGCCCGGGTACGCGGCCCTCGGCGTGGGTTGAGTGATGCCGGCGCCGGACGCCGGGCAGCGGCGCGCGAGCCTGCGGCCGGACTGCGCCGCCTGCACCGGGTTGTGCTGCGTGGCGCTGCCCTTCACGGCGTCCGCGGACTTCGCCATCGACAAGCCGGCGGGCAGGCCGTGCCCGAACCTGCGGCCGGACTTCCGGTGCGGCATCCACGCGCAGTTGCGGCAGCGGGGGTTCCCGGGCTGCGTGAGCTTTGACTGCTTCGGTGCGGGTCAGCGCGTCGTCGCGCTGACAGCCCGTCCGGGAACGGATTCCGGCGAGCTGTTCGAGACCTTCCGGGTGATGCGCCACCTGCACGAGCTGCTGTGGTACCTGGCCGAGGCGATGGAGCTGCCGGCCACTCCCGCGCTGCGCGACGAGATCCAGGCCGCGCGGCGGGAGGTCGAGCGCGTGGCGGCCGCCCAGCCCGGGTCCGCGCCCGACCTGGACACCCTGCGGCGCACGATCGGTGAGCTCCTCGACGGCTGCAGCGAGCTGGCTCGCGCGGCCGTGGCGCACCGGCCGCTGCACCGTGGCGCGGATCTGGTCGGGGTGTCCTGGCGAGGCCGGGATCTGCGGGGCGCCGACCTGCGGGGCGCCCTGCTGATCCGGGCGGACCTGCGCGGCGCGGATCTGCGGCGGGCCGACCTGCTCGGGGCAGACCTGCGGGACGCCGACCTGCGCGGTGCCGATCTGACCGGGAGCCTGTTCCTCACGCCGGCTCAGCTGGCCGCCGCGCGCGGGGACGGCGCGACCGCGATCCCCCCGGGGCTCGATCGCCCGGGGCACTGGCCCGAGCGCCGCAGGGCCGAGTGACCGGTTCCGGCGGAACGCTGGGAGCGTGCTGGGAGCGAGGGACTAATGGCCCGCATCGGGCGATACCAGGCTGGCGTACGTTCCGGCCATGCACCCTGCCGATCCTTGGGCACCCGTGCGCCCGTGAGTGTTCCCTCGCAGGCTGCGCCACTACCGACCCCGGATCGCTCGCATGCGCCGGGGCCGGTCAGAGTCCTGACCTCCGAGTCGCAGCCACCTGACCTGAGCATCCAGACTGCGCCCGAAACACCTGCGCTGCAAGGGATCCAGATCGACCTGGCCCAGCCCGAACTGGCACAGCCAGAACTGGTCAGGCCCGAACCGGCGCGGGAGATCAAGGGATACGTGGCCGGGCGGGTCGCCTTCTCCGCGGTGGACGGCCCCGGCAAGCGGTACGTCCTGTTCCTGCAGGGTTGCCAGCACGACTGCCTGACCTGCCCGCGGCCGATGATGATGCCGCCGGTCCCGCACCGGATGGTGCCGAAGACCGTGGACGAGGTGCTCGCGGACATCGGCGCCAACGCGCCGTTCCTGACCGGTGTCACGGTGTCCGGCGGGGAGCCCACCCTGCAGCCGGAGTTTCTCGCTGCCGTCCTGCGCGGGCTGATCGCCAACCGGTCCACCGCGCGGCTGACCCGTTTCGTGGCCACCAATGGCAATGCCCGCTCGGACGTCTGGGCGGAGCTCGCGCCCCTCGTGCACGGCGTCATGGTGGACCTCAACGCACTGGACGACGAGCAGAACGTCATCCTCTCCGGGCACTCCAACCGCACGGTACTGGCCACGATCCACGAGCTTGCTTCCCGCAAGCTGCTGCACGAGATCCGGTTGCGCCTCGTCCCCGGCGTCAACGACTCCGACCCCGACCTGCGCCGGACAGCGAACTGGCTGCTCGGCATCGACCCGCAGATCCGCCTCCGGGTGGTGGAGTTCCGGCGGCGCGGCACCCGGGCCTGCGCCCGTGACCTGGCCGAGCCCCGCCGGACCGACTTCAAGCGGTACTGGAACGTGCTGTCCGGCGCGGGGATCGAGAACCTGATCGTGCCCTGAGCGGCTTGCCGGGGCCGGACCACCGCTTTACCGGGCCCGGAACATCCAGGTCCGCATCATCAGGAATCGCACCAGGGTCGCGACCAGGTTGGCGGACACCAGGACGGCGAGCTCCACGCCACGGCCCGCAGTCGCGCTCGCCGCGTTCAGCAGAGCCAGCGAGCCGCTGGTCACGGCCAGGCCGATCCCGAACACGAGTAACCCCTGGGCCTGGTGCCGGACGGCGCCCTCGCGACCGGACACCCCGAAGGTGAGCCGGCGGTTGGCCGCCGTGTTCGCCACCGCTGTCGCCAGCAGTGCGACGAGGTTGGCAGGCTGCGCCGCCAGCAGCAGCCGCAGCAGGACGAACAGCACCGCGTAGGCGATCGTTGACGCGACGCCGATCCCGGCGAATCGCATCAGCTGCCCGGTCAGTCCGGCAGGGACTCCGGCAGGGACTCCGGCAGGGACTCCGGCAGGGATCCCGGCCACCGAGGCGGATCCCAGCGGCGCGCGCCCGAGCTGCGCCCGGACCTCCGCCAGCGGCAGCCGCCCGGTCGCCAGGGCCCGGCTGACCCGGGCGACCCCGCGCAGGTCGGCCATCGCGGTGGACACGATGTCCACCCGGCTGTCGGGGTCGTCCACCCAGTCCACCGGGACCTCGTGGATGCGCAGCCCGGCGCGCTCGGCGAGCACGAGCAGTTCGGTGTCGAAGAACCAGCCGGTGTCCTCGACCAGCGGCAGCAGCCGGCGGGCCACGTCCGCCCGGATGGCCTTGAACCCGCACTGCGCGTCGGAGAACCGGGCCGCCAGGGTCGAGCGCAGCAGCAGGTTGTAGCAGCGGGAGATCACCTCGCGCTTGGGCCCCCGCACGATCCTGGACGCCCGGTGCAGCCGGGTGCCGATGGCCAGGTCGGAGTGCCCGGACACCAGCGGCGCGATCAGCGGAAGCAGCGCGGCCAGATCGGTGGACAGGTCGACGTCCATGTAGGCCAGCACGGTGGCATCGCTGGACCACCAGACCTCGCGCAGCGCGCGGCCGCGTCCCTTGGCGTCCAGGTGCACGACCCGGATGCCGGGCAGGGACTCGGCCAGCGCGCAGGCGATCGGCCAGGTGCGGTCGGTCGAGGCGTTGTCCGCGATCGTGATCCGGAACCGGTAGGGCAGGTTGTCCCGCAGGTAGGCGTGCAGCCGGTGCACGCACCTGCCGAGGTCCGCCTCCTCGTTGTAGACCGGGACGACCACGTCGAGGATCGCCGTGTTCGCGCTCGCCGGGTGGGCCCGCTGCGCGGCCGGAGCCGGATCGGGGTGGATGGGGTGGGGTATGCCGCCGAGGGGCGGTGCCATCGTGGTCGCCATGGACACGAAGGTCGGGCGCGTGGCTGGCAGGCAGCCTTTTCGCCGCCATGGCTACCCTGTGGATCGACGCGTCGAGATGGTCACAGCCGGCTCACAGCGTGGCCCCGTCCGGGACACAGGCCCGGTCCGCAGAGTAGGAGCCGTGATGAGTAGCAGCCGAACCCCGTCAGCCAGTGCAGGCCGTGTGCCGCTCCAGCATCCCGACGGCTCACCCGTGCGGGTGCTCGTCGTCGACGACGAGCCGTCCCTGACGGAGCTGCTGTCGATGGCCCTGCGGTACGAGGGCTGGCAGGTGGCCACCGCGGCGGACGGGCGGTCCGCGGTCCGGGCGGCCCGCGACCACCGGCCGGACGTCGTCGTGCTCGACATGATGCTGCCCGACTTCGACGGACTCGAGGTGCTGCGCAAGATCCGGGCGGACGTGCCCGAGATCCCGGTGCTGTTCCTCACCGCCAAGGATGCGGTCGAGGACCGGGTCGCCGGGCTGACCGCCGGCGGCGACGACTACGTGACCAAGCCGTTCAGCCTGGAGGAGGTCGTGGCGCGGCTGCGCGGCCTGGTCCGCCGGGCGCACCTGATGGGCGGCGGCACCGATGCCACCCTCGTGGTCGGCGACCTGAGCATGGACGAGGACAGCCACGAGGTTCGCCGCGCGGGCGAGGTGATCTCGCTGACCGCCACCGAGTTCGAGCTGCTGCGCTTCCTGATGCGCAACCCGCGCCGGGTGCTGAGCAAGGCCCAGATCCTCGACCGGGTGTGGAACTACGACTTCGGCGGCCAGGCGAACGTGGTCGAGTTGTACATCTCCTACCTGCGGAAGAAGATCGACGCCGGGCGGACGCCGATGATCCACACCCTGCGCGGGGTCGGCTACGTGCTCAAGCTGGCGGAATGACCTGACGAGAGCAGGCTGTGATGACCGGGTCCGGGCGGGTCCGCCGGCACGTGCCGGCGCGCTGGACCCTGCGCACCCAGCTGGTGGTCACCCAGGTGGTCCTGATGGCGACGGTCAGCCTGGTGATCGGGCTGGTCAGCGTGCTGTTCCTGAACGCATTCCTGCTCGGTCAGCTGGACAAGCAGCTGGCCAACAGCAGCGGCAGGACGCAGCGTGCCTACAACGGCGACGAAGAGCAGCAGCAGTCCAAGACGCCCCCGCCCGATCCGTGCTCCACTGGTGTGCCGCCGCTGCCGCCAGGGCAGGGCGTCGGCACCATCTCGGCGATGAGGTGCGCCTCGTCGTCCGTGGTGGCAGGTCTGGTCAGTACCGATCTGCACCCGCAGGGCGAGGCACTGACCAGCCCGGAGCTGACGGCGTTGACCAAGGCGTCACTGTTGGACGGCAAAGCACACTCGGTGGACCTGGGCGAGGAGCTGGGCTCCTACCGGGTGATGGCGAGCAAGACCCCGGACGGGGACGTGCTGATCACCGGGCTGCCGCTGGGCGGGGTCTACGCGACCATGTGGCGGCTCACCGTCGTGATCACGGCGGTGGCCCTGATCGGCCTGCTCGCGGTGGCCTTCGCCGGTGCCGCGATCGTGCGCTGGGCGCTGCGCCCGCTGCGCCGGGTGGCCGCGACCGCACGTCGGGTGGCCCAACTCCCGCTGGACCGCGGTGAGGTGGCGTTGGCTGTGCGGGTTCCGGCGGGTGACACCCATTCCGGCACGGAGGTCGGGCAGGTCGGCGCCGCGCTGAACCGGATGCTCGAGCACGTCGCGTCGGCGTTGACCGCCCGCCAGGCCAGCGAGATGCGGGTCCGGCGGTTCGTCGCCGATGCCAGCCACGAGCTGCGGACGCCGCTGGCGTCCATCCGCGGTTACGCCGAGCTGACCCGCCGCAGCCGCGGCGAGGTCTCCCCGGACGTGGCGCACGCCCTGGCCCGGGTCGAGTCCGAGGCACAGCGGATGACCGTCCTGGTCGAGGAGCTGCTGCTGCTGGCCCGGCTGGACGAGGGCCGCCCACTGGACCGCGAGCCGGTCGACCTGTCCCGGCTGGTCGTGGACGCGGTCGGCGACGCCCATGCCGCGGGGCGGGACCACCGGTGGCAGCTGGAGCTGCCCGAGGAGCCCGTGACCGTGCTCGGCGATCAGGTCAGGCTGCACCAGGTCGTGGCGAATCTGCTCGCCAACGCCCGGACCCACACCCCGGTGGGAACCACGGTGTCCGTCTCGCTGTCGGTCGACCCGGTGCCTGGCGAGCGCCCGCCGGACCGTCCCGCGCTGCAGGCCACCCTCGTGGTCGCGGACGACGGGCCGGGCGTTCCCCCCGAGGTGCTGCCCGAGGTGTTCGACCGGTTCGCACGCGCGGACACATCCCGGTCCCGGACCGCCGGCAGCACCGGCCTCGGGCTGGCGATCGTGCAGGCGGTCGTCCAGGCGCACGGCGGTGAGGTCGGGGTGGTCAGCAGGCCGGGGCACACGGTGTTCACCGTCCAGCTACCGCTCGAGCCGTCCCCGGCTGACGCTGAACAACCCGAGTCTGACCAGCCCGGGCCTGAGCCTGCGGGGGAGTCCGACCGGTCCGAGCAGCGCCGGAGCTCCCCCGTGGTGTGATCCCGCCCCGACCCGGCACAACCCAGCCCGACCCCGGCACAACCCCGACGCGATGCAGGGGCCGTGCCACTCGCGTCCGTGTGCACTGCCCCCTCCGGCGGGGCAGTGCAGATCGCCACGGCAGTAACCCCCTGGGTGAGCCAGTGCGGCAACACGTGGGGTCATTGGCAGCACAAGTTCGGCCCCGCGAGCGCATCCCCTGGTCAGCCGACGGCCTCAACTCGCGCCGCCAAGTACGCCAGGTGTGGACGCGCTGGCGCAGGCCGGGGTGTTCGGTCGCGAGGCTTTGCGCTGCGATCGTTTTCGAGTCATCTGCCGCATGACTGCGCGCCGCACGACGGCTCGGGCCGAATGCTCGAACTGATCGTGATCCGTTTTCGATCGCAGAGCAAAGCACGCAGGAGGAGAACCTCGACCGACAGACTGCGGGCGCGAGGCCAGCGGGCGGCAGGTCGACTCCGGACAGTGGCGCGGCCCCGAGTTCGTGGTGCCAGAGACCGAGTTGATCGGCGTGAGACGAGGGGCGGGACCGGCCCGCGGCGAGTGCGACGAAAATGCTGTGATCAGCGCTGACGGCCGCGTCTTCGTCGCACTCGCGGGCGCGTCAGGCGCAGCCGAGCAGCGCCACCGCAGATGTGCTGCCAGAAACCCCACCATTTGCCGTAGTGGTGGGTGAGGTTGTGCGTGGGCGCCGGTTGCTGAACGCCATCACCGCGCCAACGGGCGGCCCTTCATCCCCACGACCGGCTTGAGCGGCGCGTTGCAGAGCCTGCCGCCGCAGTGGTAGCGGCAGTCGTACTGACGCTGCTGGTGTGCTCACGGCTGGCGTGCCCGGCCCCGGGCGTGCCCGGCCGGAGGCCCGGCTAAGGTCACCGGCCCTTGGGGTGCCAGACCGTCTTCGTCTCCATGAACGCGAGGATCCGGCGGGGGCCGTTCGGGACCGGCAGCCAGTCCGGCTCAATGGCTCCGGCCGGGTCGCTCGCCGGGCCGTCACCGGCGGGGCGCAGCACCCGGGTCAGGGTGGCGGCAGCCGCCTCCTCAAGTCTGCCCCAGTCGACGCCTTCGGCCCCGGCGGCGCCGGTCAGGTCCAGCGCGTCGACGTCCTCGTGCGATGCCAGCCATGGCGACACCTCGGCGGTCATCCCGGTCAGCAGGTTGACCGCGCCGCCCGGCACGTCCGAGGTCGCCAGCACCTCCGAGAGGGTGACCGCGGGCAGCGGCCGCTGCTGGGAGGCCAGCAGCACGCAGGTGTTCCCGCCGGCCAGCACCGGCGCGAGCACGGCGACCAACCCGAGCAGGCTGCTGGACTGCGGCGCCGAAGCGGCCACCACCCCCGTCGGCTCGGGCACGGACAGGTTGAAGTAGGGCCCGGCGACCGGGTTCACCGCACCGGCGACCTGGGCGATCTTGTCCGTCCACCCGGCGTACCAGACCCACCGGTCGATCGCGGCGTCCACCACCGCCGAGGCCCGGGCCGCGGTCAGGCCTTCGGCGCGGGCCACCTCGTCGGCGAACTGCGCGGCCCTGCCCTCCATCAGCTCGGCCACCCGGTAGAGCACCTGCCCCCGGTTGTACGCCGTCGCGCCGGCCCACTGGCCGGTCGCCGAGCGTGCCGCGGCAACCGCGTCCCGGGCATCCTTGCGCGAGCCCATCGCGGCGTTGGCCAGGAATCGGCCGCGGGAGTCGGTGACCTGGTAGGTGCGGCCGGACTCGCTGCGCGGGAACGCCCCGCCCACGTACAGCTTGTACGTCTTGCGGACGTCCAGCCGGGTCCCTGCTGCTGCCCCTGATGTCGCCACGACTCACGCCTCCCGCAGGTAGCCGGCCAGCCCGTGCAGGCCGCCCTCGCGGCCGTACCCGGACTCCTTGTACCCGCCGAAGGGGCTCGCCGGGTCGAACCGGTTGTAGGTGTTGGCCCAGACCACGCCGGCCTTGAGCCGGTCGGCCAGCCAGAGGATCCGTGACCCCTTCTCGGTCCAGATCCCGGCGGACAGCCCGTACGGGGTGTTGTTCGCCCTGGCCACCGCTTCTTCCGGTGTGCGGAAGGTCAGCACCGACAGCACCGGTCCGAAGATCTCCTCGCGGGCGATCCGATGCGCGGGGGAGACATCGGTGAAGACGGTCGGCGGGAACCAGAAACCGCTGCTGGGCAGGTCGCATGACGGCTGCCAGCGGGACGCGCCCTCGGCCTCGGCCGCGTCGGTCAGCTCGGTGATCCGGGCCAGCTGCACGGCGGAGTTCACCGCGCCGACGTCCGTGTTCTTGTCCAGCGGGTCACCCACCCGCAGCGTGGTCATCCGCCGCTGCAGCCGCGAGACCAGCTCTTCCGCAAGGGATTCCTGCACCAGCAGGCGGGAGCCGGCGCAGCAGACGTGGCCGGTGTTGAAGAAGATCCCGTTGATGATGCCCTCGATCGCCTGGTCGATCGGGGCGTCGTCGAAGACGATGTTGGCGGCCTTGCCGCCGAGCTCCAGCGTGACCCGCTTGCGCGTGCCCGCAACGGTTTTCGCGATCTGCCGGCCGACCTCGGTGGATCCGGTGAAGGCCACCTTGTCGACGTCCGGATGGGCGATCACGGCAGCGCCCGTCGGCCCCGCGCCGGTGAGGATGTTGACCACACCCGGCGGCAGGTCCGCCTGCTGGCAGATCTCGGCGAAGAGCATCGCCGTCAGCGGTGTGGTCTCGGCCGGCTTGAGCACGACGGTGTTCCCGGCGGCCAGTGCCGGCGCGACCTTCCAGGCCAGCATCATCAGCGGGAAGTTCCACGGGATCACCTGCCCCGCAACGCCCAGCGGCTTCGGGTCGGCCCCGAGCCCGGCCCAGGACAGCTTGTCCGCCCAGCCCGCGTGGTAGAAGAAGTGCGCCGCGACCAGGGGCAGGTCGACGTCCCGGGACTCGCGGATCGGCTTGCCGTTGTCCAGCGTCTCGAGCACGGCCAGCTCGCGCGAGCGCTCCTGGATCAGCCGGGCGATCCGGAACAGGTACTTGCCGCGTTCGGCCCCCGGCATCGTGGACCAGACCTCCTGGTACGCCCGGCGGGCCGCCTTCACCGCGCGGTCCACGTCCGCCTCGCCGGCGACCGCGACCTCGGCGAGCACCTCCTCGGTGGCCGGGTTGACGGTCTTCAGCGAGCCGCCGTCCACCGGGTCGACGAAGCCGCCGTCGATGAACAGCCCGTAGCTGGGCCGGATCTGCACGATCGCGCGCGACTCCGGCGCCGGGGCGTACTCGAACGTGGGCACTTCGACTCCTCGGGTTGGGCTCCTCGCCTCAGGAGAGCGTCAGGTGGTCGCGCCCGGCGTAGGCGCCGACGGCCATCCGGCGCCGCTGTAGCAGGACGTCGTTGAGCAGGCTGGAGGCCCCGAACCGGAAGCGGTCCGGATCCAGCCAGTCCGCCCCCGCGGTCTCGTTCACCGCGACCAGGTACCGGATCGCGTCCTTCGCGGTCCGGATCCCGCCCGCGGGCTTCACCCCGATCACGTGCCCGGTGAGCTCGAACCAGTCCCGGACCGCCTCGAGCATCACCACGGTCACCGGCAGGGTCGCCGCCGGGGACACCTTGCCGGTACTGGTCTTGATGAAGTCGGCCCCGGCGAGCATGGCCAGCCAGGACGCCCGCCGGACGTTGTCGTAGCCCGCCAGCTCGCCCGTCTCCAGGATCACCTTCAGATGCGCGGCAGGCTCGCGCGCCCGGCAGACCTCGCCGACGGCGACGATCTGCTCGAACACCAGGCCGTACCGGCCGGACAGGAATGCCCCGCGGTCGATCACCATGTCGACCTCGTCGGCCCCGCCGGACACGGCGTCCTGGCTGTCGGCCAGCTTGACCGCCAGCGTGGCCCGGCCGCTGGGGAAGGCGGTGGCGACGGCGGCCACCTTGATCCCGCTGCCGGCCAGGGCCTCGACGGCGATCGGGACGAGGTCGTTGTAGACGCAGACCGCGGCGACCGGCGGGCAGGACGGGTCCTCGGCGTCCGGGTGGCGGGCCTTGGCACACAGCGAGCGGATGGTGCCCGGGCTGTCCGCGCCCTCGAGCGTCGTCAGGTCGATCATCCGGACGGCGAGGTCGAGGGCCTGCGCCTTGGCCGTCGTCTTGATCGAGCGGGTGCTCAGCGCGGCGGCCCGGGCCTGGGCTCCGACCTCGTCCACGCCCGGCAGGCCGTGCAGCCAGCGGCGCAGGGTGGCATCGTCCACGGCGGTGGACCCGAGCACCTGGTGCGCCCGGGCGAGTACCGTCTGGGCGCTCGGGGGGTTCAGCGGGGTCACCCCCCCGGTCGTCCTTCCCGTCGACATGGCCACCTCGGCAGTCTATGGCGTGCGGTGCCGGCGGGGCGGTTGCGGATCGGGTCACGAAGGAGCGGGCATGGACGTGATCGGCTGGCTCGGGTCGGCGATCCTGGTGGTCTCGCTGGCCCAGACGCGGGTGCTGCGGTTCCGGCTGCTGAACCTGGTGGCGGCGCTGCTGCTGGTGGTCTTCAACGCGGCGCTGGCGGTCTGGCCGATGGTGGCGGTGAACGCCGTGATCGCCGCCCTGGACGCCTGGGTGCTGCTGCGGCTGACCCGGACACGGCACGACGAGCGCACCTACGAGGTGGTGACGATCAGTCCGGACCAGGCCTACCTCGGCTATCTGCTGAGCCGGCACGCGCGGGACATCGCCCGGTTCAACCCGGAACTGCCGCCGGATGTACGGGCCGCCAGCGACCTGGGGTTCCTCACCCTCAGCGGTGGCGAGACTGTCGGGGTCGTGCTGGCCCGCTCCACCGGCAGGCCGGGCGAGGCGCGGGTGCTGCTGGACTACGTGCTGCCGCGCTTCCGTGACTTCACCCCGGGGGAGTTCGTGTTCCGGCCGGGCGGCCCGTTCCAGGAGTCCGGGATCAGCCGGGTGCTGGCCCCGGAGGGCATGCGGGAGTCGTCGGCCTACCTGCGCGCGGTCGGCTTCCGCCCGGGCCCCGAGGGAATGGCGCTGGACCTGGGCGGAAGGGCCTGAGCTGCCGCACCCGCACCCGCATCCGCAGCCGCTGCCGCACCCGCAGCCGCACCGGCACGCGAGGTGGCACGATGTCGGCATGGCGACGGCGACGGCGACGGACAGGCTGGTCTACCGGCCCACGCTGACGCGGGTCCTCGCCGTGCTGTACCTCGCCCTGGCGATCTGGCTGCTGGTGACGCTCGCGGCCGGCGGGCACCCGGGCTCGGCGGTACGGGCCGGTGCCTGGCTGCTGGCCGGGGGAGTGCTGCTGTACGCCATGTTCTGGCGCCCCGCGGTGGTCGTGGACAGCGCCGGGGTGGAGCTGGTCAACATCGTCCGAACCGTCCGGATCCCCTGGGGCGCACTGGAATCCGTCGACACCCGGTACGCGCTGGCGCTGCGCGTGGGCAGCCGCCGGTACACCAGCTGGGCGGCCCCCGCCCCGAGCGGCGTGGGCTCGACCTGGCGCGGCATGGCCAGCCGCCGCAGCGGTGCGGGGCCACACGTGCTGGCCGACCCGCGGTGGCTGCCGGGCGTGGTCGGGATCAACCGGCCGAGCCGCGACCTGCGGTCGGCCTCCGGTGCTGCGGCCTTCATGGTCGAGACCGGCTGGGCCGGCTGGCGTGATCGGCCCCGACCCGGCGGTGGCGAGCGGCTGGGCGGTGGCGAGTGGCTGGGCGGTGGCGAGTGGCTGGGCGGCGAGAGCGACCGGCCGGACGGGACGGCCGACGAGGTGACCGTCCGCTGGAACCGTCCTCTGACCGCCTGCGCTGCGGTCGCGCTGGTGGTGCTGGTGGTCACGGTGTGGGTCGGGTGAGGCGATGGCACCGGCGTCGCGGATCGTGCTGCACCACGGGCTGGGCCGCTGGGTGGCGCTGCTCTGGTGGATCGCCACCGCCGCGGCGGCACTGCTGGCCCGGGGCGGCCACGGCGCGGAACCGCTGGGCATGGCGGCCGCCGGGTCAGCCCTGGTCGTCGTGGCGTGGCTCCCGGCGATCGTGGTGGACGACGACGCGGTGACCATCGTCAACCCGCTGCGGACGGTCCGGTTGCCCTGGCACGCGGTGACCGCGGTGCGGATGGGCTGGGTCCTGACGATCACCGCCGGATCGGCCGCTCACCGGTCCTGGGCGGCCCCCGGGCCCCGCCGGATGAGCTCGATGTGGGACCGGCACCGGACTCCGTACGGGGTGCTGGAACGGGACGGGGTTCCCATCGTGGCCCGGGCGTCGGCCCGGGGCGAGGGCGGAATCGGAGTGGGAGAACCGGCGGTGCTGGTCTCGCAGCGCTGGGCCGCGCGCGCCGCCCTCACCCCGGACGAGCCGGTGCGCGTGCAGTGGTCGGCGCCCTCGCTCGGCTGGCTCGTCGCGGGCGCGCTGCTGGCGCTCGCCGCCGCGATCCGGGTATGGACCGCCTGACCCGGCGTCAGGACAGGTCGAGGACCGCGGACAGGTCGGCCCGGACGGCCGCGAGCCCGGCGGCGGCCTCTGCCCGGATCGTGACCAGGTCGCCGCCGCCCGGCACCGGATGCACGGCTTCGAGGTAGCACTTCAGCTTGGGCTCGGTCCCGCTGGGCCGGACAACGACGCGCACGCCGGCGTCGGTGCGGTAGCGCAATCCGTCGGTGGGCGGAAGCCCGGTGCCGGCGAGGGCAAGGTCGTCCACCCGGGTGACCCGCCCGGGCCCCAGCGTGTCCGGCGGGTCGGTCCGCAGCCTGGCCATGGCCGCCTCGATCCGGGCGAGATCGGTGACCCGGAAGGCGAGCTGGTCGGTGGCGTGCACGCCGTGGGTGCGGGACAGGTCGTCCAGGGCGTCCAGCAGGGTGCGCCCCTGGCCGGCGAGCTCGGCCACCAGCTCGGCCACCAGCAGGGCGGCGGTGATGCCGTCCTTGTCCCGGACCAGGTTCGGCGCCACGCAATAGCCGAGCGCCTCCTCGTAGCCGAAGATCAGCCCGTCCACGCGGGCGATCCACTTGAAGCCGGTGAGCGTCTCGACGTGCCGGACGCCGTGCGCAGCGGCGATCCGGGCGAGCAACTGCGAGGAGACGATCGAGCAGGCCACGGTCGGCGGGAAGCCATCCACCTCGGTCGGCAGGCCGCCCTCCCGCCGGTACCGGGTCAGGATGTGCTCTCCGAGCAGGGCACCGAGCTCGTCGCCGCGCAGCATCCGCCAGCCGGGCCCGCCCCCGCTCGCGGGGCGCGCCGGGTCGGGCACCGCGACCGCGCAGCGGTCGGCGTCCGGGTCGTTGGCGATGACCAGTTGTGCGCCGCGCTCGCGGGCGGCGGCAAGGGCCAGGTCGATCGCGCCCGGCTCCTCGGGGTTGGGGAAGGAGACGGTCGGGAAGTCGGGATCGGGCCGGGCCTGATCCGGTACGAGGTAGGGCGCGGGGAAGCCGGCCAGGGTCAGCGCGCGCACCGCGGTGTCCCCGCCGACCCCGTGCAGGGGAGTCAGGACGAGATCGAGATCGCGCGGCCCGCCGGACGCCGGTACGGCGGCCGCAGCGGATAGGTAGGCCTCGAGGACGTCGTCCCCGAGGGCTACCCAGCCGTCGTCCGGGCGGGGGACGGCGCTCACGCTCTCGACCGCCGCGATCTGGGCGGCGATCTCGGAGTCGGCGGGCGGGATGATCTGGACGCCGCGGCCCGAGCCGGGCGCGGCCCGGCCGCCCAGATAGACCTTGTACCCGTTGTCCTGCGGGGGGTTGTGGCTGGCGGTCACCATCACCCCGCCGTCCGCACCGAGATGCCGGACCGCGAAGGCCAACACCGGGGTCGGTAGCGAACGGGGCAGCACCATGGCCTCGCAGCCGGCGCCGACCAGCACCGCGCAGGTGTCCCGGGCGAAGGTGTCGGAGTCGTGCCGGGCGTCGAAGCCGACCACGACCCGCGGCGTGCCCGGGACCCGGGTGTGCAGAAAGGCGGCCAGCCCGGCGGCGGCGCGGATCACCACCACCCGGTTCATCCGGTTCGGGCCCGCGCCCAGAGCGCCTCGCAGGCCCGCCGTACCGAACTCGAGGGTGCCGGCGAAGCGGTCCGCGAGGTCGGCCAGAGCGGGCGCAGGGTCAGGGGAGGTGGCCGACGTCAGCAGCGCGGTCAGCTCGGCGCGGGTGCGCGGATCGGGATCGTCGTCCAGCCAGGCCGTGGCGCGTGCGATCAGATCGCGCCAGCGGGATTCGTCAGCCACGGATCCCGAACCTACCGGCTCCCGCCTGCCGCCGCCTCGCACCGCCGACTCCGCTGCCGTGGCCGGTGCCGAGGCCGCTGCCGGGTGACACAGCGGCATTGGCGGTGCAGAGCAGCACACGAGGTGCAACTGAGCGTGGGGCGGGCGGGCAGGACGCCACCGCCGGCGGCACGGATAGGGATCGCGCCGCCCGGCGGTGGCTACGGCCCTACCGGCTCGTCGTGGTCATGGCGTAGGCGGATGCGGGCTCGTCGGACACCTTGTCCAGGGTGTTGATGCTGACGTGGGGCCAGGCGATCCGGCCGGCGATCCCGTCCCTGCGCGCGAAGAACTCCAGCATCACGACCTGCAGGTATTGCAGCCGGAACGTAGGCTGGCCGCCCTCCTGCGCGGGGGTGATTTCCTGGACCCAGAAGGTGGACTTCATGGTCGCCGCGGTCGCCTGGCTGGCGACGAACGGGATGTTGGCGATCCCGCCGGTGGGCAGGGTGCTGTCGAACTCCAGCACGGTGGTCCTGGCTACCGAGACGCCCTGGTTGGCCAGGTCCAGCAGGTGCTGCGGCTGCGATGGATCGAATCCGGGGAAGCCCTGCACGTCGTCAGGGACCGTGCCGCGGAACGGGTTCTCGTGGAAGAACTTGTAGGGCTCCAGGTAGGGGTTGTCGAGATCCTGGGTGACCCCGATCGGTAGACCGTTGACGGCGGGAATGGCGGCGACGCCCGGCACCTCGCTGCTGCGCCCGAGTGCGTTCACCGCATCGCCGTGCGGGATGGTTCCGAGCCGCGCGATGTTCAGATCGCCGGTGAGCTCGTTCAGCATGTTCAGGAAGAGCCCCGGCTCGTGGTGGATCGCCGCCCCGACGGCACCCTTCACGGTGCTTTCCGGGCGGTCCGCCACGGCCACCTGGTGGATGCCCTGCTCGTAGTCCAGGGCCACCAGGAACTGGTCGGTCTGCGCCTGGTGGTCAGCCGACACGCCGCGGTTGGGCACGCCCTTGTCCACCAAGCTGAACGTGAGGGTCTCGTCGTACTGGTTGAGCAGCAGCCGGAAGTCGCCGAAGCCGGGCTCGGCGAACGGCAGCGCGATCATGTTCCAGCCTCGGCCCCGGCCGACCCACTGGCCGGGGAGCTGCCGCAGCGGTCCGAGGAGTTCGTCCCCGGGTTGTGCGACTTCGATGCGGCGCTGCTGGCCGTACACCGCCTCGACACGCTGGCTTTCGTCCATGCTCTGTCTCCTCTGGTGTGGACGGGCAGCCGGAGAGGTCATCCCCGACCCAAGCAGGAGGTGCGCACAGGCGTGCCGATACAGGGCGGGTCGTTTGGCGGGCGGCGTGCCGGGCTTTGTCCCAGGCGGGGTGATCCCGCGCTGGTCCCCGCGCTGCGCACGACAACCTCGGTCGAGCGGGGGCGAACCATGGGGCCACCGGGCGCGGGACGTCAGAGGCCCGGCAGGCGGTGCAGCGGAAACGGCGCACGCAGCGGGAGCGCCACGTTGCGGTCCAGGACGCCGCCGCGAAGACCGGAGCCGAACCCGGCCCACGGCACGTTGCCGGCCAGCTCGCGGTGCAGCGCGGCCAGCTCGGCCCGGTCGGTGCGGCTGCCATTGCCGTTTTGGCTGCCACTGCGGTTGCCGTTGCCGTTGCCGTTCCCCCTCGTTGCGCCGGGCGTGCTGGCAGGCGCCAGAGGGGAGTCGTGATCGACCATGGTGCAGACGATCGACAGCGTCCCGTCTCCCTCGTCCACGAGCTCCAGCAGCCGGGTCTGGCAGGGCCAGTCGACGACGGCGCTGGTGGTGACCTCCCAGAAGCCGCGATGCGAATCGTCCGGGCTGCGGCGGGCGCGCACCCCGTTGGTGTGCGTGTGTCCGTTCAGCCAGAGCACGACGTTCGGGAACCGGTGCAGCATGGCCTCCAGCTGCGCGGCGCCGACCACGGGCTCGCCTGTGCCCGTGGCCCGGGCGGACCGGAGGTTGGTCAGGGTGTCCAGCCCGTGGTGGGAGAAGATCACCACCAACCGGTCCTCCTGCCCGGTGCGCACCGTGGAACCGTCGCTCGCCCGGTACTGCCCGTGTACCTCGGCCAGCCGCTCCTCGAGCCAGCGCGCCTGGTCGGTGTCCAGGCTGCCGTCGGCCGCGCCGGCCAGGCAGGTGGTGTCGAGCCCGATCAGCCGGACCGCAGGCAGGTCGTGGCAGTAGTACGCGGTGCCGTCGAGGCGATTCCGCTCGGTGAAGCCGTGCCCGCCCGGCCAGGCACCGGCCCGGAAATGCGCCTGCACGAACTCCTTCCGGCTGACCGGCCGCCGAGCCGCGTCGGCGATCACAGCCACGTCCTCGCCGCCGAGGAACACCTCGCACGAGGTGATGAACAGCTCCAGCGCATGATCCAGGTCGATGCCACCGGGCAGCCGGGTCGGCTTGCGGTCGCCGACCAACGCGGACGTCGCCCCTGCACCGATCACGCCGACGCCCTGGATGAGCGCCTCGTGGTTGCCGTAGCACGCCAGCCAGGGCAGCGACAGGCCCCCGGCGGTGAACTCCTGCATGGCCCGGCGGAGCAGCCCAGGTCGGTGCGGGAACCCGTAGCCGGTCCGGAACAGGTCCGCGCCGTCCGGGCCGGGGCCGTCGGGACGCCAGAAGACGTCGTCCGGCCACGACACCTGCTGGACCCCTCGATAGCCGGGGCGGCCCGAACCCGGCCGGACCAGCCCGCCGTCGAACAACGCCAGGAACGCCTGGAGCTCGTTCCACTGCGCGTTGTCGATGGCGTCCCCCGTGGTCACCGCGAGTTGCAGGGGAGCCCCTGTGGCCGGGCCTGCCGGGATCCGGTTCAGCGTGGCGATGGTGGCCTCGATGACGTGTGCGGTCATCGCCTCCTGCGGGCGTTGCACCGGGATGAGGTCGGCGAAACGCGGATCGGCGAACTCGCGGTTGAAGAACTCGAACCGGACCGGCGACTGCACGTCTGCCAGTTGCAGGTCGGTCAGGTGCGCCAGGGTGAGCAGCGCTCGCCGGTGGGACGGGGAACCGCCCAGACTGGTGGTGAGGTCAGGCCGGACCGTGTGCGACTCACCGGCCCGTTCCTCGACGCTGCGGTACGGCGCGAACGTTCCGGGCCGAACGATCTGGCCGGGGCCGAGTGTTCGATGCAGGGTGAGCGGTGGGGCGGTGCTGACGTCTGGTTCGCTCGCGCGGTGACCTCTGGTGGCGAGGTCTTCGCTCATCGCCGTGCCCTCCGGTGTTCTCGGTCCAGAGCTCGCTGATCGGTTCGCTCGTGCGGGGGCCCTTGGTGGCGAGGTCTTCCCTCGTCGCCGTCTGCGCCTGCGGCGCGACGGCTCCTCGGTCCAGACCTCGCCGGGCCCCCGCCTCGCTCACGTGACGGCTCCTCGGTCCAGACCTCGCCGGGCCCCCGCCTCGCTCACGTGACGGCTCCTCGGTCCAGACCTCGCCGGGCCCCCGCCTCGCTCACGCCGGTGAGGTCACCAGTACCGGGTCGGGGCGCAGTGCCAGCCGGACCCGGGTCCCGGCGGGGTAGTCCGCCGCGTCGGCCGTGGGCAGCTGGGCCAGCACGGTGTGACCCTGTTCGAGGTCGACCGTGATCCGGCTGACGGCGCCGAGGAAGGTCGTCGCGATCACCGTTCCGACCAGCGGCCCGGTGACCCCCTCGCCGGCCCGTTCGGCGAGCGAGACCGCCTCGGGGCGGACCAGCGCCGTGGCGGGGCCGGGCGGGGTGGACACATCGACGAGCGGCAACTGGACCCCGAGCACCTCGACCCCGGTTCCGGTCACCATCGCCGCCAATCGGTTGGTCAGGCCGACGAACTCCGCCACGAAGGGCGTCGCGGGCCGCGCGTACACGTCGGTGGGGTGGTCCAGCTGCTCCAGCCGCCCGGCCCGCATCACGCCGACCCGGTCGGCGATAGCAAGGGCCTCCTCCTGATCGTGGGTGACGAACAGGGTGGTGATGCCGACCTCGAGCTGGACCCGGCGGATCTCGTCCCGCAGCTGGGCCCGCACCTTCGCGTCCAGCGCGGACAGCGGCTCGTCCAGCAGCAGCACGGTCGGCCGGATCGCCAGAGCCCGGGCCAGCGCGACCCGCTGCTGCTGGCCGCCGGACATCTGGTGGGCATACCGATCCGCCTGCGCGGACAGGCCGACCAGCTCCAGCATCTCGCCCGCCCGGCGCTTGCGCTCGGCATCGTCCGCGCCACGTAGCCGAAGCCCGAAGGCGACATTCTGCAGCGCCGTCATGTGCGGGAACAGCGAGTACGCCTGGAACACCATGCCCATGTCGCGCTTGTTCGTGGGCAGCCCGGTGACGTCACGGCCGCCGACCACGACCCGTCCACCGTCGGCGTCCTCGAGCCCGGCCAGCAGCCGCAGCGCGGTGGTCTTGCCGCAGCCCGACGGCCCCAGCAGCGCGACCAGTTCGCCCGGGTGCAGGGTCAGGCTCAGACCGTCCAGAGCGACGATCGGGCCATAGCTGCGCCGCAGGTCCTCCAACCGGACCTCGACGCCGGTCCGGGCCGTGGCTGCCGCAATCGCGGTCTCGGTCACGTCACCCCTCCTCAACGGGCGCGGCCTTGCGGCGGCGACCCACGAACGACAGTGCGAGCAGCAGGACGAAGCCGAACAGCAGGACCGCTGCCGAGACGGCGATCGACACTCCGGCATTGGCCCGGCCGAGCATCACCACCACCACCTGCAGCGTGTTGAAGTTCAGCAAGGACGCGATGGTGTACTCGCCGAGCACCAGGGCCACCGACAGCAGGACGGCGTTCAGCAGCGCGCTGGCGATGTTCGGCACGATGATCCGGAACATCACCGTCGGCCAGCCGGCGCCCAGGCTGCGAGCAGCCTCGGACAGGGTGCGGACGTCGATCGCGGACAGCCCGGTATCGATCGCCCGATAGGTGTACGGCAGCACCAGGATCACGTACGCCAGGGTCAGTTGGAGCGCGGAATCCGCCACCGGGCCGGGGAACAGGTAGCCGAGCCAGCCGTCCAGCCACTGGTAGATCGGGGCCAGCCCGACCACCAGCACGATCGCGGGAATCGTCAGGGGCAGCAGGCAGAGGAACTCCACCGTGCGGCGGAGGCGGGGCAGCCGGAGCCGGACCCAGATCATGGTCGGCACCAGCAGCAGCAGCCCGACGAGCGAGGTGAGCGCGGCAAGTTCGAGCGAAACCTCGATCGCGGAGATCAGGTCCGGGTAGGACGCGATCTGTCGCCAGTAGGTCAGCGTGCGTGGTGCGGAAAGACCCACTCCACGGGTGCTGAACTCGATCAGCGCGGCGATCGGCAACAGGAAGAACGCCCCGAGCAGGAGCAGCACCACCGCCCGGAACAGGTTCAGCCGCCGCCGTTGCCGCCGGTGCGGGCTGCTCTCCGGACCGGGCCGACCCAAGGCCGCGGACGCGTAGGCGTCCTGCGTTCCCTTCAGCGACAGGGGCAGGGGTCCGCTCATCGCAGCCACCTCGCTGTGTACCGCTGCAGCAGCGCGTACAGGCTCATCACGACCGCGACCACGACGATCATCCCGAGCGCCAGCGCCTTGCCGACGTTCTCCTGCCCGAGCACGACCTCGCTGGTCAGGGCGGTCCGGATCTGCAGTGGCACGATGATTCCGCCCTGGTTCACCAGCGCGGCCGCGGTGGCATAGGCGGAGAATGCGTTGGCGAACAACAGCAGCAGGGCGCCGAGGAACGGCGGAGTCAGCAGCGGTACGGCGACGTGGCGCCAGTAGTCCCAGGTGGTGCCGCCGAGGCTGCTGGCGGCTTCCCGCCATTGCGGGCGGATGCCGTCCAGCGCGGGCAGGAACACCAGCACCATCAGGGGAATCTGGAAGTAGCTGTAGACGAGGATCAGCCCCGGCATGTCGTACAGCCAGCCGCCGCTGATGTCGATTCCGACGTCCTGCAACGCGAGGGTGAGCAGCCCCGCGAGGCCGACGGTGGCGATGAACGCGAAAGCCAGCGCCACGCCGCCGAACTGGGCCAACACCCCGCACGCGGCGGTGACGATCCGGCGCAGGACCCCCTTCGGGTTGCCGGTGGCGACGACGTAGGCCAGCAGGGCGCCGAGCAGAGCCCCGATCAGCGCGCTGCTGGCGGAAAGGACCACGCTGTGCACGAAGGCGTTGAAGACCAGGTCGGTACCCAACGCCTGGATGTTGTCCAGCGTCAGATTTCCGGACTTGGTGCGGAACGCCTGCACCGCAACGATGCCCGTCGGCAGCAGGAGCAGCAGCGTGACGTAGCCGAGGAACGGTACGGCGCCGAGCCACGACAGCGGGAGCCGGCGGCCTGCCGCGCCACGACCAGGCCTGCCGGTCGTGACGCGGCTGTCGGCCGCCCCGCCGGAAACGGGGCGGCCGACAGCCGGTGACATTGAGTCGTCGATCACGGCGTCAGCCGATGGCCTTCGCCCAGTTGCTCGCCAGGTAGGTCTTGGCCGCGGTGGCCTGGTCCTGGCTCATGAACACCGGTGTCCCGGTGACCGCCGGCAGCGCCTTCGCCGCGGCGGCGTCGACAGTGCTGGCCTTGGTCATGGCGTCCATCCGGACCGGCCGGGCGCCACCCTTGAGCCACAGGTTCTGGCCCTCGTCGGAGTACAGGTACTCCTCCCACAGCCGGGCCGCGGCCGGGTGCGGGGCTGCCTTGTTGATGGCCTGCGCGTAGTACCCGCCGAGCACCGCGTTGGATGGCACGAACACCTTCCAGGTCGGCACGTCCGTGCCGTGCGTGGCATTCAGGTAGTCCCAGTCGAAGACGAGCGGCGTGGTGCCGTTCTTCACCGTGGCTGTGGTGGCCTGCACGGGCACGAAGTTGCCGGCTTTCTTCAGCTGCTTGAAGAAGTCGACGCCCTTGCTGATGTCATCCAGCGAGCCGCCGTTGGCCAGGCCTGCCATCATCACGCCGTTCAGCGCGGCGTTCGCCTGTGTCGGGTCACCGTTCAGCGCGACCTTGTTCTTGAACGCGGGCTTGAGCAGGTCCGCGACGGAGGTGACAACCGGGAGTTTGGCCGAGTCGTAGCCGATCGACATGTAGCCGCCGTAGTCCTGGAACCACAGGCCGGTGGACTCCTTCTGAGCGTCCGGAATGTCGGTCCAGGTGTCCACCTTGTACGGGGCGAAAAGGTTGGTGTTGGCCAAGGCGACCGCCATGCCGACGTCCAGCACGTCAGGGGCCCGGTCGGTGCCCTTCTGCTGGTTCACCGCGTTGATCTCGTCCTGGCTGGACCCGTTCGGGTTGGCGGAGTTGACCTTGATCGCGTACTTGGCCTTGAACCCGTCGATGATGGCCCCGTAGTTGGCCCAGTCCGGCGGCAGCGCGATGACGTTGAGGGTGCCCTCCTTCTTCGCTGCGGCAACGAGGGCGTCCATCCCTCCAAGGTCGGCGGCCGACGTGGCGGTACCCGCGGACTTGCCGCCGGAGCTGCTCGATGAACCACCGCTGCTTGGTGCCCCGCAGGCCGCCACCGCCAGGATCGCGCCTACAGCGATTCCCGCCTGTGCCAGCCGGAGTGACCTTCTCACCTGTTCTGCCTCCTGTTGACCTATGCCTCGGACGATCTGACGTGGGCTGGCCTGACACTGGTCGCACGCCGCTGACCTGCAAAGATGGTGGCGTCCGAATCGTTTAGGCGGGCTCAGTGTCTAGTCGGGTCCCGAGGGTGTCAAGGTCCGTTATCGAGTTGACGCCTCGGTTGTAGCGGGGTGGGAAAGCGCCCGATGGCTCCGTCCTGAACGGCGGGTGGACAGCCGGCGACGGGGTCCGGAGAAGGGGTCGAAATCGACGCCCGCTCGACGAAGGTCACACCTTGGATGTGATCGCCGGTCAGGCCGGGATCGAGCAATCTGCGCATCAGGGCCCGCCCCATCGCCCGGCGGTCGAGCCGGAGCGTGGTCAGCGGCGGGTCGAGCAACTCGGACGTCGGCAGGTCGTCATGGCCGATCACAGACAGTTCGGCGCCGACCTGCAGCGGCAGCGCGCGGGCGGCCTTGTATACGGCGTGTGCGGTGTAGTCGGAGTTCGTGATCACGGCCGTGGGGGGATCGGGACGGTTCAGCACCTTGCGGATCGCGGACTGGACGCCGCCCAACGTCAGCGCCGTGGACACGATCACCGGCTGGATGCCCAGGCGCCCGGACAGCTCGTGGAACCGGCGGAGCCGGTCGGGGTCGGCCATCAGCCTGCGTGGTGCGCACAGGAACGCGATCCGGACGTGGCCGAGCTCGGCCAGCCGCCGCAGCGCGAGCTCGACCGCGCGGGCATTGTCCGGGCTGACCCGGGTCACGCCGGCCAGGCCCTCCACCGCCGCGTTGAGCGCCACGGTGGGCAGGCCGGGCCGCAGTTGTTGCCAGAGCCGGATCGAGTCGCCGAGGCCGACCGGCGCGATGGCCAGCCCCGCGCACTGCCGGTCCGCCATCTCGAGCACGTGCTGGCGCTCGCGCTGCAGGGAGTATCTGGCGTCCACGGCCAGCAGCGTGGCGCCCGCAGCGGCGGCCACCTCCTCGGCGCCTGCGATCACGTCGATGAAGAAGGGGTTGGCGAAGTTGCGCACCACCAGGCCGTAGGTGGTCGTTCGGCCCCGTCGCAGATCGCGGGCCCGGGGGTCTGCCCGGTAGCCGAGGCCGGCGGCGGCGTCCAGCACCCGGCGCCGGGTCTGCTCGCTGACGCCGGAGCGGCCGTTGATCGCGACGCTCGCGGACGCGACGGACACTCCGGCGGACCTGGCCACGTCACGGATGCCGACGCGGCGCGGCGCCCGCTCGCCGTCGCCGACCGTCATGCGTCCTCGCTCGCCCCGCGGTGTTCACGCGCCCTGGTGGCGCGACTCTGTTGCCGTGCCTGGGAGCCAGGTTGTAGCAGTCGCGGCGAAGGTCCCGCTAGTGGTCTGCCGGAAATGCGGCGCGGCCCGGTGCCACACCGTCCTCACGAGGAGGGCCCATAAGGAAGGGTGTGACACCGCCGCTGGCAGAACGGTGGGCTACCCGCCGGTGCGGGTCAGCTGCAGGGACGGATGCCGGCCTTGCGCGGTCGGGCCGTCGGTCTCGACCCAGCCGTACCGGGCGTGCCAGCGCTGCAGCGGCGCGGGTGCCCACCAGTTCCAGCGACCCAGCAGGCGCATGGTGGCCGGCACCAGGACTGCCCGGACGATGGTCGCGTCGACAGCGATCGCCACCGCCATGCCGACCCCGATCAGCTTGATGAAGGTGATCCCGGAGGTGGAGAACGCCGCGATCACCACGACCAGCAGCAGCGCCGCGCTGGTGATGATCCGCCCGGTGCGCTGCAGGCCCTGGGCCACGGCCTCGGTGTTGTCGCCGGTCCGCTCGTACTGCTCGCGGATCCTGCTCAGCAGGAACACCTCGTAGTCCATCGAGAGCCCGAACAGGATGGCCAGCATGAGGATCGGCTGGGTGGTCTCGACCGTGCCGGTCGAGGTGAAGCCGAGCAGCCCGGACAGGTGCCCGTCCTGGAAGACCCACGTGACCACCCCGAACGACGCGCCCAGCGAGAGCACGTTCATCACCACGGCCTTGAGGGGCAGAACGAACGAGCCGAAGGCGAGGAACAGCAGCACGAACGTGGTGATGACGACGAAGAGCGCCATCAACGGCAGACGCTGGGCGAGGCTGTCCCGCAGGTCGACGTTCTGCGCCGTCACGCCGCCGACCAGCACCTGCGCGCCGGCCGGTGCGGGCAAGGCGCGCACCGCCTGCACCACGTTCCGGGCGCCGGTGTCGACGGGCTCGCCCCGGTAGTCGACCTCGATCAGGGTGGCCGCCGCGGAGGCGGCACCGGCGCGCACGCCGTCCACCCCGGGCAGCTGCCCGATCCGGCTCGAGAAGGCCTGCAGCGCAGCGGGATCCGCGTTCTGGACCAGGACGTTGATCGGGGCCGTGCTGGGCGCGTGGAACTCGTTCCGCAGCGTCTCCGCCACGACCCGGGCCTGGGATCCGGCGGGCAGCGCGCGCTCGTCGATACCGCCGAAGCGCACGTGCAGGAACGGAGCCCCGAGCCAGAGCAGGATGATCACCGCGACCGCGGCCAGCGCGACCGGACGGCGCATCACGGTGCGGGCGAAGCGCTCCCAGCGCCCGGGGCGGACCTCGGCCGGTGCCTGCACCGCGGCCCTGGCCGCGCGGCGCCGCGGCAGCCGGACCCGCAGCGCGTCCACCCGGTGCCCGAGCAGAGCCAGGATCGCCGGCAGCACGGTCAGGGCCACCGACGCGGCCACTGCTATCGCGGCCACCCCGCCGTAGCCCATCGAGCGGAGGAAGACCTGCGGGAAGAGCATCAGGCTGGACAGGGAGACGGCCACGGTGATCGCCGAGAACAGCACCGTCCGCCCGGCTGTCGCCATGGTCCGGGCCAGGGCGTCGGGGACGTCCACGCCGGGGCGCAGCTCCTCGCGGAAGCGGCTGACAATGAACAGACCGTAGTCGATCGCGAGCCCCAGCCCCATGATCGTGATGATGTTGATCGCGAACACCGAGACGTCGGTGACCATCGTGAGCAGCCGGAGCAGGACAAAGGAGCCGAGAACGGTCATGCCGCCGATCAGCACCGGCAGCCCGGCGGCCACCGCGCTGCCGAAGACGATCACCAGCAGGATCATCAGGATCGGCATGGACATCCCCTCGGCCCGGCCGAGGTCGCTGCTGACCTGGCTGTTGATCTGGCCGTTGATCGCGGCGTTGCCGCCGAGCTGGACGCTCACGCCCGGGCCGGCCTGCTGCAGCCGGTCGCTGACCTGCTGGTAGGTCTTCATCCGGTCGGCGATGGTGTTGCCCTGCAGGCGGATCGCGGCGAACGTCGCGTGCCGGTCACCGGAGACCAGGGCGGGGGAGTGGCTGGACCAGAACGTGGTCACGTCGGCGGTGTCCGCCGCGGGCAGCCCCGCCAGGGAATGGTCGACGGCCGCCCTGAACTGTGGATCGTCCACGGTCAGCCGGTCACTGCGGTAGAGCGCCACGACGTCCACGTCCTGCCGGCCCACCGTCGCCTCGATCCCGGCGTCCGCGCGGGCCGCCTGCGAGCCGTTGGTGTCGAAGCCGCCGCTGGACAGCCTTCCGAACACGGTGGGACCGAAGAGCCCCGCGCCCACGATGCCGATCACGGCGGAGGCCAGGATCAGCCACCGCCAGCGCGCCACGGCGCGCCCCCAAGCCTGCAACATGACGTCCTCCCGTTGTCTGCATGGATGTGCCGGCGCGTGTCACAGCCCCGTGCATGGAGGTGCTGGCGCGCCCGTCACCCTTGCCGGACGGCGGGCCGGATGCAGTCGCCGGAGGCGGCTGCAGTCACGTTCAGGCGTACCCTGGCCCGATCGGTAAGTGGTGACAGCTCTTGTGAACACTGTTAACTCTCGTATGCTATAGTAGCGTCTGTCAAGAGGGGAAACGAAGTGACATCGGGTACCGGATCGCTCGGCCGCCGTGAGCGGGTCCGCGCGGCCACCGTCGAGGAGATCAAGGCGACCGCTCGCCGGCTCCTGGTCCAGGACGGGCCGCAGGGCATGACCCTGCGCGCCATCGCCCGGGAGATGGGGATGACCGCGCCCGGCCTGTACCGGTACTTCCCGAGCCACGAGGACCTCTGGGAAGAGCTGTGCCACGACACCTACGACGACGTCGCCGTGGAGGTCGAGCGGGCCAGGCAGGCGGTGCCGGTCGAGGACGCCCCTGGACGGCTGATGGCGGCGTCGCACGCATTCCGGAACTGGGCGGCCCGCCACCCGCAGGAACTGGGGCTGATCGCGGGCATGCCGCTGCCGGGGATGCAGGACCTCGTCACTGCCGAGAAGCTGGCCGAGCACGCCGGCGGGATGCGTTTCGCGATGGTGTTCACCTCGGCATTCGCGGACCTCTGGGCGCAGCGGCCGTTCCCGGTGCCGGACGAGAAGGACATGCCGCCCGGCCTGGCCGTGCAGCTGCGCCGCTACCGCGATGCACTGGCGCCGATGGTGGACAACGTGGCCGTCCTGCCGCTCGGCGCGCTTCTGCTGTTCCTGCAGGCGTGGGTGCAGCTGTACGGCGTGGTGACCATGGAGGCCTTCGGCCACCTGAGGTTCTGCCTGGACGACGTGCAGCCGTTCTTCGAGGCGCAGATGCGCTTCACGGCCGCCATGCTGGGCATGCCCGAGGCGCACACGGGGTCGTACCGGATGAGCATGGACGAGCGTTCGTCCCGCGGCCGGAAGTAGTCCGCGGCCGGCGGCTGCGCCTCGAGCCGGGGGTCAGGACCGGGGGTCAGAACCGGGGTCAGGGCCGGGGGTCAGAGCCGCGGGATGATCCGGGCCAGCAGGCCGCCGACCCGCTCGGCAGCCGCGGCGCCGGCGGCCAGCACTTCGGCGTGGTTCAGCGGGGTGGCCGAGATGCCCGCCGCCGGGTTGGTCACCAGCGACATCCCGAGCACCTCGAGCCCGGCCTCGCGGGCCGCGATCGCCTCCAGCGCCGTCGACATCCCGACCAGGCGCCCGCCGAGGATCCCGGCCATCCGCACCTCGGCCGGAGTCTCGTACTGCGGGCCGCGGAACTGCACGTAGACGCCCTCGGGTAGGTCGGGATCCTCGGCCTGGCAGAGGGTGCGCAGCCTGGCCGCGTACAGGTCGGTCAGGTCGACGAAGGTGGCTCCCTCCAGCGGTGAGACGCCGGTGAGGTTGATGTGGTCGCGGATCAGCACGGCGGTACCCGGGGTCCAGGCCGGGTCCAGCCCCCCGCAGCCGTTGGTCAGCACGATCACCCGGCACCCGGCCGCGGCTGCGGTCCGGACCCCGTGCACCACCGCGCGGACGCCGCGACCCTCGTACAGGTGGGTCCGGCTGCCGAGCACCAGGGCGCGACGGTCGGTGTCGCCGATCCGGATCGAGCGGATGACGCCGGAATGGCCGGCCACCTCGGGCGGCGGGAAGCCGGGCAGCTGCGTGGCCGGGACCGTGGCCAGCGTCTCGCCGAGCAGGCCGGCGGCCGGGGCCCAACCCGAGCCGAGGACCAGCGCCACGTCGTGCTGCTGGGCTCCGGTGAGCCCGGCCAGGGTGGCCGCTGCGGCTGCGGCCACCCGCTTCGGGTCGGTCCGCGGGTCGTCGAGGTCGAGCGTCTCGGCAGTCACGCCGGAAGGTTAGCCGGGTCCCCGTCCTGGCGCGGTGGCACATCGCGCCAAACAGTCTGGCGCGGTGGCACATCGCGCCAAGAAGAGGGTGGGGGCGACTCAGGTGCAGGGGCGGGAGCGCAGCTCGGCGACATAGTCGTCCGGCGCTCCGCCCGCCTCGATGGCATCGGCCAGCATGCCGAGGTACGTGGCGGTCGGCAGGCCACCCTCGTAGGCCTCGAGCACGTACATCCACGCGGTCAGGTCACCCTCGAGGGTGGACACCCGAACCCGGATCTTCGTCCAGAGCCCGATGTTCACGCCTTCCCACTCGTCCAGCGCCTTCTCGTCGGCCGGAGTGAGGTCGTAGACGGCCACGAACACCTGCTGCCCGGGAGCCTCGACCACGGTGCCCAGCGGGCCCTCCCAGCTGAGCTCGTCGCCGCCGAAGGTCAGGCGCCAGCCCTGCAACCAGCCGACGCCCTGCAGCGGGGAGTGCGGTGCGCGTTTCGCCATCCGCTCCGGGTCGAGGTTGCTGCCGTACGCCGCGTAGAGGGCCATGCCCACAGGGTAGAGAATCCCGCGCCTGGCATGTTCACCTGAGCCAGCGCGGCGGGGCGGGTGGTCCACGGTTCGGGTTCCACGCCTCACCATGGGCGAGAATGCCGGGGTGAGTGAGCCGAGCGTTCGGGTGCGAGTGGTCGTGATCGGTGGCGGTCCGGGCGGGTACGAGGCTGCCCTGGTCGCCGCCCAGCTCGGGGCCGACGTCACCGTGGTGGATCAGGAGGGGCTCGGCGGGGCCGCGGTGCTGACCGACGTGGTGCCCAGCAAGACGCTGATCGCCACCGCGGAGGTGATGCGGATCGTGCGCGGCTCGATCGAGCTCGGGGTCGGCATCCCGGGGACCGCCGGCGAGTCCGGCGATCTGGCCGGGACGGTCGCGGCGGACCTCGGGCCGGTGAATCGCCGGGTACTGACCCTGGCCCGGGCCCAGTCCGTGGACATCCTCCGCCGGCTGGAGGCGGTCGGGGTCCGGGTGGTGGCCGGACGTGGCCGGTTGGACGGTGTCGGCCGGGTGGTGGCCGAGCTGACAGGCGGCGGCAGCGCCACGTTCGACGCGGACACCGTGCTGGTGGCCACCGGCTCCCGCCCGCGCGAGTTGCCGGATGCCAGGCCGGACGGCGAGCGGATCCTCACCTGGAAGCAGCTGTACGACCTGGAGCGGCTGCCGGACCGCCTGGTGGTGGTCGGATCCGGGGTCACCGGAGCCGAGTTCGCGTCCGCCTACGACGCGCTGGGGGCCGAGGTGGTGCTGGTGTCCAGCCGGGACCGGGTGCTGCCCGGTGAGGACGCCGACGCCGCAGCCGTGCTGGAGGACGTGTTCGCCCGGCGTGGCCTGACCGTGCTGCCCCGCTCGCGGGCCGCGTCGGTGAAGCGGACCGGCGACGGGATCGTGGTCACGCTGGCGGACGGCCGGACGGTGGAAGGGTCGCACTGCCTGCTCGCGGTCGGCTCGATCGCGAGCACCGCGGGCATCGGCCTGAAGCAGGCCGGGGTCCAGCTGACCGCAGCGGGGCACATCCAGGTGGACCGGGTGTCCCGGACCTCCGCCCGCGGGATCTACGCGGCCGGCGACTGCACGGGCGTGCTGGCGCTCGCCTCGGTGGCCGCCATGCAGGGCCGGATCGCGATGTACCACAGCCTGGGTGACGCGGTCTCGCCGCTGGACCTGCGCACGGTGTCGGCGAACGTGTTCACCGCTCCGGAGATCGCCTCGGTCGGCTGGTCGCAGCGGCAGATCGAGGCCGGGGAAGTCCGGGCTCGGGCGGTCAAGCTGCCGCTGGCCACCAACCCCCGGGCCAAGATGCAGGGCATCCACGAGGGGTTCGTCAAGCTGTTCTGCGGCGCCAGGTCACAGGAGGTGCTCGGCGGCGTGGTGGTCGCACCGCAGGCCAGCGAGCTGATCTTCCCGGTGGCACTGGCGGTGCAGAACCGGCTCACCGTCGACGATGTGGCCAGGGTGGTGACCGTGTACCCGTCCCTGTCCGGCTCGCTCGCCGAGGCGGCCCGGCAGCTGCACCCGCAGGACTGACCCGCATGGCACCGTCCGGGTAGCACCGTCCGGGTAGCACCGACGGTCCGAGAGCCCTCGAGCTGACCAGCGGTCAGGGTCGTCAGGGTAGGGGGATCGGGTTATCGCCGTAGGCGTCCCGGTAATCGTTCAGCAGTGCGGCCAAGGCGGCGGCGCCGCAACCGTCAAAGCCGGTGGGGATCGTGGCGCAGCCGTCCAGCAGGAAGCGGTTCACCCGGCTCATGATCCGGGACCGGGCCGCGAACTCGGGAGACTCGACGATGACGCTGGATCCCCGCAAGGAGTTGAACGCGGCAAACGGCCCACATCCGTGCCACGGCTGCCGAAGCGGCCGGGCCGGGGGCTGGTTCAGGGTGAACCCCTCCCGGTCCAGGGTCAGGGTCGGCCGCGTCCGCCACTGAATGCTGAAGACGGCCACCAGGCCCAGCGCCGCCGCGAGGTTCACCAGACCGATTGCCAGCCCGTCGGGCTGCGCACCGGCCAGCGCGCAGGTGAAGATCGATCCGGCGCACCAGGCGGTCCCGATGGCCAGGAAGAAGCCGATCCGAACCCGGCCGACCTGCATCTGTCGTGGCTCGAGCCGCCGTCCGGCCCGTGGCGCTGATTCGTAGCTCATGCCTACTCACCCGACCCGAGGCCCCGGCGGGACCCTCCCGAGCCGAACATCTAGCCCAGAGCGCGGCCGATGCCCAGGGTGCGGGCGAGAAGCGGACCAAGGTCACAGCCGTCGACGGGTCAGCTGTCCTTCAGCTCGCACAGGGCCGCGCCAGACCCGACCGTCATCCCGACGGCCGCGGTCAGGCCGGTCACCGTGCCGGACTTGTGCGCGGTGATCGGCTGCTCCATCTTCATCGCCTCGAGCACGAGGACGAGATCCCCGGCCGCGACCGTCTGACCCTCCTCGACGGCGATCTTCACGATCGTGCCCTGCATGGGTGAGGTGAGCACGTCACCGGACATCGCGGCGCCGGAGCCGCTGCCGGAGGATCGGCGTGGAGCCTTCCGGGCCGGTGTGCCGGGCATCGCGCCGCTGTCCGGCGCACCGAAGCCGGCCGGGAGGGTGACCTCGAGCCGCCGCCCGGCGACCTCCACCACGACCCGTTCCCGGGCGGCCGGTTCCTCGACCTCGCCCGGTGCCCCGTGCCACGGCGGGATCCCGCCCACGAAGTCGCTCTCGATCCACCGGGTGTGCACGGTGAACGGCTGCCCGGGGTCGGCCGGGGCGAAGGCCGGGTCACGAACCACCGCCCGGTGGAACGGCAGCACGGTCGGCAGCCCCTCGACGGTGAACTCGTCCAGAGCCCGGCGGGCCCGCTCGATCGCCTGGTTCCGGTCGTGGCCGGTAATGATCAGCTTGGCGAGCAGGGAGTCGAACCCGCCGCCGATCACCGAGCCCTGCACGACGCCGGAGTCGAGCCGCACCCCGGGCCCGCTCGGCGGCTGCCAGATCGTCACCGGCCCGGGCTGCGGCAGGAAGTTCCGGCCCGGGTCCTCGCCGTTGATCCGGAACTCGATCGAGTGCCCGCGCAGCGGCGGGTCGCCATAGCCGAGGGGCTCGCCGGCGGCGATCCGCAACTGCTCGCGGACCAGGTCCAGCCCGGTGACCTCCTCCGAGACCGGGTGCTCGACCTGAAGCCGGGTGTTCACCTCGAGGAACGAGATCATCCCGTCCGGCCCGACCAGGAACTCGCAGGTGCCCGCACCGACGTAGCCCGCCTCGCGCAGGATCGCCTTGGACGCCCGGTACAGCTCGGCGTTCTGCTCCCGGCTCAGGAACGGGGCGGGTGCCTCTTCGACCAGCTTCTGGTTGCGCCGCTGCAGCGAGCAGTCCCGGGTCGAGACCACGACCACGCTGCCGTGCCGGTCGGCGAGGCACTGCGTCTCGACGTGACGCGGGTGGTCCAGGAAGCGCTCGACGAAGCACTCGCCGCGCCCGAAGGCGGTCACGGCCTCGCGGACGGCTGACTCGTACAGGTGCGGGATCTCGTCCAGGTCGCGCGCCACCTTCAGCCCGCGGCCGCCGCCGCCGTACGCGGCCTTGATCGCGATCGGCAGGCCGTGCTCGCGGGCGAAGTCCAGCACGTCCGCGACACCGGCGACCGGCTCCGGCGTGCCCGGGACCAGCGGCGCGCCGACCCGCTGGGCGATGCGCCGGGCCTTGACCTTGTCGCCGAGGG
Source organism: uncultured Actinomycetota bacterium (assembly GCA_963740575.1). Classification (GTDB taxonomy): domain Bacteria; phylum Actinomycetota; class Actinomycetes; order Actinomycetales; family Kineosporiaceae; genus CAVUET01. The sequence goes on along the minus strand of CAVUET010000003.1, from coordinate 1,615,200 downwards.
CATCGATGGCGGACGGCGGGGGCCCGATCCAGATCAGCCCGGCGTCCTCGACCGCCTGTGCGAAGTGCGCGTTCTCGGCCAGGAACCCGTACCCGGGGTGCACCGCGTTCGCTCCGGCCCGGCGTGCCACGTCCAACAGCTTGTCGATCGCCAGGTAGGAGTCGCCCGGGGTGGAGCCGTCCAGCGCGAAGGCCTCGTCGGCCAGGGCCACATGCACGGCGTCGCGGTCCGGCTCGGCGTAGACGGCCACCGACGCGATGCCGGCGTCCCGGCAGGCCCTGGCGATCCGGACCGCGATCTCGCCCCGGTTCGCGATCAGCACCTTGCGGATCACCGCGACGCTGTCGCTGGTGGACGTCATGCTCGGGCTCCTTCCCTGCGCGGCGAGCCTATCGCCGCAGGTCGGGCCACCTTGAAGCCCGCTTTCCGTGGCGAACGACACGCCCGGAGGGCACCAACGTAGCCCGGACCTGTGCTTATCGGCTGCCTGCCGGCCCGCCGATGTCCGCCCGTCCGGACGGGCCGGGGCACCGATCGTGGGCGCGCTGATCGAGTTGTGAGGCGCTCAGCGGGATGCGCTGATCGGGGAATGGAATGGCGGTTGGTACCGTTCGGATACCTGACCGGGTATGACCCGGGTGTGACCACGCCGAGTGACGACCGATGGGAGCAACGCCGGTGGCAACTCTGACCATGACATCGGCCAACCACGACGACACCGTCAAGCAGGGCATCGTCCTGATTGACTTCTGGGCGTCCTGGTGCGGGCCGTGCCGGATGTTCGCCCCGATCTTCGAGCGTGCCTCGGACAAGTACACCGACGTCACGTTCGCCAAGGTGGACACCGAGGACCAGGTCGAGCTGGCCGGGAAGTACGGGATCAGCTCGATCCCCACGCTGATCATCTACCGTGACGGCATCCCGATCTTCGGCCAGCCCGGCGCCCTGCCGGAGCCCGCGCTGGAGGATCTGCTGCGTCAGGTCCGCGAGCTGGACATGGACGAGGTGCGGGCCAAGTACGACGAGCAGCTGATCGCCCAGGGCCGCTCCGCAGGATCCGCCGGCTGACAGCTTCGGGGGGCGGCGCGCGAGGGACGTCAGCGGCGCGGGATCGCGAGGTCGACGATCAGTGCGCGGTGGTCGGTATCGCCGACGACCGCCGTCGTGACCGCGGTGACCGAGACACCGCCGCCGACCAGGGCGTGATCGACGGGCAGGACGGGAATCGGCAGCCAGCTCGGCCAGTTCGGCCGTAGGCCGCGCCCGAGCAGGTCGGCGGCATCGTGCAGCGGGCCGGAGGAGATGGCACGGAACTGCGCGTTCCACGGCGTCGCGTTCAGGCTGCCCGCGACCAGGACCGGGCCGCTCACCTGCGCCGCGCTCTGCATCGCCGACAGGTCAGACGCCCAGGTGGGTGCGGCCGAACGGGTCGGTGGGACCACGTGTCCGCAGACCATGGTCAGGGTGCCGTGACCGGTGTCGAGCGTCCCGCGGACCGCTGGCCAGCGTGTGCCGTCGATGGTGGTCAGGCCGCGGACGGCGAACCTGCTGTAGATCGCCAGCCCCGACTCGACGGGGTTGTTCGTGACCACTGACACCGGGGTCAGGGTGGCGTCGATCCCGTCCGCGGTGAGACTGTGCGCGAGCAGGCCCGACGCCTCCGTCACCACCAGCACGTCGACCGCCTGCTGGCGGGCCAGGGAGACGATGTCCGCCGCGTTCGCCTCGCCCGCGTGGGCGTTCACGATCAGAACCCGCACCGTCGGCGAGCCCGCCACGGGACGGGGGGCGGGCGCGGCGTAGCCGAGCACGAACATCCACGGCGCGACGGCCGCCAGCCCCGCCATGGCCAGCGTGACCCAGCGCCGGCGCCGCAGCGCCAGCCCGGCCAGTGGCACGGCCAGGACGGTGGTCAGCGGGCTGGTCGTGGCCAGCGCCACCACGGCGGCGCCGAGCAGGGCCGGCCGGGTCATCGGGGCGAGGGCGGTCGCCGTCCACAGGAGCAGCAGGATCGCGATCATGGTGAGCAGCCGCCCACCACGCCGAGCAGCGGGACGGCCGCCGGCGGCATCCTCGCCCGGCTGGCTGTGTGGTTCTGGGCCGAAGCCGACGTCGCGCGGATACCCGCGTTCCAGGCCGGGGGCACCGGGGTCGGGGCCGGGCGGGGCGAGGCCACTCACCGGTGTGGAGCCGGTGACCGGCTGCTCGCCCGTCGAGCCGCTGCCGCGCTTCCGCTCGCGGTCACGGATCGAACGCCGGGACGGCAGCGGCGGGGTGGGTGGCAGCGGTGAGCCCTCGCCCGGGGTCACCGGCTCGTCCAGGCGGACCCAGCCCTCACCCCGGGTCGGGAACCCGTTCCCGTCCACTCCGGGCGGGAGACCGGGCGGCAGGGAGGGCGGGCGGGCGGGCGGCGCCGCGGGCGGGACGGCGCCCGGCGCGGCACCGGACTGCCCGCCCGCGCCCGTCCGCGGGGCGGGGAACGGGTCAGGTTGGGCATCCCGTGGTCGGCGACGGGCCGGGCCGGGTTCCCAGGGCTCAGGCACGGCGCGGGCGGCGCGACGTCGAGGCAGGCTGACCCGCTCCAGGCGTGGACAGCACGAGCATGGCTCCCTCAGTCCCTTCCGGGCCGGTCACGATCTCTCGTCCAGTGCTTGCGCGCCCACCAGGGGCCAGTCAACACCACTGCACGTCCATCGCCCAGAGTCGCGGCCGACACGGTTGGGTGAGCGCTCTGCCGCGGCGCCGCCCGCCCCCTCCCGTCTACATGTGGCCGGTCTCGAGGAAGCGGGTGTGCCAGCTGAGCGCCTCGTCGAGCAGGTGCGGGGTGTGCCGTCCGGAGGCCCGGCTGGTGGCCCGGCGAAGGTAGTCGTGCAGCGCCGGGCGGAAGTCAGGATGGGCGCAGTTGTCGATCACCTTCTTGGCCCGCTGCTTCGGCGACAGGCCGCGCAGGTCGGCCAGCCCCTGCTCGGTGACCAGGACCTGGACGTCGTGCTCGGTGTGGTCGACGTGCGAGACCATCGGCACGATGCACGAGATCGCGCCGCCCTTGGCCCGGGACGGTGAGATGAACATGGACAGGTAGGCGTTGCGGGCGAAGTCCCCGGACCCGCCGATACCGTTCATGATCGACGACCCCATCACGTGGGTCGAGTTCACGTTGCCGTAGATGTCGGCCTCGATGATGCCGTTCATGGCGATCACGCCGAGCCTGCGGATCACCTCGGGGTGATTGCTGATCTCCTGCGGGCGCAACACGATCCGGTCCCGGTAGCGGTCCAGGTCCGCGTTCAGATCGGCCACCGCCGACGGGCTGAGCGAGAACGCGGTGCAGGACGCCATCTGCAGCTTGCCGGACTTGATCAGGTCGAGCATGCCGTCCTGCAGCACCTCGGTGTACGAGGTGAGGTTCTCGAACGGTCCCGCGTTCAGGTCGGACAGCACGGCGTTGGCGATGTTTCCGACCCCGGACTGGATCGGTAGCAGGTCCTTCGGCAACCGGCCCCGGCGGACCTCGGCCTGCAGGAATTCCATGATGTGCTCGGCGATCCGGCGGGAGTCGTCGTCCGGGGCGCTGAAGGGGACGTTGCGGTCCGGCGCGTCCGTGGCCACGACCGCGATCACCTTCGCCGGGTCGACCCGCAGGTAGGGCTCGCCGATCCGGTCGCTCGGCGTGAGCAGCTCGATCGGGCGCCGGTGCGGCGGCCGGTTGGTGCCGTAGTAGATGTCGTGCATGCCCTCCAGGGCCGCGTTCTGCCAGGCGTTGACCTCCAGGATCACGGCGTCCGCCTGGTCCAGCCAGGTCTTGTTGTTCCCCACCGACGAGGACGGGATGAGCCGCCCGTCCTCGAGGATCCCGGTCACCTCGACCACCGCGACGTCGAGGTTGCCGAGGAAGCCGAACCAGACGAACTGGGCCACGTGCGACAGGTGGATGTCGAGGTATTCCATGTCGCCGGAGTTGATCCGCTTCCGGCAGGTCGGGTCGGACTGGTAGGGCAGGCGCAGCTCGACGCCGTCCACCATGGCCAGGGCGCCGTCCAGCTCGGGGGCCGTCGACGCGCCCGTCCAGACGCCGATCTTGAAGTTCTCGCCGCGCAGGTTCGCGTCCATGATCCGGCGCGCCAGCGCGGACGGGACGGACTTCGGGTAGCCGGCCCCGGTGAAGCCACTCATGCCGACGTTGGATCCCGGCTGGATCAGGGCGGCGGCTTCGTCGGCCGACATGATCTTGCTCGCCAGGGTGGCGTTCAGTACACGGGGATTGCCGGTCACGGGGGCTCCTGGATTTGGTCGGCGGGCAGGTCCGCAGAATTCGCACGGTAGGGGTGCCGACGGCCGACCCCGTAGCGGACGGGACGCAAATCACAGCCGGCTCAGGGCAGGCGGCGGTGGCTCAGCTGCGGATCAACCCGTCACTCGTGCCCGAGGTAGTGCCTCCGGATCTGCTTGAGCTGGCCGAAGACCCCGTCGGGGCCGCCCATCGCCAGCACCGTGACGAGGCCGGGCCACGAGCAGCGCTGCCCGGTCGCCTCGAGCTGCTCGATCACATCCACCACCATGCCGGCGAAGAACCGGGGCATGGTGACGCCTTCGGCGGACATCCGGATCATCAGCTCGCCGATCAGGGCGGTCTCGGCCCAGATCGTCGGGTCGACGGGCTGACCGGTGGGCTCGAGCGGCGTCCTGACCAGGACCGGGTCCTCGACCTCGGCGGCCGGCCGGAAGAGCCGCTCGAGCAGGGCGGTAGCGCCGCCGCCCAGCCCGTCGCCGGCCTGGAGGAGCTGCCGGTCGGCCGCCACGCTGCCGGGGGTCGCGCCCAGCCGCGTCTTCCGCAGCGCGAGCACGTGCGCCTCCAGCACCCCGAGCCAGTCCACGAGCTGGCCGGGCGGGGCGGCGGCGAGGAAGGCGCCGAGATTCTCCGGGGAGGGCATCCGGCCCTTGGCATAGGCGATGCCGACCAGGTTGGCCGTGATCAGCTGCAGCACCGGGTGGATCACCTCGCCGGTCTCCAGCGCGGGCCCCAGGTCGGCCAGCATGGCGGCGCGGACCTCGAGCGCATCGGTGACGATCTCGTCCACCGTCGGCGACTGCTCGGCCCAGCCGTCCACCGGGGGGAAGGGGGGCAACTCCTGCTTGGCCAGGGCGAGGGCCTGCGGCGTGGCCCGGGACGGGCTCGCGGTCGGCTCGATCCCCTGGTCCCGCAGCCGTTCGAGCTCCCGCACCACGTACCCGACGAAGGCGCTCCCTGCCTTCTCCAGGTCGACGGCCCGCTGACCGCCCTTGCACAGCGTCGTGGCCAGGGCGGAGCGGGAGACGAACCGGCCGTGGTGGGCGGCATCCGCGAGGAAGACGCCGAGGGGGGCGACGGCGCTCTCCACGTCGGGGCTGCGCGGCACGCCGTGTTCCGCCAGGGCGGCGGCCAGGTCGTTGATGGCGGTCTGCTCGGCCATCGTCCGCCCTGCCGGGCTGAGCAGGAAGTCGTTCTGCAGCGCCGGCAGCAGGTCCAGCGGGCCGACGTCGACCGGGTCCTCGACCTCCTCGCGCGGAGCCAGCCGCAGCATCTGGGGTGCGGGGGAGTCGTTGGCGGCCGCCTGCGGGGTCGCCGCCACCTCGCTCAGGACGCCGTACGTCAGCACCGCGATGCCGTGCTCGGGGTCCACGCCGGGGACGGCGGCCAGCCGTCCGGTGAGCTCGTCCCAGGATAGGTAGAGGTCCTGGTCCGCGGCCTGGGTCAGGACCCGCGCCAGCCGGTTCAGCGGGTCACGGGCGGCCAGGCCCATGGTGCGCAGTTGCAGCTCGGCGGTGAGCCGCTCCGCCCGCCAGGCGGGGTCGTGGTGAATGTGTTCGGGGGTCGGCTCGATCGGGTCGAAGGGGCTGGCCTGCACCGGGTCGGTCACCTCGGCGCGGGGGCGCAGTCGCAGCGGCTCGAGCGGGTCCGAGGGCGCGGTGGTGTCCAGGGGGTCCGGGCCGACCTGTTGCAGGAGAGGCCTCCCGGTCAACCCGTCGACCTTCGTCTCCAGCCGTGCGAGCAGGGCGGGCCGCCGGCCGGCCTCTGTTGCCAGGACCGCCCGCAGGTAGCGCAGGTATTCCTCGGTCGCGCTGTACAGGCCATGGGCGTAGGCCACCGTCCGGGCGGTGGCCACCCGCTCCAGCAGCACCTGGCCCTCGGGCGTGCCGGTCACCTGCGTGCGCTCGGGTTCGGTGAGCCCGCGGGTCAGCGCGTGTAGGGTCTCCAGCTGGTGCCGCTCGAGATCTTTCGGGTCGATCGTGCCGGTGTGCAGCTCGTGGTAGGGCAGCTCCGGGTCGGGCGCGGGGGGAGTCGCCGGGGTGGGGCCGGACGCCTGGATCGCATCCCCCTGCGGGCCGCCGTTCGGGGACCCTGCGGCCTGCCGCCTCCGGCGCGCAACCATCTGCTCGTAGTACCTGGCCAGGATTCCGGCCCGGCCGGGCATCTCGGCGAGCGTCTGCGCCGAGCCGTCGCCGACGAGGTAGCGGACCAGTCCGGACCGGGACAGGACCAGGCCGTGCCGGGCCGCCCGGGCCAGCTCCATGCCCAGGTCGAAGGTGGCCGCGTCGACGTGGCCGTCGGTCGGTACGCCCGCCGCATCGAGGGCCGCCGTGATGTCCGCCTTGGCCTTCAGGGCGGCCAGGGTGCTATCGCTGAGGAGGTCCAGGTCGCTCACCGGGCCGGGGGGCTCCGATGTCGGGACCTCGCCGACGTCGATCGGGTCGTCCACCTGGCCCCGTTCCGCGAGCCGGGGGAACTGCGGCGCCCCGGGGGGCGGGCCTGCGGCCTCGTCGGTCGACTCGCCGGGCGGTGCGGTGCTGGTGAAGCCGCCGGGATCCGAGGGCAGTGCGGGGGTCCACTCCGGGCTGGGCGGCTCCAGGAAGAGCGTGCGGCTGCCCGGTGTGGCCACCGCGCCCATGAACCCGCCCCAGGGGCCCGGCTCCGAGGGCCGGCTCATCGTCAGCGCCGTCGTCGGCGGTGTCGGGGGTTGCCCGGGGACCGTCGCGGGTGTCCGAGCAGCAGGGGGGAGGGCCAGCGCGGTGGGTGCCGGTGGCAGTGCGGGTGCAGGAGGTGCCGGTGGCGGCGCGGGCGTGCCGGGCGCCGGTGGCAGGGCCTTGACGGCCTGGGTGGCCTCGCTGCTGAGGGTGTCGGCGGCCTCGCTCACGACGGTGAACTCGGCGTCGATGGAGTCGGGGTAGGGGTTGGCGGGTCGGGCGGTCGGCAGGGGTCCGGACTCGCTGAGCTGGGCGGCGGGGCGTACCTGGATGGCCTTGGGCGCGGTGATGCGGGTCAGCGCACGGGTCACCTTCAACCCGCCCTTGGTGATCTCGCGCAGGGCGAGCGTCACGGCCAGGGCGGGCGCGCTCTCGGCGAGGTTGCGCTGGGTGACCCCCTGCTCGGCGACGGTGTTCGCCCCAGCGGCGCGGCCCGCGTCCAGCACGACCCGGAACGCGTTCAGGGCGAGGGAGCAGGAGGCGCAGACCCCGGCCGCGAGAACGAGCGCGGAAGCCGCGGTCAGCAGGCAGGCCCCGATTCCGGCGAGCAGCAACGCGACGGCGCCGATGACGGCCAGCGGCGCGGCCAGGGCCAGCAGTTGCACGCTGGCCGTGCCGCACAGCCCGCTGGTCGCGGCCAGTGCCTGGCTGGCGTCGCCGGCCCGCACCGCCAGGTTCAGGTTCTCCAGGGTCTCCCTCAGCGCGATCAGCGGGTGGATGATCGCATCGCGCAACTTGTCCAGCAGCTCTTCCCGGCTGGCCCACAGCTGCGCGAACCCCTGCGGGATGCCAGCCAGGGCCCGGCCCAGCTTGACCCAGGCGGGGCTGCGGTAGACCGCCAGGTCGGCCTTGAGCCCGTCGTCGGCCACCGGCTCCAGGACCTCGATCAGGTTCGCCTTGGTCGGCGGCTGCTGGACGTGCTCGAACACCGCCGGCCACAACCCGGCCGCCGAGATCCCTCCGACCAGCAGGGGTAGGTCCGCCCCGGCGGTGGAGAACACCTGCACCAACCGGAGCTCCTTGTCGCCGGTCCAGGCCTGCCCGGTCGGTGACCAGCCCGGCGGCGCCGTCGGTTGGGCCACCAGCGCCCGCAGTTCCTCCAGCCGCCGCTGCAACGGCGCCCCCGCCGCCTCGCCCGAGCAGATTCCCCCTGCCGTCGGCGGAGCAGTCCCGCCCGCCTGGCCGAGCAACCGCGCCGTCGCGGTATTTCCCCCCGCGCCCGGCAGGAATCCCGGCGCACCGAACCCGGCCACGGCCGGGTGATCCGCTCCGGGGCGTGCTCCGACGGCCCGCGGCTTCGTCAGAGCCTCTGGTGTCGCGCGGTCCGCCGACTGCCCTGTCGTGGCGGCTCCCTGCCTCGATCTCGGCCTGTCCCGCCATCATCACCTACCGCGCGGCCGGCCCGGCCGGCGATCGAGAACGCGTCACGGAGGACTGCCTGAAGAGGCATCCGCAGCTCACCCGAAGCCCCGTCAGGGCTGTCGATCCAGCTCCGCCCGGCAGCGCTTCTCGACATCGTCCAGCTCGGCCAGGGTCAGCTCGATGTCGTGCCGGCGCTGCTCCAGCTCGGCACGGCGCGCGCCGATCTGCTCGAGCAGGTACCGCAGCTGGCCGGCCTCGCCGGGGGCCTGGTCGTACATGTCCACGATCCGCCGGATCTCGGCCAGGTCGAACCCGAGCCGCTTGCCGCGCAGCACCAGCGCCAGCCGCACCCGGTCCCGGGGGTGGAAGACCCGCTGGGTGCCGCGCCGCTCGGGCTCGATCAGTCCCCGGTCCTCGTAGAAGCGGATGGCGCGGTGCGTGACGCCGAACTCGGCCGCCAGCTCGGCGATCGTCCAGGTGTGCTCGGCGCCCGGCATCGACTCTCCGTTGTGATTGACGTTTACGTAAAGGTAAAGCACAGTGGGAGGGACACGAAGGAGGCACCAGCATGACGTTCGAGCTGTCCAAGGAGCACGAGGACTTCCGCCGGGTCGTGCGCGACTTCGCCGAGGCGGAGGTCGCGCCGCACGCGGCGACCTGGGACGTCGAGCACCGCTTCCCGGTCGACCTGGTGCCGCGGATGGGCGAGCTGGGGCTGTTCGGGCTGACCGCTCCCGAGGAGTACGGCGGCGCAGCCGGTGACTTCACCAGCCTCTGCGTCGCGATCGAGGAGCTCGGCCGGGTGGACCAGTCGGTCGGGATCACGCTGTCGGCCGGGGTGGGGCTGGGCATCACGCCCGATCCTGTCTTACGGGACCGCCGAGCAGAAGGAGCGCTGGCTGCCCGATCTGGTCGCCGGGCGGACGCTGGCCGCGTTCGGGCTGACCGAGCCGGACGCCGGATCGGACGCCGCCGCGACCCGCACCCGGGCCCGGCTGGAGCCCGGCACGCACCTCGGCGGGGACGGCGGGCAGTGGGTACTCGACGGCGCCAAGGCGTTCATCACCAACTCCGGAACGCCGATCACGAGCGTCATCACGATCACCGCCCGGACCGGCCGGCTGCCCGACGGGCGCCCGGAGATCAGCACGATCCTGGTCCCGGCCGGCACAGAAGGGCTGACGGTCGAGCCGCCGTACCGCAAGCTGGGCTGGCACGCCTCGGACACCCACGGGCTCAGCCTGAACGGCTGCCGGGTTCCCGCCGATCACCTGCTCGGTGAGCGCGGGCGCGGGGTGGCGCAGTTCCTGGCGACGCTGGACGGAGGGCGGATCGCCATCTCGGCGCTGGCGCTGGGCCTGGCCCGGGCGTGCCTCGAGATCGCCCGCGAGCATGCCGTCACCCGGCACGCCTTCGGCCGCCCGATCGGCACCAACCAGGGCGTGTCCTTCGCCCTGGCCGACCTGGCGGTGGCGGTCGAGTCCTCGCGGCTGCTCACCTATCGCGCAGCCTGGCTGAAGGACGAGTACGCGAGCGGGCGCCGGACGGCGGCGCAGGTCCGCCAGGCTGCCGCGATGGCCAAGTTGCAGGCGTCCACCACGGCCGTGGATGCAGCCCGGGTCGCGACCCAGGTTCTCGGCGGCACCGGGTTCATGGAGGAGTCGCCGGTGGCCCGGTTCTACCGCGACGCCAAGGTGCTCGAGATCGGCGAGGGCACCAGTGAGGTCCAGCGGATGGTCCTGGCCCGGGGCCTCGGCCTCCCGGTCGGCTGAGCGGCAGGCGGGTGACGGCGCGCGTGACCGCCCTACCGGGCCAGGATGTCCGTGTGAGCCAACGGGTCAATGACGAGGTGGGCCGGGACCATGACGCCGAGGTGGCCGCGGCGCGGGGCGCCACGCTGGCGCCGTCCGAGGCCGGGGCCGCCAAGCTCGACGCCCAGGGCAAGCTGCCCGTCCGGGTCCGGGTCGACCTGCTCGTCGATCCCGGAACCTTCGTCGAGGACGGCCAGCTGGCCAACGCCCTGGCGGGCGGGCTGCCGGCGGACGGAGTGGTCACCGGCCGGGGGCTGGTCGGCGGCCGCCCGGCGGTGGTGATCGCCAACGACCCGACCGTCAAGGCCGGTTCGTGGGGGGCCCGGACAGTGGAGAAGATCGTCCGCGCTACCGAGTCGGCGCTGCGCGAGGAGCTGCCGGTGTTCTGGCTGGTGGACTCGGCCGGGGCTCGGATCACCGACCAGGTGCAGCTGTTCCCGGGCCGTCGCGGTGCCGGGCGGATCTTCCACAACCAGGTGATGCTGTCCGGCAGGGTGCCGCAGATCTGCTGCCTGTTCGGGCCGTCCGCGGCCGGCGGGGCGTACATCCCGGCCTTCTGCGACATCGTGATCATGGTCGAAGGCAACGCGAGCATGTACCTCGGCAGCCCGCGGATGGCCGAGATGGTCGTCGGCGAGACGGTCAGCCTGGAGCAGATGGGCGGCGCCCGGATGCACTGCACCGTCTCGGGCTGCGGGGACAACCTGGCCACCGACGACAGCGGACGCGATCGAGCAGGCCCGGCACTTCTTCTCCTACCTGCCGTCCAACTGGCGGGACGCGCCGCCACAGGGGGAGCACCGGCATCCCGGGCGCGGAGTTCGACCCCGGCCTGGTGCCGGACCGGGAATCGGTGCCGTTCGACGTGCACGACGTGCTCGACGCGATCCTGGACGAGGACTCCTTCTTCGAGCTCAAGCCCCTGTACGCGGCCGAGGTCGTGGTCGGCTTCGGGCGGATCGACGGCCGCCCGGTCGGGGTCGTGGCAAACAACAGCGCCGTCCGCGGCGGGGTGCTGTTCAGCGACTCGGCGGACAAGTCGGCGCGGTTCATCTGGCTGTGCGACGCGTTCAACGTCCCGCTGCTCTATCTGGCGGACGTGCCGGGATTCATGATCGGCAGCGAGGTCGAGCGGCAGGGCATCATCCGGCACGGCGCGAAGATGATCACCGCGGTCAGCGAGGCGACCGTGCCGCAGGTCTGCGTCGTCCTACGCAAGGCTTACGGCGCGGGGTTGTACGCGATGGCCGGGCCCGGCTTCGGCCCAGACGCCACGCTGGCCCTGCCGTCGGCGCGGATCGCCGTGATGGGCCCCGAGGCGGCGGTGAACGCGGTGTACGCGAACAAGATCGCGGCGATCGAGGACGCGGACGAGCGGGCGGCCTACGTGCTCGCCCGGCGGGAGGAGTACGAGACGGACGTGGACCTGCTCCGGCTCGCCTCCGACCTGATCATCGACGCGGTGATCGAGCCGGGGGAGGTGCGGCGCGAGGTGTCGCTGCGGCTGGCCTACGCGACCGGGCGGGACCGTCGCTTCAGCGATCGGCGGCACGGCGTCCCGCCGGTCTGACCCGCGGCACCGCCGCCCGCGTCACCCTGCCCGCGTCACCCTGCCCGCGTCACCGGTGTGGCTGCGTGGCAGGCGTTCGGCGATGATGCCCGGGTCCACCGCGTCCACCACCCAGAAGGTTCGAGCTCACCCATGGGCGGAAGCCACTCCTACCCGAGCCCGGTCCACTCGCACGGCAGCACGGAACACCGGCCCGACGGCCCGGACCACCCGCCCGACGGCCCGGCGCACGTCCCGTCCGGCGTCGTCCTGACCCTCGGGCTCGTGGTCGGTCTGATCGGGCTCGCCACGGCCGTCGGCCTGGTCATGCTCTGGCCGCACGGCAGGCCCCCGGCCACGCCGATCAGCGTGAGCGCGTATCCCGGCGGAACGATCGACCAGGCCGAGGTGGTGTCCGCCCGCGCGGTCACCTGCCCCGGGCTGTCCGAGGACCGGTTGCCGGACGGGACCATCCCGCCACCCTGACCTGCGGGCAGATCCGGGCCCGGCTGGTCAGCGGATCCCGTGCCGGTCAGGTCATCACCGTCCAGGTCGCGACGCAGATCTACCAGGACGGCGTGCATTCCGGGGATCGGATCGACGTCGTGCGGCTGCCCGAGTCGGCCGGGGCCGGCAGCGGGTACGCCTGGGTGGACTTCCACCGCGAGCTCCCGCTTGCGGTGCTGGTGATCGCCTTCGCGGTCGCGGTGCTCGCGGTGGCGCGGCTGCGGGGAATCGCGGCGCTGGCCGGATTGGGGCTGACCCTGCTCGCGGTGCTGAAGTTCATGCTGCCGGCGCTGCGCGCCGGTCACAGCGGGCTGGCGGTCGCCCTGGTCGGATCCACGGCGATCCTGATCGTCATGCTCTACCTGGCGCATGGCGTCTCGACCAGGACCACCACCGCCCTGCTCGGCACGCTGGCCGGGCTCGCGGTCACGGCGGGCCTGGCGGGCTGGGCGGCGGCCAGCGCGCACCTGAACGGGCTGACCGGCCAGGACAACCAGACCCTGAGCCAGCTGACCAGCCCCCGGGACCTGTCCGGGCTGATCCTGTGCGGGCTGGTCCTGGCTGGGCTCGGTGCCCTCAACGACGTCACGGTGACCCAGGCGTCCGCCGTCTGGGAGGTGTTCGAGCAGGCACCGCACCTGCCGGCGCCGCGGCTGTTCGCCAGCGGCATGCGGATCGGCCGGGACCACCTGGCGTCCAGCGTCTACACCATCGTCTTCGCCTACGCGGGCGCGGCGCTGCCGCTGACCACCCTGATCGCCACCCTCGTGGTCAGCGCGGGGCGGCGCCAGAGCCTCCCGGGGCGGCGTACCCACCCTGGTCTGACCGTCTGACCGTCTGACCGTCTGACCGTCTGACCGTCTGACCGTCTGACCGTCTGACCGTCTGACCCGACTGTCTGGCCTGAGCGTCTGACCTGAACCTCAGCTCCAGGGCGAGGCCAGGCGGGCCAGGAAGCTGGGCACGTCCATCGCGGCACCGAAGTACAGGCCCTGGCCGATGTCGCACCCGGCATCGGCGAGCGCGCGAGCGGTGGGTTCGTCCTCGACGCCCTCGGCGACCACGCGCAGCCGCAGCGCGTGCGCCAGGGTGATGGTGTGCCGGACGATCGTCGCGGTGCGCCGGTTGCGCAGGTCGGTCGCGAACACCCGGTCCAGCTTGAGCTCGTCCACGGGCAGCTGCCGCAGGTAGGTCAGCGAGGAGTACCCGGTCCCGAAGTCGTCCAGCGCGATCGACACCCCGCGTGCCCGCCATCGGTGCAGCAGCAAGGCGGTGCTGGCCGGGTCGTCGACCAGAACGTCCTCGGTGATCTCGACGCAGAGCGCCTCGGGCGGCAGCTGGTGGCGATCCAGGGTGGCCTCGAGCAGGCGGGCGATGTCCCGGTCGTGCAGGTCGTTCGCGTTCAGGTTGACGCTGACCGGGATCTCGTGGCCGAGGTTCCACCACTGGGCGCAGGCGGCCAGGGCCCGATCCAGCACGAGCGCGGCGACCGGGCGCATCAGCCCGGTCTGCGCGGCCAGCGGCAGGAACGCCGCGGGCAGCAACACCCCGTCGTTCGGATGCCGCCAGCGGGCCAGCGCCTCGGCGCCGACGATCGCGCCCTTGGCGAGGTCGATCTGAGGCTGCAGGTGCACCTCGAGGTCGCCGCGCTCGAGGGCGGCCCGCAGCTCGTCGGTGCGACGCAGCCGGGTGGCGTCGATCCGGTCGTGCACCGGGTCGTAGAGCTCGACGCCGGTACCGGTGGCCTTGGCCCGGAACACCGCCACGTCGGCCAGGCGGAGCAGGTCGATCGGCTCGCCCGGGCGCAGCTGGCAGGTGGCGATCCCGATGCTGGCCCGCACCTTCTCGGGGCTGGGGTCGTCGCCGACCGGGTCGGCCAGCGCCGAGTGCAGCTGGCCCGCCACCCGCAGCGCGGGCTCGGGCCCGGCACCGGGCAGGACGATGGCGAACTCGTCCCCGCCGAGCCGGGCCAGCATCTGGCCCTCGCGCAGCACCGACTGCATCCGGTTGCCGACCTCCGCCAGCAGCCGGTCCGCCGCGGCGGAGCCGATCCGCGCGGTGGTCTCGGCGAACCGGTCCAGGTCCACCAGCAGCAGCGCGACCCGGTCGGTCCAGCGGGACCAGGGTTCGGCCGACTGGGCCAGGGTCCGGGACAGGTCCTGCCGGCTCGCCGGGCCGCTGCCGTCGTCGCGACCGGACACCGAGGGCGTCACGGCGTCCAGACCGGGCAGCCCGAGCGCCGTCCGCATCAGCGTCACCAGGACGCAGCACAGGGCGAGGGTCGCCGCGGGGCGGGGCACCGGCCCACCGGCGACCGACACCACGAGCACGCCGCCGGACAGCAGCGTGAACGTCCACGGCAGCACGACCGTCCGGGCCTGATCGGGCGGCCGCTGCCGCCGCTCAAGCAGCTGCCGTCCGGGCCAGGCCGCCCGGGTGGCCTGGCCGATCAGGGTGTAGCCCGCGAGCCAGCCGAGGCCGAGCGCGGGCGAGGCGCCGGTCGGCGCCGGGATCAGGTGCAGCCGGCTCGCGTCCACGGCGGCGACCAGGCACGAGCCCGCCCAGACCCACCACAGCCCCGGGCCCATCCGGGCGCCGGACAGCGACGCGACGCTGAGCAGCACCGAGATCAGCACCGTGTCGGCGACCGGGGCGAGCAGGCCGAGCCGCGCCTCGTGCGCCGCGAACCCTCCGGACGGCCGGAGCAGCCACAGCCCGATCGTGGCCACGGCACCCGCGCCGAGGGCGACCACGAGGGCGTCCCACCACATACTCGGCAGCCACCGGGGGGTCCGGTCACGCACCAGCAGCCAGGTGGCCACCAGCACGAGCGGGTAGTACACGAGATAGGCCGCGTCGGGCCAGTCCATCGGCCCGGCCGCGGACGGCCCGTGGCGAAGCGCCGTCCCGAGCAGCGTCCCGGTCACGCCGAGATGGGCGGCCGCGAGCAGGGCCCAGGCCCAGCTGCCCATCGGGCGGGAGCGTTCCCGGCTCGCCGCCACGACGCAGGCACCGGCCGTGGCCAGCGCGACCCCGGAGGCGGCGCCGATGCCGCCCCACCACGGGATCCATCCCGCGCCCGCCACGGCATAGACGAGCATGCACAGCACCTGCAGAGCCAGGACCGCCGTGGGCAGCCGGGCCGGCGGAGCGGGCATGCCCGCCTGGCCGGGCGTGGTCATCGCGGACGGCCGGTCGTCGGCGCGCGGGTCGGTCGGCGGGTCGGTCGGTGGATCGGTCGGCGGGTCGGTCGGCGGGTCGGTCGGCGGGTCGGTCGGCGGGTCGGTCGGCGGGTCGGTCGGCGGGTCGGTCGGCGTTTCGGCCGGTGACCTCGCGGCGCCCGGAACCGCCCCGCCGGGGCGGCCTGGGCCTGGGCGAGTTGCTGGGGTCTGCTGGTCAGGCCGGACGTCCATGACGGTCCGGGGCGCGGGTCACCGGGAAAGTCTCGTCCCGACGCAGGGCCGTATCAAGCGATCCGGCCGCGGTTCCCCTCACGCTACGCAGCCGTCGCGCGGGTGCCGGGCGGTGACGGGTGGGCCGGGCTCGGCCGCCTGCGCGGCAAAACCCGGGCTCAGCCGGGGGTCGGCCACAGGGACGGCCAGGCGATGCCGCACTCGCGGAGCAGCTTCCTGACCACGGGGAGTGATACGCCTACCACGGCGTGGAAGTCACCCTCGATGCCGTCCACGAAGGGCCCGCCGAGGCCGTCGACGGTGAAGGCGCCGGCGACCCGCAGCGGCTCGCCGGTCGCGATGTAGGCCTCGATCTCGTCGTCGGTGAGGTCGGCGAAGTGCACCGTGGTCGAGGCGACCGCGCCGAGCGTGCCGCCGCTGCCGCTGTCACGGGTGTCCACCAGCCAGTGACCGGTGTGCAGGACCCCGGAGCGCCCGCGCATCATCCGCCAGCGCTGCCGCGCCTCGCCGGCATCGGCGGGCTTGCCGTGCACCTGGCCGTCGAGGTCGAAGACGGAGTCGCAGCCGAGCACCAGCGCGTCAGCCGGCAGGGGGTCCGCAGCGGCGACGTCCTCCGCCTTGGCCCGGGCCAGCACGAGGGCGATCTCCGCGGGATCGCTGACCGCGTACCGGGCCACCACGGCGTCCTCGTCCACCGAGGACACGATCACCACCGGCTCGACCCCCGCCCGCCGGAGCGTCGCCAGCCGCCCCGGGGAGGCGGATGCGAGAACGATCGAGGTCACGCGGCCCCGCCGGGCAGGGGGTCCGGCGCGGTGTTCAGCACGGCCTCGCGCAGGACGTCGAGCCCGACCGATCCGAGGTCCAGCGCCCGGCTGTGGAAGCGGCGCAGGTCGAAGGCGGATCCCTCCCGGGCACGGACCTCGTCGCGCAGGCCGAGCCAGACCCGCTCGCCGACCTTGTACGAGATCGCCTGCCCCGGCCAGCCCAGGTAGCGGTCCAGCTCGAAGCGCAGGTTCGGGTCCGCGCCGCGGGTGTGCCGGCGCAGGAACGTCCACGCCTTGGCCGCGTCCCAGGTGCCACCGCCGACCTCGGCCGGTGCCTCCAGCCGGCAGTGCACCCCGATGTCGACGACCACCCGGGACGCGCGCAGCGCGTGCGCGTCCAGCATGCCCATCAGGTGGCCCGGGTCCTCGAGGTAGCCCAGCTCCTCCATCAGGCGCTCGGCGTACAGCGCCCAGCCCTCACCATGGCCGCTGACCCAGCAGCCGAAGCGGCGCCAGCGGTTCAACCGGTCGCTGCGGTAGACCGCGGTCCCGTTCTGCAGGTGATGCCCGGGCACGCCCTCGTGGTAGACGGTCGACGCCTCCTGCCAGGTGGAGAAGCTCGTGATGCCCGCGGGCACCGCCCACCACATCTGACCAGGGCGGGAGAAGTCCTCCGAGGGGCCGGTGTAGTAGACGGCCCCGGACGTGGACGGGGCGATCCGGCAGACCAGCGTGCGCAGCGGCTCGGCGATGTCGAAGTGGGTGCGGCCGAGCTCCTCGACCGCCTGGTCCGACAGGGCCTGCATCCAGTCGCGGAACGCCTCGGCACCCTCGATCCGGCGGGCCGGGTCGGCGTCCAGCACCTCGATCGCCGCCGTGACGGCGTCCGGGCCTTCCAGAACCGGGCCGGGCAGGATCCGGGCGGCCAGCTTCGCCATCCGCGCCTCGATCCGGGCCAGCTCCTGCACGCCCCAGTCGTAGGTCTCCTGCGGGTCGACGGACGCGCCGAGGAAGCCCCGGGCGTGCAGCGGGTAGCTGTCCCGGCCGCAGGCGTCGTCCGAGCGCGCGCCGCCGAGGAGCTCGTGCCGCAGCCATCCGGCCAGCTCGTGGTACCCGGCAGCCGCCACCTGCCCGCCGGCCAGGACCCGGTCGCGGACGGCCTGCGGGACAGGCGACCCGTCCTGCAGCGTCGGCTCGGCGCCCAGGCTGCGGAAGAACCCGCCGTCCGCGGCGAACTCCTCGGCCTGCTCGGCGACGGCGAGGACCTGCCGGGAAGCAGGCACCCAGCCCTGGGCGAACGCGGCCAGCAGGCTCTGGCGGTAGCCGTCCAGGGCGACCGGGATCCCGGCCAGGCGCTCGGCGATGGCCTCCCAGGCCCGGGCGGTGCCGGCCGGGGCGATGTCGAAGACCTCGCGCAGTGCCTGGACCGGGCAGGCGATGTTGTTCAGATCCGCCAGGTCCAGCCCGGCCTCGTGTTGGTCGACCACGAGCCGCAGGCGCTCCCGCATCGCCGCGACGGTGACCCGGTCGACGTCGTCCGCCGGTGCCGCGCCGTCGAGGGACTGCAGGGTCCGCCGGGCCAGGTCGGCCCGAGCGGCGTGTCCCGCGGGAGAGTAGTCGGTCAGCTCGTGGTCGTGACCGCTCAAGCCGGCGAAGGTGGCGTAGACCGGATCGCCGGCTGCCATGGCCTCCAGGTGCGCGTCGGCCAGTTGGTCGATCTCTGTCGAAGCCCTCGGGCTGGTCGCGTCCGTCACGCAGGGGAGCCTACGGTGCGAGCGACCGCTGCCGTGGTCCGCGTCGCCCGGGCGGTAGTGCAGGCTGTGTCCGTGCGAGCGACTGACCTGTGGGTGGTGGCCGGTGCCCCGGGATCCGGCAAGTCCACCGTGGCCGAGCTGCTGCTGCGCCGACTAGCGCCGGTTCCGGCGCTGCTGGACAAGGACGTGCTGTTCGGCGGCCTGGTGGCGGAGCTGCTGGCCGCGTCCGGCAGACCGGCCGGCGAGCGCGAGGGCGAGTGGTACGACGCGCACGTCAAGGTGCACGAGTACGGCGCGATGGCGGCCGCCGCGCAGCAGATCCGGGCGGCCGGCTGCCCGGTGATGCTGGTTGCGCCGTTCACCGGGCAGACCCGCGATCCGAGGGCCTGGCAGGTCTGGGTTCCGACCCTGGGGGGCGAGCCGGTGCGGCTGGTCTGGGTCCGCTCGGACGAGGCGACCCTTCGGGCCCGCCTGCTGTCCCGGGGGAGCGACCGGGACGGCGGCAAGCTGGACGGGTTCGAGCAGTTCCTGGCGCGGATGCGTCCGGACGAGCCCCCGCCCGTCCCGCACTGGACGATCGACAACCGGGACGGCGCCGAGCCGCTGGAGGATCAGGTGGCACGGCTGGCCGCAAATAGCCTGGCCCCGCATCCCCGTGGGTGACACGCTGGGATCATCCGCGCCAGGAGGAGATCTCTGATGCCCGCCCAGAAGGACCCCGACCAGGCCTCCGTGCCACCCGCGACCCCGAGCAGCGACCCGGCCGAGCCGGATCTCAAGGCGAAGTTCCGCGAGGCGTTGGAGCGCAAGCACGGCCAGCACGCCGACGGTGCCGGCGGGGAAGGCCGCTCCGGAGGGAAGTCCGGCGGGCGGACGCACGGTCCGGCCCGGACGCAGCGCACGTTCCGGCGCAAGAGCGGCTGACGCGGGGAGCCCCGCTCTCGGGCCGCGATCGCTGACCTGGTCCTGGCCGCGGTCGGCCGTCGTCTCGGGCACGGGGTGCACGGGCCTGCCTGGTGCACGCGCGCCCTCGGGCGCTGCCGTGTGCGCGGCGCTTTGCGCTGCACGCATGAGCGATAGCACCCGGGACGGCTTTCGCACTCGTTCTCGCTCGCAGAGCCGCCGTGCACGCGGGAACGATCGCGCGGCGCCGAGACCGGACCCGGAACCCGGACCCGGAACCCGGACCCGGAACCCGCGGGCCGAGACCCGAGACCCGGAACCCGCGAGCCGAGACGTGCGCTCGTTATCGATGGCAGCGCAAAGCGTCGTGAACCAGAGCCCTCACCCAGCGGCGGCAGCGCCAGGCCGGGCATCGTGGTGACAGCTCAACCGGGCCAGGTGGACGTCCGCCAGGTGTGCGGTCCGGGCGCGGGCAGTTCGCGGCTACGGCGCACGGCCGCGGCGTGATCGGCCCAGACGCTCGTGGTCGCGCCATCACCTGACCCGGTACCGGACGCCGGGGTGGGCGCCGCCCGGGCCACCAGGACGGCCAGCACCGCGGCCACCTCTTCCGGGGTGGCGTCCCCCGAGATCACCCGCAGCACCGGGCGTGCCGCGCCGTCGCCGGTCACAGCGGGATGTTCCCGTGCTTCTTGGGCGGCATCGACTGCCGCTTGGTGCGCAGCATGCGCAGTGCCCGAACGACCTCGCCGCGGGTGTGCGACGGCGGGATGACCGCGTCCACGTAGCCCCGCTCGGCCGCGATGTACGGGTTGGCCAGCGTGTCCTCGTACTCGGTCACCAGCCGCCGGCGCTCGGACTCGACGTCCTGGCCGCTCTGGGCGACGTCCTTGAGCTCGTGCCGGTACAGGATGTTCACCGCGCCCTGCGCCCCCATCACGGCGATCTGCGCCGTCGGCCAGGCCAGGTTGACGTCGGCTCCGAGATGCTTGGAGCCCATCACGTCGTACGCGCCGCCGTAGGCCTTGCGGGTGATCACGGTGACCTTGGGCACGGTGGCCTCCGCGTAGGCGTAGATCAGCTTCGCGCCGCGGCGGATGATGCCGTTCCACTCCTGGTCCGTCCCGGGCAGGAATCCGGGCACGTCCACGAAGGTCAGCACCGGCACGTTGAACGCGTCGCAGGTCCGCACGAAGCGGGCTGCCTTCTCGGAGGCGTCGATGTCGAGGGTTCCGGCGAACTGCATGGGTTGGTTGGCCACGATGCCGACGGGGCGCCCCTCGACCCGGCCGAAGCCGATGATCAGGTTCGGCGCGAACAGCGGCATCACCTCGAGGAACTCGCCGTCGTCCAGGACGTGCTCGATGGCCTGGTGCATGTCGTACGGCTGGTTGGCCGAGTCCGGGATCAGCGAGTCCAGCTCCTCGTCCGCGGCCGTGACCTCCAGGCTGACCTCGGCGTCGTAGGCCGGCGGGTCGGACAGGTTGTTGCTCGGCAGGTAGCCGAGCAGGGCCCGGACGTACTCCAGCGCGTCATCCTCGTCGGTGCCGAGGTAGTGCGCGTTGCCGCTCTTGGTGTTGTGGGTGTGACCGCCGCCGAGCTCCTCGAAGCCCACCTCCTCGCCGGTGACCGTCTTGATCACGTCCGGGCCGGTGATGAACATGTGCGAGGTCTGGTCGACCATGACCGTGAAGTCGGTGATCGCGGGGGAGTAGACAGCGCCACCCGCGCACGGTCCCATGATCAGCGAGACCTGCGGGATGACCCCGCTGGCCTGCACGTTGCGGTAGAAGATCTCGCCGTAGAGCCCGAGGGAGACGACGCCCTCCTGGATCCTGGCGCCGCCGGAGTCGTTGATCCCGATCACCGGGCAGCCGATCCTCATCGCCAGGTCCATCACCTTGACGATCTTCTCGCCGAAGACCTCGCCCAGGCTGCCGCCGAAGACGGTGAAGTCCTGCGCGAAGACGCAGACCTGGCGACCGTCGATGGTGCCGTGCCCGGTGATCACGCCGTCCCCGTAGGGGCGCGTCTTGTGCAGGCCGAAGTTGCGGGAGCGGTGCCGGGCGAACTGGTCCAGCTCGACGAAGGATCCCTCGTCCAGCAGGGCCTGGATCCTCTCCCGCGCGGTCTTCTTGCCCTGGGCGTGGCGCTTCTCGATCGCCGTCTCGGAGCCCGCGTGCTCGGCCTCGTCGATCCGGCGCTGCAGATCGGCGCGCTTGCCGGCGGTGCTGTGGATGTCGATGTCACCCGGCACGTCGGTGCCACCGGTCCGTGCCGGATTCACCACCATGGCGAGCCTCCTGGTCTGCTTCTCGTGATCCCCTGATCCCCGCCCGGTCCGCCTGCTCGGAGCGTAATCGGGACCCGCTGCCCGTCACAGGTTCCATAAGCGACGCATCTCACATCCGAGCCGCGACCCGGGGCGCGGGCGGCCTAGCCTGGCGCCATGGAACGGCCTGCTGAGCCCCGCCGGTGGAGCGACCTGAGCCGCCCGCCGCTGTCCGAGTCCTCTCTGCGCGCTGCGCTCACTACCGGAGCCGATCCGGCCTGGCGTGCCCTCGAGGTGGTGCCCACGACGGGCTCGACCAACGCCGATCTGGCCGCCCGGGCACGCGCCGGCGAGCCGGAGGGCCTGGTCCTGGTCGCGGACGAGCAGACCGCCGGGCGCGGCCGCCTCGGCCGTAGCTGGCAGGCCCCGGCGCGTTCGGCGCTGGCCGTCTCGGTGCTGCTGGCACCTGGCAGGGAGCCGGACCCGGTCGACCCGGCGGACTGGACCTGGCTGCCGCTGATCGCCGGGCTGGCCGTGGTGGACGCGCTGAGCCGCACCTGCGGCCTGCCGGCCCGGCTGAAGTGGCCGAACGACGTGCTCGTGCCGGACGGCGGACTCACGACGGGGGAGCTGCGCAAGGTCTGCGGCATCCTGGGCGAGGTCGTGCCCGGGCCGGACGGCCCGGTGGCCGTCGTCGGGGCCGGCATCAACGTCAGCCAGGTCACGGACGAGCTGCCCGTGCCGACCGCGACATCGCTGCGCCTGGCAGGCTCGTCCACCCTCGACCGGGACACCGTGCTGCGGGCCTACCTGCGCGCGCTCGCCGCCCGCTACCGGACCTGGCGCCAGCACGGCGGCAAGGCCCGGTCGAGCGGGCTGGCGGCGGCCTACCGCGAGGCCTGCGCCACGATCGGGCTCGAGGTCACCGTGGAGCTGCCCGGAGGTGTCGTGCACGCCGGAGTGGCCCAGGGCGTGGACGACGACGGCCGGTTGCTGCTGGCCGGCCAGAGCGGTGCCGTGACGGCGCTGGCGGCCGGGGACGTGGTGCATCTGCGTGGCTCAACGTGATCAACATCGACCCGCTGGTGACGACCACAGCCGGCGACTGCGGCCGCCCCGACCCCCTCGGCACCGCGACGCGCCGGTAG
The DNA here is from genome assembly GCA_963740575.1 of uncultured Actinomycetota bacterium. GTDB lineage: Bacteria > Actinomycetota > Actinomycetes > Actinomycetales > Kineosporiaceae > CAVUET01. The sequence goes on along the minus strand of CAVUET010000003.1, from coordinate 1,592,712 downwards.
ATCCCGGCCCGGGCTCCCGTGCCGACGATCGACGGGGCATCATGTCGGCCCATGGGGTTCCCGAAGCGGCTTCTCGGCGACGACGAGACACTCGTGCTCAGCCTGCGCCCGCACGTCAAAGTGCTGTTCTGGCCCGCGGTGGTGCTGCTCGTCGTGGCGCCGGGGGCGGCGCTGCTGGCCGGCTACGTCCCCGACGGCTTCGCCCAGCTCTGGCTGCGGCTGGCGATCGGCGTGGTGGCCGGCATCATCGTCCTGCGCTGGTCGGTCTGGCCGTTCCTGGTCTGGTGGAACCAGATCTACGCCGTGACCACCCGGCGGCTGGTGATCCGGGAGGGCGTGCTCAACCGGTCCGGGCACGACATGCCGCTGACCCGGCTCAACGACGTCTCGTTCGTGCACAACATCTGGGGACGGATCCTCGGCTACGGCACGCTCGTGGTCGAGTCGGCGGGTGAGCGCGGTCAGATCGAGCTGGACGACGTGCCGAAGGTCGAGCAGGTGCAGCGCACCCTGTACCGGCTGTCGGACGACGCGCGGACCAGCGCCCGCGGCCGGGCCGAGCGGCCGGGCGACGACGTCGACCCCGAACTGGCCGATCGGGACGAGATACCGGACAACGACGCCGCCGACACCCTCGACTACGGCGACCGCTCCGGCGCCGGGCAGAGCGGCGGCAATGACACCGAGCCCGACCTGCCCGGTGGTGGACCCCGCCGGTGACCGTGCCGGATCCCGCTACAGGGGCCTCGGATCAGCACGCCCCGGCACCATCGGACGGCAGGGCGGCGGCGGACGGCCGGGTGCTGGCCGAGCTGGAACGGCGCCTGCGTGGTGGGCCTCGCAGGATGCGACGGCGGGAAGTGGCCCGGGCGGTCGGTGTCTCGCTGCTGTCCGCGCGCAAGCTCTGGCGCGCCCTCGGCTTCGCCAACGTGGCCGATGAGGACGTCGCCTTCACCGACGAGGACGAGGCCGTGCTCACCCTGGCCATCGGCATCGTCCGGCGCGGTCTGGTGGACGAGCCGACCTCGATCGCCTTCGCCCGGGCCCTCGGCCAGACCACGGACCGGCTCGCGTCCTGGCAGGCCGAGGCGCTGATCGAGTACCTCAACACGACACACGGCGACCAGGCCCGCGCGGTCGCCCCCCGCCGGATCCTCGAACTCGTCGACGATCTCGAGGAACTGCTCGTCTGCACCTGGCGGCGTCAGCTGTCCGAGGCGTTGTCGCGGCTGCTGGCCGAGGACGGCGAGCGGGGACAGTCCTGGACCGAGATGACGGTCGGATTCGCCGACCTGGTCTCGTACACCCGGCTCGCGCAGGAGCTGGACCAGGCCCAGCTCGGCCACCTGGTGCAGCGTTTCGAGGGCCTCGCCTCCGACCTGGTGGCGGCCGGTGGCGGGCGGGTCGTGAAGACCGTCGGCGACGAGGTGCTGTTCACGGCCGACGATCCCGTGTCCGGGGCGCTCATCGCGCTCTCCCTGTCCGAGCAGATGGCCGTCGACGACCTGGTGCCGGACGTGCGGGTCGGGCTCGCGCACGGCCTCGTGCTGCGCAGTCTCGGCGACGTCTACGGCGCGACCGTGAACCTGGCCAGCCGGCTGACCGCGCTGGCCCAGCCCGGGACGGTGGTCACCGACGTGCTCACCGGAACGTCCCTGGCGGCCGCGGATCCCGACCTGGGCCTGGTGCCGCAGCGGCGCAGGCAGGTCCGCGGGTACGGGATGGTGCAGCCGATGCTGATCGCCAGGATGGGCCCGGGAGATCGGTTCATCTCCCTCGACTAGCGAGTGAATGATGCCTCGAAGAGGTAACAACCGACGAATCGTTCCGCGGGACCCCTGGTGCGACCGGTGTTCTTCCTTCTAACCTGTGGCCCGCCGGCGTCGGGGTCCGGCCCCTTCCCCATCGGACGTCGGATCTATCGGACGAAAGGTTGATCATGCGACGTCCGCCCCTCATTTTGGGCGCCCTGGTAGCAGCTGGAACCGCGGCTGCTGCCCTTGCACCCCTGACAGCAAGTGCGGCATCCCCCGCCTCCACGAAGACATCGCGGTACGTGGTGGTTGCGGCAAGTGCTGCTGACTACGCGGCACTGCGCGCCCAGGCCAGCAAGGACGGTGCGCGCGTGCATGACCTGCACGGCACCCGGACCATGGCCGTGGACGCAACGGCGGCCGTGGCCCAGAAGCTCGAGGCCAGCCCGCTCACCGCTGCCGTGGCGAAGGACCACATCGAGACCCTGATCGACCCTGAGTCCAAGCCCGTCTCGTTCCCCAGCAAGCTGTCCCGCCAGCAGGCCGTCAAGGTCAGGTCCGGTGGCGCCGCCAAGCAGGACCCGGCGTCCGGCCTGACCGGCCTGATGTGGAACCAGAACCGGATCCGGTCCCCGCAGGCGAACGCCGTGACCTACGGCAGCAGGGCCGTCACGGTGGCCGTGGCCGACACCGGCCTCGACTACACCCACCCCGAGCTGGCCAGCAGGGTCAGCAGCGTCGTTGATTTCACCCAGACCGAGGACCCGCCGATCTGCAAGACCTACTTCGGCGCCAGTGACGCGGATGCCGCGGCCCAGTTCGGCGGCCCCGAGAACACCGACTGGAACGGTCACGGGTCCTGGATCGGCGGGAACATCGCCGCCGCCCTCGACAAGGTGGGCATCAACGGCATCGCGCCGAAGGTGAATCTGGTCGCGCTGAAGATCTCGCAGTGGTGCGGATCGGCCTACGACAGCGAGATCCTCTCGGCCTTCGAGTACGCGGCCGCGAAGCACATCGACGTGGTCAGCATCTCGTTCGGCGGCTACCTCGACCGGAGCGATCCCGAGCAGGACGCCATCTACCAGTCGTACGTGAAGACGGTGGCGGACGCCCGCAAGGCCGGCACGCTCATCGTCGCGGCCGCCGGCAACGAGCACGTGCGCGTCGGCGCTGGTGGCAAGGTCATCAGCCACGGGCAGCTCACCCTGCCGGGTGACGAGGCCAACTACCCCGACCTGTTCGGCCTGTACGAGACCCCGGGCGGGATCCCTGGCGTCGTCGACGTCTCGGCCACCGGCAACGTGGTCGCGGCCTCGTCCTACCACTGCGACGCGTACGACCCTGCCGTCACCCCGGTGACCTGCAAGTTCCTCAGCGACAAGCACCAGGCTGCCGGCATCGGCAAGAAGGACCAGCTGGCGTACTACAGCAACTTCGGTCCGCGGATCGACCTGGCGGCACCGGGTGGCGCCCGCAAGTTCAACCTGCCGGTGTGGGACGCGGGTGGCACGCCCGGCTGGCCGGTGACTGACGCGGACGGGTTCACCGCGTACCAGGACTTCTCCATCACGTCCAACTGGGCGCTGGAGATCCCGTGCTACTTCCTGGACTCGCCGACCTTCTATGACCAGTCCTGCTACAGCACCATCCAGGGCACCTCGATGGCGACCCCGCACGTGTCGGCCGTGGCCGCGCTGGTGGCCAGCGCCAAGCCGTGGCTGCGGCACAAGCCGGGCGCGATCGTGGCCGACCTCAAGGGGAGCGCCCGTACCGGCGTGGTCAACTACACCAAGCCGGTGTCGGCCTCCGACACCTCTGTCGGTGACCTGAGCGGCGTCGCCTGCCCGAGCGGCTACTGCCACCTCGGTGGCAAGCCGATCAGCAGCCGGGACGCGTACGGAGCCGGTGTCGTCGATGCCTTGCGCGCCGTGCGATGACCACGCTCTGATCTCTGGGATGAGGCCCCGCCGGCTCTGCCGGCGGGGCCTTACCAGTGTCGGCGCCGATCCACCTGAGGATGGCGACGGGTCCAGGCGTGGGTACCGGCCATCGCATCAGGCGCCACAGTTGAGTAGCCGTACCTGGGCTGGCCGGCGGAGGGTTAGGTAGTCCTGCAGGCTCCGGGGGCGCGAGGCCACGGGATGCTCCTCACGTGCCTGTTCGTGATCCAGACCCCGACCGGTATGTCGACCGGCTCGCCTTGACCGATCCGCGACGTTGCCCGTCCTGCGGTGCCTCGCTGAACTCCCCGCGATGCCCGCTGTGCGGCGCCGACCTGTCCGGTCCCGAGGCGGCCCGGATCTGGGATCTCTCGCAACGGATCGCGAACCTGCTGGACGAGCGCGGGGCAGCCCTCAACCGGCTGCGCCGAGCCGTACCGCGGGCACCGGTGACGCCCGTGCCGCCCTCGCCCGTGCCGGCACCGCCCGTGCCGCCGGTTCCGGCGGACTTCGCGCCACCCATTCCCCCCGAGCCGGTCAGGCCGCTGGCCCCGCCGGTCGCGCCGGTGCGTCCGGTGCCGCCGGGCCCCGTCTCGGGGGCGTTTCCGGCGCCCGTGGCGCCCCCGGCCAGGGGCAGGCTCGGGGTACAGGTGCTCCTGGTCGGCCTGGGCGCTCTGCTGCTGGCCGTCGCCGCGGTCGTCTTCCTCGTGCTGTCCTGGGACCGGCTCTGGCTCGGCGGCCGGGCCGCGGTCGTGGCCCTGTTCACGGTGACGGCGCTCGGGGCCGCCGCCCGGCTGCGCCCGCGGCTCGGCGCGACGGCCGAGGCGGTCGGCGCGATCGGCTGCGTGCTCGTCCTCGCGGATGCGTGGGCGGTGCGTCGCACCGGCCTGCTCGGCGCGGACCGGCCGCAGGGCCTGGTCTACGCGGCGGCGGCGTCGGCCTGCTGCGCGGCCGTCCTCGCGGGTTGGGGGTTGGCGAGCCGGGTCCGGGTCGGATCGATCTCGGCGGCGGCCCTTGTTCCGCTGCCCGTGGTGCTCGTCGGCGCGCAGCTGGCCCGCGTGACGGGTCGCCCGTTCCCGCTGGCTCTCGGGTTCCTGGCCGGTGCGGCTCTGACGCTGGTGCGCGGAAAGGCCACGCCCCGGCTCGCGATCGAGCGCGCCGTGCTCCAGATCGGCGGGCTCGGCTGGTTGCTGTCCGCCGCGGTGACCGTCCCCTCGGTGGCCGTCGCGCAGGACCGGACCCTGGCCACGGCGCTCCTGCTGCTGTCATCGGCGGTCGCCGCCGCCCAGGCCGTGCCGGACCGGGTGAACCGGGCGGTCGCGACCGGATGGTCCGCCCTGGCCGGGGTCATGGCCGTCGGCGCCGGGCTGCCGGGAGCCTTCGCCGTGACGGATGCGCTGCACCTGGCCGGGAGCTGGAACCTCGGCCTCGTGCCGGCGCTGGCCGGGCTGCTGCTCGTCGGTGGGGCCGCCGCCCGCTGGGCTCTCCCGCGTGCGGGCGGGCCGCGCGCAGGTGGCCTCGGCCAGCTGCGCCGGGCCGTGGACGGCCGGGCCGCGGTGCGCGGCGGGGGAGTCGTCCTGCTCGGTCTCACGGTCCCGGCCGCGGCGACTGCGGCCGGGCTGATCCTGCTCGTCGCGGTGAGCCCCCTGCCGCCCTGGCGGGCCAGGCCGTGGACGCCGCTGCGCGAGGTGCTCCGGCTGGGCGGCGATCCCTCGTCGGTGCTGGCCGGCGGGACGGTTCAGATCGCCTCCGTCGGCGGGCTGCTGGCGCTGCTGCTCGCCGGCGCGGTCCTGCTCCGGCTCGGGCTGCCGGCGCCGGACCGGCGGCCGGTCCGGTGGCTGCTCACCGGCGCGGCCGTGCTGGCCCTGGTGACGGCTCCGCTGCTGCCGGTCGCACCCGTGATCGCGGTGGCCCTGGCATCGGTCGCGGTGGCGCTGGCGGGGGGAGGGCTGGTCCACCGCCGGCACCCCGCCGGCTGGCCGCTGGCGGCCGGAGCGGGCACTCTCGCGGTCCTGCTCGGGTGGACCAGTCAGCCGCTCTCGGCGCCGCTCACGCTGCTCGGCTGCCTGGCCCTCCTGCTCGCCCGGCGGGTCGTCCCGGTGGACGTCAGGCCCGTGCTCCTGAGCGTGGTCGGGGCCTCGGTTCCGCTGACCGCCGGTGCCGTCGCGGCCCAGCTCGGCGGCACGCCGGCCGACCGGATCACGGTCGGCGGGTGGGCCGGGATGCTGATCGCGGCCGGCATGACCGCCGTGCCCGGGCGGATCGTGCCCGGGCGGGCGGCGGGTCCCGCCCTGGCCCGATCCGAACGGGCCGTGGCCGCTGCCATCGGCCTGGGCGCGGGCCTGGCGGCGCTCGGCGCCGCAATCGCCTCGCACGAGGGTCAGCCCGAGTACCGGCAGCGTCTGGCGGTCATCCTCGGCGGGCTGCTGCTCCTCGCCGTCGCCACCGCAGCCCGGGCGCTCGGCCCCCTCGGTCGCGTGCTGCCGGGCCTGGCCGCCGGCGCCGTACCGGTGCTGGCAGCCTGGTTCGGCGGCGTCCTGATGACGGTGATCGGTGCCCGCGTCCCGATCGCCCTGACACTGGCCGTGGTCACCACCCTGGCTGGGCTGGCCGCGGCAGCGGTCGCCCTGACCGCGGCGCCGGGCAGCGGCCCGGATCACCGTCGCATCCCGGGCGAGCTGGCCACGCTGGCGGTCGGCGTCGCCGCGCTGGGCTACGTGCACGGCGCCGAGAACCTCTGGGTGGTGTTGCTCCTGCTGGGCGCGGCGGCCTCGGCCGTGGCGAGCGCTCCGGACCGGCACCGGGTCGGGTGGCTGGCGGGCGTCCTGCTCACCTCGTCGTCCTGGGTCAGGCTCTGGATCGCCGACGTCGGCGTGGTCGAGGCGTACACGGTCCCGCCCGCCGTGGCGCTGCTCGCCGTGGCAGTGCTGCGGCTGCGCCGTGATCGCGGCGCGTCGCCCTGGCGGGTGCTGCCCCCGGGGATCGCGGTGGCACTCGTCCCGAGCCTGGTCGCGGCGGCGACGGGCGGCGGGCTGCGTCCGGCGCTGCTCCTCGGCGTGGGCGGCGTGCTGGTCGGCGCCAGTGCTGCCGACAGGGGGCGGCGCCTGGCCGGCGCGCGCGCCTGGCCGGTGCTGCCGGCCGTCGCGGTGTGCCTCGGCGCGGGAGTCGGGCTGCCCCGGGCAGCGGTGTTCGCGCTGCGGGACAGGGTCGCGGGGAGCGAGATCGAGGTCTGGTCCCTGGCTGGTGCGGCCGTCGTGTTGGCCGCCACCGCCGTCCTGCTCACCGCTCAGGCGCCGGACGCCCAGGCGGGCGGGGCTGAGGCAGCCGTCATGGGCCGGCTCGGACGACTCGGGGTGGCCCTGGCCCTGCTGGTCGCCGGGGTCCCGAGTCTGCTGGCGGCCGCGGTGTCCGGGTCGTCCGTGCAGGCCGGCTGGCGTTGCGCCGCTGCCCTGATCGTTGCCGGCCTGACCGCGGTCCTGTCAGCGGCCCGTCCCGGCGCAGCCATCCGCTGGCCGGGCGCCGAGGCCCAGCTCGCCGGGACCATTCTGGCCGCGTCAGCGGCGGTGATCGGCTGGGCCCGCACCGGGCTCGCGGTCGAGGCCTGGTCGCTGCCCCTGGCGGGCGTCCTGCTCGCCGTGGGCACCGCCCTGTTGGCCAGGCTGCCGCTGCGGGCCGCGGGGCCCGCGTTGGCTCCCGGCCTGGCAGTCGCCCTGGTGCCGAGCACGGCGTGGGCCGCAGTCGGAGGGGATCTGCGGCCCGCGCTCGTGCTCGCCGTGGCGGCGCTGCTGGTGGGCGCCGCGCTGGTCGCGGGTGGCGCCGCGCTGGTCGCGGATGGCGCCGCGGCTCTGCTGGTCCGATGCGCGCCGGCGGCAGCCGATGCGGCGGCGCTGGCGGCGGGGGCACTCGGCCTGCTGCGCCCGCTGGCCCAGCTGACGTCCGGTCACGGTTCTCCGGTGTCGGTGGAGCTGTGGTCCGTGCCCGCGGCGGTCGTCGTCGTGGTCGGCCTGCTGGGTCGCGCGGGCCGCGCGGGCCGCGAGGACCCGGGCGCGGTGATGGGTCCGCTGGAGCGATGGCTCGGCGGGTGGAGCCACGGGCTGCTGCTGCTCGCGGTTACGTCGCTGGCCGCCGCCGCGCCCGTCCCGGACGAGCTCTCCCGCCGGCTCAGCTGGGAGGACGGCATCACCCGGTGGGGTGGCTCCGCGGCGGACACCTGGCTGGTCGCGCGCTGCCTGGGGATCCTCGGGATCGCCGGCTGCATGGTGCTCGCCGCGGCGCTCACCGGCCGCCGGCGGCTGCCGGGCGGTTCGGTCGTCCGCCGGATGATCGCCGAGCTGCGGGCGCCGGGCCTCACACCGGTCGCGCTGATGGTCGCGTCCTGCGCGGCCGCCCTCGGCCTGGCCGGACGCCCGGGTCTGGCCATCGAGACCTGGACCGTACCGTTGGCGGGGATCCTGCTGGTGGCGGGTGCGGCCTGGATGGCCCGCCTGCCGGGCACGCGGTCATGGGCGGCAGTCGGCCCAGGCTTGGCCGTGCTGCTCGTGCCGAGCACCTGGCTGGCGGCGATCTCAGGCGGCACCCTCCGGGTGGTCGCCGTGGCGGTGATCGGCGGCACGGTGGTGATCGTCGGTGCGGTGATCCGCTGGCAGGCGCCGGTCGTGCTGGGCAGCGCGGTCCTGGCCGTACACGCGAGCGTCCAGCTGGCGCCGTGGGTTGCGCACGCGACCGCGACGGTTCCGCGCTGGGTCGTCCTCGCCGTGGTCGGTGCCGCGCTGCTCGCCCTGGGTGCGACCTACGAGCGACGGCTGCAGCAGCTGAGGCATGCCCGGATCCTGCTCACGTCGCTGCGCTGAGCGCGGTCAGGCGGTTGCCGGTCCTGGTTGCGGATCCCGGGTGCTGGTCACGGGTTGCGGGTCGCGGGTTCCGCGAGCTGTTCGGCGACTCCGTCCGCCACCCCGACCCCGTCCGCAGCCGGTACGTCGCGCAGCTCGGTGAAGACGAACTTCCGGTAGGTCCAGAACCGGAACAGCGTGCCGAGCCCGATGCCGATCACGTTGCCGGAGACGTTGTCCGCCAGGGCTGAGGTGAAGCCGAGCAGGTCGTGCGAGACGGTCAGGCAGAGGACCGCGATCACCATTCCGCCGATGTTCATCACCACGAACAGCGCGAACTCGCGCGGTGGGGACGTCTGCCGACGGTGCCGGAAGCTCCAGTACCGGTTGCCCAGCCAGGCGACCAGCGTGGCCACCCCGGAGGAGATGATCTTGGCCATCTTCTCGTGCCCGTCCAGCGGCGCCGGACCGGAGCCCGGCCAGAGCCCGGTGGCCAGCAGGTTGAAGCCGCCGACGTCGACCACGAAGGCGACGGCGCCGACGACGCCGAACTTGAGCATCTCGCGGTACACGACGTCCAGTGCAGCGCGCAGCCGGTGCACGGGATCGGTCAGGAGGGCGAGCCTGCCGCGGCGCCCACTCGTCCCGCCTTCCGGACCCGCTGCGTCATCACGCCCGGGCCTTGCCGCCGTTCTCACTGACCGTCACCACCTGGATCCATTCTCGGCTGACCAACCGGGTCATACCCGGCCGCCTGCCGAGGGTACCCACTCTTGCTGGGTACCCTGCGCGCGTGCCTGTCGTTCATCGCGTCCCGTCCGGGTTTCCCGTGGTCGGCATCGTGGGCGGCGGCCAGCTGGCCCGGATGACCCAGCCGGCAGCCATCGCGCTGGCCGTTCGGCTGCGCGTGCTGGCCGAATCGCAGGACGCGTCGGCGGCACAGGTCGTTCCCGACGCGCCGGTGGGAGACCACCGCAGCACCGAGGCTGTGACCGGCTTCGCGGCGGGCTGCGACGTGCTGACCTTCGACCACGAGCACGTGCCGACCCCGCTGCTCGAGCAGTTGGAGTCCGCGGGCGTCCAGGTCCGTCCCGGGCCTGCGGCCCTGGTGCACGCGCAGGACAAGCTCCGGATGCGCGAGCGGCTGACCGCGCTCGGCGTGCCCTGCCCGCGCTGGTGCGCGGTGCGTGCGACCGGCGACCTGGAGGCCTTCGGACAGCGCGTCGGCTGGCCGGTGGTGCTCAAGACGGTCCGCGGCGGGTACGACGGCAAGGGCGTGCTGATGGCGGGCTCGATGGCCGAGACGGAGCCCTGGCTGGGCCGGCTGGACGAGTCCGGTGCCGTCGTGCTGGCCGAGGAGCTCGTGCCGTTCCGCCGCGAGCTGGCCGTGCTCGTCGCCCGCAGCGCGTCCGGTCAGGCTGCGGCCTGGCCCGTGGTCGAGACCGTCCAGTCGGACGGGATCTGCCGCGAGGTGGTGGCACCCGCGCCGGGGCTGGACCCGGAGCTGGCCGTCCGGGCCACCGAGGCCGGGTTGCGGGTCGCCGGCGAGCTCGGCGTCGTCGGGGTGCTCGCGGTCGAGATGTTCGAGACTGACGGCCCCGGGCCGGGATTCGTGGTCAACGAGCTGGCCATGCGGCCGCACAACTCCGGTCACTGGACCATCGACGGCGCCGTCACCAGCCAGTTCGAGCAGCACCTGCGCGCGGTGCTGGACCTGCCGCTGGGCGACCCCCGGGCCCGTCAGCCCTGGTCGGTGATGGTGAACGTGTTCGGCGGCCCGTACCCGGATCTGTACCGCTCGTACCTGCACGTGATGGCCCGCGATCCCGGCGTCAAGGTGCACCTGTACGGCAAGCAGGTCCGGCCGGGGCGCAAGCTCGGGCACGTGACGGTGTGCGGCGACGATCTCGACGACTGCCGGGCCCGGGCCCGCCATGCCGCCGACTTCATCACCGGGACGATCGACGGCTAGCGGCGATCGGCGTCCGCGACGATCGCCGGCGAGGCACAAGGGGTGAGGGCAATGGCCGGGAACGCTGGAGCCGCACTGGTCGGCATCGTGATGGGCTCGGACTCGGACTGGCCGGTGATGCAGGACGCCGCGATCGTCCTGGACGAGTTCGGGGTCGCGTACGAGGCGGATGTCGTCTCGGCGCACCGGATGCCGCGCCAGATGATCGAGTACGGCAGCCGCGCGCACGAGCGGGGGCTGCGCGTGATCGTCGCCGGGGCGGGTGGTGCGGCGCACCTGCCGGGGATGCTCGCCTCGGTCACCCCGCTGCCGGTGATCGGCGTCCCGGTTCCGCTGCGGCACCTCGACGGGCTGGACTCGCTGCTGTCGATCGTGCAGATGCCCGCGGGCGTGCCGGTCGCGACGGTCTCGGTGGGCGGCGCCCGCAACGCCGGGCTGCTCGCGGCGCGCATCCTCGCGGCTGGGGCCGGCGAGGACGCCGAGCGGTTGCGCGCGGCGATGCTCACGTTCCAGGAACGGCTGCGGGCGGAGGCCACGGCCAAGGGCGAGCGACTGCGGGCCGGCCGCTCCGGCGCCCCCGGTACCGGCTTCACCGCCGGCTGAGTACGGCTTAAGGCTGATGACCGGTCGGCTAACCCGGCGGGTCCGAGAGCGGCTGGATCCGCTTGCTCTCCGTCGAGGGTGACGAAGATGTCGCCAAAGCTGACCTTTGAGTGCATCAACGTCGCCCTCGCGGTGTGTTGGTCTCCCAGATGCACCCGGGATTGGCCCACCAGCCGTCAGTGTGAAGAGCCGACTCACCGCCGGCTGACCGACCCGGCGCCGGAGCTCAGCCGGCCTGCTTCTTCTGCGCCTCGGCCAGCGGCCGGATCGCCTCGGTGTCGTTGCTGCGGATCGCCGCGAACAGCGCCTTCGCCTTAGTGGTGTCCCAGGCGACGGAACTGCCGGCCGGAGTCTGCAGGTTGGGATTGGAGATCGGCACCGTCAGCGACAGCCCGGAGCCGCCGGCCACGGCGCGCATCGCCAGCACGAAGCGGATCAGCCCCCACGGCGAGGTACCCCGGTCCACGGCCAGCGCGTTGCCGCCCGCCGCGGCCGCGGGGAAGGCCCGCCACGGTTCCAGCACGACGGACGGGGACAGCGTGCGCGAGGCGATCGCCGCGAGCACCTGGCGCTGCCGCTCCACCCGGCCGAGATCGCCGCGCGGGTCGCTGTACCGGGCGCGGGCATAGCCGAGCGCCGTCTTGCCGTCGAAGACCTGGCAGCCGGCCTGGACGTCGATGTGCGCCTTGGCGTCCTTGATCGGGGTCTTCACGCAGACCCTGACCCCGCCGACGGCGTCGACGAGGTCGGCGTAGCCGACCAGGCCGGTCTCGACGAACTCGTCCACCCGCACGCCGGTGTCCTGCTCGACGGTGCGGATCAGCAACTGCGGGCCGCCGAGGGCGTAGGCCGCGTTGATCTTGTTCTTGCCGTGTCCGGGGATCGAGACGTAGGAGTCCCGCGGCACGCTGACCAGGACCGTCGGGCCGGAGGTGGGCACGTGCAGCAGCATGATCGTGTCGGTGCGCTGCCCGGCGGCCTGCCCGGTGCCGAGCCGCGAGCGCTCCGCGGCGCTCAGCCCGGCGCGGGAGTCGCTGCCGACGACCAGGTAGGTGCGTCCCGGGGTGTCCGCCGGGCGCGAGCCGGACGGCATCGCCTCGACCTTGCCCAGGTGCGTCCAGGCCACCGCGAACAGGGCGAGCGGGTAGACCACCAGGAGCACGACGACCACGAGGACCACCCACCGCCAGCGGACCCGTCGCAGGCCGCCACCGAGTCCTGAGCCCTGGCCGGGGCCCGTCGTGCCGGGGCCCGTCGTGCCGGGTCGAGACGCTGCACCGGGGTAGCTGCTCGCGCCGGGGTAACTGCTCGCGCCGGGGTAGCTGCTCGCGCCGGGGTAACCGCTCGCGCCGGGGTAGCTGCTCGCGCCGGGGTAACCGCTCGCGCCGGGAGGTGAACCCGAGCCCGGGCCCTGGGTCGTCCGGCCGGCTCCCGGCTGCAGCCCCACCGACGACCGTCGCCGCAGTCCCGGACCGGCACGGTAGACGGTGCCCGGCCGGTTGGGGTCGGGAGTGCGGCCCGGGCCGAAGCGGAATCGTCGCTGCTGGCCACCCGATCCGGAGGTGCCGCCAGGTGGCGTGCCGCCACCGGGGTCCTGCGCGCTGCCGTCCGCCATCCGGTCCGCCCCCTTGATCTCAGGGTAGCCCGAAGGCGGGAGCCTCGATCGCGGGACAGGTGTCCATCACGACCTCGAGCCCCGCGGCGCGGGCCCGGGCCGCGGCCTCCTGGTCGATCACGCCGAGTTGGAGCCAGACCGCACCGACGCCGATCGCGATCGCGTCGTCCACGATCGCGCCGGCCAGTTCGCTGCGGACGAAGACGTCCACGACGTCGATCCGCCCCGGCACGTCGAACAGCGTCCGATAACCCGGCTCCCCGTGCACGGTCTCGGCCCGCGGATGCACCGGGACGATTCCCATCCCGAGGTCCCGCTGCAGGTAGCGGGCGATCCCGTAGGCGATGCGAGCGGGGTTCTCCGCGAGCCCGACCACGGCCCACCGGGCCGGTGTGGTCAGCAGGCGGCGGATCACCTCGGAGTCGTTGCGGTGCCTCATCGTCGGCTGCACGTCCACCAGTCTGCACTGCGGCCCCGGCCCCGGCCCGGCCAGGCCCGGAACGCTCCGGCGGCTCTCAGCGCGTCCACAGCGGCGACCGGGGTGGGCCTGGGGGCGCACCCGGTAAGGTCGCGACCATGAAGCGGGTCTGGCTGGTGACCGGCGGAGCCGGGTACATCGGAGCGCACGTGGTGCGGGTCCTGCTCGAGTCGGGCCGCGGTGTCGTGGTCCTGGACGACCTGTCCAGCGGGCACCGGGAGTTCGTCCCGGACCAGGCCGCGTTCATCGCCGGCTCACTGGTCGACCCGGCCGCTGTGGAGGCGGCGCTGGCACCCGCCGGTACTGCCGTGGACGGCGTCGTGCACCTGGCCGGGTTCAAGTACGCGGGCGTCTCGGTCGAGCGCCCCCTGCACACCTACCAGCAGAACGTGACCGGGATGCAGGTCCTGCTCGAGCGGATGGCACACCACCGGGTGCCGCGGATGGTGTTCAGCTCCAGCGCGGCCTGCTACGGCACTCCCGACGTCGACCTGGTCACCGAGTCGACGCCGACCCGGCCGGAGTCCCCCTATGGCGAGACCAAGCTGATCGGGGAGTGGCTGCTGCGTGACGTGGCCCGCATCGGCGAGCTGAGGCACACCTCGCTGCGCTACTTCAACGTGGTCGGGTCCGGGCATCACGACCTCTACGACACCAGCCCGCACAACCTGTTCCCGCGGGTCCTGGCCGCGCTGACGGCCGGGCAGGTCCCGCAGGTCTTCGGCACCGACTACCCGACCCCGGACGGCTCCTGCGTGCGGGACTACGTGCACGTCCAGGACGTCGCATTGGCGCACGTCGCGGCGGCGCAGGCGATGGAGGAGGGCCGGACGCTGGAACCGGTCTACAACCTCGGCAGCGGTGACGGCCTGTCGGTGCTGCAGATCATGGACGCCGTGCGGCGGGTCACGGGGATCCAGTTCTCGCCCGTGCTTCAGCCGCGCCGGCCGGGTGATCCGGCCCGGATCGTCGCGTCCGGTGCGCTGGCCGCGCGCGACCTCGACTGGGACATGCGGCACGACATCGACGCCATGGTCGCCAGTGCCTGGCGGGCCTGGTCCGCCTCGCTGTCGGCAGCCAGGCCCTGACCGGAGGTCCTGACCGCAGCGTCCTGACCGCAGCGTCCTGACCGCAGGGGCGACGGGTCAGGCGCGCAGGCGTCCCAGCGCGCGATAGGTCCACCCGGCCTCCCGCCAGCGCACCGCGTCGAGCGCGTTGCGACCGTCCACGACGTGCCGGCCCCGCACGACCGCGCCGAGGCTGGCCGGATCGAGCTCGCGGTACTCGCGCCATTCGGTGAGCAGCAGCACGACATCCGCCCGGGTGCACGCCTCGATGACCGACCCGACGTACTGCAGCTCGGGCCAGAGCCGGCGCGCGTTCTCCAGCGCGGCGGGGTCGGTGACCACGACGTCCGCCCCCTGCAGCCGGATCTGTGCCGCGACGTTCAGCGCGGGGGAGTCACGGATGTCGTCGCTGTCCGGCTTGAACGCCGCGCCGAGCACGGCCACCTTGCGCCCCAGGAACGAGCCGCCGAGGACCTCCCGGGTCAGGTCGACCATCCGCGACCGCCGGCGCATGTTGATCGCGTCCACCTCGCGCAGGAAGGTCAGCGCCTGGTCGGCACCCAGCTCACCGGCCCGGGCCATGAAGGCGCGGATGTCCTTGGGCAGGCAGCCACCGCCGAAGCCGAGCCCGGCACCGAGGAACTTGGACCCGATCCGCTCGTCGTGGCCGATCGCCCGGGCCAGGAGGGTGACGTCCGCGCCGGCCGCCTCGCAGACCTCGGCCATGGCGTTGATGAACGAGATCTTGGTGGCCAGGAACGCGTTGGCCGCGGCCTTCACCAGTTCCGCGCTGGCGTAGTCCATCGTGATCAGTGGCACACCGGCGCTGAGCGGATCGGCGTAGATGACGTCCAGCATGGCCTGCGCGGTGCTCGCGTCGGCGGGGTCCGGCGGCAGGCCGTACACCAGCCGGTCCGGGCGCTGGGTGTCCTGCACGGCGTGACCCTCGCGCAGGAACTCGGGGTTCCAGGCGAGCAGGGCGCCGGGTACGGCGGCGCTGACCTGCTCGGCCAGTGAGGCCGCGGTGCCCACCGGCACGGTGGACTTGCCGACCACCAGGTCACCGGGCCGCAGGTGCGGGATCAGCGCGGCGACAGCCGCCTCGACGTAGGTGGTGTCCGCGGCGAACTCGCCCTTGCGCTGGGGCGTTCCGACGCAGACGAAGTGCACTGACGGGGGCCCGCCCCCGCCCGGACGGGACACGGTGCTGACGTCGGTGGTGAAGCGCAGCAGGCCGGTCTGCGCGGTCCGCTGCAGTAGTTCCGGCAGACCGGGCTCGAAGAACGGCGCGCGCCCCGCGGCGAGGTCCTTGACCTTGGCCTCGTCGATGTCGACGCCGATCACCTCGTGCCCGAAGTCGGCCATGCAGGCGGCGTGCACCGCCCCCAGGTAGCCGCATCCCATCACGGTGATTCGCACCAGCCGACAGTACCGGGTCCGGGTATCGCGGCCGGTACCTCCGCCTGGGTGTGGCCGGCCGCTCAGCCGGGCGTCGCTCCCGGCCCGGCGGACGGCCTCGGGCGGCACCTGAACAGGGCAAGCCGCGTTGCGGCCGCCCGGACGGTGCGTAGGGTCTGCTCCATGCGATTCGGACTCTTCGTGCCTCAGGGCTGGCGGCTCGACCTGGTCGGGATCCCGCCGGAGCAGCACTGGCAGGCCATGCTCGGTGTCGCCCGGCATGCGGACGACGGGGCGTTCGAGTCGATCTGGGTGTTCGATCACTTCCACACCGTTCCCGTTCCGACCGCCGAGGCCACCCACGAGGCCTGGACCCTGATGGCCGCGCTCGCGGCGGCCACGTCCCGGGTCCGGCTCGGCCAGATGTGCACCTGCATGGGGTACCGCAACCCGATGTACCTGGCGAAGGTCGCTGCCACCGTGGACGTGATCTCGGGGGGCAGGGCCGAGATGGGCATCGGCGCGGGCTGGTACGAGCACGAGTGGGACGCCTACGGATACGGCTTCCCGCCCGCCGGGGAGCGGCTGGCGATGCTCTCCGAGGGCGTGCAGATCATGCGCCAGGCCTGGGAGAAGGGTGTCGCCACGTTCGCCGGCGAGCACTACCAGGTGGACGGCGCGATCTGCCAGCCGCGGCCGTTGCAGAGGGACGGCATCCCGCTGTGGATCGCCGGCGGCGGGGAGCGGAAGACATTGCGAATCGCTGCCGAGCACGCCGCGTACACCAACTTCGACGGCTCCCCGGATGGCTTCGCGCACAAGTCCGAGGTGCTGGCCGGGCACTGCCGCGAGCTCGGGCGCGACTTCGGCCAGATCGTCCGGTCGGCCAACTACAACGTGGTGATCGGCCGGGACGAGGCCGAGGTGGCGGACAAGATCGCGGCGATCCGGGCCCGCTGGGCGCCGCTGGTCCCGCCCGAGCGGCTCGAGGCGGCGATGGCCCAGTACTTCACCGGCCTGGGCGTGGGCACCCCGGAGCAGATCACCGAGCGGCTGCAGCGGATGAAGTCGGCCGGGCTCGGATACACCATCGTCTACTTCCCTGAGATTGCTTACGACGACAGCGGTTTCCGGATGTTCGCCGAGCAGGTGATCCCGGCGCTGGCCGCCTGACCTGACACTCTGGCCAACCTGGTCGAGGACCGCCGACCGGGTGCACGTTCGGGCAGGGTTTGGGCTGGCCGGACTCGGTCCGCGATTGTCCGCTTACCGGGTATCGCCTACGACGGTAACGGGTTCCGGCTGTTCTCCGAGCAGGTGGTCCTGGCGCCGTGCGCCCCGTCAGCGATCGCGGCAACCGAGCATGCGGCCTGCCGTGGAGCTACACTCCGGCTCCGATGGCCTACGCCTGTCGGGTCGGTGCCCTGCGCTCCCGATGCTGATGCGGGCAGGATGTCGGGAGGTCCGGACATGGGTGGATCTGCGCGATTGAGGGATGGTTCGCCGCCGGTGGCCGAGGCAGCCGCCACGAGCCATCGACCGGCAGCGGAACTGTCCGCCGTGGAGCTGGCTCAGGCGCTGGCCCAGCATCAGGCTGGCCGCTCTTCGCCATCCGCGAGTGCCGTCGACGGGCTGTCAGCCATGCAGGCCGTCGTGAGCAACCGCTCCGTGACCGCGGGGCTGAGCCAGCCGCCGACGCAGGTGGAGCCCGAGGAGGATCCGAACCAGGACGCGGAGCGGGAACTCGAGCACCAGTTGCTCGTCCTGACGCCGCAGCCCGAGCCTCAGCTGCCCCGGGATGAGGGCGTGGAATACCGGGACTTCAGCGGGAACCCCGCGTTCGTGCAAGGCGCCGGCGACGAGGCGGACATCGACCAGAACGATGTCGAGCAGGCCATGGGAAACTGCTGGCTGATGGCCAGCCTGATCGCCGTGGCCAGGACCAACCGCGCACTCATCCGGCGGATGATCCATGCGAGCGCGGATGGCACGTTCGACGTCACACTGATCCTGCCGGACCCGACCTGGCCGGACCATCGAATCATGGGTGTACCGGCCCCCTTGAAGCCGCAGACCTTCCTGGTCAGACCGACCCTCCCCGCATACAAGAACACCTATGACCCAGTAACCAAGAGCCCGGGTATGTACGGCGCCGCGCTCGGTGACCTCGCCCCAGACGGCGGGAACGAACTCTGGGTCGCCTTGATCGTGAAGGCATTCGCCGAGGCAAAGAAGCACGGCTACCCGGGTCTGGAGGGAGGGCGGTCACCCGAAGCGTTCCAGGCGTTGGGGGCGATCGACGTGGTGATCCATTTCTCGAATCCCTATGAGAATCACCCTGGTGGGTTGGGCCGCGAGCTCGGGGCTGCCCTGGAGGGGGGTAAGGCGGTCACCGTCAGCACGCAGAGCGAGGAGACGAGTGACGCTCTGCAGCTGGGTATCCATCCGAGCCACGTCTACGCCCCGTTCGCCGTGGACGGAGACACCATCCAGCTGCGGGATCCGAACAACCGGGATTCGCTCACCGTCGTGCCGGCTGCGGCGCTCGAGTCGATGTTGGCCTACTGGGTAGAGGCCACCCTGCCGGTGCTGACCTGAGTTCTACGTCACCGACCGGGTGGCCCCGACGAACCCGGCCGCCTACGGCCTCTTCGCGCTCGGCCTGTCCGCCCACTCGGACACCTTGTCCGAGTTCGGCACGGGTGACGCGCAGGTCGGGATTCACGGCACCGGCGATCGCGCCAGCATCGGCAAGGCGGTGTCGCACGGCTGTGTCCGGGTCACGCCGGACGTTGCCCGGGTGCTTTCGCGCGTGCCCCTGGGCACGCCCGTCGACATCACCTGACCTCAACGCGGGTCCACGTTCCGTGCTTCGGCACGTCGGGGGAGCAATCGAGATGTCCTATCGCCGCCGGTCCGTTCGAGACGGGCGCGGGCCGGCCCACCCCGCAGCGTCAGGCCGGAGCCGTCCGGCCGGACCGGCACGCAGCGCCGGGGTCGGCCGCTGCCGCCCGGCCGCGGCCAGGATCGTGGGCAGGCGCGCAACCCGGAGCGGCCGTCCGACCGCTCGGTACGTGGCCTGCGGGCCGAGGTCCGAAGGGTCACGGACCCGCTGGGAGGGCGGCCTCGTCGCTCTGCTCCTGCTCGGCAGTTGGGTGTTCCTGGGGCTGCTGACCGCGTTGTTCGTCTTGATCATTCGGTGCTGCCTGCAGTTCCGGAGCTAGCTGTACCCGGCCGCGGCAGGTGTCGCGGCTGCGCAGCGGCAGCTGCCCGGCACTGTGTTCTGAGTCACTGACAGCCGCGGCCTGGCCGGCTTTCCCGCGGGTAGCGTGACCGCCGTGACCGCCGTGACCGCCGCCGCCTTGGCCCGCTTCCCGCACGTCGCCCTGCCGGAGGACCACCAGGCGCTCCGCGCGGCCGTGCGGGCGGTCGCCGAGGACAAGATCGCGCCGCATGCGGCGGCCGTCGACGAGACCGGCGAGTTCCCGCAGGAGGCCTACGACGCGCTGCGCGCCGGGGATTTCCACGCCCCGCACCTGCCCGAGGAGTACGGCGGGGTCGGCGCCGACGCGCTGGCCACCTGCATCGTGATCGAGGAGGTCGCACGGGTCTGCGCGTCCTCCTCGCTCATCCCTGGGGTGAACAAGCTCGGCACCATGCCCCTGCTGCTGGCCGGCTCCGAGCAGCTCAAGCGCCGCTATCTGCCGCCGGTCGCGGCCGGGGACGCGATGTTCTCCTACGGCCTGTCCGAGCGGGAGGCCGGCAGCGACACCGCGAGCATGCGCTGCCGGGCCACTCCGGACGGCGACGGCTGGGTGCTGACCGGGCAGAAATCCTGGATCACCAACGCGGGCGTCAGCGACTACTACACCGTTCTGGCCGTCACCGATCCGGACGGTCCGCGCGGTCGCAACGTCAGCGCGTTCGTGGTCGAACGGTCCGACCCGGGGTTCGGCTTCGGGGCCCTGGAACGCAAGCTCGGGATCAAGGGCAGCCCGACCCGGGAACTGCTCTTCGACCGCTGCCGGATCCCCGGCGACCGGATGGTCGGCGCGCCGGGGGAGGGGCTGAAGATCGCCCTGCGGACCCTCGACCACACCCGCGTGACGATCGGGGCGCAGGCCGTCGGGATCGCTCAGGGGGCACTCGACCACGCGCTGGCGTACGCCAGGGAGCGCAGGCAGTTCGGCTCCGCGATCGCCGACTTCCAGGGCATCCAGTTCATGCTCGCGGACATGGCGATGACGCTGGAGGCGGCCCGGCAGCTGGTCTACGCGGCCGCCGCGAAGAGCGAGCGCGACGACGCCGACCTGACCTTCTTCGGCGCGGCCGCGAAGTGCTACGCGTCGGACGTGGCCATGCGGGTCACCACCGACGCGGTGCAGCTGCTCGGCGGGTACGGGTACACCAGGGACTACCCGCTCGAACGCTTCATGCGGGACGCGAAGATCACCCAGATCTACGAGGGCACCAACCAGATCCAGCGGGTCGTGATGGCGCGCTCGCTGCTGCGGGGCTGATCGCTGCGTCGCCCCGGGACGGCGGGGGCGCCGCTGCTAGGCTGACGCCGGCCTTTCGGCGCAGCCGATCGGGTCCATCTCCCACCGCAGATCGAGGACAAGCAGCCTGATCATGCTCGACCCCAACGAGATCCGGCGCGATCCCGAGCGGATCCGCAAAGCACTTGCCAAGCGTCAGCTGGACGTCGACTTCGTTCCCTTCCTGTCCACCGATGCGCAGCTGCGCAGCAGCCAGACCGAGCTGGAACGGCTGCGTGCAGAGCGTAAGGCCGTCTCCGAGCAGATCCCGGCGCTGCGCAGGTCCGGGGGGGACATCGAGCCGCTGCGCCAGCAGTCGCAGGCACTCGGCGGGCGGATCTCCGACCTGGAGGCGCAGACCCGCGAGCTGGGCGTGCAGCGGCAGGCGTTCCTGGACGGGCTGCCCAACCTCCCCGACGACGACGTGCCGCCCGGCGGCAAGGAGTCGAACGTCGTGATCCGGGAGTACGGCGAGCGCCCGGCGTTCGACTACGAGATCCGCGACCACGTCCAGCTGGCCGAGAGCCTCGGCCTGATCGACTACAAGCGCGGTGCCAAGCTCAACGGCACCGGGTCGTGGATCTATGTCGGTCTGGGCGCGCAGTTGGAGTGGGCGCTGCTGAACTACTTCGTCAGCAGCCACCTCAAGGACGGCTACACCTTCGTGCTAGTGCCGCACATCCTGACCCACGAGGCGGGCTACGTCGCCGGGCAGTTCCCGAAGTTCGCCGACGACGTCTACCACCTGCAGGCCGGGGACGTGGAGGACGGTCAGGGGCGGTTCCTGTTGCCGACCGCCGAGACCGCGCTGGCCAGCCTGCACCGGGACGAGATCCTGCGCGCGGAGGACCTGCCGCTGAAGTACTTCGCCTACACGCCCTGCTACCGCAAGGAGATCGGCGGGTATCGCAGCTACGAGCGCGGGACCCTTCGGGGCCATCAGTTCGACAAGGTTGAGATGTTCCAGTTCACCGCGCCGGACGATTCCGGGCGCGCGCACGAGGAACTGGTCGGCAAGGCCGAGGCGCTGGTGCGTGGCCTCGGGCTGCACCACCGGGTCAGCCTGCTCGCGGCGGAGGACACCAGCGCGTCGATGGCGCGCACCTACGACATCGAGGTCTGGCTGCCGAGCATCGAGCGGTACCTGGAGGTCAGCTCCTCCTCCAACGCCCGGGAGTACCAGGCCCGCCGCGGGCGCACCCGGTTCCGCGGTCCGGACGGCAAGCCGCAACTCGTGCACACGCTGAACGCCTCGGGGCTGGCCACCAGCCGGCTGCTGCCGGCCATCCTTGAGCAGAACCAGCAGCCCGACGGGTCGGTGCTGGTCCCCGATGTGCTGCAGGTCTGGCTGCCGCCCGTGCTCGGACCGGCCCCGGGCTGAGTCCGCGGATGGTGTCCGACCCCCCGACGGCGACCCGGGGAAGCCGGTGGCGAGCGTGGTTCCGGCTCTCCACGCTGCGCGGTTCGGGGGCAGCTTCGGTCAGCGCCGGGCTGCTCGTCCTGGGGCTGGCGACCTACGGCTTCCTGACCATCGGCGCCCGGTCGCTGTCACCCGCGGAGTTCTCCGTCATCGCGGCCCTCTGGTCGGTCCTGTTCGCCCTGGCCAACGGTCTGTTCAGCCCGCTGGAGCAGGAGGCCACCCGGGCGGTGGCCCTGCGGGTCGCCCGCGGCGAGTCGATCGGGCCCGTGCTGGGCCGGATCGCTGGTCTCGGCCTGGCGCTTGCCGGGGTGATCGACCTGGTGCTGCTGCTGGCCCGGCGGCCGATTGCGTCCGGGGTGTTCGGCGGCCACACCGTGGCGGTGCCGATCCTGGCGCTGGGGGTGCTGGCCACGGGCGGCGGGTTCGTCACCCGTGGCGTGCTGGCCGGCACCCGGCGGTACCTGGGCTACGCCCTGCAGATCGCCGGCGAGGGCGTGCTGCGGGTGCTGGTGGCCGCGGCGCTGGCGCTGGCAGGGGCGGCCGGGGTGGCCGGGCTCGGCCTGGCCGTCACCGGGCCGTCGCTGGTCGTCCTCGTGCTGGTGGCGCTGCTGCTGCCCCGCCCCGGTGGCCGCTACCGCCGCAGTACCTGGTCGGAGGTCAGCTCGAACCTCGGCTGGCTGGTGCTGGCCGCGATGTGCTCACAGGGGGTGGCCAACGCCGGGCCGGTCGTGCTGCAGCTGATGGCCGGCGACGACAAGGGGCTGGCCGGCCGGTTCCTGGCAGCGTTCGTCATCGTCCGGATCCCGCTGTTCTTCACCAGCGCGCTGCAGGCGTCGTTGCTGCCCCGGCTGGTGGCGGCGGTGGAGGGGCGGGACCGGGCCGCCTTCGGCGCCGCGCTGCGAGCCGTCCTCGGGCTGGTGGCCGGGATGGGTGCCCTGGCCGTGGCCGTCTTCGCATCGGTCGGGCCGAACATCGTGTCGCTGCTGTTCGGGGCCCGGTATCCGGCCACGCGGCCGGACATGGTGGCACTCGGCCTGTCCAGCATCATGCTCGTGCTGGCGACCATCCTGCAGTCGGCGGTGCTGGCCCTCGGTGAGCACCGAGTCGTCGCCGGCTGCTGGCTGCTCGGCGGTCTGGCCTTCGTCTCGGGGTGCCTGCTGCCGCTGGAGCCGGTGCTGCGGCTCGACGTGGCCTACCCCGTCTCGACCGGCGGGGTGATGATGCTGCTGCTGCTCCGGCTGATCCGCTACCGCCGCACGCTGCGGGATCAGCCCCAAGCCCAGCCTCAAGCCCAGCCTCAAGATCAGGCTCAAGATCAGGCCCAAGATCAAGCTCAAGATCAGCTGCGCGGGTCAGGTCACGGGTAGTCGCAGGGCGGGCGCGCCGCGCCGTCGCGGTTGACCGGATCGTGCGGCCCCTGCCGCGATACTGCTGGGCATGGGGCAAGGGTCTGCTGTTCGCGAGCGCCCGCGCGCTCCCGGCAGGCCCTCCCCGCCGTCACGCCGGGATCCGCAGTCGCTCTCGCCACGGTTGCGCGTCCGCAGGGCGGTCACGCTGCTCGCGCTCGCGGTGATCGTCCCGGGTACGGCCCAACTGGCGGCCGGCAACGCCCGGCTCGGGCGGGCTGTGCTGCGCGGCTGGCTGGCCCTGATCGCGCTGGTCGCGTTGATCGGGTTGGGCTGGTTCGTGGCCCGCGACAGGGTGCTCGGGATGCTGGCCGCCCCGGCCGTGCTCGGCATGGTCGCGATCGGCTGCTACCTGCTCGCGGTGGTCATGGCCGTGCTGATCGTGGACGCCTGGCGGCTGGGCCGCCCGGGACTGCTGCCCCGGCGGGCGCGGTCCGGGATCGCAGCGCTCACCGCCGTGCTCATGGTCGTGGCCTGTTACCCGATGCTGGCGGTGGGCCGTCGTGCCTGGGCGGCGGCGGACCTGATCTCGACGGTGTTCTCCGGACGGCACAGCTCGGCCGCGGTCGACGGCCGGTACAACGTGCTGCTGCTCGGCGGCGACGCCGGGCCGGACCGGATCGGCACCCGGCCGGACAGCGTGACCCTGGTCAGCATCGAGGTGAAGACCGGCCGCGCCGTCCTGTTCAGCCTGCCGAGGAACCTGGAGAACGTGCCGTTCGCGCACGGGACGGCGGCCGCGCGGGCGATGCCGAAGGGCTACACCTGTGGCGACGCGTGCCTGCTCAATGCCGTCTACACCTGGGGCGCGCAGCACCCGTCGCTGTTCCCCGGTGCCCGCGATGCGGGCGCCGAGGCGATGAAGCAGGCCGTCCAGGGCGCCACCGGACTGACCGTGAACTACTACGTCCTGATCGACCTGAAGGGCTTCCGGCAGCTGATCGACGCCATGGGCGGGATCCGGGTCACGGTCCGCACCGCGGTGCCTATCGGCGGCGGGACCTCGCCGGTCTCGGGCTACATCCAGCCCGGGACGCAACGCCTGGACGGCTACCACGCGCTCTGGTTCGCGCGGTCCCGGCACGGCGGCAGCGACTACGACCGGATGGCGCGCCAGCGCTGCGTGATGGACGCGATGCTGCACCAGCTCAACCCGACCACGGTGCTGGCCAAGTTCCAGTCCATCGCAGCCGCCAGCCAGGACGTGGTGAGCACCGACATCCCGTCCGGGGACCTGTCCACCTTCCTGAGTCTCGCCGTGCGGGCGAAGTCCCAGAAGGTGACCAGCATCCAGTTCGTGCCGCCGCTGGTGAATCCGGCCTACCCGGACTTCGGCGTGATCCGGTCAAAGGTCCGCGCCGCGACCGGCACGTCCGGGGCCGGGCCGGCCACGCCCACCGCTGGCGCCCCGACCGGGGCCGGAGCGAGCCGGGGTTCGGATCCGGCCGGGAGCAGCAGCGCGGGTGCGGGCGGGACCGGGGGGAGTGCGGCAGCCCGTTCGGGTGCGAACACCAGCGCCGGCAGCGGCGCCGTGGACGTCGGGGCCAGCTGCTCCGCGGCCTGACCATCAGGCAGGTGGGGAACCCGGACCGGGCGATCCGTACGGTACCGAACGGTCAGCGCTCGGCGCGTGCCGCCGGGGCCGAGCGTGAGGTCTCCACCAGGCCCAGCAGGTAGTCCCCGTAGCCGCTCTTGCGCAGGTTCTGGGCGAGCGTCAGCATCTGGTCGTCACTGATCCAGCCCTCGCGCCAGGCCACCTCCTCGATGCAGCCGATCTTGTAGCCCTGGCGGGCCTCGACCACCTGGACGAACTGGGCGGCGTCCATCATCGAGTCGAACGTTCCGGTGTCCAGCCAGGCGGTGCCGCGCTCGAGCACCATCACGCCGAGCCGGCCCTGCTGCAGGTAGGCGTCGTTGACCGCGGTGATCTCGAGTTCGCCCCGGGCGCTGGGCCGGACGTCGCGCGCGATCTTGACCACGTCGTTGTCGTAGAAGTACAGGCCCGGGACGGCGTAGTTGCTGCGCGGACTGGACGGCTTCTCCTCGATCGACAGCACGCGGCCGTCGGGGTCGAACTCGACCACGCCGTAGGCCTGCGGGTTGGCCACGTGATAGGCGAAGACCTGGCCGCCGTCGACCTCGGTCAGGGTCCGCAGCGCGGTGCCCAGGCCGGTGCCGTAGAAGATGTTGTCGCCGAGCGCGAGCGCGACCTTTTCGGACCCGATGAACTCGGCCCCGATCAGGAACGCCTGGGCCAGACCCTCGGGGCGCGGTTGCGCCGCGTACTCCAGCCGCATGCCCAGCTCTGAGCCGTCGCCGAGCAGCCTGCGGAACTGGGGGGAGTCCTCGGGCGTGGAGATGATCAGGATCTCCCGGATCCCCGCCATCATCAGTGTGGACAGCGGGTAGTAGATCATCGGCTTGTCGTAGACGGGCATGAGTTGCTTGCTGACACCCCGGGTGATCGGGTAAAGCCGGGTCCCCGATCCGCCGGCAAGGATGATCCCGCGCATGGACGGCGAGGCTACTGCAGCCACGGGCGCGCCGGTCGGGCCCGGCCCGGATGTCACGGCGGTGTTCACGGGTCGGTTACCTGATCGCCCGGCGGCGCGCACTAGCCTCGGGTCGATCCGACCACCTGACGACCCGACCACCCGAACACCACACGACCAGACGACGTGACCGTCGGCCGGCCGAACGGAGACCGCGTGCAGATCGTCCAGCTCACCGTGCCCGATGCGTTCCTCGTGACGCCGGAGCAGTTCCGGGACGACCGGGGCGCGTTCCTGGAGTGGTACCGGTTCGACCGGCTCGCCGACGCGGTCGGGCATCCGCTCGGCCTGGCCCAGGCGAACTGCTCGGTATCGCGGCGTGGGACGGTGCGGGGCATTCACTACGCCGACGTCCCGCCCGGGCAGGCCAAGTACGTCACCTGCGTGCGCGGCGCGGTCCTGGACATCGTGGTGGACATCCGGGTGGGGTCCCCGGCGTTCGGGACCTGGGAGCCGGTCCGGCTGGACGAGATGACCCGGTCGGCGGTCTACCTGTCCGAGGGGCTCGGGCACGCCTTCGTCGCGCTGACCGATGACGCGACGGTGGTCTACCTGTGCAGCGAGCCCTACACCCCGTCCGCCGAGCACGGTCTCACCCCGCTGGACCCGCAGCTCGGCATCAGCTGGCCGGACGGGATCGAGCCGCTGCTGTCGCCGAAGGACCGGGTGGCGCCGACTCTGGCGCAGGCCATGGCGGCGGGGCGGTTGCCCGGCTACGACCGATGCCGCGCGTTCTACCGTTCCCTGGCCGCTGCCGGCACCGGGTGAGCGCCCGGCCGAGCGGCGGATCCGTGGCGCTATCCTGATGCACGCCATGCACCAGTCCCCAGTCGGCCGCGATGAGGCAGTCGAACCCGCTGCCGACGTGAACGCCGCGCACTCCCTGCCCGAGCGCCCGGCGGTCAGCATCATCCTGAGCGTCCTCAACGAGGAACGGCATGTCGCCGAGGCGATCCGGCACGCGCTGGCGCAGGACTACCCCGGGGAGCTGGAGCTCGTGGTCGCGCTCGGTCCGTCCCGGGACCGCACCGACGCCATCGTCGCCGAGCTGGCCGCGGCCGACCAGAGAGTGCGGGCCGTGCCCAATCCGAGCCGCGTCGGCGCGACGCCGGCCGGGCTGAACGCGGCCCTCGCCGCCAGCCGGCACCCGGTCGTGGTCCGGATCGACGGCCATTCGCTGCTGCCCGGGGACTACGTCCGCACCGCCGTGGACACGCTGCGCCGGACCGGGGCGGACAACGTCGGCGGGGTGATGGCGGCCGAGGGCTCCAGCCTGTTCGAGCAGGCCGTGGCCCGGGCCATGACCAGCAGGCTGGGGGTGGGCAACGCCAGCTTCCACACCGGTGGCGCGGAGGGCGAGGCCCTGACCGTGTACCTGGGTGCCTTCCGGCGCGCCGCGCTGGAGCGGGTCGGCGGCTACGACGAGTCCTTCCTGCGGGCACAGGACTGGGAGATGAACCTGAGGATCCGCCGCACCGGCGGCCTGGTCTGGTTCCAGCCCGCGATGCGGGTGGCCTATCGGCCCCGCTCGACCCCGCGTGCGCTGGCCCGGCAGTACTTCCATTACGGCCGTTGGCGGCGCGTGGTCGCCCGCCAGCACCCGCAGACGCTCAGCGTCCGATACCTGGCCGCGCCGGTGGCGGTACTGGGCGTGCTGGCCGGAACGGTGGCCGCCTGCCTCGGTTTCTGGCCCGCGGCGGCGCTGCCGCTGGGCTACTGCGCCGTGGTGCTGCTCGGGTCGGCCGTGCCGTCCCGAGGGCTGGCGCTCAAGGCCCGGCCGCTGGTGCCGTTCGCCGTCGCGATCATGCACATGACCTGGGGGATCGGCTTCCTGAGCAGCCCCCGCCGGCTGGCCAGAAGAGACTGATCAGGATCGGTCGACGGCCACCTGCAGCGGGGCGGCGGTTGCGGCGATCACGTCGTCGACGGACACGCCGGGAGCGGTCTCGCGCAGCACCAGCCCCTCGGGGGTGACGTCGATGACGGCCAGGTCGGTGATGATCCGGTCCACCACACCGGTGCCGGTCAGCGGCAGCGTGCACCGCGGCAGCACCTTGGACGAGCCGTCCTTGGCCTGGTGCTCCATCAGCACGATCACCTTCTTCGCGCCGTGCACCAGGTCCATCGCGCCGCCCATCCCCTTGACCATCTTCCCGGGGATCATCCAGTTCGCGATGTCACCGCCGGCGGAGACCTGCATCGCGCCGAGGATCGCGGCGTCGATCTTGCCGCCGCGGATCATCCCGAAGCTGACCGCGGAGTCGAAGAACGCCGCACCCGGCAGCAGGGTCACGGTCTCCTTGCCGGCGTTGATCAGGTCCGGGTCTGCCTCGCCGTCCAGCGGATAGGGGCCGACCCCGAGGATGCCGTTCTCGGACTGCAGCACCACGTGCACGCCGGGCGGCAGGTAGTTCGGCACCAGAGTGGGCAGGCCGATGCCGAGGTTGACGTACGAGCCGTCCTGCAGCTCGCGGGCGGCACGGGCGGCCATCTCGGCCCGGGTCAGCGCCATCAGGACTCCTTCGGGCGGACGGTCAGCTTCTCGATCCGCTTGGCGGCGACCTGTTCGGGCGTCAGCGGGACCACCCGCTGGACGAAGACGCCGGGCAGGTGGATGTCATCCGGGTCCAGCTCGCCGGGTTCGACCAGCTCCTCGACCTCGGCGATCGTGATCCGCCCGGCCATCGCGCACAGCGGGTTGAAGTTGCGGGCGCTGGAGTGGAAGACGAGGTTGCCGTGCCGGTCCCCGCGCGCGGCCCGGACCAGGCCGAAGTCGCAACGGATCGCCGGTTCCAGCACGAACTGGCGGATCACCCCGTCGACCTCGAACTCGCGGGTCGGTTTGGGCTGGCTGGCCAGTGCCACCGACCCGTCCGCGGCGTACCGCAGCGGCAGGCCGCCGTCGGCCACCTGGGTGCCGACCCCGGTCGCGGTGTAGAACGCCGGTACCCCCACCCCGCCTGCCCGCAGCCGCTCGGCCAGGCTGCCCTGCGGGACCAGCTCGACCTCCAGCTCGCCGGCCAGGTACTGCCGCTCGAACTCCTTGTTCTCCCCGACGTAGCTCGAGGTCATCCGGGAGATCCGCTTGGCGCCCAGCAGGATCCCCAGACCCCACCCGTCCACGCCGCAGTTGTTGGACACCACCCGCAGCTCGCCGACCCCGGCGTCCAGCACCGCCTGGATCAGCACGCTCGGGATCCCGCACAACCCGAACCCGCCGACCGCCAGCGACGAACCCGGCGCCACATCCGAGACCGCCTGCGCCGCCTGCGCGACCACCTTGTCCATCGCCCGCTCACTTCCGAAGATCCGGTCCGACAGGGCCACCGGTGAATCTACTCATCGTCGGCCGCTGCGGGGGGCCGGGGCCCGGCGCGGCCACCCGGACCGGCGGCAGCCTGACGGCCAGCGGCGCGCTGAACCTCCCGCAATGACCCCGTGTAACGAAATAGCCACGTACAGTGAGAAAGCTGTTGTCGTCCGAGCCCGCACCAGAAGGCCTTCATGCGCAGAGTCCCTGTCATCCTCGCCCTCACCCTCGTCGCCGTACCGGCCCTGGCGGTGCTGCCGACCGTGCAGTTCCCCGCGGCTGGGCCGAAGCCGGTGCCGGCGTCCATCGCGACCGTGCAGCTCGCGGGCGTGGACGCTCCGGCGCTGGCCGCGCGGGACAACGGCGCGAGCGCAACCCGGGCCGCCTCAGCCCTGGCCGCGACCGCAGCCCGATCGGCGACGGGACGATTGGCGACGGCAGGGTCGGGCGGCGCCGGGAGGGGCCGTCCACTGGTGCTCACCCGGCAGTTGCGCACGGCCCGCTTCCAGTCGCTCGGCGTGACCTGGCAGATGCCCGCCGGGACCCCGCCCGTGCTCAGCGTCCTGGTCAGGACCCGCTCCAGCCATGGCTGGTCGGGCTGGCATGCTCTGGACACCGAGGCGGACACCGCGGGCGATCCGGCGTCCCACCAGGTCCAGCGGGCCGGTACCGAGCCGCTGTGGGTCGGCCCGGGCGACGGCGTGCAGGTGCGCGTCGACCACCTCGCCGGGCCCGCGCCGAGAGGGCTGAGGGTCGAGCTGATCGACCCCGGAACCTCGGGCTACGACGCCGAGGTCGGTCGGGTCCCGTCCGGCTCGGCGATGGCGGTGATGAGCCAGCCGCAGATCTACTCCCGGGCAAGCTGGGGGGCGGACGAGCGGAGGGTCCGTGCCGCCCCGACCTACATGGCGACGATCCAGGCCGGGGTGTTGCACCACACCACGGACACGAACGGTTACGCGGCCTCCCAGGTCCCCGCGATGATCAGGGGCGACTACGCCTACCACCTCAGCCGGGGCTGGAACGACATCGGCTACAACTTCCTGGTCGACCGATTCGGCCGGATCTGGGAGGGCCGCGCCGGTGGGATCAGCCGCGCCGTGATGGGCGCGCACGCCGGAGGGTTCAACACCAACACCTTCGGGGTGGCCGCGCTCGGCAATTTCGAGACCGGGCGACCGCCGGCGGCCCTGCTGGCGGGCATCGAGCGGCTGTTCGCCTGGAAGCTGGATCTCAACTTCCGCGACCCGCTCGGCTACACCAGGCTGACCGCCGGCGACTTCAGCGGAGCCCGCTGGCGGGCCGGGACGCGGGTGCGCCTGCCGGTAGTCATGGGCCACCGCAACGTCGACTACACGGCCTGCCCCGGCGCCCACCTCTACCCGTACCTGGCCGCCATCCGGAAGGCGGTGGCGGGCTACATGCGGGCGGCGATCACCAACCCGGCGCTGAGCTCGGCAACGGGCGGCTACGCGGGATCGGGCACCCGCGTGACCGCGGGAACGCTGCGGCCTCAGTCCTGGCGGCTGACCGTCGCCGACTGCAGCAAGGCGACGGTGGCCACCCGAACCGGCTCGACCAGTGGCCGGGCCCTGTTCACGGCGGGCTGGAACGCCCGTACCGGGACCGGAGCGGCCCGGCCGGGCCTGTACGACCTGCGCCTGGACAGCCACTCGGCGCTCGGGTCGGCGCGACCGTGGACATCCACCTACGTGATCACTCCACCCGCCCCGCAGGCGATGCCGAGCGGGTCGGCGACCTCGGGTGCGGGCGGGTTCGTCCCGCTCTCGCCGGCCAGGCTGCTGGACACGCGCAGCGGCCCCGTGCTCCCGCTGGGCCCGCGGGGGCGGATCGACGTGCCGGTGCTGGGGCACGGTGGTGTGCCGAGCAGCGGCGTCACCTCGGTGGTCCTGGCCGTCACCGAGCTGTGCCCGTCGGCCCGGACCCACCTGACCGCCTGGCCCACCGGCCAGGTCCGGCCGGGGACGGCAAACCTCGGGATGCCGGCCAGGAGCTCTCGCAGCGCGACGGTCGTGGTCCCGGTCGGCGCCGACGGCAAGGTGAGCATCTCCGGCGACGCCGGGGTGTCCAACCTCGTCGTGGATGTGATCGGGTACCACGCCGCGGCCGCGGCCGCCCGGTTCCTGCCGATGTCCGCGACCCGGGTGCTGGACACTCGCTCGTCCGGTGGCAAGGTCGCCTCCGGCGCCGTGCGCAGGGTGTCGCTGCCCGGCCTCGGCGGGATCGCGGCCACCGACGTGACAGCGGTGCTGGCGCAGGTCACCGTGCTGGGTCCGGTTGCCGACGGCCGGCTGTACGCCAACCCCGGACCGACCTTCGACCTGCTGCACTACCGGTCCGGCGCGGCCGACGAGACGCTCGCGCTGCTGCCGGTCAGTGCCGGCGCGATCGACCTGGGCAACTCGGGCAGCAGCGTCGACATGACCGTGGACGTGGTCGGTGTCTGGTCGTCCTCGGCGCCGGCCGACGAGCAGTTCAGCGCGGTCACCCCGAAGCGGGTCTTCTCCACCGCCTCGACCGGTGGGCCGCTCGGCGCCGGGGTCTCGCGCGACCTGACGGTGGTGGGCGGCAGCACGGGCGTGCCCGCGGATGCCTCGCAGGTGCTGGTCGACGTCACCGTGGAGGCGGCGCCGGTCGCCACCACCCTGACCGCATGGCCGTCCGGTGCGGCGCGCCCGTCACGGGTGGACCTGCGGGTCGCCTCCGGTGACCTGCGCAGCGTGCTGGTCCTGGTGCCGGTGAACGGAACCGGGAAGATCTCGATCCGGAACTCGGTCGGCAGCCGAACGGTCGGGGTGGACATCGTCG
The DNA here is from genome assembly GCA_963740575.1 of uncultured Actinomycetota bacterium. Lineage (GTDB taxonomy): Bacteria > Actinomycetota > Actinomycetes > Actinomycetales > Kineosporiaceae > CAVUET01. The sequence goes on along the minus strand of CAVUET010000003.1, from coordinate 1,560,998 downwards.
GGTACACCCGCTGAGCGCCGTTCCACCGGGCGGGTCCGGTCGATTCCGGTAGATTCGGCCGGTGGATTCGGCCGGTGGATTCGGGCCGGTGGATTCGGGCCGGTGGATTCGGCCGGTGCCGGGAGGCAGCCCGCGCGGCAGGAGCCGGAAGGAGTTCGGACGTGGAGGATCTGGTCATCGCGGACTGCGGACCGCGCGGGCAGGTGCGCGGGTGACCCGATGGCTGGTGACCGGCTCCTACGGGATGCTCGGCCACGACGTGCTGGCCGCCCTGGAGGCGGTCGGCGAGACCGAGGTCACCGGATACGACCGTGACGTCCTGGACATCACCGACCCGGACGCGGTGCTGAAGGTCGTGTCCGGGTTCGACCTGGTGATCAACTGCGCCGCCTGGACCCAGGTGGACGCGGCCGAGGAGCACGAGCCGGAAGCCTTCGCGATCAACGCCATCGGCCCCGCCTACCTGGCCCGGGCCTGCGCGGCCGCCGGGGCGCGGATGGTGCACATCTCGACCGACTACACCTTCGCCGGGGACGCCGACGCCCCGTATGCCGAGGCCGCCCCGGTGGCGCCACGCTCGGCCTACGGGCGGACCAAGGCGGCCGGGGAGTGGGCGGTCCGCGCAGAACTGCCGGGCCGGCACTGGATCGTGCGTACCGCGTGGCTGTACGGCGCGCACGGCAACAACTTCGTCCGGACCATGGCCCGGCTCGAGCGCGAGCGGGAGACCATCGAGGTCGTGGACGACCAGCGCGGGCAGCCGACCTGGTCCCGCGACCTGGCGGCTGCGGTGCTCCGGTTGGTGCGGGGGGATGCCCCGGCGGGCACGTATCACGGCACGTCGTCCGGGGAGACGACCTGGTTCGGGCTGGCGCGGGCGATCTTCGAGCAGCTCGGCGCCGACCCGCAGCGGGTCCGGCCGACCAGCTCCCAGGCGTACGCCCTGGCGGCCGCGCGGCCGGCCTACTCGGTGCTCGGTCACGGGCGCTGGGCCGAGGTGGGGATGGCGCCGATCCGATCCTGGTCCGAGGCGCTGGCCGAGGCGATCGCGGCCGGGGTGGCCACAGCGGACTGAGCCCGGACGGGCGCGAGCCGTTCGGTTGAGTGGCCCGGGCCTGCCTCAAGCGCTTCCTGCCCACCGCCGATGGTCGATTCCAGGCGGGGGCCGCACAGGGCCACCGTCCCCGTCGGACGGTCTTTCCCGGGCTCTCCGACGTGTACCGGATCGTCGAGCCGTCGGGGAGCAGTTTCGATGATGAGCCTCCGTACCCTGTTCATCGCGCCGGCCGCGGCGCTGGCGACCTTGGCCGGGGTAGTGGTGGCGGTTCCGGGCGGTGCACCGGCCGCGCTCGCGGCGACCTGCCCCAGGCCCGGCGGTGTCGCGGTGCCGAGCGCGCCGGCCGGCGGCAGCGGGATCGTGGTCCAGGGCAACGGCTGGGGTCACTCTCTGGGGATGAGCCAGTACGGAGCACAGGGCGCGGCCAGGCTCGGCTGCAGCCATGCCCAGATCCTGTCGACCTACTACCAGGGCACGAAGCTGGTGAGCCGCTCGATGACTGCCCCGGTTCAGCTCTCGCTGCTGAGCGGGTCGAGCCGGAGCACGGTGCTGGCCGAGAACGCCGCAGTCACCTGGAACGGCTCGACCGGCACCGCGACCCAGCCCAAGGGGCAGACCTGGACCGTGGTGCGCCGGCAGCACGGCAGCACGGCGGGATCGGCCGTGCTCGACCTCGCCGGCACAGAGCAGGCCTGGGCGCCCTCGACGGGCCAGTTGGTGTTGCGGCACGGCGGGGTGACGGTCCGGTTGCGCTCCTACCGCTCCGGCTCGTCACCGTCGCTGGACATGCGCCTGCGCTGGGGAGCCACCGGCTTCCAGGAGACCTCGTCCGGCACGACCGTGACCGAGAAGATCAGCTCCGACCGGTACGGGACCGCCGTGCAGAAGTACCTCTGGGGCCTGGCCGAGGTTCCGGTCAGCTGGCCGAAGGAGGCGCTGCGGGCGCAGGCGGATGCAGCCCGCACGTACCTGGCCGGGATGTACAGCCGGAGCGCGGCGGCCTACCTGATCGGCACCACGACGGCCGCCCAGGTCTACTCCGGTGCCACCCGCGAGGACCAGGACGCCGGCTACGTCGCCCGCCACCCCGGCACCGGCTGGAAGGCCGCGGTGAACGGCACCGGCTCCGAGGTGATCGTGGATGCGCGCGGCGGGGTGATCTCGGCGATGTATTCCTCGTCCGACGGCGGGCACTCCGAGAGCCGGGCGTACGTCTACGGCTCGCAGGGCGGGTACGGCTACCTCAGCGGGATCGACGACAGCCGTTGGGATCTGGCCTCCGACAACCCGTACCGTTCCTGGTCGGCCACGTTCGAACCGTCCGACTTCGCCCGGCGGCTGGGCTTCACCTCGGTGTCGGCGGTGAGCATCGGCGCACCGGGCTCGGCCGCCCGCGACGGCGGCCTGAAGGTCACCGGGATCCGCGCCGGAGGTACGGTCACGGCGTACGTCACCGGGTCGAGTCTGCGCGGCCGGCTCGGGCTGCGCTCCGCCGGGATCCGGGTCACCTGGCCGGCGCCGGGCGCGGCGGTCGGCGCGCGGGGGACGCTGCCACCGGGCTACGGCTGGTTCGCCACCGGCCGGACGAGGTACACGGCAGCTTCGGTCGCCCGCCGGTACGGCCTCGGCGTGGCCGGGCTCGCGGCGCTCAACCCCGGCCTGAGGATCACCCGCGGCAGCCAGGTGCTTCCGCTGAACACGCCGGTGAAGGTGCGCAGCAACGCGGGGCCGTGGAGCCTGGCGGCCTACCTCCGGCTGCACGGGGGCAGGTGACCGCTTCAGGGCCGCGCTGAGCGCGCGGTGACGCCCTCCTGGTCCGCCAGCCGGTCCCGGCTGGCGGGGTCGAGCCCCGCCAGGTCGTGGTGCAGCACGACGGATCCGTGCAGCAGCATCGGGCCGAGCCAGTCCCGCAGCGCGTGCTCCAGGCCTGATCCGGTCAGCAGCCTGACCCGGTCCGGGTAACCGGCCCTCCGGGCGAGAGCCCCGGCCCGGGCCAGCAACTCGGTGTGCGGCAACGGATCCGGCGACCGGTACAGGGCAGGGTCGCCGGGCGCGGGCCGGACCAGCGGCACGAACAGGTCCGGGTGGCTGCGCACCGCCGCGGCTGCGTCGATCGCGCCGCGCGGCAGTTCGGGGCCGAACGAGGTGGCCAGCGCGGGGAGCGCGACCGCGACCACCGGCAGACCCGGCCCGCCGGATGCCGACGGGTCGGTGCTGATCACTGCGTCCGGCTCGGGGCCGTCGTTGCCGGGCAGCACGGCGCAGGCGCCGACCGACCAGGTGGCCAGCAGCCAGGTCACGGTGCGCCAGTGCGGGGGGAGGTCCAGCAGCAGGAGGCTGCCGGGACCGGCGTCCAGTTCGTCCACGATCAGGTTGGCGGTCTTGGCGACCCAGTTCTCCAGCACCCGGGCGGACAGCTCGACCCGCTCGCCGCCAGGCCCGTACCAGGTCAGCCGGGGGCGGCCGGGATCCTCGGCGAGCAGGGTCCGGAGCAGGCCGTGGACGTCGTCCGGGTTCTTGCTCGGGGCGGCGGTCACGGCGGTCAGGGTAGTTCCCGGGCGCCGGGGTGCCGTGCGGCCGGGTGGCTGTGGGGCCTGGGTTGCCGTGGGAACAGCATCTCGGCACCGCGGACCCGCCGGGCGAAGAGGGCCCCGGGCTCGAAAGCGCCGGTCAGCCAGGAAAGTCGGCCACGTAGGCCACGTCGCCAAGAGCGCCAGGCAGCTCACGCCACACCGATGATCGACTCGGTCAACGTGTGCCGCCAAAGACCCACATCGGCGGCACAACTGCCTTGTTCCGATGGACTGGCGAGCTGTTCGACCGGACATGGGTCAGCAGAGCCCCGCCGGTGGCCTCGCGTCCGCATCGTGTTGCGTGCTTTGCTCTGATTCGAAACGCATCACGTTCGGCCCGAACGGTCATGCGGCGGGTGACTCGAAAACGATCGCAGAGCAAAGCCTCGCGACCGAACACCCACCCCCCGCCCGCGGATGCGCTCGCCGGCTCGAACATGCGCTGCCAATGACCCACAGTTGCCGTACTGGCGTGGGGTGGGGGGCCGGCGGGCGACGGCACCGTCCGGGGCCCGCCGGGGCAGGCTCGCACCGGCACGGGATACCGTCCTGCGTCGTGACTGAGCAGCCGGCCGGAGCCGTGGGGCAGTCGGGCACCGCGGCGCGGGTGGCGGGGGCGTTCCTGTGGCGGGTCGGACCGTTCGCCGGGCTGGCCGTGCTCGCGGTCGCGGTGCCGGCGGCGGTGCTCGTCCCGGCCGGGCTGTGGCGGCCGTCCGTGGCGATCCCCGTCGTCCTGGTCGGGCTGGCGGCGGCCTGGCGGCTGTCCCGCGCGGCGGCGATCGCGGCGGGCGCGTCGGGAGCGGTGGACGCGACGACGGTCCGGGCCGCCGCGTGGACGGCAGCGATCGCGGCCGGGACCGGGGTGTGGGCCGGGCTGACCCATGCCGAGAACATGATTCTTCGACGCGACCCCGGGTCGTACGCGCTGTTCGCGCAGTGGATCGGCAGCCGGCACGAGCTACCGGTGGCCTCGCACCTGGACGCCTTCGGCGGGACAGCGGCGCTGGCCGTGCCCGGGTTCACCCTGGGCAGCCCGGCGTACTACCAGGTCGTGCACGGTGGCGCGGTCGATGTCGTGCCGCAGTTCCTGCTCGGCGGCCCGGCCACCTTCTCGCTCGGCTGGTGGGCGGGCGGCTGGACCGGGATGTTCCTGGTGCCGCCGCTGCTCGGGATGCTCGCCGTGGCCGGGTTCGCCGGGCTGGTCGCGCGGCTGGCCGGACCGCGCTGGGCTCCGGTCGGCGCGGGGCTGCTGGCGCTGACGTTCCCCGTCCTGCACGCGGCCCGCTCGACCTATTCCGAGGCGCCCGCCCTGGTGATCATGCTCGGTGCGGCGGCGCTCGCGCTGGATGCCGCCACGGTGGGCGGGCGGGAGGCGCGCCGGCTCGGGCTGACGGCCGGGCTGATGCTCGGGCTGAGCGGGCTGGTCCGGGTGGACTCGCTGACCGAGGTGGCGCTGGTCGTACCGGTCTGCGCGGTGCTCGCCGCTCGGGCCGTCCGGGCGGGGTCGAGCGGCGAGGCGGGCAGCGCGCACGCCGTCGCGCTCGCGCTCGGGGCGCTCGGCGGGGTCGCGCTGGCGGCGATCCCGGCGGTGTGGCTGTCTCGGCCGTACCTGGACACCATCCGGGGCTCTCTGCTGCCGCTGGTCGCGGGCACGGCGGTGCTCACCCTGCTGAGCGTCGCGTTCGTGCTGCTGGCCCGCCTGCGCGCCCGCCGGGATGGGCGCGCTGTCACACCGCGCCCCTCTCAGGGCCGGGCGTGGCCCCGCGCCGCCGCGGCCGGGGTCCTGCTGCTCGGAGCCGCGCTGGTGAGCCGGCCGCTGTGGACCGTCTCCCGGCAGGACCCGAACGACCCCGGAGCGCTCTACGTCGCCGCATTGCAGAGGTCACAGCACCTTGCGGTCGACGGTGGGCGGACCTACGCCGAGCACTCCCTGGCCTGGGTGTCCTGGTGGATCGGCCCGGTCGCGATCGCCGCCGCCTGGATCTGCTTCGCCGTCCTGGCCCATCGCGCGGTCGGCTGGTGGCGTGCCGGCTCGGCGCGGGCACCGGCCTGGCTGATCCCCGCGACGGTCGGCTTCGGCTCGTCCGTGCTCACCCTGGCGCGGCCCGGGATCACCCCCGACCATCCGTGGGCCGACCGCCGGCTGGTCGTCGTCCTGCTGCCGACCCTGCTGCTGGCCGCCGTCGTGGCCGCGGCCCGCTGCCGCGCCTGGACGGCCCGCACCCTGCCCGGGCGGCAGGCAGTCTGGGTGACCGGAACGGCGATGTCCGCCCTGTTCGTGCCGGTGCTGGCCGGGTCGGCGCCGTTCGCGATCCAGCGGACCGAGGCCGGCGAGCCGGCCACCGTGGCCCGGGTCTGTGCGGCACTGCACCCCGGCGACGTCGTGCTGGCCGTCGATCCCCGGGCCGCCAACGAGTGGCCGCAGGTGATCCGCGGGGTGTGCGACCACCCGGCGGCGGCGATCACGCTGGAGACCGCGCAGCGGGCGACCTCGGTGGCGCAGCTCGGCCGGATGGTCCAGGCCCGGGGCGGCCACCTGGTGCTGCTGGCCTCCAGCGGGGGTGACGACGCCCAGCAGGTGCTCCGCGATCTGGGCACCGACCCGCAGCTGGCAGCCATGCTGCGCAGCGTCGAGGACCAGCGCACCCTGGCCCGGGCGCCGTGGCGCAACAGCCGACTGGTGACCGACGTCTGGCTGGCCGACTGGACAGGGTAACCTCGACCGCCGATGGACGCTTCGGACCTCGTCACTGACGTCGACGGCCCGGCGACCGCCCCGCAGGCCGGTTCGGCCCAGCTGGACGGTACGGCCGGACGGCCGGTCGCCTCGATCGTGCTGCCCTGTTACAACGAGGCCGAGCACGTCCTCGTCGAGCTCGAGCGGATCACTGCGGCGATGGACGGCAGCGGGCTCGGCTACGAGCTGATCGCCATCGACGACGCGAGCACCGACAACACCCTCGAGGTGCTGCGCGCCGCGGAGCCTCGCTTCCCGCACCTGCGCGTGCTCGCCTTCCGGCGCAACGGGGGCAGCGGCACCGCGCGGCGGATCGGCACCCTGCAGGCCCGCGGCGAGATCGTGGTCTGGACCGACGCCGACCTCACCTATCCGAACGAGCGGATCCCCGAGCTGGTCCGGATCCTGCTCGACGACCCCAGTTTCGACCAGGTGGTCGGCGCCCGGACCACCGAGGAGGGCAGCCACAAGTGGCTGCGGTTGCCGGCGAAGTGGTTCATCCGCAAGATCGCCGAGCGGCTCACCAACCAGCGGATCCCGGACCTGAACTCTGGCCTGCGGGCATTCCGTCGCTCGGTCTCGTTGCCCTACCTGCGGTTGTTGCCCAACGGGTTCTCCTGCGTCACGACGATCACCCTGGCGTTCCTGTCCAACCAGCACGACATCCGGTACGTGTCGATCGACTACGCCAAGCGCGCCGGGCAGTCGAAGTTCCACTTCGTCCGGGACGCCTACCGCTACATCCTGCAGGTGCTGCGGATGGTGATGTACTTCGACCCGCTCAAGGTGCTCATGCCGCCAGCCCTCTGGCTGCTGCTGATCGGGCTGGTCAAGGCCGTGGTGGACATGGTCCGGCACCTGTTCTACTTCCCGGCGAGCACCGTCCTGATCGTGCTCTCCGCGCTGATCATCGGCTCGATGGCGCTGCTGGCCGACCTCGTGGTGCGCTCCCGCGGCGACAGCGCGCCACCGGCCAACCTGCTGGTCCCCGCGTCCGATCGCCCGGACGCCCCGGGAAGCTGACACGTGCGGATCGCCGTCGTCGGCCCTACACACCCCTTCAAGGGCGGGGTCGCCGCCCACACCACCGAGACCGCCCGCCGCCTGGCCGGTGCCGGGCACGAGGTGGAGCTGGTGTCCTGGGCCCGGCTGTACCCGAGGCTGCTGTATCCCGGCGATCAGGCGGTCCCCGGCGGTGAGCCGGACCTGCCCCCGTACGAGCCGACCGTGCGGCCGCTGCGCTGGGACCGGCCGGGCAGCTGGTGGCGGACCGGACGCCGGCTGCGGGACCGGGATTTGGTCGTGGTCGTCGTCGTGGTGGCGGTACAGGTGCCGGCCCTGCTGGCGTTGGTCCGCGCGCTGCGGACCGGATCGCGGCGGGATGGGACAGGCTCGGGGCCGCGGGTGATGGTGCTGGCGCACAACGTCATCCCGCACGAGGCGCATCCGGGTGCGGCCTGGCTGATGGGCCGGATGCTGCGGGCCGGGGACGGGGTGCTGGTGCACTCGGCCGAGCTGGCCCGCCAGGCCAGCGGGCTCGGTGGCCGGGACGTGCGCTGGGTGAGCCTGCCGCCGCACCTGCCGGGCGGCCCGCCGCCGCCGCGGACCGAGCCGGCGACCGGCAGCCGTGACGAGGGCGGCGGGCCGGACCTCGTGCGCGTGCTCGCGCTCGGCATGGTCCGGCACTACAAGGGTTTCGACCTCCTGCTGCAGGCGGCCCGGGCCGTTCCCGGGGTGAGTGTCACGGTGGCCGGGGAGCTGTGGGGCGCGGCGGGGGAGCGGGTCCGCACGCTGGCTGCCGATCCGGCGCTCGCCGGACGGGTCCGGCTGCTGGCGGGGTACCTGCCGGGCGCGCGGATCCCGGACCTGGTGCGGGCGCACGACGTGCTCGCCCTGCCCTACCGGGAGGCGACCGGATCGCAGAACGTGCTGCTCGGGCACGCCTACGGGCTGCCCGTGCTGGCCAGCACCGCGGGTACCTTCCCCGAGCAGGTGCACGGCGGCGTGGACGGCCTGCTCGTCCCACCCGGCGACCTGGACGCGCTGGCCGGGGCACTGCGCGCGCTCACCGATCCGGTGACGCTCAAGCAACTTCGCGACGGGGTGCCCGAGGTCGACCTGGACCGGCCCTGGCAGGCCTACCTCGATGCCCTGACCTCAGCCGGCGCCCCGTGAACGCGCTGATCAGCCGCGGGATGCGGATCGCGAGCTCGAAGGTGACCCGGTGGCTGGTCGGCGTGATCACGGTCGCGCTCGCGGTCTGGGCCGTGGCCGGCAACCGGGATGAGGTGTCCGAGGCAGTCGGCCGGCTGTCACCGGGCTGGGTCGTGCTGGCGACCGTCGGGACCATCGCCAATGCGAGCCTGGCCGCGATGACCTGGCGGGCGGCGCTGGCCGACCTCGGCAGCCGCGCGCCGCTGACCGTGGTGGGGCGGATCTTCTTCGTCGGCCAGCTCGGCAAGTACCTGCCGGGCAGCGTCTGGCCGATGGTCATGCAGGCCGAGCTGGCCAGCGACCACGGGATCGCCCGGCGCCGCTCGGCGGCGGCCACCGTGGTGGGGCTGCTGATCGCCGTGGCCGCCGGGCTCGCGGTGGTGCTGGCCACGCTGCCGTTCGTGCCCGACGTGGTGCCGGACGGGTTCGGCTGGACGGTGTTCCTCGTCCTGCCGCTGCTGATCCTGCTGCATCCGGCGCTGCTCGGACCGCTGATCGATCGTGGGCTGAAGCTGCTGCGGCGGGACCCGCTGGAGCAGCACACCTCGATCCGCGGCACCTCGGTCGCGTTCGGCTGGGCGGTGGCGTCCTGGATCAGCGCCGGCGTCCAGGTCTGGGCCCTGGCGGTTCCGCTCGGCGCGCCGGGCACCGTCCGTACCCTGGCCCTGTGTCTCGGGGGGTACGCGCTGGCCTGGGCGGTCGGCTTCGTCGTGGTGATCGCCCCGGCCGGGGCCGGCGCCCGCGAGGTCGCCCTCGCCGCGGTGCTGTCCACGGTGCTGGATGCCGGCGCGGTGGTCGTCGTCGTGCTGATCTCGCGCGTGCTGTTCACCGTCGTGGACGTGCTGCTCGCCGGCGCCGGCCTGGCCGGGCTGCGGTTGCGGACCGCGGTCGGGCGGGCCGGCGGGACATCCGGCCGGAACGGGTAGCACGGTGACCGCGGCGCGGGGCGGGCCGCACGGAGCGCGTGCCTGGCGGCCGGGCTTCCCGGTGGCAGTGCACCTGACCCTGTCGGCGCTGCAGCGCGGGCACGGCGACCCCTGCTACCGGCGAGAGCCGGACGGGACGGTCTGGCGGGCCACCCGTACCCCGGACGGGCCGGTGCTGCTCCGGTTGGCCGCGCGGCCGGCGGCCGGCGAGGTGCTGGCTGACGCCTGGGGCCCGGGTCGCGAGTGGGTCCTGGACGGCGTTCCGGAACTGCTCGGCGGCAGCGATGATCCGTCGGGGTTCCGGCCCGCCCCGGAGCATGTGCGGCTGCTGGCGGCCTGGCGGGCCCTGCCCGGCTGGCGGGTTCCGCGCAGCCGGTCGGTGTTCGAGGCGCTCGCGGCGGCGGCGCTGGAGCAGAAGGTGACCGGGCAGCAGGCCCGCGGGGCGTGGCGGCAGCTGGTCCGGTCGTTCGGGGAGCCTGCGCCCGGGCCTGCGGCGCAGGACGGTGGCCCGGCGGCCGGGTTGCGGGTTCCTCCCGCGCCGGCGCAGTGGGCCGCGATCCCGTCCTGGGAATGGCTGCGCGCCGGGGTGGACGAGTCCCGGCGGCGGGTGGTGATCGCGGCGGCGGCCGTCGCGGGGCGCCTGGAGCAGACCCTGGACCGGACGGGGGAGGACGCCGCCCGGGCACTGCGCACCGTCCCGGGGGTCGGGGTCTGGACCGCGGCGGAGATCCGGCAGCGCGCGCACGGCGACCCGGATGCCTTCTCCTGGAACGACTTTCACGTGGCCCGGGACGTCTCGTGGTCGCTGTCCGGGCAGGTGCTGGACGATGCCGGGTGCGCCGAACTGATCGAGCCGTACCGTGGGCACCGCTACCGCGTCCAGCGCCTGCTCGAACTCGCCGGCGTCAGGCGGCCGCGCCGCGGCCCCCGGATGCCCCTGCCCACCCACCTGCCCACCCACCAGCCCGGCTACCTGCCCACCCACCAGCCCGGACCGCGGGCCTGACGCCGGGCCACCTCGGGGCGATCCCGTGACGCGGGTTGCCCTGATGGGCGGCGTTGTGGGCCAGATTGCGCCTCGATGCTTCCCCTTGGGGCAGGCCGAGGGGCGGGGCCCGCTACCGGGACGGAAACGGATCTAGGGTCTGGCCGGTCGCGATCAAGATCGCCGGGAGTCCCGGGCTCCTCGAAGACCGCTCGGTAGAGACGGCCTCTGAAGAGACGACACCACCACGACCGACCTAGCGCTAGGTCACAGGAAAGGGACACGTATGAGGTTCTCGAAGACCAGAGTCATGATCGCCGCGGTGGCCGTTGCCGGCGCCATCGGCCTGCTCGGCGGAGGCTCGGCGGCCGCGGCTCCCACCGTCGCGGAAAGTGACGGGACGATCTCGGCATCGGTGCTACCGGGAAGCATCCTCCTCCGCCCCGACAAGAGGTCGGCGATCATGACCGTCAGGTACTCCTGCTCCCTGCCTGAGGTGTCGATCGAGGTGCGGATCGTTCCCCAGTACACCTACGTCATAGGCAACACGATCCTCGCGCATCTCCGCTGTGGCTACGGCACCCACGACGTGCCCGCCATCGTCCCCGTGAGCCGCGCCTATCCCTCGGGCACGTTCGCGATGGGGCCTGCGTCGGTAATGGTTCATGGGACGAATTGCTACGACCTCAAGGTCCTCCCGGCGGGTGGGTGCCATGAGTTCACCTCCTTCGAGAACGTGACCCTGACCGGCACCTCCTGGTTGTTCTGACCGCTCGTCGGTCTTCCTGGCAGCCGGTGACGTGCCCTGCCTGTCCCGCGTCCCTTCGCCCTGCCTGCAGGGGTGGGATGTGCAGGGGTGGGCGGGGCACCGCCGCTCTCCGCACGTGCTGGGCCGCGTCGTCCCCGACCCGCCGACCCCGTCTGCGCACCACCTGAGAAACGCGGGGGAAATGCGGCTGGCATGTGGTCAGGGGAGGGTGGGGCACACGGTGGCGCGACGCGGCGGCCCGGGAACGGAGGCGGCGTGCTGGCACGGTTGAGGGTGAACGTCCCGGACCTTCCCGGGACACTCGGCAAGGTGGCCTCGGTGATCGGCGTGGCGGGTGCCGACATCGTCAAGCTGGACGTCCTGGAGAACGAGACCGGGCGGGCGCTCGACGACGTGTTCATCGAGGTCCGGGGGGCCGAGCTTGCCGAACGGGTCCGGGACCAGCTGGCCGCGCTGCCGGGCGTCTACGTGATCGGACTCCAGATCGGTCTACCGCCGGTCGGCGGCCATGCCGACCTGGAGCTCGTCGCCCAGGTGATGGACGGGCAGGCGTTCGACGGCCCGGAGCGGGCCGCCCGGACCCTGGTCGACGGGGCTCCGGGCGCGCTCGGTGCGGACTGGGCGGCGCTGGTCTGGTTCGAACCCGACGATTCGCCCGGGCCGGTGCTCGCGGTCAGCCCGCAGGCACCCGGCCCGGGGCAGGTCCGGGTGGTCGCGCCGCGGCGGCTGGGTGCGCTCCGGATGCGCCCGCCCGGGTCGAGTGAGCCGTACGGCGGGGCCGCCCTGATGCCGCTGGGCCGGGCCCCGCTCGGGTTGATCCTGGTCCGCGAGGCCGGGCCCCAGTTCCACCGCACCGAACTGTGGCGGCTGGAGCAGCTCGGACGGCTGCTCGGAGGTGCGCTGACCGGCAGCAACCTGCAGACGATGCCGGCCCGTTGACGTCGCCGGGTTCAGCCTGCTGAGCAGACCCGGACGACGACAGCGGCGCTGCCCTCGCCGGATTCGACCTCGAGGTCGACCTCGACGTCGACGTCCAGGTCCTCGGCCCAGGCGGCGGCCTGCAGCCGCTGGGCCAGCGCCCCGAGCAGGATGGCGGCCGTCCCGGGCGCCGGCACGCCGTCGGCCGGGCGCAGCGTGACCGACGGCGGCTGGGACGCCCCCGGCTCCGACAGCGACACGGTGACGGCGGCTCGCGGATCGGCAGGCAGGCCCCGCCAGCCGGGCCCGGCCAGGGCCACAGCCAGGGCGCGCTGCAGCCGCTGCCGGACCGTCCCGGACTCGACCGGCGAGGGTGGGATGCCCGGGCCGCCCGGCGGGACGCCGAGCGCTGCCCGGACCGCCTCCACGTGCCCGTACCGGAACCAGTCCTGAGCCGGGGACCGCAGCAGCGCCGCGGCGCCCGGGCCGTCCGCCTCGGTGACCAGCTCGCCAAGCCCGCCCACCACCGCCACCGGGATCCCGGACAGCTTGCCCTTGACCAGGTCGGCCAGCCCCGCGAGCTCGTCCGCGACGGCCCGGACGGTGACCTCGAGCGGGTTGCCGTACCCGTCCACCCGGCCCCGCAGGTCCTCGGTCACCAGTACCCCGGCAACCCCGATAGCGGCGTCCGCCTGGCCGTCCCGCCAGGGCCGGCCGAGGGTGTCGGTGACGAGTACGCCGATCCGCAGCCCGGTGCGCTCGGCCAGGTCGGCGCGCAGGGCCCGGGCCGAGGCGTCCGGGTCGGCCGGCAGCAGCAGCACCGTGCCGGGCTCGACGTTGGACGCGTCCACCCCGGCAGCGGCCAGCACCGGCCCGGACCGGGAGGCGACGATCCGGGTCAGCCCGCGGGGGGTCTCGCGCTCGGCCACCACCCGCACCGTCTCGCCCTGCACGGCCGCCTCGCGCGAGGACGCGTGCAGGGTCCGGCCCTCCGCCTTGGACACGATCTTGCTGGACACGACCACGATGTCGCCGTCGCGCAACGCCTCGGGCCTGCCGGCGGCGAGCGCGGTCAGGATCAGCCCGGCGAGGTCGTCCCCCGGACGCACCTCGCCGATCCCGGCCAGCCCGAACGCCTGCAGGGTCGGCACCGCCGTCGGCGCGTCCGGCTGCCCGGCCGCCAGGGGTGCGGTCACGGCACGGCCGGACGCTCGGCGCCGCGCAGGGCCAGGGCCAGGTCCAGGGCGGCAGCGGCGATCTCGGCGGCGGTGTCCAGGTCCGCCATCAGCAGCGGGCGGGCCCGGACGGTGGTCGTCAGCCCGGCGTGCTCGGCCGCGGCCGCATCGGCGTCGTCGACCAGCCAGCCGTCCAGGAAGTCCTGGTACAGCCCGGCCACGGCGACGGCCGAGGTCGGCACCCCGATCGCGGTCAGGCAGGCGTCCGCCATCCCGCGCACGGGCGCCCCGCCGATGATCGGAGACACCCCGACCACCGGCGCCGCCGCGGCGCGGATCGCGTCCCGGATGCCCTGGCACCCCGAGGATCGTGCCGATCGACACCACCGGGTTGCTCGGCGGCAGCAGGATGACGTCCGCCGTCGCGATGGCCTCCAGCACGCCCGGCGCGGGCAGCGCCTGCTCGATGCCGACGGCGAGGATCTGGCGGGCCGGAACGGCCGCGTGCAGCCGCACCCACCACTCCTGGAAGTGCACGGCGCGGCGGTCGGCGCCGGCCCCGTCCGACACGGCGGAGCTCACGGCCGGGCGGTCCGGATCGTCGATGACCACGTGCGTCTCGACCCGGTCGTCGGACATCGGCAGCAGGCGCACTCCGGGCTGCCAGCGCTCGCACAGCGCCGCCGTGACCTCGGACAGCGTCCGGCCCTGCCCGAGCAGCCTGGTCCGGACGACGTGCGTGGCCAGGTCCCGGTCCCCGAGGGTGAACCAGTCCGGACCGCTGCCGTACGCCGCGAGCTCGGCGGCCGCCGAGAAGGTCTCGTCGCTGCGCCCCCAGCCCTGGCCCTCGTGGATGCCCCCGCCGAGGGTGTACATCACGGTGTCCAGGTCCGGGCAGACCCGTAACCCGTGCAGGGTCAGGTCGTCCGCTGTGTTCCCGATCACTGTGACCGTCGGGTCGGGCCCTGACGCGTCGGGGCCGAGGTGGTGCAGCAGTCCGCGGAGGAATCTGGCCCCGCCGACCCCGCCCGCGAGAGCCGTGATGCGCATGGCGGCATCCTCCCAAGCCGCCGCCGGACCGGGCCGCGCGGGGGGCCGGGCGTCCGCATCCTGGACACGGCAAGGGTTTTCCGCATCCTCCGAGTCGCCGATTCCGGGGCCCGCCGCCGGAGCGGTACGGTCGGGCGCCGGACGCGGGGGCACCAGAGGGGCCGTCCTGCCAGCGACGATGCGCTGACGCGTTGTCGATCAACCGTCCACAGGACGTCAGTCCGGACCTCCTCCGTTCGGCGGAGCCGGGATGAATACCAGAAGACGGCTTGACGTGGCAGGTACGACACGCTTGTAATTCCATTGGTGTCACTCGGGCTAGGATTACTTAGAGTTGCCACGCGGACACGCTGTGTGGGGGGATGCCCCTCCGGGGGCCAGGGTCGAGGAGGTGCCGGTGCACGAGCTCACGGCATTGGTACTGAACGGTGTGCCGGACGAGATCCCGGCGGAGCTGGAATGGCAGGAGAGGGCGCTGTGTGCCCAGACGGACCCGGAGGCGTTCTTCCCGGAGAAGGGCGGCTCCACCCGCGAGGCGAAGCGGGTCTGTCTCACCTGCGACGTCCGGGTGGAGTGCCTGGACTACGCGCTGGCGAACGACGAGCGGTTCGGGATCTGGGGCGGCCTGTCCGAGCGGGAGCGGCGCCGGATCAAGAAGCGTGCAGTCTGATCGAGTGGCGCTGCGGAGACCGTGACCGTCCATGTGAATGCGCCGGCGGATGCGCAGGTGCCCGGCGCGGAGACCGGTACGGGACCTGCCGACGGCATCCCGGCAGGTGCGGACCCGGAGCTCGACGGTGAGTCGTCCGAGCACCCTCCGGCAGCGGAGTCGCTGCCGGATCTGATCGAAGCCGAGCAGGCGGGACCGGCTCAGCCGGCGGAACCGATCGAGCCGCAGGGGCAGAGCGAGCCGCAGAGCGAGCCGCAGAGCGAGCCGCAGGACGAGGTGGAACCCTCGGCCGAGGCCGAACCCCCGGAGGCCGGGACATCCGAGGCGGGCGAGCTGCCCGAGGCGGGCGAAGCCCCGGATCGGGCCCGGGACCTGGAGCACACCGGGGACCTGGACGAGACTGGAGCCCTGGAACCCGTCGAAGCGGACGTGCCGGGCCGACCGGCACCGGACGACACCGAACTCGCTGAGATCGGGCCCGTTGACATCGGGCCCGTTGACATCGGGCCCGTTGACATCGGGCCCGTTGACAACGAGCTCGTTGACATCGAGCTCGTTGACATCGAGCCCGCACCCGTCGAAGCGGAGCCGGTCGAGGCAGAGCCCAAGGCCCAGCCGGAGGCCGAGGGCGCGGCGCAGTCGACGGTCCCGGTGCCGCGGGTGCTGGCCATCCTGATCAGCAGGGTCGGGCCGGCGCAGCTCGCCCGCGCCCTGTCGGCGGTCGGCGACCAGACCAGGGCGCCGGACGAGCTGGTCGTCGTCGACCTGGCCGGTCCGCGTCCGCGCCGCCGCCGGGCGCCCGAGCCCGAACCGGCCTGGTTGGAGGCGCCGGGCGCGGACCTGGTGCTCAGGCTGCCCGCGAACTCACCGATCGGCGACTGCGCCCGGGCCGCGCTGACGGCGCTGTCCGTCCGGGCCGGAGCCCAGCAGCCGCAACCGGACCCGCGACCGGCCGAGCTCGCGGATCCGGCCACCCCGCCCGGGGCCACCCAGCGCTGGGTCTGGCTGCTGCCGGATGACGGGCTGCCCGCGGCCGACACCCTGCAGCGCCTGCTGGACGCGGTCGAGACCGCGCCGTCGGTCGGCGTCGCGGGCTGCAAGCACGTCTCAGCGCAGGACGACCAGCGACTGCTCAACGTGGGCTTCACCACGTCCCGCCGAGGCGTGCGGATCACCGGGCTGGACCGGTACGAGGTGGACCAGGGGCAGCACGACAGCCGCTGCGACGTGCTCGCCGTGAGCAGCGCCGGGATGCTCGTCCGCCGGGACGTCTGGGACCTGCTGGACGGGCCCGACCCCGCCCTCTCGCACGCCCGCGACGACCTCGACCTGTGCCGCCGGGCGCGCCTGGCCGGTCACCGCGTGGTCGTCGTCCCGTCCGCCGTGGTGGCCCACGCCGAGGGGCCCGCGGTGGCCCCCGCCCGGACCCAGGGCGGCCCCGTCCCGGGCCTGCCGCCCGGGCTGCGCGGCCGGTGGCGCCGCGCCGACCGCTACGACACCCTGCACCTGCGGATGGCGGGCATGCCCTGGCCGCTGCTGCTGCCGGCGCTGGCCTGGGCGGCGGTCGCCGCCGTGGGCCGCGCTCTGATCCGGCTCGCGCTGCGTCACCCCCGGCAGGCCGCGGACGAGGTGCTGGCCTTCGTGCTGGTCGTCGTGCGGACCCCGCGCTGGCTGCGCTCGCGGCGACGGCTGGCCGCCACCCGCACGGTTCCGCGCCGCCTGCTGCGCCCCCTGCTGGCCTCCCACCGCGACGTCTGGCGGAACCGGCGGGACGCCATGGCCTGGCCGTCGGGTCGCGCTCAGGCGGCCGCCGCCGTGCCCGGGTCCCGTCGAGGCGCGGTGGCACCACCTCCGCCGCCGGCGGGAGCCCGGCCGTCCCCGCACCCCGGAGCACCGATCGCCGCGCCGCCGTCCCCGTCCGACGGTCCGGTGGAGCCCGGCGCGGTGCCGGCCGCCGTCGAGGACGACGAGCCGATCCAGATCCGGGCGGCCGCGGACCGCCGGGCCCTGCACCCGAGGCGCTCGGCGATCGTGGCGCCGCTGCCCGTCCTCCTGCTCTGCACGCTGGCCGCCCTGGCCGGGCTGCGCGCCGTGCTGACCGCCGGCGGAGTGCTCGCCGGCCCCGTGCTGGTGCCCGCGCCCGGCGGTGCCCGGCAGCTCTGGGACGCGGCATCGTCGACCTGGCGGCCGATCGGCCTGGGGGCCCGGGCCGTCGCCGACCCGTTCCTGTCCGTCCTGGCGGTCATCGGCGCGCTGCCCGGGGCCTCGCCCTCCGCGGTGATCAGCCTGCTCCTGCTGGGCGGCATCCCGCTCGCGGCGCTGACCGCCTGGATCGCCGCCAGCGCCGCCACCCGGACCCGGGCGCTGCGGGTCTGGGCGGCACTCGCCTGGGCCGCCTGCCCGCCGCTGCTGGTCGCCGTCGGGGCCGGCCGTCCGGCGTCGGTGCTCGCGCACGTGCTGCTCCCACTGCTGGCGCTCGCGCTCGCCCGGGCCGTGGGCGCGGGCCGGGCCGGGCGGCACGAGGAGCCCGGCGCCCGCAGGCCGCGGGGGAGCCTGGCCGCCGCCTGCGCATCCGGGCTGCTGCTGGTCGCCGTGATCGCGTCGGCGCCCTCGCTCGCGGCCGCTGGCGCGCTGGCCGTGCTGCTCGTGGCGCTGGTCTCGCCCGGGCGCCGCCGCCTGCTGCTGGTCACCGCGGCGATCCCCGCGGTCCTGCTGCTGCCGTGGTGGATCGCGGTCGCGGGGGATCACCGGCTGCTGGTCGCCGACCCCGGGATCCCGGCTGTCCGGTCCGGCGGCGTGATCGCACCGTGGTGGCACCTGCTGCTCCTGCCCGGCACGCCGGGGGCGGTCCTCGGCGGTGCCGGCCGGACCCTGTCCGGGCTGACCGGCGGTCTGCTGCCGCAGGGCAGCGCCGCCGTCCTGCTCGCGGTCGCGGCGGGGGCGCCGACCCTCGCGCTCGGCCTCGGCGGGCTGATGCGTCGCGGCAGGGCCTGGGGCGCAGTGGCGCTCGGCTGGATGATCGCGCTCGGCGGGCTGGCGACTGCGCTGGTGGCCGGGCGGGTCGATGTCGCGGCGCTACCCGGCGGCACGGCGCGGGGCTGGACCGGCCCGGGTCTGTCCCTGCTCGCCCTCGGCGCGATGGCCGGTGCCGTGGTGGGGCTCCAGCGGCAGACCGACGGGTTGCGCCGGCGCACCTTCGGGCCGGCGAACGTGCTGGCGGGTCTGGTCGCAGCGATCGCGCTGGCCAGCAGCGTGGCGGTGCTCGCGGCCTGGTCCTGGCAGGGCTGGAGCGCCCCCTCGGCGGTTCCGGCCGCCACCCGGGCGATCCGGCAGGGTGCCCCGGCGCTCGCCCGAGTCGACCCCGACGTGCTCCCGGCAGTGGCGGCGGCCGAGGCCGAGGGTCCCGCGGCGACCCGCACCCTGGTCCTGCGCCGGCAGGGTGGCGGGGTCAGCTGGAGCCTGCTCGAGACCGCCGGGCCACGGCTCGGGGACGGGTCCGCGGCGCTGGCCGCCGCCGGGCTGCGCGCCGGCACGCAGGCATCGGATGCCGGTCTGGTCGTCCCGCTGATCGGCGCGATGCTGTCGGACTCCGGGCGGGACGTGCGCACGCAATTGGCCGATCTGGACATCGGGTCGGTGCTCGTGCTGCCGGACGTCGACGACGCAACCGCTCTCGCGCTGGACAGCTCGCCCGGGCTCGAACGGGTGCTGAGCACCCGCGGCGCCACCCTCTGGCGGGTCGGTCTGGACTCGACGGCCGGGCCGTCACGGCCCTCGATGGTGCGGATCCTCGCCGCGGACGGCACCGTGCTGGCCGCGGTCCCGTCGTCCGGGGCCGAGGTCGACACCAGTATCCCGGCCGGTCCGGACGGGCGGGTCCTCGTGGTCGCCGAACGCCGGGACGCCGGCTGGCGGGCGAGCCTGGACGGTCGGACGCTCACCCCGCAGACCCATGACGGTTGGGCCCAGGCCTTCGCGCTGCCGTCCGGGGGCGGTGACCTGGTGATCCGCTACCGGGACACCCTGGCCGAGCGGCTGGATCCCGTGCGCGGCCTGGTCACCGGGCTCGCCCTGCTCGGCGCGATCCCGCTGCCACGGCTGCGCCGGCGGGTGGCGGCTGCCCCTCCCCGGCCCAGCCGCCCGGTCCCGCGCGCCGCGGTCACCCCCACCCCCCGGCGGATGCCGTCCCACCCCCGGATCTTCGACGAGGACTATCCCGACCCGGCCGAGGTCTGGGTCGGGATCGACCCGCCCCCGGCCACATCCCATGCCGTCCCCGTCGTCTCGTTGCCGATCATCACCGCCGCGGAACCCGTCTGGCCGGTGGCGCCCGAGGCGCTGCCGGTCGAGGCGCCGGAGGTCGCGACCGACGCCGAGCCGGGTGCAGGGCCCGGCGTCGAGACGGGCGTCGGGCCGTCGCCCGAGGTGCAGGCGGAGCTGACCGGTGGTGCCGCGGCGCCGGGAACGCCCTCGGCGGACGGCGCGCAGCCGGACGACCCGCTGCTCGACGACCCGCTGCTCGACGACCCGCTGCTCGACGACCCGCTGCTCGGTGCGGCCACGGGGGCGGTGGACTGGGCCGCCGTCGACCTGCCCGAGGTGGAGGCCGAACCCGTCGCGGCGGAGCCGATCGAGCCGGTCGACACCGAGCCGGTCGACACCGAGCCGGTCGACACCGAGCCGGTCGACACCGAGCCGGTCGACACCGAGCCGGTCGACACCGAGCCGGTCGACACCGAGCCGGTCGACACCGAGCCGGTCGACACCGAGCCGGACGAGCCTGTCGCGGCCGAGGCGAGAACCGCTGATCCGCACGCTGATCCGGCGCCGCCTGTCTGGATGCCGCCCCGGTCCTGGCTGGGCGACCGGGTCGAGCCGATCGCGCCCGAACCGGCACCGGCCGAACCCGGGCCGACCCCGGCGGGTGCCCGGCCGGAACAGGCCGGGACCGATGCCGAGCCCGCCGAGGACGAGATCGACGAGGTGCCGCCGTTCCCGCTGGCCGATCCGGCGGACCTGGACGACTTCGTGCCCTACCGGCCGGAGCCGGACCGGCCCGTCTACGGCGGCCGGCCGGGCGACCAGGACGGGGAGCAGCCGTGATCCGGGGCGTGATCGGCATCGCCGTGGTCGCCGTGGTGGCATCGGCGGGGATCGTCGTGGCGCAGCGGGCCGGCGGCGAGCCGGCTCATGCCGCGGCTGCCCAGACCGTCCCGCTCACGGCCGTCGCCGAGGTGCCCATCTGCCCCGGACCGGAGACCCAGCAGGCTCCCGAGGGCGCGGCCGCGGTGGCCGCGCCCGGGCCGGTCATTGTCGCCGCTGTTGCGGTGCGCAACCGCTCCGGTTCCGGTTCCGGTTCCGGTTCCGGTTCCGGTTCCGGTTCCGGCGCCGGCGCCGACGCCGACGCCGACGCCCAGCCCACGACGAGGCTGCAGCCCGCGGGCGCCTCCACCACCAAGCCGCCGGCGGCGTCCACCACCAAGCCGCCGTCCAGCACGAAACCGCAGGCGAGCGCCGCTGCGAAGCCCCCGGCGAGTCCCGCGGGCAGCCCCGCCGGAACCGGCTCGGCGACCCCAGCGCGAGCCGCCTTGGCGGGTGCCGTGCCGAGGCTGGCAGGACCGCTCCGCCTGGTCACCCGCTTCTCCGGCCTGGCCCCGGCGGTCTCGGCCGAGCAGTGGACCCTGGCTCGCGCCGGCGACCTTCGGGGTCTGGCCACCACCGCGTGCGGCGTGGCCGGAACGGACACCTGGCTGGTCGGTGGCGGCACCCAGGCAGGGCGGCGGGCCCGGCTGCTGATGGCCAATCCCAGCACTGCCCCGGCCGTCGCCGACATCACCGTCTACGGGCCGCGTGGGCTGATCCAGACACCCGCCGGAACCGGTGTCGTGGTGCCGCCCGGCGGGCAGAGGGCCCTGTTCGTGGACGCGCTGGCGCCGGGTCTGACCGCGATCGCGGTCCGGGTGCAGGCCCGTAGCGGCCGGATCGTCG
This sequence comes from uncultured Actinomycetota bacterium, assembly GCA_963740575.1. Classification (GTDB taxonomy): domain Bacteria; phylum Actinomycetota; class Actinomycetes; order Actinomycetales; family Kineosporiaceae; genus CAVUET01. The sequence goes on along the minus strand of CAVUET010000003.1, from coordinate 1,539,936 downwards.
CCGTCCTGCACGACAGCCTGCTGCGCGGCCTGGTCCCGGGCGGGACGGACGACGTCGCCCCGGCCGCGGGCCCCGCGCTGACCCAGTTGGTCCCGGGCATCGCGGTGCGGAACCCGCCGCCGGCGCCGGGCGCCACGGCGCCGTCCGGCACCACCGCGTCCGGCACTGCCGCCGTACGGGTTGTCGACCCGACGTCGAACGAGGCCGTGGTCCGCGTGCACCTGCTCGGCGCGGGCGGCGAGGTCGACCTGCCGGGCGGCGGCGTCGCGACGGTGCCACCGCGCGGCGTCACGGACATCCCGATCACGGCCGTCCCGGACGGGGTGTACACGGCGGTGGTCGAGTCCGACACCCCGGTGGTCGCGGGAGCCCTGGTGCTGCGGGTCGGCGGAACGCAGGCCGGGCCGCAGGAGCTGGCCTGGGCCGCGGCCGCGCGGCCGCTGTCGGACCAGACCGCGATCGCCCTGCCCGGTGCCCCGTACCGGTCCGGTTCAGGGGCCGGCCAGCAGGTCGGCGTCAGGCTGTCCCTGGCCGCGTCCGCCCGGGACGGCAGCGTGCAGGTGACCGAGCTGAACCGGGACGGGACCACCGGCGCGGTGAGCACGGTGACGATCCCCGCGCAGCACGCGGTAACCCTCCCGGTCAGCAATGCCGCGGCGGCGCTGGTGCTGCACGCGGATCCCGGCGCCGGCAGCGTCGTCGGAGCCCTGGTGCTGACGGCCGCCGACCCCTCGGGCGAGCTGGTCTCGGTGCAGCCGGTGCGGCCGGGGTCAGCCGTGGGGTCGGCCGTGCTGGCCGCGGAGCAGGATCCCCGGCTCGGCGTGGCCACGCCCGCCGGTTAGTACTCCAGCGGAGGAACCCGGGGTCAGGGGCGGTCGAGTGCGGGCAGTTCCAGCAGGGGACACCGGCGTGTCCGCGACAGAACTGCCCGCACTGCGGGGGGCCGGCCGCGTCAGGTGTGCTCGTCGAGGTCGGGGTCGACCTGCTCGGGGGACAGCCCCAGCAGGTGCGCCACCTGCTCGACCACGACCTCGTGCACCAGGGAGCCGATCTCGAGCGGGTCCGAGGCCCGGCCCTCGACCGGGCGCCGGTACACCACGATCCTCGGCGGCAACTCGCCCTGTGCCGGGAAGAACCGCCCGAGCGGGATGTCCCCGTGCTCCCAGGGCGCCGGGTCACTGGGCGGGACGTCCTCGACCGCGAACTCCACGGTGTCCAGCTCGCGGGCCCAGCGGCGTTCGAGCCGCTCCACCGCATCCAGCACCTGGTCGTCGAACCGCTCGGCCCGGCTCCGCCAGGCAGGGACCGTCCGGGGCACCAGCGGGCCGCGCAACCCACGGCCGTGCCGGTCCCGGCGGGGTCCGGTGGGCGCGGGCCAGGCCGAGGGCGCGCGGAAGGGTGCGCGGATCGCGGGAGGCGGCTTCGGCCGGCGGGCCATGGAGCCAGATTAGTCGGCGGCGCGGGAACGCGGCGGCGGCTGCCCGGGACGGCCACCAGGACCCCGCCCCGCGGCGTCCGCCCGCCGTGCCGGCTCCGGCGCGGCGTGTGCACACCCGCGCGGGACAGGGGTACTGTCACGCATCGTGGGTGGTGTCCGACGCTGCACCAGGACCGCCTGCGGGCGGGCCGCGGTGGCGACGTTGACCTACGTGTACTCGGATTCCACCGCCGTCCTGGGCCCGCTGGCGACCTTCGCCGAGCCGCACTGCTACGACCTGTGCGCCGAGCACGCCGAGCGGCTGACGGCCCCCCGGGGCTGGGAGGTCGTCCGGCTCTCGCCCGACAACGAGCCGCAGGGGCCGTCCCACGACGACCTGCTGGCCCTGGCGGACGCCGTCCGGGAGGCCGCCCGACCGCGGCCGGAGGACGACTACCAGCTGGCGAGCCGGGAAGCCTCCGCGGTGGAGATCGGCCGCCGCGGTCACCTCCGCGTACTGCGCGACCCGAACCCCTGATCCGGCCCGTCCGAGGGCGTCGGGCCCGTCTGCCCGCCTGCCCGTCTCCGCCTGGCCGGCGCGACCCATCGGGCGACCGGTATGTCCGCTTGGGGGTGACCGGCCCGCTTCGCCCCGGACACGCCGGGTGCTAAACCTCCAGTCGGGTGACGCCGAAGCAGTCCGGGAACGTGACCCCAGCCGGGCAGCGACTCCGCTTCCCCGGCGTGATCCACCGGAGGCTCCTCGATGTCCGCTGCGTCCCGCATCCCCAGCCAGCGCCAGCCCGGCCAGCAGGCCGGCATCCGGCGTGGACGGGGCCGGTCGCTGCCCGCCGCGGTGCCGCTCGGCTCGCTCACCCAGCGGGACCACCGCAACGGCGCCAGCTGCCGGGACTGCGGGAGCGCCCACGTGACCCGGCTGAGCATGCAGCTCACCGACGGGACCCCGGTCGAGTTCACCTCCTGCCACCGTTGCGAGCACCGGACCTGGGAGCACGCCGGGGGCGAGCTGACCGTGAACACCGTCCTGGACCGGGCCCGCAAGTACTGACCGCCACCGGACGAGGAGCCGGCAGCGGCACTCTCGGCGATGTCCTACGGCGCCTCAGGGCGGGATGGGGCAGCGCGCGCAGCCGGTGAACGTTCCGGGACCGTGCACTAGCCTGCCGACGTGCCGCAGACCGAGAACAACCCTACCGGCCAGCCTCGTGACCTGCACTCCGTCGTGAAGGCGTACGACGTGCGGGGGCTGGTCGGCACCGAGTTGGACGGGGATGTCTGCCGGGCGCTGGGCGCGGCCTTCGCCGAGGAAATCCTCGCCGGACGGGTGAGCCCGGGTTCCGGCGGGTGTTCGGGCGCAGAGCCGGCCCGGCCGGTCGTCGCGGTCGGTCACGACATGCGGCCGTCGTCGCCGGAGCTGTCCGGGGCGTTCGCCGCCGGCGTCTGCAGCCGCGGCGTGGACGTCGTGCTGATCGGGCTGTGCAGCACGGACGGGCTGTACTACGCGAGCGGCCGGCTGGACGCGCCCGGCGCGATGTTCACGGCGAGCCACAATCCGGCGGCCTACAACGGGATCAAGCTGTGCGGCGCGGGCGCCCGGCCGATCAGCCTCGAGTCCGGCCTGGCCCGGATCCGGGATCGGGCCGAGGAACTGCTGGCCGCCGGCAGCCCTGCGGGATCAGAGGCTGCGGGATCAGAGGCTGCCGGATCAGAGGCTGCCGGATCAGAGGCTGCGGGAGCGGGCACGCTGGTCCGGCGGGACCTGCTGAGCGGCTACGCGGGCTACCTGCGCGGGCTGGTCGACCTGACCGGGATCCGGCCGCTGCGCGTGGTGGTCGACGCCGGGAACGGGATGGCCGGCCTGACCACCCCGGCGGTGCTGGGTACCGCGGCCGGGCTGGCCGGGCTGCCGGTGACCGTCCTGCCGCTGTACTTCGAGCTGGACGGGACCTTCCCCAACCACGAGGCCAACCCGCTGGATCCGGCCAACCTGGTCGACCTGCAGGCCGCTGTCCGCGAGTACGGTGCGGACGCCGGCCTGGCCTTCGACGGTGACGCCGACCGGTGCTTCGTGGTCGACGAGCGCGGTGAACCGGTCAGCCCGAGCGCGGTGACCGCACTGGTGGCCTGCCGGCAGATCGCCGCCGAGCGGGCCGAGGGCCGGACCGCGACGGTGATCCACAATCTGATCACCTCGCGGGCCGTCCCGGAGATGATCACGACCGCCGGTGGGCGGCCGGTCCGGACCAGGGTCGGGCACTCGTTCATCAAGGCCGAGATGGCCTCCGAGGGCGCGGTGTTCGGCGGGGAGCACTCCGCGCACTACTACTTCCGCGACTTCTGGAACGCCGACACCGGGATGCTCGCCGCGCTGCACGTGCTGGCCGCCCTCGGCGAACAGCCCGGGCGCCTGTCCGAGCTGACCGGCCAGTACCAGCGCTACCACGCCAGCGGCGAGATCAACTCCCGGGTCACGGACGTCGCGACCGCGACCAAGAGGGTGAGCGAGCACTTCGCCGTCCACCCCGGCACCAGCACCGACCACCTCGACGGACTGACCGTCAGCCACGCTCCGACGCCCGACGAACCCACCATGTGGTGGTTCAACCTGCGGCCCAGCAACACCGAACCCCTGCTGCGCCTGAACGCCGAGGCCGGCGACCACACCACGATGACGCGGATCCGGGACGACGTCCTGGCGCTGATCCGGCAGTGACCGTCCCGCCGCGGTCGGCAGCGGATCATCCCCAGCACGGTCGTCGATGGTCCAGGATGGGAGCGTGACCCAAGTGGAACCCTGGTTGCGAGAGATTCTCCGCTGCCCGTCCTGCCACGCCAGCCTGCGGGACAGCACGAGACCCTCCGGAGAACCCGAGCTGGCCTGTACCGGTTGCTCGCTGGCCTATCGGATCGACGACGGCATCCCCGTCCTGCTGATCGACGAGGCACGCGATCGCGACCAGCCTGCGGGCGAACGCGACCAGCCTGCGGGTGAACGCGACCAGCCCGTCACGGGCGAGTGAGCCCGATGGCACTCGACGAGCAACTGCTCGACGACGCCGACGCCCTGTCGGCGGCCGACCCGTCCGGGAGTCTGCGGGCACTGGCCAGCGCGGGCGCCCAGGTGCGGCGCGCGCTCGCGGCGGCGAACGAGGCGGGCGTCTCCCGGCTGACCGTTGACGGCCGGCCGCGCGCGGTCGTGGTCGCCAGCCTGGGCGGGTCCGCCGTGGTCGGCGACGTATTGACGATGCTGGCCGGCAGCGGGTCCCCGGTCCCGGTCTCGGTCCGGCGCGGGCTGCCGCTGCCGGGCTGGGTGGGACCGGTCGACCTGGTGGTCGCGGTGTCGATGTCCGGGCGCGCGCCCGGGCCGCTCGGGCTGGCCGCCGAGGCCGCGCGCCGCGGGGCACGGCTGCTCACGGTCGGGGCCGCCGGGTCACCGCTGGCCGAGGTCGCGATCCGGACCGGCGGGGTGCACGTGCCGGTCCCGGCGCCGGACACCCCGGCTGCCCGGGCGTCACGGATGGCGTTGTGGTCGCTGCTGACGCCCGTGCTCGCCACGGCCTTCGAGGTCGGGCTGGTGGACACCTCGCCGGGCGTCCTGGAACTGGTCGCCGAGCGGCTCGACCTGCATGCCGCCACCTTCCGGCCGTCCTCCGACGCGTTCGTCAACCCGGCCAAGAGCCTCGCGCTGGAGCTCGCCGGCAGCATCCCGGTGGTGCTCGGCGACGGTGACGTGACCGGGGTGGCCGCCACCCGGGCCGTGGCCATGCTGGCCCGGACGGCCCGGGTGCCGGCCATGCGCGGCGCCCTGCCCGACGACGCCGGCGACGTGGTGGCGACCTTCGGCGGGCCGTTCGCGGCCAGATCGGACGATGTGTTCGCCGATCCCTTCGTGGACGGGACGGCGAGCCCTCGGCTGCGGCTGGTGTTCCTGCGCGACGCGGTGCCGACGGTGGAACGTCCGGACGGCGCCTGGCTGGAGACCTCCCGGACGGCGGACGCGGTGCGGGTCACGGCCGAGGAGGCCGGGGTCCGGATCAGCGAGGCCAGCGCGGCGCCCGGCCACCCGCTGGAGCGGCTGGCCGATCTGGTGGCGCTGACCGACTTCGCCGCGGTCTACCTGGCCCTGGCCAGCGGCCTCGACCCGCTGACGTCACCGCACGTGGCCGACCTGCGCGACCGGACCCGCTGAGGGCCCGGGCGAGCGATGTCGACCGAGGGTGGCACCAGGGCAATCCTGGCTGCCCTGACGGCGAACCTCGGGATCGCGGTGACCAAGTTCATCGCGTTCCTGCTGACCGGGTCGAGCTCGATGCTGGCGGAGTCGATCCACTCGGTCGCCGACTCCGGCAACCAGGTGCTGCTGCTGGTCGGCGGCCGGCGCGCGTCCCGGGAGGCGACCGAGGAGCACCCGTTCGGCTACGGCCGGCAAAGGTTCGTCTACGCGTTCATCGTCTCGATCGTGCTGTTCAGCGTCGGCGGCCTGTTCGCGCTCTACGAGGGCTTCCACAAGTGGCGGCACCCCGAGCCGATCGAGGGCCGCTGGTGGTGGGTGCCGCTGCTGGTGCTCGTCGTCTCGATCGGGCTGGAGTCGTACTCGTTCCGGACCGCGATCCGGGAGTCCGACCGCACCCGCGGCCGGCAGAGCTGGGTCTCGTTCATCCGGACCGCCAAGGCACCAGAGCTGCCGGTCGTCCTGCTCGAGGACGCCGCCGCGCTGACCGGGCTGCTGCTGGCCCTGTTCGGGGTCGGGCTGACCCTGCTGACGGGTGAGGGGCGCTGGGACGCGGTCGGCACCGGGCTGATCGGGGTGCTGCTGATCGCCGTCGCCTCGGTGCTCGCGATCGAGATGAACTCCCTGCTGATCGGTGAGGCGGCGACGCCGGGCCAGGTGGCGATGATCCGGGAGGCGCTGGTGGGCGGCGCGGTGCAGAGGGTGATCCACCTGAAGACGCTGCACCTGGGCCCGGAGGAGCTGCTCGTCGCGGCGAAGATCGCGGTGGGTGCGCAGGAGTCCGCCGCGGTGGTGGCCGAGGCGATCGACGAGGCCGAGCGGCGGGTCCGGGCGGCCGTGCCGATCGCGCGGGTGATCTACCTCGAGCCGGACATCGACCGCGCCCGGTCCCGCGCCGAGCGATAGCGCCTCACACCGGGTCCAGCTCGACCCGCTGGGCCAGTTCGCGGGCCGTGCCCGGGTCGAGCACCCCGGCACCCGGCGTCAGCGCGTTGGCGGCTCCGGCGCCCATGCCGAGGCGGATCGCCGCCTCCTGGTCCGGGTCGGCGGCCAGCGCCGTCAGCAGGCCACCGAGGAAACTGTCCCCGCTGCCGACGGGATACCCGCCGCGGACGTCGAGCCGGGCCCGGACCGCCCAGCCCGTGCGGGACACCGCGACCGCCCCGTCCGCGCCCGAGGTCACGATGGCCAGCTGCGTCGCGGGGGAGGCGGTGAGCAGCCGGCGGGCCAGCACCGCCGGATCCGCTGCGGACTCGTCCTCGTCGTAACCGGTGCCGTGCCCGCTGCCGAGCAGTGCGGACGCCTCCTGGACGTTGACCTTGACCAGGTCCGCACCCGCCCCGACCGCGGCGGCCAGCGCCGTCGAGTGGGTGTCCACCGCGACCTGCGCCCCGGCGTCCTTGGCCGCCGCGACCAGGTCGGCGAGCGACTCGGGAACCGGCCCGGGAGGCACCGACCCGCACACCGCGACCCAGGACGGGTGCTCGCCGCACAGCCTGACCACCGTGCTCATCAGCCCGGCCCAGGCCTTCGCCGAGATCCTCGCCGCCGGCTCGTACATCTCGGTCAGCGTCCCGGTCGACAGGTCGGCCACGGAGACGCAGGTCCGGGTCGGCTGGGCGCCGGGCACGGCGGACAGCCGGATCCCGGTCCGGGCCAGCATGGCCACCATCCAGGCCCCGGAGTCGCCGCCGAGCACCCCGGTGGCGACCACGTGCGCGCCCAGGGCGTGCGCCACCCGCGCGACGTTGAAGCCCTTGCCGCCCGGGACCCGGTACACCTCCTGGGGGCGGTGGATGGTGCCGGGGCGAAGCCGGGGGACCAGGTAGGTGACGTCGATGCTGGGACTCAACGCGACGCACACGATCCGGGCCTCGCGCGGCTGGTCGTCAGGACTGGTCGGCCGGTCTTCTCCGGCGGTGGTGCTCACAGCGCGCCAGCCTGCCACGCCGCCCGGCTGACCCGTGCTGCCAGGTCGGTGCTGTCGGTGCTGTCGGTCCTGCCGGTGCTGCCGGTGCTGCCAGGTCGGTGCTGTCTAGGCTGACCTGGTGATGTCTGCGTCCGACGCGGGAGGTGCGGGCCGGCGGCGCTGGCGGGACCCCTCCGCCGAGAGCGGCCGCCGGCCCATCGGTCTGTCCTGGCTCCTGCAGCGGTCGATTCTCGTCGGTGCGGCCATCGCGATGCTGCTCTTCGGCGCCCCGCTGGCCGTCGCGGTCAATCCCCTGTACCAGTCGGAGGCCGTCTCCGAGCTGGCCCGGGACGCCGAGCGCGCGCTCGCCTCGCTGACCGCCAGCTCGCACGGGGACGACCTGCGCGGCATGGTCCTGCCGCAGCCGCGCTCGCGCGACGTCGTCCTCGGGGTGTACGCGCCCACCGGCCGGCTGCTACTCGGCCGCGGCCCGGCCACCCCCGAGGATCTGGTACGCACCGTCGGGCAGTCCCGGATCGAGCAGGAGGAGGTGATCGGGGGGCAGATCGTGGTCGCCATCCCGGTCAGCGACGACGCCCGGACCGCCTACGTGGTGCGAGCCTCGGTGCCCTACTCGAAGGTTCGGGCCCGCACCTACGCGACCTGGGCGGTGATGATCGGGCTCGCGGTTCTCGTGCTCGCCGTGGTCGCGGCGGTCGGCCGGTCCCGGGCCCAGCGGCTCGCCCGTCCCCTGCAGACGCTCGCCGACGCCGCGGATGCCCTCGGGCACGGCGACTTCTCCGTGCGCGCGGTCCAGTCCGGGGTGACCGAGGTGGACGAGGTGAGCGACAACCTGGAACGGACCGCCCGCCGGATCGGCGGCATGCTCGAGCGGGAGCGGTCGTTCTCCGCCGACGCCAGCCACCAGCTGCGGACGCCGATGACCGCGGTCCGGATCGGGCTCGAGGCCGCGTTGCTGACGCCGGGCGCGGACCTGGCCGCCGCGGTCGATGACGCCCTGGTCGGCCTGGACCGGCTCGAGCAGACGGTGTCCGACCTGCTTGCCCTGGCCCGCGACACGACCGGGCCACGGGAGAGCGCCAACGTCGCGACGCTGGCCGCCGAGGCGGGCCGGCACTGGGGGCGGGTGCTGGGGGAGTACCAGCGCACCCTGCGGCTGGCGCTCGAGGCGGACCTGCCCCGGGCCCGGGTCTCGAAGCCGGCGTTGCGGACGGTCCTGGACGTCCTGCTGGCGAACGCGTTGACGCACGGGGACGGCGAGGTGACGATCCGGGCCCGGGCCACGGAGAGCATCGTCGTGGTCGAGGTCGAGGATCAGGGGCCGGGCGTGACGGGGGATCCGCGGGGGATCTTCGCCCGCCGGTCAGCGGAGGCCCGGGGGACCGGGATCGGCCTGGCGCTGGCCCGCTCACTGGTCGAGGCGGACGGCGGGCGGCTCGAGCTGACCCGGGCCACGCCGGCCACCTTCGCCCTGCTGCTGCCCGTGGCCGGTGACGCCGACAGCGACCCGGACACCGGCCGCCTGCCCCGGCTCGAGGCCGACGAGGCAGCCCCGCCCCCAGATCAGCTCGCCGAGCCGGCAGCTGGAGCGGCCCCGGCCGCGGATCAGGCGCCGGAGCCGGGCAGGACCCGGACCGCCGGGTCGTAGCGATAGCCGTACCCGCGCAGCGTGACGATCCGGTTCGGGTCCTCGCCGTGCTCGGACAGCTTGCGGCGCAGCGACGACACGTGCATGTCCAGGGTCTTGGTCGAGCCGGACCAGTGCTCGTCCCAGACCTCCGACATGAGCTGTTCCCGGGTCACGGCGTGCCCGGCCGAGCCGACCAGGGTGGCGAGCAGGTCGAACTCCTTGGGCCGCAGCGGGACGTCCCGTCCGGACACCTCGCAGCGCCGGGCGCCCAGGTCCAGGCGGAGCACCCCGACGACGACCACCTCACCCGAGGCGCTGCCCTGCGCCGGGCCCTGGCGGCGCAGGTGCGCCCGGATCCGGGCCAGCAGCACCGGCAGGCGGAACGGCTTGGTCAGGTAGTCGTCCGCGCCGGCCTCCAGCCCGAGCACGACGTCCACGTCGTCCACCCGGGCGGACAGGACGACGATCACCGTGCTGGGCACCAGCCCGCGCAGCTGCCTGCAGAGCTCGACCCCGTCCAGGTCCGGCAACCCGAGGTCGAGCAGCACCAGGACCGGTGGCTCCACCGATGCCAGCTCGATCGCCTCGGCGGCGGTCAGCGCCCAGAGCACGTCGTAGCCCTGGCCGCGCAGGGCGGCGGTGAGCGGGCGGCCGATGTGCTCGTCGTCCTCGACGATCAGGATGGGCAGGGGAGCTGCCGGCTCGGTGACCATGCCCAGAGGCTACGACCAGTGGCGCCGTTCGGCGGACGATGATCGCCTCGTCGCCGTGGTTGTTGACCGTGCATTGACTCCTCGACAACCCAGCCTTGATCTGAGTGGTTCTACCGTCGTTGCAACGGTTCCGCAGCAGGTGCCGATCCCCACCTCGTTGCGGAACCGGACGGGTCCGCGCACTCCTCCCCCCGCGCGGGCCCGAGGCCGACCGGCCGCCTCCCCGCCGGCCGGTCGCGAGCACCCCGGGCGGTGTGCGGCCAGGGCCTTCCCCCTGTCGGCCAGAGGCCCGCCGCCCGGGGTGCGCGGAGGATCCAGCCCGATGAGGCATCATCGGACGCCGGGACGCGTTCCGGTCGCCGCCTGCGGGTGAGGAGAGCCATGAGTGGACTGTTGGACGGTCTGCTCGGTCTGCCCCCGGCGGTCGCCTACCCGCTGATCTTCCTGCTCGTCTTCGGCGAGGCGGCGATCTTCATCGGCTTCGTGCTGCCCGGCGAGACGGCCGTCGTCCTGGGCGGGGTGCTGGCCTCGCGCGGGGACCTCAGCCTGACCGCGCTGATGGTGCTCGTGGTCGTCGGTGCCGTGATCGGCGACACCGTGGGGTACGAGGTCGGGCGGCACTACGGCGTGCGGGTGCTGCGCTGGCGGCGGCTGCACCGGCACGCCGGACGGATCGACGGGGCCCGCCGGTACCTGCGCGAGCGTGGGGCCTACGCGGTGTTCCTGGGCCGGTGGACGGCCTTCCTCCGCGCCGTGATGCCGGGGCTGGCCGGGCTCAGCCGGATGCCCTACCGCCGGTTCCTGCTCTTCAACGCGCTCGGCGGGCTGGCCTGGGGCGTGACCTTCACCCTGGTCGGCTACCTGGCCGGCAACTCCTACCACGTGGTCGAGCGCCGGATCGGCACCGCCGGCGCGGTGGTCACGGTGCTCGTGCTGCTGGTCGCGCTCGTGGTCTGGCATCGCAGCCGCAGACACCGGCAGCGTGACGCCGACGCCGACGCCGGCGCGCCGGGCCGGTAGGGCTCAGCCCGCGGCCAGGTGCACGGCGTAGCCGAGCACGAGCAGGTAGCCGGTGACCCCGGCACCCCAACGCGCCCAGCCCGGCAGCCGCGCACCCGCCAGAGACCCGGCCCCGGCCAGCACCAGCTGCCAGGCCCACGACGCCAGGAACACACCCGCCGCGAAGGCCACCCCCGGCCACAGGCCGCGGACGGTGCCGCGCAGCCCGGTGGTCAGCACCACGAAGTAGACCGCGGTGAGCGGGTTCACCGCGGTCAGGGCCACGAACCGGGCCAGCACACGCACGGCTGCCGGCCCGGCGCCGCTGGCGCCGGGACCCGCCTGCACGCCCTCGGGGCCGTCCGCCCCGGCCCGGGTCAGCGCCTGCGCCCGGCGCAGCTGGACCAGGCCCCGGCCGGCGACGGCGGCGAGCACCACGGCTCCGGTCAGCTGGACGGCCCGGATGTGCCCGGACAGCGCGCGGGCCACGGCGGCACCGGCGAGCAGGGCGAGGCAGGCGTAGCTCAGGTCGACCAGCGCGACGCCGGTCGCCCCCGCGGCCGCCGGCCGCCAGCCCCGGTTCAGGCCCTCGTGCAGCAGCAGCACGCCGATCGCGCCGAGCGGCAGGGCGACCCCGAGCCCGGCGAGCAGCCCGGCGACCAGCGCCGCGAGCGGGACTGGTGCCATGCGAGCACGCTGCCAGACCCGGGGCTGGCGGTGCGACCGACTTTGGCTGCCGGTGGGATCGCCCGCAGTCACCTCTCGTTGCTACCTTTGGGACGTTCGGCGTGGGTGATGCCGCAGGCCCAGAGGGGCCGCGCCGTGCAGTGTCCGGGGTCTTGGCCGGGTCGAGGTCCGACCGGCGGCCTGTGCCCCCCTGCCACCACGACGTTCCGAGAGGGAGACATGACGTTCGACTACAAGGTCGCGGACCTTTCGCTGGCCGAGTCCGGCCGACACGAGATCAGGCTCGCCGAGCACGAGATGCCCGGCCTGATGGCGCTGCGCGCCGAGTACGGCCCGAGCCGGCCGCTGGCCGGTGCCCGGATCACGGGGTCGCTGCACATGACGGTGCAGACCGCCGTGCTGATCGAGACCCTGGTGGAGCTCGGCGCCCAGGTGCGCTGGGCGTCCTGCAACATCTTCTCCACCCAGGACGGCGCGGCCGCCGCGATCGTCGTCGGCCCGCACGGCTCCGTGCAGGCTCCTGCCGGCGTGCCGGTCTTCGCCTGGAAGGGCGAGACGCTGCCCGAGTACTGGTGGTGCACCGACCAGGCCCTGCGCTGGCCGGCCGACGCCGACGGGCACACCGGGCCGAACATGATCCTGGACGACGGCGGGGACGCCACCCTGCTGGTGCACAAGGGTGCCGAGTTCGAGGCCGCCGGTGCCGTGCCGTCCGACCACGAGGACGACAGCGACGAATGGCGGGTCGTGCTCGACCTGCTGCGACGCACCCTGGCTGCCGAGCCGCAGCGCTGGACCAAGGTCGCGGCCGGGATCCGCGGCGTCACCGAGGAGACCACCACCGGCGTGCACCGGCTGTACGAGATGCAGCGGGCCGGCACGCTGCTGTTCCCGGCGATCAACGTCAACGACTCGGTGACCAAGTCGAAGTTCGACAACAAGTACGGCTGCCGACATTCGCTGATCGACGGCATCAACCGGGCGACCGACGTGCTGATCGGCGGCAAGGTCGCGGTGGTCTGCGGCTACGGCGACGTTGGCAAGGGCTGCGCCGAGTCGCTGCGCGGCCAGGGCGCTCGGGTGATCGTGACCGAGATCGACCCCATCTGCGCGCTGCAGGCGGCCATGGACGGCTACCAGGTGGCCCGGCTGGAGGACGTCGTCGCGACCGCCGACATCTTCGTCACCGCGACCGGCTGCCTCACAGTGATCACGGCCGAGCAGATGGCGGCGATGAAGCACCAGGCGATCGTCGGCAACATCGGGCACTTCGACAACGAGATCGACATGGCAGGCCTGGCCAGGCTGACCGGCGTGCGCAAGACCGAGCTCAAGCCGCAGGTGCACGAGTGGACCTTCCCGGCCTCCGGCGAGCGGGGCGAGCACTCGATCATCGTGCTGTCCGAGGGGCGGCTGCTGAACCTCGGCAACGCGACCGGGCACCCGAGCTTCGTGATGTCGAACTCGTTCTCCAACCAGGTGATCGCCCAGGTCGAGCTGTTCACCCGGACCGATGCCTACCAGCGCGAGGTCTACGTGCTGCCCAAGCACCTGGACGAGAAGGTCGCCCGGCTGCACCTGGACGCGCTCGGGGTCCGGCTGACCGAGCTGACCAAGGCCCAGGCCGAGTACCTCGGCGTGCACGTCGAGGGCCCCTACAAGGCCGACCACTACCGGTACTGAGGTCTCACAGCTCCTCCGACCAGACGCGAGTGCGGGCAGTTGTGACTGAGACACGCCGGTGTCGCATGCTCGAACTGCCCGCACTCGCGACGCCGGGACCGGCAGCCGGCAGTCGGCAGCCGGCAGTCGGCTAGAAAGTCGTGGGCTGGAGTCGTCAACAGGGCCCTCTGCCGTCACGCAGTCCACAGGTTGCACTGCCGGGGCCGCCGCTCAGCGTCTGGCGGGCCGATCCTCTGGCCGTGGACGTGCTCCCGGACGACATCCTGACCGGCTCGCATCGCGGCCGGGCGTTGCATCGACGCGGAGTGAGCCGGTCGGAGCTGCACGGTCCGCTGTGGGTCCACACCGCTCGCGGGCTGTACGCGTGGTCGGCCGGTGGGGCGCCCACACCGGTTGAGCGGATCCTGCGCGCGGCCGCTGTGCTGCCGGACGGCGCCGCCGTGGGCGGCTGGGCGGCAGCGCTCCTGCACGGTGCCCATGTCCTGGACGGTATGGCCCAGGACGGGACGCCCCTGCCCATCCCGCTCTGCCTGTCCCGTGGGCAGACGTGCCGCCGGGTGGGGGCGGATCGGGTCTGGCGGTCGGACCTTGCACCGACAGATGTGACGCGGATCCGTGGCGTGCCGGTGACCAGCGTGGTCAGAACCGGGTTCGACCTGGCGCGCTGGGACCAGGTCACGGTCCGGGCCGGATCGTGCGAGCGGTCCCTGCAGGAGGCCGTGGTGCACGTGGACGCGTTGCTGGCGGCCACTGCTGTGCAGTCCGCCGAGATCATCGAGTACCTGCGCTGCCATCCGCGTCGCGCGGGCACGCGTCAGGCGCGGCAGGTGCTGCGGCTCGTGGACGCGGGCTCAGCCTCGCCCGGTGAGTCGCGTCTGCGGGTGCTCTGGATCCGTGACGCGCGACTGCCCGCGCCGCTGTCCAACGTGGTGGTGCGCGACAGCGCTGGCGAGGCCCTGGCCTGCGTGGACCTTCTGGACCCGGACGCCGCGGTGGTGGGGGAGTACGACGGCGGCTACCACGCGGACGCCGAGCGTCGCGCGGCCGACCTCGCCCGGCAGGCCCGGCTCGAGGCGGCCGGACTCCAGGTCGTCCGCGTGGCATCGGTCGACCTGGTCAGATTCCGCCGGCGGACGGTCGCTCGACTGCGGGACGCCCGGGCTCGTGGGCTGGCCCGAGATCGCCGCCGCGATGCCTGGGTTTGCTCGTGAAGGGTTTGCTCGTGAGGGGTTTGCTCGTGAGGGGCTGGCTGGCACGGGCTCTCGGCTGCCGGGTCACTCCTCGCCGATGAGCCGGGTGCTGGCGCTGGACAGCGGCGAGGCGCGGTGGCGCCGCTCGGCACGCTCGCGCTGGGCCTGCTGCTCGCGGACCAGCCGGTCCAGGTCGCGGCGGCGGCGCTCGGCCAGGACCGCGGCGAGGAAGCGCTCCGGATGCACTCCCGCGGGCGGGGGCGGGGCCACGTAGGCCGCCAGCTGCCCGGCCAGCTCCAGCCCGAGCCGCTGGCGCGAGCCCGGATGCAGGCCGTTCACCCGGTTGAGGAACTGCCGCACGGCCACCGACAGCCGGTCCGGGATCCGCCCGATGTCCGCCCCGTACGCCCACCAGACCAGCTCGGGCGGCATCAGCACCGGCGGCTGCATCGCGGCGCCCCGCTCCCGGACCACGTAGGTCCCGGCCAGCAGGTCGCCCAGCCGCTTGCCGCGCCTGTTCGCCAGCGAGCAGATCGCCGCGGCGCTGAACGAGGTGATGTAGAACTCGAACACGCCGAGCAGGGCCCGGATCAGCGCGTGCCGGAACCGGATCGGGCCGCCGTCGTCGCGGACCACCCGCAAGCCCGCCGCGTACTTGCCGGCCGAGCGCCCGCGGGTCAGCGTCTCGATCGTCGCCGGGATCCCGATGACCACCGCGATCACGGCCACCAGGACCACCGCACTCGCGCTCGCCTGGTCCAGCCCGTCCAGGGTGACCGACAGCAGGATGATGACCAGCACGCCGGCCACGCCCTGGATCAGCAGGTCCAGCAGCAGGGCGAGGCCGCGGGTGGCGAATGACGCCGGACGCAGCTCGAGCACCACTGCCTCACCGGTGATCAGGTCAGCAGGCAGGTCAAGCCCGTCCAGCGGGTCGCCCGCAGCGCCGTTCCCGATCACGCCGCGAGTCTAGGCTCTGGGCGTGGACCTGGACGCGTTCGTCACCGTGCACGCTCCCGAGTGGGATCGCCTGCACCGGCTCAGCAGCCGCCGCCGGCTGTCCGCCGAGGAGGTGGACGAGTTGGTCGCCCTCTACCAGCGGGCCGCCACCCACCTGTCCGTCGTTCGGTCCTCCTACGCCGACCCCGCCCTGGCCGCGCGGCTGTCCGGCACCGTCGCGGCCGCCCGGGCCGCGGTGGCCGGCGGGCACGAGCCATTCTGGCGCGAGCTGGCCCGGCTGGCCACGGTGTCCTTCCCGGCCGCGGTCTACCGCACCTGGAGGTGGACGCTCGCCGCCGCGACCTTCAGCCTCGTCCTGGCCACCGGGATGGCGATCTGGGTGGCCCGGGACGAGCGGGTGCAGGCCGCGCTCGGCAGCAAGCAGGACATCCAGCAGCTCGTCCAGGTGGAGTTCCAGCGCTACTACAGCCAGTACGCCGCGACCAGCTTCGCCGCGCACGTCTGGACCAACAACGCCTGGGTGGCGGCCGTCTGCTTCCTCGGCGGGATCACCGGCGTGCTGGTGGTCTACATCCTGACCCAGAACGCGCTGAACATCGGGATCGCGGCCGGGCTGATGGCCGCCTACGGGCGGCTGGAGCTGTTCTTCGCGCTGATCCTGCCGCACGGCATGCTCGAGCTGACCGCCGTGTTCGTCGCTGCGGGCGCCGGGCTGCGCCTGTTCTGGGCCTGGATCGATCCTGGGCCGCGGCCCCGCTCAGAGGCGTTGGGCCGGGAGGGGCGGGCCATGGTCACGATCGTGATGGGGCTCGTCGTGGTGCTGCTGGTGTCCGGCGTGATCGAGGCGTTCGTGACGCCGTCGCCGCTGCCGACCTGGGCGCGGATCTCGATCGGCGCCCTGGCGTGGCTGGCGTTCGTCGGCTACGTCGTCGTGCTCGGGGGCCGCGCCGTGCGGTCGGAGGAGACCGGGGACCTGAGGGCGGAGCTGGTCGGGGATCTGCGACCGGTCGCGGGCTGAAGGCAGCTGGTCACGGGACCGAAGGCCGTTGGTCACGGCCTAGAGGCCGTTGGTCACGGACCGAAGTTCCTGATCGCGGACTGAGATCGCCCTTAACGGGACGTATCCAATTTTAACGCTGTCCGGGTATGGCTGTGAGTATCGTCACTGATACTTTTTGTGATTCAAGTACCCACGCCCGGGCACCCGGCGCACTCAGGGCTGGTGAGGTCGGCCGAGCCGAACCCGAGCCGAACCCGAGCCGAACCCCGGGCCGACGGAAGGGACCGCCATGGCCACCGCCGATGAGCTTCCCGTTTCCTTCTACGACCAGGTCGGCGGGGCGGCCGGCGTCCGTGAAGCGGTCGAGCGCTTCTACGCCCTGGTGATCGCCGATCCGCTGCTGGCGAAGTACTTCGTCGGCGTCGACCTGACCCGGTTGAAGCGGCATCAGGCCCTGCTCCTGAGCCAGGTGCTCGGCGGGCCGGCCGGCTACGACGGGCGGACGCTGGGCGCCGCCCACACCGGGATGGGGATCTCCGCCCTGGACTACCAACGGGTCACCGCCCATCTGACCGAGACGCTGCGATCCCTGCAGATCAGCGACGAGGTGATCAGCGCCGTGGGCGGCACGCTCGCCCAGGTGGAACCGGACATCGTGATGGCGGGGGCCGAGTCGGAACGGAGCTGATCGCGTGGTCGACCCCACCCGCCTGAGGAGCAGCTTCGACCAGGTCGCCCGCTACGGGGACGAGGTGCCGCTCTTCTTCTACTCCAGCCTGTTCCTGCGCCACCCCGAGACCCGCCGGATGTTCCCGCCGTCCATGGCCGCCCAGCGCGACCGGCTGGTCGGCGCCCTGGGCACGATCGTCAGCGACGTCGACAACCTCGACGCGCTGATCCCGTTCGTCCAGGAACTCGGCCGCGACCACCGCAAGTTCGGGGTCGACGCGGACCACTACCCGGCCGTGGGCGAGGCCCTCCTGGCCACCTTGGCGCACTTCCTCGGCGACCAGTGGACCGACGACCTGGCCGCCGAGTGGGGCGAGGCGTTCGGGGTCGTCGCCGCCGTCATGCAGGAGGCGGCCGCGGGCGTCGCTGCGGACGAGCCTCCCTGGTGGGACGCCGAGATCGTGGCGCACGACCGGCGCTGCGCCGATCTGGCGGTGATCACGGTCCGCACCTCGGGCGGCCCGGACTACCTGCCCGGCCAGTCGCTGTCGGTGCAGACGCCGCTGCGGCCCCGGCTGTGGCGGTACTTCTCGCCTGCCAACGCCGCGCGCCGGGACGGCCTGATCGAGTTCCACGTCCGGGCGGTGGACGGCGGCTGGGTGAGCTCGGCCCTGGTGCACAGCGCCGGTCAGGGCGACACGCTGATGCTCGGCCCCGCCGTCGGCGAACTGGTGCTCGACCCGGAGTCCGACCGGGACCTGCTGTTGGTGGCGTCGGGCAGCGGACTGGCCCCGCTGCGCGCCATGATCGACCACGCCACCCGCGACGCCGGCTGGTCCCGCCGGGTGCACCTGTTCGTCGGCGGGCGCCGCGGGCATGACCTGTACGACCTGCCCGCCCTGCACCGGGTGGAGGCTGCGCATCAGTGGCTGACGGTGGTCCCGGTGGTGGAGATCGGCCCTGTGCCGGGTTGCGCCGTCGGGACGCCCGCGGAGGTGGCGCTGTCCTGCGGGCGGTGGAACGAGCACGACGTCTACGTCTGCGGCTCGGACCCGATGGTGGCCTACTCGCGCGACCTGCTGGCCCGATCCGGGCTGGACGCCGGTCGGCTGCGGCACGAGAGCTTCGGCTACCGGGGCGCTCACTCCGGTGCGGCGCCCCGGGGCGCCCCGGCCCTGGAGCCGGACCAGGGCCCGGCCGCGGCACCGTCCACGCTGTCCGAACCGGACCGGCTGGAACCCGACCGGCCAGGATCCGACCGGCCAGGATCCGACCGGCCAGCACCCGACCACCTCGAGCCGGACCGGCTCGGGACCGGTCAACCCCGACCCGCCCCGCCCCGCGGGGTTCTCGTCAACGGAGGTGAGCAGTGACCACCGCGCCCGATGCGAAGCCCGCCGAACGGCGCTGGACGCCGGCAGTGCGCCTGACCCCCGAGGCGGTGCGCCGGTTCGAGCTGGGGCGGACCGCGCTGGGGCGGCGCGGGTTCGTGGAGTCCGACGTGGAACGGTTCCGGGCCCGGGTGGCCGACGAGCTGGGCCGCTGCGACGCCGAGCGGGCCGAGCTGCGGGAGGAGATCGAGCGGCTGCGGAACTACTTCCGCCGCAACGGTTTCGACCCGTCCGGCGGTGCCGGCGGCCGGCCGGCGGCCACGAACGGCACGCACCCGGGCGAGGGCCTGTCGGTGCAGGCCGTTAACCTGCTGTCGCAGGCGCAGCAGGCCGCTGACCAGCACATCGCGGCGGCCGAGGACTACGCCCGGAAGCTGGTCGGCGATGCCCGCCGGCAGTACGAGGAGATCCTGGTCCAGGCGCACGACCTGGCGGAGTCGGCGGCGGCGCAGGCAGCCGAGCGGTACCGCGAGGCCACGGCGCTCGGCGACCGGGTGGTCGGGCATGAGGAGCTCACCGCCAAGCTGGCCTACCTGCGGACCTTCGCCGAGGTGACCCAGGTGCAGATGCGCTCGATCCTGGACGCCCTGCGCCAGGAGCTGGATCGCCTGGCGGTGCTGAACAGCGACCCGTCCGGTCCTGGCCATACCGCCGGCCCCGGCTGGGACATCCCGTCAGGTGTCGCGATGGGAACGGTGGTGACCACCGGGCAGCAGCCGCCAGAGGGTCAGAGCCGCCCGGCCGCCTTCAGCGCCAGGTAGCGGTCGGCGAGCGGCGGCGGGAGCTCGTCGGGGTCGGCGTCGACCACCTCGACGCCGCGCCGGGCGCAGCTCGGCGCTTGGCCGCCGCCCGGTCGAGCAGCGGCGCGCTCGGCGGCGGCCGCGCCGTAGACGGCGTAGGAGTCGCCGCGGCCTCGCGGCCAGCTCGGCCTGCACCTGCGGGTCGGCGACCGAGGCGACCACGACCGGGTGCTGGCTGGTCAGCCGGTGCAGCACCGGCAGCAGGCCCTCGTCCAGGGCCGCCGCCTCCAGCGCGGTGAGCAGCACGACCAGGGCCCGCTGGGTCAGCCGCTGCCGGATCGCCGCGACCACGGCCGGGCCAGTCCGCCTCGACCAGCTCCGGCTCGAGCGGCGCCATCGCCTCGACCAGCGCGGGCAGCAGCTCGGTCCGGGCCGCGCCCTCGACCCGGGCCCGACCCGGCGGTCGATGGCGAGCAGGTCGACCCGGTCACCGGCCCGCGAGGCCAGCGCGGCCAGCAGCAGCGCGGCGTCCATGGCCGCGTCCAGCCGGGGGGCGTCGCCGACCCGGCCGGCGGACGTGCGCGCGGTGTCGAGCACGCAGCAGCGACCCGCCGGTCGCGCTCGGGCCGCCAGGTGCGGACCACCACCTGCTGCCGCCGCGCGGTCGCCCGCCAGTCGATCGACCGGACGTCGTCGCCGATCACGTACTCGCGCAAGCGAGTCGAACTCGGTGCCCTGGCCGCGGACCCGCAGCGCGGTCCGGCCGTCGAGCTCGCGCAGCCGGGCCAGCCGCTCGGCAGGTGCCGGCGCGAGGTGAACGGCGGCAGCACCCGGACCCGTCCAGGGCACGCGGTAGCGTGCCCTGCCGGGCGGCCAGCCCGAGCGGGCCCGAGCGCGCGGACGGTCACCCGGCCGGCGCCCGGTCGCCGCGCCGGGTCGGGACGCAGCGGCGTGACCACCCGGGCCCGCTCGCCGGCCGGGAGGTCGAGCGGGTGCCGGGGCGTGCCGGCGCCCGCGGACGGGCGGCCAGGCGTCCCGGAGCGCACCGCGGACCCGTGCGCGGCCCGGTGTTGGTGCACGACCAGCCGCACCGTCGCGCGCTCGCCGAGCCGGACCGACCCGATCGGCTCCCGGTGCACGGTCGAACCGCAGGCGCGCGCGACCCGGCGCAGCGAGCAGGTCGACAGGCCAGCACGGCGAGCAGCACGGCCGCCCGAGCCGCAGCGAGCGGGGCCCAGCCGGGCGCGAGCGCGACCGGCAGCCGCGCCGAGCAGCGGCGAGCGCCGCGACCCGGCCGGTGAGCGCCATCGCTCGGCCTTCCGTCCCGCCTCAGCTCACGCTGCGGCTCACCGCGGGACCGGGACGGTGGCCAGGACGGCTCCAGCACCCCGTCCGCGGTGACGCCCTCGAGCTCGGCCTCGGGGCGCAGCCGGACGCGGTGGCGCAGCGTCGGCCGGGCCAGCGCCTTGACGTCGTCGGGGGTCACGTAGTCCCGGCCGGACAGCCAGGCCCAGGCCCGGGCTGGTGGCCAGCAGCGCGGTGGCGCCGCGCGGCGACACCCCGAGCCCGAGCGACGGGCGACGGCCGGGTGGCCCGGGCCAGGTCCACGATGTAGCCGAGCACCTCGGGGCCGCGGCCACCGGCCGGACCGCGGCGCGGCCGGCGGCCAGGTCCTCGGGCCGGCCACCGGGCGCACGCCCGCGCCGGCCAGGTCGCGCGGGTCGAAGCCCGCGGCGTGCCGGGCCAGCACCGCCATCTCGTCGTCGCGCGGCGGCAGCGGCATGGTCAGCTTGAGCAGGAAGCGGTCGAGCTGCGCCTCCGGCAGCGGGTAGGTGCCCTCGTACTCGACCGGGTTCTGGGTGGCGGCCACGACGAACGGGTCCGGCAGCGGCCGGGGCCTCCGTCGACGCGAGACCTGCCGCTCCTCCATCGCCTCCAGCAGCGCGGCCTGGGTCTTCGGCGGGGTCCGGTTGATCTCGTCGGCGAGCAGCAGGTTGGTGAACACCGGGCCCTCGCGGAAGGCGAACTCCGCGGTGCGGTTGTCGTAGACCAGCGAGCCGGTGACGTCGCCGGGCATCAGGTCCGGGGTGAACTGCACGCGCTTCGTCTCCAGCCGAAGCGTCGCCGGCGAGGGCGCGCACCAGCAGCGTCTTGGCGACTCCCGGGCACCCCCTCGAGCAGCACGTGGCCGCGGCAGAGCAGCGCGATCACCAGCCCGGTGACCGCGGCGTCCTGGCCGACGACGGCCTTGCCCACCTCGGCGCGCACCGCGGCGCAGGGCCTCGCGCGCGGCGTCGGCATCCTGGCTGCCGGAACCGCCCGCCCCTGGCCACGCCGCTGCGGGCGGCGGGGCCATCGACAGGGACGGTGCCGGCACCGCTCCCTGCTGCGGCGTCGGTGATTGCGGCGTCGGCGGTTGCGGCGTCGGCGGTGTCTGCGGCTGGGGCATGCCAGGTGCCTGCGGCTGGGGCATGGCCGGTGCCTGCGGCTGGGGCATGGCCGGCGGCTCGGCGGGCACCGGCGCCCCCGGGGGCGGGGGAGGGGGTGGCCAGCTCGCCTGGCGGGACGGTTCGGCGGGCTGCTCGGTCATCGCTCCTGTGCCTCTCTCTGCTTCCGGCCTGCGGCGTCGTGTTGCCGCCCGTGCCGGGAGGTGGGTCCGCCGAGGGCGCGCTCGACGGCGTCCAGGTCATCGGCCAGCCGGGCCAGCGTCCGGTCGTCGGCCGGCGCGGGTCCGAGCAGGACGGCCTGCAGCTCGCCGGGTGCCCGGCCGGTCGCGTCCGCGACCAGTGTGACGACGGTGGTCGGATCCGCTTCCGGCGGGATGTCCAGTCGGGACGCGATCCGGCGCAGGGTGGCGGTGCGCAGCGTGGCGGCCGCCCGCCCCCGGGCGCGGGCCTGCCGGTACAGCCGGGCCCGGCCCTCCTGCGTCTCCGCGGCGCGCACCACGACCGGCAGCGGCTCAGGCACCAGCCGGCCCAGCCGCCGGGCCCGCCAGGCAATGGCGACCAGCGCCGCCAGGACCAGTTGCAGCGCGGCCCAGGGCACCCACCGCGGCAGCAACTCGGACAGGGTGGGCTGCTCCTGGCCGCCGGCCAGCTGCAGCGGGTCGGGCCAGAACCACACCAGCCGGGACTGTGTCCCGAGGACCCGCAGCGCCAGCGCGGCGTCGCCCTGTTCGATGAGGTGGCCGTTGCGCAGCACATCCGCCTGCCCGAGCACGCTCACCCGGGTGCGGCCCGACTGCCCCCGAACCATGGTTCCGGCCTCGGGGAAGCCCGGGTCGCGGTAGCACACCGGCAGGTCGAGGCCGGGCTGGGCGAGCCGGTACAGGTGCCCGCCGGCCCGGCTCGCCCCGGCGGCCACGGCATCGGGGTCGAAGCAGTCGGCAGCGGCGGTCCTGGCCGGGACGAGACCGGCGGGGATCGCGAACGGCGCGAGCCGGTCCAGCACCGTGGCGTCCGGCTCGACCAGGACCAGGTTCGGCGACGCGCCGAGGATCTGGGTCAGCTCGTCGGGCCCGAGCAGGTTGGGGTGCACCACGACCAGGGTCGCGGCGCCGCCCAGCGCCTCCGGCAGCCGGATCGCCTGGGTCACCGTCGTGACCTGGACGCCGTGCTGGCGCAGGATCTGGACCACGGCCTTGCTGCCGTTGGGCGTGGTGCCGTTGGGGTCGAGGTCCCGCCCGCCGCTGCCGCGGGTCAGCGCCGCGGTGACCAGCGCGCCGAGCAGGACCGCGGCGGCGGCCACGAGCGGCCAGCGCCACTGACGCCAGCGGGCCCGCAGGCGCTCCCGGGTATCCGGGCCGGACGGCTCGGACGGCCCGGCGCCGGTGACCGTGGTCGCCACCGGGGACGGGTCGGTCACGTCGGCACCGCCGGGCCGGCCTGGACGACGGCCTCCTGCCGGGGGCGCGCAGCCCATACCCGCTCGTCCAGCAGCCGAAGGCCCTCGGCCGCCTGCGGGGTCGCCGGCCGGTCGCCGTAGCGGACGTCGTCGAAGGCCCGGGCCGCGGCCATCAGCTCGTCCGCCAGGTCGGGCAGCCAGGCGCCGGCGTCGCGCGCGGCCTCGTCCGCGGTCCGTCCCGGCCGGACGGTGATGAGCGCGCGCTGTTCCAGCTCGCGCACGATCGCGCGGAAGCGTTCCAGCACGCAGGTGGCCCAGTCCCCGGACGCCGCCGCCCGCTCGGCGGCCCGGCGGTGGTCCGCGGCCGTCATCGGGCTGCCCTGGAACACCTCGTCCGGTGTCCGGGCCCGCCGCTGCCTGCGCAGCCCGCCGGCCTGGCGGACGGCCACCGCGATCACGGCCAGGACAGCGGCCAGCACGATGCCGAGCCCGATCCCCGAGCCGGGACCGTTCGGCAGGTGGTTCATGACGAACTGGAACACCCACCGCAGGGCCCGCGAGATCCAGTTGTTGCCCGGGTTGCGGTACTCGCGACCGGACAGCTCCTGCACGGCCCAGGCGCGGGCCTGTCCGCGGTCCGGCTGCACCGGGACGTCGGCGCGACCGGCAGCGGTCGCGGCGGCGCCGAGCAGGCCGAGCAGGACGACGGCCGTCGTGGCGCCCCCGAGCGCGATCAGGATCCGGCCTGAGGCCCGGGCGGGGCCGCGGCTCATCGGGACGGACCGCCGCCTGAGGCGCGGATCAGATCGACGTCGAGCCCCTCACGTCGCATCCTCAGGTCGACGTACAGCAGCGTGGTCACGGCGGCCGCGAACGGATAGAAGACCGCGCCGGCGATGATCTCCCCGACCCCGCTGACGAGCAGTTGCAGCAGGTTGCGCCCGAAGCTGGCCAGCGGGTCCGAGGAGGTCGCCTCGATCACCCCGGAGGCGATGCCGAACGGGAAGCTGACCACCGAGCTGCCGATCCCGACGATGATCTGGGTCAGCAGGGTGATCCCGAAGATCCGCCACCAGCTGCCACGCACCAGCCGCCATGACCGGCGCAGGGCCGTGCTGATGCCGGCCTCCTCGAGCAGCAGGGCGGGGCTGGCCAGCGCCCACTTGATGCTGACGAACACGGCCAGGACGATGCCGGCCAGCAGCCCGAGCACGATCAGGGCGACGCCGCCCGCCGTGGATCCGGCGGCCAGGACGAGGATCCCGGGCAGGACCGGCAGCAGGATGAGCAGCGTGGCCGCGATCGTGGTCAGCAGGGACACGCCGATCACGGCGAGCAGACGGTGCCGGACCCGGGCCCAGACCTGCGCGGGGCTCATCCGCTCGCCGAGCACGGCGCTGCTGACGGCGACCACGAGCATCGCGGTCACCACGACCGTGGCGAGGACCTTGATCAGGGTGGCGATGCCGGTGGCGCCGAGCAGCCCCCCGAAGTAGTCCGCGAAGTCCTGAGCCGTGACGTGGCCGGTCGTGTTCAGCACGTTGTTGCCGGCCAGGCTGGTCAGGATCGCCGCCTGGGGCAGGGTCGCGACCACGGTGACGACGGCCAGCACGATCGCGGACATCCCGATCATGGTTCGGGGATTCGTCCGGATCGCCTGGAAGGCTCCGTCGAAGATCTCGCCCAGGGTGATCGGGCGCAGCGGGATGATGCCGGGCTTCGGGCGGGCGTCGACCCAGGCCGGCGGCGCGCCCCAGCCGGGTTGCGCGCCCTGGGGCGGACCGCCGGGCGGCGCACCCCATCCGGGCTGGCCGCCCCACACCGGCTGGTCGCCCCAGCCCGGCTGCGCATACCCGGGCTGCTGCCCGTAGCCCGGCTGCTGCCCGTACCCGGGTGGCTGACCGTACGCGGGTGGCTGGCCGTAGCCGGGCTGCTGCCCGTACCCGGGTGGTTGACCGTACGCGGGTGGCGGCCCGTATCCCGGTGGCTGCTGGCCCACGCCAGGATCGGGTGGCTGCGGTACGGGTGGCGGCGGGAACTGTGGCGGCGGTCCAGCGGGCGTCCCCTCGTCCGGCCCGGGGCGCTGCCCCTCGTCGGCCATGCCCGGCCCCCTCGTCGTTCTCGTCCCGGCGGCTCCCGCCCAGGCGGAAGCCCCATCCTTGCACGTGACCTGCGCCGGGATGCCCGCCCGCCGCCAGGTCGGATGGTGATCCCCAACCTCGTGCCCTGGGTGCCCGGCGCGCGACGCCGGTGACACCATGTGGGCATGAGGGGACGTGTGCTGGTCGTCGACGACGACACCGCGCTGGCCGAGATGCTCGGGATCGTGCTGCGTGGTGAGGGCTTCGATCCCGTCTTCTGCGCGGACGGTTCGGGCGCCCTGGAGGTGTTCCGGTCCACCCGGCCGGACCTCGTCCTGCTGGATCTGATGCTGCCGGGACGCGACGGGATCGAGGTCTGCCGCCAGATCCGGTCCGAGTCGGGCGTGCCGATCGTCATGCTGACGGCCAAGAGCGACACCGTCGACGTCGTGCTCGGGCTCGAGTCCGGCGCCGACGACTACGTGGTCAAGCCGTTCAAACCGAAGGAGCTGGTGGCGCGGGTCCGGGCCCGGCTGCGGCGCAGCGACGAGCCGACACCCGAGCAACTCGAGATCGGAGACCTGACCATCGACGTCGCGGGGCACTCCGTTCGGCGGAACGGTTCGGTGATTCCGCTCACACCACTGGAGTTCGACCTGCTCGTGGCGCTCGCGCGCAAACCCTGGCAGGTGTTCACCCGGGAGGTTCTGCTCGAGCAGGTCTGGGGGTACCGGCACGCCGCCGACACCCGTTTGGTGAACGTGCACGTACAGCGACTGAGGTCCAAGATCGAGAACGATCCGGAGCGGCCCGACATCGTGATCACGGTGCGCGGCGTGGGGTACAAGGCGGGCCCGGCCTAGGTGTCCGGCCAGCCCAGCGGCGCTCAGCCGGCACCGGACCGGCGTCCCGGTGCCGCAGCACCGGACCGGCTCCGGGCGCTCGCCCGGCTGGCCCTGCAGGGCCCTACCTGGGTGCGCTGGGCCGTCCGCCGCCCGGGGCAGTTGCGGCTCGTCCGCGGCCGCTGGCGCGGCTCGCTCCAGATCCGGGTGGTCGCGACCACAGTGCTGCTCGGCCTGCTCGTCGTCGCGGGAGTCGGCAGCTTCCTGCTGGCCCGGATCAGCTCGGGCCTGGTCGACTCGCGCCGGCAGAGCGCCGAGAACGAGTCCGCCGTGGTGTTCCAGGACGCGACCACGTTCATCCAGAGCTACCAGGCCACGAACGACCCCGGGCTGCTCGCTCGTGACCTGGTCAACCGGCTGGCCGGTCCGGCTGACGCGCCGCTGCGGATCGTGGTCCTGCTGCCGTCGATCCGGGCCACCGGCCCGACACCGGTGAACGGCCGCTCGTCCAACGGGCTGGCCCGCTCCGAGATCAACTCGGTGATCCCGACCGCGCTGCGCCAGCGGGTGACCGACGAACCCAACCACCAGCCGAGTACGAACGTCGCGCTGCCGCTGACCGACGCCGGTGCCTCCGGGGCGACCGTGCCGGCCGTGGTGGTCGGCACGATGGTGAACCTCGGCCCGGCGGCGGGCGGGAAGTACGAGCTGTACCTGATCTACCGGATGGACCGCGAGGTCCAGGTGCTGCAACTGGTGCAGCGGACGTTCCTGGTCGGCGGCGTGCTCCTGGTTCTGCTCGTGGCCGCCGTCGCGATGGTGGTGACCCGGCAGGTGGTGGCACCCGTCCGGCAGGCTGCGAGCACGGCGGAGGAACTCGCCTTCGGCCACCTGGACCGCCGGATGAAGGTCAGGGGCAACGACGACCTGGCCCGGCTCGGGCGGGCGTTCAACGAGATGGCCGAGAGCCTCGAACGGCAGATCCACCGGCTCGAGGAGCTGTCCAGGGTGCAGCGGCGGTTCGTCTCGGACGTCTCGCACGAGCTGCGCACGCCGCTGACCACGATCCGGATGGCCGGCGAGGTGATGTACGAGTCCCGCGACGGCTTCGACCCGGCGGTGGCCCGGAGCGCCGAGCTGCTGCAGGCCCAGCTGGACCGGTTCGAGACGCTGCTGGCCGACCTGCTGGAGATCAGCCGGTTCGACGCCGGCGCCGCGCAGCTCGAGGTCGACCCGGTCGACGTCCGCGAGGTCGTGCACCGGGTGGTGGAGGGTCTCGGGCCGCTGGCCGAGCGGCGCGGCGGCCGCCTGGTGGTCCAGGCACCGCTGATCCCCTGCGAGGCGGAGATCGACGCCCGCCGGGCCGAGCGGATCGTGCGCAACCTGGTGGGCAACGCCATCGAGCACGGCGAGGGCGCCCGGGTGCAGATCGCGGTCGCGGCGGATCGGGACGCGGTCGCGGTGTCCGTCCGTGATCACGGCGCCGGCCTGTCCGCGGATGATGTGGCCATGGTGTTCAACCGGTTCTGGCGGGCCGACCCGGCCCGGGCCCGGACCACGGGCGGCACCGGTCTCGGCCTGGCGATCGCGCTCGAGGACGCGCACCTGCACGGCGGCTGGCTCGAGGTGTGGGGCAGCCCGGGGGAGGGGGCCAACTTCCGGCTCACGCTGCCGCGCCGGGCCGGGGTCGTGCTCACCTCCTCGCCGCTGCCGCTGGTCCCGGACGACGCGGGCGGGTTGCCCAGCAACCTCCCCGCGGTGGCGTCCGCCGTGCCGGGCCCGATCCTGCCCTGGTCCCAGGCGGGCACCGGCTCGCCCGACGAGCGCGGCGAACAGACCGGTGGCACCGCGGCCGGCAGCACGACAGCCGGGGTGCCCGAGCACCACCGCGCGGAGCAGGACGTCGGCCATGCGGGCTGAGTCGGCCGTCCGGTGGCGCGGTCGTGGGCCATGGGATCGGGGGCGTCGTCGGACGCGGTCGCCGCGCAGCGCCGTGCGGATGCTGCTACCCGTCCTCGCCGTCCCGATCCTGCTGCTGGCCGGGTGTGCGCGGATCCCGTCCGGCGGCCCGGTGCTGCCCGGCCGGTCGGTCGGTGAGGCCCCGGGCGCGTTCGTCCGGATCTACGGGATCCCGCCGGCGCCGGGGGCCACGCCGGAGGAGATCGTCCGCGGCTTCCTGCGCGCCGCCGCCGATGTCGGCAACGATCGACAGGAGGCCCGGACCTACCTCGCCCCGTCCAGGCGGTCGGCGTGGCGGCCGGACAGCTCCGTGGTGGTGTTCCAGTCCGAGTCGCAGCTGGGCACCGCGGTGTACGACCCCAGCGGGCACCGGCTGAAGGAGCCCGCGGCAGGCGTCGCCGGCCGGGCGGCGTCACCCTCGGCAGGGGCGAGCGCGGCGCCCGGCGTCGTCCCCGTCCCCGCGCCGCTAGGGTCGCGGGTGAACGTGAGGCTCAGCGTCCCGGTCAGCGCCCGGGTCGACGCCAGCGGCCACTACACGATCGCGCCACCGGGTGCTCGTGAGAACCGCACCTTCGGCCTGGTCTCGGTGAACGGCAACTGGCGCATCGACCAGCTGGCCGACGGCGTCCTGATGACCCGGTCCGACTTCGAGGGCACCTACTGGGACCCTCCGGTCTACTTCGCCGACCCGACCGGGACGTGGCTGGTGCCTGACGTCCGCTGGTTCCCGATCGGCGCCGCGACCCCGACCACGCTGGTCCGGGCCGTGCTGGCCGGGCCGCCGGCCTGGCTGGGCCTGGCGGTGACCACCGGGGCACCCACCGGTACGGCGATGACCCAACCTTCTGTCCCGGTGCAGAACGGTGTCGCCACCGTCGACCTGACCCGGGAGGCGCTGATGGCCGACCCGGAGCACCGGCAGATGCTCAAGGCGCAGCTGGAGAGCACGCTGGCCCGGCAGCCGGCGGTCTCGCAGGTGTCGATCGACGAGGTCGCGATCACCGTGGAGAGCGCTCGCTTCGACATCACCTCCGGCCCGGCGCTCTCGGCGTCCGGGGGGAAGCCGGCTGAGCCGGGTCCAAGGCTGCTCCTGAATCCGGTGGCGGAGGACTGGCCGGTCGTGGTGGAGAAGGGGAAGCTGGCCCGTCTGGACGGTCGGCAGCTGGTCTCCCCCGCGGGCCTGGCCGGCCTGGCGGTACCAGGGGTCGCCTGGCCTGCGGTTGCATCCGACGGCTCTGCCTACGCCGCGCTGGTCGGTGGAAACCGGTTGCTCTACCAGGTCGCAGGCGGCAAGGCCGTGACGCTGGTCAGCACCGCTGGTCAGCTGGTGGCCCCGAGCTTCGATCCGATCGGCTGGGTCTGGACCGCGCAGGCCACCCCGGGTGGCGCCGTTCTCGCCCGGCGCCCGGACCTGCCGCAGATCGTGGTGCGGACGGTGGGCTGGCCCGCCGGGTTGCGGATCACCGCGCTGCGGATCAGCCGCGACGGCACTCGCGCGGTGGTGGCCGGGCAGCGCGGTTCGGTCGGATATCTGTTCGCCTGCGGGGTGCAGCGGGACTCCGACCAGGCGCCGGTCGCGCTCGGGGCTCCCACATCGCTGCTGCCCGACCTGCTGACCGTCCGCAGCGTGGCCTGGAAGGACCAGCGGCACGTCGTCGTCCTCGGCCGCCGGGCCGGTCAGCCGGAGCAGGTGTGGGTGGTCGAGGTCGGCGGTGAGACACAGGCCACCGCGGTCCTACCGGGTGCGGCGGTCGTCACGGCCGGCAATGGGGAGATCTACGTCGGCGCCAGTGACGGCGGGGTGTATCGCTGGGCGACGGCCTTCTGGGAGCGGATCGCCGCCGCCGCCTGGCCGTCCATGCCCGGCTGACGGACGCAGCATCGAACGGGCGCAGCATCGAACGGGCGCAGCATCGAACGGGCGCAGGATCGAACGGGCGCAGGATCGAACGGGCGCAGGATCGAACGGGCGCAGCATCGAACGGGCGCAGGATCGAACGGGCGCAGGATCGAACGGGCGCAGCATCGAACGGGCGCAGCATCGAACGGGCGCAGGATCGAACGGACGCAGGATCGAACGGACGCAGGATCGGCGATCCGGACTCGTCCACAGCCGCCTGCTCGGGCGGTTGTGCACAGCGGGGCCGAGCAGCCGCGCGGCCCAGGCGGTGATCGGCTTGGCTGGGCGCCGTGCCCCGCGACGGCCCGCTGCCCGCCCTCATCTCGCTGCTGTCCCTGGCGGTTCCCGTGGACTGCCCCGGCTGCGGCGCCGCCGATCTGCCGCTGTGCCGCACCTGCCGTGGACGGCTGCTCGTCTCGGCGCGACGGGTGACCGCCCCGGCCCTGCGACCGGGGCTGCCGGCCTGGTGCGGGCCCGACTACGGCGGTGCGGTGGCACGGCTGGTCGTGTCCTGGAAGGAGCGTGGCCGCCACGACCTGACCCGGGCCCTGGCGCTCGCCCTGGCGGGGTCGCTGGCGGCCGCCCTGAGTGGTTGCCGCGGCGCGGGCGGGCCCGTCCTGATCGTGCCGGTGCCCACCCGCCGCAGTGCCCGGCGCGCTCGCGGCGAGGACCTCGTCCTGCGGCTCGCCGCTCTCGCCGGTGACCGACTGCGGCGGGAACGGCTGCACGTACCGATCCGAATCGGGCCGGTGCTCACTGTCCGTGGTCGCGGTGAGGACCAGTCGCGGTTGTCGGCTGCGCAGCGTCGAGAGAACGTCGCGGGCACTCTGAGGGTGCGTCCCGGTGCCGTCCCACTGGTGCCCGGAAACCCTTGCATCGTCGTGGATGACGTGCTCACGACCGGTTCGACGCTCGCCGAGGCGTGCCGCGCCCTGGAGTCTGCCGGTGCCGTCGTCCTCGCCGCCGCCACAGTGTGCCGGACGCCGCGCGAGCAGGGGTGTGATCGTGTGCGCGGAGTAGTGCCGGGGGCGGCGTCGCTGCACTAGCGTGGGGTCTGTGGGACGCGTCCGTAGGCGGTGACCGGGGGGAAGCCGCGAGGTCGAGGTGACGCCCGCGGGGCGCATCCGTCGAGCGAGCGACAGGAGGTCCTTGCTGTGGAGATCGTGATCACGGGTCGGCGTACCGAGGTACCCGAACGTTTCCGCCGCCTTGCTGAGGAGAAGCTGGCCAAGATCGGCCAACTGGCTCCCCGGGCCCACCGGGTGGACGTCGAGGTATCGCACGAGCGCAATCCGCGCCAGGCGTCGACCTCGGAGAAGGTCGAGATCACGGTTCGGGACAAGGGGCCGGTGATCCGGGCAGAGGCCAGCGCCGAGGATCCCGCCGTCGCGCTGGACCTGGCGTTCGGCAAGCTGCTCGAGCGGCTGCGCCGCACCCGGGACCGTCGCAAGGTGCATCACGGGCGGCAGACCCCGCCGTCGGTCCGGCAGGCGCACCCCGGTGTCGAGGCCCCGGCGCGCAACGGGTCCGCGGTCGGCGGCGCCGCCGCCGTGACGGCCGAGCCCGAGGCTGCCGAGGTGATCGAGGACGGGGCAACCGGTGACGGCGTGGTCGACCACTCCGTGATCGACGAGCAGAGTCCGGTCGTGATCCGTTCCAAGGACCACCTGGCTCCGCCGATGACGCTGGAGCAGGCGCTGTACGAGATGGAGCTCGTCGGGCACGACTTCTTCCTGTTCGTCGACTCCGGCAGCGGGCTGCCCAGCGTGGTCTACCGCAGGCGGGGGTGGAACTACGGCGTGATCAGGCTGCGCACGACGGCCCCTGCCGAGGAGCAGGTGCCCGCGGTGACAGCGCACAGCTGAGATCGACCGACGCAGGGTGGCCGCCCCGATCGGGCGGCCACCCTGCGTCGGTGCGGGCCCCGATCCGCCCGGCTGTTGTGCCGGTGCCGGTGCCCGGTGCCGGTGCCAGATCTCGGTACCGGTGTGCCGGTGCCAGCTGTCGGTACCTGGTGGCAGGATCCGAAGCGTGGTGACCACTGCCGTGCGCGACCGGCTCAGCCTCGTCCAGGCCCGCCGGGTGGCCCTGGCCGCGCAGGGCTTCGGTCGGCCGAGGCCGGCCGGGGCGATCGGGATGCGGCACGTGCAGCGGGTTCTCGACACCGTTGCGGTGCTGCAGATCGACTCCGTGAACGTACTGTCCCGCAGCCACTACCTGCCCGTGTTCAGCCGGCTCGGGGACTACCCGCGCACCCTGCTGGACCAGGCGATGTCCCGGCCACCCCGGCGCCTGGTGGAGTACTGGGCCCACGAGGCCTCGCTGATCGCCCCGCGCACGCACCGGCTGCTGCGCTTCCGGATGGCCAAGGCGCATCAGGAGGCCTGGGGTGGGATGCGGCGGATCGTGGGGGAGAACCCGCGGCTGATCGACGCAGTGCTCGCCGAGGTCGCCCAGCACGGTCCGATGACCTCGGCCGAGGTCGAGCGGGCCCTGGCTCCGTCCGGCTCGCGCACGCGCACCGCGTGGGGCTGGAACTGGTCGGACAGCAAGCGGGCGATCGAGTACCTGTTCTGGGCGGGCGAGATCTCCTCGGCCGGGCGGACGGCTCAGTTCGAGCGGCGGTACGACCTGCCCGAACGCGTTCTCCCGCCTGCGGTCGCCGCTGCCCCGGACCTCGATTCCGCCGACGCCGTCCGGGAGCTGGTGTCCATCGCGGCCCGGGCCCACGGGGTGGCCGCCGAGCCGTGGTTGCGGGACTACTTCCGGCTCGGCGTCCTGCAGACCCGGACCGCCGTGGCCGAACTGGTCGAGTCCGGCGAGCTGTACCCGGTGACGGTGGACGGCTGGTCGCGTCCGGCGTACCTGCACCGGGAGGCGCGGGTGCCGCGCCGGATCGAGGCCCGCGCACTTCTGTCGCCGTTCGACTCCCTGCTGTGGGAGCGCGCTCGGACCGAGGCCGTCTTCGGGTTCCGCTACCGGCTGGAGATCTACACGCCGGCCGCGCGCCGCGTGCACGGCTACTACGTGCTGCCCTTCCTGCTCGGCGACCGCCTGGTGGCGCGGGTCGATCTGAAGGCCGACCGGCTCGGTGCCGGCGGCGGCGCGCTCCGGGTCCGTGCCGCCTGGGCCGAACCCGGGGCCGGGCCGGACGTCGCCGAGGAGCTCGCCGACGAGCTGGCCATGCTGGCCGGCTGGCTCGGCCTGAACGACGTCGTGGTGGAGCCGCGTGGGGACCTGGCCGGTCCGCTCGCCGCCACGGTGAGCTCAGCCTCCGCGAGCCCAGCCCCGCTGAGCCCAGCCTCCGCGGGCTCAGCCGTCATCGTGGCCGGGTGAGCGCCGATCAGGGTCGTGGCTCGGGGTCGGACGCCAGCCGGGCGTGCAGGTGCTCGTCCGACCAGCGCCCGTCCGAGGGGTAGCGCATCCCGTCCCGCAGAACGCCCTCGAACTGGTAGCCACAACGCCGCGCCACCGAGCACGAGCGCTCGTTCTCCACCGCGTGCCGCAGCTCGATCCGGTGCCAGCCGGCCCGCCTGAGCAGGATGTCGGTCCCTCCCCGCACCGCGGCGGTCATCACCCCGTACCCGCGCGCCGGGGCGAGCAGCCAGTACCCGACCGTGCCGCAGCCGAGGTCGCGGTCGGCGATCGAGAACCGGAGCGATCCGAGCAGCTGACCGCCGGCGTCGGACACCACCCAGGCAGCGCCGTCGCCGCCGCCCCAGGCCGCCGCGTTCCGCTGCGCCATCACCATCGCCTCCGGGCGGTCGTGGATGACGAAACCCGCGTACCGCTGCACCAGGGGGTCCCGCATGGCCAGCATCAGCCCGGCCGCGTCATCGGCCCGCCACGCGCGCAGGTGGAAACCGGCCGGCAGTGCGAGCTCGGGCTGGACCCGGCGGCTCACCGGCCTGCCGTTCCGACGTCGGCGTGGGTGAGGTCGAAGCGGTACAGGTCGGCGAGGGTGCCGTCGCGCAGCGCCTCGGCGTTCCGGTCCAGCCCGGCCGGGCGGAAGCCGGCGTTCAGCGCGACCCGCTGCGAGGCCGGGTTGCCGGTGGCCACCCGGATCACCAGCCGGCGCAGGCCGAGGCCGCCCGCGTCAGCCGGCCGCAGGGCGTGCTCGGCGGCCAACCGGACGCTGCGGCTGGTCAGACCCCGACCCCGCGCGTCGGGATGGGCCCAGTACCCCAGCTCACCCGAGCGGGCCGGCCCGGCCAGCCCGAAGACGCCGATCTCCCCCGCGATCAGGTCCTCCTCGTCGTCGGTGATCGCCCAGAACAGGGACTGCCCGCTGGCCTGCTGCTCGCGGACGTCCTCCAGGTGCGCCGCTGCGTCGTCGCCGGTGTACCCCGCCGGGATCGCCGGCAACCACGCCTGGGTGAGCGGGTCGTTGGCCGCCTCGACGATCCGGTGGCTGTCCGTGGCGCGGTGCGGCCGCAGCCGGACCCCGTCGCACTCCAGCAGGGGCGGGTCGTACCACGGGTGCGCCGGCCGCAGCGGGTCGGTGTTGCGGATCGACCCGATCCAGCCGTCCTGACGGCCACCCCGATCCGCCAGCAGGCCGCGGACCAGCCCCTCGACCCGGAAGCCGACGGCCCACGCGGTCCGGCGACTCGGCCAGTTCCCAGCGGCGGCCATCCAGTGCAGGACCTCCAGGTCCAGGGTCTGCAGGGCCCAGGGCATGACCAGCCGCAACGCCCCGCTGGCCACCCCGCGACCGCGTGCCCAGGACGCCAGCCCGTAGCCGATCTCGGCAGCGGCGCGCCCGTCGGGGCGCACGTCCACCGAGCCCGCGAACCGGCCGCCGGTCTCGATCGCGAAGGTCAGGCACCGGCCCTCGCGCCACTGCTGCGGCCGGCTGTCGATCCACTCCTTGGCGTCCCGCCACTCGTACGGGATCGGCACGGTCGTCCAGCGCTGCATCTGCGGGTCCCGGCCCTGGGCGAGGACGCCCTCGATGTCGCCGGAGTGGTGTCCGCGCAGGGTCACGACGCCGTCCGTGAGTTCGGGCGCCCAGGGCGGGATGTCCACCGGGTGAGCCTGCCTTCTCTGCCCGCTGCCGGGCAAACTCGCCGCGACGCGCCCCGCGCCACGGGTGGGAACCGACACTGAGCCTGCGGTACCGGTCCCGCGCGTACCGTACCTGGCCTCCCGCGTGTCTACGATGGCCTGGGCACCTTCGGGCGCCCCTGATCGTCATGCCCGGCGAGTGGCGCATCCGCCGCCGCGGGTCAAGCTGAGTTCGAGTGCTGGGAGACACCCGTGAAGATCGTCGAGAAGCTTCTGCGTGCCGGCGAAGGCCGGACACTCCGGAAGCTGCAGGCGCTGGCTGCGCAGGTGAACGCACTCGAGGAGGACTTCAGCGCGCTCACCGACGCCCAGCTGCGGGAGGAGACCGACCGGTTCCGGTCCCGGCTGGAGAGTGAATCGCTGGATGACCTGTTGCCGGAGGCGTTCGCCAGCGTGCGGGAGGCCGCCAAGCGCACCCTCGGCCAGCGTCACTTCGACGTCCAGCTGATGGGCGGCGCCGCGCTGCACCTGGGCAACATCGCCGAGATGAAGACTGGTGAGGGCAAGACGCTGGTCGCCACCCTGCCGGCCTACCTGAACGCGCTGTCCGGCAAGGGCGTGCACGTCATCACGGTCAACGACTACCTGGCGTCCTACCAGTCCGAGCTGATGGGCCGGGTCTTCCGCTTCCTCGGCCTGTCGGTGGGCTGCATCCTGTCCCAGATGACGCCCGAGCAGCGACGCGAGCAGTACGCGGCGGACATCACCTACGGCACGAACAACGAGTTCGGGTTCGACTACCTGCGCGACAACATGGCGTGGGCGTCGGCCGACCTGGTCCAGCGCGGCCACTACTACGCGATCGTCGACGAGGTCGACTCGATCCTGATCGACGAGGCGCGGACCCCGCTGATCATCTCCGGCCCGTCCGACCAGCCGCAGAAGTGGTACACCGAGTTCGCCAAGCTGGTCGAGCGCCTGAAGCGGGATCGCGACTACGAGGTCGACGAGAAGAAACGAACGATCGGCGTCCTCGAGTCCGGCATCGAGAAGGTCGAGGACTACCTCGGCATCGAGAACCTCTACGAGAGCGTGAACACCCCGCTGGTCGGGTTCCTGAACAACGCGGTGAAGGCCAAGGAGCTGTTCAAGCGGGACAAGGACTACGTCGTCCTGGACGGCGAGGTGCTCATCGTCGACGAGCACACCGGACGGCTGCTGGCGGGACGCCGCTACAACGAGGGCATGCACCAGGCGATCGAGGCCAAGGAGGGCGTGCAGATCCAGAGCGAGAACCAGACCCTCGCCACGATCACCCTGCAGAACTACTTCCGGATGTACGACAAGCTCTCCGGCATGACCGGTACGGCCATGACCGAGGCCGCCGAGTTCATGTCGATCTACAAGCTCGGGGTCGTCCCGATCCCGACGAACATGCCGATGATCCGGGCCGACGAGCAGGACCTCGTCTACAAGAACGAGGTCGCCAAGTTCGAGGCCGTGGTCGACGACATCGTGGGCCGGCACACGGAGGGGCCAGCCGGTCCTGGTCGGCACCATCAGCGTGGAGAAGAGCGAGTACCTGTCCGAGCTGCTGTCCAAGCGCGGGATCCGGCACGAGGTGCTGAACGCGAAGCAGCACGCCCGTGAGGCCGCGATCGTCGCGCAGGCCGGCCGCAAGGGTTCGGTCACGGTGGCCACCAACATGGCCGGGCGTGGCACCGACATCATGCTCGGCGGCAACGCGGAGTTCATGGCCGTCGCCGCGATGAACGATCGCGGTCTCGACCCGGTGGAGACCGTCGAGGAGTACGAGGCCGCCTGGCCGGACGTGATGAAGCAGGCACAGGAGGCCGTCGCGGCCGAGCACGACGAGGTGGTCGGGCTCGGCGGGCTGTACGTGCTCGGCACCGAGCGGCACGAGTCCCGGCGGATCGACAACCAGCTGCGCGGGCGGTCCGGCCGGCAGGGCGACCCCGGCGAGAGCCGCTTCTACCTCTCGCTGACCGACGACCTGATGCGCCTGTTCAACTCCGGCATGGTGGAGTCGTTCCTGAACGCCGCCAAGATCCCGGACGACGTGCCGATCGAGTCACAAGATGGTGACCCGCGCGATCGCCAGCGCGCAGGGCCAGGTCGAGGCGCGCAACTTCGAGATCCGCAAGAACGTGCTCAAGTACGACGACGTGCTGAACCGCCAGCGCGAGGTGATCTACAGCGAGCGGCGCAGGGTGCTCGAGGGCGCCGACCTGCACGAGCAGGTGCGGCACTTCATCGACGACGTGATCAAGGCCTACGTGGTCGCGGCGACCAGCGACGGGTACGCCGAGGACTGGGACCTGGACCAGCTCTGGAACGCGCTCAAGACGCTGTACCCGGTCGGGATCACCGTCGAGGACGTCGAGCAGGAGGCGGACGGGCGGTCCGGCATCTCGCAGGAGATGCTCATCGCGGAGCTGAGCGCGGACACGAACGTCGCCTACGACCGTCGCGAGGCGGAGATCGGCGATGAGGTCATGCGCGAGCTGGAGCGTCGCGTCGTGCTGTCCGTGCTCGACCGCAACTGGCGCGAGCACCTGTACGAGATGGACTACCTGCAGGAGGGCATCGGGCTGCGCGCGATGGCGCAGCGCGACCCGCTGGTCGAGTACCAGCGCGAGGGCTTCCTGCTGTTCCAGGCCATGACCGAGGCGATCAAGGAGGAGTCTGTCGGCTACCTGTTCAACCTCGAGGTGCAGGTCGCACCGCCCGAGGGGGAGGCCGAGGAAGCCGCCGCGGCTCCGCAGGTGCTGGTGGCCAAGGGTCTGGTGGAACCGCAGCGTCCGGCGCACCTGCAGTACAGCGCCCCGAGCGTGGACGGCGAGGCCGGGGTCGAGACCCGGGCCGACGACGAGGCCGCCGGGAACGGCGGGGGGACCGCTCCACGCGTGGGCTCGGGAACCAACCGGGCCCAGCGCCGCGCCTCGCGCAAGCGCAACCGCTAGCGGGTTCCGCGCGGCGCCGGCGACCGGGTCCACCGGTCAGCCGATCTCCAGCGCGGTGGCCCGCCACCGGCCGTCCAGCCCGTCCAGCCTGACGGCGACGGCCCGCAGCCGGGACCCGTCGGAGACGACGAGGCTGACCTCGGCGACGCCGTCGCGGGGGATGCAGGCCCGTGCCGAGCGCACCACGACCCGGCACGGCACCGGCCTCGGCGTGGTCACCGGCGCCCGCCCGGCCGCCCGAGCCGCCCGGACCGCCAGCGTGGCCCGGCGGGCGAGCGTTGCCTGAACCTCCTCGCTGGTCCAGCGCACGAGCTGGCTGGGGGGCCGGATCCCCGCCGTGACCTCGACCGCGGCGCGCACGAACTGCGCCGCCCATCGACGCGGCTCGGGCAGGGCCTGGGCCGGGGTTCGCCGGGGGCGGGCGAAGTCGTCGTCCTCGCCGTCCCAGCCCACCGGCGGGTTCGCAGCCGCCGGCTCGACCGCGGACAGCGCCAGCGTGCCCTGGGTCGGGGCCACCGCGCGGGACTCGGGGCCGATCAGCCGGAGCGCCGGCCGGGGTGCTGCCTGCGGCACCGGCAGCCTGCGCAGCGGCGGTACCTCGAAGCTGGTTGCCAGGCTCACGACCCGCCTCCCGAACCCTTCGCGGACCTGCCGTCGTGCCGGCCTTCCCGGGCCGGGGGCCGCAGGTGCTGACCTGGCACGAGCTGATCCGGGTCGGGGCCGATCACCGACCGGTTCGCTGCGTACCAGCGCGGCCACTCCGCGGCGATCTCGGCCGTGCCGGCACCCGACCCGAGATGCCGGGCAGCGAGGTCCCACAGCGTGTCCCCGCGGCGCACGACCACGGCGCCGACCGGTTCGCCTCTCGATCGCGACGGCGGGACGGGGACCGCGGCCCAGCTGGGATCGAGGCCCCCGCCGGCCGTCGCGGCCCCGCTCACCCCGGTCAGCCCGGCCCCGCTCGCCCCGGCCGCCCCGGCCGCAGGTGCGTCCGCAGGGCCTGCGGCGATCCCGCTGACCGCGAGGCTCCCGCCGGCCGTCCCGGCGCCGCGGTGAGGAGCGGCGGTCGCCGATAGGGGCGCGCCGAGGAGGGTGATGCCGACCGCGAGCGTCACCGCGCGGCGGAGGCTGCGTGGTGCGAGCCGGCGCGATATCGCAGTGGCCAGGGCGCCGAGCACCCCGCGCGGGCGAAGCGTTGCGAGCAGGGTGGACAGCGTCGCGATTGCCAGCCAGAGGCCGATCGCCAGGCCGCAGCAACCGGTCAGCATGCCGATGGCGTCCTCGGGACGAGCCGGTCCCGACGCCCGGATCGCCGCCCAGGCCGAGCGGGTGGCCGCGGCCAGCGAGAGCACCAGCGCCATCCAGGCGACGAGCAGCGCCGCCGCGGCTGCGGCGACCCGCAGCCGGCTGACTGCTGAGCCCCGCCCGGTCGGCAGCTGCCATCCATACCTGTCCATCCCCTACCCCGATCCACGCGTTTCTTTAAGTTTGATGTCGTTTGCTGACGTTTGATGACGACATCCAAGTGGATCAGTGGGAGGCTGTCCAGATCATGAACGGCCCCTGTGGATGGAGATGATCACTCCGGCCGGGCCGTGACTATCGTGATCACCGTGCGATGGGATGCCCTGTTCGCCGACCTCGAAGCGGCGGCCGAGGCGCAGAACAGGCTCGCGTTCGAGGCCGACCTGGCCGATCAGGTCCGGGCCGAACGCGCCGCGATCACGCTCACCGATCGCCTCCGGGCGCAGACCGGATCGCGGCTGGCGTGCCACCTCGTCGACGGGGACTGGATCGAGGGCGTACTGGTCGATGCGGGAGCCGACTGGCTGCTGTTACGGTCAGGCCCGGGCGGCCGCAGGCAGTGCCTCGTCCCAGTGCTCGCGATCGGTTCGCTGACGGGCCTGTCCCGCGGTGCCGCCGCGCCCGGAGTGGTCGCGCGCCGACTACGGCTCTCCGTCGTGCTCCGGGCGTTGGCCACGGCTCGGGCCACCGTCGCGATGCGCCTGCGCTCCGGCCAGACCCTGGTCGGGACGATCGATCGCGTCGGCGCCGATCACGTCGATCTCGCCCTGCATCCGGCCGATGAGCCGCGCAGGCAGGACGCCGTGCTCGGGGTCCGCGCCGTACCGCTCGCCGCGATGCTGCTGATCCGCAGCGAGCGCGACGGGATGTGACTCAGAGGCTGTCCCGGGGACCGTCCTCGGCGTCGAGGTCGCTGTCGGCGTCGGCGCGGCGCGGCCGGGCCTCGACCATGGCCCGGGTCTCGGCGTACTTCCGCTGGATGTAGGCCTCCAGTTCCGTCGCCTCGATCCGCCACTGCCCGCGGCCGCCCACCTTGATCGCCGGTAGCTCGCCGGACGTGACGAGGGCCCGGGCCTGCACCGCCGAGACGTTGAGGATCTCGGCGACATCCGCCAACTGGAGGAACCGCGGCGGCACCTGTACCTCCCGCTGTGCTCGACGTGACCGGCAGAGCGCTCGCCGGACCCTTCCGGAGTCTGGCACGTCCGCCCGCCGGTGGATCACGGTTGTCCACAGCCCCTCCGGCGGGAGGCGGCACGGTTGCGCACCTGTGGATGTCAGCCCGGACCGTGACACCGGATCTGCCAGGATGATCATCATCGACGTGAGGTGGCAGGGCCACGGCCCGGGCCGCACGGGGACATGGGGAGCGCCGAGGAGGTTCGGTGGGTGACGTGCTGGCACAGGGGAGCGCGGGTTCATCGCGGGCCGGGTCCGCACGGGCGGGGTCCGCACGGGCGGGGTCTGCACGGGCGGGGTCTGCACGAGTGGGGTCTGCACGGGCCGGATCCGACGCGCCGGTCAGGCTGCGGCGACCGTCCTGGCGCGACACCCGGCTGATCGTGGGCGTCCTGATCGTGCTGGCGTCGGTCGCCCTCGGGGCCCGGGTCATCGCAGCGGCCGACCGGACCGTGCCCGCATACGCGGCCGCCACCACGCTGGTCTCCGGCCGCCCGCTGGACGTGGACGACCTGCGCGTGGTCCGGGTCCACCTGGGCTCCTCGGTGGCCGGCTATCTCGGCCCGGACGGGCCGCTTCCACCCCGGGCCACCGTGCTGCGCACGGTGCAGGCCGGTGAGCTGATCCCGGTGTCGGCGATCGGCACCGGTACGACCACGGGAACCCGACCGGTCAGCATCCCGATCGAGAGTTCGCTGCCCGCCCAGCTTCGTCCGGGATCGTGGGTCGACGTGTGGTCCTCGGCGCGGGATCCCGGCACGGGTGAGACCACGTACCGGCCGCCGGTCCTGTTGGCCCGGGCTGCTGAGGTGGCGACTGTGACTCCGGTCAGCAGCGGCCTGTCGCTGTCGCAGGGCGCCTCAGTACAGGTTCTGCTGGATGAGGTTGCGGTACGCGCCGTGCTCGACGCGCTCGCCAACGGCGCCCGGCTGGCCCTGATCCCCGCCCCGTCAGCCGCGGCGGGCAGCCGTGGCTGACCAGCCGGTTCTACCGGTCCTGCTCGCCGTGACGGGGCAGGGCGAGGCGCGGCTGGTGGCTGCGCTGGACCGGCCGGCACTCGGCCTGCGAGTTGTCCGCCGGTGCGCGGATCTCGCCGAGTTGCTGGCGGCGGCCGCGACCGGGCTGGCCCGGGCAGCGATCGTCTCGGCGGATCTGGGCCGGTTGGACCGCGAGGCCGTGGCCCGGCTGCGCGGTGCCGGCGTCGCCGTTGTCGGGCTGGCCGGACGGGACGATCCGGCCGCCGTGCCACGGTTGCGGCTGCTCGGCGTGGTCGAGGTGCTGCCCGCGGACGCCGCCCCCGAGCGCGTGGCCGAGCGCCTGTTCGCGGCCGTCGCGGCCGGCGACGACCCCGGGCACGGCCGGCCGGGCTGGTCCGGGTCTCGGCCTCAGGCGATCGCGGACCCGGCCGATGCCCTGCCCGCCGTGGCCGGGTCCGACCCGACGGTCGTTGGCGCCGAGCAGCCGGACCCCGACCACGATCCAGCTGAGTCTGACGGCGATGCCGGATACGACCCGCCCCGGGCGCCGGCTGGATCGGTGCCCGGGAGCCAGGGGCGGATCATCGC
This sequence comes from uncultured Actinomycetota bacterium, assembly GCA_963740575.1. GTDB lineage: Bacteria > Actinomycetota > Actinomycetes > Actinomycetales > Kineosporiaceae > CAVUET01. Next base: position 1,498,010 of record CAVUET010000003.1, on the reverse strand, counting down.
GGTGTGGGGGCCGGTCGGCGCGCCCGGACGGACCAGTGTCGCGATCGGCGTGGCCAGTGAGTTGGCCCGGCTGGGCGAGCCGACCCTGCTCCTGGACGCGGACACCTACGGCCCGAGTATCGCGCAGTCCCTTGCCCTGCTGGACGAATCCGCGGGCCTGGCGGCAGCCGTCCGGGCGGCTAACCAGGGTCTGCTCGACCCCGCGCGCCTGACCGCGCTGGCAGTTGATGTGCTGCCCGGTCTGAGGCTGCTCACCGGCATCCCGCACCCGTCCCGGTGGCCGGAGCTGCGCGCCTCCGGACTGGAGCTGGTCTGGCAGTGCGCCCGGCAGGTCGCAGGCTGGACGGTGGTGGACTGCGGGTTCGGGCTCGAGACGGACGAGGAGGTGTGCTTCGATGCGGCCGCCCCGCGCCGCAACGGTGCCACCCTCTCCGCGCTGCAGGCGGCGGATGTCGTTCTCGCCGTTGGCTGTGCGGATCCGATCGGGTTGCAGCGCTTCGTCCGGGGCTGGCAGGACCTCGCCGCGCTGCGCGCTTCGGGTGCGCAGGTGCATGCGGTCGTGACCAGGGTCAGGAGCGCCGCCGTGGGCGCCGACCCGGAGCGGCAGGTTGCCCGCACGCTCGCTCGGTATGCGGGAGTGACCGCCCCGGTGCTGATCCCGGACGACCGGCCTGCCTACGACTCGGCGATGCTCGCCGGCAGGACGCTGCTCGAGGTGGCACCGCAGTCACGTGCTCGGCAGGCCCTGGCGGGGCTGGCCGCTGACCTGGCGGTCGGTGCCGGTGGCGCTGCGGCCGATGCCGGTCCACCGGGCCGGCGCTGGCGCCGCGCGCCGGCCTCGATGGGATCGACCTCACGTTCGGCCGCTGCGCGCCGTGCTTAGCATGACCGGGTGGGTGACCAACCGGACGAGACGTCAGCAGAGCAGCTGCCTCCCGATGGGAGGCAACCGGACAGCCGGGCTTCTGGCAGCGGCGGGGACGGGCCCATGCTGCGTGGCCTGGTCGTGGACTGGGGCGGCGTCCTCACCGCGTCGCTCGACGGCGCGATGGCCTCCTGGGCCCGCAGCGACCAGGTGGACGTCGACCACTTCCGCGAGGTGATGGCCCAATGGGTCGGGCGTCGTGGTGAGGACGGCGGGCACGGCATCAGCGTCGCCGAGCTGGAACAGGCCGCAGACCAGGGGCCGGCCGGGAACTCGCCGGTGCACCGGCTCGAGCGTGGTGAGCTGAGCGTGGCCGAGTTCGAGGCCACACTGGCCGCCGAGCTGGCCAAGCGGGGGTCGCCGGTCGCCGGTCCTGGGCTGCTGACCCGGATGCTGACCGGGCTGGTCAGCCTCGACGAGCGGATGACCGACCTCGTCCATCGCGTCAGGGCCGCGGGCGTGCGGACCGCACTGCTGTCGAACTCCTGGGGCAACGAGTATCCGGAGCAGATCTGGCAGGGCATGTTCGATGCCGTCGTCATCTCTGGCGAGGTCGGCATGCGCAAGCCTGAGAGCCGGATCTTCACGCTCACCGCCGACCGGCTCGGCCTGCCAGCCGAGCAGTGCGTCATGGTCGACGACCTGCCCCACAACGTGGCCGGGGCCGTCGCGGCCGGCATGGTCGGTGTTCTGCACAGCAGCTACGACGAGACCGCCGCCGAACTCGAGGTGTTGCTGGGCATCCCGCTGCGCTGACCCGGCAGTCGAGAAACCGGCAGTCGAGAAACCGCAGTCGAGAAACCGCAGTCGAGAAACCGGCAGCAGTCGCCCCGATCCCTCATCAGCCGGGCACCGTGACAGGATCGAAGAGCGTCCGACCGCTACCGTGATCCTTGTCACCTGCCGTTCCGTCCGAGCCGTCCCGGCCGTTCGCCGGTCCCGGTCCATCGAACGCGGCGTTCAGGCTCAGGATCACCGGTCAGCGGGTCGATGCGAGCCGCGAGGGTGAGGAGGGGCGATGACCAGCCGGCTGTCCCCGCTCGACGTCTCCTTCCTCTACCTGGAGGAGCCGACGACGGCAATGCACGTCGGGTCCACCATGATCTTCCAGACGCCCGGCGAGGGGTTCAGCTACGAGCGGCTGGTCAAGCACGTAGAGGCCCGGATCGCGCTGATCCCTCGCTACCGGCAGCGAATCCGTTGGGTGCCGGGGCGGCTGGCCAACCCGGTATGGGTCGACGATGAGAGCTTCGACATCGGATTCCACGTCCGCCGGTCGGCCCTGCCGCGTCCGGGCTCCCTGGTTCAGTTGCAGGAACTCGTGGCCCGCATGCAGGCCCGGCACCTGGACCGATCCCGGCCGCTGTGGGAGCTCATCCTGGTCGAGGGCCTGCAGGGCGGCGGTTTCGCCGTGGTCACCAAGGTCCACCAGGCGCTCGTGGACGGCGTGCACGCGGTCGACCTGGGCCACGTGGTCCTCGACGATGACCGGCACACCCGCCAGCAGCCGTCACATCCATGGCATCCGGCCCGAGAACCGACGTCTGTGGAGCTTCTCGTGAGCGCGGTCGCCGACTCGGTCCGCCGCCCCCAGGCGATCATCGAGACGATGCGGTCCGGCGTCGAGGACGTGCGGGCCACCACGGGCAAGGTGCTCGGTGCCCTCGGCGGGCTGGCGAATGCCGCCCGGACAGCCACCCGGCCTGTCCCGCACAGCCCGCTCAACCCGGAGATCTCCGCCTACCGCCGGTTCGCCATGGTCGCCACCGACCTCGAGGACTACCGGCGCATCCGCAACTACGGCGGCGAGGGGCCCCGGCGCAAGCGGCGTGCGCGCGTGTCGGCGCTCGGCACGGCAGGTCGCGCGACGGTTCGTGACCGGGCGGCAGGCACGTCCGGGACGGAGGGCACCATCGCCGCAGGCACAGGCACAGGCACAGGCACAGGCACAGCAGAAGCGGCGCACCGGCCAACGCGACCGGCATCACCGCGGCGGCCAACCCCGGGGCAGCCGCCAGCGCGGCGGCCCCCAGCCCGGCGGCGCCGACGGACGACGCTCCGAGCGGCCGGAGCGGCACCGGTGCCCGCGCGGGCACCCGACGCCCGGGACGCCCGAGCGTCGTGATCAGCGTCAACGATGTCGTCCTGGCGGTCCTCGCCGGCGCGCTGCGGACCTGGCTGCTGACCCGCGGGGAACCCGTCCCGGCGAAGAGCGTGATCCGGGCTCTGGTGCCGATGAGCGTGCGCGCCGAGGGCCCCGCCGATGCCGGAGCCGTCGGCAGCAGGGTCGCGTCCCTGCTGGTGGATCTGCCCACCGGGGAACCGAGCCCGCTGGTCCGGCTGTACCAGATCGCCTACCAGACCATGGCGCACCGCGAGGCGGGCCAGGCGGTCGACGCCCCCGCGATCGCAGGGATCGCCGGTTTCGCGCCGCCCACGCTGCACTCGCTCGGCGCCCGCGTCGCCAGCGGGCTGTCCCGGCGGATGTTCAACGTGGTGATCACCAACGTGCCCGGACCCCAACTGCCGCTGTACCTGCTGGGGTCGCGGATGCTCGCCTCGTACCCGGCCATCCCGCTGGCTCGCGGTCAGGCGTTGAGCATCGGGCTGACGTCGTACGACGGCGGGGTGTACTTCGGCCTGAACGGCGACCGCGAGGCGATGTCCGACCTCGACGTGCTGGCGCAGTGCATCACGGATTCCCTGGCCGAGATGGTGGAGGCAGTGCGGTGAGTTCCGGGTGGGGGCTGGTACTCGGCGGTGGTGGCGTGCTCGGCGGGGCCTGGATGGTCGGCGCCCTGACCGCGCTCGAGCAGGTGCGCGGCCTGGACGCGCGGGACGCCGAGGTGATCATCGGTACCTCGGCGGGGTCGCTGACGGCGGCGCTGCTCGGCGCGGGGGTCTCGACCGCGCAGCTGCGGGCCCATCAGATCGGTGACGCCTCGGCCGCCGGTCCGCTGGCCGAGGTCGACTGGGACTACGACTCCGCGACCGGCGGCGCGCTGCCGCCCCGTCCGCGACCGGTGCCCGGCCACCTCGGCCTGGTCACCCGCAACGTGGGTAACCTGCGCCGGCTGCCGCCGACGGCGGTGCTGGCGGCGCTGCTGCCGCAGGGCCGGGGTTCGCTGGCCGCCGTCGGGCGGCTGGTCCGCGGGGTGGTCCCGTCCGGTTGGGCGCCGCACCCCGGCGTCAGGGCGATCGCGATGAACTACGAGTCCGGCGCCCGGACGATCTTCGGCGCCCCGGGCGCTCCTGCGGCGGAACTGGCCGACGCGGTGATGGCGTCCTGCGCCATCCCCGGCTGGTACGCGCCGGTGACCATCGGCACGCACCGCTACGTGGACGGCGGGGCGTGGTCGTCCACCAACGTCGACCTGGCCGCGGGGCTCGGGTTGAGCGAGGTGTACGTTCTCGCGCCAATGGTCTCGTTCGCGCTCGACCGCCCCGACCACTGGCGGGCCAGGGCCGAGCGGCGATGGCGGATCCGGGTCACCCGGCGCTGCCTGCGCGAGGTGGCGAGAGTGCACGCGAAGGGGACGACGGTGACGGTGCTCGGCCCGGGTCCGGAGGATCTCGAGGCGATCGGCTCCAACCTGATGGCCGCCAACCGCCGCCGGCGCGTGCTCGAGGTGTCGCTGCGCACCTCGGCGCAGGCGCTGACCGATCCCGAACCCCTTCGGCACCTTCCCGCGCCGGATCCGCGGCAACGGATTCTCGGAGAGGCCGGCTGATGCGTGTCTACCTGCCGATGACCCTGCCGGTGCTGAGCGCCGCGCAGGCCGCCGAGGTGATCGCTCCGGCCGGTGGGCAGGCCCTGCTCGCGCACGCGGTCACCCCGGCGATCCGCGAGTGGTACATCGCGGGAGATCAGGAAGAGCTCGAGTACGCCGCGCTGACCGAGGCCGCACAGGCGTCGCTGCAGTTGCTGGCCGTGGACCCGGCCGCACCGTCGCGACGGGTCGTGGTGGCCGCCGATGTCCCCGATGAGACGGTTCATCCGGCGGCCGGTCCGCGCTCTGCGGTGACCGTGGACGGGAAGGTTCCACTGGCGTGGATCGCCAGCGTGCACGTGGACGAGCCCGAGGCCCAGGCGACCGTGACCGCGGCGGTGGCAGCCCTGCCGGCCGCCGGCGCAGGCGACGACGATGCGCAGTTCCTGCTCGATGAGGCCGAGGCCTGCGACCTGCTCTGGTACGACGTCACCGAGATCCCGGACCTGATCTGATCGTGATCTGATCGTGATCCGATCCTGATCCGATCCTGATCCGGCCCTGATCCGGCCCTGATCCGGCCCTGATCCGGCCCGGATCCGGCCCGGATCCGGCCCCGCGGCCCTCTCCGGTCCGGTTCCGTGCGGATGAGTGGCTCAGGCCCCTTGCGCCCGAGCCCGATCCCGGTCTGGGGCAAGGTCTTGGACGGCACAAGGCTGATGACGCGCCGATAATTGGTTTTCCGGCCCGGAATGAGGGACGCTCGGAATGTGATCCGATCCCAGAGTGGCCAGCGTCGCGTTCTGGCTACCAGCCCTTTCAAGCGTCAGGAGATCACGGCCCCCTCGACCGCCGACTTCAGCGTCGGTGATCGGGTGACCCACGATCGTTGCGGCATGGGACGCGTTGTCGCGGTCGATGCCTCCTTCGTCACCGTACGGTTCGGCCCCGACGACATCCGCCGGATCCCGGCGGGCGCGAGGGGGTTCAGCCGGCTCTGATCGAGCCGGCCCGCCCGATCGCCGGGCGGGTGATCGAACCGGACCTGCCCGCAGGACCGGGCAGGAGGACCGGGCAGGTGATCTGGCCGCCCGGTGAACGAGCCGGCAGGGCTGGTCAGTGACCCTGCAGGACCAGGCCGTAGGCGACCGCCCAGCGGTGGCCCTGGCCGTGGCCGGTGCTCCCGGCGACGTCGGCGCGACCCAGCAGCGTGCCCGGCGCGCAGCGGTCGAGGACCCGGAGGATCTCGGCGTCGCCCGCGACGCCACCGACCAGGACGATCTCGCGCACTGGGTGGCCCAGAGCCCGCAGGAGCCGCGACACGTTGTTCCCCAAGGCAGCCCGCTTCAACCGCAGGCGCAGCGCGCGCCACTCGGCTGCCGAGCGCGACCGGTCGAAGGGCAGCAGCCCCGCCGGTACGGGCACCACCAGAGCCCCCGATCGCATCCACCGCCGCCGGCCGCTCGGTGAACCGGCGTACGCCGTCCTCCCCGACCAGGACATGTGGCCCCTCCAACTGCGCGCACGGGCCGCGCTTGACCCAGTCCGCTGCCCCGCGCAGGATGCCCAGCAGCGCGGCGACCCCCGCGGTGACCGGCTCGCCGCCGCCCGCGACCACCATCCCCGGCCCGTCCAGCGGGACCCCGTCCAGACCTCGATCTGCAACCCCGACGCAAGCACCGCGCTCAGGTCGGCGACGCTCGATTCGGCCGGGCCGTGCACGGCGAGCAGCCGATCACGGTTCGGTCCGGATGCGCCCCGCCTGGCCTCCACACCCGCCGCGACCTCCGCCAGGTCCAGCAGCCACGTGTCGACGACCTCGCCCGGCCGGTCAGAGCCTGCCGGGACCGGCGCGCGGCGTAGCGCGACCACGGCGTTTCGGAACATCAACCAGCGCCTGGGCGAGGTTGTCGGCATGCTTACGCTCGGCATCCGCGAGCCGAAAGGGTCGCCGCCAGCCGCAGCGGGTCGTTGACCCGGCGCAGGAGCTCGCCGAGGCTCGCCGACCTCGACCGCGACGAGCTCGCAGCCGGCCGCCACGGCCAGGTCCACCCGGTCGAGCACGGGGCCCTGATGACCCGGAACGTGCTGGTGATCCGCACCCTCCTACGCCACCCTGGCCACCAGCGAGGCGGAGATGGCCGCCGACGTCGCGCTGCCCGGCCTGCTGCGGGGGGCGGCCACCGCCGGGCCCGACAGGTCCGCGCCCGGACCAACCGGTCCGGACGAAACGCTCAGCGGCCGTCCGGCGCTGGAACAGGTGAAGGGCCTCGCCCGGGCGGTGACGTCCGTTCGGGGCCCGGCGAAGTCACCGGCCCATCACCGGTGACGGCGGCTGTCCGCCGGCACCCGGATCCCCCACCGGGAATGCCGGCCGCCGCCACGCCCCCGCCCGCCCACCCCCGGCGGGCGGGGGCACATCTGTTCGTGGAGCGGCAGCTCGGGGTGCTCGAGGTGCACGGGGACGATCGCGACGACGTCCTGGCGGCAGGTCGGGCCATCCTCGCCGGGCTGGGAGCCGATGAGTCCGACCGGCTCCAGCCGCAGGTGCTGTACTCCGACGTGATCGACGACGTGACCGACAGCCACGCCGTGATCGTCAACCGCACCCGGGAGGCGTCCGTGCTGCTGCCCGCCGGTCCCTGCTCGTGCACGAGGTGACCCCGGCGCTGTTCGCGCCGAACAGGTCCGGCAGGTCGGACACGATGGTCCGGCCGAACACGATCGTCCGCGACTCGTCGACACCGAAGGAGACATCCGTGCCAGACAGCCTCGCGGGGGGCTCCCGGCTCGAGACGATCGCCCGGGACGCCTTGCACGCGTATGGGATCGGGGCCGACGCCGAGCTGACCCTGCTGAACATCTCGGAGAACGCCACCTACCGGGTGGACGACCCGGTCTGCGGCGGGCGCAGCGTGCTGCGGGTGCACCGGCCGGGCTACCACTCCGCGGCCGCGATCCGCAGCGAGCTGGCCTGGATCCAGGCGCTGCGGGCCGACCGCGTGGTCCGCACGCCCGCGGTGCTGCCAGCACAGGACGGCGCGCTCGTGGTCAGCGGGGCGGACCGGAGCGGGGAGCAGCGCCACGCCGTCCGGTTCGCCTGGGTGGACGGGGTCGAGCCCGAGGGCGAGCGGCTGGTCGACGACTTCCGCGCCCTGGGCGCGATCACGGCCCGGCTGCACCGGCACGCCCGGGCCTGGCAGCCCCCGGCGGACTTCACCCGGTTCCGGTGGACCTACCGCACCTCGATCGGGACGCAGGGTCACTGGGGCCGATGGCAGGACGGGATGGCCGTCGGGCGGGCCGAACAGGCCGTGCTCGGGCGACTGGACGCGCTGCTCGCCGAGCGGCTCGCCGCCTACGGCACCGGCCCTGACCGGTTCGGCCTCGTGCACGCCGACATGCGGCTGGCCAACCTCCTGGTCAGCGGCGACGGGGCGGTCGAGGCGGCGGACGACGGTACCCGGGTCTCGGTGATCGACTTCGACGACTGCGGTTTCGGCTGGTTCATGTACGACCTCGGCTCCTCGCTGTCCTTCATCGAGCACGACCCCCAGGTGCCCGAGCTGGTCGACGCCTGGGTCACCGGCTACCGCCAGGTCGCGCCGCTGACCGCCGAGGACGAGGCCGAGCTGCCGACCTTCGTGCTGCTGCGCCGGCTCCTGCTGGTCGCCTGGATCGGCTCGCACCACGACACCGAACTCGCCCAGGAGATGGGCGCCGAGTACACCAGGGTCAGCTGCGACCTGGCCGAGGACTACCTGTCCCACTTCACCCGCCCGAGCCCGTCCCGCCCCTGATCCCGCCCACACCCTGATCCCGTTCACATCGCGTTCGCACCAAGGGCATCGGCAAGTGGATGGCCCGGGCCACCGCGATCGCCTGCACCGACGAGCTCAACACGCTCGACGGCGGTCGGGCCTCCTTCGCCTGCCTGACCGGTCGATCAGACCTGACCGTCCGAACAGGCCGTCCGAACAGGCCGTCCGAACAGGCCGTCCGAACAGGCCAGCAGCCGGTCGATTGGTCGCCGGTCTTGCCCGGCTGTGCGCCTAGGGCGTCGAATAGAGACGTTCGCTCGTCCGGACAGCCCTCGGGGGACAGCCATGCAGCAGACCACGTACCCGGCCCGGCTCTCCATCGACTACCCCGACCGCCTGTTGAACCGCCTGACCACCGGCTTTCGGATCTTCGTCATCATCCCGATCCTGATCGTGCTGGGCACCGTCTCGGGCACGCAGTGGGCCTGGCGCTACGGCCATGGCGCCTCCTACAGCGCCGCGGGCGCCGGGGGGCTGCTGTTCCTGGGGCCACTGCTGCTCATCCTGTTCCGGCAGAAGTACCCGCGCTGGTGGTTCGACTGGAACCTGGAGCTGCAGCGGTTCAGCACCCGGGCGATCGCCTACCTGGCCCTGATGGACGACCGGTACCCGTCCACCGACGACCACCAGTCGGTGCATCTGGACTTTGACTACCCGGACGTGCCGCGCGACCTCAACCGCTGGCTGCCGCTGGTGAAGTGGCTGCTCGCGATCCCGCACTACATCGTGCTGTTCTTCCTCGACATCGGCGCCGTGGTGGTGGTCATCGTGGCCTGGTTCGCGATCCTGTTCACCGGCACGTACCCGCGCGGCATGTTCGACTTCGTCGAGGGTGTCCTGCGCTGGCACACCCGTGTCCTGGCGTACGCCCTCGTCCTGGTCACGGACGCCTACCCGCCGTTCCGCCTCGCTTCCTGACGGTGCGGATGGTTGTGACCGCGCGGTCGTAATAGCAGCGCGGAACGCGCAACCACGGGCACAGCCACGGCTGACGGCGGGCTGACCCCGGGCTCAGGTCTCGTAGCGGCCGAGGACGGCTGCCAGCGCGGCAACGAACTGCGTCCGGGCCTCACGGCGCGGGTTGTGCCCGGCCGGCAGCGCGATCACCTCGGCGCCGCCCGGGCAGGCCGCGGCACAGCGCCGGGCGGCGGTCGCGGAAACGTGCCCGCCACGACCCGGATCGCCCCGGATGATCGTGACCGGGCAGGCGACGTCGGACAGCAGCGCCATCAACGGCTCGCCCCAGTCGGCGGGCACGTCCAGCTGGCGGGCGTCGGTCTCGATCTTGCTGCGGGCCCAGGCGCCGGACTCGTCCGGCGGCCAGTCCGGGTTGGACTCCTTCAGCTGCGCCACCCGGTCGGCGTGGTCGCTGCGCTGTAGCCTGCGTAGCCAGACGCGCATCTGCGGGCTGGACGGGGACCGGCGCGGGGTGCTCCGGGCAGGGTCCTCCAGCACCAGGTGCCTGACGATGCCCGGTCGGGCGGCGGCCAGGCGGGCAGCGGTGAGCGCGCCCATGGAATGCCCGTGCAGCACCACGGACGAGCGCCGCCCGTGCAGCTCCGGCAACCGGTCGAGCACCGCCAGCGCGCCCGGGGCGTGATCGGCGATCACCAGCCGCGGCGCCGGTGGCCAGGGTGTCCCGCCGTGCCCGGGTGCGTCCGGCGCGACCACCGTCCAGCGCCGGCCGAGAGCCTCGGCCAGCGGTCCGAAGACCTCGCCCGAGTCGGTCCAGCCATGGCAGCCGAACAGCACAGGCCGTCGGGCGCCGCCCTCGGTCCGGGTGGGGAAGACCCGGACCTGCACCGGTCCGGTGGCGGTCGTGACCCGCACGGCGAGGCAGTCGCGATCGTCGTCCACGACGCCATCCAACCCCGGCCGGCCCTGTCGCCAAACCCGCCGGGCCGTGGGCGGGCGCCGGGCCGTCCGGACGGGACACGCGCGGCAACTTGATGCCTGCACCACGAGCCGACAAAATTCGTCCCACCAATTGCCGCGTCGTTGGGCCCGCACCGGGCAGCCTCGGCGACGGTGCCCGCGCCGCGATCCGGCCCCGACCAGGAGGCGCCCGATGGATGCCGTCACCCGCGTGCCCGCCCCGATCAACGAGCCCAACCTGACCTACGCCCCCGGAGCCCCCGAGCGGGCCGAGATCACCTCCACCCTGGCCCGGCTGGCAGGCGAGCGGATCGACCTGCCGATGACCATCGGCGGCCGGCAGGTGATGGGCTCCGGACGCCGGCTGGACGTGGTCGAGCCGCATGCGCACCGCAACGTCCTCGGCCGGCTGCGGCACGCGACCCGCGAGGACGCCAGGGCCGCGATCGACGCCGCGCTCGCCGCAGCGCCCGCCTGGCGCGATCTGTCCTTCGACGACCGGGCCGCCGTCTTCCTCAAGGCAGCCGACCTGCTGGCCGGCCCGTGGCGCCAGGTGCTCAACGCGGCGACCATGCTCGGGCAGAGCAAGACGGTCTTCCAGGCCGAGATCGACGCCGCCTGCGAGCTGATCGACTTCTGGCGGTTCAACGTCCACTTCGCCCGCCAGCTGCTGGCCGACCAGCCGCCCGCCAACAGCCGCGGGATCTGGAACCGGATGGACCACCGCCCGCTGGAGGGCTTCGTCTACGCGATCACCCCGTTCAACTTCACCGCGATCGGCGGCAACCTGCCCACCGCGCCGGCCCTGATGGGCAACGTCGTGCTGTGGAAGCCCGCGCACAGCCAGGCCTTCGCGGCGCACTTCACCATCCGACTGCTCGAGGCCGCCGGCCTGCCGCCGGGCGTGATCAACGTCGTCACTGGCGACGGGCGCACCGTGTCCGAGGTCGCGCTGACCGACCCGAACCTGGCCGGGATCCACTTCACCGGGTCGACCGGGACGTTCCGGCTGCTGTGGCGCACCGTGGCCGAGAACCTGGACCGCTACCGCGCCTACCCGCGCCTGGTGGGGGAGACCGGGGGCAAGGACTTCATCCTGGCCCACCCCTCGGCGGACGTGGACGTGCTGCGCACCGCCATGATCCGCGGCGCGTTCGAGTACCAGGGGCAGAAGTGCTCCGCGGCGTCCCGGGCGTACGTCCCGCGCTCGCTCTGGCGCCGGCTCAAGGACGACCTGATCGGCCAGACCGAAGCGCTGCGGATGGGCCCGGTGACAGACCTGTCCAACTTCCTCGGCGCGGTGATCGACGCCCCGGCGTTCGCCATCCACGCCAAGGCGATCGACCGGGCACATGGCACGGCCGGGATCACCGTGGCCGCGGGCGGCAGCTACGACGACAAGGACGGGTGGTTCGTCCGGCCGACGATCCTGGTCGGCGACGACCCGGCGGACGAGATGTTCAGCACCGAGTACTTCGGGCCGATCCTGTCGGTGCACGTCTACCCGGACCGGCAGTACGAGCGGGTGATGCAGCAGATGGAGTCGATCGCGCCGTACGCGCTGACCGGGTCGATCATCGCCCAGGACCGGGTCGCGATCGCCCAGGCGGCCCGGGTGCTGCGCTTCGCGGCCGGGAACTTCTACATCAACGACAAGCCGACCGGCGCGGTGGTCGGGCAGCAGCCGTTCGGCGGCGCCCGCGCGTCCGGCACCAACGACAAGGCGGGCGCCGCGCACAACCTGATGCGCTGGGTGTCACCGCGGTCGATCAAGGAGACGTTCACGCCGCCGACCGACCACTCCTACCCGCACCAGGCCGCTGACCCAGCGGAGCCCCGGTGACGGGGTCAACCCCGGCCGGATCAACCCCGGCCGGATCAACCCCCGTTGAGCCAGGCCGTCGCGGTCCGCTCCTCGGCCCGGATGGCCGCCCGGATCGCTGGCTCGACGGCCTTCTCGATCCTCGAGCCGAGCAGCGGCACGCTGGCCTTGAGGTCGCCGGCCACGGTCTGCACGGCGCCCGGGCCGTCCGGCAGCAACCGCAGCGCGGCCGTGAACCGGACCGGCGCGCCCTGGACCTCGACGACGGCCCGCCCGTCGCGGCCGCCGCTGCCCTCGGCCGCCGTCCAGTCGTCGACCTGGGTCACCACCAACGTGTCGCCGACGAGGCTCCGGAACAGGTCCGGCACACCGGAGGTCGGCAGGGTGCGACGGGTGGTCACCAGCACGCCGCCGGGGGTCTGCCGGAGGTCCACCTCGTAGCCGGTGGCCCCGTTGGCGATGCACTTGCGCTCGTGGAAGGTCCGGTCGCTGATCATCGCGAAGACAGCGTCCAGACCGGCCTGGTAGCGGATCTCGGCAGTCAGTCGCATCGCGTTACTCCGGGCGCAGGTTCGTCGTCACTGGGCGGGCGCCACGGTATCGCGACCCGCGTCGCCGAGCGGCCCACCGGCCGCACCGGGAGATCACCCGATCCCGGGCCGCCTCGCCGAGCGGTCGCGCGTGGCCTGGGTATCGTCGAAGCGTACGGCGGGCAACGGCGCCTGCCGACCAGCGTGCCGCAGCGAGGTTGGCGATGACCCTGACCCAGGAGTCCGAACGCGCCCAGATCGTCGAGCGAGCGGTGGCCGCCGGAGAGCGCCAGGGCTGCCGCGAGCCCATGCTGCGAGAGTTCCTCGCCCGGTACTACCGGCATGCGGCGATGGAGGACCTGCGCGAGCGTGATCCCGTCGACCTCGCGGGGGCCGCCCTGTCGCACCGGCAGCTCGCCGCCGGCCGTCCCCAGGGCACCGCGAACGTCCGGGTCTTCACCCCGTCCGTGGACGAGCACGCCTGGTCCTGCGGGCACACGGTGGTCGAGATCGTCACCGACGACATGCCGTTCCTGGTCGATTCGGTCAACGCCGAGCTGTCCCGGCTCGACCGGGCGATCCACCTCGTGGTGCACCCGCAGATCGTGGTCCGGCGCAACGTCACCGGGACGCTGCTCGAGGTGCTCGACGAGCCCGGGCCGGGCAGTTCCGTCGTGCCCGCCGAACTGCCGCGCGACGCCGTGGTGGAGTCCTGGATCCACGTCGAGATCGACCGTGAGACCCACCAGGAGGACATCGACGCCACCGCGAGCAGCCTGCGCCGGGTGCTCGAGGACGTGCGGGTCGCGGTCGAGGACTGGCCGCGGATGCGCGACCGGGCCCGAGCCCTGACCGAGTCGCTGCGCAACGACCCGCCGGCCGGCCCGGATCCGGCCGAGGTGCAGGAGGCCGAGCGGCTGCTCGCCTGGCTGGTGGACGAGCACTTCACGTTCCTGGGCTACCGCGAGTACCGGCTCGAGGTCCGCGAGGGGCAGGACGTCCTGGTCGCCGAGACCGGTACCGGGCTGGGCATCCTGCGCTACGACCAGCGCCAGGCCTCGACCAGCTTCGACCGGCTCACCAGGCAGGCCAGGGCGAAGGCCCGGGAGAAGCGGCTGCTGGTGCTGACCAAGGCCAACACCCGGGCCACGGTGCACCGCCCGTCCTACCTGGACTACGTCGGCTTCAAGATCTTCGACGATCAGGGCGAGGTGATCGGGGAGCGGCGCTTCCTCGGCCTGTTCGCGTCCGCCGCCTACACCGACAGCGTGCGCCGGATCCCGGTGGTGCGGCGCACCGTGGCCGGGGTTCTGGAGCGGTCCGGCTTCACTCCGGAAAGCCACTCCGGCAAGGACCTGGTGCAGATCCTGGAGACCTATCCCCGGGACGAGCTGTTCGAGATCGGCGTCGACGACCTGTACGACATCGCCCTCTCCGTGATGCACCTGCAGGAGCGCCGCCGGACCCGGCTGTTCATGCGCGCCGACCAGTACGGCCGGTACGTGTCCTGCCTGGTGTACCTGCCGCGCGACCGGTACACCACGGCGATCCGGCTGCGGATGGAGGCCATCCTGCGGTCGGCCTTCCAGGGCTCGCACGTGGACTACACCACCCGGGTCAGCGAGTCGGTGCTGGCGCGGCTGCACTTCGTCGTCCGGGTCGACCCGGGTACGCCGTTGCCGTACGTCGACCCTGAGGAGCTCGAGGCCCGGCTGGTCGAGGCGACCCGGTCCTGGGACGAGGACCTGCAGGACGCGCTGCGCTCCGACCTCGGCGAGGAGGAGGCAGCTCGGGTGGCCAAGACCTGGGGGCGCGGCTTCCCCGAGGCCTACAAGGAGGACTTCCCGGCCCGGGTCGCGGTCGCGGACCTGCGCAGGATCGAGGAGCTCGATCCGCAGGCCGAGGACGCCATCGGGATGAACCTCTACGAGCCGGTCGGGGCGGTCGTCGGGCAGCGCCGGTTCAAGCTGTACCGGCTGGCGCCGCTGTCCCTCACCTCGGTGCTGCCGTACCTGTCGCACCTGGGCGTCGAGGTGGTCGACGAGCGCCCGTACGAGCTGACCCGCGCGGACGGGATGAGTGCCCACATCTACGACTTCGGGCTGCGGTACGGCGCCGGGCAGGCAGCGGTGCCCGAAGCCGCGACCGGTTCGCACGGCGCCGGGCAGGCAGCATCGAGTGCGTACGGGCTCGTGGCGGATCAGCCGGAGCGTGCCCGGCAGCTGTTCTCGGAGGCGTTCGCCGCCGCGTGGAGCGACCGGGCGGAGAGCGACAGCCTGGCCCGGCTGGTGCTGCGTGGTGGGCTGGGCTGGCGCCAGGTCGTCGTCCTGCGCGCGTACATGAAGTACCTGCGCCAGACCGGGACCACCTTCAGCCAGCACTACATCGAGGACTGCCTCGTCGCCAACGTGTCCCTGGCCCGGCTGCTCGTGCAGCTGTTCGAGCTGCGGCTGGACCCGGACCGGACGGAGGAGTCCCGGCAGGAGCTCGGCGACGCGCTGATCGAGCAGATCCGCTCCGGCCTGGACGCGGTGGCCAGCCTCGACCACGACCGGATCCTGCGCTCGTTCCTCGGCCTGATCCGGGCCACCCTGCGGACGAACTTCTACTGCACCGAGCCGGGACCGGACGGACGGGAACGCCCTCGCGCGTACGTCTCGTTCAAGCTGGACCCGAAGGCGGTGCCCGAGCTGCCGGCTCCCCGCCCGACGTTCGAGATCTTCGTCTACTCGCCCCGGATGGAGGGCGTCCACCTGCGGTTCGGCAAGGTGGCCCGGGGCGGGTTGCGCTGGAGCGACCGGCGTGAGGACTTCCGGACCGAGATCCTCGGCCTGGTCAAGGCACAGATGGTCAAGAACGCCGTGATCGTGCCGACCGGCGCGAAGGGCGGCTTCTTCTGCAAGCAGCTGCCCGACCCGGCGATCGACCGGGACGCCTGGCTGGCCGAGGGCATCGAGTGCTACAAGACGTTCATCCGCGGCCTGCTCGACCTGACCGACAACCTGGTGGCGGTCCGGGTCGGCGACTCCACGCAGCAGCAGGTGGTGCCGCCGCAGCGCGTGGTCCGGCACGACGGCGAGGACACCTACCTCGTCGTGGCCGCGGACAAGGGCACGGCGTCCTTCTCCGACATCGCCAACAGCGTGTCCGGCGAGTACGGGTTCTGGCTCGGGGACGCCTTCGCCTCGGGCGGCTCGGTAGGCTACGACCACAAGGCGATGGGCATCACCGCGCGGGGCGCGTGGGAGAGCGTCAGACGGCACTTCCGCGAGCTCGGCCGGGACATCCAGTCCGAGGCGTTCACCGCGGTCGGTATCGGCGACATGAGCGGCGACGTGTTCGGCAACGGGATGCTGCTGTCCGAGCACGTCCAGCTGGTCGCCGCGTTCGACCACCGGCACGTGTTCCTCGACCCCGATCCCGACCCCGGCGCCTCCTTCGCCGAGCGCCGCCGGCTGTTCGCGCTGCCGCGCTCGTCCTGGGCGGACTACGACTCGGCGCTGATCTCGACCGGCGGCGGCGTCTACCCGAGGGCGGCCAAGTCGATCCCGGTCAGCTCGCAGGTGGCGGCCCGGCTGGGACTGCCCGCCGGGACCACCGGGATGACCCCCGCCGAGCTGATCGGGTCGATCCTGCAGGCACCCGTCGACCTGCTCTGGAACGGCGGGATCGGCACCTACGTGAAGTCGTCCATGCAGAGCCACGCCGATGTCGGCGACAAGGCCAATGACGCGATCCGGGTGGACGGCCGCGATCTGCGGGTCCGGGTCGTGGGGGAGGGCGGCAACCTCGGCCTGACCCAGCTCGGCCGGGTGGAGGCGGCGATGCACGGCGTTCGCGTCAACACCGACGCGATCGACAACTCCGCCGGGGTCGACTGCTCCGACCATGAGGTGAACATCAAGATCCTGCTGGACCGGATCGTCTCCGCGGGTGACCTGACCGGCAAGCAGCGCAACGCGCTGCTGGCCGAGATGACCGACGACGTGGGCCGGCTCGTGCTGCGGGACAACTACGAGCAGAACGTGCTGCTCGGGAACGCCCGCAGGCAGTCCCACGCGATGCTCACCGTGCACCAGCGCTTCCTGCGGTCGCTGCAGGCCCGCGGACTGCTGAACCGGAAGCTGGAGTTCCTCCCCGACGACGCCACGCTGGCCAAGCGGGACGACGAGGAGCTCGGGCTGACCTCGCCGGAGTTCTCCGTGCTGGTGGCGTACGCCAAGATCGCCATGACCGAGGACATCATCAGCTCCGACCTGCCGGACGACGCGTGGTTCGCCCGCACCCTGCAGGACTACTTCCCGCGACCGCTGGTCCAGCACTACGCCGACCGGCTGGACTCCCACCCGCTGCGACGCGAGATCATCACCACCTGCCTGGTGAACGAGCTGGTGAACCGGGGCGGGATCACGTTCGCGTTCCGGGCCCAGGAGGAGACCACCGCATCGCCCGAGCAGGTGGCGCGCGCCTACACGGTGTGCCGCGAGGTGTTCCGGCTGCGCGACTTCGTGGCCGAGGTCGAGGCCCTGGACAACCTGGTCTCGACCGACGCGCAGACCACCCTGTACCTGGAGTTCCGCCGGCTGCTCGACCGCTCGGTGCGGTGGTTCCTGCAGGCCCGGCCCGGGCAGCTGGACATCGGCGCCGAGGTCGACCGCTTCGGCCCGGTCCTGGCCGACCTCGGCCCGCGGATGCCGGACCTGCTCGTCGGTGCCGAGCGCAAGGCCCTGCGCGAGCACGCCGACGGCCTGGTCAAGATCGGCGTGCCGGACGAGCTCGCGGTCCGGGGCGCGGCGCTGCTGCCGTGCTTCATGCTGCTCGACATCACCGAGATCGCGCAGAACCTGCACCTGCCGGCGGACGAGGTGGCCCGGGTCTACCTGACCCTGTCGGACCGGTACGCGGTCGACGCGATGCTGACCCGGATCACCAACCTGCCTCGTCACGACCGGTGGCAGTCCCTGGCCCGGGCAGCCCTGCGCTACGACCTGTACGCGGCGCTGGAGTCACTGACCACGGCGGTGCTCTCGTCGACCGGGTTCGGCGATCCGGGGGAGCGGGTGGCCGAGTGGGAGCGGATCAACGCCGCCGCCGTCAGCCGGGCCACGCAGACGCTGGACGAGGTGCGGCGGCTGGAACACGGCGACCTCGCGTCCCTGTCGGTCGCTCTGCGCACCCTGCGCGGCGTGGTCCGTTCGACGACGTAGCACGCGCCCCGCGCCCTGCCCATTCCGATAGGGCACAGCGTCACACGGCGGCCTGTGACAGGGCACTGGGTGACACGGTGCGCAGCTGGACGGGGCACTGGGTGACACCGTGCGGCGGGGCGCGCCTACGCTGGTCGGGTGCCCACGCTGAACGATCTCCTCGCCCGGCATGCGGAGCTCGAGCCTGCCGACGTCGAGTGGCTCCACCTGCTGGTGGGCGACTGGCAGATGATCTCCGACCTGTCGTTCGCCGACCTGATCCTCTGGGCACCCGACAAGTCCGGCGACGGCTGGGTCGCGGTGGCCCACTGCCGGCCCAGCACCGGCGCCACCGTGCACTACGACGACGTGGTCGGGTTGCGCGCGCCGCGCGGCCGCCGCCTCCAGGTGGACCGTGCCTGGGAACTGCGGCGGATCTGTCGGGAGCGCGACCCCGAGTGGTACGACGACATCCCGGTCCGGGAGGAGGCCATCCCGGTCGTGCGCAAGGGCCGGGTGCTGGCCGTGGTCGGGCGGCACACGAACCTCGCGGCGGCCCGGACGCCGAGCCGCCTGGAGCTGACCTACCTGCAGTGCGCCGACGACCTGGCCCGGATGATCGCCGCCGGCGACTTCCCGGTCGCGGGCGCCCCGACCGGCCCGCGCCGCGGTGCTCCTCGGGTCGGCGACGGCCTGATCCGCCTCGACCGGGACGGCCGGATCACCTATGCCAGCCCGAACGCCCTGTCGGCGCTGCACCGGCTCGGGTACGTCGGTGACCTGATCGACCGATCGCTGTCCGAGGTCACCACGCCGCTGCTGGACACCAGTGGCCCGGTGGACGAGTCCCTCCCCCTCGTGCTGTCCGGCCGTGCCCCCTGGCGCAGCGACCTGGAGGCGCGCGGCACCACGCTGTCGCTGCGGGCGATCCCGCTGACCGCCGCGGGGCAGCGGATCGGCGCGCTGGTCCTGCTCCGCGACGTCTCAGAGCTGCGCCGGCGCGAGCGTGAGCTGATGACCAAGGACGCCACGATCCGCGAGGTCCATCACCGGGTCAAGAACAACCTGCAGACGGTCGCCGCGCTGCTGCGGCTGCAGGCCCGGCGGATCAAGTCATCGGAGGGTCGCGAGGCGCTGCAGGAGGCGATGCGCCGGGTGGCGACCATCGCCGTGGTGCACGAGACGCTCTCGGCGGGGCTCGGCGAGACGGTCGACTTCGACGAGGTGGTCGAGCGGACGGTGTCGCTCGCGGTCGAGCTCGCGGGCGGCGGCGTGCCGATAGAAGTCCGTCGCGAGGGTCGCTTCGGTGAGCTGCGGGCGGAGAACGCGACCCCGCTGGCGCTGGTGTTCGCCGAACTGGTGACCAATGCCGTCGAGCACGGGCTCGCGGCGGGCGGTGGCAGGGTGACCGTGGTGGCCGCGCGCGAGGGGCGGCACCTGCGCGCGACGGTCCGCGACGACGGGGCGGGGCTCCCGCCGGGATTCGTCGCCGGATCGGACGGCCTCGGCACCCAGATCGTGCAGGCGCTCGTGGGCGGCGAGATGCGAGGCCGGATCCACTGGCAGACACCGCCGGAGGGCGGGACCGAGGTCATCGTCGAGGTGACCCTGCGGGAGACCTCGGGCGAGGCGGACGCTGCCCGGGTCCGGCCCGGCGCAGTGGCGGCCGGCGCCGAGGCGGCGGCCGGCGCCCACGGGCGAGAGGATTCACGGGATGTCGCGGGTACTGCCGCACTGGCTGTCGCGAGTGCGGCTGCGGCGCCGGCCGCGGGCGGCCCGTCGCCGCCGTTCGCCGTCCGGTCGGACGGCGAACCTGTGGTGAAGCCGACTGTCAGGGACGGGACATCGGGCGCCGAACGTCTGGCCGGGATCGCCGACGTGCTGGCAGCGATGGTCGCGCAGCACGATCGGGAAACCGGGACACAGTGAGGGGCCGCAGTCGCGGCCCCTCACCGACGTGTGGTGCTCCTGCCCGCTCAGGGCCAACGGCCCGGCGGGTCTTTCCCGGGTTCAGCTAGCCCGACGGGCCCGTGCGTTCCGGCGCTTCAGCGCGCGACGCTCGTCCTCCGACAGTCCGCCCCATACGCCGGCGTCCTGACCAGTGTCGAGCGCCCAGCGCAGGCACGTCTCGACGACGTCGCAGCGCCGGCACACGGCCTTGGCCTCCTCGATTTGAAGCAGCGCTGGCCCCGTGTTCCCGATCGGGAAGAACAGCTCGGGGTCCTCTTCGAGGCACGCTGCGCGGTGCCGCCAGTCCATGAGGTGGTTCACTCCTCTGCCCCCGTGGGGCGATCGTGCGTCGTCGGTCGCCATGCAACGACCAACAGGGTCAAAGGGCGCCGTCACGCACCCGCTGTACGGATGGGACCAGGCCCTTCGAGGATCACGTCGTCGCGTCCTCGTATGTCCAACGCCAAGCCTCACATCCTTGTGCCCGCTTTCACAAGGGTTATCGGCGAAGAAATCGTAACGGTCTGCGTGCGGCGTCACTCTGCGTAGATCGTCTAGCCCGTTCGCGGACTCGATCAACGGTCCACGGTCCTCGCAGGTCAGAGCCGACACCGCCGGTGCGGGCCGCCCGCCGCCCGGCCCGTGATCACCCGCTAGCGTTGGCGGCCGTGAGATGGACGCCACGATCCGCCGGTGCGGGGGAGCGGTCCCGATGAGCGAGGGACCGGGGGCGGGACGCGTGTCGATCGCCGCGCGCCGGGCCGTTGCGCTGCTGGTGCTCGCCGAAGCCGGGCTGCTGATCGCGACGGGTGGGTACCTCGCCGTGGCGACGTTCGGCGTGGCCGCCGACCAGCGGGCTGCCGACGCGACCCTGGCTGTGATCGCGCTCATCGGCGGTGCCGGGCTGGCCGTCGTCGCCCGGGGAACGGCCGGCGGGCATGCCTGGTCCCGTTCGCCCGTCGTGGTCTGGCAGCTCCTGCAGGCGGCGACCGCCTGGTCGTCGGCGCTGCCGGGCGGCTGGCCGGTCCGGGCGACGCTGTTGCTGGTCGCGGTGCTCGCGGGCGCCGGGGTGCTGCTGCCGGGTGTGGTCGAGGTCAAGCGCTGAGGTCGTGCCGTCCGGGTGTGCGGGCCGGGCGGGTGTCCGGGGGAAGGCGGCTCAGACGTCCTCGGTGAGCTGCTCCCGCAGCGCCGCCAGCGAGCGGGTGATCAGCCGCGACACGTGCATCTGCGACAGGCCGACCTCGGCCGCGATCTGCGACTGCGACATCCCGCGGACGAACCGCAGGGCGAGGATGGTGCGCTCGCGGGCCGGCAGCCGGGCCAGCAGCGGCCTCAGCGTGGCACGGTCCTCGACCAGCTCGAGGCTGCGGTCGAGGAATCCGAGCCGACCGAACTGGCCCTCCTCGGACGCGCTGGGCAGCGGAACGGTCGCGTAGAACGTCGCGGTGTCCAGGGCCTCGACCACCAGGTCGGGGTCGGCGTCCAGGTGGACGGCGAGCTCGTGCACGGTCGGCGAGCGGCCGAGCTTCTGGGTGAGCAGCTCGCGCGCCTCGGACACCTGCCGGCCGAGATCCTGCAGCCGGCGGGGCACGCGCATAGCCCAGCCCCGGTCGCGGAAGTGTCGCCGGATCTCCCCGAGGATGGTCGGCACCGCGAACGCCGTGAAGCCTCCGCGGTCCGGATCGAAGCGGTCGACGGCGTTGAGCAGACCGATCGTGCCGACCTGCACCAGGTCGTCGAGCGGCTCGCCGCGGCCACGGAAACGCTGCGCCAGGTGCTGCACGAGGGACAACCGGGACTCGACGACCTGCTGGCGCAGGTCGATCCGCGCAGGGCTGGACGCAGGCAGGCTGGACAGTCTCTGCAGCAGGGCGTCTGCCTGGGCCTCGTCCACCCGGTTGCCGGGCGCCAGCTCGGTGGCGTCCAGGGTCGTACCGGGTGTCGCCACCGCCTCGTCAGGGCTCGCACCGGGGGGCACATCGGAGGCCGTGAGGGCGTCCAGGTCGAGGTAGGTCGGTCGGGGGCGCGTCGCCGCCGGCCCGGGCGTCGTGGGCCGTGACGCGATGCCCGAGGCGGTGCGTCCGCGCACCTGCCTCGGAGGTAGTGGCCGCCTGGCTCCCGCAGGGCCGGTCGTGGTCACGGTGGCTTTCGACCTCCGTCGTGGGTCAACCGGATCCATCCCCCGTCGAACGTACTCCCCGTCTCGACCTGACCGACCAGAGCCTCCAGAACGGTCCACGAGAAACTACTCCGGTCCGGGAGGTTTTGTACTGGGCCGAACATGACGACTTCGAGAAGATTGGGGTGGATCGTGAAGCAGGCGCGCACCTCGGCGCCGGGATGGGCCCGATGATCCAGCAGCAGTGCGCAGGCCTCGTCCACGGCGATCCGTAGATCCTCGATCTCGTCCAGGGTGAGTTCGAGGCGCGCGGCCAGTCCAGCGGTCGCCGTCCTGATGACCGCGAGGTACGCGGGGTCGGCAGGCACCCGCAGCTCCACGGTGTCCGCGGCATTCGCGGGATCCCGCTGCGGGGCCGTCGCCATCGACTCCTGCCTTCCCGGCGCCGGGTGCGCCTGGCCCGATCGTGATCACCCAGGAGGTCGACGCGCCGGCGCGCTCCGTCCTGTGCCGGGTGGCAGGCCAGGTGGCAGCACCGGGACCGAGGCGAACCCCACCCGCCGGAGCCTACCGCTGCGGCGACGGCGCCGACGGGGATGCGCTTTCAGCGGCCAGTTGGACCAGTTCCTCTCCGCTGACCCGGTGGAGGGTCCACTCGTCCAGCGTCTCGGCGCCGAGCTTGCCGTAGAAGCCACGCGCCGGCTCGTTCCAGTCCAGCACGTTCCACTCCAGCCGGGTGTAGCCGCTGCGCACGCAGATCCGGGCCAGCTCCCGCAGCAGCTGACGGCCAAGGCCGAGCCCCCGGTACTGGGGACGGACGAAGAGGTCCTCCAGCCAGAGGCCGTGCTGGCCGTGCCAGGTCGAGAAGGTCACGTACCACAGGGCGATCCCGACGACGTCGGCCTGCCCGTCCGGGCTGACCTCGGTGACCTCCGCGACCCCGCCGACCTCTGCGACCAGGGCGTGCACCTTCGGGTGCGGCGCGAACAGGGCTGCACGGAAGTCCTCGACCGTGGCCAGGACCGAGTCGGGGGCCCGCTCGTAGACGGCAAGTTCCACCACGAGTGCATGCAGGGCGGGAAGATCCTCCGGGCGGACCTGCCGGATCCTGGTCGTGACCGATCCCGGGGCGGAAGGTTCGAGCGAGGGCACCGCACAAGGCTCTCATCAGGTCGGGCCCGGACCTGGGTCGGCCACCTGTACGCCGCAGGCTCGACCGCCGCGCAGCATCAGACCCCGGCCGGGGGGCCCCGCGGACCGGCCGGGCAGCGGGCTGCCGAACACCTCCCCGTCGGTGGGGCCCGTCGCCCCGAGCAGGAGTCCGGTGCGGGTGGCCCGGAGGCGGGGGATCAGTCCGCGGAAGCTGAGGGCGGCCTCGGCTGACCCGGTTCCGAGGACGAGGCGGATGCCCGACGGTCCGACCACCCTGCCGGCTCCGGCTGCTCCGCCTGTCACCACCCCTGATCCGATCGCCGCGAGCAGTGCAGCCTCGGCCGGGGTTCCCTCAAGCCGTTGCGCGTCGTCCACCAGGACCGCAGCATCCGGCCCGGCAGTGGCCAAGGCCGTCATCAGGACGTCGGAGGCGGGGACGCCTGCCAGCACGTGGGCGCCATGGCCCGACAGCCGCGCCGGTGGGGTGCCCGGCGGCGCGAGAACGAGGACCGCGCGTCCGGACGCTCGCAAGGCGTGGCCGATGACGTACAGGGCCGTCGATCGGCCGCTCCCGGGTACCCCGGCGACCAGGACTCCGGGGAAGGGCAGGTCCAGTTCGGCGGGCTCCAGACCGCCCGGGTGGCGCGGCCGCGTGTCCTGGCGCGGGGGCAGCGATCCAGCAGGGAGCTCGGGATCGGCCGCGGTCAGGCCGATCACCGGGCTGGACGGGCTGCCCGGCGGCAGGTCGCCGGTGAGCGGCAGGTGCTCCGGCAGAGCGGCCAGCCGGACCGGGCACCGCCGAGCCGGGGTCCGCCCCTCGCGCTCCTGCAGACCTGCGCCGGACAGGACCTGCGCCTCGATCACCACCTCGCTGCTGCGAACCCGGAGCAAGCGGCCAGGTGGCATGTCCGGCGGCAGCCGGTTGGCGGGAACCCCGGCCAGGACCAGGTCCATCGGATCGTTGCTGCGCAGTAGGAGACGTTCGTCCAGCAGGGCAGCCGGCGACCCCACGAGCAGGCCGCGCCCGCCGGAGATCGCGACCCGCAACCCGGCCGCGCCGCCGTCGCGAACCAGTCGCAGCAGGTCATCCACGAGCCTGCCGTGGTCGACCGCGGTCCACGCGTCGGCCACCTCCTCCCAGCCGTCGACGATCAGAACCAGCCATGGCGGTGTTTGCTCGCCCGCCGGGCTGCCGGTGACCCGCCGGCGGGTGACCTCACCCGCGAGCCAGCTCAGCAATCGTTGGCTGCGCTCCACGTCGGCGGCCGGGACGAGCGTGCCCACCACGTCCAGCCCCTCGATCACGGTCAGGCCACCGCGGCCGTCGACGGCGTGCACGTGGACCGGCGGTGAGGTGTTCCCGCGCGCCAGATCGCAGGCGGCGTCGACGAGCGCGGTCAGCAGGCCGGTGCGCCCGGAGCCGGGCCCGCCGACGATCGCGAGCTGGGTCCCGGCGGACAGGTTCCAGGCCAGAGGCGCACGGCGTTGCTCCTCGGGCAGGTCGGCGAGGGCGTAGACGAGGGCCGGACCGGGCCGGTCCGGATGAGCGCTCGCCGAGTCGCAGGCCATCGGGGTCAGGTGGTCGCAGTCGTGCCGATCTGGACGGTGGGGACGCGTCAACTCGTCCAGGTCGCTCCGACTGACCCGGGGCGGAAGCGGGGCAAGCCAGGGCGGAGGCTGCCCGGTGAGTGTCAGATCCGCGGCGGTCGCCGCCACCGCCTCGACGATGCGGTCGAGGTCGGTGCCGACTTCGAGCCCGCTGCCCTGACCGGGCGGGTGGCCAGTGCGTCCCCGGATCACCAGGTCACCCGGGCCGTCGCCCTGAAGCCAGGGCAGCAGGGCGTCGCGCACCAACGTCGCGGGGCGGGCGGCATCGGATCGCAGCCGATACACCGTCGGCTCGCGTCGCCCTTCCTCCCGCCCCGTCACCCTTGCCCCTTGGAAGGCCACCAGCTCGCCACCACCCGCCCGAGCCAGGCCGCGGCCGGGCACCGTGCCCGGAAGCATCGCTGCGTCCGGTGCATCGATCACGTCCTCGGAGTCGACCCGGTCGCGGACCCGCAGCGCGATCCGCAGGTTCAGGTTCGCCCGCATGTCGGCCGTGACCGCGCCGCCCGGGCGCTGAGTGGCCAGCACCAGGTTGATCCCCAGCGAACGGCCCACCGCCGCGATCCGGACCAGCCCGTCCAGGAGCTCCGGCACCTCGTCGGCCAGGACCCGGAACTCGTCCACGACGATGATCAGCCGGGCCAGTGGTTCCAGCCCATGCCGGGCGGCAGCGGTATCGGCGCATGCGTCCGTGTACTCGTCGTGGGAGGGGGCACCCGCTGACCGCAGCAGTCGCTCCCGGCGGCGGACCTCGGCGTACAGGCTGATCAGGGCCCGGTGCGCCAGTGCGCCGTCAAGGTCGGTGAGCACGCCGGCCACGTGCGGCAGGGCAGCCAGGCGGCTGAACGCGGCACCTCCCTTGTAGTCGATCAGCAGGAAGGACAGCGCATCCGGCGAGTGGCTCGTGGCGAGCCCAGCGATCAGCGCCTGCAACAGCTCCGACTTGCCCGACCCGGTGGTGCCGCCGATCAACAGATGTGGCCCGTCCCGGCGCAGGTCGACCTGCCACGGTCCGTCGCCGGTGACACCGAGCATCGCGACGGCGCCGTGCGGCGGGCTGCGCCACAGGTCGCGGATGGCCAGCGGGTCGAGCGGATCGGGGCCGCCTCGGGCCAGCAGGTCCAGCAGCCGCACCGAGCCCGGCAGCGCCGACCGTAGGTCCGCAGGGGTGGAGTCCTGCAATGCGGCGAGGTCGCGCGCCAGCCGGGTCGCCCAACGAGGGCCGGGCAGGTCCGGGTCGACGGTCCGCTCGGGTGCGCCCCGGGTCCGGAGCGTGGCCATCCCCTCGGTCACCCAGACGGTCGCACCGCACTCGACCGGCAGCCGGGCGGTGCTCCGGTCGAGGCAGAGGCACAGCACACCCGGCGGCCCGTTGCCGGCCAGCAGGCCAGCGATCTCCGGCCGGCGGCGCAGCCGGGCCGCGCCGTCCAGCACCAGCAGCCAGCGGCTCGTGCTCGGGTCCTGCGGGCCGGGTGGGCCGTCGTCCAGATGCGGCAGCCAGGCCGCCCAGGACCAGTCGCCGCGGTCGGTCGCCGCAGAACGGATCGACAGCCGCAGATCGCCGGGCGGATGCCCGATGACCAGCTGGCCCATGATCGAGCGGGCCAGGGCCAGCGTCGTGGCGCGGTCCCCGGCCAGGCCGATCACGCGCACCGTGGTCAGGTCCAGCGTGACCGGAACAGCATCCAGCTCGGGCGCGCCCAGCGCGGGATCCGGTGGATCGCGGACCTCGACCCGGGCGGTCACCCGGCCGAGGCCGAGCCGGACCACGAACGCGTCCGGGTCATCAGGCCGCCGGCACCACAGGCCGGCCAAGGGGCCGCACGCCGTCGCGGCGACCTGGGCCAGGTCGGGGTGCTCGTCGATCCGGTGCGCCGCCTCCGCATCCAGAGCGGCCTGCAGCGCGAGTTCGGCTTCGGCCAGGGCCCGGGTATGCGCGGCACGATCCCTGGTCAGCCGCCGCCGGTGCGAGATCCGGTCGGCCAGGTGCTGGCCGACCGCAGCCAGCGGGGACAGCGCCGCGAGCAGCAGAAAGGTGGGCTGGCGCCAGAGCAACGCGGCCGGAACGGAGATCAGCAGTGGCACGAGGGCGGCGGCCCACGGGATTCCGGGTCGTTCGCGTGCCGGCGGTGCCGCCGGGAAGGTGATGGTGACGTCCGGCGGCGGAGGCCGCAGCCTCGGCGTGCGGTTGACCAGCAGGTGGCCGCGCCCGTCGGGATGCACGGCCGCGGCGGGCTCGCCGCAGCGGCGGATCCGGAGCGTCGACCGGCCGACCTGGATCGTGGATCCCGGTCGCAGAGGCACCCAGCCGCTCCCGATCCGATTGCCGTCGAGGTAGGTGCCATTGGCGGAGTTCAGATCGCGCAGCCTCGCGCCGCCCGATCCAGCCTGGCCGCCTGTCCCAGCCTGGCCGCCCGCCCCGGCAGCACGTGATCCGATGATCACTTCGGCATGCAGGCGGGACAGCTCCGGATCGTCGACCCGCACCTGGGCCCCCACCGCACGGCCGATGACGCACCCGCCGCGCCCGATCGGGAAGCGGCCGCCCGGATCGGGCCCGGCGATGACATGCAGCTCGTCGGCGGGCCGGCGCACGCCATCGAGCAGCGGTGCAGGGGTTGCCTCGGCCAGCAGCACGCAGCCGTTCAGCAGCGGCGGCAGCCCCAACAGGGCGTCGTCCCCGATCCGGACCCCGTCCACGGAAAGCCGCACGCCCTGCACCGCGGTGCCGCACCTGCCGGCGTTGCCGCCATCCGCACTGCCGGCGCCCTCCGCACCGCCCGCGCCGTCCGAACTGCCCGCAGCCGTCGCACCGCTCACGCCGACGGCGGCGAGCAGCCGCCCGCGGACCGCGCCCAGCCGCTCGCCCGCAGCCACATCGAGCTCGAGATCGACCCGCGCCCCGACCCGGGCCGGGTCGATCACCGTGACCCGCAACCGCACGCGTGCCGGATCCGTGCCCGGCAGCGGCTCGCCGGCCTCGGAACGCGCTTCGGACCTGGTGATCATCGTCCGGTGATTCTGGCGGCTGCCGCCGACAGGCCGCGTCGTGCCTGTGGATATCCGTTCCGGGGCACCGGGTTGGGGCGGGCCGGGCGCGCGCTACCCGGACGTCGGGAAATGCCAGCGAAAGCCTGCCGCTCCGCGCTCGATGACAGGCAGGAACCGGTGCACGCTGCCCTCAGGCTCCAGTTGGACCAGCTCCTCCAGTGAGGGCTCGCTTCCGTAGGGGTCTGCCCAGGTGATCCACCAGACCTGGTCCGGCAGCTTGTGCGGGTGGAACTGCACGTGCAGCTCGACGTTCTCGACCCGCACCCGGGCGCCGCGGCGGAAGACGGGCTCGGGCGGTGAGCGGTAGTCGAAGCGGGTGACGTACTCGAAGGACCCGGTCTCGCCCGGGCTCAGCGGCCGATCGAACTCGATGTCGACGGCGAACATGCCATCGACCTGGTAGACCGGTCCGGCCCGGCCACCGCGCAGGACCTCCACGGTGACGGCATCCGTGTCGAACATGTACCGGTACCGATCGACGTCCTCGATCGCGCGGATCAGGTGCATGGTCCGGTGCTCGACCGGTAGGCCGGCCGGACCCACGGTATGCAATTCGTGCAGCGCGACGGTATGGAAGTCCTGCCCGGCGATCCCGCTCCGCGGCTGGTCGCGGGCGGAATGGGTCGACGCACCTTCGGTACCGGCATGCGGCCGACCGGCCCGCAGTGCGTGCAGTTCCGCCGAGTGCTCCGGGGTCATCTCGAACGCGTCGGCGAACAGGAGCAGGGTCCGGGCGGACAGCACCCGGCCGCTCAAAGCTCGGCTGACCAGGTCCTTCAACCGACGCGGCAGGACCTGGTCGGTCTCCGGCACCTGCCCCGTGTCCCAGAGATGGGTGGCGAGAACCATGGCAACGGCGCCCTGGTGAACGGCGGCCCCGCGGTGCTGCAGGGCATGCCGCTCCCATCGGGATCGGTACCGGGCGTGCTCGCTGAGCAGTTCGTGCAGCCGTTCACAGGCCGCAGCGACCCGGGCGTCTCCGGGTCGATCGATCACGGACACGTTCACCCCCGTGCTTGATCTTGTCGTACCGGACCTGACCACGCAGGTACCGCTGACCGACCGGCATCCCCTCCGGTGGTCGCCTGACATCCTGCCGCCGAGATCGGTCAGTCTCTAGATCAGGGCCCGCGGTAAAACAGATGCGACGGGACTGCGACACCGGACCGATAGACAGCGGCCCGGGGATGCAGAACCCATGGCCCGCCGGGCGGACCACCGGAGGACCGAGGGCTGGCGCGAAGCGAGCACGCGCCGGCCCTCACTCCGGTGGGATCCGCGTCTGGGAACGCGCTCAGGCCCGGCGGGATGCGGCCCTCCGGCACGTGCCATCCCCGGGTACGAACCGCCTTCCTCACAGCTTGTGGATGACGTCAGCACGATAGCGATCAAGATCCGTATGCTTCCTGCGCCGGCACGGGGGTGCCGAGGACGGGGAGGTAGCGGCGTTGGATGCGGTCGGGATCCTGTCCGGTGAGGTGCGCGAGCTGATCCGCAGCCGGGGCATCGACCCGGCCCGGGATCCCGGCGGTGTCCGCCACCTGATCGAGGCCGCCGTCGCCGACTACGACGATCGGGCGCTCTCCGGGGTGCTGCCGCCGTTGGGCGATCCTGGGGGCACGGCCAAGCGGGTGCTCGACGAGGTGGCCGGATTCGGTCCGCTGCAAGCCTTTCTCGACGATCCCGAGGTCGAGGAGGTCTGGGTCAACGAGCCCGGCAAGGTCTTCGTGGCGCGCAGCGGCGGCAACGAGCTGACCACCACGATCCTGTCCGCGCAGGAGATCCGCGACCTGGTCGAACGGATGCTGAAGACCTCCGGTCGACGGGTGGATCTCAGCTCGCCGTTCGTCGACGCCATGCTGCCTGACGGCTCACGGCTGCACGTCGTGATCCCGGACATCACCCGAGAGCATTGGGCTGTGAACATCCGGAAGTTCACGGTGCGGGCGTCGTCGCTGGCTGACCTGGTCAGGCTCGGCACACTGAGCCCGCTGGCCGCGGACTTCCTCGAGGCCGCTGTGGTCTCCGGCCTGAACATCCTCGTCTCGGGTGGCACGCAAGCAGGCAAGACCACGCTGCTGAACTGCCTCACCGCCTCGATCCCCGCCCGGGAGCGGGTGATCACCTGCGAAGAGGTCTTCGAGTTGAAGGTCCCGCTGCGTGATGTGGTGGGCCTTCAGTGCCGGCAGCCGAGCCTGGAGGGCACCGGCGAGATCCCGCTGCGCCGCCTGGTGAAGGAGGCTCTGCGGATGCGGCCGAACCGGATCGTGGTCGGGGAGGTGCGCCAGGCGGAGAGCCTCGACCTGCTGATCGCACTGAACAGCGGCCTGCCGGGGATGGCCAGCCTGCATGCGAACTCCGCCCGCGAGGCGATCACGAAGATCTGCACGCTCCCGCTGCTCGCCGGCGAGAACGTCAGCAGCCGGTTCGTCGTGCCCACCGTCGCGGCCTGCATCGACCTCGTCGTCCAGATCGGGCTGGGAGCGGACGGGCGACGGCGGGTGGACGAGATCGTGGCCGTGCCGGGACGGGTGGAGGCCGACGTGGTGGAGGTGGCCGACATCTTCGCCCGGCGCGGGCAGTACCTGGCCAGGGCGGACGGGTACCCGCCGCACTCCGAACGGTTCCAGGCCCGCGGCTACGACCTGGCCGCGCTGCTCGCCGGGTGACCGGAGGTCGGGATGGGTGCCGTGGTCGGGATGCTGCTCGGGGTCGGGCTGTTCTGCATCTGGTGGTCGTTCTGGACGCGCACGCCTCGGCAGCGGCGGCGCGGCGGTACCGCGGATCGGCTGCGGGACCTGCTCGCCCTTGCCGGGGTCGAGGCGGTGACGCCGCAGGGGCTGCTCGCCGTCTGCCTCGTGCTAGCGGGGCTGACCTTCTGCGCGGTTCTGGCCGTGAGCGGCGCGGCGGCCATCTCGGTCTGCTTCGCGGGGATGGCCGGCTGGCTTCCGGTATCCGTGGTCAAGATCAGGGCGAGGCATCGGCGCACCGTGCTGCGCGAGGTCTGGCCCGAGGCGGTGGACAACCTGGCGTCGGCGGTGCGGGCCGGGCTGTCGCTGCCCGAAGCGCTGGCCCAGCTGAGTGAGCGCGGACCGGCTCCGCTTCGCCCCGCGTTCCTGGCGTTCGCGGCGGACTACCGGACCACCGGCCGGTTCGGGGAGGCGCTGGATCTGCTCAAGGCCCGGCTGGCCGACCCCGTGGGCGACCGGATCTGCGAATCCCTCCGGATCACGCGCGAGGTGGGTGGCTGCGACCTCGGACGCCTGCTGCGCAACCTGTCAGCGTTCCTGCGCGACGACGCCCGGACCCGGGCCGAGCTGGAAGCCCGGCAGAGCTGGACCGTGAACGGCGCCCGGCTGGCGACGGCGGCTCCCTGGATCGTGCTGGCGTTGCTGTCCACCCGGCCTGAATCGGTCGCGGCCTAC
The DNA here is from genome assembly GCA_963740575.1 of uncultured Actinomycetota bacterium. Classification (GTDB taxonomy): domain Bacteria; phylum Actinomycetota; class Actinomycetes; order Actinomycetales; family Kineosporiaceae; genus CAVUET01. The sequence goes on along the minus strand of CAVUET010000003.1, from coordinate 1,466,836 downwards.
AACACGGCCGCGGGCAGTGCCGTGCTTGCTGCCGGTGCCGGTGCCTCGCTGGTGGCCTACCGGCTGATGCTGCGGATCGGGCGGCTGCCACAGGAACGGCGGGTGCTGCGATGACCGGCGCCGCATTGACCCGTGCCGCGGCCACGGGCGTTGCGCCCGCCGGCGCCACGGCCGTGCCTGCGCTGTCCGCCCAGGGCGCGCTGCTGGGTTTTCTCTGTGGTCTCGGCCTGGTGCTGATCTGGCTGCGGCTGCCGCGGTCGCGACGCCCGCAGCTGGACGACCGGGTCGCCCCGTACCTGAAGGATCTGGTCCCGGTGTCCAGGCTCACGGTGACGGACGTGCCACCTGGCCCGCTGCGCACCGTCGAACGTCTCCTGGCACCGGTGATGTCTGATGCGGTCCGGGCTCTGGAGCGGCTGTCCGGCGGGCCGGCCGCGATCCATCGCCGGCTGGATCAGCTCGGTCCCGGCCACAGCGTCGAGGTCTTCCGTGCCGAGCAGGTGGTCTGGTCGGTGCTGGGCGCGGCAGGCGGGGTCGTGCTCGGCCTGCTCGCCGGCGTGTCTCATGGGGTCTCCGCCGTGACGGTGTTCGGGCTGTTCCTGGTCGGTGCGATGACCGGCGCCCTGGCCCGGGACCAGATGCTGTCCGGCCAGGTGCGTCGCCGCGAGCAGCGCATCCTCGCCGAGTTCCCCACCGTTGCCGAACTCCTCGCCCTTGCGGTGGGCGCCGGCGAGGGAGCTGTCGGCGCGCTGGATCGGGTAGCCCGAACCTGTCACGGGGAGCTGTCCCTGGAGTTGCGCCGGACGCTGGCGGACGCGCGGACCGGGATGACGCTCGTCCAGGCCCTGGAGGGTCTGGCGAGCCGGACCAGCCTGCCGAGCCTGGCGCGCTTCGTCGACGGGGTGGCCGTCGCGCTCGAGCGGGGAACGCCTCTGGGCGACGTGCTCCGGGCCCAGGCGCAGGACGTCAGGGAGTTGTCCCGGCGCCGACTGATCGAGGGCGGCGGGAAACGCGAGATCGCCATGATGGTGCCGGTCGTGTTTTTGATCTTGCCCGTCACCGTGCTGTTCGCGGTGTTCCCGGGCCTGGCGCTGCTGGAGCTGAACGTCTGAGATCGCGCGCCTGCACAGGCAGGCCGGACGACGGGAGGACACGATGACCCACCGACGAGCAGCCTGCGAAGGCCTGCCTGCCTCGGCCTGCCTGCGATTCGTCGCACGGGTACGGGCGGGGCTGGGCGGCATCGTGGTCGCCACCGGTACGCGCGCGACGGTCCGGGCCAGATCCCGTGGGGATCGGGGCGACGTGCCCGGCTGGGTGCTGGTCACGCTGATGACCGCGGGGCTGGTGCTCGTGCTGTGGAGCGTCGCCCGGGAGCGCCTGACATCCGTGTTCAGCGATGCCATCGACGGCGTGATCGGTGGGCCGTGACGGAACGGGCCGATCGTGGATCGGCCGTGGTCGACTTCGTGCTCGTCAGCGCCCTGCTGACGGTGCTGTTCGTCGCGGTCGTGCAGGTCGCGATGGTCCAGCACGTCCGGAACACGCTGGTGGACTGCGCATCGGAGGGCGCCCGGTACGGCGCGCTGGCCGACCGCCGGCCCGGCGACGCGGTGACCCGGACCAGGGAGCTGATCATCGCGGACCTCGGGCCGCGATATGCCGGGGACATCACCGCCGGCCGGGAACGCTTCGAGGGACTGGACACGGTGGTGGTCCGGGTCCGTGGGCCCCTGCCCGTGCTGGGCCTGCTCGGCACCAGCCGGATGATCCAGGTAACCGGTCATGCCGACCTGGAGCGCCCGTGACCAGGACGCGGCGAGTGCACGAGGGCACCCCCCTGCGACGGGACGAGGGCACTGCGGTGGTCGAGTTCCTCGTGCTCGGCGTGCTGCTCCTGGTACCCGTGGTCTACCTCGTGCTCACGCTCGGCCGGATCCAGGCCGCATCCTTCGCGGCGGACGGCGCGGCCCGGGAGGCGGCGCGCGCCTACGTCACGGCGGGCGACGACAGCCACGCCCGGCTCCGTGCCCTCGCCGCGGTCCGCCTCGGACTGCTCGACCAGGGCTTCGACGCCGATCCGCAGCAGGCACTGCTGGTCTCGTGCGGGCAGATCCCCTGCCTCGCGCCCGAGGGCAGGGTCTCGGTCACGGTGACTGTTGACGTCGTGCTGCCGGGGGTCCCTGCGTTCGTGGACCGGGTGGTGCCGATGCACGTCGTCGTCCGGTCGAATCAGACCGCAGTCGTGGATGCGTTCGACGCCGGCAGAAGGGGTTGAGGCGTGCGCGACCGGGATCCGGATCGCGGCCAGGTGACCCTGCTGATCCTGGTCTACTCGGTGATCTGCTTCGCGTTGGCGAGCGTGGTCGCGGGAGCATCGGCCGTCCATCTCGGCCGGCACCGCCTGCTGGCCGTGGCCGACGCCGCAGCGCTCGACGCCGCCGACGCCCTGGACAAGCCGTCGTTCTACTCCGGCCGGGGGACCGGCGGCGACGGCGCGACGAACCCGATCGCCGGCCCAGGGGCGGACCGCCCGGTCGTGGTCCTCAGCGACCAGTCCGTTCGGCAGAGCGTCCGGCGCTACCTGATCGATGCCGGTGCGCCGGAGCGGTTGCACCAGCTCGCGATCGCCGAGCCGACCGGGACCCCGGACGGCGCCACGGCCGAGGTGACTCTCGTCGCGGTCGTCCGGCTGCCGGTTCTCTCGCCGGTGCTCGCGGCGTGGTGGGAGGGCGTGCCGATCCGCGTGACCAGCCGGGCCCGGGCGATGTCGCCCTGACGCTCCCGATGCTCAGCACCTCACCACGCTGACCGGGAAGGCGGACGTGCCGACGTTGCCCCTGGTGTCGGTCGCGGTGATGGTCACCGAGGAGGTGCCGAGCGACGTGAACGGGCCGTAGCTGCCATACCACGGGGTCCCGTCCTGCGACATCGCATTGCTGCCGCCGGTCCAGGACAGCGTCACCGAGGCAACGCCGGATTCGTCGGTGACGACCGCCGAGGCGCCGCCGGAGGTGGGCCGGCACGTGGCCGGCGCTCCCGAGACCGCGAGCGTGCCGGTGAACGACACCTTGGAGATGACCGGCGGGTGCTCCACGGTGCCCGTGACGCTGATCGCGAAGTGCTGCCCAGTGGCCGGGATGGTCACCGTGACAGTTCCCTTCACGGCGCCTTCGGTCAGGTTGCTGCGGTCGAGCCTGACCATCAGCGTGGAGCTCCTGGCGCCGCCCACCGAGCCGCTCGCCGGGGTCACGGCGAATCCACTGCCGGACGCCGCCGCCGACCATGTCCCGGTGGCGCCGCCGCTGTTGGTCACGGTGATCGGTGCCGACGCTCCGGTGCTGCCGAGGTTGATCCTCGCGGGGCCGGCCGACAGTGCGGCGGGCGCGGCCGGGCTCGGTGTCGTGGTCGCCCGGGTCGAGGTCGGCGCGGTGGTGGGGGTCGCCGTCGCGGTCGCCGCGGTGGTCGTCGCCGGCGTGGTCGTCGGGCTCGTGACCGGGCTCCCCGCGGACTGCGCCGTGGTGGGGCTCCCCCCGCTGGTGGTGCCCAGCGCTGTCGTGCCGGGACCGCTGCCGGCGTTCGGGGTGCTCGCGCCCAGCGTCTTCCAGGCACCCGCGCCGCCGCCGAGCAGGATCAGCATCAGCACGGCGCCCAAGGCGATCCGCCCCCGGCCGTTGCGGCGCGGCCCGGGCATCGGGGGCGGTGGACCCGGTGGAGCCGGCGGCGGGCCCAGCGCTCCCGGCAGCAGCGTGCCGGCCGCGTGCATCGCCTCCTGCGGCGCAGGCGCGGGCAGCGTCTCGACCGGCTCGGGGAACCCGTCCGCCCGCCAGGACCACTGCCGCACGGCGCGCCCCGCCCCCGAGACACCCTGGCCGCCGGACGCCCCCTGCCCGCCGGGGGATGCCTGCCCGCCGGACGCCCCCTGCCCGCCGGACGCCCCCTGCCCGCCGGACGCGTCGAAGGAGGTGAGCTGCAGCGAACCCAGGACCTGGTGCCGCAGGCCCTCGGGAACGATGAAGGCGGGCAGCAGTGCGGGTGCGAGCCGGTAGTAGGACGCGAGCTCGAGCCGGCCACGGTTGCAGGTCGGGCAGGACTCCACGTGCCTGGTCACCCGGGAGCGCACGTCCAGGCTGAAGCGCCCGTCCCAGTCGGTGAGCAGGCCGTCGAGCGTGGTGCACTCCCTGCGCCCGAGCCGGGCGATGAGCAGGGCGCCGATCGCCTTCTCCATCCGGTCCCGCATCCGGGACAGCAGGACGGCTGCGTGACCGGCGGTGACGCCGAGCGTGTCCGCGAGGTCACCGGCTTCGAGCCCCGCCCGCAGGTGCAGTTCGAGCACCTCGCGGTCTCGCTGCTGCAGCCCTTCGGCGGCGCTCCAGACCACCTCGGACAGTTCCGAGCGCGACAGACCGGTGTGCGGGTCGGGAACGTCCGCCGCGATCTGCTCAGTCATCGCGGCCACGTCGTCGACCCGCTCGCGGCCCGATGCCCGCAAGGCGTCGATCGCCTCGTTCCGGAGGATGGCGAACAGCCAGGCACGCAGCCGGTCGGGCTCCCTGAGCCCGTCGATCCGCCCTGCCGCCCGGACGAAGGTGTCATGGACGACATCGGCGGCGGTAGACCGATCGCGGACCAGGCCGACCGCGACACCGAACATGGGTCTTGAGTACCGTTCGTACACGTCCGCGAACGCTGAGTGATCACCAGAGCGCCAGGCCAGAGCCAACTCGGCGTCCGAGCGGACCTGCATGGCGGGCCTCCCGAGGTCGTCGTCGTCGCAGCCACACACGGACGACGGTCCCGCTCGCCGAGCATGACACCCCGGGACGCTTCCGGAACCTGGAGCCACGACGATTCCCGACACTTGGTGAAGATTGTAAGAAAATGTCACGGGGGTACGGCCGGCGCGGCGCCCGCCCGAGCAGCGCCGCGATCGTCCGTTCGGTGGATCTTGCCCGAGTTGATCGGACCGGGCCGTGCGCGCGGAGCAGGCTGTCGCGCATGGCCGGGCTCCGGCGTCACCCAACCGTCGATTCCGTAGCAGGCTCCGGCCCGGAACGGATGCCTGACTCCGCCCTGCCCCCGCAGTACCGCGGGACGGCCGGTGACATCGTCCGGATCGTCATGGTCCTGGTCCTGATCGCGGCGGCCGCCGCGACGTTGCGGCCTGCGGGGGAACGCGGCGACTCGGTGACCCACACGGTCGTGCCGCTCGTGCCCGGCGACTCCGGGCAAGCTCCCGGCGGCGCCGGGACCACCGGCAGCACGGAGGCTCCCGGCAGTTCTGCGAGCCCCGGCGGCTCTGCCAGTGCCGGAACCGCGGCGACCGCAGGCTCGGGAGACGCCGGCAGCCCGGCGAGCCGCCGACGGGACGCACCCCAGAGCGGCGGTCCGCCCACTCGGAGTGCCTCGGTGCCCCCGGGTGATTCGGCGGCCCCGGGTGATTCGGCGGCCCCGGGTGATTCGGCCGACCCGCCCGGTCGAGCTGTCCGGTACGTCGGTGATCGTGCCCGCGGGAGCGCTGCCCTCCGGGGACTACGTCATCACGGTCACCGCGAGCTGGCACCGGCAGATCCGCACGGCCACCGCCCGGCTCGTGGTCGACCCGCCTCGAGCGCGGAACGCCCGCGGCGCATCGAGCAGTCCGAGCCTCAGCCTGGGCCGTAGTCGGCCGACGCGATGGCCCGGGCCGTGGCGGGTTCGTCGTAGGACTCCGAGCCCGGGATACACGGGATGAATCCGACCAGGATGCCGTCGCGCATGATCTGCGCCTCCAGCCCCGCGGCTCCGTCGATGTCCCACAACGCCTCGCGACCGTCAGGCAGAGGCACGCGGATGCCCACCCGGAAGGCTCCGGCGTGCGCCACCCGGGCGATCACGCCGTGCGTTCGCAGCCGCTCGACAACGCGCTGCGCCCGATCCTCCTGCATCGGACCAGTGTGCTCGCACCTCGCTCGTCCCCGGCGAACGTTCGTGTCCACTGAGCGAGCGCGTACGCTGCATGACCGTGGCCGCCAACGATTTCGCCCTCGAACTGAAGGAAGTCCGCCAGACGCTGACCTCGATCCTGCAGGTGAGCGACCTCGGCGCGCTCCGGGTGAAGATCGAGGGGCTGTCCGAGCAGGCGTCGGCACCCGACCTGTGGGACGACCCCGAACGTGCCCAGGCCGTGACCAGTCAACTGTCTCACCTGCAGGCCGAGGTGGACCGGCTGGAGAAGATGACGTCGCGGGTGGACGACCTCGAGGTCCTGTTCGAGCTGGCCGAGTCCGAGAGCGACGCGCAGACGCTGACCGAGGCCGAGCACGAGCTGACGTCCGTGAAGAAGGCGATCGGCGAGCTCGAGGTCCGCACCCTGTTGTCCGGGGAGTACGACTCCCGCGAGGCACTGGTCACCATCCGGTCCGAGGCCGGTGGCGTGGATGCCGCCGACTTCGCGGAGATGCTGCTGCGGATGTACCTGCGCTGGGCCGAACGACATGGCTTCAAGACCGAGGTGTATGACACGTCCTACGCCGAGGAAGCGGGGATCAAGTCGGCGACGTTCAAGGTGTCGGCTCCTTACGCCTACGGAACGCTCTCGGTCGAGCAGGGCACGCACCGGCTCGTCCGGATCAGCCCGTTCGACAACCAGGGCCGCAGGCAGACCGGCTTTGCCGGGGTCGAGGTGTTGCCGGTGGTGGAGGAGACCGACCACATCGAGATCCCCGAGAACGACGTGCGGGTAGACGTGTATCGCTCCTCGGGCCCCGGTGGCCAGTCGGTCAACACGACGGACTCCGCGGTGCGGCTGACCCACATCCCCACCGGGATCGTGGTCACCTGCCAGAACGAGAAGTCGCAGCTGCAGAACAAAGTCTCGGCGATGCGCGTCCTGCAGGCCAAGCTGCTCGAGAGGGCCCGGCACGAGCGCCAGGCCGAGCTGGACGCACTCAAGGGCGACGGCGGGTCGAGCTGGGGCAACCAGATGCGGTCCTACGTGCTGCACCCGTACCAGATGGTCAAGGACCTGCGCACCGAGTACGAGACCGGCAACACCACCGCTGTCTTCGACGGCGAGATCGACGAGTTCCTCGAGGCAGGCATCCGCTGGCGCCGGACCACAGAGAAGGCAGCCGGCTGACCGCAACGCCTTCAGCCGCGCGTCATCCCGGCCCGGACACGGGGTCGATCACGCCGGCCGCCGGGGCTCTGAAAGCATGGGCTCGATGATCGGTGGTGCGACGCGGCACGGGAGGAACGGTCAGACATGCGCAGCCAGTTGTTCGACGCAGCCAATGCCGAGGTGACCACCGGCGAACGGTGGATCCGGCAGAGCGCCAAGATGGTCAAGGTCACGCTCGGCCCGGACGTGCTCTCGGTGAAGGGCGCGATGGTGGCCTACCAGGGCCAGGTGTCCTTCAACCACGAGGGCTCGGGCAGCATGAGCAAGTTCATCAAGCGGGCCCTGACCAGCGAGGACACCCCGTTGATGCGGGTCGCGGGACAGGGCGAGGTGTTCTTCGCCCGGGTCGCCGAGGACGTCTTCTTCATCCAGCTCGAAGGGGACGGGCTGAGCATCAACGGGACCAGCCTGCTCGCCTTCGACGCCACGCTGTCCTGGGACGTGCACCGGGTGGGCGGCGCGGGAATGCTCGCCGGAGGCATGTTCAACACGCTCATCTCCGGGCAGGGCACGGTGGCGATCACCAGCGACGGGCCGCCCATGCTGCTGGACTGCGCGAGCCAGCCCACCTATGTCGATGTGCAGGCCGCGGTCGCCTGGTCGGCCAACCTGACCCCTCAGGTCGTCTCGAGCATGAACGTCAAGTCACTCCTGCGCGGCGGCTCCGGGGAGGCGTTCCAGTACGCCTTCCACGGTCCCGGGTTCGTCGTCGTCCAGCCCAGCGAGGGCCAGCCGATGGGTGGTTCCGGCGGTGGCGGGCGCCAGGGTGGCGGCCTCGGCGGACTCCTCGGCGGCTGATCACAGGTCGATCCGGAGGCTGCTCGGCCCGGCGGCGGGCCCGGTCGGGTCCGCCGCGGACGCCGGTTTGACCCCGGCGTCCGCGAGCAGCTGTTCGGTCAGCCGCTGCGGATCGGCCAGCTCCGGGTCCAGGCCACGGCCGGTGAACCAGCTGGACATCACCCTGACGTCGCGAGCCAGGAAGGCCGGTCCCCGCGGGTTGCCGACCACGTCGACGATCTGCGGCAGGTCGATCAGCACGAGCCGGTCGCCGTGCACCAGAACGTTGAACGGCGACAGGTCACCGTGCGCGTACCCGGCGAGCGCGAGCACGCCGAGCGCCTCGACAGCCTGCAGCCAGTAGTCCGCCAGCAGGTTCGGTGGCGGGCGCAGCTGGGCCAGTCGCGGCGCGGCCGTGCCGTCGGACTCCCCGATGAACTCGAGCATCAGCTCGGTGCCCGACAGCTGGACCGGGTAGGGCACCTGGATCCCGCCGGTCAGGCTGAGCTGCCACAATCGGGACAGCGCCCCGAACTCGGCGGCTGCCCACTGCCCGCTGAGCAGGTCCCGGCCGAAGTCGGTCCGCCGGGCCATGGCCCGGGTCTCCCGCGAGCGCCGGACCCGCCGGCCCTCGAGGTATCCGGCGTCCCGGTGGAAGAGGCGGTGGGTCCCGTCCCGGTACCGCTTGGCCGCGAGCAGGCAGGACCGCCCGGACGGGAGGGCGCGCTCGACCAAGTGGACGTCGGCCTCCTTGCCGGTCTTGAGGATGCCGAGCTCGGTGTCGATCGCCGACGCCTCGGTGATCACCCAGTCGGGATGGGGAACCGGTCCGTGCTGCGCCTCGGGCCAGGACGACCAGGCGAGGCCCAGATCGTCGGACTCGTCCTCGCCGCCGCTCTCGCCGGGCCGGACGGATCGGCTCAGCGGCAGGTCGTCGTCATCGTCGTCGTAGCGCCGGCGTCGCCGGCGGTCGCGCGGGTCGTGGTGGGATGCCACCGCAGTGCTCCTCGGGTCGAGTGGGATCGGGGCATGACAGAACCGGGAACGGCAGGCATGGCGACCTCCTCTCGACTCGGGTGACCACCAGTGATCGTGGGTGACGGGCCAGCGTGCCCGCAACTGGGTTTCCGGGCAACCTGCATAGACTCGACCCGCCGGAGCCGCGCTGTCGCGTCGTGAGCGATGATGCGACCACCACTTAGCCCCGAGACCGGCCGAGGACGACCGCTCGTGATCCGTTTCGAGAACGTGACCAAGATCTACCCGGGAACATCCCGGCCCGCGCTGGACAACATCAGCCTCGAGGTGGCCAAGGGAGAGTTCGTCTTCCTGGTCGGCGCTTCAGGGTCCGGCAAGTCGACCTTCCTTCGGCTGACCCTCAAGGAGGAGCGGCCGTCCAAGGGCGTGGTCCATGTCGCCGGCCGGGACGTCGCCCGCCTGCCCAGCTGGAAGGTCCCGCAGTTGCGGCGCACCATCGGCGTGGTCTTCCAGGATTTCCGGCTACTGCCGAACAAGACCGTGTTCGAGAACGTCGCGTTCGCCCTCCAGGTGATCGGCAAGCCGCGACACGCCATCGCGCACACCGTCCCGGAGGTGCTCGATCTGGTCGGGCTGGCCGGCAAGGAGCGCCGGTTCCCGCACGAGCTGTCCGGAGGCGAGCAGCAGCGGGTCGCGATCGCCCGCGCGTTCGTCAACCGCCCGGCGATCCTGCTCGCGGACGAACCGACGGGGAACCTCGACCCGACCACGAGCGTGGGCATCATGCGCCTCCTGGACCGGATCAACAGGACCGGCACGACCATCGTGATGGCCACCCACGACGACGAGATCGTGGACCAGATGCGCAAGCGGGTCTGCGAACTGGACGACGGATGCCTCGTCCGGGACCAGGATCGCGGCGTCTACGGCAACGCCCGTTAAGGCAGGCATACAGTGCGCTTTCAGTTCATCCTCAGCGAGATCGGCATCGGTCTGCGCCGCAACCTGTCGATGACCGTCTCGGTCGTCCTGGTCACCGCGGTCTCCCTGTTCCTGCTCGGGTTCGGCATCCTGGCCCAGAAGCAGGTCGGGCTGATGAAGGACTACTGGTACGACCGGGTCCAGGTGTCGATCTTCCTCTGCGGCGAGGACTCCGCCCCGGTGAGCTGCTCCGGCGGTGCGGTCACCCAGGTGCAGAAGGACAAGATCCAGGCGGACCTCAACTCGCCGGAGCTGGCGCCGTACGTCGAGCGCGTGTACTACGAGTCCAGCCAGCAGGCCTACGAGCGGTTCAAGACGCAGTTCAAGAACAGCATCCTGTCGGCGAACCTGACCCCGGACCAGATGCCGGAGTCGTTCCGGGTCAAGCTGAAGGATCCGAAGAAGTACGTCGCGGTCGTGCAGATGTTCCAGGGCCGCCCGGGTGTGGAGGAGGTCCAGGACCAGAACCAGGTGCTGGACCGGCTGTTCGCCCTGCTGAACGGCTTGAAGTGGGGTGCCTGGGCGATCGCTGTGGTGACGCTGGGGACGGCGGTGCTGCTGGTCGCGACGACGATCCGGCTGGCCGCGTTCACCCGGCGCCGGGAGACCGGGATCATGCGCCTGGTCGGCGCCTCGAACCTGGTGATCCAGCTGCCGTTCATCCTGGAGAGCATGATCGCGTCCGCGATCGGGGCGCTGGTCGCCACGCTGGTTCTGGTGCCGGTGGTGCTGTTCGTGATCCGGGGCTGGCTGTCGGACCAACTGCCGTTCATCACCCAGTGGGTCGATCTGAACCTGCTGCACCCGGGGATGCAGGGCAACACCCTGTTCGTGATCCCGATCCTGTTCATCACCGGGTTGCTGATCGCTGGCGTGTCGGCTTTCTTCTCGCTACTCCGATACCTCAGGGTGTAACTCTCAACGACAAGCTGAGAGTTGGCCATCTGTGATGGTCATTCACTTCCTGTGACTACGCTGTCCGGCTCGGGCGGCGGTGGGGGAGGGGCGATGCGGTCTCGCCTGCTGCGCCTGGTGGCGCCGCTCGCCGTCCTGAGCTGTCTGGTTGCCACGGTCCCGGGGTCGGTGGCGCGGGCCGACAGCGTGACCGACCGCAAGCACGCCATCGACCGGCAGATCGCCCAGCTGCGTGACGAGCTCGAGGGGACCTCCCAGGAGTTCGCCAACGCCGCCGTCCAGCTGCAGCGGTCGCAGGCGATGCTGGTCGATGTGCGGGCGCAGCTGGTCACCGCCCGCCGTGAGGTCTCCGTGGCGCAGCAGCGGGACGCACAGATCGCCTCCCGGCTCGACTACGCCCAGGCCCAGGAGGCCAAGGCCGCGCGAGAGTTGGACGGCCAGCGCGAGGCCCAGCGCAAGACCCGGGCCGCGATCGGGCTGATCGCTCGCCAGACCTACGTCAACTCGGGTCTGACCGGGGTCACGCTCGCCCTGCAGGCCGACAGCCCGGACCAGTTCGCCGACCGGCTCAGCTTCGCCAGCGCGGCACTGCAGTCCCAGTCGAGCGTGATCGAGCGGCTGTCCGAGCAGGAGGCAGACCTGCGCGCCCGCAGCGCCAAGCTGTCCGCCATCCGGGTCCAGGTCGATGCGCTCAAGCGCGAGTCCGAGGCAGCCGTGCGGGCCCGGAAGGCAGCCGAGGCCACCGCGGGTGCGGCCGAGGCCCAGCAGGCGGCTCTGGTCGCGCAGCAGGCCGCGGCGCTCGCGGTGATCAAGGCCCGTGCCGCACAGGAGCAGGCGCGGCTGGACGCGGCCCAGGCCGAGCAGTCCAAGCTGCAGGCGATGCTCGCCGCCCGGGCCAGGGCAGAGGCGGCCCGCCACCGTGGTTCGGCCCCGCCGCCCGCCGCATCTCCGGGTGTGCTCGGCTATCCCGCGAACGGCCCGATCACCTCCGGGTTCGGCCGCCGATACCACCCGATCCTGCACATCTGGCGGATGCACACCGGGACCGACTTCGGCATCGCCTGCGGGACGCCGGTCTACGCGGCGGCCGCGGGCACGATGATCAGCGCGGGCTGGTCCGGCGGGTACGGCAAGCGGATCGTGATCGATCACGGCTGGCTCGCCGGTGCCGACCTGGCCAGCACGTACAACCACCTGAGCCGGATCGTGGTCTCGTCCGGATCCGTGCGGCGTGGCGAGCTGATCGCCTACTCCGGGACCACCGGCCTGTCCACCGGCTGCCACCTGCACTTCGAGGTGCTGGCCAACGGCGTCTACACCAACCCGATGCGCTTCCTGTGACCCGGTTGCACGGGCGCAGCAGCTCGGCCCTGTCCGCGTAGACTCCCACGTCGCGGCCGGCGTGGCCGCACCCGCGGCGGATCGCCAGGAGGTCGTGGCTCGTGCCCAGGGAGCATGGTCGCAAGGTGGTCGCGACCAACCGCAAGGCCCGGCACGACTACCTCATCCTGGACGTGCTTCGAGGCGGGACTGGTGCTGACCGGCACGGAGGTGAAGTCGTTGCGCGCCGGCCGGGCCTCCCTGGTCGACGGGTTCGCGACGATCACCGGCGGCGAGCTGTGGCTCGAAGGCGTGCACATTCCGGAGTACACCCAGGGCACCTGGACCAACCACGAGCCACGGCGCAGGCGCAAGCTGCTGCTGCACCGCCAGGAGATCGACCGGCTGGCCGGGTCCACCCGGGAGAAGGGGCTGACGCTGGTCCCGCTGCAGCTGTACTTCCTGGACGGGCGGGCCAAGGTGGAGATCGCCGTGGCCCGAGGCAAGCGGGACTACGACAAGCGGCAGGCGTTGCGGGAGCGGCAGGACCGGCGTGAGGCGGACCGGTCGATCGCGCACCGGGAGCTGTAAGGCTGTAGGCCTTGGCCGGTCAGCCTGTCAGGGCGCCTCGGGGCGACCGAACAGGTAGCCCTGGGCCCGGTCGCAGCCCATGGCGCGGAGCAGGTAGGCCTGCTCGGGCTGCTCGACGCCCTCGGCGGTGACGACCAGCGCGTGCGCGTGGGCCAGGCCGATGATGGCCGCCACGATCGCGTCCGGCTCCGTCCCGGTACCCAGCCGGGCAACGAAGGACCGGTCGATCTTGAGGAAGTCCAGGCTGAAGCTGCTCAGGTAGGCCAGGGCGGAGTAGCCGGTCCCGAAGTCGTCGATGCCGATCCGCAGCCCGAGCTTGCGCAGCCGGGTCAGGCCCTCGGCCCGAGGGCCTTGTACGTCGAGCAGGCTGGACTCGGTGACCTCGATCAGCAGCCTGTCGCTGCTGACCTGATGCTCTTCCAGCGCCGCCGTCAGGCGCAAGACGTACTCCTCCTGCTCCAAGGTGTGCGGTGACACGTTGACCGCCAGCCGCAGCCGGGGATCGACGTCCACCCGCGCCAGGTGCGCGACGGCCAGTTCGCAGATCGCGGCGTCGATCTGCAGGATCAGCCCGGTGTCCTCGGCGACGTCGATGAAGTCGGACGGCTCGAGCAGTCCCTCGACCGGATGCTCCAGCCGCGCCAGCGCCTCGGCCGCGACCATCTCACCGGTCATCAGGTCTATCACGGGCTGCAGATACATCCGGACACCACCGGCGGACAGTGCGGACCGCAGTCGGTGCTCCGCGGCGATGCGCTGGTCGGCCCGGGACCGCAGCGCGTCGTCGAACATGGTGGCGGTGTCCCGGCCGGAGTCCTTGGCCGCGTAGAGGGCGAGATCGGCCTGGCGGAAGAGATCCTCGACGGTCCCTGCCGGATCGTCGCACCGGGTCACGCCGATGCTGGCGGTGCAGACCAGGCCGTTCTGGCCCGGCAGCGTGTACGGCATGGCCAGCACATCGCACAGGCCGTCGGCGAGGCGGGCGAGTCCCGGCGCCTCGGGAGCCTCGTCCATCACGATGGCGAACTCGTCGCCACCGAGCCGGCAGACCAGCCACCCGGGCGGGGCGGCGGCGGTCAGCCGGTGCGCCACCTGGGCCAGCAACCGGTCGCCGGTCAGGTGACCCAGCGAGTCGTTCACGATCTTGAACCGGTCCAGATCAAGCAGGAGGAGGCCGGCGGCCCGCCGTCCCGGGACGGCCCAGCGCAGCCGCTCGCGCAGGTGCTTCTCGCACCGGCTGCGGTTGCCCAGCCCGGTGATCGGGTCGGTCATCGCCTGTAGCGAAAGCCGTTCGGCGGCCTCCTGCCGCTCGCTCACGTCGACGATGTGGAACAGGACGATCCGCGTCTTGGTGCCCGAATCATCCGCCATGCAGGCGTGCACCCAGGTCTGCGGCGTCCTGCCGTTGTTCGCCATCAGGCGGGTCTCGAAGGACACGCTGGCCGGGGCGTCCTGGGCGAACAGCTGCTCGATCGCCGCCCGGGCGGCCGGGACATCCTGCGGATGTACCCAGCGCAGGTCGTCCCACGGCGGGTGCGCCGGGCTCCACCCGGTCGAGAACTCGCCGCGGTCGTCGATGAGCTCCCGGAGGGCGTCGTTGAGTCGCAGGGTCTTCCAGGTGCCGTCCGGCCGCAGCGCCATCATCAGCATCGCGATCGGAGCCTCGTCGAACGCCAGCCGGACCTGGGCCTGGCTGTGGTGCAGGGCACTCAGCGTCTGCTCGGCCTGAGTGACGTCCAGTGCGGCACCCCAGAGCGTGACCGGCCGGCCGTCATCGCCGCGCTCCAGGTCCATCCAGATGCGGTGGTAGCGCGGCGCACCGGCAGGGTGCTGGATCCGGACGGTCGTCTCCACCGGCTTCCCGGACGACCGGAGCTGGTCGTAGGCGGCCCTGATCCGGGGCTGGTCCTGCGGGTGGACGAGGCCAAGCACCTGGGGACCCCTCTGCGAAGGGTCGGCATCCGTTGGCGGGTCGTCCACATTCGGGTCGAAGTGGGCCGGGTCCCGGCCGTGCAGCCCGTAGAGCGTGTCCGACCACCACAGCCGGCCGGTGTCCAGCTGCATCGACCAGATGCCCAACCCGGTCAGCTTGAGGGAGATGTCCAGCTGGCGGCGGCTGGCCTGGCAGCTGGCCGGCGACGGGTCAGCCTGCTGCGGGCAGCCGCCCGGGATCCGCGGCCTGGGCAAGGGGACGGGCACGGGCACGGGCACGGGTGTGATGCCCGACGGGTCGCAGGCGTGCACCGCCTGCCGTCGCAGTGACCGATCGGCGGGCGGTTCGTCCTGGCTCGTGACAGCTGTCACCATCTGCGTGTCGGAGTCGCGGCGCCGGGGCTGGATGGTCCGATCGGGCATTTCCGTCAGACCTGCCACCACTGGCCCGGAACCATCGGCCCGGAACCATCGGCCCGGAACCATCGGCCCGGAACCATCGGCCCGGAACCATCGGCCCGGAACAGGATGCACCCGGCTGGCGTTGGCCACGGGCGGCGGTCAGCCGGGCGGTCCCCGGCCGGGTAGGCTGGCAGCACAACTG
Source organism: uncultured Actinomycetota bacterium (assembly GCA_963740575.1). Lineage (GTDB taxonomy): Bacteria > Actinomycetota > Actinomycetes > Actinomycetales > Kineosporiaceae > CAVUET01. The sequence goes on along the minus strand of CAVUET010000003.1, from coordinate 1,451,576 downwards.
CACAGGGGGTGATTGGTTTCGACGTCGGACGTCGATGCAGGAGAAGCGGGCCGAGAAGGCGACGTGATCTCGTGAACCATCGTCGCAAACAACAACTGCCAACACTGCGCAGTCTGATCTCGCCCTCGCCGCCTAGGCGAGGCTGAGATCCGTCAGCCCGGGAGTGCCTTCGGCCCGGTAACTGGCGTCGACTAGAAGGCCAATGGCCGAGGACCCGGTCACGGGGTCCTCGGCGACATTCACAGTGACTGAGCCCGGCTCGGCGACTCGCCTGTGTGATCGCCGGGGCTGAGAAAAGCCACAGCAGGATGCGCCCGGAGAAGTCCTGCCTCACCGCCGACGGACGCGGGTTCGATTCCCGCCACCTCCACAGGGTTCGAGTAGCGTCCCGTCAGGTCACCTGGCGGGCGCTAGTCGAAACAGGTCGTTTCAGAGGTCACGGCGCGGGCGCAGCGCTGGACCAGGGCCCGCCGATTTGGACTTCAAGATCGAACTCCGCTCATGCAGTGCGTGGCAACCCGCGCTCGGGGGCCGCTGCGTCTCCTTGGTGCGTCCGTGAGCGACGCCTCCGGCGAGGGCGTAGACGTCTCATCAATGCTTCAATCGTTGCAATAGTGATACGGTTGCAGCATGTCGCGCGGGTTGTCGTTGGGGGTGCTATCGGGGTTCACGGTGGCGCAGTGGGGGATGGTCACGGCCGCGCAGGCGCGAGCGGTGGGGGTTTCTCGGGCAGACGTGAACCGCTTGGTCGCGGATGGGGCCTTGGAGGTGGTGCCCGGCGGTGCGCGGGTGTACCGGCTTGCCGGGGCTCCGGTGGACCCTGATCGGGATCCGGTCCGTGCGGTCTGGCTGCAGTTGGGGGAAGGGGGAGAAGCCTCGGCCCGGTTGCGGGTGCCTGATGCGGTGGTGGCGGGCCGGTCGGCGGCATTGGTGCTGGGGGTCGGGGACCTGGCCGCGCCGGTGCATGAGTTCTATGTGACGAGGCGGCGTCAGTTGCGCCGTGGTGACGTACGGCTGCGGGTGCGTTCGGGCCTGCCGTCGTCACAGTGGTCGGTGGTGGACGGGTTGCCGGTGTGCACGGTCGCACGGGTGGTGGCTGATCTGCTGGGGGAGCGGGAGGACGGCGAGGCCATCGGGCGGATCTGTCAGGACGCCGTCGACGCGGGTCTGCTGGATGCTGCCCAGCTGCGAGAGGTGGTCGCTGCTGATGTCCGCGCCTATGGGGCGACGTCGCCAGAGACACTCGTCGATCAGTTGCTGGGCCGGTCGTCGGGTAGGTGGGTATGACCTCCACGGGGGAGGCGTTCCCGTACGCGACGGCGGCTGCCTTCCGTGCGGCGCTGCGTGACCGGCTCTCGGTCCTGGCTCGGGCCGGCGGTCACGGTCTGGACGAGTTGCAGCGACAGTTCGCCTATGACCGGCTGCTGGCCCGCGCGTTCACCGGGCCGGACGCGGATCGGTGGGTACTCAAGGGCGCGGGTGCCCTGCTGGTCCGGTTGCCCGAGGCCCAGCACAGCCGCGACATCGACCTGGCTTTCACCCCAGCTGCCGTGCCGGGTGACGTGCTCACCGGCCCTCAGGACGACGATGCGGTCGAGGACGCGGTGATGTCCCTGATCGACGCGGCCGGTCGAGACCTGGGCGATCACTTCCGGTTCGAGATCACCCGCACGAGTCGGCTGCAGGAGGCTGCCAAGGGGCGCCGGTTGCATGTCGTGGCCTACCTCGGCGCCCGGTACGCCGCTTTCCATGTCGACGTGGTCGTCGGGACAGCGATGACAGGTGCCCCGCAAACGGCATCGCCTCTAGTGGCGTTGACGATCCCCGGGCTGGTCCGACCGGGGTACAGGTTGTTCCCGCTCGCCGATCACGTGGCCGACAAGCTCTGCGCGATCGTCGAGGTCCACGACCGAGCGGGTGGTCCGCACGTCAGCACCCGGGTGAAGGATCTCGTCGATCTCGCCCTGATCGCCCGGACCCAGCAACTGGCGGCCGACGCATCCATCCTCGCCGTCCGGGTCGGCGCAGCTCACCGGGGACTGCGCCTACCGGAACGGTTCGCCGTTCCCGACCTGGAGGTGCGGAGACGGGGATACCCCGCCAGAGCCCGCGAGGCACCGGGCGTGGTCCCAGACTTCGATGCCGCCGTCGGCCTCGTGGCCTCCTTCCTCGATCCCGTCCTCGACGGCACCGCTCGCGGCGCCTGGAACCCGACGCAGCACAATGGGAATAGGCCGCAGGCCAGGCGCTCACCGGATCTTGGTGCGGGGGTCGGGGAACCCGAGGCTGGTGTAGCCGGGTGCGCGCTTGGCCAGGGATGAGGCCCGGACGGGGGTGGCGGTGTCGTGGTAGTCGTGGACTTCGGCGGCGGTCTTGCCGGGGTGGGAGCGCAGGATGCGGCCGGCGTACTGGACCAGGCGGCCTTTGAACGCGATCGGGGCGGTCAGGAACAGGGTGTCCAGGATGGGGCAGTCGAAGCCTTCGCCGACGTAGGGGCCGGTGGCGACGACGAGGAGGGGTGTCTCGTCCTCGTTGGGGGTGAGGCGGGCGAGGGCGGCCTTGCGGGCCTTGGCGCCCATGCCGCCGCGTAGGACGACGGGGTCGAATCCCTTGCCCTGCAACGCGTCGGTGAAGGTTTCGAGGTGGGCGGTCCACTGGGTGAGGATGAGGCAGTGCCGGCCCCGGTCCACGGCCGCGGTCACGTCGGCGACGACCTGCGCTGTGCGTGCCTGGTTCGCGACCAGTTCCCAGTAGACGGTGGCGATCCCGCCCGGGGCCGAGGGATCGACGTCGCCGGTGCAACAGAAGCCGGTCTGGTGAACGTGCAGCACCGGCCTGGGCCTGGCCGCCGAGTCCGGCGCCAGGGTGAGGTCGAGGCTGTCCGCCATCGGGCCGTCACCGTCGTCCGCTGACCGACCGCGGGCGGGGTGAGCGGCGTGGGTGATGGTGTGGCGGACAGGTCCCAGTTGCAGGCCGATCAGGTCATCCAGCTTGTCGCGGCGGTAGGGGGTGGCGGTCAGACCCAGCCAGTACCGGGCGGGGATCTGCTTGACCGCGTGCTCGAACGCCGCAGCCGGGACGTGATGGCACTCATCCACCACGACGTGCCCGTAGTCGCTGACCAGGTCGGCGACATCCTCGCGGCGGGCGAGGGTCTGCAGCATCACGACGTCGACCGTCCCGCGGCGCTTGGCGCGGCCACCGCCGAGCTGTCCGGCCTTGACCCCGAGCAGGGCGGTGAGTTGGGCGCGCCACTGATCGGCCAAGGCCTTGCGGTCCACCAGGACCAGGGCCGAGGTCGCCCGCGCCGCGATCGCCGCGCAGGCGATCACGGTCTTGCCCGATCCCGGAGGCGTGACCAGCACCCCGAGGTCATGTCCAGCCACCGCGTCGACAGCATCCTGCTGAGCAGGTGTGAGGGTCGCGGAGAACTCGAACTCGACCGCTGTCCCGTCGGCGCGATCGTCGGTGGTGTCGAGGCGACTGCCCGCCTGCTCCACCAGCCGGGACACGGTCTCGACGAGGCCCCGAGGAAGAACCAGCCCGCCGTCGAGAGTCTCGTCGAGGAGCGCAGGAACCGGGGCACGTCCCAGGTGGAGGCCCGGCGACGCTGCCGCTCGTAGAAGACGGGGAGGAGGCCGCGAGCGACAGCGAGCGCTCGGCCGACGGATCCGGCAGATCGACCTGCGGGCCGTATCCCCGGGGTGGACGGAGACCGACATGGGCGGCCCCGGGGGTCGACCTGTGCCCGAGGGGATGCGCAGCATCCTCACGGCGATCGTCGCGCAGGCCGGAACGACGGATACCTACACGCAGGACGGCCAGCCCGTGCTGTGGTGAGGTGCCTGCGCCGTCAACGCTGTCGGCCTGACACCCGCCTGTGTCGGACCCCGTCCTTGCTCCCGGGCTGATCGCGGGGCCACGTCGCCAGTCATCCGGCTGGTGACGCCGACGGCGGACGAAAGCCGCTGGCCACCAGCCGGATGACGGTCCGCGGCGCTGGTCAGGCGATGGTGCGGACCAGCTTCTTGTTCACGAACTCCTCGATGCCGAGGCTGCCCAGTCCGCGGCCGAACCCCGACCGCTTGATCCCGCCGAAGGGCAACTCGGCCCCGTCCGCGGCGACCCCGTTGATGAAGACCATGCCCGCCTGGATGGCATCGGCGACGCGTTCGGCCTGAGCCGGATCCGAGCTGAACACGTAACTGCCGAGCCCGTACACGGTGTCGTTCGCCAGCTCGATCGCGTGCTGCTCGTCCCTGGCGCAGTACACCGTGGCAACCGGGCCGAACAGCTCCTCGCGGTAGATGTCGTTGTCCGCAGTGACATTCGTCAGAACCCCGGCCGGGAAGTAGCATCCCTCGCGCTTGCCGCGGGTGGTCAGGTGCGCGCCCTGGGCGACGGCCCGGTCGACCTGGTCGGCCAGGGTGGCGGCGGCCCGAGGCGAGGACAGGGGTGCCCCGGACCAGGCGGAGAGCAGTTTCTCGGTGAACTTCTCGGTGAAGGCGTCGTACAGCTCGTCGACCACGATGAAGCGCCTGGCCGCGTTGCATGCTTGGCCGGTGTTCTCCAGCCGCGCAGCGGCTGCGGCGTCCACCGTGGCGTCGAGGTCGTCGGTGCTGAGCAGGATGAACGGGTCGGAGCCGCCCAGCTCGAGGACGACCTTCTTCAGGTTTCGCCCGGCGATCTCGGCCACCGCGGCGCCGGCCCGCGCGGAGCCGGTGAGTGAGACTCCCTGGATCCGTGGGTCCTCGATCACCATCGCCGTTTGCTTGTTGGTGGCGTAGATGTTCAGGTACACGCCCTCGGGGCAGCCGGCCTCGCGGTAGATGTCCTGGATGGCGGCGGCGGATTCTGGGCACTGTGGGGCGTGCTTCAGCAGGACCGTGTTCCCGATGATGAGATTCGGGCCCGCGAACCTGGCCACCTGGTAGTAGGGGTAGTTCCACGGCATGATGCCCAGCAGCGCGCCCACTGAGCTGCGGCGGATCACCGCGGATCCCTCGCCGGCGAGCAGGTCGATTCGCTGGTCGGCAAGGAACTGCTCCGCATGATCGGCGTAGTACTCGTAGATCGCTGCCGAGAACTCGACCTCCCCTATGCCCTCGGCCAGTGGCTTCCCCATCTCTCGCTGGCTGATCCGTGCCAGTTCCTCGGCCCGTTCGGCGTGCAGCGCACCGATCCTGCGGACGATCTCGGCGCGCTCGCTCGTCGCCAGTGACGCCCATGATGGATGCGCGCCGGCGACTGCCTCCACCGCTCGGCGAACGTCGTCGTCCGTCGCGGCTGGGTAGGTCTTCACGACCTCGCCGGTGCTCGGGTCCAGAACTGCGTAGGAGTCCATCTTCGCTCCTCGATCGCTACCTGCTGGGTGGCCAAGGCGGGGTAGCTCAACGGCGAGTCTCCTGACTCAGCCGCGCAGTGCAGCCTCTATCAGACTGATCACGGAATCGGTGACACAGGTGTAGATCTGGCTCTCGGTGACGGTCGCCAGGTGAGTGGCGTGAGCCCGGGCCGCCGGGTATTCCTCCTGCGGCAGGATGGCGTAGATCCTGGTCCAGGCGCTGCGGTCCTTCTCCTGTAGCTGCGGCTCCAGGCTCTGCATGGCCGCCTTCATCCCGCACATGGCGAGTATCGCGTCGATGAACGTGCGGTAATACAGCACCGTCTGCTCAAGGTCCAGCCCTGCGGATGAGAGCGTGGCGAGTAGCAGCTCGACCATCTTCCGCTCCCCGGGGCCCCCCGTGGTGCGCGCGTAGGCGAGGGAGTAGATCGCGGGGTGTACCTCGCAGGCCCGCCAGCTCTGTTCGGCCACGGCCCGAAGCACACCGCGCCAATCGCTGCGATCCAGTCGGCCCGCCAGCTCGGCGTAGGCGTTGTCGATCAGGCGATCCATGCACGCCAGCACCAGATCGTCCTTGTCCCGGAAGTACCGGTAGACCGCAGTGGGGTCGACGCCCAGTTCCTCACCGAGCCGGCGCATGGTCAGGGCGGGTGCGCCTTCGCGCTCGGTCAGTTCCAGGGCTCGCTCAACGATGAAGTCCGGGCTGAGCGAGACCGTTCGGTCCCGGCGGGTCCGGCCGGTGACCCGTTGCTGTCCTGCCATCGCACCCTCCGCGAGCGTTCGCAGGTCCGGATCGTAACACTCGCCGTTGTCAACAGTGTTGACAACGGCGTTCTATGGGGCTGTAATTCGGCGAAGAGACCTGGGTCACACGGGTTCCGCTCCAGCTCGATGGAGGCGGGGCGGCCCCGAGCCGGTCCACGCCGGCGTCGCACGACGGGTCGCAACAGCCGAACCGGAGGCCACCTGCATGAACGCACCGACGGGCTCGGACGGACCGGCAACGGTCTTTCTGAACGGGCGCGTGTTCACCGCCGACGCCGCTCGGACCTGGGCGGATGCCGTCGCCATTGCCGCCGGTCGAGTTCTGACCGTGGGCGGGATGGAGGAGGTCCGGCCGCACCTGGCCGGTGCGGACGAGGTCGTCGATCTCCACGGCCGCCTATTGATGCCCGGCTTCCTGGATGCGCATGCGCATCCGGTGAACGGCGGGCTGGAGCGGGCCCGGTGCGACCTGACCGAGGTTCAGGGGGCGTCGCAGTACCTGGCGACGATCGGGGAGTACGCGCACAGGCACCCGGAGCGGGCCTGGGTCCTGGGCGGTGGCTGGGCGATGGAAGCCTTCCCGGGCGGCCGGCCGGACCGGCATGGCTTGGACGGCGTTGTCGGCGACCGCCCGGTGTTCCTGCCGAACCGGGACCACCACTCGGCCTGGGTGAACACCGCCACCCTCACCCGGGCCGGGATCGGACCAGAGACACCCGACCCGGCCGACGGGCGGATCGAACGCGACGCTGAGGGCTCGCCGTCCGGCCTGCTGCACGAGGGTGCGATGGACCTGGTCGCACCGGTCCTGCCGGCCGACACCCAGGAAGAGTACGACCAGGGGCTGCGCGAGGCCCTGCGATACCTGCACAGCCTCGGCATCGTCGGCTGGCAGGATGCGATCGTCCGGGTGGACGGCAGCCCGGGCCAGCCGTCGGTGCACTCCGCCTACCTGCGGGCGCAGCGGGAGGGCTGGCTGACAGCACGGGTTTCCGGGGCACTGTGGTGGGACCGGGCCTGCCCGGTTGATGAGATCCCCGACCACCTTGCCCGGCTGCGGGCGGCCCGCGACGAGGCCGAGGCCACCGGCGACCGGTACCGGGCGCACAGCGTCAAGGTCATGCAGGACGGCGTGATCGAGATGTTCACCGCGGCGATGCTCGAGCCCTACCTGGACCGGTGCGGCCATCCCACCGATGAGCTCGGGATCAGTTTCCTGGATCGGGACACGCTGCGCCGGGTCACCGTCGCTGTCGACGGTGCCGGGTTCGACGTCCACTTCCATGCCCTCGGCGACCGCGCCGTCCGCGACGTGCTGGATGCGATCGAAGCCGCCCGGAACGCGAACGGCCCGACCGGAGGGCGGCATCAACTCGCTCACCTGCAGGTGGTTCATCCGGATGACGTCCCGCGGTTCCGCCGGCTCGGCGCCACGGCGAATCTGCAGCCGTTGTGGGCCTGCCACGATCCCCAGCTGGACGATTTGGCGATCCCGTTCCTGGGGGCGAAGCGAACCAGCTGGCTGTACCCGTTCGGGGACCTGCACCGGGATGGTGCCACCATCGCCATGGGCAGCGACTGGCCGGTCAGCAGCCCGGATCCGATCGCCGGGATCCAGGTAGCGGTCAACCGGATCAGCGACCAGGCCCCGGCCGGCACGGAGCCGTTGGACCGCGACCAGTCCCTGCCGCTGCAGGTTGCCCTGGCTGCCTACACCGCCGGCTCGGCCTGGGTGAATCGGGTCGAGCGGCTGTCCGGGAGCATTCGCGAGGGGATGCGCGCCGACCTCGTCATTCTCGACCGCGACCCGTTCGACGGGCCGCGCGAGCAGATCGGGCAGGCCCGGGTGCACCGCACCTACGTCGACGGACACCTGGTCCACGCCGCCGACTGAACACCGCCACCTACCGACCACCAGCCGCACCGCGACTCGTTCACCCCCGGCACACGAACCCGGCACACGAAGAGGTAGCCATGGCCCCGTCCCGACGCGCCCTCACGCTCACCGGCATCTGCCTGGCCGGCTCCGCGCTGCTGATCCTCACCGCCTGCGGGGGATCGGGGTCGTCCTCGTCGACCCCGTCCGGCTCGGCGATCTCGTCGATCGCAGCCTCCCAGGTGTCCACCGGCACTGCTACCAAGGATGTCGACGCGGTCACCTGGTCCGGCGACTACCGGCCGCTGATCAGCCTGGACCCGGTCAAGCTCGCCGACTACCCGGAAGAGACGATCATCCCGAACATCTGCGAGCCGCTGATTCGAGTTGCCGACGACTACTCCCTCTCCCCGGGCCTGGCCACCTCCTACACCTTCACCACGCCCACCGCGCTGGTGCTGAAGCTCCGCCAGGGGGTGACCTTCTCCGACGGCGCCCCGATGACCGCGGACGACGTCGCGTTCAGCCTGAACCGCAACCTCGACCCCAAGGTCGGCTCCAACTACGCCTTCTCCTTCGCCAAGGTCAAGACGATCAGTGTCACCGATCCGACCACCGTGACGATCACCTTCAGCGCACCGGCACCCACCTTCGTCACGACCCTGGGCACCCTGGCCGGGGCCGTGGTGGAGAAGAAGTTCGCGCTGGCCAAGGGGCAGGCGTTCGGCAGCCCTGACACCGGTGTGGTCTGCACCGGGCCGTACCGATTCACCTCCTACGACGGCTCGACCAAACTCGTTCTGACCCGCAACGACCGGTACTGGGACAGCGTCCGCAAGGCGCACGCCACGACGTTCACCTTCGTCTTCGCACCGGACAACAACGCGCTGGTGAACGGACTGACCTCCGGGCAGATCCAGGGCGCGTTCAACATCCCCAGCAGCCTGCTCGACCAGCTCGGCAGGGCCAGCACCGGCAAGGTGTACCTGGGCGGGCAGGGCTCGACGCCGGTGAACCTGGACCTGCTGATGTCCAAGGACACCGGCCCGGGCGCCGACGTCCGGGTGCGGCAGGCGCTGTCGCTGGTGATCGACCGGACCGCGATCGCGAAGACCATCTTCAAGGGTGCCGCCGACCCGCTGTACAAAGTGGTCGGCCCGGGTCTGTGGGGCTATGACCGGTCGACGTTCCAGAGCGCGTACGACCCGCTGGTCAAGCAGCCCGACGTCGCCGCCGCCAAGGCGCTGGTGCAGCAGGCCGGCGCGAACAAGGCGACCCTGACCTTCGGCTACCCGTCCGGCAACCCGCAACTGGTCCAGCTGGCGACCGTGCTGCAGCAGGAGGCCGCCCAGATCGGGATCACGCTCAAGCTCGTCGGCCTGCCGAACCAGCAGTACGGGTCGCTGTTCGCCGACCCCGGCGCCCGCAAGCCGTTCGACCTGTTCATCACGCTGAACTACACCGAACTGCCCGAGCCCTGGGTGATGGACACGCTGATCGGGGCCAAGGACGGCGCCACCAACTTCAGCGGCTACGCCAATGCCACCGTGCAGCACCTGCTCGACCAGGCCGGACAGACCAACAACCCGTCGGTCCGGGCCACGGTACTGGTCCAGGCCGAGGCACAGCTGGCCAAGGATCTGCCGTCGATCCCGATCGTCCAGCCGCGGGCCATCGTGTTCCAGAACAGCCAGCTGACCGGCGCCCCACTCACCTTCGCCTACATGACATCCCCCTGGGCCGCGGCGATCGGTGGGAAGTAGCCGGTGAGCGTGGGAGGGGAGGCGGCATGGTCCGATTCACGCTGACGCGGCTGCTCGGCCTGGGCCTGACCCTGCTGGCCGCTAGCTTCGTGATCTACTCCAGCGTGTACTTGTCCCCGGGCAGCCCCGAGTCGGTCCTGTTCGGCTCCCGCAGCCCGACCCCGGCCACCCGCGCCGCCGTCCGGCACTACCTCGGCCTGGACCAGCCCTTCCTGACCCGCTACCTGCACTGGCTGGGTCGCGTGCTGCGCGGGGACCTGGGGACTTCGCTGGTCTCCCAGCAGCAGGTGGCCTCCCGGCTGGCCCATCCGCTGGAGGTCACCTGCGCCCTTGTCGGCTATGCCTCGGTGTTGATCGTGGTCCTGGGCGTCGGATTGGGGCTGCTGTCGGCGCTGCGCCCCGGCCCGGTGGACGCGGCCATCAACGTGGCGGTCTCCACCGCAACCGCGATCCCCGCGTTCGTGGCCGCCTCAGTCACGGTCTCGGTCTTCGCGGTCGGGCTCGGCTGGTTCCCCAGCTACGGTCTCGGGAACGGTCCGACCGGGTGGCTGCGCAGCCTCACCCTCCCGGCGATCAGCCTTGCCGTGATCGCCAGTGGCCTGGTCGCCCGGATCACCCGGGCCACCGCGCGTGAGCAACTGGCCTCCGAACACGTTCAGACCGCGATCGCCCGCGGGCTGTCCAGGCCCCGGCTGGTCCGAAGCCATGTCCTGCGCAACGCCGCCGGCCCGGTGATCTCCGTGACCGGGCTGCAGATCGCCGGCCTGCTCGCCGGCGCGGTCGTGGTCGAGCAGGCCTTCGGGCTGGGCGGGCTCGGGCAACTGCTGATCGATTCGGTGCAGCAGAAGGACTTCCCGGTCGTCCAGGCGGTCTGCCTGCTCCTGGTCACCGCGTTCGTGGTCCTGAACCTGATCGCGGATCTGCTGGTGGCCCGGCTCGACCCACGCATCCGGAAGGTGGTGACAGCATGACCACCCCGGTCATCGACCCGGCGGCTGCGGGCGCGGCCGAGCACCCGCCCCGGCAACCTCTGCGCACGCTGCGGCTCGGGTTGACCGGGTGGGCCGCGGCCGGCGTGCTGCTGGCGGTCGGGCTGCTCGCGGTGCTGGCGCCGGTGCTGACGACCGCCGACCCGAACCACGGGGACCTGCTCTCCGCGTTCGCCGGCCCGAGCGGCATGCACTGGCTGGGGACCGACGCCACCGGGCGGGACATAGCTGCCCGGCTGATCTTCGGGTCGCGCACCAGTCTGCTCGGGCCGGCAGCGATCGTCCTGCTGTCGCTCCTGGTGGGACTGCCGCTGGCCCTGGCAGCGGCCTGGCACGGCGGCCCGATCGCCTTCCTGATCAACCGAACCCTCGACCTCGTCTTCTCGGTGCCGGGGCTGCTGCTGGCAATCCTCACCGTGGCACTCTTCGGCCCCGGGCTGTGGCCGGCGGTGATCTCTCTCGCGATCGCATATCTGCCGTACGTGGCCAGGTTGACGATGACCGCCGCCGAGCGCGAGCGGCGGCTGCCCTACATCGACGCGCTCAGCGTGCAGGGGCAGTCGGTCACCAAGATCGCGACGAGGCACCTCCTGCGCAACCTGGCGCCCGTGATCGTCGGGCAGGCCACCATCACCTTCGCCTACGCCCTGATCGACCTCGCCTCGCTGTCCTTCCTCGGGCTCGCGGTCCAGGCGCCCACCGCCGACTGGGGAGTGATGATGAGTGACCGGGATGCCGTCCTACAGGGCCATCCGGGGCAGGTGATCGCGGCCGGAACCCTCGTCGTGGCAACGGTTCTCAGCCTCTTCGTGCTGGGCTCACGGCTGTCCGGCGACACGCCGGCACCGGGCGGGCTGCTCCGGCTGCTGCGCCGCCGCAGCGCCACGGGAGCCGGCCGATGACCACCTCCGCCCCTTCCTCGACGGCGTCCCCGCCGCCCGTGCTGCAGTTGCGGGAGCTCGGCCTCGACCTCACCGACGGCGACGCCCGGCAAGTGCCGATCCTGCGCGACATCGACCTGACCGTCGAGCGCGGCGAGGCGGTCGGCATCGTCGGGGAGTCCGGGTCCGGCAAGTCGATGACGCTGCGTTGCGTCGCCCGGCTCACCCCGCCGGGCGCCCTGGTCCGCGGCCGGGTCCTGGCCAACGGCCGGGAGGTGAACTCGTTGCGCGGCAAGCAGTTGCGCCACTACCGGCAGACCGAGGTCGGGTATGTCTTCCAGGACCCCAGAGCCGCGGTCAACCCGATGCACACCATCGCGGACTTCCTGCTCGAACCGGCCCGCGACCGGGGGGAGGAGCCCGCGGCGGCCCGGATGGTCGCGGCTGAGATGCTCACCGCAATGGGCATCCAGGACGCGCAGCGCCGGATGCGGCAGTACCCGTTCGAGCTGTCCGGAGGCCTGCTGCAACGGGTCATGATCGCCTCGGTGCTGATGGGCCACCCACGTCTGCTGCTCGCCGACGAGCCCACCACCGCCCTGGATGTCACCACCCAGGCCGACGTGCTGGCGCTGACCGACCGGCTGCGCCGCGAGCTCGGCATCGCGATGCTGTTCGTCACCCACGATCTGGACCTGGCGATGGCGGTCTGCTCGCGGGTCGTGGTCCTCTACGCCGGGCGGATCCTCGAGGTGGCCGACGCCGAGACGGTCCGCACCGCGCCGCTGCACCCTTACACCCGCGGTCTACTGGCCTCCCGCCCACCGCTGGACAGAAGGCTGACCCGGATCCCAGTCGTCCCGGGCATTCCGGTGTCGGCCGGCGAGGCACCGCCTGGCTGCCCCTTCACAGCCCGCTGCCCCGTGCGGCTGCCGCAGTGCGCGGACCTGCCGCCGCCCACGCTGACACACGCCGGAGGACGGGTCAGCTGCCACCGGGCGGAAGAGATCGCCGACGGCGCATTGGACGAGCTCTTGCCACCGACCGATCAGCCACTGCAGCAGGGAGGTGGCGGCGGATGAACCCGGCGGGGCCCGTGGTACGGGTCGAGCACCTGGTCAAGCGGTACGGAAGCTCCGAACACGGGCTCACGGCCGTCGACGACGTCTCGTTCACGCTCGACTCAGGGCGCACTCTCGCCCTGGTGGGGGAGTCCGGGGCCGGCAAATCGACGATCGGGGCGATCCTGAGCGGACTCCATGCCGCCACCTCCGGACGGGTGGAGGTGTGCGGGCTGGACCGCAGCCGACCGGCCAGAAGCACGCGGCTGCGCCGACACCGCGGCTCGCAGCTGCAACTGGTCGCCCAGGACCCGTTCACCTCCCTCGACCCCCGGCAACGGATAGGCAACGCGGTCGCCGAAGCGGTCGCCCTGCACACGCCGCTGGAGCGCGCCTCGCGCCGGCAGCGGGTGCTGGAGCTGCTCGACGCCGTGGGACTGTCAGCCAGACATGCCGACGTCACGCCACGCGGCCTGTCCGGCGGCCAACGGCAACGGGTCGCCATCGCCCGGGCACTGGCCGCCCAACCGCCGGTGATCGTCCTGGACGAGGCCGTCTCGGCGCTCGATGTGTCCGTCCAGGCCCAGATCCTCAACCTGCTCAACGACCTGCAGTCCACAACGGGAACGGCCTACGTCTTCATCACCCACGATCTGGCCGTCGTCCGCCAGATCGCCCACCACGTGATCGTGCTGCGGAACGGACGGGTCGTCGAGCGAGGCGACACTGACGACGTCATGAATCGGCCACAAGCCGCGTACACGCAGCAGTTGCTCGCGTCGACGCCCCGTTTCGGCTGGATGCCCACCTCCTTGTGATCGCTGTTCGGGAACCGCGTCGATGGTTCCCACTGCCCGTCGTGGCCGTGAAGATCTGCCGTGCCCTCCGGCGGGCTGGTGCCCGGGTACGGATGCGACGCTCGCCAGGGCCCAGTCCTCCGGGGCCTGCGCGTCCCGCCGGCCGTGCCGCTATCCAGGGATGGCGAGGCCGGCCCACCCGAGTCTTCGTCGGGGGCAGGCCGATTGGGGTAGCGGCACGCACTCAGCGTGCGCCAAGGGCGCGAAGGCTAGCCAGCTGTGGGTGGTTCGGCGACGGCCATCCGCTACTTGCGGAGCCTGCGCATGGTCACGTCGGCACGGTGCAGGTGCCGGGACACAGTCCCGCGGTGGATCCCGAATCGGTCGGCTAGCTCGTAGACGGATGCGCCGTGTTGGTAGCAGCGAACCAGTTCGGCGACTTGGTCATCGGGTAGACGGAGCATGACCCTGCGTGGCGACGACCGGGGCGCGGTGGGTTCGGCGCGGCTCTCGGCCGGCGCTTTTAGGCGTTCTGCCTAATTTGTCTGTTTCGAGTAAGTTCCCACTAGGAGACCGCTGAATGGGCCGGGTTTTGAGGTCGCCTTGAGATCGGCGTTTCGGGCTTGACCACCCTGGGTTCGGGTCAGCCTGGGTGGGATGAACGGTTCCGGTGCGCCGGCGGTTGCTGGGTGGTCTTGCGGGTCTGGCTGTGGACCGGGAAGGGATACGTTGGGCCCATGACCCGGGGCGGTGGTCAGGCGATGACCACGATCCAGGTGCCGTTCACGTAGTCCAGGCCGCGGCCGATCAGGTTCCGTAGGTTCAGCCCGGCGGTGCGGCGCTTGAGCCAGGCGTTGTTCTTGTCGGTTCCTCGGTAGCGCAGTTTCAGGCGGCGCCCGCCGCGGGTGGCGACCTGGGCGACGGTGCGTTCGACGTTGGGTCGGTGCTTGGCGTACTCCGCCCGCAGGTCGGGGTCTGCGGCCCAGGTGCGGCGGGCTGCGCGCAGTTGGTCGTCGTGCTCATGCAGGACGATCTTCCGGCCGGTCTTGGATGTGGTGCACCGGGCGGCCAGTGGGCAGGAACGGCAGGCGACCCCGAAGGTGGCGACCCGGCCGGGGCTGATCGGGCGGGTGATCCGGTTCGGGCAGGTCACCGTGGCGGCCTGGGTGTCGACGATGAAGTCATCGACGCTGAACCCGCCCTTCACCGCGACCTGCAACGGCTTCGGCTTGATCACCGCCCGGTGCCCGGCCGCCGCGATCGCCGCCCGCAAGTCCCCGGTCCCGTACGCGGAGTCGGCGAACCACGACCGCACCAGCTCGACCAGCCCCGCCTGGTCGTCGCCGGTCCTGGTGGCCACCCTGGATCCCCGGACGGGCTCAGCGACACCATCTGCCTGCAGGTCGGTGTGGGTGGGTTCGGTACCGGCGCCGCTAGCCTGGGTGTTGTCCGCGATGTCGTTGGCCAGGAAGGTCTCCGCGATCGCGGCATCGCTGTTGTCGGGTCCGGCAGCCTTGGTCAGTTCCTCGTCGGTGATCAGTCCGGTGCCCGGTTCGGCGACCAGATGCGCCCGGTAGCCGTCCCGGCGGGCCTCGGGAGACTTACGGGTATGGCGGGCCTGGGGATCCACGGTGGAGATCACCCGATCCTCAGCGACCCGCTGGGCGATCTTCCACCGTCCATCGGTGCCGTCGGACCCCTCGGCCGGTTCCACGTCCTGCCCGGCGACCAACGCCAGTAACGCCACCGCCTCGGACTCCTGCGGGGTGAACTCGTTGCCGGCCAACGCGTTCACCAACGCGACCGCGTCGTTGACCAGCGCCGAGACCAGGCCGTCCTTGGCGTCCGAGTCATCCCAGTCGATCCGCGGCTTTCCGGGCGTGCTGTAGTCGTGGCCGGTACACACCGCCGCCACCACCTCGCCGGCACCGGGCACCACCCGGGCCACCCGCCGGACCGCGGCGATCAACTGAGTGATCGTGTCCTGGGTCGCCACCGCGTCGGCCAGGATCGTGGAGTCCACCGCCCGCCGCTGACGCTGGCGCAGGATCCCGGTCGACGCGATCACCGCCTTGACCGCGTCGTTGATCCGGTGCGGACGATCAGATTTGGCCAGCCGGCGCCGCCAGTACACCAGCGCCGTGGGATGGAACCCCGCGTCGTCCAACGCCAGCCCGCAGGCCACCTTCCACCGCAGATCGCACCGCACCGCCTCGGCGGTCTCCCGGTCGGAGTAGTCATGCAAGGTCTGCAACGTCATCACCGAGGCCATCACCGACCCCGGGATCGACGCCGCGCCCTGGCTGGACGGGAACAGGTCGGCGAACAAGCCGTCCGGGAACAGCTCACCCCGATGCGAGCCCAGGAACGCGAACATGCTGCCCGGATCGATCAGATGCCCGACCACGCTGGCGGCGTCCAAGAACGTGCGGTCCATGCCCTCGCGACCCTGCATGAACCTATTCTCGAGGACCAGCACAAACCATCACATGAACGACATGCCCTTTTCAGCGGCCTCCTAGGAGCGTGGGTCGGTAACCCGTTCGGCGGGGGTGGTGGCGGCGGTGCCGGGGGTCGGGGCGGAGCGTGGGCCTTGGGGGCTGGCGGGGGCCTGCTGAGGCGTTCGAGGGGCCGGGAATCGGTTGGTGGGAGATGGGAGGCTGGGCCGGGGGTCTGGCCGAGGGCCGGTTCAGGGGGTCGTCAGGTCGGCCAGGCCCGGGACACCGAGGTGGGCGTGGAGTTTGCGCAGGTTGTGGCAGGCGGCCAGGAGTAGCCATTCGCCGCGGGCTGCGTCCAGTCCGCGGAGGAGGAGGTGTTGGGCGTTCTGCAGGGTGGCCATCTGCCCGAACACCGGCTCCACGATGGCCTTGCGTCGGGCGTAGGCCGCTCGTCCGGGTTTGGTGCGTAGCTTGCGTGCCATCCGCTGCCGGCGGGTGGCGTTCTTCGGGATCCTCCCGCGCGGTGCGGGCGGGACCGGCTCGTCGTGGCTGGTGCGGCCGGTGGCGATGAAGAACTCGGTCCCGGTCTGGGCAGTCAGGTCGGCCAGCTGGGCGAGGTTGTCGTCGCTGCAGTACCCGGCGTCGGCCAACACCTGCCCGGGTGCGGTTCCGGTGTTGGTGGTGGCTTGTTCGGTCATCGGGATCAGGTTGGCGACGTCAGCGGCGCACTGGCCCAGGCCGGTCGCGATGATCACCTGGTGGTCGGCGTCGACGACGGCCTGAGCGTTGTAGCACTGGTGGAACGACCCGTCGGACGTCTTCATGATCCGTGAGTCGGGATCGGTGAAGTTGCGCTGTGCTTTCGGTTTGGGCACCGCCTTGTCGGCCGCGGCCGCGGCGGCGGCGCGTTCGGCGACGGTGTCCTCGTCGGCGCCCTGACGGCGAGCGAGGTCGGCGGCGTGCTCGCCCGCCGCAGCGGCGGCCTCGGCCTCCAACGCGGCCTTCGCTTGGCGGATCTTGGCCAGCCGGTCGGTCGTGCGGCGCAGGTCCGGGGGCAGGTCGTCGTCCCTGCCATGCCGGCCGTAGGCGGCGTCCTCGGCCTTGTCGACCGCTTCGGCGTCGTACAACATCGCCGACACCTCCTCCGCCAGGGCCTTCTCCCGGGTGGTCATCCGGGCGTAGCTCATCGCCTTGCGCCGGGAGGCGTTCGCGCGGACCTTGGTGCCGTCCAACGCGACCTGCCCCAGCCGGACCATGCCCGCGGCTTGGCACAACGCCAACGCCTGGGTGAACAGGTGCCCCAACGCGGACAGGTGCCGCTTGCGGAACCGGGCGATCGCCCGGTAGTCCGGGCCGGCACCGGCGGCCAGCCACCGGAACGCCACCACATCGCTGCACGCCTTCTCGATCTTGCGGGAGGACCGGACCCCGGTGCAGTACCCGTAGATCAGCAGCCGGACCATCAACCGCGGGTCGTACGGCGGCCCACCCCGCGACTCGGTGTACTTCGCGCGGATCCGCGACAGGTCCAGATGCTCATCCACCAGATCGGCGACGAACCGGGCCAGGTGATCCGCTGGCAGCCACTCATCCAGCGACGGCGGCAACAACAAGATCTGGTCCGGGTCGAACGCCCGGAACCTCTTGTCCACCGGCAGCTTCAGCTCCCCGGGAATGCCCCCAACACCCGGCGCCAGCGCCAACTCGAACAGGCCCTCGTCGTCCCGATCACCAGCCACACCAGATGATCCCGCCAAACCGGACACCCGCGAAGCACCCCACCTCACGTGTTACCGACCCACGCTCCTAGGTCCACTGGCTGACTGACTGAGCGACTTTGGCCCCGCCCCCGTGGGGCCAAAGTCGTCTCTTGGGATCGATCGGGAAGCTGGAGGAGCCTGCGAGCGGGGCGGGCGTTCAGGCGACGGTTCCCGCCAGCTCCACCGAGCGAGAACCCAAGCGAGTACCTCTGAAGGGACGAGTTCAACGGCTGATGGGGCTCTGACCTGCACAGTTGCCTCGTCGCCAGGGAGGATCGGGAGGACGCGGTGGTCCCGTGCCGGGTCGCTGGTGCCCCCGGTCGCTGGCTGGTCCGTCGCGAGTGCTACAAATGTGCTACGGTTGTCGCATGGCGGAAGTGGCATCTCGGGAACTGCGCAACGACACTGCTGGCGTGCTGAGCAGAGTGCAAGGTGGCGAGGATGTCGTCATCACGGTCAATGGTCGAGGAGTGGCCCGACTGATCCCGATCCAGCCGGTGCGTCGTCGGTGGCTGCCACGCGCTGAGTTGGTGCGTCGCCTGCACGTGGCTCAGGCGGATCCGGGCCTTCGCGGCGAACTGGCTGAGCTGGTTAGTGACACGACGGACGATCTCGGTCCGATCCGGTGACTGATCGGGGAGTCCTGGACACGAGTGTCTTCATCGCAGGTGAGTCGGGGCGCCGACTGGACGAGGAGCGGCTGCCGGAGGAGTCGGCCATCTCGGTGGTGACGCTCGCCGAGTTGCAGGCGGGTGTCCTGGCGGCGCGGGACACGGCCACCCGGGCTGTCCGGATGGCGACCGTCGACGCCCTGGGTGACGTGGAGGTGCTCCCTGTCGACGTCGACGTTGCGCGGATCTGGGCCCAACTGCGAGTACAGCTCGCTGAGGCAGGACGGCGCATCAACGTCAATGACTTGTGGATCGCTGCCACCGCGGCAAGTCGTGGACTTCCGGTCGTCACCCAGGACGATGACTTCGCGGCAGTCGAGGGTATGGCGGGACTGCGGGTGATCCGTGTCTGATTCGCCCGTTCGGCTCTCGCGAGGGTGGCGCCGGGTGATCAGCAACAGTTCATGGTCCAGGGCCGGTGCAGGGCGGAGATGTGCTCGGCACCGTCAACCTCCCGGAGGCAGCCGGGTTATGAGCGACCCCCGCCGGGTGCGCTGGACCGCGACGTCGCCCTGCTATCCGTGAGCCCTCGTCTGCGCGTGGTGATGCCCGTGCGGTGCACACTGGTTCAGCCTGCAGGGCGCACGGCCCCGTCACCGGGCCGCGCGTCGCCTGATCGGTGGCGGCGCTCCGACTCCGTCAGATGCCCGATCAACAGGATGGCGGCCAGCGCCAACAGGCCGGCCAGAACTCGTGTGCGCCTCCTCATTGGGTTCTGCTTCTCTTCCCGGCGGGACCTTGGACGACCTGTTTCCTGGCGTGACGGGTAGCCCTCCGGCTGCGCGGCACGCACGTGGCGGCGGCATGGTGCGGCGGGCGTTCGGCTCTGGAAGCTCGGTTTACGCGACGTCGGTTGTTCAGTTGTTGGGCTGAGCGGCGATCGCCCGGTCCAGGGTGGCGGCGTCGGCCCAATTGCCGTGGAAACCGAACGGTATGCGGGCGGGCAGCTTGACCCGGGCCAAGGGCGTGCGGCGCAGTTCGGCCGCGTCGTGGACGAGCATCTCGCTGAGCCCCGTGGCACGGTTCCACCACACCGACAGCAGGTACCCGTCGTCCTCGTTGCGCGAGTTCTCACGCGGCACGAAGACGGGTTCGCTCGGGCTGGTCAGATCGTCGGGTCCCTCCACCACGAGCGTCGAGTCGAGCACGTAGTCGTGGCGCGCGAGGCCGTCGGTCATGGTGTCGTTCGCCAGGTCTCGGGTGGTGACGAAGTACCCGTAACGGTGCTCGATCCCGGTGCGTTCCTCGTTGATCCGGGGGAACTCGCCGGGGATTCCGCTGATCAGCTGTTCCGATGCCCGCCCCGTGCGCAGGTTGATCCGCCATCGGTAGGGCAGCGCGGGTGGGAACCACTCGTGTGAGGTGACCGGCGTGTCCAGGCGGGCCGCCGGGGTGCCCAGCCGGGTGATCCGGTGCCCGTCGATGACCAGTTCGTCGTCGTGTTCGTAGGCGTTGAAGAAGTGGGTGTTGGCGAACTGGGCACCGACGTCGTGCCGGCTGACCTCGTGCGTCTCACGGTTCAGCAACACGATCTGCACCCCGTGGGGCACGGCAGCCTCGTCCCAGACGACTCCGGGCAGACCTTGGGCGACCAGGTCGAGCCGGAACAGGGCCGGGGTGACGAAGAAGATCGCGTGCTGCGCGCTGACCGCGAAGTCGTGCATGAGGACCGGAACGCCGATCTCGAAGGCGTGGGAGTCGATGATGTGCCCGGTCCTGGCGTCGGCGCGGTACCAGGTGATGACCGGTCCGGTCGCGGCGAAGAAGAGCATGTCGCCGGTGGCCGGGTCGTGCTTGAAGTGGGCCGTGCACAGGACGTCGACGCCGCCGTGGAAGTCGTGGGTGCCCAGGGTGTCCAGGGTCTGCGGATGCAGACTGTGGGGCAAGCCGCCCTCGTAGTACACGATCAGGTGGTCGTCGAAGATCCCCACGTTCGTGTTGGCCACGTTCTTGGCCGGTGGTGCGCCCTCGGGCAGACGGCCGGGGGTACCGCCGTTGGCGAAGCCGCTGTAGATGGCCTCGCCCGCGGCCAGTTCGACCTTCATCGACGGAGTGTGCACCCAGCGGCTGCGGTAGGTGGCTCTGCCGTCCCGCACGTACACCGCGCAGACCATGCCGTCTCCCTCCCACCAGTGGTAGCGGTCGAGGTTGCGCGGCTGGAAGCGGGGGTTGGAGGAGATCCGGAACAGGGCGCCCGCCAAGTCGGCCGGCAACTGGCCGACGACCTCAAGGTCGAACCCTTCCGTCTCCTCACTCCAGGGGGTGAAGGGGCCGTTGAGGAACTTGTTGCTGGTCGGCCAGGGGCGGGCGGCGCCATCCCGGGCGGCGTGGGGCGGGGCGGCGTGGGGCGGGGAGGCGTGGTTCGGGCCGGCGTCGTCCGCGGGGACGTGCGGCACCACCAGGGTCTGCTTGGTCAGCATCAGGTTCTCCACGTGGACGTTCAGAACGGGTAGGCGGGAAGTTCACCACGGACGGTGACCCACTGCAGTTCGGTGAAGGCCTCCAGGTTCGCCGAGGCCCCGCCGTGACGGGAGCCGTTACCGGAGTCCGCGACACCGCCGAACGGGATCACGGCCTCGTCGTTGACGGTCTGGTCATTGATGTGGACCAGCCCGGAGGGGATGCGTTCGGCCAGGGCGAGGCCCTTCATCACATCTCGGGTGAGGATGCCCAGCGACAGCCCGTACGACGTTCCGCCGGCCAGCCGGGCGGCTTCGTCGAGATCGCGGAAGGCGACCACCGGCGCGACCGGACCGAAGATCTCCTCCGTGTACGCCGGCGCGGTCAGCGGGACATCCGCGAGCACGGTGGGTCGGTAGAACAGCCCGTCATAGCTGGCCCCTGCGACCGCCAGGGCGCCGGCTTCGATGCTGGCGGTGACCACGGCGTGAATGGTGTCCCGCTGCCCCGTGTCGATGATCGGGCCGAGCGCCACCGCTTCACTGGTCGGGTCCCCGACGGGTAGGGCGTCGGCGTGCTCGGCCAGCGCGGCCACGTAGTCGTCGGCGATCGCGGCGTGCACGAGGTGTCGACTGCTGGCCATGCAGATCTGTCCGGCGTGGACGAACGACCCGAAGGCGCCCAGCGATACGGCTTTCTCGACGTCGACGTCGTCCAGCACGACCAGGGCCGAGTTGCCGCCGAGTTCGAGGTGGACCCGCTTGAGGTGCGGCGCCGCCGCGGCCGCGATGGCCCGGCCGGCGCGGGTGGAGCCGGTGAAGGCGATGAGCGGGATCTGCGGGTCATCGACGATGGCGGCCCCCGCATCGGCACCACCCGGCAACACGTGTAGCAGGCCCGCGGGAAGCCCCGCTGCTTCGAAGATGCGGGCGATCAGGACGCCGCCGCTGATCGCGGTGCGCGGGTCAGGCTTGAGAACGACGGCATTGCCCAGCGCGAGCGCCGGCGCGATGGCGCGCATCGCGAGGATGATCGGAACGTTGAACGGGGCGATCACGCCGATCACGCCGACCGGGACCCGGCGGGCGAAGGACAGCCGCTGCTGCTCCGAACGCAGCAGTTCGCCGTACGGCGCTGCGGCGAGCGAGGCCGCTTCGTAGCATTCCTCGACGCCGCCGGCGCGCACCTGCAGGGCCGCGAACTGCCGGATCGCGCCGGATTCGCGCATCAGCCACGTCTCGAGTTCGGCCTGGTGCTCCTCGAACAGCCGTGCAGCCCGGCGCAGCACGCCGGCCCGTTCACCATAGGGCAGCGCAGCCCAGTCCCGTTGCGCCTGAACGGCGCGCGTCGCCGCCTTGCGCACGTCGGCAGCCGTCGCGCAACCGACGCGCCCCAGCACGCCACCGGTGGCCGGCTCGATCGCCTCGTACTCGCCGCCTGACCCGGCCGTCCACTCCCCCGAGTAGATCCTCCCGGCCCAGCTGTCGTCGTCCAGCAACATCGTCGTCCCGCCTCCGGTGTGGGTGGTCATGAGGTGATGTGGTTGCGCAAGCTGCCGATTCCGTCGATCTGCGTGGTCAGCACCTGCCCGGGACGCAGCCAGACCTGAGGGTCGCGCCCGGCGCCGACGCCGCCGGGGGTGCCGGTCATGATGAGGTCGCCGGGCAGCAGCGTGATGATCTCGCTGACATAGGCGATCAGGTCCGCGGGGGTGAACAAGAGGTCCGAGGTGTTGGCGGACTGCCGGAGCTCGCCGTCGACGGTGCACCGGATGTCCAGTCCGAGCCCGCCCTCGGGCAGTTCGTCAGGAGTGACCAGCACCGGTCCGATCGGGGTTGTCGCCTCGAATGTCTTGCCGGACAGGAACTCCCGGGTGCGGTGCTGGTAGTCGCGGACGGTGACGTCGTTGCCGACCGTGTAGCCCGCGACGTACTCCAGAGCCCGGCTCGCGGGTACGTGCCGGGCCTGGCGCCCGACCACCACGACGAGCTCGGCCTCCCAGTCGAGTTGGTCGGAGACCGGTGGGACGGCGATCGGTGCGTGCGGGGCGAGCAGGGCCCCGCTGTACTTGGCGAACAGGGTCGGGTACGTCGGCGCCGGCCGGCCCATCTCCTCGATGTGGCTGAGGTAGTTCAGGCCGACGCAGACGACCTTGTCCGGTTGCGGGCACAGGAGCCCGAGCTGCGCACGCTCGGTGGGAATCCTTGTTTCCCCGTTCGACCACGATGCCACTGCGGCCCAGTCCCGCTGGCGCAGCAGCGCGCCCACGTCCGGCGCCGGCAGGAGCACCAACTCTTCCGGCTCCACCCGGGCCGCCCGGGGGGAGCCGTCGATGAGGATGGTGGTCAATCGCATCCGGGCTCCCGCTCAGGTGTTGATGAGAGCGCTGAGGCTGAGATCCACGGCCGATGCTCCGCAGTCGGCCATCAGGACCGCGCCGGTGATGACGGCGGAGCGTGGACCGGCGAGGAAGGCGATCACGTCGGCGATCTCGTCCGGTTCGGCAGCCCGTCGCAAGGGCGTGAGGCTGGTCGCGCGCCGGTAGGCCGTGGCCCGGTCCAATCCGGCCGCCGAGCCGAGGGTATCCATCACCAGGTCGGCCATCCCGGTGCGGACCAGCCCGGGACACACCGCGTTGGCGCGGACTCCGGCCGGGCCGAAGTCGACTGCGAGGGAACGGACCAGCCCGATCAACGCATGTTTAGCGGTGACGTACGCGGCTGCTTCGGGGACGGCCAGCGTGCCGGCCAGGGAGGAGACCAGGACCACGCTGCCTTTGCTCGTGCTGAGCAACGGTAGACAGGCGCGGGCCGCCACGTAGCCGCTGTCCAGGTTGACCCTCAGGACCCGGCGCCACTGCGCCTGATCGGTGTCCAGGACGGAGCCGAAGGTGCCGATTCCGGCGCAGCTGACCAAGGCGTCCAGGCGACCCCAGCGCCGGCGGGCGACCGCGACCGCTGCCGCGCAGTCGGCCTCGCTGCTGGCGTCACCGATGATCGGGGCCGCTCCGGTCCGAGCGGCCACCGCCTCGATCCCGTCGGCGTCCGGTCCCAGGGCGATCACCTCGGCGCCGGATCGCCGCAGCTGCTCGACGGTGGCCGCGCCGATCCCGCTTCCACCACCGGTGACCAGGATGACCTTGCCCGCGAACTCGCCGCCGCTCACACCAGCCCCCTCTGCAGGACGGTGAGCTGCTCCTCGGGTTGTGGCGGCTCCAGTTCCGCGGTGCCGGGTCGGGGCGACCGGGGTCGGTGGACCCACAGGGCCTGACCGCCACGGGTGATCAGCGACACGACGCCGGCCGGCGCGAACTTCACGATCACCACGAGCAGCGCCCCCTCGATCACGAGAGAGGCGACCTGGAAGTCCTCCAGTTGCCTGGTCAGTCCGTAGTAGACGACGAGCACCCCCACGAACGGCCCGAGGACGCTGCCCGCGCCCCCGACAAGGGCCATCAGCACCGCTGCGAGGCTCCAGGTGATGCTGGCCATGCCACTGGGCGACACGGCGACGTACTGGTAGGCGGCGACCGCTCCCGCCAGTCCGGTGAGAGCACCGGACAGGAGAAGGGCCGCGAGCCGGTGACCATAGACGCCGACGCCGAGACCGGCCGCGGCAGGTTCGTTGTCGCGCACGGCGGCCAGCCGTAGCCCGAAGGCGCTGTACCGGACGTATACCGCGGCCGCCGTCGCGGCCGCCGCGACCAGCACCGCCAGGTCCAACAGCGCGGTACCCGTGGGGATCCTGTCGATCGGCAGGGTCATCCCGGCCGCCCCACCGGCCCAGTTCCAGTTCGTCAACAGGGCCTGGAGGGCGATGGAGACGGCCAGGGAACCGATCGCGAAGTAGTCCCCGCGCAGCCGCAGCAGCGGTAGCGCGAGCAGTGCCGCGAAGCCGCAGCTGACCAGCGCCGCCGCCGCCACGCCGAGCTGCCAGCTCACCGGCGTGTGCGCCAGGGTCAGCCCGGCGGTGTACCCGCCGACGGCCACGAACGCGGCCGAGCCCAGCGACACCTGCCCGGCGAAACCGGCCAGGATGTTCCAGGCCTGCGCCACGACCAGGTACACCAGCAGCGTGACGGCCAGGTCCTGGGTGCCGGGATCCCATGCCGGGCCGAGCAGGAGCGCGAGGGCCACGGCTGCCAGCAGAACCGCGGTCGCGAGGCTCTTCCGGTTCACGTGGACTCTCATGCGCGCACCGTCCTTCGGAACAGGCCGTTGGGGCGGAAGGCGAGGGTGAGGAAGAACGCGGCGTAGACCACGAAGTCGCGCCAGCCCCCGCCGAACACGTCGGTGCTGATGGATTGCAGCACGCCGAGGGTGATCCCGCCGAGCAGGACCCCACCGACGCTCCCGATGCCGGCCAACGCCATCACGGCGAATCCGGTCAGCAGCAACGGAAGGCCGCTGGTCGGGGTGAAGCTCTGCGCCACGCCGGTCATCACCCCTCCGGCGGCGGCCAGGGCAGCTGCACCGGCCATCGTCAGCGCGTAGATCCGTCCCACGTTGTGGCCGAACAGCGACGCGGTCATCGGGTCGACGGCCGCCGCCCGGACCACGCTGCCCACCCGGGTCCGGGTCAGGATCACGTGGGTGCCACCGCACAGCAGGACGGTCAGCCCGAACGAGAGGGCGTACACCGTCTGCACCCGCACGCCCAGCACGGTGAACCCGGCATCCGCATAGGGTGCGTTGAGCGTCCTGGGATGGGTGCCGAACGCGGCCTGCAGTACGGCCTGCGCCACCAGGGAAAGGCCGAACGTGGCGACCAGCGGCGCCGAGTCACTGGCCCGGAGCATGCCCGTGAGCAGGAAGCGCTGCAGCGGGTAGGCCAACCCTGCGACCGCCAACATGGCGAAGGGCAGGGCAAGCAGCGGGTCGAAGCCGGCGTATCCGACGAGGAGCGAGGCGAGGTACGCGCCGCCGACGACCAGTTCGCCGTGCATCAGGTTCATCATCTTCAGCACGCCGAAGACCAGCGACATGCCGAGCCCGATCAGGGCGTACAAGCCTCCGGCGAGGATGCCGGCGACCAGGATGTCAGCGGACACGGACCTCTGCCTTCCCTCGTCGCCCTGTCAGGACAGCCCGGACAGGGGCTTCAGCGGGGACGCCCCCTTAGCGGGCCAGACCTGGGTGATGGTGCCGTCGGCGTTCCACTGACCGATGAAGCTCGGGGTGGCGCTCTTGTTGCCGACGTACTTGACCGCTCCGAGGGCCGAGCTCAGGCTGGAACCGGCGAGCGCGCTGTTGATCTGCGCGTGGTCGGTCGAGCCTGCCTTGGTGAGCGCGGCCAGCAGGATGCTCGCCTCGTGGTAGCCGAGCGCCACGGACGCCAGGTCGTTGTCGTTGCTGTACTTGGTGCCGAACTTCGCCACCACCTGGGCCGCCTGCGGCAGGCCGGAACTGCGGGTCCAGTTCGTCTGCAGCAGCGTCCCGGCGCCGAGGGCACCGAGCGACACCCAGCCGGGTGTCTGGGCGCACTGGATCCCGATGGCCACCTTCGGCACGTACGCGAGGGCCTTCATCTGCTTCCACATCGCGAAGCAGTCCGGCGGAGTCATCGCCGCGATGAGAACCTGTGCCTGGGCGGCCTTCGCCTTGGCGATCGCGCTGGAGTAGTCGGTGGTCCCGGCGGGCGACGCCGTCTTGACCGCGATGGTGAACCCGGCCTGGGTCGCGGCGTCGCCCCACTGCGCGGCGGTGGACAGGCCCTGTGCGTCGTTGTTGGTGATCAGCAGGACCTTCTTGTTGGTGCCGGCGGAGCCGGCCACCTCGAGGAAGCCCTTCGCGCCGTCGGCCAGCGTCTGGAAGGAATCCCAGCCGTAGCCGTTCCCCTTGGGCAGCAGCTCGATCGGCAGGGCGCCCATCACCAACGGGATCTTGAGGGAATCCGCCTGGGCCTGCATGTCGATGTTCTGCTGGCAGCAGGAGCCCAACAGGGCTGCCACCTTGTCCTGCAGGGCCAGGGTACGCACCTGCTGGACCATCGTGCTGGTGTCGCCGCGGTTGTCCAGGATCTTCAGGGTCATTCTGCGCTTGCTGCCGGCGATGGTCAGGCCGCCCGCGGCGTTCGCGTCGTCGACGGCCCACTGGTAGCCGGCGCGGATCGTCTCGAGGTTGACCTGGCCGCTGAGCATCATGCTCGCCCCGATGACAACGTCACCGGACGTCGACGCGCTGGAGGCACCGCTCCCGCATGCTGCCAATACCGTCGCGATCACGGCCGCGAGGGTGCCGGCCAGCGACCTGCGCATCATGGTTTCCTCCTTGTGTCCCCGGTGGACTCGATGGGGGTGGGCGCGCCGGCGGGGGTGCCGGCGCCGAAGTAGGCCTCGTCCAGCCGGGTTCCCTGCAGGAGCTCGCCGGCCGGTCCGGAGTAGGACAGGCGTCCACGCGACAGCACGTAGGCCCGGTGGGCCAGGGCGAGGCAGCGGTGGACGTTCTGTTCGACGAGCAGGATCGCCACGCCGCGTTCGTTGACCCTGTTGAGCGCCTGGTACAGGGCGTCCACCGCGACCGGTGCAGAGCCCGAGGGAGATCTCGTCGCAGATCAGCAGCCGCGGCTCGGTCATCAGGGCCCGGCCCACGGCGAGCATCTGCTGCTGCCCGCCGGAGAGGGTGCCGGCCCGTTGCTCCGCCGCGTTCGGCGAGGACGGGGAAGATCTCGTGCACCCGGGCCAAGCGTGTGGCGAGCACGGTGGCTCGGGTGCGCAGCGGGGCCCCCAGGACGAGGTTCTCGCGCACGGTGAGGTCGGCGAAGACGCGCCTGCCCTCGGGGCAGTAGGCGACGCCCATGGCGGGCCCGCTGGTGCACGGGCAGTCGGGTGACGTCGGCGCCGGCCACGAGCACGTTGCCCTCGCGGATCTTGACGGTGCCCATGATGGCGCCGCAGAGCGTGGACTTCCCGGCGCCGTTGGCGCCCAGCACGGCGACGATCTCGCCGGCCGCGACATCGAGGGAGAGATCCCGCAGGGCGACCATGTCCGCCGTACCCGGCGGTCAGGGCGCGGGTGGACAGCACCGGTTCTGCGCTGCGCGTGGCCGGTGCCGGCCGGCGGGCGCGCTACGGTGCGCCCGTCACCGAGGTACACCTTGCGGACCTGCGGGTCGCGGGCGATCTCGTCGGGGGTGCCCTCCGCGATCGGCTCGCCCCAGTCCAGCACCAGGACGCGGTCGACGATCTCGCGCACCACGCGCTCGATGTGCTCGACGAGCAGGACGGTGCGGCCGGTCTCGTGGATCCGGCGGATCAAGGCGATCGCCTCGATCCAGTTGCCGCCCGACCAGGCCGGCCGCGACCTCGTCGAGCATCAGCACCTGCGGGTTGGTGGCCAGGCCCGGGCCACCTCCAGCCGCTTGAGGTCCAGGACGGCGAGGGAACCCGTCACCCGGTCGCCCTTGGTGTCCAGCTCGCACAGGTCCAGCACCTCGTCGACGCTCAGGCGGCCGGCGCGGGTGGCCCCCGACATCGCCGCCGACCCGCACGTTGTCGCGCACGCTCAGCTGCGGGAACGGCCGCGGCACCTGATGGGCCAGGGCGACCCCGGCACGGGTGATGCGGTGCGGCGCCATCCGGTCCAGCCGGATTCGCATCGAGGAGGATCTCGCCCTGGTCCGGGCGGTGCATCCCGGCGATCGCCTTGAGCAGAGTGCTCTTGCCGGCGCCGTTGGGCCCGATCACGGCCGTCGCACCACCGTCCGCCAGATCAGGGCGACCCCTTTGAGGGCCTGGACGCCGCCGAACCGCTTGTGCACGCCGCGAATCGCCAAGCCTGACGCTGCCTGCACCGCCCGGTCACGGTCCGGCGTCCGGTCGGCCGCCCTGCCTGTAAACCCGGCTGCCGCAGCAACATTCGGCCTCCTCGGGGATGTCGACGTGACGTTGACGCCATGTTTCGGCTGCAGCGTACAGTCCTCTATTGCGAGACACTAGTCCTAAAATTCAGGAGTCTGATCGACATGAGGGGTCTACCGGGTCGGGTGGCCGTCGTGACCGGAGCGGGCAGCGGCATCGGTGCGGCCACCGTGCGTCGCCTGGCCGCGGAAGGATGCGGGTCGTCCTCGCTGACCTCGATCCGAGGCGGCTGAGTCGGTCGCCGCGGACCCTGCACGGTGAGACCCTGCGGTGCACGCCGACGTCTCCCAGCGCCGAGGACGTCGAATCCCTGATGCGGCAGCCGGTCGCAGCGCTTCGGCCGGGTCGACGGGGTGCACCTCAACGCCGGAATCCCCGGCCCTCTCGGCGCGTTCGCCGACCTCGACGTGGCCGACTACGACCGCACGATCGCGGTCAACCAGCGCAGCGTCTTCCTCGGGCTGCAAGACGTCCCTGGCGCCAATTCACCGCCCAGGGCGGCGCGGGCTCGGTCGTGGTCACCTCATCACTGGCGGGACTGCACGCCAGCGCCACGCTCGTCCCCTACGTGGCCGCCAAGCATGCCGCGATCGGTCTGGCGCGCAGCGCAGCGATCGAGGGCGCCCCGACCGGGGTGCGGGTGAACGTGGTCGCCCCTGGCCTCATCGACACGCCGATGCAGCAGCCGCTGATCGAGTCACGTCACCCGCGACCCCGCTGCGCACGCCCTGAGCACGCGTACTCCGCTCGGGCGCATGGGCACCCCCGACGACGTGGCCGCGCTGGTGGCCTTCCTGCTCAGCGACGAGGCCGCGTTCATCACCGGCGCCGTGATCGTCATCGACGGCGGCATCGATGCCGACGACCCGGTCAACCCCTGACGAGCGAAGGGAATACCACATGCGGACCTTCGACGTGCGCGACGTCGTCGACAGTGCCGGACGCACTGCTCGCCCGGACCGAGAACCCGCGGCATCGCGCGATCCTGCTCAACTTCCGCCGACACGCCCTGCTGGAGGTCTCGGGCCGTTGGCGGGAGATCCTGACCCCGCAGATGGTGGTCGAGCGCCCGGTCTACCGGATCAACGAGAACGGCCGCTCGGTGCACCTGTCCGGGCTCCGCCTCGATCGCCACGTTCTACAAGGACATCGCCGACCGCGGGCTGAACGTGTTCGGTCCCATCGAGGAGGAGATCCTGGTCTCCGACTGGGGTCTGGCGATTGAGTCGCTGTTCGGCAACCACGTCCCCGGTCACGTTCTGGCCGAGCAGGGCGAGGACATCGACGACACGGACGCCTACTACCAGCTGACCCACTACATGGCCTCCTTCTGGCCCTACAGCGAGGACGGCCGGCTGATCGGCGAACACATCTACGAGGACGCCGGCAGCAGGACGATCCACCGGCTGGAGCCCGGACAGGTGGTCACCCCGGCCCGGGCGTCGGAACTGCTCAGTCCGATGCTCGACCTCACGCCCGCCGTTCACGTCTGAGAAGGAGACGACGGAATGCCGATCACCGCACTGGGCCACACCGGTTTCTGGGTCAACGACCTGGACGCCATGCGCGACTTCTACACGCGCATCCTGGGACTCACCGTCACCGACGAGGACGCGGGCCAGGGCATCGTCTTCCTGTCCGCCCAACCTCACCTGGAGCACCACGAGTTCGTTCTGCAACGCGGCCGAACGGCACCACCTGGGAGCCGCCTCACCCACCAGGTCTCGTGGCGGGTGGACTCACTCGAGACCCTCCTGGAATACCACCGGCGGTTCCGTGCCGAGGGCGTCCAGGTGCAGCAGGAGGTCAGCCACGGCAACGCCATCGGCATCTACTTCTTCGACCCCGAAGGCAACCGCAACGAGGTGTACCTGCGCCTCGAGCGCGACGTCCGGCAGCCGTTCCGCAAGAGCATCAACCTCGACCAGGAGCCGGACAAGGTGTTCGCGGACGTGGAGCAGTTGCTGTCTGACGGCACGCCCGCCTACCAGCCGGTCCAGTAGCACACTCCCCACACCCGGTCGCCGAGGAGATCCCTGATGACACAGCCACTCCCGGTGCCGCCCTCCGGGCCAGTCCCTGGCCCGGAGCCTGCGGTGCTCATCGTCGGGGCCGGGCCTACCGGGCTGACCGCGGCGAACCTGCTCGGTTCGCTGGGGGTCCCCGTGCTCGTGGTCGAGCGCAACCCGACCACGAGTGACGACGCCAAGGCGATCAGCCTGGACGACGAGTCGCTGCGCACGCTGCAGTTCGCCGGGGTGGATCAGGCGGTCTACCCGATCATCGTGCCCGGCACGGGGACCCGGTACTTCGGCCGCAACGGTCGGCCCTTGGTCCATGCCCGGGGCGCCGGTGCCCTCCGCTTCGGCCACCCGTTCAAGAATCCCTTCGCGCAGCCCGACTTGGAGCGGGTCCTGCGTGACGAGCTGCGTCGGTGGCCCAGCGTGCAGGTCCGCTTCGGCACCCAGCTCACCGGGCTTGTTCAGGACGCC
Organism: uncultured Actinomycetota bacterium; assembly: GCA_963740575.1. Classification (GTDB taxonomy): domain Bacteria; phylum Actinomycetota; class Actinomycetes; order Actinomycetales; family Kineosporiaceae; genus CAVUET01. The sequence continues at coordinate 1,420,481 of CAVUET010000003.1, read as the reverse complement.
GACCGAGTGCGCGTCCGCCTCGACCCGGGGAACGCGAACGGGGAGGTCGAGCCCTTGGACGTGACCTGGGTCCTCGGCTGCGACGGTGGGCGAAGCACCGTCCGCGAGCTGTGCTCCATCCCGATGCGGGGGAGGAGTTTTCCCGACGTCTGGCTGGTGGTCGACACCCTCTCCGATCCGCACGACCAGCGCTATGGCATGCATCACGGCAATCCGGATCGGCCGCATGTCATCGTGCCCGGTCGTGGCGGGCGCTGCCGGTACGAGTTCCGGCTCCGCGACGGGGAATGCGAACCGGGCACACCACCCCCCTTCGATCTGATCCGGGAGCTGCTGAAGCCCTACCGGGAGATCACTGCCGACCAGGTGGAAAGGGTTGTGGCCTACCGATTCCACGCTCTCCTGGCCGACCGGCTACGGGCCGGCAGGTGTTTCCTGCTCGGCGATGCGGCCCACATGATGCCCCCCTTCGCCGGACAGGGCCTCAACTCAGGGATCCGTGACGCGGCCAACCTGTCATGGAAGATCGCCGACGTGGTCGGGGGGAGGGCCGACGACGCGCTCCTCGATACCTACGACACCGAACGGCGCCCGCAGGCGAAGGCGGTGATCGACCTCTCGGTGCGGCTGGGCCGGATCGTGATGACCACTCATCGCGGCCGGGCCTGGGCGCGCGATCACCTCGTCAGGGCAGCGATGCGAACCCGCCGCGGGCGGCAGTACCTCGGCGAGATGCGTTTTCGACCGATGACCCGCCTCTCCGCCGGCGCCGTGGTCACGGTGGAAGGTGCCGCACAGCAGCTGGTCGGCACGCTGCTGCCACAACCACACGTCCTGCACGGGGAGGATCACGCGATCAAGCGGCTCGACGACGTCCTGGGTCCGCAGTGGAGTCTGCTCGGGGTCGACATGCCGGATCCGGGTTGGGCACAGGCCGACCAGGCACGACTACCGGCCCTTACGTACGTCGACGTCACCCTCGACGATCGCGCACCGCGCCCTCGGAGCGGGCGCACCGCCATCGCCGACCTCGACGGGCGACTCGACGCCACGCTCTGCGGGCTGTCCGGCCACTTCGTCCTGCTACGACCCGACCGGATCGTCGCCGCTGTGTTCCGTCCCGCGGACGCCGAGGGCGTCGCCGCGCGCCTGCGGCGCTATCAGCCGAACGCAGGCACGCTCACGCCGGCCCCGCCACGAGGGGTCGCGAGGGTCGGTTAGGGTGTCTCATATGTCAGGAACCACGTCCCCTACGAGCGGCTACCGCGAGCGCAACTCGACGGCGGACCGGGCCCTGGACATCCTCTTGATGTTCACCGACACCCAGCCGGTCATCTCCGGCAACGTGGTCGCCGAGCACCTTGGTGTGGCCCGCTCCACGGCGTACCGCTACCTCCAGAGTCTGGTCACCACGCGGTTCCTCGAGGAGGCGCCCGGAGGCGGCTTCCGGCTCGGACTGCGGATCCTGGAGATCGCGCGGCTGGCACGGCGCAGCTACGGACTCTCCGAGTTAGCGCTCCCTGCGATGACCACGCTCTGCGAGCAGGCCCAGGAGACCGTTCTGCTGACCCGCCGCGCCGGCGACCTGGTGGTGTGCGTGGACCGCGTCGAGGTCGACACCAGGCCAGTGCGGATCTCGTACGAGCGTGGCAGCTCGCTGCCGCTCAACGCGGGAGCGTCGGCGCTCACCCTGCTCGCCTGGAGCCCGGCGACCGAGGTGCGGTCCCTACTGGCCAACTCTCACCTGAAGAAGTTCACTCCCGTCACTCTCACCAGCGTCGACGCGGTGATGCAGCGGCTGACCGAGATCCGCCAGAAGGGATACTCCGTCACACGCGGAGAGCTGGACCCCGATGTGCTCGGGATCGCCGCCCCCATCCAGGACGAGACCGGACAGGTCGTGGCCGCCGTCAGCGTTGCGGCGCTCGCCTCCCGGGTGAGCGCGAAAGCCGAGTCCCGACTCGTCAAGCACGTCCTGAGCACCGCCCAGCAGATCAGCGACGGACTCGCGGTCGTCGCCAGCTAGATGATCAATGCCGGGCCCCAGCCGCCCACGGCGACGCCCTTCTGACCGGGGTTGCGGCGGGGCCAAAGACGGCGCCACCGGCCTCAGCGGCTACGCCAACCCCGCTGTGTGATCCAACCATCGGGGACTTCCGGGTGTTGGGTGATCGGGTACCGGCGCTCGTTGCGCGCCCCCGCCGCTCGGCTGCAGGCCGCGGAGAAGGCGCGCACCTGCGCCACCCCGCGCACGGCGTGATGGAGTACGCCTGCAAGGGGACGGCACCACCGTGCTCGTCAGCCACGGGCTGTACGGCGGATTCGATCCCGGTCTGGCGCTGGCGGGCATCCATCTCGGGGAGGGACTGCGGATCATCGCGCCGTCCCGGTTCGGGTACCTGGGGTCCACCCTGGAGGGGCACGCGTCGAGCGCCGGTCAGGCCGACGCCTACGTCAGCATCCTGGACCGGCTCGGGATGGATTGCGCGGCGGTGTTCGGGTCTCCGGCGGCGGCCCGTCGGCCGTCCACCGGGTTGGGATACCGGTCCGGTCCTCGCCGACCGCTCACCCGATGCTTTGCGCCCCTGACCGTCCAGGCTCCGATCCGCCTGTCCGTGCCGGCCTCCTCCCGCGGCGCCCTATGACGGACGCTGGGCCGGTCGGGCGTCCTGGGGCGTCTGGAGCCGGGACGCGTAGGCGGTGATCAGCAGGGTCAGCGCGGACTCGAACTGTCCTCGGGTCCAGGGGCCGATCGCACCCGCGTAGGCGGTCACCTCGGGTGGCAGCGGGGCCGGCTGGCCGGCCGGGGCGGCTGGTCGCTGTCCCTGGTCGGCCTGGTGCTGCCACAGGTGAGCGAAGGCGAAACCGACAACCAGGGCCCCGGTGGTGTGAAGGAACTCGGTGGCCGCCTCGGGCTTGAACCCGGCCCGCCGGAGCAGGTCGAGCAGGTGGGCGGTGCCTTCGGTGGCGGTCTGGGAGTAGGTCCCGGCCCTTGCGATCAGCGGCACGGCGTGGGGGTGGCGCAGCATCAGGTCGAACATGTCCAGCCACATGGTCCGCACCTGGTTCTGCCAGCCATCGACCTCGGGGACGAAGGGCCGCAGGTCCTGCCAGAGCAGGTCGGCGACGACCGCCAGGATCGCCTCCTTGTTCGGCAGGTAGCGGTACAGGGTCATGGGCTCCACGCCGATGGCGGCGGCCAGTCGGCGCATGGTCAGCCCCTCCAGGCCCATCTCGTCCAGCAGAGCCAGGGCGGTCCGGGCGATCTCCGGCACGCTCACCGGCTGCCGTCGTGGCGTCTTCGACACGGGCTTCGTGCGGGGCATCTGACCCTCCCTTGACGGCGCGACACGACAAGAGTAACGCTGTTACGCGTAACGCTGTTACCCCAATGGGAGGTGGAGTAGCGATGATCCAGCAGACCGTTGTCTGGGCGGCCTTCTGCCTGGTGGCTCTCGGGGTCGCCGTCCGCTGGCCGCGCCCGGGCCGGGTCGGGCTCGGCCTCTTCTTCGTCGTGATGGCGCTCGGGGTGAACGTGATCTACGTGCTGCTGTCCCCGCACGGGTTCGTCACCCTCGGCACCGACGCCCCGCTGCTGCCGGTCTACGAATGGGTCTTTGCCCACGTGGTGTCGGCTTCTCCGGTGGTGTTCGGGTTGGCCGTGGCGGGCTACGAGATTGCGGTCGGCGTGCTCATGATCCGAGGCGGTCGAGCGTCGGTGTGGGGGCTGCGCGGCGGCATCGCGTTCCTGGTGGCCAGCTCCCCGCTCGGTCCGTGGACGCTGCCCAACCTCGTCCTCGCGGCCGCGCTCGTGGTCATCCTGCGCCAGCAGGCTGGTATCACGGTCGCCGATCTCTCGTCGCGGCGACGCGAGCCCGTCGCGGCTGCGCCGTGACCTCAATGGCCAGGGCGGCTGAATGGTGCGGCCGCCTCGCCTACGGGAGTGACCGGAGTCGAGGTGCCGCCGGGGCTCGGGAAGACCGTTGATCGGACGCGGGCGCTTCGACGAGGCGACGAGATCGGCAGGAGGTGCCGACATGCATCGGAGAGTGCTGGGGCCGTTCGTGATATCGCATGGTGTCAGCACGGTGCAGGTGTCTGGACACGGTTCCACGGTGGATCCCGAGCTGGTCGGCGAGCTGGTAGACGGAGGCGCCCTGCTGGTAGCTGCGGATCAGTTCGCCGGCCCCACCGCGTGGGGCCGAAGTCGTCTCATGGGTCGAGTGGGAATCGGGAGGAGGTCGCCCTTGGGCGGCCGACGGATCCCGCCGGCTCGTGTGCCGACAGTCGATGAGCCCTGGACGGTCAGGCCTGCTGACCGGATCGGCGGGTCGTGGACAAGGCAGTTGCGCCGTGCACGAGGGCGACCAGCCAGACGTGCTCCCGGGACAACGCGGCACGACCCGGATCGGGTACCCAACCTTCACGTTGGACGCCCGTTCGGGTTAGCAGGGTGTGATTCCTATCTGCCGTCATGGTCCTCTGCTGCCCACTGCACGAGCGTCTGGCGGATGCTTTCCTCGGTGCCCCACATCCGTATGCGGACGCCGTGCCGAACGGCTATGTAGCTGGGGCCTCGGTGGCGCTGCCGCGGCAGGGTGGGTGGCTCGCAATGCTCTTGGCGGTGTCTGAGCCTTAATTCTGCCTCGATGGTGGCCGCGACCGCACGGACCAGCGTGAATGCATGCGGGGCGGCCGCCTGGTCACCCCCGGTCAGGTCAAGGGCCCCGAGCAGCTGGCCGGTACGTGGATCGCGAATTGGTGCGGCTGCGCAACTCCACGGAGTGATGTGGGCGGACAGGTGTTCCGCGGTGAAGATCTGCACCGGATGTCCCACGGTGAGTGCGGTGCCGGGAGCGTTCGTCCCCGCCGCGTCCTCGCTCCACAGGGCTCCTTCGATGAAGTTCATCCCCTCGGCGCGGCTGCGCAGCCGAGCGGCGCCGTCGACCCACAGCAACCGCCCGGCGGCGTCGGCGACAGCCACGATCAGCCCGGCCTCGGTGGCGTCCGCGACGAGTAGCTGCCGGACGAGCGGCATGATCGCTGCTAGCGGGTGCTGGCCGCGGTAGCTGTCCAGATCGTCGTCGGTCAATTCGACGGGCGGTCCGTCGCTGGGCCGGCCCAGCCACTGAGCCTGGCAGCGGCGCCACGAGTCCGCGACCATGGGCCGCAATGCTTGGGTGAGCGTGCCCGAGGTCAGGAACTCCTCACGAGCCGCGGTCAAGCGGCGGAACTGGACGTCGGGATCCGTGCCCGGCGGTAAGGCGGACCAGGGTGTGGTCATGTCACAGCCTGCGGCGTCGGGTGTCGGCCGTGGGAGGGACATAAGTCACATCGCGCCGGGTGGTTACGCAGACGCGGGTGCCCGGCGCGTTCCGGCGCGGTGAGGAGTGGGTCCAGGACGGTGCGGCCTGTGCCCGTTGCGTCCACACCGAACTGACACCGAAGCGGCCCGAGTGGCTACTCCGATCGTAGAACGTCGGCGATCCGGAGCCGAACCGTGCGCCGGGCCGCTGGGGCGGCGATCAGGTTGACGGCCAGCAGCACGGCCGGCGCCACCAGCGCCAGGGCGAGCACGGCCACCGGCGGCCGGTAGGCCAGCGGCGTCGAGTCGGCCACCGCGCGCCACAGCACCCGGCCCAATGCCGTGCCCAGCGGGACCCCGAGCGCCAGGCCGACGATCGCCAGGACGGTGGCCTGGGTCAGGGCGATCATGGCCGACTGGCGCCTGGTCATCCCGACCGCCCGCAGTGCGGCCACGTCCCGGCACCGCCGCCGCATCGTGGTGGTCAGCGCGTGTCCGAGCACACCCGCCGCGAGCAGCGCCAGGAACACCCCGAGCATCAGCGGGAGGACTCGGATGTCGCGGATCTGCTCGATCCGCTGCGGCTGCGCCGCACGGGACAGGAACAGGTTCTGGGTCGTGCCCATGCCGGTCGCCCGCATCTGCGCGAGCACGGCCGGACTGGTGGCGGCCGCCTCCAGGGCTCGGTGCAGCCGGGGGATGACCGTGCCCGGGTCGGCACCGCGCCGCAACGTGATCAGCAGGTCCCAGTTGAGGTTGTAGCCGCCGAACAGCGCCTGGTATCCGGCCGGGGCGACCCAGGCTCCGCTGTCGTACTCGTTGTAGGGGGTCTGCGGCACGAAGCCCAGTCCCGTGACCCGCAGCGTCCGGGTCCTGGTGTCCCCGGCGGTCCCGGCCTGGCCGGCGAAGGTCACCGTCGACCCGACGCCGGCCCTGAGCGCGCGAGCCGTGGTCGGGGCAAGCACCACGTCGGTGCCGGATGTTGGCGGCTGCCCCGCGGTCAGCACCATCCCGGGCCAGCCCGCGTCGGGACCGAAGTTGAAGGTGATCACTGATCGGTGCGCCGTCTCGGCCACCGCGAACGGATCGTTCAGGGTCCCCGAGACGTCGCGATCGGCGGCCAGGGTTGCCCTGAACACCTGGGGGTCGATCCCGGTCAGGTTCATGCCGCCGAAGCCGTAGGCCGTCTCCACCTGGTGGACCAGACCGAACCGAGCCGGGTTGGTGCTGGCATCGGAGACCCCAGCCGACAGGGTGAATGCCGCGAGGATCCCCATCACGCCCACCACAGAGCCGCTGAGCGCGGACCGCACCGACCCGGCTCCGGCCCCCGGCTCCAACGCGAACCGGGCCCCGACCACTACGGGGACGGGCAGCCCGGCCCGGTGCGCCGACTGCGCGACGACCGAGGCGCGGCCACGGCGCCGCGAACCGAAGCCGGCCAGCGCGAACCGGGCCGCGACCGCGGCTCCGGCTAGCACGAGCAGCACGGTGACGAGCCCGCCCAGGCCGAGGACCAGCCAGTCCGCGTCTACTCCGGGGGAGGGCTCCACGGTCGCCGCCGCACCGAACGGCATCCACGACGATGCCAGCACCGCAGCACCCAGCCCGGCCACCGTCCCGCCTACGGCCGCGACCGCCGGCCCGGCCACTGCCACCGCGACCCCCTGGCCCCGGGTCAGTCCCAGCCCGCGCAGAACGTGGAGGTCGGCGACCGTGCTCGCGCAGTACCGGACGATCGCCTGCCCGACCAGCACCAAGGCCGCCAGCAGGGCCGCAACGGCGAACACCAGCAGGCAAACGGCATCGAACGACGCCACATCGCGGACATTCCCGAGCCGATCCGACTGCCCGGTCACCTCGACGTCGTTTCGCCCCGCGATCCGGGCCAGGTCGGCCCGGAACCTCGGGATGTCGGCGTTCCCATGCACGAGGCGGACCAGAGCCCACAGCTCGTAACCGGTCGGATCGGTCGCGCCCAAGCTCGCCGGGTAGGCCGCGAACAGGCCCGCCGAGGGAATCAGCCGGCCCGGATCACCCGGCGCGTCGCGGTAGAAAGGGGAGCGGACCACACCGACGATCCGGGTCCGGACAGCCGGGCCTTGCGGGCGCGGCGGTGGATACGACTCCACAGCGCTCACCCCGGTGTTCACCTGCTGGGCGCTGAACAGCCTGACCGTGACCGTGCTCCCGACCCCCCGTCGGTAGCGGTCGACGAAACCCTGGGTGACTACCGCCTCATCGGCCCGCCGCGGATCCGCCAGCCGCCCCGCCAGGATCACCGGCCGCTCGACGGTTCGCATCGCCTCGGCGTCCGCCGGTAGGTAGGCGCCCACCGGATCCGACGGCGCCTCTTCCACACCGAACCCGCTGTAGGGCGGGAAGGTGGTCAGTGCCGCCACCTCGGGCAGCGCGCGGACTGGAGCCCAGTCGAACCTGACCTGGTTGGCTTGGGCGACCACGGTGGCCGGCAGTGTCCGGTCCAGCAGCCGGTCGATTGCGGTGGCGCCGCGCCGGGCGCCCGCCACGGCGCCGATCACCGTGCCGGCCGACAACGCCACCAGCAGCGCCAGCACCACCAGCGCCCGCCACCGGCGGCGCAGTTCGAGCCGCAGCCACGCCAGGACCATCAACATCTCGACCTCGCCACCACACCCCTGCCTTGCCGGGGCCTCACCCTCCTGGGTTGGGCCATTGCACCGCGGCCGGGGGAGCAGGCGCCACCGGGCTGCTACCACCACGGCCGGTGTGCTGGCACCCGGTGACATGGTCATCGGCATCTACCTAGTCCCGCAACCCGTTCCGTCGCCGCCCCCGGTCAGGATGACAACCGGAATCTCGACCCCCGCGTGTACGTGGCGACGGGGGCTGGGACCGAAGGGGGTCGTCATGATCAGATTGCGGACCACATGGTCCCTGATCGCGGTTGCCCTGGTGGTGGCCGCGTGTGGCGGGACGTCGACCGGAGCCGGCGGCGGTGCTGCGTCCGCGTCCGGATCGGGCTCCGCCGTCTCGCCCGGGGCTTCGTCCTCGGCGTCCGGGGGCGCTGGCGGGACGGCATCGGCGACGCCGTCGGGCGGTTCGCCGTCGGTGACGACCGGTTCGACGGCAGTGCGGCTGTACTTCGTGCGGACCGGTGGGACGCTGGCGCCGGTGTACCGGCAGGTGAGTGTGCAGAATTCCGCGGTCGCTTCGGCCGCGGCGCGGGCGTTGCTCTCGGGACCGTCCGCGAAGGAGCGTTCGGCCGGTCTGGGCACCGCCATCCCGACGGGCACGGCCCTGCATGGGATCGCCATCAGCAAGGGCACCGCTGATGTGGACCTCACCCAGGCGTTCACCACCGGCGGGGGCACCCTGTCGATGACCGCCCGGGTGGGGCAGCTGGTCTACACCCTCACCCAGTTCCCGACGGTGCAGCGGGTGACCTTCCGGATCGACGGCAAGCCGTTGACGGTGCTGGGCGGTGAGGGACTCATCCTCGACAAGCCTGCGACCCGCAGCCAGTACGAGTCGCTCCTGCCGCCCGTCTTCATCGAGAGCCCGGCCATGGGGCAGCCGGTGACCAGCCCGGTCCGGGTGCGCGGGTCGGCGAACGTCTTCGAGGGCCAGTTCCTGGTGGAGATCCGGGATGCCCAGGGACGGGTCGTCGCGAGCGCTCCGGCGAAGGCGTCCATGGGAACCTTCAGCCCGTTCGACGTCACGCTGTCGTTCGCGGTCGGCACGCTCCAGAACGGGTCGGTGGTCGGGTACGACCGGTCCCCGAAGGACGGGTCCGTGATTGATCTGTTCACCGTGCCGGTCACGCTGCGGCCCACCGATCTGGCCGACGGCCGGTACGCCGCGCGGATCCGCTCCGTGAACGCCGGCAGCCGGCGTGTGGGCGTCGACGTCGTGCAGTTCTTCACCGGTGACGCCGCCGCGAAGGCGGCAGCCGAGGACCACGCGTCCGAGGTGCCACCGCCGAACGACTACTGGATCCGCAACACGAGCCCGCAGATTCGGCTGTTGACCGTGTCCGCGAAGGCCGGCATCACGGTGAACACGTTGGCGGCAGCGGAATCCGGTAGTGCCACCACCAACGTCGCCAAGACCCTCGAACAGCTCGGGGCCTACGGACACGTCAATGCTCTGTTCTGGATCACGGTCAGCCAGGGTCAGGTGACCCGGATCGCCGAGCAGTACCTGCCATGAATGCCGGGCGGTCGCGCTCGCAGAGAGGATCTCACGATTCTGAAAGTCCTCGCCGCGATCGAGAACCGCTCGCCGGGGGCGCCGCGTAGAGGTCGGTGAATGCCCACGGCGTCCAACGGGGCAAGCGGATTCGCGCTTCAGCCGGGCGCCGGGATCACCTGTCACCTCTCCACGGAGACCCTGTCATGAAGCATGCCCTTCGCAACGCTGCCGTCGCCGCGGGCGCCCTCACCCTGGCGGCCGCCGGTGCCGCCACGGCCAACGCGACCACGCCGACGACGACCTTCCACATGGTCCGCAGCACTGCATCGGTAGGCGCCAACTGCCTGAAGGACGCCACGGCCACGGTGGAGATCCGCTCCACGGGCCCGGCGGAGGTCATGACGATCAAGGCTTCCGGCCTGCCCGAGAACACCGACTTCGACCTGTTCGTCACCCAGGTGCCCGACGCTCCGTTCGGGGTGTCCTGGTACCAGGGCGATCTGGACTCCAACTCCCACGGCCGAGCGACCGGTCACTTCGTGGGGCGGTTCAGCCAGGAGACCTTCAGCGTCGCCCCGGGGACGGCACCTGCCCCGGTCGTGCACGCAACGGATGCGTCGAGCAACCCGGCCTTCGCCCCGATCCACCAGTTCCACCTCGGCCTGTGGTTCAACTCGCCGGCCGACGCCACCAAGGCCGGCTGCGCAGGTGCCACCACCCCGTTCAACGGCGACCACACCGCCGGGGTGCAGGCACTGAGCACGCGGAACTTCGCGCCGGACCGGGGCCCGCTGAGCAAGATCAAGCCCTGAGCCGTCCAGCGCCGACGGTCCACCGCAGGGGGTGTGGGCCGCCGGAGGCGATCAGGCCTTGAGGAGTGCCTGTGCGAGCTCGGCGGGGCGGGTGAAACAAGCCTCGTGGCTGCCGGGGGTCTCGAGGGCGGTGACGCCGAGACGTTGCGGGAAGCGGGGATTCCAGGCGTAGTCGCCGGGCGGCAGGGCGACGTCCTCGGTGCTGATGACGTAGCTGACCGGGACCGCCGACGTGCTCGGGTCGATGGGCAGGACCGTCTCGGTGAAGTACTGCATGGGCTGGGGCACGAGCAGCTCGTGCAGCAGGCGCTGGACGGCCTCCGGGGCGTCTTGGGCGAAGGCCTGCTGCCACACCTCGAAGGGCATGGCCACGCTGTTGTCCCCGGACGCCGCGGCCAGGGACGAGAACAGGTCCACGTACGGGGGCGGGACCTCGTCCAGCAGGCAGGCGCCTTCGGCCGGGACGAACGCGCTCCAGTAGACGAGCTTGCGCAGCCGGGAGCCGAGACGGTGGGACGCGCCGGTGATCGGGTAGCCGCCCCAGCTGTGCCCGACGAGGGTCACGTCGGTGAGGTCCTGGCCCTCGACCAGGTCCACCACGAAGTCGACGACGTCGGAGAGGGAGTGCGCCCGCGGGTCGTCGCCGTCGGCCAGGCCGGGAAGGGTGGGGGTCAGCACGCGGTGACCGGCGGCTCGCAGGTGCTGCGCGACGGGGCGCCACGCCCAGCCGCCGTGCCAGGCTCCGGTGATCAGGACGAGGGTTTCGGACATGGTGACTCCTGTGCTCGGGGTGACTCCTGCGGGCGGGCTAGATCCAGCGGGGTATCTCGGGAACGGGTCGGGTCGAGCTGATCACCGCGGCGGGCGTTCGGCCGGTCACCCAGCCGAGCAGCTCGTGGGCCGGACCCTTGACGAGCTGGGAGTCCTGATCCGACGCGCCGAGCTGCCAGGTGCGGTCGCGGTCCTCGGGAGCCAGTCGCACGGACGGGCAGCCCGGCCTGGTGGAGATCGTCGCGCAGGCGTCGTCCAGCAACGCGTCCGCCAGTGCCGGGGGCAGGACCCGCAGACCCGCGCCGGTGTCGAGGTCGATGGCGTGCAGCCAGACCTCGCGGGCCCGCAGCCAAGGGATCTCGGAGGCGGCGATGGTCCGGCCCAGGGCGCTGCGGACCGGCCGGGTCCACTGCTCGTCCGACAGCCCGTCCAGGGCCTCACCCAGTTCTGCGGCGGTGCGTTCCAGATCGGTGCGCAGGACGGCGGGCGGCAGGGCCGCGGAGGCCTCGATCTCGCGGGCGCGCTGATCCGGGCCGGTGTACATCGCCGTCTCGACGCCGGTCCGCGCCCAGGTGGCCAGCCTCAGCAGCGCCTCGGCGTTGCGGGACAGGTGTCCCACCACGTGCGCCCGGCTCCACCCGGGCAGCAGGCTGCGCCGGGACAGGGCGTAGTCCGGGATCGCCTGCACGGTGTGCTCGAGCAGCTGCTGTCCTGCTCGCATCCACGCCGTGGTGAGGTCTCTGGACGGGGTCATCGGGCGCCGCCGGCACCGGCCTCGACCCGGTGCGCGTGGTCGAGGCGGCGTGCGATGTCGGCGCGCAGCGCCTTCTTGTCGATCTTGCCGACCTTGGTGGCGGGCAGCTCGTCGACGAGCACGAGCCGTTCGGGCAGCTTGAACCGGGCCACGCCGGCCTGCGTCCATCGCGGCCGCGGATCTGGTCGAGGGTCACCGTCGGCACCGGGCTGACGGCACCACGTAGACGCAGACGCGTTCGCCCAGCTCGGGATCGGGCATCGCCACGGCCGCCACCTGGCTCGACCCCGGGCACCTGGTAGACGAGGTTCTCGACCTCCTCGGCGGAGATCTTCTCGCCACCTCGGTTGATCATGTCCTTGTCCCGGCCCTCGACCACGAGATTGCCCTCCGGGGTGCGCCGGCAGATGTCGCCGACTGCGGTACCAGCCGTCGCGGTGAACGCCCGGGCGTTCTGCTCGGCCGCGCGGTAGTAGCCGCGCGGCGTGTAGGGGCCGCGGGTGAGCAGGCGAGCCGGGCCGCGCCGTCCGGGACGTCCTGGTCGAGCTCGTCGACGAGGCGGACCTCGTCGTCCGGGCACATCGGGCGGCCCTGGGTGGTGCAGATGACGTCCTCGGGGTCGTCCAGGCGGGTGTAGTTGAGCAGCCCCTCGGCCATCCCGAAGACCTGCTGCAGGCGTCGCGCCGAGGACGGGCCGGACCCTGCGGGCCAGCTCGTCGGCGCAGCCGGGCGCCGCCGACCTGGAGGACCCGCAGGGTGGCCAGCTCGGCGGCGCCGTGCGCGGCGGCGTGCTCGAGCCAGCGGCCGGCGACGGCGGGCACCACGGCGGTGTGGGTGACCCGCTCGGCGGCGATCGGTGGCGAAGGCCCGGGCCGGGTTCGGGCGAGGGCAGCATGACGACCCGGCCGCCGGCCAGCAGCGTGCCGAGGATGCCGGGGCAGGCCAGCGGGAAGTTGTGCCCGGCCGGCAGGCTGACCAGGTAGACCGTGTCCGCGTCGAACCGCTGACCTGGCGCGCTGGCGCGGGCGTTGTAGGCGTAGTCGTCGTGGCGTGCGGGCGATCAGCTTGGGCAGTCCGGTGGTGCCGCCGGACAGCAGGAACACGCGCCACGTCGCGGCTGCCGGGCGCAGTGGCGTCCAGCGCGGGCCCGGTCGGCCGCGGGGTCCGGTCGCCGGGCGCGCAGCAGCGCCCGCAGGTCGACGCTGCCCGGCGCGATGTCGTCCCCGGCGACCAGGACGTGCCACGGGCCCGGGGCGTCGGCGGCCAGCTCGTGGCCGCGAGCGGCTGGTGGTCGAAGTCGCGCAGCCGGTCGGGGACGGCGATCGGCGGCTGCCTCGGCGTGCCCGGCCAGGTAGGCCAGCTCGGTGCGGCGGTGCGCGGGCAGCGCCATCACCGGCACGATGCCCGCCGCGCAGGCAGGCGCCAGGGTGAGCACGACGAACTCCCAGCCGTTGGGCAGCTGGACGACGATCCGGTCACCCGGCGGCCAGCCCGAGGTCGAGCAGCCGGCACGGCGGCCGCGTCGGCGCGGTCGACCAGTTCGGCGTAGGTCGAGCCGCGCCGGCGCCGTCGACCAGGGCGACGCGCGTCCGGGGTGCGGTCGGCGACCTCGCGCAGCAGGTCGCCCAGCGGCCGGCCCGGCCCAGTAGCCCGGCCGCGACGTAGCGGCGGGCGATCGTCCTCGGGCCACGGCACCAGTACCGTCACTGATCGGCGTGGCCATCGGATCATCCTCCGGGTCGGCGGCGATGCGACGGCGTCCAGGGCGACCAGGCCCTGCGGCGGTGAGCCGCAGCGGGTTGATCTCGATCTCGGCGAGCCGGGGTGCGGCGACGAGCAGGTCGCCGAGGGCGGACCACGACCGCGGCCAGAGCGCCGCGCGGTCCAGCACCGGCCCGCCGCGCCAGCCGTCGAGCAGGGCGCGTCCGGCCAGGTCGTCGGGCATGCGCGGCGGCCTGCGCCGGCGTCAGCGGGCGCGAGCCGGACGGCCACGTCGGCCAGCGCCTCGGCGGCCGTGCCGCCGAGCCCGAGCGAGCACGACCGGGCCGAAGACCGGGTCGCGGCGGGCGCCGACCACGAGGTCGACGCCGGGCGGGGCCATCGACTCGACCAGGAACCGGCGGGCGCCGGCGGCTTCGAGCGCGTCCAGGGCGGCGTCCAGCTCGGCCCGGGGTGCGCACGCCGAGGCGCACGCCGCCGATCTCGGTCTTGTGCAGCACGGCGGCGTCCAGCAGCTTGACCGCGACCGGCCGGGCCAGCTCGGCGAGGGCCCGGTGGGCCTCGGCCCGGTCGGCGCAGGCCCGCCGCGGCATCGTCGGCACGCCGAGCCGGTCGAGCAGCGTCCTTGGCCTGGTCCTCGTCCCACGGCCCCGGCCCCGAGCCGGGCGTCGGACCAGGTGCGCCAGCCCGCCCGCACGGCCGTGCTGTCGGGGGCGGCGTGGCCCGCCGGTCGCGGTGCGGCCATCGGGGGAGCGGGGCAGCCGGTCGCGTGGTCGGCGTCGGCGACGTAGCGCCCCGATCGCCGCCGGCGACCCCCGGGGGTCGGCAGCGACTGGGACCCTGCGGTCGAGCGCTTGCCGCAGCCGGCCGCCTCCGCGCCGGCCCCGCCGACACCGAGCACCGACGGGGACGGCCGGTTCCGCCCGCCCAGTCCCGGCACGAGGTCGAAGGCGTCCGGCTCGTGCAGGGCGTAGGCGGCGACCAGCATCCACCCCGGGGTCGGCCGCCACCGCCGCCGAGCACCGCGCCGAAGCCGGGTCCGGGACGGCCGGTGTCGACCGGGTTCCGCTGGTAGGTCAGCGGCGGCAGCATGCTCGGCGACAGTGCGCCTGCGGTCGCGTCGGTCAGCTCGGGCACCCGAGGCCCCGCGCCCGCGCAGCTCGTCCAGCAGCAGCAGACCCGGGCCGGCCTGCGCGGTCACCACGCCCGACCCCGCGGATCGGCGCCGGGCGCAGGCGGATCAGCGACAGCGCGCCGACCGCGTCGACCAGCTCGCGCTCGTCGTCCACCAGCACCGCCCCGGCCTGGCGCGAGCGCGGCTCGGGTGGTCCGCCACGAGGTGGCGAGCGCACCGGTGTGCGAGGCCGGGCGAAGGCGCCGACCGTCGTGCCGTCCGACGACCAGCGCGACGACCGGGTTTGCGGGCGGCCAGCCGGGCGACCGCCGTCGAGCCAGCCGCCGGCCGTCGGCGACGGACTCGACGTGCAGCGCGACCGCGCGGTCGTCCGGCTCGTCGGCGAGGTGGTCGAGGACGTCGGCGGCGGCGACGTCGAGCGCCGTTGCCCAGCCCGACCGCGAGGCTCACCCCGTGACCGGCCTCGGCGAGCAGGAACGCCAGCGCGTGGTTGACGCCGCCGCTGGCCGCGACGACGGCGATCCGGCCGGGCGGCACCGTCGGCGGCGCCGGGGACGAAGCTCGCGGTCAGACCCCGTGCGCGGGGCGAAGAACCCGGAGGTGTTCGGCCCGAGCAGCCGGATCCCGGTGCGTGCCGACACCTGCGGCCAGCTCCGCCTGCAGGCGCTCGCCCTCCGGACCGGCCTCGGCGAACCCGCCGCCGCAGACCAGCGCCGCCCGGGCGCCCGCCCGCTGCGGCCTCGGCGAGGGCGCTGCGGCGCAGGCCTGCCGCGGGAACGCAGAGCACGGCCAGGTCGATCGGGCCGTCCACGGCGGCCGCCGCGACGGAACCGAACGATGGTCCGGGTCACGGGCGTTGACCAGCGCGACCGTGCCCGCGGAACCCGGACAGGGAGCGCGCCAGCGCCGCCCCCAGCTTCGCCGGATCGCGCGGAGGCCCCGACGACGGCGATCCCGCGCGGGGCGAACAGGGCGTCCAGCCCGGCGCCGGCGTTACCGCGTCCCGCACTGGCCGCGGTCCGCGGGATCACGGCCGTCATCCGCCCGCCCCCACGCCGTGCGTCACCCCGGCGCCGCCCACGGCGCTGGTGCGGATCCCGGGGACGCCGGGTGGGGCGAATGCGGCCGCGGAGGCGACCAGGTCAGCCCGGCCGGACAGCACGGCGGTCAGGGCGGCGTCCCGGTCGAGATCGGGGTCGGCGAGGAGCACGCCGGCGTCCGTGCACCAGGCGGACCTGCTCGCAGGCCAGCGGCGGGTGAGGCGGGGGCCGCCGTGCACGGCGACCAGCTCCGGCGCCGCCAGCGCGTCCCGCGCGCAGGCAACTGGTCCGAGTCCGAGCGGCAGCCCGCGCGCTCCGGAGCCGGCCGGCCTCGCAGCGGACACCGCCGACTCGGGCGACCGCGGTCGACCGAGCCGGCCCGGGAACGTCGTCCCGCCCACCGTCAGCGGGGTCTGCCAGCGGCTCGGCCCGTGCTCGGCGCTGCCACTGCTCGTGGCTGGCCGGCGACGAAGTCCGGGTCGCCCGCCGGCCGAGCCGGGCGTCGGTGATGCTGCGGGACAGGAAGTGGTAGGCGAACTGCCAGGGCTCGAAGCGCGTCGTGGTAGCGGCCGAAGTGCTCCCACCAGCCCAGGCTGGGCCGGGCCGCGCCCTGGATCGGCCTCGACCGACGGGCCGGGCCGCCGCCTCGTAGGCGGCCAGCGCGGCCGGCCAGGTCGTCGCGGGTTCGCCGTGAGCGCGCCGGCCGAGCGCGACCGCGTCCTCCATGGCCATCTTGGTGCCCGAGCCCACCGAGAAGTGCGCGGTGTGCGCGGCGTCGCCGAGCAGCGCGACCGGCCTGCGGCTCGGCAGCGTCCACCAGCGGCGCGGTGCGGCGGGTGCGGAAGTTGCCCCAGCGGGAGTTGTTGACCAGCAGCGGTGTGCCCGTCGATCTGGTCGGCGAACAGCTCCTCCAGGTAGGCCTTGCTTGCTCAGGTCGCTCGGCCCGGGTGGCTGGGTGACGTCGAACTCGTCGAGCCCGGCCGCGCGCCACGACGCCTCGTCGGTCTCGACGATGAACGTGCCCGAGCGTCCGCGCTGATGGGGTAGCCGTGCACGGCGAACACGCCGTGCGGGCCGCGCTCGTGGACGAACGTCAGCCCGTCGAACCGGTAGTCGGTGCCGAACCAGATGAACTTGGCGGTCGCCGTCTCCAGCGGCCGAACCGAACGCGGCGTTCCAGCCGCGTCGCGGATCGTCGACCCGGTGCCGTCGGCGGCGACGACCAGGTCGTAGCCCGTCCAGGTCGTCCAGGCCGACCTCGGTGGAGAACCGCAGCTCGGCGCCCGCCGCCAGGGCCCGCTCCTGCAGCAGCGCGAGCAGCGTGCGCCGGACGATCGCGGACATCCCGTTGCCGCCGCAGCGGATCCGCTCGCCCTTGAGCCGCACCTCGATGTCTGTCCCAGTGCCGCCCGTGCTCGTCCAGCGCGTCGCGCAGGACGGGGTCGGCCGTCGTGGATGCCGGCCAGGGTGCGGTCGGAGAAGACCACGCCGAAGCCGAAGGTTTCGTCCGCGCGGTTGCGTTCGAACACGGTCACCTCGATCGCGGGGTCCGCCTGCCGGACCAGCGCGGCGAAGAACAGGCCGCCCGGGCCGCCGCCCACGACAGCGATCCTCACGCTCCGACCTCCTGACAGCTGTTGCGGCACTCGCCGACGCCCTCGATGCGGGTCACGAGGATGCTGCCGTCGGCAGAGGTAGCGCGGGGGCTTGCGGGCGTGCCCGACCCCGCCGGGCGTGCCGGTGGCGATCAGGTCGCCCGGCACGAGGGTGATGATCGTGCGAGATGTACGCCACCAGCGCCGCCGGGTCGAAGACCAGGTCGGCGGTGTCGGCCTTCTGCACCACCTCCCCGTCCACGGTGCAGCTGAGCTCGCCCGGGAGCGGGGTCTCGTCGGCGGTGACCAGCCACGGGCCCACCGGCGTGCTAGCGCTCGAAGGTCTTGCCCTGGAGCCACTGCACCGTCCGGAACTGGAAGTCGCGCGCGGTGACGTCGTTGACCACGGTGTACCCGGCGATGGCCGTCGGCTGCCTGCTTCGGCGGTCGCATGCCGCGGACCTGGCGCGCCGATGACCACGCCGAGCTCGGCCTCCCAGTCCACCTGGCGTCGACCCGGCGGGCAGCGATCACCGGGTCGTGGGCGCCGACCAGGGCCCGGGCGAACTTCGCGAACAGCGTCGGGTACTCGGGCAGCTCCCGGCCCATCTCCAGGATGTGGCTGCGGTAGTTCAGCCCGACGCAGAGGATCTTCTCCGGCCACGGGACCGACGGGCGCGTAGTCCAGCCGGTCCAGCCGGTGCCGGACGCCGTCCGCGGCGGTCGCCCTCGGCCCGCCAGTCCGGGCGGCGCGAGCAGCGCGCCGAGGTCCGCGGGGCCCGAGCTCGACTGCGGCGTCCCCGTCGACCCGCACGGCACGTGTGCCGCCGGACGGTTCGGATGGTCGCCAGCCTCATGCGCGGCTCCTCTCGGCGGTGCGGGCAGGCCGAGTGCGTCGAAGACGGGGTCGTCGGAGAACCGGAACAGGTCCATGCCCGTGCGCGCTGTTCAGGGTCGAGCGGTGCCCACGACGGGACGGCGAACAGGTCGCCCATCGCCGACCTCGTACCGGTCGTCGCCGACGGTCACCGTTCCCGCGCCGTCGAACACCTGCCACACCGAGGAGCCGGCCACCCGTCGGGTGCGTGTGCGTGGCTCCTGGCGCGCAGCCGGTGCATCTCGGTGCGGATGGTCGGCAGCGCGTCGCCGGCGGTGGCCGGGTTGGTGAACCGGACGACGGCGTGGCCGGGCTCGACGACGCCCGGGGAAGCCCTCCTCCTCCAGCTCCAGCTGGGCGGTGAGCGCGGCGTCGGTGTGCTCCCAGCGGTAGGCCATCAGCGGCGAGGCCGGTCGGTGGCCGGCGCGCCGACCGGGCGCAGCCCCGGGTGGCCCCAGAGCCGCTCGTTGCGGGAGGCGGCGGGGGTGGCCCGTGGTGGCCAGCTCGTCGGGACCGAACTCGAAGAACCCGGCGTCGAGCTGCTGCGGACCAGCGGGATGTCCAGGCCGTCGATCCAGGCCATCGGCCGGTCGGTGGTGTTGTGGTGCTCGTGGAAGTGCATGCCGGGGGTGAGCAGCAGGTCGCCGCGGCGCATGGCGACCGGGTCGCCGTCCACGTTGGTCCACACGCCCTCGCCCTCGACGACGAAGCGGAACGCGGTCTGGGTGTGCCGGTGCGACGGCGCCTCCTCGCGCGGGCCCAGGTACTGGATCGCCGCCCACAGCGTGGGCGTGGCGTAGGCGGTGCCGGGCAGGCCGGGGTTGGCCAGCGCGATCGCCCGCCGCTCGCCGCCACGGCCGACCGGCACCAGCTCGCCGCTCTGCTCGGCCAGCGGCAGCAGGGTCGACCACGCCACAGTGCCGGGACCGCGTCCGGCTGCGGGCTCCGGGGCATGAGGTCATCGCGCTGGGTCCACAGCGGGCTCAGGTGCGCGGCGGCGAAGTCGGCGTAGAGCCGGTCGAGTTCCACCCTTCCGTGGCTGGTTCGGCGAGCGGGTGTGGTTCACGGTGGTCACGTCCCAGCCCCTTCCGGAAGCCGTCGTGCCCAAAGTATGTCAGTGGGGCGACGCTCGTCTAGAGGTTGAAACACATAACGTCCGGGGCACCCGCCACCGAACGGGGTCAGGAGGCCTGGATCAGGAGGGTGGGGTCAGGAGGGTCGGATCAGCAGGCCTGGGCCAGGTCGGCCAGAAGGCCGTCCAGTAGGCCTCGGCCGGTTCCCGCAGCAGACCGTGGGCGGCGAGGAACACCTCGTGCGCGGCCCGCCCGGACCACCCGTCGGGCAGCAGTTCCGGGGGCAGATCGGGGTCGCGGAAGGGGAAGCGCCGGTAGTCGTGGACGAGGCTCATCCGCTCGACCAGCGCGGCGGCGCCTGCGACGGCCCCCGGCCGGTAGCCGGCCAGCCGCGGCCGGTAGGTGGTCAGCAATCCGCGTAATCGCGGTCCAGCCCGGCCAGGTCCCAGGACGCGTGGCCGCCATCTCACGGTCGGCTGCCAGACCCTCCGAGCGGGCTCGCAGGACGTCGAGCCGGGCCGTCGGATAGTTCTCGGCCTCGCCCTTCGCGTCCGCGGAACCGGTCATGCGGGCTGATCCAGACGGACGGTGCCAGCGCACCGAAACCGAGCCAGGTCAGCTGCTTGCGCAGTTGCTCCCGCACCGCACGATCGGTCTCCGGCACCTGGTACATGCACCATCGTCCACCGGCCGTCCCAGGGCCCCGGCGCGCGTGCGAAGATCCGCCCGCGCCCCTCGTCGAGCAGCTTCCAGGCCCGCTCGGTGAGCACGTACACCGTCTCCCGCCCGTCCCGGCGAGCCTCCAGCCACCCCTCCTTCCGCAGCCGCGCCGCCGTCACCCTGGCCGTGGCCTCCGGGACGTCGAAGGCGCCCAGCAGCATCACCAGGTCGCGCAGCCGGACCTCGCCGCCGCGATAGCGCAGATAGTCCCCGAAGAGGTCGAACACCAGCGACCGCGCGTTCACACTGCCTCCCTGATCGTCAGGGGGCCAGTGTGTCAGCCTGGCGCCGGTCGGCGCACCACTGCCATATCAAAGGGCAGCCGATCAGAAGGCAGCCGATCAAGGGCAGCCGACTGCGAGGCTGGTGGCGATCGTTCAGCGGCTGCGGACGAGCCGGCGCCGGATCACCGCGACGGGGATCAGGCCGGCCACGGCGAGCGCGCCGAAGACGGGGATCATGGCCGGGGCCACGACGGTCGAGGAGGGATCGGCGAGGTGGCCCCAGTACTGGTCGACGGCGACGCCGATGCTCTCCAGCACCCACATCACCAGGCCGGCGCTGATGACCAGGTAGCCCCAGGAATCCCGACGCCACAGCCACCAGGCCGCCAGGCCCATCAGGGGCAGCCAGAACGCCAGGTCCTGGACGTAGGTCGGCATGGTGGTCAGGCCGGTTCCGTCGAGGAGTTCGGGCGTGCCGTCCGCCAAGCTGGCCGGGACGGCGCCCTTCAGCCAGATCAGCGTGTTGAGGCCGACGATCACCCAGACGTAGATCGCGATCGGCCGGACGGGCAGGCCGGGTCGTAGCCGGGCGGCGAACTCCTCGACGTCGAGGTCGCGCAGCAGGGAGGCGACCGTCCAGATGGACAGCGACAGGATGCCGACGTAGCTGAGGAAGGCGTGGTTGAACGGGGTGCCGAACGCCAGCATCACGGCGTTGTAGAGCAGATACGCCACCGCTCCCAGCGAAACCGGCCAACCCCACGGACTGCCCTTGACGGCTGCGCGCCGACCGATCGTCAGCAGGGGCACGGCGAGCACGGCCATGACCAGAGCGGTGCCTCGGGCGGAGCCGTTCATCGCGGCCGGCCCGCGCAACAGCCCGTGGTCGATCACGGTGGGAACGGCACCGGACGCAGTGACCAGACCGAGGGCCAGGCACAGCAGCCGGCTGCGCCGGGACAGCACTGATCCGCTGCCTGCGGTGACGATCGCGGCGGCCGGCTTCCCGCGCTCGGTGGGGATGGCCGCGGCGTGGGACGGGTCTTCAGGGACTGAACGAGCGGTGCTCATGGCTGGTCCTTCTGGACGTGCCCTCGTGGGGCGTCAGATATCAGTGGAATCCGCAGGGTCGGTGGACGCCCCGGACCAGAACAGGTCGATCAACTGGGCGACGAGCGTGTCGACAGCGGCGGCGTCTCCCGGCGGGTTCGCACCCATCAGGAGCCGCGCCATGACGAGGTTGGAGGTCAAGGAGAAGAACGCCTCGACCAGCAGTTGCGGGGGAAGATCAGCGCGGAGCACGCCGACCGCCTGGCATGTGGACAGGTAGCGGACCAGGCCCTCGAAGTTCTCCGAGGACCCCGCGCCCAGCACCTCGGCCACCTCGGGAACGGCCCGGGCCTCCATGGCCAGTCGCATGGCCAGCCCTCCGTTCTCGATCGCCGATGTGATCTCCATCCGGGCCAGCTGGGTGAGCCGGCTGCGAATGCTCTCTGATGTGTGTGGATCTGAGGTATGCGTCGTGGCGGCGTCCGAGCCCGAGGCGGCGGCCAGCCCTGCGGCCTGCTCGGCGAACTGGTCGGCGATGGCGCGAAGCACCCCGGCCTTGTTGGTGAACCGGCGGAAGAGGGTCACCTCGTTGACCCCGGCACGTTCGGCGATCGTGCGGGTCGTCGTCGCCGTGTAGCCCCGCTCGGCGAACAACTCCCGGGCGGCGGCGACCACTCGCCGCCCCGCATCTGTGGCGTCCGAGGTGTCCGACATTGCGCATCTCCTAGGGCCTGCATGTGCTTGCTTGCATGACCAGCGTGATCTCATCGACCCACGCTGTCAAGTAAGTACTTGCATGCGGAACGTGACCCTGCTCACAGCCGCCTGCGGTACGGTCACGCCACGCCGCTCACGGCAGCGTCAGCCAGCCCCCGTCCTCGACCGAGCGCGAGATGGCCTCCAGCGCAACGGCACTGCGGACGGCGTCGTCGAGCGTCGCGCCGCAGGGGGCGCCGTCCACGATCGACCGGACGAAGTTCCGCGCCTCGATGACCTTGAGGTCGTCGAACCCCAGGCCGAGCGCCGCGCCGGGCTGGAAGGCGGCGTAGTCGCCCTGCCCGGGACCGACGTGCACGGTGCTCACCGGCTGATCCTGGTAGTCGACGCCCCGGCTGACGCGGAGCTCGCCCATCCGCCGGAAGTCCCAGAACAGGGCGCCGCGGGTGCCGTGGATCTCGAACCCGTAGGCGTTCTGTTCCCCGACGGCCACCCGGGACGCCTCCAGGACGCCCCGTGCGCCGCAGGTGAACCGCAGCAGGCAGGCCACGTAGTCCTCGTTCTCGACCGGTCCGAGTTCACCCCCGGCCGCGCGGACGTGACCGGCGGTGGCCGCGCCCGGGCGTGGTCGTTCGGACACGAACACTGCTGTGTCGGCGACCAGGGCCTCGATCTCGCCGACCAGGTAGCGCGTGAGGTCGACCGCGTGCGAGGCGAGGTCTCCCAGGACGCCGTTGCCGCCGCGCCCGCGTTCGAACCGCCAGCTGAGCGCCGCGTCGGGATGGGCGGCGTAGTCGCTGAACAGCCTGACCCGGACATGGGTCACGTCGCCGATCTCGCCGGCGGCCAGCAGGTCGCGCGCCGCCTGGACGGCGGGAGCGTTGCGGTAGTTGAACCCCACCGTGCCCTGGACGCCGGCCGCTGCCGACGCATCCCGTACGGCACGCGCGTCGGTCGGACCCAGCCCGACCGGCTTCTCGATCCACAGGTGCTTGCCCGCCTCGGCCACGGCCACGCCGATCTCGCGGTGCAGGTAGTTCGGCGCGGTGATGCTCACAGCCCGCACCCGGGGATCGGCGACGACCTCATGCCAGTCCCGGGTGGCGGACGCGAACCCGAACCGGGCGGCAGCCTCCTGAGCCCTGCCCGGGGCCTCGTCGGCCACGCTCACCAGGTGCGGCCGCAGGGCGAGCTCAGGGAAGTGATGCGGCAACCTGGCGTACGCCTGCGCGTGCACCCGGCCCATCCAGCCGAACCCGATCACGGCCACCCCGAGCCCCGCTCCGCCGTCGTTCACCGTCATCGATGCTCCTCGCCGGATCGGGACGGGGCTGACCTCGGCAGCCGCGGCACGAGTCTGCGGGATGCGGCGGTCATCGGCACGGCGGCGATGGACGTCGCCGACCCCGTGCGGCACGCTGGGTGGGTGTCGTCGCCCGTGCTGCTCGCCGTCGACGGCAACAGCCTGCTGCACCGGGCCCACCATGCCTGGGCGGGCAGCCAGGAGACAGATGGCGACGGCCGGCCGACCTGGGGCCTGCGCGGCCTGCTCGGGCAGATCTCGGCGGCTGCCGCCCGGTTCACCCCGGACGCGCTGGTGGTCGGGTTCGACTGTCGCGAGCATTCGATCCGGAAGGCGGAGTTCGCGGGCTACAAGGCGCAGCGCCCGGACAAGCCGGCCGACCTGCAGGCCCAGGCGGGGGATGCCCCTGACCTGCTGAGGCAGGCCGGGCTGCCGGTGGTGACCCCACACGGCTACGAGGCCGACGATGTGCTGGCCTCCGCCGCGGCGCTGGCCCGGCGCGACGGCTGGCAGTCGATCTTGGTGACCAGCGACCGGGACTCGTTCGCACTGATCGACCCCACCACCTCTGTTCTGCGGGTGATGAACGGCGGGATCGAGGGTTCGCCCCTGCTCACCCCCGCGGCACTGGCAACGGTGTGCGCGGTGGGCGGTGGGCAGTACCAGGACTTCGCAGTGCTGCGGGGCGACCCCTCGGACAACCTGCCCGGAGTGGCCGGCGTGGGCGCCAGGACGGCGGCCCGGCTGCTGGCTGCCTTTCCGGGGCTGGACGCCGTCTATGCGGCGATCGACGACGGGCGCCTGGACGAGGTGGCCGCCGTTGTCGGGCCGGTGATCGCCGGCCGGATGGCCACGTCCCAGGTCCGGGACGACCTGATGCGCAACCGGCGTCTGATGACCATGCGGGCCGACCTCGACCTGCCGGCCCTGGCAGACCTGAGGCTCCCGCTGGATCCCGGGCGGCTGACGGCGGCACTCGCGGCCCGAGGGATCCGGCTCGGCGACTCGGTGTGGGCCCTGGTCGGCGGGCGGCGTCCGGCGTGGACGCCACCCGGCTTCGACAAGGCACCGAAGCACCTGCCGGGCGCGGTGCCGTCGCCCTGGCGCGCCGGCTGGCTGGACTCGGTGATGCCACCCGCCGCAGTCGCCGCCGCGGCCCCCGCCAGGCCCGCCGTGAGCGTCCGGCGGCGCGGTTCCCGCCCCCACCCGGTGACCGCCGGGCAACTCCGGTTGTTCTGACGTTCGGCGCGCGGGGCAGGGGTGTGCCCGCGGGTCGTGCGCCGGTGCACCGTCAGCTCGCCGGCGTGCAGCCGTCGGGCTTGACGGCGGCCAGGACGCGCCGGCCGATCTCGCTCAGCTGCCGGACCTGAGCCCTGGTCAGGTTGTCGAAGACCAGCGCGCGCACGGCCTCGACGTGCCCGAGCGCGCTCTCGCGGATCTTGTCCCACCCGGCATCGGTCAGGGTCGCCTGGGTGGCACGGCCGTCGTGGGGGTCCGGTGCCCTGCGGACCCAGCCGCGCTGGTCCAGGCGGTCCACCCCGCGGGACAGCTTGGACAGCGAGGCGAAGGCGAGGTCGGCCAGGTCACTCATCCGCATCGTGCGCCCGGGAGCCTCGGACAGCGCGGCGAGCACCCCGTACTCGAAGTGCGTCAGGCCGGCGTCGCGCTGCAGTTGGGCGTCGAGCGCGGCCGGAAGCCAGATGATCACCCCGACCAGACCGCGCCAGGCCAGCATCTCCTCCTCGGTCAGCCATCGCGGCTGCTCCGCCTGCGCCATGGTCGCAGCATAACTTGATCAGGCACGTGATCCTCGGGGGACCGTGGGGCGGGCTATAACTTGACGCGACAACTATCTCGTGATGGAGTTCACTTGCGTGGTCAAGTAAATGGCCGATCCGTCCGAGGAGTGTGGCTGCTGTGAACGTGGTCTTGTGGATCGTCGCGGGCCTCCTGGCCGTGGCCTTCCTGGGTGCCGGGGTGATGAAGATCAGCCAGCCGAAGGAGAAGCTCGCCGCCGCGGGGATGGCCTGGACCGAGGACTTCTCCCCAGGCGTGATCAAGCTGATCGGGACACTCGAGCTCCTCGCCGCGATCGGACTCGTGCTGCCAGCCGCCGTGAACGTGGTGCCGGTGCTCGTGCCGCTGGCGGCGGTCGGACTGATCCTGCTCATGCTCGGCGCGGCGAGCACCCACCAGCGGCGCGGCGAATCGCAGATGATCGCCATCAACGCCGCCCTGCTGATCCTGGCCGCCGTAGTGGTCTGGGGCCGGTTCGGCCCGTACTCCTTCTAGGCTGCTGAATCTGAGCTGCCGAGAGGGGAATCACCGGCATGGACGTCAAGGAGCTCGGCCACCTGGTTCTGTATGTGCGCGACCTGGCCCGGTCCGTGCACTTCTACCGCGATGTGCTGGGCTGGCGCCCGATCTTCCCCGCCTCGGGCGCGGCCGCTGCGTTCCCGGCGGCAGCGTTCAACGCGCCGTCGGGGCGGACGCACCACGAGCTGCTGCTGATCGAGGTCGGTGCGGACGCGGCACCACTGCCGGCGGGCCGACGGGTCGGCATGTACCACTTCGGACTCAAGATCGGTGACACCGACGACGAACTGCGGGATGCCCTCTCCGTCTTGCGCACCAACGACGTGCGGGTCCTCGGGGCCACCGACCACGGCTTCACCCACAGCCTCTACATCGCCGACCCGGACGGCAACGAGATCGAGCTCTACGTGGACGTGCCCGGCGTCGACTGGGAGGACCCGCAGATGTGGAGCATGCCGGTCAGCCGCCCCCTGCGGCTCTGACCCAGCCCGGGTCGGCCGGAGTCGGTCGGTGGGACTGGTCCTCACCCGCCTGCCGCGACGGATCGGGACGGCCTCCGCGCAGCCCTGATCACGAGCCTGATCCTCCCTATTCGGACGTTGGCAGCGATAGCCCGATCAATCCCGATATTCGTTGACACTGCTCAGATGTGAGCGCTACCATCGAACATCGTCGCCGGCCCCGTGGCGGGCCGGCTGATCGGGCCCAATCCTTCGATCGGTCCCGCGGCGCGGTCGCGGGACCGCGCTCCCACCGATCCGAATCCGTTGCGGCCCTGCCGCCCTCTCGGGTTTCAGGCGTCCGTGATGTCCTGTAGGAGGGCGCTGGCATGACCGAGACCGATGACCTCTCCCCTACCGGCAGTCCCACGACCCGGCGTCAGGCTCTCACCTGGGCCGGCCTGGGCGCAGCTGGCGCCGGCCTGCTGGCGGCCTGCGGCAAGTCCAGCAGTTCAGGGTCGTCCAGCAGCAGCGGAGTCGGTAGCTTCCCGAGCACACCGAAGTGGAACTTCGTATTCGTCAACCATGTGACGACGAACCCGTTCTTCCAGCCGACCCAGTACGCGATCCAGGACGCCTGCGCGATCTTCAAGTGCAAGTACCAGTGGACCGGGTCGGAGACCTCCAGCGTGTCCGAGATGGTCAACGCGATGAACGCGGCGATCAGCGCCAAGGCGGACGGGATCGCCGTCGCGATCGTGGACACCAAGGCGTTCAACGAGCCCACCACCCGGGCGCTGGCGGCGGGCATCCCGGTGGTCTCCTACAACGCGGACGCGCAGGGCAACTCGCGGCTGGCCTACGTGGGTCAGGACCTCTACCTGTCCGGGTTCGAGATGGGCAAGCGCATCGCCGGCCTCATTCCGTCCGGCAAGGTCGCGCTCTTCATCGCCACCCCGGGTTCGCTCAACATCCAGCCTCGGATCGACGGGGCGATGGCCGCGATCAAGCAGTCCGGCAAGCCGATCCAGGCCACCGCCATCGCGACCGGCGCGGACCTGAACGGCGAACTCTCCCGGATCGACTCGTACTACCAGGGCAACAAGGACGTGAAGGGCATGTTCGCGGTCGACGCGGGCAGCACCCAGGGCGTCGGTCAGGTCATGCAGAAGTACGGCCTGCAGGCCAAGGGCCTGCACGGCGGGGGATACGACCTGCTACCGCAGACGCTGAAGCTGATCAGCTCGGGGGACCTGGACTTCACCATCGACCAGGAGGCCTACATGCAGGGCTTCCTCCCGGTCACCCTGCTGTACCTGTACAAGCTGTCCGGCACGCTGCTCGGCCCGCCGGAGAGCAACACCGGGCTGAAGTTCGTCACCAAGGACAACGTCGCGCCGTACCTGACGTCGACGAACCGCTACGAGGGCAGCACCGCGGCGCAGAAGTACCTGAAGAGCTGACCATGGCCTCCCCTCGTCGGGACGGGTCGGCGCCGGAGGAGTCCGCACCGCAGGAGTCGACCTCGTCACGTCCCGCAGCCCAGGAACCGGGGTCTCCGCCGGCTGAGCGGCCGCCCGCGCCCCCGGTAGCGAGGTCGCGGGACGGCCGCCGGGAGCAGACGCTGGCCGGCGGCCCGGGTGGGTCGATGGTCAGCGGTGGGGTGGCTGCGCTGCTGCGGCTGCGCGAGCTGTCGGTCCTGGTCGTGGTGGTCGCTCTCGGGATCTATTTCGTCGTATCGAACTCGGCGTTCCTCAGCAGCGACAACATCATCAACATCGCGAACCTGACCGCCCCGGCCGCGATGCTGGCGGCCGGGGAGGTGCTGCTGCTGGTGTGCGGTGAGATCGACCTGTCCGTCGGCATGACCTTCGCCCTGACCCCGATCGTGATGATGTGGTTCGACGCCCGGGGCGTGCCGATGCCGCTGGCCCTCATCATCGCGCTCGTGGTGGCCGGCCTGATCGGCGTGTTCAACGGGCTGGCAACGGTCATGCTGCGGTTGCCGTCCTTCATCACCACGCTCGGGACGCTGTTCCTGATCCATGGGTTCACGCTCAAGGTGTCCAGCAGCTTCCCCGTCCCCGCGCCGACGACCGGCACGTTCGTGCACATCTTCGGCGGCTGGAAGTGGTCGCAGATGGTCTGGGCAGCCGCCATCACGATCACTCTGCAGGTCGTCCTGGTCGGAACCCGCTGGGGCGTCTACACGGTGGCCACCGGCGGCAACATGCTCGCCGCCTCCGAGGCCGGGATCCGCGTGCGCGCGATCAAGGTCCGCAACTTCGTGGTCGCCGCGCTGATCGCGGGGCTGGCGGGGGTGATCGAGGGGATCCACGTCTCGCAGAGCTTCGACCCGAACGCCGGGGGCAACGAACTGATGTTCGCGGCGGTGGCTTCGGCCGTCATCGGCGGCACGGCGCTGCTGGGCGGCTCGGGGACGGTTGCCGGCGCGTTCTTCGGCGCACTGCTGCTCGGCATGCTGCAGAACGGACTGACCCTGGATGGCTACAGCGCCACCACGTTCATCGTCATCGAGGGGTTGGCCATCCTGCTCGCCATGACCCTGAACACGAGGCTGAGCCGGCTGAGAGCCGGAGCGAAGGCGGGCTGAGATGGACGGCACGCAGACTCCTTCGACACCCGCGGCGGAAACGGCGGCGCCGGCAGCGATCCGCGTCCAGGACATCCGCAAGAGCTTCGGCAGTGTCACGGCCCTGCAGAACGTCACGCTGCAGGTGGGGCGGGGCGAGGTGCTCGGCCTGATCGGCGACAACGGCGCGGGAAAGTCCACGCTGATCAAGATCATCACCGGGTTCCTGCGACCGGACGCCGGCCAGGTCTACGTCAACGGCGAGCCGGTCACGCTGACCTCGGTGCAGCACGCGAGGCAGTTGGGCATCGAGACGGTGTTCCAGGACCTCGCGCTGATCGACTCGCTGCCGGTGTACCTGAACCTGCACCTGAACCGCGAGTTGGGCCTTGGGCCGTTCCTGAGCAAGCGGGAGATGCGCAGGAGGGCCCGCAAGTACCTGGACGACATCGGCATCAACATCCCGACCGTGAACGCAGAGGTCGCTCACCTGTCCGGCGGCCAGCGGCAGGCGATCGCCGTCGCGCGCTCGGTCTACTCCCGCAGCAGCATCCTTCTGCTCGACGAACCGCTGGCCGCGATGGGCGCCAAAGAGGGGGCGATCATTCTCGACCTGATCCGGATGCTCCGCGAGCGGGGTGATCTGGCGATCATCCTGGTCGTGCACAACTACACCCAGGTCGTCGATATCTGCGACCGGGTTTGCCTGCTCCAGCACGGGGAGATCACCTACAACCGGCCCACCGCGCAGACCTCGGTCGAGGAGCTGCTGGACATGGTGGCCCGGGAGTACCGCGCCGGCGGCCGCTTCTCCGCCGGGCGTGGTTCGTTGCTGGACGAGGTTCGCCGCAGCTAGAGGCACGACCACTGCGTCAGCAGGGCGAGGCAGCTCGCCCTGCTGGTCCGTCCTGCTCCAGAACCGGGGTGGTGGCGGCTGTCTCGTTCACGGGAGCGTCCGGGGCCGCTCCGATCCTGGTCGGCCCGCGCCGCCTTCGCCGAACGACCGCCTTCAGTACGACGATCAGAGAGGATGCAGATGTTCAGATCGCTTCGCAGCGTTGCGTTAGCGGGCGTGCTGGCCCTCGCGATGGCCACGCTGGGCCTTTCCGGCACGGCGGAGGCCCACTCGCGGCTGGCGGGCACGGCACGGCACTCGGGCGGATCACCGTCGATCAGCAAGGCGCCGTTCGGCCAGACTCCGGACGGCACCGCCGTCGACCTGTACACCCTGAGCAGCGGCCATGGCATGACCGTGAAGATCATGACCTACGGCGGCATCATCCAGAAGCTCATCGTGCCGGACCGGCACGGCCACCAGACCAACGTCACGCTGGGCTTCCCGACCCTGAACGACTACATCACGACCGGCAACGGCCCCTACTTCGGGGCGTTGATCGGCCGCTACGCCAACCGGATCGCGAAGGGGCAGTTCACCCTGGACGGCGTCACCTACCAGCTGCCGCTGAACAACGGGCCGAACTCGCTGCACGGTGGGACGGTCGGCTTCGACAAGCACGTCTGGACCGCGACCGTGGTCCCGGCGACCCATGGCTCCGTCGGGCTGACGCTGCACTACACCAGCCCGGACGGCGAGATGGGCTACCCGGGGACGCTGCAGGCGGACGTCACCTTCACCCTGAACACGCACAACGCCCTGCGCTTCGACTATCACGCCACCACCGACAAGGCGACCATCGTCAACCTGACCAACCACAGCTACTGGAACCTGGCCGGCGAGGGCACCGGGACGGTCTATGACCAGACCCTGAAGCTGAACGCGAACTCGACCACGCCGGTGGACTCGACCCTGATCCCGACCGGCGCCTTCGATTCCGTCGCGGGCACGCCGATGGACTTCCGGCACGCGAAGCCGATCGGCCGGGACATCCGGGTCGCGAACCAGCAGATCCTGTTCGGCCAGGGCTACGACTTCAACTGGGTGCTCAACCGGCACGGCTCGGGCACGGACCTGCAGTTCGCGGCCCAGGCCCGTGACCCGCGCAGCGGCCGGACCCTGACCATCCTCACCGACCAACCGGGAATCCAGTTCTACTCCGGCAACTTCCTGGACGGCACGCTGGTCGGTACCGGCGGGGGCGTGTACCGGCAGGGTGACGGGTTCGCGCTGGAGACGCAGCACTTCCCGGACTCGCCGAACCACGCCAACTTCCCGTCCACGGTGCTGCGCCCGGATCAGGTGTACACCTCGTCCACCGTCTACCAGTTCAGCGCCAGATGATCTGTCAGCCGGCGTCAGCCGATCTGCCAGCCGGCAGGTATCACGCGAGCGCCGCCTGACACCTTCTGTACGCAGGGCCCCAGCCGGTCCCGGTGCCTCCCGCAGCCGGGGCCGGCGGGTACCTGCGGGGTCTGTGAGCGCCTCCGAATGCCCTATCGCCTCGGTGGCGGTGCGGTGCTGTTGCGGACCACCAGGGTCGGCGTCACGCAGGCCACCAGGTCCCGCGCGACCGGCTCGCCGGCCAGCATTCGGACCAGGAGTTCCAGGCCCTTGCGGCCCATCTCGTCGAAGTCCTGCCGCACCGTGGTGAGCGAGGGGGTGAAGTACTCCGCGTCGGGAATGTCGTCGAAGCCGACCAGGCTGACCTGCTCCGGAACGCGCAAACCCTTCTCGTGAAAGGCGTGCAGCAGCCCGAGCGCCATCTGGTCATTGGCCGCGAAGACGGCCGTCACGGTCTCAGGCCCGGCCAGCAGTTGCTGCCCCGCCTGGTAGCCGGAGCGCGCGGTCCAGTCGCCTCGAACGAGCGTGGAGGTGCGGGCGCCCGCCTCTGCCAGGGCATCGCGCCAGCCTTCGATCCGTTGCTGGCTCTCGAACCAGTCCGCGGGGCCGGCCACGTGCCCCACCGCGGTGTGCCCGAGTTCCAGCAGGTGCCTGGTGGCGAGCTTGGCTCCGAGCGCCTGATCCACCGTGGCCAGCGGCACCTCGCCCGGATGAGCGGCCTCCACGGCGACGATCGGCACGTTGCGCGTCACGTCGCTGAGCGCCCCGGCGGCGGAGGTGTGCGGCGCGATCACGATGACGCCCTCGACCAGTCGGTCCGACATGGATCGGACGGCGGCGGTCAGTGCGGGGCGGTCCAGCCGTTCGAGGGTCTCGATGGCGACGCCGTAGGCGTGGCCGCGTGCTGCGCGCTCGATGCCCAGCAGCGCGCTACCCGGCCCGAACAGGCTGGTATCGAAGGTGATGACGCCGATGGTCCGGGACCGCCCGCTGACCAGGCTACGGGCCAGCGAATTCGGCCGGTAGCCGAGTTGGTCCATCGCCCGCAGCACGCGGGCACGGGTGGGAGGAGCCACGTTCGGCCGGTCGTTCATCACCCGGGACACGGTCATGCTGGACACCCTCGCGAGCCGCGCCACATCCGCGATGGTGGCGGGTCGAGCAGGGTGCGGCACAGCCTCCACGACGTCCCTTTCCGCATGATTGCCCTCGGATCATCCCCGTAAGGACCACACCTGCGTGAGGACCAGTGCCCATGATATCGCTGTCCGGTTTCGCGCTGATGGCGTTGCCCGGCAAAGAAAACCCGGCTCGCCTCGGCGGTGGCCGGCGCGAAGGTGGGGGCCGCGCTTCCCGGTCCGGGGCGGTGATGATCAAGGAAACCGTTGCACCTGAAGCCGCCTGCCGGGGGGCGCCGCCGCCGCGGTCACGGACCGCTGTACCACCTGGCCGCTGCTCATCCTGTGCGCCCTGAACCCGGGTCCGCGCAGGTTCTCGCAACTGCGCCGCCAGATCGAGGGCATCAGCCAGAACATGCTCACGGTGACGCCGCGCCGGCTCGAGCGTGACGGGCTGATCACCTGGCGCGTGTGAGCCGGCGTGCGCCGCCCGAGGTGACTGGGCGAAATCCTGCGCGTCAGAGAGGAATTCGATGCCCGGCAGGAGGCCGGCCGGCGCTGCAGGACGGGTAGGTGCGCGCGTCCGAATCTGCCCGGCCCTGCGTAACGCCCGGTCGCGCCAGGGCTCACGATGTGCTGATGTCCCTTGCTATCTGGCCCCAAGCGCGGCAGCCTGCGGCGGATGAACTCGCGGGCATGGCAGGATCTGGCTCGCGCCCATGTCGTGGATCGGGTCCCGGGCCTGGTGCTGACACGATCGCTGCTGCACATTCCCGACACCACGTGGCTGCTGCGCGGCGTGGCGATGGTGACGGCCGCCCACGCGGACGCGTTCACGCTCTGGGCCTTCGTGCAGCCGCTGTACGTCCCGGCGGACCGGCTGGTCTTCCGCTTCGGGCGCCAGGTGACCCGGTTGGCAGGGCAGGAGACGTCCTGGCCCGCCCTGCCGGTGGCCGCCATCGGCCAGGAGATCGCCGCCGTCCTTCGGGCCCAGGCCGTGCCACTGCTGGTCGGGATCTCCACGCCCGCGGAGTTGCTCGGGCTGATCCAGCGCGAACCCGACAGCGGCCTGGACCCGGTCCTGATCGAGGCGGGCACCTACTCGGCGATCCTGGCCGAGGACCAAGCGGCGGTGCGGCTGTTCAGCCACCAGGTCCGAGACCGGCAGCCGTTGACGGAGGGGCCGTCGGCGGAGTTCGCGCGGGTGCGCAGGGTTCTGGCCGCCTACGAGCGCGATGCCGCGAGTGCGGTCGGGCAATTGCGGACCTGGCGGGACACGACGGCGAGCAACCTGCGGGTGCCGCGCCTGGGCGGGCCGACGGCCGCGCCGAACTGGCGATGATCAGACGGGCCTGACAGCTACCCAACGCCATCTGCAACATCACCAGCCAATTGTCAGGATCATTTGACGTGGCGGTGACCTGGAGAGAGGCTGGCGCGGTGGAACTGGAGGAGCACTGCGCGGTCTGGCAACTGTGGCTGACCCGGCGTCGCTGGGAGCAGTGTCTGCGCACTGCCGAGGCCGACGGCGATGCGGTCTCCCGGGAGCGTGCGGTCGGCGCCCTGCAGACGCTGCCCGAGGTCACCCCCGTGCAGGCCCTCAACGCCAATGCCCAGGCGATCGGCATCCTCACCGCGCAGCGGTGGATCGTGATGAAGGCCGCCCGCGAGCAGGGCATCAGCCTGGAACAGATCGGCAGGGCTCTCGGCGTCTCCCGGCAGTCCGCCTGGGAGTTCATGCAGCGCAAGATCGGCGAGCACCAGCAGGCGGATCCGGATCGCCCGGCCGGGCGTCCGGAACGGGTCCGGCTGCGGCCGGGGGGCGAACCGTGACCGGCCGCGCGTCCCGGGATGGCTCGTGAGCGGCCCCGCGGGTGGGGGGCCGCCGTTCCTCGGCGTCCCGCCCGGAATGGGTGGCCCCGGCAGAAGGAACGGCGGGCCCGGGCCCGCAGTCGCCGTGGGGGAGCCGACCAGCGCCGCGGTGGACCGCGCTCTGATCCGGCGCGTGGCGCTGCTGTTCGGGCCGCACCGGCGCCGGCTGGCCCTGATCGGGCTCGCGATCGTGGTCTCCAGCGGTCTCGGTGTGGTCACGCCGTTCCTGACCAAGGCGGTCTTCGACGATGCGCTGTTCGTCCAGGGCGGTCCCCGGATTCGCCTGCTGGCCACGCTGGTCGGCCTGATGGTGGCGGTTCCGCTGGTGAGCGCGCTGATCGGCGTCGGCCAGACCTACCTCACCGCCGTGCTCGGGAATCGGGTGATGGCCGACCTGCGTGGGCGGCTCTTCCAGCACCTGCAACGGATGGATCTGGCCTTCTTCACCGCGACCAAGACGGGCGTGATCCAGGCGCGGTTGGCCAGCGACGTCGGCGGCGTGCAGTCCGTGCTCACCCAGACGGCATCGTCGGTCCTGGCCAACGTGGTGACGGTGTCGGCGTCCCTGGTCGCCATGGTGTTCCTGTCCTGGCAGCTGACGCTGGTCGCGCTGGCCCTGATGCCGCTGTTCGTCTGGCTGCAGACGCGGGTCGCCAAGGTGCGCCGCCGGGTCGCGGCCCGGACCCAGGTATCGCTGGCGGAGATGTCCGCGATTACCCAGGAGGCGCTGTCGGTATCCGGCATCCTGCTGGCCAAGGTGTTCAACCGGCAGGAGAGTGAGATCGGCCGCTACCGGGCCGAGAACCAGCGCCAGGTCGCGCTCCAGGTGCGCCTGACCATGACCGGGCAGTCGTTCTTCGCCGTCGTGACCACGTTCCTCAGCGTGACCCCGGCGATGGTCTACCTGGTGGCCGGGCTCGCGCTGTCGCGCGGGGTGTCCATCACGGCGGGCACGATCGTGGCCTTCACGACGCTGCAGAGCCGGCTGACCTTCCCCCTGGTCAACCTGATGCGGGTCTGGCTGGACGTGCAGACGTCGCTGGCGCTGTTCAGCCGGATCTTCGAGTACCTCGACCTGCAGCCGAGCATCACGGATGCGCCGGATGCGCGCCCCCTGTCCGGCGGCGAGCTGCGTGGTCAGGTGCACCTGGACGGCGTCTGGTTCCGCTATCCGGTGCCGGACGCCCCGGACGCCATGAATGGCAAGGATGCCCCGAAAGGCCCGGACGCCACGAATGGCCAGGACGGCAGGACGGGCCAGGCCGGGAACCCAGTGACGCCGAGGGGTTCCGACGGCAAGGTCCGCGAGTGGGCGCTGCGCGACATCGACCTGGTGGTCGAGCCCGGCCAACTGGCGGCGGTGGTCGGCCCGAGCGGGGCGGGCAAGACCACGCTGAGCTATCTCGTGCCGCGGCTGTACGACGTCCAGCGCGGCGCGGTCCGGCTCGACGGCGTCGACGTCCGCGAGGTCAACCTCGGCAGCCTGGCCGAGGCCGTGGGCATGGTCACCCAGGACACCTACCTGTTCCACGCCAGCATCAGGGACAACCTGCGGTACGCCCGCGAGGACGCCACTGACGAGGAACTGGAGCAGGCGGCCCGCTCGGCGAACATCCACGACCGGATCGTGGCGTTCCCCGACGGCTACGGCACGCTCGTCGGGGAGCGCGGGTACCGCCTGTCCGGCGGGGAGAAGCAGCGCCTCGCCATCGCCCGGGTGATCCTCAAGGACCCACGGGTGCTGATCCTGGACGAGGCCACGTCGGCGCTGGACACCACCAGCGAGCGGCTGGTCCAGGCGGCTCTGGAGCAGGTCATGCGGGGCCGTACGACGATCGCGATCGCGCACCGGCTGTCCACCATCCTCGGTGCGGACGTCATCTTCGTGGTCGACGGCGGCCGGATCGTCGAGCGCGGCACGCACGCGGAGCTCGTTGCGGCGGAGGGGCTCTACGCCCGGCTGTACGCGGAGCAGTTCGGCGGCGGGCGGATCCAGGCGCGCTGCGAGGACGGCGTGGTGTTCACCGACGGCGCGGTGCTGCCGACCGGTTGAGGCGGCAGGCCGAACGAGCCGGGACGGTCACTCCGCTCGGGGGTCTGGGCGCCCCGAGGTTTGAGCACGGCCGAGAGGGGAACAGGGCCGGCCACCTGACCGTCGGCGACAGCCCGTTCGGGACGCGATCCGGCCATCTGGCGTGAGATCGAGTTTGCATAACGATAGAATCACGGCACGATAACGGAATGAACACGGCACGGAGGGTATGGCGCCGGAGCGTCCTGGCTCTGGCCGCGCTTGTCCTGTTCGCGTACGGGTTTCAGGTGCTGCCCTCGGCCAACGCAATGACCCTTCCGATCCGGGTGGCGGGGTCGCATCCGAAGCTCGACCCGTCCGGGCCGAAGCCCAGCAGTTACCCGTTCAAGGCAGGTCTCGGGCCATTCACCCTGGACACCTTCGGCTTCGTGGTCGGGCAGTGCACGAGCTTCGTCGCGTGGTGGCTGAACGCGCACGGCGTTCCGATGGCCGTGCTGACCGTGGGGCCGCACGGCACCGGCAGCTTCCTGAACGCCTCCACCTGGGACGCGGGCGCGGCCCGGGCAGGCTTCTCCCAGGGCTCCGTGCCGGTGGTCGGTGCCGTGGCCCAATGGCATGCGGGGGAGCGCTCACTGCAGCGCACTGCGGACGGCTCCGACGTCCAGGTCGCGGCCGCGCGGACCGGTCACGTGGCGGTCGTCGTGGCCGTCCTGCCCGACGGCGAGGCGCAGTGGGTCGAGTACGCCTGGCGGGGGCGGGCCACGCTGCACGCCGGGCACGGCTGGGCGCCGCGCTACCTGTACCTGGGGGTGTCCCCGCCGAGGACGGCCGCGCGGTGACGCAGCGCGCGGGCTGGTCAGCGGGTCGACGGGCCCGCGCCGGCCTGGCGTGAACGCTCGGCCGGCGCGGGCACCGCTCGGTTGGGCGGACACAGCGTAATCACACTCTCACTCTATGAAGTCGGGACGTTTGTACCCGTCGTGCTGGGACCGGGCCGGTGTCGCACCCGATGCCGTGAAACGATCGGTGCTGCAGTCCGGCCAGGGGTGCCGGGGCAAGGGAGGCGACCGGTGCCGCAGTTGCGCCCGAGCTGGCAGCTGTCGGTCGTGGTGGCGGTGCTGCTGGCTCTGCTGGCGATCGCCTGCACCCCGGTCCGGCGGCGCTGGGCCCGGGCCGTGGGGGCGTTCGCCCGCGAATTCACCCTGGTGATGTCGCTGCTGGCGATCTGGCAGTGGGTCGGCGGGTACGTGCACACCCGGGTCACGGGCGCGATGGACCGCGGCCTGGAGGTCTACCAGCTCCAGCGGGACCTGCACCTGCCCAGCGAGGTGACGCTGCAGCGGCTGGTGCTGCACGTGCCGTGGCTGGTCCGGGCGGCGGACACCTACTACGGATATGCCCATCTCAACGGGATGGCGATCTTCCTGATCTGGATCTGGTGGCGGCACCGGGATGCCTATCCCCGGGCCCGGTACACCGTCGTCCTGGTCACGCTGTCGTGCCTGCTGATCCAGATCGTGCCGGTGGCACCGCCCCGTCTGCTGCCGCAACTCGGATTCGTCGACACGGCGCTGCGCTACGGCCAGTCGGTCTACGGCGAGTTCGGCACCGGGATGGCCAACCAGCTGTCGGCGATGCCGTCGGTGCACGTGGGCTGGGCGGTCATCGTCGGCTGGTTCGTCTGGCGGCACGGCCGCGGGCCGTGGCGCCTGATCGGGCCGGCGCACACCCTGCTCACGGTCCTCGTGGTCGTGGTCACCGCGAACCACTGGTGGATGGACGGGATCGTGGCGGCGGCGCTGATGGTGCTGGCGATGCCGGTCGCGACCGGGCTGGAGCGGCTGGCGTCGCGGATCCGGATGCCGGGCTGGCTGGCCCCTGCTCCGGTGGCGGAGATGGCTCCGGAGATCGAGCTGGCCGAGCGCAGCAACTCCTGACGCCTATCGGCCCTGGTCACAGGCTGTCAGCTGCTGAATGCGAGAGGCGGCGTTTCCGGGACGTGTTGTCCGTTACATCCGGATACGCGACCGCTTTCGGACGCAGTGAGTGCTCGATCGTGCGCAAGGCGCTATCTTCGACTCTGGTGCGGCCGATGCCGGGGGCTCGCCGTACACGGAATCGGCGCGAAGGTTGCCGAGTGGGTCATGGGATTCACCAGCAACGATTACAGAGCGCAATGTACGTGTACGCAGTGAACAGAGGTGGACATGGCCGGGGTCGACGCGAAGGCGGCGCCGCTGCGCGATCAGCCGGTCCCCGCCGATCGGATCCGCCTCCTGGTCCAGGTCGGGGACGACCTGTCGCTGGCGCTGGAGGACAGCACGGCGGTGTACCGCATCCTCGGCGACGCCCTGGTCACGTTGCCCGCCGACGCGGCGGCGATCTGGAGCCTGACCGAGGCCGGCCGACCCGAGCTGGCCCAGGTATGCGCCGCCGACCCCCGCCGCGAGCGGGAGCTGGCCGCCCAGTTCGAGCTCTGGGGGGCGAAACACACCACCGGGCTCGGCCACGTCCTCAGCACGGGGCGCCCGGCCCGGCTGGGACCCGTCCCGTCCGGATCTGAACGGCTGATGCTGCCGGGGCCTCTGGGCCGGTTCGCGGGCACCATCCTCGCGCCGATCACCGGGCAGGCCGATGGCGTCCCGGCCGGCGCCGTAGCGGTGAGCCGGATCGAGCGGGCCGAGAGCTTCACGCAGGCCGATCTCGACTTCGTGCAGCTTCTGTGCCGCCGGGCCGGCACCACGCTGGAGACGGCGCGGTTGTTCGGAGCGGTCCGGGACCGGGCCACCGTGGTGGACAGCGTGACCGACGCGGTGATCGCGACCGACCGCTACGGGCAGGTGACCACGTGGAACCCGGCGGCCGAGCGGATCTACGGGGTCCCGACCGCCGAGGCGCTGGGCCGGCCGCTGACCGAGCTGGTCACGGACCTGTCGGTTCAGGACGGCACGCCCGCGGATGTCGCCGGGGCCGTCGAGCTGACCCAGCGGACCAGTCCGCGGACCGGAGTCCGGGGCGGGCGGGTCCTGCAGCGCTCGGCGAGCGGCCGCAGCGTCGAGGTGGAGAGCTCGGTGACCGCCCGGTACGACTCCCGCGGGGCCTACGACGGCCAGGTGGCGGTGAACCGGGACCTGTCCGAGCTGCTGGCCATGCGCTCCGCGGCCACCGCCCAGGAGCGGTTCACCCGCGACCTGATGGACGCGCTGGACAGCCGCGCCGCGGTGCTGGACGCCCACGGGGTCGTGCTGTCCGCGAACACCCGCTGGGTCGCCGGGTTGACCGAGCGGGACCGCTGCATCTGCGGGCCGGTGGCCGAGTCGTCCGACTGGCTCGGTGGCCTGCGCACCAGCCGCTCGCCGGACGTCCTGCGCTTCGCCGGTGAGGTCGAGGACGTGCTACGCGGCATCCGGGCGCTGGCCAGGCTGGAGTGCCGCTGTCTGCCGGCCGGCCCGGAGCGGGCCACGGCGATCGAGGTGGCTGCCCTGCGCGGGGCCGGCGGCGGTGCGGTGGTGGTGCAGTCGGACGTCAGCTGGCGGCGCCGGCTGGAGGACGAGCTGACCCATCGCGCCACCCACGACGAGCTCACCGGGCTGCCCAACCGGGCGGCGCTGATGGAGCGCCTGCGGGCCAGCATCAGCCGGCTGCAGGACGGCCAGATGCTCGCCGTCCTGTTCTGCGACCTGGACGGCTTCAAGGACATCAACGACGGGCTCGGGCATGCGGTCGGCGACCAGGTGCTGGTCGCTGTGGCGCGCCGTCTGCGCCAGCGTTGCCGGTCCGCCGACGTGGTGGCCCGGTTCGGCGGGGACGAGTTCGTCATCGTCCAGCCGGTGCCGGACGTGGCCCGGGCCCGCGCCACCGCGGACCGGCTGGTCGAGGCCCTGGCGGAACCGATCTCGGTCGGCGACGCCGAAGTGGCTCCGGGCGCGAGCATCGGCATCACCGTCGTGGACTCGCTGCCCCCCGGGGACGATCCCGTCGGCACCCTGCTCCGCGACGCCGACACCGCGATGTACCACGCCAAGGAGCGCGGTCGGCGCCGGCACGAGCTGTTCGACGCCCGGCTGCGGGTGGACATCTCCGAGCGGCTCCAGTACGCCTCGGCGCTGCGCCGCGCGGTCGGCAATTCCGAGCTGGAGCTGCTCTACCAGACCCGCCGGTACTGCGGCGACCGCCGGGTGGCCGGGGTGGAGGCGCTGATGCGCTGGTCCCCGGCGCAGTTCGGGCCGGTGCCGCCGGCGACCTTCATCCCGATCGCCGAGCGCACCGGCCGGATCGTGGAGGTGGGCGGCTGGGCCCTGCGGCAGGCCATGGCCGAGATGTCCGAGCTGGAGGACCGCCGTCTCACCGTGGCGGTGAACGTGTCGCCGCGGCAGCTGTCCGCGCCGCGGATGGTGGAGCAGGTGGACACCGCGCTGGCCAGCTCCGGCCTGGAGCCGTGGCGGCTCGTCCTGGAGATCACCGAGGGCGCGCTGGTGGACGAGCCGCTGGCCGCCCGCAGCGTGCTCACCGACCTGCGCCGGCTCGGGGTCACCATCGCGCTGGACGACTTCGGCACCGGTTGGTCGTCGATGTCGTACCTGCGCACGCTGCCCGTCGACGTGCTGAAGATCGACCGCAGCTTCGTGGCCGACCTGCCCTGCGACCCGGACGCCTGCGCCGTGGTGGCGGCCGTGCTCGGGCTCGGCCACGGGATGGGCCTGGTGGTGGTGGCGGAGGGCGTCGAGGACGAGCTGCAGCTGGACATCCTGCGCGACATGGGCTGCGACGAGTACCAGGGGTTCATCGACGGCCCACCCGGTCAGCTCGGCACGGTGCTCAGCGTCGAGGCCTGACCTTCCGGTGGGGCGGGGGGCAGGCTCGTGCGGGGCGCCCGACACAATGGCCCGGTGAGGTCGGGCCGGCGGCAGGTGTTCGCGATCACCGTGGTGATCCAGCTGGTGGTGCTCTACTGGCCGCACGCCCCGTCGCCGCCGACCACGCTGCCGGTCGACAAGCTGGTGCACCTCAGCGTCTTCGCGGCCGTCGCCTGGACCGGCCGCCGGGCCGGTATCCCGTTGCGCCCGCTGCTGGCCGCGCTGCTGGCGCACGCGGTCATCAGCGAGCTGTTGCAGGCCTGGGTCATCGCGGGCCGCGACGGTGATCCTCGCGACGTGCTCGCCGACTGGTCGGGCACGCTGCTCGCCCTGGCCCTGGCGGCATGGTCGGGGCGGCGTGCAGGCCGCGGGTCGGCACCCCGGGGGCAGGAACGGGCTGACGCATCGGTCGGGAACGGGTGATGATGGCGCCATGACGGGTCTGGTGGGGCGCCTGCTCGTGGCCACACCGCTGCTGACCGACCCGAGCTTCCGGCGGGCCGTCGTGTTCATGCTGGACCACAACGACGAGGGTGCACTGGGCCTGGTGGTCAACCGCCCGATGGACGTGGACGTGTCCTCGGTGCTGCCGGCCTGGCAGCGCTACACGACAGCCCCCGGACGGCTGTTCCAGGGCGGGCCGGTAGCGCTGGACAGCGCGCTCGGCGTGGTCGCCGTGCCGGGGGACGACGCCGAACCGCTGGGGGTGAAGCGGATCATCGGGTCGCTCGGCCTGGTGGACCTCGACCTGCCACCGGAGATCATCGCCGGTGGGGTGGCCGGCCTGCGGATCTTCGCAGGCTACTCCGGCTGGAGCGAGGGGCAGCTGGAGCGGGAGGTGTCCGAGGGCGCCTGGTACGTCGTCGATGCCGAGGCCAGGGACCCTTTCACCGACGTTCCGCAGCGGCTCTGGGCACAGGTGCTGCGCCGCCAGCGCGGTGATCTGGCGTTGCTGTCCACCTTCCCCGATGATCCGACCCACAACTGATGCCGGCCACACCTGATGCCGGCCACACCTGATGGAGCGCCCCTGACGGCAGGGAGCTCGCGGGACGGGATGCATAGACTTCCGGTATGGACAGCACGCAGCCATCGCACCAGC
The DNA here is from genome assembly GCA_963740575.1 of uncultured Actinomycetota bacterium. Classification (GTDB taxonomy): domain Bacteria; phylum Actinomycetota; class Actinomycetes; order Actinomycetales; family Kineosporiaceae; genus CAVUET01. The sequence continues at coordinate 1,378,645 of CAVUET010000003.1, read as the reverse complement.
CGCCGCAACCGCAGCCGGAGCCGTCGCCCGGGCGTGAGCCGTCCCAGACGGCGGTGCTGGAGCGCGAGCTGGTCGAGCAGCCCGTCGAGCCCGGTGACCACGAGCGGTTCGCGCACTACGTCCGCAAGGAGAAGATCCTCGAGTCGGCGCTGTCCGGCGAACCGGTCGTGGCGCTGTGCGGCAAGGTCTGGGTGCCGGGCCGCGACCCGAACCGCTTTCCGGTGTGCCCGATGTGCAAGGAGATCTACCAAGGGCTGCGGTCCGGGAAGCCGAAGGACGGGCCGAACGACGGAGCAGGCGACTGACCTCCGCCGAACGGGCCCCTGGCGCGACGCGGGACCCGGATGGCGAGGCTGCGTCGTCCCCGCTCGCGCCCGCGTACCGGGCGACCACGTTCGGCATCCTCACCCTGGTCACCCTGGTGGCTTTCGAGGCCCTGGCGGTCGCCACCGCGATGCCCGTCGCGGCGCGGGCGCTCGGTGGCCTGCGCGCCTACGGGTTGGCCTTCTCGCTGTTCCTGACCACGTCCATGCTCGGCATGGTTCTGGCCGGCAGCTGGACCGACCGGCGTGGACCACGCGGCCCGATCCTGATCGGGCTGACGCTGTTCGCGACCGGCCTGCTGGTCTCGGGCACTGCGAGCAGCTTCACCGGGATGCTCGCCGGGCGGGCGGTCTCGGGCGCCGGGGGCGGGCTGCTCGTCGTCTCGCTCTACGTCGTCGTCGCGGCGGCCTACCCGGTGGGCATGCAGCCACGGGTCTTCGGGGCGATCTCGGCGGCCTGGGTGCTGCCGTCGGTGATCGGCCCGCCGATCGCCGGCTGGTTGGCCACGCAGGTCTCCTGGCGGGCGGTGTTCCTCGTGGTGCCGCCGCTGGCGGTGCTCCCGCTGCCGGCGTTGTGGTCCCGGCTGCGCCGTCCTGAGGACGTCGCGGACCCGGACGGGTCCACCCCGACCGTGGCGCCGCAGCGGAGCCTCCGGCAGGCCCTGCTCGGGCTGGGCCTGGCCCTGGGCGCGGCCGGGCTGCAGTGGGGCCTGCAGGGCGCCGGGCGGCTGCCGGGAGTGCCCGTGGCCCTGGCCGGCGCCGCCTTGACCGGGTGCTGCCTGCCGGGGCTGATGCCGCCCGGCGTGCTCCGGCTGGCCCGCGGCCTGGGCAGCGTGATCGTGGTCCGCTCGATGTACAGCGCCACGTTCTTCGGCGCCGAGGCGTTCGTGCCACTGATGCTGGTCACCCATCGCGGGCTCGCGCCCGCCGTGGCAGGGCTGGCGCTCACCTCCGGTGCGGGGGGGTGGGCGACCGGGTCCTGGCTGCAGGGCCGGGCCTGGATGGGGCTGGAGCGCTCGACCCTGCTCAGCCTCGGCGGTGGGGTGGTGGGCGTCGCGGTGCTGCTGCTCGTGCTGACGCCGCTGGCCTCGGTCCCGTCCTGGTCGGTGGCCGTGGTGTGGGCGCTCGGCGGTCTCGGGATGGGGATCGGGATGTCGAGCACCAGCGTCCTGACGCTGCGGCTGTCCCGGCCGGGGGAGGAGGGCCGCAACTCCTCGGGCCTGCAGATCGGCGACGCGCTGGGCAGCGTCTGCGGGATCGGCGTCGCCGGTGCCGTGTTCGCCGCCCGGCATCACCCGGGCGGGGACGACAGCGCCGTCTTCATGTCGATCTGGGCGGCGCTCGGACTGCTCGGGCTGGCCTCAGCCGTGGTCGCGCTGCGCACCCGTGAGCCTGCGTGAGCCCGGTGGCGCTGGCCCAGACACCGAGGCCCAGACACCGAGGCCCAGACACCGAGGCCCAGACACCGAGGCCCAGACACCGAGGCCCAGACACCGAGGCCCAGACACGCCGAGGCCGGGACACGCCCGATATCACAGCACCGGGCGGCACGCCCGGCAATCGCGCCCCGGGTGAGTCCTTCCGGCAGTCCCGCTAGCCTCTCGACCTCGTGAGTGCAGGCGGTCGATCGATGTCCACGGGTCAGCCCCTACCAGCACACGTGAGCAGTGCGGCGGCGTCCCAGCTGTCCCCGGCGTTCCCGGAGCGGGCGGCCTGGGGCACCGCGTCGAAGCTGCGTGCCTGGCAGCAGCAGGCGCTGGACGCCTACCTGCGATCGACACCACGCGACTTCCTTGCCGCCGCCACGCCGGGCGCGGGCAAGACGACGTTCGCGCTGCGGATCGCGACCGAGCTGCTGGAACGCGGCACCGTGCAGCGGGTGACCGTGGTCTGCCCGACAGAGCACCTGAAGACGCCAGTGGGCGGATGCCGCGCACCGGGTCGGACTGCGCCTGGACCCGACCTTCCGCAACAACCAGGGCGGGCACGGGCGCTCCTACGACGGCGTCGCCGTGACCTACGCCCAGGTCGCCGCCCGACCGCTGCTGCACCGGGCCCGGACCGAGGCCGCCCGGACCCTGGTGATCCTGGACGAGGTGCATCACGCCGGGGACGCGCTGTCCTGGGGGGACGCCGTCCGGGACGCGTTCGAGCCGGCCGCCCGGCGGCTCGCCTTGACCGGCACGCCGTTCCGCTCGGACACCAGCCCGATCCCGTTCGTGGACTACGAGCCCGACGCCGAGGGCGTGCGCCGGTCCCGGGCGGACCACTCCTACGGCTATGCCGACGCGCTGCGGGACGGCGTCGTCCGGCCGGTGATCTTCCTGTCCTACTCGGGGCAGATGCGCTGGCGCACCACGTGCCGGTGACGAGCTCTCGGCGCGGCTGGGGGAGCCGCTGACCAAGGACGTCACGGCCCAGGCCTGGCGGACGGCGCTGGACCCCCGCGGCGAGTGGATCCCCGCGGTGCTGTCGGCCGCGGACACCCGGCTGACCGAGGTCCGGCGCGGGATGCCGGACGCCGGTGGGCTGGTGATCGCGACCGACCAGACCACGGCGCGGGCCTACGCCAAGATCTTGAGCGGGGTCAGCGGGCAGCCGCCGGTCGTCGTGCTGTCCGACGACGCGGCCGCCTCGGACCGGATCGAGCAGTTCCGCGACGGTGACCAGCGCTGGATGGTGGCGGTCCGGATGGTCTCCGAAGGGGTCGACGTGCCCCGGCTGGCCGTCGGGGTGTACGCCACCTCGGCCTCCACACCGCTGTTCTTCGCCCAGGCCGTCGGCCGGTTCGTCCGGGCCCGGCGGCGCGGGGAGACCGCGTCCATCTTCGTGCCCAGCGTGCCGATCCTGCTGGGCCTGGCCGGCGAGCTGGAGATCGAGCGCGACCACGCGCTGGACCGGCCGCGCGCGGACGACGAGGAATGGCCGGCCGAGGACGCGCTGGTCGAGGCGGCGAACCGGGAGGAGAAGGCGTCCGACACCCTCGAGCAGGTGGCGTTCGAGGCGCTGGAGGCGCAGGCGACGTTCGACCGGGTGCTGTTCGACAAGCAGGAGTTCGGCACCGAGGCGGCGGTCGGCAGCGATGAGGAGCAGGACTTCCTCGGCATCCCCGGGCTGCTCGAGCCGGACCAGGTGGCCACCCTGCTGCGTCAGCACCAGGCGCAGCACCTGGCCGCCCGTGGCCGCCGCGGCGCGCCCGCGGCCCGTCCGGTCGAGAACATCTCCACCCACCGCGAGCTGACCGCCCTGCGCAAGGAGCTGCACAGCCTGGTCGGGGCCTGGGCGCGGCGGACGTCGCAGCCGCACGCCACCGTGCACGCCGAACTGCGTCGCGCCTGCGGTGGGCCCGAGGTGCCGAAGGCCGGCGGGGACGACCTGCGGCAGCGGATCGACACCCTCCGCCGGTGGTTCGTCGGCAAGCGCTGAGTCAGAACTGAGATCAGGTCAGGCCCAGCGCCACGCGGGCCGCGGCCAGGGTGGGTGCCGCGCTCTCCCGCGCCACCCGTGCGCCGTCGGCGAGCAGGTCGTCCAGCGTGGCCGGGTCGGCGGTGATCTCGCGGTAGCGGTCCTGGATCGGGCGGAGTGTCTCGATCAGAGCCTGTGTCACCTCCGCCTTGAGCGACCCGGCACCGTGCAGCCCGCGCAGGGCCGCGGCCGGGGTGCGGCCGGTCAGGGCGCCGAGCAGCTCCGCCAGGTTGGCGATCCCGGGCCGCAGATCGGGGTCGTAGCTCAGAACGGGATCGAGATCGGTCACCGCGCGCCGGACGGCCGCAGCGATCCGCACCGGGGCGTCCAGGATGTGCACCACGCCGCTGTCCCGCCCAGCAGCTGCCTTCGACTTGCCCATCTTCGCCGCCGGGTCGCGCAGGTCGCGCACCCGCGCGCCGGCCGGTGGCACGATGCCCTCGGGCACCGTGAAGACCTCTCCGTAACGGGCGTTGAACCGTTCGGCCAGGGCGCGGGTCAGCTCCAGGTGCTGGCGCTGGTCCTGCCCGACCGGGACGGCGTCGGCGCGGTGCACCAGGATGTCGGCGGCCATCAGCGCCGGGTAGGTCAGCAGGGACACCCGGACGGACTCCTGGCCGGTGGCGGCGGACTTCTCGCGGAACTGGATCATCCGGGTCATCTCGCCGTAGCCGGCCGTGCTCTCCAGCAGCAGGCCGAGCTCGGCGTGCGCCGGCACCGCCGACTGGACGAAGAGCGTCACCCGATCCGGGAGGCCGCAGGCCAGCACGGTCGCGGCCAGCTCGCGGGTCCGCTCGCGCAGCAGCGCGGGGTCGTGCGGCGTGGTCAGCGCGTGCAGGTCCGCGACGAACACGAGGATCCGGTTGGCCGGGTCGGCGGCCAGCTCGGCCAGCGGCCGCAGGGCGCCCACGTAGTTGCCGATGTGCAGCCGGCCGCTGGGTGTCAGGCCGGTCAGCACGCGGGTCGCGGACCGCGGCGTGCGGGCGGGTAGGACCACCGGTTCGGAGGTAGTGGTGATCTCGGCTTGCTGGGCCGTGCTGGGCATCGGATCTCCCGTGAGGTTCAGGTTGGTCGGTGGGCCGCTGCTCGGGCGGCGCCGCATCGTCCTGTCCGGGAGATGACGAACGGCCGCCCTCGGGGCGGCCGTCGGAGTGCGACGAAACGGTGACCGCCCTACTGGGTCAGCCACCAGGTAAACGAGGAACGCGTCGTCACGAACCCATCATGCACCATGTCGCGGGCTGCGCGCCCGTGGGTCAGACGTTGCCGTTGGTGCCGGGCGCCCCCAATGCGGACTGTTCGCATTGGGGGCGCCCGGCACCGGGACGGGATCGGATCGGTCAGTCGGCGACCACCTGCAGGGTCCGCAAGGACGGATCGGCCGCGTACGCGATCCGTCCGCCGTCGTCCCGGGCCGCCTGCAGGGCATCCAGCGCCACGGCGGTGACCTGCTCGCCGGGCGCGAGTACCGGGACGCCCGGCGGGTAGGGCGCGACCAGCTCGGCGCTGATCCGGCCGATCGCCGCGGCTGCCGCGACTGTCTCGTGCCGCGCGAAGAAGGCGTCCCGCGGGGGGAGCACGCTGACCGGGTCCACCGTCCAGGCCGCGGACGCGCAGACCTGCCGGGCCGGGCCGCGGCCGCGCTGCACCGCCGCCGTGATCGCCGTGACCAGGGCGTCGACCGAGCGCTCGTCGTCGGCGAGCGTGACGATCGGGATGACCACGTCGCGATCGGCCATCTCAACCGCCGTGCCCGCCTCGATCAGGACCCGCTCGACGGCATGCCCGTGCGCGCCGGTTCCGGCCAGCAGGACGACCAGCTTGGTCGGGTCGACCAGCGTCCCGTCCGGCAGCCTCCCGTCCAGGACGTCCAGGCCGGGAACCTGCCGCAGCCGCTGCCTGGCGGCGGCCACGAGATCGAGCAGCTGCCCGCACAGCGACCGCCCGTCACGGGCCAGCAGCGCCCGGGCGGCGTCGATGCTGGCCATGATCGTGCCGGACGGGCTGGTGGTGTGCGTGGCCTGGAACGCGCGCTCGAGCCGGTCGGGGTCGAGCCGCCCGGCCGCGGTTCGGGCCAGAACGAGTGCGCCCTGTCCGGCGGCGGGCAGCATCTTGTGCGCGCTCGTCACCATCGCGTCCGCGCCGGCGGCGAGCGCATGGGTGGGCAGGTTCGGGTGGAAGCCGAAGTGCGCGGCCCAGGCCGCGTCCACGATCAGCGGAACGCCTGCCTCGTGGGCGGCCGCCGCGTGCCCGGCCAGGTCCCCGAGCGTTCCGACGTAGGACGGCTCACCGAGGAAGACGGCGCAGGCGTCCGAGTCGGCCAGCGCGGCGCGGACGGACTCCACCGGCACGGCGGTCGGCAGGCCCCGTGCCGGGTCGATCCCAGGGCGCACCCAGACCGGCTCCAGGCCCGCCAGGACCAGCCCGAGCAGGAGCGATCGGTGCAGCGTCCGGGAGACCACGACCTTCCGCCCGGGACTGCCGACGGCGAGCGCCAGGGCCTGGTTGCCGTGCGTCGAGCCGCCTACCGAGAAGCGACACCAGTCCGCGCCCCACAGCTGGGTGGCCTTCCGCTCGGCCGTGGCGAGCAGCGCATCGGTCTGCTTGATCGCCGCCAGGCCGCCGTACAGCGGTACGTCCGCCCGGACCACGTCACCGGTCAGGCCGGTGCGCTGCTTGTGCCCGGGCACCGTGAACGGGTACACGCCTCCCCGGCCGACATCGGCCGTGAAGTCCAGCCAGCCGCCCAGCAGCGGCGCGTCGGCGCGGAGCCCGAGCGGGTCCCGGGGGTCGGGCGCAGCGTCCGGTCGGGGATCGAGCCCGGCCGGTGCGCCGTCGTCTGTCGGCATACCGGCAGGTTAGGGCGCGCCGAGGCGGTGGCCTTCGGCGTGGTGGCCGGAGCGCGGCGCCGTTCGTATCGTGGCGGGATGGAGCCGCACACCGGGGTAGCCCCCCGCGAAGCCGTCGTCGCCGGATCGGCTGCCGGGCACGCCGTCGCCGGGCACGCCGTCGCCGGGCCGGCGGTCGCAGAGCTGGCCGCGGGGTTGCCGCCGGAGGTCGTGGTCACCGACCCGGACCGGCTGGAGTCCTACCGGAACGACCGGGCGATGTTCTGCCCCTCGGGCGTTCCCGCCGCGGTGGTGCTCGCCCGCCGGACCGAGCACGTCCAGCACGCGTTGCGGACCGCGAGCCGGCACGGCATCCCGGTGGTGCCGCAGGGCGCGCTGACCGGGCTGTCCGGTGCCGCGAACGCGATCGAAGGCTGCTTCGTGGTGAGCACCGCCAAGATGACCGACGTGCTGGAGATCGACGTGGCCAACCGGCTGGTCGTCACCCAGCCCGGTGTGCTCAACGCGGACCTGTCCCGCGCGGTCGCCGAGCACGGCCTGTTCTACCCGCCCGATCCGTCGAGCTGGGAGATCTGCTCGATCGGCGGCAACCTGTCCACGAACTCCGGCGGGCTGTGCTGCGTGAAGTACGGCGTCACCACCGACTACGTCCTCGGGCTCGAGGTCGTGCTGGCCTCCGGCGAGGTGCTGCGTACCGGCAGGCGCACGGTCAAGGGTGTCGCCGGCTACGACCTGACCCGGCTGTTCGTCGGCAGCGAGGGCACCCTCGGCGTGATCACCGAGGCCACGCTCATGCTCCGGCCCGCTGCGCAGCGCCCGATGACGGCCGCTGCGATCTTCGGGTCGGCGCACGAGGCGGCCGAGACCGTGTCGGCCGTCGTGGCCGCCGGTCTGGTGCCCAGCCTGCTGGAGATCATGGACGGCACGTCGATCCGGGCGGCGAATGCCTACCTGCGTTCGGACCTGCCCGAGGGCTGCGCCGCGATGCTGGTCTGGCAGTCCGACGCCGGCGCAGAGACGGCCCGGGCCGAGGTCGCGGCCATCGGCGTCCTGGCGCAACGGTGCGGTGCGACCGACGTCGTCCAGGCGGAGGATCCGGCCGAGGCCGAGATCCTGCTGGCCGCCCGGCGCTGCGTGCTGACCGCCCTGGAAACGCTGGGGACGACGCTGATCGACGACGTGTGCGTGCCGCGCGACCGGCTCGCCGAGCTGTTCGACGGGGTGGAGCGGATCGCCGGGCGCAGCGGTCTGGTGATCGGCGTGGTCGGGCATGCGGGGGACGGGAACATGCACCCGGTGGTCGTCTTCGACCAGTCCGACCCCGACGCCGCCGAGCGGGCCCAGACCGCGTTCGGCGAGGTGATGGGGCTCGGGCTGGAACTCGGCGGGACCATCACCGGCGAGCACGGCATCGGCGTGCTCAAACGCGACTGGCTGGTCCGCGAGTTGGGACCGGTCAGCCTGGACGTGCACCGGGCGGTCAAGCGCGCCCTGGACCCCGCCGGGTTGCTCAACCCGGGCAAGGTCTTCGAGCTCACGCCGTAGTCCCGGAGCGCCGTCGCACGCTGAACGACCGGCCCGAAGCGGACCGGCGGGTGACGCGGCGGGCGGGACCATCAGCCCGGTGGTGCAGGCTATGGGCGTGAGCACCCCGCCTCCGGGTTGGTACCCCGACGCCTACGAACCCGCCGTCGAGCGTTGGTGGGACGGCGCAGCCTGGAGCCAGGCCACGCGACCGGCGAAGCAGCAGCAGCAGCCCCCGTCCCGGGCCGGTGTGGCCGCCACCGGTACCCGTCGCGGCTGCCCCCCTCCGGATCGGCCCGGCCACGCCGGACGGGCGTCCGCTCGCGTCGCCTTGGCTGCGACTGCTGGCCAGGGTGATCGACTCCCTGGTGATCAGCGCGTTGACCGCGCTGGCGGGTCTGCCCTGGCTGTTGCAGCTGATGCGCGCCCTGCGCCCCTCGTTCGAGGCGATCGCCGCCGGCCGCTCGGGTCCGAACCCGTTCTCGGTGCTCACCGACCCTGCGGTCACCCCCGTCATCCAGCGCTACCAGTTCGCCGGGTTGCTGGCCGGGATGGTCTACACCGTGGTGATGATCCACCTCTGGGGCGCCACTCTCGGCAAGCTCGCGGTCGGGGTCCGGGTGCGGTCCTGGGATCAGCCGGGACGACCGGGCTGGACGCAGTCGCTCGTCCGCTGGCTGACCCGGGACGCGGTGGGGTACCTGCCGGTCTTCGGATCCCTGTACTGGCTGCTGGACAGCGTCTGGCTGCTGTGGGACCCGCGCCGCCAGTGCCTGCACGACAAGCTGCCCCGGACGGTCGTGGTCCGCGGCCGGAGCCAGCAGCCCGGACCCAGCCCACACCCAACCGGTGCCTAGCCCTCGACCAGTCCCAGGGCGACCAGTTCGTCGACGGCCGCCGCGACATCGGTCGACTCGGCGCCGATCAGGAACGCCCGGCAGACCGCCGCGTCGGCCTCGCTCATCCGGCGCACGGCCGAGACCAGCGGCGCGGCACGGGTCTCGCCCAGGATCGCCGCGAGCTCGTCGGCCTGTGCTTCGTTCAGCGCCGCCCGCACGGCGCACACCGCGTTGAGGAAGCCGGGCGATCCGTCGCCGGCAGGATCGGGCCGGCGGACCGCGGGCAGCTCGCGTCCGCTGATCCGCAGCGACAGGTCCAGGTCCACCGCCCGGCGAAGGATCGCCGCGAGCCGGTCGGGAACGCCACCCGTCCCGTCCAGCCGCAGGCAGGCATGCTCCGCGCCGTCGTCGGCGAGCACCTCGAGCGCCTGCGCCCAGCCGTCCGCGGCTGCTACCTCCAGCCAGGCCGGTACGGCGAAGTCCAGTTCCTCGAGAAACCGGCGGGTCGCCACGGCCGGGTCCGGCGTGACCGGCAGCGGGAGCCTGACCCCGACCACCTCGACAGTTCCCTCGTCCAGCAGCATGCCCCGAGCGGCCCGCAGCGCGGCCAGAGCGTCGCCGGGATCGCCGGTCGCCGTGAGCAGCACCCGCAACCCGTGGTCGGCTCCGACCAGCTCGGCGACGAGATCCGGTGCGTTCGTCGCAGGCACGACCAGTGGCCCGATCAGGTCCGCGTACCACCCCAGGCGGTGGTCACGGTGCGTGGCCAGCCAGGACCCGTCGTCGAGCAGCCCGTCGAGGAGCACGGGCACGCAGGCACCCTCACCGGGATCGGAGCTGGAGCCGGGCAGCCCGGCCAGCGACCTAGGTTCCGACATTGCCGGTCAGCCGGCGACCACGGGCGTGCCGACGAGCTCGGCGCCCGCCTCGCGGAGCTGGTCCAGGGCCGCGGCCGTCGTCGGGGCGGCCACCCCGGCGGTCAGGTCCAGCAGGACGCGGGTCGAGAAGCCGGCCTGGACGGCGTCCAGGGCCGTCGCCCGCACGCAGTGATCGGTCGCGATCCCGACGACGTCGACCGCATCCACCTCGTGGGTGCCCAGCCACTCGGCCAGGCCGACCCGCTGGCCGCCCGGCCTGCCCTCGGGGGCGGGTGCCGACCCCTCGAAGCCGGAGTAGGCGGCGGCCCGCTCGCCCTTGGTGAACCAGGCCTGGACGGCGGAGGTGTCCAGCGCCGGATGCACCTGCGCGCCCGGTGTCCCGGCGACGCAGTGCGCCGGCCAGGTGTCCACCCAGTTCGGTTCGGCGGCGAAGTGCGTCCCGGGGTCGACGTGCCAATCCTGGGTACCGACCACGGCGGCGTAGTCCGCGCCGCGGCCCTTCAGGTGCTCCGTGATCGCCGCCGCGACGGAGGCCCCGCCGGCGACGGCCAGGGAACCGCCCTCGCAGAAGTCGTTCTGGACGTCGACGATGATCAGCGCGCGACGGGTCACCGCTCCTCCTCGGCTTGTTCTCGCTCGGCTTGTTCCGGCCCGGCTTGTTCCGGCTCGGCTTGTTCTGGTCCGGCTTGTTCTGGTTCGGCTGGTTCCGGCCCGTGCAGACTCAGGTCTGCATCACGGTCGGGATGGCGGGCTCGCCGCGGGACAGCTGGCGGGCGGTCCCGGGCAGTTCGGCGAGTGAGGACGCATGCCGGTTCCGGGCCGCCTCGAGCGGTTCCGCGCCGATCACCTCGCCGTCCTTCACCAGCGGCAGCAGCAGCGGGCGGTCGTCGTCCCGGCCTTGCGGCGGGTGCCCGATCCCGATCACCTCGGCCGCGGCGACACCGTCCGTGTCACGCCTGCGAACCGCATACTTCCGGCCCGCGATGCTGGTCTTGTCGCGGCTGCGCTTGGCCACGCCGACGACCTCCCCGGCGGCGGACTCCCGCGCCACCAGCTTGTAGACCAGCCCGGCGGTGGGCGCGCCCGAACCTGTCACAAGCGAGGTGCCCACCCCGTAGGCGTCAACCGGCGCGGCCGCCAGCGCCGCGATCGCGAACTCGTCCAGATCGCTGGTGACGATGATCCGGGTGTCCCGGGCCCCCAGCGCGTCCAGTTGGGCGCGGACCGTATGAGCCTGCTCGAGCAGGTCACCGGAGTCGAGGCGGACCGCGCCGAGTCCGGTCCCGGCCACCTCGATCGCGATACGAACCCCCGCCTCGACGTCGTAGGTGTCCACCAGCAGGGTGGTCCCGGGCCCGAGCGAGGCGACCTGGGCGGCGAAGGCGGCCCGCTCGTCGTCGTGCACCAGGGTGAAGGCGTGCGCGGCGGTGCCGATGGTCGGGACCCCGTACCGGCGCCCCGCCTCGAGGTTGCTCGTGCCGGAGAACCCGGCGAGGTAGGCGGCTCGGGCGGCCGCCACGGCGGACTCCTCATGCGTGCGCCGCGAGCCCATCTCCAGGCATGGGCGCCCCACGGCGTGCGCGCTCATCCGGCTGGCGGCGGCCGCGATGGCGCTGTCGTGGTTGAGGATCGACAGCGCCAGGGTCTCCAGCAGGACCGCCTCGGCGAAGGTGCCCTCCACGACCAGGATCGGCGAGCCGGGCAGGAAGCACTCGCCCTCCCCGTACCCCCAGACGTCGCCCCGGAACCGGAAGTCGGCCAGCCAGCGCAGCGTCTGGGAGTCCACCACGGCGTCGCGTTCCAGGGCCACGAGCACGTCGTCGGTGAAGCGGAACCGCTCCAGCGCCTCGATCAGCCGCCCCGTCCCGGCCAGCACGCCGTAGCGCCGCCCGTCCGGCAGGTGCCGGGCGAACACCTCGAACACGCAGCGTCGGTCTGATGCGCCACTGCGCAACGCCGCCTCGACCATGGTCAGCTCGTAGCGGTCAGTGAGCAGCGCGGTGGACGGCCGGGCGGGCCCGGCTGCGGTGGGTGATGGTGTGCCGGTCACGGTGTGGAGCCTACGACCAGCCACCCGAAGGACCGGGTCAAGATCGCCGAACCGGGTTGCCGGCGGGGCACGGGCCGCTCGCGCGAGGCCGGCGTCCGGCCCGGATCCACCGAACTACAGTGGAGCCGTGTCCGTCGCACCGGTGGAGCTCGAGAAGCCCGACCTGGATGAGGACCTGAGAACCGACGTCCCTTGGGTGACTATCGTCTGGAATGACCCGGTCAACCTGATGTCCTACGTGGCGTACGTGTTCCAGGCCTACTTCGGCTACCCCAAGCAGCGCGCCGAGCGGCTGATGCTGGACGTGCACGAGAAGGGCCGGGCCGTGGTGGCATCAGGATCCCGCGAGGAGATGGAGCGCGACACCGAGGCGATGCACGAGTACGGCTTGTGGGCGACGTTCCAGAAGCAGTCGTGAGCCGCGCGGGCGAGCCCGGCCGCGGTGAGGGAGGGGATGGGTGATGGGCCGGCCGTTCAAGGCGGAGCGAGGCCGAGTCCGGGTGGAGCTCGACAGCTCCGAGCGCGAACTCGTCGCGCACCTGCTCGAGCAGGTCGCGGAGCTGCTGGACAGCGGCGAGCCGGCCCGACCGGCTGATCCTCTGGCCGAGTCGCTCGGGCTGGACCCGGCTGACTTCCCGGACTCGGTGGCCATGGATCCGTCCCGCCCCGAGCCCGAGCAGCCCGACGACCCGGCCGTGGCACGGCTGCTCCCGCAGGCCAACCGGGAGGACCCGGCGCTGGCGTCGGAGTTCCGGCGGTTGACAGAGCACGGCCTACGCGGGCGCAAGCGCGCCGCCTTGAACACGGCACGCCAGGCGCTGCTGCGCGAGCCGCCCGTGGTGCTCGCCACCGACGAGGCGCAGGCCCTGGTCAAGGGACTGACCGACGTCCGGCTGGTGCTCGGCGAGCGGCTCGGCCTGCACACTGACGATGACGCCGACCTGATCCAGCAGGTGGCCCAGCACGGCGGCGAGGAGGACAACCCGTGGGTGGCCACGGCGCTTCTCTACGACGTGCTGACCTGGTGGCAGGAGAGCCTGGTCTCGGCGCTGCGCCCGGGGCCGCCGCAGCGGAACCCTCCACCCACACGAGCCTGAACGGGCCGCGATCAACCGTACGCAGCGTGGTGGGACGCACACCGGTCGCCCCGACGCGCGCGCGGACCGGGCTCTAGGCTCGCCTGCGTGACTGACGCGCCGATCGGGATCCTGGACAGTGGAGTGGGCGGACTCACGGTCGCCCGTGCCGTTCTCGACCAACTGCCGCACGAGCCGGTGCTCTACGTCGGTGACACCGCCCACGGACCGTACGGGCCCAAACCGATAGCCGAGGTTCGGGCGCACGCGCTCGGCGTGATGGACGGCCTGGTCGAGTCCGGGGTCAAGTTGCTCGTGATCGCGTGCAACGCGGCCAGTGCGGCGACCCTGCGGGACGCCCGCGAACGGTACGACGTCCCGGTGATCGAGGTGATCCAGCCCGCGGTCCGCCGGGCCGTCGCCGCCACCCGCAACGATCGGGTCGGCGTGATCGGGACCCGGGTCACCATCGCGTCCCGGGCCTACCAGGACGCCTTCGCCGCCGCACCGCACCTCGAGCTGACCGGCCGGGCCTGCCCCCGCTTCGTCGAGTTCGTCGAGCGAGGGATCACCGGGGGCGACGAGCTGCTGAGGGTGGCGCAGGAGTACCTCGACCCGGTGCGGGCGGCCGGGGTGGACACCCTGGTCCTGGGCTGCACCCACTACCCGTTGCTGACCGGCGTCATCTCCTACCTGATGGGCGAGGGCGTGACCCTAGTCAGCAGCGCCGAGGAGACCGCGAAGGACGTGTACCGCACCCTCGTGGCCGGCGGCCTGGTCCGCGACCCCGGGCTCCCGCAGCCCTCGCATCGCTTCCTGGCGACCGGCGACCCGGAACCGTTCGCCCGGCTGGCGCGGCGGTTCCTGGGCCCGGAGGTGTCGACCGTCGAGCATGCCGGGGTCTTCGCGTGAAGCTGACGATCATCGGCTCGGCGGGTTCCTTCCCCGCCCCGGGATCCTCGGCGTCGTGCTACCTGGTCGAGGCGGAGGAGGCGGACGGGCGGGCCTGGCGGGTCCTGCTCGACCTGGGCAACGGTTCGCTCGGCCCGATGCAGAAGGCGGTAGGGCTGCACGACCTGGACGCCATCCTGCTCAGCCACCTGCACCCCGACCACTGCATGGACCTCTGCGGGCTCTACGTGGCTCTGCGCTACGACCCGCTGGTCAAGCTCGCCCGGCGGGTTCCCGTCTACGGCCCGTCCGGGACCCTGGAGCGGCTGATCCGGGCCTACGGCACCGAGGCGGCGGGGCACCTGGACCTGGTCTACGAGGTGCACGAGTGGACCTCCGGAACGCCGCTGCGGCTCGGCCCGCTGATGGTGACGCCGCTGCTGGTCAACCATCCGGTGGAGACCTACGGGCTGCGGGTGGAGCAGGTGATGCCCCCTGAGGAGCCGGGCGGCGAGCCGCGCACCGCGGTGCTGGCCTACTCCGGGGACAGCGACTCCTGCCCGGGCCTGGTGGCGGTGGCACGAGGCGCCGACGTGTTCCTCTGCGAGGCGTCGTTCCAGGAGGGGCGCGACACCGTCCGGGGCGTGCACCTGACCGGCCTGCGGGCGGGGCAGGCGGCGGCCGAGGCCGGCGTGGCGCGGCTGCTGCTGACCCACCTGCCGGCCTGGAACGACCCGGCGACGGTGTTGGCGGAGGCCCGATCGATGTACTCCGGGAGGATCGACCTGGCCAAGCCCGGGGACGTACACATGATCTGACCGCCCGGGTGTGACACCGCGCACCGGACGGTCCGGACAGGGCCGGGTCGGCACCTGCCGGGCAGCCACCGTAAGGTGCCTGCCATGCCTGAGCCCACCCCGGCACCCGCGCCCAGCGCTGCCCAGCCCCCCGCTCCTGCGGGCGACCGCGTCGACGGCCGTACCGCCGACCAGCTACGCGACGTCCGCATCACGCGCAGCTGGCTGGACCATGCCGAGGGCTCCGTCCTGGTCGAGTTCGGCCGCACCCGGGTGCTGTGTGCCGCCAGCCTCACCGAGGGCGTTCCGCGCTGGCGCAAGGGATCCGGCGAGGGCTGGGTGACCGCTGAGTACGCCATGCTGCCCCGCTCGACGAACACCAGGACCGACCGCGAGTCCGTCAAGGGCAGGATCGGCGGTCGCACGCATGAGATCTCCCGGCTGATCGGGCGCAGCCTGCGCGCCGTGATCGACCTGAAGGCCCTGGGGGAGAACACGATCGTGCTCGACTGCGATGTGCTGCAGGCGGACGGCGGCACCCGGACCGCCGCGATCACCGGTGCCTACGTGGCGCTGGCCGACGCGATCGGCTGGGCCCGCGGGCGCAAGCTGCTGCGTCACGGCGTCGAGCCGCTGATCGGATCGGTGTCGGCAGTCAGCGTCGGGGTGATCAGTGGGGTTCCGACCCTGGACCTGTGCTACACCGAGGACGTTCGGGCCGGAACGGACATGAACGTGGTCGTGACCGGGGACGGGCGCTTCGTCGAGGTCCAGGGCACGGCCGAGGGCGCGCCGTTCGACCGGGACGAGTTGGACGCCCTGCTGGACCTGGCCCTGGCCGGCTGCGCGCAGTTGGCCACGCTGCAGCGCGCCGCGCTGGGCTCGTGAGCGAGCAGGCGGCCGGGCAGGGTCTGGACGGGAAGCGGCTGGTTCTCGCCACCCGGAACCGGCACAAGGTCGCGGAGCTGCAACGGATCCTCGCCGAGGCGGGGCTGGAGGGGCTGGAGATCGCCGGCCTCGAGGACTTCCCGGACGTGCCGGACGTGGTCGAGACGGGGATCACCTTCGCCCAGAATGCGATGCTCAAGGCGCAGGCGGTCGCCATGGCCACCGGGCTGCCCGCTGTCGCCGACGACTCGGGGCTCTGCGTCGACGTCCTCGGCGGGGCTCCCGGCGTGTTCAGCGCCCGGTGGTGCGGGCGGCATGGCGACGACCGGGCCAACCTCGACCTGCTGCTGGCACAGCTGGCCGACGTCCCGGACGAGCATCGCAGCGCCTACTTCGGCTGCGCCGCCGTGCTGGCCACACCGAACGGGGCCGAACGAATCGCCGAGGGGCGGCTGGTCGGCACCCTGATCCGGGAGCCCCGCGGCAGCAACGGTTTCGGCTATGACCCGATCTTCGTGCCGGACCGCGACACCCGGACCACCGCGCAGATGTCGGCGGCCGAGAAGGACGCGATCAGCCACCGGGGCCAGGCGTTCCGCGCCCTGGCCGAGGAGATCCGGGCCCTGCTGGCCCCCTGACCGTTCGAACTTCGTAAGGTGGGCCGGCCCGAGGGAGCGCATCCTGGACCGGTGACGGCACAGCCTCCTGGCGCACGCCCCGCGGCGGCTGCCGCCGAACCACCGGCGGGCACCTCACGCCTGCCGCCGGGCGCTGACGCCGGCCCCCGCGCGGGCGCGCAACGGGGGGTCTGGGCGCTCGTGGGTCTGGCTGCGGGGCTCGCCGGGGTCGGGGTCGCCCAGCTGGTCGCGGGCGTGGTCGGGCCGGCCTACGCGCCGCTGGTGGCGACCGGATCCGCGTTCATCGACCTCACCCCGGGATGGCTCAAGCAGGCCGCGATCGCGGCCGTCGGCACGCACGACAAGCAGGTGCTCCTGACCGCGGCGGGGCTGCTGCTCGCCGCCCTGTGCGCGCTCTCCGGCGTCATCGCCCGGACTCACCCGCGCCCGGCGATCTGGCTGGTGCTCGGGCTGGGTGCGGTGGCCTCGGCCGCGGCTGCCACCCGTCCGTCCGCCGGGGCGAGCAGCGTCCTGCCGAGCATCGCCGGTGCGGTGGCGGGGGCGCTGGCATTGAGCCTGCTGATCCGGCGACGCGCCCGCGGCAGCCGGCCGGATGTCCGGCGCGGCCAGGACCCTCGGGACCCGCTCTCCCGCGAGACGGACCGGCGCGACGTCCTGGTCGCCGCCGGTGGGCTGGCCGTGACCGGGCTCGTGACGGGTGGCATCGGTCTGCTGGCGGGCCGCGCGCTGCACGCGGCCGAGGCGTCCCGCGCGTCCGTCCGGCTGCCCCCGTCCGCGCAGCCGGATGTGCTGCCGTCCGGGGTCGGCGTCGGCGTGCCGGGCGTGAGCCCGTTCCGGATCCCCAACGGTGACTTCTACCGGATCGACACGGCGCTGCTGGCTCCGCAGCTGAAGGCGTCGAACTGGCACCTGCGGGTGCACGGGATGGTCAGCCGCGAGGTCCGGCTCGACTTCGAGCAGTTGCTCGCCTCACCGCTGGTCGAGCACGACGTCACTCTGACCTGCGTCAGCAACGAGGTCGGCGGGGACCTGATCGGCAACGCCCGCTGGCTCGGGCTGCCGCTGGAGACGGTCCTGCGCCAGGCCGGGCCCCACCCCGACGCGGACATGGTGCTGTCCACCAGCATGGACGGCTGGACCGCCTCGACCCCGCTGGCGGTGCTGCTGGACGGCCGCACCGCCCTGCTCGCTGTCGGGATGAACGGCGAGCCGCTTCCGGTCGAGCACGGCTTCCCGGTCCGGATGGTCGTCCCGGGGTTGTACGGGTACGTCTCGGCCACGAAATGGGTCGTGGACCTCGAGGTGACCCGCTTCGACCGGGCCGCCGCCTACTGGACCACGCGGGGCTGGTCGGCCCAGGGGCCGGTGAAGACGCAGTCCCGGATCGACGTTCCCGGCGACGGTGCGATGGTGCGGGCCGGCCGGGTCGCCGTGGCCGGCGTGGCCTGGGCGCAGCACCGGGGGATCCGCGCCGTTCAGGTCCGCGTGGACGGCGGGCCGTGGCAGCAGGCCCGGCTGGCCGAGGTCCCGAGCGCGGACACCTGGCGGCAATGGGTGTTTCCCTGGGACGCCACCGTCGGATCGCACCACCTGCAGGTTCGCGCCACGGATGCCACGGGGCTCGTGCAGACGGGCGAGGAGGCGCCGCCGGAACCGAACGGCGCCACCGGCTGGCACACGATCCAGGTGGACGTGCAGTGAGCGGTCGGCGTCAATGCGTGTTGAGGGCTGCTGCCAGCGCCTGCGCCTGTGCCCGCGTGTAGTTCCCGGCCAGCTGGACCACGCCCGCGGTGATCGGCTCCATCACCTGGGCCACGGCGATCAACCGGCCCCCGGCCAAGACGGCGAGCGAGTTCCGGCTGGTCTGCAGGCTCGCCAGCCGGGTCGTCACGGTCGCCAGCGCTCTGGCGGCGTCGGGCTTCAGCGAGACCTCGACCACCCAGCGGTCACTCTCGGCCTGCCGGGCTTGCGCCGACGCGACCGCATCGCCCGACACCTCGGCGGGCCCGAGCACGAACTTCTCCGAGTCCCGGCAGGCGATCAGCGGCCGGGCGGGATCCGGCTCTGCCGGCTCCGCGCAGGCCCGCAGTGCCGCGAACTCCGCCGCGATCGGGGGGTCGATCCAGGCCAGGTCGCTCGCGCTGGTCGGGCTCGCAGCGGGCGTCCCGGCGGCCGTGAACGAGGCGGAATCGGTCAGGGAGGCGGACAGCAGCACGGCACGCAGCTGGAACGTGCCGGGCGTGGCCGATGCCGTCGAACCGGGCCCCGGGGTGCTGGTCATGGTCGCGTCATCGGAGGCGTGGCCGGGTGCGGGCTCACGCTGGCCGAAGGACCCGCGCACGATCATCCAGGTGAGCAGCGAGGCGGCCACGATCACGACCACGGCGAGGCCTGCGAAGCCGACGGACCGTCCGGATCCCTTGCCTGGCATCCGTCCTCCTGAGCCTTCGAGGTGCTGCCCGAACCTACCGCCTCTCATGGTCATCATGGGCGTGGCGACGGCGACGGCGTCGCCGTCACGGGTCCGCAGCTCGGGTGAGGCCCCGGCGCGGGTTCTGCCGTGGAGCTTCTCGACGCGGAGTCGGAGCATGGCCAGAAGCGGGTTCAGGAATGTTCACGCACGTTGGGCGGGAATGAGAATCCCTGATCCGGACGATTCACGAATTCCGGCCCGGACGGTCGTGCAGCACATATACCTCGGCACCCATCCTGTACTGGTTCCTGCGCCCGATGGGCCCGCGGCGTTACCACTTCGTCCGGGATGGGCGAACTCGCCTACAGCCAGTCGTGGTTCGGCGCGCTGTTCTACCGGCTCATCCTGCTGCTGGACCTGCTGTGCTTCTGGACCGTGTGAACCAGAGCGCGGTGCAGATCGCGTTCTTCGTCCGGGCCCTGCTGTCCGGAGGCTTTGCGCCGCTCTGGTTCTTCCCGCACTGGTTCGTCACGATGGGCGCGGTGCTGCCGTTCCAGGGCACGCTCACCGTTCCGCTGTCGATCTACGTCGCCCGCCTCACGTCGTCCGAGGTGCCGGCTGCACTGGCGTTCAGCTCGGCTGGGTGCTGGCGTTGGGATTCGTCAGCCGATGGGTGTGTGGCGCGGCGCGTCGGAGCCTCCTGATGGAGGCGGCCGTGCACACGGCCATCTCCGCGTTCGGGCTGTTCTCGCCGGGCACCGTGTACTGGAGCAGTTGGGTCGAGGAGCTGATGGCGAGTTTCGGCAACTACCCGCTGAACATCCTGCCCCGGTTCGTCCAGGACACGCTGACCTATCTGCTGCCGATCGCGTTCCTGGGGTTCCTGCCGGCGTCGATGGTCACCGGGCGGACAGCTGGCCTGGGGATCCCGGTCATGGTCGCGGCGCTGGCGCCGGTGATCGCGCTGCTCGCTTCCATCGCGTCCCGGCTTGCTGTGGAACGCCGCACTGCGCCGTTACCAGGGCACCAACACCTGAGCGCGGGGGCCGACCAGCCCGTTGCAGGGTTTCGCGAGGAAGGACCCAAAGGCCCGATTCCGTCGTGGTGTGCCGGGCAACGATGGTGCCGGGAGGGTGGCCGCCGTGGTGCCCGGGCGGGCCCTCGGTGACCTGCCTCCAAGATGTCTGGAGGCTGGAATCATGCGATGGGATCTCGGGATCCAGGGCGTCGGCCTGCTCGCGCTGATGGCCATCGTCGCCGGAATCGTCACGCACCTGGTGTGGGGTAGGACCTCGCCACGCTGGCTGTGGCTCGCTGCTTCGATCGCGTATGTGGCCATCGGGATGTTCGTCAGCGAGGTGTGGTTCGGCTGGGCCACGCAGGAGGAGCTGCAGCCGAACATCGACGGCCTGTCCTTCGACGAGGTGCTGTTGATCGCATTCGTGCTGCCGCTCGTCGTCGTGGCCGTCGCTCGGGTGATCAGCCACCGGCGGCGTTCAGGTCCTCGGGCCCACGCCTGAGGCTCGTCAGCTCAGGTCCAGGAACAGGCGCAGGGTCTTGTCGACCTCCTGCAGCTCCGCTGTGGTCAGGCTGGCCACATAGTCGCCCAGTCTCTTCTCGGGGTCGATCGAGGCGAGGGCGTCGCACAGGACGAGCGTCGGGCCGAGGGGGAGTGCGACCTTGGGCCGGAAGATGAACGGGCGGGCGCGCGTGCTGGTCGGGGCGACCACCCAGGTGCTCAGGTGCAGCAGTCGGCTTGCCTGGACGACGACAGCGAATCGTTCGTGTTGCTGCTCGTGACCCTGGACGTCGCGCGGACGTCGCAGGCGGAACACGTCACCCCTCATTCGCCCAGCGTCTCCCGGAGGGCAGCCTGCACCTCTGCCCGGTCAACCGCATCCTTGGCCGCCTCGCGGGCATCGGCCTCGGCCTGCCGCCGCCAGGCTTCCCGCTCAATCGCCGCCAGTCCCTCGTTGATGATCTCGTCCGCCGTCTGGCCGGGCCTGCGCTGAGCCTCGATCCGGGCCCTGGTGGCCTGTTTGACCCGGATGGTGGTGGTATCGCTCATGGTTTCAGTCTACATCTGGTCTACATCTACCAGGAGGGTCTGATTACGCCTGGACGAGGCCATGTGGGTGCGGATCCCCGGTAGGCCACTACCCGTGCGGCCCGCCGGCTGGGTGAGGTCACGCGACGCGCGACGATCACTCGGTGGGCGTGCCTCGGGGATCGTCAAGGCGGCCACGGAGGGGTCGGCAAGACGGCCACGCAGTTGTCGGCGAAACCACCACGACAGCTTCGGCAAGACGACCATGAGCCTGCTGCTCTCCGATCATGCCGATCGGTGCGGATCTCTACCCCCGGCACGCTCTCGCAACCGTTTCCGCCGTCCTGCAGGACACCCGCGTGGTGGTGATCAACGGGGCGCGGAAGACCGGGAAGTCCACCCTGGCCAGGCTCGTGGCCGCGGATCACACGATCGTGGACCTGAGGTTCCTCGATGACGCGGGGACTGCTCGGCCGCCGCCACGGATCCCGCCGCCTTCGTCCGACATCAGGGGCTGATGGTCATCGATGAGGTGCAGCGGGTTCCCGACCTCATGCTGGCCATCAAGCACTCCGTCGACTCCGATCCCCGCCCCGGCCAGTTCCTGCTGACCGGTTCGGCCAGGCTCCTGGCTCTGCACAGCATCCCCGACCTGCTACCGGGGCGGTCCGAGACGGTGGAGCTCTGGCCGCTGTCCCAAGGAGAACTCCACGGCACGCAGGACCGGTTCGTCGACGCGATCTTCACCCACGGCGCGGACCTCGCCATTCCACCCTTGACCCTGCTCCGATCCGACTACATCGACCGCGCGCTCATCGGCGGCCACCCGGAGGCCGTAGGCCGCAGCGATCCGGGCCGCAGGGCGCGGTTCTTCGAGTCGTACGTCTTCGACATGATCAACCGTGATGTCCGGCAGGTCACCGAAATCGAGCGCCCGGTCGACATGCGCCGGCTGCTCAATGTCCTGGCGGCGCAGATGGCGACCCTGCCGGTGCCTGGGGCCCTGGCCGGCTCGCTGAACCTGCCCGCCTCAACGCTCAAGCGCTACCTGGACCTGCTGGAACTGCTGTTCCTGGTCCGCCGGATCCCGCCCTGGTCGACCAAGCTCACCACCCGTGCCGTCGCGGCACCCAAGTTGGTGGTTCTCGACTCCGGGCTCGCCGGTCACCTCGCGGGCATGACCCGGCGGCGGGCCGACCACCCCGCCGCGCCGATCGGCCCGCTGCTGGAGAACTTCGTCCTCGCCGAACTCGCCCGCCAACTGACCTGGGTCACCGAACCAGTCACCCTCCACCACTACCGCGACCGCGACGGCTACGAAGTGGGCGCGGTCCTGGAACGTCCCTCCGGCGACAGCGTCGCGATCGAGGTGAAGGCAGCCGAGACCGTTCGCGGCGAGGACTTTCGCGGCATCCGCCGCCTCGCCCGCAGACTCGGGGACCGCCTCATCGCCGGGATCGTTCTCCACGCCGGGCAGCAACCATTGCCCTTCGGCGAGCGCCTGCGCGCCCTACCGATCTCCGCCCTCTGGACGGTCTGACCTCCCGACCGGAGCGCGCCCGTTTCGCACAACCCGCCAACGTGCGGGAGGCGGGACTCGAACCCGCACGCCCGAGGGCACAGGATCCTAAGTCCTGCGTGGCTGCCAGTTACACCACTCCCGCGCGAGGCAAAGGGTAACGCGACCGCAGTCGGGCGTGGCAGCCGCCGATGCGACCT
Organism: uncultured Actinomycetota bacterium; assembly: GCA_963740575.1. Taxonomy (GTDB): domain Bacteria; phylum Actinomycetota; class Actinomycetes; order Actinomycetales; family Kineosporiaceae; genus CAVUET01. The sequence continues at coordinate 1,356,248 of CAVUET010000003.1, read as the reverse complement.
GCGACGCTCGCCGGACCTCCTCAGACCCCGAGGGCCTTGCGCAGCGAGGCGACATGCCCGGTGGCCTTGACGTTGTAGCGGGCCACCTGCACGGTCCCGTCCGGCGCGATCACCACGGTGGACCGGATCACCCCGACCACCTTCTTGCCGTAGAGCGACTTCTCACCCCAGGCGCCCCAGCGCTCCATCACCTCGTGGTCGGGATCCGACAGCAGCGGGAAGGTCAGCTGGTCCCGCTCGACGAAGCGCAGCAGCTTGGCCGGCTTGTCCGGGGAGATCCCCAGCACGGTGTAGCCGGCCGCCCGCAGCGGTTCCAGGCTGTCCCGGAAGTCGCAGGCCTGCTTCGTGCAGCCGGGCGTCATCGCCGCGGGGTAGAAGTACACGATCACGTGGCCGCCCCTCAGCGAGGACAGCGTCACCGGCGTTCCGTCGGCGGCGTTCAGGGTGAAGTCGGGCGCGCTGTCGCCCACGGCCAGTTGCGGCACGGGTCGCTCCTCGGGACGCTGGGACGGGGCGCTTCGGGTGAACCCGCAGCGTGAACACCCTAGCCAGGCCCCGATCACCCGACCGGCACGTGGTCATCGGGGCATAGGGTTCGGGTAGCGGCGAGGTCGAGGAGGTGCCCGATGGCTGACGAGCGGTCCGCCCGCGCGGCGGCAGGGACGCCGAACGGCCTCCCGACGGATCCCGCGGCCCTGGAGCGCATGATCGCGCAGCGCCGCGATCGGCTGGCCGCCACCCTGGACGAGTTGGCCGCACGGACCCGGCCGCGCGAGATCGCCCGCCGGACGGGCGCCGATCTGAGCGCGCGGCTGCACGCGGCGACCCGGACCGAGGACGGCGGCTGGCGGGTTGAGCGGGTCGCGGCGGTCGTGGCCGCGGGGCTCGTCCTGCTCGCCCTGCTCGGGCTGCGTCGCCGCCGGTCCCGGTGATGGTGGCGACGCCCGAGCCTGACCTGGCGGTCCCGCCCGCCGCCACCGGGGCGAGTCCCCTCCCGGAGGGGAGCGGTACCGTTCCGCACGTGACATCGCCGAGCGCCGGTCGTGCGACCGGCCCAGCCGAGCGGTTGCCGATCCGGATGCTGCACGACCGGGTTCTGGTCTCGACCGAGGGCGAGGAGGGGGAGCGGCGGTCCAGCGCCGGCATCGTCATTCCGGCAACCGCCGAGGTCGGTAAACGCCTGGCCTGGGCCGGGGTGGTCGCGACCGGCCAGCATGTTCGCCAGGTCCAGGTCGGTGACCGCGTCCTGTACGACCCCGAGGACCGGGCCGAGGTCGAGTTGCACGGAAACCAGTACCTGCTGCTGCGCGAGCGGGACATCCACGCGGTGGCGGCGCCCCGGGTGGAGGACGGCCACACCGGCCTGTACCTGTGAGGACTGCGTCGACGAGCCCGGCATGACGGTCACCAGCGGTCGCCGGAATGCCCGGTACACGGTGCTGCCGGTGGACGGGCCGGTGCCGTCGGAGATGATCCGGGCCGTGCCCGGGATCATCCGGGACCCGCTGGCGTTCCTGGGCCGGACGGTGGGCCGGTACGGGGACCTGGTGGCCTTCCCGATGCCGCGGACCCCGGTGCTGCTGGTCAACGCGCCGGCGGCGGCGCGGCACGTCCTGGTGGACAACCACCGTGGGTACGGCAAGCGGACGGTGCAGTACACCGCTCTCTCCGCGGTGACCGGTCAGGGGCTGCTGACCGCGGACGGGCAGCTGTGGCGGGCTCACCGCAGGATCCTGCAGCCGGCATTCCGGCACGACGGGGTCACCGTCGCGCAGCGGGTGCCGGCGCAGGTGGTCGACTCGGCCGAACGGCTGCGGACCCGCTGGGACGCCGCCCGGCCGGGGGAGGCCCTGGACGCCGAGGCCGCGGTGCTCGAGACGATGCTCGAGGTGGTCGGGTACACCCTGTTCGACGACGATCTGGCGCCGGTGAGCCGGCAGGTCGGGCACGCTGTCGAGGTCGCCCTGCGACGGGTGGTGAGGCAGGCCCGCTCGCCGCTGCCCGGCAGGTGGCCGACCCCAGGCCGGTACCGGATGCGCCGGGCGGTGGCCAGCCTGGACCGGGTGGTCCGGGACGTCGTGCAGCGTCGCCGGCAGCGCGGGGTCGGCGCGCAGGACCCGGATCTGCTCGCGATGCTGCTGCGCTCGGACCTGGACGACCGGCAGGTGCGGGATGAGCTCGTCACCCTGGTCATCGCCGGTCACGAGACCGTGGCCTCGGCGCTGACCTGGTCGCTCGGGCTGCTCGCGGCGACCCCGGACGTCCAGGACCGGCTTCTGGCGGAGCTCGACCGCGTCCTGGCCGGGCAGCTCCCGGTGCCGGACGACCTGCCTGCCCTGTCCTACACCCGCGCGGTGATCGACGAATCGCTGCGGCTCTATCCGCCCGTCTGGGTGCTCACCCGCCGCGCACTGGCTGACGACGTCGTCACCGGCGTCCCGATCCCGGCCGGAACCCTGCTGCTGATCAGCCCGTGGCTGCTGCACCGGCGTGCGGACTGCTGGCCGGATCCCGGCCGTTTCGACCCGGGGCGCTTCCTGGCCGGGACGCCTGCGGCTGCTGGAGCGGGCGCGTACCTGCCCTTCGGCGCCGGGCCGCGGATGTGCATCGGCCGGGACATCGCGCTGGTCGAGGCCGTGCTCGTACTGGCCACGCTGCTGCGTGACCGGCGCGTCGTCCGTCCGGGTGGTGCGGGGCTGCCGCGCGCCGACGCCCTGGTCACCCTGCGGCCGCACGGCGGGCTGCCGATCCTGCTACTCCGGCGCTGACCCGCCCCGCGAACCGATCAGCGGGCTCCGATCACCAGGCTCCGATCACCAGGCTCCGATCACCAGGCTCCGATCACCAGGTCCAGCCTCGATCGCTGAGCGAGAGCTCCTCCATCTGACGGCCGAGTTCCCGGTCCATCCCCGCGGCCCGGTACATCGGCGCGCCGGCCAGCCGGCAGGCCTCGGCGAGCGTCTCGTCGTAGGCCTCGAGCGCGGCCTGGCGGCGCCGGAGCCGCGTCAGGCGGCTGGCGTGCTGGTCGAGTTCACGCAGCTCGGCGCCCAGCCGCGCCAGCCGCAGTTGGACAGCGAGAGTGCGGAAGGGGTCGGCGGTGTAGCCGCTGGTCGCCGCATCCAGTGCCCCGGCCAGACCGCTGGCGACCGCCCGGCCGGTCAGCGCCGGGTGCGCCAGCATCGCCGAGGTGCGGTCGCGCAGATGCCGTGCGGATCGGTGCCGCCGCAGTCCACGCCGCCGGAGCGGGCCCCAGAGCATGAGGCAGGTTCCCATCACCGCCAGGGCCAGCGCCAGCCCGCCCGCCGATGCACCGAGATCCACGTCACCTCCCGGACGTCGCGCCGCCCCCTGGACGCTCGCAATCGCCTGACGATGCTCGGGGCAGGTATCGGCAGGAACGTGCGGAATCCCAAGCATGCCGTCCCGGCGCTCCCCGCGTGGCGCAGAACGTCCCGGCGTGTCCCACTCGCTCCTATCCGCGACGGCGGCGGCGGGCCCACAGCCCTTCTCGGGGCGGAACCACGACAACCGGGCACCCGGCATACCGGAGGCAGGTCTGGGTGACCGAGTCGTATCGGTGCGCCTCTGGTTGTCCCAGTTCGGGTGCGCCGAGCACGAGCAGGTCGGCGGCGCTCGAGCGCTCGATCAGGCGGCTCGCCGGGTCGCCCTCGGCGATCTCGACGGTGACCTGGGGCGCAGCGCCGCCGAAGGCGGCCAGCACCCGGGCGACGATCGTCTCCTGGCTCTGCCGGGCCCGGCCCGCGGGCCGGCTCGTGCTGTGGCCCGGACGCAGGTTCGTGGTGGGCTCCATGGCCCCGCCGTCCCAGGCCCAGACCGTGACCACCTGTACCGGCGCCTGGCGGACCATGGCCTCGCGCAGTGCCCATTCCAGCGCGTGCTCACCGCTGCTGGTGCCGTCCACACCGACCAGAACCGGACGGATCGTCGCGGTCGTCGTCATCTGTCACCTCTTCGGGTCGGCGCCCCCGCCCTGTGCCCTACGCACGCCCAGGGCCCCAGATTGCTCCCTCCCGGCCCCAACCCGTTGGGCCCAAGGGCCTGCCTCGCGCTGGGGACTCCTCAAACCGGACGGTGGGTGTGGTCGCCGGTCCAAGTCAGCAGGTCCTCCAGCGGCCACGTGTTGACCACGGCAGCCGGATCCACGCCGCACTCCTGGGCCCGGGAACAGCCGTAGGGCTGCCAGTCCAGCTGGCCCGGCGCATGCGCGTCCGTGTCGATCGCGATCAGGCAACCGGTGGCGACCGCCTGGCGCAGCAGCCGTCTCGGAGGGTCGAGCCGCTCGGGCCGGCAGTTGATCTCGACCGCGACGCCCTGCTCGCGGCAGGCCGTGAACACCGCCTCCGGGTCGAACGTGGACTCCGGTCGCTGCTTGCCGTGGACGTAGCGACCGGTGCAGTGGCCCAGCACATCGGTGTTCGGGTCCCGGACCGCGGCGATCATGCGCTCGGTCATCTCGGCGGCCGGCATCCGCAGTTTCGAGTGCACGCTGGCCACCACCACGTCCAGCTCGGCCAGCAGCTCCGGCTCCTGGTCGAGGCTGCCGTCGTCGAGGATGTCTACCTCGATCCCGGTGAGCAGCCGGAACGGCGGCAGCTGCTCGTTCAGCCGCCGGACGACGTCCAGCTGGCGACGCAGGCGCTCGGGGGTCAGCCCACGGGCCACCGTCAGTCGGGGGGAATGGTCGGTCAGCGCGACGTACTCGTGCCCCAGTTCCAGTGCGGTGACGGTCATCTCGGCGATCGGGGACCCTCCGTCCGACCAGTCCGAGTGGGTGTGCAGGTCGCCACGCAACGCTGCCCGCAGGTTCTCCCCGCCGGTGGCCAGCGGGCCGGCGGTCGCCTCCAGGGGGGTGAGGTAGTCGGGCATCCGGCCGGCGAGCGACTGCGCGACACAGGTGGCCGTGACGTCACCGACGCCGGGGAGCCGTTTCGAGCGTGCCGGTCGCGGCCTGCCTGGCCACCTCCTCGGGCGCGAGCCCGGCGAGCGCCGTCGCGGCTCCCCTGAATGCCTTGACCCGGTATGGGGACTCGAGCGCCCGCTCGAGAAGGAAAGCGATCCGGCGCAGATCGGCCACCGGGTCGCGGGGGCTGTCGGGCATCGCGGCTCGGGGCTCGGTCATCAGCCCAGCCTGGCCCAAACGGCTGCTCGGTACACGCCGGGGCCGCCCTTCGCCCGGCGACCCTCGGCCTCACCCGGCCCCCGGCGACCTCGCGGAGCGCGTCGGCCGGCCGGCGGCAGGGCCAGCTGAACGGCTCCGGGGCCAGGCTCAGCACGCCGCGGAGGGCTCGCCGTGCAGCGCTGCCCTTGGCGTAGAAGACATCGGGCACGCCCTCGTGGCCTTGTGGTCACGCTGGCGGCCTTTCTGAACTGAACGTTCAGTCAAGACCTCTGCCCGCCGTCCAGGCATCGATCCAGGAGACCGCCGCGCAGAACCGGCCCTCGAGGAGCCGCCATGTCCGGTCGATATGACGCGAGCCGCACCGCGCCGAACTGGAGGCCTACGCCGACCGCATGATCGACTGCTACGACCGGCTCGCGCCGAACCGGCCGGCCTTACACCCCGCACGCCGCATTACACCCCCAACGCCGGTACGCAGCCCCGAATCGACTGCGATCAGCGGCATTGAGGGTGTAGCCGGGCGCGGTCACCACGAGGAAGGAGTCCCGGCTAGTCAGCATGGAACGGCCGGCTCACTTCCGCTGCACCCCGTGGGTGATCTTCGTGGGTCATCCACCCTGGAGCGGAAGGAGCCACTACCGGAAGGAGCCGGCCGCTCATGAACAGTGTCGCGCTGTCTGCTGGTCTGATCCACCTGGGGATGGACACCAGTAAGGACAAGATCGCGGTCGGGATCCTGCGTTGGGACGAGCAGGTCCCGGACGTCGAGATCATCTTCAATGACGAGGCGTCGGTCCGGCGTCTGATCAACCGTTTCCCCGACCCTGGGCGGCTTGCGGGCCTGTTACGAGGCGGGTCCGCCCGGGTTCGAGCTGCACCGGCTGCTGACCTCGATGGGGGTGGCGTGCCAGGTGATCGCGCCGTCGTTGATCCCGAACGCGCCGGGTGATCGGGTCAAGACCGACCGGCGTGACTGCCGGCGGCTGGCCCGGCTGCACCGGGCCGGCGAGCTGGTCGCGATCCGGGTGCCGACCGAGGCGGAGGAGGCGGTGCGGGATCTGTGCCGGGCCCGCGCCGATCTGGTCGATGACCGCACCCGTACCCGGCACCGGTTGAGCAAGTTCCTGCTGCGCCATGACCGGATCTGGCGTGGCGCAGGCGTGGACGGGTGCACGAACGGTGGCTGCCCGGGCCAACGGTTCGACGACGCGGCGCTGCAGGCCACGTTCGGGCACTACCGGGGCATGCTGATCGCCCGGGACGCCGAGTTGGCCGCGATCGAGGCCGACCTGGCGTACTGGTACACCCACGGGCCGTTCGCCGACGCGGTCGCCCGGCTGGCCGCCTACCGCGGGGTGGCCCGTCTGGGGGCGTTGACGATCGCCAGCGAGGTCGGTGACTGGCGCCGGTTCCCCGCCGCCCGCGCGTTCATGGGCTTCACCGGCCTGGTGCCCAGCGAGTACTCCTCCGGCAACGTCGGTCCACCGTGGGCACATCACCAAGGCAGGCAATGCCCACCTGCGCACCCAGCTGATCGAGTCCGCCTGGCCCTACCAGCACCGGCCCAGCCTCGGCGTCATGCTGCGCCGCCGCCAGGACGGCGTCGATCCGGCCACCGCCGCCCGGTCCTGGAGCGCCCAACAACGGCTGTGCGCCCGGTTCCGGCGGCTCGAGCCCACGCAAAACCAGCCGCAACGTCGTGGTGGTCGCCGTTGCCCGCGAACTGGCCGGGTTCCTGTGGGCCGAGATGACCTCCGACCTGACCCACCCCGACCTCGTGCTGCCCGCCGCGGTCAGCACACCCATCCGCTGAAGCCCCCTCATGAACCCGCGCACGCACCCACCAGTCGGTGCCCCAACGGTCAGGCGGACCGTGCGCGCCAAACCCACGACGCGTCGGAGCACGCCGTTGCAGGACCGATCCCCGTCCGTTCTATGGCCTACCGCCACGGCGGCCAAGGCCGCACCTAGTCAGGGGCACCTTCCTGCGCACAGCCGACTTGCGATCTCGACACGCGAACATCAGACAGGCGGCGCACCGACCCGCCTAGCTGCGACGCGTCGTGCCCACCCCGCCCGCCCACCACCCCGGGCATCCACCGTACCGCACCCCCTGCCCCAACGCCCGATCATCCGCTCCCGGGCAGGCGCCTCAAGGGCGCCTACGGCGTCGCCGCGCGATCGCTACGCGCCCCTTGACCCGACCCACCCGTCCGCAGGCTCAGCCGCGATCAGGAACCAGGGAGCAGCCTGACCCGTGCCCGAAACCCAGGCACGCCCCTCAGATCAACACCAAACCGGCACAAGCTGTCGTCCCATTCTTGACAGGCCGTTCCACATCAGAACCGGGTGATGCTCGAGCTGTTGCCGATGGCGATGTGCGGGCTCGCCGACGGGTTGACCCACTTGAGCAGGGCGACCAGAGACGACTGCGGGATCGAGATGCAGCCGGCGGTGTACCCGGTGCCGTTGACGTGCAGGAAGATCCCGGATCCGCTGGGCCTGCTCGGAGGCCGGACCTTGGTGGTGCCGGTGTTGAAGCCGATCAGGATCGCGTAGTAGTACTGCGGCCGGTAGTTGGCCAGATGTTCGCTGGAGTGCGCCGGCTTGGTGGCCGATTCCCAGCAGATCGACGACGGACAGTTCTCATACCAGGTGTTGTATCGCGAGGACAGCGAGTTCTCGTCCCACCAGGAGCCCGAATCGACGTGGTGCCAGGCCATCCGGGTGCCGGGGTTCGCGTTGATCCCGAAGGCCACCGGGAGAGTGAACAGGCCGGTGGGCGTGGTGCCGTCACCCTCGAGCCGGTTGTCGGACAGGCCGTTGTAGCCGAACCGCGCGGATGCGGATCCCACCTTGGTCCAGGTGCTGCCGGTGCGTGTCCACCAGGTGAGCGTCCCGGAGCGGCTGGAGTTCGTGGTCCCGCTGGTGACCGCCGTGATCAGCTGCGTGCCGCCTCCGGTGGCCTTCATCCGGGCCGGCAACGGTGCCGTGGTGGCGGCTGCCGTGACCGCGGACGAGGTGACGGTAGTGATGGCCAGCAGAGCGGTCAGTCCGGCCGCAACCGCCATCGGGGTGACACGCAAGCGCACAGCGAACGTCCTCTCGGTCCAGTCCTGATCGTATTCGGGGCTGCCTGATCTCAGCTGTAGCCGATGGCGGATCTTATCTGTCGGCTTCAGGCCGAACGCCGGCGATGAGGCCCCGGGGTGCAGATCACAGAGGACCGCCGCTGCGCTCACGTGACCGCGGCCCGACCGGATCGGTCGGCAGGTGCGCGGGGTGGCCGAGGTAGCCGCGGGCCACCATGGTGACGAACTGGTAGACGCCGTCCTCGGCCGGGGATAACGGGCCCGGCCGGGCCATCCCGGACGCCAGGCCACGCTGCACGGACTCGCAGGCGGCCCAGTCCTGGCGGTTGGTGACGTCCCAGAAGTCGGCCGCGTAGGACGGGTCGAACCCGTTCCGCTGATCCGCCTCGGGCGGGAACGCCCAGCCGCACTCGACCCAGGTGGAGTCCGGGCCCAGCGGGGTCAGGCGGTGCGTCATCACGTAGTCCGGATGCAGGCTGACCAGCAGGTTGGGGAAGATGCCGAGGTAGTTGACCCGCCGCAGCCAGGGCTCGGCCAGCCCCGGGATGGGCACGCCGCCGCTGCGGCCGTCCAGCGACATCGTCGCCGTGTCCGCTCGCAGGTCCATCCAGCCGCCGACCCAGGCACCCGGCAGGTCATAGTTGGTCCCGCTGTCCGGCGGGCTGACAGCACACAGCTCGGGGTGGATCAGCGGGCAGTGGTAGCACTCCTGGTAGTTCTCGAGGACGATCTTCCAGTTCGCCCGAACCATGTACTCGTGCCGGGCCCGAACGATCAGCCGGTCGGTCCGGTGCCCGGCCACCAGTGCGGTGATCCCTCCGAGGTACTCCTCCAGCGACGGAGCCCGGCCCGAGGGGTCGGCGAAGACGTAGCCGAGCCATTCCTGGACCCGCACCGGTACCAGTGCGTGCGCGGCGGGATCGAAGCCGTGCAGCTCCCGGTATCCGGGCGCGGCGATCAGCGCGCCTTCCAGGGTGTAGGACCAGGCGTGGTAGGGGCAGACCACCGAGCGCTTGCGCGCCGACCCGCCGCAGGGCAGCAGTTCGTGCCCCCGGTGCCGACAGGTGTTGGCGAACCCACGTAGCACGCCGTCCGCGCCACGCACCAGCAGGATCGTGGTCTGGCCGAGCCGTTCCGCGCGCTGGCAACCGGGCCCGGCCAGGCCGTCGCGGAGGCCGACGCACTGCCAGCCGGCGAAGAAGTTCCGCAGTTCCCAGCCGAGGACGGCGGCCGAGGTGTACGCCTGGGCCGGCAGCATGACGCTCTGCCCGAACGGTCTCAACGCGGCGGCCAGCGCCTCGGCGGGGATCGGCGGGCCCGCCTGCGGGCCGGCCGGCTGGTCGACCACGCGTTCGCCGTCCTGACTGAACATTTGGTCAGGGTAGGAAGGACCTCACGGCCCAGTCCATAGCCATGACGCTCATGGCGCACGTCGCGATCGGACGGCCGGCGATGCGGCTATCCTGAACATCGGTTCAGAAAGCGGTCAACCCCTCCGCGGCCGTCGCGGGTCGCGGAGCTCGCCTGGGGGGTGTGGTGGTCGGCCCGATCGCGACGAAGGCGCCCGCGGATCGCCGCCGTCGCATCTTGTCCGCGACCGTGGACGTGGTCCGTGAGCGGGGGTTCGCCGGAACCAGAGTCACGGACATCGCGTCCGCTGCGGGGACGTCGTCCGGGCTCGTCCTGTACCACTTCGGCTCGCTGGCGGGCGCGCTGGCCGAGGCGCTGACCTTCGTCGAGGATGCCTTCTACGCCGAGGTCGTCCGCGACCTGGACTCCGCAGCGGGGCCGGTCGAGCGGCTGCGGCTGATGGCGGCGCTCGGAGCGGGTGCCGGGCCGGCGGTGGGGGACTGGACCCTGTGGCTGGAACTGTGGGTGCGGGCGTTGCGGGACGAGACTGCCCGCGCCGCCCGTGAGTCGCTGGACCGACGCTGGCGTGCCGCCCTGCGCGAGGTGATCCAGGAGGGCGTGGATGCGGGGCTCTTCACGCCCTCCGACGTCACGGCGACCACGATGCGACTGACGTCCCTGATGGACGGGCTGGCCATCCAGCTGGCCCTGAACGACCCGACCATGACGCCGGCGCGATTCCGGCGCCTGTGGCTGGACGGCGCGGCGCTCGAACTGGGCGTGCCCGGGGCGGTGTTCCGGGGCCGGGCCCGGGCACAGCGGTGATCCCGACCAGGCCCGGTCATCCAGCTCTCCCCGCCTGGGATGCGTGGCGGAAACGGCGAGGCTGAGCACGGCAGGTCCGTCCGCAGCAGGCTCGACGGGACCATAATCGGCCGATGGCACCGAAGGCGGGAACAGCATCCGTAACCGAGATCGAGCGCAAGCTGGACGTCGAGCCGGGCTTCGAGCTGCCCGAGCTGACCGACCTGGGATCGGCCGCCGCGGGGATCAGCGCGCCCGAGCCCGTGGATCTGCGCGCCACCTACTTCGACAGTCCGGATCTGCGGCTGATCAGGCAGGCGATGACGCTGCGACGGCGCACCGGCGGTGACGACGAGGGCTGGCACCTCAAGCGGCCACGCCCGGACGGTGAGCGGGACGAGCTGCACCGCCCGCTCGGCCGCTCCCGGTCTGTGCCCAAGCAGCTGCGCCAGGAGGTCGAGGTTCACCTGCGCGGTGCACCGCTGGTCCCGGTGGTCGAACTGGCGACCCATCGGGTCCTGCGCACCGTGCTGGCGCCTGACGGCACGGTGCTCGCCGAGGTCGCCGACGACTCGGTGACCGCGACCAGGCCCGGTGCCGAACCGCTGGCCTGGCGCGAACTCGAGGTGGAGCTCAAGTCCGCCGACCATGACCTGCTCGCGGTGGTGGTCGAACGCCTGCTGGCAGCCGGGGCACGCCCGAGCGGCAGCAGGTCCAAGCTGGCCCGGGCCCTGGCTGAGCCGCCGCGTCCGGTGCGCCCGCTCCGCCCGCCGGGGGTTCGTCGCGCCTCCGCGGCCGCCGCCGTGCTGACCCATCTGGAGGAGCAGGCAGCCCGGCTCGAGGCGGCAGACCCGGCACTGCGATCGGGAGACGACGGCGCGCTGCGGACGATGTGGCAGGCATCCGGGCGCCTGGCCGCGGCGCTCGCGGTCTTCGCGCCGCTGTTCGAACGCTCAGCCGCGGAGTCGTTGCGGGCCGAGCTGGAGTGGTTCGCCGCCGTCCTGGCCCCCGCACGGGACGCCGAGGTCGTTCGGGGACTGCTGACGGCGGGTCTGGCCGGCGAACCGCCCGAGTTGATCCGCGGGCCGGTGGCCAGGCGGGCCGTCTCGGCGATGCGGGCCCGGCAGCGGCAGGCGCGCCAGCAGGTGTTGGCCGAGCTGGACGGCGAACGCTACTTCGCCCTGCTGGACCGGCTGGACGGGCTGCTGGCCACGCCGCCCTTGACGGCGCTGGCTCTCGACCGCCGGGAGATGGTGCTGCCGGGACTGGTCGAGCGGGCCTGGCGGCGGGTCGCCCAGCTGATCCGGGCCGAGGCTGCCGCGAAGGAGGCTGACCGGGAGCAACTGCGGGCGGAGCTCCAGCTGGTCGCGCGCTACACCCGGTATGCGGGCAAGGCGCTGGTGCCCGGATTCGGCAAGCAGGCCGCCGAGTTCGCGGCCCGGATGAAAGCGCTGCAGGAGGCCGCCGGCTACTCCCGCGACGCCGCGCTGGCCGCTGCCACCCTGGTGGATCTGGCCGACCAGGCGCAGGCGGCAGGCGAGAGCTCGTTCACCCACGGGCGGCTGCACGCGCAGCAGCAGGAGCGGATCGCGCAGGTCGAGCAGCAGCTGTCCCGGGCCTGGCGCCGGGCCTCGCGCCCGGATCACCGACGCTGGCTGCAGTGAGCTGCCGGCTCACGCCGGCGGCGTGAAGCCGGGCACTGACCGACCCAGCCAGTCCAATGCCTGCGGCAGCTGGCCCTGCCACAGGCCCATCCGGTGCCCCGCGTGGGTGAGCACCAGCGACTGCACTGACAGCGGAGGCCTGGCCGCCCGCAGCAGCTGTGCCGAGGTCGGGTAGGAGGTCGGGTCCGAATGCGAGGTCTCGAGCCAGAGCGCGACCGCGGGCGGGCGGTGCGCGGCCAGCGCTATCAGGTCGTACCGCGTGGACAGGGCAGGTCCTGGGTCAGACAGGTCTCGATCTGGGGTGAGGACCCGCCGCCGTTGACGCACTCGGTGTCCCGCCCGGGCGGTGTCTCGGTCGTTGGCATGATCACGATCGGGTCGGCGATCCTGTGCGCCGCCACCGCGGACTTGAGCGCGCCGCCGATGTTCATCACGTCGACCCACGTGGACGGCCCACCCGGGTAGCCCGGGAACGCCTCCAGCACCGGGTAGCGGCGGCTGCGCTGGCCGGCCTGGGCATAGCCCGCCGGCAGCTCGACCTCGACCGAGCCGGTGACGCCGCTGATCGGGCCGGGCACGACGAAGTGCACCACCCGGTCGCCCGCGGTCAGCCCTGGCGGCATGCACCGGCCAGGTCGGTCCAGTCGGCGAAGAACAGGAACTGGTCGTTCATCGCCACCGCGGCGGTGAGCAGGACCAGCCCGTTCACCCACGATCATCAGCCCGGCCCGGGCCAGCACCGCCTGGGCGCCGGACCCGGTCGCTCCCGCGGCGCCCGGGCCGGACGGTCAACTCCCCGACGGGGTGTGCCGGTCCGGTTCCGGGTGGCCGCCCGGCCGGTAACGTCAGCGGCAGGTCATGCCCCGGTCAGCGTCCGGTCAGGCCCTGCCGGACGGTCAGGGGATCAGCCGGGGGCCGGGGATCAGCCGGGGGCCGGGGATCAGCCGGCGGAGACCTCGGACCGGTCCTGCGACCAGAGCGTGTGGAAGCTGCCCTCGCGGTCGACCCGTCGGTAGGTGTGCGCGCCGAAGAAGTCGCGCAGGCCCTGGACCAGCGCGGCCGGCAGCCGCTCGGCCCGCAGCCCGTCGTAGTACGACAGCGCGCCGGCGAATCCGGGGACGGGCAGGCCGTTCTGCGCCGCGCCCGCGACGATCCGTCGCCAGGAGTCCTGGGCACTGCCGACGCTGTCGGCGAAGGTTCCGTCCAACAGCAGTGTGGGCAGGTCGGGGTCGGCGTCGTAGGCCTGGCGGATCCGGTCCAGGAAACGGGCACGGATGATGCAGCCTCCGCGCCAGATCGTCGCCATCGCACCGAGATCGACGTTCCAGTCGTACTCCTGCGAGCCTGCCCGGATCAGGTCGAAGCCCTGGGCGTAGGCGACCACCTTCGAGGCGTACAGCGCGCGACGGACGTCCTCGACGAAGGTGTCCGGGTCCTTGACCGTCCAGGTGGTGGAGGGGCCGGGCAGGCGCCGGGCGGCCGAGCGCTGCTCGGTGTGCCCGGACAGCGAGCGGGCGAAGACGGCCTCTGCGATACCGCTGGTGGGTATCCCCAGATCGAGGGCGATCTGTACCGTCCACCGGCCGGTCCCCTTCTGCTCCGCGGCATCGGCGACCACGTCCACGAACGGCCGGCCGGTGCCCGCGTCGGCGTGTCCGAGCACCTCGGCGGTGATCTCGACCAGGTAGCTCTCCAGCTCGCCGGAGTTCCAGTCCCGGAAGACCGCGGCGATCTCGGCCGCGGGGAGGTTCAGCCCGCCGCGGAGCAGGTCGTACGCCTCGGCGATCAGCTGCATGTCCGCGTACTCGATGCCGTTGTGCACCATCTTGACGAAGTGACCGGCGCCGTCCGGCCCGACGTGCGTGCAGCACGGGACGCCGTCGACCTGCGCGGCGATCGATTCCAGCAGTGGCCCCAGGCTCTGGTACGCCTCGGCCGACCCCCCTGGCATGATGCTCGGCCCGAGCAGCGCGCCCTCCTCGCCACCGGAGATCCCGGTCCCGACGAAGTGCAGCCCGCGCTCGCGCAGCGCCGCCTCCCGCCTGCGGGTGTCCGCGAAATGGGCATTGCCACCGTCGACGATGACGTCGCCCGGTTCCATCAGCCCGGCCAGCTCGTCGATCACGGCGTCGGTGCCGGCACCGGCCTTGACCATGATGACGACCCGGCGCGGGCGCTCGAGTGAGGCGACGAAGTCCGCCATCGAGGCCGACGGGACGAAGCTGCCCTCGTCGCCGTGCTCGGCCACCAGGGCATCCGTGCGTGCCTGGGTCCGGTTGTGCAGGGCCACGGTGTGCCCGTGCCGGGCGAGGTTCCGAGCCAGGTTGCGACCCATCACCGCCAGGCCAGTCACGCCGATCTGCGCCGTCGCCGCCATGCCGCCTCCCGTGCCGTCGCCGCGGCCGGTCAGCCGCGGTTCTCAATCAGCCGCGGCCGCTCAGCCGCGGTCATCGATCAGCCGCGGTCCTCATCATCGTCGTAACCGACCTCGGCGTCCTGCTCGACCAGATCGGCCTCGTCGGCCGTGGCGATGGCGTGATCGTGGTGCGCGGTGCCGGCCCGACCTGCCACGGTCTCCGGATCCGCCGCCTCGTCCTCCTCGGCGACCGGCTGGCGCTGCTCCTGGGCGTCGGCGTCGGGCACCTCGGTCCCGAGCGTCCAGCCTTCGGCGGCGAAGGCGCCCTCCGTCCCGGCTGGTACGACCTCAGACGGCATGGTGTTACTCCTCCCCGGCCGCCGGCTGCGCGGCCGCCGGCACCCAGCCTGTCAGGCCACCCGCGGGGTCACCAGCCCGGTGTGTCGCGGGCGGCCGGTCACCCTGGCGCCTCGGGGGACTCGGGCGGCAGGCCGGTGAGCCGGGACAGGATGTCAGCCAGCTCCTCGTCGATGTCGATCCGCAGCCCGCCGTCCTCGTCGGGGTAGGACACCTGGGTCAGGACCGGACCCCGGGACCAGTACAGGAACGGGCTGACCGGCCCGATGCCATCGGTGTAGCCCTGCGCGGCGAACCGGGCCATCGCCTCGATCACCGGGATCGCCTCGGCGCTGCGCGGTAGGTGGAAGGCCAGCTGGTGCCGGTTCGGCACGCACGCGAGGACGCCGTCCTGCGCGTGAGCCTCGCCCGTGGTCCGGCGCAGGACGTCGCCCATCGTCAGCAACCGGCTCGCGGTGTAGACGGAGTCGCCGACCAGCCGGGTGAAACCGGCGGCCTGCCCGACCGGCACCTGCTCGCACCCGCCGAAGGGCTCGGCCAGCAGGTTCTCCAGCCCGGCATCGCGCAGCCGGGCGGCACCGAACCGCTCCACGTCCGAGTCCACCAGCATGGTGACCGAGTGCTCGGAGTCCAGCGCCAGCAGCTCGACCAGGTCGCCGCCGAGCTCGCGCCGATAGCCGAACGGCGTGAGGTCGGGGAAGGTCGAGGTGCCCATCACCCGGACGAAGACGTTCCGCAATACGGTCTCGTCGTCCAGCTCGGACGTGCTCGGGGCCGAGACTGCGCGCAGGACGGTCTCGACGTGCCACCTGACGATCGCCGGCCATTCCTTGCCGCTGCTGGCGTTGCAGTGCGCGGCCAGGTTGGTCAGGCCGTACTGGCCGCCACCGGCCGCCTCCACCCGGTCCGGGTGGATCGTCACCTCGATCCCGCGCTCGGCGAAGGCCTCGTGGACCAGGCTGCGCAGCCGGGCACCCTGGGCGGCCGTCAGGTAGCTGAACATGGCATCGGGCTCGTCCGATCCCGGTCGCTCCTGGCGCCGCCATCCGAACCGGGTCACCTGCTGCTGCCTCCTCGTCGGCCCGCTGGGCGGTGCCGTTGGACGGTGCCGCTGAACCGGTGCCGCTGAACCGGTGCCGCTGAACCGGTGCCGCTGAACCGGTGCGCTGAACCGGTGCCGCTGGACGTGCACCGCCGGCCGGTGGGTCTCGACCGGACCTCCAAGCCTAGTGTCGCGATTTCCCGGCGCCGCTCGGGCTGGTCGGCCGCGGAGGGCAGCCGGATCGGCCCTGCAAGCCCGTCCTGGTGAACTCGATCACGCGGGCCTGCCATCCTCGGCGAGGTGCTGATCATCACCCTCGCGCGGCGATACCGTCGGCGCCGACCCGAGGAGGGATCATGCGCAGGCGTGGGTTCGGTGTCAGCCTGGTGCTGGCGTTGGGATCGGTGGTGGCGTCCGGGTGGACGGCGGGCGCGCAGGCGGCCGCACCGGCCGGATTCGGGGTGATCCGGGCGAGCGTGCCGACGCCGCCCACGAGGGTGTATGCGATCGGATACACAGGTTCGGTGCGGGTCGCCTGGACGGGCTGGGAGGACGGCGGCAACCCGATCACTTCCGTGATCATCTCCGACAGTCTGGGGTTCTCCTGGACCTTCAGCCCGGCGCCGGAGAATCCCGTGAAAGTGATCGGCGGGCTGGCCAACGATGTTCCGCGCACGTTCCGGGTCCGCCTGGTCAACAGCGACGGGACGAGCAGCCTGTCCGCTGCATCCAACCTGGTGGCCGCACACTCGCCCTACCCTTCGGGCAGCGCGGACGTCACCGGCTCGATGATCGGCGACCGCGAGGCTGCGGGCGCGGTCCGCCTGGCCGACGGTCGGGTGCTCGTGGTCGGTGGCGCCTCGATGGACCCGGTGACCTGGACCTCGACCCCGCTGGCGACGGCGGAGCTGTACGACCCGGCGACCGGCAGCTGGACCGCGACCGGCAGCTTGCCCGCCGCCCGTACCGACTTCACCCTGACCCGACTCAATTCGGGCCAGGTCCTGCTCGCCGGCGGCTACGACAATGCGTGGACGCCGGTCGCATCCGCGTACCTCTACAACCCCTCCACCGGGACGTGGAGCGTCGCCGCGTCCATGCGATTCCCGCGTGCCAACCCCGCTGCGACTCTGCTCGGCGACGGCACAGCGCTGGTCTCCGGTGGGACCACCCTGGTGCACGGCATCCGGCAGGCCACCGCGACCGCCGAGGTGTTCACCCCCTCGCCGTTCCTGCGGATCGGCGGCACCTGGACGACCACGGGCGCGATGCCGCTGCCCAGGACCCGTCACTCCGCGGTCCGGCTGGCCCGCAACCTCGGCAGCGAGGTCTTGGTGGTGGGCGGCAACGACGGATCCGGGGGGCTACGCGCGGCCGTGATCTACCACCCTTCCACCGCCACCTGGACGACCACCGGCTCCCTGGTCCAGATGCGCACCGGTGACGACGTGGGCGATCCGACGGTGACGGCCCTGTCCAGCGGGAAGGTGCTGGTGGCCGGCGGCTACTACGGCGGCCCGCTGGCCAGTGCCGAGCTGTACAACCCGGCGACCGGTGCCTTCTCCCTGACGGCCTCGATGCCGATCCCGCTGCAGGGCCAGCACACGGCGACTCTGCTCAACAGCGGCAGGGTGCTCCTGGTCGGTGGGGTGGACGACTGGGGTGGGCTGGCCACGGTCCAGGTGTTCGACCCGGTCTCGCTGAGATGGTCGCGTGGCAATGAGGTGCCGGTCGAGGTGGCCTCGCAGACCGCCGTGCTGCTGGCGGACGGCACCGTGCTGCTGGCCGGTGGGCTGCGCTGGATGCCCGATTTCCGTTCGGTCCGGACGGCGGTGAGGTACACGCCGTGAGCTGACCCGGCATCCACCGGCCCGAGGGGTGGGCGCGTCGAACGCGCCCACCCCTCGGCGCGTCCGCGCGACGGCCCTCACTCGGGTTCGCCGGCTTCACCAGCGGTGCGTCGATCCTGGGCCCTTGACGCTCCCGGCATGTCCGCTCCATGCTGGCGATGTTCCGCTATGCGGTGTCCTGGTGCGTGATACGCAACAACCGTTACTGCCGTCCGACGTCACGGGGTCTGATCCAGCCGGTTGATCCAGCCGGTTGATCCAGCGGGAGGGGATGCCGTCATGAATGCTCTGCCGAGCAGTGCGCGCGCGGTGGTGATCGGCTCCGGGATCGTCGGCAACAGCTTGGTCCACCACCTCGCCCGGCTCGGCTGGCGCGATCTGGTCCAGCTGGACAAGGGCCCGCTGCCCAACCCGGGCGGTTCGACGGGCCATGCCAGCAACTTCATCTTCCCGGTCGACCACTCCCGGGAGATGACGGACCTGACCCTGGACAGCGTGCGCCAGTACAGGGAGCTCGGGGTCTTCACCGAGTCCGGCGGCTACGAGGTGGCCCGCACCGCGGAACGGATGCAGGAGCTCACCCGCCGGATCACCTCGGCCAGGGCCTGGGGGATCGACGCCGAGCTGGTCGGCCCTGCGCAGGTGCACGAGCGGTTGCCGTTCCTCGACCCGGGGGTAATCGTCGGCGCGTTCTGGACCCCGGGCGTCGGCGTGGTCGAGTCGGTTCGGGCCGGAACGATCATGCGTGAGGGCGCCGTGGCCGGCGGAGCCCTGACCACGGCGGCGGGCGTCGAGGTGCTCGGCATCGATGTGGAGGACGGGCGCGTGCGGCGGTTGCGGACCACCGCGGGCGACGTCGAGACCGAGATCATCGTGGTGGCGTGCGGGGTCTGGAGCCCCAAGCTCGCCCGTATGGCCGGCGCGCACATCCCGCTGACACCGGCCGTGCACCAGATGATCAGCGTCGGGCCGGTGCCCCAGTTCGCCGACACGGTGGGGGAGATCAGCTTCCCGATCGTGCGGGACATGGACACCTACTGCTACGAGCGCCAGCATGGCGGGGATCTCGAGGTGGGGTCCTACGCGCACCGGCCGATCCTCTATGACCCCGAGGAGATCCCGTCCATCGAGCAGGCGACACTCTCGCCCACCGAGTTGCCGTTCACCTCCGACGACTTCGACCCGCAGCTGGAGCAGGCGCTCGAGCTGATGCCCGGCATCCTCGGCAACCCTGCCGTCGGGATCCGCTACGCGATCAACGGGCTGCTCTCGCTCACCCCGGACGGCTACCCGGTGCTCGGAGAGTCGCCCGAGGTCGCCGGGCTGTGGTCGGCCGCGGCGGTGTGGGTCAAGGAGGGCCCGGGTGTCGGCCGGCTGGTCGCCGAGTGGATGGTCGAGGGCGAGTCCGAGATCGACCCGCACCAGTCCGACATCGCCCGGTTCTACCCGCACCAGCGCACCCGGCATCACGTTCGGGCCAGAACATCCGAGGCGTTCAACAAGACCTACGGGATCGTCCACCCGGCAGAGCAGTGGGCCGGTAACCGCGACCTGCGGCTGTCACCCATGAACGCCCGCGAGCGCGAGCTCGGCGCGGTCTTCTTCGAGACGGCCGGCTGGGAGCGGCCGATGTGGTACGCGGGCAACGAGTCCCTGCTGGGTGACT
Organism: uncultured Actinomycetota bacterium; assembly: GCA_963740575.1. Taxonomy (GTDB): domain Bacteria; phylum Actinomycetota; class Actinomycetes; order Actinomycetales; family Kineosporiaceae; genus CAVUET01. The sequence goes on along the minus strand of CAVUET010000003.1, from coordinate 1,336,927 downwards.
ACGGCGACGCGGTGATGCCCCGCGAGGCCGAGTGGGACGCGCGCTGGTGGTCGCCGATCATCAACGCCGAGCACCTGGCGATGCGGGACCGGGCCGGGATCGTCGACCTGACCGCGTTCGCGGTCTTCGACGTGGTCGGGCCCCAGGCGCTGGCGGCCGTGCAGGGGATCGCGGTGCAGAACATGGACGTCCGGCTCGGCCGGGTGGTGTACACACCGGTACTCACGCCGTCCGGAGGGTTCAAGGCGGATCTGACGATCATGCGCTTGGCCGAGGACCGGTTCAGGGTGGTGACCGGCGGGCTCACCGGCAACCTCGACCGCAAGTGGTTCGCCGATCACCTGCCCGCGGGCGATGGCGCGCAGGTCGTGGACCTGACCTCGGCGGTGACCACGATCGGGCTGTGGGGACCGCGTGCCCGGGACATCCTCGGCGAGCTGACCGGCGACGACATCTCGCACAAGGGCTTCCCGTTCGGCCGCTGCCGGACTCTCGAGCTCGGCCCCCTCCAGGTGCTGGCCTCGCGGATCTCCTACGTGGGCGAGCTGGGCTGGGAGCTGCACCTGCCGATCGAATCCGGCGCCGCCGCCTGGGATCTGCTGTTGGACGCCGGGCGGCGGCACGGCGGCGTGCCGGTCGGGATCGGCGTCTACGGCACGACCGGGCGGCTGGAGAAGGGCTACCGCGCCCACGGCAACGAACTGGACGCCGAGCGCAGCATCGTCGAGGCGGGCATGCAGCGGCCGACCGTCAAGGATGCGGATTTCGTCGGCCGCGAGGCGTACCTGAAACAGCGGGCCGGGGAACCGGCGGCCGTGCTCTGCACGCTGACCGTGGACGACCACACCTCCGCCTCGGGGGTGCGGCGCTACATGCTCGGCAGCGAGCCCGTCCTTGCGCCGGACGGGGCGCCGCTGATCGATCGCCGCGGGCGCAGGTCCTACGTGACCTCGGCCGGCTCCGCGCCGTCGCTGGGCCGGCACCTGTTGATGGCCTACCTGCCGCCGGAGGTCGCGGTGCCCGGGACCGCCCTGCTGGTGGAGTACCTGGGCGAGCGCTACCCGGTCACCGTTGCCGTGGCCGGAAGCACGCCGTTGTTCGATCCCGGCAACGACCGGATCCGGGTGTGAGGAGGCGGGTGTGGAGATTCTCGTCTGCGTCAAGCGGGTGCCGGGCTCGGCCGGCACCGTGACCCTGACCCCCGACGGCCTGGGAGTGGACACCCGGCACGTCGGGTACACCGTGAGCCCGCACGAGGAGTGCGCCGTGGAGGCGGCCGTCCAGCTGGCCGAGACCTGCGACGGCTCGGCCACCGTGCTGACCCTCGGGCCGGCCGAGGCGATCGAGCAACTCCGCGAGGCGCTCGCGGTGGGCGTCGGCTCGGCCGTGCACGTCGAGGCGGACGCCGGGCAGTTCGGGCCGGCCGACGTCGCGGCGGAGATCGCCGCCGAGGTGCGCCGCCACCAGCGCGACGGCAGCGGCTACGACCTGGTGCTGCTCGGCAACGACTCCGCGGATGCGGGCAACTTCCAGGTCGGGATCCGGGTCGCCCACCTGCTGGGCCGGCCGGTGCTCACCGGGATCAGCTCGCTGGCGGTGGCCGACGGCCGGGTACTGGCGCGTGGTGATGGTCCGGACGGTGCCGAGCTGTTCGACGTCCCGCTGCCCGCCGTGGTGGCGGTGAAAGAGGGCGGGATCACGCCGAGGTACCCGTCCATCCCGGGCCGGCTGAAGGCCAAACGGGTTCCGGTGCAACGGGTCGAGCCGTCGACGGTGCCGGCCGGAACCCGGCGGCTGCGGCTCGTCCTGCCGCCGGAGCAGCCGAGCACGGTGGAGATCCTCGGCAACGGGCCCGACGCTGCCGCCGCGGTCGTCGACGTGCTGCAGAAGGCCGGGGTGGTGGGCCGGTGATCCTCGTTCTGGTCGAGCCCGAGGGCGGTGGCCATACCGCAGGGACGTCCGCGATCTCGTTGGAGGCGCTGGCCTTCGCGCGATCCGTGGCCGCCGAGCTGGCGGCCGGTGCCTCGCCCTCGCCGGGTGACCCGGACGTGCAGGCTCTGGTGGTCGGCCCGTACCCGGCCCCCATGCCCGCCGAACTCGGCGAGCACGGTGCGCGGGTGTTGCACCACGGCGACGACCCGCGGCTGGAGCGCTACGGCGGGGCGGCCTGGGCGGCGGCCGTGGTGGACGTGGTGCGTCGGACCTCTCCGGCCGCGGTGATCGCCGCCGGAAGCCCGCGCGGCAGCGAGGTTCTCGCGCACGTGGCTGCGCGGCTGCAGCTGCCACTGGCGGCCAACTGCGTCACGATCCGGACCGATCCGGATGAGGGCCTGGTCGCGTCCCGGCAGGTGATGGGCGGCGCGGCGTTGGAGGAGGTTCGAGTGCGACCGGCGGGGCCCGGCGAGCAGGCGGAGGGGATCGGTGACGGGCCGGTTCTGCTCACCATGGCCGGCCATGCGGTCGAACCCGAGCCCGTGCCCGATCCGGTCGCGCCGGACCTGCAGGCCTTCTCGCCCAACCTGTCCGAGGCGGATCTGATCACCCAGGTGCGAAGCGTCGAGCCGGTGGCGCGCGGCGGCGAGGACCTGGTCAAGGCCCGGGTGGTCGTCGGTGCCGGGCGCGGGGTGGGCGGCGGCGAGCAGTTCGGCGACCTGCTCGAGCTGACGGAGCTGCTCGGTGGCGCGCTCGGGGTCTCCCGGGTGGTGACCAGCCTCGGCTGGCGCCCACACCACGAGCAGGTGGGCCAGACCGGCAGCCGGATCTCGCCGGACGTCTACCTCGCCTGCGGCATCAGCGGTGCGATCCAGCACTGGGCGGGCTGTTCCAGCGCCAGGACGATCATCGCGATCAACACCGACCCTGACGCCCCGATGGTGACGAAGGCGGACTACGCCGTGATCGGCGACCTGCACGAGATCGTCCCCGCGATCAGCGCCGAGCTTCGGGCCCGGTTCGGCTGACGCCCGGGCCGCCTTGCTGGCGCGGTGGCACCTCGCGCCAAACTGTTTGGCGCGAGGTGCCACCGCGCCAGACGTGATTCGTCGCAACCCTCCACGCCGGCGGGTGTCACCTGGCGTGATCTTCCACCGTGGGCAGTCGCGGCGAGGTGGCCCGGTGCCGGCAGGGAGCTACCGGCACCGGGGCTGGGGATCACCCGCAAGGGTTCACGAGCACGTGGTCTTGTAGAGGAACAGCGACACCGACGGGTCGTCCACGTTGCTTGCCGTGATCACGGTGGACTCGGTGCCGACCTGCTTGTCCACCGCTCCGCCGCGGACGGCGGCGGCCGCCTGGTCCACCCCGTCCGCGCCGATGGCCGCGGGCTCCTGCGCCACGAGCGCCTGGACCACGCCGCTCTTGAGCTGCTCGACCTGTGCCGGGCCGGCGTCGAAACCGACGACCTTGACCTGACCGGCCTTGCCGGCCGACTTGACCGCGTTGTTGGCGCCCTCGCTCTGGTCGGTGCTCAGCGCGAACACCCCGGCCAGGTTGGGGTGCGCCGCGAGCTGCGCCGAGACCAGCGCGGAGATCTTGGCCACCCCGCCCGTCGTGAAGACGTTGCCCAGGTAGGTGATGCCCGGGTACTTCTTCAGAGCGGTCTCGAAGCCCTTCTGCCGGGCCTCGGCGGTGCTGACGCCGGGTTGCCCACCGACCAGCAGCACCGGGCCCTTCTCGCCGATCAGCTTCGCCAGCGCGTCCGCGGCGGCCTCGCCGCCCTTCTCGTTGTCACTGGCGATGGCCGACGCCACGAAGCTGGTGTCATCGATGGTGGTGTCCACCAGGACGACCTTGATGCCTGCCTGGGTCGCCTGCTGGAGCGGCTGGATCATCGCCTTGGAGTCGTTCGGCGCGATGAAGATCGCGTCGGGCTTGGTCGCGATCACGGTGTTCAGCAAGGGGATCTGCAGGCTCACATCCCAGTTCTTCGCGCCCTGAACGGTCAGGTTGACGTTCTGCTTGGCGGCCTCGGCGCGTGCCCCGCAGGCCATTGTCTCGTAGAAGGGATCACCGGCGACGCCCTGGATGAAGGTCACCTTGACCGCTTTCGTCGACGAGCCGGAGGAGCCCGCCGCGGCAGATGCGGTGCCGGAGCCCGAACTGGTGGAACCTTGTGCCCCCGGCTGCGAAGAACTGTCATCCAAGGGTGGCCCCGTTCCGGGCCTTGCCATTCGCCTGAGGGTCTGCGACGGCGAGGCCTGCTCGTGATCACGGCTTCCTGGGCGTCTTCGTCCATCGGGACAGTAGGCTGTTTTGGCATCGTAGTTATAAAAAAATGTCAACTGATTGACTCAGCTGTCCTTGCGGCCCACGACGCGTGCCCTGATGATGGCGGGCAGGTCAGCGTGCCGTGGATGCGCCTGGACGGTGCAGTCCCTCGACGTGGAAGGTGACGCGTGCGGGATCAGGGAATCGGTTCGTGGACGGCGCGGCGGGCCCGAAAGACTCCGGACTCGATAGCGGTCGCAGCGGCCGGGCGCCAGTACAGCTACGCCGAACTGCATGCGCGCACCACCACGCTCGCGGCCGGGCTGACAGGGATCGGCGTCGGGCGCGGCGACCGGGTGGCCTACCTGGGCCCGAACGACCCGACGTTCCTCGAGGTGATGTTCGCGGTCGGCCGGCTCGGTGGCGTCTTCGTCCCGTTGAACACCCGGCTCGCCGCGCCCGAACTCGCCTACTGCCTGACCGATTCGGGCACCTCCGTTCTGGTGCACGCGCCGGCGGACGTCGTCCCGGAACTGGAGCGCACGGTCGTCCTGGACCGCTGGGTGGCCCTGCCAGGCAGCGCGGAGCACCAGGTGGGCGGTGTGCCCCGCGTCAGCCACGCGAGTCTGCTCAGCTCCGCGGCGCAGCCGCGGGACGAGCCGGTGGCGCTGGGCGACCCGTTCATGATCATGTACACCTCGGGCACGACCGGGCGCCCCAAGGGCGCGATGCTCACCCACGGCAACGTGATCTGGAACGCGATCAACGTTGTGGTCGACGCCGATCTGCGGCCGGACGAGGTGACCCTGGTGACGGCGCCGATGTTCCACACCGCGGCGCTCAACATGTGCGCGATGCCCACCCTGCTCAAGGGTGGCCGGTTGCTGATCGAGCCTGGCTTCGAGCCGGATCGCGCCATCGACCTGATCGAGGCCGAGCGGGTCACCTGCCTGTTCGGTGTACCGGCCATGTACGCGGCCATCGCCCAGTCGCCCCGCTGGGACAGCGCTGATCTCGGCAGCGTCCGGAACATGCTCTGCGGCGGAGCGCCGGTCCCCGAGCCGCTGATCCACCGCTACCTCGAGCGCGGCCTCAGCTTCATCCAGGGCTACGGGATGACCGAGGCCTCTCCGGGCACGCTGCTGCTGGACCGGGACCGGGCTCGGTCCAAGGCCGGTTCGGCGGGCTTCCCGCACTTCTTCACCGATGTGCGCGTGGTGCGTCCGGATCTGTCCGACGTCGAGCCCGGGGAGAAGGGCGAGATCGTCGTGCAGGGGCCGAACGTCATGGCGGGGTACTGGCAGCGCCCCGACGCCACGGTCGCGAGCCTGTCCGACGGCTGGTTCCACACCGGCGACGTGGCCGTGGTCGACGACGACGGAGCCGTCTACGTGGTCGACCGGATCAAGGACATGATCATCTCCGGCGGGGAGAACATCTACCCGGCCGAGGTGGAGAGCGCGCTGCACGAGCATCCCGCCGTCCAGGACTGCGCGGTGATCGGTGTGGTGGACGCTCGCTGGGGGGAGGTGGGCCGGGCCTTCGTCGTGTTGACGCCCGGGCATGAGTTCTCCGTGCACCAGATGCGCGAGTTCCTGACCGGCCGGCTGGCGCGGTACAAGATCCCGCAACACCTCGAGGTCGTCGCATCCCTGCCCCGGAACGCCAGCGGGAAGATCCTGCGCAAGCAGTTGCGCGAACACGCCGCCCAGTTTGAGTCGCCATGACCTGCGCTCGGTCACGGCTGCATGGGTTACGAGAACTATGGTCACGTGGTGTTGCCGGTCGGCTACGGTCCCAGCATGCGCCGAACCATGCTCATGCTCGCTGCCGTGCTGCTCGCCGCGGTGGGGACGGCCCTGGTCTACGTGTACGTGCAGGGGGCCGACAGCCGCGCACTGGCCGGCCAGAAGACCGTCACGGTCTACCTGGCCGGCGGCGACCTGCCCGCTGGTACGAAGATGACCGCTGGTCTTCTCAGTGCCAAACCGCTGCCTCAGGACATGCAGCTGTCGGGTGCCGTCCGCCAACCCGACGGCATCGTGGGCAAGTACCTCAAGGTACCGGTGGCCCAGGGGCAGCAATTGCTCGACGGGATGCTCCAGGCCAAGGCCGACGGTGAGCTCGGGGCGGGCCAGGCAGCGGTCTCCATTCAGGTGGCGGAACCGGACCGGGTGCCGGCCCTGCTGAAGAAGGGCAGCTACGTGCTGATCTTCCGCCGGGCGGGTGGGAAGCTGAACCCGGTGCTGCCTGGTCCCGAGAAGATCTTCGAGATCGGCGGGACCAACCTGCCCCAGTCACTGATCACGTTCGTACTGCCTCGCGAGGATGCCAAGACCCTGGCGGAGGCCCAGGCGACCGGCGACCCGCTCGTGTTCGTCCTCACCGGCTGAGTACAGCCGGCGGCCGCCCGGTCCCCGGCGCCACCGAGTCGAGCCGTGCGGCGTCGTGCCCATAAGCCGGAGTGGCGAGCGTCGTGATCGTGGGTATCGCGTAGCCGAGCAGATACCCTAGGTCGCGGTCCGCTGATGTGGGGGCGTTCCTCGGCCCGGAGTACCGCCTCGATCAGCGTTCGTCCGGCGACGGAACGCGACCGTATGGCCCTCGGGCCTCGTGATGGTCGATCCAACATCGGCAATGTCAACGAGACGGGTCCCCAAGGCGTCCAGAATGGTGGACGGCCCTCAGGAGGTCTGGTGTTGTCGCGCACTGTCTCCCGCATGCTCGCGGGGTCCCTGCTCATCCTGCCCGTGCTGGCGCTGAGCGGCTGCGGGCCCTCGGACCGAACCGGCACGGCCGCGACGTCGGGGCCCGCCGGCCACTCGTCGGCGAGCGCCGGGCACGCTCCCAGCACGCCCGCCGTGGCCGGACCGAAGGTCACCACGAACGCCCGCGACGACCTGCCGATCGACGCGGAGCTGACCGTCAGCGCACCGATGGGCAAGTTGGTCTCCGTCACCGCGATCAGCGCCTACGGTGTGGCATCCGGGACGCTCGACGCAGCCGGGACCACGTGGACGTCGAACGCCGAATGGGTCCCGAACGCCAGCTACCACCTGCTCGCGACCGCGACGAACTCCGCCGGCGGCACCACGTCCCTGGACCGGACCTTCAGCACCGGTGACGCGCCGAGGGTGCTGTCCGCCGACGTCACCCCGTGGGGCGATGCCACCGTGGGGATAGGCCAGCCGATCATCGTCCGGCTGTCATCGTCGGTGTCCGGCGCGGCAGGGCGTGCCGCGGTCGAGCGGGCGCTCTTGGTCAGCGCCGACAAGGATTTCGGGCCTGCGTCCTGGCACTGGGTCAGCAGCACCGAGGTGCATTTCCGGCCGAAGGAATTCTGGCCGGCGCACACCACGGTCCAGGTCGCCGTGAACCTCGTCGGGGTCCGCGGGGCGAAGGGCCTGTGGGGCAAGCAGAACCGGGTGGTCACGTTCCAGATCGGGCGCTCGTTCGTGATGCGGATCAGCGACGCCACACATCTGATGACGGTGACCGTCGACGGCAGGCACGTCCGCAATATCCCCGTGTCGATGGGCCGGCCCGGGTACCAGACCCGCTCCGGGATCAAGACCATCATGAGCCACCAGCAGACCGTCCGGATGACCTCCGCGAGCTACGGCGGCAAGGACGTCTACGACGAGATCGTGCACTACGCCCAGCGGCTGACCTGGTCGGGGGAGTTCGTCCACTCCGCACCGTGGAGCGTCTACGCCCAGGGGCACCGGAACGTGTCGCACGGATGCGTGAACATCTCGCCCTCCAACGCCATCTGGCTCTTCGGTCAGACCAACATCGGCGACCCGGTGATCACCACAGGGACGGGGCGGCAGATGGAGCCGGGCAACGGTGACGGCGGCGACTGGGCGCTGACCTGGTCGAGCTGGACGGCAGGGTCGGCGCTGCACTGATCGGCTGCACTGACCGGCTGCACTGACCGGCTGCACTGACCTGGCGTGGCATCGGGCACCGGCGCGTGCCCGATGCCACGCCCGAGCCGTCAGCTGGTCGGCGACCCGGTGGGGGCAGCGCTCGGGCCACCGACCGGCCCAGCGGTCGGCACCGTGATCCCGCACGCCGTGAGCGCCGCGACGACCTTCGTGTCGGAGAACAGGCCCTCGCCGGGCGCACCGGAACCGGCGCCGGGCGGAGCGCCCGTCGGCATCGCGCCGGGCGTCCCGGCCTCGCCGGAAGGCCGGCCGGACGACGCCCCGGACGGCCGGGTGCCCTGACCGGCGGACGGGGTCGGCATGGAGATCCCCGCCGCCGCCAGGCACTCCCGGATCTTGGTGAGTTGGGCGTCGTTGACGCCGGCGCCCGGCTGCCCGGTCGCCGCCGCGGCGGTGGTCGTGCCCGACGACGAGCCGGAACTGCCGCAGGCGGCGAGCATGCAGGCGGCGAGTAAGGCGAAGGCGCTCACCCCGACAGCCCGGCCGGTACGGATGGCGGTCACGATTTCCTCCTGGAGACGGCGCGCCGGGTGGCGCGGCACTGGCATGACTCGCGCCGGGTGGCGCGTTGTACCACCGGTCGGTAGACGGCCCGACGGGTCCAACCTCCGGGGCGGCCGCGGGTCAGCCGCTTCGGCTGACGATCGACGTCGCGGTCACCGGCCCGTCGCCCGACTTCGTCCCCGTGACCGCCACCGTCGTGCCGGCCCGCAGCGAGCCGCCGAGCCCGCTGACGGTGACCGGGGTTCCGGTCGCGACGTGCACGGTGACGACCGTTCCGGCGAAGTTCCGGACCGACAGCACCGTGCCGCGCACGGCGACCACGGTTCCGATCAGGATCGGGCTCTGCCCCGTGCTGGAGGATCCCGCCGTCCCTGACTGCCCTGACGGCCCTGACTGCCCTGACTGCCCTGACTGCCCTGACTGCCCTGACTGCCCGGCGGCCTGCGGGGCACCGGCGGGCATGCCGGCCGGAAGGCCCTCGCCGCCCTGGAGTCCCGCTGCCGACGGCGCCCCGCTGCGGCTGCCTGTTGCCAGGGAGCGGTCGTGGGTCTTCTGCACCAGGACACCACCGGTGAAGGCGATGGCCGACGCGATGCCGACCACGAGCAGGGCCCGGACCCGGCTCAGGCGCGGGGGGCGGTAGTCGGGCTCCACCAGATCGAAGTCGTCGCTGTCCGGCGCTCCACCGTCATACCCGCGGGCGTCCCGCCCGGGGTCGCCGTGCCGGGCGGCGTCGCGCCCGGGATCCCCGTGATCGCCGGCCGGGGGCGCCGTGTCGGTCCTGGTCTGCATGTCTGGTCTCCCGCTACTCGTACCGGAGTGCGTCGATGGGTCGCAGCGCCGCGGCCCGGTTGGCCGGGTAGAGCCCGAAGAACAGCCCCACCGCCACCGCGACCCCGAAGGCCAGCCCCACCGAGTAGGGCGCCACCACCGGCTGCACGCCGACGATGGTGAACCGGCTGCCGATCAGCCCGGCGAGCACGCCCACCAGACCGCCGAACAGGCTGAGCAGCACCGCTTCGAGCAGGAACTGCCCGACGATGTCGGCCCGCTGCGCACCGATCGCCTTGCGGATGCCGATCTCGCGGGTCCGCTCGGTGACCGTGACCAGCATGATGTTCATGACCCCGATCCCCCCGACCAGCAACGAGATCGCCGCCACCGCGCCGAGCAGGACCGTGAACGTGCGGTTGGTCGACGTCACTGCGGTGAGGAAGGACGAGGCGCTGCTGACCGTGTAGTCAGCACTGCTGGAGGTCACCTTGTGGCGGCTGTTCAGGATGTCCTTGACCTCGGCCTCGGCGGAATCGACTGCCGCGGCGGAGGTTGCCTTGGCCGAGATGCTGGACAGCGCGCCGTACCCGGTCAGGGTGTCCTGGACGGAGGTCAGCGGCGCGAGCACCCGGTCGTCCTGGTCCTGCGGCCCGGTGCTGCCCTTGGCCGTCAGCACCCCGACCACCTGGTAGTTGATCCCGTTGAACTGCACCGTCTTGCCGACGACGGCCAGCCCGTCGCCGCCGACGAGATCCTGCGCCACGGTCGACGCCGACCAGTGCGACCCGGCGCCGGCGCGGTGTAGTCGGAGTCGGTGAACGCCGTCGCCCGCCTGCACGGAGTCGTTGTCGTTGAGCAGGTAACCCGCGGTCGTCCCGACGAACGTGGAGACGCTGTGTGAGGCCCCCGAGTAGGTGGCCGTGACCGACGACGCCGACACGACCGGGGCGACCGAGAGGACGTCCGGCGCCTGCGTCTTGTCGGTCAGCGCCTCGGCGTCGGCGAGGGTCAGCTCGGCGACCCGCAACTGGGTGCTGGTGTCCGCGGACGAGGAGTCGCTCGAGCCACCCGGCACTCCCGGCGCGCCGCCACCCGCGCCACCCGGGCCGCCGCCGGGACCTCCGCCTCCGAAGCCCGCCCGCCCGCCTGTGCCGCCCTGCTGGGCCCGCACGGTCAGGGTGTTGCTGCCGAGCTTGCTGAGCTGATCGCGCACGGCCCGACCGGACCCGTTGCCCACCGCGACCAGGATGATCACCGCGGCGACGCCGATCAGGATGCCGAGCGTGGTCAGGGCCGAACGCAGCTTGTTCGCGGCCACCCCCCGGACGGCGAAACGCGAGCTCTCCCGGATGTTCACAGCGCCATCACCCGCCGCTGGGCCCGTCGCGGTCCGGCGGCCGGTCGCTGCTGGTCCTCGATCACCAGCCCGTCGCGCATCCGGATCACCCGGCGGGCGTGCGCGGCGACCTCCTCCTCGTGGGTGATCACCAGCACCGTCCGCCCGGCGGCGTTGAGCTGGTCGAACAGGTCGAGTACCTCGGCGGTGCTGTGGCTGTCCAGCGCGCCGGTCGGCTCGTCGGCCAGCAGCAGCACGGGATCGGTGACGAACGCCCGCGCGATCGCGACCCGCTGCTGCTGCCCGCCGGACAGCTGCGACGGCACATGGCTGAGCCGATCACCCAGCCCCACCCTCTCCAGGGCCGCCGTCGCCAACTCCCTGCGCCGGGAGGCACCCACCCCGGCATAGGCCAGGGGCAGTTCGACGTTGTCCCGCGCCGTGGTGCGCGCGATCAGGTTGAACGACTGGAAGACGAACCCGATCTTGCGGTTGCGGATCACCGCCTGGCGGCGCTCGTCCAGCCGCCTGGTGTCCACGCCGTCCAGCAGGTACTGGCCCGACGTGGGGCGGTCCAGGCAGCCGATCACGTTCATCAGCGTCGACTTGCCCGACCCGGAGGGCCCCATCACGGCCACGTAGTCACCGCGACCGATGACCAGGTCAACGCCGTCCAGGGCCCGGACCTCGGTCTCGGCCTGCCCGTAGATCTTGCGCACCCGGCGAAGGTTCACGACTGGCCTGTGCTGGGTCGGGACGGGTTGCGCCGTAACGGTTTCGCCGCCTGTCACGGCAGTCCGCCAAGTCCGCCGAAGCCGCCGCCGCTGCTCGTGGTCGTCGTGGACGTCGTGGTCAGCTGCACCGTCTCGCCCTCGGTCAGGCCGGTGAGGATCTCCACGCCGTTGTCGCCGACGAGGCCCTCCGTGACGCTGACCGTTGTGGCCACCCCGCTCCGCAGCACGGCGACCGTGTGCCGGTTGCCGACCGTGGTGACCGCGCTGGCCGGCACCACGAGGGTGTCGTTCTTGCTCCCTGTCGTGATCGTCAGGCTGACGGTGGCGCCGAGTTTCACCGACGACGTGGGGTCGGAGACCGTGACGGTCACCGGGTACTGCACGACGTTGTTCGACGTCGTGCTGACCAGCGACACAGCGGTCACCTTGCCGGTCAGCACCGAGTCCGTGGCCGAGACCGTGATGCTCGCCGACTGCCCGACCGCCACGGACGAGGCATCGGCCTCGGCCACGTTCGCGGTCACGGTCAGGTGCGCCAGATCGGCGACCACCGCGAATCCGCTCGAGCTCGAGGACGAGCTGCTCTGCGAACCGCCCGACGAGGCACCGGTCGCCGACGAGGTCGACGACGAGCTGTTGCCGGTGCTCGTGGTGGAGGTCCCCGCGCTCACCGCGTCACCGACCCGGCCCGAGACCGACAGCACCGTGCCGGCCTGGGTCGCCCGCAGGACCGCGTTGGCCAGCGCTTCCTGCGCGGTCGCGACTGCCTGCTTCGCCTGGGACACTGAGCTGCTCGCCGAGGCCAGCTCGGCGGCGGTCGGCCCCGCCGCCGCCGTGACCGCCGCTGCCTTCGCCTGCGCGAGCGCGTTCCGGGCCGAGGCGTACTGCGCCTCGGCCTGCTGTACGGCCAGCCGGTTCGCCGAGGTGTCCTGTGCGGCGAGCTTGCTGCGGGCAGCGCTCAGCGCTGATTTCGCCTGCGCCAGCTGTACCCGCGCGGAGTCGATCGCGATCTGGTTCTTCTGGGCGTCAAGGCTGGTCTGGCCGGTAGCGGTCTTGGTGTACTGCGCCTGCGCCGTGAGCAGCTGGGCGCGGGCCTGCTGCAGCGAAACCCGCGCGCCGGTCGCGTCCAGCCGGGCGATCGCCTGGCCGGCGGTGACCTTCTGCCCCGCCGTGACGTAGACCGCGGTGACCGTCCCGGCCGTGGCGAAGTTCAGGGTCGCGGTCGAGGCGCTGGCCACGTTCCCGCTCCCGCTGACCGTTGCGATCACGGACGACCGCCGCACCGTCGTGGTCCTCGTGGCACTGCTCTTCGCCGCGCTGGGATCGCCGACGGTCAGGTAGGCCGCGGTGGCGGCGGCCACCAGCACGACGGCCAGCCCGGCGTTCACCCATACCCCGCGGGGGCGCCTCATCGCGGCGGCTCCGGAACGCCCCGCCGCGCATGATCTCCAGCCCGAGCCCACATCAGCCCTCCCACGGTCCTGACCCTTCCTCCGCCGCGGCGAGCCTCACGGTGGATCTTGAGGTCGAGGTATCCGGACCCTGTGCAACAGCTATGTGAGGTGATCGTCACGGCAAGTGCCCGGTATCTGCGCGGGGGCGGCACGCTCCTTGCCGGTGCCACAGCCGGCGAGCAGGCCGTGGTTGCGAGCACGGCCGCGTGGGCCCGGGACACCGGGATCGGGTTTGCGCCCACCCACCCGGTCCGGCCGCGCCGAGAGCCCGGCTCTGGATGGGAGCGCCCGGCTCTGGCCCATCCGGCGCACCGGCCCGCGTGGCCGTGCTCTGCAGACGTCGCGCCCGGCGAACACGGGTGTGACCTGTAACTGTGACCTGATGGATCTCCGAATGGGCCCGAGGTCCCTGTCGGCTCCGATGCGATGCGGTCAGCCTGGGTGGATCACCCGCACTCAAGCTCGCCGGCAGCGATCCTGCCCGCCTGACCGATCGGTGGCTGCCGAACCGGCACCCAGGGAGGGATCGGACATGCACGATCATCCGGATCTGCGACGAGGCGATCCTCGGGTTCACGACCTGATCGCTGCTATCGACGAGGCCATCGACGTCGGGGACACGGTCCAGATGGAGGAGCTCAGCCGCCAGCTGTACCGGCTCGACCCCGCCGCCGGCGCAGGTGCCGACACCTGAGCCGTGAGCGCGCACGCCGCGCCCGGAGAAGCTGTCTCCGCTGCTGAGCGGGCGGCTCGTACCGTCTCGCCGTCTCGGCCCCGGCCTGGTAAACCGTCAACGGATGCGCGGGCACCGTCCCGCGGCATGCATCCGGCGAGGAGGGGACCCGGCCGTGGCCGAGACGGGGAGGCTGCAGCGCCGGTTGGTCGCCGTGACCCTGGCTGCGATCGCGGTGCTGCTGCTGATGCACGGTGTGCACGGGCGCCGGACGGCGGACACTGCCGGGGTGGCGATCGGGCTCGCGTTGGTGGCGCGGGGGCGGGCGCTGGGCCGGCCGCTCCTGCTGTCCCGGGCCCTTCTGGCTCTGGCCTGCGGGGTGCTCGCGGTTCTGGAGACCAGAGCTGGGATCGGGGGTGTCGGTTGGGCCAATGCCGTCGTCGCCGGGACGGTTCTCGCCCTGCCTGCCCCGGCGCCGGCACCGGCGGACCCGCAGACTCGCAGTGCCCTGCTCCACCTGGTGGACAGCACGCCCGACGATCCGCTCGCGCCGTTCGCCCTCCGTACGGACAAGGCCGTTGTCTTCGCTCCGGGGCGTGCGTCCGCGATCGCCTACCGGGTCCGGTTCGGGACGGCGGTGGTGTCGGGGGATCCGCTCGGCGACCAGGCGCAACACCCCGCCGCGGTCGGGGCCTTCGTCGACCATGCCGCCCGGCACGGCTGGCGGCTGGCGGTGCTCGGGACATCCCGCCCGGAGCTGTGGCGTGCCCACGGTCTGAAGAGTGTGCCGATCGGGCGCGATGTCGTGCTGGACGTGAGCAGCTTCGGGATGGTCGGTCGCCAATTCCGCAACGTGCGGCAGGCCTGCGCCCGAGCGCGGAACGCCGCCGTCACGGTGAGCGTGTGCAGGGAGGTGGAGCTGACCAGGCGCGAGCGCGAGGAATTGGTCGGGTTCGCGGCCCGGACCCGCGGCCTGACCCCGCGGGGCTTCTCGATGATCCTCGACCACCCGCTGGACGGGACGCACTCCGGCGCGGTGATCGCGGTCGCCCGCGACCGGTGGGGAGTTCCGGTGACCATGCACCGGTTCGCCACGGCCGACGGCGGACGCGAGCTCTCCCTGGACCTGCCATGGCGGGACCGGGACGCGCCCAACGGTGTGGACGAGCTGATCACGGTGGAGGTGGTCGCGTGGGCCCGGGCCCGCGGCGCGGCGCACGTCTCGCTGGCCTTCGCGGCGTTCCCGGAGCTGTTCTGCGGGGGGCTACGGCGGCACCGCGACCGGGTGGCGCTGTTCGCGGTCCGCAGGCTGGACTCGTTCATCAACCTGGAGAGGCTCTACCGGTACCTGCGCAAGTACCACGCCTTCGGCCGACGCCGGTACGTCGCGCTGTCGCTGCGGGAGATCTTCTGGGTCCTGCCGGCGGCCCTGTCGCTGGAGTTCGGGACCGCGCGCAGCGTGACCCGCGGATCGGCGATCTGGTCACGGTGGGTTCCACAGCAGACTCGCTAGGTAGGCAAGAGCCACGCGAGCCCCTACAAACCGACTGTAACTGTCACCATCGGGCCTTACGGCCCGGGACCGGTGACGCCGTGCTCGATATAAGGCGGATAGGCATTCGTCGCAACGGGAGGGTGTAAGGGTGCACCCGGACTCATTTACCCGCACGCCGGCTGTTGAGGCGACGAGTCTCGCTGACTGCCGGCTCCGCAGCCAACTGGCTTCGCACGGCGTGCCGGGCGGAGGTCACGCCAAGCTGCGGCCCCTGATCGCCAACTCCTGGAACCGCTGCCAGACCAACGACGGGGGCCGGGACCCGACGACGCTGCCTCCGGTGCCGCTGGTGGGCGACGCCCTCACCCAGCACCGTGACCAGCACCCGCTCTCATCCTCCATGACGATCTGCCGCGAGCTGCTCGGCCAGGCCGTTCGGGACTCCTCCTGCGTGTTCGCCCTCGGTGACGCCGACGGCATGCTGATGTGGGTTGAGGGAGACCGGGGCACACGGCGCAGGGCCGAGCGGATGCACTTCGTGGAGGGCGCTCTCTGGTCGGAGGCCCATGCGGGCACCAACGCGCCGGGAACCGCGCTGGCCGTCGGCAGCCCCGTGCAGATCGTCGCGGAGGAGCACTACAACGAGGCGGTCCGGACCTGGTCCTGCGCGGCGGCGCCGGTTCGGGACCCCGACAGCGGGCGCCTGCTCGGCATCATCGACATCACCGGCGGCCAGAACGTCGCCAACCCGCACACGCTGGCCCTGGTGCGCGCGACCGCGACGGCGGTGGAGGACGAGCTGTCCCGGCGCCTGGACCAGGCCGACCTGAAGGCCCGTGAGGCTTACGCCCGCCGGGCCCACCGGTCCAACGTGGCCTCGGCGCTGGTCAGTCGCGGCGGCCGGGTGCTGGAAACGGACAGCCGGGTCGACCTGGCCAACCTGGCCGGTCCGGCCAACGGCTCGAACGGCACGGGCACCCTGCCCGACGGGCGGCGCCTGGTGATCGAACCCGTCGGTGCCGGCGGCTACGTCGTGGTGCGGTTCGTGGAGAGCGCGCAGCCGGCCGAGCGCCGCGCCAGCGTCCGGCTGACCGCGCTCGGCCGGGACAGCGCGGTCCTGGACATCGACGGGCGGGCCGTGAAGCTCAGCCCGCGGCAGAGCGAGATCGTGGTCCTGCTGACGCTCGCGGACGAGGGCCTGTCCGCCGGGCGGCTCGCGGTCGACCTCTCCCTGGACGACCTCAGCAACGCGACGATCCGGGTCGACATGTCCCGGCTGCGCGCCGTCCTCGGGGATGACCTGCTGGGCTCCCGGCCGTACCTGCTCCGTCGGCCGGTCAGGTCGGACGTTCACGTCGTGCGTGACCTGCTGGCCGAGGGACGGGTTCGGGACGCGCTCGGGATCTACGCCGGGCCACTGCTGCCTGGCTCCCAGGCTCCGACCATCGTGGAGTATCGGACCGCTCTCGAGCTCCAGGTACGCGGTGCCGTTCTGGCCAGCCGCGATGCCTGGCTGCTGCGCCGCTGGGTGAACGCTTCCTGGGGTGCCGACGACCTGCTCGCCTGGGATGCCCTGGCCAGGCTGCTGCCGCCCGGATCCCCGCAACGCGCGGCGGTCGCGCTGCGCGCCCGCGCCCTTCGAGGCGGATCCCAATACCAGCAGTAGCAGATCGCTGCAACCTTCCGGTAACCCCCGCCCCCGTAGCGTCGCTGGCTCAACCACAGGTTCCGGCTCGTCACGGTCACCGGCCCGATCTGACCAGTCGGAAGGGGGACGTTCAATGGTGCGCGTTCCGAAGGCCCGAAGAGGGTGGCAGCTGATCGTTTCAGCTGCCGTGCCCGCCGGGGGAACGCGCACCTGCGGCGTCACCGTGCTCGCCACGGGTTCCACGGCAGAGGGCTGTACGGGAACGCGCGTTCGGGTAGATCCGTGGTTCGCCATATCGCCGCCGGTGAGGGCCTGGCCTGGGCCGCCCTCACCGGCGGAGTGTCGTGACGACGTTGCGTGCCGGTCGGTTCGTGGCCGGCACGCAACAGCGCCGTCGACCGGGAGCTCCATCCCCGGTGATGTCGCCCCCGGGGCAGGCATGGGTCGCGGCGGTCGTTCGCGCGCTCACCATTGCGTCGCGCCGTGAGCTGACCGGCACGCCGAACGCGGGCGCCGCAGGCGGCTCTACCGAACTGCAGGTCTCACGAAAGGGAACCAGGTCATGCCGAAGGCAGCGGTTTGCGTCGATTTCACCAAGCCACTCCAAATCCAGGACGTGCCGATTCCGGAGCCGGGTCCCGGTCAGGTGCTGGTGCGGATGGAGGCCAGCGGGATCTGTCACACGGATCTGCACTCGACGCGGGGAGACTGGCCGCTGAAGTCGCCGCTGCCGTTCATCGCCGGGCATGAGGGCGTGGGGATCGTCGAAGCGGTCGGGGAGGGCACGGTCCGCAAGGTCGGCGAGCGGGTGGTGGTCCCGTGGCTGGGGTATTCGTGCGGGCACTGCCGGTACTGCGTCGACGGCTGGGAGACGTTGTGCCCGAACCAGATCCAGAACGGGTTCGCCCGCAACGGTGCCTTCGCGCAGTACGCGGCGGTGGATGGGAACTGGTGCGGACTGGTGCCGGAGGGCGTGTCGTCCCAGGACGCGGCGCCGCTGGTGTGCGCAGGCGTCACCACCTACAAGGCCGTGAAGGTGGCGGAGTTGAAGAGCACCGAACTGGCGTCGGTGTGGGGGATCGGCGGGCTGGGGCATCTGGCGCTGCAGTACGCCCGGATCGCAGGCGGGACCCCGATCGCCGTGGACGTGAAGGACGACAAGCTGGCGCTGGCGCAGGAGTTGGGTGCCGATTACGTGGTGAACGCCGCGCGGGAGGACCCGGTCAAGGCGATCCAGGCCCTGGGCGGGGCGGATGTCTCGATCGTGGTGACCCCGAACGAGAAGGTGTTCGACCAGGCGCTGGCTGCCCTGCGGCCGAACGGGCGACTGGTATGCGTGGCGTTGCCGTCCGGTGGGGGCACCCTGAGCGTGCCGATCTTCGACACGGTGCTGTTCGGCAAGCGGATCATCGGCTCGATCGTGGGTACCCGCAACGACCTCGACGACACGATGGCCCTGCAGGCGCTCGGCAAGACCAAGGTCATCTCCATCGGCGTGCCGCTGACCGACATCAACAGGTCCTTCGATCTGATGCTCGCCGGAAAGATCCCCGCCCGGCACGTCATCACCGAGTTCTGAGCCACTGCGCCAGAACGGCAGTACCAGAACGGCAGTACCAGAACGGCAGTAGCACGGCCCTGCCGGCGCGGTCCGACCCCGCGCCGGCAGGTATCGCCCGCGTGAGCACGGCCCTGATCTCCGTGCCGGCGCACCGGCCAGCCGGCCCGAACGGCTGGTGCGCCCGGGCGATCCTCCACCCGGCTCGCGATGCTCGTCACCGCGGGCTCCGGCTCGCGGGAGCCAGGGTGCGACGGGGCTCCCCTGCAGCGCGGGGGAGCCCCGCTTGTCTGTGTCCGGTGTCCGCCGGGGAGGGCATGCCGGCTGCCTGGGCCACGGCCACGCCGATAGCGTCGTCATCCGGGGCACGGTGCGGGGTACAGGAGGGCGGAGCGATGAAGGTCGACGGGGTCATGACCCGGACCATCCGGGCGCTGCCTGCCGAGGGTGGCGTGGAGGTGATCGACCAGACGCTGCTGCCGCAGGAGTACCGCTGGGCACGGCTGGAGTCCGTCGCTGACACGGTCGAGGCCATCAGCCGCATGCAGGTCCGCGGAGCCCCATTGTTGGGCGTCGCGGCCGCCTACGGTCTCGCGATCGCGACGGTCACGGACCCCACCGACGCGGGGCTGGACGCCGCGGCCTCTGCGTTGTCGGCCACCCGGCCCACCGCCGTCAACCTGCAGTGGGCGGTCCGTCGGGTACGGGCGCGGCTCAGCCAGGTGCCTGTGGCCGGCCGCCGCGAGGTCGCCTGGGCCGAAGCTGCCGCCATCGCCGAAGAGGACGTGGTGGCCAACCAGTCGATCGCGCGGCACGGCCTGGACCTGCTGCGCGGGCTCATCCCGCGCAGCGGCGAGCGCCTGCAGGTGCTCACCCACTGCAACGCCGGCTGGCTCGCGACGGTGGACTGGGGCACCGCCCTGGCGCCGGTGTACCTCGCGGATGCCGGCGGTATGCCGGTCCACGTCTGGGTCAGCGAGACCCGGCCGCGCAACCAGGGGCTGCTGACCGCCTGGGAACTGGCTCATCAGGGCATCCCGCACACGGTCGTCGCGGACAACGCTGCCGGCCAGCTGATCCGGACCGGGCAGGTCGACGCCGTCCTGGTCGGCGCCGACCGGGTGGCCGCGAACGGCGACGTCGCCAACAAGGTGGGGACCTATCTCAAGGCGCTGGCCTGCCAGGACGCCCGGGTGCCGTGCTACGTGGCGGCTCCGGCGTCCACGGTGGACCTGGACTGCCCGTGCGGGGAGGACATCCCGATCGAGGAACGTGACGGGGAGGAGGTCCGGGTGGTCCGTGGGCTGGGGCCGGACGGCCGTCCGGGATCGGTGCGCCAGCTGCCCGCACGGGCCCCGGTCCGCAACCCGGCGTTCGACATCACTCCCGCGCGATTGATCAGCGCGATCATCACGGATCGCGGCGCCTGCCCCGCGACGCCGGACGGCCTGCGCGGTCTGGGTCGGACGCGGTGACCGGGGTCGGGAGCGATCCCCGCGCCGAGCTCATCCGGGTGGCCGTGGCGATGGGGGCTGCGGGGCTGTGCCGTGGCACGTCCGGCAACGTCAGCCTGCGCGACGGCGACAACTTCTGGATCACGCCGACCGGGATGGCCTACGAGAACCTTGTGCCGCCGGACATCCCGCTGATGGACCCGGACGGGCGCAGCGTCGGTGCCCGGCAGCCGTCCTCGGAGTGGCGTTTCCACCGGGATGTCTACGCGACCCGGCCGGACGTCGGGGCGGTGCTGCACGCGCACTCCCCGTTCGCGGTTGCCCTGGCCTGTACGCGACGGGACATCCCGCCGTTCCACTACCTGATCGCCCGCTTCGGCGGTGAGACCGTGCGCTGCGCCGGCTACGCCGCCTACGGCACTCAGGAGCTGTCGGACGCGGTGATCCAGGCGCTGTCAGGGCGCAGTGCGTGCTTGCTGGCCAACCACGGGATGGTGGTCTGCGCGCCTGATCTGGATCGCGTTCTGGAGCGGGCGATCGAGCTGGAGGAGCTCTGCGGGCAGTACTGGCGGGCCTGCCAGCTGGGCGGGCCGGTGCTGCTGACCGCGGCCGAGATGGCCGAGGTGATCGAGCGCTTCGCGACCTACGGCCAGCAGAGCTGACGGTTCCCGGCTGGGCGGTGCGGCGTCGCTCGCGGACTGTGAGCGACACGCCCAGGGATCGACTACGTCACGTGACGCGCTTGACACGGAATGGCCATGCATGGGATGAAGTTCGCTCGAATTGACTACCAAGGGTGACCCTAGGTGATGCACGGTAGTTAGGGGGCAGCAACAAAGCGTCGGGCATCACCGCGACGCAGGGAGCGCAATGGCGAGACTCGACGGTGCGCCCGATCAGGCGGCCGTTACCACGCCGGTGACAGGGGGAACGGGGTCCGGGAGGTCCGGTCGGGGGGACGTCTCGGCGGGGGGAACACGTCGGTCCGCGGTGGGCAAGCGGCCGAGCTCACCGCCGGGCGGCGCGCGGGCGCCGCGCCGGATCGGGATCGGGCTGAAGTTCGGCGCGCTCGCGGTGGTCCTGGTCCTGCTGCTGACCTCGACCGTGGTCGCGTTGCTGGCCCAGGCGAACAGCATCACCACGGAGTACGACACCCTGCTGACGACCCAGGTGAGGCAGATCCTGGTGGTGCGGCAGATCCAGGTGGAGTTCAAGAAGCAGGTGCAGGAGTGGAAGGACATCCTGCTGCGCGGCTTCGACCCCACGGACCTGGCGACCTACACGGCCAACTTCCGCTCCCAGGACACGGTGGTCGACCAGCTCACCGACGTCCTGCTCCAGCAGGTGACCGAAACCGGTGTGCGCCAGCAGCTGGTCCAGTTCCGAGCCGCCCACGGCCAGCTGGATGCCCAGTACCAGAAGTCGTACACGGCCTTCGTGGCCAGCGGCGGGCATGACTTCAAGGCGTCGGACCGGATGGTGCGTGGCCTCGACCGGCCCCCGACGGCCGCGCTCGAGACTGTGACCAAGGGGCTGGATCAGGCCATTGCGGCAAGTGTCGCGCACCGCAAGGTCGTTGTGGCGCAACGGCAACGGGCCGTGCTGGCCGAGGGAGCCGCCGTCGGGTTGGTGATCATGATTCTGCTCGGGCTGTCCGCCTGGCGGCTGGTGCGGCCGATCCGCTACCTGACCGCTGCGGCGGATCGGGCGGCGCACGAGACCCTGCCCCAGGTGATCGAACGGATCAGAGCCATGCCGCCGGGCAGCGAGCTGCCGGCTCTGCCGTCCTTCGACGTGCGGACCCGTGACGAGCTGCGCGATCTCGGCCAGGCCCTGACCCGGCTGCAGGCCAGCGCGGTCGAGCTTGCCGCCGGGCAGCGCCGTGCCGAGGGGGAGGCGGCCGAGATGCTGGTCAACCTGGGCCGGCGCAACCAGAACCTGCTGAGCCGCCTGCTGTCCCAGGTCACCACCCTGGAGCGGGCCGAGCAGGACCCGAACATGCTGGCCCAGCTGTTCCGGCTGGATCACGCGGCCACCCGGATCCGGCGCAACGCGGAGAGCATGCTCGTCCTTGCCGGGGCGGCACAGACCCGGACCTACTCCCGGCCGGTTCCGGTCGCGGAGATGATCCGCGCGGCGCTGTCCGAGGTCGAGGACTACGCGCGGGTGGACCTGTACCACGTGGAGGACGCCGAGGTCAGCGGCTCCACCGCCGCGGACGTCGTGCACCTGATGGCCGAGCTCGTGGAGAACGCGACGCACTTCTCGCCGCCGAGCAGCCAGGTGACGGTGGTCGGGCAGCGGCTGCGCGACGGCTACCGGATCCGGATCAGCGATCAGGGCGTCGGGATGACCGAGCGCGAGCTGACGGAGGCGAACGAGCGGATCCTGCGCGCATCACGTGACTGGGGTGACACCCGGTTGCTCGGGCTGTACGTCGTCGGGCAGCTGGCCACCAGGTGGGGCATCCAGGTGATCCTCGAGCCCGCGGCCGGTCGCGGCATCACGGCGAGCGTGCTGCTGCCGCCCGAGGTGCTGGACACCGGTCGGCAGCCGTCCGGAGCAGTGCCCGGCCCTGCCCCGGTCGCCGCCGGGCCGCGCACGCCCGCAGCAGGCGCGGCCGTGAGTGCGGCGGCGCCGTCACCCGCGATGTCGTCACCGGCGGCATCGGGACCGGCGGGATCGGGACCGGCGGCATCGGGACCGGCGGCATCGGGACCGGCGGCATCGGGACCGGCGGCATCGGGACCGGCGGCACGGGCCGACGAACCCCGTCCTGTGCCGCGCGAGCGGGTCATCTCCCTGGACGATCCCCTCGCCGGTGAGCCGGTGCCGGCCGCGCGGCAGGCAGCGACCGTTCGGGGCAAACAGGTCCCGCAGGCTGCGGGTGGCCAGCCCCCCGGGCCTGCGCGCCGGCCGCCACCCGCCGGTCCCCCGGCGGCGGGGAGGGCCTCGGTGCCAGTGGGATCACCACGCTTTGCCAAGGGAGTCAACGGGTTGGGCGCCGAGGGTCTGCGTCCCGTCCGGCCCCGGACGCCACCCCCGCAGCCACCCCGGCCGGAGGTCACCTCGCCCGCCGAGATCCGGTTCGCCGCAGCCCCGGGGGCGACACTGCCGACCCGGGTCAGGGGCGCGCAGTTGGCCGAGCTCGGCCTGGCGGAGGCGATCCCCGAGGTCCGGTTCGACGTCGTGCCGGAGTCGAGCCAGCAGAGGCTGCGCGGCTTCCAGCGTGACGTCGAGGCGGCCCGCCGGGCGATCGCGGCACGGGAACGGGGCGCCGCCCAGTGGCCGGAGCTGTCCATGGGACCCGAGCGCCGACAGCACGCCGACCGGGACACCGACAGCGCGCCGCGGGAGGACCTGTGACGAACGGGACAAGTCCGGTAGGTGGCGGCGCTGCTGGCGAGGTGGGCTGGCTGCTGGACAACTTCGTGGCGCAGACGGCCGGCGTCGAACAGGCCATCGGGGTCTCCTCCGACGGCCTACTGATGGCGATCTCGGCGTCGCTGGACCGCGCCGCGGCGGACCGGCTGTCAGCCGTGATCTCCGGGCTGACCAGCCTGGCGCTGAACGCCTCGCGGGTCCTGGACAAGGGACCGCTGCGGCAGGTGATCACCGAGTTCGGGCAGGGCTACCTGATGGTGTCCGCGATCAGCGATGGCTCGTGTCTCGGCGTGGTCACCGCCTCGGACTGCGATCTCGGCGGTGTCGGGTACGCCTGCACCCTGCTGGTCCAGCGGATCGGGGTCCTGCTCACGCCGGATCTCGTCGCCGAGCTCAAGGCCGGCCTGGCCCGGTGAACGGCGGCGGCGAGGACGAGCTCCCGGAGGAGGAGTTGCTGGATCGTCCCTTCCTCCGGGGCGGGCCCGGGCCTGCCCCTGCTCCTGCCTTGCCGCCGGAGCACGGGCTGCCCGCTGCCGGCCGCGGCGACGTCCGGCCCTACCTGATGACCGGGGGGCGGACCGGGCCCGGCGAGCTTGCCATCGCGATGGAGACCGTGGTGGTCGCCTCGGAACTGTGGCGCCGGGGCCGGCCGCCGGGCCAGGCGTTCGAGCGGGCGAGGATCCTGCGGGCCTGCGCGCAGCCGCGATCAGTGGCCGAACTGGCGGTGCTGTTGGAGGTTCCGCTCGGCGTGGCCGTCGTCCTGGTTTCCGACCTCGTCATGGCGGGGCTGCTCGACGCGGCCGGCGTCCGGTCGGGCCAGTCCCACGACATCGACTTCCTGGAGAGGTTGATCGTCGGTGTATCCGCACTCTGAGGAGCGGCGGCCGTTGCGGAGCTCCGGGCCGCCGATCCCGGTCAAGATCATCGTGTCGGGCGGGTTCGGGGTGGGCAAGACGACGTTCATCGGCTCGCTGTCCGAGATCGAGCCGCTGACCACCGAAGCCGCGATGACCACGGCAGGGCTGGGCATCGACCAGACCGGGGGCGGCAGCGTCAAGGCCACCACGACGGTGGCGATGGACTTCGGCCGGGTCACCCTGGACGCCGACATCATCCTCTACATGTTCGGCACGCCCGGGCAGGACCGGTTCGGGTTCATGTGGAATGAGCTCGCCGACGGTGCCCTCGGCGGGATCGTGCTCCTGGACACCGGTCGTGCCGCGGACAGCTACGTCGCGATGGACTTCTTCGAGCGCATCGGCCTGCCGTTCGTGATCGCGGTGAACCGTTTCGAGGGCCGGCCCGAGGTCTCCCTCGGGCAGGTCCGTTCGGCCGCCAACGTTCCTGTGGAGGTGCCGGTGGTGTCCCTGGACGCGCGGGAACGCGAGCCGGTCAAGCAGACCGTCCTGACCCTGCTGCACCTGCTGCTCAGGCGGGCCAGGGCCGCCGCGGGTTGAGGCTGCCGGAGCCCCGGCGGGCCGGAACGCCCCGGTTCCACTGGACGCCGTCGTAGCGGCCCGTACCGTAGGAATGGTGTCCGTCGAGGCGCGCAGGACTGCGAGCCGCTGGCTCGCCGTGATCGCCGGCACGGTGGTCGTCATCGCGGTCCCGGCGGTGGCCCTGCCGGCGGTGCGGGCCGTCCTGCCCGCTGCCGGCGGCTCGCGGTTGCAGTCGGCGGCGCCGCGGACCCTGCTCACCCGGGCCTTGGACTCCTCGTCGGTCACCTACCAGGGTCTGGCGGAGAGCCGCGGCGGCATCGGGCTGCCCGATCTTCCCCGTCTGGGGAACACCGGCTCGCTGCTGGGCGGCACGACCAGGTCCCGGGTCTGGTGGTCCTCACCGACGGCCTGGCGGGTGAGCGTCCTGACCGCTACCGGCGAGGAGGGCATCTACGGCACTCCCGGCGGGGCGGCGATCTGGGACTACGAGCAGAACCTGCTGGTCACCGTGGACGGCACTCCAACGGCCCGACTGCCGCGCGCGGACGACCTCCTGCCGCCTCAGGCGGCCCGGCGGCTGCTCTCCCGGCTCGGGCCCGGCGACCGGGTCGAGGCACTGCCGCGTCACCGGGTCGCGGGCATCGACGCCCCCGGCCTGCGGGTCGTGCCGGGTGACCCTCGCAGCAGCATCGGTTCGGTCGATCTGTGGATCGAGCCCGGCCGGAACCTGCCGATCCAACTCGATGTCCGTGACCGGCGCGGCGGCGTCGCTCTGACGAGCCGTTTCCTGGAACTCAGCCTGGCGGCTCCGCCCGCCGCGGTGGTCCACCCGCCGTCGGCTCCCGGAGCGCTGCGCGAGACCACCACGACTCCGGATGTGGCGAGCCTGCTGGGCCGCGCGCCCGTTCAGCTCCCGAGCATCCTCGTCGGGCTGCCGGCCGCGACGTCCCCGGTGGCTGGTGCCGCCAGCTACGGCAGCGGGCTGCTCCAGGTCGCGGTGCTCCCGCTGCCGTACCGATTCGCCAACCGGGTCCTGAACGGGGACGACCTGCCGGCGACAGCGACCCGGCTGACGCTGCCCGGCGGCCACGGGGCCGTGGTCAGCGCCGGGTTGCTGGAGGCCGTGTTGGTGGCCCGTGACAACGGCGCTCCCGGGTTCCTGGTGGCGGGCATGGCCGACGAGGACGTCGTCCGCCAGGCCGCCGCCGAACTGCTCGCCATGCCGGCCGGGGGGCAGGACCAATGATCCGGACCCGAGGGCTGACCAAGCGTTTCGGCCGCGTGACCGTCGTGGACGGCATCGAGCTGGACGTCGCCGAGGGCGACCGGTACGGGTTCCTCGGCCCGAACGGCTCCGGCAAGACCACGACGGTGCGCATGCTGCTCGGCCTGGTCTACGCGACCAGCGGCGAGATCGAGGTGATGGGCCGGCCCATGCCGCGCCGCGCCGGCGAGGTCCTGCGCGAGGTGGGCGCGCTGGTCGAGGGCCCGGCCGCCTACCCGCACCTGCCGGCCCGGGTGAACCTCGCCCTGCTGGACGCGTCGGGCCCGCGCTCGCACCGCTTCCGCGGTGGGGAGCGCCGCCGCCGGATCGACGAGGTGCTCGAGACAGTCGGGCTGGGGGGTGTCGGACGGCGCCCGGTCCGGGCCTACTCGCTCGGGATGCGGCAGCGGCTGGGACTTGCCGCCGCGCTGCTGCGCCGCCCGCGGCTGCTGGTGCTGGACGAGCCGACGAACGGCCTCGACCCGCAGGGGATCCGGGAGGTCCGCGAGCTGCTCATCCAGCTCAATCAGCAGGGCACCACGGTGTTCTGCTCCAGCCACCTGCTCGGTGAGGTCGAGCAGCTGTGCACCAAGGTCGGGGTGATGGATCGCGGCCGGCTGGTGGCGCAGGAGTCGATGGCCGACATCCGGCTGCCGACGGGGAGGGCGCTGGTCCAGGTGGACGATCCGGCCGCGGCGGTCGCGCTGCTGGACGGCCGGGTGGCCGGTCGCGAGGGCGACCGGCTCGTGGTCACCGGGATGCCGGTGGCGGAGCTGACCCGCCGTCTGGTCGGTGCCGGCATCGCGGTCTCCCATGCGACGGCTGAGCGTCGGAGCCTGGAGGACGTCGTGCTGGCCATGACCGGGCCCGGGTCGGACCGGATCGACCGGCCGCCCCAGGGGCAGCCGTGATCGCGGTCGAGCTGCGCAAGGTGCTGATCCGGCGGCGGACCTGGGTCACCATCGCACTGCTGTGCCTGCTCCCGGCGATCGTTGCGATCTTCCTCGCGGTCAGCCATGTCGGCCCGCGACCGGGGGAGGGGCCCACCTTCCTGTCCGCCGTGCTGACCAACGGCAAGCTGTACCCCGCCGCGGCGCTGGGCATCGTGCTGCCGATCTTCCTGCCCACGGCCGTCGCCGTGACGGCCGGGGACAGCATCGCCGGCGAGGCGTCCACCGGGACACTGCGCTACCTGCTGGCCCGGCCGGTCGGCCGGACCCGGCTGCTGCTGGCCAAGCTGATCTCGGTCGGCGCGTTCACCCTGCTGGCCGTCGTCGCGGTGGCCGTGACCGGATACGGCCTCGGGGTATGGCTGCTGGGCAACGGACAGCTGTCGACGGCGACCACGACGGTGTCCGGAACGTCACTGACCGCCGGTCAGCTGCTGCTGCGGACCGCGGGGATGATGCTCTACATCGGCTGGTCGATGCTGGGCGTGGCCTCGGTCTCGTTCTTCCTGTCCACCCTGACCGATTCGCCGCTGGCGGCCGCGCTCGGCGGCCTGGCGACGCTGGTCGGCAGCACGGTGCTGGTCACGCTGGACGCGGCCGGATCGGTCCGTGGCTGGCTGCCCACCCGGTACTGGCTGTCCTGGGTGGACCTGTTCCGCGACCCGATCCTGTGGCATGACGTGCAGCGCGGGATCGCCGTACAGGGGTTGTGGATCGTGATCCTGCTCGGTGCCGCCTGGGCGAACTTCTCCACCCGCGACATCACCAGCTGACCGTCACCGGCTGACGATCACCGGCTGAGCGCCCGGGTTCCGGTCGTGCGCAGGGTCTCGCAGCTCGCGGGAGGGGGAGCGGCCGTCACCGGTGCCGGACCGCTCAGTGCCGTCAGCACCAGGCCGACGACTAGGGGGTCGGTGGGCAGCGTGCTGTGCTCCACCTTCGCGTCGTGGCAGACCCTCTGCACGTCGATGTCGGTGGCCCCGGCCAGGCTCGCGGACGACGGCGGGACCACGAGCCGATCCTGCTCCGTCCAGATGCTGGTCCACGGCCGGCCAGGTGGAGCGGCTGCCAGCCCGCTGAGCAGGCCGCTGCCCGGCACCAGTTGCCGGCATGCGGCGGGGCAGGCGCCCGGCAGCGCGGCCGCTGCCAGCTCGGCGACCTCGGTGCCGTGGAACGGTGATCCCAGGGTGACCACCCGGCGCACGTGCGCTGCGCCGCCGAGTTGGCTGATCCAGATCCGGGTCACGACGCCACCGGCCGAATAGCCGATCACGTCGACGGACGGCGCCCCCGCGGACAGGGCGGCCGACGCGGCGTCCCGGACGGCACGGGCCTGGGCCACCAGATCCGTTGTGCCGCCGTCGATCGCGGGGACGACGGTGGCTGTCCGCCCGGCCCGGCGCAGTGCGGCCGCGAGCACATCGAGAGCGCCGGTGCCGCCTCCGTACCCGGTCACCAGCAACACCGGGCCGGGCTGGTCCTGCCGGACCTCGGTGCTGCCCCGTCCGGCCAGGTCGCGCCAGGGGACCGCGACCGCGAGCAGCGCCAGCAGCACGGTGGCGACGGCGGCCAGCACCGCGATCCGGCGGCGCGGGCTCACCGGCTGCCCCGGCCCGACCTGGCGCGGACCGTGCCCGCAGCCGGGTGGCTTTCTGCCACGTGGCCTCCTCGTCGCGGGTGATCCGGGGGCGAGCCTGCCCCTGGCCACCGTAACCCGCACTCGGCTGTGGCCGTACTGGCAACCGGGGGCGGGGACATGGGCACCGGAACGATCACGGGAGCGTGAGCTGGAACACATTCACGTCAGGACCTCGGACCCTGACCACGTCGTTGGGTCCCGAAGGACCATGTCGGGGTCGTGCAGGTGGAAGCCCGTATCCCGCGGGCGTGCAGAGGCGGATCCCGCCGGGGAGTGGCCCCCTCGTCCACCAAGTCACCTCGGTCCGGGATGCCGAGGACAAGCGCGGTGCCCGGTCGCGGGCTCGCCGGGAGTTGCCGTGAGCGCTGACGAGCCCTGGAACAGCTACTCGCTGTACCGGGTTCTGGGCCCGACCTGGGTCTGGAACGCGGTGCGGTCCCGCAATCCGTTGCTGCGCGGCCAGTCCCGTCAGGAGCGGGTGGTGGCCCGGCTGATCGCGACCGGCCTGGTCGCGTTCGCGCTGGCGGGTATCGGGGCCTGCCTGGCGATCTACCTGCACGGGGTCTCTGCCGAGCGCGCGGAGGGGACGGCCCGTCATCAGGTGACGGCCACCATCCGCGGAGTCAGCGATCCGAGCCTCGTCGGCCGTCGCTACCTGGCTGCGCCACAGGTGAACGTCAGCTATCCGTTCGCCGGCGGGACCAGGACCGGCGTCTCCGACACGAGCCAGGGCAGCGCGACCGGGTCCACGGTCCGGCTCTGGGTCGACGCGCGCGGTCAGCTGATCGGCGCGCCACGCTCGCACGCCACCACGGTGCGGGAGACGGGGCTCGTCGGCCTCAGCGCTCTGGGCCTGCTCGCACTGCTGGCCGCCGCCGGGCGGGCCGGGTACGACGCCTGGACGCTGCGTCGGCACGCGGACGAGTGGGACCTGGCCTGGCTCTGCTTCGACGCGACCCGCCGCTGATCTCGCCGCTGAACTCGCCGCCCGGTCGGTCAGTCCACCAGGTCCATGGCGGCCGCGACGATGGCGTCGCAGTCGATGCCGTGGTGGCGGTACACCTCGGCGAGGGAGCCTGACTGGCCGAAGGCGGTGACCCCGAGAGGCGCGCCGGCAACCCCGTGAACGGTGGCCAGGAAGGCGAGCGTGTGCGGATGCCCGTCCACGACGGTGACCATCGGAGCGGCCCGCCGAGCCGGCAGGAGCTGGTCGAGGATCCAGCTGGGCCCGGCGTCGCGGCCCTGGCGCGCACGTAGTGCCCGGAACAGCAGGCCGGGGCTGGTGACGCACACAACGTCCGCGTCGATCCCGTTGCGGCCCAACTGTTCTGCCGCAGCCAGCGCCTCCGGCACGAGTGCCCCCATGGCGGCAAGCGTCACCCGCGGAGCGCTCGCGCGGCGGAGCGGGTACCCGCCGGCGACGGCCTGCTCGCGACGCCGCCGGCGGCCAACCGGATCCTCGGGCACCTGTGCCAGGGTCTGGTCGACCGGCCGGGTGGACAGCCTCAGGTAGGCGGAGCTGCCGCCGGGCCTGCCGAGCCGGGCCAGGCTTGCCAGCAGGGTCCACTCGACGTCGACGGCGAAAGCCGGCTCGTACCCGATGCAGCCGGGTTGCTCCAGACCCACCGACGGTGTGGTGATCGACTGGTGCGCGCCACCCTCGGCCGCCAGCGTCACCCCGGACGGCGTTCCCACCAGGATGGACTGCCCGCCGGCGTAGATCCCGAATGACCACGGTTCGAGGGCCCGCTCCACGAACGGGTCGTACATGACCCCGATCGGCAGCAGTGGCTGCCCCCAGCGGCTCCAGGTCGCGCCCAGCTCACCGAGCAGCCCGACGAGATTGGTCTCCGCGATGCCGAGTTCGATGTGCTGGCCGGTGGGGCGCTCGCGCCAGTGCAGGATCGTCTCGGTGTCGTCGGCGAACCAGTCCACCTGCTCGCGGGTCGACCAGACGCCGACCTTGTTCACCCAGCCGCCGAGGTTCGTGCTGGAGCTGACGTCCGGGCTCAGGGTCACCACCCGCCGGGCCGCCTCCGGCGCCTCGCGGACCAGGTCGAGCAGCGCCCGCCCGAGCGCAGCCTGGGTGGTCGCGGTGCCGGTCGGGGTGCGGCCGAAGTCCATCGGCAGCTGTGGCGGTGGCTGCGCCGCCACCGGCTGCCGATGCAGTCGCTCGGCGGCCTGCGCGCAGGTGCGGGCCGCGGCGCTCTCGTGACGGAAAGGGGTCCAGGGCTGCTGCGGATCGGTGCCGATCCTGGCGGCGAGCTCGTCCAGTTGGTCGGCGGTCAGCAGGGCCGAGTGGTTCTGCGGGTGGCCCTGGATCGGGAGGCCGTATCCCTTGACGGTGTAGGCGAAGACCACGGTCGGGCGGCCGTCGTCGAGGGACCGGAAGGCGTGGTCGAGGCTGCCCAGGTCGTGCCCGCCGAGGTTGCGAATGGCCTCGACGAGGGTGGCGTCGTCGAGGTCGCCGACCAGCCGGCGCAGCGTCTCGTCCGTGCCGGGCAGCCGGCGGCGCAGTTCGCCCGCGTCGCAGCGGAGCAGGCGCTGATACTCGGGGTTCGGCATGGCGTCGATCCGGCTGCGCAACCGATCACCGTCCCCCCGGGCGAAGATACCCTCCAGCAACCGGCCGTACTTGAGCGTGAGTACCTGCCAGCCGGCGCTGGCGAACATGCCGCGCAGGCGATCGACGGCGATCCCCGGCACCACGCGGTCCAGGGACTGCCGGTTGACGTCGACCACCCAGACGACCTCGCCGAGTTCGGCCACCGACGGGTCGAGGATCGCCTCCCAGATGGCACCCTCGTCGAGTTCGGCGTCACCGACCAGCGAGTACTGCCGCCCGGTGCCCGCGCCGGCGACGGCGCCCTGCAGGTACCGGCGGGCCAGCGCGCCCCAGATCGGAGCCGTCGCACCCAACCCGACCGACCCGGTCGAGTAGTCCACGGGATCGGGGTCCTTGGCCCGGCTGGGGTAGCTCTGCAGCCCGCCGAACTCCCGCAGAGAGGTCAGGTAGCGGGCGTCCAGGTTCCCCAGCAGGTACTGGATGGCGTGCAGGACCGGCGACGCGTGCGGCTTGACCGAGACCCGGTCCTCGGGGCGCAGGTGGCGGAACCACAGTGAGGTCATGATCGAGACCATCGAGGCGCAGGATGCCTGATGGCCGCCCACCTTCATGCCCGACGGGTTGGGCCGGACCCGGTTGGCGTGGTGGATCATCGCCGTGGACAGCCACAGGACCCGCCGTTCGATCTGCGTCAGCACCTGGTGCCCGGTGTCGTCGAGGGCCTGCGTACCGGTGTGGGCGGTCATCGATCACCTGCTCGCGAAGACGGTTCAACGATGCACCGCTTGATGGTGCACTCCGTAGGTTGAGCACAGCATGAGCCGGCCACCCGCACAACAATCGCCATCGGAGAACGGTGCCGGACGTACCTGCGATCTTCCCCACGTCGGGTTCGGGCACCCGGCGGCAGTTGTCGCGCTGGTGACCCTGCGTGGCGCGTTCCGCCCGGTCGGCCTCTGGACCGGTCGGGGATCAAGGCCATAGGGTCACGCCTCGTGGAGTTGCGGCCACGAGTACCGAGCGGGCTGCTTTCGTGCGGGGCGTGAGTATGCCGACCGCGCCGCCGACGGCTAGCCTGGTCCGGTCCTGTGCCAGGGGGCCTACCTGGGGTGCCAGCAGCATGCGACGAGAAGGGGACCGACCGGGGCGGGGCCGACCCTGCGACCGGGAGGTAAGAGACCGCGTGGCCACGACGGACGAGGTGACGGAACTCCACCTG
Source organism: uncultured Actinomycetota bacterium (assembly GCA_963740575.1). GTDB lineage: Bacteria > Actinomycetota > Actinomycetes > Actinomycetales > Kineosporiaceae > CAVUET01. The sequence continues at coordinate 1,304,680 of CAVUET010000003.1, read as the reverse complement.
AGCGGTCCGGAGGTCCGTCGGTGACCACGGACTCCTGGCAAGCCATGCTGGGCGCCAAGCCTGTGCACGGCGACGTTGCTGCCCTGCACGGGCGCGAGGTGGGCCGGTTGGTCGCCTACCTGTGCAGCACCGACCGTGGGGCCGGGGTGCGTGAGGCCGAGGACGTGTCCGCGGAGGCATTCCTCGAGGTCGCTTCGACCTGGCCGAACACGGGGGGCTTCAGCAGTCCCGAGGTGTATCTGTTCGCCTGCGCCCAGCGGATCGCTGTGGCCCGCAGCCAGGGCGGCCGGCCCGGCTGGGGTGACGCGCTGAGCGCCTCGGCGCCGACGTTCTGGGACCGCGCGGACGTGGCCCGGCTGACGATCCTGCAGGACGGCCTGGACCATCTGCCGGCCATGCCGCGCCACGCCGTGCTGCTGCGGGAGATGTGCGGCTTCAGCCCGGCCGAGAGCGGCCAGATCATCGGCCTCGGCGAGTCCGCCGTGGAGAGTGCCCGGGCCGAGGCCCTGCGCGCGCTGATCCGGGCGATCGAGTCGGGCACTTTCGGTGCACCGGCTCGCCCGGGCCCGCTCTCGCCGGACGACTTCACCGCGCTCAGCAGAGTGCTGCAGCACGGGTACCAGGAACGGATGACCGCCCGCCAGCAGCTCGGGGACCAGACCGGCGGCCAGGCCGCGGTGCCGCCGTCTGCGTCCTGGTCGCCCGCCTCGGGGCCCCTTCCCGCGCAGTCACCCGCCTGGCCTCCGGCATCGCCGCCGATGGGTTCCGCGGCGGAGCAGAACGTGACCAGCTGGCTCGCTCCTGAGTCCGGAAGGCCTGTGTCCGACCCGACGGAGCGCCCAGGTTCGGCGTCCTGGTCGGCGCCGAGCGGCTGGTCGGGGTCCGGCGACTGGGCGGGCTCGAGCTCGTCGCGATACGGGTGGCCGCCGCAGACGGCGCTGGACATGCCGCTGTCGGCCGTGGACATGTCCGCGAACGTGGGCACGCCGATCTTCGACGCGGTATCGGCCTGGTTCGCCTCGGGTCCGAGCGCGGGGGCGTCCTGGGAGGCACTGGATGACAGCGGTTGGCAGGCGGCCAACGCGCGCGCGGCGGCCATGCCCGAGGTCGCCGGCCTGTCCGGAGCGGGCCTGCCGCAACGCCCCCGGGGCGCCAACCTGGTGCCCTCGGCCACTGACGTCGGACTGGGCCAGCGGGAGATGTTCGGCGACCCCCGGGTCGACCCCGGTCAGGTCCGGCACCGCCTCGACCGCCTGCAGCAGGGCGTGAACAACGCCCGGCGGCAGCGCGAGGACCGGCCCCTGCCCACAGGCGTCGAGTCGTTCGGGGGGATCGAGATCTTCGGCGGCGTGGCGCCGTCGGTCGGCACCGAGAAGTCCGCACCGCCCACGGCGGGTACCAGCGAACTGCCGGCCGTCGCCGATCGGCCGCGGACCGCCGCCCCCGGGCCGCACCGTCCGGCGGACCGTCCAGCTGCAGCTCCGGTCGGGGGCGAGGCCGGCGGACCTGCTGGGTCGCTGCCGACCCGACGATCCCTGTCGCCCACCCGGGCGACCGGCAGCGCGGTCGACACCGGGCCGCAGCTGATCGAGGATGTGGGTTACGCGACGTTCTACCGCGAGTACCTACCCCACCTGATGGCCTCACTGATGGTCGAGGGCGCCCGGCCCGCAGAGGCCGCCGAGGTGGCCCAGGACGTGCTGTCGGAGGCGCAACGGATCTGGGACGAGCTCGACGCGCCGCAGATCTGGGCGCGTAACCGGGCGCTGGCCCTGCTGGGGGAGCGCCGCACCGGCTGATGTCCGCCGGTGCGTGTCCCACACCCTGGCGGCCCCCGGCGGAGCCAGGATGTCGGGGATGCCGGATAGCGTCAGCGGATGGACATCATCCTGGTTCCTGGTTTCTGGCTCGACGGGTCGTCGTGGGGCGAGGTTGCGCCAGTGCTCGAGAAGGCGGGCCACCGGGTCAGTGCTCTCACACTGCCCGGCCTCCAGGCGCGGGACGCGGATCGCGGCGGCATCGGGCTGCGCGACCACGTCGAGGCGGTCGTAGCGGCCATCGACGAGACGGACGGCCCGGTCGTGCTGGTCGGGCACTCCGGCGGCGGCCCGATCGCGCACGGTGCCCTCGATGCCCGGCCAGACCGGGTGGTACGCGTCGTGCACGTCGACACCTGGCCGCTCGGCAACGGCGGGGTGATCAACGACGAGCTGCCCGTCGTCCATGGCGAGATCCCGCTGCCGGACTGGTCGCAGTTCGAGGCAGAGGACCTGCGGGACCTCGATGACGAGCTGCGGACCGTGTTCCGGGCCCGGGCGCTTCCCGAGCCGGCCGGGGTGGCCTGCGACAAGCAGGTGCTCTCCGACGAGCGGCGGCACGCGGTGCCGGCGACGATCATCGCCTGCGAGTTCCCGAGTGAGCAGATGCGCGACTGGCTGTCGAAGGGAGTCCCGGTCTTCGCCGAGCTCGCCGCCATGCATGACGTCGAGTACGTCGACCTGCCGACCGGGCACTGGCCGCAGTTCACCCGGCCGCTCGAGCTCGCCCAGGCGATCCTCGCCGCCGTCGACCGGGGCTGAGCCGCGCGGATCCGTCCGGCACCGTGACGGCTACGGTTGCGCCGGTGGCGGCGTCCCGGGTTCATCACGGCCGGCTTCACGCTCGCGACGCAGCTGCTCCTCGCGACGGTGCAGGTCCTCTTCCCAGCGCCGCAGGGTGCGCTCCTGCTCCTGGTTCACGCCCCTGATCTGGGCCAGGTACTCCGGGTCGTCGTCCGGGCCTCGGGGTGCGTGCCGGGGGCGCTCGGACTCGGGAAAGCCGGCGGTCTCGCCCGACGGCCACGGTACCTGGCGCGACCGGTCGCCCGACGGCCGTCCGGCCACCAGCCAGGCGATCCCACCGATCAACGGCAGGACGATGATGATCAACAACCATGCGACCTTGGGCAGGTTGCGGATCTCGTCCGCAGGGGTCTGGATCACGTCGATGAGGCAGAAGATCAGCAGGCCGATCTCCAGCAGCAGTGGCAGACCCTCGGTAGCGAAGATCACGGCGCCTCCCAGTGGACATCCGACCCCGAGATCGCGCGACGGCCGGCCCGGAAGGGCTGGTCACCAGATGCCCGTGCCCGGAAGGTCGAGGCCCGGCTGCCCTGCGGCGATCATGCGCCAGGAATTGTACCCGCGCCGCGGACCGCGCTCAGGTGCCCGCCGGCTGATCGGCGGCAACGATCTCGGGGACGCGAGCCAGCCGGATGTCGAAGTGGTCCTGGAAGGCCTGGAGCAGGTCGTGATCGGCGGGCAGGGGCTGCTCGGAGCGAACCCCGTTCCTGGTCCGGATCAGGGTCCGGCCACTGATCGACACCCGTTCGCCGTCAGCCAGCCGGGAGCACACCAGGTTCCGGGTGAAGTGCGATTGTGGCGAATGCTCCTGGTACCAACACATCGCGGCGAACTCGGACAGCTCGCGCTCGCGACGCTCGACGCGGTAGCGCACCGTGCTGTCGCGCAGTACGTCGATGTCGTCCGGCGGGGCGTCGGCGAGCCGGAAGGTGCCGGCCGGGTCGGGCTGGTCCGTCCGCAGGTCGAACCGAATCGGGAGTGCGGCATGATCACCGAAGCCGACGTCCGCCAGCCACGGACCGCTGCCGTCGTCCGGATGCACCAACAGCACCAGGTGATCCAGCGGTGGCCCGAGCCCCGCCGGTGAGGCCACGCGGGCGGCGAGCCGGCCCACCCGGAAGCCCAGCGCCGCCAGCAGCATCGCGAACGCGCCGTTGAGCTCGTAGCAGAAGCCACCCCGCTGGCGCGTGACGATCTTGTCGATCAGGTCGGCCGAGTCCAGCGAGAGCGGCTCGCCGAGGTGGATCGAGAGGTTCTCGAACGGCACGCGGTCCAGGTGCGCCCGGTGCAGGGCGGCCAGGGCCCCGGCGTCCGACCTCGACGGTCGTGGCATCCCGAGCCGCTCCAGGTATCCGGCGACCATCTCCTCGTCCATAGCGGCATCGTGCCCGCTCCGGTCGCGTCCTGGCGACTGCTGGCGACTGCTGGCGCGAATCGTGCCTGGCCGCCCGCCTCGAGTGCGACGTTCGCCGACGGTCCGCCCGGGACGTGTAGCGATCACCGTGGGGAAACGTCGCATTCGGCGCTGCAGGCCGTGGGGCCCCGGGCCACGGGGCCGCGGGGTAACGCTCTGACCTGAAGGGTGGTGCGCCGTCAGGGACTCGAACCCCGAACCCGCTGATTAAGAGTCAGCTGCTCTGCCAATTGAGCTAACGGCGCGAACGGGAGTTGACATTAGCAGCCGGGCTGGCCGGCCAGGAAATCGGTTCGCGTGTCGGAAGGTTGTGCCTGGCCGCCGGTCACGGCTGGCGGCCGGCGGGGTTCTCGGCGGCCAGCAGCTCGGCCGAGTGCGGGCCCTGCGGCATGACCAGATCCATGATCAGACACAGGGGAAGGCGATCAGCGAGCTGCGACATCACGTCGACCGCTGCGAGTGGGTCCTGGTTGCCGTCCATCGTCCGCCGTGAGGCCATCCGCCACTGCCTCCCCCCGAGGTGTCGGCCGAACTGCTCTGCGCACGGTGTCGACACCGTGGCACACCGGCTTGACAGCGGGCCACGGCGCGCCACCTGCTGGAGTGCACCGTTCACCCCTGCGGCGGGAATCGCATCCGCCGCAGGGGTGAACGGGTGGTTCAGCTCAGCGGCTGTCGCTGGCCACCGCCGACGAGCCGAGCACGCTGGCGCGGCCGGACTCGAGCCGGGCCACCGGCACCCGGAACGGCGAGCAGGACACGTAGTCCAGCGCGATCGACTCGAAGAAGTGGATCGAGTCGGGGTCACCGCCGTGCTCGCCGCAGACACCCACTGTCATGTCCGGCTTGACCTGCTTGCCCTCCGTGACCGCCAGCCCGACCAGCCGGCCGACGCCGGTCCGGTCGAGTGACTCGAAGGGGCTCGTCTCGAACACGCCGTGGTCGAGGTACTGCGGGAAGAAGGCCGCCTCGACGTCGTCGCGGCTGAACCCCCACGTGGTCTGGGTCAGGTCGTTCGTGCCGAAGGAGAAGAAGTCCGCCTTTTCGGCGATCGGCCCGGCCGTCAGGCAGGCCCTCGGCAGCTCGATCATGGTGCCGATCGGGATGTCCAGGTCGACGCCGGTCTCGGCGGCCACGGCGGCCAGCGTCTTCTCGCTCTCCTGCCTGATGATGGCGAGCTCCTCCACGGCCGCCACGAGCGGGACCATGATCTCCGGCTCGGGGTGGACGCCCTCCTTGATGAGCTGGGCGGCCGCCTCGGCGACGGCCCGCACCTGCAGCTGGAACAGGTCGGGCACGACCAGGCCCAGGCGAACCCCGCGCAGGCCCAGCATCGGGTTCTGCTCGTGCATGCGCCGGACCTGCTTCAGCAGCAGCTGGCGGTGCTCGTCGGGCGTCTTCGCCGACTCGTCCAGCGCGACCTGGACCGACAGCTCGGTCAGGTCGGGCAGGAACTCGTGCAGTGGCGGGTCGAGCAGGCGGATCACGACCGGCAGACCGTCCATCGCGCCGAGGATGCCCTTGAAGTCGTCGCGCTGCAGCGGGAGCAGCTCGGCCAGGGCGGCGTTGCGCTCGGCGTCCGTCTGGGCGAGGATCACCCGCTCGACGATGGTCCGCCGCTCGCCGAGGAACATGTGCTCGGTCCGGCACAGGCCGATGCCCGCAGCCCCGAAACCGCGGGCGCGGGCGGCGTCGTCAGGCGTGTCGGCGTTGGCCCGCACACCCATCCGGCGGCGCGCGTCGGCGTGCGCCATCAGGCGGCCGACAGAGTCGAGCAGGTCGCGCTCGTCCTCGTCGACCTCGGAGTGCGCCTCTCCGCGCAGGCTCTGCGCGACCGCGCTCGGCACCACCGGCACCGCGCCCCGGAAGACCTCGCCGGAGCTGCCGTCGATGGAGATCAGGTCGCCCTCGGCGAAGCCCTTGCCATCCGGCGCGGTCACCTCGCGGCGCTGGGTGTCCACCTGCAGGGCCTCGACGCCGACGACACAGGTCCGGCCCATGCCCCGGGCCACCACGGCGGCGTGCGACGTCTTGCCACCACGGCTGGTCAGGATGCCCCGCGCCGCGACCATGCCGCCGAGGTCATCGGGGTTGGTCTCGCGCCGGACCAGGATGACTTCCTCGCCCTGTGCAGCCCACTCGATGGCGGTCTGGGAGTCGAGCGCCGCCTTGCCGACGGCCGCACCAGGGCTGGCCGCCATGCCCTTGGCCAGCAGCTGCCGGCTCGCCTTGGGGTCGAACTGGGGGAACATCAGCCGCGCCAGCTGCTCACCGGAGACACGGGTCAGCGCCGTGTCCATGTCGATGACGCCTTCGTCCACGAGGTGCGTGGCGATCCGGAACGCGGCAGCCGCGGTGCGCTTGCCGACCCGGGTCTGCAGCATCCAGAGCTTGCCGCGCTCGATGGTGAACTCGATGTCGCAGAGATCCTTGTAGTGGGCCTCCAGCGTGCGCATGATCCGCAGCAGCTCGTCGTGCGACGCCGGGTCGAGGTTGTACAGGTCGGCCAGGCTGAGCGTGTTACGGATGCCGGCGACGACGTCCTCGCCCTGGGCGTTGGCCAGGTAGTCGCCGTACTCGCCGGAGCGGCCGGTGGCGGGGTCACGGGTGAACGCGACGCCGGTGCCGGAGGTCGAACCGAGGTTGCCGAACACCATCTGGACGATGTTGACCGCAGTGCCCAGGTCGTCGGCGATCTTCTCCTGGCGCCGGTAGAGCTGGGCGCGCTCGGTGTTCCAGGAGCGGAACACCGCCTGGACGGCCATGGTCAGCTGCGTGCGGGCGTCCTGCGGGAAGGTGGAGCCGGTGGCGTCACGGACGATGTCCTTGAAGACGGCGACCAGCTTCTCCAGGTCGCTGGCGTCGAGGTCGAGGTCGCTGGTCGTGCCCTTGGCCGCCTTGGCCTGGTCGAGGGCGTGCTCGAAGCGGGCGCCGTCGATACCCAGCACGGTACGGCCGAACATCTGCACCAGGCGACGGTAGGAGTCCCAGGCGAACCGGTCGTTCTCGGCGATCTTGGCCAGGCCGCGCACCGATTCGTCATTCAGGCCGACGTTGAGGACCGTCTCCATCATGCCGGGCATCGAGAACTTGGCGCCGGAACGTACGGATACAAGGAGCGGGTCGCCCGGCTGTCCCAGCAGGCGGCCCGCCCTCGTCTCAAGTGCCACCAGGTGTTGCTCCACCTCGGCGGCGAGCTCGGGCGGCTCGGCTCCATGGGACAGGAAGTAGCGGCACGCCTCGGTGGTGATGATGAATCCGGGGGGCACGGGAAGGCCGAGGTTCGTCATCTCGGCCAAGTTGGCGCCCTTGCCCCCCAACAGGTCCTTCTGGTCCTTGTTGCCCTCGGCAAAGTCGCGCACATACATCGGCACACGGGCCCTTTCGTGAGGAGTGCCGGCCCACTCAGCCGGCCCGGCCACCACGATGCCTGTAGTACCGGACCCGTACCGGGGACCAAGGGCTCAGTAACGATGGTTGCACTGGTCGTAGCGAGAAACCAGGGTCGCGACACGCACCGGTGAAGCGCCGTCTTCCCTCCGGCCGGGCGGCCGGCGTCAGTCCCTGACGGGGACGGTGGGGGCCGCCTCCTGATGGGCCTCGTCGCGCTGGGCGATGCGCCGGGGCAGCAGCCTGATCACCGCGATCTCGGCGACCACCAGCATCCCCGCGCTGATCCAGGTGGTCACGTGCGAGGCCCGGATGAACGCCGAGAACGCGCCCGAGCGTAGCTGCTCGATCAGGCTCTCGGGTGCGCCCAGCTCGCGTGCCCGGGAGACGACGGTCGGGACGGTGGCGACCGACGACGACAACGCCGCCCTGGCGGCCTGGGGCACGGACGCCGGCAGCCGGGCCAGGTCGGGCGCGAGGTTGGTCGCGTACCGGGTGGCCAGCACCGTGCCGATGATGGCCACCCCGAGGGCGCCGGCCACCTGCCTGACCGTGTTCTGCACGGCCGACCCGGCGCCCGCCCTCGCCAGCGGCAGCGAGTTCTGCATGACCGTCGACGCGGGGGCGATCACGTTGCCCATCCCGAAGCCGAAGACGAAGAAGTCGACCAGCACGAACCACAGGGGCGTGCTCGTCTCGATCAGAGCCAGCGCGACGATGGCGACGATCACGATGGCCAGGCCGACGGCGATCACGGCCCGCTCCCCGAAGCGGCTGACCATGCTGGCGCTGCGCGGCGCCGCGAGCAGTTGGGCGACCGCGAACGGCAGGAAGCACAGCCCGGCGGTCAGGGTCGAGTAGCCCCGCACCACCTGCAGGTAGAACGGCAGTGTGAAGGTCACCCCGGACATGGCGAAGAACGCCAGGCTCACCGCCGTCAGGCTGACCGCGAACCCCCGGTTCTGGAACAGGGTGACGTCGAAGCTGCGGTGCGTGCTGCGCCGCTCGAGCAGCACGAACACGGCGAGCACGGCGAGCCCCGCCCCGATCGGTACGAGCACCGAGGGGACCAGCCAGTCCAGGGTGTCGTCGGCGTGGATGATGCCGTAGACCAGCAGCACCAGTCCGCAGATCGACAGCGTCAGCCCGACCGGGTCGAGGGATTGCGGGTTCGGGTTCCGGGTCTCCGGGACCACCCGCACGATGCCGAACATGCCGACCGCGATGATCGGCACGTTGATCAGGAAGACCGAGCCCCAGTCGTTGCCGATCAGCCAGTGGAACCACTGAGGGTTCTGCAGGAGCAGCCCGCCGAGGACGGGCCCGAGCGCGATGGCCGCCCCGACGGCACCGGCCCAGGTGCCGATCGCGCGCCCCCGTTCGCGTGGTGGGAAGACCACGGTGATGATCGCCAGGGTCACCGGCATCACGGCCGCGCCGCCGAGCCCCATCAGCGACCGGAAGGTGATCAGCTGCACCGGGTTCGTCGAGATCGACGACAGCGCCGAGCCGATCGCGAAGACGGTCAGGCCGATCATCAGGATCCGCTTGCGACCGTATCGGTCGCCGAGAACGCCCCAGGTGAACAGCAGGGCTGCGAAGGCCAGGATGTAGGCGTCGACGGTCCAGACCAGTTGGCTCTGCGAGGCGCCCAGGTCGCGCTGGATCGTGGGCAGGGCGATGTTCAGGACGGTGTTGTCCAGCACCACGATCAGCAGGCTGACCACGAGCACGCCGAGGATGGCCCACCGCTGCGGATGACCCTCCGTGCCGTACGGCAGCCCGCCCCCGGCGGGGACGGCCACCGGCGCCGCCGGGTCGGAGGCCGGGGAGTGCTGCGGATCGGCCTGTTCGGCGTGGTCAGTCCGATCGGCGTGGTCGGCCTGATCGTCGGGGGCTCGGTCGTCGGGCACGGGGATGGCTCCTGCCGGTGGGCGCCGGGCCGGTGCTGCTGCCCGGCCTGATCCTCCCATTCTCGACGGCGGCCCCGGCGGATGGCGAACGAGCCCGGTGTCAAGCTTCGTGATGGTGCGCCAGCCGGCGATCCGCCCCGACCCGGGCCTGCGTCACCCGGCGGAGGCGGCGCTGATCAGGCGCTGGGCCACCGTCTTCGCGGTGTCGATCGGGATGGCGAAACCGATCCCGATGCTGCCCGAGTTCTGGCTGGTGCTCGCGTTGGCGAACATGATCCCGATGACGTGCCCGCTGGTGTCGACCAGGGCCCCGCCGGAGTTGCCGGGGTTGGTCGCCGCGTCCGTCTGGATCACGTTCCTCAGCGTCACCGTGGAGGCTCGCCCGGAACCGCCGGTGTCACTGCCCGCCTGCACGGTCCGGTTCAGAGCGGAGACGACGCCGGACGTGACCGTCTCGCCCAGACCGAGCGGGTTGCCGATCGCGAGCACCTGGTCACCGACCTGGACGCCGGACCCGGACCGGAGTGTCGCCGGGGTGACCCCCGAAACGCCCTGCGCCTTGATCACGGCGATGTCGGCCGCGGCGTCCCGCCCGACGACGGTGGCCGGCGCCACCCTGCCGTCAGAGAAGGTGACCTTCAGCGTTCCGCCGCCGCTCGCGGCGGCCTCGATCACGTGGTTGTTGGTGAGGATCAACCCGGTGCTCGTCAGCACGATGCCGCTGCCCGCGCCCGTCCCGCCCGGCAGCGTGACGGTGATCGAGACGACGCTCGGCAGCACGGCACTGACCACCGCTGAGAGGTCGGTTCCCGACCCTGACGCCGAGGTGGTCCCGGACGTGGACGCCGAGGACGAGGTTGACGTCGTCGAGGAGGAGGCTGTCGAGGACCGCGCCGCCGAGGCGCCGGTCGTACTCGGGTCGGCGAGCAGAGCGGTCACGCTCACACCGGCCGTCGTGCCGACCAGCGAGGTCACCACGACAAGGCCGGTCGCGGCAAGAGCCCGCCGGCCCCGGCGCCGGGGCCGGCGGGCTCTTGCCAGCCCGGTGGGAGCCGTCGAGCCGGGCCCGGAGCCGCCTGCGTCACCCGGGGCCGGCCCGGGCGGGATCGGCCGGATCCGTTCCTCGGCCGCCGTCCCGGCACCTGGTCCGGACTGCGGTGGCTCGAGAGTTGCGATGGTTCCCAGACGTACGGACATGGCATTCACCTACCTCGCGACCGCTTCAGGATCGGGCGCGAGGCTGGGTGACGGCTGCGGTCTACCTGTGCATTGCGTTCAGTCGTCGACCGTCAGGGCGTGCCCCACGGCTCGACCCGCGGCTGGTCGCCCGATCCGTCCTCGGCGGTGGAGGCTTCCGAGGCGGTGCCGCCTTGGGTGCTGCTCGCGCTGCCCTCAGCCTTCGCGCTGCCCTCAGCCTTCGCGCCGCCCTCAGCCTTCGCGCTGCCCTCAGCCGCTTCCGCGGGCGTCTCGCCGCCGGCCTCGCCGCCGCGCTTGCCGAACGCGCGCCGCAGATCGTCCGACACCTCGGCAAAGGTGGCTCCGAGCGCATCGGACAGGGACTGCCCGACCTGCTTGACGTCGTCGCGCACCGTCGGGTCCTTCGCCGCGGTGCCCATTGCCTCGAAGGTGTCGTGCACCGCCTCGGCCAGCCGCTTCACGGCGTCCTTGACGGCATCCTTGACCTCGGGACGGCTCTCGTCCTCGGGCTCGCGCTGCTGCTCGTAATGCAGCTTCAGCCTCAGGCCCAGGCCGCTGAGCCGCTCGCCTGCCTCATTCCATGCTGTGCGCACATCTGCCATACCTCATGCCTACTCGCTCGATCGCGGGGACGCCAGATCGGGGCGCCAGATCGGGATGTCAACCCCGTTGCCACTGGACGGAACGGCTCCCCACCCGGCGGGGTCTGCCACGCCGCGTCAGTCGCGGGGCCAGGGTTCGTACGGGTCGTTCCCGGGCCGGAAGCCGTGCGCCCGGGCCATCGCGGCGGCCTCGCGGAATCCGTGCGCGAGGCTGTCGGGGTCGTGCGCGTCGCTGCCGAACGTCACGGCCTGGCCGCCCTCGCGCCGCCACCAGCGGAGGACGGCCGGGGCCAGCGGAAGCCTGGTGTTGATCTCCAGTGCTCGACCGGACCGGGCCAGTGCCGACAGGGCAGCCCGGAAGGGTTCCGCCAGAGGCTCGGGGTCGAAGCAGGACGCGCCACCGGGCCAGTACCTGATCGGGTAGTCGATGTGTGCCAGTACCTCGAAGCCGTCGAACCCCTCCACCAGCCGGACCACCTCGTCGAGGTAGCCGCGGACCACGTCCTCGGGCGGGCGAACCACGTACAGGTCGCCGATCTCACGGAACCCGGCATCGGCCGCGAGAGCGTGTACGGACGCCAGTATCCGCTCGAACCGTCCGGCACCCAGCAGCTCTCGAACCCGCTCGTCGTGCCAGTGCGGCTCGCTCAACTCGACGCCGGACAGGATCCGCAGGGACGGGAAGGCTTCACGGCAGCTGTCCAGGCATGCCAGGTACCCCTCGACCTCCAAGCGGGCAGGAGTGAACACCCCGTCCGTGATCCTGCCCGCCCAGGGAGCGGGCAGGTCCGTCAGGTCCCTGCCCTCGCGATCCACCGTCCACGGGGTGAAGTCCGCGTGCTCGGTGAACGCCACCGCGGGTAGGCCGAGCTCCAGGGCCCGCCGGCACGTCCGCCGCATCGACCCAGCCAGGGCATCCCAGGACCATTCGCTGTGCACGTGGCTGTCGGTGGGCAGCGGTTCGGCCGCTGAATCCTGACGTGTCATGCCGGTCATCCTCGCCCAGGACGACGGCTCGCCCAGGACGACGGCTCGGCCGGCCGGGTGCCGGCGGCTGGCAGACTCCGGGAACGTGACCGTCCTCCTGCGCTGGATCCTGCGCCGAGCCGAGCGCCGTCCGGACCAGCGGCTGGCAGCGCTGCACGACGAGTTGCTGGCGGGGACCGGCGGCGTGGTGGTCGAGGTGGGATGCGGGCGGGGCCGGCTGTTCGCCCGCTACCCGCCGGGCGTGCAGCGGCTCATCGCGGTCGAGCCGGACGCCGACTCGCGTCGCGCGGCGGAGGGCGTGGCCTCGGGCGCCGGTGTCCCGGTCGAGGTGGTGGAGGGCACCGCCGAGCGCCTGCCGTTGCCGGACGCGTGCGCCGATGCCGTGGTGATGGCCGAGGTTCTGTGCAGCGTCCCCGATCCCGCTGCCGCCCTGCGCGAGGCCGCGCGAGTGCTCCGTCCCGGTGGCGAACTGCGGGTGTTCGAGCATGTTGCGGCCAGGAGCGCACTCGGTCTGGCCGCGCAACGCCTGGTCGACGTGGCCGGCTGGCCTCGGCTGCTCGGCGGCTGCCACACCGCGCGGGACACCGCTGTTGCCATCGACGCGGCCGGATTCAGCTGGACAAGGCGGCGCCGCGTCTGGTCGGCGTCGATGATGCTGACGTCACCGGCCGGGCCGCACCTGCTCGGGATCGCCCGGTGGGGCCGCTGATCGGCGCCTCCACCCTTGTTACCTGCGCGCCCGTGCGATCGTCATGTTGTTCTCATACAGCGGCGGTGGGGAAAAGAGGATCCGGCGAGGTGACGATGGACGAACGCGACCAGTTGGTCCGACGATTCGAAGCGGATCGCCGCCGCCTGCGGGCGGTTGCCTACCGGATGCTCGGCTCGGTCAGCGAGGCCGAGGACGCGGTGCAGGAAGCGTGGCTGCGCCTGGAGCGGTCCGACGCGGCCGTTATCGACAACCTCGGCGGCTGGCTCACCACCGTCGTGGGCCGGGTGTGCCTGGACATGCTGCGCGCGCGCACGACCCGGCGCGAGGAGCTGTTCGGCGTTCATCTGCCGGACCCTGTGGTGAGCGCCGGCGACGATCCAGCGGCGGATGCGGTGCTCGCAGACTCGGTGGGTCTGGCTCTGCTCATCGTGCTCGACACGCTGAGCCCGGCCGAGCGGCTCGCGTTCGTGCTGCACGACATGTTCGCCATGCCGTTCGAGGAGGTCGCGACGATCGTGGGGCGTTCTCCGGACGCCACCAAGATGCTCGCGAGCCGTGCCCGTCGGCGGGTACGGGGTGCGCCGGCGCCGGATGCCGACATCGGTCAGCAGCGGCGGGTGGTCGAGGCGTTTCTCGCCGCAGCCCGCGGCGGTGACTTCGAGGCACTTCTGGCGGTGCTCGATCCGGACGTCGTGCTGCGCGCCGACACGGGCGGTCCGCTGAGGGTGATCACGGGCGCTTCGGCCGTTGCCGGCCGCGCCGTGATGTTCGCCGGGCTCGCAGCGTCGGCCCGACCTGTCCTCGTCAACGGCGCACCGGGCATGCTCGCTGCGGCACCGGACGGGCGTCCGATGTCGATCATGGCGTTCACCGTGTCGGCCGGGCACATCGTCGAGATCAATGCGATCTCCGACCCCGACCGGCTGGCCGGTCTGGACCTTCAGCTCGAGATCTGAGGTCGCCTGTTACCTTCGCGCGCCGCGGACCGTCATCTCGTCGAGAGGCACCGATCACCGAAGGGAACCCCGAGATGAAGCTCGCAGTCGCCGGCGCCACCGGACGTGTCGGCCACTACGTCGTCGACGTCCTGCACGAACAGGGCCACGAGGTTGTCGCAATGTCACGCGCCACCGGCGTGGACGTCATCACGGGCGAGGGGCTCGACGCGGCGGTGTCCGGCGCGGAGGTGATCATCGATACGGCCACCGCGCCCTCGCCCGAGCAGTGGGCCGCCGCTGAGTTCTTCACGACCGCGGCGCGGAACCTGCAGCGGGCGGGCAGGCGAGCGGGCGTGCGCCGCATCGTCATTGTGTCGATCATCGGCATCGACGGATCCACCACCGGCTACAACGCCGCGAAGCTCGCGCACGAGCAGGCTGCGCTGGCCGGTCCCGTTCCGGCGCAGATCCTCCGGGCGGCGCAGTTCCACGAGTTCGTCGAGCAGCTGGTCGACTGGGGCACCCAGGGTGATGTGGCCTACCTGCCGGTGATGCGCACGCAGCTCGTTGCCGCCCGCGCCGTTGCCGAGCAGCTGGTCGACCTGGCTACCGGTCCCGCTGCCGAGAACGGCGGGGCGCCGATCCCTGAGGTCGCCGGGCCGCGCGAGGAGAGGCTGGCCGACGTCGCGCGCCTGCTGGCCGCCCGGCGTGGTGGGCCGGCCCGGGTCGAGGAAGTGAGCGACCCTGCCGACCCCGACCGGGACCGGTTCGAGAACGGCGGGCTGTTGCCCGGGCCGCTCGCCGTCCTGGCCGGCCCCTCGTACGCGGACTGGCTTGCCCAGCGCGCCGCCGAGCGCTGAGGGCGGCGGCCGATCACGCCGGAAGCCAGCTCCGTTTCCGGCGAGCGCCGACAGGCTGCCGAGAGTGATGTGAGTATGTACACGCCTGACTGCCGGGGTGAGCGGCCCGCCTGACCTCATAGCATCATCAGCGCTGGTCAGACGTTCCCAACGGAGTTCGACGCTCCACCGGCCAAGGAGAAATTTCGCATGCCTACTACCCTTGAGAACCTCAAGACCGCCTTTGCCGGTGAGAGCCAGGCGAACCGCAAGTACCTCGCCTATGCCAAGAAGGCCGAGCAGGACGGCTTCCCCAACGTTGCTCGCCTCTTCCGCGCGGCCGCCGAGGCGGAGACGGTCCATGCCCTCGGCCACCTGAAGTCGATGGGCGGCGTCGGCAGCACGGTCGACAACCTCAAGGACGCCGTGGCCGGCGAGACCTTCGAGCACACCGAGATGTATCCGCCCATGCTCGAGCAGGCGGAGAAGGAAGGCCACCGCGGCAAGGCGATGATCGGGATGGCGCTCAAGGCCGAAATCGTCCACGCCGAGCTCTACCAGGAGGCGTTGGAATCGGTTCTCTCGGGTCAGGATCTCGCGACGGCTGACGTCTACTACTGCCCGGTGTGCGGACACGTGGAGATCGGCAAGCCGAGCGAGGCCTGCCCGATCTGCGGCGCGACGGCCGAGAGGTACCAGAAGGTCGCCTGAGCCGGGCGTCGGGTAGCCGCAACGATCAAGGTGCGACCCGGCTCGAGGCGGACGGGTTCGGCGTGAGTGCCGGTGCGAGTCCCGGTGCGAGTCCCGGTGTGAATTTCGGTGTGAATTTCGGTGTGAATTTCGGTGTGAATGCGGACAGGAAGCGGTCCCGGAAGGCGTCCATCGGCCAGCGCGGGGCGTCGGGGGTCGGGATCAGGCCAGGGGTCCAGTCCCAGCCACCGATGCTGTCGAGCACGGCCGCATCCTTGGTGACCATGGTGATCGGGACGTCGTGGGGGACTCCGAACCCGGTGACTGTCGTCGCCGGCTGATGGTCGCCGAGGAAGACCACCACCGTGTGCGGGGTCGAGACCTGCCGGACGAAGTCGAGCAGGGCGCTCAACGAGTACTCGATCGACTGCGCGTATCCCGCACGTAGCCGGTTCCGGTCGGTGAGCGAGGCGCCGGTGTCGTTGACCGGCAGGTGCGCGAACTGCGAGCCGTCGCCGATGCTCTGCCACGGGACGAGGGGCGGGATCCTGGTCCAGGGCGCGTGGCTGGACACCAGCTCGACCACGGCCATCACGGGTGGGTGCGGTGCCTGCAGTTCCTTGCGCTGCAGGGCGGCGAGGGCGTACTGATCCGGCATCGTGGCCCAGGCGTACCCCGGGCCGCGGTAGCCCAGGCGGGCGAACGGATAGGTGGTCGTGTACCGGTAGAAGGAGCCCTCCGGCCAGGGTTTCTTCACCGAGGGCATTTCGGCGACGGTGCGCCAGCCTGCCCCCCGGAAGGCCCCGGTGAGGGTGAGCCGGCGGCTGTTCACCAGCGTGACGTACCGGGTCTGGTCGCTGACCCAGGTCCCTGACAGCAGGGTGGAGTGCGCCAGCCAGCTGCCGCCACCGAAGGTCGGCGAGGTCAGCCACGCGCTCCGCGCGCCGAACCCGTCGGCCTGCAGGCGCCCCGAGGCCGTGCGGAGGACGGACAGGACGCCGCTGTCGATGCCGGGGTCCTCCACGGCGCTGCGGCCATAGCTCTCGACGAAGACGAGGATCACGTCCTTGCCTCGCAGCCCGGACAACAGGCGAGCCGGAGCGACCCCGGCGAAGCGATCGGTCCCCAGCTGCGCTGTGAACTCCTTTTCGGACCTGACCCCGGTCCGGATTCGCGTCACTAGGGAGTCCACGCGGTGCACCTCGTCGGAGGCCGCCACCGGAACGCTGGGGGAGCTGCGCAGGTCGAGGGCGAAACAGGCCAACCACACCGTGGCGACGACCAGGGCGGCGGCGGTAGCGCCGCGGCGGTGCCGGGACGCCACGGTGACCAGGCGCAGCACACAGGCCGTTGCCACGGCGATCACAGCGAGGACCGCGAGGACGACGAGCAGGGTGACGCCCACGGCCAGGACCCTCCCGCCGGTGGCGGTCAGGTAGTCCTCGCCCGACCCGAGCAGCGGCCAGTCGGCCACCGGGTCGAGCGGTCGATCCAGGACGACTTCGAAGGCGAGGTCGAGCAGGCCCAGGACGGTCAGCACTCCGATCAGGCCGCCCAGCACGAGGGTGACAACAGCGCGGGTCCGCCGGGTGAGAACCAGGGCGGGCAGGACGACGATGAGCACCTCGACCGGCACGGCGGGACCGGTCGAGGGCGCGTGTCCGGGCGCCGCGACCGGCAGCAGCAGCGCGAGCCAGATCAGCAGGCCGGCCAGGACCGTCACGAGTCGGCGGATCTTCAGGACCTGACGGACCCGCGCCCAGCGGCGTCCAAGGTCCGCCAGCGGTCCTGGCCTGGACGGCGGCGTGCGAGTACCGGACACCGGCCGCGCTTGCGTCATGATCGCTCCCTCGACTGGCGCTGCCCCATCAGACGGATCCGACTGCCGGCCGGTTCACCGGGGCAGTGCCAGGACGTCGAGGGCACCCACGACGACCTTGACCCGCGACCACCGTGAGGCGGGATGCCGAGGTTCCCGTGAACCTCTCAGCCACCCGGTCCGTACTTCCACGAGACGGCACTGACCGCTGACGGCTGGGAGCCAGGACGGAGGAGGTCGCCCGTGACAGCCATCGAATCCGCCGTCCCGGCGACCGCGCCCGGCGCGGGGGTCCGTGACGCGGTCGCCGCCGTGGGTGCCTGCACCGTTCTGGGGGTCGCCCTCGCGATGTCGAACGGCTGGTCGCTCGGCGTCTGCGCGGGTGTCGCCCTGGGACTGGGGATCGTGCTCGCGGCGGGGGTGTCGGTGGTTCGGCGTCCGGGCGGGCGGAGCGGTCCGGCGGACCGGGTGACCCTCGCCCGGGCGGTTCTCGGCGGTGGCTGCGCGGTGCTGGCCGGCGGAAGCCTCACAGGGGATCTCGGCGGGAGGTCCTGGCCGTTCCTGGCGCTCCTGGTGCCGGCCCTCGTCCTGGACGGGGTTGACGGGCGGGTGGCCCGTGCGACGGGGACGGTATCGGCGGCGGGCGCCCGCCTGGACGGGGAGATCGACGCGGCGCTCCTGTTCGTGCTCTCGCTCGCCACGGCCCGCTGGCTGGGGTGGTGGGTCCTGGCGATCGGCCTGATGCGCTATGCGTTCCTGGCCGCCGGAGCGTTGCGGCCGCGGCTGCGGGGGCGGCTGGACTTCAGCCAGTTCCGCCGACGGGTGGCTGCCGTCCAGGGCATCGCGTTCGCGATCTCACTGGCCCCCGCCGTCCCGCTGCCGCTCGGACGAGCGGTCGTCGCGTCGGCGTTGGGCCTGCTCATCATCTCCTTCGGCCGAGACGTGATCACCCTGGAGCGAAGATCCGCTCCTCAGCAGCCATGACGAGTCGTTCTAGGAGGTCGGCCATGACACCAGGAGTCTGCGAACGGCGGAGGCGTCCAGGCACGCCCGCGCGGGATGTTCAGCCATGAGGCCCGTGACCTGGGCGGCGCGGGTTGTCGCCGCAGCGGGGCTTGCCGTCGATGTCTACGTGCACTGGCACCTCGCCTCGGGCTACGACTTCGTACGAGGCCACGGCACCCCGCACATCACGCAGGGGGGCCTCTTCCGGCTCGAGGGTGCGCTGGCGCTCGTCGCGTTGATCCTGGTGCTGATCCCGCGCCGCTGGACGGCGGCCATGGCGTTCCTGGTGGCTGCTGGCGGCGTCGTCGCGGTCCTGCTCTACCGGTACGTCGACGTCGGTGCGATCGGCCCGATTCCCAATATGTATGAACCGTTGTGGTACACCGAGAAGACGGTGAGCCTGGTCGCGGAGGGGATCGCAGCCCTCGCCTGCCTGGTCGCTCTGGGCCGCGTCGGGTCGCAGGCACCGGCGATCCAGCGACGCAAGGCCAGGGCGTGAGGAGTTGCCACCCGAGATCCAGCCCGGGGTCCAGGACTTGGCCTTCAGGCATGGGCGCTCGACGAGCATCCAGCTCGCGTAGGCGAGCGGGGCAAGCAGCAGCCCGCTGGCGAGCATGAACACCGTGAGACTGCCGGTCGCCAGGTGGAGATCGGCGAGGATCCGCTGCGCGGGGCAGTTGACGCGGGTGCCGCCACGGCCCGCATGACCTCAGGGCAATACATCCGAGGCTCGATGCCAACCCTGCCATCGACCCTGGCGTAGACCCTGCCGCCAACCCTGCCGTGAACCAGGGCGGCCCGGGGTCCGTTTCTCGGGCATGCATCGGCTCCGCGATCGCCCGGTGGCGGGTGAGGTGACTGCCTCGGTTGCCGATGCCCCCGGACGGCGATCGCTCGGCACGCGTGCCCTGGGCTGGGCGCGTCGCGTGGCCCCGATCCTGCTCTTCGCGATCCTCGCGCTCCGGGTCGGCGCAGATCCCTTCGTCCGGGCAGGCCACGTTCTGAGGCCGATTCCGATCGCGGCGGCACTGCTCCTTGGTCTGATCACCACCACGGCGCAGGCGCTGAGATGGCGGACGGTCGCACGGGGGTTCGGATCCGCCGCGGGCCTGACCCGGATCAGGGCGGTGCAGGAGTGCTACCGGTCGGCGTTCCTCAACACCGCCCTGCCCGGCGGACTGGCGGGGGATGCCGTCCGGGCGTGGCGTCGAGGCTCCGACCATCAACGCCATCACGGCTACGGCGCGCCAGGGCGCGGCAGGGTTCTGCGTTCGGCGGCGGGATCGGTGGTCGTCGAACGGGCCGTCGGGACGATGTTGCTGCTGCTGGCCACGGCCGCGGCGGCCTATTCAGTGAACCGGGCCCTCAGCGGCCTGATCCTTGCCCTGGCCGTGGTCGCCATGGCGGTCGCCGTGCCGGGTCTGGCCCGGTTGCCGATGCGGGCCCGGGTTCTCGTTCTGGGCTGGTCGCTGCTGGTCATGGCCTCGCTGACAGCCATGTTCGCCGTGGCTGCCGCAGCTCTCGGCACAGTGCACGGGGTAAGGAACGTGCTGGGTGTCGCGATGTTCCTGATGGCCGGAGGCTCGGTGCCGGTGGGGTTCGGCGGGTTCGGGCCGCGGGAGGCCGCGACGGCCTACGCGTTCGCGGGCCTGGGTCAGACGGCGGCGGCAGGCGTCACGACGTCGGCTGCCTTCGGCCTGCTCGCAGTCGTCTCCGTCTTGCCGGGGGCCTGGCTCATGCTGCTCGGCTCGCCCGCCCGTCCCGCGCCGCCGCACCCGGCCTGACCGGAGGCCGGCCGGATGAGGCAGGACGATCGGGCGCCCTTTGTGACGGGCCTGCACAGGGCCCGCAGCGCGGCTTATCCGCCGGGCGAATACGTCGGGCAGGAGGGCTTCATGCGGGCCGGCGAGATCCTGGCCCTGGCGCGACGCGCCGGCATCGGGCCGGGCGTCCCGGTGCTGGACCTGTGCTGCGGGATCGCAGGCCCGGGACGGCTCATCACGCAGGAGTTCAGCTGCACCTACCTGGGCCTGGACCTCAGTGCCGCGGCGATCGACATCGCACGACGGCGAACGCGGTCCCTGCCCGCCCGTTTCGAGGTTGCCCAGGTCCCTCCCCTTCCCGGCGGGGAATTCGAGGTCGTGCTACTGCTGGAGACGATGCTCGCCTTCGCGGACAAGAGGGCGTTGCTGGGGGAGATCGCCCGGGTCCTGCCGGTCGGCGGCCGTCTTGCCGCTACCTTCGAGGTGGGGGAGCCGCTCACGCCGGCCGAACGTGCCGCCATGCCCGACGCCGACACGGTGCATCTGCTCGGCGTGTCCGACCTCCACCTCCTGCTGGAGTCGGCCGGCCTGCCGGTCGGCTGGGAACACGACTGCACCCGGTCGCACCTCACCGTGGCAGGCTCCCTGCTCCGCCAGTTCATGATCAGGGCCGACGAGATCACCACGCACATCGGTGATCGCGCCCTGCAGGAGCTGCTGGCGGCTCATCGCCTGTGGACCAGGTGGCTGCGGTCAGGGCGTGTGCGCAAGGTCGCCCTGGTCGCGGAGAAGGCGCCGGTGCAGCGCACGGCGCCGCGCGACGTCCAGGCCATCCACACCGCGTGGTGCGGTTCGGGGAGTGCCCCTGACGACCTGCCGTTTCCTGGGGTGAGTGACGGGACTTGAACCCGCGACACCCGGGACCACAACCCGGTGCTCTACCAGCTGAGCTACACCCACCATGCACCGGCCACAGGGCCGGCGGCGTGCAGAAGTGTACCTGGTGCAGGCGGGCGGCCCGCGCGGGTTATCAGGCCGCCGATCCCGCCGGTCCTGTCGTTGCCTGCCGTTGCCTGCCGATCAGTCGACCACGCGGCGGTACTTCGCGGCGATCGCGCGGGCCGTGTCGGAGTCCGGCCCGGGGGGCGGCACGAACATCGCCTCCCGGTAGTACTTCAGCTCCTCGATGCTCTCCCGGATGTCGGCCAGGGCCCGGTGCCCGCCGTGCTTCTCGGGGGAGGCGAAGTAGATCCGCGGATACCAGCGCCGGGCCAGTTCCTTGATCGAGGAGACGTCGATGATCCGGTAGTGCAGGTGGGTCTCGAGGGTTGGCATGTCCCGGGCCAGGAAACCCCTGTCGGTGGCCACCGAGTTCCCGGCCAGCGGCGCCTTCCGAGGGTCGGGCACCCAGGTCTTGACGTAGGTGAGGACGGCGTCCTCCGCCTCGGCAAGGGTGATCCCGTGCTCGAGTTCGGTGAGCAGCCCCGAGGCGGTGTGCATGTCGTGGACCACAGTGCGCATCTGATCGACGGCGGCCTGCGGGGGGCGGATGACGAGGTCGATCCCGTCCCCGAGCACCGACAGCTCGGAGTCGGTCACCAGCACCGCGACCTCGATCAGGGCATCCGCCACCAGATCGAGGCCGGTCATTTCGCAGTCGATCCACACGATCCGGTCCTGAGACCGATCGCCGTTCCCGTTGGCCACGGCGGTCACTCTACGCGCCGAGATCCCCCTCACTGCGAGAACCGGGGGGCGGCTCCTGCTGGTGCCGTCCGGAACGGTGTCCTTGCTGATCATCGCCGGGTTCACCGGCTCGACGCGGCCTGTCGGAGAGGCTCCCGGCCAGCCAGAGCAACCCGGTCGCCCCGACGCCGAGGGCGAGGATGAGCACGGACGCGATCCAGCCGCTGCCGGTGATCGCGACCAGGACCGCTGCCAGGACGGAGCCGAACGTCCCCCAGCCGAGCACCTCCTGCGGCGCACCGTCGGCCGGTCGCTGTCCGTGTCGCATCCCCGTACCTTCGGCATCCGGCCCGATCGCATGGCGCACCAAAGGTACGGCGGATCCTGCCGGGCGGGGCGGGAGTCCCCGTCGCGTCGGACGGCCTGCCGCGTCCGCCCCTGGATAACCTCCTCCCGTGAGTGAATCCACCCCCTACCGGCCGGCCGTGCCCGCCGGGTTGCCGCCGGGTCACCCGCTCCCGGCGCCCCGGCGGCCAGGGGTGCTGTCGGTCCTCGGCTGGGTGGCGGTCTCGGTCGTCACCGTCGGCTGCGGCCTGCTCTCGTTGCTGGCGATCACCAGCGAGACCGGCGCTCTCGGCCTGGTGACAGGGATGCTGCTGGCCGCCTTCCCGGTGTTCCCCGTGGTGGCGACCTTCCTCTGGCTGGACCGGTACGAGGCCGAGCCCGCGTCCCTGCTGGCGTTCGCCTTCGCCTGGGGGGCGGGCGTGGCCACCTTCGGCGCGTTGGTGATCAACACCGCCTCGGTGCAGGCGATCCGGGCGTCCGGTGGCGACCCGACGGCCGCCGCGATCCTGGTCGCGCCGGTGGTGGAGGAGTCGCTCAAGGGCCTGGCGGTGCTGCTGATCCTGCTGCTACGCCGTCGCGAGTTCGATGGGGTCCTGGACGGGATCGTCTACGCCGGCATGGTCGGGATCGGCTTCGCCTTCGTCGAGAACGTGCTCTATCTCGGGCGGGCGCTGGCCGAGTCCGGCGGGTCGGGGCTCGCGTTCGTGTTCGTGCTGCGCTGCGTCGTCTCCCCGTTCGCGCATCCCCTCTTCACCGCGGCCACGGGGATCGGCCTGGGCGTGGCGGCGCGGACCCGCAGCACGCTGTTGCGGCTGGTGGCGCCGGTCGCGGGCTGGCTGGTGGCGATCGCGTTGCACGGCGGCTGGAACCTGTCAGCGGCGTCGGGGCTGAACGGGTTCGTGGCCGGCTACGTCCTCGTGCAGTTGCCGCTGCTCGCGGCGGTCGCCCTGCTCGCGGTGCTGGCCCGGCGGCGCGAGGGGCGGCTGATCGCCCGGCACCTGGCCGTGTACTGCTGCACCGGGTGGCTGACGCACGACGAGGTGATCATGCTCGCCTCTCTGCGGCGTCGCAGGGACTCCCGGGGGTGGGCGGCACGGACCGGCGGTAAGGCGGCCCGCCGCGCCATGCGGGACTTCCAGGAACTCGGCAGCGAGCTGGCCTTCCTGCGGGAGCGGATGGTGCGGAACACGGCGCCCGGTGACGCGCAGACGCAGGAGTACGCGATGCTCGCGGCCATGTCAGGCCTGCGGGGGCGTTTCCTGCCGCGCTGGGGTCCTGCCCAGTAACGGGAGTCCGCCCGAGGTCCGGGTCAGTACCGCGGGCAGCAGCCGTCGGTGAGCTCGCGGATCGCCTTCACGAGGGTGCTGACCGCGTCCAGGCAGCGGGTCAGGTCCTTCAGCTCGCCGTGCCAGCTGGCCTCGCCCGCCATCATGGCCGCCTCGGTGGCGTGCGCGCAGAGCGTCGCGGCGCGGCCGACTGCGCGCCGGGTGAGCGGGTCATGCCCGACCAGCGGGTCGGCTTTCTCCGCCCCGACCAGCCGCTCCACCGTCTCGGTGAGGCCCGCGCCGAGTTCCCGGAGCTCCTGTCGCAGTCGCCGGTCTGGCATCACCGCGACCTTCTCGAAGTACCGCTCAACGGCGCGCTCCATGCGACCGATCGCCATCTCCCAGGCCGGCGCGGTCACCGGTGGTGGTGTCGCGCGACGCGTCCTCCGTAACACGCCCACCACCTCCGACTGCTCCGCTTGGTCCGCAACGCCCAATCACGCAACGTCAATGTCTCATTCCGAAGCGTGACTGGGAATGGCAAAGGGGCTAATTCAGCCTTTCGTGGGAGACCGGGCCGGAGCCGTCCGGCCGGACCCCTGGGAGCCGATCCGGGACGCAGCGGAGCCCCCGGTGAGGTCACAGAGGGATCTCGTTGCTCTCAGTGAGGGATCGGGGCTTGCGCCTGCGCCCGGATCGGACAAGAGTCTGCGCGAGACGTCCACCCTCTCTCTCTGCGTGACCGTCGCCAGGGACCTGTCCATGGTGACGATCGCCGACCCGCCTGTTCGTAGCCCTCCGAGTAGAAGCGTTAGAGGACTCATGGAAGACCAGACCGCCATCCTCGCCAATGCGATGCACCAGGACCCCTTCGAACTGGTGATGCGCGGGTACAACCGCCGGCAGGTGGACGAGTACGTAACACGCACCCGGGACCAGGTCCGGGATCTCGAGAGTCGGCTCGCGCACGCCCTCGACGGCGTCGAGAAGTCGCGCCGCGAGCTCGCCGGCGTCAAGGACCAGTTCGCCAGCCGCCCCGCTCACGAAGAGGTCAGCGAGAGGCTCTCGCAGATCCTCCGGCTGGCCGCGGAAGAGGCGGAACAGGAGCGTGCCAAGGCCGAGGGCGAGATCACCCAGCTGCGGGAGACCGCGGAGGAGGAGATCGGCACTCTCGTCCAGCAGGCGCGCGAGGAGGCCGACCAGATCCTCTCGTCCGCCCGCGAAGAGGCCGACGCCGCGCTGAACAGCGCCCGCCAGGAATCGCAGCGGCTGCTCGATTCCTCCCGCGAGGAGGCCGAGCACGTGGTCGCGGAGGCCACTGACCACGCCGAGCGCGTGCGCAGGCAGGCCGAGCACCGCGCCAGCGTGGTGAACGGCGTGCTCACCGACCGCCTGGCCGCGCTGACCGATGCGCACGGGCTCGCCGTGCGGCGGCTGGCGGAGATCCATGGCACGCTCGCCGACCTGCTGCACGGTGAGGCCGAGGCCGGCCCGCTGGCCTCGGCGGTGTCCTTCCGCGACGGGGCCGACGCTGAGCAGCCGGCTGACGGTGCCGTCGTCGTGGAGTCACCGATCCCCGCCGCCGGCGAGGAACTCGGCGACGCCGCAGCGGCGGAGCAGGACTGGGTCGGCGAGGTCGAGCCGGCGTCCGACGAGGTTGTCGGCCTACTCGTGGAGGCCGGACCGGCCGAGATCGCCGACGAGGAGCCGGCGGAGGAGGACGACCTCGACCCGGCGGCGGGCAGCGCCGCGCACGTGATCGACCTGACCGCGGTCGAGGAGCCGGAGCGCCAGCCGTCGCGCTGAGCAGTCCCGTCCTGACCACGGACCTGCACATCCGGACGTGATCGGCCGGTCGCCGGTGCCACCAAGGGCATCGGCGACCGGCCGATCAGTCTGAGCGGGCGAGGTCAGGTCCGCTGGGGTTCCAGCCGGATGGCCTGCTGACCCGGCAGTCAGGGTCCGGCCCGATGCCCAGAGCACGCGCTGCCGGCAGCGGACGCGCGCACGTCCGCCCGGGCCGGCGACAAAGCCGCGCACGTTCCCTCGAGCTGCCCGCGCCGTGGCGCCGATTGCCTTGTCTATCAGGGACATTCGTCCCTCGCCGGGACTCTTGGCCTGGTGCCGCCGAGTAATGCCGCACTACTCTGTGACGCATCACTCACGTCGGGCGGAGGTGCTCATGACGGGTTTCGTGCGCGCCGTAGCGGTCTCCCAGGAATCGGTCCTCAACCGCTCCGCGCACGGCGTCGACAGGGCCATCGAGGCGGTCGACGAGATCCGTCGCCGAGGCACGCACGTGATCCTGGTGACCGAGGAGACGATCGAGCACCTGGCCGGCCCGGGCACCGATCTTTTGCCGCACTTCGACGCGGTCGTCGCCGAGTCCGGCGCCATTCTGCGGGTCGGTCCGGGGCCGGACCGGGCCATGGCCGGGCAGATCTCGCGCCGGACTGGCTTCCTGGCCGCACTGCGCGAACTCGGCGTCGACCCGCACGACAGCCTGGCGATCTCCGGCGACAGCCGGGACGTCGACCTGCTCGACGCGTCGGAGGTCTCGGTCGCCGTCGGTGGTGCGGATCCCACGCTGTGGCGCAGCGCCGACATCAGCCTGCGACACCCCGCCGAGGACGCGCTGGAGCGCCTGCTCGACGACGTCCTGTCCGCTGGGCCCACCAGCTCGCCGGGACGCCATGACGTCCGGCTCGGCACGCAGGGCGAGGACGCCGAGGCCGCGGGTGGGGAGCTCGTCGTCCCCGGGGCGCATGCGAACGTGGTCCTCTGCGCGCCGTCACTGCCGCGGCCGGACGTGCCGCGCCGCCTGCTGGCCGAGTGGGTCGCGGCCGGTTACCAGTGCTTGGTGGTCGATCCGTTCGGGCGGTACTGGGGCGGCGGCGCCGAGGAGGGCCTGCCGAGGGCGACCCGGATCGGGTACGGCGGGTCGTCGGGCGGACAGGAGTTCGAGGACGACGTCGGCCAGAGGGTCTCGGGCCTGCTCGATGCCGCCGAGCGGATCGTCATCCTGGACATGTCCGCGCTGAAGGCCCGTGACCGGAGCCTTGCGGTGACCGAGACGCTGCTCGCGGTGCAGCGCGAGCGCGCCCGGGTCGGCCGCCCGCACTGGCTGGTGATCGACGATGCCGAGGTGGTGTTGTCCGACCCGGACCTCCCCCCGGAGGCGCTGCGCCTGTCGGCCCGCGGCCACTGCTTGATCCTTCGCGCGCACGAGCGCCCGCCGGCCTCGCTGGCCGGGGTGGTTGATGTCGTGCTGCCGGCCGTTCGATCCTGAATGCGCGTCGTCGGGGGTGCGCCGTTCGACCCGGTCCGGGTCGGCGGGCACGAGTGCGACGCCTGGGTCGGCTACTACCAGCGGGACTGGCGCATGGTGCTGCGGGCAGCGGTGGGTATGGTCCGCGACGGCTTCGGCTTCTCCTGGCCGCGAACCCTGCGCGGCGCCTGGCTCGTCCTGCGGGCGAACCAGGCCTGGGCGCCGTACCCGGACAACGATCCGGACGCGGCCGTGCGGTACATGACCCGGTTCTACGCCCTGCTCCGGCGGCCCGCCCTGGTGGCACCCCGCACCGCGCTGCTGATCAACCCCGGGCTCGATCCGTCCGAAGCGGCCCGGCTGGAGGTGGACTGGTGGCGCGAGCACCGCGACCTGCAGCACTCCCGGTCGGGCGAGGATGACAGCCGCCTGGTCGCCGCGCTGTCCGCGCTCTACGCGTACGTCTACGCGGTGGATCCGTCCGCCGTGAGCGCGGCGGCCGCGGACCGGGCCCGGGCGATGCGGATCTCGGACGACTGGGTGGCGGCCGGCTGCCGGGCGCACGATCCCCGGATCCGGCAGGAGCGAGCGGCCCTGGTGAGCTCCTACTCGCAGCTGCTGGACGCGCTGGCCTACCCCGTCTGACCGGCACGGGCCCGTCTGACCGCCGCCCGGGCAGGGGCCGGGTTCGGGATGCGCTGGTCCGCCGCGAGCCGCGCCGAGATTCCGGGCCGGATCCCGCGCCCCACTAACCTTGGCGGTCATGGCCCGGTACTTCGACGTCCATCCCGACAACCCGCAGCCGCGCGCGATCGGTCAGGTGGTCGAGTTGGTGAACAGTGGCGGGCTGATCGTCTACCCGACCGACACCTGCTTCGCGTTCGGCTGCGGCCTGGGCCAGCGGGACGGGCTGCAGCGCATCCGCGACATCCGGGGCCTGGACGACCGGCACCACTTCACCCTCGCCTGCAGCGACTTCGCTCAGCTGGGCCAGTTCGTCCAGGTCAGCAAGGCCATGTACCGGCTGGTGAGGGCGGCTGCGCCGGGCCGCTACACCTTCATCCTCCCTGCCACCCGCGAGGTGCCTCGGCGGCTGCTGCACCCGAAGAAGCAGACCGTGGGCGCGAGGATCCTGCGGCACAAGGTCGCCCAGGCCCTGCTCGCGGAGTTGGGCGAGCCGCTGGTGTCCAGCACGCTGCTGCTGCCGGGACAGGACGAGCCGCTGACAGAGGGCTGGGAGATCAAGGAACGGCTCGACCACGCAGTCGATGCCGTGGTGGACGCCGGCAACTGCACCACGGACCTCACGACGGTCGTCGATCTGTCCCAGCCGGAGCCGGAGATCCTCCGGCTGGGGATCGGGGACCCTGCTCCTTTCGAGTAACAGCTTCTGCCGCCCGCTCGGTCGGCCGCGGCCACCCGCCCGGCTCAGGTTCCGGGGGCCTGAAGTTCGCGCTCGTAGACCTGGCCGATCAGATCGACGCCGTAGCTGTGGTGCGGCTCCTGGCTGACCAGCCGGAAGCCCCGGGACAGGTAGATCCGCCGGGCGGCGACCAGCGGATGGTTGGTCCACAACCGCATCCGCCGGTACCCGGCCCGGCCGGCGAAGTCCAGGCACTCATCGACCAGGCGCGAGCCGACCTGGCGCCCGCGCGCGATCGGATCGACGAGCAGGATGCGCAGCTGCGCGGTGTCCGTGTCGGCGGCGACGCAGAAGACGCAGCCGACCCGACGACCGTCCAGCTCGGCGATCCAGGCCGCCTCGCGGGCGGGATCGTGATCGGCGGCGTAGCCGGCCACGATTCCGGCGACCAGCACCTCGATATCGGTGTTCCAGCCGAACTCGGCGGCGTACAGCTCACCGTGCGCCTGCACCACCCAGCCGAGATCTCCCGGTCGGTCGAGCGGGCGGATCGATACGGGCCGGTCCGTCGGCGCGGCCCGTCGTGGTTCCATCGCGGTCTCTCGTGGTGTCATCGCGACTCCTCAGGGCGTCTCACCGTTCGCGCTGGCTGGTGGGTGGCACCTGGCTCACTGAAACACTCGTTTCAGTGAGACAGTAACGCCGTGAGCGATGCCGTGCCAGCCGCGTCCGTGCGCCGGGAGGAACTGCTCGAGCTGGCCTACCGGTACACGCTCGAGCACGGGGTCGCGGGCATGTCGCTGCGCCCGCTGGCCGCGGCGATCGGGTCCAGTCCGCGCGTGCTGCTGTTCCTCTTCGGGTCGAAGGACCAGCTCGTCGGTGCGCTGCTGGCCAGGGCGCGCGCGGACGAGTTGGCGCTGCTGGATCGTGCCCGGCAGGGCGGAGCCCCGGCCGACCTCGTCACGGTGTTGAGGACGACATGGGCCTGGCTGGTCGACGAGCAGCACCGCCGGCTGTTGACGCTCTGGGTGGAGGCCTACGCCCGATCGCTCGTTGAGCCGGCCGGGCCGTGGACGGGCTTCGCCACCGCGACGGTCGAGGACTGGCTAGAGGTCCTGCATTCGACCGTGCCGGGCAGAGCGGGTACGGCGGAGCGGACGCTGGTCCTGTCCACTCTGCGTGGCGCCTTCCTGGACCTGCTCGCGACCGGGGACACCGGGCGCACCACCGCGGCCGTTGAACGTCTGGCCGGACTGTTGGCCGGCGATGGGACGTCGTAGGGGCCCTCCGCCTGATCCCCGTCATCTGGCGACGCCGGATCCGCGGGCCGGGTACCCGGTCGGGGCGGTAGCCTCGGGGCGGGTCGTAGCAGGCCGCACGGGGCCTGGCTGCCGGCCTGCGGGCGCCCGTAGCTCAGCGGATAGAGCAGCTGCCTTCTAAGCAGTCGGTCGCAGGTTCGATCCCTGCCGGGCGCGCCCACGAGCGCCGGCGCGCGCACGGAGGCGCCGCAGGAAGGTTGCCTGCGCGCGATACGGGTTATGTCACCTAGAGGTGCCTATCGTTAACTCAAAGTGGTGGATCGATACGTCCGACCCGGTGCGCGGGTAAGCCCAGAGTGGTCGGTCCGTGACCGCATCGAGTCCGCCGGGCCTCCGAACCGGCCGTAATGGTTGGATCGGGTCCGGGAGTGCAGTCGGTTTGGCAAGATGACCTGCTCGGGGCAGGCTTGAGGGACGGGCGACCATGGATGCGGTGCAGCCGGCGCAGGACACTCTGCGTGCTGAGCCGCCGGGTCTCAGGCTCGACGGGGCAACTGACGGGGTAACTGACGGGGTGGCCGGAACCGGTCCGGCCGATGCAGGGAAAGGGGGGATGGTGGAGGCAGACACGGGGACGTCCGCGGTGGCGGGCGTTCCGCAGGTGCAGGTGGACGGCTCGCCCGAACCTGGCCCGACGCCCGCCTCGCCGGCGGTGGACAACCGCAGGAAGCGTCCCGCGAAGCGTGCGGAGCCGCCCGCGGGGGTCGCTCCCGACGAGCCGCCGACCGCCGCACCTGCCGTGGCGACGCCGCCCGCCCGGACGCGCGCTGCCGCACCGCCCGCTGCCCCACCGCCCGCCGCTGCACCGCCCGCCGCTGCACCGCCCGCTGCCGCACCGCGCCCGGCTGCCGTCCAGGAAACCCGGCGGCCCGGGCCCGCGGCCCACGCGACGTCCCCGGCCGGGGCCGTTCCCGTCCTGCCGCCGGGCGCCGATGCCGAGGACGCGGAGGACATCCGCCCCGCGGCGGACCTGCTCTCGCTGGCCCGCAGGGTCCGCAACCTGGTCGCGAGCCTGACCCTGAACCTGCCCGTTCCCGAGATCGAGCGGGCCCGGCGGGAGCGTGAGCTGCTGCTGGCGCAGTTCGACGACTATGTGCTGCCCCGGTTGCGCCGGATGGACGCCCCCCTGCTGGCAGTGATCGGCGGCTCGACCGGCGCCGGCAAGTCGACGCTCACCAATTCCCTGGCCCGCAAGGAGGTCAGCCGCTCCGGCGTGCTGCGGCCGACCACGCGCTCCCCGGTGCTGGTCCACCACCCGTACGACTCGGGCGCCTTCCTGACCCAGCGCATCCTGCCCGGGCTCGACCGGATCACCTCCGAGGCGCTCGAGCCGCTGCATCCCGTGGAGCTGGACGCGCCGCGGATCACCGCACTGCGACTCGTGCCGCACGAGGGCATCACCGCAGGCCTGGCCCTCCTGGACGCCCCCGATATCGATTCTGTGGTCGAGGCCAACCGCGAGCTCGCCGTCCAACTCCTCGGCGCGGCGGACCTCTGGCTGTTCGTGACCACCGCGTCCCGGTACAGCGACGCGATGCCGTGGGAGATGCTGCGCACCGCGTCCGATCGTGGGGTGTCCGTCGCCGTCATCCTGGACCGGGTTCCGTCCGATTCCATGAGCGTGGTCCGCAGCGACCTCGCCCGGATGCTGCGCGACCAGGGGCTGGGCTCGTCGCCGATGTTCACCCTCCCCGAGATGCCGCTCGAGGAGGGGATGCTGCCGCTGGAGGTGGTCACGCCGCTGCTGCGCTGGCTGCACCGCCTGGCCAGCGACATCCGGTCGCGTGACATGGTCGTGCGGCGCACGCTGGCCGGCGCACTGGACAGCCTGCCGGCTCGGGTGCACGTCCTGGTGAGTGCTGCGGATGAGCAGGAGGCCGCCGACCACGCCCTGCGCACCGAACTGGACGCCGTCTTCGCCAGATCCCGGTCCCGGCTCGCGACCCAACTGGCGGACGGGACCGTGTTGCGCGGCGAGGTCCTGGGCCGGTGGCAGCGCTTCGTCGGCAGCGGCGACCTGGTCAAGCAGGTCGAGCGGTCGGCGGGCCGGCTGACGGACCGGATCGCGGCGGCCGTACGACGCCCGCCGGTGCTGCGGACCGAGGACGTCGGAGAGGCGATCGACACCGGAATGCGGGCCGTGATCAGCACCGGCGTGCTCGAGATGGTCGAGCAGGCGCTGTCCCGGTGGCAGGGGCATCCGGGCGGGGACGGGGTCGTTCCGGCAGGGCGGGACGGCTCGACCCAGTCCGAGTTGCAGGTGCGGGTCAGCCGGCTGGTCGGCAGCTGGCAGGCGGCGCTCGCGATGGACGTGCAGGACCACGCCGACCGCCGCCGGATCCCGGCGTGGGGGATCTCGCTCGGCACCGAGGGGATGGGCGTCCTGGTCACCGTGGCGGTCTTCAGCCAGGCGGCCCGCACGCATGCGGAGCAGACCGGGCAGCCCGCGGACGCGGCGGCCACCGCGACCGCGCTGGCCCAGCGGATCCTCGAGGGCATGTTCGGGGCAGAGGCGATCCGCCCGATGCTGCTGCGCGCGCATCAGACTCTGCTGGCACAGGTCGACGAGCTGTGCCACGCCGAGCGGGCCCGCCTGCAGGGGGTCGTGGACGCGATCGAGGTCAGGCCCGGGTCTGGCGCTACCCTGCGTTCGGCAATGCAGGCACTCGAGGAGGCCCGCTGAGGTGGCGGAAGCCGCACCCACGCCGGACGTCGCCGGCTGGATGACGTTGCTCGAGACTGCCCTGTCCGCGGGCGGGGACAGATTCGAGCCTGCCGCGGTGGAGCGCAGCCGCGCGGCTCTGGAGCGCGCCGGGCAACGGATGCACCTGGGTGCCGACCTGACAGTGGTGGCGATCGTCGGCGCGACCGGGTCCGGCAAGTCGAGCCTGTTCAACTCGCTCGCCGGGATGGAGATCTCGGAGGTGGCTGCCCACCGCCCCACCACCAACCAGCCGATGGCGTGTGTCTGGGGCGTGGACGAGGCCGCGCCGCTGCTGGACTGGCTCGGGATCCCGGACCGCAACCGCACGCGGCGGGAGTCGATCCTTGACGCCGACCGTCAGGCGCCGCTGCACGGGCTCGTCCTGCTCGACCTGCCCGACCACGACTCGGCCTTCGTGGGGCATCGGCTCGAGGTCGACCGGCTGATCGAACTGGTGGACCTCCTGGTGTGGGTGGTCGACCCGCAGAAGTACGCCGACGAGACCCTGCACTCCGGCTACCTCAAGCCGCTCGCCGGGCGCGACGACGTGATGCTGGTCGTACTGAACCAGATCGACAAGCTGGACCCGGCCGAGGTGGGCACCTGCAGCCAGGACCTGCGCCGGTTGCTGAACGCCGACGGGCTCGAGTCCGTCGGCATGCTGATCACGTCCGCGACCCGTGGCGAGGGCGTGGAGGACCTGCGTGACGTGCTGGCGAAGGTGGTGCACGGCAGGCTGTCCGCGATCGAGCGGGCCGGCGCCGACCTGTCCGTCGCCTCGGCCGCGCTCAGGGCCGGCACCGGAGCCGTCGAGCCGGATCCGCGCAGCCTGCCGGTCGCAGCCGACCTGATCGGTGCCCTGGGCGAGGCGGCCGGGCTGCCGGTCGCGCTGGTCGCGGTGGAGACCGACTACCGGCGCCAGGCCGCGCGACACCTGGACTGGCCGTTCCTGCGGTGGTGGCGGCGGGTGCGCCCGGACCCTCTGGCCAAGGTCGCGCTCGGCGGTGTGGAGGACGAGCTGCGCATCCTGACCCGGACCACGCTGCCCGCGGCGACCCCGGCGCAGAAGGCCCGGGTGGACCTCGCGGTCCGCAATGTCGCGGACGGGATGGCAGCCACGTTGCCGGCGCGGTGGGCCGAGGCCGTCCGTTCCGCCGCCGCAGCACCCGACGATGTGGCCGAGACCTTGGACTCCGCCGTTCGCGGCGTCGATCTCAGGCTGCGCGAGCCCACCTGGTGGCGGCCGCTCGAGCTGGTCGAGCTCGCGATCGCCGCGCTGACCGTGATCGGTTTCGCCTGGCTGGTCGGGATCGGGATCGTGGACTGGGTCCGTGTCTCGCCGTACACCCCGCCGTTCATCGGTTCGATCCCATTGCCCACCGCGCTGTTCCTCGGTGGGCTCCTGATCGGCGGGTTGCTGGCGGTCGCCGCCAGGATCCTGCTCGTCCGAGGCGCCAGGCAGCGCCGTGACGAGATCGCCGGGCGGCTCAACGAGGCCGTCTCCGAGCTGGCCTGGTCCGACGTTCTGGCACCCGTCGGCGCTGTCCTGACCGACCATCGTGCGGCCCGCGAGGCGCTGGCCGCCGTCGGCTGAACCCCCGATCCCGCCTCGGGCGGCTCCGCTCGATCCGGTAGCCCGTGCGCCGGTAGCCGTGCGCCGTGCTCGATCATGCGGCGCGGGATCGCGGCCGCCGATCCGTCCACAGGCCGCTGGTTCGCCTCACCGTCCACAGCCCACCGACTCGGCCCGCCGGTTCGGCTCCGACCGCGGCAGGCTGCTGGCCGTCCCGGCACCCGCCGGGTGGGCGAAAGGAGCAGCATGTACGAGACGTACGTGACCGTGACCGGCGTGGTGGCCACCGATCCCCGAGCCGTGATCCTGGACGAGACCCTGCGGATCACCAACTTCCGGCTGGCCTCGACCAGCCGCCGCCGCGACCGGTCCGGTCAGTGGGTGGACGGGCAGACCACATGGTTCACCGTGACCTGCTGGCGAGGGCTGGCGGCCAACGTGGCGGAGTCGATCGGCAAGAAGGACCGGGTTGTGGTGCACGGCCGGCTGCGCTCGCAGGACTGGACGGCGCAGGACGGCACCCAGAGGACGTCGTTGGAGATCGAGGCGGACGCGGTCGGTCACGACCTGTCGTTCGGGACCTCGACGTATACCCGGGTCCGGCGGGCCGAGCCGGTCGAGCAGGCCGGGCGCGCCGAGGCGGACGAGCTCGCCCGTGAGGTGGAACTCGAACCTGCGGACGACCTCGACGACCTGACCGATCCGGAGGGCGAGGCGACGGGGGAGCGGCTCGAGCCGGTGCTGGCGGCTGGCTGAGTCCGGGCTGCCCTGGCCCGGGCGGCCCGCTGGGCCCGCTGGGTCCGAGCGGCCGCGTGTGCCGCCCCGGCCGGAGGCTGCGGCAGGATCGGGGCATGCCGTTCGCCGCTGCCGCAGCCCGCCCCGCCGGCCTCGCGTTGGGGGTCCTTGCCGATGTCGCCGTCGGTGACCCTCGGCGCTGGCATCCGGTGGCGGGCTTCGGCCGGCTCACGACCGGCCTGGAGCGACGGCTGTATGCGGACAGCGTGCCGCGTGGTGGGCTGCTCGTGCTGCTGGCCGTCGGTGGCCCGGTTGCGCTCGGCGCGACGCTCGACCGGGTCACCGCGGGCCGGCCGGTGCTGCGTGCGGCGCTCACCGCCACTGCCACCTGGGTGGCGCTGGGCGGCAGGAGCCTGGCCGGCGAGGGCAGCGCCATGGCGGCCTGCCTGGAGTCCGGAGACCTCGCGCAGGCCCGGTCGCGGCTGCGGAACCTCTGCGCCCGCGACGCCGCGGACCTCGACCCCGGCGAGGTAGCGCGGGCCACCGTGGAGTCGTTGGCGGAGAACGCCAGTGACGCGGTGGTGGCCCCGTTGCTGTGGGGCGCGGTGGCCGGGCCAGCAGGGCTGCTGGGGTACCGGGCGGCGAACACGCTGGACGCGATGGTGGGCTACCGCTCGCCGCGGTACCTGCGATTCGGCCGGGTGGCGGCGCGCACCGATGATGTGGTTAACGTCGTCCCCGCCCGGGTCAGCGGCCTGCTCGTGGTGGCCGCGGCCAGGTCGGTCGGGGGTTCCCCGGCCCGTGCCTGGGCGACCATGCGACGAGACGGCGGTCGGCATCCGAGCCCGAACGCAGGGCACGTGGAGGCTGCCGTGGCGGGCGCGCTCGGGGTCCGCCTCGGCGGAGCGAACAGCTACCACGGGCGGACCGAGACACGGCCCGAGCTGGGCAGCGGTCAGGTGCCGGATGCCGGCGACATCCGCCGTGCGGTCCGGCTCGGCCAGGTCGTGTGCGGCGCGGGCGCGGCGCTCGCGGTCACCGCGGCCGTGTTGCTGGACCGCCGCCGCGCGCGCTGACGGCTGACGTCGATCCCGTCTCGCCCAGCCCATGATTCGCCCAGCCCATGATTCGCCCAGCCCCGTAGGCGTCAGCTGGTGCTGATCCAGGCCGCCGTGTCCGGAGGCAACATCGCCCCGTCCCCATCCAGAGGCCGGCTGGACAACAGGACCGTTCCCGGCGGGAGCCGTAGCGCGGAGGCACCCAGGTTGAGCACGAGCGTGAACTCCGGGTCGCGGCGGAATGCGAGTACGTCCTTGCCGAGGTCCAGCCAGGTGATGCCGTCCGCGTCGGGGGAACTGAGCGCGGGTAGTTGACGCCGCAGGGTCAGGGCGTGCCGGTATAGCCACAGCATCGAGCCGGGATCGGCCTCCTGCCGTTGCACCGACAGCTCGGCCCACGACGCAGGCTGCGGCAGCCACCCGGCCGCGGTGCCGAAGCCGAGCGAGGGGCCGTGATCGGTCCATGGCAGCGGCACCCGGCAGCCGTCCCGTCCGCGTTCGGTGTGGCCGGAGCGTTCCCAGGTCGGGTCCTGCAGTAGTTCCTCCGGCAGGTCCTCCACCTCTTCCAGGCCGAGTTCCTCGCCCTGGTAGAGGTACACCCCGCCCGGCAGTGCCAGCTCGAGCAGCAGCGCCGCCCGGGCGCGGAGCCTGCCCAGCGCCACGTCCGTGGACCCGTTGCCGTTGTTGTGCAGAGGATCGCGGCCTCGCTCCGGCTGCGGCCTGCCCAGCCGGGTCACGTGCCGGGTGATGTCGTGGTTGGACAGCACCCACATCACGGGTGCGCCGACGGTCTGGTGCGCGGCCAGCGAGGAGTTCGCGGTCCGGCGCAGGTCGTCCGCGCTCCAAGCGGCCCGGACGAAGTCGAAGTCGAAGGCCGTGTGCAGCTGGCCGGGGCGCAGGTATCGGGCCAAGCGCTCGGCCGAGGCCACCCAGGCCTCCGCGACGTAGATCCGTGGCGGGTCGTACCGGTCGGCCAGCGCGCGCCACTCCCGGTAGATGTCGTGCACCTCCGGGCGGTCCCAGTGCGGGTGGTCGTCCCGGTCGGGCAGGTCGCCGAGCACCGGGTCCTCGTCCAGGCCGAGGTCCGGGAAGTCGGGATCCTTGGCCAGCCCGTGGGCCACGTCGATGCGGAAGCCGTCCGCGCCGGCGTCGAACCAGAACGCCAGGATGTCCAGGAACTCGGTCCGGACCTCGGCGTTGGCCCAGTTCAGGTCCGGCTGGCGGGGATCGAACAGGTGCAGGTACCACTGTGGCGGCGCGCCGTCCGGGCTGCCCACCCGGCGCCAGGCCGGGCCGCCGAAGCGTGAGTGCCAGTCGGTCGGCGGCAGTTCGCCGCCCGGCCCCCGTCCGGCGCGGAACACGTACCGGTCCCGTTCCGGACCCCCCGGCGCGGCCGCCATCGCCGCGATGAACCAGGGATGCTCGTCGGAGGTGTGGTTGGGCACGATGTCGAGCAACACCCGCAGGCCGCGATCATGCGCCTCGTCGATCAGCGCCCGCGCCTCGTCAAGGGTCCCGAACGCCGGTTCGATGGCCCGGTAGTCGGACACGTCGTAGCCCGCGTCGACCTGCGGGGACGGGTACCACGGGTTGATCCAGATCGCGTCGATGCCCAGGCTTGCCAGGTAGTCCATCCGGCTGCGGATCCCGGCCAGATCACCCAGCCCGTCACCGTTCCCGTCGGCGAAGCTGCGGATGTACAGCTGGTAGGTGACGGCCGTGCGCCACCAGCCCTCGTCGCCGCCGGGCGAGGGCGCCCCGCCGGGCAGGGTGGCTGTAGTGGTGCCTGCTGTCGGCTGCCCGGCGCGGTCGGCGGCGGCGGGCGTGCTGGGAGGAGTCACGACCGTCAAAACTACAAGCGTCTCCGGATAGCCGCGAAACGGTCTGGTCGGGCGGCCCGAGCGGCCCGCGGACTGCTACCAGCTCTGGTCGGTGGGCCGGATGAGGACCTCGTTGATGGACATGTGCGCAGGGCGGGTCACCACATCGACGATCACGTGCGCGATGTCCTCGGGCTGCAACTGGCGGATGCCGGCGGCCTGCTCCTGGCTGCGCAGCCGGAACTCGTCCTGGGTGATGTGGTTCCGCAACTCGGTGTCCACCGAACCGGGTTCGATCATGGTGATCCGGACGCCGCGGTCGGTGACCTCCTGCCGAAGCGCCTCGCTGAACGCGTTCACCGCCCACTTGCTCGCGTTGTAGACGCCGCTGCCGCGTCGCGCCACCCGCGCGGCCACCGACGAGATCTGGACGACGTCACCGCCGCCGGCGTCCAACATGTGGGGAAGCGCTGCGTGGGTGATGTACATCAGGCCGAGCACGTTGGTGTTGATCATCCGGCGCCAGTCCTCGGTGTCCGCGCCGACGATCGAGCCGAGCAGCATCACCCCGGCGTTGTTCACCACGATGTCGAGGCCGCCGAAGGCCGCGACCGTGCGGTCGACCGCGGCGCGGCAGCTGTGCTCGTCCGTCACGTCCAGGTCCAGTGAGAGCGACCGGGCCCCGGAGCCGGTCAGCTCCGCGTGCAACCCGGCCAGGCGTTCGGTGCGCCGGGCACCGACCGCGACGCCCGCACCCCTGCCGGCCAGGGCCAGCGCGACCGCCCGGCCGATCCCGGAAGACGCCCCCGTGACCAGCGCGACCTTGCCATCCAGAACTGGTGCCATCGCAGCGAGCTCCCTCCGGACGGGATCGACCAGGGGATTGCCCGCGTCGGGCGCGGCCAATCCGTGCAGAGCCTGCCCGCCATTGCCGAGCCAGATCTACCCTCGCCGAGCCCGGGCCGGTTCGCACCCCGACTCTCAGAAGGCTGCGGATCCCGCGTGAGGCTGGCGCCGGATCAACGGGCGGATCAGCGGGCGGATCAGCGGGCGAGTTGGGCGTTCTGATGACAGATGGTGCGGGCCGACCGGGTGGAGATGATCTGAGACGGCTCAACCGGTTCCTGGTGATAGCCGACAGCACCGAGCACGAGCCTGAAGGGCGTCCCTAGGAGTAACCGTGTTGCAGCGATTCCGGATCTCGGCCCGCTTGATCGGCCTGGCCGTGCTGGTGGCGGTGGCAGCGACCGTGTTGATCGCGGTGAGCGTCTCCCGGGTGTCCTCCCAGCGGGACGTGCAGCGGTCGGTGGCCCAGACGGGCACGCTGCAGGCGGCGGCGCAGACGGTGCAGTTCGACTTCGCCGACTTCAATGGATGGCAGACCGCGTACGCGTTCGACGTGACCCGCCTGGGCACGTCCGCGGCCGCGGACTCCGCAGAGTCCCGCAAGGCGTTCCTGGCATCGGTGGCCCGTACCCGCACGAACATGGCGGCGTTGCAGGCGCTGGCCGGCACCGCGGCCGAATCGGTGCGCGCGGACATCTCGGCGGCGGCCGCCGGTCTGGACACCTTCATGCAGGTGGACAGCCAGGTGATCACCCTGTACCGACGCGGCGACCGGGCCTCCCGGGCAGCCGCGGACGCGCTGGTCCTGGGCCGGGAGATCGAGATCTTCACCGCGGCGAGCGACCGGCTCGGCAAGGCGGCCTCGGCATTGACGACCTCGCGGCAGCAGGCCACCGGGACTGCCGACCGTCAGGCCGGGTTCGGCATCAAGATGATCCTGCTGGTCGGGGTCCTGATCCTGCTGCTCATGCTGATCGGCTCGCTGCTGATCATCCGCTCCATCCGGGGACCCTTGAACGGGTTGCGGGACCGATTGTCGGCCATCGCGAACGGTGAGGGCGACCTGACCGCACGGCTGGAGACGACCGGCCGGGACGAACTCGCGGACGTGGCTCGCCTGTTCAACACCTTCGTGGCGAACATCGCCCACATGATCCGGGACGTGTCCGAATCCGCGGTCGCGATGGCCGGCGCCGCTGAGGAGCTCAGCGCCGTCTCCAGCCAACTGGACACCGGTGCCACGCAGACCACCGTCCAGGTCGACGAACTGGGCGGCACGGCCCGCCAGGTCGCCGGATCGACCGCGTCGGTCTCGGCCGCGACCGAGGAGATGACCGCGTCCATCGGTGAGATCGCCAACCAGGCGTCCTCGGCCTCACATGTCGCCAGCGAGGCGGTCAACACCGTGGCGGAGACCTCCGGCGCCGTGGGCGAACTGGACACGGCCAGCGCGGAGATCGGCGAGATCGTGAAGGTGATCACCTCGATCGCGGAGCAGACCAACCTGCTCGCCCTCAACGCCACCATCGAGGCCGCTCGGGCAGGCGACGCCGGCAAGGGGTTCGCCGTGGTCGCCACCGAGGTGAAGGACCTGGCTCTGGAGACCGCTCGCGCCACTGAGGACATCACCAGCAAGATCACCGCGATCCAGAGCACCACCGGCCGCGCCACCGAGGCCATCGAACGGATCTCGACCGTGATCCACGTGATCCACGAGAAGCAGGCCACCATCGCCGCCGCCGTGGAGGAGCAGTCCGCCACCACCAACGAGATCAGCCGCAGCGTCACCCAGATCGCGGACGGCGCGAACACCATGGCGTACACCCTGGAGACCATCACTGCCACGGCCAACCAGACGGCCTCCGGCGCCGGCGCCACCCAACAGGCGGCCACCGAGCTCGCCACCAACGCCGAGAAGATCCGCGCCCTGCTCGGCTCCTTCAGGGTCTAGTCGATCGCCACAGCGGGGGCCGTCAGCGGACGGCAACCAGTGAGGCCTCCGGCCCTGGTCAGGGACCACTCCGGGTGATGGGCCCGGGGTCGGTCGCACCCTCTGACCGTCAGGTAGCGTGGCGGACATGCCGGAGTTCATCTACACCATGCGCAAGGCGCGCAAGGCGCACGGGGACAAGGTCATCCTCGACGACGTGACGATCATGTTCTACCCGGGCGCCAAGATCGGCGTGGTGGGCCCGAACGGAGCCGGCAAGTCGAGCGTGCTGAAGATCATGGCCGGGCTGGACACCCCGTCCAACGGCGACGCCTTCCTGACTGCCGGCTACTCCGTCGGCATCCTGCAGCAGGAGCCGCCGCTGAACGAGGAGAAGTCGGTCCTCGGCAACGTCGAGGAGGGGCTCGGCGAGATCAAGGCGAAGGTCGACCGGTACAACGAGATCGCCGAGAAGATGGCCGTCGACTACTCCGACGAGCTGATGGAGGAGATGGGCCGCCTCCAGGAGGACATCGACCACGCCGACGCCTGGGACTTGGACGCCCAGCTCGAGCAGGCGATGGACGCGCTGCGCTGCCCGCCCGGCGACGCCGACGTCACGGTGCTGTCCGGTGGCGAGCGCCGCCGGGTGGCCCTGTGCAAGCTGCTGCTGTCCAAGCCCGACCTGCTGCTGCTGGACGAGCCGACCAACCACCTGGACGCCGAGAGCGTGCAGTGGCTCGAGCAGCACCTGGCCGCCTACGCCGGCGCGGTGCTGGCCGTCACCCACGACCGGTACTTCCTGGACAACGTGGCCCAGTGGATCCTCGAGCTCGACCGTGGCCGGGCCTACCCCTACGAGGGCAACTACTCCACCTACCTGGAGAAGAAGGGCGAGCGGCTGCAGGTCCAGGGCAAGAAGGACGTCAAGCTGGCCAAGCGCCTCAAGGACGAGCTGGAGTGGGTGCGCCAGAACGCGAAGGGCCGCCAGACCAAGAGCCGGGCCCGGCTGCAGCG
Organism: uncultured Actinomycetota bacterium; assembly: GCA_963740575.1. GTDB lineage: Bacteria > Actinomycetota > Actinomycetes > Actinomycetales > Kineosporiaceae > CAVUET01. Next base: position 1,263,861 of record CAVUET010000003.1, on the reverse strand, counting down.
CTACGAGGAGATGGCCGCCGAGGCCGAGCGCACCCGCAAGCTGGACTTCGACGAGATCCAGATCCCGCCGGGCCCGCGACTGGGCAACCTGGTGATCGAGGCAGCCGGGCTGAGTAAGGGCTTCGGTGACCGCAAGTTGATCGATGACCTGTCGTTCTCGTTGCCACGCAACGGGATCGTCGGGGTGATCGGCCCGAACGGGGTCGGCAAGACCACGCTGTTCAAGACCATCGTGGGGCTCGAGCCGGTGGACGCCGGTCAGCTGAGGATCGGCGAGACGGTCAAGATCTCCTACGTGGACCAGAGCCGGGCCGGCCTGGACCCGTCCCGGACCGTCTGGGAGACCGTCTCAGACGGGCTCGACTTCATCAAGGTCGGCAACGTCGAGATGCCCTCCCGGGCCTACGTGTCCGCGTTCGGGTTCAAGGGTCCCGACCAGCAGAAGCCGGCGGGTGTGCTGTCCGGCGGCGAGCGCAACCGGCTCAACCTGGCGCTCACCCTCAAGCAGGGCGGCAACCTGCTGCTCCTCGACGAGCCCACCAACGACCTGGACGTCGAGACGCTCGGCTCGTTGGAGAACGCGCTGCTGGAGTTCCCCGGCTGCGCCGTGGTGATCGCGCACGACCGGTGGTTCCTGGACCGGGTGGTGACGCACATCTTGGCCTACGAGGGAACGGAGGAGAACCCCGCGTCCTGGTACTGGTTCGAGGGCAACTTCGCCTCCTACGAGGAGAACAAGGTGGCCCGGCTCGGCCTCGAGGCCGCGCGGCCGCATCGGGTCACCTACCGGAAGCTGACCCGCGATTGACCGGCCTGCTGCCCGAGCCGGCAACAGTCCAGCGGCTGAGCTCCAGGGTCGTCTACCGGAACCCCTGGATGACGGTGCGCGAGGACGAGGTGCGCTGGCCGGACGGCAGCCTCGGCATCTACGGGGTGGTGGAGAAGCCGGACTTCGCCGTGGTGCTGCCCCGCGAGGGTGGCGGGTTCTGGCTGGTCCAGCAGTTCCGGTACCCGACCGGACGGCGTAGCTGGGAGTTCCCGATGGGAACCTGGTCGCCCGGGCACAGCGGGGAGATGACCGACCTGGCCCGGGCCGAACTGGCCGAGGAGACCGGCCTGCGCGCCGGAACGATCCGGTTCCTGGGTCGTCTCGAGGCCGCGAACGGCTACTCGCCCACGTCATTCGACGTGTTCCTGGCCACCGAACTCGTGCCCGGGGAGCCGAACCACGAGCCGACCGAGGTGGGTATGGTGCACCACTTCGTCACCGACGCGGAGCTGGACCGGATGATCGGTACCGGCGAAGTCACGGACGCGCCGTCGCTGGCGGCACTGATGCTCTTCCGCCTGGGTCTCGGCACGGGGGAGTAGCTCCCGGGTTGCCTCCCCGCGTGAATGGGGATCTGCAGACATATCGGTCGGATCCCGGCCGGCTTCACATAGCTCGGTCAGTTCGTCGACCACGACCTGACCCTGGACAAGACCGCCGTGTCGCTCGGCCGGGACGTGACCGTGGACGAGCTGGTGCCGGGCCGCCCGGGCACCACCTGTGCCGGCGCGCCCGGGAGGAGGTCGTCCGGCACTACCAGTGGATGCTGCGCACCGACTTCCTGCCCCGGATCGTCGACGCCGCGATCATCAACGACGTCTTCGAGCACTGCCGGCGGTTCTTCAGGTCCCGGCCGCGGGCCCGTACACCGAGCACGAGTACGCCGGCTACAGCATGGTCGGCCCGATGGACGCCCCGACGATGCCGATCGAGTTCTCGCTCGCCTGCTACCGGCTGGGGCATTCGATGGCGCGCGGTGCCTACCACTGGAACCGGGTCTTCCACGCGGGGGCTCCGCTCGGCATCGCCACCTCGCCGAGTTGGACGACCCGAGCGCCGGCACCTTCCTCACCCTGCCCCCAACTGGATAGTCGACTTCCGGCGTCTGTACGACTTCAGCCCGTGCAACCGGCCGGAGCTGCTGGCCCCGTCCGACACCGGCGGCGCCAACGTGGCCGAGCGGATCGACACGCTGCTGGTCAACCGGCTGGGCGCCCTGCCGGAGGGCTCGTTCGGCGGCCGCTCGCTCGGGCTCGCCGACCGGCAGCGCAACCTGGCGTTCCGCAACCTGACCCGGGCGAACATGGTCAAGCTGGCGTCAGGCCAGCAGATGGCCGCCATGGTCGGGGGTCCGCCGCTCAAGGACGATGATCTGATCGTCGGCAACGGGGGCGCGAACCTCTCCGGCCTGTCCGACCAGCTCCGCAACGGCCTGCTCACCTCGACGCCACTGTGGTTCTCCATGGTGCGCGAGGCGGGGCTGAACGGCGGGGCTGAACGGCGGGGCTGAACGGCGGGGCTGAACGGCGGGGCTGAACGGCGGGGCTGAACGGCGGGGTGCTGAACGGGGTCTGCGGCGGGGTCGTCGCCGAGGTGATCCACCGCGCGATGGAGTCCAGCAAACCGTCCATCGGTCGCGATCCGTTCTGGCGCCCGAGCCTCGGCCCGGACCCGAGCACCGTCCGGATGACGGACCTGCTGCTCTTCGCCGCGGACAACCAGGTGGCGAACCTCAACCCGCTCGGCGACACCCCGTAGCAGAGCCGAGCCGGCTTGGTACCGTCCGGGTTCTGATGCGGCGATGTCGCCGCACCCGGTCGGACTGGGCACGGTGTCACACCGTGCCCTGACGGGGCCGAGACTCGGAGGGCACCTGCATGACTGAACGCGACGAGCCCGGGGAGCGGCTGCGCCGCACCCTCGCGGCGATCACTCCGCTGGACGGCGCGGCCGTGGCCGAGGCGCGGCAACGGCAGGCCCGGCTGACCAAGCCGCCGGGTTCGCTCGGGGTCCTGGAGGACATCTCGATCCAGCTCGCCGGGCTGGACGGCAGCTGCCCGCCACCGATGCCGGAACCCGCAGCCGTGGCCGTGTTCGCGGCCGACCACGGGGTCCACGCGCAAGGCGTCACCCCGTGGCCCCAGGAGGTGACCGGCCAGATGGTCGCCAACTTCCTGGCCGGTGGTGCGGCGGTGAACGCGTTCGCCGCGCAGACCGGAGTCAGGGTGGTCGTGGTGGATGTGGGCGTCGCCGGGGCGGCAACAGCGGCACCCGACGTGGACCCGGACCGGTTCCGGCAGCGCAGGGTCCGGTCCGGCACCGGGGACATCACCACCGGGCCGGCGATGAGCCGTGGCGAGGCCATCGCGGCGCTCGAGGTCGGCATCGAGCTGGCCGACGACCTGGTCAGGTCCGGGCATCGCTGCCTGCTGACCGGGGACATGGGCATCGCCAACACCACCGCGTCCGCCGCCTTGATCGCTGCTTTCACCAGGGCTGATCCGGCCGCCGTCACAGGCCGTGGGACCGGCGTGGACGACGCGACCCTGGCCCGCAAGGTGGATGCCGTAGCCCGCGCCCTCGCCCTGCACCGGCCGGATCCCGCGGACCCGGTCGGCGTGCTGGCCGCGATCGGCGGGCTCGAGCACGCGGCGATCGCCGGGTTCGTGCTCGGCGCCGCCGCCCACCGGGTCCCGGTGCTCCTGGACGGCGTGATCGCCGGAGCGGCGGCACTGGTCGCCGCGGCGCTCGCCCCGGACTGCCTGGCCGCCTGCGTGGCCGGGCATCGCTCGGCCGAACCCGGGCACGCCATAGCCCTGAGGCAGCTCGGGCTGCGCCCGTTGGTGGACCTCGAACTGCGTCTGGGCGAGGGCACCGGTGCCGTGCTCGCCCTGCCGCTGGTGCAGTCGGCGGTCCGGGCCCTGCGGGAGATGGCCACCTTCGACTCGGCCGGAGTCGCGAGCAAGGAGGGCTGACGTGCCCGAGGCCCGGCCCCGGGAGCGGGGTCCTGCGGCGGGCGGTCCGCCGCCGTACCTGGCCGGGCTCGTGCTGGCCGATCGTGCGGTGCTGGTCATCGGAGGCGGGGAGGTCGCGCGGCGACGGGTTCCAGGCCTGTTGCGGGCCGGCGCCCGCGTAACCGTGGTGGCGCCCCGGGTCCACCCGCAGCTGCGGGTCCTGGCCGGTGAGGGTGAGCTGTCCTGGCTGGAGCGCCGCTTCGAGCCGGGCGATCTCGACGGCTGCTGGTACGCACTCGTGGCCACCGACGACCCGGCGGTCAACGCCGCCGCTGCGGCCGAGGCGTTGCGGCGGAGGATCTTCTGCGTGCGGGCCGACGATGCAGCAGGCGGTTCCGCGCTGACCCCTGCCGTCGCCGAGCGGGACGGGCTCGTGCTCGGTGTCCTCAGTTCCGGGGCACCCGATCCGCGCCGGGCCTCGGCCGCACGGGATGCCGCGCTCCAGGCTCTGCAGCACGGCCTGCAGCACGGCCTGCAGCACGGCCTGCAGCACGGCCTGCAGCACGGCCTGCAGCACGGCCTGCAGCACGGCCTGCAGCACGGCCCGGAGCGCGGCGACTAGCTCGGCTCCGGCGTCTGCGGGACGCGGACCATGCCCTCCTGCGCGACGGAGCAGACCAGCAACCCGTCCCGGGTGAAGATCCGGCCCTGGCCAAGCCCCCTGGCGCCGGACGCGGACGGGCTCTCCAGCACGTAGAGCAGCCACTCGTCGGCCCGGGACGGCCGGTGCCACCACATGGCGTGGTCGAGGCTGGCCACCTTGATGCCCGGCTCGGCGAAGACTCGCCCGTGCCGGCGCAGGACCGGTTCGAGCAGGGCGTAGTCGCTGGCGTACGCGAGCACTGCCGCATGCAGGGCCGGGTCGTCCGGCAGCGCACCGACCGCGCGCATCCACACCGCCTGCCAGGCGGCGGTGTCCGGCTGGGGGTCGATGAACGCCGGCGACTTGACGTAGCGCAGGTCCATCGGCCGCTGCCGGAGCCAGTACATCGACGCCTTGTCGCTGCTGGCCGGGGATCGCTCGGTGACGGTGGGCAGCGCCTCGGGCGGCGGCACGTCGGGCATCGGCTCCTGGTGGTCCAGCCCGTCGGCCGGCGTCTGGAAGGACGCGATCATGGACAGGATGGGACGGCCGAACTGCAGGGCGTGAGTCCTGCGGGCGGAGAAGGATCGACCGTCCCGCAGGCGCTCGACCGCGAAGGTGATCGGCTCGCCGGGGTCTCCGGCGCGCAGGAAGTAGGCGTGCAGGGAGTGCACCGGGCGCCCGGGATCGACGGTGCGCTGCGCGGCGACCAGCGCCTGGGACAGCACCTGCCCGCCGTAGACCCGACCCATCGTCGGCGGCTGGTTCAGCCCGACGAAGGTGTCCACGTCGTCGCCGGGGGCTGGCCGCAGGTCGAGCAGGTTCAGCAGGCCGTCCAGCGCCTGGCGTTCGGCGTCGTTCGCGGAGGGTCGTGGACTGCCGGCGGCCGCTGCCCGCGCGGCGGCGGGCTCGGGCACCGGCTCGGTGGAGGTCTCGGGCACGGCCCCATTCTGCCGAGCCAGGCCCGGCGGTGGATGCCACCATGGGCCGGTGAGCCGTTCCGGTGCCCGGGCCGTCCTCGGTGTCCCGATCGACTGCACGTGTGCCCCTTCGGCCGGTTCGCCACCGTTCGGGACCGAACTGGCACCGGCGGCACTGCGGGCAGCCGGCGTGCTGGCGGCAGTGGGTGGGACGGACGGCGGCGACCTCGATGCCCGGCTGGTCGGGCGGGTCCGCGACGGCGAGACCGGTGTGCTGGGCTGGCCGTCCGTGCTGGCGGCGACCCGTCAGGTGCGGCGTGCAGTCGCGGATCTCGTTGCGGCCGAGCGGGTTCCGCTCCTGCTGGGCGGCTGCTGCACGCTGCTGCCGGGAGCCCTCGCCGGTGCGCTCGACGCCCTGGCCGACGGCACGGCGGGTGAGGCCGCGGCGCTCGGCCTGGCGTACCTGGACGGGCATCTCGACCTGTACGACGGGCGGACCTCGCCGACCGGTGAGGGTGCGGACATGCCGATGGCCGTGGTCAGCGGGCACGGCCCGGCCGCCTGGGTCCGCGAGGTCGGCGCGCCGCTGGTGCGCCCGGGGCGGCTGGCCCTGCTCGGCATCCGGGACCGCGACGAGGCGGAGTCGCTCGGGTCGGTCCTGCCCGAGGACCTCGGACTCGATCCGGAGCGCAGCCCGCTGACCCTGCGTGGGCGCGGGCTGGCGGTCTCGGGGGCGGATGTGCACCGGCAGCTCGCGGCCAGCGGGGCCGGGTACTGGGTGCACCTCGACGTGGACGTGCTGGACGAGGACGTGTTCCCCGCGACGGACTACCTGATGCCGGGCGGGCTGTCGCTGCCGGAGCTGACCGACCTCTTCTCCCCACTGGCGGCGGGGCCAGGGCTGGTGGGGCTGTCGATCGGCTGCTACAACCCGGAGAAGGATCCGGACGGTGCCGGGGCAGGACAGCTGGTCACCCTGCTCGGCGCCGCGCTGGGAGCGGCGCCCGGTTAGCCTGCGCCGTGCTGGGAGCCCGGCCCGGGCAGCGCAGGGAGGTAGTCGTGCAGCGCACCCTCTTCGACCCCGAGCACGAGGCGCTGCGCGCCTGCGTGCGCGAGTTCCTGGACCGCTACGTTCGTCCCCGCTACGACGAGTTCATCGCTGCCCGGGCGATCCCGCGCGACGTCTGGCTCGAGGCGGGCAAGCACGGCTTCCTCGGTCTGTGCGTACCCGAGGAGTACGGCGGCGGCGGGGTCGCCGACGATCCGAGGTTCACCGTCGCGGTGGGCGAGGAGCTGGCTTCCGTGTCGGCGGCGCTCAGCTCGTGCATCGGCATCCACTCCAACGTGGTCGCGCCGTACCTGGTCGAGCTGACCACTGCGGAGCAGCGTGAACGCTGGTTGCCCGCGTTCTGCACCGGCGAGCTGGTCACCGCGATCGCGATGACCGAGCCGTCCGGCGGCTCGGACCTCGCCGCGCTGAGGACGACTGCCGTACGGGACGGCGACGGCTGGCGGCTGAACGGCTCGAAGACGTTCATCACCAACGGGTACAGCGCCGACCTGGTCGTCGTTGCGGCTCGCACGGATCCGTCCCGCGGCGCCCGTGGCATCTCGCTGTTCGGCGTCGAGACCGGGATGCCGGGGTTCTCCCGCGGGCGCAAGCTCGACAAGGTCGGGCAGGACGAGTCCGATACCGCCGAGCTGTTCTTCGCCGACGTCCGCGTGCCACACGCGAACCTGATCGGTGAGCCAGGAGAGGGCTTCATCGCGATGATGCGGCTGCTGCCGCAGGAGCGCCTCGGCGCCGCGGTGAGCAACATCGCCCACATGCGGGCCATCCTGGACGAGACGCTCGGATACGCCAGGCAACGCAAGGCTTTCGGCCAGCCGATCGGCACCTTCCAGCACAACAAGTTCCTGATCGCCGAGCTGGTCACCGCGGTCGAGGTCGCGCAGGCGTACGTGGACCAGTGCGTGCTTGCGCAGCGTGCAGGCACGCTCACCGCCATAGACGCGGCGAAGGCGAAGTGGTGGACTGCCCAGGTGCAGAACGACGTCCTGGACGCCTGCGTGCAGTTGCACGGTGGCTACGGCTACATGAACGAGTACCGCGTGGCTCGTGCCTGGCGTGACGCCAGGGTGACCAAGATCTGGGCCGGGTCGAACGAGATCATGAAGGAACTCATCGGCCGGGATCTCGGGCTGTGACCGGATCGCAGGCCGGCGGCCCGCGTTCGGCGGGGCGGCGGTTCGAGGGCCGGGTCGCGCTGGTCACCGGCGCCAGCCGCGGTATCGGTCTGGCCGTGGCCGAGCGATTGGTCGCCGAGGGCGCGCGGGTCTGCGTGACCGCGCGCAAGGAGGGTCCGCTCCAAGAGGCCGTGGCCGCGCTCGGTGGGCCCGAGCATGCCCTCTTCGTGGCCGGCTCAGCGGATGATCCGGAACATCGGACCGCCGCGACGCGGGCCGTCGTGGACGCGTTCGGGCGGCTCGACGTGCTGGTCAACAACACGGGCATCAACCCGGTCGTGGGTGCCGTCACGGGCGAGGAGCACGAAGCGTTGCTCAAGCTGTTCTCGGTGAACGTGCTCGCGGCGGCCGCGTGGGTCGCTCAGGCGCGCAAGGCCGGCCTGGGCGATCAGCCCGGTGCAGCCGTGGTGAACGTGGCCTCGGTGGCGGGACTGCGCCCGTCCCCGCCGATCGGCGCCTACGGCGCCAGCAAGGCTGCGCTGATCCACCTCACGGCCGAGCTGGCCGTGGAACTCGCACCGCAGATCCGGGTCAACGCAGTGGCGCCCGCCGTGGTGAAGACGCGGTTCTCGACGCTGCTCTACGAGGGTCGCGAGGAGCAGGTCGCGGCGGCGTATCCGCTGGGACGGCTCGGCGTGCCGGAGGACGTGGCCGCCGCGGTGGCCTTCCTCGCCGGCCCCGACGCCGGCTGGATCACCGGCCAGACCCTCGTTCTGGACGGCGGCCTGCTGCTCGGAGGTGGTCTGGCGTGAGCGTGACGGGTCAGGACGCGGTGGACCGGACAGCGGGGCGGAGCGTGACCGGTCGGACCGGCGCAGATGCGAAGCCGGCGGCCCTGATGCCGGCCTGGCAGGTGACGGCGCTCGGTGAGCCCGCCGACGTGCTGGCCCGCGTCCAGGTTCCGGTTCCGGTGCCAGGGCCGGGGCAGGTGCTGATCGAGGTCGGTGCCGCGGGGCTGAACTTCGCCGACGTGCTGATGTCACGCGGCCAGTACCAGGATCGACCCGCGATCCCGTTCACCCCGGGGATCGAACTGTGCGGCAGGGTGGTCGCGGCCGGTGCCGGCGCGACCGGGGTGGTGGGAAATCGGGTGGTGGCGACCACCGTGTTGCCGCACGGCGCACTGGCCCGCTACGCCGTGGCCGAGGCCCGGGACGCGTTCGCGGCGCCGGCCGCGCTGGACGATGCGAGCGCCGCCGTCCTGCACGTGTCGTACCAGACGGCGTGGTTCGGCCTGTACCGGCGGGCGGTGCTGAGAGTCGGAGAGACGCTGCTCGTGCACGCGGCCGCCGGCGGGGTCGGCAGCGCGGCGGTCCAGCTGGGCAAGGCGGCCGGCGCCCGGGTGATCGGCGTTGTCGGTGGCGCGGCCAAGGCAGAGGCCGCCCGGCAGTCCGGGGCCGATGTGATCATCGACCGCTCGTCGCAGGACGTGGTGGAGGCGGTCCGGGAGGTCACCGGCGGTCGCGGTGTCGACGTCGTGTTCGACCCCGTGGGCGGGTCGGCGTTCGTGGCGTCCACCAAGGTGGTCGCCTTCGAGGGCCGGATCGTGGCGGTGGGCTTCGCGGGCGGCCAGATCCCGATGGCGGCCACGAACCATCTGCTGGTGAAGAACTACGCCGTCCTCGGCCTGCACTGGGGGCTGTACCGCAGCCGCGATCCGGAGTTGGTGGCGCGGGCACAGCAGGAACTCGACGCGCTGGTCGCGGCGGGCGCCGTGCGTCCCCTGGTGGCCGACCGGCTGCCCTTCGCCGATGCGTCGGCCGGTCTGGCGCGGCTGGCGTCCGGCACGGTCCTGGGCCGTCTCGCCGTGCTCGCGCCCGGCCCGGATTGATCCCGCCCGACTGATCCCGCCCGGCTGATCCCGCCCGGCTGATCCCGCCCGGCTGACAGCCAGGGGCGGGCGTGGACGTGGACCGGGCGCCGGCTCGGGCCCCTCCTCCCTCACCGGCGCCCGGTCGCGCAACGCGGAGCGCGTACCACGTCCCCGCGCGAATCGGTGACGCTCCGCCGATCACCGACCCCTTCGGGGTCACGGCTCCTTCTCGGATCGGACCGGCCGGAACTTGAGCCGCGGAGTATGTGTCCTGCACCACAGTTCCCGTGCTCGTCGGCCCGCCGGACTCTCGTTCGCCCGCCGGACTCTCGTTCGCCCGCCGGGCTCGCGCCGGGCCAGTGACCTACCGCGCGCCACCCTCGGGCAGCGCCAGCCGGCCGAGCTCGACCAGCGCGGGCACCAGCGGGCCGATCCGGTCGAAGCCCGGTCCCACCGTGCCGCCCCGCACGAACCGGTAGTGGATGCCCTCCAGGATCACGGCGATCTTGAAGAATCCGAAGGCGACGTACCAGGGCAGCCCCGAGATGTCGGTGCCGCTGCGCTCGGCGTACCAGTCGGCGAGGGTGGGCCCCGGCGGGAAACCCGCCTGCGGGCCGATCGCCTCGACCACGGGGTTCGGCAGCTGGCCCAGCCCGTCCCAGTAGGCCAGCAGCAGGCCCAGATCGGCGAGCGGGTCTCCGAGGGTGGACATCTCCCAGTCCAGGACGGCCAGCACCTCCGGTACGCCGGCCGCCGGCTCGGGCCCGGCCCCGTCCTCGGCGACGGGTCGGCGGGGGTCGGAGACGACGAGGTTGTCCAGCCGGAAGTCCCCGTGCAGCACGCAGCCCGCCGGGCCGACCGCGGCCCCGGCGTCCGGAACACCGGCCGACAGGGCGTCCCGCAGTGCCTCGATGCCCGGCAGGTCGCGGCTGCGGGACGCCTCCAGTTGCGCCGACCACCGGCGCAGCTGGCGCTCCAGGTAGCCCTCGGGCCGGCCGAACCCGGTCAGGCCGACGGCGTCCGGGTCGACGGCGTGCAGGTCAGCAAGCACGTCCACCATGGCCCGGGCCAGTCCGTCGCGCTGCCCGGCGTCCAGCGGCTCGACGTCCGCGGGATGGCGCACGATCAGCCCGTCCACGAAGGACATCAGGTAGAACGGCGCGCCGGTGACGGTCGGGTCCGGGCAGAGCGCCAGCGGTTGCGGGACCGGCACGGCGGTCTGCACCAGCGCCGACAGCACCCGATGCTCGCGCTCCATGTCGTGCGCCGTGGCGAGCACGTGCCCGAGCGGTGGTCGACGCAGAACGGCCCGTCGCTGCCCGTCGTCCAGCAGATAGGTCAGGTTCGAGCGACCGCCGGCGATGAGCCGGGCCGACGGCTGCGCGGAGAACACCTGCAGCCCGCTCTCGCGCAACCACCCGATGACGGCCGCGAGGTCCAGCCCGGGTAGCTGCGCCTGCCCGGAATCCGGTTCTGGGGGGTCGTTCCGGGCGTTCGGGGCGGCAGACATGCCAGGCACGGTACCGACCCGACCGGGGTCCCGCCTGCTCGTCGCGGACCGGCAGGCCCCAAGATGAGGTATGCCTCGCCACCGGGTTCTCACGCCGCTGCGCTGGTCCGACATGGACGCCTACGGGCACGTGAACAACGTGCAGTTCCTGCGCCTGCTCGAGGACGCCCGGGTGATCTCGTTCGCAGCGCGCGGCACCGACGAGGGTGGATCCGTGGTGAACACAGGGTTGCTGGTGGCCCGCTCCGAGATCGAGTACACCCACCCGCTGGTCTACCGGACGGCTCCGGTCGCCATCGACCTGTGGGTGACCGGCATCGCCGGTGCGAGCTTCGAGATGGGATACGAGGTGCTGGACGAGGCCCGCGGGGACGGCACCGTGCCGCTGGTGTACGCCCGGGCCGAGACCACGCTGGTGCTCTACGACCTCGACCAGCACCGGCCCCGGCGGATGACGCCGAAGGAGCGGCGCACGCTCGAGGACTGGAAGGACGGGCCGGTGTCGTGGCGGACGCGCCACCGCCGGCGATGAGTGGTGGCAGCGTGACCCCGCGGGCACCGGCCACCGTCTGGCTCGCCGATCCGGCCGTGGCCTCGGATCTGCGGACCTATCTCGGACGGGCCGCCGCAGTGGATCAGGACGGTGCGGTGCGCCTGGTCGGACACGGGCAGTCCCTGGCCGGATACGTGGCGCCCGTGCACGGCGGGGCGGGCCCGACCGTTCTGGGCCTGAGGATCGCGCCGCTGGCCGAGCCGAGCGGGCTCGACCTGACCGCACCGCTGACCGACGTCCTCGCGGCCCTGGCCGCCGATCCGGCAGCCGGTCCGGGGGATCCGGTTCCGCTGGAGCTGCCCGCACCGGGCCCGGTGCTGGCGACCTGGGCCGGGGTCAGCCCGCCACGGTCGGGCTGGACGCCGGAGGGGCTGATCCCCGCCGGGACCCTCCGCGAGGCGATGACCGCCGGCCTGGTCGCCGTCGTGTCGGGCACCCCGGCGGGTGCCACCGCCGCTGTGGTGGCGGGAATCCGGGCCCGGGTCTGGGGTGCGCCCCTGATGCCGCAGGGCCTGCCCCTCCCGGCGGGGCTTGCGTTCGCCGCGGTGGCCCTGGGCTTCCTGACCGGCGACGAGCCGGCCTCGCTGTACCGTCGCGGCGCCTGGACCCGGCTCAGCACCTCCCGCGGCCACGCCCTGGCCCGATCGTCCCTGCTCGGCTGAACGGGGCCGGCACTTGAGGACGCGCGCCACGGCTCACGGCATACGGGTGGCTAGCTGCCGGTGTCGCGCAACCGCTCTTCGGCGCCTGCCGAGACGGCCACCGCGGCGACCAGGACGGCGAGCGTGTAGACCAGCCGCCCCGACGGCAGCGTCCCGCCTGTTCCTGCCATCGGCAGTGCGAGCGTGGCCAGCCCGAGGGCGGCCCAGGCCAGCGCCTGTCGGCCCCGGCGCAGGGCCCACCACAGCAACGGAGCCGCCAGCGCGAGCAGGGCACGCATCGGGTGCTGGGCACCGATCAGTCCCGGCGCCCAGGGCAGCCCGACCGAGACCAGCGCGAGCAGGCCGGAGATGAGCAGGAGCGGGCGCCGTACGGACTGCAACCGTGCCGAGGGATCGGGTCCGGCCGTGACGGCGTGGTCGGCGTGGTCGGCCTGCCGGTTCGGCATCGCTGCTCCCCTTCCGATCGGTTCCCGCCGGTCGCTCGCGCTCGCGTCACTCCTCGAGCGTGTTCACCATGCCCCACGCGGCCCGTTCCAGGTAGTCCCAGAGCGTGGCCTCGTCCTGCGGGTCGAGGCCGAGTTCGGTCACCGCAGCGCGCATGTGCCCGAGCCAGCGGTCACGCGCCGCCGCGTTGATCCGGAAACCTGCATGCCGCATCCGTAGCCGCGGATGACCGCGTTGCTCGCTGTAGGTCCCCGGGCCGCCCCAGTACTGCTCCAGGAACATGAGCAGCCGCTGCCGCGCGCCCGCAAGGTCCGGTTCGGGGTACATCGCGCGCAGCGCCGGGTCCTCGGCCACACCGCCGTAGAAGCGGTCGATCAGCCGGACGAAGGTCTCGTGCCCGCCGATCCGCGCGTAGAAGGACTCCTCCGGCGCCGGCGGCTGCGGCTGGTGTTGATCCACCCGGTTCTCCACGCATTGCAGTGTCTCAGGTGCGCGGCGCGGTACCGGCCGGGGGGCGCCCAGCGGCCGCGGCACTACCCGTCGTCGCCGACGTCCTGCGGATCGCCCGCGACGAGGACCGTGCCCTTGGAGTAGGCCACCCGCACGCCGTCCCGGTCGAACCGCTCCTTGATCCGCCGGCGAAGCTCGCGGGCGACCAGCCACTGCTGCAGCGGCTGCGTCTTGACCACCAGACGCATGACGACGGCCTCGGCGGACACCGACTCGATGCCCCAGACCTCGGGATCCTCCAGCACCACGTCCTTGAAGTCCGCGTCACGCTGCAGCCCCCGGGCCACGTCCAGCAGCAGGGTCTGCACCCGCGAGACGTCCTCGCTGTAGGCCACCCCGACATCCAGGACGGCGCGCGACCAGCCCTGGGAGCGGTTGCCCACGCGCAGCACCTCACCGTTGCGGATGTACCAGACCGTCCCGTCGACATCACGCAACCGGGTCACCCGCAGGCCGACCGACTCGACCACGCCGGACGCCTCACCGAGGTCCACCACGTCGCCGACGCCGTACTGGTCCTCGGCGATCATGAAGATCCCGGACAGCAGGTCCTTGACCAGAGCCTGCGCCCCGAAACCCAATGCCACGCCGATGATCCCCGCGCTGGCCAGCAGGCCGCCGACCGGGATCCGCAGCAGCGGCAGCACCGTGAGGATGACGATGCCGGACACCACCGCCGTGGTCAGGCTGCGCAGTACCGACGCCATCGTCCGGGCCCGCTGCTCCCGGCGGGCCGACATCATCGGGCTCGCGGCGAGCACCGCATTGGCCAGCCGCGGGTCCAGCCGGGAGACGGCGAGCCGGCCGCTGGCGATGCCCTCGGCCACGCGGGTCACCATCCGATGGATGACCAGCCGCGCCACGAAGCCGGCGACGATGATCGCGGCGATCCGGCCGGGGGGGCCCAGCAGCACGTAGTTCCAAACCTTGCTGAGCATGACGGCCAGGTGAGGGACGGCGTGCGGCACGGCGCTCAGCGCTGTGGCCGGATGCACGATGGTCGCTCCTCGGGGATCGGCAGCGAGAACGGCATCGAGGCTAGTACCTCGTCCCGTGGCGCTGACCGGCCGGGCGGATCAGCCCGCGGGGTCGCGGCGGGCACGGGCCCGGCCGGGCGGAGCACGTCCGCGGCGACCGCCGACAGCAGGGGAATCCGGATCGCGACCAGAGCGCCGCCCTCGGCCGCCGTGTCGACCAGGGGCCGTGCCCCGGTGCGCGACCGCCACCGCCTGCACCAGCGCGAGCCCGAGCCCGGTGCTGGGTTCCGCCGGCGCGCGTGCTGCTGGAAGAACCTCTCGAAGACGCGGTTCCGGTTCTCCGGCGGGATCCCCGGCCCGGAGTCGGCGACCTCGATCACGGCGGACTGGCCGTCCCGGCGGCTGGGCAGCCGGATCACGTCGTCCGGCCCGGTGAACCGCAGGGCGTTCTCCACCATGGCGTCGACGGTCTCCTCGAGCCGCGCCTCGTCCACCGCCACCCGGCCGGTCGGCCGGTCGGCCGGTCGGCCGGTCGGCGACGATCCACCGGCGGGGGACAGCGGCGGACCAGCGTCGGCCGATCGTGGCCATGAAGGCGCTGAAGTCCGGCGCCTCGGCGTGCGCCGGCAGCATCGTCTCCGGCGCCTCGATCGCCAGCAGCCGGCCGGCGAGGTTGGTCAGCCGGTCGCGCTGGTGCAGCACCTCGCGGACGTCGTCCCGGAGTTCCTCGTCGTCAGTGCGCATCGCGAGCAGCTCGACGTGGCCCCGGGCGCTGGTCACCGGCGTCCGGATCGCGTGCGAGGTGTCCCGGAGGAACTCGCGCTGCCGGTCCCCCGGGATGCCTCCAGCGCGGCGAACTCCTCGACCCGCCGCTGCGAGACCGAGCGACGCCAGGCGTGCCAGGCGCCCAGCCCGACGATCATCGGCATCAGCGGCACTTCGGACATCTCGTCCAGGGTGGTGTCGCCGATCAGCAGGGCGCGGGTGAACAGAAGGCCGGTGACGACCGTGAGCACCGCCATGATCGAGAACACTCGCGCCGGTGGCCACAGCCGGAAGCCGTAGACCAGCGTGGTGGCCACCCAGAGCAGGTGGTACGGGGTGGTCTGCCGGCGCGGTGCGAGCCACATCTCGGTCGTCATGGCCAGACAGAACAGGCCGAGCGCGAGATCGACGGGAGTGAATCGCGAGGCTGTGGACTCGGTGTCACGTGACGCCCGTCAGGCCCGCTGCAGCGAGTAGCCGACGTTGCGCACGGTCTCGATCCGCAGGTCCTTGATCTTCGAGCGGAGCCGGGCGATGGTCACGTCGACGACGTTGCTGCCGGGGTCGAAGGCGTAGCCCCAGACCTCGCTGAGCAGTTCGGTCCTGGTGCACACGGCACCGGCGTTGCGCATCAGGTGCTGCATGAGCCCGAACTCCCGCTGAGACAGCTCGACATGTCGCGTGGTCGAGTGCAGCCGTCGGGTACGCAGGTCCAGCCGCAGGCTGCCGCAGATCAGCTCGTCGCCGGCCGGGCGCTCGTCGGCTCCGCCCTCGCGCAGCCGGGAGCGGACCCGGGCCAGCAGCTCAGCCAGGGCGAACGGCTTGGGCAGGAAGTCCACGGCGCCCGCGTCCAGGCAGCGGACCCGGGCCTGCACGTCGCCGACCGCGGACAGCACCAGCACCCGCGTGTCGATCCGGTCGGTGAGCAGTGCGGCCAGCACGGCGATGCCGCTGAGGCCGGGCATGACGAGGTCGAGGATGACGAGGCTCGGTCGGTGCTCGGCGGTCAGCCGCAGCCCCTCGGCTCCGTCTGTCGCGGTGAAGACCGCGTAGCCCTCGGACTCCAAAGCCTTGCGGATGAAGCGAAGGATTCCCGGTTCGTCATCGATCACAAGGATCTTCGTCATGCGCACTACGCCCCTAACCCTGACCCGGGCGGACACCCCAGATGTTCTCCGCCGGCCCCCACGAGCGTCACGGAATGCGATCGGGTTACGCCATCCGCCATTCAGATGACGACCATGTCACCTCAAGTCAGGATCTGATTAGCGTTCCGTCGTGACGTGACTACACAGGGTCGCCATTGGCCTCAGGTGAGGTCGCCATTCGCCTCAGGTGAGGTCGAGACCCGTCCAGGCAGCCGCGAAAGTCATCGTGTCGGCGGCCAGCGAGACGCTGCGGGACAGGGCGCGCGCGCCGTGCCCGACGTCCTTCTCGGCCCGGAGCAGGACCGGGCGGCCGGAGCTGGTGGCGTGCTGCAGAGCGGCGCACATCTTGCGCGCGTGCATCGGATCCACCCTGGTGTCACCGTCGAAGACGGTGAACAGCACCGCCGGGTAGTCGACGCCGTCCCGTACGTGGTGGTACGGCGAGTACGACAGCAGCCACTCCAGCTGCTCTGCGTCGCCCACCGACCCGTACTCGACGTTCCAGGTGGCGCCGAGCCCGAACTGCTCGTAGCGGATCATGTCCAGCAGTGGCGCGGAGCAGACCACGGCCGCGTACAGCTCGGGCCGCTGCGTCAGGGCGACCCCGACCAGCAGGCCCCCGTTCGAGCCGCCGCTCGCGGACAGCTGCCCGGGCGTGGTCCAGCCGTCGGCGACCAGTCGCTCGGCCGCGGCGTGGAAGTCCTCGTAGACGTGGTGCTTCTCGCCGAGCATCCCCGCCCGGTGCCAGTCCTCGCCCTCCTCGGAGCCGCCGCGCAGGTTCGTCACCGCGTACACGCCGCCGGCCTCCACCCAGGCCAGGATGCTCGCGGAGTAGCCCGGGGTGAGCGGGACGCCGAAGCCGCCGTACCCGTACAGCACCGTCGGTCGCGGCGCCGTCGGGCGACCCTGCGGGTCCAGGGAATCGGTGCGGCTGATCACGAACATCCGGACGTCGGTCCCGTCCGCGGACGGGTACGTGACCTGGCGGGTGGCCACCTCGGGCACCGACACCCTGCCAGGTGGGGTCGCGTACAGCTCGGCAACAGGTTCGGCGCTGAGCGCGTCGATCCGGTAGACATGCGGGGGCGTGGTGTGGTCCGTGTAGCCGAACCAGGCCTCGTGGCCGCCCTCCGGCCGGGCGACCAGAGCCCCGACCGAGCCGACCCCCGGCAGCTGGATCGAGCTGCGCGGGCCCTCCAGCCGGGCCCCGGTGCGCAGGCTGTGTGCGGTGACCTCGGAGACCGCGTGCCGGGTCCAGCTGGCCAGCAGAACCGGCGCGTCGGCGAGCTCCGGTCCGTCCAGGATGGCGAAATCCTCCAGCACTGCCTCGGGGTCGTGCGCCAGCAGGTCCTGCCAGGTCTGCGGGCCGGGGTCCTGCGGGGTCGTCACGGCGAGGCGGCCGCGCGGTGCGTCCAGATCGGTGGCGACGTAGAGCCGGCCGTCACGGCCGACGTGAGTGCCCACCCGGGCGTCGAACCCCACCGCCACCGGGACCAGGGTCGGTTCGGCCAGCCGGTCGTCGGCGGGCTCCGGCTCCTGCGGCCCGGCAACGAGGTCGGCGATCCAGACGTCGTTGCGCGGCGCGGTTCCGGTGGCCGCCGAGACGGTCAGCCAGCGCCCGTCCCGGGACACCGAGACGCCGTAGTAGCTGCGCAGATCGAGCCCGGCGCCGAAGATCTCGGGGTCGCTGTCCGGGTCGGTTCCCAGCCGGTGCAGGTAGACGCGGCGGTGATACTGCCGCTCGTCCTCGGGCAGTCCGGCGGGATCCAGCCTGCGGACGTAGTAGAAGGCCGTGCCGCCGGGCAACCAGGCCACGGGGGAGTAGCGGGCCCGGTCGATCGGGCCGTCCACGTCCACGCCCGTGGCCACGTCCATCACCCGCAGCACGCTCTCCTCGGTGCCGCCGGCCGAGAGCTGGTAGGCGAGCAGGTTGCCCTCGATGCTGGGCGCCCAGGAGTCCAACGTGGTCAGGCCGCTGGCGTCGATCACCATCGGGTCGATCAGCACCCGCTCCACCTCGCGGCCGTCCGGGCCCGGTGCGGCCACGACCAGCACCGCGTGCTCCTGAGTGCCCTCCCGGCGGACGAAGAACCGCGTGCTGCCGCGCCAGACCGGCACGCCGACCGTGCCGGCGCCGAGCAGGGCCCGGATCCGCCCCGCCACCCGGTCCCGCCCCGGCCAGGTGGCCGCATGCTCCGCCAGCAGCCGGTCCTGGGCCCGGCCCCACGCCGTCGAGCGGGCGTCGCCGGTGTCCTCGAGCCAACGGTAGGGGTCGGCGATCTCGTGACCGTGCAGGACGTCGACGACGTCCACGCGCTCGGCGTCGGGGTAGTCCGGCCGGGCCAGGTGAGGGACAGTCATGGTCGGCAGCCTAGGGCTCTGTGTTGATGGGTTCGCTCGGGCGGGGGCCCTGGGTGGCGGGGTCTTCCCTCGTCGCGGTCGGCGCCTGCGGCGCGACAGCTCCTCGGTCCAGACCCCGCCGGGCCCCCTACTCGCTCACGGTGTTGATGGGTTCGCTCGGGCGGGGGCCCTGGGTGGCGGGGTCTTCCCTCGTCGCGGTCGGCGCCTGCGGCGCGACAGCTCCTCGGTCCAGACCCCGCCGGGCCCACTACTCGCTCACGGCTCCGCGGTCCAGAGCCCGCCGGGCCGCCGCCTCGGTCACTCGCTGGTGCGCCGCGACCATTCCTAGCGGACCTGGAGGCCCGGCTTCTGGCAGGATGCCATCGGGCTTCCCGGTCCGGCGACGACGGGTCGGGCGACCCCGAGTTCGGTGTCCGGATGACGAGGCGTGGAAGCGATTCGTGAGCGAGCAGCCGCAGAGCATGCACCTGCCGGCGAGCAGGCTATCGGCGATGGTGGTGCCCCAGGACTGGCAGGACCAGTCCGAGGAGCAGCTGCCGCCTGAGCTGGTCGAGCTCGCGCATGCCCACGGCGTGGCCACGGAGTACTGGGACTGGCAGGGGCAGCACGTGGTGGCGTCTCGGCGCACAGTGCTGACCATCCTGCAGGCGCTCGGCGTGACGGCCTCTACCGATGACGCGATCGCGGCGGCCCTGGTCGAGGCCCGTGAGCGGCCGTGGCGCCGGGTGCTGCCGGACGCGACCGTGGTCCGCGAGGGTGCGGTGACCAGGGTCCCGGTGCACGTCGAGCACGGATCGCCGGTGCAGGTCCGGGTCGAGCTCGAGGACGGCGGGGTCCGCGAGCTCGAGCAGGAGGACCGCTGGGTCGACCCGCGGCAGGTCAACGGCCGGTTGATCGGCGAGGTGAGCTTCCTGCTGCCGACCGACCTGCCCCTGGGCTGGCACCGGCTGCGCGCGCGCTACCCGGTGGGCGAGGCGGACCGCCCGCTGGTGGTCACGCCGGCGGTACTGACGCTGCCCGAGCCGGTCGCCTCCGGGCGGGGTTGGGGTTTCATGACCCAGCTGTACTCCGTCCGCTCTCAGCAGTCCTGGGGGCTCGGCGATCTCGCCGACCTGGCCGAGCTGGCGGACTGGAGCGGCCGCCGCCTCGGCGCGAGCTTCGTCCAGGTGAACCCGCTGCACGCGGCCGAGCCGATCCCGCCGATGGAGCCCTCGCCGTACCTGCCCACCTCGCGCCGGTTCTTCAACCCGATCTACCTGCGGGTGGAGGACATCCGCGAGATCGGCTACCTGCCGGCCACCGATCGGGCCGTGATCGAGTGGCAGGCGGAGGAGGTCCGGGTGCTCAACACCGCACCCGGCGAGCTGGACCGCGACCAGGTCTGGGAGGCCAAGCGGGTCGCACTCGAGACGGTGTTCGCGCTGCCGCGCAGCCCCGCCCGCCAGGCCTCGTTCGAAGCCTTCTGCGCCCGAGAGGGTCAGGGCCTGATCGACTTCGCCACCTGGTGCGCGCTGGCCGAGCGGTACGGGCTGCCGGCGGAGACGTGGCCTGCGCACGCCCTGGATCCCCGCTCGCGGGCGGTCGACGAGCTGCGCTCCGAGCTCGCGCTGCGGGTCGAGTTCTTCATGTGGCTGCAGTGGTGCATGGACGAGCAACTGGCAGCCGTACAGCGGATCGCCGTGCAGGCCGGGATGCCGATCGGCGTCGTGCACGACCTCGCGGTGGGCGTCCACCCGTACGGAGCCGACGCCTGGGGGCTGGGCGGGGTACTCGGCCGCGGCGTGACCGTCGGGGCGCCGCCGGATGCCTTCAACCAGCAGGGCCAGGACTGGAGCCAGCCGCCGTGGCGGCCGGATCGCTTGGCGGAGTTGGGCTACGCGCCGTACCGGGACATGCTGCGCACGCTGCTGCGGCACTGCGGAGCCCTGCGGATCGACCACATCGTGGGCCTGTTCAGGCTCTGGTGGGTGCCCCGGGGCGGCACCGCGGCGGACGGCACCTACGTCCGTTACGACCACGAGGCGCTGGTCGGCATCCTGGCCCTGGAGGCGCACCGTGCCGGGGCCTTCGTGATCGGGGAGGACCTGGGCACGGTCGAGCCCTGGGCCAGGGACTACCTGCGCGAGCGTGGCCTGCTGGGCACGTCGATCCTCTGGTTCGAGAAGGACCCGGTGGGCCGCCCGCTGCGCCCGCAGGCCTGGCGCGAGCTCTGCCTGGCGACGGTGACCACGCACGACCTGCCGCCGACCTCCGGCTACCTCGCCGGCGAGCACATCGAGCTGCGGGACCGGCTCGGGCTGCTCACCCGCCCCGTCGCGGAGGAGACCGCGATCGACGAGGCGGACCGCGAGGCCGTCCTGGCGCAACTGCGCGAACTCGGGCTGCTGGCCGAGCCGTCCACCGAGCGCGACAAGGTCGAGGCGCTGCACAGGTTCCTGACCATGACCCCCGCCCGGCTGATCGGGGTGTCGCTCGCCGATGCCGTCGGTGACCGGCGGGCCATGAACCAGCCCGGCACCGACGAGGAGTACCCCAACTGGCGGCTGCCCCTCGCGGACGGCGTCGGCACCCCGGTGCTGCTCGAGGACATGATGCAGTCGATCCGTGCCGTCTCCCTGGCCCGCGCTGTCTCCAGCTGACCCTGGCCGCCTCGCCCTCCGTTTCAGCGAGTGCGACGTTTGCCGACGGTCGTGGCCCTGCGGGCAGGTCAAACCGTCGCCAAACGTCACACTCGCGATCACGTGGCTTGCCCCCCGACCTGCCCGAGCCATGCGGCGGAGTCGTCCACAGGGCCTCTGTTCGGCGCGTGATCCACAGACCGGCGACCTGTCGACCCGCTGGGGCGGCAGCGGTGCGAGCGTCGCGGTGTGCGTCGTCATGCGCCGCCCGCGCAACTGCGGGCAGGGCCCTTTTCACGCCGGGACGGCCTGGCGGTCGCGTCAGAGCGTGCGATCGAAGGCCCGGCGTATCGACGTCTGAGCCGGGGCGTCTACTGGGTGACCGGGGCGGAGCTCACCCACGGTCACCTGCTTCAGGGCCTGCGTGCGGTCCTGCCGGACGAAGCCGTGCTCGCGGGCATGAGTGCGGCCTGGCTGCACGGAGTTGCCTGGGCGCTGGCAACCGATCCGGTCGAGATCATCCTGCCGGCTGGTCGCCGGGTCAGGAAGCGGAACGAACTGCGCGTCAGGTCCGACCGTCTACGCCAGAACGAGGTGCTCTGCGGCCCGATGGGCCTGGTCACCAGCCCGGCCCGGACGGCCTTCGACCTCGCCCGCAGGGGTGGGCCGAGGGATGCAGTCCCGATCGTGGACGCCCTGCTGCGAGCGACTCGCACGCCCCTTGCTGACGTGTGGGACCTGGTCGAGGGTCAGAGGGGAGCTCGAGGCGTGCGGGTCGCACGTGCGAATCTCGGATTTGCGGATCCACGCTCGGAGTCGCCTCGGGAGTCTCTGCTCCGCCTGGTCATCACCCTCGCCGGGTTGCCTGCTCCAGTCCCGCAGTTCGAGGTGCGGGACCGAGGGCGATTCGTGGCCCGGCTCGACCTGGCCTGGCCTGGCCTCGGTCGAAGGTCGGAGCCGAGTGCGACGGCGAACACCACCGGGCGCGTGAGCAACACAGCCGGGACCTCCAACGCCACAACGCATTGCGTGCCGCCGGGTGGGTGGTCGTCCAGGTCGACGCCCAGCAGTTCGCCCGACCGGCGCGGTGGATCAGCCAACTGCGTGGGTTGCTCCCCGACGCTTGATCGCGAGTGTGACGTTTGCCGACGGTTGGACCTGCCGCAGGGCTTCATCCGTCGGCAAACGTCACACTCGGCGCAAACGTCGCCGCCGAGCCGCCGAGCTGCCGCCCAAGAGACTCAGCCCCGGTCGCGCTCCTGGGCGCGCAGCGCACGCACGACCCCGTCCCGTGCCTCGAGCACCAGGCGGCGCAGGGCAGGTTCGGCGTCGTCGGTCTCCGCCAGCCACCGGTCGGTGCGCTCCAGAAGCTCGGAACCGGCCAGCAGGGTCGGGTAGAGCCCGGACACGATCTGGGTGGCCATCTCGCTGGTGCGCTGCTGCCAGACCGGTATCAGCGCGTCGAAGTACCGATCCACGAACGGCGTCAGCAGCTTCGGCTCGATGGTCCGGCCGAAGCCGCCGATCACCGCGGCCTGCACCGTGTTCGGCAACTGGCCCTCCTCGATCACCGCGCGCCAGGCCTGCTCCTTGGCCTCGGGTGCGGGGATGGCGGCGCGCGCGGCGGCCGCGTGCACCCGCCCGGTGGCGGTGTCGTCCCGATCCAGCTCGGCATCGATCAGCCCGTCCGCGGCGCCGGTGTCGGAGTCGTCGCCCGCAGCGCCGCCCGCGGCCAGCGCGGCGACCAGCGCCCAGCGCATCTCGGTGTCCACCGCCAGCCCGTCGACCACCACCGTGCCGTCGAGCAGGGCGCGCACCGCGGCCAGCTGCTCCGGTGAATGGGCGTGTGCGGCAAAGGATCGCGTGAACAGCAGCTGCGCGTCGCTGCCGGGTTCGGCGGCCCGCATCAGCCCGGACAGGCGGTCCGCGGCCGCCTCCACCGCCTCGACCCGGTGCTCCGGCGCGACGTAGAACAGCAGCGTGGACGCCAGCTGGCGCAGCAGAGTCTGCGCCACGCTCGGGTCGTCCACCGACGGGAGGTTGTTCAGCACGAGGTCGACGAACTGGCGGGCGGGCAGCTCCGCGTCGCGGGTCATGTCCCAGGCCGCGCCCCAGACCAGGGTCCGCGCCAGCGAGCCGTCGAAGTCGGCCAGGTGCGCGATCGCGGTGGACATCGACCGCGGGTCCAGCCGAATCTTCGCGTAGGCGAGGTCATCGTCGTTGACCAGCAACAGGTCCGGGGCGGGGTCACCGACCAGCTCGGGCACCTCGGTGCGGTCGGCGGCGACGTCCAGCTCCACCCTGCGGGTCCTGCGGAGCACGCCGCCGTCCAGCCGGAAGCACCCCACCGCGAGCCGATGGGAGCGCAGCGTCGGGTGGTCCGGCGGTGCCTGCTGGACGATCGTGAGCGAACCGATCCGGCCGTCCGCGGTGAGCTCGAGCTCGGGGCTGAGCGTGGCCACCCCGGCCGTCTGCAGCCATTCCTTGGCCCACGCCTGCAGGTCGCGGCCGCTCGCGTCGGCCAGCTCGGCCAGCAGGTCGGCGAGCGTCGTGTTGCCCCAGGCGTGCTTGCGGAAGTAGGCGCGCAGCCCGGCGTCGAAGGCGTCCCGGCCCACCCAGTGCACCAGCTGCTTGAGCACCGAGGCGCCCTTGGCGTAGGTGATCCCGTCGAAGTTGACCTCGACATCGGCGAGATCGCGGATGTCCGCCACGATTGGATGGGTCGAGCTGAGCTGGTCCTGCCGGTAGGCCCAGGACTTCTCCGAGCTGCTGAATGTCGTCCAGGCCGTCCGCCACTGCGTGGTCTCCGCCTGGCAACGGGTGCTGGCGTACTCGGCGAAGGACTCGTTCAGCCACAGGTCGTCCCACCAGCGCATGGTGACCAGGTCGCCGAACCACATGTGGGCCAGCTCGTGCAGGATGGTCAGCGCCCGGCGCTCGATCGATGCCTGCGGCACCTTGGAGCGGAAGACGTAGTGCTCCGAGATGGTCACCGTCCCCGCGTTCTCCATCGCGCCCGCGTTGAACTCCGGCACGAAGAGCTGGTCGTACTTGGTGAACGGGTAGGCCAGGTCGAAGGTGTTCTCGAAGTGGGCGAAGCCCAGCCGCGCCACGTCCATGACGTTCTCGGCGTCCAGGTACCTGGCCAGCGAGGCCCGGCAGAACACGCCGAGCGGGATCTGCCGCCCGTCGCGGCTGCGGGCCTGCGACCGGACCGAGTGGTAGGGCCCGGCCACGATGGCCGTGACGTACGTGGACAGCCTCGGCGTGGGCTCGAAGCGCCAGGACGCGGTGCGGTCCGGGCCCGGCAGGGGCTGCGGGCTGGGCGAAACCGAGACCACCTGCCAGTGGTCGGGAGCCGTCACGACGAAGGTGAAGGTGGCCTTGAGATCCGGCTGGTCGAAGCAGGCGAACACCCGCCGTGCGTCGGCGACCTCGAACTGGCTGTAGAGGTACACCTCCTTGTCGACCGGGTCGACGAACCGGTGCAGCCCCTCGCCGGTCTGCATGTACGCGCAGTCGGCCACCACCCGCAGCTCGTTCTCCGCGGCCAGGCCGGGCAGCTCGATCCGGCCCGTGGAGACCACGGCGGTCACGTCCAGAGGAAGCCCGTTGAGCACCACCTCCCGCACCGCCGGGGCGATCAGGTCGATGAAGGTCGTCGCGCCCGGGCGGGTGCAGGAGAACCGCACGGCAGTGGTGGAGGCGAACGTCTCCTGGTCCGTGCTCAGGTCCAGGGTCACGTCGTACCCGGAAACGGCCAGCAACGCGGCGCGGTCGGCGGCCTCGTCCCGGGTCAGGTTGATCCCTGGCACAGCGTCTCTCCTCCGGTGTGGTGCTGGCGGTGCCCTCGCCGGAGTGGTCGGCGCCGGCGCGGGGCCCGGGGTTCGTTTCCAGATCCTTGCACCCGATGGGGACGAGGCGCTCCCCGGGCCATGGAGTGCCCGTCGCGACCCCCGGCGCTGGTGGTCTGGCAGCTTTGTGTAGTGATTCAACTACAGATAGTTGTGATGCGGGGTTAGGAGACTCGGTGCGGCAGGTCAGATGACGAGGGCCGGCGCCGGCCACGCACGGCTGCCAGCGACCGATCCCGTCCTCGGCTCCACTGGCAGGCCTGCTCGACCGAACCGCCGCCAGAAGGTCAACGTCGGCAGGACCAGGGGCGGGAAGCGAAGCGGCTGCTCGCGCGTTGAGGGCGGCTGCGGGCGACCAGGCCCGCACCTGACCCGGAGGGAACGCCGTGAGCGAGCGTGATGTGGCCGATTTCTGGTTCGATCCGATCTGCCCGTGGGCGTGGATGACGTCCCGCTGGATGACCGAGGTCGAGAAGGTCCGCCCGGTCGACGTGCGCTGGCACGTGATGAGCCTGTCCGTGCTGAACGAGGGTCGCGAGCTGTCCGAGGACTACCGGGCGATGCTGGATCGCGCCTGGGGGCCGGTCCGGGTTCTGATCGCTGCGGCGGACAGGTACGGCGACGAGTGCCTCGGCCCGCTGTACACCGCGATCGGGCAGCGGCTGCACCCGGGCGGCGAGAAGGACTACGACGCGGCCGTGCGCGCCGCCCTGGACGAGTCGGGGCTGCCCGCGGACCTGGCCGAGGCGGCGACCTCGACGCAGTTCGACGCCGCGTTGCGCGCCAGCCACGAGGAGGGCATCTCCAAGGTCGGCACCGAGGTGGGCACGCCAGTGATCGCCGTGAACGGCGTTGCGTTCTTCGGCCCGGTGGTCACGCCGGCGCCGAAGGGCGAGGCGGCCGGAAGGCTCTGGGACGGGACGCTGCTGGTGGCCTCGACACCCGGGTTCTTCGAGATCAAGCGGACCAGAACGCGGTCACCTCAGTTCGACTGACGCGCGCGGCCAGGGATCACCCGGCCAGCTGGGCCGGGGCCGGGATCCGGTCTGTGAACATCAGATGCGCCCGCCCGACCTGGCTGATCACGTCTGCGAACAGCACGCCCGCAGTGCTGAGCTGGGAGCGGCGGACGGTGCCCGCGGCCAGCCTGCGGTCCACCTGCAGGAGGTAGCCGGCGGCGAAACCTGCCGCCGCGCTCGCGGTGCGGGTCGCGGAACGGCTCGGGTTCCCGGCGAAGGCCAGCGGCGCGACGTACCGGTGCACCGCGCCACCCGCGAGCGCGGCGTGGCCGGTGAACGCCGTCGGATCGCACTCCTTGACCCGCACCGACTCCAGGTAGGAGCCCGAGCCGGGCCCGGACACCGCTCCGGACCCGGGCGAGGACCCCGCGCCGGAGCCGGACGGCTTCGCGGACGTTCCCACCGGTCCGGACGCGGCAGGGCCGCCAGCGTCCGACCCCGTTGGGCCTGGACTGCGCGGGGTGCCGGGCCTGACGCCGGCGGCGTGCGCAGCCGGCCTGCTGCGGGCGCCGACCGTCAGCGCGAGCACGCACCGGTGCCCACGGTCACCAGCCGGATCCAGGCGCTCCTCATTCGGACCCTCGCATCATGCTGACCCATTGCCCCGCAACAGGTTCCGGCGATTCCGGTCAGATGCGAGGTTAGGCTCGGACGGTGCCTGCCGGGACCGGATACGCCAAAGGTGTTGGATTCATTGCGAAGTTGTCATCAACGGCGCTCCGGTCCGGCGCCATGCCTATCTTCGACGCAGGCCGGGTCGTCCGGACCCGAACGGCCGCGTGCTCCGCGGGAGAGGGTGTTGTCGATGTCCGTGTCGCGTACCGCGGCGCTTCTCGGTGCCGCCACACTGCTCGCCGCCGGAGTGTCCGGCTGCAGCGGCTCCCACCGCGCGCCGGCGGCCGCGGCGAGGCCGGCGGCGTCCTCGACGGGCTGGTGCGACCGGGAAGCATTCGCCGACCATGCCGGTGCGGCGGCCGGTGCGCTGCGCGGGTACGTCTGGAAGCCGTTCATGCAGGGCGCCTTCCGGCCCGCGGCGCCCAGCC
Source organism: uncultured Actinomycetota bacterium (assembly GCA_963740575.1). Lineage (GTDB taxonomy): Bacteria > Actinomycetota > Actinomycetes > Actinomycetales > Kineosporiaceae > CAVUET01. The sequence goes on along the minus strand of CAVUET010000003.1, from coordinate 1,236,991 downwards.
GGGCTGCCCAGCTGCGAACGGCGGGCAGGGCCGGCTCGTTCGCCTCGGCGCAGCTCACCCAGGCGCAGGCCCAGGTCCGTGGCTGCGCGCAGTCGACCAGGCTGGTCAACGCCCTGAGCGCGGGGATCGCGTTGTCGCGCTCGGTCAGCCGGCAGCTGTCCCACGACGCCGTGAACACCGAGGCGCTCGGCGGGGCGAACTCCATCGTCACCACGGTGCTCGCCGAGGCCAGGCAGATCGGCCTGGACGCCCCCGTGCACACGCCCAGCCCCGCCCAACTGGTCACCCGCCCCTGAGGCCACGTCTTCGCGCCACTCCTACGCGCGCCACGGGTTCGCGCCCCTCCTTCGCGACACGTCTTCGCGTCCTCTGGTAGGAGATCGGGCTATCGCCGGCGCCGGATACCCCGATTCCATATCAGAGGTTGTTCCGGGGAGCGGGTCAGATCACGATGCGCATCGGCAGGCCCTCGGGATCGGTCTGGCCGCCGAGGATCTCGGCCGCGCCGATCACCCAGCGCCAGGCCGACCAGGCGGCCGCCAACGCGTCCAGGTGGTCGTCCCCATGCGGCGGCTCGATCAGCCGGTCGGCGGGGATCCAGCCCTCGAGCGCCGCGATCCGCGCGCCGCGGCCCGCGGGAGTTCGCTTGGCAGGCAAGGGATCGCCGGCGGGGCGACCGGCCAGCGCCTGGAACGACAGCTCGGGATGGACCTCGAACACCGGCGGTCCGGCAGCGGCGGCGGCGCCGGACCGGGACCGCAGCAGGTCGTCGACCGCGAGCACGATCCGGCGCAGGCCGTAGGTCTGCGCCGAGATGCCCTTGCCCAGGACCTGCCGGGCCACGATCCGGGCCTCGGGGTAGCTGGGTGCCCCCAGCACCTCGCGAGGCGGGGTGAGGAACACCCGGGCCGAGGCGCGCCCCAGCCGCCGTTTGGCGAGCAGATCGCACGGCCGCCACGCATCCGCCGGAAGGCCGATCGGGCAGTCGATCCCGACCGCGGCCGCCCCCGCCTCCTGGGCCGTCGCCAGCACGCGGCCCAGCCCGTCAGCGTCCTGCCCGGGCACGGTGTCCCACTCGAGCCCGAGCACGGGGCGTCCCGGCTCCTCGCCGGCGCCTGTGTCGGCACCGTCGCGGACCTCCACCAGCGCCAGCGCCCAGCCGCCCCGGCGCCCGTCGACGCCCAGCACGATGGTCACCCGAGGAGGCTGACAGAATCCCCGCATGCGCGTTCATCTGGGTTGCGACCACGCCGGGTTCGAGCTCAAGCAGCACCTGCTGGCGCACCTCGGCGCGGCCGGTCACGAGGTCGTCGACCACGGCCCGCGGGAGTACGACGCCGAGGACGACTACCCGCCGTTCTGCCTGCGCACCGCCGAGGCCACCGTTGCCGACCCGGGCAGCCTCGGGATCGTCATCGGCGGGTCCGGCAACGGCGAGCAGATCGCCGCGAACAAGGTCAAGGGGGTCCGCGCCGCGCTGGCCTGGAGCCTGGAGACGGCCCGGCTCGCGCGCCAGCACAACGACGCCAACGTTGTCGCGATCGGCGGGCGGATGCACCCGCTGGACCTGGCCACGCAGTTCGTCGACGCCTTCCTGGCCGAGTCGTTCAGCGGTGACGCGCGACATGCCCGCCGGATCGCGATGCTCGCCGAGTACGAGTCGACCGGCACCGCCTGATCAGAAGGGCTCGCCGGCTGATCAGAAGACCCAGCCGCCTGATCAGAAGACCCAGCCGCCTGATCAGAAGACCCAGCCGCCTGATCAGAAGACCCAGCCGCCTGATCAGAAGACCCAGCTGCACCAGGGCGCGACGGCCCATCCGAAGGCGACCGCTGCCGGGGCGAGGGTGCCGGCCCGGCGCTCGCTCACCAGTCCTGCGGAGGCCAGCGCCTGCAGGCTCGTGCCGCCGAGGTAAGCCGCTGCGAGCTCCCGGACGTCCAGTGCGAGGTCGGCATCCGCGGTGGTCGCCGTGCAGGTCGCGCCCTGGTCCGAGCCCTTCAGTTGCCAGTTCCCTTCGTTCCACGGGCAGAACGGGTCCGTCACCGCCAGGACCAGGTCGATGTCGGTGCTGTAGCGCCGGGCCGCCAGAGCGGCGGGCACGTCGACGAGGCGCACCCAGAGGCCGTCGCTGAGGCGCGCCGTCGTCGCCCGCAGGTCGACCAGCTGGTGCACCAGCGGATCGTCCGGGGGCCGCATGCCCGTCTCCACCCTCGCGGTCAGGTCGAGGTCGGTCAGGCACCCCCACAGCGCCCGGGCGGCCGCGGGGTCCAGCGCCACCAGCTCGCGGACCTGGACCGTGCTGTCCGGCCCGGTGTCCTTCCACTCGGACTTGCGCTGGAAGAGCGCGTAACCGCGCAGGCCCTCGGCAGGGCCGCCTCCGGCGCCGGTGCCGCCGTCCATCGCCAGGGCGACCCGCAGCGGCTCCCGACCCTTGCGCATGACGGGCTGGTCGTTCAGGGCCATCCGGCGCTGCGCGGCCGTCCGGGAAACCATCCCCGGACGGGTCCGGCAGGCGGCGTCGTAGCATTCGCCGATCAGGTCGGCGTGCCGGTCGACGTCGACCAGTTCAAGGGCGACCCGGACCGCGTCGCTGCCCGGTACCTCCCGCAGCGCCGCCCGCCGCGGCAGGGTCAGGTGCAGGGCGTGGCTGGCCAGGCCGTAGCCGAACCGCCCGTAGATCGAGGGCTCCGCGGCGAAAAGGGCGGAGACCGGCTCACCGCGATCCCGCACGGCGCCCAGATGGTGGTCCATCATCGCCCGCAGGATCCCCCTGCGCCGGAACTCCGGATGGACGCCCACCCAGGTCAGGCCGCCGCACCCGACGGACCCGCCCGGAACGGGCAGGTTCATGGAGAACGTCAGGTTCGTCCCGACCAGGCGGCGCTCCGGCTCCGGCGTCCGCATGCCGAAGGCGCGATCCCACTCGACCGTGGCCAGGACCGGGCCGGTGTCGTACCCATCGGGATCGTAGGCGAAGGCCCACTGATCCACGTCGAGCAGCGCGTCGACCTCGTCCTGCGGGATGGGGCCGATGTTCAGGTCACCTACGGCGGGCGATGACTCCATGCTGCGATCCTGGCACTGCGCGTGCGTCGCCTCGAACGATTATCCGCCGAGCCTGCGAACTGCCCGGCGTGACGACCCGCGGGACGGGCGATGATCCATGGTGTCGGTTCATTTCCAGCGGATAGGGTCGCGCCCGTGACTGTCGGTGGTTCCCTCGCTGCCCAGCGAAGGAGCCGGGGTGAGCGGTCATCCGACCGTGTGATCCGGGTCCGGCCACGAATGCGTCGCCTCTCGTCCTCGCAGCCGGCCGTCCTCGGCTACCTGGCGGTGGGCCTGGTGGCCCTGAGCGTCGGTTCGACCGTGCGGCCCACCTGGTTCCCGATCACCGGAGCGACGATCTGGATCCTGATCGGCGGGTTCCTGCTCCGGATGCGCTACCTGCTGGCGTTCTACCTGCTGGCGGCGCTCGCGGTGTTCGCCGTGGCCTCCGTGCGCGAGACCCCGGTGCTGCCGGGCGCGGGGGTCATCCTGCTCGTCTCGGCGCTCCTGGTGGCGCTGTACGCGCGGGGCCGGGAACGGATCGGCGTGCAGGGCCCGACCGGAGCCTCGATGATCGTCGACCTGCGGGACCGCCTGCAGGCGCAGGGCGTCGTCCCGCCGCTGGGCCCGGGCTGGCAGTGCGAGACGGTGATGCGCTCGGCCTACGGTGACAGCTTCTCCGGGGACTTCCTGGTCGCTTCCCGGGCCGGGCAGGAGCGGTGGCTCGAACTGGTCCTGGTGGACGTTTCGGGCAAGGGGCAGCAGGCCGGGACCCGGGCACTGCTGTTGTCGGGGGCGTTCGGCGGCCTGCTCGGCGCCCTTCCCCGGGCGGAATTCCTGCCGGCCGCCAACCGCTACCTGCACCGCCAGCAGTGGGGTGAGGGGTTCGCCACCGCTGTGCATCTCGCCCTGGACCTGGAGACCGGCGCCTTCGAGGTGTCCGGGGCGGGTCACCCGCCGGCGGCCCATTTCCGGCGCGGGTCCGGTCGCTGGGAGGTGCTGGACTCCGCGCAGGGGCCGCTGCTCGGCGTGCTGACCGAGCCGACGTTCCCGCCGCACTGCGGGGTTCTCGAGTCCGGTGACGCCCTGCTGTTCTACACCGACGGGCTGGTCGAGACCCGTGACCGGGATATCGACTCCGGCATCGACCGGCTGATCGGGCAGGCGGAGCGGGTGATGACCCGCGGGTTCGGCGGGGGCGCAACCCGGATCGTGGACGGGACCCGCAGCGGCCAGGGGGACGACCGCGCCCTGGTCCTGGTCTGGCGATCCTGATCCGACCGCCAGGCTCTGACCCTGCTGGTGCCGGGCCTTCGCGGGGCACAATGTTCTGGTGCTGCTGACCCCTGCCGAGCAGGACCGGTTGCTGTTGTTCACGGCCGCGCAGCTGGCCAGGGCCCGGTTGGCCCGGGGCCTGAAGCTGAACGTCCCCGAGACCATCGCGATCGTGGCGGATACCGTCTGCGAGGCTGCCCGGGACGGGGCCCGGCACGCGGAGGCCCTGGCCGCGGGGGAGAGCGCGCTGACGCCCGGGGACGTCCTGCCCGGAGTGGCGACAGTCGTGCGCGAGGTCGTCGTCGAAGCGGTCTTCGAGGACGGGACCCGCCTCGTCGTGGTCCCCGATCCGGTCGGCGGCCCCGTGACCGAGGACCTGCCCGGCGAGCCTGGCTCCGTTCGGCCCGAGCCCGGCGCCGCGCGGCCGGAGCCCGGTGCCCTGCTGCCCGTGGCTGGTGGTCCCGGGGCCGGCCACGCGGACCCGCCCGACCTGGTCGACCTGGACGTCGTGAACACCGCGGCAGTACCGATCTCTGTCACCAGCCACTTCCACTTCTTCGAGGCCAACCCGCGGCTGCGTTTCGACCGCGCTGCCGCCTACGGCCGGCACCTGGTGGTCGAGGCGGGTGCGGCGGTCCGGTTCGATCCGGGTGAGCCGGTCCGGGTCACGCTCGCCCCGTTCGGGGGCGAACGCGTGGTGATCGGGTTCTCGGGACTGGTGGACGGGCCGCTGGACGCGCCCGGGATGCGCGCCGCGGCACTGGAACGGGCTCGCGCGCTCGGCTTCCTCGGCGCGTCTGCCGAGGAGGACGCGGGTGAGCCCGGAGCCTCGGGGCCGGTAGGTCGGCCGTGACCGGCGAGCAGGCAGTCTCCGGCCTGGCCGGGTCGGCCGCGACCGGCGTTCCGCGACCGGGGGACCGGGTGCTGCTCGGTGACACCGGGCTGGCGATCAGGGTCGAGGACAACCATGAGCCGCGCGACGGGTACGCGTTGCTGACCGGATTCGGCAAGACAGCCCGGGACGGCATCGGGCTGCGGGCTGTCCGCACAGCGCAGTCCTGCGACATCGTGGTCACCAACGTCCTGCTCGTCGACCCGGTGATGGGCATCAAGGTGGCCAGCATCGGCATCCGCGAAGGGCGGATCGCCGCCATCGGGCGGGCCGGCAACCCCGACGTGACCGATCGGATCGACGTGGTGGTCGGCACCGCGTCGATCATCGTCTCGGGGGAGGGGTTGATCGCGACCGCCGGCGCGGTCGACACCCACGTGCACCTGCTCTCGCCCAGGATCTGCGAGGCGGCACTGGCCAGCGGTGTGACCACGTTGCTGGGCCAGGAGTTCGGGCCGTTCTGGGGTCCCGGGGTGAACTCGGCGTGGGGGCTGCGCGCGGCCTACCAGGCCTTCGACGCCTGGCCGGTGAACCTGGGGTTCCTCGGCAGGGGCTCGGCGTCCCGGCCGGGACCTCTGCTCGAGGCGCTCGAGTCCGGCGTCTGTGCCTTCAAGGTGCACGAGGACCTCGGCGCCCACCGGCGCAGCCTGGACACCGCGCTCACCGTCGCTGAGGAGTACGACGTCCAGGTGTGCCTGCACTCGGACGGACTGAACGAGGGGCTGTCACTGGCCGACACCCTGGCCGTCCTGGACGGCCGCACGGTGCACGCCTACCACGTGGAGGGGTGCGGCGGCGGCCACGTCCCGGACGTGCTCGAGTTGGCGGGGGTCCCGTACGTGATCGGATCCTCGACGAACCCGACCCTGCCGTACTCCCGGGACACCGTCGCCGAGCACGAGGCGATGATCATCGCCGCGCACGGGCTGCGACCGTCGCTGCCCGGTGAGCTTCAGCGCGTTCGGGACCGGATCCGGGCCGCCACGATGGCTGCTGAGACGGTGTTGCACGACCTGGGCGTCATCCCGATCACCTCATCCGACGCCCAGGGGATGGGCCGGGTCGGCGAGACGATCCGCCGCACGTTCGCGATGGCGGCGGTGAACAAACTGGCCCGCGGGCCGCTGACCGGGGACCAGCCGGCCGACCCGGGGTCCGGCGACCCCGGCAGCGACAACCACCGGGTGCTGCAATACCTGGCCAAGCTGACGCTCAACCCGGCGATCGCGCACGGGATCGACCACGAGGTCGGCTCGATCGAGGTCGGCAAGCTCGCCGACATCGTGCTCTGGCGCCCGGCCCTGTTCGGGGCCAAACCGTCGCTGGTGCTCAAGGCGGGGCTGCCGGCCTGGGGCGCGGTCGGTGACCCGAACGCCGCGGTCGACACGGCCGAGCCGCTCGTCCTCGGCCCGCAGTTCGCCGGGTCCGGAGCAGCCCCCTCGGAGGTCTCGGTGCTGTTCGTCAACGGCAGCGCGGTGCACGCTGGGACCGACCGGATCCCGAGCCGCCGACAGCGGGTCGGAGTCAACGAGACCCGGGGGATCGGCCTGCCGCAGATGGTCGCCGGAAACGGCCGGTCCGGAACGGTCCGGGTCCAGCCGGACGGCTCGCGGGTCACGCTGGACGGCGAGGAGCTGCGGGCGGCGCCCGCCGAGCGACTGCCGCTCGGCCGGCTCTACCACCTCTGACCGGCGCGAACGCGCCCGCGGACGCGCCCGCGGACGGCTGCGGGTGCTCCCGGCGGTGCCGTAGACCCTCCCGTGACCCTGGGCTGACCCGATGCGGACGGGTGCTCTTGCTGCCGCCTACGGCCTGGCGTTCCATGAGCAGGTATGCCCCATCCGGGCACACCCGCCGCGTCGCACGTGGCGGTCTGGCCAGCTGGGACGGTGGCATCGTGATGGACGGGCGGGCGACGATGGGACTGCGGCCGGCGCAGTCGCAGCGGCGCCCCCGGGCCGGCGCCCGGACCCGGATCAGCCTGACGGCCCGCTGGATCCTCGCCGTCGGGCTGGCCGTGATCGTCTTCCTGACCACCAGCATCATGGTCCAGGCCGCGACGGCGCCGGGCAGCCTGAGCTTCCCCGCCCGGCTGGCCGAAGCCGCCCGGGATGACGGGTTCGGCATGGTGGTCGACTTCCTGCGCCAGTTCGACCCGCACTGACACCGTGCCCGCCTGATGGGCACCGTGTCACACCGTGCCCATGAGTGTCAGGGCTGGTAGCGGTAGCCCATGCCTGGTTCGGTGATCAGGTAGCGCGGCCGGGACGGGTCTGGTTCGAGCTTGCGCCGTAGCCGGGCCAGGTAGACCCGAAGGTACTCATTGTCCTGCGGGTAGTTGGGTCCCCAGACCTCGATCAGCAGCTGGCGATGGGTCAGCAGCTTGCCCGGATGACGCAGCAGCAGCTCGAGCAGGTGCCATTCGGTCGGGGTGAGCCGGATCTCGGCGTCTGCGTCCACCCCCGGCCTGATCACCCGTTTCGCGGCCAGATCGACCATGTTCGGCCCGAGCATGACCGCGGCACCCTCGTGCGCCCCGGCCACCCGGCGGGAGGCCGCCCGCAGCCTGGCCAGCAGCTCGTCCATCCCGAACGGCTTGGTCACGTAGTCGTCGGCACCCGCATCCAGCGCCGCGACCTTGTCACCCGAGCCGGATCGCCCGCTGAGCACCAGGATCGGCGCCGTACTCCAGCCGCGCAGGCCCTCGATCACCTGCACACCGTCCATGTCCGGCAGCCCGAGATCGAGGATGACCAGGTCGGGCGGCCTGCTGGCGGCCGCTGTCAGGGCGCGATGCCCGCAGTCGGCGGTGACCACGTCGTAGTCCCGGGCCCGCAGCGTGATGCTGAGCGCCCGCAGGATCTGCGGCTCGTCGTCGACCAGCAGGACCCGGGTCACGAGGCGGCCTCCGCGGCGCCGGCAGCCGGGGCCGCGGGCATGGTGATCACCATGGTCAGGCCACCGCCCGGGGTCTCCTCCGGCTCGACGGCCCCGCCCATCGCCTCGGCCAGCCCTCGCGCCACGGCGAGCCCGAGGCCGACGCCCGAGGTGTTGTCGTTGTCGCCAAGGCGCTGGAACGGCGCGAACACCCGCTCCCGGTCCTGTGGCGCGATCCCGGGGCCGCGGTCGGTGATCCGCAGTTCGACGTGATCGCCGAGCGCGCTGCCGGTGATCCGCGGCGGCTTGCCGTCGGGGGAGTAGCGCAAGGCGTTCGCGGTCAGGTTGACCACGACCCGCTCCAGCAGCATCGGATCGGCGTTGACCGCAGGCAGGTCCTCGGCCACATCCAGCGCCACCGAGCGCGCGGGTGGGCCGAGCTGGTCGAGTGCGAGCGGGATCAGCTCGTCCAGCGCGATCCGCCGCGGGAACACCGACAGCGCCCCCGCCTGCAGCCGGCTCATGTCCAGCAGGTCGGCCACCAGGCGGGACAGCCGGTCCAGGGACTCGTCCGCGGCCTTGAGCAGCTCGCATTCCTCCCGCTCGGTGAGCTGGATCTGGGTGCTGCGCAGCGAGGTGACCGCGGCCTTGGCGGATGCCAGCGGGGTGCGCAGATCGTGGCTTACCGCGGCCAGCAGGGCGGTGCGCATCCGGTCGGCCTCGACGTGCGGGCGGGCGGCGGCCGCCTCTTCGGCCAGCCGCTGCTGCTCGAGGGCTGTGGCGGCCTGCGCGGCGAAGGCGCCGAGCACCCTGCGGTCGTGGGCCGCCAGCGTCCTGCCCTTGACCGCCAGCATGAGGCCTTCGCCGATCGGAACCTCCGCGTCGCAGTCGTTCGGGCCGGTGCACGGCGTGCCGCCGACGGTGGCCACGAGCTGCCACTCCGCCTGTCCGGCCGGGCGCGGCCCGGAGCGCTCCAGCAGCGTCACCGCGGTCAGGCCGAAGGCCTCCCGGACCCGGTCCAGCAACGCCGGCAGTACGGCCTCGCCGCGCAGCACGGTTCCGGCCAGGGTGGCCAGCAGCTGGGACTCCGACGACGCGCGCGCCGCCTGCACCGTGCGCCGGGCCGCCAGGTCGACCACGCTGCTGACCAGCGCACCGGTCAGCAGGAAGACGATCAGCGCCAGGGCGTTGTTCTTCTCCGCGATCGTGAAGGTGTACAGGGGCGGGGTGAAGTAGTAGTTCAGCAGCAGGGACGCGGCCAGCGCCGCGGCCAGGGCCGGCAGCAGCCCACCGACCAGGGCCACCACGATCACCGAGAGCAGGAACAGCAACACGTCGCTGGTCAGGTTGAGCGCGTTGCGGTCCAGGCTGAGCAGGACGGTCAGCAGCGGCAACGTGGCGGCCGCGACGGCCAGCCCGAGCAGCCGCCGGCGCAGGGTGAGCCCGCCGTGCAGGGACGGGAGCCCGCGCCGGCTGGCCGCGTGCGGGTGGGTGACGATGTGCACGTCGATGGGGCCGGACAGCCGGACCACGGTATTGCCGATGCTGCCGGCGACCAGTGCGGCCCAGCGGGACCGGGTGCTGGCCCCGAGCACGAGCTGGGTGGCATTCTCCGCCCGGGCGAAGTCGAGCAGTGCCGTCGCGACATCGTCGCCGACCACCTGGTGGTAGCTGCCGCCCAGGGACTCCACCAGCCGGCGCTGCCGGCCGAGGGCGGCCGGATCCGAGCCAACGAGCCCGTCCGAGCGGCTGACGTGCACTGCCAGCAGGTCGCCGCCGCCGGTCCGGGCCGCGATCCGCGCCGCCCGCCGGATCAGGGTGTCGCCCTCCGGGCCACCGGTGAGCGCCACCACGACCCGTTCCCTGGCCTCCCAGGTGTCGTGGATGCCATGGCTGGCCCGGTAGCGCTGCAGGCCTTCGTCGACCTTGTCCGCCAGCCAGAGCAGGGCGAGCTCGCGCAGCGCGGTCAGGTTGCCGACCCGGAAGTAGTTGCCCAGCGCGGCATCGAGCTTCTCCGGCGCGTACACGTTGCCGTGCGCCAGCCGGCGGCGCAGCGCCTCGGGGCTCATGTCCACCAGGTCCACCTGATCGGCCGCCCGGACCACAGCGTCCGGAACGGTCTCCCGCTGTGGAACCCCCGTGATTCGCTGCACCACGTCGTTCAACGACTCCAGATGCTGGATGTTGACCGTGGTGATGACATCGATCCCGGCTTCGAGCAGCTCCTCGACGTCCTGCCAGCGCTTGGCATTCCGGCAGCCGGGGACGTTCGTGTGGGCCAGCTCGTCCACCAGCGTCACCCGGGGCCTGCGGGCCAGCACCGCGTCCACGTCGAACTCGGTGAAGGTCGTGCCCCGGTACTCGATGGTGCGCCGGGGAATGGCTTCCAGACCCACCGCCATGGCCGCGGTGCGCGGCCGGTCGTGCGTCTCCACGAGGCCGATCACCACGTCCGTGCCGCGATCGTGCCGGCGGTGCCCCTCGCCGAGCATGGCGTACGTCTTGCCGACGCCCGGAGCAGCGCCCAGATACACCCGCAGCCGTCCGCGCGCGCGGTGCGGCTCGGCGGCGGGACGGGAAGCTGCCGAGCCGTCCGCCGCGGAGTTGCGCGGGCCGGGGTTGGTCATCCGATCAGCCGGACATCCGGGCCAGGGCCAGGTTGAGCTGCAACACGTTGACGGTCGGCTCCCCCATGAAGCCGAGGCCGCGACCCTGGGTGTAGCGGGCGACCAGCTTCAGCACGGTGGCCGCGTCCAGGTTGCGGGTGGCGGCGACCCGGTAGGCCTGCTCGCGGGCGTAGGCGGGGCTGATGTTCGGGTCGAGGCCGGAGCCGGAGGCGGTCACTGCGTCCGGCGGGACGGAGGCCGGGTCGGTGGTGTGGCCAGGGATACTGTCGAAGGCCGCGATCGCGGCCCGTCGCTCGGTGATGGCCTTGACCAGGTCGGGGTTCGACGGGCCGAGGTTGGAGGCGCTGGACGAGGTGGGGTCCCAGCCGGTCTTGCCGGCTGCGGACGGCCGGGACTGGAACCACTGCGGTAGCGGGTTCCCCTTGGCGTCCACGAAACCCTGCCCGATCAGCGACGATCCGGCCAGGGTCCCGTCCGGCGCCGTCAGCAGTGAGCCGTTGGCCTTGTCCTTCAGCCCGGGCATCTGCGCCACCGCCGTGACGGCCAGCGGGTAGCCCAGCCCGAGCACGACGGTGAGCACGAGGATCATCCGCAGCCCGGCCAGGTACTGGCCGAGGCCGCCGCGGCGCGGCCCGAGACCCTGGTGCGGGGCGCTGGCCGGAAGCGGTTCGTGGGTGGCGATACCGGTGCTCATCAGGGCTCCTCAACCGATCCCGGGGATGAACTGGACGAGCAGGTCGATGGCCTTGATCCCGATGAAGGGCAGAATCAGGCCGCCGAGCCCGTAGACGTAGAGGTTGCGGCGCAACATGTTCGATGCTGAGGTCGGCCGGTAGCGCACCCCGCGCAGCGCGAGCGGGATCAGCGCGACGATGATCAGCGCGTTGAAGATGACCGCGGAAAGGATCGCCGACTGCGGGCTGTGCAGGTGCATGATGCCCAGCGAGGACAGCCCCGGGTAGACGGTGATGAACATCGCCGGGATGATCGCGAAGTACTTTGCGACGTCGTTGGCGATCGAGAACGTGGTCAGCGATCCCCGGGTGATCAGCAGCTGCTTGCCGATCTCGACGATCTCGATGAGCTTGGTGGGGTTGGAGTCCAGGTCCACCATGTTCCCGGCCTCCTTGGCGGCCGAGGTCCCGGTGTTCATCGCCACCCCGACATCGGCCTGGGCCAGGGCCGGGGCGTCATTCGTGCCGTCCCCGGTCATGGCGACCAGCTTGCCGCCCTCCTGCTCCCGCTTGATCAAGGCCATCTTGTCCTCGGGAGTCGCCTCAGCGAGGAAGTCGTCTACCCCGGCCTCGTCCGCGATCGCCTTGGCGGTCAACGGGTTGTCACCGGTGATCATGATCGTCTTGATGCCCATCGCGCGCATCTCGGCGAACCGCTCGCGGATCCCCGCCTTGACGATGTCCTTCAGGTGGATGACGCCGAGCACGCGCGCCGTGCCCGCCACCGACTCCGCCACCACCAGGGGCGTGCCGCCCGACGCGCTGATCCCGTCCACCAGCGGCCCGAGTTCCTCGGGCGGGACGGCGCCCTGCTCGCGGATCCAGGCCCGGACCGCGGACGAGGCGCCCTTGCGGACCGAACGCGCCGATCCGTTCTCGCTCAGGTCCACCCCGCTCATCCGGGTCTGCGCGGTGAACGGGACGAAGGTGGAGTGGGCCAGCTCGCCGGACGGCCTCTCCCGGACTCCGAAATCGGTCTTGGCCAGCACCACGATCGAGCGGCCCTCGGGCGTCTCGTCCGCCAGGCTCGCCAGCTGCGCGGCGTCGGCCAGTTCGGCCAGATCGACCCCGCCGACCGGCAGGAACTCGACCGCCTGCCGGTTCCCGAGCGTGATCGTGCCCGTCTTGTCCAGCAACAGGGTGTTGACGTCGCCCGCCGCCTCGACGGCCCGGCCGGACATGGCCAGCACGTTGCGCTGCACCAGCCGGTCCATCCCGGCGATCCCGATCGCGGAGAGCAGAGCCCCGATCGTGGTCGGGATCAGGCAGACCAGCAGGGCGACCAGAACGACGATGGACTGCTCGGCCGAGGAGTACGTCGCGAACGGCTGCAGGGTGACGACCGCGAGCATGAAGATGATCGTCAGGCTGGCCAGCAGGATGTTCAGCGCGATCTCGTTGGGGGTCTTCTGCCGCGAGGCTCCCTCGACCAGCGCGATCATCCGGTCGATGAAGGTCTCGCCGGGCTTGGACGTGATCCGGACGACGATCCGGTCGGACAGCACCTTGGTGCCGCCGGTGACCGCGCTGCGATCGCCACCGGACTCCCGGATCACCGGTGCGGACTCGCCGGTGATGGCCGATTCGTCGACGCTCGCGACACCCTCGACCACGTCTCCGTCGCCCGGGATGACCTGACCGGCCTCGACCACGACGACGTCGCCCAGGTGCAGCTCGGTGGCCGGGATCGCCTCCTCCGCAAGGTCTGCGGCGCCAGGCGTCCAACCGGCCAGGAGGCGGGCGCTGGTCTGGGTCCGGGTCTTGCGCAGGGTCGCCGCCTGCGCCTTGCCGCGGCCCTCCGCGACCGCTTCGGCCAGGTTGGCGAACAGCACCGTGGCCCACAACCACGCGGTTGTGGTCCAGGCGAACACCGAAGGGCTCTGGATCGCGAACACGGTGGTCAGCGCCGAGCCGACCTCGACGATGAACATCACCGGGTTGCGGATCAGGGTGGCCGGGTTCAGCTTCCGCAGGGCATCGGGCAGGCTGCGCCACAGCATCGCCGGATCGAGCATCCCGGCTGAGACCCGCTGCGGGCCGGTGCCCCCGCCGGTGGCGGGACCCTGCGGCGCGGGCGCCGCCTCGACAGTGCGGGTGGTCATCAGTGCAGTCCCTCCGCGAGCGGACCGAGCGCGAAAGCCGGGAAGTAGGTCAGGGCGACGACGAGGACGACGACGCCAGTGAGCAGGCCGACGAACAGCGGCCGGTGGGTGGGCAGCGTCCCCTCGGTGACAGGGACGTGCGCCTGCCGCGCGAGGCTGCCCGCCAGGGCGAGGACGAAGACGATGGGCAGCAGCCGGCCGAAGAGCATCACCAGACCGCCGGCGGTGTTGTACCAGACCGTGTTCGACCCCAGACCGGCGAACGCGCTGCCGTTGTTGTTCCCCATCGAGGTGAAGGCGTAGAGGATCTCGCTCAGCCCGTGCGGTCCGCTGTTGGTCATCACCGCCCGCTCACCGGGCAACGCGATGGCCGTGGCGGCACCGACCAGCACCAGGGCCGGCGTGGTGAGCAGGTACAGGCTGGCCAGCTTCATCTCCCGGGCGCCGATCTTCTTGCGCAGGTACTCCGGGGTCCGCCCGACCATCAGCCCGCCGACGAACACGCTGATCACGGCCAGGATGAGCATCCCGTACAGGCCCGATCCGGTTCCGCCCGGCACGACCTCGCCGGTCATCATGTCGGCGAGCGGGACCCCGCCGCCCAGGGGCGTGTAGCTGTCGTGGAAGGAGTCCACCGCGCCGGTCGAGGTGAGCGTGGTGGAGGAGGAGAAGACCGAGGAGTTCGGGATCCCGAACCTGACCTCCTTGCCCTCCATCGAGGCTCCCGCCGCGACCACCGCCGGAGGCTTGGAGTGGGTCTCGAAGGCCCAGTTCGCGCTCACCGAGCCGATCCAGAAGATCGCCATCACCGCGACGATCGCGTAACCCTGTCGCTTGTCGCCGAGGATCTTGCCGAAGGTCCGGGGCAGGCTGAACGAGATCACCAGCAGCAGGAAGATCTCGATCCAGTTGGTCCAGGTGGTCGGGTTCTCGAACGGGTGGGAGGAGTTGGCGTTGAAGAAGCCGCCGCCATTGGTGCCGATCTCCTTGATCGCCTCCTGCGAGGCGACCGGGCCGCCGGGGATGGACTGGCTCGCACCGGCCAGGGTGTGCACGTCGGTGAAGCCGTGGAAGTTCTGGATCGCACCCGCCGCGATCAGCACGATCGCGAACACGAACGACAGCGGCAGCAGGATCCGGAAGCAGGTGCGCACCAGGTCGACCCAGAAGTTGCCCACCCGGTCCGTGCGCGATCGGGCGAAGCCACGAACGAGTGCGATCGCCACCGCGATCCCGACCGCGGCCGACGTGAAGTTCTCCACCGCCAGCCCGGCCATCTGAACGAGGTGGCCCATGGTCGACTCGCCGCCGTAGTTCTGCCAGTTCGTGTTGGTCAGGAAGCTCGCGGCGGTGTTCCAGGCGAGCGGGGCCGGCACGTTGCTGAAGCCCAGTGAGAGGGGCAGGTGCGACTGCACCCGTTCCAGCAGGTACAGCAGCAGCATCGAGACCAGCGAGAAGGCCAGCAGCCCGCGCAGGTAGACCGGCCAGCGCTGGTCGGCGTCCGGGTCGATCCCGCCGGCCCGGTAGACCAGCCGCTCCACCCGCCAGTGACCGCGGGTGGTGTACACGCCCGCCATGTAGTCGCCCAGAGGCCTGTGCACGAGGGCAAGCGCGACGACGAGCAGCCCGACGAACAGCAACCTGGCGAGGGTGTCGGACATCAGAACTTCTCCGGCAGGACCAGGGCCACCACCAGGTAGCCGATCAGCAGGGCCGAGACCACCAGCCCGACCACGTTCTGCCAGCTCACAATCGCTCGACCCCCCGGGCTACGAGCGCGAGGACGGCGAATACCGCCAGGGTCAGCAGGACGAACACGAGATCAGCCATTCCGGCTCCACCACTCCCAGTCGCACTAGACCGCGCCGGCCCGGTGAGCCGGCCGCGTGCTCACATCTAATGCGGCCCCAGATCCGGGGGCGACGGTTCTTAACGGTGCAGCAACGGCTTCCCGCTGGACCTTAACGCCCCCCTGACGCCCACCCCCACGGCGACGCAGACGGCCCCGGCGATCAGGGCGAGCAGGCGCTCCCGGTCCGTGCCGGTGAAGGTGAGCTGACCGAAGCGGTGGGCGTCGAAACCCGTTCCCACCAGCCAGGTCTCGAGGCCGGCGGCCGCAGCGGCGAGCGGATGCGCGTTGATCACGGACCAGGCGGTGACACCCGCGAGCAGCGGCCAGGAGAAGGTGCCGCTCAGGTGGACGGCGGCGACGGTGAGCATGGTGACGGTCAGGACGGCGGACAACCGCGCCAATGTGAAGCCCGGATGTTCCCGGGGCGACGGTAGCCAACTCGGCCTTGCCACTGCGGCCGCAGCCCCGCGAGCCGGCGCGGGCCCGTCCGACCGGAGAGCGGAGATAGGGATGTCCACGGCATCAGTGCACGCCGGAACGGTGCCGCTGCCGGCCGCCCTGACGCGTTCTTGACGGCACAGGGCCCGGTATTCACGCGGCCTTCACGGCATCGGCGGCCCGGAACTGTCAAGGCGCGGGGACTGTCAGGGCGCGGGAACTGTCAGGGTGCGGGAACCGCGGCGTGCAGTCGGGCCAGCGCGCCCTGGACGAGGCTGTAGTCCATCGAGCGGCCGCGCCGGACGCTGACGATCAGCTTGGCGTCCCGCAGCACTTTCAGGTGGTAGCTGAGCAGGTTCGGTGCGATCGGCAGCCGCGCCTGCAGGTCGAACACGCCGGTGGTCCCTCTGGTCAGGGTTCGCAGGATGATCATCCGGGTCGGATCGGCGACCGCAGCGAACAGGCGTGCGGCCTCCTCCGCGCTGATCGCCTCGGCCGGCGCCGGGTGAAGGTCCGGGTCCGGTGGCGCAGGCAGGCTTTCGGCCAGTGCAGCGAGACTCGAAACAACCACGGTCGAACTCTGGCTGCCGTTCGGTGCGACCGGTGAGGACCTATGTCCCCGTCAGCCACGCGCACCAGGCGTCGACGCCGGCCCCGGTCCGGGCGCTGGTCCGGATCAGCACGGCCCGAGGGTTGACGGCACGCACGTTGCGCTCGAACAGATCCAGGTCGAAGTCCAGGTACGGCAGCAGATCCATCTTGTTGATCACGACGACGTCCACGCTGCGGAACATCACCGGATACTTCAGCGGCTTCTCCTCGCCCTCGGTGATGGAGTAGACCATCGCCTTGGCGTCCTCACCGACGTCGAACTCGGCCGGGCACACCAGGTTCCCGACGTTCTCGATGAGCATCAGGTCCAGGTCGCTCAGCGGCAGCCTGGGCAGCGCGGACCGGACCATCGGCGCATCCAGGTGGCATTCGCCGCCGAAACCGTTACCCGTGTTGACCAGGGCGATGGCGGCGCCGAATCCGTCCAGCCGGTCGGCGTCCAGGCTGGTCTCGATATCTCCCTCGACGATCCCGATCCGAACCGTGGGGGACAAGCGCCGGAGGGTCTCGCGCAGCAGCATGGTCTTGCCCGCGCCGGGGGAGGACATCAGGTTGACCACCCGGACGCCGGCGGCGTCGAAGTCCACGCGGTTGGCGGCGGCAAGCCGGTCGTTCTCGCCGAAGATCGCGGTCAGGACCTCGACCCGCTCGGTCCCGGTCTGGTAGCCGGAGTGATCGCCGTGATCGCGTGCCGGCTCGTGGTGGTCGTGCTCGTGGTCGTGCTCGTTGTCGTGCTCGTGGTCGTCGTGCACAGTGCCGTCCTCATGACGGTGGAAGCGGCCCATAGCCGGCTACTCCTTGTCCGGCGCAGCGGGATCGCGCGGGTCACCGGGGACGGCGGGCGCGAGTGACCCGTCGGGCACAACCAGGTCCTTCAGCTCCATCGAGGTGACCATGCATTCCTCGCCCGCCACCACGGTCACCAGCCCACCGGAGCACTGCGGGCAGATCATCAGCGGATGCTCCAGCCGGGACCGGGCACCGCAGTCGGCGCACTCGACCTCGGCCGGGATGTGCTCGATCTCCAGCCTGCTGCCGGCCAGCGGGGTGTTGTCGCAGACCATCTCCCAGCAGAACACGAGCGTGTCCGGGACGAACTGGCGCAGGTAGCCGATCCGGAGCTGGACCGATACCACCTCCCGATCGCCTGCCCTGGCGCGGACAGCGTCCGCGATAGAGGCGCAGACCGACAACTCGTGCATGCCTGTCCTCTCAGTGCCCGGTTCGGTCCTGTCCGTGCCCGGATTGGCCGCATCCTACGGTGGGTACGGCGCCGTCAACCGGGTCCGAAGCCCCGCGACTCAGCCGCGGTCACCCGGCACAGGGGCCTCACGGACGTCGACGGCCGGATCCACACCGGCCGCGTGCCGCCCGACGTAGCGGACCACCTCGACCTCGTCCATGATGATCAGCCCCTCGGCGACCAGATCCTCGATCTGGGGGATGAAGGCCCGGACCGCCTCCGGGCGGTCCACGATGATGATCAGGACCGGCAGATCCTCGCTCAGGCTGAGGATCCTCGAGGTGTGGATGCGGCTGGAGGCCCCGTATCCCTCGTAGCCGCGCAGCACGCTCGCGCCGGCCAGCCCGGCGGCGTGCGCCCGGTGCACGATCTCGGAGTACAGCGGCCGGTGCCGGTAGCGGTCGTTCTCCCCGATGAAGATGCTCAACCGCAGGGCTTTGCCGGTCAGGGTCATCGCGCACGCCTCGCCTTCGCTGCCGAGGATCGCCGTGTCCAAGCTCTCATTGTCCGCCTCGAAGCATGGGTGCGAGGTGGATCTGGACGTCCGTGTCCGGCATCTGCGCCCCGATGGCGGCCTCCACCTCGTCCGCGAGCAGGTGCCCGCGGTCGACGGTCCAGCTGCCGGGGACGAGCAGGGTGAAGGTGACGAACCGGTGGCGGCCGGACTCTCTGGTGCGCAGCTCGGCGAACTCGACCTCGCGGGATCGCCGTGCGTCCAGCACAGCGTTGACCCGGGCGAGATCCTCCTCGGGCAGGGCGGCATCGAGCAGCGAGGTCATTGCCTGCGAGACCAGCCGGAACCCGGTCACCAGGATGTTCAGCCCGACGATGATCGCGACCACCGGGTCGAGCCGCTGCCAGCCGGTGAGCCCCACCAGGAGGACGCCGATCAGCACTCCGATGGACGTCCAGACATCCGTGAGCAGGTGTTTCCCGTCCGCGCTGAGGGTGACCGATCGATGCGTGCGGCCCGCTCTGACCAGGAGCAGACCCACCACCCCGTTCAGTACCGAGGCCACGGTGGAGATCGCCAGGCCCAGGCCGATGCTGTCCAGGGTGACCGGGTGCAGGAGGCGCTCGACCGCACTGATCATGATCACGGCCGCGGCGGCGAAGATCATCAGCCCCTCGGCGCCGGCCGAAAGGTACTCCGCCTTGCCGTGGCCGAAGTGGTGGTTGTCGTCCGCTGGGCGGGCGGCGACGCGGAGCGCAACCAGTGCGATCACCGCGGCGACGAGATTGACCAGGGATTCGGCCGCGTCCGAGAGGAGCCCGACCGAGCCGGTCAGCAGATAGGCGCTGGACTTGAAGGCGATCGTCAGGACGGCGGTTGCGATCGACAGCCACGCGAACCGCGTCAGACGGGGATCAGTGCCCGCCGATTCGGCGCCGACCTGCGGAAACTCGATCACCTTCATGGTCACAGGCTGCCAGGTGGAACCCCCGGCACCGCACCCGGGTTGCAGCGCGTCGCGGTGGATCGCGCACGGCCGGGCCTTCCAGGACCTGTCAGCGCGCGGGGGTGCGTCCTACCCTCGGTGATATGGGGCGATCGGCCCTCGACCGATCGGACTACCCAGTCCGATCCAGGCCCGGGGTGGTCACTCCGGGAGGACGCATGCGCGCCGTGGAGATCAAGGACCGGCTGGTCCGGTGGTGCACGCGATGGAGACGCGGCGCTGGGATCCAGGGCCCGGTGATCCGCTCACAGGCGGAGATGTGGCGGGCGGTCCGCGGCACGGATCTCCCAGCGCCACCGGTGCATTCGGGATAGCGGCCCAGCCGCCGGGCCCGGCGCGTCACCGCTCGCGCCGGGGCCTCGATGTCCGCGGCCTGGCTCCGGCGTCCGGGTCCCGACCTCCCCTCCAAGGTCGGACCCGGCCTACCCACGCTGGGGCGGTGCCATCCACCAGCATCCTTGCCGGGCGAAGTGGCCGCCGTCACTCGTGCAGGCACCACCAGTCGCGCCGGGTCACCGCCTCTGGCGGGTCGCCGGGCGCGGGGTCCGGCATTACGGTGACCGCCATGTCCACCGTGACCGTGGTGGTGGCCGAGGACAGCTACCTGCTGAGAGCCGGGATCGTCGCCCTGCTGGATGACGAGCCCGGCGTGTCGGTGATCGCGCAGTGCGGATCATTGGACGAGTTGCTGCAGGCGGTGGACTCGCAGCCGCCGGATGTCGTCCTCACCGACATCCGGATGCCGCCTACGCACACCGACGAGGGGATCAGGGCGGCGCAGCGGCTGCGCACCGACCATCCGGGCGTCGGCGTTGTCGTGCTCTCGCAGTACGTGGAGGTCGAGTACGCGCTGGCGGTGATGGAGGACGGAAGCCAGGGGCGCGGCTACCTGCTCAAGGAGCGGGTCAGCGACATCTCCCACGTGGTGTCCGCGATCCGTACCGTTGCCACCGGCGGCTCCATCGTCGATCCGAGGGTGGTCGACTCACTGATGGGCCGCAACGTCCCCTCGTCGTCGGCGCTGTCCCGGCTGACGGCGCGGGAGGCGGACGTCCTGCAGCGGATCGCAACCGGGCTGTCCAATGCGGCTATCGCCGCGGAGCTGTCGGTCACCGATCGGGCCGTGGAGAAGCACATCAACTCGATCTTCAGCAAGCTGGATCTTCCGGTGGGTGCCGACATGCACCGGCGGGTGGCCGCCGTGCTGGTCTTCCTGTCCCAGCCCCCGCGCCGGTCTCTGGGGACGGGAGCGCGCGCCGGGCTGCGGGGACCCGCCACGTGATGAGCGGGGTGCGGATCGCATGGCGGCCTGAGTGGCTGGGCGGCCGTTTGATGACGCGGCGCATCGGGCGCCCGCTCGATCGGATCGCCGTCCGCGGTCCGATTGCGGCTGAGCTGGGCAGCGAGGAGCAGCGACGGCTGCGCACCTACCTGCTGGCCAATCTGATCGGGGTCCTGTCCGCGGTGATCTGCCTGCCCGTGGTCGGACTCACGGTCGCCGACGTGCCGGAAGTGTGGACGGACGCGGGCCTGCTCGCGTTCGCGGCCATCGTGCTGCTGTACGGCTGGGCAGCATTGCGGCGCAAGCAGGCCGAGCGCGCGGTGCTGGCGATCCTCTCGGCCAACTGGGTGGCGGCGCTCGGAACCACCTACGTGACGCCCTGGCTGCTGCCGGTGAACGTGCTGGCCGTGCTGTTGCCGATCATGGTGATGTTCATGTTCCTGTCCCGGCGCCTGCTGGCGCCGACGATCGCGCTGGCGGTGGTGGCGTCCGCGGGGGTCGCCGCGGTCGGGATGCTGAGGGAGGGCGCGACGGATCCACCCCTGATCTGGCTGAGCGACGCGGTGGTGATCGGCTTCGTGCCGGTGATCGCGGTGATCATCACCATCGGGGTCCGGCACGCGTACTCCCGCCTGGCCGAGCACGCCCACCAATTGCAGGTGTCCAGGGCCCGGGTGGTGGCGGCGGGCGACGCAGCCCGCCGACGGCTGGAGCGCGACCTGCACGACGGCGCCCAGCATCGGCTGGTGGCGATGTCGGTGCAGCTGAGTCGCGTGGGGCGATTGCTCCAGCAGGACCCGGGCCGGGTGCCGGACGCGCTGGCCGAGCTCGAGGCCGAGTTGCACGACACGATCGCGAACCTTCGCGAGGTCACCCACGGCCTGTACCCGCCCCTGCTCGCAGCGCGCGGGCTGGGCCCGGCGCTGGCGGCAGCGATCCGGCGGGTGCCGCTGCCCACCACGCTGGACGTCGACGGGGTGACCCGGTACCCGGCCGAGCTGGAGGCGGCTGTCTACTTCTGTTGCCTCGAGGCGCTGCAGAACGTGGTCAAGCACGCGGACGCGAGTTCGGCCGCGGTGACCATCACGACCATGCCGAGCCTGGAGTTCGCGGTCAGCGACGACGGGGTCGGCTTCTCGGACCCGCAGCAGGCGGCCGGCACCGGGTTGGCGAACATGGCCGACCGGATCGGGGCCGTCGGTGGCAGGCTCGAGATCAGCAGCGTGCCCGGCCAGGGCACCGTCGTGAACGGAACGTTTCCCGAGGTCAACTCACTTCGTTGAGCTTTCCGGTGGCGACGTCGAAGACGAACCCCCGGATGCCGTCCTTGTGCGGGATGAACGGGCTGGCCTTGATCCGGGCGGCCGACTGGCGTACGTCCTCGTCCAGATCGGTGAATGCCTCCACCGCCCATTCCGGCTTGATCCCGGTGTCGTCCTGCACGGCGCGCTTGAACTGGTCATCGGTGAAGGTGAGCATCCCGCAATCGGTGTGGTGGATCAGGATGATCTCCTGGGTCCCGAGCAGGCGCTGGCTGATCGCCAGGGAGCGGATCTCGTCATCGGTCACGACGCCGCCGGCATTGCGGATGACGTGCGCCTCCCCGGTCTGCAGGCCGAGAATCGCGTACACGTCGAGCCGCGCGTCCATGCACGCGACGACCGCGACGTGGCGCGCCGGGGGGAGGGGCAGCGGGCCGGAGAAGCTCCCGGCGTAGGCGGCGTTGTTGGACAAGTACTCATCGGTGGCGGACATCGATGGCTCCCGCGGTCTCGGGGCGGGCCGGCCCGTGGCGGGCGACCCGGAGGGACGGGCTGGACCTGCTGGGATCCAGCCTGCGCCGATCCCGGCGTCGCCGCTCGGTCAGCTGCGCCGTACCCCGCTCGGGACAGCGGCAGGGGGCTCCGGCCGGCTCCCGGAGTCCACCTCCGTCCCTGGTTTCGGGTACGTCGTCGGGGCACGGTAGGCAGGGCCGGGCGACCCAGCCGACCCTTCGACCGGATGGATCCCCCCAGATCCGATCGCCCCCCGGGTCGGGGGTCGCCATCGGCCCTCCGACCGGTCGTCCTCGCCTGGACGTGATCCGGCCGGGGCGGTTTCGCCGCCACCGTGGCGGCTGCTCGGTGTGGTGGACAGCGTAGGGGTTCCGATGCCCTCGTCTACGCAGCCTCGAACAGCCTGTTATGAAACCTATACAGAACGTGCGTACGGGGACGATGGGGCGTTCATCCGAGTCCGGATCACCCAAAAGGTCCCGTTTCGAACTCGTCGGTAGCGGGTAGGCGGCGGCTCCCGGGTCGGGGCTCAGAACTCGGTCAGGACTCGGTCAGGACTCGGACGCAACGTGCCGCCCGATCGGGATGCTGGATCGGGGGAGGTGGCGACGAGGCGGTGGCGCGCAGGTCGCGGTGCAGGGTCTCGGGGGCGAGTCGGACGGAGATCATCGTCAGCGCGGCGCCGAGCATGACGTATCCGGCGACTAGCGGCCATCGGGTGCCGCCCGGACCGGCCAGGGCGGTCACGACGAAGGGGGTCAGCCCGCCGGCGAAGATCGACGCGATCTCCCGTCCCGCGGCGGCTCCCGTGTAACGCCGCTCGGGGGGGAACAGCTCGGCGAAGAAGCCGGCTGGATGGCGTTGATGGCGTTGTGCCCGAGATTGATCACGAGTACGTAGCCGAGCAGGATGAGCGCGAACGACCCGCTCTGCAGCAGCAGGAAGAACGGGAACGCCGCGACGAAGACGACGGTCGCACCAAAGAAGTAGACCGGGCGGCGGCCGACCCGGTCGGAGATCACCGCGAACACTCCGTGCGAGACGAACGCCAGCACCGAGACGATCAGGATGGCGTCGTTGAGCGTGGACTTGTGCAGCCCCAGGGTCTTGCTGCCGTAAGAGATCGCGAACACGGTGAGCAGGAAGTACGGCAGCGCCTCGGCGAAGCGGAGCCCGACGATGAGCAGCAGGCTGCGCCACTCCTCGGCGAAGATCGCGACGATCGGGTGGCGCCTCGTCCCGACCCGATCCCTGGGGTCGCCGGATGTGGGGGAGGTGGCGGCGGAGGCGGCCACCGTGTCGAGGTAGACCGAGCTCTCCTGAAGGCTGCGCCGGATCCAGAACGTCACCACGAGGATGACCGCCGAGAGCAGGAACGGGATACGCCAGCCCCATGAGTTCAGCTCCCCGTCGGACAGCGTGTAGACGTAGGCGAACACGCCGGTGATCAGCAGTTGTGCGGAGAAACCACCGGTGTTGGGCCAGGCGGTGAAGAACCCGCGCCGCCCGGCGGGGGCGGACTCGAGCACGATGATCATCGAGCCCCCACTCGCCGCCGACCGCGAAGCCCTGCAGCAGCCGCAGGGCCACCAGCAGGACCGGCGCCCAGATCCCGATCGCGTCGTAGCCGGGCAGCAGCCCGATCAGCATCGTGCTGAGGCCCATCAGGGTCAGCGTGAGCAGCAGGGTGGGCTTGCGGCCGCGCGTATCGCCGCGACCGCCGAAGAAGACGCCGCCGATCGGCCGGGCCAGGAAGCCGACCGCGAAGGTGCCGAACGAGGCGAGGGTGCCGACGAAGCCGTTCGCGCCGGGAAAGAACACGGTGGGGAAGACGACCGCCGCGGCAGTGCCGCAGACGAGGAAGTCGTAGTACTCGAGCGTGTTGCCCAGGAGGCTCGATGCGGTGGCCTTCCAGGCGTACCGGCGATCCACGGCGGCGGCCGCGGCGGTACGCCCCGTATAGGGAGCTGCGCGCGTCATGGCGATCCCTTCTCGACGCAGCTCCTGGGAGCGCGGGTCCCTGCGGAGGCCGGCACGCCGACGTGTGCCATTCGAGACACATATGAGCGGTAACGGTTAACCGTCAACGGTCAATGTTGACGGTTAACCGTCAGCCGGTAGAGTGCCGAGATCGGCGCGGGCAGCGTTCGTGCCCCCCGCCGCAACGGCTCCGGCGGACCGAGGGAGGCCTGATGATCATCAGCCCGGTCCGGCATCCGCCACTGGGCGAGCAGCTGCTCGTCCAGCTGAGATCCCTCATCGTCAGGGGAGAGCTCGCGCCGGGGATGCACCTGGTGGAGGGCGGGATCGCGGAGCAGTTCGGGGTCAGCCGCGGGCCGGTCCGGGATGCGCTCCGCCAGCTCGAACTGGAAGGCCTGGTCGACACCCGCAGACGTGGCATGTTCGTCCGCGGGTTGACCGAGGACGACCTCGCCGAGCTGTACGCGCTGCGTGGCGGCCTCGAAGGGCTGGCCGTGCGGGAGTGCATCGCCCGGCTGCCCGTGGGTGACTGGTCCATCCTCGACGCGGCCGTGGATCGGATGCGCGCCGCCGCACAGGACAACGATCCGTCCGGCTTCGCGGCGGCGGACCTGGACTTCCACAGCGGCTTCTACTCGATCGGTGGCAACCGCCGGCTGGCCGCCGTCTGGACCACGCATCGCGCGCTGTTCGCGGCGATGCTCGACGTCACCAACACCCAGGACCGGGACCTGCGCCCGATCGCCCAGTACCACGCCGACCTGGCGGCCGTGATCCGGCGTGGTGAGGTCGAGACGGCGCTGACGGAGCTCGCCCGCCACCTGAACGGCTCCCTCGAACGGATGCAGGCCGCCCTGAGCGAACGGTGGCAGCGGCCCGCGAGCTAGACACGTCATGAAGCCCGCCGGCCGGTCAGCCGGCGGACGGGCTCAGGTAACAGGAAGGGATCCGCCCACCAATGCCCCTCTCCACCACCCCGTCCGCCCTGCGCGCGGAAGTGCTCACCGCGACGCCGACCCTGTTCGACGAGCATGGCGACCTGGACCGGGACGGCAACCTCGCGCTGCTGACCCACCTCGCGGCCCGGGTGGACGGGGTGTTCGTCGCGGGCACGACCGGGGAGTTCCCGGCGCTGGAGCGTGCTGAGCGGCACTGGCTCGCCGCGGCCGCGCTGTCGGCGTTCGGCCCGGAACGGGTCGTCGTGCACGTCGGCGCAGCGAGCACGAGGGACGCCGTGTGGCTGGCTCAGGATGCGGTGGCCCTCGGCGCCGGGCGACTCGCCGTGCTCACTCCCCATTACCTGCCCGCGGATGCCGAGACCATTCTGCGGCACTTCGGGGCGGTCACCGCGGCGGTCGAGCAGGCCGCCGTCTACGGCTACCTGTTCAGCGAGCGGAGCGGCGTCGCGGTGGAACCGTCTGCCTTCGCGGGCATTGCCGCGGCCGCAGGGCTGGCCGGTGCGAAGCTGAGTGGCAGTGCGGCGCAACGGTTCTCGCAGTACCGCGCCGCGCTCCCCGCCGCCGTGCGGCTGTGGACCGGCGCGGACACCACGCTCGCTGCCTGCGCCCGCGCCGGCGGTGCCGGGGTGGTGTCGGGGCTGTCCGCCGCCTTCCCGGAGCCCTTCATGGCGCTTGCCGACGCGCTCGCGGCCGATGACCGGCTGGCCGAGCGGGCTGCCCAGACCCGCGTCGACGAGGTGCGCAGCGCCCTGGGCGGGACCATCGAGGGGATCAAGCTCGCGCTCCGGCTGGCGGGCCTCGGGAGTGCCACGATGCGGATGCCGCACCCGTCGGTGTCCCCCGCCGTCCAGGCGCGGATCGCGTCCCTGGTCTCGCCGATCGAGGCCTGAACCGGGCCCATCCCGCTGATGCGCAGCGGTGAGCACCGTTGTCGCCCGACGTCGGAGAGCACGCTCGTTTCGGCACGAAAGTTGACTGACTCACATGTATGGTCGAACGATGCCGACTCTGACGACACGCCTCAAGATCGCAGCGTGGGACGAGGCTCCCACTGATGAGTTCCCGGACGGCAGCAAGATCTCCAAGGCTGTCGTGACCCTCTCGGACGGGGCGGAAGGCCTGACCAGCGGGACCTTCCAGTCACTGCTGTACTACCTGGCGGACGGGGCGAGCAGCTTCGTCACCCTCATGCGCCTGACGGGGACCCTCGACGGCCGGACAGGGTCGTTCGTGCTGACAGGCCATGGCAGGTATGACGGCACGGCTGCCACCGTCACCAGCCAGATCCTGCCGGGGTCGGGCACCGAAGGCCTGGCGGGGATCAGCGGCACCTGCACCAGCACGTCCACCCACGCCGACTACCCGTTCATGCCGCTGGCCCTGACGTACCAGCTCGCGTGACGGATTCTCCGCCGGTCGATGCGACCGCGAACGTGCTCGGGGCGCTGGCCCTCGTGATCAGCGACCAGGCCACCCGCCAGGTGGAAGGAGGCTGCGGCCAGACCGGAGCGGCCCCCGCCGCGCTGTCCGCCCTGCAGCACATCCTGACCCGGCCCTCGCTCGATCAGCTGGGTCAGGTGCTGGCCCTGACCCCCTCAGGGACCGTCAGGCTCGTCGATCGTCTCGTCGAAGCGGGGCTGGTGACCCGTGGCCCAGGGCTCGACGGCCGCACCCGCGCCATCATGCTCACCCCGGCCGGCCGGCGCGCGGCGGGCCGCGTCACCGCGGCACGTTCGGGCTATCTCCGGCCACTCCTCGCCGACCTGACCGCCGACGAGGTCGAGCAGCTGCGGGCCGTCCTCGGCAAGGTCGCCGTCGCGGTCGTCGGGGGAAAGGACGGCGGGCCGTGGACCTGCCGCCTGTGCGACCTCAACGCCTGCGGACGTCACCGGGGCGACTGCCCTGTCGCCCAGGCCGCCGCAGCCAGGGCGGCTACCGAGTAGTCGCGGCCAGGCGTGCGGCGAGCGCGATGAACGACGCCGCGAAGAGCCGCCGCAGGCGGTCGGTGATCCGAGGCCGATCGATCAGGTGATGGCGGGCTGCAGCCGCGGCCATGCCGTAGACCGTGAAGACGACGAACGTCATGCCCATGAAGACGCCGCTGAGCATCAACATCTGCGGCAGTTGACCGGAGGCGTCCGCGCGCACGAACTGAGGAAGGAACGCGAAGAAGAAGATCGTCAGCTTGGGGTTGAGCAGGTTCACCAGAATCGCGGACACGACGACCTTCCGCGCGGACGCAGGCGCCCGTGCGCTGTCAACGGTGAGCCCGGTCTTGTCCCGCCATGTGGCCCATGCCATGTACAGCAGGTAGGCCACTCCCAGAACCCGAACCAGCTCGAAGGCGATCCCACCGGCCCGCAGCACCGCGGCGGTACCGGTCACGGCGGCGGCCAGGTGCGGCAGGATCCCCAGGGTGCAACCGAACGCCGCGACGGCGCCTGCCTCGCGGCCGCGGGCCAATCCGGCTGAGACCGTGAAGAGCACCCCGGTACCCGGTGTCGCCACGATCACGAGCGATGTGACGAGGAACGCGTAGCTCATCCGACTCCTCGACCTTGAGACGCTTGCCCTGTCCTCGGGACCGGCCGCCGGGCGCGGCCCCGCGCCGGTGTGATGGTGCGGGTCGTTGTGGCGATAGTGCTGCCAGGACGGCCTCGATGTCACCACCAGCCGCACATCCACGCATCGCGCATGACCAGTATGGAAGGCGTCGGAAGATCGGCCGGTTACGCTTCATGCAGGTGGCCTGGGCAGGAGGTGCGATGTCCACCGTGATCGGCCTGGATAGTGTCCGGGCAGCGTCTCTGGCCCGCGAGTTCCTGGCACGGGGCGAACCGCTGGCCGAGGTCTGGCGACACTGCGTTCTCCAATTGTTGGATGACTACTCTCGTGAGCTCTCGCGGTCTGGGGTCGACATCGCGGCCAGGCGGTTTGACATCGAACCGCAACTCACCGGCTCGGCTGAGGTCGATGCGGCTCTGGCCGCCCTGGCCGAGCATTTGGCGCGACGAGACGGCTGGCCGGTGCCACGGTGGGCGCGCAAGCCGGGGCGCTACTCGACGAGATGGTGGTTCGTGACCCCCTTGCGCGGGATGCACCCGACGGCGCTGCAGGAATCGCCTGCGTCGTTTCGCACGCGCGGGGTGTTCATCACCGCAGGTGCTCTGAGCCGGGTATGACCGTCGGCCCGCTGTCCGCGGATGACATCAGGCGGTTGTTCGAGGAACTAGCCGCTGAACTGGACTCCCACGGCGTACATGCAGAGCTCTTCCTGGTGGGAGGGGCTGCTATCGCCCTCTGTTTCGATGCTCGCCGGGCTACGCGTGACCTTGACGCGGTCTTCGCCCCGACGGATTCCGTCCGCCGCGCCGCCGCAGTCGTCGCGGACCGGGAGGGGCTCGATCCGGACTGGCTCAATGACGCCGTGAAGGGTTTCCTGCCTGGTCCCGACCCCGCCGCCGTGAGGTACTTCGAGGCTCCTGGCCTCTTGGTGGACGTCGCATCCGCCGAGTACCTGCTGGCCATGAAGCTGTTCTCGTCCCGGGTCGAGGCAGATGCCGATGACATCGCTCTGCTCTACAGGGAGCTTGGGTACCGCACAGTGGAGGAAGGGCTGGCTCTGGTCGAACGGAGCTACCCGGGTCGCCCGATCGCCGCGAAGGTGCAATTCCTTCTCGAGGAGATCGTGGCATCGCTGAATGAGTAGGCCGGGGCGCGGGCTGAGCTGGTCACGGGATCCGTCGCCACCGCCGGGCGGCGGCTCGTGCCGATTCGCGGCTCGGCCCCGGCTCCCATCGGTGAAGCCCCCGCAGCAGCTGGGGGCCTCAGCCAGGAGAGCGGGTGACCGGGATCGAACCGGCATGGCCAGCTTGGAAGCTCGCGGCCCGGCGCCGAGAGGGCTTGTGGCGCTGGCGAAACAGCGGCACGGAGCGGCCTGGGCTACCCCCTCGAGGACCCCTGCAATGGCCCGCCAATGGCCCGCGACCGCGCCCGGTGCCAGGCGGTTGGGCAGGGCTGAAACAGGGGGGGCTCCCGTGTTTCAGCCCTCCGGTTGGCCCATTCCGGGGACAGTCCAAGGCGAGGTGTCCCCGGAGGATTCGGCATCAGTGCAGGTCACAGCCATACGGGGACACCGGGGACACCGGGGACACCCGCTCTGATGGTGGCCGCCGGTGTCCGAGAGCGAGGTCCCGCCATAAGACGGCGGAGTCCGGATGCCGGTTACGGGCGCAGAGGCAGTTCGTCGAGGCGTAGTAGCCAATCACATGCCCGGATCACACCTTCGAGGAATGCTGCCACTTCGACGTTCTTGTGATACCTCCTCTGGTGTTCGTAGGCCTTCCCCAACTCGCCACGGATGCTCTGCTCGTTGGCCCTTCCGCTCTTCGACACAGCTGATGTCGGGCGAACGCCTTGGACCCATTCGAGTGTCGCGACTAGCCCGGAGAAGACCTGGAGCCGTCGCCCCTCGACGTGACCATGCATCCCGTACACCGTGGCTAGGAGGTGAGTGATCTCCTCGCGGGCCCTGGCCGGCACCAGCTGTGGGAGCGCAGAGGGAGCAGAGGGAGCAAGAGGGAGCAGGTACTCGTTGGCGTGCCGGGACGTGCCTCGACGTGGACTTTTGGGCGCATCGCTGTGCCGCAGGCATGGATCGGTGGGCAATGCTGCAGCCAACGTGCGTGTAGATCCTGGTCGTGGATCTCCGCCCACGACGCCGTCGGCGGCTTGTGAGTGGAACCGAAACTCGCAGCGGACCCAGCCCGAAGCCAAAACGGATGCCCATACTGCGACCCTAGGACCGAGGAAGGCACCAGATCCGGCAGCCAGGATCTGCGACCAACGGCGAGTCGGCGCCGCCAGCTCGGCTAGGGATCTCGGCTCACCCCGCCTTACCTCCCGGATCTCGTCGAAGAGGCCGCCGCGTCACTTGAGACAACGTGCGGCAGCGGACACGGCGGGCCAGCTGATCGCTTGCGCCTCGTGTTGATGCCTGAGCGAGGCGATGTCCGGTTAGGCCACTGAGATCTCTACGCTAGGAGCCGCAAACGTTCGGGTGAGAGGAGCCAGGTGGCCCGCGAGGCGCAGGCGCACGACCGGATCGTCTTGGACGTGCGGGGCCGGATCGAGCGCGGCGAGCTGCGACCCGGTGATGACGTGGAGTCCGAGTCGGCACTTGCGGCTACGTTCGGGGTGTCACGTGGGACCGTGAGGGCCGCTCTATCGACGCTAGAGAAGGCTGGCGTCTTGGAGACCATCCCGGCCAAGGGCAGGCGTGTACGGGACCACGCGAGGCCGGACGGTCCGCAGTACCCGGCAGCGCAGGGCCGTGCTGTTGCGGCGGAGCTCAGGGCCGAGATCCTTGACAGCCGATTGGCGCCCGGCACGCCGTTCTACAGCGAGCGTGACGTGTCCGTGCGCTTCGACGTCAGCCGGTACACCGCCCGGGCCGCGCTCGGCGAGCTGGAGACCGCCGGGCTGATCATCGTCCGCCACGGCCAGGGTCGTTTCATCGCCCCGGCAGACGGTGCGTAGGTCACCCTCGGACTTGGACCCAACCGTGCTCCGGCGAGTGCCCACCGATCGGCGGGCCTTCTGGCCACAGGGCGCTTAGCTCGCTGGGTGCAAGCGGGTCTCGGTACGCCGCGCGAAGCACGTTCAGGCCCGTGTCCGGCGCGACATCGTCGGCCAGGTCGGACGAACCAGTCCAGGCCAGCGGGGTACGCCCATAGGTAGGACCGCAGGAGCGGATCAGCGCCGCGATCGGAGAGCTGGTCGGAAATTCGTGCGTCTGTCCAGAACGGCACTCGTGCGCGGGCGTGCGCGGCGCACTCAGCAATGTCCACCCCGGCATTGACGGCAAGATGCAGCTCGGCTCTCACCAGCTCGACGTAATGAGCGAGTCGGACCCGGGTAGTCAGCCACGAATCGTCGGGGGTGAGGAATAGCGGCAGTGCTTGTGCGAGCCCTTCCAAGAGGACTTGCTGCGGGGCGTGAACCGCCGTCAAGGCGAATCCATGGCACGTCGTCGGTGGTGCAGCGCTGCGCGTAGGTCGCGCATTGGAGGCCGTGCCCCAGGATCTCGTGGAGGGCGAATTGGCGCGCCTGTACGACGGTAAACCGGGCGTTCTTCCGGTTGATTCGCATTCTGACTCGTGACCCAAGGCCATCAAGCCAATAGCCCCAATAAGCGTCTGTTTCGACCTGCTCAACTGTCAGCTCAAAGGAGTACTGAGAATCCACGAGAGCCCGGACCGCGGGCTCGAACTCGCGAGCAGCGTCCCGTATGGCATCGGGCGCAACAGAATCGTCAAGAGGCCCTTCCTTGGCATCCAGTGCGTCATACGGTGTCCGAATCCCAGGCGACGCCCAGTGACTCGACATTTTCTCGTGCCAGCCGTCCAACCGCCGCGACGTAGTCGGTGGGCCAACCGTCCGCCGCGCACCCCTGGGTCACGGAAACGTAGGCCGGTAACTCCAGTCTTGCGCCCAACAGACTGTCCAGATAGGCGAGCGAGGCTCGCAGCCGCGCCCGGTAGTGATCCGGGCCGCCTTCGCCCTCGGCGCGTTGCAGAAGCTCCACGAGCTGTGCACGGACGCTCAGCCGGCTAGTCGCTGCGGGGACCGGACCCGTCGGCGGGTCACAGTCGAAGTCGACCACGGGAGGCGCCCCGCGTTCGATCTCGTGGGCGTTCCAAGATCGGAGTGCCGACTCGATCTCGTGCCGCAAGCTCACCCGGACTCCCAACGAAGAGTGGCGTTCTGAGCGGGGTGGAGATGATCTCTTGTGAAGGTCATCACTACGTCCTCGCCCTCATAGTGCCAGGCAACGGACTGCTGGGCGACGACCTCCGCGCCGTCCGTGAGGTCTTCCGTGGCGTTGAACCCGCCCAAGCGCTTCAGGCCACAGTGCCGAACATTGAGGGTGTACTCGCGCGTGTAGCGCGCAATAGTCTGACGCCAGTAGTAATCCTCCCGGAACTCGCCCCCGGAACAGGTGTAGGCGAACCGGGTTGTCTCGCCTGGCTCGATTGCTGGCGAGAACTGACACGCGAACTTGGCCATGTTGTCGGCCGTGTGAAGACGCTGGATCGTGACGTTCCGATCGCTTTCCGGCAGAGCGGAAAGCAGCAACTTGCCCCGGCTGTGCTGAAACCATAGATCACGTGGTGCTCTGGTGACCGGCCTATCAGTGAGGTTCAGGGAGTGGTACCGATAGGTGACGGTGGCAAGTCGATCGGCGGCAATCGTGAGATCGATCGTCAGGCACAGATCGATAACCGTCCCTGTCCAATTGGACAAGTCCGCTATCTCCTCTGGCATCAACCGCTCGACCTGGCCGAGCGTCAGGAGCCGTGTGGCCATGAGTTCGTGAAGTGGTACGCCAGAATCTGCCGCTGTAACGCCGGGCGAATGGACCGGCGCGCGCCTCGTTGGCCGGTGTTGGCCGGGGTCCTGCAGTGCTTGCGCCTGCGGCGATACCAGGCCGTCCTCGATGCTTCGGACGATTGAGGCCGTAAAGGACTCCGCCGACTGCGGCGGGTCGCTCAAGGGGCAGCCTGGTCCGCAGGTCTCGAAGAGCTGTTCCGTGGTCCAACCCGGAGCATCCGCTCAAGGACCCGTCGGTGGTCCGGGTAGGGGAGGCCCTTTAAGTCTCCAGTCAGCCAACGATGGAACTGCGCGCGGCTCGGCCAGGTACCCACGAGCTGCGCATCGATGCCCTTGGCTGCACGGTCGTACTCCCTGCAGAAGGTTCGGTAGGTCTGCCAGTGATGCGCCCTGAGCGCATCTCGCAACCTCACATGCCGCTCGCTCATCGTGCCCCCGTCGATCACTCGCCATCCGGAACGTAGCAGACGAGACCGAGACGAGACGTTGCGCGATCAAGACGCTGGGGACGAGACCGGCGCGGGCTGATGACGACGTGCCCTCGCCGCAGAGTGATTGCGCAACGGAGAGAACGGGCCACACCGCCTCTCTGAAGCAGAAGACAACGGACCAACCGAAAGTACAACAAGGCTAGGAACTGTACATGTCGACATGTATAGTTACAGTCGCCAGAACCGCTTGGCCGCAAGGTCCGGCGGAGGCAGTGGAGGACCGGGGAAGGCGTCTGACGTGCTTGGACGTGCGCCGACGGGGCCGCTGACCGCTTGCAGGTTGAGAACTGGATAGCGATGGGGATTTGTCGCCTCTCCCGACTTGAGCAAGGCGACCCATGCACGGGTGAGGCCGTGCCCGGCCGGGATGGTCCTGGCCGGTTCCTGACGTGCAGAGCGTCCCGGCTCTGCCTCTCATCCGCACGCCCTGCGTCGCCGTCCTGGTGGCCCGGGGGTGTGGCTGGGGGAGTGAGCCGGGCTGTCGGTTCACGCGTGGTGCGGCCCCAGCGGGTGAGAGCGCTGGGGCCGCGTTGAGCCGCGCACCCATTCCCTTCTGGAGGCAACTCGTGTTCAGCATGCCCGAGCGTCTCGGTGACGCTCACCATGACGCCGCCGACGTTCCCGGCCGGGACGGTCGGTGGCTGGATCTGGCCGGGCTGGAGGCCCGGCTTCCGACGCGCGCGGCCCGTCGCCGGGTGTGCGAGCTGGACACCCGGCACGCCCGCCGTGCGGCCCGCCGGGTGCTGCGCGATGTGCGGACCGCACTGGACGCCCCTCAGCCCGCCGAGACCCCGACCGCACCGCAGGACGCGACCCTCGCCGTGCCGCCCGCCAACGTCGTGGGCGGCCTGGGCGTGGTGTGTGAGTCCTGCCGCCGGGCGCCCGCGACCCGGCGGGTGATGTTCGCCGATCTGGTGGTGTTCGCGGTCTGCGCCTGCTGCGCGGGCGGTGCGGTGGGGGTGGCGGCATGACGCCCCGCCAGGCCACCGACCAGGCGGCGGGGGTCGTGGTGTGCCTGGTCTGCCGGGTGGACTTCGACCACTTCCCCGTGCCGGGCGAGGCGGGCTACTTCGCGGCCGTGCACAACGGGCTGCACCACGCCCGCCACCCGGAGGCGTTCGTCACCGACCTGGACGACCCCGCCAGCGGGCTGGGTGGTGACGCGGCATGACCACCCCGACCATGCCAGGACCATCCCGGGTGACGCGCCCGGATTGGCGGCACGCGGCGCTGTGTACCCAGGTCGATCCGGAGCTGTTCTTCCCCGAGCTGGGCGCCCGGCAGGAGGCGGCCAAGGCAGTGTGCGCCCGCTGCCCGGCTCAGGGCGAGTGCCGGGCCTGGGCGCTGGCTCACCGTGAGCCGTACGGGGTGTGGGGCGGGCTGAACCCTGAGGACCGCCGCCGCACCCGGGCCGCCCACCGGGCGCTTGCCGCCAGCCCAGCCGGTGCGGGTGGTGGGCGGTGATCGCCGAGCTGGGCGCGGTCGGGATCGTCGCCGTGATCGCCACTGCGCAGGCCCGCGCCCAACGTGCCCAGCGGCCCGCCGCCAGCTGCAGATCGCCCGCGCCCACGCCGCCGCCCTGGCCCGGGCACGCGCTTGGCCGTGCGCGGGCAGTGGGCGCCGCTGATCGGGGCCGGGTGGCTGCCCCGGACCGGCCGGACCGGTGGCCGACCCGGGCAACCCGGGCCAGGTCATCGCCGTGCACACCGACCCGGACGGGCTGGCCGGCACCCCGGCGGCCGGGTCCTGGTCGCCGTCAACGCCACCCCCGAGCCGGACGGCAGCCACGCCGTGCACGTGCTGCCGGTGCCCGACCACATCCGCGACCCGCTGACCGCCGCCGCGTGGGGCTACGACGACCCGGCCCACCCGGTCCGGGTCACCCCCGCCACCTACGCCGCCCTGACCCGCCGCACCTGACCCAACCGGAGGAACACCTTGTCCAGCCCCGCCACCACGCCATCCCTCCAACTCGCGACCCCGGCTCCGCTACGGGGCCGCAACCCGTCGCCCGACACCGTTCCCGCCCAGGCGGACCCGAATGACCTACCGGATCCGCTGGCCGGGCTCGACCCGGAACCGCCCGCGTCGGATGGGCCGCAGGCTCAGGGGGACCTGATCGTGCTGCCCTGGCCGGCCTTCATGGCCCCGCACCTACGCGCCCAGCAGATGGCCGCAGCCCGGCCGCTGCCGGCCGCCGGGGCCGAGTCTGCTGGCTTCTCATCTGCTGATCACCGAGTCCGGCCCGCCGGCGTCGTGGGCGCCGCCCTGCACGGCCCCGGGCCCGACCCTGGGCGTGCTCGTGGTCCCCGATGGGCCGGTGGCGCGGCTGGCCCACGACGAACACGCCGACCTGCGGATCGGGCCCGGGGTGTACGCGGTCCGCCGCCAACGCACCGTGGGCTGCGGAGCGGATCGAGCTGGTGGCCGACTGATGCCCACCTACCTCGGCGCCGCCCCCCGGGTGGCCGCCGACCCGGGGATGACGATCCCGACGGACTTCCCGCCTTCCGGTGGCTGTGCGCCCCGGTCGGGCTGGGCACCCGCCGCCAGCTCGCCGCGCTCGGGCTGCGGCCCGGCGGGGCCGAACCGGTGGCCCGGATCGTGTGGCGCAAGGGCAGCGGTTCGCCGACCTGTACGTGATCCACCGCGCCGTCCCCAAGCGGACCCCGACCCCGGCGCAGCGCGCCGCCCTGGCCGCGGCGATGCGGGCGCGACGCACCTGCCCGGCCTGCGGGCGGGACGCCGGCTACGTCCTGCCCCGGTCCTGGACCGCCTGCCTGGACTGCCAAGACCCCACCACCGGCAGCGCCACCGATGACGCCCTGAGGAGGGCCGCCTGATGACCCCCACCACCACAACCCAGACCATCACCCGGCACCGGGCCGGTCAGGTCTGGGCCTACGTCGGCGTGAGCGTCGGCGCGGTCGTGTCCGTCGCGGCCAACGTCGCGCACTCGTTCGTCCCGCCGCACGACTGGCCGGGCGGCCAGGGATGGTCCCGGAGCCGGGCGCCGTGGCGGGGGCGATGTTCTGGCCGATCGCGCTGCTGATCGCCTCGGAGATCCTGACCCGCAAACGCTGGCCGGACGGCTGGCGCTGGGTCGCCGTGCGCGCCCTCGGTCTGCTGCCGGTCGCGGCGGTCGCGGCGGTGATCTCCTACCTGCACCTGCACGGCCTGCTCGATCCACTACCAGGAAACCCGGATCGCGGCCACGATCGGGCCGCTGTCGGTGGACGGGCTGATGGTCATCGCCACCGCCGCCCTGATCGCCAAGGACGCCCCCACGCCAGTCCGGGCCGTGTCCGTCCCGGCAGCCCGGCGCTGGACACCGCGATCGGGCCGGACCCGACGGCCGGGGCACCAGCCGCACCGGCCGCCACAGCGGTCGGCGCGGTGGTGGACCGTCCGGCACGCCACACCCGTCCCCCCACGGTCGGCAGTCGCGATACCGGCGCGCGGATCGCCCGGCTGAGGGCCACGCATCCGGACATCAGCACCGGTGAGATCGCCCGCCGACTGCGGATCTCGGACCGGACGGTCCGCCGCTACCTCAACACACCACCCCCAGTTGATCAAGTCTGCGACGTGGCTGCGACAGCCCGACCAGCACTGATCACCCGAACGATGACCGTACCGACCCGACCGATCCGACCCGCGCCGCCCGCGACAAGAGTCAGGCGCGGGCCGCATGACCCGGCAGGGCAATCACCAACGGACACAAGGGGAGTCTGAGAACACCGTGAGCAGCCTGATCGCCACCGGCGACCGACAACCACGACAACGACGACGACGAGGAGAACCAGACCAGGGCCGGGCTCTCGGACGCCGTGGCGGACACCACCCCGGACAGCGGCGCGGACAGCGAGCCCGCTGGCGTGATCGCTCCGGTGTGGGGAACGGCGGACAGCCTGCCGGACACCCCGGGCGGACACGGCAGCGACGACCCGGACACTCGCCCGGCCACAGGTCCGGATACGGCCTCGGACAGGGGGTCCGGCGGTGGCCGGGTGGTGTTGTCCGGGCGAGTGGTGGCCACCGGCCCGGACGCGCGCCCGGCGCTGCCGGTCCGGGCACGCCGGACCGCGACCATCGCCCGCCGCCGGGTGGCGGCCGTGGCCCGGCACGAGCGGACCCAGACCGGGGCGCGGGCGGTGGCCCGCAACGTGGTCTACGTGCCCGCCGGTGCCCTGGTCGTGAGCAGGCGGTCTATGAGGCCCGGTCCACGGCCCGGTATGAGCGGGTGATGCGAGCCGCCGAAGCGTCCGGGAACGTGGAGCTGTTGTCGGACTGGCAGCACCGGGCGGAGTTGTTCAAGGCGGCCCGGCACGAGCGGGTGATGACCTGGCTGCACGCCCCGGTGGTGATCGCCAAGTCCTGGCGGTCGCCTTCGTGACCGGGGTGTTCCTGCTGCTCTGTTGGGGATGCTGCTGGCCTCGGCCCGGCACGACAACGGAGCGATCCTGGCGCCGTTGCAGGCGGTGGTGATGACCGTCAACGCGGTCGTCCTGGCGGTGGCGTGGTGCTGGGATCCGTTCTGGCTGACCGCACCGTGGGTGGCGCTGGTGGTGTTGTGGAACGAGGGCCGCAAGCGTGGCCCGGTGCCGACCTGGCTGGCCACCGCGTCCGAGGCGGACGTGGACATCACCATCGATGAGCACACCATCGGCCGGGCCCTGTTGGCGTTGCGGATCCCGCAGATCACCGCCGCGTTGAAGGTCGCGCCGTTGCAGTTCATCACCACGGCCCGCAAGGACGGCCGCGGCACCCACGCCGTCATCCGGCTGCCCGCCGGGGTCACCGCGGAGAAGATCGCCCCCGGCGCGGGGACCTCGCGACCGGGCTGTATCGGCGGGCCGGGGAGGTCTGGCCGACCACCGGGTCCGAGGAGGGCATCCTCGACCTGTGGGTCGCGCGACAAGGGCGCCCTCGCCGAGGGCGCCGGACCCCACCCGCTGCTGGAGTCCGGGGCCGTGGACGTGTTCAAGGGCGTGCCGTTCGGCAAGACCCTGCGCGGTGAGCCGATCCTCGCCCCGATCATCGGCCGCAACTCCATCACCGGTGGGATGCCCGATCAGGGCAAGTCATCGGCGGCCCGGACCGTCATGGCCGGCGCCGCCCTGGACCCCTCCGTCGAGCTGCGGATCTGGGTGCCGGACGCCAACTTCGACTTCGAGGCCTTCAAGCCGCGCTGTTCCCGGTATGTGATGGGCGCGGAGGACGCCAAGATCGAACAGATCGTGGCCGACCTGCGGGACCTGGACGGGAAGTGCAGCGGCGCGGGGAGCTGCTGGTCCAGCACGAGGTCGCCTCGGTGACCCGCGACCTCGCCTCCCGGGGCGTGGGCCTGCATCCGCTGGTCTGCCTGCTGGAAGAGGCACACGTGGTCTTCCAGCACCCCACCTACGGCGCGGAGGCGTGCCAGCTGGCGTGCAGCATCGTCAAGCTGTGCCGCAAGCGCGGCATCCACCTGATCGTCTCCACCCAGGCCCCGACCGCCACGTCCGTGCCCCGGGACGTGACCCGCAACTGTTCCAACGGGATCGCGTTCGCCGTCGGCGACCACGTCGCCAACGACGGGCTGCTGGGCGAGGGCGCCTACAAGTCCGGGCACCGGGCCACCGAGCTGATCCCGGGCACCGACCGGGGCACCGCCGTGGTCCGCGGGTTCACGTCGGCGGCGCGGTCGCAGACGGTGCAGGTGCTACTTCATCGACATCAACCACGACAACGACCAGATCACCCCGATCATCAACCGGTCCCTGAAAGCGTTGCGGGACAAGGGCCGCCCCGTCCCCGGCGCCCGCACCCTGACCGCCGTCCCGGCCCGGCGGGACCTGCTGGACGACCTGGCCGACGTCCTGCCCGACGACGGGCCGACCCCGGCCGCGGACGTGCCCGCCCTGCTCGCCCGCGCGTTCCCGACCTGGGCGCCCTACCGGTCCCTGACCGGCAAGACCCTCCGCGCAGATCCTGGAGGCCGAGCACGGCGTCCGGGTCCCGTCCACCGGCAACCGCTACCCCCTCGACCCGGTCACGATCCGTGACACGATCGCCCGCCGCCAGCGGGCCGAGAACACCACCGGCCAGGACGGGCACGAGGCGTCCTGACCGACCCGAGTTAGCTCGGCGCCGACGGTCCCCGACGGTGCTCCTGGGCGCCCTCCGGGCACGTGCAGGCGGCTGGCCTGCGGACTTAACCCACATCACTCCCGCAGGCCAGCCCGCAGATCCGGACGTAACCCGGCCGAGTTAGAAACCTAACTCGATCACACCGAGCTAACCCGCCCGGCTAACCCGCCCCCGCCTCCCGATCACCCGCCGTCCGGCGGCCCAACCCCCGGCCGTCGGCACCATCCCGCACACCCTCAACCCGCTACACACCGTCACCTGACTTGGAGTCCGCCGTCATGTCCAGCCAACCGCCCGACGTGTACCCGATCATCGCCCTAGCCGTCCTGCTCGCCCTCGGCTACGCCCTGACCCGGCTGAGCTTCGGGTCAGCCCGCGCCTGCCGCCGCTGCCACGGCACCGGCGTCATCCCCGCCATCCGGGTCGGCACCCTCCGCCCCTGCCCCCGCTGCCAGGCCACCGGCCGCCGCACCACCACCGGCACCCGGACCCGAGTAGGTGCCCGGCGCTGACCCGAAACGCGGGTAGGCCCGGCCACGCCGACGGGGGACGGCGGGCCGGGCCTACAGGCGGAGAACCACACCAGGCCCCCACCGGCCACGAGCCTAATCCGCCAATCATTCAATCGTCCTATCAATCTGGGGATCGGTCCGGCCCGAGCCCGTCCGGGAGGTCACCCCTGCCCACCCGCGTCCGCACCGTGACCGAACTGCGCGAAGTCGCCTGGCGGGCGCTCACCAGTGCGCCCGGCCCGATCACCCCTGCCGCCCTGGCCAAGTCCGCAGGGCTGACCACCGGCGGCGCTCTGCGGTTCCTGACCGACTGGCGCGACCAGGGCCGGGCCGTCCCGGTGCCGACCCGGCCACCGGTCGGCCCGTACCGCACCCCCTGGACCACCACCGTAACCACTTCCGCCGCAACACCTTCGACTGAGCAGGAGCACACCACCGTGACGACCCGAACCACCCCGAAACCAACCGCACCGCCAGCACAACCGACCCCGTCCGCGCCCCCAGCCGACACCCCGACCCGCCAGGACACCAGGCCGGATCAGGTGCGGCGGATCACCGCCGCCGCCCTGGCCTACGCCGCCCGGGGCTGGCGGGTGTTCCCGTTGCGCCCGAACGACAAGCGGCCCGCGTTCCCCGACCACGCCGAGGACCGCTGCACCGGCACCGACCCGCGATGCCAGGCCGCCGGGCGGCACGTGTCGCTGGCAGGACCGCGCCACCACCGACCCCGACCGGATCGCCCGCGCCTGGTCGCGGCCGACCCCGGCCGGGCCGTACGGGATCGGCATCGCCTGCGGCCCCTCCGGTCTGGTCGTGATCGACCTGGACACCGCCAAGTCGGGCCAGAGCCCCGCCGGAGGAGTGGCGTCGGCCCGGGGTGGTCGACGGGGCGGACGTGTTCGCCTACCTGTGCCACCAACACGGCTGCACCGACTACCCCGACACCCCCACCGTGGCCACCGGCCGGGTGGCCGGCACCTGTACTACGCCCACCCGGTCGGCCCCGACTGGCAGCACGTGCGGTTGGGGAACACCGCTGGGCGGCTCGGCTGGCTGATCGACACCCGCTCCTGGGGCGGGTACGTCGTGGCCCCACCCACCGCCATCGCCGGGCACCCCTACCGGATGGTCGTGCACGCCGCTCTCGCGCCGCTGCCGGGCTGGATCGCCACCGCCCTACGCCCGACACCCCGGCCCGCCGAACGACCCGCCACGGTGGAACTGACCGCCCCGCAACGGGTCTCGGGCGGCACTCGGCGGGACGCCTACCTGAGCGCCGCGATCCGCGCCCAGCTCGACGCCGTCACCACCGCGACCGAGGGCGGGCGGAACCGGGCCCTGTACCTGTCCGCCACCGCGCTCGGGCAGCTGGTCGCCGGAGGCGAACTCGACCCGGGCCACGTCACCGTCTGGCTCACCAAGGCCGGGCAGACCGCCGGGCTGGAACCCGTCGAGATCGCCCGCACCGTCGACTCCGGTCTGCGCGCCGGAGCCAAACGACCCCGCACCCTCACCACCCGATTGGAGGCCGCGTGACCAACCCCGCCAACCCATCCCGACCCCCCGACCCCACCGCTGAGGCTGCGCCCGGCGGCGCGGCTCGGGACCGTCCGCGTCTGGTGGCGGTCGAGCCCGGCCAGCCGGGGCGGGTGTGGGTGCCGCAGCTGTGGACCGCCAGGCGGCTCATGGCCACCGACTTCCCCGCCCCCCGGTGGGCGGTGCCCGGGATCATCTGCGAGGGCCTGTCCCTGCTCGCCGGACCGCCCAAGGTCGGCAAGTCCTGGCTGGCCCTCGACCTGGCCCTGTCCGTCGCGGGCGGCGGGCCGGCGTTCGGCGCGATCCCGGTCCGGCCCGGCCCGGTGCTCTACCTCGCCTTGGAGGACACCCCCCGCCGTCTCAAGTCCCGGGTCGGGATGCTGCTCGGCACCCGGGCGGTCCCGGCCGGCCTGGACATCGCCACCGAATGGCCCACCCTCCCGGCCGGAGGCGACCTAGCCATCGCGACCTGGCTGGACGGCCACCGCGACGCCCGGCTGATCGTCATCGACGTGTTCGCCAAGGTCCGGGGCACCGGTCCCGGCCGGGATGAGCGCCTACGACGCCGACTACGCCGCCGTCGGCCGGGCCAAGCGGATCTCGGACAACTACGCCGTCGCGATCGTGCTGGTCCACCACGTCCGCAAGGCCGGATCGGAGGACTTCCTACAAGAGGTCTCCGGCACCAACGGCATCGCCGGAGCCGCCGACGCCACCCTCGTCCTCAAACGCCCCCGGGGCACCGCCGACGGCGTCCTGCACGTGACCGGCCGGGATGTCGAGGAAGCCGAGCACGCCCTGACGATCGACCCCGACACTCGCCGCTGGCTGCGCCTGGACGGCCCCGCCGAGGACTACCAGCTCGGGGATGGTCGCGCCGCTGTCCTGGCCTACCTGCGGGACACCGGCCCGGCAGCACCCCGCACGATCGCTGACGCTGTCGGCATCAACCGCGAGTCGGTGAAGAAGACCTGTCAGCGGATGGCCGCCGATGGCCAGCTCCGCGCGGACCCCGGCGGCCGTTACGCCCTGCCGAACCCGGGTGACACCCTGCCCGGCGTCCCTGGTGTCCCCGCTGTCCCCGGTGTCCCCGAATCGCTCTGACCAGCACAAACACCCGCCAGGGCGGGGACACCCGACCCGCAGGTGTCCCCGCAGCACCCGCAACCAGTCCC
Source organism: uncultured Actinomycetota bacterium (assembly GCA_963740575.1). Classification (GTDB taxonomy): domain Bacteria; phylum Actinomycetota; class Actinomycetes; order Actinomycetales; family Kineosporiaceae; genus CAVUET01. The sequence goes on along the minus strand of CAVUET010000003.1, from coordinate 1,194,599 downwards.
CAACCCACAAGGAGTCAGCCTTGCCCGCGCGACCCGCGCACACCCCCGAACTGCTCACCGTCGAGGCCGCCGCCGAACGGATCAGCATGAGCCCCCGCTACGTCCGGCGCTTGATCGCCGAACGCCGGATTGTCTTCTACCGCATCGGCCGAGCCGTGCGGATCGACCCGGCCGACCTGGCCGTGCACGTCCACTCCGGCCGGGTCGAACCCATCACCCGCGAAAGCGTCTGGCGAGACCTCAGGAGCGTGGCCTGACATGGCGAACAAGGACGGACACCGCCGCTTCGGCAGCATCCGCAAACGCGCCTCCGGCCGCTACCAAGCCCGCTACCTCGGACCCGACGGCCTGATGCGCAACGCCCCGCGCACCTTCGAACGGCTCAAAGAAGCCGAACAATGGCTCACCCTGGCCGAAGCCCAGATGATGCGCGGCGACTGGATCGACCCCGACCGAGGCAAGATCCGGCTCACCGACTACGCCGAACGCTGGATCGAGGAACGACCGAAGCTCCGACCCCGCACCAAGGCGCTGTATCGGCAACTGTTCCGATCCCACATCAAGCCGAGGCTCGGTGAGCTGAGCCTCGGCGGGATCACCACGGCGACGGTTCGGGATTGGCGGGCGAGGCTGATCGAGAACGGCGTCTCTCAGTCGGTCGCGGCCAAGGCGTACCGCCTGCTGCGCGCCATCTTCAATACCGCCGTAAAGGAGGACGAATTGATACGAGCGAACCCATGCCGGATTCCCGGCGCGGATCGGGAGGACGCTCCCGAGCGGCCCGCCCTCACCGTCGCACAGGTCTTCCAGCTCGCCGACACCATGCCGAAGCGCTACCGGGCGTTGATCCTCGTGACCACGTTCGGATGCCTGCGGTGGGGGGAGGCCACCGGCCTGTGGCGGCAGGACATCGACTCCGAGAACGGCTCGGTCTGGGTGCGCCGCGCGATGGGGGAGAACGAGCGCGGCAGGCTCCAACTCGGGCCGGTCAGTCGCGCGCCGGAGTACGGCGGGTGTCGCTGCCTGCCGCGATCCTGCCGGACCTGCGGACGCACCTTCGGGAGTACGTGTCGGAGGCGCCAGACGCGCTCGTGTTCACCGGCCCTAGCGACGCCCACCCGCCACTACGCCGGAACAACTTCCGGAAGCTGGTCGGGTGGGAGAAGGCCGTGACCGCCATCGGAGTGCCGGGGCTGCACTTCCATGACCTCAGGCACACGGGCAACACCCTCGCGGCGCAGACCGGGGCGAGCCTCAAGGACCTGATGACCCGGATGGGCCACGACAGTCCCCGTGCCGCTCTGATCTACCAGCACGCCAGCAGTGACGCTGACCGGTCCATTGCCGACGCGGTGAACCAGCTCCTCGTGACCCGCGACGCTGACCAGTCGGGCAAGGAGAAACAAGAGCATGGAGAGGACGACGATGGGGCGGCGGGTGTCTTGGCAATCGCTGGGTAGACGAGGGTAGGTGCGGAGTCGCTACTGCCGTTCGCTGGTGGCGCATGGATCTCCGCCGCCGCCAGCGAACGGCAGTGCCACATCAGCTTCGTGCTGCGTTTGCCTCTCCGGAAGCCAGTGCAAGGGCGCCAAGGCGCTGCATGTTCTTCTCGCAGTGCCGCTTTCCATCTACGCCGGAGAAGGTGGTAGCAGTCCCTACAATTGCTTGTCCGCATAGAAGAAAGGTCAGGGCGGCGGCGGTCCAGCTTGCGGCGACGGGACCTGGCCCATCTGGTGGGCTGAGTTCTGAGGCGAGAAGCCATGGCTGGCTGTGGGCTCCTCCAGAGCCTATTCGCCACATCGGTACCGCTGTAGGGATATAGGCCACAACGAGGTCGAAAACGTTCACGTTAAGGCGCGCGCGGTAGCCCTGTGGAGATCGCAATGCATACACTGTCTCGTTTCTGTCCTTGACCTCACTAAACTGCGCAGCCGCAATCGCCTTTCCGATGGCGAGCTGGCGTTTCTGAATACTGCGCGGGTCCACCGTTGGCGGCTTGTTGATCGAGGGGCCCCCAGCCCAGAGGTCCCGTGCTGTCGTGAGCTCATTTCCAAGGTCCCTAACTCGCATCGCGGCAAACCTGAGAAGCCGTTCCTCGACGGGGATTGCGGGGTCCAGTAGATAACAGAAGACCGCAGAAGACTCAAGGGCCGTTCGTGCGGCGACCAGCGGGGTGATCTTGCATGTGGGAGCCTCTTTGGCCAAGGCCCGAAAGGCAAGCGCGGCATCATCGGCGTTAGCCAGAAGGAAGTAGATGTGCTCCGTTCCAGCATGGGCGATGGCCTGCCGCGCCATGGTGGTATTTCGTCTGCGTGCCGTAGTCACTTGGCGGCTGAGCGCCTCGAAGGGCGTCCCGGCTCCTGCGGTGGCGCAGAGCGTGAGGACCTGCCGCACGTCATCCACTTCACGGCGAACGTAGTTGGCCACGGTCCGGATGAGGCGGCGGGACCGGTCGTCCGCATCGGTGCTGGCGTAGTTTCTGAGAGCGCTGACCAGTGAGCTGGTCAGTTCCTGCCCGGTCACCGATGCCTCCGCTTGTGTGGGGTTGTGGGCCCGCTAGCGGGTGGCTAATGGCCCGCTAATGGCCCGCTTGCTCCGGCGTGAACAAGAATCAGCGGGCGAAGGGGTGGCCTCGCGCCGCTTGTCTGGCCCCTGACCTGCGGTGGAGCATCTGAGCGGGTGACCGGGATCGAACCGGCATGGCCAGCTTGGAAGGCTGGAGCTCTACCATTGAGCTACACCCGCACGTCGGTGGCCCTGGGGATCGCCCTGTCGGGCCGCCGACAAGCGAAGCCTACCGGTCACGAACCGGGGCAGTCGTCGCCGTTTCTGGCGAGAGCCGGGTAGCCGCGGCCGGTCGGTAGCAGGAAGGCACCCGGTCGCCACTGCCCGAGCAGCGGCGGCAAACGGGGCGGGCTCTGGTCGCGTACCCTGGAGCCGACCTCCGGCGGTTGACCCGGCGGTGCACCCGGTCCGGCCGGGGCAGGTCAGGCGGGGTATGGCGCAGCTTGGTAGCGCGTCCGCTTTGGGAGCGGAAGGCCCCCGGTTCAAATCCGGGTACCCCGACTCGGACCGGTTCGCGTGGCACGCGCACCGGCCGGTCAGTCCCCGTGGGGGAGCAGGCTACGATGACCGCTGGCGTCGGGGCGGACAGCCCGGCGCCCAGCCGGTGCGCCCACCGGCGTCCGCTCGCCGGCCGCCGGCGCGGTCCGTCGGCCGCCCTCAGAGCAATCGACCGCAGGAGAGCCCCGCCGTGAAGAGCGCCGTCGAGACCCTGAACCCGACCCGGGTCAAGCTCACCGTCGAGGTTCCCTTCGATGAGCTCAAGCCCAGCATGGACGCCGCCTACAAGACCATCGCCAATCAGGTGACGGTCCCCGGGTTCCGCAAGGGCAAGGTTCCGCCGCGGATCATCGACCAGCGGTTCGGCCGCGGTGTGGTGATCGAGGAGGCGGTCAACGAGGCGCTGCCGCGCTTCTACGCGCGCGCCGTCGAGGAGAGCGAGGTCCGCCCCCTCGGGCAGCCGGAGGTCGACGTCACCGAGGTCCCCGACCCGGCGGCCGGCGGCGACCTGAAGTTCACCGCCGAGGTGGACGTTCGCCCCGACATCGCCCTGCCGTCCCTGGACGGCCTGGAGGTCACGGTGGACGACGCCGTGGTCAGCACCCAGGACGTGGACGAGCGGGTGGAGAACCTGCGGGCCAGGTTCGGCACGCTGGTCAGCATCGACCGGCCTGCCGAGGTCGGCGACTTCGTCTCGATCGACATCCGCGCCGTGATCGACGACGAGGAGATCGACAGCGTGGCCGGTGTCTCGTACGAGATCGGCTCCGGCTCGATGCTCGACGGCATGGACGAGGTGCTGCCCGGGCTGTCGGCGGGGGAGTCCACCACGTTCGAGGCGCCGCTGGCCGGCGGCGATCGGGCCGGTGACCCGGCCGAGGTGACGGTCACCGTGCAGTCGGTCAAGGTGCGCGACCTGCCCGAGCTGAACGACGACTTCGCCCAGCTGGCGAGCGAGTTCGACACGCTCGAGGAGCTGCGCGCCGACCTGCGGTACCAGGCCGCCGACGGCCGTCGCGTCGAGCAGGTCCTGCAGGCCCGGGAGCGGCTGCTCGACCACTTGCTGGAGAGCGTGGAGATCCCCGTCCCGGACGGGATGGTCTCCGAGGAGGTCCGCCGGCACCTCGAGTCGGAAGGCCGGCTGGAGGACGACGAGCACCGCGCCGAGGTCGAGGAGGAGACCCGCAAGGGGTTCCGGGCACAGCTTCTGCTGGACGCCATCGCCGAGGCCGAGAAGGTGTCCGTCGGCCAGCAGGAACTGATCGAGTACCTGGTCGTCAGCGCCCAGCAGTACGGGATGGACCCGAACGACTTCGCCCAGGCCGTGGACAAATCGGGGCAGGTTCCGTCCATGGTCGGCGAGGTGGCCCGGCGCAAGGCGCTGGCAGCCGTGCTGGGCCGTGCGCAGGTCAAGGACGCCTCGGGCAACCCCGTGGACGTGCGCCCGCCGGCCGGGCCGACCGCTGCCCAGACCGTCGATGCGCCCGCGGGCGCGGCAGCCGCGGAGCCCGTCTCGGTGCCCGCCGCGGCCGATCCTGCCGCCGTCCCGCTGCTGGACCTCGGCGGCTTCGAGCCGGCCCCGGTCACGACGGCAGACGATGACCTGGCAGCGGCGGGTTCGCCCGAGCCGTCCGGTGCCGACGCCACGCCGGAGACCGACAACCAGAGTTGAGGGGTCCCCGTCAGTACGGCTCAGTGACCGATGCGCCGGCGTGGACGAGGCCGCCCCGGCCGTGATGCGCCGTGAGCGAACACGCGCCGCTGAGGGAGCATGACCGCCCGTCGTGCGCGTTACTGTCGGCACAGCCGGGTGGCCCCACCACCCACTCCGCGGCAGCGCGGAGACACCGAGACCTCCGGGGAGCGATACCGTGAGTCAGTTGATCGTTCCAGCTCATTCCGTCGACAGCCCGCTCGCGCGCACGCCGCAGCCGTCGCTGGGGCTGGACGACCACGTCTACAACCGGTTGCTCAGGGAGCGGATCATTTTTCTCGGCTCCGAGGTCCGGGACGAGAACGCGAACGCGATCTGCGCACAGATGATCCTCCTGGCCGCTGAGGACCCGGAGAAGGACATCTGGCTCTACATCAACTCCCCGGGCGGATCGGTCACCGCAGGCATGGCGATCTACGACACGATGCAGTGGGTGCAGCCCGACGTGGCCACGGTCGCGATGGGCATGGCCGCCTCGATGGGGCAGTTCCTGCTCTCGGCCGGCGCCAAGGGCAAGCGCTACGCCCTGCCGCACGCCCGGGTGATGATGCACCAGCCGCTCGGCGGAATCGGCGGCACCGCCAGCGACATCAAGATCCAGGCCGAGCTGATCCTGCACATGAAGCGGCAGATGGCGGAGCTCATCGCCGAGCAGACCGGCCAGCCGGTGGAGACGATCGTGGCCGACTCCGACCGTGACCGCTGGTTCACCGCCGAGCAGGCGCAGGTGTACGGCCTGGTCGACCACGTCGTCCGCAACGCACGCGATGTCGCGGGTGGCGGCGGCACCACATCCGCCTGAGCCCGCCCACCGCCCCCCGCCCTCACGAGGAGCAGACATGACAGCCCCGACCCCGTTCGGTCGCGTCCCCTCCGGACTGCAGGTGCCGAGCAGCCGCTACATCCTGCCGCAGTTCGAGGAGCGCACGGCCTACGGCTTCAAGCGCCTCGACCCCTACACCAAGCTCTTCGAGGACCGGATCATCTTCCTCGGCGTCCAGGTGGACGACGCCTCCGCGGATGATGTGATGGCCCAGTTGCTGGTCCTGGAGAGCCAGGATCCGGAGCGGGACATCACCCTCTACATCAACTCGCCTGGCGGGTCCTTCACGGCGCTGACGGCGATCTACGACACCATGCAGTACATCAAGCCGGACATCGCAACCGTCTGCCTCGGGCAGGCGGCCTCGGCGGCGGCCGTCCTGCTTGCCTGCGGCGCCAAGGGTAAGCGGCTGGCCCTGCCGAACGCCCGCGTGCTGATCCACCAGCCGGCCATGGCAGGCGGTGACTACGGCCAGGCCTCGGACATCGAGATCCAGGCCAACGAGGTGCTCCGGATGCGGCAGTGGCTCGAGGAGACGATCTCCCGGCACTCCAACCGGAGCGTCGACCAGGTCCGCAGCGACATCGAGCGGGACAAGATCCTCACCGCCGAGCAGGCGGTGGAGTACGGCCTGGTCGACCAGGTGCTCGGCTCCCGCAAGACCAGCACCCCGGCGTACGGAACGCCTGACGAGGGCTGACACGGCGAAACGGCCCAGCTTTTCGCTGACAGCGGGGCCGGGTTGGCGTTCAATGGTGGTCGGGGCCAGTGATCGGTGCTGCACGGTGACGATCACCCCCCAGGGAGGAAGGATCGCTCGTGGCCCGCATCGGTGACGGTGGTGACCTGCTGAAGTGCTCGTTCTGCGGGAAGAGCCAGAAGCAGGTGAAGAAGCTCATCGCCGGGCCCGGGGTGTACATCTGCGACGAGTGCATCGATCTTTGCAACGAAATCATCGAGGAAGAGCTCGCCGAGGCGAGTGAGCTTGGTCTCGTCGAGCTGCCGAAGCCGAAGGAGATCTACGACTTCCTCGAGCAGTACGTGGTCGGCCAGGAGTCGGCCAAGAAGTCGCTCGCGGTGGCCGTCTACAACCACTACAAGCGGATCCAGGCCGGGGAGCCCGGTCGGCGCGACCAGGACGCGGTCGAGATCGCGAAGTCCAACATCCTGCTCATCGGCCCCACCGGCTGCGGGAAGACGTACCTGGCGCAGACCCTCGCGAAAATGCTGAACGTCCCCTTCGCGATCGCGGACGCGACGGCGCTGACCGAGGCCGGCTACGTGGGTGAGGACGTCGAGAACATCCTGCTCAAGCTCATCCAGGCGGCGGATTACGACGTCAAGAAGGCCGAAACCGGGATCATCTACATCGACGAGGTCGACAAGATCGCCCGGAAGTCCGAGAACCCCTCGATCACCCGGGACGTGTCGGGGGAGGGCGTCCAGCAGGCCCTGCTGAAGATCCTCGAGGGCACCACCGCCTCGGTGCCGCCGCAGGGCGGCCGCAAGCACCCGCACCAGGAGTTCATCCAGATCGACACCACCAACGTGCTGTTCATCGTCGGTGGGGCATTCGCCGGATTGGAGCAGATCATCCAGTCCAGGATCGGCAAGCGGGGGATCGGGTTCGGTGCCCAGCTGCACACCCCGCGCGGGGAGTCCGACCCGTTCGCCGAGGTCATGCCCGAGGATCTGCTCAAGTTCGGGCTCATCCCGGAGTTCATCGGCCGCCTGCCGGTGATCACCACGGTGACGAACCTCGACCGCGAGGCGCTGGTCTCGATCCTCACCCAGCCGAAGAACGCCCTGGTCAAGCAGTACCAGCGGATGTTCGAGATCGACGGCGTCGAGCTGGAGTTCAGCGACGACGCGATGGAGGCCGTGGCCGACCAGGCGATCCTGCGCGGCACCGGCGCCCGGGGCCTGCGGGCGATCATGGAGGAAGTCCTGCTCCCGGTGATGTTCGACGTGCCGAGCCGGGATGACGTCGCCCGCGTGGTGGTGACCCGCGAGGTCGTGCTGAACAACGTCAACCCGACGCTGGTCCCGCGCGAGGCGCCGACCCGCAAGCCGCGGGAGCGCCGCGAGAAGTCCGCCTGAGCCCCAGCTCGTCCAGCCAGCTCGCCCAGTCAGCTCGCCCAGCGACTCGTCAACCGGATGGTTGCGGCCCGTCGCTGCGGGGGCAGGGCCACGTTCGCCGGGCCGCGCAGGGTGCTGTTGACGGTCTCTCGGCCCGGCGATGAGCTGCCCTGGACAGACCATGAACCCGGCGGCGACCGCGTACGTATTAGGACTGCCGCTCGTGAACTGTCTGCGGACCAACTGTTCACAGCCCGGCGGATGGAGGTCGAGATGCCGGACGGCAGGGCCGCGATGATCGAGACCGTACCGGAGCCGCCGGGCTGGCCCGAGGGTTCGGTTCCGGAGGCCACGGCTGTGATAGGGCAGCTGGCCCGCACGCACGACCTGCTGCAGTCCCAGGTGGGCAAGCTGCTGCGCCCGCTCGGCCTGTCCGCCGGCTCGTTCACCATTCTCGTCGTCCTGGACCAGGCCGGCGGGGTCCTCGCGCCGTCCGAGATCAGCGCCCGCGCGGCGGTGACCCGGGCGGGGGTCACGGGGCTGGTGGATGCGCTGGAGCGACTCGGCCTCGTGGTGCGCGAGGCGGACCCGACGGATCGCCGCCGCAACCGCGTCCTGCTGACCGACCCCGGCCGGGAGATGCTCGGCTGGCTGGTGCCGACGATGCAGCGCGAGGAGGCCGAGCTGATGGCCGGCCTGAGCCCTGGTGACCAGAGGCTGTTGCGCCGCCTCCTGGCGGAGGTGGCCGACCACGTGATGACAGGCCGGACCGCCCGGTCGCAGACCTGAGCTCGTCACTTACCGGGAGCCGATTCGGGCCAGGGCGTCGCTCTCCGTAGGATTCGTCCATGCCCGAGACCCCAGAGGCCGTCCCGACAGAGCGGCGGCCCGCCCCCGACACGAGCTTGCCGCCGAAGTACACCCCGGCGGACGTAGAGGGGCCGCTGTACCGGCGCTGGGTAGAGCGCGGTTACTTCAGCCCCAGGCCCGGCGCCGGCGGGCCCGCCTTCAGCATCGTCATCCCGCCGCCCAACGTCACCGGCAGCCTGCACATCGGCCACGCCCTCGATCACACCATCCAGGACGCGGTGATCCGCCGGCGCCGGATGCAGGGCTACGACACGCTCTGGCTGCCCGGCATGGACCACGCCGGGATCGCCACCCAGAACGTGGTCGAGCGCGAGCTGCGCAAGGACGGGGTCAGCCGTCACGACCTCGGCCGCGGGCCGTTCGTGCAGCGGGTGTGGCAGTGGAAGGAGCAATCCGGCGGGCAGATCCTCGGCCAGATGCGCCGGCTCGGGGACAGCGTGGACTGGAACCGCGAGCGCTTCACCATGGACGAGGGCCTGTCCCGCGCCGTCCAGACCATCTTCAAGCGGCTGTACGACGACAAGCTGATCTACCGCGCCGAACGCATCATCAACTGGTGCCCGCGCTGCCACACCGCCCTGAGCGACATCGAGGTCGAGCACCACGACGACGAGGGCGAACTGGTCGAGCTCGTCTACGGCGACCCGTCCGGTCCGGACCGGATCGTCGTGGCGACCACCCGGGTCGAGACGATGCTGGGGGACACCGGCGTTGCCGTGCACCCGGACGACGCGCGATACCGGCACCTGGTCGGGGCCGAGATCGAGTTGCCGCTGGTGGGCCGACGGATCCCGGTCGTGGCGGACGAGCACGTGGATCCCGGGTTCGGCACCGGCGCGGTCAAGGTGACGCCCGCGCACGACTTGAACGACTTCGAGATCGGGCAGCGGCAGGGGCTGCCGTCGGTGAACGTAATGACCACCGAAGGGCTCATCACCGGGACCGGGACGCCGTTCGACGGGATGGACCGGTTCGCGGCCCGAGACGCCGTCCGGGAGGCGCTGCGCGAGCAGGGCCGCGTCGGCACCGAGCGCCGTCCGTACCTGCACGCGGTGGGGCACTGCTCCCGCTGCGACACCGTGGTGGAGCCCCGGCTGTCGCTGCAGTGGTTCGTGACCGTCGGCCCGCTGGCCAAGGCCGCGGGGGACGCGGTCCGTGACGGCCGGGTGCGGATCCACCCCAAGGAGATGGAGCCGCGCTGGTTCGGCTGGGTCGACGACATGCACGACTGGTGCATCTCGCGGCAGCTCTGGTGGGGCCACCGGATCCCGGTCTGGTACGGCCCCGACAGTGAGGTGGTCTGCCTCGGGCCCGACGACACCCTGCAGGGCACCACCGCCGACGGCACGCCCCCGCCCGGCTGGACCCAGGACCCGGACGTGCTCGACACCTGGTTCTCCAGCGCGCTGTGGCCGTTCTCGACTCTCGGCTGGCCGGAGCAGACCGCCGACCTGCAGCGCTACTACCCGACCAGCGTCCTGGTCACCGGCTACGACATCCTCTTCTTCTGGGTCGCCCGGATGATGATGTTCGGCCTCTATGCGATGGACGGCGTGCAGCCCTTCGACACGGTGGCCCTGCACGGGCTGGTCAGGGACCGGTTCGGCAAGAAGATGTCGAAGTCCCGCGGCAACGTGGTCGACCCGCTGGAGTGGATGGATCGCTACGGCGCCGACGCCCTGCGCTTCACCCTGACGCGCGGGGCGAACCCCGGCTCGGACCAGGCGATCAGCGAGGAGTGGGCCGCCGGCAGCCGCAACTTCTGCACAAAGCTGTGGAACGCCACCCGGTTCGCGTTGCTCAACGGGGCGACCGTCGACGGCCCGCTGCCCGACGCCGCCGAGCAGTCGGTGGTCGATCGGTGGATGCTCTCCCGGCTCGCCTCCGTCACCGCGCAGGTCGACGCCGGCTACGAGGACTTCCAGTTCGCCAAGACGACCGAGACGCTCTACCACTTCGTCTGGGACGAGGTCTGCGACTGGTACCTCGAGCTGGCCAAGCTGCCGTTGCTCGCCGGCGGGGCTGCGGCCGACGTCACCCGGCGGATCCTCGGTGAGGTGCTCGACGTCGTGCTCCGGCTGCTGCACCCGGTGCTGCCGTTCGTCACCGACGCGCTGTGGACCGAGCTGACCGGTGGCGAGTCGCTCGTCATCGCACCGTGGCCGCAGGTCGAGACGGAGCGCGCGTCCGCCGCAGGGGACCCCGCTGCCGAGGCCGAGGTGGCCGCGCTGCAGCGGCTGGTCACGGAGGTCCGGCGGTTCCGTGCCGACCAGGGGCTTCGGCCGGGGCAGGGCGTCGCGGCACGGATCTCGGGGCTGGACAGCACCGGGCTGGCCGTGCATGAGGGCGAGGTGCGGGCTCTGGCGAGGCTCGGCGAAGCCGGCCCCGGTTTCACAGCGTCGGCCAAACTGACCTCGGGACCGGTCACGGTCGAGCTCGACCTGTCCGGAACCATCGACGTGAACGCGGAGCGCAAGCGGCTGGATCGCGACCTGGCCGGCGCCGTGAAGGAGCGCGATCAGGCCGCTGCCAAGCTGGCGAACGAGCAGTTCCTGGCCAAGGCCCCGGACGAGGTGGTGCTGAAGATCCGCGGCAGGCTGGCAGCTGCCGAGGCCGACGTCGCGCGCCTGGGCTCGGCCATCGGGGCGCTGCCCGTCGGCTGACCGTTCCCGTCGGCCCTCGAGTGCGGGCAGTTGCGCCTGAGACACGCCGGTGTCAGGCGGCAGAACTGCCCGCACTCGAGGCGGAGCCGATCAGCTCCAGGTGAAGGCGATCAGCGACTTGTGCGTGTTGGTGAAGTTCCACTGGGTGAAAGCGCCGGCGATGAAGATCGTCTTGATGCTCGGGTCGGAGTAGATCGCCTGCACCCCGTTGTTGCCGCCGTCCGCGTTGGACTGGTTGCCGGTGATCTTGGGATTCCAGGTGGTCAGGGCGCCGTTGGAGCCCTCCAGCTGACCGGCGAAGTACGGCCACGGGATGGTGGTGTTGTTGGCGTTCCGGTGCCACCCGCTGACGACGGTGTCGCCCACCACGCCGACCGCTTGGGTGTCGCCGATCGTGCCGTCCCGCCAGACCCTGGCGCCGGTGGCGGCCTGCAGCACCTCGGTCTCGTTGGACGACAGCCCGGGTGGTGCGTTGCCGCCGATGCCGATCACGATCGTGGTGCTGGTGATCCCCGGGGCCAGCGCGAGGACGCCCTCACCGTCGTACGAGCCGTGGCTGCCGACCCCGGTGTCCGCGCGCAGGTGGGCGTCGAAGGCCGTCACGGCGTTGCCGGTGCTGGGGGTGATCTTGATCAGGCCGTGCCGGGTCAGGCCGTTGTAGGCCTCGAACAGCCCGCCCGCGTAGAGGTACCCGCCGGTGAGCATCAGGGCTCGCGTGGCCCCTCCGGTGGCTTTCCTGGACCAGACGGTCCCGCCGGTGGTCAGCGACACCTTGCGGACCGTGCCCCAGTCACCGCCCAGGTAGACCCCGCCGCTGTCGGCGGCCATGCCGCGCACCCGTGAACCGGGGGCGGGGTTCCAGGACGTCACGCTGCCGCTCGCGGAGACCGCGGCCGCGCGGGCCCGGCTCACCCCGCCCAGGGCGGTGAAGTCGCCGCCGAGGTAGACGGTGCCCGCGTTGCTGGTGATCGCCCGGACATAGGAGTTCGCATTTCCGGCATAAATGATCGCGCCGGTGGATTCGTCGATGATGGCGAAGTTCGTCGCGGCGTGCGAAACCCGGTCCGGGGTGATCACGTGCTTGAAGTTGCCGCCGATCGCCAGCCGCGGGGTGGCGGCGCCAGCCACCTTCGTGATCGCCAGAATGTCGCCGTCGGTGCTGTCGAAGGCCTTCGGCGTGCTGCTCAGCACCGTTGTGGGCGTCGCCAGGGCCGGGGTCGCCAGCGCGCCGCGGGTGGGCGCCGTCTCCTCGCGACAGTCCGATGAGGCCGGGATCTGGTTGAGCGCCAGGGGCGCATCGATGGCGGTACACGTGCCCGCGCCCGGCTTGGCGGTCGCCTCTGCTGGGCCGTACCCGAATCCCAGTAGGAGCACCGTCCCCGCTGTGGCGAGCGATACGGTACGGATTCTCCGATTCACCCCGGTCCTCCCGATGACAGAACCCAATTCTGGTTGCACTCCACCCCGGTGCAATACCTGCCACGGTTCAGGAATGCGATTCGTGTACCCGATCGGCATGAATGATCGAGTGGGCTTGGGCGGACTGTACTGCGCTTCACGCAGGTGCAGGGGCAAGATGACGGAATGCCGCTGTCCCCGAGGCTCCTTCTCATGATCAGGCCGACGCGCGGTAACTGATGAGCGCTCACTGTCCGGCTGTGGCTACCATGGGCGCACAGGCATTGACCCGGCCATCACCGGCGAGCCTCCGGAAGAACAGGTGCGGCCGGGTCCCGGCTCGTACCTCAGTAGAACCGGACGGGACCGGCCCGTCACAGCCGATGAACGAGTGGTCGCCGACCCGGGAGCGGACCTTCGCGATCGGGCGGGCGGCAAGCGAGGTGGTACCGCGGTGCCGCCCGGCATACCGGGCGCTGTCGTCCTCGTCCAGAACGACCGGACGCGGCGAGGAGAGCAAGCGGTGACGTATCCCAAGATGACGATGGGCAAGCCCGACGAGGTCGTGGCCAGCCCGCGCTTCCCGGAGATCGAGGAGCGGGTCCGTGCGTATTGGGACGTCGATGACACGTTCCGGGCCAGTGTCCAGGCCCGACCCGCCGACGGTCCGGACGGGGCGATCGGTGGCAACGAGTTCGTCTTCTACGACGGTCCGCCGTTCGCCAACGGGCTGCCGCACTACGGCCACCTGCTCACCGGCTACGTCAAGGACGTGGTGCCGCGCTACCAGACCATGCGCGGGCGGCGGGTGGAGCGCCGGTTCGGCTGGGACTGCCACGGGCTGCCGGCCGAGGTGGAGGCCGAGAAGCAGCTCGGCATCACGCACAAGTCCGAGATCGAGTCGATGGGCGTCGCCGCGTTCAACCAGGCCTGCCAGACCTCGGTGCTGCGCTACACCAAGGACTGGGAGGAGTACGTCAAGCGGCAGGCCCGTTGGGTCGACTTCGAGAACGACTACAAGACGCTCGACGTGGACTACATGGAAAGCGTCATGTGGGCCTTCAAGAGCCTGTGGCAGAAGGGCCTGGTCTACGAGGGGTTCCGGGTCCTGGCGTACTGCTGGCGGTGCGAGACGCCGCTGAGCAACACCGAGACCCGGATGGACGACGTCTACCGGCCGCGCCAGGACCCCGCCGTGACCGTCGGCCTTACGCTGCAGACCGGCCCGCACGCCGGAGCGGTCGCCCTGATCTGGACCACCACCCCGTGGACGCTGCCGAGCAACCTGGCGATGGCGGTGCACCCCGCGCTGGAGTATGCGGTGGTCACGGGACGCCCCGGCACGCCGCAGGAGAGCACCCGGTACCTGCTGGCCGCGGACCGGATCGGCCACTATGCCCGCGAGCTCGGGCTGGACGGACTCGCCGACGCCGAGGCGCAGGGTCGCCTGGTCGCCACGCTGCCCGGCCGGGAGCTGCTCGGGGTCCGCTACGCCCCGCCGTTCCCGTTCTTCGCCGGGAGGGAGAACGCCCACCAGATCCTGCCCGGGGACTTCGTCACCACCGACGAGGGCACCGGGATCGTGCACATGGCCCCGGGCTTCGGCGAGGACGACAAGACGACCTGCGACGCGGCCGGGATCGAGGTCGTGGTGCCGGTGAACGCCCAGGGCCGGTTCACCGCCGAGGTCCCGCCGTACGCCGGGATTCAGGTGTTCGAGGCCAACAAGGCGATCGTGGCGGACCTCAAGAGCCGGACTCCCGGGGAGTCCGGCGCCCTGCTGCGGCACGAGACCTACGACCATCCGTATCCGCACTGCTGGCGCTGCGACAACCCACTGATCTACCGCGCGGTGTCCAGCTGGTTCGTCGAGGTGACTCGCTTCCGGGACCGGATGGTCGAGCTCAACCAGCAGATCCACTGGGTGCCCGAGCACATCAAGGACGGCTCCTTCGGCAAGTGGCTGGAGAACGCCCGGGACTGGTCGATCAGCCGGAACCGCTACTGGGGCAGCCCGATCCCGGTCTGGGTCAGCGATGATCCGGCCTACCCGCGGGTCGATGTGTATGGCGGCCTGGACGAGCTGGAGCGTGACTTCGGCGTGCGCCCGGACGACCTGCACCGGCCCTACATCGACGAGTTGATCCGGCCCAACCCGGACGATCCGACCGGGAAGTCGACCATGCGCCGGGTGCCCGAGGTATTGGACTGCTGGTTCGAGTCCGGCTCGATGCCGTTCGCCCAGGTGCACTACCCGTTCGAGAACGCCGACTGGTTCGAGCATCACTACCCGGGCGACTTCATCGTCGAGTACATCGGGCAGACCCGTGGCTGGTTCTACCTCATGCACGTGCTGGCCACGGCACTGTTCGACCGGCCGGCATTCCGCACCTGCGTCAGCCACGGCATCCTGCTCGGTGACGACGGCCGGAAGATGAGCAAGAGCCTGCGCAACTACCCGGACGTGAACGAGGTCTTCGACCGCGACGGCGCGGACGCCATGCGCTGGTTCCTGATGAGCTCACCGGTACTGCGCGGCGGCAATCTCGTGGTCACCGAGCAGGGCATCCGGGACGGCGTCCGGCAGATGATGCTGCCGCTGTGGAACGTCTGGTACTTCCTGTCGCTGTATGCGAATGCTTGCGGGGACAGCGGGTACGAGGCCACTGGCCGAACCGACTCCGAGCATGTGCTGGACCGGTACGTGCTGGCCAAGACGCACGACCTGGTCGATGCCGTGACAGGACAACTGGCGGCCTACGACGTCGCCGGCGCCTGCCAGAGCCTGCGGAACTACCTCGACGTGCTGACCAACTGGTACATCAGGCGGTCGCGCGACCGGTTCTGGTCGGAGGACCTATCCGCGTTCGACACCCTCGCGGCCGTGCTCGAGGTGACCTGCCGGGTCGCGGCACCGCTGCTTCCCCTGATCAGCGAGGAGATCTGGCGCGGGCTCACCGGCGGACGCAGCGTGCACCTGACCAACTGGCCGGACGCCGCGGACCTGCCGGCCGACGCTGACCTGGTGCTCAACATGGACCGGGCCCGCGAGGTGGCCTCGGCCGTGCTGGGGTTGCGCAAGGCGCAGTCGCTGCGGGTTCGCCAGCCGCTGCGCACCCTGACCGTGGTCACGGGCCGGCCCGACCAGCTGCAGCCGTTCGCTGCCGTGGTCGCCGACGAGGTCAACGTGAAGGAGGTGCGGCTGCTGGCACTGGAGGATCCGGAGGCGTCTCAGATCGGGGTCACCGAGCGGCTCACCGTGAACGCGCGGGCCGCCGGGCCACGCCTGGGCAGGGCGGTCCAGGACGTGATCCGGGCGAGCAAGTCCGGGGACTGGTCCATGGGTGCCGACGGCACCGTGGTCTGCGGCGGGATCTCGTTGCAGGACGGAGAGTTCACGCTCGAGACCGTGGTCGCCGATGCCGAAAGCGGGCATCGCGCCGTCGCGGTGCTGCCCGGCGGCGGCTTCGTGGCTCTGGACACCGAGGTGGACGAGGTGCTGGCGGCCGAGGGCTGGGCCCGGAACCTGATCCGGGAGATCCAGGATGCGCGCAAGGCCGCCGGGCTGCATGTGTCCGAGACGATCCGGCTCACCCTGGGCGTGCCCCCCGAGCAGGAGGGCTACGCGCGGGACCACCTCGACCTGATCCGCGCCGAGACCCTGGCCACGGCGGTCACGCTCGTCACGCCGGCGGACGGTGCCGATCTGACCGTCGCCGTCGAGCGCGCGTGAACAGCGTTCAGGAGGTGTACCGGGAGGTCCTCGACCGGGCACCCGAGCACGACCTGGTGCCGAGCCTGGACCGGATCGCGGCGGTCACCGAGCTGCTCGGTGACCCGCAGCGGAGCTTCCGGGCGGTGCACCTGACGGGAACCAACGGGAAGACCTCGACGACGCGGATCGTGGAGAGGCTGCTGCGCGAGCACGGGTTGCGCACCGGCCGCTTCACCAGCCCCCACCTGGCCGAGGTGTCCGAGCGGATCGCGCTGGACGGCGACCCGCTTCCGGCCGAACGGTTCGTCGCGGTGTACGAGGAGGTGGAGCCGTACCTGAGGCTCGTCGACGCGCGGTCGGCGGAACGCGGCGAACCGCGGCTGACCTTCTTCGAGGTCCTGGTCGCCATGGCCTACGCGGCGTTCGCGGACGCGCCGGTCGACGTGGCGGCCATCGAGGTGGGCATGGGCGGCAGCTGGGACGCCACGAACGTCGTCGACGCCGAGGTGGCGGTGGTGACCCCGATCGCCCTGGACCACGAGCGCTTCCTCGGTCACGACCTCGTCTCGATCGCGACCGAGAAGGCCGGGATCATCAAACCCGGCGGCGTCGCGGTGCTCGGCCTGCAGCCGATGCCCGCATTGGAGGTGCTGCTGCGCCATGCCGGCGGGGTCGGGGCCACGGTCGCCCGCGAGGGGCTGGAGTTCGGCGTGCTGCAACGGGAGCTCGCGGTCGGCGGTCAGCAGCTGACCGTGCAGGGGTTGCACGCGGTCTACGAGGACCTGTTCCTGCCGCTGCACGGCGAGCACCAGGCACACAACACCGCCTGCGCCGTGGCGGCGGTGGAGGCGCTGCTCGGCGGCGAGGGCGGGCTCGACCCGGAGGTCGTCCGGGTAGCCCTGGCGGCGGTCGACTCACCGGGCCGGCTGGAACTGGTCAGACGCAGCCCCACCATCCTGATCGACGCTGCGCACAACCCCGCCGGGGCGGAGGTGCTGGCCGACGCGGTGACCGAGTCGTTCGCGCTCAGCCCGTTGGTCGGGGTCGTCGGGGTGCTGGCCGACAAGGACGCTGCGGGGATCCTGGCTGCGCTCGAACCGGTGCTGGACTTCGTCGTGGTGACCCGCTCCTCCTCGCCACGGGCGATCCCGGTGCCGGAGCTGGTCGCGATCGCGGTGGACATCTTCGGCGCCGACCGCGTCCAGGAGGCGGGCCGCCTGGACGAGGCGCTGGACCGGGCCGCGGCCCTGGCCGAGGCGGACGGTGTGGCGAGCGGCGGCGTCCTGGTGACGGGCTCGATCACGGTCGCCGCGGACGCCCGGGTCCTGCTCGGACGGCCGTGAGCCGGGCGCTGCCCGCGTAGGCTCGGGCGACGTGACGTCGGACAGCCCCACGAGCGGCGGCAGCCCCGGCCGGACGCGATCCGCCCGCCGCCGGCTCGGCATGGTCGTGCTCGCCTTCGAGGCACTGGTGATCCTCTTCGCCGGGCTGGTGGCGAAGGACCTGTCCGGGTTGGGAACCGGCACGGCGCTGGGCCTGGCCGGGGCGCTCGCACTGGCCTGCCTGCTGGTTGCGGGTCTGCTTCGGGGCCGCGCGGGATACGCCGCGGGGACGGTGCTGCAACTGCTCGTCGTCGCCGCCGGGATCTGGGTCCCGGTGATGTTCTTCCTCGGCGCCCTCTTCGCCGCGATCTGGGTCGTCGCGCTGCGGGTCGGCGGGCGGATCGATGCCGAGAGCGCGGAAGGCGCCGAGCTACCCCGCTGAGTCACCGTCCTGAACGGCCTTCGAGGTGCACAGCGGCGCGCCCGGGCTACGGGGCGGGATGTACCGGGGCGGGATGTACCGGGGGCGGGATGCGGGATGTACGGAGGCCCGAGGGCGGCAGCCCGCACAGGGCGGCCAGAAGTCCGGGTCGGTCGGCGCTGGCCATGCTCGCAGCGAGCACGCTGCTCAGCGCCACGGTCAGTGGCAGGTCGGGCATGCTGATCCCCTCGCGCAGCAGGTCCATCGCCTGACCATCGGCAGGAATCCGGCCCCCTTGAGCCGGCGGTCCGAGGGTGTCCCGGCGCTGTGACGCTCCGTCCCGGTAT
Organism: uncultured Actinomycetota bacterium; assembly: GCA_963740575.1. Classification (GTDB taxonomy): domain Bacteria; phylum Actinomycetota; class Actinomycetes; order Actinomycetales; family Kineosporiaceae; genus CAVUET01. The sequence goes on along the minus strand of CAVUET010000003.1, from coordinate 1,176,184 downwards.
GCCTACCCCGAGCGCGTCGGCCGCGAATGCCCGCCCTAGGCTGACCCGGTGACCGGCGCGCCGAGGCGCCGGCAGAAACGGAGGCGATCGTGGCCAGCCCGACCGAGCGCACCCTGGTCCTGGTCAAGCCGGACGCCGTGCGCCGTGGCCTGATCGGCGAGGTGTTCCACCGGATCGAGGCGAAGGGGTACCGGATCGTCGCCCTTGACCTGCGAACGCCGAGCGCCGAGCTGCTCGCCGAGCACTATGCCGAGCACGTGGCCAAGCCGTTCTACCCCGACCTGGTGTCATTCATGACGTCCGGCCCGGTCGTGGCCGCCGTCGCCGAGGGCGTCCGCGTGGTCGAGGGCTGGCGCTCGCTGATGGGCCCCACCGACCCCACCGCCGCCCCGCCCGGGACCCTCCGTGGCGATCTCGGCCGGGACTGGGGCAACGGGCCGACCGAGAACCTCGCGCACGGGTCGGACTCGGTCGCGTCGGCCGAGCGCGAGATCAAGATCTGGTTCCCCGAGCTCTGACGCCCCCCGCACGCCCGACCGGGCGGCAGACCACGGCTGACCACACGGCTGACCACACGGCTGACCACACGGCTGACCACACCGTGGACTGGCCGCCCGGCACTCCACGGGCACGGATGCGGCTCTAGGCTGGGTGTTCCTACGTCGTCCACCGTGAGGAACGCCCAGCCATGCCCGTCGAATCGCTCTTCGACCGGCTCGAAGTGCTCCTGCCCCAGGTGAGCAAGCCGATCCAGTACGTCGGCGGCGAGCTCAACAGCCAGGTCAAGCCCTGGGATGTCGCGGGCGAGTGCACCGTCCGCTGGGCGCTGATGTACCCGGACGCCTACGAGGTCGGCCTGCCCAACCAGGGCGTGATGATCCTCTACGAGGTGCTGAACGAGCGACCGGACGCGCTGGCCGAGCGCACCTACTCCGTCTGGCCGGACCTCGAGCGGCTGATGCGCGAACACGGGATTCCGCAGTTCACCGTGGACGGGCATCGCCCGGTGGGCGCCTTCGACCTGCTCGGCGTGTCCTTCTCGACCGAACTCGGCTACACCAACCTGCTCACCGCGCTCGACCTCGCCGCGATCCCGCTGCTGGCGGCCGATCGCGGCCCGGACCATCCGATCGTCATCGCGGGCGGGCACGCCGCCTTCAACCCGGAGCCGATCGCCGAATTCATCGACGTCGCGGTGCTCGGCGACGGCGAGCAGGCCGTGGGCGCGATCACCGACCTGGTGCGGGACTGGAAGGCAGAGGGACGCCCCGGCGGGCGCAGCGGCCTGCTGCTGCGGCTGGCGGCGACCGGCGGGGTCTACGTCCCGCAGTTCTACGACGTCGACTACCTGCCCGACGGCCGGATCCGCCGGGTCGCCCCCAACCGGCCCGGCGTCCCGTGGCGGGTCAGCAAGCACACCGTGCAGGACCTCGACGACTGGCCCTACCCGAAGCAGCCCCTCGTCCCGCTGGCCGAGACCGTGCACGAGCGGATGAGCGTGGAGATCTTCCGCGGCTGCACCCGCGGCTGCCGGTTCTGCCAAGCCGGGATGATCACCCGCCCGGTCCGGGAGCGCTCCCTGCAGGGGATCGGCAAGATGGTCGAAACCGGCCTCGCCGCAACAGGTTTCGAGGAAGTCGGCCTGCTCAGCCTGTCCAGCGCCGACCACTCTGAGATCGCCCCCCTGACCAAGCAGCTGGCCGACCGCTACGAGGGAACGAACACGAGCCTGTCGCTGCCGAGCACCCGCGTCGACGCGTTCAACATCGACCTGGCCAACGAGCTGTCACGGGGCGGGCGCCGCTCGGGGCTGACCTTCGCCCCGGAGGGAGGCAGCGAGCGGATCCGCAAGGTGATCAACAAGATGGTCACCGAGGAGGATCTGATCCGCACCGTCGCGGCCGCCTACAGCAGCGGCTGGCGCCAGGTGAAGCTGTACTTCATGTGCGGCCTGCCCACCGAGACCGACGAGGACGTCCTGCAGATCGCCGAGCTGGCCAAGCGGGTCATCGCCACCGGGCGCGAGGTCAGCGGAAGCCGTGACATCCGCTGCACGGTGAGCATCGGCGGGTTCGTGCCCAAGCCGCACACACCCTTCCAGTGGGCCGGTCAGGCCAGTCACGAGACGATCGACGCGCGGCTGGCGCTGCTGCGCGACGCTCTGCGCTCCGACCGCCGCTACGGGCGCGCGATCGGGTTCCGCTATCACGACGGCAGGCCCGGGATCGTCGAGGGTCTGCTCTCCCGCGGAGATCGCCGGGTGGGCCGGATCATCCACGCCGCCTGGGCCGCCGGCGGGCGGTTCGACGGGTGGAGCGAGCACTTCTCGTTCGACCGCTGGATGGCCGCGGCCGAGCAGGCACTCGCCGGCGAGCCGGTCGACGTGGACTGGTACACCACGCGGGAGCGGGAGCACGCCGAGGTGCTGCCCTGGGACCACCTCGACTCCGGCCTGGACAAGGACTGGCTCTGGCAGGACTGGCAGGAGGCCACGTCGGGGGCGGAGGTCGAGGACTGCCGCTGGTCGCCGTGCTTCGACTGCGGGGTATGCCCGCAACTCGGCACCGAGATCCAGATCGGCCCGACGGGACGCACCCTGCTGCCCCTGACCGTGCGCTGAGCCGCGCCGGGTGGGTTTGCGGGTTTGGCCTCCTCGCCGCTGCCTACCGCAGCGTCGCCTGCACAACGACGATGGGGGAGCCGGCGGACACCGTGGCGACCCACCACGAAGCCATGTGCTGCCCACACACGCCCAGGGCGAGTGGCGCAGCCGGGCAGCTCATGCCGTTCACGCCGGCACCGAGATACCTGACCGTCACCGGCGCCTGCGCCTGCAGGCTGCTCGTCCCGCTCAGCGGGGTCAGCACCACGAGGACGCGTCCCGGGGGAGAGGGCACCTCGTGCACGAACGCACCCGCGACCCGGTAACGCAGCACGACGCGGGCCGCGGCCTGGCTCTGCGGGATCACCACGGTCCAGCTCGACGGGTTCGCGCCCGCAGAGACCGGAGTGGGCGTCACCAGCTGGCCGTTCACCTCGACCTGAAGGTCGCTGACCACGAGCCGGGTGGTGGCCACACCGCCCTTGAGCATCGTGCGCAACCCCGGCGTCAGGCTCACCAGCGTCGAACCCGGGGACGCGAGTACGACGCGCTCGAAGGCGTCCAGGTGAACCCGGTCCGGATCCTGCGCGTAGGTCACGTCGCTACCCGCGGAGTCGATCCCCGGTCCGGACGCCGGCAGTCCCGCCGGGACCAGCACCGCACCGCCCGGCCACGGCAGCGGCTTGACGGTCGGCCCGGACGAGGACGTCGCGCCGGACGGCGACGCGGTACCCGGTCCTGACGCGGCGGCGCTCGGCCCGGACCCGGTCGTCGGACCGACCACCTGCCCCTGCGAGCCGGTGGAACCCCGAGTGGTGATCAAGAGCACAGCGAGCGTGATCACCAGCAGCCCCACCAGACCGGCGGCCAGCAGGAGGCGCACCCTCGGCCGGGAAGGGTGCCAGGTCGAGCCCTTGAGCTCGGACGGCGGCGCCGACGGGGTCGCGTCCAGTTGGAGCCGCAGCTCGGCCAACGCCTCACGAAGCGCCATGGTCTGCGCCGCGGAATCGGCGAGGCTGGCTCGCAGCGCGGCGGTCTCGGCCGGTGGCTGGCGCGTCAGTGCGGGCCTGCCGGAACGGCCCGCGGCCGCGCCGGACACCGTGGCCGGAGACGGGATCGTGGCGGGAGTGGACACCGGGGTGGGAGTGGACACCGGGGTGGGAGTGGGGGCCGGAGTGGGAGTGGGGGCCGGGGTGGGAGTGGGGCCGGTGGATGGGGCCGGGGTGGGAGTGGGGGCCGGGGAGTGGAGACCGGAGCGGACTCACCGGTGTCGGAACGCGCCGCCCTGCGGGGCTTCGAGCGGCCCTGGGACGGCGTGGACCCCGTGCGCCTGGCCATGGTCACCTCCTGCCACGTCGTGGTAAGGGTAACGGTTCGGTGTCACCGACGGTCATTCGATCGACCCCACCACCCTTTTGCCTCCTCCGAATGGTCACTCTTCGCACAACCTGGCGATCCGCCCCATGGCTGGCCCTAGAGTGTGGCCACGCATTGCGACGAGGGTGGTGAGGCTGCCGTGATACGTCGGCGGGTGTTCGGCGTGGTGACCGGGCTGACGCTGATCTCGGTGGCTCTCCTGTCAGCGGCTGTGCCTGCCCTGGCCGTTGCGCGGACCGGCCAGGTGTTCGTCCTCAACGCCGTCGTCGGGTCACCGGCCGACGTGGTGCTGGACGGCCGGGTGATCCGTCCGGGGCTCGCTCCCAAGGCCGTGCTCGGGCCGCTCGACATCACCGTCGGCAAGCACGTTCTCGCGCTCAACGCCGGATCCCGGGTTCTGGCCAAGGCAAGCTTCACCGTGCAGGCCGGCAGAAGCATCGACCTGGTGGCGCACCGGATGTCGGATGCCTCGATGAACCCGACGATCACGGTGTTCCCGAACCTCACCACGTCCGTGGGCCGCGGCAAGGCGCGACTGGTCGTCTCGCACGTGGCCGTGGCCCCGCCGGCCGACATCCGGGTGGACGGCAAGGCGCTGTTCCGGAACGTCGCCAACGGGGAGTCCCTGAGTCTGATCGTCCCGGCGAAGACCTACTCGGTCGACATCGTGCCGACCTCGACCGCAGGGCCCGAGATTCTCGCCCCGGTCCGGCTCACCATCAGGCCGGGCACGCTGACCCGCGTCTTCGCCGTCGGGGACGCCACCGCGGGGACCACCGACGCGATGGTCCAGGTGATCAAGGTCCGGGTCAGCGGCTCCGCCGCGCCCACCCTGGTCCGGACCGGTGACGGCGGGCAGGCCGCGGTGTCCTTCGTCGGCCCAGGTGCTCCGGCCTGGCTGCTGCCGGCAGTGACCGCGCTGGTCGGTCTCGTCCTGCTCGGGTTCGGGCGAGGCGTGGCCGCCGGCCGGGATAGCTTCGGAGGCCGGCACACGCGGTGACGGTGCGGTCGCTGCGTCCGCGGGGCGGGACGCTCACCCTGCTGGGTCTGGGCGGTTACGCGACCCTGCTCGGCGGTCTCGGCCTGATGCTGATCGCCCAGTTGCTGCCCGCGGGATCGACGCCCCTGCTCGGCCGCCCGCTGGCCGTGGCCCCGGTACTGGCACCCGAGGCGTCCCAGGGCGCACACGTGCCGAAGGTGGACCTGCTGGCCGCGCCCGCCGCGATCGGCAAGACAGGCCCCGACCAGGCCCGGTCATTCATCCCCAAGCAACTGGTACTGCCCACCGGGGTGGTTGCGCCGGTGCTGCCGGAGTCCGTCCGCACCGACGGGTCCCTGGTGATTCCCACCAACCCGCTGCAGGTCGGCTGGTGGACCGGCGGGGCGATGGCGGGTGACCCCTTCGGCAGCATCGTGATCGCAGGTCACGTGGACTCCGCCCGGTTCGGGCTCGGGGTGCTCGCCGGGCTCCGGACCACCCGGGTCGGGCAGGTCCTGCAGCTGCGCGCCGGGCAGCAGGTGATCCGCTACCGGATCGTCCAGCGGACCCAGGTGCCGCAGGCCCAGTTGGCCCGGGGCACGGACACGCTCCGACAGGATGTCCCGGCGAGGCTGGTCGTGATCACCTGCGGCGGGCCGTTCAACCGGGTCACGCACCGTTATCAGGACAATCTGGTCGTGGTGGCGTCCGTGCTGCCGTGACCGGCGCGCCGACGTACCCTGAGCGCGTCGTACCGCTCGAGCAGGAGGTCACCCTGGCCGTGCGTTCTCCCGCGGGCCCGCCGCCACCGCCGGCCGTGCAGCGGCTGCGGATCCGGTTCGCCAAGCGGGGGCGGTTGCGGTTCACCAGCCACCGGGACTTCCAGCGGGCATTCGAGCGGGCCGTGCGCCGCGCCGGGCTCCCGATCGCGTACTCCGCGGGTTTCAGCCCGCACCCGAAGATCTCCTACGCCGGCGCCGCCCCGACCGGCGCTGCCAGCGAGGCCGAATACCTCGAGATCGCGCTGGCCACGCGGTGCGACCCCGAGCAGGTCCGCGCTGATCTCGATACGGCCCTGCCCGCGGGGCTGGACGTGCTCCAAGTGGTCGAGGCCGGCGGGGGACCGCTGGCCGATCGGCTGCAGGCTTCGCTCTGGCAGGTGGAACTGGACGGTGTCGACGACGAGGAGGTGTCCCGGGCCCTGATCAGCTTCCTGGCTGCCGATCGGGTCGAGGTCCAGCGGCTGACCAAGACCGGAATGCGCAGCTTCGACGCACGTGGGGCGGTGCTCGCGCTGCACCAGATGGTGCGTGCCGCTCAAGTTCACCCAGGTGGCTGTGCGATACTGAACATGGTCGTGCGGCATACCACACCTGCCGTCCGACCCGATGACGTCCTCGCCGCTCTCCGGTCGCAGGCCGACCTCGCGCCTCCGTCTCCCCCCAGGATGACCAGGCTGGCGCAGGGGCCACTTGACGAGGTGAGCGGTGCGGTGGCCGATCCGTTGGCCGTCGACGAGAACGCTGTCGGCACCTGAAGCGTGCCGCGCCCAGCACTGCAGGAGCGCGATCGCCGAGGGTGCACCAGGTGACGACTTCCGTCCGGCCGGACCCGGCCTGACGACGCGACAAGCGCCCCGCGCGGTGCCGATGACGGTGTGGTCGGTACCCGGGGTGGACGGGAGATGCCCGTGACGCTCGAGGACGAACCAGGCCAGCAGGCCGGTTCTGCCGTCGCCGACAGTGCGACGACGACCCCCGAAACAGACCAGCCGGTTGCCACCTCGCGGCGGCGCCGGGCGGCCTCACGACCGGCCGGGCCGCCGGCGGGCGAGGCCGGAGCTGACGCCGGGACACCGCCGGTGACCGATGGCGCCGACGCTGCGTCGCTGAGCGCCGGTGACGGTCCTGGTGCCGGAGCCGAGGCTGCCGCGCCCGCCAGGACCCCACGCAAGCGCGCCTCGCGGGCCAGGACCAAGCCCGTGCCCGCCGCGGTGGCGGCCGGGGATGGTGCGGTCGGGGATGCGACCTCGCCCGTGGACGCCGGTGGTGACGCCCCGCAGGCGCCCGCAGCGACTCCAGAGGTACCTGACGTCCTGCCCGAGGCCCTGCCCGAGGCCCTGCCCGAGGAGGCGCCCGTGCGCCGCAGGCGGGCCCGCCGCAACCCGACCCCGGCCCGAAGCGCGGCCGGCGGAACCGAGCCGGTCGTTGCCGGGACACCGGCCGCCGAACCCGTGACAGCGAGTACGGCTGGTACTGCCGCCGAGGTCACTGCCAGCTTGGCCACCCCCCGCGCCGCGACCGCGCGACGCGCGACCGCGCGGGCCGCCGGCGCTGCCCCGACCACCGGGACCGACGACGTCGCGACTGACGACGCCGTGCCTGACGAGGCCGTGAGCGACGACGCCGTGAGCGACGAGGCGCAGTCCGAGGCCGACCAGCCGGGCAGCGACGAGGTGCTGGAGCCTCGCTCGGCCCTGGCTATGCCGTTGTTCCAGGCGCCCACGCTGGTCAACGCGCCGCGCCGTGCTCGGCGCGCCGCGTCCCGTCCGGCCGGACCGCCGCAGGCGTCCGGTCCCCAGGACGGTGAGACCGGTCCGCAGGTGGACGTCGAGGAGCCGACCGAGGACGACGAGCCGCTCGACGAGCTGGCACCCGGCGAGGAGGACGACGACTCCGAGGAGACCGAGCCCGGACCCCGTCGCCGCCGCCGCCGTGGTGGCCGTGGCCGCCGGGGTCGGACCCGAGCCGAGGGCGAGAGCGCCGAAGGTGCCGACGGGTCCGGGCAGGGTGACGACGAACCCTCCGGCGATGACGCCGCCGAGGACGGCGACGAGGCGGACGAGGACTCCGAGCTGGATGCCGGTGAGACCGGTGAGGGCACGGCGGGCAGCCGCCGTCGCCGCCGTCGCCGACGCCGGGGCGGATCCGGTGGCGAAGCCGATCCGGGGCCGGACGATCCGCCGAACACCGTGGTCAAGGTCCGCGAGAGCCGCCGGGGCTCGGGTGACGACGTCACGGGGCTGCGTGGCTCGACCCGGTTGGAGGCCAAGAAGCAGCGGCGCCGCGAGGGCCGCGAGGCCGGCCGGCGCCGGCCCGTGATCACCGAGGCGGAGTTCCTGGCCCGGCGCGAGTCCGTCGACCGGGTCATGCTCGTGCGCGAGCGCGAGGGCCGGACCCAGATCGGCGTGCTCGAGGACGGTGTCCTGGTCGAGCACTACGTCGCGCGGCGGACGCAGACCTCGATGGTCGGCAACGTCTACCTCGGCAAGGTGCAGAACGTGCTGCCGAGCATGGAGGCGGCGTTCGTCGACATCGGCAAGGGGCGCAACGCGGTCCTGTACGCCGGTGAGGTGAATTGGGACGCGGCCGGGCTGGAGGGCCAGCCGAAGAGGATCGAGCATGCCCTGAAGTCCGGCGAGTCCGTACTGGTGCAGGTCACCAAGGACCCGATCGGTCACAAGGGCGCGCGGCTGACCAGCCAGGTGTCCCTGCCCGGGCGCTACCTCGTGTACGTGCCCGACGGCTCGATGACCGGTATCTCGCGCAAGCTCCCGGACACCGAGCGCGCCCGGCTGAAGAAGATCCTGCGCGCAGTGGTCCCGGACGACGCCGGCGTGATCGTGCGGACTGCCGCCGAGGGTGCCAGCGAGCAGGAGCTCGAGCGGGACGTCGCCCGGCTGCAGGCGCAGTGGGAGGACATCGCCGAGAAGGCGGGCGCGGTGAACGCCCCCGCGCTGCTCTACGGCGAGCCTGACCTGGCCATCCGCGTCGTGCGCGACATCTTCAACGAGGACTTCGGCAAGCTGGTCATCTCCGGCGACGACGCCTGGGACACCCTGCACGCCTACATCGGTCACGTCGCGCCGGACCTGGTGTCGCGGCTGGAGCGCTGGTCGGGTGAGGACGACGTGTTCGCCGCCAACCGGGTGGACGAGCAGCTGGCCAAGGCTCTGGAGCGCAAGGTCTGGCTGCCGTCCGGCGGCTCGCTGGTGATCGACCGGACCGAGGCGATGACCGTCGTCGACGTGAACACGGGCAAGTTCACCGGCGCCGGCGGCAACCTCGAGGAGACGGTCACCAAGAACAACATCGAGGCGGCCGAGGAGATCGTCCGGCAGCTGAGGTTGCGGGACATCGGCGGCATCATCGTGGTCGACTTCATCGACATGGTGCTGGAGTCCAACCGGGACCTGGTGCTCCGGCGGTTGCTGGAGTGCCTGGGCCGGGACCGGACCAAGCACCAGGTGGCCGAGGTGACCTCGCTGGGGCTGGTGCAGATGACCCGCAAGCGAGTCGGCCAAGGCCTGCTCGAGGTATTCAGCGAGACCTGTGAGCACTGCGGCGGGCGCGGCGTCATCGTGCACGACGAGCCGGTGGAGAAGCGGCAGCAGGTCCAGCAGGACAGCGGCCGGCAGCCTCGGACGGGTCGATCGGGACGCGGCCAGCGTGGCGGGCGGGCAGCGGATGACGCCTCGGCCACCGCCGAGCCGGCGGGCGCCGAGGGTACCTCGGTCGCGGCCGGATGAGCGGGGCTGCCACCCGGTTTGACCCTCCGCAGGCAGGCTCCGTACCCTTGGCCTCTGGTGCGCCGCTGGCGCGCCTCGTGTGCGTGCGTTCGGCAACCGCTTCCGGCTCTGGCCGGTGAGCGCGGGGGTGGCCGGGTGGCGACGCAACCGGACCGATTGAGAGAGCGAGTTCCACGTGTACGCGATCGTCCGCGCTGGCGGCCGCCAGGAGAAGGTGTCCGTCGGCGACCTGCTGACCGTTGACCGGTTGGCGGGCGAGCCCGGCGCGACCGTCGAGCTGCGTCCGGTGTTGCTGGTCGACGGCGAGACCGTAACGAGCACCCCGACGGCGCTGGCCGCCGTCAAGGTGACGGCCGAGATCCTCGAGCCCACCAAGGGCCCCAAGATCCACATCATCAAGTTCAAGAACAAGACCGGCTACCGCAAGCGCCAGGGTCACCGCGCCAAGCTGACCCGGATCAAGGTCACCGGCATCGAGAAGTAACGAGCGAGGAAGGCGCTCCGCCGAGACCTGGACCGAGGAGCCGAAGCGGCGCAGCCGCTGAGCGACGAGGGATGGGCTCGGCACCAGGGAGCGTCGCACGAGCGGGTCATCCAGCACAGAAGGCGGGCACGGGTCATGGCACACAAGAAGGGCGCGAGCTCCTCGCGGAACGGGCGCGACTCCAACGCCCAGCGGCTGGGCGTCAAGCGCTTCGGCGGGCAGGTCGTCGGCGCGGGCGAGATCCTGGTCCGCCAGCGTGGCACCCACTTCCACCCCGGGGACAACGTCGGCCGCGGCAGCGACGACACGCTGTTCGCGCTCGCGCCGGGCTCGGTCGAGTTCGCGTCGCGTCGCGGGCGCCGGGTCATCAACGTGCTGCCCGCCGGAGACTGACGCACCCGGGTAGACATCGACGGTGAGCGAGGGGCGGGCCGGCTGACCGGCCCGCCCCTCGCCGTCTGTCCGCGGGAATGGCCGCAGCACACGTAGGTTGGGCGCAGGGAAGGAGGCGAGTGCGGTGACGAGCTTCGTCGATCGCATCGTCCTCCACGCTCAGGCGGGGGACGGTGGTCACGGCTGCGCCTCGGTCCACCGGGAGAAGTTCAAGCCGCTGGGCGGCCCGGACGGCGGCGACGGCGGCAACGGCGGAGACGTGGTTCTCGAGGTCGACCCGCAGACCACCACGCTGCTGGAGTACCACCGTTCCCCGCACCGCAGGGCCCCGTCCGGCCGGCCCGGTCAGGGCAGCAATCGCGACGGTGGCAGCGGTGCCGACCTGGTTCTGCCCGTGCCCGACGGCACCGTGGTCAAGGACTCCTCGGGCGGCGTGCTGTGCGATCTGGTCGGCGCCGGCTCCCGCTACGTGGTGGCCGCCGGTGGCCGGGGCGGTCTCGGCAACGCCGCGCTGGCCTCGCCGCGCCGCAAGGCCCCCGGGTTCGCCCTGCGCGGAGAGCCGGGCGTGGGCGTGGACGTCGTCCTGGAGCTGAAGACCGTCGCGGACGTCGCTCTGGTGGGCTTCCCCAGCGCGGGCAAGTCCAGCCTGATCGCGGCGCTGTCCGCGGCCCGGCCGAAGATCGCCGACTATCCGTTCACCACCCTGGTGCCCAACCTCGGCGTGGTCGAGGCGGGTGATGTGCGGTTCACCGTTGCCGACGTCCCGGGGCTGATCCCGGGGGCGAGCGAGGGCCGGGGGCTGGGGCTGGAGTTCCTCCGCCACGTCGAGCGGTGCCTGGCCTTGGTGCATGTGCTGGACTGCGCGACGCTGGAGTCGGGCCGGGATCCGGTCAGCGACCTCGAGGCGATCGAGACCGAGCTCGCGGCGTACGCCGTCGACGAGGGCGTGGCACCGCTGCTGGAGCGGCCCCGGATCGTCGTGCTGCACAAGGTCGACGTCCCGGAGGCGCGCGAACTGGCGGACCTGGTGCGTGCGGACCTCGAGGCGCGCGGCCTGGAGGCGTACCCCGTCTCGTCGGTCAGCCACGAGGGACTGCGGGAGCTGTCCTTCGCGATGGCACGTCTGGTGTCGAAGGCTCGCGCGGAGTCCCCGGCACCCACACTGACCCGCATCGTGCTCCGCCCGCGTCCGGTCGACGAGGCCGGCTTCCGGGTGACGCCGCAGCGGACCGCGGACGGCGTCCGGTACCGCGTCCGGGGGGACAAGCCCGAGCGTTGGGTGCAGCAGACCGACTTCTCCAACGACGAGGCGGTCGGCTACCTGGCCGACCGGCTGGCCCGGCTCGGGGTCGAAGAGGCGTTGCTGGAGGCGGGCGCCGTGGCCGGCGCCGAGGTGGTGATCGGGGACGACGAGACCGGCGTGGTGTTCGACTGGGAACCGACCCTGCTCGGCGGCGCCGGTCCGATCGGCGGGCCGCGCGGTACCGACGCCCGGCTGCCCGGTTCCACCCGGGCCAGCAGGGAGGAGCGGCGGGAGTACTACGAGGACCGCCGCCAGGCCCGCACCGACGCCCGGGACGAGCTGGCGCAGGAGCGGCGGGCCGGCAAGTGGACCGACCCCGCGCAGGGCGCCGATCCCGGTCCGGGCGTCGATCCAGAGGCGGACGTCGATCCTGAGGCGGACGTCGATCCTGAGGCGGAGGGACTGGCCCGGGACGACGGGGCCGGGGCGTGACGTCGTGACCCACCGGGCGGCGCAGGGGCGCCGGGACCTGGCCCGCGCGCAGCGGGTGGTGGTCAAGGTGGGCTCGTCGTCGCTGACCAGCCGCGAGGGCGGGCTGGACGTTGAGCGCCTGGATGCGCTGGTCGGAGCCCTGGCCAAGCGGAGGGCCGACGGCGGCGAGCTGGTGCTGGTGTCATCCGGGGCGATCGCCGCGGGGCTGGCGCCCCTGGGGTTGCCCCGCAGGCCGCGCGACCTGGCCACCCAGCAGGCGGCCGCCAGCGTCGGCCAGGGGCTGCTGCTGGCCCGCTACGCTGCCGCCTTCGGGGCCCGGGGGCTGACGGCCGGCCAGGTGTTGCTCACCGCGGACGACCTGATCCGCCGGACGCACTACGCGAACGCACGACGCACCCTGTACCGGCTGCTGCGCCTGGGCGTCGTCCCCGTGGTGAACGAGAACGACACCGTCGCGACGCACGAGATCCGGTTCGGTGACAACGACCGCCTGGCCGCCCTGGTCGCGCAGCTGGTGCACGCCGACGCGCTGGTCCTGCTGTCGGACGTGGACGCGATGTACGACGGGCCGCCCGGCAGGCCCGGCGCGCAGCGGGTGCCCGTGGTGCGCGGGCCCGAGGATCTGGACGGCGTGCGGATCGGCAGAACCGGATCGGCGGGCGTGGGCCTGGGCGGGATGGTGACCAAGGTCGACGCCGCCAGGATCGCGACGTCCAGCGGGATCCCGACGCTGGTCACGTCGGCGGCGCTGGTGAGCCAGGGCCTCGCCGGTGAGGATGTCGGGACCTGGTTCGAAGTGTCCGGGGCACGGGCTTCCAGCCGGCTGCTGTGGCTCGCACACGCCGCCCGACCGTCCGGACGGCTGGTCCTGGATGCCGGTGCCGTGGCGGCCGTGGTGGACCGCCGGATGTCACTGCTGCCCGCCGGCATCACCCGGGTCGAGGGCAGCTTCGCCGCCGGGGATCCGGTCGACCTGACCGACCCGGCCGGCCGCCCAGTGGCGCGCGGACTGGTGAACTTCGACGCCGCCGAGCTGCCCGTGCTGCTCGGCCGCTCGACCCGTGACCTGGCCCGCGAGCTCGGAGCCGGGTACGAGCGGGAGGTGGTGCACCGGGACGATCTGGTGCTGCTCCGCCGCAAGGTCCACGGAGAGTGAGAAAGGTAACGCTGCGCAGCAGCGTGCCAATTCGGCCCAGAGCGGACAGATTCGACGGGGGCTGAAACCCCCTTCCCGGACCGTGATCAAGGCCGTGAGCAGGTAGGCAGCGGGCGGGTGCGCAGCGGCATCGGGTAGCTACGGGTGAGGCTCGCCGGAGGAGTTTCGGGCCAAACCAGTGACGTGAGGCGGTCGGACCTGATGCACTGGTGCCGTGCCCACTCGTGACGAGGATGCCCTGGCCACGCTGACACCGCTGCGCGGTATCAGCCTCGGGCGGGCGCGCCGTCCTGGTCCACTGCAGCGGCCGGACGAGCCTGCGCTGTGGTTCATCACCGTCACTGTGAGTGGTCCACGCGTACCGGCCGAGACGGTTCGGGAGGGGTTGGAGCGACTCAGCCTGGAGCAGCCCTTCCTGGTCTCCGCCGGCTACGCCAGCAGCCGGGCCGAGATCCGCTACTGGGACGAGTCGGTGGATGTCGAGGGCGCCGTCTCGCAGGCGCTGCAGCTGTGGCGTGATCATGAGCAGTCCGCCGGGCTACCGCCGTGGCGTGTGGTCGGGCTGGAGGTCGTGGATCGCGACACCGCCCGCCGCCGCTGGAACAGCGAGCCCAACCTCCAGGTGGTCGGGCTGGGCGAGATCCGCCCGATGGACGGCAACGAGCCCTGACCGCTCCCGCCTGACCGCTCGCTCCCACCTGACCGCTCCTGGCTGACCGCTCCCGCCCTGGCCGGGTGCGTCGGCTGCACTCCATCGCCCGCCCCGTAGGCTGCTCGCATGACGATCGCCGATGCCGAACGCCCCGCAGCGACGGAGCCGGCCCGGGTGCGCGACGACGTGCAGGCCACCTGCCGGCGGGCCCGTGAGGCCGCACGCGCCCTGGCCTCCTCGACCCGGCAGGCCAAGGACGCCGCCCTGGTGCAGATCGCCGCCGACCTGGTCGACGCGACCGACCGGATCGTCGCTGCGAACGCCCTCGACCTGGCCCGCGGCGAGCAGGAGGGGCTGACCGCCGGACTGCTGGATCGGCTCCGGCTGGACGGGCCCCGGGTCGCCGCGCTGGCCGACGCCGTCCGCGAGGTGGTGGCGCTGCCCGACCCGGTCGGCGAGCTCGTGCGCGGATCGACGCTCCCGAACGGGTTGCGGCTCAAGCAGATCCGGGTGCCGATGGGTGTTGTCGGGATGGTCTACGAGGCCCGGCCGAACGTCACCGTGGATGCCGCGGTGCTGGCGCTCAAGAGCGGTAACGCCGCGGTGCTGCGGGGCGGCCACGCGGCCGAGCAGACCAACGCGGTGCTCGTCGAGGTGATGCGTTCGGCGCTGGCCACGGCCGGGCTGCCGCCGGACGCGGTCGCCACCATCGACCCCTGGGGCCGGGACGGCGTGAACGAACTGATGCGCGCCCGCGGTCTGGTGGACCTGCTCGTGCCGCGCGGCGGCGCCGGGCTGATCCAGGCCGTCGTCACGAACTCGACCGTCCCTGTGATCGAGACCGGGACCGGCAACTGCCATGTCTACGTCGACGCCTCTGCCGATCTCGAGCAGGCGCTCGCCATCGCCGTCAACTCGAAGGTGCACCGCCCGAGCGTGTGCAACGCGGCCGAGACCCTGCTCGTGCACCGGGACGTCGCCCCGACCTTCCTGCCGCGTGCGCTGGCCGCGTTGGCGGCCCAGGGCGTCCGGCTGCACGTGGACGGCGCGACCGGCGAGGCCGCCGCGTCCGCCGGCGTGAGCGTGCTGCCCGCCTCGGACGAGGACTGGGCCACGGAGTACCTCTCCCTGGACCTCGCGGTCCGCGTCGTGGACTCGATCGACACCGCGATCGAGCACATCCGGACCTGGTCCAGCGGCCACACCGAGGCGATCTGCACCCGCGACCTGGCCGCCGCAGACCGGTTCAGCGCCGAGGTCGACTCCGCCGTGGTGATGGTCAACGCGTCCACCCGGTTCACCGACGGCGGGCAGTTCGGGCTCGGCGCGGAGGTCGGGATCTCCACGCAGAAGCTGCACGCCCGCGGCCCGATGGGCCTGGCCGAGCTGACCAGCACCAAGTGGATCGTGGCCGGCGACGGCCACGTCCGGGGCTGAGCGGAGGCTCCAGGCATGGAGGGAACCGAGGTCCGCAAGCTCACCGAGCTGGAGGACAGGCACTGGTGGTACCGGGAGCGTCGGCACCTGCTGGCCTCCGCCGTCTCCGGGTTGACCCCTGGTGACGCGCTGGACATCGGTGCGGCCGGTGGCGGCAACACCCGCGTGCTGCTACGCAGGGGCTGGCGCGCCGCCGCACTCGAGTTCGGTGCCGAAGGGGCGCAGGTCTGCGCGGAACGCGGGGTCGCGGTGCTGCGGGCCGACGCGACCCGGCTGCCGCTGGCCCCGGCCGGTCTGGACCTCGTGGTGGCCTTCGACGTGCTCGAGCACCTCGAGAACGACAAGTCCGCCGCGGAGGGCATCTTCGAGTCCCTGCGCCCGGGCGGGACCTTCCTGGTCGCCGTGCCCTGCGATCCGCGGCTGTGGTCCGCGCACGACGTGGCGGTCGGGCATGTCCGCCGGTACACCCGGGAGATGCTGCACGACCTGCTCGCCGGGGCCGGGTTCACGATCGAGGACCTGCGCAGCTGGATGGTGCTGCTCCGGCCGGCGGTCGCGATGCGCCGCAGGTCCAGCACCGGCAGCGATCTGGACGACCCGCCCGGCTGGCTGAACGCGGGCCTGCGGGCGGTGGTCGCGTCCGAGCGATGGCTGCCGGTCGGCCGGTTGCCCGGGGTATCGCTGCTGGCCCGGGCCCGCCGTCCCTAGAGCTCCGACTCGCGCCGGTCGCACTCGCGCCGGTCCGGCGGGCGCTCGCCCAGGGAGTCGTGCGCGACGAAGTAGGCCGGACGGCCCTGCAGCTGGGTGTAGAGCCGGCCCACGTACTCGCCGAGCAGGCCGAGGCAGAGCAGCTGGACCGTGCCTACCGCGGCGACTGCAACGAAGGTGGACGTCCAGCCGGGCACCGTCCGCCCGCTGGCGTAGGCCAGCAACGCGAGCGCCAGCAGGAGCCCGGTGGCTGCCGCGCCGCCGAGCCCGAACCAGGTCGCGAGGCGCAGCGGCGCGACCGAGAACCCGGTGACGCTGTCCACCGAGAGCCGGACCATCCGGGACAGGGGGTATTTCGTCTGCCCGGCGGCCCGGGCGTCGCGCCGGTACTGCACGTCGGTTCCGGGGAACCCGAGCGCGGGCACCACGAGCCGCAGCACCCGATGGTGCTCCGGGAGGCTGTTCACCGCGTCCACCGTGGCCCGGCTCATCAGCCGGAAGTCCCCGGCGTTCTCGTGCAGCTGCACTCCGGCCAGGCGGCGCATCACCCGGTAGTACCCGCGCGCGGTCAGCCGCTTGAACGCGGTGTCGGTACTGCGGTCGGAGCGGACGCCGTAGACCACGTCGATCTGCTTCCCACGGGCCGCGGCGAGCATCTCGGGCAGCAGCTCCGGCGGGTCCTGCAGGTCGGCATCAAGGGTGGCCACCCAGGCTCCTCGCGCCCGGGTCAGCCCGGCGGACAAGGCGGCCTGGTGCCCGGCGTTGGCGCGCAGCCGTACGACCCGCAGTTGCGGCCAGTCGTGTCGCTGCCGCTGAAGGATCACCGGTGTCGCGTCCCGGCTGCCGTCGTCGACCACGAGCACCTCGTAGGGCTCGCCCAGGCCATCCAGGACCGGCCGGAGCCGCTCCGCCATCAGCGGCAGCGCAGCCTCCTCGTCGAACGCCGGTATCACGACGCTGAGCACTGGCTCCAGCACGGTGCGTTCAATTCCTTCCGGCTCGCGGCCTCTCGTCGATCCCCGACGGGGGTACCGTGCGACACTCTCTCATCGGAGTGGATCCATTCCGCACGCCGGTCGTTGACAGGCCGGGGTTGAGGATCAGGTGCAGAGGAGTCAACCAGACCATGGCAACCTCCGTACTCGTCGCCGCGACCGAGGCCAAGGCCTCGCTGCCGATGCCCCCGGCGGCGTTCGCGTTGTCGGTGCTGGCCGTCTTCGCAGTCCTGCTCGCCGTGACTTTCGCCTTCCGCAACGTCGGCAAGCGGCACTGAGCGTCCGGCGACTCCGTTGCGTCCACAACCGGGCCGCCTCGGGGTGATGGGCGGCACCTTCGACCCCATCCACCACGGGCACCTCGTCGCCGCCAGCGAGGTGGCGAGCGTGTTCGGACTGGACGAGGTCGTGTTCGTGCCGACTGGTCAACCGTGGCAGAAGACCGCGCACGATGTCTCGCCGGCGGAGCATCGGTACCTGATGACGGTGATCGCGACCGCGTCGAACCCGCGGTTCACCGTCAGCCGCGTGGACATCGACCGCCAGGGCCCGACGTACACCATCGACACCCTGCGGGACCTGAACGCGCAGAACCCCGACTCGGACCTGTACTTCATCACCGGTGCGGACGCGCTCGCGCAGATCCTGTCCTGGAAGGACAGCGACGAGCTGTTCGCGCTGGCGCACTTCGTCGGCGTCACCCGCCCGGGGCACATCCTGGACAACGCGGGCCTACCGGCAGACCGGGTCAGCCTGATGGAGGTGCCCGCGATGGCGATCTCGTCCACGGCCTGCCGGGCGCGGGTGCGCCGGGGCGAGCCGGTCTGGTACCTGGTCCCGGATGGGGTCGTGCAGTACATCGCCAAGTACCGCCTCTACCGGCAGGTGGTGGGAGCCACGGTGTGATGGCCAGCCACCGGCACCGAGCGGCGAAGCGGGGCGAGCGTCCCGCCCGGGCACCGCGCGGCCGGAGGTGGACCGTCTTCGCCGTCATGCTGCTAGCAGCGGGTCTCGCCCTCGGCGCGGGGACTGTCTGGTCCGTCCGGCGGGTCCTCGCGGACGACTCGCCGAGCAGTTCGGGGATCCCGGGCACCGTGCTGGCCGAGTTGACCGTGGGGGAGGGCCTGATCGCGTCGGCTGTGCTGGCGCTGGGCCCGTCCGGCGCTACCTGCGTGCTGGTACCGGCCGCCCTGCAGGTGGGCAGCGTGCAGGGAACCGTGGCGCTGAGCCGGACGCTCGCCGGCGGCGGCCCGTCAGCGAGTGCCGTCGCCCTGTCGCGGACCCTCGGGCTGCGGATCGACGGCACCTGGCGGCTGAGCGGTCTGGGGCTGGCCCGGCTGGTCGATGCGGCGGGCGGAGTCGTCGCGGACGTCCCGCGGGCGGTCCGATCGGGGCAGGTGGTGGTTGCCGCCGGGACCGGGCAGCGGCTGTCCGGGGCGCAGACCTCCGCGTTCGTGGCGGTGAGCCTGCCCGGCGAGGGGCCCCAGGTGGTGCTGCAGCGGTTCGGGCTGGTCCTCGGGCAGGTCCTGTCCGGGCTCGGCACGAGTGCGCAGAGCGGCACCGGTGGCGCCGAGGGCGACGCGGGAGTGGACGCGCGGCAGCTCGAGGCGCTGGGTCCCGAGTCGGCGACCACGCTTCCGGTGGCCCGGCTGGCGGCCTTCCTCGCGCGGCTCACCCCGAGCGTGGACCGCCAGGGTCTGCGCACCGAAGTGATCCCGATCCAGACCGGACCGGCGGCTCCGGCTGGCTCGGGCCGCGGCACCGGCGTGGCGCTGGACGAGGCCCGGGCCGGCGAGCTGCTGCGCAGGGAACTGCCCGCGGCGGTGCTGTCCCAGGCCCCCGTCTCCCGGCCGGCCGGGTCCGGGTCGGCGGCGACGTCGAACGTCCGCCCGTGAGCTGCTGCGGGCGTGAGAGGCTGGACGTGCAGGTTCCACGAAAGGTGTGCCCTTTGTCCGCTTCTGCCCGCGCGCTCGAGCTGGCTCACGCCGCGGCCCTCGCCTCGGCCGACAAGCTCGCGACCGACATCGTCGCCCTGGACGTCAGCGACCAGCTGGTGATCACGGATGTCTTCCTGCTCGCCTCGGCGCCGAACGACCGCCAGGTCCGGGCCATTGTCGATGCCGTCGAGGAACGTCTGCTGACCTTGCGGGCCAAGCCGATCCGCCGGGAGGGGCAGCGCGAGGGCAGATGGGTGCTGCTCGACTTCGGCGATCTCGTGGTCCACGTCCAGCATTCCGACGAGCGGGAGTACTACGCCCTGGAACGACTCTGGCGGGACTGCCCGCCACTCGAGCTGCCGGACGAGGTGCGCCGCTCCGGAGCCCGCGCCCAGTGAGTGCCGACCGGGTCATCCTCTGGCGGCACGGCCGGACCTCGCACAACCACAACGGTGTCTGGCAGGGGCAGCTGGACATCCCGCTGGACGACGTGGGCCGGGCTCAGGCCGCAGATGCCGCAGCGGTGCTCGCGGCCGGGCTTTCCGGCGCCGAGCCCGTCGCGGTGGCCTCGTCCGACCTGTCCCGGGCGCGGGAGACCGCCGCCGTGCTGGCCGGACTGCTCGGACGGCCGGTGGTCGAGGATCCGCGGCTGCGCGAGATCGATGCCGGCCGCTGGCAGGGGATGAGCCGCATCGAGATCGCCTCTACGGGGATGGCGGACGAGCTGGCCGCCTGGATGCGCGGCGAGGACGTGCGGGTCGGCGGGGGCGAGCGACGCAGCGAGGCCGCCCTGCGGTGTTCGGCCGCGATCGAGGACCACGCCGCCGCGATGCCGGGCGGGACCCTCGTGGTCACCGGGCACGGGGGCGTCCTGCGCGGCAGCGTGGTCACGCTGCTGGGGATGCCCCCGGACCGCTGGCAGGTGCTCGGCGTGCTCGGCAATGCCCACTGGGCCGAGCTGTCGCCCGCGCCCGGTCCTGGCGATCCCTGGCGGTTGCTGTCCTACAACACGGCCGCCACGCCAGTGCCCAACCAATTTGAAGTGCCACCCCCTGTGCGGGGTAGACTCGCCGAGCCTCGACGGTGACGCTCTGCAGGCGTACGGCGTCCTCCGGGGTGAGCAAGGGGCTGTGGCGCAGCTGGTAGCGCACCTCCATGGCATGGAGGGGGTCAGGGGTTCGAGTCCCCTCAGCTCCACCCATTTCAGCAGGTCAGAAGCATGATCAACTCAATTCTTGATCCGCGAAAGTACAGCAGCGCGGAGAAGTACAGCAACGCGGAGAAGTACAGCAGCTGAGCCGCTCGGCCCCCCGGCCATCCGGTGGCGTCGACCCTGGTCTCCTCCGCCGTTGGTAGAGGCGCCTGGGGCCGCGAGGGTCAGAGCGGCCAGGACTTCGGGGTGAACGCGCCGGCCCAGTTCGGGCCCGAGACCACCGCGCGGGTCGCCGATGTCGTGGGCGGCCACCACCTACCAGTGCGTCGGTCCACGATCCTGGTGATGGAACGCGCGGGCGTGATCAACCGGCGGCTACCCCTGACTGGTTACCGGCGACGGCGTCAGCCGGTCGATCGCTGCCGGGCGTTGCGGGCAAGGCCGACGACGTGACGGACGGGTTGTATAGTCAGTATGCTACGCAGCATGATATCGAGTGTGGTGGCGTTGTGAGCATCCGGCATGCGCTGCTGGCGCTGCTCAGCGAGGGCCCGAAGTACGGCCTGCAGCTGCGTGAGGAATTCGAGGCGCGGACGGGCGAGGTGTGGCCCCTCAACGTCGGCCAGGTGTACACGACCCTTCAGCGGCTGGAGCGCGACGGCCTGGTCGAGTCCGACGACGACGCAGATCCCGGCCCGCAGAAGGGTTTCCGGATCACCGCGGAGGGGGCCCAGGAGCTGGCGGGCTGGCTGTGCACGCCGCCTGACCTCGGTTCGCCGCCCAGGGACGAGCTGGTGATCAAGATTCTGATCGCGGTGCGGCTGCCCGGCGTCGATGTGCACGAGGTCATCCAGGCGCACCGGCGGTATCTGGTCGAGGTGATGCAGCAGTGGACCCAGCTCAAGGAGGAGGAGGGCGATGTCGACCTGACCTTGGCTCTGGTGGTCGATGCCGAGCTGTATCGGCTGGACTCGGTCGTGCGGTGGCTGGACACCGCCGACGGCCGGCTCGAGCGGGCCGCACTGGAACCGCCCGCTCCGGCCAAAGCGGCGGGGCCGCAGATCCGGCGCAGGGCGGGGGTGCGTCGATGACCGGGGTGTTGGAGATGCGGGCGGTCTCGAGGACCTACCTGGACGGCGGGGACGAGGTGCGGGCGCTGCGCGAGGTGGACCTGGCCGTGGAGCCGGGCAAGATGGTCGCGGTCATGGGTCCCAGCGGCTCGGGTAAGAGCACGCTGCTCACCATCGCGGGGGCGCTGGAGACCCCGTCCTCCGGTGAGGTGCTGGTCGCGGGGCAGCCGCTGTCGGGGATGTCGCGCGATGATCGGGCTCGGCTGCGGCGGCGGGCCATTGGCTATGTCTTCCAGGACTTCAACCTGCTGCCTGGGCTCACCGCGGCTGAAAACGTTGCGCTGCCGCTGGAGCTCGACGGGCTGTCGGCCGGTAAGGCGCGTGTGGCCGGGCTGCGCGCGTTGGAGCAGCTGGGCCTGGCAGAGCGTGCGTCCCGATTCCCGGACCAGCTATCCGGCGGCGAGCGGCAGCGGGTGGCGATCGCCCGGGCCATTGTCGGGGACCGTCGGCTGCTGCTGGCCGACGAGCCGACCGGTGCACTCGACTCGGCCAACGGTGAGGCCGTGATGCGGCTGATCCTGACCGCGTGCAAGGGCGGGGTGGGCGCTGTGGTGGTGACGCACGACGCGCAGCTTGCATCCTGGGCCGACCGGGTGGTGTTCCTTCGCGACGGCCGGGTTGTCGACCGCACCGCCCCCCGCCGGGGGCCCGACTCACTGCTGGCTCAGGAACCAGCCCGATGAGTGTCGCCGTCGAAGATCGGCCGTTGGTGCTCGGTACCGGCCACGGTGGCATGCCCGCGCGGCGTGCCGTGGTGCGCTGGGCCTGGCGACTGTTCCGGCGCGAGTGGCGCCAGCAGTCGATCGTGCTGGCCCTGCTGCTGGTCGCGGTGGCAGCCACCACCGTCGGCCTCGGCATCGGCGCCAACGCCCCCTCGCAGGCAGCGGTGTTCGGCACCGCCGACTACCTGGTGACGCCGGTCAGTACCGGCGCGCAGCTGGTGGCCGACATCGCCGAGCTGCGCAGCTCGTTCGGCACTATCGAGGTGATCGAGCACCAGAAGGCGATCCCAGTGCCCGGCTCGGCGAACGGCGTCGATGTGCGAGGCCAGGACCCCAACGGGCCGTATGGCCGGACGATGCTGCGCCTCGACTCCGGCCGGTGGCCGAAGGGGCCGGCCGAGATCGCCGTCACCGACCGGGTAGCGAAGACCTTCAGACTGCACGTCGGCGGCAGCTGGAACCTGAGCGGCAAGCAGCTGAACGTGGTCGGTCTGGTGGAGAACCCGCTGAACCTCAACGACGCGTTCGCCCTGATCCCGCCCGGCCAGGCCACCACGGCAGACCACGTCGACGTCCTCGTCCGGACATCCCAGACGGACTTCAGCACGAAGCCGCGACCCGACGGCACCTCGGTTCAGGTCCGCTCCGACCAGGCGGATACGTCCAGCATCGTGGTGCTCGTGCTCGCCACGATCGGGATGGTGTTCGTCGGCCTGCTCGCGGTGGCCGGGTTCACCGTGATGGCCCAACGCCGGCTGCGTGCGCTCGGAATGCTCGCCGCGATCGGCGCGAGTCACCGACACATCCAGCTGGTCCTGCTGGCCAACGGCTTGGTCATCGGCGCTGTCGGGTCCCTGGCCGGCGCGATCCTGGGGGTTGTCGGTTGGATCGCGCTCAGCCCCCGGCTGGAGTCGCTCGTCGGTCACCGCATCGACCGGCTCAATCTGCCCTGGACCCCGGTCATCATCGCCGTCCTGCTGGCCGCCGTGACTGCCGTTGCCGCCGCCTGGTGGCCCGCCCGCGCCGCCGCGCGTATCCCGGTCGTCGCCGCCCTCTCGGCGCGACCAGCACAACCGCGCCCCGTGCACCGGTTCGCGGCGCTCGGCACGGCGCTGCTGGTGCTCGGCCTGGCCGCACTGTTCATGGCGCAGCAGGCGAAGCCGCCGTTCATCGTCGGCGGCGTAGTGGCCACCTCGATCGCGCTGCTGCTGCTCGCCCCGGCCGGCATCGCCAGCATCGGCCGGCTCGCGCGGCACGCGCCGCTGGCAGCGCGGCTGGCGATGCGCGACCTGGCACGCTACCGGGCCCGGTCCGGCGCGGCACTAGCCGCGATCGGGCTGGCCGTCGGCATCGCCACCGTCGTCGCCCTGAGCACCGCCGTCACGGTGGCGAAGGCGGCGGCTCCCACGGGCGGCAACCTGCCCGCCGACCAGATCATCATCTGGCTGTCTCAGGGGACCACGAACGGGCCGGTACAGATGCTCTCGCCCACGCAGGTGGAGGCCACCCGGATACAGGTCGACGCGATCGCCGCCGACCTGCACGCCACGTCGGTGCTGCCGCTGACCGGCGCCGTCGACCCGAGCCAACCTCTCGAACGCGGCGGCCGCGCGCCGGCCGAGCTGGGCAAGCCGCACCCCGCCGCCAACGGTGAATCGGGCGGCACCACGTACAGCAGCCGAGAATCGATCCCCCTCTTCGTCGCGACGCCGCAGTTGCTGGCGCACTTCGGGATCGACCAGGCGAGCATCGAGCCCGGCGCGGACCTGCTCACTCCACGCGCCGGCATTAACGGGTACGACCTGATTCCCGGCCGGTTCGGCGACTGGCACCCAACCCTGCAGCACGTGACGCTGCCCAGCTACAGCTCGCTGCCCAACGTGCTGATCACGACGCACGGCATGACGCCGCTGCATCTGAGGACCATCCCGGTCGGCTGGCTGATCGACGCCCCGCACGCGGTGACGGCGGCGCAGACCGACAAGGCGCAGCAGACGGCGGTCGCCGCCGGGCTCTACGTGGAGTCCCGCCCGACGGGCCTGGATCAGGCGCGCCTGGCGGACCGGTTCACTGCTGTCGGCATCGCGGTCGCCCTGGGTGTGCTGGCCATGACGGTCGGGCTGATCCGCAGCGAGACGGCCCGGGATCTGCGCATCCTCGCTGCGGCCGGAGCGCGCAGCAACACCCGACGGGCGCTCACAGCGGCGACCGCCGGAGCGCTGGCGCTGTCCGGCGCGATCATCGGCACGGCCTGCGCCTACCTGGCATTGCTGGCCTGGTACCACCGGGAAGCACACTGGCTGGCCCATCCACCACTGCTCAACCTGGCGGCAATCCTGGCCGGGCTACCGATCGTGGCATACATCGGGGGCTGGCTGCTGGCCGGCAAGGAGGCGCCGGCCATCGCCCGCCAACCACTGGACTGACAACGCCCGCACCGCTGGGCCCCCCGCCGGATACGTGCACCGTGGCGGTGACACGCACCAGCGCAGGGGATCGCCGGGTGCAGCGCCGAACGAAACCCTGTCCACGCAACCGGCCGCTGGCGCCGCCTGGCTCGCGCGCTCGATCATCCGCGAGGACAGGTCGAAGCCCTCGCTCCCCTCGACTCCGCCAATTGTTCGCGAGCCGGACCGGTGGAAGTCCATGGAGAGCCCTGATGAACGCCCGCACATCAAGTACGAGAGCGCGTTCGTCCCGTGATGAGCGGGTGTTCGGACGAGGGCAAGGGGGTCCGTCTACATCACGGAAGTACAGCACCGGGCGGCGAAGGGCGGCCCGGCGCGATCCAAACGTCGGCCCGCCCTGCTCAGGCGCGTCTTGGCGGCCGGGGTCCGTGTAGATGGCATGGAGGGGGTCAGGGGTTCGCGTCCTCTCAGGTCCACTCGAGTATCCAAACGAGTACCACCTGAGGGGATGAGTTCAACCCCCCGAATCGCCAGCTGACCTGCGGAGACGCTCTCGTCAAGTCGCGCGACACGCCCGGGACTTCTGCTTACTGTGACACGCCCGCGTTCGGGCGTAGCCCCGCGAGGTCCTGCCGCTGGTGGTCAGCCCGAGACGGCCGCCCGCGCCCGCTTCCCGAGTGGTGTAACCGTTGCTCTGCATGTACACGACGGAGCAGTCACCGTCCACGACTGCACAGGTCGGATCGTCGCTGTCGACCCGACCGCGGGACGGATCATCGTCAACCTGACGCTTCGGGAGTAGCAGCAAACACTCGATCCGATGGTCGTCCAGGTCGCGCGCGCCAACTCCAATCCGCCACCTTGCTGCGGCTACGGGATCTGTCGATAAGCGGATTTCCGGGAAGGGCGTTACCTTGCGGCGCTGGTGCCGCGGCCGGCGTCGGTGGAGTTCCAGCCCTGTTGATGGAGTCGTTCGAATCCGTCGAGGAGGACGTCGAGGCCGAACTCGAACTCGAGTTGGTCGTTGCAGCCGTGCCTGACGGTGGCGGCCTCGTCGTGCGCCCCGGGCATGGCGACCTCGGTGAAATGGGGGTACGTCGCTGCCAGATGCCTGAGCATCGCCGCCCTCAGGTCCGGGTCTTCGGGCGGGGTGATGGGGAAGACCTCCAGGGTGAATCCCCACATTCTGCTGCCGAGGGCGTGCATCACGTGGTGGGTGAGGTCGGCTGAGAATCCGCCGGCACGGAAGGTTCCGATGAGCGAGTTCATGTAGTCCAGCACGATCGGCGTGGCCTGGGTACGCGACTTGATCATCTGACTTGCCCAGGGGTGGCGTAGCTGTACCTGTCGAGCCGAGAGGATCCGCTGCCGGATCGTGCCCTTCCAGTTGGCGCCCTGTGTGGGTGGGTCGATCTCGGCGACGACGGCGTCGACCATGCCGTCGAGGAGTTCTTCCTTGTTCGCCACGTGCTTGTACAGGGCCATGGGCACCACGCCCAGCCCTTGGGCCAGGTTACGCATGCTCACCGCTTCGATCCCTGCGTGGTCGGCCAATGTGACGGCCGACCGCAGCACGAACGCCCGGCTCAGGGGCGCGCGTCGGGACGCGCGCACCGGCTCACCCATCTGGACCGCCTTCCTCGCCCGCCGCGTCGTGGATGGTCCCCCTTGACGGGTGTACATGGTACACGTAGGCTACCCTAAGTATACGCAGTACACCCGGGATGGAAGGGTGCTGCTAACCCGCCGGGCGACCGACCTCACAAACAGCACCGACAACCCGTCCGCAAGTGCCTGGCCGATGTGTTGATGGTGTTCTTTCGTAGCTCCGTGATCACGCGACTACCTGCAACAAAGGAGCCCGCAGTGAAGATCACGAACGAGAACCTCATCCGCTTGGCTGGTGTCTCGGCTCTGATAGCGGGGACATGTTACGTGCTTGTCGGAATCTTCCATCCGGCCAACCTCGCTCCGTCAGTGACCACCGCCCGCTGGGAGATCGTTCACCTTCTTGCCTGTGCGATGTGCTTCTTCGGCGTGCTGGGCCTGGCTGGGCTCTACGCCAGGCAGGCACTGAAGGCCGGCTGGCTCGGGCTGATCGGCTACATCCTG
This sequence comes from uncultured Actinomycetota bacterium, assembly GCA_963740575.1. Classification (GTDB taxonomy): domain Bacteria; phylum Actinomycetota; class Actinomycetes; order Actinomycetales; family Kineosporiaceae; genus CAVUET01. Next base: position 1,149,676 of record CAVUET010000003.1, on the reverse strand, counting down.
CTCAGCCTCTGGATGGTGATGATTGCGGGCTTCAGCTTCGTCGAAGCGTTCATCCTGCCTCAGGTGGCAAACGGGTTGCCCGCGCTCGGGCAAGCCTGGATGGGGATGTTCAACGGCCCCAGCGGCCAGCTTGACCTCGGCGTCCTCCCAACCATATGGACCCTGACAGCCCCCATATATATTCTCGGCGGCTTGCTGTTCGGTATCGCGACATTTCGTGCCGGCATCCTGCCTCGCTGGGCGGGCGCACTTCTGGCCCTCTCCACCGTGCTTGCCCCACTAGGTGCCTTTCTCCCCAACGCATCTCAGCCGAAATTGGCTGTGCCCATGGGTGTTGCTCTCGCCTGGCTCGGGTACGCGCTCTGGTCGGAGCGGCAAGCGCAGCCCCTTGCACCCGCTATCCGAGAGCACGTGAAGAGCGTTTGAGCGCGAGGGGCTGGCTCATCGCCATTCGGTCTGCGCATCGAAGGACGTCGCTGCGGTAGGAGTCGGACGGTGGTCGAGCACGGCGTCGAACGTGGTCGATCTCATGCCGCCCGGGTCGCTGTGCCTCCGGCCCTTCGTCACCGCCCGGGCGTGTTTCGGCACGTCACGAGTCCTCAGCGTGGTACCCGCCGGGTACTTGGTCGGGTCACCGGCCGCGGCTTCACGATCGGGAAGGATCGCCTTGACAGTCACTACATCGGGCCTCATCCGTGCGGCCGCGGCCGCTGCAATCGCTGCAGGCATCATCTTCATCGGCGTCCAGATCGGCCACCCGCAGCTCACCACCACCTCCATCACCTCGACAGACGTCTTGATCAGGGATTCCCTCAAGGTCGTCATGGCCGCGCTCGCTGTCGGTGGCATCACCGGCATGTACCTGAACGAGATCCGTCGAAACGGCATGGTCGGACTGGTCGGCTACCTGCTCCTCGCCGTGGGCTACCTCAGCATCATGTGCACCGCGTTCATCGGCGCATTCGTCGCGCCGACGATCACCGACACCAGCCCCGGATACGTCAAAGACCTGATCGCCCTGGCCACCGGCCGCGGCACCGTCACCGGTGACGTCGGAGCACTCGACGCGCTCTGGAAGTTCCAAGGGGTCTGCTACTTGGCCGGCGGGCTCATCTTCGGCATCGCTCTGTTCCGGGCACGCGTCCTCGCCCGGTGGGCTTGCGTACTCCTCGCGGTCAGCGGGGCCATTAGCGCCCTCCTCTCGAAGATGCCCGACGCCTTCTACCGACTCCTGGCCGTTCCCAACGGCATCGCCCTGATCGGCCTCGGACTGTCGTTGTGGCTGGTCCAGCGCCAGACCGATGCCCGAACTCAACCCGCCGCTGAGCCGACAGCCGAGCCGGCCGGAGTCCGATGACCACACGAACCTCCACATGGCGCGTGCCGATCGCCCTTGTGGCGCTCGGCACCGTCCCGGTCATTGCCGGCTCCCTTCGACTGGTCGACCTGGCCACCGGCTCGTCGGTGCTGCCACCCAACCCCCGCTTCTCCGCATCCCCATTACCCGTGGTGATCCATATCCTTAGCGCCACGGTCTTCGCCATGCTGGGCGCCTTGCAGTTCTCCGCCCGTTTCCGCCGGCAATGGCGCGCCTGGCACCGCCGTGCCGGACGCGTCGTGATGGTCGCCGGGCTCGGAGTAGCGCTATCGGCGCTGTGGCTGAACCAGTTCTACCCAAGAGCCGGAGCGTCCCGCGAGCTCCTCTACCCGCTGCGGGTGGTGTTCGGTCTGGCGATGCTGGTCACCATCGCGCTCGGGTTCCTCGCCGCCCGCCGCCGCGACTTCCCCCATCACCGCGCCTGGATGATCCGCAGCTACGCCATCGGCATCGTCGCCGGCACCCAGGCGTTCACCCTCGGCATCGGCGGGGCCATCTTCGGCCACGCAGGAGTGATCACTGCGCTGCTCCTGGCCGCCGCGTGGGCGATCAACCTCACCGTCGCCGAATGGGCAATCCGCAGGCAACCCCGGCGACGTACCCCACGGGCCGCACTGCAGGTAGCAGTTCCATAACCCAACCGATCGAAACGAGAACGCGACTGGAAGGCCAAGCATGACCACCATGAGCACCACAACAGCCCCGATGTTCAGCGGAAAGCCTCCGATGTCCAGGAGGAGAGTCGCGACCGTCGGGATCCTGTTCGTCGTTCAGATGGTCACCGCCATGTTCGGCACCTTCTCGATACAGGCGTTCGTCGACGGCGACACCGATCGGACGCCGATGACGGTCGGCGTCCTGCTGATGACGTGTTCCGGGTTGGCTCTCATCGGCATCGGCCTGCTGATGTATCCGGTGCCGAAGGACGTCCACCCAGCGTTCAACGCCGTCCACGGTGTGCTGCGCTGCCTCGGTGAGCGCGCGAACTCGCTGCTGAAGACCACCTACCAGGCCTTGAGCCGCTACCGTTGCTGCCCCTGGCGCCTCGGAAGGATCGGCGCAGCAGCCCTGGTCCTCCTGCACATCGAGCACCAACGGACCACCTGATCACAGTCATCCATCACGAGGCGCTACACATCGTTGCTCGGAACGGCTCAGTCAGCTCCGATGGGGCCAGGACTCCAGCAGCTGGGTCGTCGTCGGTCAACAGACTGGTCCCGACGCTCCCGAGGGTGAGCATGGCTCCGGCGATGCGCACAGGGGCGCCAGCATCGTTGAACGCGGCCACGGTGACCCGCGTCGCGGAGCCCGCGTTGACCACGTCCTCCACGACGGCCGCCGCCGAGCGACGGCCACACCGACCCGCGTGTCCGGGACGGGGATCCATCCGAGGGCTGTCCAGTGGCCGGGCAGGTGGCGTCAGATGACGATCTTCCAGTACGAGTCCTTGCGATAGATCTTGCCGTCGCCGCCGACATCGAACAGGTCACAACCGCGGACGGAGATGCTGTCGCCGGCCGACGTCGTCCCGGTCAGCAGCCACTTCGACACCGCGTGACTGCCAGACACCCAGTGCTCGTCATCGCTGTAGTGAACGTCCGGGATGCCGGCGAATCGCTGTGCTAATCCACGACGGACCTCCACGGGGCCGACGAACCTTGTCCCCCACGGATCGGACCCTCGAGGTGACTCGAAGACACAGTCGTCCGAGAAGAAGCTCATGATCAAGTCGAGATCATGGGTGTTGAAGGCATCCACGAGCGCTCGCAGAGTCTCGGTGGTCACGGGGGCAGCATGCTCACCCGACACCGGAGAAGCAAGAGCGTCGGGACGTCCAATCGCGCCGCTGTCCTCGCGGGACGCGCGACCGTGCCGCGATGATTGTGGCGGGCTCTGCCGCGGTAGCCGCGGCGTAGCCACCGTTCCCAGCCGCCGACGGCGTCGGCCGTCGTCCAGCCGTCATTCCCGGCGCGCGGCGTTGAGACGCAAGACGACCTCAACGATCGCGCCCTCCGCGATCCCCTCCGCTCGCTGCACCGCCACCTTGACGGGCACCAGGTAGCGTCCGTCTTGGGGGAACAGCGCCGTGGTGAACTCGGTGTCGCCGATGGTGATGTGGACCGGCACCTGGCCCCAGTAGATCAGGCCGCGAGCTGCTTCCTTGATGTCCTCGCTCTCCTCCGGGGTCATGGCCACGAAGAGGTACGGCGCCGGTCCGCGCCACTCGATCACCTCACCGGTGAAGGTCCACTCCATGCGCCCCATCATCGGAGATGTGCCCAGGCGTCGGGGACGCGGCTCCATATCGGACGCATGTCAGTGTCACGACAGGACACGCACTCTCATGCGGACAGGACACGTCGCGTCTGCTCGTGCCGCGAGGCACCCGTCGGCGTGAGCTCCCTGGATCGACGAGACGCGATGTCCGCGGTCGGTGGTTCGATGGGCGGCATGAGTTGGGAGACCTACCCGGTGACGCCGGATCGTTTCGAGGACTTCGCCGACGTGATCAACCCTAACCGCCGAGGGACTCACTGCTGGTGCCTGTCCCATCGCCTGCGGGCCAAGGACATCGAGGAACTCGGCGGGGGTGACCGCGAACAGGCGATGCGACGGCTGTGCGAGCGTGAGAACCCGCCCGGCGTCGTCACCTACCTCGACGGCAAGCCCGTGGGCTGGTGCAATATCGGGGCGCGCACCGACATCCCGCGCCTGGCCAGGTCTCAGCTGATCCGCCCGGTTGACAGCGTGCCGGTCTGGAGCATCATCTGTGTCGTTGTCCGCAGCGGGCATCGTCGCCAGGGCGTCACGGCCCACCTCATCGAAGGTGCGGTCCAGTACGCCGCCTCGCGGGGTGCTCCGGCGGTGGAGGCCTACCCGGTCGACCCGCAAGGGCGAATGGATACCACGATGGCGTTCGTCGGCACCCGGTCGATGTTCGACAGAGCCGGCTTCGAGATCATCGGGACAACCGACGCGCTCGCCTCGAAGCTGCCACGGCTGATCATGCGCCGCAGGCTCGCTGACTGACCCACGTGCACATCCCACCCGACCCACGAGATCCGACGGCACCGCAGATCTAGAACATCCGCAAAATGCCGCCGATTACGCGTTCGTTCCTGCCCCGGTCATGTACGTACGGGTCTGGGTGCGGCGACAATAGGGCGGTGTCCGGTGGTGATGGCTCGATCGAGGGCATCGGCGAGTCGTTCGGAGTGGCTCGGCGGGATGAGCGGGCGATGGGCGCCTTCCAGAGCGAGTTCCGCGTCCGCTTCGGCCGGTCGGCACCGGCTGATGTGGCCCGGTACGCCGCGGTACTGGGGCTGGCGCACGTGCTGGCCAGTGCGTTCGATGCGCAGGTGATGTTCCCGGACGACCTACGACTGGCGACTGAGGATCTGGCGCCCGGCCTGACCGGCGAGCAGTTGTGGCTGATGACCGAGAACCAGGGCGTCTGCCTCTGGGTGATACCCCTGGACGCCGGAGACAGGCCCCCGGTGCTCGTGGCCGGCAACCTCCCGACGGAGAACGGCGCGCCACGGGTCTACGCCGACACCCTCGACGACTTCGCGGCGGCATGGGCCTGGGACCTGGCGTGCCTGGACCGGCAACCGCTCATCCAGGCGCAAGCGATCGAACTCGACCCTGCCAGCGAGGCGAACCTGAGGAGACTCCTGCGGCCGGCGACACCCACGTGGGGGTGGCCGACCCGGCGGACGCTGCGCTGGGAAAGCGATGACGGACTCAAGGCCTTGCTCTGGGACCAGGACGGACAGTGCGACTGGTGCATCTCCGCTCCACGCCGCGACGTCCTAGCCCAATGGCTCGAGCAACTGCTCTCCTGTCAGACCTGGCCACGTCGCTGTGGTCCAACGATGACACCGGGGAAGAACTCCTCGCCGACCTGAGATCCCGCCGCTGAGCTCCGACCAGCCTGTCTCTGGCCGGCCTCCAGCGCCGCCTGACAAGTCGTCCATCGACCAAGCGCACGCTCGCTTCTGCCCCGGGTCGTGAGGACGACGGTGCTGGGGTGCGGGTGGTGGTGTGTGGCCGTCATCGAGGTGGCGTCCGGATTCCGGTGTAAACGAGTGGGTTCGGTTCCGGCTTCGTGAGTTCAGGTTATGCGGTGGCAGTGACAGTTTCGGGCTGGTCGGCGGTGTCGAGCGCGGGAGTGTGACGGGGTCGTAGTTGTCGGGGTGGGTCGAGCAGGGATCGGCGGAGGTCTTGCAGCAGGCGTAGCCCTGCGGGGGTCATGGTCAGGCCGCGCCAGCCAGCCGCGGGAGGCGCGGTCCAGGACGGCCCAGACCAGGGACAGGCAGGAGGTTTCGCCGGGGAAGCGGCCGATGACCTTGGCCCGGCGGCGGGTCTCGCCGAAGGTGCGTTCGATGAAGTTGGAGTGCCGGATCCGTTGGTGGTGCTCGGCGGGGAAGCGCAGGTAGGCGGTCAGCCCGGCAGCGTCGGTGAGCAGGATCTTCATCGCGGCCGGGTAGGTCGCGGCGTAGCGGGCGGCGAACTCCGTGATCCGGGCGTCGACCAGCTCGACCAGCCGCGGGCCCGGCTCGGTCGTCAGCTTCTCGGTATTGAACAGGGCCCAGTAGCCGTCGCGGATCTCGGCCTGCATCCCGACCGGGATCTTCGCGGCGACATTCCTCCATCGGTGGATCAGGCAGCGTTGGCGCAGGGCCTTGGGGTAGACCTGCTCGATCGCGGCGATCAGACCCTTGGCGCCGTCGGAGACCACCAGCAGCGGGCTGGGCAGGCCGCGCTCGCCCAGGTCGGTCAGGAAGTCCGCCCAGGCGTCCGTCGACTCCCCAGACCCGGGCGCCAGACCGACGAAGTCAGATGACGATCTTCCAGTACGAGTCCTTGCGATAGATCTTGCCGTCGCCGCCGACATCGAACAGGTCACAACCGCGGACGGAGATGCTGTCGCCGGCCGACGTCGTCCCGGTCAGCAGCCACTTCGACACCGCGTGACTGCCAGACACCCAGTGCTCGTCATCGCTGTAGTGAAAGTCCGGGATGCCGGCGAATCGCTGTGCTAATCCACGACGGACCTCCACGGGGCCGACGAACCTTGTCCCCCGCGGATCGGACCCTCGAGGTCCCCGAAGGGCGGCGGGTCTTCGCGGGCTTGTCGGTGGAGCGCAACCTGTTGCTCGGCGCCTACACCAGACCCTGGAAATCTGGCCCGATCCAGCAGTTGCAGGAGATCTACCAGCTCTTCCCGGTGCTAGGAGCGTGGGTCGGTAACCCGTTCGGCGGGGGTGGTGGCGGCGGTGCCGGGGGTCGGGGCGGAGCGTGGGCCTTGGGGGCTGGCGGGGGCCTGCTGAGGCGTTCGAGGGGCCGGGAATCGGTTGGTGGGAGATGGGAGGCTGGGCCGGGGGTCTGGCCGAGGGCCGGTTCAGGGGGTCGTCAGGTCGGCCAGGCCCGGGACACCGAGGTGGGCGTGGAGTTTGCGCAGGTTGTGGCAGGCGGCCAGGAGTAGCCATTCGCCGCGGGCTGCGTCCAGTCCGCGGAGGAGGAGGTGTTGGGCGTTCTGCAGGGTGGCCATCTGCCCGAACACCGGCTCCACGATGGCCTTGCGTCGGGCGTAGGCCGCTCGTCCGGGTTTGGTGCGTAGCTTGCGTGCCATCCGCTGCCGGCGGGTGGCGTTCTTCGGGATCCTCCCGCGCGGTGCGGGCGGGACCGGCTCGTCGTGGCTGGTGCGGCCGGTGGCGATGAAGAACTCGGTCCCGGTCTGGGCAGTCAGGTCGGCCAGCTGGGCGAGGTTGTCGTCGCTGCAGTACCCGGCGTCGGCCAACACCTGCCCGGGTGCGGTTCCGGTGTTGGTGGTGGCTTGTTCGGTCATCGGGATCAGGTTGGCGACGTCAGCGGCGCACTGGCCCAGGCCGGTCGCGATGATCACCTGGTGGTCGGCGTCGACGACGGCCTGAGCGTTGTAGCACTGGTGGAACGACCCGTCGGACGTCTTCATGATCCGTGAGTCGGGGTCGGTGAAGTTGCGCTGTGCTTTCGGTTTGGGCACCGCCTTGTCGGCCGCGGCCGCGGCGGCGGCGCGTTCGGCGACGGTGTCCTCGTCGGCGCCCTGACGGCGAGCGAGGTCGGCGGCGTGCTCGCCCGCCGCAGCGGCGGCCTCGGCCTCCAACGCGGCCTTCGCTTGGCGGATCTTGGCCAGCCGGTCGGTCGTGCGGCGCAGGTCCGGGGGCAGGTCGTCGTCCCTGCCATGCCGGCCGTAGGCGGCGTCCTCGGCCTTGTCGACCGCTTCGGCGTCGTACAACATCGCCGACACCTCCTCCGCCAGGGCCTTCTCCCGGGTGGTCATCCGGGCGTAGCTCATCGCCTTGCGCCGGGAGGCGTTCGCGCGGACCTTGGTGCCGTCCAACGCGACCTGCCCCAGCCGGACCATGCCCGCGGCTTGGCACAACGCCAACGCCTGGGTGAACAGGTGCCCCAACGCGGACAGGTGCCGCTTGCGGAACCGGGCGATCGCCCGGTAGTCCGGGCCGGCACCGGCGGCCAGCCACCGGAACGCCACCACATCGCTGCACGCCTTCTCGATCTTGCGGGAGGACCGGACCCCGGTGCAGTACCCGTAGATCAGCAGCCGGACCATCAACCGCGGGTCGTACGGCGGCCCACCCCGCGACTCGGTGTACTTCGCGCGGATCCGCGACAGGTCCAGATGCTCATCCACCAGATCGGCGACGAACCGGGCCAGGTGATCCGCTGGCAGCCACTCATCCAGCGACGGCGGCAACAACAAGATCTGGTCCGGGTCGAACGCCCGGAACCTCTTGTCCACCGGCAGCTTCAGCTCCCCGGGAATGCCCCCAACACCCGGCGCCGGCGCCAACTCGAACAGGCCCTCGTCGTCCCGATCACCAGCCACACCAGATGATCCCGCCAAACCGGACACCCGCGAAGCACCCCACCTCACGTGTTACCGACCCACGCTCCTAGGGGACATGCGATCCCGGATCGCGGGCGCCCTGTCGGGAGGCCAGCAACAGATGCTTGCGATCGGCCGTGCCCTGATGTCCAGGCCCCGGCTTCTCGTCCTGGACGAGCCGTCGATGGGACTGGCCCCCAGGCTTGTTGATGAGGTGCTGGCCGTCATTCAGCGTCTCAGCGCATCCGGCGTGAGCGTGCTTCTCGTGGAGCAGAACGCCAAGCTGACCTTCGAGGTAACTCAGCGCTGCTACGTGATGGAGAACGGCAAGATCGTCATGGATGGGCCGGCCGACGAGCTCCGTCAGGACCCCGAGGTACGCCGCATCTACCTCGGTGTCTGACCCGGCTGAGGATCAGGCTGATGACCTGGGGCGGATAGACTCCGGCCGGAAACGGGAATGGCGTGGACCCGAGCTTGGAGTGACTTCCCATGATCGTCGTGCTGGTCGGCTTCATGGGCGCCGGCAAGACCACCGTCGGCCACATCCTGGCCGAGCGCCTCGGCCTGCCCTTCGTCGACTCGGACGTCTTGATCGAACAGAGGCTCGGCCGAACGATCAAGAGCATCTTCGTGGATGAGGGGGAGTCCTACTTCCGCGAGATCGAGCACACGACCGTGGCCGGTCTGGTCCGTGGCGAGGACGCGGTCCTGGCCCTCGGAGGTGGCGCTCTCGGGGACGGGCGAACCAGGGCTGTGCTCCGCAATGCACACGTCGTCTACCTGCAAGTCGGTTATCCCGAAGCGATGGCACGCGTGTGGGGGGACGAATACCGGCCCCTGCTGGACAGGCCGGATCTCCTAGAGGTCTACCAGACGCGGCTGCCCATCTACGAGGACCTGTCCGCGATCATGGTGGACACGAATGGTCGTCGACCGGATGCCGTCGCCCTGGAAGTCTTGTCTCAGCTCAAGACCTTCCCCGAGCTACCTCCCGGCTCCTGCAGTGTCTTTGTGACACCGGTAGGTGGCTCTTACCGCGCGCACATCGGTGCAGGGCTCGTTGAACACGTCGGCCGCCTCATGCCTGAAACGCCGAACGCGGAGAACGCAGTTCTGATCGCGACAGGGCCGGACCGGACAGTTTCGGAGCGCGTGGCAGGCCAACTCCGCCAGCATGGCTTGCAGATCGTGACGGCGACGGTGCCGGACGGTCCGGGAGCCAAGACGCTCGACGTCTACGCGAATGTCGTGGTCGTTCTTGAGGAGCATGCCGTCCACAAGGGCGACCTCATCGTCGCGGTCGGCGGAGAGGAGGTATGCGAGCTCGCCGGATTTGTCGCCTCAACGTTCAACCGAGGTATGAAGCTCATCCTCGTGCCGACAACCCTCGGGGCTCAGGCAGATTCGTCAGTGGGTGGGAAGAACGGCCTGAACGTTCGGCACGGACACAACCTGGTCGGCACTGTGCACCAGCCGTCGGTAGTGGTCAGCGACGTGGCCATCGCGCGACAGAGCGCGCCGCGTGGGTTCGTACCGGGGCTCGCCGAGATCGCCAAACATGCGCTGATCAGTGCTTCGGACATGCTTCAGTTCGTGCTTGACAACAGTGCTGCCATCCGTCGTGGAGATGACGACACGCTCCGTGCCGTGGTCAGCAGAAGCATCGAGGTCAAGGCGGACGTGGTCAGTCGAGACGAGCGGGATGAAGGCGATCGACTGTTCCTCAACTACGGCCACACGTTCGCCTATGCAATGGAAGCCGTCCGGAGCGACCGAGGCGGTCCCGGCGATTGTCTGTCGCTGGGACTCATGGCCGCTGCTCTGCTGGCCTACCGACAGGGCCTTGCCAATGCGGCCATGGTGGAGGCACACCGCCGGCTGCTCACGTCCCTCGGGCTGCCAACCGCAGGAGAGTTCTCACTGGACGCGATGCGGGAGGCCTGGCTGAGGGACAAGAAGTACCTTCGGGGGACCCGGTTCGTGCTCCTGCGGGGCTTGGGGCATCCGGAAGGTGGCATTACGGCCGACGACCAGACGCTTGCGCAGGTGCTGGCCGACCTGGCCCGTGGATCACTCCAGTAGGGGCACGTCAGCCGGCGTTGTCGTCATTGAGGAACCACACGATGGTCTCGCAGGACCGTGGGTCGAAGAGAGACAGTCCGGGGGCGTCCTCCATCACGTCCACGTTCGCGGTCGCGAGGACTGTGGTCATCCGCTTGGCCGCGTGGACGTGGAGTTGATTGGCGATGACAAGCGTGGGTGCCGCCAGACAACGAGCGTCCATGCGAAGCGACGATGCCGGCTCGCGCCTTGTGAAGTACTGGTGATCGCACCCGACACGCAGTTCGACCTCGATTGCCGTTGGCACCTGGTCAGGCCGAAGATCCACGGTGCTGGTCGTCTGGTCGATGAAGTCATCCCAAGGATCGACCAGCACCAAGCGACGTACACGATCGTCGCTCGACCTTGATCCGCTCCTTCGCGAGGTCGGCCGTCACATCGGCGGCAGGCGGCTCGGCCGTAGTCGAATCCGACCACGAACCCGGCGTCACGCAAGGCTTGCCGGACGCGCCATTGGCACTCGTCGTGGTAGCCGAGCAAGGATGGCCACAAGCCACCGAATCCGATCCGCCGCCGGAGCGCGGAGACCGAGGTAGCCGCAGGGTCTCGTTGGCCACGATGGTCTCACGGAGGTCGTCAGGTACTTCGCGTCTGCACACTTCTTGCGACGGGTCAGGGTTGTAGGTCGGCAACTCCTCGTCCGCTGGGCAGGTCGAATGGCACGGAGACGTGGTCGTGCACGATCAGCCATTCGGCGTCGATCTTCCGGAAGCACAACGTGAGGCGGACCCACGTGCCGCTCGTCGCTGTCCCGTCCACCAGCGTGCCGCTGAGCCGGCCGAAGCCGTGCCCGAACGCCACCACATCGCCCACGGTCAGCGTTAGATCGCGAATCTCATAGGTCACGTTGTAGAAGATCGTGAACGCCTTCGCCCAGTTCTCCAGCTTCGCCTCGATCCCCACGTGCTGCAGCGGCGGCTCGACGTCGAAGGACACGACGTCGGTGGCGTAGAGCCGCCGCAGGGCGTCGAGATCCTTGGCCTGGATTCCCTCGACAATCTTGTCAACCCGCTGGCTGATCAGGGCTTGGGCTACCTCACGTTCCGTCGGCATCGCTCCTCATTCCTCAAGTTCGGTGCGGGTTCTTGGGTTGTCGACGACTCAGAACCCGATGGCCTCGCGCAGTAGCAGTACGATGCCACGCCCGGGCTCGGGTTCGGCATTGAGGATCGAGCAGGCGGTTGATGGCACTGGGCACTCCGTAGACCTTCATAGCGCGCCGCTCTCCAGCGGGAGGCAGTGCTCCTCGACCCGGCGCAGCGCGGCGCTCAGGTCGGGCACCACCTTCTGCGCCCCGACGACCCAGATCGCGCGCGCGGCGCCGCCGGCGTAGCCGGGAAGCTGGCTGCCGCTGCCGAGGCGATCACCAGGGAGCCCGTCTCGGTGACCGCGTGCACGCTGCCCACGATGACATCGGGAGCTGAGATCAGCCGCCGGATCCCGTCCAGTTCCGTGGCCCGGTCCATGCCGGGCCCGCGCGTCCTGATGGCTTCGTACCGCCCGCTGGCGTTGATGTCCGGCTCGATACCGGACAGCCGCAGGGTCTCGCTCGCCCCGGTGAACACGCTGGCGCCCTCGGGGATCAGCTCCTTGACCCGGGTGCGCGCCGCAGCGGCGTCGTCGAGAATCTCGACGCGTGAAGCCGTGCGCCGTCAACGCGGCGGCCGCCCGCTCGAGCCGCTGACGGGCGCCGGCTCGGCGAACGATGTCGTCGGCATCGGTGTGGTCATGGTGCCTCCTGGCTGGGTGGGTCGCGGTGGTTCGTCGCTCACGGTTCGACAGGACAGCCGCGCGGAATGTGAGGTGGCGTGTCACCTCACATTCCGGCTGGGCTGTGGTGTCGTACTGGTGAGGCGGCAGCGATCGAGGGAAGAGCGGCGAGGCGATGCGCAGCCGTCCGAGCCAGGAGACGACGACCGGGCCTGGCCGCGGTCATGAGCGAGCGTCGTCAGTTGATCAACCTCGCCTACCGGCTGCTCGGCTCGCTGGCCGAGGCCGAGGACGCCGTGCAGGAGACCTACGCCCGCTGGTATGCCATGTCGCGCGAGCAGCAGGACGCCATCGAGTCGCCCGGCGCCTGGCTGACGACAGTCGCCAGCCGGACCTGCCTCAACCTGCTCGGCTCGGCTCGGGTGCGGCGGGAACGCTATGTCGGCGAATGGATTCCCGAGCCGCTGCCGGGCACGTCACCCGGCAGTCGGCGCAGCGGCACGCACCGACCCGGCCGACCGGGTCACCCTCGACGAGTCGGTCCAGCATGGCCTTCCTCGTCATCCTGGACTCGATGACGCCGGCCGAGCGCGTCGCGTTCGTCCTGCACGACGTCTTCCGGTACTCCTTCGCCGAAGTGGCCGAGATCGTCGCGCGCACCCCGGCAGCCTGTCGCCAGCTGGCCTCCTCGGCCCGCCGTCGCCTCCATGCCGCGCACGCCCCCGCGACCTCGCCTGCGCAGCACGCCGAGATCGTCCGCGAGTTCAAGAAGGCCTGGGAGGCCAAGGACATCGAGGCCCTGGTGGGCCTGCTGGACCCCGACGCCACGGCAATCGCCGATGGCGGCGGCCTCGCCGTGCCTTCCTGCACCCGATCGAAGGCGGCGAGCAGATCGCGCACGCCTGGGTCGAACTCGCCAACCGGGTAGGAGCGACATTACGCTGCAGGAGCGCACCGTCAACGGCCAACCCGGACTGGTCGCCCAGCAGGACGGCGTCACCGTGACGGTGTTCGCGTTCGACGTCGCCGGTGACCGGATCACGCACATCTGGGTCATCCGCAACCCTGAGAAGCTCCGTCCCTGGACGACGGGCTGACGCGTACCCGATGGTGAGGATCTTCGTTGCCCGCCAGAGTGAGGCGTGAGCATCCCTGGCTGGCCGACGGCTGCGATCTGCCTGGCGCTGCTGGACGGCCGGTTCCGTAGCGCCGGCGAACTCGCCCGCGCCGCCGAAGTCACGGCGCCCACTTCCAGCGAACACCTCGGCAAGCTGCTCGCTGGCCGGATCGTCCTGGATGCCCGGCAGGGCCGCCACCGCTACTTCCGCCTCGCCGGACCGGACGTCGCCGCTGCCCTGGAAGCCCTCGGCATCCTGGCCGGCACCGCCCCCGTCCGCTCGCTGCGTCAGGCCAACGCCTCGCAACGGCTCCGCGCAGGTCGCACCTGCTACGACCACCTCGCCGGCCGGCTCGGGGTCACCCTCACCGATGCCCTCATCGCCACCGGAGTTCTGACCACTGACCACTCCGTCGCCGACCTCACCCCCCCTGGACCCACTGCACCTGGACCTCGATCCGCACGGCAAGCGGCCAGTGGTCCGCCCCTGCCTGGACTGGACCGAACGCCGCTACCACATCGCCGGACGCCTACCCGCCGCTCTCACCAGCCGGCTGCTCCACCTCGGATGGGTCACCCGAACCGGCACTGGTCGCGCCGTCCGCCTCACCGACCACGGACACCATCACCTCGGTCAGCTCCTCCCGCTACCGTCCGAGAACCTCGCCAGCTGAAGCCGCGATCATCGCGGCTGTTCGTTGCTCGGGAGTGGCGGGCCGGTCAGTCTCGGGTAGGTGCCCGACGGTCCAGTTCGTGTGGGACCTGGCCAGGCGGGACCCGAGCGGTGATTCACCGGTCGGTCAGGCCGGCCGTGTCGATCGCGGTCTGGTAGCGCCTGACGAGTTTGCCCAGCGCCGCCACCAGTTCGGGTGAGTCCACGATCGTGAACTCCGCGTCCAGCAGGCCCAGGTAGAGGGCGAGCATTTCCGGATGGTCCGAGCCCGGCTCGAACGTGCACCGGTTCTCGTCCAGGGAAAGCACCTCGGCCGGGTACGGCAGCCGGCGTCGTACGTGGGCGGCGGGGGCGTGCACGATGACCCGCGCCCGGTACCGCCAGGACGCTTGGGTCACGCCGCGAGCCAACTGCGACGCGACCTCCCCGTCCGGCGGCAGGGCGCGGGGGGCGAACCTCGGACCGGTCGGGGGCCGCGGCCGGATCCGGTCCACCCGGAAGGTGCGCCAGCTGTCCCGGTCCAGGTCCCAAGCGAGCAGATACCAACGGCGGCGGTCATTCAGCAGCCGGTACGGCTCCACCGAGCGGCGGCTGCCCGCCCCGGAATGCGCCTGGTAGTCGAACCGGAGTCGTTCATGGTCGCGGCAGGCGTCCGCAATCAGTGTCAGCACCTCCGGATCCACCTGCGGGCCGGGCGCGCGGCACCGGCACGGTGTACAGCTGGATGGCTCTGATCCGGTGCCGCAGTCGGGACGGCAGCACCTGCTGGAGCTTGGCCAGCGCCCGCACCGAGGCCTCCTCGATCCCCGTGACGGATCCGCTCGCGGCGGTCCGCAGTCCGACCGCGACCGCGATTGCCTCCTCGTCGTCCAGCAGCAGCGGCGGCAGGTCGGCTCCGCTGCCGAGCCGGTAACCACCGTTCACGCCGGGCCGGGCGTGGACCGGGTAGCCCAGACCGCGCAGCCGGTCGACGTCCTTGCGGACAGTGCGGGTGGTGACGCCGAGCCGGTCGGCCAGGTCGGCGCTGGTCCAGTCGCGGCGGGCCTGGTCCTTCCACGTCATCGCGCCGTCGCTGCCTGGTTACGCGTTCTCCACCCCGCTCAGCGGGACCGGCTGGGCGATGGGCCGCACCGCGCGGGCGTGGGCCCAGCTCATGCGTCGGCTCGGCTACCAGCGATACGGCCTGCACGGGGGCGATGTCGGCGCCGGCGTGTCCGGCCTGGTCGCCGGCCTCGACGCCGAGCACGTGATCGGCGTGCACGTGGTCACCGATCCGCTGACGGCCGCAGCCACCGCCACCTTCCTGCCCGGGCTGGCCGACCGGCTGGACGAGAACGACCCGCTGGACAAGCTGATCCTGAGCCGGATGGCTGCCTTCCGCACCGACGGCTCCGGCTACCTGGCGATCCAGAACAGCCGGCCACAGACCATCGGCTACGGCCTGGTCGACTCCCCGCTGCTACAGCTCGCGTGGATCGCCGAGAAAGTCCAGGACTGGACCGATCTGCCGGTCGATCGGGACCAACTACTGACCACGGTCAGCCTGTACTGGTTCACCGGGTCCGGCGCCAGCGCCGCGCACACCCTGTACGACCGGGCGCACTCCACCGAATGGGGCGCACCGATGGCAGTGCCGCAAGGGTTCGCGGTCTTCGGCGCTGACGAGACCGTGCGCAAACTGGTTCCCGCGCCGCCGGACGCACACTGGAGCGAGTTCCCCCGCGGCATGCACTTCCCAGCCATGGAATCACCGACCGAGTTGGCGGCCGACCTGCAAGCCTTCTTCGGCCCGCTCCGGTAGCGGCCAGCCGGGTGTCTGCGGGAAGCATGCCGGTCACTCGGCTTTGCGGTTCCCCAACTCCAGGCGCGAGTAGCCAGCGCTGTGGATCGCGATGCCGAAGCAGGCGGCTACGATGGCGGCAACGCCGGCGATCCAGCTGATATGCCAGAAGGCCGCACCGACCCCGATGGCCGCCGCGAGCTGCCCAACGTTCCGTCCAACCTCCACCAACGTGGACCGGCTTTCCCGCTGGCGGAAGTTCTCCTGGTGGGTGACCAGCACGAGCGCCGACAACACCGGTAGAGCGATCGCGAAGGAGATGACGCATATCTTCGCCGACAGGTCGAGTTTCGATACCTGGAGGAAGGGCTGCACCATGACGACGCCGATAGCGATCAGCGCGCTGTAGATCAGATCGTTCTGGCGGATCCACTCCTTGCGTACTTCCGGGTCGGCCATGTGCTTCTGCACTGCGGCCAAGGCGTCCGCGCGCGCCTTTGCCGCTTCGGCGCGGGCCTTGTCCGGATCGGTTGGCCATGGTTGGTCAACGGAGTTGTCTGCCATACCGAAATGATGGCAGCCGCGACCGGGCACCTACTGCTCACCGGGACGCAGCCCATCGCGCAAGCCGATCAGGACTACCCCAGCTGGTCGCGGCGGCGTGTCAGGTAGGCGGTCTCGGCGGTGTTGCCCGCCAGCTCGATGGCTTTGTCGTACGCCGCGCGCGACTTCTGACTGCGGCCCAGCCGGCGCAGCAGGTCGGCGCGGGTCGCATGGTAGGCGTGATAGCCGGCCAGCTTGTCCTCGAGACGGTCGACGGCCGCCAGTGCCACCTCCGGGCCGTCGAGCTCGGCGACCGCGATGGCCCGGTTGAGGGCGATGATCGGCGAGGGGTCGAGGCGGACGAGCTGGTCGTAGAGGGCGACGACCTGCGACCAGTCGGTGTCGCGTACGTCGCGGGCGGAGGTGTGCACGGCGTTGATCGCGGCGAGGATCTGGTAGCGACCCGGAGCCACCCCGGCGGCGCAGGCGCTCGCGCACCAGCCGATGACCCTCGGCGACCAGCGCCGCGTCCCAGGCCCCACGGTCCTGCTCGTCGAGGGCGACCAGTTCGCCGCTCGCCGAAACCCGGGCGGTGCGGCGGGCCTCGGTGAGGAGCATCAGCGCCAGCAGCCCGGCCACCTCACCGTCCTCCGGCATGAGGGCACGGATCAGGCGAGTGAGCCGGATCGCCTCGGCGGTCAGGTCGTGACGTACGGGATCGGTGTCGGGGCCGGTCGCCAGGTAGCCCTCGTTGAAGACGAGGAAGAGGACGGCGAGTACGCCGGAGACGCGTGCCGGGAGATCCTCCGCGGACGGCACCCGATAGGGGATGCGAGCCGCCTTGATCTTGGCCTTCGCGCGGGTGATCCGCTGCCCCATGGCGGTCTCCTGCACCAGGAAGGCACGGGCGATCTCGGGCACGGTCAGACCGCCGACCATGCGCAGCGTCAGCGCCACGCGGGTCTCCATCGCGAGCGCCGGGTGACAGCAGGTGAAGATCAGCCGGAGCCGCTCGTCGTCGATGGCGCCGAGAGGCTCGGGCGGGTCGTCGTCGTACACCATCTGAGCCTCCTTCTGCTTGTCGTCGCGCTTGTTCTCGCGCCGGATCCGGTCGATGGCCTTGCGGTTGGCGGTGGTGGTCAGCCAGGCGCCGGGGTTGGGAGGTACGCCGTCGGCCGGCCACCGCTCGACGGCGGTCGCGAACGCCTCGGCCGCCGCCTCCTCGGCGATGTCGAGGTCACCGAAACGCCTGGTCAGGGAGGCGACCACCCGGGCCCACTCCTCGTGGTGGGCCTGGGTGATCGCCTCCCGGACGTCGACCACGCTCACAGGAACGGCCGCACCTCGACCTTCCGATTGCAGGCCTTCGACCCCTCGGCGGCGAGCTTGAGCGCCACGTCGAGGTCGGCGGCCTCGATGATCCAGAAGCCGGCGAGGTACTCCTTCGACTCCAGGAAGGGCCCGTCGGTGAACATCGCCTCCTCGCCTCGGTTGTCGATGACGGTGGCCGAGCTGGGCGCCGCGAGGCCACCGGCGAAGACCCAGTGACCCTCCGCCTTGAGCCGGTCGTTGAACGCGTCGATGGCAGCCTGCTCGTCCGGGGTGGCGAGGCCGGCCGTGTCGTCGATCACGGAAACCAGGTACTGCATCTCGGATCATCTCCTGTGGCCCTGTGGCGACGCACCCTGCGTGGGTCGGCCGCTCACCCCGTGACTTCAGTCGGTTGCATACTGCGGGCGCCCGGCCGGCCGGTAGACCTGGAGCGTTATGCCCTTCGGGAAGGCTCGCGATTCGACCAGGTCAAGCGCCATGTCCGGGCCGTTGTCGGGGAACAGCCGCGTGCCCTGGCCGACGACCACCGGGACGATGAGCAGATTCATCTCGTCGACGAGGTCGTTCTCGAGCAGCCACCGGGTCAGGGCGCCGCTGCCGTGCACCTGCAGCTCACCCCCCGGCTTGGCCTTCAGCTCGCCGATGGCCGCCGCGAGGTCGCCGGAGAGGACGGTCGTGTCCGCCCAGCGCGGTTCGGTGAGCGTGTTCGATGCGACGTACTTGGGCTTCGTGTTCAAGGCATCCGACGATGGGCCGCTGCCCGGATCTTCCCTCACGCCCCAGTAGCCGGCGAAGAGCTCGTAGGTCCGCCGGCCGAACAGGAACGCGTCGGCGCGCTGGTACACCTGGTCGACGAACGTCATGGCCTCGCTGTCGAACAGCGGCCTGGCCCATCCGCCGCGCTCGAATCCGGCGGTCGAGGTCCGGATGCCGCCCGCCGTTTCCCTGCATCACCCCATCGACGGAGACCTGCGTGGTGGTCGTCAGTTTCATGATCGCGGTTCCCTTCTCCTTGGGGGCGCCCCTCGTGGGCGGCCTCTCACCCCTGCTACGAACGCCTCTGCCCCGATCCGACACCGCCTCCCGGATTTCTTTCGAGGACTTTCTGGTACGCCGATGGACGAACTCCGGGAGCAGATCGATCGCGAAGCCCCTGACTCGTGATGCGTCGGGATCAGGCGAGGTACTCCTCGTCGGCGACGTGCTCGAGCCAGGTCGTCGTGGTGGCCGGGTCGTCGGCGTTGTCGAGCATCGCCAGGTGCTCCATGAAGGAGTCGGGGGCGGCGCCGTGCCAGTGCTCCTCGCCGGGCGGGCAGTAGACGGTCTGGCCGGCGTGCAGTTCGACCTTCTCGACGCCACGTGACTGGACCCAGGCGACGCCTTGGGTGACGTGCAGGGTCTGGCCGCGGGCATGGGAGTGCCACGCGGTGCGGGCCGCGGGCGCGAATCGCACCGTGGCCACGACCATCCGCTGCGCCTGATCCCGAGGGGACGCGATCGGGTCCACCCAGACGTCGCCGGTGAAATGCTCGGGCGGGTTTTTCGTCGTCGGGGCCGGCGGGACGACCTGCATCTGGCTGCTCCTCATGCCTCGGGAATGTCGCGGCCGAACGCCTCGCGGGTGATGTCCTGCGGCTGCGGGCCACCACGCACGCCGGTGTCGAGCGAGTCGATGGCAGCCAGCTCGTCTGCGGCGAGTTCGACGTCGAAGACGTCGAAGTTCTCCGCGATCCGGGAGGGAGTGACGGACTTCGGGATGGCCTGGCGGCCCTGCTGAAGATGCCAGCGCAGCATCACCTGGGCCGGTGTCTTGCCGTGCGCTGCGGCGATCTTCCCGATGGTGGGGTCCGGCAGGGTGCTGCCGTGCGAGCCGTTGGGGTAGAAGGTGATGCCGCCGATCGGTGACCACGCCTGGGACACGATGCCGTGTTCGGCATCAGCCGCCAGCACGTCGGGCTGTTGGGAGTAGGGGTGTATCTCGACCTGGTTGACCGCCGGGACCACCGATGTGGCGTCCAGGAGCCGGGCCAGGTGGTCGGGCATGAAGTTGCTGACCCCGATCGCGCGGACCTTGCCGTCGGCCAATAGGGCCTGCAGCGCTTGGTAGGCGCCGACGGTGAGCTCGAACTCACCCGGCAGGGCCTGATGCAGGATCAGCAGGTCGATCCGGTCGATCCCGAGCTTGCGCGCGCTCTTGTCGAAGGCGTGCAGCGTCTTGTCGCAGCCGTAGTCACTGATCCAGATCTTCGTCTCGAGGAAGATCTCGAAGCCGTCGAGACCGCTGCGGCGGATCGCCTCGCCGACCTGGCGTTCGTTGCCGTACGCCGCAGCGGTGTCGATGTGACGGTAGCCGGTGGCCAGCGCCGCCTCGACGGCCGCGACGGTCTGCTCCGGTGGCGTCTGGAAGACACCGAAACCCAGGGCAGGGATCTGGACGCCGTTGTTCAGCGTGAGAAGGGGTGTGCTCGCGACTGCCATGGTGCTTACCTCCAGGTTGCTCGCTGCACTTGGGTCGTTGTTGCGCTGGTTCACCGTCGGCGGGCGGCGGGTTGCAGACAGGGGCTGACCCAGCCGTTGTCGGCGGGATTGAGGGTGACGCCGGGGGGCACGATCTGGTCGATGCAGTCGAGCACGTCGTCGGTGAGGACGAAGTCGGTGCTGCTCGTCCTCGCGTGCCGAGGCGTACATGGCCTCGACGCTGTCCGCGCCGATGATCTGCTGCTGGACCGTCAGGCCCTGCTCCGCGCGGGTTTCCGGGGTCGTCGACTGGCCCGGTAGCGGCAGTTCGACGCCCCGCTCGGTGAGGACGTCGTTGGTCGCCTGCAGGACGTCGAACACCTTCCCCGTCACCGCCTCCACGGCGATCAGCGCGGCGAGCTGGGTCATCAGCCGGGTCCGGGTGGCGAGGTCGCTGTGCCGCAGGGCCTCGTCGAAGGCGAAGCTGTCGAAGACCTCGACGAGTTCCGGATCGGTGCGCGCCAGCATGCAGACGCGGCCGTCGGTCATAACTGGGGCGCGAGCGCGGCGACGGTCGCGACCTCGTCGGGAGTACCTGCGCGCCCGACGGGGCTGAGTTCGATCATTCTCCGGTAGCCCTCGCCGCGGGGCCCGGTGAGTTCGTCGACGGCGAGTGGGGTGATGACAATGCCGGGGCTGATCGTGTTGATGCGGGCGCCGCGCTTGGCCCAGCGGACCGCTTCGGCCATCACACGCAAGGCGTTCCCGCGCTTGGCGAGCTGGTAGGCGTGCAGCGTGTCGATGACCTGGTCGGGCTGCAGCATGGGCAGCTTCAGCAGCTCCTCGGCGGGGGTGGTCGCCAGGGCGGTGTCTGCTCGGGTGTGAGGGCGCCGAGGCGGTGCCCTGACTGGGAGGCGATGACGACTCCGGCGCCGCGCGGGGCGATGACGTTGCCGAACTCCTCCAGTACGACGGCGGTTCCGTACAGGTCGACGGCGAGGATGGCGTCGGGTGGCGCTTGGCTGGGTGAGACGCCGGCGGCCTGGATGAGGTCGGTGACGGCACCGAAGCTGGTTGCGACCTCGACGAGCGCGTGGACCGATTCGCGGGAGGAGATGTCCACGGTCGTCGTGCTCACGTCGAATCCGGCGTTGCGCATGATCTCGGCCGCGGCGTCGCTGCTTGCCTGCCGCAGGTCGGCCAGGACGACGTGCTTGCCGGTGCTGACGCGCCGCGCGATCGCTTGTCCGATCGAGGCTGGTCCGATGACGACGACCACGTCGCTCATGATGGGCTCCTGTCTGGTCCGGTCTTGACGAGGCGGATGGAGACCGGATGCGCTGGGGGACCGGTGACGTCGCTGTCGATCCCGCCCGCCCGGATGCGGCCGACGCCGCTGGTGAGTGCGTGCCGGTACCACGGCCGGTGCGGCCCACCGGCGGACCGGACGTACAGGTCGGCGCCGACGCGGACGACCCACATGGTGGTGTCAGGGCGTACCCGGCGCAGGTCCGCGTCGGTCCAGCTGCCGGCGGTCACAGCGACCCACCCGGATCAGCGACTTGATGGCGCGACGCTCGTCCATGGCGGCGTAGGCGTCGGCGACGTGGTCGAGGTCGGTCTCGTAGTCGAGAACTCGACCTGGGTCGATCGTGCCGGCCAGCACGTCGTCGAGCAGTGCCGGGATGTAGATGCGCGCCGGGGCGGGTCCGCCGCGCCAGCCGACGTTGCGGAAGAACGTCTGCGCGAACGGGACCTGACCATGCGGCACACCCACGATGCCGACGGTCGACCCGGGCCGGGCGACGGCGAACGCGGTCGCGATCGCCTGCTCGGTGCCGACGCACTCCAGCGCCGCGTCGACGCCCACGCCGCCGGTGCAGGCAAGGACCGACTCGCTCGCCTCCTGGCCGCGGGCTTCGACGATGTCGGTGGCGCCGAAGGTGCGCGCCAGCTGCTGGCGTTGCGGGTGGCGGCTCAGCGCGATGATCCGCTCGGCGCCGAGCCGGTGCGCGGCCAGGACCGCGGACAGGCCGACGGCGCCGTCACCCACCACGGCGACCGTGTCGCCCTTGCCCACGCCAGCGCTGCGGCGTGGTGGCCGGTGGACATGACGTCGCTCAGCGCCAGCAGCGACCGCAGGGTGGCATCGGAGTGTCCCGAGCCGGGAACCGGGACCAGGGTGCCGCGTCGGACTTCTTCCTCGATTTCGCCAAGGTTCAGGACGACGCTGTTGGGTTCCTTCGCGCGGAGGCACCAAACGCCTCCACCACCCGCTCGTCGGCGACCTCACCCTCGACTTCGAGGCCTTCGAGTTGCCGGGCGACACCGGGCAGCGGCTCAACGTCTACCTCGCCCCACCCGACGGGCCGTCGGCCGACGCGCTGACGATGCTGGCCAGCTGGACCGCCCGCGCACCGATCCGCAACCTCAGCCAGAACTCGTGAGGCTCCCGACCAGGGACTCGCGAGCCTCCTGTCCGGCACCGCCTGGCGCGCAGGTGCGTCAGGCGTGGGAGTAGGCGCCGGTGTTGAGGTCGTCCAGGAGGGTGGGGCCGGTGGGTGTCCAGCCGAGGATTTCCTGGGTGCGAGTAGCTGGAGGCGGGGATGTCCATGCCGAAGAATCCGCCGATCCAGCCGAAGTGCGCTGCTGCGTTCTCGGCCGAGATGGAGGCGACGGGCAGGTCGAGCGCGTGGCCGATCGCCTCGGCGATCTGGCGTGTCGGGGACTCCTTCCTCGCGCGATCGCGTGCAGGAGCGAGCCAGCGGGTGCCTTCTCCAGTCCGAGGTGGACGAGGCGGGCGGCATCGGAGCGGTGCACTGCGGGCCATCGGTTCGTACCGTCGCCGATGTAGCAGGCAACGCCCTTCTCCCGCGCGATAGCGACGAGAGTGGCGATGAGGCCGTTGTCGCCCGTCGCCGTGCATGGTGGGGGCGAACCGCACCCCGACCGTGTGCACGCCTCGGGCGAGGTAGTCCAGTGCGAGGTTCTCGCTGCCGCCTCGAGGGGTGTCCGGCCCGTGGAACGGTGACGCATCGTCTTCGGTGGCGGGACGACCACTCGCCGATCCGGGACGACGCCCGAGGCCAACAGGAACGGCCGACCGGACCGGCGAGGATGTC
Organism: uncultured Actinomycetota bacterium; assembly: GCA_963740575.1. GTDB lineage: Bacteria > Actinomycetota > Actinomycetes > Actinomycetales > Kineosporiaceae > CAVUET01. Next base: position 1,126,548 of record CAVUET010000003.1, on the reverse strand, counting down.
GCCGATTGCCTCGATCGCGGCCCGCTCGGCCTGTTCGAGACGGCGGGGTTGGCGAAGTCGTGCTTGTTGGCGAGATGGATCACGGCCTCCGCGTCGCGGCGCCCGCGCGGATGCTGTCGAGGTCGTCGAGGTCGCCGCGGCGGACCGGACGCCCTTGGCTTCCAGAGAGGCGGCGGAGGTGTCCGAGCGGGCGAGGCCGACGACCTCGTGACCGGCCGCGAGCAGCTCGTCGACGTGGCGGAGCCGATCCAGCCGGATGCCCCGGTGACGAAGACGCGCATGTATGGATCTCCTTCTTGATGCCGGCCAACCAACACCCGGATGATGTCAGTTGATGTCAGGAACTGCTGTCACTGTATCGCCTATGTCAGCCGCTGTCATCACTAGGCTCGCGGCCATGGTGCGATGGGATCCCGGTGCGCGCGAGCGCCTACAGATGGCGGCGATGGACCTCTACATCAGTCGCGGCTTCGACAGGACGACCGCGGCGACATCGCCCAGGCCGTCGGCCTCACGGAGCGCACGTTCTTCCGTCACTTCGCCGACAAGCGCGAGGTGCTGTTCAGCGGGCAGGACTGCTGGAGACAGGCGTTCCTGGACGGGGTGGCCGCGGCCCCGCCGCACGCGTCACCGCTCGAGATGGTCGAGTCCGCCCTGTCGGCCGCGGCGAATTCTTCCCGGCGAGCGCCGCGACCCTTCAGGCGGCGGCAGACGGTCATCTCGGGAATCCCGGCTGCAGGAACGGGAGCTGTTGAAGCTGGCCGGCTGGCGACGGTGGTCGCCGCAGCCCTCCGATCGCGGGGCGTCCCCGAGGCGGCGGCCACGCTCGCCGCGGAATCCGGGGTGACCGTTTTCGGCGTGGCCTTCGGCACGTGGATCGCCGAGGATGAAGAGAGGTCATTCCTCGACATCGAGCGTGAGGTGCTGGGCGAACTCGTGGCGATGACAGCCGGCGCGACCCCAGCGGGACGTGATCAGCACAGCGACGGATCAACCGGGTGAACTGCCCGACGACCTTCGATATGCGGTGCAGAACGAGGCGAGCGCGCGGTCATCGATCGCAGTGATGGGCTGTGTCCGGATCGGCTGTTTCCGCGGCGCGGAATGTGGGATGTCCTGACCTTGCACGGTACTGCAGCCGGCGATCGCGTCCTGCGGTCGACCGGCAGCGCTGCGACGAGCGGTGGAGACTGCGCGTCGCAGCAATGGCGCAACTGCGTTCTCAGGAGTCGGGCATGGGCATCATCGCCTGGATCATCCTCGGCCTGCTGGCCGGAATCATCGCCAAACGACTGGTCCCCGGCATGGATCGCGAGGGGCTCGTCATGACGACGCTGCTCGGGGTTGCCGGAGCGTTGGTGGGCGGTTTCGTTGCCACCAACCTCTTCCACGTCGCCGGCATCAAGGGCTTCTTCAATATCTCTACCTGGATCACTGCCATTGCTGGGGCGGCGGTCCTCTTGTATGCCTATCACCTGGTCTCCGGTCAGAGGGGCGGTCGACGCACCCGTTGGCACTCCGGGCGCCGATGACAGCGCATCGATCCTGAGCGGGCGCGCGACGGCGGCTCCTTCTGCGCCGCCGCCGGCTCGACGACACGCCGCCTGGCGCGGCAATCTCGGGGCAGAAGGACGGCACGCGGTAACCGCACGGCCGGGCGATGCAGCCTCGCTGCGACCGCCCATGAAGGGGCATCCGATGCGACGCATGGCGACAGCAGCAACCCTGGCCACCCTGGCCCTCGCGACCACGGCAGCTTGTGGGGGAGGCGGCGGAACCAGCAACGCCGCGCTCACGGCACATGGTCCGATCAAGATCTGGATGTCCAACAACCCGGAGGAGATCACCTGGGCCAAGGCGATGGTGGGCGCCTGGAACTCCGCCCACCCGAAAGAGGTCATCACCGCGCAGGAGATCCCGGCAGGCAAGACCTCCGAGGAGGTGATCGGCGCAGCGATCACGGCCGGCAACGCGCCGTGCCTGGTCTTCAACACCTCTCCGGCGGCCGTGCCGCAGTTCCAGAAGCAGGGCGGCTTGGTCTCCCTGGACAGCTTCCCGGGCAGCGCGGCGTACATCGAGGCGCGCACCGGGGCGGCCGCTGCGCAGTACAAGTCACCGGACGGCAAGTACTACCAATTGCCATGGAAGTCCAACCCGGTGATGATCTTCTACAACAAGGACATCCTGAAGAAGGCCGGCATCGACCCCAACAACCCGCCGCTGAAGACCTACGACGAGTTCATGGCCACGAGCCAGAAGATCGTGTCCAGCGGTGCGGCGAAGGCTGCGATCTACCCCGCGCCGACCAGCGAGTTCTTCCAGCCGTGGTTCGACTTCTACCCCCTCTACCTCGCGCAGAGCGGCGGCAAGCAGTTACTGGTCGACGGTAAGGCCACGTTCGACTCCGCGGCCGGTACGACCGTCGCCAACTTCTGGCAGAAGATGTACGCCAACGGCCTGGCCCCCAAGGAGAAATACAACGGCGACGCCTTCGCCGACAAGAAGACCGCGATGGCGATCGTCGGACCGTGGGCCATTGCCGCCTATACCGGCAAGGTCAATTGGGGCGTCGTCCCGGTGCCGACGTCGGACGGCCAACCGGCCGATCAGATCAAGACCTTCTCCGACGCCAAGAACGTGGCGATCTACTCCGCGTGCAAGAACCAGGGTACGGCGTGGGACGTGGTGAAGTTCGCGACCAGCGCGGCGCAGGACGGCTCGCTGCTGGACAAGACCGGGCAGATGCCGCTGCGGGCGAACCTCGCGGCCGCCTACCCCGCCTACTTCGCCAAGCACCCCGAATACACGGTGTTCGCCTCGCAGGCCGCACGCACGGTGGAGGTACCCAACGTCTCGAACTCCGTGGCGATCTGGCAGGCCTTCCGCGACCAGTACACGTCGGCCGTCATCTTCGGCAAGGTATCCGTGGCGGATGCCCTGAAGCAGGCCGCCGCGAAGGACAACCAACTCGCCGCCCAGCCCTGATCGGCGACGCCATGACCAGCACCGCCACCAGCGCGCCCAGCCCGGTCGGTCCGGAAACCAGCCGGCCCAGGCGATCACACCCGCGGATGACGGCCCTGGTCGGCCGCCAGCCGCTGGGGATGGCCTTTGCGGCGCCCTACGCCGCTTTCCTCCTGGCCGTGTTCGCGTACCCGCTGGGCCTGGCCGTCTGGATCAGCTTCCACCGCTACTTCTTCGCCGCACCCGGCGCGCAGGTGGCCCGACCGTTCGTCGGGCTGGGCAACTACCGCACCGCCCTGTCCGACCCCAGGGTCCGTCGCTCGTTCCTGAACGTGCTGGAATTCCTCGTCATCAACGTCCCGCTGACGGCGGCGCTGGCCCTGCTCCTGGCCACGGCCTTGAACGGGGCGATCCGGGGTAGGTCCTTCCTGCGGGTCGCGTACTTCGTGCCGTACGTCACCGCGAGCGTGGCGGTGGTGGCGGTGTGGCTGTTCCTGTTCAGCGGCGACGGGATGGTCAACCATCTGCTCGGTGGCCTGGCTCCCAGCCCCTCCTGGCTGATCAACAGCCGGCTGGCCATGCCGGTGATCGCGATCTTCGTGACCTGGAAGCAGCTCGGGTTCTTCATCCTGCTGTACCTCGGCGCATTGCAGAACGTGCCCAAGGAGCTCTACGAGGCGGCCTCCGTCGACGGTGCCGGCAGGTTCCGGTCCCTCACCAACGTGACGATTCCGGGCGTCCGGCCGGCGACCACCCTCGTGGTGATCCTGGCGACGATCACCGGCGCCAACCTCTTCACCGAGCCCTACCTGCTGACCAACGGCGGCGGTCCTGACGGCGCGTCCAGCCTCACCGGTCTTCGTCATGTACCAGAAGGGGATCGAGCAGGGGAACCCCGACGTGGCCGCCGGCGATCGGCGTGCTGCTGGTGATCGGCGTCCTGCTCATCTCCCTGCTCAACCGGCGGCTACTGGAGAGGGACTGACATGGCACTTACCGTCCCGGCGCCGCCAGGCGGAGACCGTGCCGATCGCCGTTCCGACGGCGCCGGCATGGGTATCGGCCGCGCTCCTGGCCCCGGATCATCGTGCTTGCTCCTCGGTGCGCTGCTCTTCCTGTTCCCCTTCTACTACATGCTCATCGGCTCGCTGCAGGCCGTACTCGGACACCTCGCTGTCGGGGCGCGTTCCCGATCCACGGCTTCACCCTGCGACAACTACGCGCGAGATCAACCAGCGGGTGAACCTGGTGCAGATCGCTGGCCAACTCCGGCATCTTCACCGGCGGAGTGATCCTGTGCACGGTCGTCTTCGGGGTGCTCGCCGGCTACGCGCTGGCGCGGCTGCACTTCCGCGGCCGGGGCACACTGTTCGCGTTGATGTTGTTGGTGCAGATGATCCCGTTCCAGCTGCTGATCATCCCGCTCTACGTGATGATCGTGCGCAACTACGGGCTGGCCGACTCCTACCTGGGCATGATCCTGCCGTTCGCGATCAACTCCACCGCGGTCTTCATCTTCCGGCAGTTCTTCCTGCAACTGCCGGAGGACCTCTTCGCCGCCGCTCGCATCGACGGTGCCGGCGAGCTGCGCATCCTGTGGTCCATCGCCCTCCCGCTGGTGCGGCCCGCCCTGCTCACCGCGATACTGCTGACCTTCATCGGCCCCTGGAACGAGTTCCTCTGGCCGTTCCTGGTCACCAAGCAGGCCGACATGCAGCCGCTGGCTGTGTCCCTGGCCAACTACATCAGCAACGTTGCCGGTCGGGCCACCAACCCCTACGGGGCGATCCTGGCGGGCGCCTGCGTGCTGGCGGCCCCTGCCGTGGCCCTGTTCGCCGCCTTCCAGCGGCATTTCACCGCCTCCGACCTGGGTTCGGCGTGAAGGGTTGATCCGCGTGCCGCTGACCGCGACCGTTCCGTACGCGCTCACCCGGCTCGGGACCGTGATGACGCCCGAGCCGGGCGAGCCGCTGGAGGCGATGGGCGTGCTGAACCCGGCCAGCGGGCGAGGGCAGGACGGGCGGCTCTACCTGCTGCCGCGCCTGGTAGCGGCTGGCAATGTCTCCCGGGTGGGCCTGGCCCGGCTCGTGCTGCGTGACGGCGTCCCGGTCGGCGTGCAGCGGCGCGGCGTCGTGCTGGCCCCGGATGAGGGTTGGGAGCGCGGAGCCAACCACGCCGGCGTCGAGGATCCGCGGACGACCTGGGTGCCGAGCCTCGATCTGCACCTGATGACCTATGTGGCGTTCGGCCCGCTCGGCCCCCGGCTGGCGCTGGCGGTCTCGGAGGATCTGGCCCACTGGAGGCGGCTCGGACCCGTGCAGTTCGGCTACCAGCCGGACCTGCGCACCGACCTCGGCCTGTTCCCCAACAAGGACGCCGTCTTCTTCCCCGAACCGGTCCCGGATCCAGGCCGGGCGTCCGTCCTACGCGATGCTGCACCGCCCGATGTGGGACCTGGCCTGGTTCCGCCCCGGCGAGACCGTGCACCTGCCCGAAGGGCTCACCGACCCGCGACCGGGGATCTGGATCTCCTACGTACCGGTCGACCTGGTCCGCCAGGACATCCGCGCGCTGACCCGCCCCCAGCACCATCGCCTGGTCGCTCTGCCCGCGCACCCGTTCGAGGAGCTGAAGATCGGCGCCGGGCCGCCGCCACTGCGCGTGGACGAGGGATGGCTGCTCCTGCACCACGGCGTGACCGGGGTCGTGCCCCGGGGTCTTCGACGAGCCGGCGCAGGCCAGTGTGTACGCGGCCGGAGCGATGCTGCTCGACCCCGATGACCCGGCCCGCGTGCTGGCCCGTACGCCGAGCACCGCTGCTCGGGCCGCAGACCGATGGACGAGCGGGTGGGGCACCGTCCCGAACGTCGTCTTCCCGACCGCCATCGAGGAGATCGACGAGGTCCGCTACGTGTTCTACGGCATGGCCGACGCCAAGATCGGCGTGGCCCGGCTGGAACGCCGGTGACCACCCCCGCGGCGATCCCCGTGGGGGTCGGGGTCGTGGGCGCGGGTCGCTTCGCGACCTTCGTCGCCGACGCGATCGCCGATCTGCCCGGCGTCACGGTGCGAGTGGTCGCCGATGACGTCGCCGCCGCGGGCGGCCGCCCTCGCCGCGATCCACGGCGCCCGGGCCAGCCCTACCTGGACGGATCTGATCGAGGACCCGGACGTCGGTGTGGTGGTCATCGCCACGCCGCCGTCCAGCCATGCCCGGATCGCGATCGCTGCGTTGGAGGCCGGCCGCCATGTGCTGTGCGAGAAGCCTTTGGCGACCAACGGGCGGGATGCCGCAGCGGTGGTCGCCGCGGCCGTTCATGCCTCGCGCGTCCTCGTGGTCGACCATGTCCTGCGCTACAACCCGATCCTGCGCGCGCTGACGCGACTGCGGGCGGGCTGCTCGCCACCCGTGCAGCGCTACTGCTTCGAGAACGACGCCAGCGACGAGGATCTGCCCCCGGAGCACTGGTTCTGGGACGAGGAGGTCAGCGGCGGGATCTTCCTCGAGCACGGGGTGCACTTCTTCGACGCCGCCCATCTGCTCGTCGGCTCGGCTCCGACCCTCGTGCAGGCCAGTGCCGTCCGCCGCCCCGGCCCGCATCCGGTCACCGACCTGGTCAGCGCGACCTGCGAACACCCGGGCGGCGTGCTGGCGACCCACACCCACGGATTCAGTCACGCCCACCGCTGCGAACACCAGCTGATGCGCATCGACCACGGCAGTGCCGAGGTGCGGGTGGACGGATGGATCCCGGTGGACGCCACGGTGGACGCCTGGACCGACGACGCCGGCGCCGACCTCGTCGCCGAGCTTGCCACCGGCGGCCGGCAATTGCTGGACGTCCCCGGGTTCCGGCTCGGTGCCGACACCGGCGTGACGATCCAGGTGACCCGCCACGCGGGGCCGGCCGGGGCGCACGGGCGGGGCGCCGCGCTGACGATCCCGCACCACGTCCGCCTCGGGCTCAGCCTCGGTGGGGTCGCGGCGAAGACCGGGGTCTACCGGGAGAGTGTCCGGGCGGTGATGGCCGATCTTCTGCGGTGTGCCGAGACGGGAGAGGCGCCCGCCTGCGGGGGTGCGCAGGGCCTGGCGGCCGTCCTCGTGGCCGAGGCCGCGCGGGACGCGGCACGGGACGGACGCACGATCCGGCTCGGGCCCGCATCCCCACCCCCGCCGGACGCGGGGCCGCACGGCGCGCAGCGCGTCGACAAGCCCTGGGGCCACGAGGAGATCTTCGCCGCCGTCGAGGGTGCCTACAGCGGGAAGCTCCTGCACGTCAGCCGCGGCGAGTCGCTGTCCCTGCAGTACCACCGGCAGAAGGACGAGACCATCGCGCTGCTGTCGGGGCGCGTCGAGATCGACATCGGCGCCGACGCTGATCACCTGCGCCGGGTTGCCCTCAGCCCTGGGCAGTCCGTCCACGTGACTGCCGGCGTGCTGCACCGCCTGCGTGCCGTCGAGGACGCAGTCCTCGTCGAGGCGTCCTCGGCGGCGCCGGGTTGGCGGGAGGACGTCGTCCGCATCGCGGACCGATACGGCCGCAGCGGCAACAGCGGTCCATGACCCGAGCACCATCGCCAAGGAGCCCGCCATGCCCTCTCGCCCCGCCAGGCCCTCTCGACCCGCCAGGCCCTCTCGCCCCGCCATGCCTTCTCGAGGAGTACTGACCCGATCCGCCATGGCGGCAGCGCTCGCGGTGCTCACCGGCGCCACCCTGGGCCTCACTGCCACGTCCTCGGCCGCGACTGCCGGCGCACCGGCGGCAGCCGTCCAGCGGGCGGTTGCCGGCTCGCGGCCCCTGACCAACCTGGCCCACCTCGACTGGCTGCGGGCGCGGGTCAGCCCGCCGGACCAGCCGGGTCACACGACCTACCGGCTGGCGACGGAACCCGGCATCGACGTGCTCTGGACCTATGCCGAGCCAACCGCTGACGGGAGCTACCGCCACGTCGGCGGCGGCAGGTATGACCCGGTCACGAACACCTATGGTCAGGGCGCCTTCAACGCTGACGACATGTCCCGCGCGGCAGTGGTCTACCTGCGTCATTGGAAGGCGACCGGGTCCCGGAGCAGCCGCACAGCGGCGCTGGAGATGTTGCGCGGGCTGACGTACCTGCAGACGGCGTCGGGACCGAACGCCGGCAACGTCGTGCTCTGGATGCAACCGGACGGCACCCTGCACCCGAGTGCCGATCCGCCGGAGACTCCCGACCCCTCCGACAGCGGCGCCTCCTACTGGCTGGCCCGAACGACGTGGGCGCTCGGTGAGGGCTACGCCGCGTTCCGGGACAGCGACCCGGCGTTCGCGCGATTCCTGCACAGCCGGATGGACCTCGCCGTCGCCGCGCTGGACCGGCAGGTGCTCGCCAGGTACGGGCAGGTCCTGAACATCGACGGGCGGCGCGCCCCGGCCTGGCTGGTCGTGGACGGTGCCGATGCGAGCGCGGAAGCGGTGCTCGGCCTCTCGGCCTACGTCCGGGCCGGCGGTGGCGGGCCGGCGCGGTCGGTGCTGGCCGAACTCGGCGCGGGTATCGCGATGCTGGCCGGTGGCGACGCGCGCGACTGGCCGTTCGGGGCCGTGCGACCGTGGGCGCTCTCGCTGTCGGTCTGGCACGCGTGGGCCTCGCAGATGCCGGCCGCGCTGGCCAGGGCCTCCGTCACTTTGGGCAGACCCGAGCTGGCGGCGGTCGCGGCCACCGACTCCGGCACGTTCGACCCGTGGCTGTTGACCTCCGGCGGTCCGGACAACGGACGCCTGCCGACCCGGATCGACGGGTCGCAGATCGCCTATGGGGTGGACGCCAGAATGGAATCGCTGCTGGCCACAGCTCAGGCCACGGGTGCCCGGGGACCGCGGCGGTTGGCCGGGATCACGGCCGCGTGGTTCTTCGGCGCCAACGCGGCCGGCGTCGCGGCCTACGACCCCACCACCGGTGTCACGATCGACGGAATCGGCGCCGACGGCGGCGTGAACCGCAACTCCGGCGCGGAGTCCACCATCCACGGCCTGCTCGCGATGCTCATCCTCGACGCCAACCCCGACATCGCCGCCCTTGCGCGAACCACGGCCATCGTCGACCGTGAGGGCACGACCACCGTCCAGGCCGAGGACGCCGCACTCGGCGGTGCTGCCGCAGCGGTGGCCCCCGCGTCGTTGTGGACCGGCGAGTCGCAGTACGGCGGCACCGGTTACGTGGCACTCGGCAACGGCGCCACGGTCACGTTCACGGTGCCCGCGGGCCAGGATCGTCTGGTGATCCCCGTAGTGGATCTGCTGCCCGGGAGCAGCGCCGTCACCACCTTCCGGTCCCAGGGGCGGATCCTTGGAGTCGTCCGCTCCGGCGACATCGGCGGGCAGGGAGATTCGCCCGCTCCTGGGGCGCTGCTGCCGGTCACCCTGCCGGTCCCGCTGCCCGCGGGCGCGACGCAGGTCACCGCGAGCACGGTCGCGCAGAACACGGACACGGCGATCCTCGACGCCATGATGCTCGAGCCGATGATCTCCCGGTACGTCCTGAGCGGTGGCGGCCATGCCACTGCCCTTCTGCGTAGCGCCGGGCATGGCGTTCAGCTGGCGCCGGTCAACGTCCCGGGAACCGGGTCGGCGCGGGTGGAGGTCTATAGCGGCTCGGGAAGGCTGGCCATGGCCGAATCGGTGCCGCCGTCCGCGGCGTCGCCGATGGTGACGGTGAAGGTGCTGCCCGGTGGGTTCACGGTCGTCAGGCGTTGAGCTCCGGCCCGGATCAGGGCCCGGATCGGGCCTGTTGATCGACGGTGTTCAGCCAGCCGATGCGGGTGGACATGGCTCGGGCGCAGGCGACGATGGTGCGGACCTGTTCGGAATCGTCGGTTGCCCGCCAGAGGATCGACCATGGGTAGTACGACGCCGGCTCGGTGAGCGGCCGCCACATGATCCCCGGCAACGCGGCGATGCAGGAGGACGGTACGCAGTGCAGGCAGCGGCCCTGCGCGACCAGATCGGCCGCCGCACGGACGCTCTCCACGGTGCCCTCGTACACGTTCGGAGTGAACCCCGCCGATCGGCACATCTCGACCACGAACTGGTTGAACTCGGGGGCCTGCTTGTCCTCGGCGAGCAGGAGCGGCTCGGCGGCCAGAGCAGCGACGGACACCCCCTCCAGGTCGGCGAAGGGATGGTCGCGGGGGACCAGTACCCCCAATGGATCCCGGCGGAACAATAGTGAGGCGACCTCCGGGGGCCAGGACTCCTGACATGGGGACATGAGGTTCGGGGGCTGAACCGTCGCTGACGTGCATGTTTTCTGCTGTCCTGACCTTGTTTGAACGCCCCGGGCTTGAGATAATTCAGGTGTAGTCGTCGGGTTCTTCGGGGTGGTGGAGGATGGCGGGGATGCTCAGCCAGTTGCCGTTGCCGGTGCCGCCCGCGGAGGCGGTGCAGGTCGCCGACGGGGTGTATCTGGTGGCTGGCGGGGACGGGGGCGTGGTGTGGGTGCATGGCCTGGCCACCTTCGCCTGGGATCGCGGGGATGAGACCGCGCGGCGGTTGGCGGCGGTGCAGTTGGTGCGGGTGAAGGCGGCCAGCCAGGTCCAGGTCGCGGCCGCGTTCGGAGTGCGGGCGGGGACGGTGTGGCGGTGGGGTCAGGCGCTGTCGGAGCAGGGGGTGGCCGGGCTGGTCGCGGGCCGGCCGGGCCCGAAGGGCGCCTCCAAGCTGACATCGGCGGTGGTGGCGCGGATCCGGGAACTGGACCGGGCGGGGGCGACCCTTACCGTGATCGCGGCGGAGGTCGGGGTGTCCACGTTCAGTGTCCGTAATGCGTTGGGGCGCACGAAGTCCCGGCTCGGCGAGGCCGTGCCTGAGCCCGCTGAACAGTCGGGACTCGACCCGGCGGAGATGGCCGGGTCCGACCCGGTAGCCGATGCCGGCCCGGCGCCCGGTATCGGCGATGACGGCGGGCAGGAGGCCGTCGGCGAGCTGGCGGTGTTACCGGATCCGGTCAACCGGGACGGTGAGCGGGTGCTGGCGCGGTGGGGGTTGCTGGGTGAGGGTGCGGCGCCGGTGTTCCGTTCGGGGGCGCGGTATCCGTTGGCGGGCCTGCTGTTGGCGCTGCCCGCCCTGCAGGCCACCGGCCTGCTGGCCACGGCCCGGTCGACGTACCGCAGGTTGCGGGACGGGTTCTACGACCTGCAGGCCGTGCTGGTCACACTGGTGTTCCTGGCGTTGTTGCGTGAGCCGCGCGCGGAGGGCGCCACGAGGGTCCCGCCGAGCGCGTTGGGTCGGGTGTTGGGGTTGGACCGGGCCCCGGAGGTCAAGACCATCCGCCGCAAGCTGGGCGAACTCGCGTCCGCCGGTAAGGCCTCGGAGTGGATGCTGGCGTTGGCCCGCCACCACGCCGCGACCCGCCCGGAGGCCCTGGGGTTCCTCTACGTGGACGGGCACACCCGCGTCTACACCGGCACCAAGCAGGTGCAGAAGACCCATGTGGCCCGGTTGAAGTTCCCCGCCCCCGCCACCTTGGAGACCTGGGTGACGGATGCGGACGGGGACCCGCTGTTCGTGGTCCTGGCCGAACCCTCGGCCTCCCTGGCCAGCGAACTGACCCGGCTGGCCCCCCAGCTACGCCAGATCGTCGGGCAGGGTCGGGCGACCACGGTGTGTTTCGACCGGGGCGGCTGGTCCCCGGCGGTGTTCGCCGACCTGATCGAGGCCGGGTTCGACATCCTGACCTACCGCAAGGGCGCCATTCCCGACCTGCCGGACGCTGCGTTCACCACCATCACCTTCACCGACGACCGGGCGCGGGTCCGGACCGTCGAGATCGCTGACGGGACAACGGAACTGGCCATCCACGAAGGCCGGCGCAAAGGCCAGACCGTGGTCCTGCGGCAGGTCACCCGCCGCAAGACCGACCGGCACGGCGAACTGCGCCAGACCCACATCCTGACCTCCCGCACCGACCTGACACCGGAGCAGGTCGCGCACCGGATGTTCTCCCGCTGGCGGGAGGAGAACTACTTCCGCTACGCCCGCACCCACTTCGACCTGGACGCCCTGGACTCCTACGCCGCCACCCCCGACGACCCCGACCGGGCGGTGCCCAACCCCGTCCGGGCCACCACCAAGACCGCCGTCACCGATGCCGAGACTCACCTGGCCGACACCGAAACCGGCCGCGACGCAGCGCTTCTGGCGCTGCGCACCCCACCAGCGGGCCAGACCGTGCTGATCAGCAACCAGATCCTCAACAACCTCAACTCCCCGGTCGAGGCCGCCCGCGAGTACCTGTCCACCGCCCAGGCCGCCCATGCGGCCACCCCTGCCCGGGTCCGCCTGGGAGACCTGGCCCCGGACATGGTGGTCCTGGACACCGAGACCAAGCTGATCACTCACGCCATCCGGATGACCGCCTACAACACCGAAACCGCTCTCGCGTCCGCTCTGCACGGCCACTACGCCCGCGCCGACGACGAGGCCTACGCCCTCATCCGCGAAGCCCTGGCCGGCAGCGGCGACATCCACCCCGACCAGGAAGTCCTGCACATCCGGCTCGACCCGCTGTCCGCGCCCCGGCGGACCGCCGCCCTGGCCGCCCTCTGCCAGCAGCTGAACACCACCCGCACCCGCTACCCCGGCACCAACCTCGTCCTGCACTACCAGGTCAAACCCCACCCCTGACCATGCAAGATCTACATCGCCATGTCAGGAGTCCTGGGGGCGCCAGCGCCGCCCGTCCGATGCCCACGTCGAGACGGCCGTCGATGAGCAGCTGGTACTGCTCAGGGACCCCGACCTCGATCTGATGGATCACCAGATCCGGGTGCCGGGCCTGTGCCTCGTGCAGGATCTGCGGCATCGAGTCATAGCCGGAGTCGATGATGCCCACCCGCAGGGCCGGGGCGGACCGAACTGCACTGCGGGCGACGTCGCCCGCCCGCTCCACCTCTGCCAGGATTCGCCTGGCCTGCACCAGGAAGGCCGCCCCGGCGGCGGTCAGCGCGACGTGGTGGGTGCTGCGCTCCAGGAGCGAGACGCCCAGCTCCCGCTCCAGCCGCTGGATCTGCTGGCTCAACGCCGACTGCACGATGTGCTCGCGCGCCGATGCCCGGCCGAAGTGCAACTCCTCGGCGAGCGTTACGAAGTATCGGAGCTGGCGCAACTCCATGCTGCAGCTCCTCGCTGTTCACCAGTCCCCGTGGCGATCTCCAGTCTCCCAGAGGTGGGGCCGCCGCGACAGTCTCGTCAAGGCGATCGCCGCGCGCTCACACCGCGCGTGCGTGGACGTAACACCATCTGCGTGTCGGTCCCGGCCCGAGCTCGTCGGTGATCGGGTGATCGGTCTCCTCGTAGTGGTCCAGGGCGTGATGATGCGGAGAGTCGTCCGAGCAGGCCACCCAACCGCAGGTCAGGCACATCCGCAGGCCGAGCCAGCTCGCACCGTTCGCCTGGCACTCCTGGCAGCGGTCCGACTGCGCGACCACCGGCCGCAGGAAATCCACGTGCTCGCAGCGCGGCGCCGTCCCGTTGGGGCTGATATTCGGCGTGCCTACGAACGCGTTCGGCAAGTCCGGCGCCATCTCGTCTCCTCACGCCGCCGATCCGGCCCACACATCGACTGTTGGTCACTGCCAGGTAACTCCGTCGTCGTCGCACCGGAAAGGAGCAACCCGCGCAAGCCTCATCTGCGGTCCCGATCAGCCGCAGTCCGGCGCCGGTGTCGCTTGACCTCACACCTACACTGGGAGTGGTCCGGTCTACCTCACCCTCACATCGCAGAGGTATTGGGGACGAGCCCTGGCATAGAGGCAATTCCTTCCCGGGCAATCGGCTGGTTGTCGACCGCTGCGCCGTCAACACGGGACTTACGTGCGCACCGATAGAGGGCAGGAAACCCGCCATGAACCCACTCGATGGGCTGGAAGAGCGACAGGAACTCCACAATGCCTCGATCGATGAGGATGTGGCGAGTGCGGGCGGCTGCGCGCAGGTGCATCTTTCGACGGGACGCACCTGCATGCTGGACCACGGTCATGATGGCTCGTGCCGATTCGTCCCGCGGGATCGCCCAGGACGTTCTTGACCTCCCGGCAATTGCTGAGTCTGGATCTGGCCTGTCCGAGCCGGCCAGACTGACGCTGCCGGCCGGGTCAGGGAAGGGGCCGTCGACGAGCGAGGTAACGCAGCCGGAGGATTCGCGCCGAACCCAGGAGGAAGGCTGTGAGCCCACCGAGCGTGGCCGCACCGACCAGCACCGTTCCTGCCACCGCTTCCGGGGAGGGATGGGTCGAACGCGAGTTATGGTTACGATCCGCACGTGGGGCGCGGACCGGACGCCGGAGGATCTTGATGGGTCCCATCGGAACCGCCGATCTCCCCGCGAGCGGGGTTTGGGCTTCATAGTGAAGCTACGTCGAATCAAGGCCCGACCGCACCGGTTCGACGGCGTGAGCCGCGTGCCGGACACGGCGGGTGGGGGCCTGCCCGTTCCGGTCAGGCGAGCGAGCCGACCGCGAGCCCGACGCTGTAGGTGATGGCCATGGCCAGTGCACCCACGCCGACATTGCGCAGCACAGCGCGTCCACGGGGGGCTCCGCCGAGACGGGCACTGAGCGACCCGGTGAGGGCAAGCGCGAACGCCACTGCCAGAAAGCAGACCGGAATCCGCCAAACCCGTGACACCAGCAGGATCACAGCCAGGGGGAGCAGCGCGCCGGCGGAGAAGGTCACCATGGAGGCCCTGGCGGCCTGCCACGGATTGAGCAGGGACTTCGGGTCGATCCCGAGTTCGGCGTCGGCATGCGCAGCGAGAGCGTCGTGCGCGGTGAGCTCGACCGCGACCTGCCGGGCCAGCCCGTCGGACAATCCCTTGGTGCGGTAGATATCGGAGAGCTCCTGCAGTTCCTGACCGCTCAGGTTCTCCAACTCGCCGCGTTCCTTGGCCAGCAGCGCGCGCTCGGTGTCTCGTTGCGTGCTGACCGAGACGTACTCCCCACCTGCCATCGACAATGCCCCGGCCACCAGTCCGGCGACGCCCGCGGTGAGGATGGTGGTCCGGTTGGTCGTCGCTCCGGCAACGCCGGCGACCAGGCCGGCGACGGAGACGATTCCGTCGTTGGCCCCGAGAACTCCGGCCCGCAGCCAGTTCAGCCGCCCGGAGATGTCGCCGCCATGCCGCTCACCGGCGTGCGCAGGGAAGCTGGGTTCGCCGGGATCGCTCGTCGCCTCCTGCCCGGTTGCCTCCGCCCCGGCGGCGGTCGTCGGCCCGAGCCGGGAGGTTCGGGCCACGTCGTCAGCTCCTTGTCCGGGCGATGCCCGCATCAACAGTCCTACCTTCGGATCCGGAAAGCCCGTTGGCCGCGGGTGTTCCGCGCACGGCCAGGGTGCCGCAGACGAGAATCAGCAGGCCGGTGGCCGGGATCAGCAGGGTCGACCAGTCGGCGAGCGCGGGCAGGAGGGCACCCGCAGCCAGTGAGGTCAGGGCTATCGGATGGGAGCGGGTGGCCAGCCACAAGGCGGCCAGAACGACCAGCGCGCCGGCGAGGGAGGGCCACCGGATCGATGGCAGTGGGCTCGATACGCCGATGTAGAGGTAGCCGCAGGCAAGGGCGGCAGTCAGAATCTGCCACCGCCGAGTCCGGGCGGCCTTGGTCACGGGAGTGGCTGTCGTGGTTGTGGTGGGGGTCATGGCGTGGTCACCAGGACGTCGCCGATGGCCCGTCGTGGGCTGGCGGGTGCGGGGCTGGTGGGGTAGCCGAGCCGGAAGGGCATGACCGGTTGCCAGGTCGGGTCACCGACCAACGTGGCCAGGCTCGCGCTGATCCCGCCGGGCCCGGTGGTGGAGCGTTCGCGTTCGGCGCGTTCGACGCTCTGATTGAGTGGTTGCATGGCCAGCCCCCGGGTGGTGGCCCACAGGTGCAGGCGTTGGTAGAGGCGTCCGGCGCCCAGGCGTTGGGCGATGTCGCCGGCATCCCGCACGAGCAGGATGCCGAACCCGGAGGCGGTGGGCAGTTGCCGGTCGCGGGTGCCGGACAGCCAGTAGGTGTCGTTGGAGGTCCGGCTCGCCGGGATCAGCTTCCCGACGCTGCGCATCAGGGCGGGCAGGCCACTGGCGTCGATGGTGACCCCGTCGCGGCTGGCCTGTACCTGCTGCCACGTGCCGCGGTACCAGGCGTAGTCGTCGGCCGCCTGCTGGGCATCGGCGATGAAGGCTTCGGTCGCGGCCAGGGTCACGGCGGTGAACGCGGCCCGCTGCGCGGCGGTCAGCAGCCAGTGCACCCGAACGTCGGGCTGGGCGGCCAGATCGTCCATGCCGCGAGGGATGGACGCGGCCAGGGTCCGGCCGGACTGGTAGGCGCCGCGGTCCGTGTGCCGGTGGGGGATCGCCTGGTACAGCTCGGAGATCGCGCTCGTCCCGGGAGTCAGGTCCACGGTTGCGAGCAGTTCCGGGTGCCCGCTCGGGGCCAGGGTCACCGTCGGGGCGAGTCCGGCCGCGGCGGCGGCCAGGGCGATGTTCTCGATCGCGCAGCCGGCGGACAGGTGGACCTCGCGGCGGTAGGGGTCCACCGCGCCCAGCCCCCGGCCGGTGTCGTGGTACACCTGGATCCGCCGTGCGCTCACCCCGAAGCGCCACGCCTGCGCGTTGTGGGCGTTCGCGGCCAGGATCCCTGCCCGCACCAGCCGCAACGGCGCCGCGCCCCGGTCCCACTGATTCCACGGCGCATAAGCGGGCCCGCTTCCGCTGGCGAACACGCCTCGGCGGACGGCGTACACGTCGCCGGCCACGGCGCCGCCTACCGCGACGGTGGCCGCCACACCGCCGACCATCGCCAGGAACCCACGCCGGGTCGAGGCCGCGGCCCGGGTCGATGGTGGTGACAGTCCTGCGACGGCGCCATAGGCGTCCCGCTCGTGGTGCTGGTCCTCGGAACTGTGGTCATGGGCGATGTCGACCATCGCGCTCACATTCCTTCGTGTAGTCGGAGCCGGTGCGGCTGCTGCCGACGTGCTGCCGGGCGTAGAGCGCCTGGCGTTGCGTGGCGGTCAGCCCGCCCCAGACGCCACACGGTTCGCGGGCGGACAGGGCGTGTTCGCGGCAGGCTCGGATCACTCGACACGAGGCATGGATGGCCAGGGCGGCCGTGTCCCGGTTGCGTAGGGCGGGCCCACGCTCACCGTCGACATGGAAGAAGAGGGTGGACTCGGTGTCAGCGCACGCGGCTTCGAACTGCCAGGCGTAGAGGCTGAGCAGGGGACGGGGCAGGCGCGAGATCGCGGCCATGATCGTCAGATCTGCATGTGCGGCGTGTAACTCTCCGCGGGCACCAGGTGACATCGCAGCCGCCTGGGCATGGTTGAGCGCCGTTTCGGTGGATGGAGCGAGGGCCACATACGACATCGCCGCCTTCACGCAGAAGTGATGCGAGCGGCGGGGGAGCGCGAGGTCCGGACGGACCCACGCACGCAGACGATCATGAGTATGGCACGGATCGCGGTGCGGACACCGAGCCTCAGCTATGTTCTCGCCCACGAAGCGGCGTGTCCGAGTCGCCGAGACTGTCCGCCGGCCGGTGGACCGGCATGAACCGAAACCGACTGGCCTGCAACTGCTTCCGCGCCGCGGCCGCGATCAGTGCACAGTCCGCAGGGGCAGGCGCGCAACCCGGACGGAATCATGCGACCCGGATCGGCTGCGCGTAGACTGGATGTTGTCGCTCCGGACCCTGGCGGCGGACGGCCCGCAGGTGGCGGGCCATCCCAGCAGGTGAGGTCCGGATGAGCGTCAAGAGACACATGACGCAGTTCATGGCCGTGCCTGCGATCCGCAAGGCCATTTGTGCACTTCTTCGCCTACCGGCCCGCTCGCGGGCCTAAGGAAACGTCATGGCCTATCTGGTGGTTCTCGGAGTCATCATTCTGCTGGCGCTATGGATTCTGGGCGCCAGCGTGCGCATGGTTCAGCAGTATCAGCGTGGAGTGGTGCTGCGGTTCGGCCGACTTCAACCGCACCTGCGCAGCCCTGGGCTGCAGCTGATCATCCCGATCGCCGACCGGCTGATCAAGGTGTCGATGCAGACGGTGGTGATGGGTATCCCGGCGCAGGGCGCGATCACGAAGGACAACGTCACGCTGACGGTGGACGCGGTCGTGTATTACCGGGTGATCGACCCGGTCAAGGCCATCATCAACGTGCAGAACTACCCGATGGCGGTCTCCCAGGTTTCTCAGACCTCGCTGCGATCTGTGATCGGGCGGGCGGACCTGGACACTCTGCTGTCGGACCGGGAACGGATCAACGCAGAACTCAAGGCGGTCATCGATGCCCCGACCGAGGAGCCGTGGGGGCTGCACATCGAGCGGGTCGAGGTCAAGGACGTCTCGCTGCCGGAGGGCATGAAGCGGTCGATGTCGCGACAGGCCGAGGCCGAGCGTGAGCGCCGGGCGCGAGTCATCGCCGCGGACGGGGAGTTCCAGGCTTCCACCAAGCTGGCCCAAGCCGCGCGGGCGATGGGCGAGACCCCAGGCGCGCTGCAACTTCGGCTGCTCCAAACCGTGGTTGACGTTGCCGCGGAGAAGAACAGCACCCTGGTGATGCCCTTCCCGGTCGAACTGCTGCGCTTCTTCGACCGAGCCGCAGCCGACGGCCGACACCCGACGCAGGACGTCGGGGCCGAAGCCGCTCCGGCGTCAGCGGGGGAGTCGGGGCCGGTGAAGACCGCTGGCCTGCCCGACGCCCGTACCGCGCAGGACGACGTTGCCGCGACTGGGGGAGAGTCCTCGATCGGTGCCGGGGTGTGAGCATGCGATGTGTCATGGCGGGGATCGCAAGGACTCGGTGAAGGGACTGGTCTCGGTTCTGGGCGGGTCGCAGCCATGACGGTGGTCTCTGCCCCGCAGGCGGGGACCGGCGCCGTGCTCGGGATCGTGCCCGCGGCCGGCATGGCGGTGGGCGAGGTTCTGGACCAGGTCGGTGTCCGCGCCGAAGCTGGTCTGTCCGGTGCGGAGGTTGCACGGCGGCAGACCGTGTTCGGCCCGAACGCGGTGGCCTCGCACCGGGCCCGGCTGGCACGGGTGTTGTGGCACCAGCTGCGGTCCCCGCTGCTGGGGTTGCTGCTGACCGCCGCGATCGCCTCGTACTTTGTCGGTGAGCGCAGTGATGCGGTCATCATCGGTGTGATCGTCGCGCTGTCGGTCGGGCTCGGGTTCGTGAATGAGTATCGGGCCGAGAAGGCCGCCGAGGCCCTGCATGACCAGATCCGCCACCAGACCCTGGTGATCCGTGACGGGCGGCAAGCGATGGTGGACGTCACCGCCCTGGTCCCCGGCGACGTGGTGGAGCTGCGGTTGGGCGATATCGTGCCGGCCGACCTACGGCTGCTGGCGGTCACTGGTCTGGAGTGCGACGAGTCGGTGCTGACCGGTGAATCGATGCCGGTCGAGAAGGGCACTGCCGCTGCGCCGGTGGGCGCGCCGTTGGCCGAGTTGTCCGGCTGTGCCCTGATGGGAACGGTGGTGCACGCCGGCAGTGCCCGCGCCGTCGTGGTGGCCACCGGTGTCCGGACCGAGTTCGGGAAGATCGCCGCAGGGCTGAGCACCCACCCCCTGGACACCGAGTTCCAGGTCGGGCTGCGCCGGTTCTCGATGCTGCTGGTCTACGTGGGCGGCGCGCTGACCACGTCGATCTTCGCGATCAACGTGGCGCTGCACCGGCCGATCCTGGACGCGCTGCTGTTCTGCCTGGCGATCGCGGTCGGGATCACGCCGCAACTGCTGCCGGCAGTCGTCTCTTCCAGCCTGGCCGCCGGATCACGGCGGATGCGCGCCCGCAAGGTGTTGGTCAAGCGACTGGTCTGCATCGAGGACCTCGGCGACGTCGACGTCCTGTTCACAGACAAGACCGGGACCCTGACCCTGGGCCGCATCGCGTTCATGCGGGCCGTACCCGCAGGGGGCGGCTCGGGAACCATCCGGTCGGCCGCCGTCCTGCGGTGGGGCTTGCTGTGCACCGAGAGCACCGCTAACGCCGGGCAGGTCGGGCAGGCCGGGCAGGGTGTCGGTGGGAACCCGCTGGACCAGGCGCTATGGGCATCCCCGGCCGCAGCAGGGGAACGGGCGGCGCTGGCCGACTACACCCGCCTGGAGGTGCTGCCGTTCGACCACGAGCGCCGGATGGTCTCGGTCCTGGTCCGCGACGGCGTGGGCTGGCTCACCCTGGTCACCAAGGGCGCCCCGGAGACTGTCCTGGACCATTGCCTGGACGTGCCGGCCGCCGCGAAGGCGGCGTTGGCGGCGGAGTTCGCCGCCGGCAACAGGGTGGTCGCCGTGGCCACAAGGCCAGCCGCAACCGACCACCTGACGGTCCAGGACGAGCACGACCTGCACCTGGAAGGCTTGCTGGTCTTCCTGGACCCGGCCAAACCCGACGCCGCCGAAGCGCTGGGTCGGCTCGCCGCCCTGGGCATCGCGGTCAAGGTCGTCACCGGGGACAACGCGGCCGTGGCCGTGAAGGTCTGCTCCGAGCTGGGCCTGCCCGACGGCCGGGCGCTGACCGGCGCCGACCTGGACGCCTTGGACGATGCCCAGCTCGCCGAGGCGATCCCGAAGACCACGGTGTTCGCCCGGGTCAGTCCCGAGCACAAGGCCCGGATCGTGCGCGCCCAGCGGCGCGGCGGCGGCGGGGTGGCCTTCCTCGGCGACGGCGTGAACGACGCGCTCGCCTTGCACGCCGCCGATGTCGGCATCTCGGTCGAATCGGCCACCGACGTCGCCAAGGACGCTGCCGACGTGATCCTGCTGGAGAAGGACCTCGACGTGCTGGCCGGCGGGGTCGCCGAAGGTCGGCGGATCTTCGCCAACACCATCAAATACGTCCTGATGGGCACCTCCAGCAACTTCGGGAACATGGCCTCGGCCGCCGGAGCATCACTGTTCCTGTCGTTCCTGCCGATGCTGCCGTCGCAGATCCTGCTGAACAACCTGCTCTACGACGCCAGCCAGCTGGCCATCCCCACCGACACCGTCGACGAGGAACAACTGCGCCGACCCTCGCACTGGGACATCGGCTTCATCCGCCGCTTCATGATCACGTTCGGGCCGCTCAGTTCGGTGTTCGACTTCGCGACCTTCGCCGTGATGCTCTGGGTGTTCCATTCCGGGCCAGCGCAGTTCCGCTCGGGATGGTTCGTGGAATCCCTGGCCACCCAGACGCTGATCATCTTCGCGATCCGCACTCGCCGGGTTCCGTTCTTCCGCAGCCACCCCAGCCTGCCGTTGACCCTCGCCGCGCTCGGCGTCGTCGCGGTCGGAACCCTCCTGCCCGCCACCCCACTGGCGCACACCCTCGGCTTCCAGCCGCTGCCCGGCGCGTTCTTCGCCGCCCTGGCCGCCATGGTCGCCGGCTACCTCGTCCTGATCGAGATCGGCAAGCACTTCTTCTACCGCGCCACGCCCATCACCCTGCCGCCGGCTACGCCGTACGACAGGCCGCACCGGCTGCGCCGTCGGGCAGCGCGCTTCGTCACCGCCGCGCGCCCCGCCGCGGCGCACCCCGGGCGTTGACCGGATGCCCCCTCTTGCCCGTGCCCGAACTCCTGAGGAGCCGCGCCATGGTCGCCCTGACCGATCCGACACCGACCCGAACCTGCAGCACCGCAGAACTGGACCTGATCGACGCCTATTGGCGGGCGGCGAACTACCTGTCGGTCGGCCAGATCTACCTGCTGGACAATCCGCTGTTGCGTGAGCCGCTGCGGCCGGAGCACGTCAAGCCACGGCTGCTCGGGCACTGGGGGACCACGCCGGGTCTGAACCTGCTGTACGCGCACATGAACCGGGTGATCCGGGACCGTGACCTGAACGCGCTGTACGTAGCCGGCCCGGGGCACGGCGGTCCGGCGCTGGTGGCCAACGCCTACCTGGAGGGGACCTACAGCGAGGTCTACTCCGCGATCGGCCAGGACGAGGACGGGATACGCGCCCTGTTCCGGCAGTTCTCCTTCCCTGGTGGGATCCCCAGCCATGTCGCGCCCGAGACGCCCGGATCCATCCACGAAGGGGGCGAACTCGGCTACGCGCTGGTGCACGCCTACGGCGCGGCGTTCGACAATCCGGACCTGCTGGTGTTGTGCGTGGTCGGTGATGGGGAGGCCGAGACGGGGCCGCTGGCGGCCAGTTGGCGGTCGAACACGTTCCTCAACCCGGTGACCGACGGGGCCGTGCTGCCGGTGCTGCATCTGAACGGCTACAAGATCGCCAACCCGACGGTGCTGGCCCGCATCCCGCAGGAGCAGCTGGCCGAGTTCCTGCGCGGCAACGGGTACGCCCCGCACTTCGTCTCCGGCGACGATCCGGCCACGGTCCACCGGCAGCTGGCGGACACTCTCGACCGCGTGCTCGACGAGATCGCGGCCATCCAGCGGGATGCCCGGACAGCGGCGACCTCCGGGGGTGGCGCGGGCCGCTCGCCGGTCAGCTATCCGGACTGGCCGATGATCGTGCTGCGGACGCCGAAGGGATGGACCGGGCCGAAGGAGGTCGACGGCCTCCAGGTGGAGGGCACCTTCCGCGCCCACCAGGTGCCGGTGGCCGACACCAGGGGCAATCCCCGGCACCGTCAGTTGCTCGAAGAGTGGATGCGAAGCTACCGGCCCGAGGAACTGTTCGACGACAAGGGGAAGCTGCTTCCGCAACTTCGGGCGCTCGCGCCGGTCGGGGGCCGCCGGATGAGCGCCAACCCGCACACCAACGGCGGCCAACTCCTGCGCGACCTCGTGATGCCCGACTTCCGCGACTACGCGGTGCTGGTGGAACACCCGGGAACGCAGGCCAGTTCCGCCACCGGCGTGCTGGGCGGTTTCCTGCGCGACATCATCACCGCCAACCCGGACCGGTTCCGGATCATGGGACCCGACGAGACGGCCTCGAACCGGCTGTCCGCCGTGTTCGAGACCACCGACCGTGCCTGGGACGCGCGGACGATCGCCGGCGACGATCACCTCGCACCGGACGGCCGGGTGATGGAGGTGCTGTCCGAGCACCTGTGCCAGGGCTGGCTGGAGGGCTACCTGCTGACCGGACGGCACGGGCTGTTCAACTGCTACGAGGCGTTCATCCACATCATCGACTCCATGTTCAACCAGCACGCCAAGTGGCTGAAGACGACCCGCGACATCCCCTGGCGGGCGCCGATCGCGTCGCTGAACTACCTGCTGTCGTCCCTGGTCTGGCGGCAGGACCACAACGGCTTCTCCCACCAGGATCCCGGTTTCATCGACCACGTGATCAACAAGAAGGCCGAGATCGTCCGGGTGTATCTGCCCCCGGACACCAACACCCTCCTGTCGGTGGCCGACCACTGCCTGCGCAGCCGGCACTACATCAATGTCATCGTCGCCGGCAAGCAGGAGGCCCTCACCTACCTGACCATCGATCAGGCGATCGCGCACTGCACCCGAGGGCTCGGGATCTGGCCCTGGGCCGGCAACACCGAGGGCGAACCGGACGTTGTTCTCGCCTGCGCCGGCGACACCCCCACCCTGGAGACCCTGGCCGCCGTCGACCTGCTGCGCACCCACCTGCCCGAGTTGAAGGTCCGGGTCATCAACGTGGTGGACATCATGCGGTTGGAGCCGGATACCGAGCACCCGCACGGCCTGCCCGACCGCGACTTCGACGCGCTGTTCACCACGGACAAGCCGGTGATCTTCGCCTATCACGGCTACCCATGGCTGATCCATCGGCTCACCTACCGGCGGACCAACCACCGCAACATCCACGTCCGCGGCTACAAGGAGGAGGGCACCACCACCACGCCCTTCGACATGGTCATGCTCAACGACCTGGACCGGTTCCACCTCGTCATGGACGTCATCGACCGCGTCCCGTCGTTGGGCAGCCGGGCAGCGACCCTGCGGCAAGAGATGGCCGACGCTCGACTGGCCGCCCGGGCCTACACCCGTGAGTACGGCGAGGACGATCCCGCGATCGCCGGCTGGGCCTGGCCGGATCGGGGCCGGTCGGAGCCCGTGGGATAGTCGATGTCCGAACGTGTGGTGGTCGCGCTGAAACCGTTGCCGGACATCGCTGGCTGGATGCTCGGGAGCGGCTTGGAGATCGTCCTGCTGGTCACCGGGGCCATCCTGCTGACCCGATTCGCGACCTGGCTCGGCGGAAGGATCATCGAGCGGATCGACGCGAACGCCCGGGAGTCCGACGCTCTGGTCCGGTCGGAGGCGGCCAAGCACCGGCACGCACTCGCGCAGGTGGTGACGTGGACGACGCTGGTCCTGATCTACTGCGTGACCGCGGTTCTCATTGTCCAGCGCCTGGGCGTGCCGCAGACCACCCTGGTCGCGCCCGCCGCCGTCGCCGGGGTGGCCCTGGGCTTCGGCGCGCAGCGCATCGTGCAGGACATCCTCGCCGGCTTCTTCATCATCGCCGAGCGCCAGTACGGGTTCGGTGATGTGGTCCGGATCGCGGTCCCGGGTGCGGGCGACCCGATCTCTGGCACCGTCGAGGACGTCAACCTGCGGATCACCCGCATCCGATCCGTCAACGGGGAGGTGATGATCACGCCGAACGGTCAGATCGTCCAGGTGACTAACCTGTCCCGGGACTGGGCGCGCGCCGTGGTCGACGTCCCGGTTCCTGCCGGGGTCGATGTCCACCGGGCCAACGCGGTCCTGCGAGCGGTCGGTGAACAGGCCTACCGTGACTCCGAGATCCATCGACTGATGCTGGATGCGCCGACCGTGATGGGGGTCGAGAGCATCGGGGTGGACCAGTTCGAGGTCCGCCTGGTGGCCAGGACGCTGCCCGGCAAGCAGTTCGAGATCGGCCGCGCCCTGCGGGCCCGGGTGACTGCGGCTTTTCTCGAGGAGGGCATCCACGCGCCGACCGGTCTGGACACGGCCCCGCCCAGCGGGTCTGGCTGATGCGCCGGGTCACGCTGGGGCGCGTCCGCACGTCGACCTGGGCGATCATGATCATCTTCGTGGCCGCCCTGGTCACGTACCTGCTCGTCCAGCCGACGACGGCACCCGCGGGTGGAACCCGGGGCGGCACGGCCACTCTGGTGCCGACGGGCGTTCCGTCGATCACGGATACGAGGACATCGACCCGTCCGAGCTCCACCCTGACCGCGACGCCGACGTCCTCCCCGACGACCCGATCGACGGCTACGACACCGCCCGCGCCCACCGCGCCGACGGTGCCCACCAACGGTTCCTCGACGAGTGGCCCGTCGACGACGGGGGCGTCGAGCCCCACCGCGACGTCCCCCTGACGATGACCTGTGGGTGTTCCGCAGGCCTGGTATGCGCGTCAGGCTGCCGCCCCTGCCTTGACGCCGGCGACGTGCTGCTGGTGACCCTCGGCGATCCGCGTATGGGCGGCGGTCGGGGCCTGGCGCTTCCTCAGAAGAACCCGCAGGTGCTGGCGGCTGAGGCTCTGAAGGCGCGTCGCATGTGGTCCACGATGTGAGCGCCACGGCCCTTGCTCCTCCCCCTGGGGGAGGTCGGATCCTGGGGTCCATGCCTGACGATGAGCACCAGCCGTGCACGCCTGCCGAGCCGTTCGCCGGCTTCAGGCCGTTCCCGACCCATCACTGCGTAACAGGATCCATGCGGCACGTCTACCAGCTGAGGGGCAGCGGGGTGAGTGAGGAACTGCTGCTCGGGCTCGGCGCGGGTGTCGGGTTCATCTACTGGCAACAGAAGGGTCAGCTGCCGTTCCTCGGGGGACGGGCCAACACCGGCGCCGGCGGCTCCGGCAAGGCGGGATTCGAGGTGGTGGCAGGACGTCGGACC
The DNA here is from genome assembly GCA_963740575.1 of uncultured Actinomycetota bacterium. Classification (GTDB taxonomy): domain Bacteria; phylum Actinomycetota; class Actinomycetes; order Actinomycetales; family Kineosporiaceae; genus CAVUET01. The sequence goes on along the minus strand of CAVUET010000003.1, from coordinate 1,100,804 downwards.
GGCGTGATGGTCAGCACGCAGGTGACGGCCAGCGCCGCCAAAGCGCGGGCCCAGCTGTTGGCGCAGCTGTCAGCCGAAGTGCCGGTCATGCTCCAGGTAGACATGGGCCTGTTGCCGTACTTCGACTTCCCGGGCGAGTACCACTTCGGCGGCCACGTGGTGGCAGCGGTCGGGTACGACCAGCCGAAGGGGACCGTGCTGATCTGCGACCGCGACACCGAACTGCACCCGGTTCCACTCGAGGCACTCGCGGCCGCACGAGGCTCGACGTTCCGGCCCTTCCCGCCCTGTCATCGTGCCTGGACGTTCGACTTCACGGGACAGCGACCGCCGCACCCGGATGAGGTCCGGGCAGCGATCGGTGAAGCTGCGCGGGGAATGCTCGACGCGCCCATCCGCAACGTCGGCGTCCGCGGGATCCGCAAGGCCGCCATGGTGATCCCGCGATGGCCCTCGGAACTCGGGGCCGAGGCGGTTGGAGAAGCGTGCCGCAACGGCTACATCATGATCGATGCAACCGGTGGTACCGGAGGTGGCCTGTTCCGCTACATGTACGCCCGGTTCCTCGACGAAGCCGCCGAGGTCATCGGCGCCGCCGCGCTGGGCAGGATCGGCGGCCGCCTCCGTCGGGCGGGTGAGTGCTGGCAGGATGTCGCCACCCTCTTCGAGACGGCCAGTCACGACGGGAACCCCGCCGAGCCCCTGTCGGCGATCGGGCCGCTCCTCGTCGAGATCGCAGACCTGGAGGAGCCCGCCTGGCGCGACCTGCTGGATGCAAGCCAGGCCTGACGTTCGGCGGAGATCGCGGGACACAGATCGAGGCTCAGTGCTCGCCAGCCTGATCAGGTCGGGGTCTTCGCTGTCGGTCGGTACCGGACGTTCACAGCCGATGTTGGGCCAGCACCGCCGAGTTGGTGCAGGCGGATCGGGTCGCTGCCGGGGTTGTCGTACAGCCGGATCCCCTCGCCGAGCTGGATCGGTGCGATGTGGATGTCGATCTCGTCGATCAGTCCCAGGGCGAGAAGCTGATGGCCGATGGTCGGTGAGAGCACTTCGAGGTTCTTGCCGCCGGCGGCCTCCAGCCCGATCCGCACCGCTTCGGCCGGATGGCAGGTGAGGAAGGTGACTCCCTCGGCGCGGGCGGCGTCCTCGGGGTGGTGGGTGAGGACGAAGATCGGTCCGACCCAGGCGCCGCCGTACGGGCGGGCCCCATCTATGGCCTGGTCCCAACCGTCCCGCCCGCCCAGCACGGCGCCGGTGGTCTCGATGTACTCGTTGGCGAGACCCGAGCGGAGGAGGTCCCGCTCATCCAGTCCATCTCGTGCTTCGGTCCGGCAACGAAGCCGTCCAGGGACATCGTGAAGTGCCACAGCACCTTTCCGCCCGCGGTCTGCGGCTCGGTGTCACCCATGTCGCCTCCTGGGATCTGCTTGCGGTTTGCTATCGGTAGTTCGAACAGCTAGTCCAGCCGAGGCGGTCTTGACCGCCATGGGCATCCCACCCACCCGCGCGCTCGGCGGCGAGGGGTCCGTGTGCCCCGAATGACAGGCCGATCCGGTGGATGCGCCGATGGTCGGGGCGCCGGCGACGGTCGCGCCACTTGGGACGTTGTTCTCTGGCGCACCGAATTGGGTCGGAGTCAGGCTGGCGATGCTGGGGTGGTTCCACCCGCACCCCGTGGGCGACCGCCTCGGTAGTGACTGACCTCCGTCTCGGGGAGGTGGGTGCCATGCAATGGGACTTGGGCCCGCAGGGGATCGGATTACTTCTGGCGATGTCGCTTGGATTCGGCCTGCTCGCCCGGCTCGTCGCCGGCAGGAAGCGGGGGACGACAGGCTGGCTGTGGCTGATCGCCGCGGGACGTTCTTCGTCGTCGGCCTGCTGACCAGCGAGGTCTGGTTCGGCTGGGCGACCGAGGAGGACGCGGGCATGATCAGTGTCGCCCTCACCAGGTATATGACGCGGTGTGGACCACGGCACCGCCCCCTTCGTGTCAAGCCACATGCCTGACGCGACTGCTGATCCCGCCTCGCGACGGAGTCTCCTCGTCACGTCCCGCTCGATCGATCCGAGTGGATGTCGAAGGTAGGTGCTCTATGGCCAAGGTGGCAGGCGAAATCCGCATCGATGCCCCGGCGGATGTCGTCTTCGAGGTCGTCGCAGACGAACGGAACGAGCCCAAGTACAACCCCGCGCTCCTGTCTGTCGACCTCCTGAGTGAGGGGCCGGTTGGCGTGGGCACCCGGTTCAGGGCCGTGCACATGTCCGGTCGAGGGCCGATGGAAATGACCGTCGAACTCACCGAGTACGACCCGCCCCGGCGGATCGCCTCGGTGACCAGGACATCCTGGGCCGAGATTCGCGGCGCGGTGACCTTCGTCCAGTCAGGCGACGCAACCCGGATGAGCTGGTCGTGGGATGTGCGGCCGAAGGGCTTCGCGAGGTTGCTGACCCCGTTGGTCGGCGTCGTCGGCCGCCGGCAGGAACGTGTCTGCTGGGGGGGCCTGAAGCGCTACCTGGAACACCCACAACGTCGGTGACGACAGCGGGGCGCCGAGGTGAATGACTGCCGCGCGGTGGTCCTATCAGCGCGAACGGGCGGAGAGGGCTTCCCGGAGTCGGACCCGGTGTCCGGTGACGAGCAGTGCCCGCCGGTAGAGGGCGGATGCCATCAGGGCCATCAGCCAGGCGGTCAGGGCGGTGAGGCCCATGGCGATGATGAGCTGGTACACCGGCACCTCACCGGAGGCCCAGCGGATCGGCATGGCGATCGGCGCGGACAGCGGCGCCATCGAGATCAGCACGTTCCACGGGTCGTTCGGGTCCTGGCTGACGAGCACGACGGAGGCCAGGTACACCAGGACCAGCAGGGTGGTCACCGGCATGATCGCCGAGGATACTTCCGTGATCTTGTCGATCAGGGATGCGCTGGCGGCGAAGACGAACGCGTACAGCCAGAAGCCGAGCAGGAACCACACGACGGCCGGCGCGAGGTCTCCGGTGATGCCGGCAGGGAGCGCGAAGCGGCCGCCGGCGGCGCCGGACACGGTGATCGGCACCGCGAGGACAAGGAGTTGGAACAGGGTGACAGTGCCGGCGGCGACGACTGTGCCGACCAGGGATTGGCTGGGGCGCAGGGTGGCCAGCAGGACCTCGGATATGCGTGAGGATTTCTCCGTCCCGACGGTGGTCGCGATCGCGGAGCCGGCGAGGGTGATTGCCAGGTACAGCACGATCCCCGCAGCGAACCCGACCCCCGCCCGCCGCTCGTCCTGCACCTGACCGATGGTGACCTCGCGCGGTGGTCGGATGGCCTGCAGCTGCTGCAGTTGGGCGCTACTGAGGCCTGCGTCGGTCAGCCACCGGGTCCTGGCAAGGGTGACGATTGCCTGCGACACCACGACGGGGAAGGGTCCGGCGCCTTTGGTTGCGGTGTAGACGGTGTCGCCGGCGAGACCGACCGCCGCATCGCCCTTCTTCACGGCGTCTCGGACCGCGCGGTCGTCTGCCTTGGTGAGGTAGTGCACGGTGAAGGCCCCTTGACTGGCAGCCGCGTCGACGGCGGTCACCAGATCTGCCGGAGCCCTGCCGACTGTGGCCAGCGTGTAGGTCGTCCGGCCGGAGTCGATCAGGGTGGGGACCAGGACAGCGCCGATGGAGACGGCCAGCAGCAGCAAGGTCACGATCTTGAACGTGCGGGACCGGACGTTCTCGACGATTCCCCGTTCCGCGACCAGCCAGGTGCCCTGCCACCAGCTCGTCGACCCCGGCTCCGATGCTCGGTTCCTGGTCACCGGCCGCCTCCCGATTCCGGGGCCTGCTGTGCGGCGAGGAAGAGTTGCGAGAGGGTCGGCAGGTCCAGACCGAAGTCGGTCACCCTCCCGGCGCGGCGCGCTGCGTCCAGGATGTCGAGGGCGTCCACGCCCTCGGGGATCGACAGCCGCACGTCGTCGGCGGCCTCGGCGACGATGTCCACCCCGGGGAACGCGGCCAGCCATCGGGGGTCGGCGCCGTCCAGGTGCAGGCGCAGTTCCCGGTGCCTCGATGCCGCCCGGAGGGCCGCCACCTCACCGGCGAGGACTACCCGGCCGTGGTCGATCATGGTGATCTGCTCGCAGAGGTCCTGGACGAGGTCGAGTTGGTGGCCGGACAACAGCACCGTGCACCCTGCCGCTGCCCGCTGCCGCAGCAGGGTCGACAATCTGGCCACGGCCACCGGGTCCAGGCCGCTGAACGGTTCGTCCAGTACCAGGACGAGCGGATCGTGGACGAGCGTGGCCGCCAACTGGAGTTGCTGCTGCATCCCTCCGGAGAGCTTGTCGGTGCGGTCGGCCCACCGGTCCGCCAGTTCCAGCTCGGCCAGCAGGCCACGCGCGCGACGGACGGCTTCGGAACGGCTCAGCCCGTGCAGCCGGGCGAAGTAGACCACCTGGTGCCCGGCCGGCATCGCCGAGTAGAGCCCGCGCTCCTGTGGCATGTACCCCCAACAGCGACGGTCGGCGCTGGTGATGGGACGTCCGTCGATGAGGCCCTGCCCGGCCTGCGGCGAGATCACGCCGAGCAGGATCCGCATTAGCGTCGTCTTTCCGGCGCCGTTCGGGCCGAGCAGCCCGGTGATCGTCCCCGGTGCGATGTCCATGCTGACGCCGTCCAGCGCCGGCCGGTCGCCGAACGCATGGGTCAGCTCCCTCAGCTGGACCTTGGCGGCGTGCTCCACCTGCACGATCGGCGGCATCGTGGCACCTCCGTCGATCATCGTGGCCACGAGCCCCGGCTGCGGGGCCGGGACGTAGGCCCCTGCCCACCGTCACGTGCCGCTGTACGGTCGAATCAGGTCCGGTGACCGGTCGAGTTACCGGTTCAGGGGGTGGCGCGTGTCGGACGATCTGCTGCGGATTGGGGAGTTGGCTGCCCAGGCGGGGGTCAGCCCCCGGACGGTGGACTACTACACGGGTCTGGGACTGCTGACGCCGAGCGGGCGCAGCGGCGGCAACTTCCGGCTCTACCACCCCACGAACGTGCAGCGGATCGGCACGATCCGCCGGCTGGAGGCCCACGGGCTGCGGTTGGAGGAGATCACCCACCTGCTCAACCGCAGCGGGGACGACGACCACAGCAGCTGCGCCGAGGACCCGGCCACGGGGTGCCCGGCAGACCCGCTGACACTGACCCACCGGCTTGCGACGCTGGTCGAGCAGGCGCGGGTCCTGCAGGGCGTGGCAGATGGCGCGGACGCGACAACCCGGGGGGTGCTGGCGACGTTGGCTGCCCGCGCGCAGGCGCTGATCGCCGCCGGGTTGCTCCTGACCGGCGACCTGATGCCCGGCGCGGAGTTCCTCCCGCCCTTGTAGTCAGCCCACGCCCGAGGGCCCTCGGCGATCCACCCGGTCGTGGTCGGGCCGATCGCCGGTCCCCATCAGTTCACTCGTCGGTCCGGTGCCGGCGTCCTTGAGGCCACAGGGACACCTGAGCCGGGATCCGGACCGACGGGCCCGGACCATCAACTGGAGAAGAGGTACGTGCCATGTGGGAATCGATCAAGAGCCTCGTCACCAGTGCGAAGGAGGCGCTGGGGATCGAACTACCGGAACTGCCGGTTGATCTCGGCGCTGCAGGCGACGCAGCCACGGGCGCGGCCGAGCAGTTGAGTCAGTCCGTCGGGGGACTGGCGGACGGTGCCACCGCGGCGAGCGAGACGCTGACCGGCGAACTGGCTGGGGCCGCCGAGACCGTCACCGGATTGCCCGGCGCCGCCGCCGAGGCTGCCGAGATGTTGCCTGACCTGACGAACGTCCTGCCGGACACCGATCGCACATAGACGTGGCCACGCCCTTCCGGCCACGGGCCATCCCTGTGAGCGCCCTGGCCGGCCTGGCGGTAGAGGACGAGACACGAGGGGGAGGACGTGGCTGGCGTCGTGACAGTGGTGAGCGGTCTGTCGTCGGTGGAGGCTGCGGCCCGGTTGGCGCGGGACGGTGGCAATGTGCTGCCGGCTCAGCGGCCGGTGTCGCTGTGGCGTCGGGTCGCCGCACAACTGCGCGACCCGCTGGTCGCGGTGCTGCTCGCGGCGGCTGCCCTGACGGTGGCGACCGGGGACTGGACCGACGCGGCGGTGATCGCATTGGTGATCGTCGTGAATACCTCCGTCGGGGTGGTCCAGGAGGTCAAGGCGGATCGGGCGATCACCGCACTGGCCACCCTCGCCGGGCCTGAGGCGCGGGTTCTGCGTGACGGTGTCCAGCGGGTGATCCCGGCTGCGGAGGTTGTGGTCGGGGATCTGCTGATCCTGGCCGAGGGTGACATCGTGCCGGCCGACGCCCAGGTGGTGGAGGCGGCAGCGCTGCTGGTCGACGAGGCCGCGCTGACCGGGGAATCGGTGCCGGTGGACAAGTCCGCCCACCTCGACGTCGAGGAGCCGGGTGCCTTCGTGTCGGCCGGGACGGTGGTCGTCCGCGGTCGTGGCCGAGCGCTGGTGACCGCGATCGGTGCGGCCAGCGCGATGGGGCGGATCGCCGCGCTGATGGTCACCGGGTCTGGGCTGACGCCGTTGCAGCGGCGGCTGGTCGGGGTCGGTCGAGCGCTGGCGATCGTCGCGGTGGTGTTGTGCGCGGTTGTCCTCGCCCTGGGGTTGGCTCGCGGCGAGCCTGTCGAGCTGATGGTGATCACTGCGATCAGCCTGGTGGTGGCCGCGGTGCCGGAGTCCCTGCCCGCGGTGGTCACCTTGGCGCTGGCCTTGGGGGCCCGGCGGATGGCCGCCCGCAATGCGCTGATCCGCCGGCTGCCGGCGGTGGAGACGCTCGGGTCGGTGACGGTCATCGCCACCGACAAGACCGGCACTTTGACCGAGGGCCGGATGGTGGCCCGGCAGGTGTGGACCCCGACCGGGAACGCATCTCTCGAAGGTGTCGGGTACGCGCCCCACGGTCAGGTCGTGCGGGACGGGCACTCGGTCAGCGCGGACACCGCACCGGACGTGGTCGAGCTGCTGGCCGACGGCGCCCTGTGCAACGACGCCGTGCTCCGCCCCCCGGATGACGACACCGGCGACTGGTCGGCACTGGGTGACCCGACCGAGGCGGCGTTGCTGGCCGCCGCCCGCAAGCTCGGCCTGGACCTGGGCGAGCTGTCCGTACGGTTTCCGCGCATCGCGGAGCTTCCGTTCGACAGTGACCGCAAGCGGATGAGCACGGCACACCGGCGGCCGGGCGGGGGTGTACGGGTGATCTGCAAGGGTGCCCCCGAGGTGCTGCTGAACTCGGACCTGCTCGCCGACCCACCACAGCTGCTGGCCCGGGCAGCGGAAGAGGCGGAAGCGCTGGCCCGCAACGGGTACCGCGTCCTCGCCGTTGCTCGGGCCGACCGGGATCAGCCGGGGCCGACGAACGAGCTGGAACATGGTCTGCGGCTGCTGGGACTGGTCGCGATCCTCGACCCGGCCCGGCCCTCTGCGGCGGCGACGGTCGCCGCCTGCCGGGCCGCCGGCATCACCCCGGTGCTGATCACCGGCGATCATCCCGCCACAGCCCGCGCGATCGCGGTGGAGACGGGCATCATCGATCCGGATGGCGAGGTGGTCGACTGCCGTCGGCTGACCGACCTGCCGACCGGCCAGCTGACCGATCTGGGTACGGCCCGGGTGTTCGCTCGCGCCACCCCGGAACAGAAGCTGGACATCATCCAGGCCCGCCGCGCAGCCGGCGACATCGTCGCGATGACCGGCGACGGGGTCAACGACGCACCCGCGCTGCGCCGCTCGGACATCGGGGTGGCGATGGGCCGGCGCGGCACCGAGGTGGCCCGGCAGGCGGCCGACCTGGTGCTGGCCGACGACGAGCTGGCCACCGTGGTGGCCGCCGCCGAAGAGGGCCGCCGGGTCTACAGCAACATCCGCCGGTTCCTGCTCTACGGCCTGTCCGGCGGTACCGCTGAGATCGCAGTGATGCTCGTCGGGCCGTTCCTCGGTCTGCCGCTGGTCCTGCTACCCGCGCAGATCTTGTGGGTCAACCTGCTCACCCACGGCCTGCCCGGGGTGGCCCTGGGCAGCGAGCCGGTCGACCCCGGCGCGATGCGCCGCCCGCCCCGGCCACCGGCCGAGAGCGTGCTCGGCGCCGGGCTGTGGCGGCGGATCCTGCGCGTCGGCGTGGTCATCGCCGCGGTCACCCTCGGCGTGGCGCTGTGGGGTCACGCCACCGGCCGCCCCTGGCAGAGCATGGCATTCTTCGCCCTGGGGGCTACCCAGCTCGCCGTCGCGATCGGATCCCGCGCCCGTCCCGGCACGTGGGCCAACCCGATGCTGCTGGTCGCGGTGGCCGGCGCCCTGGTCCTGCAACTGGCGGGCGTGTACCTGCCGCCGCTGCAGAACCTCCTGGGCACGCAAGGCCTGTCCCTGGTGGAGATCGCGATCTGCTGCGTCCTGTCCGTCCTCGGGTACGCCGCGATCCGCCTGGACCGGGTGGTCCACCCGAGCAAGCGACCAGCCCGCCCAGCCCAGCCTGTTGCTGTGGGCGCGGTAGCGGGCGGGTCCCCGGGGCGCCGGGACAGATCCAGGACGTAGGCCCCCGTCTACCGTCACGTGCCGCTGTACGGTCGAGGGAAGTCAGGTTCGCGGCTGCGAGGGGTGGGGTCCCGCCTCCGTCCTTCGTGGCGGGCCCGGTTGGAGGCGACTCCAGTGATGGTGCGACGGCCGGTGGTCGCGCGCGAATGCCCGGCGGGGGCGGCGGCAGAGGCAGTGGTGTGTGCCGGGTTGACGAAGGACTACGGCTCCGGTCGCGGTGTCTTCGATCTGGAGTTGACGGTCCATCGCGGGGAAACGTTCGGGTTCATCGGCCCCAATGGCGCGGGCAAGACGACCACCATCCGCTTGTTGATGGATCTGATCCGCCCGGATCGGGGGACGGCGACGGTGTTCGGCCTGGACTCCCGGCGAGACAGTCTGGAGATCAGGCGCCGGGTAGGGTTCCTGCCCGGTGAGTTGGTGCAGTTCCCCGGGGTGAGCGCGGGCTATGTGATCGGGTTGCTGGCGGGTCTGCGCGGCGGGGTAGACCCGGACCGGATCACCGCCCTGGCGGACCGGCTGGACCTTGACCTGGGCCGCAGGTACGAGCAGTTGTCCCATGGCAACAAGCAGAAGGCCGGGCTGATCCAGGCGTTCATGCACCGGCCGCAGCTCGTCGTCCTGGACGAGCCGACGCTGGGCCTGGACCCGTTGATCCAGCGGGAGTTCCGCGAGTTGGTCGCCGAGTCGGTCCGCGGCGGGGCGACGGTGTTCCTGTCCTCCCATGTGTTGTCGGAGGTGGAGCTGATCTGCGACCGGATCGGGCTGATCCGAGCCGGCCGGTTGGACCGGGTTGGGTCGCTGAACCAGTTGCGGGAGCTGCGGATCCACCGGGTCGAGGCGGTCGTCAGCGGCCCGGTCGATGTGGCGGCGCTGGCCCGGTTGCCGGGCGTCAGCGACCCGAGGGTGACCGATCACCACGTGACCTGCGCCGTCCAGGGCCGTATCGCTCCGCTGCTGCAGCTGCTGTCCACGGCCGACGTGCTCGAGTTGGACAGCCACGAGCTCTCGCTGGAGGAGGTGTTCCTCGGTGAGTTCGACAAGCAGCCTGACCGCAGGCACGTCGCCCGGCCAGCACCCGCTCAGGATGCGGCGCCTGCCGCTGGTCGCTGACACCGTCCGCGGCCACCGCTGGGGGATCGCGGCCTGGATCGTGGGGGCCGCGGTGGCCATGTCCGCGATCGCAGCGGGTTTCGCCAGCGAGGTCGCCCGGTTCCCCGGTGGAGCACGGGAGATGGCGGCCAGCCTGCAGGGCGGCGTCGAGGCGATGCGCCTGCTGCGCTGGCCGGCCGAGCGCCTGGATACCCTCGGCGGCTACCTGACCTACCACAACGTGACCTTGTTCGCCCTTGGGCTGTGCGTGTACGCCGCGGTCCAGGGGTCGCACGCGATCCGCGGTGCGGAGGACGGCGGGTCCCCGGCGCTGATCCTGGCCGCAGGCCGGTCCCGGCGCCAACTGCTCGCCGCCCGGGTCGGCGGGTTCGCGCTCTGCCTGGCCTTGATCTGTCTCGGCTGGGGCGTCGGCCTGACGCTGGCGATGGCCGTCGGCGGCGACCCGAATATCGGCGGCTCCTTCGTCACCGCACTGGTCTGCGGTCTGGCGGCGATGCCCGCCTACGCGCTGGGCGTGCTGGTGACGCAGCTGACCCCGTCGCCGCGGGCCGGGACGGGGTTGGCCGCGCTGGCGGTGACCGGGCTGTACCTGCTGACCAACGTCTGGCAGGAGATCGGCGCGGTCGGGGTGGTCCGGTTCGTCTCGCCGTTCCACTACCTCAACCAGTCCCGGGCCCTGGTGCCCGGCCATGGCCTGGACGTCATCGCCGCCCTGGCCCTGGTCGGGTTGAGTCTGTTGCTGCTGGCTCTGGCGGCCGGGGCGTTCACGCGACGGGACTACGCCGCAGGGCTCTGGACCGTCCCCCCGAAGGTGAGCCGTCGGGCACCGGTCCAGCGTCGCGCGCTGAACTCGATGTGGACTGCGACCCTTCTGCGGCAGCGGGTCGGGCTGCTGGCGTGGGCCCTCTCGGCGGCGACGGCGCTGGCCCTGATGGCCTGGCTGGAGCCCGCGGTCGCCGACATGTGGGACGAATTCCAGTACACCCAACGGATCCTCACGGTCGGCGCCGGGCAGACCGTCGCCGACGTCTACCTGTCCTACGCCGGGCAGTTCGTCGTCCCGATCGTCACCTCCTACGTCATCGTGCAGGCGTCCGGCTGGGTCACCGATCTGCGGCAGGGCCGGACCGAGTTGCTGCTGTCCGCGCCACTGACCTGGCCACAACTGGTCGGGCAGCGGTTGCTGGCCACCCTGGTCGGCGCCGCCGTCATCACCGCCGCCGGGCTGGGCGGCCTGTCGGTCGCGGCGGCCACGGTCGGGGCCAGCCTCGACCCCGTCGGGCTGCTGCGGCTGGCCGCGGACACCCTGCTGCTGGCCGCCTCGCTGGCCGCCGTCGCCGCCCTCGTCGTAGCTTGGCTGCGCAGCGGCGCATCCGTCGCCACCCTGACCCTGTTCGTCGGCGCGTCCTACCTCCTGGGCTACCTGGTCCCGCTGTTCGACTGGCCCGACTGGCTCAACCGGGCCAGCATCTTCGGCGCCTACGGCAACCCCTACCTGGAGGTGCCTCCGGCCGCCGGGTTGATCGTGCTCGCGAGCATGGCGATGGCCGGGACCGGCCTGGCGATGGCCATCGCCCGGCGCACCCCTAAGGCGGCCGGGTGACGGGCCCGCCTGAAAGCGCCCCCTGAGCGCGCCACCGTTCCGCCGAGGACAAGGAACCCGCTATGACTGCCACTTCCCGCCCCGCGACCGCTGCGGTCCTCGTCGGCGTCGACGGATCCCCGGCGAGTCTCGCCGCAGTGGAGTTGGCCGCCCGCGAGGCCGGCGCGCGCCACCGGCCCCTGCACGTGGTGCACGCCTGCGTCTGGCCGCTGCTGGGCGTCCCGCTCGGCCCGCCGCCCGGCGCCCCCGCTGACGCGGGGATCGGTCATGCGGCCGAGCGGTTCGTCGCCGACGCCCTGGCCCGAGTCCGGTCGGTGGCTCCGGAGATCGCCGTCACCGGCGAGGTCATCGTCGGTGCACCGGCCCCGGTGCTGCTGCACAACTCGGCCGATGCCGTTCTGACCGTGATCGGCGACCGGGGCCTGGGCGGCTTCACCGGTCTGCTCGCCGGATCGGTCGCCGTCCAACTGGCCGCCCACGCCCCCGTCCCGGTGCTGATCGCCCGCGGCGATCTCCACCGGGACGGGCCGGTGGTGCTCGGCGTGGACGGATCCCCAGCCAACGACCCCGCGATCGAGTACGCGTTCGAGAGCGCGTCCCTGCGCAAGGCGCCGCTGATCGCGCTACACGCCTGGACGCACCCGGTATCCACTGCCCCAGGCGACATGCTCCCGCTGACCTACGACCTGCAGGAGGTCCGCGAAGAGGAGCAGCGGCTGCTCGCCGAAGCGCTCGCCGGCTGGCGGGAGCGATTCCCCGACGTGACCGTCAAGCCCGCGCTGCCGCGCCGCGGTCCCCGCCGCGCCCTGATCGACGCCGCTGCCACCGCGCAGCTCGTCGTCGTCGGTACCCGCGGCCGCGGCGGTTTCACCGGGTTGCTCCTCGGCTCGGTCAGCCAGGCCGTTCTGCATCATGCTGCCTGCCCCGTGGCCATCGTGCCTCCACAGGGACGCCGAACACGCGACTGAGGGTGAGCGGTGAGCGGTGAGCGGGGATTCGGTCCCGTGCCGAAGGTCCCCGAACGCTGTGGATCATGCGGACAAAGGTGGGACGTTCACCGCGAGAGGGATTTCGATGTCGCACTCACTGCGGCGGCCGAGGCTGGAACAGCAGACCGCCGACCAGCAGGCTCCCTACCAGCAGACTCCTGACCAAGCGACTGCCGGGCCCACGGTCGTGGCGGTGGACGCCCGAGCCGGGGCCGAGGGGACCCGGGTCGACCTGGACGACGTCTGCCGGTACTTCGAGGTGGGCGGCGGGGTGGTGCGGGCGCTGGACGGGGTCAACCTGCACGTCGACGAGGCCGCGTTCGTCGTCGTCCTGGGCGCCAGCGGCTCGGGCAAGACGACGATGCTGAACCTGATCGGCGCGCTCGACGCCGCCACGTCGGGGACCGTCCGGCTGGCCGGCACCGAGCTCACCACGGCCTCTCGCGCCGAGCGCACCCGGATCCGGCGGCACACGGTCAGCTTCGTGTTCCAGAGTTTCAACCTCTTCCCCGGCCTGACCGCGCAGGAGAACGTCCAGTTCGGTGCGGACGTGGCGGGCAGCGAACGTGCGGGGGAGCGGGCCCGGGAGATGCTGGAGCAGGTGGGCCTGGCCGGGCGGGCCGAGCACTTCCCGCATCAGCTGTCCGGCGGGGAGCAGCAGCGGGTGGCGATCGCCCGGGCGCTGGCCACCGGCAACCCGATCCTGCTCGCCGACGAGCCGACCGGGGAGCTGGACTTCCGCACCGGGGTGGCGATCCTGGAGCTGCTGCGCGCGCAGGCGGAGGCGGGCAAGACCGTGCTGGTGGTGACCCACAACCGGGAGATCTCCCGGGTCGCGGACCGGGTGATCGAGCTGTCCAGCGGCCGCATCGTGGGCGACGGGCCACCCGCGGGCGGCCGGGCCGCGATCGACCAGCTGCACTGGTGAGGCGGGGCCGGCGATGAAGCGGCTGTGGTTGCGGTGGTCGTGGCGGGACCTGCGCCGCCGCTGGCTGCTGGTCTCGACGATCGCCCTGGTGATCGGGCTGGGTACCGGCACCTACGCGGCTCTGATGAGCACCAGCGAGTGGCGGCGACAGTCCAACGACGCCAGCTTCGCCGCACTGCGCACCCACGACGTGCGGGTCCGGCTCGGCCAGGGCGGGACGGTGGCCGAGGGGACCCTGGCCGGCCTGGTCCGGCGGATCCCGCACCAGGCCGCGGTGGACGGTGTGCGGGAGCGGCTCGTGGTGCCCGTGCAGGTCGCCGCACCCCGCGACGTGCTCGCCAGCGGGGAGCTGGTCGGCACCGCAAGCGGCACGGCAACCGGCACCCCTGCCGACACTGGCACGGCGGGCGGCGTCGACCTGGTGTCCCGGGCCGCCGGGCGAGCACTGTCCGACGTGGACGACGGCTCGGCGAACGTCGTGCTGGAGCAGGCGTTCGCGTCCCGCAACGGCCTGCCGGACCGCGGCGAGCTCACCCTGTCCGGGCAGGTCCGGGCCGGCTACGTCGGGACCGGCCAGTCACCCGAGTACTTCCTGGTGTCCGGCGGTCAAGCCGCCCTGCCGTTCCTCAGCCAGAAGTCCTACGCGGTGCTGTTCTCCTCGCTGCACACCGCGCAGCGGCTGGCCGGTGCGGCCGGCCGGGTAAACGACGTCGTGCTGACCGTGCGCGACCCGGCCTCCGCGACCACCGTCCGCGCTGAGCTGGCGCAGGCGGTGTCGACGCTACGCCCCGCGGTGGACGCCGACGTCACGATGAAGGCCGACCTGGACTCGTATCGCGTGCTGTACCAGGACATCTCGGGGGACGAGCAGCTGTGGCGGGTGATCGCCCTGCTGGTGCTGATCGGGGCCGCCTTCGCGGCGCTGAACCTGACCACCCGGGTGGTGGAGGCCCAGCGTCGGGAGATCGGCATCGGGATGGCGCTCGGCGTCCCCGGACGGCACCTGGCTGTGCGCCCGCTGATGTTCGGGGCGGAGGTCGCCGCGATCGGGGTGGCGGTCGGCATCGCCATCGGCCTCCTGGTCGGGATCCCGCTTCGCTCGGTCTTCCTGGACATGCTGCCGCTGCCGATCTGGCGGACCCCGTTCCAACCCGGAGTGTTCGCCCAGGCCGCAACCCTCGGGTTCGTGCTCCCGTTCGCCGCCGTCGCCTGGCCGGTCTGGCGTTCGGTGCGGGTGGAACCCGTGCAGGCCATCCGGGTGGGGCACCTGGCAGCGCGCGGTGGGCGTGCGACCCGGCGGTCCCGCGCCGTCCCGCTGCCGGGTCGTAGCTACCGGCAGATCCCGGTCCGCAACCTGTTCCGGACCCCGCGCCGAACCCTGCTCACCACCCTGGGCATCGCCGCCGCGATCAGCACCCTGGTCACCACGCTGGGATTCCTCGACACCTTCAACGCCACCCTCGACCGCTCCTCGCGTGAGGTCCTGCACGCCGCCCCGGAGCGGGTCGCGGTCTCGCTGCGGAGCTTCGCGCCGGTGGACGGCGACGCGGTCCGGGCCGTGCGGGACCTGCCGCAGGTCGGGGGGCTGTCCACCGGCCTGCTGGTCACCGCGACCGCCAGCGCCGGGTCCCGCTCCGTCGACCTGGCCACCGAGGTCCTGCGGCCCGGCGCGACCTGGACGCCGACGCTGACCGCGGGGACGGCGCGCGGCGGGATCGTGCTGGCCGCCAAGGCCGCCGCCGACCTCGGGGTGACGGTGGGCGATCGGATCACCCTGACCCACCCGCGCGTCGCCGCGTCCGGCGGCCTGGAGACGGCGCGCAGCACGATGCGCGTGGCCGGGCTGCACCCGAACCCGATGCGGATGTTCGCCTACCTGGACAGCAGTTCCGCGACGGTCTTCGGTCTGGACGGGGTCACCAACCTGCTCACCGTCTCCCCGTCCGCGGGCACGGACCTGCCCGCCCTGCGGCACGCGCTGCTGGCCGTCCCACAGGTCGCCGCGGCCGAGGCGGGCCGCACCACCGTCGAGGGCATGCGTTCCAGCCTGGAGGAGTTCCTCGGCATCCTGCGGGTGGCCGCCGTCGTCACCCTGCTGCTGGCCCTGCTGATCGCCTTCAACACCGCCAGCATCGGGATGGACGAGCGCAGCCGAGAGCACGCCACGATGCTCGCGTTCGGGCTGCCGGTCCGGGCCGTCCTGGGCATGACGACGCTGGAGACCCTGCTGCTCGGGGTCGCCGGCACCGTGGTCGGGCTGGTCGGCGGCTACGGCCTGCTGGCGTGGATGACCGCCAGCACCATCCCGGCGGTGATGCCCGAGATCGCCGTGACCGCCACCGTGGCCGGGCCCACCGTGGCCTCAGCCCTGCTGCTCGGCGTCGGCACTGTCGCGGCTGCGCCGCTGCTCACGCTGCGCCGGTTGCGCCGCACCGACATCCCATCCGCGCTGCGACTGGTGGAGTGAAGCGGCGGGCGCAGCCGACGAAGGAGGACATCTCATGCCGTTGCCACGTTGGCTCGCCCGGTTCAACAAGCGGTTCGTCGATCCCAGGGAGGTCCGTCGAGGCGTCCGACCGGTGCTGATCCACCTCGGCAGGTCGTCGGGCAGGACCTATCAGACTCCGCTGGACGCGCACAGGCTTCCCGACGGCTACCTGTTCATCCCGATGTACGGGTCACGCACCGACTGGGTCCAGAACGTGCTCGCCGCAGGAGCCGCGCGCCTGTCGATCGACGGCAGCCAGGTGCAGTTGGAGTCCCCGCGGATGGTCAGGAAGCGAGACGTCTGGGCGCTGCTACCCCCAGGCAGCAAGACCCCCATGGGAATCACCGGAGAGTCCGAACTGCTGCGTATGGACCTCCGCCGAGAAGGCTGACACCAACCGTCGCAGTTGGCCCGCGGGAGCAGCACCCAGCAGATCCACCGAGAAGCCGCATGTCACGGGCCCTCTGCCCGGGCCGAGCCGGCCGACGACCCTGCGGCATCGTGCAGGTGAGCCAGAACCTCTTCGTCGCTGACCTCCGGGAAGTGCCGGTAGGCCTGGATGATGTCCCGGAACGGTTGCGGGGTCCGTGCGCAGATGAGTTCATCCGCGGCGTCCTCCAGCGACCGGCGGAATCCCGGCGGAGCGATGGGCGCCGCCAGGATGATCCGCCAGGCGCCGCGGGCCCGCGCGAGGCGGCAGGCGGCCGTGGCCGTGGCTCCGGTGGCGATGCCGTCGTCCACGATGATCACCACCCGGTCTGTCAGGCTCAGCTGCGGGCACGCGGCGCGCAGCCGGGCCACGCAGTGGCGCACGTGGTCCTGCTCCCGGGCAGTCACCGCGGTCAGTTCCCGGGGGCTGATGCCGTGCCGGCGCACGAGCGGCCGGTTGATGACCTGGATGTCGGCCTCGCTCACGGCGCCCATCGCCAGGTCCGGCCGCCCGGGCAGGCTCAGCTTGCGCACGACGATGACATCCAGCGGGAGGCGCAGGACGCTGGCCACCTGACGCGCGACCGGGACCCCGCCACGGGTCACCCCGAGCACCACACCCGCGTCATGGAACGGCTGCAGCCGGGCCGCCAACCGGGCACCGGCCTCCATCCGGTCGCTGAACATGAGCACCTCCGTGGATCGGTTCGTGCTCCTCAACCTCCACGCTGCCCCGCCGCGAGGCCTTTGGACCGGGCCGAAAGGCCACTGCGACCGCCCGGCGGCACTAGGCGGTACAAGCCAATCCTTCCCTTGCCCTGCAACGGTTTACGGCTCGATCCCGGCGCGGGGACGATCCTGTTGGTCTCCGACCCGGCCGTGTTGCCGAGTAACATCGTAGTGAGGCCGGAGGGGGCGACGGCGATGGTGCGACGAGGATCCTGTCGGCTGGGCCGTTGGGCGGGGACAGCCGCCTGTGTGGCCACGGTGGCCTCCGGGGTGGCCGGCTGCAGCAACGGCGAGGTCACTCCGCCGAGCACGTCCGGCTCGACCAGTGCGGCAAGCCAGTCGAGCCCAGGTTCGACGGCGGGGGCAGGTGCCAGGCCGTTGCCGAACGAGCTCGGCAAGGGGCTGTCCTACGCCGTGGGGGCCGTCCAATCGGCTGGGTTCACCCACTTCAGTACGCACGACGCATCCGGTCGGCAGCGCGCGCAGGTTCTCTACACCAACTGGAAGGTCTGCTTCCAGACTCCGGGGTCCGGACGTCTGCCGATCTCGACCCGGGTCGACTTCGGGGTGGTCAGGCTGGCGGAGTCCTGCCCTGCGGTCGACCGAGGACTGATCACGGCGACCGCCGGCGCGGTGATGCCGGATCTGCGTGGTCGCAGCGTCCGGTACGCCATCGATGTCCTCGGGGAGAGGGCGAGCATCAGCTTCAAGACCCTCGGCGGCGGCACCGCGTACGTCCTGATCGACAGCAACTGGGAGGTCTGCCGGCAGGCCCCCGGACCGGGAAGGCCCTACAACGGGGTGCCGGTCACGTTGGTCGTGGCGAAGTACGCCGACGGAGGATGCCCCACGACGTGACGTCGAGCGTGACCTGAGCGAACGACGCCGGTCGGCCTGCAGGGCGCTGGCAGCGATGCGGCGTGTGGAGACTCCATGAGGGTATGGCCGTGGCCGCCGTCGGCGAGGGTTCTCGTGTCTACGGTGGCCTGGTGCGCGTGACCATGATCCTGCCCGCCCTGACGGAGGCGAGGGGTTCGTTCTTCCGGCCGATCAAGTACTCGCTGTTCCCGCCGCTGGGCCTGGCGACGCTGGCCGGCTACCTGTCAGCTGACGACCAGGTGCGGATCGTGGACGAGCACGTCCAGCAGCTGCGTCTGGAGGATGACCGGCCCGACCTGGTGGTGATCCAGGTGTACGTGACCTCGGCCCGCCGGGCGTACCGGATCGCCGACGCCTACCGGGCTCGTGGGGTGCACGTGGCCCTGGGCGGTCTGCACGTCACCGCCATGCCCGAGGAGGCAGCCCGGCACGCGGACACCGTGTTCCTCGGCCCTGGCGAGGACACCTGGCCGGTGTTCCTGAACGACTTCCGCCGCGGTCGGCCGGGGGTCCGGTACATGTCCGGGACCCGCAGCCTGCATGGCGCGCCGCCGGTCCGCCGGGACCTGATCCGCCGCGACCTCTACCTAGCTCCGAACTCGATCGTGGTCTCCCGCGGGTGCCCGCACCACTGCGACTTCTGCTACAAGGACGGCTTCTACGCCGGCGGCCGCTCGTACTACACCCAGCGGGTCGACGCCGCCCTGGCCGAGATCGATCGGCTCCCGGGCAGGCATCTGTTCTTCCTGGACGACCATCTCTTCGCCGACCGCAGGTTCGCCCGCGCCCTCCTGGACGGAATGCGGGGCATGGGCCGGATCTGGCAGGCCGCGGCCACCGTGGGCAGCATGCTGACCCCGGGCCTGCTCGAACAGGCCGCGGACGCAGGACTGCGCAGCCTGTTCATCGGGTTCGAGACCGTCGACACGGCCCGGCTGCGCGCCCAGGGGAAGACGCACAGCCTCGACGCCGACTACGACCTGGCGGTGCGGCGCGTCCATGAGGTCGGCGCGATGGTCAACGCCAGTTTCGTCTTCGGTCTGGACGGTGAAGGCCCGGACGTCTTCGATCGGACCGTGGACTGGGCACTGACCGGTGGCATCGAGACGACCACCTTCCACATCCTCACTCCCTACCCGGGGACCCGCCTGTACGAGCGGATGCGCGCGGCAGGCCGGATCCTGCACCGCGACTGGGACCGCTACGACACCCGGCACGCCGTGTACGCGCCACGCGGTATGACCACCGGACAACTGGAGGAGGGCTACCGGCGCGCATACCGCGACTTCTACCGCTGGAGCTCGATCTGGCGTGCTGCGGCGAGCAAGCCGCTCGCCGGGGACCGGCTGCGTCACCTGGCCTACACCGGCGCCTGGAAGAAGCTCGAACCCGCCTGGGACCTGCTCATCCGCAGCGGGCACGTGCTGGCCGCGCTACCCCTGCTGGAATCGACCCTCACCAGCTTCGGCGCCCGTCCCGAACGCAGACCACCCGGCCGGCGGGAGCCGCCCCGGCGCAGGTGTCGTCGGGCTCACCGGCGGTGTGACCACCTGGCGTCCTCGTGCGACCATGAGCGCATGACGGCGTGGCGAGACGTCGAGCGGGCGGCGCCTGAGTTCGCGCAGCGCGTGCGCGCGTTGTTCGACGCCCACCGGCACAAGACGATCGCCACCGTGCGAGCCGACGGGTCGCCGCGGATCTCCGGGATCGAGACGGTCTTCGAGGACGGTCAACTGGTCTTCGGCTCGATGCTGCACGCGCGCAAGGGCGCCGATCTGCGTCGGGATCCACGTTTCGCCCTGCACAGCGCCACGGTCGACCCGGTCGAGGGGTCCGAGGCGAACTGGCCGGGCGAGGCGAAGATCTCCGGTCGGGCGATCCCTGCCGGACCGATCACCGAGGGACCAGCCGGCGACCGCTTCCACACCGACATCGCCGAGGTCGTGCACACCCACCTCAACGACGGGGCCACGTCGCTCGTCATCGACTGGTGGACACCGACGCAGGGAATGAGAAGAACCGAGCGCGAGTAGCCTCTATGGCCTGGTTGATCACGGGGCGGGGGGTCTACCCGTGGTCGCCGAGGCTGAGGAGTGTCGTCCGCAGCAGGTCGGCGAGCAGTCGCCAGTTGGCGCGCGGGCAGAGCGCGGCCAGCAGGTCCCGCTCGGTGCGCATGTGGGTCGCCACCACCTCGTCCACAAGGGACAGACCGCGCGGCGTCAGCCGTACGATCACCTTCCGGCGGTCGTCGGCCGGCACCCGCGCGACCAGGCCTTTCTGCTCGAGCCGGTCGATCCGGTTGGTGATGGCGCCGGTCGTGACCATGCTCTGGCGCAGCAGATCGCCGGCGCTGAGCTCGTACGGCTCCCCCGACCGGCGCAGCGTCGCCAGTACGTCGTACATCCAGTTCTCGAGCCCGTGCCGCGCGAAGTTGACGGCCAGCTTGCGGTCGATCAGCCGGGACAGCCGCGACACGCGGCCGATGACCTGTAGCGGCGAGGAGTCCACGTCGGGGCGCACGGCCTGCCACTGGCGGGCGATCCGATCGACCGTGTCGGGGGGTGTGCGCGTCATGCCTGAGATCCTACCCACACTCTCTCGATGTTCGTTATCTTGATATTAAGATAACGAACATGAAGACAGTACTGGCTCCGATCGCGTGGGGAACCACCTACATCACCGTGACCGAGCTCTTTCCACCCGACCGTCCGCTGTTCGTCGCCACCGCCCGCGTCGTGCCGGCCGGCCTGGCCTTAGTCGGCGCCGGCCTCGTCGCCGCGCGCCGGCGGCCACCCGACGTCGCCGGCCCGGCCGGCGGGACCGGCTGGCGGCCGCGGGCCGCTGACTGGCGCCGCTGCGTGCTGCTGGCCCTATTCAACTTCGGGCTGTTCTTCCCCCTGTTGACAGTGGCTGTCTACCGGCTGCCGGGCGGGGTGGCGGCGGCCGTCGGCGGCTTGCAGCCGCTGCTGGTGATCGGTCTGTCATGGCCGCTGGCCGGCCGGCGGCCGCGCGCGCTCGACACAGCCATCGGCGCCCTGGCCGTCCTCGGTGTCGCGCTCGTGGTGTTGCGCCCCGGGGCCGGGTTCGACCCGGTCGGTGTGCTCGCCGCGGTCGGCGCCAACATCAGCTTCGCGGCCGGGGTGGTGCTGGCCCAGCGATTCCCGGCCCCGGGCAACCGGCTGGCCTGGACCGGCTGGCAACTGCTTCTCAGCGGGGCGCTCCTGCTGCCGCTCACCGTGGTGGCCGAGAGGGTCCCCGACCATGATCGCGGCCCGGACCTGGCTCGGGATGGGCTACCTCAGCCTGGTCGCCACGGCCCTGGCGTTCGTGGTGTGGTTCCGCGGAATCGCCCGGCTGCCTGTCGTGGCGCCGCCGCTGCTCGGCCTTGCCGCGCCGGCCACCGGAGCCGTCCTCGGCTGGGTGATACTCGGCCAGAGCTTGTCCCCGACCCAGCTGGCCGGCTTCGCGGTCACGCTCGGCGCGATCGCCTACGCGGCCGTGGTCCCCAGCGGATCCCTGCCCCGCCGTCGGATGGGGTGTGCGCGCGGACATGGCTCCATCGAACCTGTGGCCGCGGTCAACGTCGTGCCAGGTCTGCGCGTCCCTTTTCGTGGAGGCCTGTGAGGTCTCGTCGTCTGGGGGAGGGGTCGATGATGAGTCTCCAGCGGATGTTCACGCGACGTCCGGGGTGCAGTGTCCTGGTGGCCGTCGCCGTCGTTGTAGCCGCGGCGAGAGGCTGCACGTCCACATCGCCGTCGGCCACTGGGTCGGCGTCGTCCTCGCCGCGGGCCGATGGTTCAACGGTCGTCTCGAGCCCGTCGGCGCCAACCGCCCCGACGCCTGCCGCCGGCACGCCGGGGGGAACCGTCCCGGGCGCGACGCCGTCCGGTGGACGCGGTACCAGGCACTGCACTGCCGGGCAGTTGGGCTACCTGGCGATCGGCAGCAACGGAGCGGCGGGCACCATGGTTGTCGCGGTTCGAGTCACCAACACCGGACCCGGTGCATGCTGGACGTACGGCTACCCCGGGCTGCAGATCATCACCGCCGGCGGACGGCCGGTGCCCACCACCACGCTCCGCGGCAAGGAGGGCATGCCCGCGGCCCTGGCCGGCGCGCCCCGGCGAATCACCCTGGCCGAGGGCTCCTGGGCGTGGTTCGCCGTCGCTTACCACGACACCCCGGCGGCACCGTGCACCAGCGAACCCGTCGCCGGCGCTCGGCTGGCTGTGATCGCCCCGGACACCACCCGGCCGAAGAGCGTCGAACTGCGGACCTGGGCTGCCTGCGGCCGTCTCGGTGTCTCCGCCGTCCTCCCCTCCTCGAGTTGGCGGCCGAACGAGTGGGCCGAGCCCTGAGCCCGATGCATGCTCTCCCGGTTGCTGCCACGCCCGCTCACACGGAATCCGTCGGGGCTGTCACATCTGAGGTCGTGGTGGTGTCTTGATGCCGAGAGCGAGCAACCGGAGGAGGAATCATGGTCGGCAGTACCAGGATCCCCAAGGCCGAGTTGACCGGGATCTACGGCGCCGTGGTCAAGCGGATGTCCCGCAAGATGTTCAGCGACGTCCCCGAGCCGGTCGAGGTGGTGTGGCACAACCGGAAGGTGGTGAACCTCAGCTTCACCCTGGGTCGCAAGATCCAGAAGCTGGACCAGTGTGACGAGAACCTGAAATCGTTCGCCCACATGGCAGTGGCCAGCCTGGTCGGCTGCAGCTTCTGCCTGGACCTCGGCTACTTCCAGGCGCACAACGAGGGACTGGACGTGGCCAAGGCGGCAGAGGTACCCCGGTGTCGAGCACGGCCGGATCACCCGGATCTACGCCATCCGTAACCCGCACAAGCTCGGCTGGCTGGACAAGGTGGCGGATCTGCGGAGGTGATCGTTCGAGCCCCTGCCGGACCTGCAGTCGTGGACAGGTCCTTGGTCGGCCGATGCGGTTAGGGTGCTTGGCGGGACCACCTACCGACACCACTCGACTCGAAGGGATCACCGCGATGGCAAAGATCATCTCCACTCTGTTCATCTCGGTCGACGGAGTGGCCGAGATCGACCCCGATTGGCACTTCCCGTACTTCGACGAGAACATGGGCCGCGCTGTCACCGAGGACTACGAGACCTCCGACGTGCTGCTGATAGGCCGCGAGACCTACGACAGTTTCGCCGGAGCGTGGCCCGAACGCGAGGCGGCAGGCGAGGTGGACGCACCGTTCGCCAAGCAACTCGGGGACGTGCGCAAGGTGGTCGTCTCGCGCCAGCCCCTCGAGTTCTCCTGGCGCAACTCCGAGCTGATCAACGGCGACCTCGTCGAGGCCGTCACCGAACTCAAGGCCGATGCCGGCATCAGGGGCATCCTCATCCCCGGCTCGATCTCCGTGGTGCAGCAACTGCTCGCTGCGGGACTGGTCGACGAGCTCCGCCTGCTGGTGCACCCGGTAGCGGCTCGTAAGGGCCGCAGGCTCTTCGACGACGGCGACGTGCCGTACCACCTGAAGATGACGGCGACGGAGGCGTTTCCGACGGGCGTGATCCGCGTGATCTACTCGCCGACCGAGCCGCCCACCAAGGTCGGCTACGACGAGATCAAGGACCAGGTGCCCGAGACGAGCTAGCGCGGTGGCCCGAGTGGTCATGGACGGGCGACCCGAACCGGACTACCGCGTCTCCTTCACCGCCGACGAACTGGCGGCCGGGCAGGTCGACTACAACTACCGCCCCACCCCGTTCCCGATGTCGGAGGCGCCCGGTGCCAGCGTCTTCTACAAGGACAGCGACGGCCTCATCTTTCATACCTACTGACCTACGCGCGTGGTCTCGACATGCTGAACGTCGCCTATCACTACATGGACCTGGTGCCGAAGGGCCGCGACGAGGGCGGTCAGGGCCAGTTCTGGGTGCGCCGGCGCGACGAGTACCCGGACTGAGCCAGGCCATGGACGGGGCTCGACTTCTCCTCGCGCTGCGGCTGGCGCGGCCGGCGCGGCGGCGTGGTTTCTGTCCTGCCTGCGGGCTCGGCCTCGGCGGCGAGCGCCCCGCCGGGAGCGGCGTCGAGGTCGCGGCCGACCGGATCGTGGTGGCGGTAGCCCTCGGCGTGGCGGCGCTGGCCTGGGCGGTCACGGCGTGGCAGATGCTCCGCTCGACGACGACCATGGGCCTGGGCACGCTCGCCTCGTTCACGGCCACCTGGACGGTGATGATGGCGGCCATGATGCTGCCCTCGGCGATTCCCCTCGTGTATCGGTTTGCGCGGCAGGCCGAGGGCCGGCGCGGGCGGCCGGTGGCGGTGGCGATGCTGGGGCTGGCCTACCTGGCGGTCTGGCTCGCCTTCGGCGTCGTCTGCTACCTCGCCTACACGGCGCTCGGGATGCCCTGGCGCCACCAGGCCCTGGCCGGCGGCGCGGCGCTGGGGCTGGCGGCGCTCTACGCGCTGAGCCCGCTGAAGCGCATCAGCCAGGACCGTTGCCGCGAGGTGTGCGCGTTGCACGGGCCGCTGCCCTTCGACCTCGTCCGCGCCGGCGCCGTGGCCGGCTGGCGGTACGGCCTGAGCTGCCTGGGCTGCAGCGCGGGACTGATGGTCGCCATGGTGCTGATCGGCACCTCGAGCCTGGCTTGGACGGTGGTGCTGGCGGCCCTCGTCCTGGCGTACAAGTTCGCCCCGCCCCTGGGCTGGCGGCTGGACCTGGCACTGGCGACGGTGGTCGCCGCGCTCGCAGCCGCGTACGCAGCCACGGTGTCTTGAACCGGAAAGTCGTGAGCAACAGAGGGCAAGACCCTCTTTCGATCGAAATCCCAACATCGCCCTGGGTATCGTCACCCCTATGGCTGAGGATGACGAGGACGCGCGTGAGGAACGCCTTCGACGCATCGCTGAGCGCCGCGGGCTCACCCTCATGAAGTCGCCGCGGAGCGACCCCCGGGAGAGCGGCCACGGGACGTACATGCTGGTGGAGACGGACACGGCCACCATCAAGGTCAGCGGCAGCTCGGCCGGCTTCGGCCTCACCCTGGACGAGATCGAGGATGTCCTGAACCGATGGCCCTAGTGGCATTGGGACGCACGTCCGTATGGCGGCGAGCGCCGGAGCGAGCTCGTCAGGCACCTGCCCGGGCTGCATACTTAACATGGCCGAACGGCCAGGCCGCTTGTAGCCAGTCGCGAACGGCGCGGTACAGGGCAGCGTCGAGTCCGGCGTCCTCGGCGCGTACCCAGGAAGCGATCTTCGCGTCGTAGCCCGGTGTCTGGCTCGGATAGATGTAGACGCAGCCGATCACCTCGGGCGGAGCCGTCTCGGGCGCCAGCACTGTGTAGGTGAATCCGGTCCGAGCCGCGAAGTCCGCGCTGTGACGGTCGAGGTCGGCCAGGTTCTCCGCGGGTGTCATCTGGCGGGGCCACGACTGCCCCTCCCAGCCGGGTGTGGAGCGGATGTGCTCCACGCTCGAGGTCCATGCGGCGTAGTCGGATTCGTTGTGCTCGGGGCCGAGCGGACGTAGCCGGAAGGCCGGGTGGTCCAGACCCGGTGGCGGGACGAAGTCGTCGGGTACGAAGCTGGTCATGGCCCCATTCTGAGCCTCCGCGGGTCACGGCGCGGCCGGGCCCGTCGGCGGCGCTGTGGCTGCTCGGTGGCGGCAGACTGGGTGCCCTTGCGATGTCGAACTGGGAGCAGGGGGTCGATGGACCAATCACCGGAGCGTGACGCAGATGCTGGAGTTCCTCACCGCCAGAGGCGAGATGGCTGTCTGCGCGCGGGTCGGCAACCAGCGGCTATGGAACCGGGCCAAGGGTACCCGGCCTGTTGCGGGTGCAACCCGACCGCCTCGACACCGCGTTCGAGGGCAGGACAGCGTTGCTGTCACCGTTCGACCGGCTCGTTCTTGACCGGGCCCGCGCTCAGGAGTTGTTCGACTTCGAGTACCGGCTGGAGATGCACGTGCCCAGGGACAAACGGCGGTGAGGTTACTACGCCCTGCCCGTACTCCAGGATGACCGGCTCGTCGCCAAGGTGGACGCCAAGGCCGATCGGGCGACCGCAACACTGCGGGTCAACGAGCTCCGTCGACGAAGACTCGTCAGGAGATCGCGGCCCTCACCAGTTCGACGACCCTTTCCTCCACCACGGGGCTCCATGCCTGGAGCGCGTACGACACCGGCCACAGGTCGCCGTCGTCGAGGTTCGCTGCGTCCTGGAAGCCCAGGGTCGAGTACCGGTAGTGGAACTTGCCCGAGTCCTGGAAGAAGACGACGACCTTGCCATCCGCGTTCACATAGGCGGGCATCCCGTACCAGGTCTTCGGCGACAGCTCCGGGGCGGTGGCGGTCACGGTCACATGCACGCGCTCGGCGAGCGCACGATCTTCCGGGGCCATCTCCGCGATCCTGTCGAGGACCTCCTGCAGACCGTCGGCCTTCTTGGCGCCCTTCTTGCCCTCGGCGCGCAGCTCGGCGGCGCGCTCCTTCATCGCGGCGCGCTCCTCGGCGCTGAAGCCGTCGGGCTCGGCCTTGGCATTCTTTGCGGGCATTCGCGGACTTCCCTTCTCGAAGCTCACGGGGCTGGCGTGATCCCTGCCGTCTGTCGAAAGGCTAGGCCGGACCCACACCGTGACGCTTCTCGATTCCTGATCGATCGGGGAGGCTGCGCGGCGGGGACGGCCGCAGGCGCGTGCGAGGACTGAGGTCAATCGGAGGGGATCCGCAGGTTCGAGAAGTGCGGGTTGGGGAACGGGAAGTTGGTCGTGACCCAGTGCCGTAGCGCGGCATACAGCTATTTGTAGTATCCGCGGCGGTACGCCTCGGGTGTCACCCACCAACTCACATCGACGTCGTGCTCCAGCATTTCCGCTGTCAGCGGTGTGCGCCGCCCCAGTGGGTAGAGGTAGCAACAGCCGAGGTAGGCCCCATTGGCGTCGTACACGGCGTACGTGAACGAGTAGCCCTCGCGGAAGTCCAGCTCCGCCAGCGCCGTCGAGCGGGTCGCCGAGAGCAGTGCCCAGGCACTCGCGAAGCTCGAGCAGGTCCTGCCGTCCCGGCTGCGCCGCCAGGTCAACACCCTCACCGCGGTGACCACTCAGGTCGCCGACGACGCGGGAATTCCGGACGCCGACCCGCGCGTGGACCCGAAGACCCTCACCGCGGTCGCTGCCGCGATCCGGGACGTGGAATGGCTGCGGTTCGACGTCGACGGCCGCCGGTGCCTGGTCGAGCCGTACCGGCTGGTGAGCTGGGAGCGCCGCTGGTACCTCGTGGGTCGCGAACTCGAAGGCGGCCGGTGGGGTGTGTTCCGGGTGGATCGGATGACGCTTCGCCCCCGCACCGGCCGCCGGTTCTCGCCGCAGCCCCTGCCGGAGGAGGACGTGAGCCGCTACGTGATGCGGACCGTCGCCTTCCAGGGTTGGACGGTGCACGCCCGGATAACCGTGCTGGCCCCCGCCTCCGAGGTCGAGGCGCGCATCAACCCGGCCGTCGGCACCGTCGAGTCCGTCGACGACCACACGAGCGTCTTGATCACCGGCGCCCACAGCATCGAGACCATGGCCGTGTACATCAGCCTGCTCGATCTCGACATCCGGGTCAGCGAACCACCCGAACTCGTAGCCAGGCTGCGAACCCTGGCGGACCGGTACGCCGCGGCGGTCACGACCTGACCCCCGGCTGGGCGGTCGCCGCGCCGGTTCCGGGCGAGCGGATACCGTCGGCTGAATGGGACTTCCGGTGGACGCTGTGGTAGTCGAGTTCCCCTTCCGGGGGCGCTGCTGGCGCGCAACAGCCCAGCCCGCCGTGTGCCCAGTCACGGAACACATGCCTTCGGTGTCACGTATGCGATTGACTTCATCGCCGTCGACGACCGCGGTCAGTCGGCGCCGCGAACCTGGCGGGCACTCGTCTCGGTGGAACGACCCGAGTCGTTCCGCGGCTTCGGGCGGCCGATCCTGGCGCCGGTGACGGGGACCGTGGTGGTCGCCCATGATGGTGAACGCGACCACGAGGCCCGTCGCTCACAGCCGGCGCTGCTGGCATACGCGTTGAGCCAGGCCCAGCGCATCCGGGCGGGTGCCGCGGCCATCGCCGGCAACCACGTCGTGATCGCCGTCCATCCCGACGGCCCGTTCGTGCTGCTCGCGCACCTGCGCCGCCAGTCGGTGCGGGTGCGGCCCGGCGACGTGCTCGAGCCTGGCGACCCCGTCGGTGATTGTGGCAACTCCGGCAACAGCACCCAGCCGCATGTCCATGTCCAGGTGACGGATTCGACCGACTGGGCGAGGGCCCGGGGCCTGCCGCTGGCCTAATGAGTTCTGGGAGCGGGCCATCCGGCACACTCCTGGTGGGTAGGTAGCCGCCGGCGGGTGAGCACTTCGTTGTCCTGGACCTTGAGTCCTGGCGAAAGATCGTGCCCCTGCCGGTTGGCCGGGAGAGTTGATCGCTGATGGGATGTCGTGCCCGCCTGGTGGTGTGAGCACTGCTTCATTAGGTCGCTGATGGTTCTCCCGCAGGCTCCTGCCGGGCATGAACGCCGAGGACGGGAGTAGCAGTGCTGTACGTGGGCGATGACTGGGCCGAGGACCACCACGACGTGGAGGTGATGGATCGGACTGGCCGGACGTTGGCCAAGGCCAAGCTGCCCGAGGGCGTAGCCGGGATCGCGCGCCTGCACGCGATGGTCGGCAAGCACCTCGGCGAGGACGCCGATGCGGCGCAGGTCGTGGTGGGGATCGAGACCGACCGGGGCCCGTGGATGCGGGCGCTGGTCGCGGCCGGATACACGGTGATCGCAGTGAATCCGTTGCAGGCGGCCCGGTTCCGGGAGCGTCTGGGGGTGTCCGGGGCCAAGAGCGACCCGGCGGATGCGCACCTGTTGGCCGACATGGTCCGCACCGACGCTCACCAGTTGCGCCCGGTCGCCCTGGACAGTGACGAGGCCGAGGCGGTGAAAGTGGTCTCCCGGATGCACAAGACGCTGATCTGGGAGCGCACCCGCACCACTCAGCGGCTGCGGCACGCGCTGCGGGAGTACTTCCCGGCCGCGGTGGCCGCCTTCGAGGACCTTGACGCCGCCGACACCCTGGAGCTGCTGGCCAAGGCACCCGACCCGGCCAAGGCGGCCCGGCTGAGCGTGAGCCAGATCAGCGCCGCTCTCAAGCGGGCCCGGCGCCGGGACATCCCGGCCAAGGCCGCCGCGATCCAGGCCGTGCTGCGGGCACCGCACCTGGGTCAGCCGGAGGTGGTGACCGCTGCCTACGCGGTCTCGGTGCAGGCACTGGTCGCTCTTCTGGGCACCCTCAACGCCCAGGTCAAGACCATGGAAGGCCAGGTGGAGGCCCATTTTGGCCGGCACCCGGACGCTGAGATCATCCAGTCCCAGCCCGGGCTGGGTGCCGTCCTCGGCGCCCGGGTGCTCGCCGAGTTCGGGGACGCCCCCGGCCGGTACACCTCGGCCAAGGCCCGCAAGAACTACGCCGCGACCAGCCCGATCACCCGCGCCTCGGGCCGCAAGAAGGTCGTCGCCGCCCGGTTCGTGCACAACGACCGGCTCGTCGACGCGTTGATGACTCAGGCGTTCTCCGCGCTGCGCGTCTCCCCAGGCGCCAGGGCCTACTACGACCACCAACGCGCCCGAGGCTGCGAGCACAACGCCGCCCTGCGCCAGCTGGCCACCCGCCTCGTCGGCATCCTCCACGGCTGCCTCAAGACCGGCACCCTCTACGACGAGGCCACCGCCTGGTCGCACCACGTCAACGAGATCGCTGCTTGACATTCAAGCTCCTGGGATGTCTTTCGCGGCGCCGGCGGTTCGGTTCGGGTGCCTGCCGAGTCGGACATCGTGGATTGCTGATCGACGGTGGCCAGGTTCGCGACGCCGCGTCGCGGTGGGGGAGCTGACAAATGCGGCAGGCAGGCGGAGCGGAGCCGGATGGCGGCGGACGTTCGGCCCCGTCGTCGCCGGCCCTCGGGCGCGCATGCTGGGGCCGTGCCCAGACCGTGCCCTGCCCGCCCCGAACGCCGAGGCGCATGGTCGCACGCCGTGCTGGCGGCGGCCCTCGCGGTCATGCTCGCCGGATGCGCGTCCGGCTCCTCGGGAACGGGTGGCCGCGCGGCCGCCGGCGGGGGCTCGACGGGGACGGCCAGGACTGCTCACTACGCGGGGACGGCGGACTACCTGCCGGGCCGGGCGGCCGACCTCTACCTGCCGTCCATGGGCGGAGCAGGCGGAAGCCCCTCCGGCCAGGCCGGTTCGGGGGCAGCGGCGACGGCTGGGCACTCGGTTCCGGTGGTCGTGCTGGTGCCCGGCGGGGCGTGGGTGACGGCGGACCGCAGTGGGCTGGCCGGGTTGGCCGAGGCTCTCGCCGCCGGTGGTGCTGCGGTGGTCAACGTGACCTACCGGGCAGCGTCGGACGGGGTTCGGTTCCCGGCTCCGGTGAACGACGTGGTGTGTGCGGTGGACGCCGCCGCCGACCGGGTCCGCCGGGCGGGAGCGAAGCCTGGACCGGTGGTCGTGGTCGGGCACTCCGCCGGCGGGCACCTCGCGGCGCTGGCGGCGCTGGCGGGCAACCGGTTCCGGCAGGGCTGCCCGTATCCCGCGGCGACCGTGACTGGGCTCGTCGGGCTGGCCGGGGCCTATGACGTGGGCCGGCTGTCCGACGTCGCGCAGCCGCTGTTCGGGACCTCGCCGTCGACGGACCCGAACAGCTGGCGGGACGGCAACCCCTTGACGTACCTGACCGGGCGGAGGGCGGACCGGCCGCTGCGGGTGCTCCTGGTCACCGGTGGGCAGGACACCGAGATGCCGGCCGTCATAGCGGATGAGTTCGCCGAAGCCCTGACTGCTGCCGGGCACGACGTCCGCCTGGAGAACCTTCCGCAGGCCAGCCACGCCACGATCTACACCGCGCCGGTGGCCTCCGGGCTGCTGCAGGCCTGGCTCGCAGGGTTGCCCGCCGACTGACTGCGGTCCGGTCAGCCGCCTGGGCTCGGGTGCAGCACGAATACCCGGATCCGGCGGCCGCCGGTGCGCTGCGGGTAGGTGCTGAAGCCGCGGTACAGCTGCCTGGCCGCCTGCCAGATCCGCTCCGCCTCGGCGCCGGTCGCTTCGACTGCGCTGACAGGGACCCGGCGGCCGGCCCGTGCGACCTCGGCCTCGGCGTGCGCGGTCAGGTTGTGCACCCAGGCGGGGTGTCGCGAGCGGCCCCAGTTCGAGCCGATGACCGCGAGGTCGTCGCCGACGACAACGGCGGCCAGGGAGACGGTGCGCGGCTGTCCGCTGCGGGCCCCGGTCGTTGTCAGGTGCACCGTGGGCAGCCCGGCAACCCATTCACTGGCCGTGGCCCTGCCACTGCTTGCCCGCAGGAATGCCGTGTCCAGCAGTGGCACCAGCCGGGAGAAGACGCGGGCGCCGGGACCGGTGGACGCCAGGTGCCGCACGGCGCGGGCGACGGGCGAGCGGCCGAGCGGGATCACTCCGAGGTCAGCTGCGATGCCCATGTCGACACCCTGCCAGCTCGCGGCCGGCCCGGCCAGGTGCGCAACTCGGCCGCCCGTCCCGGGGATCGAGCGACCCGGTCAGGTGGTGATGCGCTTCGTCTCGTAGGCCCACATGGCGATCTCCACCCGGTTCCGCGCTCCGAGCTTGCCCATGAGGCTCGCGAGGTGCGTCTTGACCGTGCTGAGGCTGATGTGTAGCTCGTCGGCGATCTCGGCGTTGGTCAGGCCCCGGGCCACCGTGATCAGCACCTCCTCCTCTCGGGCGGTGAGGGGGTCGATGGGCTGCTGAACCGGTCGTCCCCTCCGTGTGTCCGCGAAGGCCGTCAGCAGCCGGACCGTGATGTTCGGGGCGATCAGCGCCTCGCCGTTCGCGGCAGCCTGGACCGCCTGGCGGAGCAGCTCCGGCCCGGCGTCCTTGAGCAGGAAGCCGCGGGCGCCCGCCTTGAGCGCGCCGTAGACGTACTCGTCCAGGTCGAACGTGGTGATGACCACGACGGCGATCGGGTCCTCGACGCCTGGTCCGGCCAGGGCCTGGGTGGCCTCCAACCCGTTCATGCCCGGCATGCGGATGTCGAGAAGGCACACGTCGGGGCGCAGCTCGCGAGCCAGGGCCACGGCCTCGGCGCCGTCCCGAGCCTCCGCGATGACGTCGATGTCGGGCTGGGCATCGAGGATCATCTTCAGGCCGGTCCGAACGAGCTCCTGGTCGTCGGCGACGAGGACGCGGATGCTCATCCGGCCGAGCCCGTCTGCGGGAGCACAGCCTCGACCACCCAGCCCCGGTCGCTTCCCGGGCCGGCCTCGAGGGTGCCGCCGAGAAGCTTCGCCCGTTCTGTCATGCCCACGATGCCGTAGCCACCCGGGGGTCGGGTCGCCGGGACCGGATCCCCGTCGTCGCGGACCGTCAGGCGCACCCGGCCGTCCTGACCGGTGAGGGCGACGACGACGTGGCCGGCGTGCCGGGCGTGCCGCATCGCGTTGGTGACGGCTTCCTGGGCGATGCGGTACAGCGCTGCTCCGACCGCGGGGCTGACGTCATCAGGGACGCCGGAGATGCTCACCTGCACGCACGGCTGGTCACCGGCGGACCGCTCCAGCTGCTTGATGTCGCCGATGCCGGCCAGCGGGGCCACGTCCGCGTCGTCCCCGTCGCGCAGCGCGCTCACCATGGTCCGCATCTCGGCGAGGGTACGGGAGCCCTCCGCCTCGATGATCTCCAGTGCCTCGACCGCGGCGACGGGCCGTGACTGAGCGACGACCCGTCCGGCCTGAGCCCGGATCACCATCGCGGAGACGTGGTGCGCCACCGTGTCGTGCAGGTCTCGGGCCAGCAGCTCGCGTTCGCGCAGCCGGACCTGCTCCAGCTCGCGCACCCGCGTGGTCGCCCAGAAGCGCACCGACAGCCCGAGTGCGGCCGGAAAAGACAGGACCACGAACCCCCCGACCGTATCGGCGAGAACCCAGCCGTCCTTCGCGATGCCGAGGACGAAGGCAGTCAGGGCGATCACCGAGCCGATCACGACCTCCCGGCCGGACCCCCAGCGGAGCAGCGCGTACGGAAGCAGGAGCATGAACATCGCCGTGTACAGACCGAGCTGGCCCTGGGTGCCGAGGGCAAAGGCGGCGACGTCCATGCCGATGCCGGCGCCGAACGCGACCGCGAGCACGGCGAGGGGATGCGTCCGCCGCCACAGCAGCGTGAACGCCGTCGCCACGGTCTCGAGGAGGATCAAGGGTCGCCATGGGACGTCGTGGCGCAGAAGGCCCTCGAGTACGGCGCTGACGACGAACACCGCGACGAGGGCCCAGTCCCGCCAGACACGCGCAGGCGCCCCGGGGGCTCTGGGTTCGGTCCACACGGAGCGGACCAGGTTTCCGATCACGTCTCCAGCCTAGGCAAAGCCGGCCACCGCGGATCGGCCGAAAGAACGAGTCGTGAACCGGTCCATCGGCCGGGGAATCAGCAGCCTCCGCGGCCGATGCGGGCGCCGGGTGCCCGGCGAAACGATCAATCGACGTCGGCTGTCGCGCCGAAACGCGCCGATCTGGAGGAAGTCCGATGATGTCGCAGGGTCTGTACCGCCTGGGTCGCTTCAGCGCCCGCAGGCCGTGGGTAGTGATCGGGTCATGGCTCGTCCTGGCCCTCGTCGTGGTGGGCGCGGCGGGCGCCTTCGGTCACAAGCTCGAAGACTCCTTCCGGGTGCCGGGCCTGGACTCCCAGCAGGCCAACGATCTGCTGGCCGCCGCCGGGACCGGCCAGGACGGTGTCACCGCCCAGATCGTGGTCACGCCGCGGGACGCCTCGGCCACGTTCTTCGACTCCGCGGCTGCGCGGGACGCGCTCGCCGAGGTGCAGTCCGGCGCCGCGGCCCTGCCGCACGTGCTGTCGACCGGGGACCCGGTGGGGGCGTTGCGGGCAGGACCCGAAGCCGCGCGGACCAGCGGCGTCGTCTCACCGGACGGGCGGGTGGCGCTGATCAGCCTGCAGTACCCGGAGCTGGATCAGCTGTCCACGAAGGACCTGGCGAACCTGAAGGCCTTCGGTGCCCGTGCCGGCGCCGGGTCGTCGCTGCGGATCGAGCTGGGAGGTGCCCTGTTCTTCGCCTTCGAGGCGCCCCCGGCCAACCTCGGTGAGGTCGTCGGCCTCCTGGTCGCCGCGTTGATCCTCTTCCTCGCCTTCGGATCGCTGATCGCCACGGCGCTCCCGATCGGGATGGCGATCTTCGGCCTGGCCGTGGGAGTCAGCTCAATGTCCCTGCTGGCGCACCTGCTCGTCGTCCCCAACTGGGCTCCCACGCTGGGCGGCATGATCGGGCTGGGGGTCGGCATCGATTACGCGCTCTTCGTCATCACCCGGTACCGCGACTACCTGGCCCACGGGGTTCCCGTGCCCGAGGCCGCCGGCCGGGCCATCGCCACGGCCGGACAGCCGGTCGTGTTCGCCGGTGGAGTCGTCGTGGTGTCCGTCCTCGGCCTGGCCGTTGCGGGTGTCCCGTTCATGACCGGCGGCGGGGCGGCCCTGGCGAGCGTCGTGGCGATCATGGTCGTCGTGGCCGTGACCCTGCTGCCGGCCTTCCTGGGCCTGTCCGGACCTGCCATCAACCGCTTCGGCCTGCGCCGCAAGTCCTCCGCCGGTGCCGGCTGGTCCAGGTGGGTCCGGCACGTGACCCGGAACGCCTGGTCCTACGCCATCGGTGTCACCGTGCTGCTGCTCGCCCTGGCCACGCCGCTGCTGGGGCTGCGCGTCGGGGTCCCGGACGACGGGTCTCAGCCTGCCAGTCGCACCGAACGCCGGGCCTACGACCTGGTGGCGCAGGGGTTCGGGCCTGGTCGCAATGGCCCGCTGGTGATCGCCGTCGACCTGGCAGCTGACCCGAGCGTGGTCGGCCCGCTCGCCAAGGCGATCGCTGCGGACGCCGGGATCGCCGATGTCGCCCCCCCGAGGGTGAACGCCGCCGCCGGAATCGCGTCGCTGGTTGCGTTCCCGACGACCGGACCGCAGGAGGAGGCAACCCGGGAGACGATGGAGCGGCTGCGGGCCCAGGTCATTCCGGCCGCCCTGGAGGGGAGCCCGGCACACGCCTACGTGGGCGGCCAGATGGTGCAGTTCGCCGATGTCGGGGTGCGGGTCAACGGCAGACTGCCGGTGCTCATCGGGGGTGTGCTGGCGCTGTCGTTCCTGTTGCTGATGCTGGTGTTCCGCTCGGTGCTGGTGCCGCTGAAGGCCGTGGTCCTCAACCTGCTCAGCATCGGCGCGTCCTACGGCGTGCTGGTGATGGTGTTCCAGTGGGGCTGGGGTGCGGACCTGATCGGCCTCACCTCGACCGTGCCGATCGTCTCGTACATCCCCATGTTCATGTTCGCGATCCTGTTCGGCCTGTCCATGGACTACGAGGTGTTCCTGCTGTCCAGGGTTCGCGAGGAGTACCGCGGCAGTGCCGACAACGAGGAGTCGGTCGTCCGTGGCATCGCCAGCACCGGTCGGGTCATCACGGCCGCAGCACTCATCATGATCGTGGTCTTCCTCGCCTTCGTCACCGGACAGGATCCGTCCGCCAAGATGTTCGGTCTCGGACTGGCCACGGCGGTCTTCGTGGACGCCACCCTGGTGCGGATGGTGCTGGTACCGGCAACGATGAAACTCCTGCGCGACGCCAACTGGTGGCTCCCCGGATGGCTCGACCGCCTCCTTCCGACCATCGAGATCGAGGGTGCGGGCACATCGCCCCGTTCTGTTGCAGACCTCGACCCTGACTCTGACCACGACTCTGACCACGACTCTGACCGACCACGACGTCCACCCCATACCCGTGGACGCTTCGCCCTCGACGCGGGCCCTGGCGTCCAGGGGGAGCGGCGCTCGCTAGGCGCAGCGAGCCTGCCCCGGCGGTCCGGAGCCTGCGGACGCGCCGGGGCAGCTCGACGTCGCACACGCTGAGGTCGCGGGCTGGTGTCGTACGGTACCCAACAGTCGAGGATCGTCGCAGGAGGGATCTCATGAGCAGCCGACTCCGGGAAGCGGTGATCTGCGAACCTGTGCGTACGGCCGTCGGCGGGTACGGCGGCGTCTACCGGGACGTGCCGGCGACGCACCTGGCGGAGACGGTGATCAGGGCGGTGCTGGAGCGCACGGGCCTGGATGCCGGCAGCGTGGACGACGTCGTGCTCGGCCAGTGCTACCCGAACGGTGAGGCGCCGGCGATCGGGCGGGTCGCCGCGCTGGACGCGGGGCTGCCGGTCGAGGTGCCCGGGATGCAGCTGGATCGCCGGTGCGGGTCGGGCCTGCAGGCGGTGTTGCAAGCGGCCATGCAGGTGCAGACCGGTGTGCACGCGGTGGTGCTCGCCGGTGGGGTGGAGTCCATGAGTCAGGCCGAGTTCTACAGCACGGACGTCAGGTGGGGTGTGCGTGGTCCGGGCACGATGCTGCACGACCGGCTGGCCCGGGGCCGGGTCACGGCGGGCGGGCGGGACCATCCGGTACCGGGCGGGATGCTGGAGACCGCGGAGAACCTGCGCCGCGAGTACGGGATCTCGCGCGCGGAGCAGGACGAGTTGGCGCTGCGCTCGCACCGGAACGCGGTCGTCGCCCAGCGGCGTGGCGCGTTCAAGGACGAGATCGTGCCGGTGAGCCTTCCGTCCCGCAAGGGCGAGGTGGTCGTCGAGATCGACGAGCATCCCCGGCCGGACAGCACACTCGAGAAGCTGGCGTCCCTGCGCCCGGTGCTGATCCGGCAGGACCCCGAGGCGACCGTGACGGCCGGCAATGCCAGCGGGCAGAACGACGGCGCGGCGGTGTGCATCGTCACCCATCCCGAGCGCGCGGAGGAGCTGGGACTGCGGCCGCTGGCCCGGCTGGTCTCCTGGGCGGTCGCCGGGGTGCAGCCCCGGTTGATGGGGCTGGGCCCGGTGCCGGCCACCGCGGCCGCGCTGGGCCGCTGCGGGCTGTCGCTGGCGGACCTCGACCTGGTGGAGCTGAACGAGGCCTTCGCGGCCCAGGTGCTGGCCTGCCTGCGCGAGTGGAAGCTGACCGGCGCGAATCTCGATCGGGTGAACGTGAACGGCTCGGGCATCTCGCTCGGCCACCCGGTCGGAGCCACCGGGGCGAGGATCCTGGCCACCATGCTGCGCGAGCTGGACCGACGTCAGGGCAGGTTCGCCCTGGAGACCATGTGCATCGGCGGCGGCCAGGGGCTTGCGGCCGTATTCGAGCGCCTGGGCTGACCGGGCGCGGACCCGGCGCCGGCGATCAGGGGAGTTCAACGAGGCGCGGTCCGGCGGCTGTCCAGCAGGTCACCGATGGCGGCGATGCCCCGCACGATCGCGTCCTCGCTGACGTTGCCGAATCCGATCACCAGGTCCGGCGGCCCGGGGGAGGTGCCCGACCGATACCGGCTGATCGGGTAGATGCCGATACCGCGATCGCGCGCCGCAGCGACGATCGCCTCGGGGTCCGCCGGGGTGGGTAGCCGGGCAACGGCATGAAAACCCGCGGCGAGCCCGCCCAGCCGCACCCGGGGGGCGTAGGTGGCCAGCGCCCGGATCAGCGCTTGGCGGCGACCGGCGTACGCGGCGCGCATCCGCCGCAGGTGCCGGTCGTAGCGACCCGACTCGATCAACCGCGCGAGGGCCAGCTGGTCCAGGACCGGCGAGCCGCGGTCGGCCGCCTCCTTCTCCGCCGTGACCGCGTGGATCAGCCGAGGCGGGCACACGATCCAGCCGAGGCGCAGGGCGGGCGCCAGCGACTTGCTCACCGAACCGAGCGTCACCACGGCATCCGGAGCCAGCCCCT
The DNA here is from genome assembly GCA_963740575.1 of uncultured Actinomycetota bacterium. GTDB lineage: Bacteria > Actinomycetota > Actinomycetes > Actinomycetales > Kineosporiaceae > CAVUET01. Next base: position 1,063,331 of record CAVUET010000003.1, on the reverse strand, counting down.
GCAGCGAGCCCACCGGCCGGCGGTCGTAGCGGAACTCCGCGTCGTAGTCGTCCTCGATGATCAGCCCGCCGGTCCGTTGCGCCCAGGCCACCAGGTCCTGGCGGCGCTCCGGCGCCAGCACAACCCCCGTCGGGGTCTGGTGGGCCGGGGTCAGCAGGGCGGCCTGCGCGTCGGCGGCGGCCAGTGCACCGACGTCCAGGCCCAGGGCGTCGACCCGGGTCGGCACGGGGAGCAGGCCCGCGCGCCGGGCGATGCCGTCGTTGTCCCGGTCTCCGGGGTCCTCCAGCGCCACGGCGCGCGCGCCCTGCGCGGCGACCAGGCGCAGGACCAGTCCGATGCCCTGGGCGAACCCCGAGCAGATCACCAATCGGTCGGGATCGGCCGCGGCGCCCCGCACCCGGCGCAGGTATGCCGACAGCACCGTGCGCAAATGGGCATCGCCGCGAGGGTCGCCGTAGCCCATCCCCGACGTGGGCAGGGTGCGTGCGGCCTCGCTCAGCGCCCACAGCCAGTCCCGGGTCGGAAAGCTGGTCAGGTCGGGCACCCCGTACCGGAAGTCCACGTCGAGCGGCCGGGCCGGTGCGGTCCGGGTATCGACATCCGGCGTGGCCGCTGCGTCCAGTGCCACCCGCGTGGCCGATCCGACCCGGGTGCTGAGGTAGCCCTCGGCCTCGAGTTGGCGGTAGCACTCGATCACCAGCCCTCGGGAGACGCCCAGGTCCCGGGCGAGCAGGCGCGAGGACGGCACCCGCTCACCCGCGGTCAACCGACCGGACCGGATCGCCTGGCGGAACTCGTCCTGAAGCTGCCGGCCGAGCCGCTCGGGGCGCCCTCGATCCACGTGCAGCAGGAGGTCCGGACCCAAACCGGTCCACTCGACAGCCATGCAACTGGACCTTATCCGGGTACCGGTTGCCGGCCTAGCGTCGTGGACGAGGAACAAACCCTGCGAACGAGGAGCAGGCCATGACGATCGCGACGATCCCGTCCACCGGCCGCCGGACCGCGATCGCACCGGCCGGCGGCCCGCGACCCGGGGCGGACGACCTTCAGCGGCGCGCCGCCCACGGCGGGCTGGTCGGTCGTGGCCTGCCGGCCGTGTTCCTGATCAGTTTCGGGGCCATGACCAGCTTCTACCTGCTGCTGTCCGTGGTGCCGCTGTACGCCATGTCGGTGGGGGCGGGCGGGCTCGGCGGTGGACTGGCCACCGGCGTCCTGATGGCCTCCACCGTGGTCACCGAGCTGGCGACGCCGCGGCTGATGGCCCGCTTCGGTCGGAGGCGGACACTGGCGGCGGGGTTGCTCCTGCTCGGCGCACCCGCCGCGGCGATGGCCGCCTCCACCACGCTGGGCTGGATCCTGCTGGTCTGCGCCGTCCGCGGGCTGGGCTTCGCCATCGTCGTGGTGGTCACCGGCGCACTGGTCGCCGAGCTGGTGCCGGCCGAGCGTCGTGGTGAAGGGCTGGGCCTGTTCGGCATCGTGGTCGGCGTCCCGGCGATCGTCATGCTGCCACTGGGGGTCTGGCTGGCCGGCCGGCTGGGCTACGGTCCGATCTTCGCTGCCACTGCTGTGGCCGCATTCGCCGGCCTGGCGCTGGTGGCTGGCCTGCCCGGCGATCGGCTCCGCCGTGACGAGGGCGCCGCGGCCCCCCAGGATCGCGTTCTGGCCTGCCTGCGCGAGCCCGCGCTGGTCCGGCCGTCCATCTCCTTCGCGGCGACGGCCGTGGCCGCCGGCATCGTGGTGGCGTTCCTGCCCGTAGCGGTCACCGGGAACGGCGGAGACCTCGCCGTCGCCGCGCTGCTGGTGCAGGCGGTCGCGGCCACGGTCACGAGGTGGCTGGCCGGCAGGCACGGCGACCGTCACGGCTGCGCGCGGCAGCTGGTCCCGGCGCTGCTGGTGTCGGCCGCCGGGATGCTGGCGATGGTGGCGGCAGCCAGCCCGGCCGCGGTGCTGCTGGGGATGCTGCTGTTCGGATCCGGGTTCGGAGTGGCCCAGAACGCCAGCCTCGCGCTGATGTTCTCCCGGGTCCCGTCGAGCCGGTTCGGGACGGTCAGCGCGGTCTGGAACCTGGCCTACGACGCCGGGATGGGCCTTGGAGCGGTCGGGTTCGGCGTGCTCGCAGCGGCGGGGACCGGATATCCGGGTGCGTTCGCTCTGACCGCGCTGCTCATGCTGGCCGCGCTCCCGTGCGCATGGCGCGACCGGCGCGTGGCCCCGGCAGTCCAGGCGTGGCCCCGGCCGTCGCCGTGATCTTGCCACCGACGTCAACGACTACCGCTACGACCGACAACGATTCGACGCAGCCGAAGGAGCAGTCATGAGAAGCGTCATTCTGTGGATGCAGGTATCCCTGGACGGTTATGCCGAGGGGCCGCACGGGGCCTTCGACTGGCCCATGGTCGACGAGGAGCTCAACGGGTTCTTCGTGCAGGAGCTGCGCCAGGCGGGCATGTTCCTGTACGGCCGGAAGGTCTACGAGATGATGGCGTCGTTCTGGCCGACCGCGGACGAGCAGTCGTGGGCCACCGAGCCACAGGCGGCCTATGCCCGGCTGTGGCGGCCGATGCCCAAGATCGTGTTCTCGAACACGCTCGAGCGGGCGGAGTGGAACGCCCGGGTCGTCGGTACCGACCTCGAGCAGCAGATCGCCGCACTGAAGGAGCAGCCGGGCGGCGATCTGGTCCTGTTCGGCGGCCCGCAGATCGCCGCGACGTTCCAGCGGTTGGGGCTGATCGACGAGTACCGCATCTTCGTGCACCCGGTCATCCTCGGTGCGGGCACGCCGCTGATCCCCGAGTTGCCGTCGCGGACCGCGCTGCGCCTGGTCGAGGTCCGCAGCTTCGGGTCTCCGGTGGTGCATCTGCGCTATCAGGTGGTCCGCTGAGGGGCAGCGACCACGAATGATCACGCGTCCGTGACCGGGAAGGCACGCTCGGTCGAACCCTTCGAGGATCGGCAACCTGCGCCGCGCGGCAGACGACTGAGGGGCATGAGCACCTCCCCGCCCTCGTCGAGACGGCAGCGCCGAGACCGTTCCCCGAATCGCCGGCGCCTCGTGGTCGCCGTCGCCCTGGCCATCGTCGCGTCCACCGCCGTGGGTCGGGCTCCTCGACGGCAGCGCAGGTCTACGACGCCGGCAGTGGCAAGCCCGTGGGTCATCAGTTCAGGATCACCGTGAGGGACCACAGCTACCAGGCCTTCAAGAGCTACCTCGATGGCAGCGCTGCCTATCCCGCTGCCGGAAGCACCAGCACGTCGATCCGGATCGCGCGGGTGATGCCGCTGAGCAGCTGACCGGGCCGGATCAGGCGTACGGCTGCAGGGCGGCAGCCACCGGGATGTTCTTGTCGGCTGCGTTGTCGCAGATGTCGAAGGCCAGCTTGTACTTGTCGCCGGCGGGTGCAGCGATCCACTGGCCGCCGGCGACGGGGGTGGCGACGACGTTGGCCACCGGGCCCTTGCCCCAGGCCAGGTGCCCGACCGGGGTGTCGACTTCGAGGGTGCTGATGGTCTTGGCCAGTCCGGCCTTGTCCTTGGGGTTGGAGGTGGCCTTCAGCGCCGCGGCGGCCACGTCGAACAGGGCCAGGCTGGCGCCCAACTGCTGGTTCCACTGCTTGCCGGCCGAGGTCTGGTAGCCGTCACCCAGCTGCTGGGAGCTCACCCCGGTCAGGGGGGAGGAGTAGGGCCAGGTCGGCGCCCAGTAGACCGCTGAGGCCAGCCCGACGCCGATCGGGCCGAGGGCCTCGATCTGGGAGGGGAACAGCCCGGTCTTGGCGATCTGGGCGATCTTCGGCTTGTACCCCTGCTGGGCCGCCTGCTGCCAGAAGCTGGTGAAGTCCGGCGGGATCGGGAAGGTGTTGAAGATCTCGCAGTTCTCGTTCTTGAACTTGGCGATCTGCGCGGAGTAGTCGTTCGTCCCGTCGGTGTACGCCCCCGGGTCCACGATCGTGTACCCCGCCTTGGTCAGCAACGGGCCCAACGACCGGCGGATCGCGTTGCCGTCCGCGTCGTTCGGCCACATCACCCCGACCTTCTTGTTCGTGGCCACCTGTGACCAGAGGGCGGTGTACGTCTCGGCGAACTGTTCGACCCCGAAGCAGAAGTGGTAGACGAACTTGAACGGGGACGGCTTGCCGGGTTTGGCGCCGCGGCCGAAGTACCACGCCTCCCACGGCACCACCGTCGACACGCACGGCACCCCGGCCGCCTCGCAGGCGTCCGACACCGGGTTGACCGTCTCCGGCGTCGAGGTGGTCAGCATGAGATCGATCCCAGAACCGTTGATCAGATCGTTGGCGACCTGCGCGCTGCGCTGCGGGGTGGACTGGCTGTCCCTGTCGACGATCTGCACGCTGTACTGCTTGCCGCCGATGGTCAGCCCGGACGCGAACGCCTTGCGGGCCAGGCCGAGGACGTAGCCGTCCGGCTCGCCGAACCCGGCCGTGGGCCCGGTGCGCGGGCTGACGAATCCGATCTTCAGGGGGGCACCCGAACCGGTCGACCCGCCCGAACTGCTGCTGCTCGCGCACGATGCGAGCAAGGGGCCGGCCCCGACCAGCCCGGCGAACCCGAGGCCGGCGCCGGTGAGGACGTGCCGTCGGGACGGCTGACCTTGCCACGGTGGGGTGGGGGAGTGTTCCTGCACGACGGACCTCCGACTGCTGTGGCGGCTGACGGAGCCAGACAATAGCAAGTCGCTTGACACTGTGGAATGGTGGACTTAAGTTCCCGGCAGCGGCTTTCCACGTGCTGGGAGGTACCGTCATGCGGCGTCGTCACCTTGGCCTGATCGCCATCGCGGGTGTCCTGGTCCTGAGTTCGGCCGGGGTTGCCGGCTCGGCCGGCGCCGCTGGCGGGGCCAGCCACTACAGCGGGACGCTCGCGGACGGCGCGACGTGGATCGCGGATGTGCCGGCGCAGTGGAACGGGACGCTGGTGCTGTACAGCCACGGCTTCGGGCCCCTTGCAGCCGCGGACGCTCCCGATCCGGCCAGCCAGCAGGCCCTGCTGGGCGCCGGCTACGCCCTGGTCGGGTCCTCCTACGACCCGAACGGTTCGTTGTGGGCGCTGGCGAGTGCGACCCGGGACCAGTTCGCCGCCCTGAACGCGGTGGAGCACATCGTCGGACGCCCCCGGATGCGGCTGGCGCTGGGCACGTCGATGGGCGGACTGGTCAGTGCCCAGGAGGCGCAGGACGCGGGCCACCGGCTCGACGGCGTGGTGTCCAGCTGCGGCCTGGTCGGCGGCGGGGTCGATCTGAACAACTACGAGCTGGACGGTGAGTACGCGATCGCCGACCTGCTCGCCCCGGGGCAGGGGATCAAGCTGGTCGACTACACCAGCCCCGTCGACGGTGTCACTGCGGCTGCGGCGTTGTCGTCAGTGGCGACGGCGGCTCGGACGACTGCCGCCGGCCGGGCCCGCGTGGCACTGGGCACCGCGCTGTTGAACCTTCCGACCTTCGCCCCGGCGCAGTCCGTGCCACCGGCTCGCCATGACGCCGACGCGCAGGCGGCGGGTCAGTACGACTGGCTGGTCGCCACCCTGCCGTTCATCATGCCGGCCCGGTACTTCATCGAAGCGGCAGCAGGAGGCAACGCCTCCTGGAACGTGCACGTGGACTACGCGCGCCTGCTGCAGCGCTCGCCGTACCGCAGCGAGGTCGAGGCGCTGTACCGCGAGGCGGGCCTGAACCTGCATGCGGATCTGGCCAGGCTGACCGCGCACGCGTCGGTGCGGGCGGACACGCCGGCCGTGCGCATCCTGCAGCGCACCTCCACCGTGACCGGGCATCTGGACGTGCCCGTGCTGGACCTGCACACGATCTACGACCAGCTCGCCCCGATCGAGTACGAGAACCGCTACGCCGACCAGGTCCGTGCAGCAGGCGACGCCGCACTCCTGCGGCAGGCCTACGTGGACCGACGCGGGCACTGCAACTTCGTCCCCTCGGAGATCCTGGCCTCGATCCAGGCCGTCCGGCACCGGATCCGGACCGGGCACTGGGATGACGTGGCCACCGCCGCCAACCTGGAAGGGGCCGCTACCCGGTTCGGGTTCGGCGACGGGCCGGCCTTCGTCCCGTTCCGGCCGGGCCCGCTGGTCAGCCACCGCGAGTTCGTTCCCACCGTGGACGGTGGAGCCTGAACCAGGCGCACGGCTCGGCACGGACGGCGACGGGCCACCAAGTCGGACGACCACCCTTCAGTGCGGGTTATCGTGTCGAGGTGACCACGGCGGACGACCTCACCCATCCGGAAGTCCAGCACGGCCACGCGCGGGTGAGCTACTTGGTGTTCCGGCTGGAGCGTCGCATCCGGGCCAAGCTGGATGAGGCGCTGGAACACCACGGCATCACCACCACCGAGTACATGGCTCTGAGCGAACTGCGGCTGAGGGACGGGCTGTCCTCGGCCCAGCTGGCCAGGATCGCGTTCGTCACGCCCCAGGCGATGAACCTCGTCGTCCGCGAGCTGGAACAGCGCAGGCTGATCCGCCGCCGCCCGCATCCCGACCACGCCAGGGTGCTGTCCGCCAGCCTCACCCGCCGCGGAGCCACCCTGCTCAAGGGCTGCGACCGGGCAGTCGATCTGATCGAGGACGCCATGCTGGTCGACCTGGACGACACCGCCCGCGGATCGCTGCCCGGGATGCTCGCTTCCTGTGCACACGCCCTGCCGCACAAGTGAATCCCGGGATCCCGCAGATCCTGCCGGCCAGCCACGTCGACCTGCTCGACCGGCCACTGCCGACCGTGCTGACCACCTTGATGCCCGACGGCCGGTTGCAGTCCACCGTCGTCTGGTGCGACCGGGACGCCGGGGACGTACTGATCAACACGATGCGGGAGTTCCAGAAGGCCCGGAACCTTCGGGCCCGGCCGCACGCCACGGTCCTGGTGATGGAACCGAGCGATGCCACTCGGTGGATCGAGGTGCGGGCCGCCGTCCTGCCCGACTCCCGGGACCCGGTCGCCCATCTGGATGCACTCGCACGCACCCACACCGGCACCGGGCCGTACTTCGGGGCGGTTGTTCCCGCTCGGCTGCGCGAGGTCGAGCACCCGATCGTCTACCGGCTCGTTCCCGTCGTGGTGCGGACCGGGCCGATGTCAGTGCCCGGCGGCCTTTCCCGGCCCGGGACGCCGGCCGCATCGCAGACCCCGCGGGCGTGCCCGGCCGAGCCCGAGATCCCGCCGTCACACCGGGACCTGCTCCTGCGCCCGGTGACGGTGGCGCTGAGCACCCGGATGCCGGACGGGACCGCGCAGACCCAGCCGGTGTGGTGCTCGCTGGACGGCAACGACGTCCTGGTCAACACGACCCGACAGCGGCGCAAGGGCCGCAACCTGGCCGCCGACCCCCGCGCCACGGTCCTGGCCGTCGACCCGGATGACAGCGGCCGGTGGATCGAGCTGCGGTGCGACGTCGAGCTGGACGAGTCCGGCGAGCAACGGCAGGCCGAGACCCGGGTGATCGCCCGCCTGCACCCGCGGCGGATCTGCTGCGACGCGATCCACAGGTAACCCGCGCGCGGGGCGGGGTCGGTGCCTGGCGGCCTGCTCCGGCGCAGGCGTCAGACCTTCGTAATCCGCTGCGGCGCGCGGGTGTCTAGCCTCGGCCGGATGCGGGTTCTGGTCACCGGCGGTGCCGGCTTCATCGGTGGTGAGGTGGTGCGGGCGCTGGTGGCGCGCGGCCACGAGGTGCGGGTGCTCGACGCGCTGCTGCCCGCGGCCCACTCCGGGCGGGCGGTCCCGGCCGGGCTGGACGGTGCCGAGGTCATCGTCGGCGACGTCCGCGACCCGGCAGTGGTGGACGCGGCGCTCGCGGGCGTGGACGCCATCAGCCACCAGGCCGCGATGGTGGGGCTGGGCGTGGACCTGTCCGACCTGCCGGGGTACGCGTCCTGCAACGACCTCGGCACGGCGGTCCTGCTGGCCGCGATGGCCCGCCGCCGGGTGCGGCGGCTGGTGCTGGCTGGCTCCATGGTCGTGTACGGCGAGGGCGGCTACAGCTGCGACGAGCACGGCCGGGTCGCGGTGGCGGCCAGGCCCGAGGCGGACCTGCGGGCGGGCCACTTCGAGCCGGCCTGCCCGGTCTGCGGGCGGGCGGTCCAGCCGTCGCTGGTCGGCGAGGACACGCCGCCGGACCCGCGCAACGGATACGCGGTGACCAAGCTGACGCAGGAGTTGCTCTGCCGGGTCTGGGCACGCGAGACCGGCGGCGCGCTGACCGTGCTGCGCTACCACAACGTCTACGGGCCGGGGATGCCGCGGGACACGCCCTACGCGGGCGTTGCGGCGATCTTCCGGTCGGCGCTGGAACGCGGTGTCCCGCCCCGGGTCTTCGAGGACGGAGGTCAGCGCCGGGACTTCGTCTTCGTCCGGGACGTCGCCGCCGCGAACGTCGCCGCGCTCGAGGCCGGGCAGGTGCCGTCCACACCCTCCGTCCCGGCCGGCCCGGTCCGGGTCTACAACGTCGGCAGCGGACGGCCCCGAACGGTCGGCGACCTGGCGCGCGCCCTGTCGCTGGCGATGGCCGGTCCGGAGCCTGCCGTGACGGGGGAGTACCGGCTCGGCGATGTCCGGCACATCACCGCGGACACCCGCCGGGTGCGGGACGAACTCGGCTGGCAGCCGTCGGTGACGTTCGAGGAGGGGCTGAAGGAGTTCGCCCTCGCCCCGCTGCGCGGCTGACCACGCCGGCCTCAGACGGCGGCCTCAGACGGCGGCCTCAGACGGCGGGCTGCAGCCGAGGCAGCCGGACCTCGAACCGGCAGCCCCCGTCCACGTTCTGCACCCGGATCTGGCCGTGGTGCGCCTCCACGATGCCCCGCGCGATGGCCAGGCCGAGCCCGGCGCCGCCGTCCGGTGCAGGGGTCCTGGCCGTCTCCGCCCGCCAGCCCGCCTCGAAGACCCGATCCAGATCGGCGGGCGGCAGCCCCCCGCACCGGTCGGTGACACTGAGCACGACGCCCTGACGGTCCTCGGCCGCGGTGATCTCCACGCTGCCGTCCGACGGTGTGTGCCGGATCGCGTTGACGACCAGGTTGGCCAGCACCCGGCTCAGCCCGCCGGGGTCCGCGTCCAGCGTGGCGGGTTGGACGCGGGAGCCGATCCGGACCCCGACGGAGGTTGCCACCGGCTGCGCGCCGCTGAGCACGTCGCTGACCAGATCGCGCAGGTCGACCGTCTGCAGGCTCAGGGTCAGCGCGCCGGATTGGATCCGGGACAGCTCGAACAGGTCGTCGACCATCCGGGCCAGCCGGTCCACCTCACGCCGGATCTGGCCGTGATAGCGGGCCGGGTCATCGGCCATCCCGTCCTCGAGCGCCTCGGCCATCGCCCTCAGGCCTGCCAGCGGGGTGCGCAGGTCGTGGCTGACCCAGGCGATCAGGTCCCGGCGGGATGCCTCCAGCGCCTGCTCGCGCTGCCGGCCCTCGGCCAGCCGGCGGCCGGTGCGGAGCAACTCCCGGTCCACCTCGGCGAGCTCGGCCATCCTCGGCCGGATCCGGCGACCGGACCGCCGCCCCGGGCCGGCCTGCACGTCCGTGATCCCGCCGTCGGCTGAGATCGTCCGCGCCGCGGCGCGCAGCAGCATGACGTCGGAGACCACCTGCCGGCCCAGCATCAGCGCCACCGCCAGCCCGACCGGTCCGGCCACGGCGCTGACCGTCAGCACGACGCCGAAGTCGTGCACGGACAGGAACATCGCCTGAGCCGTGCCGACCACACCGGCGAGCACGGCCAGCACGCCGACCAGGCTGACCCCGAGCAGGGCGGCCCGGACCGAGCGGCGCGGCCACCAGGTCAGGACCGCGGCTCCGGCCAGGCCGACGGCAGCCGAGGTGCCGGCGGCGATCAGGGCCACCTGGACGCCCGGGCTGACCGTCACGGCCCGCCCTCCCATCGGTAGCCCACGCCCCAGACCGTGACCAGCCGCTGTGGCGTCCGAGGGTCGGCCTCGATCTTCTCCCGCAGCCGCCGGACGTGCACGGTGACGGTCGAGGTGTCCCCGAAGTCCCAGCCCCAGACCTCGCGCATCAGCTCCACCCGTCCGTAGGCCCGGCCGGGGTGGGTCATGAAGTGGACGAGCAGGTCGAACTCACGGGTGGTCAGAGAGATCAGCCGATCCGCGACGTGCACGGTCCGGGCGGCCACTTCGACGATCAGCTCACCGGACACCAGCCGCTGCGGCAGGCCGGACGCGCCGGAGATGGTGCCCGAGCGGCGCAGCACCGACTGCACCCGCAGCAGCAATTCGCGCGGGCTGAACGGCTTGACCAGGTAGTCGTCCGCGCCGGTCTCCAGGCCGAGGATCCGGTCGCTCTCCTCACCGAGGGCGGTCAGCATCACGACCGGCAGGTCAGGACGCTGCTCGCGCAGACGCCGGCAGACATCCAGCCCGGACAGGCCGGGCAGCATCAGGTCCAGCACCACCAGGTCCGGCCGGGTCCGGCCGGCCACGGCCAGCGCCGTCACCCCGTCCGCGGCCTGCTCCACCTCGAGCCCGGAGCGGGCCAGGTAGGTCTGCACCACCTCGGCAACGGTGGGATCGTCGTCCACGACCAGGACGCGCGCGGTGGTGGCCACGCCAGCAGGGTAAGCAGGTGCCCGGCCCGGTGGCTGCCGCGGACGGCCCGCCGTTCGATTTCCGTAATCCTCGCGCGGCGGTGACGAACCTAGCCTCGGCCCCGTGCGAGCTGTGAGCCCGGCCGGTCAGGACCGCCCGCGAGCGGTGCCGGCAGCCCCCGTGGACGTGATCCTCCCCTGCCTGGACGAGGCAGCCGCCCTGCCGTCGGTGCTCGCCGGGTTACCGGCCGGATGGCGGGCCCTGGTGGTGGACAACGGATCCACCGATGCCAGCGCCCGGGTGGCCGCCGAGCACGGGGCGGTCGTGGTCCCCGAACCCCGCCGCGGGTTCGGGTCCGCCTGCGCGGCCGGGCTGGCCGCTGCGACCGCGCCGGTGGTGGCCTTCTGCGACGCGGACGGCTCGCTCGACCTCGCGGAGCTGCCTGCTGTCGTCGGGCCGGTGCTGGCCGGCATGGCGGAGCTCGTGCTCGGCCGGCGCAGGCCCCGATCCGCGGGCGCCTGGCCGGTGCACGCCCGGGCCGCCAACCGGTTCCTGGCCTGGCGGCTGCGGGCGGGCAGCGGGATCGCCGTGCACGATCTCGGACCGATGCGGGCCTGCCGCCGGGACGCCCTGCAGGAGCTGGGAATCCGCGACCGCCGCTTCGGCTACCCGTTGGAGATGGTGCTGCGCGCGCATGCGGCCGGCTGGCGGATCGCCGAGGTCGAGGTCGGCTACCGTCCACGCACCGGCCGGTCGAAGGTCACCGGCACCGTGCGTGGAACGCTCGCAGCGGTGGCTGACATGCGCCGGGTGCTGGCCGAGGTCCCGCGATGAGAACGTCGGAGGCGGGGCGGGACATGCTGACGATCCTGGTGCTGGCCAAGGCGCCTCACCCGGGGCACAGCAAGACCCGGCTGGCGCCGGCCTTCGGGCTGGTCGGCGCCGCGGCGCTGGCCGGTGCGGCGCTGGCCGACACGCTCGAGGCGGTGGCAGGCACGCCCCGGGCCCGGGGGGTTCTGGTGCTCGCCGGAGAACGTCCGCAGCCGCTGCCACCCGGGATCGAGGTGGTGGCGCAGGCGGGCGGCAGCCATGCCGAGCGGATCGCGGCAGCCCTGTCCCGGGTCCCCGGACCGGCCCTGCTGATCGGGATGGACACCCCGCAGGTGACCCCCGGCCTGCTCGAGCTGGACCTCGCGGACCCGCGGGCGTCCGCCTGGTTCGGGCCCGCCGACGACGGCGGCTGGTGGGCGCTCGGGCTGCGTGAGCCGGCCCGATACGCCCGCCGGGTGCTCGCCGGCGTCCCTATGTCGACCCCGACGACCGGTGCCGTCCAGCGCGATCGGCTGCTGGCCGCCGGGCTCGAGGTGGCCGACCTGCCGATGCTGCGGGATGTGGACGAGCCGGCGGATGCGTGGGCGGTGGCCGCACGCGCGCCGGGTACCCGATTCGCCCGGCTGGTGGCCGCGCTGACAGCACCTGGTCCCAGCGGCGGCGCGGATGTCTGAGCTGCCGGTCCTGCCGGCGTACGGCGCGGCCTTGAGCGAGGCCCTGCCGGTCAGGTTGCAGTTCGCGGCCGGAGGGGTGCAGTGGCACGACGTCGGGCGCTGGGTCGCGGACGCCGATCCGGCCGACCTGCGGCTGCTCGATCGCTGCACCGGCCCGACCCTCGACCTCGGTTGCGGCCCCGGCCGGATGGCGGCCGCCCTGGCCCGGCGGGGCGTGCCCGCGCTCGGGGTGGACCTCAGTGCCCGCGCGGTTGCGATGGCCCGTGCCCGGGGCGCCGCGGCCATCCGGCGGGACGTCTTCGCGCCGCTGCCCGGCGCGGGCCGCTGGCCGTTCGCCCTGCTGATCGACGGCAATCTCGGGATCGGCGGCGACCCGATCCGCCTGCTGCGCCGCGTCCGCACGCTGCTGGCACCGGGCGGGCAGCTCCTGGTGGAGGTCTCGGGTGAGGACGTCGACCGGCGTGGGCCCGCCCGTCTGCACCTGGCGCCCGACCGGCTGAGCGCCCCGTTCCCGTGGGCCGAGCTGGGCCTGCGGGCGCTGGCCGAGGTGGCCGGCGACTGCGACGGGCAGGTGCTGGACACCTGGACCGATGCCGGCCGGGCCTTCGCCCGGCTACGGTTCGCGGCGCCGCGTCCGGCGACGGACTGCCAGCGCAGCCACGAAGGCCAGGCCCACGGTGGCGATCGCGTCGGCAGCGAGCAGTAGCAGCAGACCCGCGCCGTAGTCGCGTGGCGTCGCGGTCGGGTTGTCCACGACTCCCGGTGTGAGCAGAGGCGGCAGCCCGACCACAACCAGGCAGGCCGCTACCAGCAACCCGCCGGCGACCACCCGTGCAACCTCCCGCCGGTCGCGGGTGAGGCGGTGCACGACCCATCCCGCCAGGACGGCCGCCGGTGCGATCACCGCGTCGTGGACGATCAGCCCGCCGACCAGCCAGGTCAGCGAGGACGCAGGCGCGGTGACCCGCCCGCCCGACAGCAGCTGAACGGTGCCGAACCCCAGCGCGGCGAGCCCGAGCAGGCAGGCCGGGAGCCGCCACCACACCCGCGTCACGACATCGTCTGGATTCACGACACCGTCTGGATTCACGACACCGTCTGGATTCACGACACCGTCTGGATTCACGACACCGCCTCGATCCGGGACAGCCACTTCGTCTGTTGCACGCCCGGACGTCCCGGCGCGATCAGCCGCAGCGGATAGCCGTGGTCGAGGGTCAGCGGCTCGCCGTTGACAGCCAGGGCCAGCAGGGTGAGTGGATCGGCCGCGACGGACGGGCCGACCGGGGAGTTGGCGTACAGCCAGCCGGTCTCCAGCGACACCATGCGCAACCGGCTGCGCGCCGGGATCCCGGCCAGGGCCAGCACATCCCGCAGCCGGACCCCGGACCAGCGGGCGCTCGCGCTCCAGCCCTCCACGCAGGCGATCGGCAGCACGGCCTCGTGCTGGGGGAGTGCCGCGAGCTCGGCCAGTCCGAGGCTCAGCAGCGGGGTGCCCGCTGTGTCCGTGACGACGTGCAGCTGCCAGGCCGGGTCGGTGGCTGCCGCACGCACTCCGGCCGCTCGGGCGGTCCGGTTGACCGGGAGCCCCGAACGGCCGGGGCCGGGCCGACGCGAGGCCAGCAGCGAGATCCCGCTGAACGGTGCCACGGTCTGCCCGATCGTGGCCAGCGTCACAGCGGCCGCCGCCGCGCCGGTGCCGATCAGCAGCGCCCGCCGGTCGCGTCGCAGCACGTCCTGCTGCTCCTCGCCGGCGTCGTCCTCCTGGTCAGCTTCGGGCGCCGGTTGCGGCGGCAGACGGTGACGGCCGACCGATGCCCGCACCAGCGGAGCCTTGACAGCGAGGTGGATCAGCAGCGCCCCGACCACCACCCAGGCCAGGGCCCAGTGCACGCGGGGGAAGAAGAACCGCCAGGGGTACCACTGCACGATGTTCAGCAGGCCGCTGACCAGTTCGAACAGGGTGCCCGCGACGAGAGGCACGATCAGCAGCCGTTCCGCGGCGTGTCCCAGGTCGCGCAGCGGCGGCCAGGCGAACAGCCGCGGATAGACCGTCCACAGCTTGGCCAGCACCAGCGGAACGGTCGCGATCCCGGTCGCCACGTGCAGTCCCTGGGTCAGCTGATATCCCCACACGGGACGGCTGGGGACATCCAGCCAGGCCGGCGGGTGCTGGTGCAGGTGGCTGATGTACCCGGTCAGGAAGCACACCGCCAGCGCCGTGCCGGCGGCTCGTCCCAGCAGGGCCGCGGTGCGCGGCTCGTGCAACCCGGGCCGCGTTGATGGCGCCCGGAACGGCCCGCGGCGCACGGCGTCCGGCGGCACCGGCAGCTGGTGGCGGGCCAGGCGTACCACCGCCGTGGGAGCAGCCCGCAACAGCCCGGTCCGACCCCCCTCCGGTCGACCGGGATGTTGCGCAGGCTCCTGCGGGATGGCAGCGGTCACGGTCGCGACGCTAGGTCGGCTCCGGCGCGGAGTGCTTACGGAACTCTGACCATCGTGGTCACGGCCTTCCCCGGGCCACGTCCGGCCCGACACCGTGGCGGGGTGGACTCGCCGGAACCGACTCCGCAGCGGGGGCCGCTGCTGCTCGCGTCCTCTGCCCTGGGGCTGCTGCTGGCCGCGGTCTGGGCGACCCTCGCGGCGGGCTCACCGAACCAGGCGGGCTGGCGGCTGATGGCCCTGCTCGCGCTCTGCTGGCTGGCCTTCGCCGTCGCGGCCGCCGCGCTGTACCGGGTTCCCGGCCGGGCTGCCGTCATGCTGCTGCTGGTCGGCGCCGTCGCCCTGCAGGCGATCGCGGTCTGGTTCCCGCCGCGCTCGACGGACGACTACTTCCGGTACGCCTGGGACGGGCGGGTGCAGGCGGCCGGGATCGACCCGTACCGTCACGTGCCGGTGGACCCCGCCCTGGCTCGGCTGCGCGACGACTGGCTGTTCCCCCCGGCCTGCCGGGCGGCCGACCCGCCGTGCACCCGGATGAACCATCCGGCCGACCCGACCATCTACCCGCCCATCGCCGAGGCGGAGTTCCTCGCCGTGCACGTGGTCACCCGACCGCTCGGGGTCAGCGGTGGTCGGGACCGCACCTGGCAGCTCCTCGGGGCGCTGCTCGCGCTGGCCACGACCGGAACCCTGCTGCGCGCGCTGCGGCGCCGGGGCGACGCCCGGCATGCCGTGCTCTGGGCCTGGTGCCCGACGGTGGTGCTGGAGTGCGGAAACAACGGGCACGTGGACGCGCTCGCGGCGCTCCTTGTCGTCCTCGCGCTGGCTGCCGCGGCCGCCGGCCGGCCGGGACGGGCGGGTTTGGCCATCGGCGCTGCGATCGGAACCAAGGTGCTGCCGCTGCTCGTCGTGCCGGCGCTGCTGGCCGCCCCCCGGCGGGGCCGGACCGCTCGTGCGGCCCGGCTGCTCGGCGTCGCGGCGGCGGTGCTCGCGACCGGTTACCTGCCGCACGTGATCGCGGTGGGCGCGCGCGTGGCCGGCTTCCTGCCGGGCTACCTGTCCGAGGAGGGATACGACGGGCACAGCCGGTACGCCCTGCTCCGGCCGCTGTTGCCGAACACCCTGGCCGCGATCACCGTGGCGGCAGCCATCACCGGCGTCGCGCTGGCCGTCGCCCGTCGCACCGATCCCGCCCGGCCCTGGCAGGGCGCCGTCGTGCTGGTCGGACTCGCCTTCTCGCTGGGCGGCGTCAGCTACCCCTGGTACGCCCTGCTGCTGGTTGCGCTGGTCGCCCTGGACGGCCGCTGGGAATGGCTGGCCGTGGCCGCCGCCGGCTACCCCGGCTACCTGACCGCGCCCCTGCACCTGTCCTGGAGCGGCACCCAGCGGATCGACTACGGCGCGGCACTCGGCGCCGTCCTGCTGGTGCACCTGACTCGGCGGCGGCGCCGGCACCGAACGCTGCCGCGTTGGCATGGCAGCAGCCTGGCCGGTGCCGAGCCGGAGCCGAGGACCGGACCTGGAACGAGCACGGGACCCGGTGACGCGGGTACCGGCGGCGAACACGAGGCCCCCGTATCGCCCGGCATCCACCGCGACAGTGATGCCTCTCAGCGCTGAAGTGCCATGAATCACAGGGCTTTTGGTGAAGCGGGCGCGGCTACAGTGGGGTGTGACGGAAAAGCCGCATCCCCCGGACGATGCCGAGGCGGAGGAGCGGGAGTTCCTGCGCACCTACAACCCCGGAGCGTTCCCGCCCATCGGTGTGACGGTCGATGTGGTGGTGCTCACCGTGCAGCAGGACCAGTTGTCCGTGCTGCTGATTCGTCGGGGCGGTCACCCCCATCGCGGCCGCTGGGCCCTGCCCGGTGGATTCGTGATGCCCGACGAGGACCTCGACGTGGCCGCCGCCCGGGAGCTCGCCGAGGAGACCGGCGTGCCGCTGGACCGGACCTACCTGGAACAGCTGCGCAGCTACGGCCGTCCCGGCCGCGATCCCCGGATGCGGATCGTCTCCGTCGCCTACCTCGGCCTCGTCCCCGAGTTGCCCCGGCTGTCCGCCGGCAGCGACGCCACCGACACCCGCCTCTGGCCGCTGGCGGATCTGGCCACGGGCGGGTCAGCTGCCTCCGACGTCTCCGCTGCTTGCGGCGAGCGACCACGACTGGCCTTCGACCACGAGCAGATCCTCGGTGATGCCGTCGAGCGGGCCCGGGCGAAGCTGGAGTACACCAGCCTGGCCACGGTGCTCGTGCCGGACCCGTTCACCGTCACCGACCTGCACCGCGTGTACGAGGCGGTGTGGTGCGCGCCCCTGGACCCGGAGAGGTTCCGTGACCAGGTGCTGTCCGTCCCGGGCTACGTCACGCCCGTCGCAGGCAGTGACCCGGCAGGGGGAACGGGTGAGGTCTTGTACACGCGCGGCGCCGCGACCGTCCTGCATCCCGCGATCCTGCGCCCGATTCGGTAGCTGACTGGTGGCGCAGTGGTCTATCGACGCGGCCGCCCGTCCGGGGCCTTCGGGCCACCCGGCTCGATCCCGGACGCGCCTCCGCTCGCCGTGGGAGCACTGACCCGGAGCCTGGTCCGGGTCCTGCGCCGAGTCCTGGCGGCTGCCGTTCGGCTGCTCCGGGGTGGGCGGGTCGCCGGCCTCGACGCAGATCCCGCAGCCGAGCGGAGGGCAAGGTCCCGCGACCCCCGCGGCGGGGGAGGATAACCTGGCGGCCGCGTGAGGGTGACGGGCTCGAGGAGCGATAGACATGAGTGACGCGTTGGGACGGCTCGCCGGGCATGGGGTGTCGGTCTGGTTGGACGGCCTGTCCCGCGAACTCATCGAGAGCGGTCAACTGGCGGGCCTGATCCGCGACCGGCACGTGAGAGGGGTCATGACGAACCCGGCCGTCCTCGCGTCGGCTCTCGCCGAGGACGGTCGCTATCGCGATCGGCTGCACGCCCTGGCCGCGAGCGGTACGGACGCGGCCGCTGCGGTGGCCCTGATCATCGCGGACGACGTCCGGGCCGCCTGCGACCTGCTCCACCCGACCTACAGTGCCACCAAGGCCCGCGAGGGGATGGTGTCGGTCGAGGTCGACCCCCGGCTGGCCGCACACACCGAGGCGCTGGTCGCCGCGGCCAAGACGCTGTCGGCCGCCGTCGACCGTCCCAACCTTCTGATCAGGATCCCGGCCACCACCGAGGGTCTGGCCGCGGTCTCCGCCCTGGTCGCGGAGGGGATCGGCGTGGACGTCGGTCCGATCTTCGGTGTGGACCGCTACCGGGAGGTCCTGGAGGCCTTCTTCGTCGGCCTCGAGGTGGCCCGGGCAGCAGGAGAGGACATGACCGGGATCGCCTCGGTGGCGAGCTTCCCGCTGTCCCCGATCGACACCGAGGTGGACAGCCGGCTCGCGTCCCTCGGCAGCCCCGAGGCGCTCGCCCTACGCGGCCGGGCCGGGCTGGCCAACGCCTGGCTCGCCTACCAGGTGTTCGAGCAGACCCGCCGGGCGATGCGATGGTTCCTGCTCGAGGCTGACGGCGCCCGGCTGCAGCGCCCGCTCTGGCACGCCACGGCGGGGAACCCTGGTTACCCGGACACCCACTACCCGACCCAGCTCGACGCGCCGGCCATGGTGACGGCCATGCCGCCCGCGACCTTGAGCGCGGTGGCCGATCACGGGGACGTCAGCGACGAGGTCACCGCCGACAGACTCACCACCAGGTACCAGGATGCCGCTGCGGTGCTGGAATCGCTGCAGGCCCAGGGAATCAGCCCGGCCGACGTGGCCGCCGGGCTCGAGGCGGACGACCTGGCGCGGCTGCAGGCCTGCTGGGACGACCTGCTCGCGGCGGCCTCGATCGCGCTGTCCGGCACCGGGTCCTCAGGCTGACCTGGCGCGGGTTGACCTGGCGCGGGTTGATCTGGCGCGGGGTCGCCGCCGGCGGAGTCAGAGCCGGCCGGTGAGCCCCTGCGCGACCGTGAACAGGCCGAACGCGATGACCAGGCCCGTCGTGCCGTAGGTGACCACGCGCCGCGGCCCACGCATCCGGTACTCCTGCGGCAGCGAACGCCGTTCGAGCACGAGCAGCGTGGTCAGGAACAGCGGCAGCAACCCGGCGTTCACGACCTCGATCCCCACCGACAGCGCCACCAGATTGGGGGTCAGCAGGACGAGCAACGCGCCGAGCAGCATCCCCGTGACGGCGAGGGCGTAGAACCCCGCGGCCCGCCGCGGCGAGTCGTTCAGGCTGTGCCGCCAGCCGAGCACCTCGGAGATGCCCCACGCACCGGCGAGCGACACCACCAGGGCGGCCACGGTGGCCGCGCCCAGCATACCCAAACCGAAGAAGATCACGGCGCTGGTGTGCCCGAGCACCGGTGTGAGGGCCGCGGCCATGTCGCCGATGCTGCTCAGCCCCGTCCCCGGGTGGCTCCTGCCGATGGTCGCGGCCACCGCGACCATCACCGAGATCATCACAATCTGGGTGGTGACCGACCCGAACGCGGTGTCCAGCCGCGCCGCCCGAAGCGCTGCGCGCAGGCCGCCCTCACCCCGGCCGCGGTCGATCACCGCCTCCTGCTGGTAGAAGATCATCCATGGCATGATCACCGCTCCCACGTTCGCGGCGAGCAACGTCAGGAACCGGCCGTCCAGCTGAACCGGATGCGCGACGGCACTGAGCAGCGCGTCCCCCCGGGGGTGGGACATGAAGGCGGCCGGCACGAAGAGCAGTTCCAGGGCGCCGATGGCGATGCCGATGTGCTCGATCCGCCGGTAGCGGCCCAGCAGCACCAGCGACACGAGGGCCAGCGTGGGTGCCCCGATCGACAGGCCGCGGGGGATTCCCATCAGGCCACCCACGCCCGCGAGACCGGCGAACTCGGTGATCAGCGCCCCGACGCAGACCACGAAGAGCCCCGCCGCGGACAGCAGCGCCCACCGCGCACCGAACAGCGAGCGGATCAGCGTCCCGTGCCCCTGGCCGGTCACCAGCCCGAGGCGAGCGGTCATCTCCTGGACCAGGTAGAGGACTGGGATCAGCAACACCTGCGCCACGATGAACTGGTAGCCGTAGCGGGCCCCGGACTGCCCGGCCGTGATGACGCTTCCGGCGTCGGTGTCCGCGAGCATCACGATCAACCCGGGTCCCAGCGCGGTCAGCAGCCATACGCGACGGCTCCGGCCCGGGCTGATGCCCGACTGGCTTTCGAGTAGCTCATCGCCCGTCAAGCGCTTCGCGCGCCCGGCGGCCGTAGGTCCGTCCCTCACCGCGTACCGCCCTGCCGACAGGGGAGCTGCCTTGCGAGGGTGACAGGGCAATTGCGATTCCGTTGGCGGACAAACGTCCTGGGACAGACGGTGCGGCGAGGCTCACATGCGTCGAAGGACCCGAATCGGGTGACCGACAACACGGTTGAGGTATGCGCCAGGCGCCTTACCGTTCAAGGAAGAAAGCGGACAGGCGTATGTGATCAGTGCTGACGAGATGAGACTGCTCGATGGAATCCTGCAGCACGATGTCGACGCCTCCGCCCGATGTCTCGATCCCGCCGCGCCCTGCCGATGGCCACAAGGGAACGTTCGGACGGGTCGCAGTGGTGGCCGGCAGCCGCCCGTTCACCGGAGCCCCGTACCTGACCGCGTCAGCAGCGCTGCGCGGCGGTGCTGGTCAGGTCCGTCTGCTGGTGGGCGAGACCATTCATCCGATCCTTGCCGTCAAGTGCACGGAGGTGGAGGTCAGGCCGGTGCCCGAGGGGTCGCCCGGAGCTCTCGGTCCCGGCTCCGGCCCGACGATCGCGCGGACTCTCGAGGAGTGGGCGACGGTCCTGGTCATCGGGCCCGGACTGGGCCTGGATCCGGGCACCGCGGAACTGGTCGCGGGCCTGGTCACCCACCGTCTGCCGACCGTGATCGACGCCGATGCCCTGAACGTGATGTCCGAGCTCCCGGAACTGCTCGCCGGGCTCGCCGCGGCGTGCCCGGCCCGCATCCTCACCCCGCACCCCGGCGAGATGGCGCGGCTGCTCCGGCGTTCCGTCGCTGACATCCAGGCCGACCGGGAAGGGCTCGCGCAGGAGGCTGCCCGGCGCTGGGGCGCGGTGGTGGTGCTCAAGGGAGCACATACGGTCGTGGCCTCGCCGGACGGCCGCTGCTCCGTCGACCCGCATGCGGTCCCCGCGCTGGCCACCGGTGGGACCGGTGACGTCCTGGCAGGACTGATCGGGGCCCTGCTGGCCCAGGGCAGCGACTCGTTCACGGCCGCGGTGACGGGTGTCTTCGTGCACGCATCGGCAGGACGGAGAGTGTCGGAGGGGCTCAGCTCGGGCGTCCTCGCCTCGGAGCTGCTGCCGATGATTCCGCGTGCCATGCACGAGGTGCGGCAGCGGCAGCGCTGATGGTGCGTCAGGTTGCCCGGCGGTTGTGACGGGCCCGGTGAGTGGCAGTGGAGGGATGAGATGACCGATCAGGACTGGGATGAGTTCGCTCTGCTCCTGGTGGATGTGCAGAACGACTTCTGGTCGGAGGACTACGTGGCCGCCGTGCCCGGGTTCCGGCAGAACATCACGCAGCTGCTCGCCTTCTGCCGCGAGGTCGGCATCGAGGTGATCCACCTGCGCGAGGTCTTCGGCGACGGTGACAGGTCGGACTGGTTACCGCGTTACCGCATGCGGGGGCGGTCGCCGTGCGTGCGCGGGACACCCGGCGCGGCGGCGCTGGAGGAGGCCGCGGAGCTTCCCGGCGAGAAGGTGATCGAGAAGCAGACCCAGAACGGCTTCCACAGCGTCGAACTCCTGCCGTACCTGTGCCAGCGGGACAAGCGGTTCCTGCTCGTCGCGGGCCTGGTCACCTCCGTGTGCGTTGTGTTCACCGCGACCTCCGCCGCCCAGACGGGGTTCCTGGCGGCCATGCTCTCGGACTGCAGCGCGGACTACCCGGAGGCGCACGAGATGGCGCTGAAGCGCTATCGCGGATATCTGGTGGATGTGGCGGACCTGGCCGAGCTGCCGTCGCGTCATGCGCAGTGGCGCGAGCAGATCGAGCAGCTTCGCGACCTGGGTCCTACGGCGCGACCGTGCAGTGGCTGCGCCTACGAATTCGACGCCAGCTGCGCCTGCCGCGCGGCACGTCTCGCAGCCCTGGGCCACGAAGATTAGGTATTCCTTAGCGAGTCGATCGAGTGGGAGTGACTATCAGCACCATTACCGGAAAGCGCGGGTTTGTTGCGTTCTCGTTGCCCCCTGCCTCCTAGCGTGAGGTGTTGCGGCCGGGCCTGAGCTGAGTGGCACGGGCATCGTGCAGGCGTTCCGTGCTCGTGTGGCGTCGTCTGTGCCGGCAGCAGTGTGGCTGGCGGTTTCGCTCAAGGAAACGGAGATACGAACGTGGCTCTCGCAGATCAGGTCTACGGCTTTTTCATGCCCACGATCAACCTTGGTGGGGTTGGCTGTTCGAAGGAGGCCGGGGCGCAGGCGAAGCTCTTGGGTGCCACCAAGGTGCTCATCGTCACTGACAAGGTTCTGAACAAGCTCGGGATGGCCGGAGAGATCAAGGCGAACATCGAGGCTGCCGGTCTAGCGGCGGTCATTTACGACGGCTCGATGCCGAACCCGACCGACCAGAACGTGCGCGACGGTGTGAAGGTATACAAGGACAACAACTGTGACGGTCTGGTGTCCCTGGGTGGCGGCAGCTCGCACGACTGCTGCAAGGGCGTCGGGTTCATGGTTGCCGGTGGCGGCGACATCCGTGACTACGAGGGCGTGAACAAGAGCACGGCGACGTTCCCGCCGTTCCTGGCGATCAACACCACGGCCGGCACGGCCAGTGAGATGACGCGGTTCTGCATCATCACCAACACCGACACCCACGTGAAGATGGCGATCGTGGACTGGCGGTGCACGCCGAACGTGTCGATCAACGACCCGGTGCTGATGGTCGGCAAGCCCCCGGCGCTGACCGCTGCTACGGGCATGGACGCGCTGACCCACGCGGTCGAGGCGTACGTCTCGACGATCGCCACGCCGATCACGGACGCTTGCGCGCAGAAGGCCGTCGAGCTGATCGCCGCGAACCTGCGCCCGGCCGTGGCTCTGGGCGAGGACCTGGTGGCCCGCGACCAGATGGCCTACGCCGAGTTCCTGGCCGGGATGGCGTTCAACAACGCCAGCCTGGGCTACGTGCACGCCATGGCCCACCAGCTCGGTGGCCTGTACGACCTGCCGCACGGTGTCTGCAACGCCGTGCTGCTGCCGCACGTGTGCGAGTTCAACCTGATCGCCAAGGCGACCCGGTTCGCCGACGTCGCGGTCTGGCTGGGCGAGGACATCACCGGTCTGGCCCCGGTCGACGCCGCTCAGAAGGGCATCGACGCGATCCGCAAGCTGTCCAAGGCCGTCGGGATCCCCGCGGGCCTGAAGGAAATGGGCGTCAAGGAAGAAGACCTCCCGCTGATGGCCACCAACGCCATGAAGGACGCCTGCAGCTTCACCAACCCCCGCAAGCCCACCCACGCCGAGGTCGTCGGCATCTTCCAGGCCGCCATGTAACACCCCACGCGGACGGCCGCGGGCAGGCCAACCCCTACCCGCGGCCACCCGCCCGGCAGACACCTGGCGAAGCGATCTCCGCTGCGCCGTTGCAGGGCCTGCCCCCTCTGATCCGATCTGCCGCTTGCCGGTGTCGGCGCTGATGAGACCCACCCGCAGCGTCCCGGTCCGGGTGATGCCCGAGCCGGGCAGCCCGGGTGTTCTTCGCCGCCCCTCCCGGTAGGAGGTGCCCGGTGACCCAGTCGCCCCCGACAACCGCTCCCGGGCCGGTGCGCGGTTCCTGCCAGGGCGCCGAGCCCGTTCGCGGGTGGGAGCGCCTACGCGCCGCGGTGGGCACTGCCAGACGGGTTCTGGCGACCCGCTGGGACATCCTGCTGGTGATCGCCGTCGGTGGTGCGATCGGCAGCCTCGCCCGGCGTGGGGTCGCCGAGATCATGCCCACCACGGTCGAGGGATTCCCGTGGGGCACGTTCGTGGTCAACGTGACGGGGTGCCTGGTCATCGGCTTCCTGATGGTGCTGATCATGGACGCGGGGTCGCCGTCCCGCTACCTCAGGCCGTTCCTCGGTACCGGTGTGCTCGGGGGCTACACGACCTTCTCCACGTACATGTTGGAGGCGCGGGATCTGTTGATCGCGCGGCAGCCAGGTCTGGCCTGGGTCTACCTGGCAGGCAGTCTGGCGGTGGGTCTGGCGGCGGTCTGGCTGGGGGTCGCCGTCGGCCGCACGCTGCTCACCCTCCGGCGCCAGCGCCCGCCGCGCGATGAGGCACAGCCCGACCCGGACCTGACCCGGGCCGAAACATCGATCATGGACCGGCCCACGGAACGGAGCGCGGTATGACCGCCGTCCTCGTCATGGTCGGCGCTGTGGTGGGCGCGCCCCTGCGCTACCTGGTCGATCAGTTCGTCCAGAGCCGACACGACTCGGCGTTCCCGTGGGGCACCCTCGCCGTCAACGCGACGGGATCACTCACTCTCGGCATGCTGGCCGGCGGGCTGTCCGCGTCGGGTGGTCCGCAGTGGCTGCTCGTAGTGGTGGGAACGGGGTTCTGCGGTGCGTTGACCACGTTCTCCACCTTCGGGTTCGAGACCTGGCGGCTGGTCGAGGGCGGCGCCTGGTTGGAGGCGGGCCTTAATGTCGCTGCGAGCGTCGGTACAGGTCTCGTCGCGTGTGCCGGCGGCTGGTCGCTTGCGGCTGCACTCACCTGATGTACAAGGGACGAATGCCCTGATGCCCGCCGGTCGAGCGATCGCGCCATGGCTCTTTTCGCTCCGATGCCGACCATCGGAGATCGGTGCAAATGCTGTCGATCATCATGCGGGTGTGGCCCTCGACACGTTGCGCTCTGGTTACCCCCTCTCTTCTACGGTGGCGTCATTCGGCAGAGTCAGCTGAGTGCAGGGTTTCGCACAGATGCGGGGCCTGACGTGGGAGGGGCCGCCCATGAACCTGGGTTCCGCGGGGCGGCTGGCGGATGCGCCGGCGTGCCCCTGGTACCCAATCGCAGAGACACCTCGACAAGGTGGCGATCGCCTGCGGTTTAGGGCTCAAGAGGAGATCCCCGGGATTCGAAAGACACAGCACGCAGGTCTTCCACAGCAACACGGCGTCTGACATCCGGTCAAACGCCTGATGGTTCGTGTGGCGTCGTCTGTGCCGGCAGCAGTGTGGCTGGCGGTTTCGCTCAAGGAAACGGAGATACGAACGTGGCTCTCGCAGATCAGGTCTACGGCTTTTTCATGCCCACGATCAACCTTGGTGGGGTTGGCTGTTCGAAGGAGGCCGGGGCGCAGGCGAAGCTCTTGGGTGCCACCAAGGTGCTCATCGTCACTGACAAGGTTCTGAACAAGCTCGGGATGGCCGGAGAGATCAAGGCGAACATCGAGGCTGCCGGTCTAGCGGCGGTCATTTACGACGGCTCGATGCCGAACCCGACCGACCAGAACGTGCGCGACGGTGTGAAGGTATACAAGGACAACAACTGTGACGGTCTGGTGTCCCTGGGTGGCGGCAGCTCGCACGACTGCTGCAAGGGCGTCGGGTTCATGGTTGCCGGTGGCGGCGACATCCGTGACTACGAGGGCGTGAACAAGAGCACGGCGACGTTCCCGCCGTTCCTGGCGATCAACACCACGGCCGGCACGGCCAGTGAGATGACGCGGTTCTGCATCATCACCAACACCGACACCCACGTGAAGATGGCGATCGTGGACTGGCGGTGCACGCCGAACGTGTCGATCAACGACCCGGTGCTGATGGTCGGCAAGCCCCCGGCGCTGACCGCTGCTACGGGCATGGACGCGCTGACCCACGCGGTCGAGGCGTACGTCTCGACGATCGCCACGCCGATCACGGACGCTTGCGCGCAGAAGGCCGTCGAGCTGATCGCCGCGAACCTGCGCCCGGCCGTGGCTCTGGGCGAGGACCTGGTGGCCCGCGACCAGATGGCCTACGCCGAGTTCCTGGCCGGGATGGCGTTCAACAACGCCAGCCTGGGCTACGTGCACGCCATGGCCCACCAGCTCGGTGGCCTGTACGACCTGCCGCACGGTGTCTGCAACGCCGTGCTGCTGCCGCACGTGTGCGAGTTCAACCTGATCGCCAAGGCGACCCGGTTCGCCGACGTCGCGGTCTGGCTGGGCGAGGACATCACCGGTCTGGCCCCGGTCGACGCCGCTCAGAAGGGCATCGACGCGATCCGCAAGCTGTCCAAGGCCGTCGGGATCCCCGCGGGCCTGAAGGAAATGGGCGTCAAGGAAGAAGACCTCCCGCTGATGGCCACCAACGCCATGAAGGACGCCTGCAGCTTCACCAACCCCCGCAAGCCCACCCACGCCGAGGTCGTCGGCATCTTCCAGGCCGCCATGTAACACCCCACGCGGACGGCCGCGGGCAGGCCAACCCCTACCCGCGGCCACCCGCCCCGGCAGACACCTTTGTCTGCCGGGGCTCGGTACGTGGGCCAGCAGCGGTTTCGGTGCGGCCCGCGTCCGAGCGGCCTTGCGCCGAACTGCTAGTCCTGATCGGACCGAACAGCGGCGGGGCGTGCACCGTGTGTTCTGGCCGGCCAGGCCGTCGGTCGCGCTCTCGGGGTCGCGAAGGACTCCCGATGGAGCGCCGTTGCGCGCAGGGAGGCGGCTGCCTGCTGCGGAGAGCCTGACGGCAGGGCGTCGGCGAGACTGTCCCAAGCCGGTCCGTCCAGCGCGCCCCACGAGGCATTCACCCAATCCCTCAGGACGCAGGCGTCGTGGCTTTCCAGCACCGCGTCGCGTAGCCCTTGCTCGAGCAGCATCCGCTGTTCGACGATCACCGGTGCCTGGGACTGCGGCAGGAGCGGACCGGGGTAGAGGCTCAGCGCGTCGCGTGCTCTGCCGGCCGCGATCAGATCCTGGACCACGTGCAGATCCGATCTGAGCTGCCGCCGCAGCACGTACGGCTGCGATGCCAGGAGCTCATCGCCGAGGACGGATCGTAGCCGGGACATGTCCATCCGGATCGTGGCCGTGCTCAGCTCGTTCAGGGACAGGCTGGCCGCGAGGTCCCGTGCCGTGAGTCCTTTCTCGCTCAGGGACATGACCACGACGATCTCGCTGTGCCGAGGGCTGAGCTTGATGACCCTACCGTCGACGTCGAGGGTGGCGCTGTCGCGTCCGAGGGCGCTCAGCCGAGCCGGTGCATGTTCGCGCCGCTGGTACATCGGGCTCTTGCTGTCCACGAGCCACATGACCATGAAGTCGGTGGCGCCGACGGGTTCGATCACCAGGCGCTGGTCATGGTCCAGGGGCAGGTGCTGGCCGCGGGCGAGCTTGCCGAGCTCGGCAGCGTCGCTCTGCCCACGGGTGTCGAGCACCCGGCCTCCTCGACTGACCAGGACGGCCGTGCAGTGCGAGCGGCTCCCTTGCTGGGCGAAGGTATCGAGCGCCGCTGCGTCGGCGAGCGCCTGACGCTGGCCGAGTTGGGCCTCGATGGCACTCGCGGTGGCCCGAACGAGCGCGAGCGCGTAGGGGCTGGCGATGTCGTCGTTCCCGGTGAGGTCCACGAAGCCGAGGATGCGTCCGCTGTCCGGGTCACGGATCGGCGCGGCCGCGCAGGACCAGGACCGAACCGCCTGGTTGAAGTGCTCGCCGGCCAGGATCTGCAGTGGCCTGCCGAGGGCCAGAGCGGTACCGGGAGCATTGGTGCCGGCCTCGGCCTCTGACCACAGAGCTCCCTCGACGAAACCGATGTGCTCGGCCCGACTGCGGGTGGCGCGGTGCCCGTCGACCCAGAGCAGGAGCCCGGCCGCGTCGCCGACCGCGAACACGCTCTGGGAGTCAGCGGCCGCCTGGCTCAACAACTGCCGGCAAACATGCAGGGTTGCGGAGAGCGGGTGCGTGCTCCGGTAGGCGTGCAACGCATCGCCCGTGAGCAGGACCGGCGGCGGCCGGGTAGGGTCCCGCCCGTCCTGGAGTTCCTCGCACCGGGACCAGGAACTGGCCACAAGAGGGCGCGGGCGCCGACTCGCTCTCGACGGGTCACGCCCTGGGGTGAGCAGTCTCTGAGGCTTGGCGGGTGGGGTCCGATCTCCCCGTCCCGTGGCCTCAGACTCCATCTGTTGGGACACCATCGCACCATCCCCCGGAGGAGGCCGCCCTGCCGTTATACCCCGTGCACGAGCCGACGAGCTAGCGACGAAGTACCCCCATGACCGTGGCAATGCAAATCACACCAAGCAAACCCGTTGCCGCCGCTTCGGCCTCATCCGAGCGCCGAAGGCATCACTTTCTCTGGGTCCGGATCACCTTGCCGAGTATGATCATTCAGTTGCGAGGGCGTGCCGTTCAGCCGTATCCGTTGTGAGCGGCGCCAAAAGACAATC
Organism: uncultured Actinomycetota bacterium; assembly: GCA_963740575.1. Taxonomy (GTDB): domain Bacteria; phylum Actinomycetota; class Actinomycetes; order Actinomycetales; family Kineosporiaceae; genus CAVUET01. The sequence continues at coordinate 1,035,414 of CAVUET010000003.1, read as the reverse complement.
GTTCTCGTCCCCCGTTCCGGGGTCAGGCCTCAGGCAGATGGGAGGCCATCGGATGAACGGATGCGGCCGTGGCCGACCCTGACGCCTGGGAGAGGGTCGGGATCTGATGGCTGCCGGGACGGCGATGCTCGTGACGGTGTGCTCGATCGACCCGGTGTTGCGCGACACCGCCGTGGGTGTTCTGGTCCGTCGGCTTCCTCGGGCCGTGGGCCTGGTCGATGGCCGCGGCGTGTACACCCACGACGCGGGCGGCGTTGATCCGGACTGCACGCTCTGCGCTGTTCGTCAGGAGATCGTCCAGGCTGTCGATGCGCTCATCACGGGTCCGCGACCACCGGGGGCGATCGTGGTCGGCCTACCGGCCGGCGTCGATCCGGGCCTGCTGCTGTTGGGGCCCTGCCCGGACGGCGCTGAGTTCGGGCCGGTGCTGGCCACGCTGGACGGGGCCACGCTGGAGTGGGACCTGTCCGAGCCGGCGCTGCTGGCCGACTGGGCACACGGGCGGTCCGACGGCGACCGGCGAGCCATCGGGCAGGCGGTGCTGGAGCATCTCAGGTCGTCCGACCTGCTGGTCACGCCGACGCCGCTGTCCGCACGGTCCAGGTCCCTGGTGGACAAGGTGGTCGGGCCGTTGCCGGATCGGCGGATCGCGGATCTGCGTCACGGGTTGCTCGCCGAGCTGCGCCCCTGGATGGTCGAGAGAGCCCGGGACGAACCGGAGGGGCATGACGGAGGCTGCCGCCACGGCCACCGTGACGGCGTGCCGCCGGGCGACTAGCGCACCGGTCCGGTCAGCGGCAGTCGTGGCAGAGACCGAAGATCTCGAGCGTGTGGCTCACGTCGGTGAAGTTGTGCTGGGCCGCTGTCCGATCTGCCCATCGCTCAACACCGGGACCCTCCACCTCCACCGCCGATCCGCAGTTGCGACAGATGAGGTGGTGGTGATGGCCCTCAGAGCAGTGCCGGTAGGCGATTTCACCGTCGGCGGTGCGTAAAACGTCAACCCGGTTGGCATCGGCCATGCTCTGCAGGCAGCGGTAGATGGTGGCGAGGCCGACCCGCTCTCCACGGTCGCGGAGCAGGGCGTGGATGTCTTGGGCGGTCAGAAACGCGTCGGTCTGCTGCAGTGCGGCGACGATGGCGGTCCGCTGCCGGGTCGGGCGGACCTCCGGAGCGCCGGACCCACCCCGCCGCGCGTCATACATCCTGGCCTCCTCGCCAGGGCAACCCGCGGCGCTGTGTGAGACTGAGGATCACCCTCACAAAGCGTATCCGGGGCCCGAAGGCCCCCGTGCGTCGACGTCGGAGAGTTCGGGCACACCGGTCGCCGGGGTGGCCCGATCAGGCGCCCCGGAAGGCCTTGCGCGGATCGTGGCGGCCGTCGAAGCCGCAGCGGGTCAGCAGTGGGTCACTGGACGGTCGTCCGGCAGTGTCGGCAGTGGACCACCATGTCAACGGTGTGGCTGTACTGCCCGACTCCGCCCCAGACGAACCTCGTCGGCGCCTGCGACCACTCCGCGTCGGATCCGCATTCCGGACACGGGGCACTGAACTCAACGTCCACCGCGATCACCCCTCATCCTGATTCCTGTCATCGACACGTCGAACCTGCATGACGATCGGGACACTCGGTGCAACCCGCACCAAAAGGTCCGCGATTCCTGTTGTCCAGGACCAAAGGTCCCGGGTGTGACGTCGTCATCATCGCCTGCCTCGCCGCAGACCGCACACCGAAGACCGCACACCGAAGACCGGCCGGGCCCGGTGCCGAACGGCAGCGCGCAGGGTAGGACCTCGGTCTCGGTGACGCCAACGCCCTGCGGCGAAGAATGACCCGAGGGGTAGGTGGCGCTCGCGCTCGGGAGTTCAGCATGACCAGAAATGGCAACCTGGCCGCCACCGTAGGTGGCTGGAGTGTGCGCCACCGGATGATCGCCATCATCGGGTGGGTGGCCTTCGTGGTCGCTGCGATGGTGGCCGGCTCTGCGGCGGGGCAGCAGCACATGACGGTGGACGAGTACGCCAAGGGCGACTCGGCGAAGGCCGTCAAGATCCTGGACGAAGCGGGGCTGAGGGTGCCGGCCGGGGAGATGATCCTGGTCACCAGCACCGGCCCGGACGTGACGACGGCCGGGGTCCGGCTGGTGGTCGCCGGCCTGATCGCCCAGCTCCAAGCCACCGGGCTGGTCACCGAACTCCACGATCCGTACGCGGCCGGGCTGATCTCAGCCGACCGGCACTCGGTGCTCGTGCAGCTGTCGATGGTCGGTGACCCGCTGACCGCCGCGGACCGGGTGCAGCCCATCGTGGACGCCGTGGCCACGATCCAGAGGGCCCACCCCCAGGTGCAGATCGACGAGTTCGGCGACGGCACGGCAAACCAGTGGTTCAACAACACCATCGGCAAGGACTTCCAGCGGGCGGAGTGGACGGCGGTCCCGCTCGCCCTGGGCATCCTGCTCGTGGCGTTCGGCGCCTTCCTCGCGGCGGTGCTGCCGGTCGGCCTGGCGCTGACCTCGTTCCTGGCTGCCAACGGCGTGCTCGCGCTGATCAGCCATCGGATGCACCTGGACACCTCGACCAGTTCGGTGATGCTGCTCGTGGGCCTGGCCGTCGGGGTCGACTACTGCATGTTCTACCTGCGTCGGGAGCGTGAGGAGCGGGCCCGGGGCGTCGATCCGGCCACGTCGCTGCGGATCGCGGCGGCGACCTCGGGCCGCTCGGTGCTGGTCTCCGGACTCACCGTCGTGGTGGCCATGGCGGGCATGTTCCTGTCCGGGATGCTCTTGTTCGACGGGTTCGGGCTCGCCGCGATCCTCGTCGTTCTGGTCGCAGTGATCGGTTCGGTGACAGTGCTTCCCGCGTTGCTGTCCCTGCTCGGTGACCACGTGGACTTCGGCCGGATCCCGGGCCTGGCACGGATGCGCCGGCCGCACCAGGGCAGCCGGTTCTGGGCGGTCGTCCTGAAGCACGTCCTGGCCCGTCCGGCCGTCTCAGTCCTCGCGGCGCTTGCCTTCCTGCTGGCGTTGGCCGGCCGGCCGTCGGTATCCACACCGAGCGGCTGAGCCTGGACAAGCTGCTGCCATCCAGCGCCAGCATCATGAGGTCCTACCACCGGATCGCGCAGGCCTTCCCCGGCGGTCCGAGCCCAGCGGACGTGGTGGTCACAGCGTCAGACGTGGGCAGCGACGAGATGACCACGGCCGTGACCGACCTCCGCTCCCGTGCCCTGGCAACGGGTCTCATGCACGAGCCGATCCAGGTCAGTGTTCATGCGCCGCAGCACGTGATCAAGATCTCGGTGCCCCTGGCCGGGGACGGCACCGACGCCACGTCCATCAAGGCTCTGCAGGCGCTGCGCACGGACGTCGTCCCGGCGACCGTCGGCCGGGTTCCGGGCGCGCAGGCCTACGTCGGCGGGAACCTGGCGTTCTCGGTGGACTTCAACGCGCAGTTGCACCGCTCGATCGTGCCGGTCATCGCCTTCGTTCTGGTGCTCGCGTTCCTGCTCATGCTGGTCTCGTTCCGCTCGGTCACCATCGCCGCGGTCTCGGTGCTGCTCAACGTGGTGTCGATGGGTGCCGCGTTCGGGGTGATGGTGGCCGTCTTCCAGCACGGCTGGGGGGCCGGCCTGGTGGGCGCGCACGGTGTCGGGGCGATCGAGTCGTGGATCCCGTTGTTCTCGTTCGTGATCCTCTTCGGCCTGTCCATGGACTACCACGTCTTCGTGGTGTCCCGGATCCGGGAGGCGCACGACGGCGGCATGCCCACCCGGGACGCCGTGGCGCACGGGATCAGGATCTCGGCCGGCGTGGTGACCAGCGCGGCGGCGATCATGGTTGCCGTCTTCGCCGTGTTCGGCACCTTGTCGATGACCACGTTCAAGCAGCTGGGCGTCGGGCTCGCGGTCGCCATCCTGCTGGACGCCACGGTGGTCCGTGCGGTCCTGCTGCCGTCCGTGCTGTCGCTGCTGGGCGAGCGCACCTGGTGGCTGCCGGGGTGGCTGTCGTTCCTCCCCACGCCATCTCAGGTCGAGACCGCCTCCGTCCCGCAGCCGCGCAGCGCGGACGAGGATGTAGCTGTCCCGAAGAGCAGCGGCGCAGCCGGCGCTGCAGAGGAGGTAGGTCGTGGACTCGATTGAGCCGCAGGGCAAGGGCGGCCCGACCGGCGGCTCCGGACCGCTGGGACAGGTCGTCGACGCGCTGACCGCTGTTCCGATCTTCGTGACGTCGCCGCTGTACCGGCGGTGGCATCTGCACTGGGGGGCCACCAGCGCGGAGGCCGCGGCGCCGATGCCCGGTGATGACCTGGTCCCCGTGTCCCACTTCACGCCCACCAGGGCGGTCAGCATCGCCGCCCCACCGGAGGCTGTCTGGCCGTGGATCGCTCAGGTCGGGTTCGGGCGGGCCGGGTTCTACAGCTACGACCTGCTGGACAACCTGGGGCGGCCGAGCGCGGACGCGGTGCTGCCCGAGTGGCAGGAGGTGCGGGTCGGGGATCTGATCGCACCGATGAAGAACCCGCCCACCGTGGACACCTCGTTCCGGGTGCACGCCGTCGACGAGCCGCGCTGGATCGTCTGGTCCAAGCCCGACTCCACCTGGGTCTGGACCCTCACCCCGCAGCCGGACGGTGGCACCCGGCTGGTCACCCGGATCCGGCAGCGGTACGCGCGCAGGCCGGCCACCGCCGTGACCATCCTGCTCAGCGAGTTCGGGGACTTCGCGATGATGCGCAAGATGCTGCTCGGCATCAAGCGCCGCGCGGAACGGCACAGCACGCAAGGCCTGGAGGGTGGGCGCGGCGCGGCGTGAGGTGACCCTCGCGTCATGGTGAGCACCCAGGGCCGGTAGCAGGAGGGAGGCTCGATGGACGCCGTCGACTCCTCGCATCACGCTGTGCGGGCAGCGGTGACGACCCTGGGGTGGCTGATCGCAGCACTCGCGGCGTGGGTGTCGGCGGCCGGGGTCTTCTGCGCCGGCGGTCCGGGTCGTCATGACGTCGTCGGGCTGCACGGCGGGACGGTCACCCTGTACGGGGAAGGCCTGTTCCGCTACGACACCCTGCTGATCGGCGCCGGCAATCGTGGCCAGGACGCGGTGGTGCTCTTCGTCGAGGTGCCGCTGCTGGTCGCCCTGCTTCTGCTGTCCCGCAGGGGCGTCGCGATGCGCTCGCGGCTACTGCTGGCCGGCGTGCTGGGGTTCTTCGCCTACTACTACGCCTCGATGTGCTTCGCCACCGCCTACAACCGGCTGTTCGCCCTCTATGTCGTGCTGTTCGGGGCGAGCGTGTTCGCGTTCGCGCTCGCCGTCACTGCGCTCGACCCGGCCATGGTGGCTGCCGCGTTCCCGCCCAGGCCGTCGCGGGGGCTGATCGCCTGCTATCTGCTGACGGTCGCCACGCTGCTCACCGCGGTCTGGCTGCCGCCCATGCTGAGCAGCCTGATCACGGGCGGCGTGCCGGATCTCGTGAGCACCTACACCAGCGAGACCACCTGGGCCCTGGACCTGGGTCTGATCGTGCCGGCAGCGGTCTGCGCCGCGGTGCTCCTGCTGCGCCGCCGCCCGGTCGGACACCTGCTCGCGGCGCTGCTGATCGTGCTGAACCTGACCATCGGGCTGGTGCTGATGAGCCAGGGACTGGCCCAGATCCTGGTCGACGCCCTGTCCGTGGGCGAGGTGGCCGGCATGGTCGTGACCTTCGCCGTGCTGACCGTCCTGGCCGGCTGGATGCTGGCCACCCTGTTGCGCCGCTGGCGCCCCGACGATGATCCGCCGCCGCGGACTACCGGGGCGCAGGCGGCCGCGAACCGCACCGCTGCGTGACCTGATCTTTGGAGGGACCGTGTCGACCGTTTCCATCTCCGCACGCCGTCCGGCCCATGTCGTCTCCCGGCTGCTTGCCGTCTTCCTCGTCATGCACGGGATCGCCCACTTCGTCGGCGTGACCGGCACGATCGGATCGATCCGCGAAGGCGGCACGCAGGAGCTCGCCGCAGGCGCCTGGTCAGCCGGCAACGATGCGCTGCTCGCACTGCTCGCCGTGCTCTGGGCGGTGGCTGGGGCCGGGTTCGTCGTCACCGCGGCCCTGGTGTGGCTGAACCGATCCGTGGCACGGGCGGCCCTGCTGTGGGTGGCCTCGTTCTCGCTCGCACTGTCCGCGCTGACGTTGTGGGCGGCGGTCGTCGGCGTCGTCATCAACGTGGTGCTGATCGTGGCGGTGTGGCTGTTCCCGTCACTGGTCGGCGCCGCCCGGTCCGCTGGGGACGAGTCAGCTGGGGCATAGCCGGCAACGGCATGATCGGCCCGGTGACAACCGGCGCGAAACGGGACAGGAGACGGCGATGTGGTGGCGAGGGCGTCAGATGTCCACGCGGCTGGGCAGATCCGTGGTGCAGGCCGGTCTGACGGTCCCCGGCGACGACGACCCGGTCACAGAGGAGGCGCTGGCCGGGCTGCCCGATCCGGCGCGGCGCTACCTGAGGGCGACGGGCGTGCTGGGCCGCCCGCGCGACTGGTCCTTCCGGGGCCACTACTCGGGGCGGTTCCGGTTGCGTGGGCGGGGCGGATGGATGCCCGCCGAGGTGGCAGTACAACACCGCGCCGCAGGTCGCCCGGATCTTCCACATGCGGTTGGACTTCGCGGGTTTCGTGCCGATGGTCGGGGCGGACACCTACTCCGCCGGCCGAGGCCTGATGCACGGCAAGCTGCTGGACCTCGTCACGGTGGCGCACGCCGCAGGCCCCGAGACGGATCTCAGCGAGCTGGTCACCTACCTGAACGACCTGATCCTGATGGCGCCGTCGATGTTGCTCAGGCTGCCCGTCCGCTTCATCGCCCGGGACCACCGCAGCTTCGACGTGATCCTCTCCGACGGCGGCCGGGCGGTCACCGCCACCGTCCGCCTGGACGACCAGGACCTGCCGTGCGACTTCGACACCACGGACCGTTACGCCGACCTGCCCGGTGGGCTCGTCCGGGCCCGGTGGACCACTCCGGTGGACGGCTGGGTGGACACCCGGATCGACGGGGTGTGCCGGCGCCTGGTCACGCACGGCCAGGCCGTCTGGCACCTGGACAGCGGCCCGATGCCGTACCTGGACTTCGCCATCTCGCCCGGCGACCTCGAGTACAACGTGCCTCCGGGGCGGGTCGCCACGCCCCCGGCCGCCAGATGAGGAGGCTGGTCATGTCGTGGTCGTCGTGGCAGGACGGCTGGGCGGTCGACCGCCGGGTGCGCTGGCAGGGCGTGACCGTCGCCGTCCTGCTCGCCGTGGTCGGGATCAACGGCGTCTATGGTGGCGTCGGGCTGATGCGCGACGGGATGGGCATGCCGGCGGACTGGGTGGAACGGCTGCCGTTCGGATCCTGGGTGCTGGCCGGGATCGCGCTGCTGATCGGTGTGGCACTGCCGCAGTTCGCCGCCTGCTGGCTGGCGCTGTCGCGAAACCGCCGGGCCGCGCTGGGCGCCGCGCTGGCCGGGACCGTGCTGGTCGCCTGGATCGTGGTGCAGGTTCTGCTGCTGCGCCGCTACTTCTTCCTGCAGCCGGTGATCGCGGTGCTGGGCCTGGTCGAGGTGTCGCTGGCCTGGTCCTGGCTGCGGTCGGCTAGCGCTGCTTCTCAGTAAGGAGAACGCGATACGCGTCCTGCCGGGCCACGCCGTCCACGCCGACCAGGATCTGCAGCTCCTTGAGGATCCTGAGGCCGCAGGCGGCCAGCAGCGGATCGAGGTAGCCGCGGCGGTGGGAGTACACGGGCACGCCGGCGAGCACCTCGACCGAGTACCGGCCCGGCATCACGTCCGGTTCTCGGTCCGGTTCTCCATCCGGTTCCTCGCCCGGCCCACGGTCGGGCGTGGGGCCTGCCCCGGCCACCTTGGTGGTCAGGGCGAAGACTCCGCCGGGGCCGATCAACCGGGCCGACTCGCGCAGTACGCCGTCCAGATCGGCGAGGAAATGCAGGACGCCGCAGGCGATCACGTGATCGAAATGACCGGTGTGCCACGGCCAGGGCACGTCCCGCAGGTCAAGCTCGGTCAGGCTCACTGCGAGGCCCTTGCCGCGGCACACCTGAAGCATCGCGGGGGAGTTGTCCGCGCCGGTCACGTGCAGCCCGAACCGGGCGAACGGCGCGATGCACAGCCCCGTGCCGACGCCCAGTGCCAGCAACCCCTCGCCGGGACGGACGTGGTCGAAGCACAGCCCGAACAGAACCTCCGGGAACCAGCGCGCCTCGCGGGCGGTCCGGTCGTAGGTCTGCGCGGACCGGTCGTGAGCCCGCCGGCTGTGCACGCCGTGATCCCCGTCCAGGGTCACGCAATCGCCCGGCCCGAGGTCCGCGTCGGGCCGGGGATTCGGCCCTGTGCCCGATCCCGCGCAGCATGCCCCGTGCCATGACGTAGTCCGCAGGGACGACGGTGGCCAGGTAGAGCAGGGCGAACCAGGTCGGGGCCATCCGCCCGCGCACGCGCAGGTGAACCCGGGTGCGATCACCGGGAAGCGCGGTGAGCCGGATGCTCCAGGTCCAGTCGATCGATGCGCCGTACCGCTCGTGCCAGCCGGGAGGCACGTGGGTGGTGGAGTGCAGGACGAGCGTGCGCGGGGCCTCGACCGCGTCGACGACGTACCAGGCCGTTCCGGGCGGCCCGTCGGGGATCGTGTCTCCGACCCGGAGATCCCGGACCAGTTCGGGGTCGAGGTGGTCCAGGCTCGACCAGTTCTGCGGGAAGAGCAGGCGGTCCACCCAGTCGGGCGTGTAGTAGCCGCCCCGATGCCATCCCAGTTGCGTCAGCCACGGCCAGATCTGCTCGGGCGGTGTGCCGATGGTGATCGCGTGGTCGGTGACCATCTGTGGGCGCGGTACCAGGTCGTCACCGGGCAGCCTCGCGTGCCGCTCCTGCGCGGTGGATCCGGCGCGGCGGCCGAGGGTCTGCAGTGCCGCGTAGGCGACCAGAGCGGATACCGCGGCGCACCGAATGGGCCTCATCTTCATGATTGACTCCCTGCATGTGCGGGCGGGTCCGGGCCGACCCTCCGACGGCCAGCCTGGCCCGCCCCGGCCACCGCCCCAAGGGCCTCACGTCCCGCGGGCCTGCGGGGGCAAGGACCGGCCGACCGCGCCGCTCGGTGCACGGCGCGGACCGCGGGACCGGGCGGTGCGAGATGGCCGACATTTGGGCTGTTGCGCCGAATCGTCACCGAGGCCGCCACGCCCGGCTGCGAGGATGCCGCATGGCTTCGCGAAGGATCTTCCTGCTCAGCGGCGCCGCTGCGGTCCTCGCCGGGGGGGCCGGGGGGCTGTGGGCGGTCGAGCATGATGTGCTGCCCGGGCGGGTTCCGCTGGGCCGGGCTCTCGGCCGTTGCGACGTGGATGCCACCGCATCCGCGGGGACACCTGGTCCGGTCACCGGCGGCAGCTTCGCGTCGAGGTTCCGGCGGCGGACGGTGGGCTGGGCGCTGGCCCTTCCACCGGGCAGCTCGGCGAGGGGCCTGCCGGTGGCGCTGGTGCTGCCCGGGCGCGGCGGTAGCGCCCGTGACGGGCTGGGTTCGCTGGGCCTGCCGCGGTTCCTGGCCCAGCACGTGCAGTCGGGCGGCAGGCCGTTCGCGCTGGCCGCGATCGACGGTGGGGCCGCGTACTGGCATCCCCGGGCCGATGGGGACGATCCGCTCGGCATGCTCGTGCACGAGTTCCTGCCGCGGCTGGTGGCGATGGGCCTGCCGGTGGGGCGGGTCGCGGTGATGGGCTGGTCGATGGGCGGGTACGGCGCCCTGCTGCTGGCCCGGCAGTCCGGCCGGGACGCCCTGGCCGGCAGCCGGGTGGTGGCCGCCGCCGCGAGCGCTCCGGCCTTGTTCACGTCGTTCGGGTCCACAGCAGCGGGCGCCTTCGACTCCGAGGCCGACTTCGCCGCGTGGGGGGACCTGGTGCGCGATCCGGCCGTACCTGCCGGGCTGCGCCTGTACGTGGCCTGCGGGGACACCGACCCTTTCGCCGGGCCGACGCGTCGCTATCGGCAGGCCGTCGAGCCGGTGCCGGCGGGCGGCATCAGCCAGGGCTGCCACGACGCGGGCTTCTTCCGCACCCAGGTGGCGGCGCAGCTCGGCCTGATCGGTACGGAGCTCGACGCGGCGTGAGGGCCCAGCGAGGGGTCAGCGAGGGGTCAGCGCGTGGCGGCCGCGTGGTACGAGGCGAGCAGGCGCCTGACGGCGTCGCTGACCGGCAGTTCGGTCTCCGGGGATGCCCAGGCGTGCGCGTCGTGCTCGGTGAGGCGAACGGGTTCCGATGCGGTCACCGTGACGGCGAAGGTGAACTGGCGGCTCAGCCGACCGGCCTTGGCGGTGTAGTCGAACGAGCCGAGGTATGCGCCGATGGACGCGACCTCCAGGCCGGTCTCCTCCTCGACCTCGCGGACCAGCGCCGCGTCGAGCGGCTCGCCGGGTTCGACCTTCCCGCTGGGCAGCTCGTAGATGCCCGCCAGGAAGTCGCCCGGTGGCCGGCGCAGCAGCAGCACGGTCTGGTCGCGGGCGATCACGGCGCCCACGACGAGCTGGGCGATGCCGTCGTGGCCTGCTTGGGTGGTGAGCTCGTGCAGCAGTTCGACGCTGGGCATGCCCGCAAGGTAGCCCGACCGGGCGGCGATGGCGCGCCGTGGCGCGTCGGCGAGTCGCTTCCCGCTGATCAGCTCGTCGAATCGAGCAGCGTGTCACAGACGTGTTCGGCGATGGCCAGGCTCGACGTCGCGGCGGGGGAGGGCGCGTTGCGCACGGCCAGGACGGGGCCCAGGCGGTGGATCCGGAAGTCGTCCACCAGAGAGCCGTCCCGGTCGACCGCCTGGGCGCGGACGCCGGACGGCGCGCGGACCACGTCCGACGGGCGCAGCTCGGGCACGTACCGCTGGGCCCGGCGCAGGTAGTACCGCCGGCTCACGGAGCCGAGCATCTCGCCGGCACCCATCCGCCAGTGTCGGCGGGCGAGGGCTCGGAACCCGGGCCAGCGCAGGGTCTCCCACAGCTCGCGCGGGGACACCGTCCGGCGCCGGTACCCCTGCCGGGCCAGCGCGAGCACGGCGTTCGGGCCGACGTCCACGCCGCCGTCCACGCGGCGGGTGAAGTGCACCCCGAGGAACGGGTAGTCCGGATCGGGCACGGGGTAGATCAGTCCCCTGACCAGGTCCTGGCGGGCCGGAACGATCCGGTAGTACTCGCCGCGGAACGGCACGATCATCGGCTCGGCGCCGTCCCCGGCCCTTCGGGCCAGCAGGTCGGACTGCAACCCGGCGCACAGCACCACTCGGTCGAACCGCAGCTCCTCGGCCGATCGCGGGTCGTCACCGGCGAGCAGCGTCACCTGGTCGTCCGAGGGCCGCAGCGCGAGGACCTCCCGCCCGAGCAGCAGCTGCCCGCCGGCGGCCAGCAGGTCCTCGGCGTAGGACCGTGCCACCGCGGCGAAGTCGGTGATCGCCGTGTGCGGGGAGTGCAGTGCCGCGACCCCGACGGCGTGCGGCTCGAGGTCCCGGATCCCTTCGGGCCCAAGCCTTTGCAGGTCCGGCACCTGGTTCTGCCGAGCCCGTTCCGCGATCCGGTCCAGGGCGGCGAGCTCGCCGGGGTCGACCGCGATCACGAGCTTGCCGCACTCGGTGTAGGGCAGTCCCCGGCCTTGGCAGTACTCCCGCAGCAGGCCCATGCCGCGGTGGCACAGCCTGGCCTTGAGCGAGCCGGGCGCGTAGTACAGCCCGGCGTGCACCACCCCGCTGTTGTGCGAGGTCTGATGGGCCCCGACGGTGGTCTCCTTGTCGATCACGGTGACCGTGGCCCCGGGGCGTAGCTCGGTCAGCCGCCGCGCGATCGCCAGCCCCACGATCCCGGCGCCGACCACACCGATCCGTTCCATCGCCGTCCTCAGCCGATCCGGTTGCGCAGTATGCCGATGCCCTCGACCTCGAGCTCCACCTCGTCACCGGGCTGCAGCCAGCGGCCGTCGCCGTGCTCGAGGATGCAGCCGGTCCCGACGGTCCCCGAGCCGATGACATCGCCCGGCCGCAGCCGGGTGTCTCGGCCGGCCCGGGCGATCATCGCCGACCACGGGTGGTAGAGCTCGCCGAGCTGTCCCCGGGACCGCTCCTGGCCGTTCACCCGGGCGGTCATCAGGCCGGTCGAGCCGTCGAACTCGTCCACGGTCACCAGCACCGGGCCGAGGCTGGTCGCGAAGTCCTTGGCCTTGGCCGGGCCGAGCCCGACCCGTGTCTCCTCGGCCTGCAGGTCCCGGGCCGACCAGTCGTTCATGACGGTGAAGCCGGAGATCCTCCCGCCGTCCCCGATCACGGCGGCCACCTCGAGCTCGTAGTCCAGCTGCGCGCAGCCCTCGGGACGGCAGATCACCGCGTCCGGTCCCACGATGCAGGCGGGGTTGGAGAAGTAGAAGACGGGCATCGCGTACCACTGCGGCGGGACCTCAGCGCCGCGACGCTGCCGGGTGGTGGCGATGTGCTGCTCGAAGGAGATGAAGTCCCTCACGGCCGGCGGCTCGGGGATCGGCGCGAGCAGACGGACGTCGGACAGCGGGTAGCTCTCGCCGTTGCCCACCTCGAGGTCGGCCGCGAGGACGGCCTGCAGGCTCGGTGCCGCCAGCCGGATCACCAGATCGCCGTCGATCCGCCCCGGGAAACCCGCAGCGTCCGCGAGGTCCGCGGCGCCGGCCGTGCCCCCGGTGCCCGGCCGGAACGTGCACAGCCGCACGAATGCCTCCAGCGGTCGCCCTGGCGCGCCGGGTGCGGAGCGCCTGCGGCCCATCCTGTCCCAGCCAGGCGCGTTGGGCATGGCGTTGCCGGCAATGTCGGAGTCAGACCCACCCGCGCAGCACGAGCAGCGTCCCGGCCGCGATCACGGCCAGGCCTGCCGCCTGTCGGGACACCCCGGCCAGGCGCCCCAGCCGCGCGCTGCCGGCCGTGATCCGCTCCAGACGATCGCCGGCCATCCCGACCAGCAGCCCGACGCCGGTGAGCGTGACGGCCATCCCGGTGCCGAATGCCACGACCGCCGCTACCCCGGCCCAGGGATGCCCGGAGGCGGTGGCGCCCAGCAGGACGAGCAGCGCGCTCGGGCTGGGGGTCAGGCCACCGGCCAAGCCGAGAGTGAGCAGCACCCGCCTGCCGAGAGTCGGTCGGTCCGGTAGTTGATCAGGTCGCCGGGGTGCCAGGGTGCCGTCGGGGCGGGACAGATCCGGCGGCGCCGGCGCCACTGCCAGGGCGGTGCCGGCGCGGGTGGGTGTGCCGGCGGGGAATGTGCCGGCGTGGGGGACCGGCACGGGCCGATCGTCGAGGTGTTCGTGCCCGTGCCCGTGACCGTGCCCGTGCCCGTGTTCGTGGCTCTGGGACTGGCCGTGGCCGTGGGACTGGCCGTGGGACCGGTCGGTCCGGGCGGCGCGCAGCAGGCTGATGCCGACGCCGACGACGAGCAGCCCGCCGGCTGCCTCGAGCCCTCGGAGCAGGTGACCGGGGAGCGTGGCGCCGAGCACGGTCAGCACTGCGGCGAGGGCCAGGACGCTGGCGGTGTGCGCGACGGTCACGGTTGACCCGATGGCCAGCGACTCGCGCAGCCGGCGACGTCTCGAGGTGGTCCGGCCCGCGATCATCGCCGCAGCCATCACCGTCTTGCCGTGCCCTGGTGCCAGCGCATGCCCGGCGCCGAGGACCATCGCCACCAGCAGCAGACCCACCAGCAGGCCGGGCCCGCCGGATCCCCCGCGCGCGAGCATTCGGTCCAGAACGGGTTGAAGGCGCCCGGTCAGGCCGTCGGTCGCCTGCACCGCTCCCGCGGGGGCCGCCGCGGCGCCGGGGAGCAGCGCTGCGGCCGGGCCACCGGCTGTCAGTTCCGCGGCGGCCGACGTGACGTCGGGCTGGTTCGTGCGCAGCGCGCGCGGGTAGGTGGTCAACCGGGCGCTGAGGCTGCGCGCCGGGATATCGCTGCGCAGCACCGTGGCCCGGTCGCCGGACAGCGTGATCTCCCGCCAGCCGATGTCCGAGATCGGCTCGATGCGGGCCTGCACCTCGGTCCGTCCGGCCCGCAGCGGCTGCCCGCCGTCGAGGCGGCACTCCACCCGCAGCAGGGGCAGCCCGGCCTGGCCGTGACCCTGCGTCGCGATCGCCCGGGTCACCCGGAGTGTCACCGGGCGGCCGTCGCGCTGCAGGGCGGTCCGATGCGCGGCTGCGAGGCAGCGGCGCTGCGCCCAGCGGGCGGACTCGGTGACGTCGAGGCGGCCATCGCCGTCGCCGTCCGCCTGCTGCACCGCGGCCAGCGCGGGGATCTCGGCGATGTCCTCGACATGGTCGACGACGGTCCCGGACACACCGACGATGATCCCGTCGTAGCTGTTCACCGACAGGTTGCCGAGTGGGTGCGCCTGCGCCGTGGCGGCGCCGGCCAGGACCAGGCCGAGGGAGCAGAGCAGGATGAGGCTGGCTCGGCGGATCCCGCGCCTCATCGCGAGCCACCCAGCCCGGCGAGTGCCGCCCGCGCCTGCGGGACCAGCAGGGCAGAGAACCCCGGGTCGGTGCGCAGCGCCAGGGTGAGGTCCGCGCGGGCGCCGGGCCGCGGCCCGAGCGCCGCCCGGATCAGCCCGCGGTGAGCCAGCATCAGGGCCGGATGCCCGCCGAGGGCGAGGGCCCGGTCGGCGTAGCCCAGCGCCTGCCGGTCCGCGCCGCGGCGGTGCAGCGCCCAGGCGTAGGCGTCGGCCGCGCCCACGGACGGCGAGCGTCGCCACAGCGCCGCGGCCATCGCGACAGCCCTGGCCGGGTCGCCGTGGTCGGCCTCGAACAGCACGTCGGCGCCCTCGGGGACGACCCCGGCCGTGCCGGCCAGGCGCTGCGCGGCGCGGACCAGGGTCAGGGCTGCCGCGGCACCGCGTGCGTCCCCGGCCGCGGCCAGCGCCTCGGCCTGTGCTGCCGCGTAGACGGGGCTTGGCCGGCGCGCCACCAGGTCGGTGTACCGGGCCAGCGCGCGGCGCCGATCGCCTGCGGCCCAGGCGATCCGGGCGTCGAGGTAGGTCAGCGAGACATCGTCGGGGGCGACCGCCGCGCCGGCTCTCAGCGCAGCCCGGGCGGAGGCGAGGTCGCCCCGCCCGAGCTCGAGCAGCCCCTCGTGCGAGCGGGCGAACGCGACCTGCGCGGGGGACTCGGCGTCGGCGGCCGCCCGGCGCATCAGGTCGATCGCGAGCGGGAGCTGCCCGCGCAGCTCGGCCTGGTACGACAGCCGGGAGAACGACGCGACCCCGGGCCGTAGCGCGTCCAGCCGGCGGGCGGCGGCGAGCGCCAGGTCGTACCGACCCAGTTCGGTCAGCGCGTCGGTGAGCGCGGCGACGGCCTGAGGGTTGTCCGGGTTGACGGCGGTGGCCTGTCCGGCCAGCCGCAACCCGGTGGCGAACTCGTGCCGGGCGTCGGCCAGCGCCGCCCGGCCGGCCATGGCCGTGTCGTTGCCGTCCGGGTGCAGTCGCAATGACGAGTCGTAGGCGTGCTGCGCGGCGGCGTAGGCGGCCGGGTCGCCGGTGGCGCGGCCCCGCTCCAGCTGCAGCCCGCCGAGTGCGCTCCAGCCCGGCCAGTCCGCGGGAACCTGGGCCAGGTGGGCGGTGAGCGCCGCGGCCGTGCCCGGTGCCGGCTGCTCGCCAGGGACGGCGGAGCTCGGAGCGGACACGGCGGGGCGGTCGGGCCGTCCGCCGGTGCGGGCGACCCGGTCGGCGACGGTGGAGGTGACCGCCAGCGCGGCCGTGACCGAGATGACTGTGACGAGGGTGCGCGGGCGCATGGCGGATCCCCTTGGCTGGCAGGCTGTTCGACGGTGGGGGTGCGGTGTGCTGCCGGGTGGCTCGCAGGTGCAGGCGCGAGCCACCCGGCAGCAGACGGCCTCGTGGCTGGGGCTGATCAGCCGGTGAAGAGCGGGCCGGGACCGGGAGCCGGAGAGGTGCCGCGGCGCCGCCGCGACCACATCCACCAGCCGCCGCCGAAACCGGCCAGGCCGACGGCAGCCGCACCCGCGAGTCCGGCCGGCGGCAGCGAGGAGTCGGGGTCCTGGGCGGGTGCGGTGTCAGCCGGGGCTCCGGAACCGTGCGCCGGCGCGGCAGGCTTGTCCTTGCCGCCCTGCAGCGGGCTGACCTGCGTCGAGCCGCTGCCTCCGGCCGAGGTGCTGTTCACCGACCTCGAACCGCTGTTCGGCAGCCCGATGTACGGGAACGACTGCTGGAACGGCACGTCGTTGGCGTCCACCCCGTCACCCAGGTCGTTCGGGGACCCCGACCAGCTCGCCCTCGACCACCTGCAGCGAGGCGTCGAGCACGTCGTCGGTGAGCCGCCGGCCGTTGGGGAAGCCCGCGCTTGTCGCCGTCGAGGACGCCGAGCCGGCTGGGCTTCTGGTCCGCGAACGGCGTCAGGTTCGAGCCGCAGCATCTCCGACGGCTTGACGTTCGCCGGCTGGTTGAGCCCCGGCACCCCGGTCAGGAAGACCTGCACCAGGTCGTTGCGCGGCTCCGCCGGCGCCTTGATCTTGTAGACCGCCTCGATCAGCTTCGGCAGCTCCGGGTCTGGTCACGTTCTTCAGGAACTGGGCGTCGTCCGCGGGCGCGGACGCGTTGAACTTGTCCTTGTCCTTCAGCGGGATGACCACCTCGTTCACCAGCGGCATGCCGAGCCGGGAGACCTGGCGCGTACTGGCCGTTGGCGCCCTTGCGCCGAGGTCGTCGGGACCAGATGCCGCCGATCGGCTGCTCCGCCCGAGACCTCGCGCTCAGGTCGCCGGGCGGAACCTGGAGGGCCCGCAGCGTGTTGACGTTGTAGCCCTCGAGCGTGTCGTTGCCCGACCTCGGACAGGTTGCCGCCGTACAGCAGGTCGAAGACCCGCAGGTCGAGGAAGAACGGGTCGTCGGCCTGACCGGCGAACGTCGTCGGCCGCCGCCGAGCGTGGTACGTCGGCCTGCGTTGCGCAGCTTGGCGTAGTCGGGCATGGACGCCTTGCCCGACGTTGGACGGGCCGCGACCGGGACGTTCGTCCGCAACCTTCGTGGACCATCCTGCCGTTCTGGTCAGCACCAGCAGGTCGTAGGTCTGCGTGATAGTTCAGGTCGGGGTCGGTCAGCGACGTGACCGGGCCGGTGTTGTACAGGAACGTGCCCGGGTTCTTCACCGTGGTGTGGAAGGTCCAGCGGTAGACGACATTCGGGCGCGAGTCGCCGTTCGTGTCGATGGGGATGTCGTACTGGGCGTCGTCGGCGAACGTGTAGAAGTTCGGCCCGCCGGCCGGCTCCTCGAACGGCATCCAGTTCGCGATCAGGGTCACCGTGTCCGGCTTGTCCGGGCTGACGAACGCGTACAGGTCGGTGTTGTCGAGCCGGGGGCTGCCGGCGACACCCGGGGCCTCCCGGTGACTGGACGCGGACGCGGGGCCGGTGCCGAAGGCGGCGCCGGCGATCAGGCAGGTGGCACCCAGAGCCGTCACCTGTGCGAGGCGGCGACGGGAGCGCGCCTGCCGGTTGGAGTTGGATCGCATGATGTCCTCCTGGTGTCCGGTGCCGGGGTGGCACCATCTACCGTTCGGAGCACCCGTCCGGCCGGATTGGCCGAATGTTCGGATCCGAAGGTTCGGGCCCGAAGGCTCAGGCCCGAAGACTCAGGCCCGAATGACTGCGATCGGTTCGGTCGTGGGCTGGTGGGATCCGCCCAGTGGCTCGACGCTGATCGCGATCGAGTCGCCGGCGCGCACGCCGTCCACCTCGCGGCTCCAGGATCCGGCCGCGGACCGCCCGTGCGGGCCGAGCCCGGCCGACACGGTGCCCGCCGGCCGGACCAGCCAGAGCTGGTAGAGCCGGTCGGAGTCCAGCGCCCGCATTCCGTTGATCGCCAGCACTGCCCGTGACCCGGCCAGGATCACGGTCGCCGTCCCGCCGCCGTTGACCGGGACACTGACCCGGTGTGCGTTCGGGTCGCCCACGATCTGCAGGATCCGCTCGGCCCTGGCCCGGGCGTCACGGGCGTCCTGCCACTGCACCACCCCGGCCGCGCCCAGGCCGAGGCCGCCGAGCAGGACGATCGACGCGGCGGCCGCCAGGAGCCGGTTCCGCCGGGCGGCCGCCCGCGGACCGGACTGGTCCGGATGCCGCCCGGGCGGCAGCTGTGGTGTCGTGGCGATCTGGGCGAGCACCCGGGCGCGCACCGCCGCCGGCGGCACCTCGGCCACGCGTTCGGCCAGCAGAGCGGCGGTCTCGCGCAGGGTGCGGACCTCCTCGCGGCACTCGGGGCAGACTGCCAGGTGGCGCTCGAACGCGGCCTGCTGGACCTCGTCCTCGACCGCGTCGATCGCGTAGGCGCCGGTCAGCAGGTGGTCATCGGCGGCCATCACGCCACCCCCAGGCAGTCGCGCAGCCGGATCAGCCCGTCCCGCAGCCGCGTCTTCACCGTGCCGAGCGGCACGGACAGCACGTCCGACACCTCGCGGTGGGTGTAGCCGCGGTAGAACGCCAGCTCGACGGACTGACGTTGCAGCCTGGTCAGCGTCTCCAGGCAGCGGCGGACCTGCTGTTGCTGCAGCCGGAGCTCGACCGTCTCGCTGACCTCGTCGTACTCCGGCGTGCTGGTGCCCGCGGCGACCCGGAGCTCCCGGTCACCCGCGGCCTGCTCGGAGCGCACCCGGTCGATCGCGCGTCGGCGGGCCATCATCACCATCCAGGCCCGGATGCTGCCCCGTTCCGGGTCGTACCGTGCGGCCGTCCGCCAGACCTCGACGAAGACCTCCTGGGTGACCTCCTCGGACTGGGCCTCGTCGCGCAGCACCTTACGGATCACGCCGTGTACCGGCCCGGCGTAGCGCGCGTAGAGCTGCTCGAACGCTGCCGTCTCACCGCGGGCCACCTGGGCGAGCAGCAGCTCGTCGTCCGACGGCCGGGCTGCGGCGGAGCCGGGCGGCGGGCCGCTGCCGGGATCCGCCCCGCGGCCGACGGCGAACAGCCGTCGTCGAGGCACGGTCACAGTGTCGATCCTTTCCCGCGCGTCGGCCATCGCGAGGGCGGTCCGCCCCGCACCGGCTGTTCGGAGCCGACTGCGGTTCGGTTTGCCCGGCCGGCCGGCTGCCCGGCCGCCGCGGCTGCTCACGTGGGTGACGCGTATGGGTGTGCAACCAGGGCTGCTATCGCGACGCGGAACGCGCACCCACGTGCACATCCACGAGTCCCGCCACCCCACCCCCGTAGGCGGTCTGCAGCAGGGCTGGTTGCACGCCCGGTTGCGTCGCGGCTAAGGGTGGTTGGTGAGCACGACCTGGCCGGAGGATGCGGGGTTCCCGTCCTCCGGTTCGCGCGTCACGGTCAGCGTCGGGTAGTCCGACAGGTTGACGGCCGACCACAGGTCGACGGTGCCCGGGCCACTGCGCATGTGGAAGGTGCCGATGGTGACCAGACCCTTCGGCCCCTTCATCCAGGCCTGGTAGAAGAAGCCCGGGGCCGACGGCGGGAGCCCCCGGACGTCCAGCACGATGGCCAGCCCGGACCCTGTCGAGTGAATCTTGGCGGTGGCGTGCGCGGTGGGGGCCAGCCGGGTGCCGGACATAGCGATATCCGTGGTCGCCGGGCCGCTGGTGACGGCGAAACCGATCACGACCGCCGCCGCCAGAGCGATCGCGGCAGTGCCCGCACCGATCAGCCGGCGCACCCTGCTCCGGCGCCGGTCGGCCAGCCGGTCGACGCGCGCAGCGGAGCGGTCGGCCGCCGGCCCGGCCGCGACCGGGGGAGCGACGGGCGCGGGCGCCTCCTCGAGGCCCGCCAGCACGAGGCGTTCGCCCTCGATGTCACCGAGGATCCGGTCCAGCAGGCCGTCCGGTGGCGCGGCCCAGGTGTCCGCCTCCGCCAGCCGCTCACGCAGGCTCTGCGCCGCGGCCAGCTCGCTGTCGGCTTCCGGCTGTCCCTGCTCCGGCCCACCGGATCCGGTCGAGCCCTGCTCGAGGAAGTCGGCGAGCCACTCCTGGGGTGTCATGGCGCGACCTCCACGAGGTGACCCAACATCGCGGCGAGCCGTCGGTGCGCCCGATGCGACCGCGACTTCACCGTACCGACGGGCAGGCTGAGCTGCTCAGCGATCTGGGTGTGGGTCAGGCCACCGAAATGCTGGGCGCGCACCACGTCACGCTCCTCCGACGGAAGGGCGTCCAGGGCGATCCTGATCTGGTACGCCTCCCAGATCCCCTCCATCGACGGCGGCAGCGTGATCGTCGCCTGGTCGTCCGGCTCCATCGGTTCGGGGGTGTGCGCCCGGCGGCGGTAGAGGTCGATGGCCGCGCGCCGGGCGATGGTGTAGAGCCACGGTGCCATCGGGCGGCCCGGCTCCAGTGACCGGCAGGCCCGCCAGGCGTTCAGGAACGTGACCTGCGAAGCGTCCGCGGCCAGCTCCCGGTCGCCCAGCACGCTCAGGGCGATCCCGAAGACAGCCCCCGAATACCGCTCGTAGACGGCACGGACCGCCGCTTGGCTGCCGGTCCGGAAGGCGGCGGCGAGGTCGTCGTCGTCCATTGATCCCATCGTGCCGTGACCGGCACCGATCCGCCATGCCCACGGGCGGATCGGACCGGTCACCGGGCGGGGCGGACTTGTCACCGGTCCGGCGATCGGGCGGGCACTCACGCCAGCCGGATCGCATCGCCGTCCACCGCCACGCTCACCGCGGGCAACGGCCGGGAGGCCGGACCCTTCGCGACCGAACCATCGGCGATGTGGAAGGCGCTGCCATGACACGGGCAGCTGATCTTCCCGTCGGACACCGCCGAGACGGTGCAGCCCGCGTGCGTACAGACCGCGGAGAACGCGCGCACGGTGCCGGGACTCGGCTGGGTGAGCACCACCCGGCGGTCCGCGAGGATCACGCCGCCGCCGATCGGCAGGTCGCTGACCCGGGCAATGGTGGCCGCAGTTCCGTTGCCGGATCCGTTGCCCGACCCGTTGCCGGACCCGTTGCCCGACCCGCCGCTCGCGTCGTCGTTGCCCCCGCCCCCGCCGCTCGCGTCGTCGCCACCGGTGGCCGGGGCAGGTGCGCTGCCCTGGCCGTAGACCGCGCAGCCGCTCAGCGCGAGTCCGGCGCCGGCAGCGGCCACCGCCAGGACGGCCCGGCGGGTGGTGCAGGTCCTGCAGCCTGCGGCTGTGCTACTGCGCTCGTCGGCGGCTGCATCGTTGTGGTGGCCGTCGGCGGCCGGTTCCATCAGCTCGTACACGGCAATCCCCTCTCCTGTCGTGGACGTCAGAACCGGACGCCGACGGTGGTGAAGAACCAGAACGACGAGGTCAGCCACAGCAGCACCAGCAGGGAGAAGACCGCTCCGCCGAGCACCGGCAGCGCCCAGCCCGGCATCCCCCGGCGGGGCAGCACGAGCATCTTCACCGTGAAGGCGCCGAAGAACGCGCAGCCGGCGATCGAGTGCACGAGCACACGCGTCTCGTAGTTCTGGAAACCCAGGGCGTACAGGCAGTGCACCGCGACCGGCACCGAGAGCAGGAAGGCGATCCGCCCCGACCAGCGGTGCACGCGCGACAGCCAGCGGGGCGCGGTCAGTCCGGGGATCCGGCCGTACATGACCAGCGCGGAGCCGAGCTGGATCAGCGCGCCGACCACCACGCCGGTGGCCAGCCACACCTTCACCTCTTGAGGCCCGGAGAATCCCGCCACGTTCACCGCCACCGAGGTGGGGGAGTGCACGCGGCCGTAGACGCCCAGCGTGAGCGAGACGGCGGCGCCGGCCGCGGCCAGGGCGATCAGCGTCCGGGCGGCGCGGTCGGTGCCGGTGGCGCCGGCCGCGGCGTTCATGCCCTGATCGGTCATCGTGGAACCTCCTGCGCAGGCGCCCGAGTCGTTCGGGTCGGTCAGAATCCGGTGCCGGTGTCGCTGTCGACCGGCACCGCGGTCACAGTGGTGCCGTCGACGGTGGCGCTCGTGGAGGCGACGTCGAGCGGCGGAGCGGCCTGCGGCGTGCTGCCGTCGGTCGTGACCACGCCGACCTGCGTGCCGTCCGGCAGCACGATCCAGCCGGCCTGGACGGTGGCCCCGCGCAGCCGCGCGGCCGCCTTGTAGAGCCCGGACGGCTTGGTCACCCAGGCGATGTCGAAGTTGCGGCTCACGCCCCCGGTCACGACAGTGCCGGCGGCGTGGCCACGGTCGAAACTGCCGACCAGGCCCGCGCCCTTCCGGCCGGTCAGCTTCAGCGTCCCGGCGGTGGCCGTGCCCTGCAGCCAGGCCTCAATGGTCTTGCCGTCACACAGGTAGGCGATCGCCACCCCGTCGCGGACCACCAGAGCCATCCGGCCCGCACCGCTGACGTGGCCGACGTAGGTGCCGCGGCGCACCGCGGGGGTGGTGGTGGTGGCGCTGGCCTGGGGCGTGACCGTCCCGGCCGCGGAAGCCGTCGACGGTGCGGAACTCCGCGTGCTCACCGCCGCGCTCGCCTGAGTGACAGGCGCGACCGCCGACGCGGGTCCGCTGACGGAATGCGTGGCGTTCAGGTTGGCGACCAGCAGGGCGCCGGCCAGACCCGCGCCGGCGATGAGCGTAATGACCGGGCCGGTGAGCTTCACGGTGGACCCCTAACCTGCGAATACGTCTGAACATCCACCAGTACGCAGCCGGATGACGAACGGTTCTCGGAACCGGGCACCAGTCCTGCCAGGCCCGAACGTTCGGCCCAGAACCGTAGCGGGCGGGTCACCGCTACGTGAGCCGGACGAGGGTTGGCGGGGCGAGCGCCGGGTAGGGGTTCGCGGATCGTTAGCACCGTCGAAGCTGTGCGGGCCGGGCCGGCGTCTCCGGGGATACAGTTGCCCGCCGTGATCCGGCGGCCCGGGAGCGGTCAGTCCTCGGGCGGCGGGGCGACGAAGATGCAGAACGGGTGGCCGGCCGGGTCGGCGTAGACCCGTAGCGGCTCCTCGGGGTCGTCCGAGTGGTCGAGCAGCATGCGGGCGCCGAGGTCGAGCGCGCGCCGATGCTGCCGATCGAGCTCCTCGACGTCCGGCACGGTCAGGTCCAGGTGCAGCATCTGGGGGTGCTCGCCCTCCGGCCAGGTCGCTTCCGGCAGCACGGCCACCTGCTGGAACGCCAGCACCCGGACGCCGGACGACGGATCGCGCAGCACCAGCCAGTCCGTTCCGTTCGGGTCCGGCTCTCCGTCCGGTGGGGGCTCGTCGCCCGGCCGGTAGGCCAGGCCGAGCAGAGCGCGGTAGAACTCGGCCAGCCTGCGCGCGTCCATGCAGTCCAGCACCACCTGCCGGAGCTGCGGGAAGGCCTGTTGCTGTTGGGTTTCCACGGATCATCCCCGTTCCGTCGATGGCCGGGCGGCGGCTTTAGCCCACGAGCGGTTCGAGCCTACGGCGGCGGCGGCGGGGTGGCTCGGCGTGCTTCAATCCGGCTATGAGACGCCGCTTCCGCCAAGTGGACGTGTTCACCGAGACGCCCTATCGCGGCAATCCCGTCGCCGTCGTCCTGGACGGCCAGGGGCTGAGCGATCAGGAGATGCAGCTGTTCGCCCGGTGGACCAACCTGTCCGAGACGACCTTCGTACTGCCCCCCACCGACCCGGGCGCCGACTACCGGGTGCGGATCTTCACGCCCAGTCTCGAGCTGCCGTTCGCCGGGCATCCCACCATCGGGACCTGCCGCGCGTGGCTGGAGGCGGGTGGGATCCCGGCCGGGGAGCAGGCTGTCCAGGAGTGTGGCGCGGGCCTGGTGCCCGTGCGTCACGAGGCGGGCAGGCTGGCCTTCGCCGGGCCACCGCTGGTGCGCAGCGGGCCGGTGGAGGACGCTCTGCAGGACCGGATCGCGGGCATCCTGGGGATCTCCCGGGACGGGTTCGTGGACGCCCAGTGGGTGGACAACGGGCCAGGCTGGGTGGCGGTCCTGCTGTCCGACGCCGAGGCGGTGCTGGCGCTGCGTCCCAGCTCGGTCGGCGACCTCAACATCGGCGTCGTCGGGCTCCACCCGCCGGGCTCGGCCGAGGCGATCGAGGTGCGCGCGTTCTTCTCCGCCGGTGGCGTGACCACGGAGGACCCCGTCACCGGCAGCCTGAACGCCTCGCTGGCGCCCTGGCTGGTCGGCACCGGCGTGATCGACTACCCCTACGTCGCGCGGCAGGGGACGGCGCTCGGGCGCGAGGGCCGCGTACACCTGTCCGAGGACGAGACGGGCACGGTCTGGGTCGCCGGGGGCGCCGTCACGTGCGTGTGGGGAACCGTCGAGCTCTGAGCGCGCGGGCCTGCCGGGCGCAGGGACTGCACGGCGACGGTCATCCGCCCAGGTGTTTGCGCAGGAACGCCAGGTCGGCGGCCTGGCCGTCGATGGGCGTCTCGACGATGACATCGCAACCGGCGTCCCGGCAGGCGGCGGCGATCTGCTCGGCGTCGATGGTGCCGCTGTCGTAGTTGGCGTGCCGGTCGGCGCCGGAGGCGAAGGCGTCCCGGGAGCTGTTCGCGTGCACGAGGTCGACCCGTCCGGTGATGGCCCTGACCCGCGCCACGATGTCCACGAGGTCCTCGCCCGCCGAGTACGCGTGGCAGGTGTCCAGCACGAACCCCGGGTCGAACTCGCCGATGGCGTCCCACAGCCGGCCGAGCTGGTCGAGGCTGCGGGTCATCGCGTTCTCGCCGCCCGCCGTGTTCTCGATCAGGATCGGCAGACCGAAGCCCCCGTCGGCGTGCGCCCGCTCGAGGGTCTTGCGCCAGTTGGCCACCCCCTCCGCCGGGTCGTCCTTCGCGGTGACGTGGCCGCCGTGCACGATCAGGCCGCGGGCGCCGATGGCCGCCGAAGCGGCGGCGTGATCGGCCAGGATCTTGCGGCTGGGGATCCGGATCTTGTTGTTGGTGCTCGCCACGTTGACCAGGTACGCGGCGTGCACGTAGACGGGGATGCCGGACGCCTGCACGGCCTCGGCCTGCGGGTACGGCGCGGGTTTCTTCCAGCTCTGCGGGTCGCCGACGAAGATCTGGATCACCTCGGCGCCCACCTCGTCGGCATGGCGGAGGGGATCGGAGGAGTCGACATGAGCACCGAGAAGAGCCATGCCAGCCAGCCTAGGACGCCCCGGTGACAGCGTCGCGGGCCGTGACGGGCGAGCCGGGCGGCGGGAAGGGCGGGCAGGATGGGCGGGCAGGATGGGCGGGCAGGATGGGCGGGCAGGATGGGCGGGCGTGGCGGTCGGGCGTGGCGATCTGGACGTTCGAACGTATGTTCGAATAGGCTGAGATCGTGCCGGGCGGAGGAGCCACGATCCTGCATGCCGATCTCGACGCGTTCTACGCCTCCGTCGAGCAGCTGCTGGATCCGGTGCTGCGCGGCCGGCCGATCGCCGTCGGGGGCAGCGCGAAGGGCGGGGTCGTTCTGGCGGCCTCCTACGAGGCCAAGGCCTTCGGCGTCGCGGGCGGGATGCCGGGCTGGCGGGCGCGGCAGCTGTGCCCCAGGATCAGCTTCGTCCGTGGGCATTTCGGCGAGTACCAGCGGCTCGCCGACGACGTGATGGACATCCTGTACGACGTCACCCCCGCCGTGGAGCGGATCTCGATCGACGAGGCCTTTCTCGACGTCTCCGGGTCCACCCACCTGTTCGGGCCGCCGGCGGTCATCGGCGCCCTGCTGCGTCGGCGGGTGCGGGCCGAGGTGGGGTTGCCGATCTCGGTCGGCGCGGCCCGGACCAAGCATCTGGCCAAGGTGGCGTCCCAGGTGGCCAAGCCGGACAACCTCGTGGTCGTCGAGCCGGACGCGGAACGGGCCTTCCTCGACCCGCTCCCGGTCGGGCTGATGTGGGGCGTCGGGCCGGTGGCCGAGCAGCGGCTCGCGCAGCGGGGGATCCGTACCATCGGCGAGCTGGCCCGCACGCCGTCGTCGGCGGTCGAGCGCATGCTCGGGCACGCGGTCGGGGCGCGGCTGAGCGCGCTGGCCCTGAACCAGGACCCGCGCCGGGTGGTGAGCTCCGGCCGGGCGCGCTCGGTCGGCGCGCAGTCCGCGATCGGTCGCCGTCGGCCCACTCCGGAACTGGTCCGTGAGGTGCTCGGTCACCTCGCCGACCGGGTCACCGGCCGGATGCGGGCCAAGTACCGCGCCGGGCGCACCGTGACCGTGCGGGTGCGGTTCGCCGGGATGCGCTCGGTGACGCGTTCGACCACGCTGCCCGGGCCGGTTGCCGCGACGCTGACCATCACCGAGATCGCGGAGCAGCTGACCTGGCAGGCCATCGCCGATCAACGCGACCCCGGGATCGAGGTCAGCCTGCTGGCGATCTCGGTGTCCAACCTGGTCAGCCAGCACGCGATCCAGCTCGAGCTGCCACTGCACCCGGACGACCCGCGACGTCCGGGATCGCAGGCGGGGGCCGCCCGATGGGCGGTGGACCGGTCCGTGGATGCCATCCGCACCCGATTCGGGCCTCACGCCGTGGGCTACCTGCCGGCGGAGTTCGCCCGGTCCGGTGGCGTTCCGGACGATTTCCGCGAGCTGGCCGAGCGCGAGCTGTGACGCCTCGCGGGGCTCGCGGGGCTCGCGTTCCGGCCCGGTCCGGTCACGAACAGGCCGTTCTCCAGCAGGTCCGCGAGCAGGTTGACCTGCGCGGCGAAGGCCTCCTCACGCCGGCCCGGGTCGTTCAGCGCGTCCGCCTGGGTGCTCGCGCCCTCGACCGCGGCGAACAGCAACCTCGCCACGTCCACCGGGTCCAGTTCGGGCCTGACGGCGCCGTCGGACTGGGCTCGCCGGACCAGCTCCGCGATCGCACCGACCCACTCCTGCGCGACCGCCGCAGCCTGATCCCGCAGCTGCGCGCTGGCCTGCAGCTCGCGGCCGATGGCGGCGGCGGTCCAGACGGTCGGATCGGTGGTATGGGTCTGCAGCAGTGCGGGCGCGAGCCGACGCAGGGCGGTCAGCGCGTCCGGAGCGTCAGCCAGCTGTGCCATCACGGCGGCCAGCCCGCGGCGCTTGGTCTCCTCCAGGACGGCCACGGCGAGCTGCTCCTTGGAGGGGAAGTGGAAGTAGAACGCGCCCCGGCTCAACCCGGCCGCGGCGATCAGGTCTGTAAAGGTGGTCGCCTGGTACCCCTTCTCGGTGAACAGCTGCGCCGCGACATCCACCAGCCGGTCGCGGGTCCGCCGGCCCTTCGAGGCGCTGGTGGGGCTCGCAACCTGCGGCTCCTGTGTCACCGGGCGGCCATCATGCGGGCGGTGATCAGGGTGGAGATCCGGCGGGGAGCCAGCCGGGACATCGTGGCGAGCGCGGCGTTTCGCCAGCCGGCGACGACGGACGGACGTCCACGGCGAAGGGTTGCCAGCCCGATCGCGGCGACTTCGCCGGGCGTCTGGCGCGGGCCGAGCCCGGCGCTCGCGCGCTCACCGGCCACGGCGAAGAAACCCGTGTCGGTGGCCCCGGGGCAGAGCGCAGTCACGCTCACGCCGCTGCCACGGACCTCCGCCCACAGCGCCTGGCTGAAGCTGAGCACGAACGCCTTGCTCGCGCCGTAGACGGCCATGTGCGGCACCGCCTGGAACGAGGCGGTCGAGGCGACGTTCAGCACCCCGCTGCGCCCGCGCGCCACCATGCCGGGCAGCAGCCACGTGGTCAGGTCGACCACCGCGGTGCAGTTCACCTGCACCATCTCGACCATCCGGGCCGGATCTGCGGTGGCGAGATCGACGTGCAGGCCGAATCCCGCGTTGTCCACCAGCAGGTCGACGCTCAGCCCGGCTGCCTCGAGCTGCCCGACCAGGGCCTGGGCCGCGCCAGGCTGGGCCAGGTCCAGGGGGATCACCTCGACCGTGGCGCCGTGCTCGGCGCGAAGCCTTGTGGCCAACTGCTCGAGCGCGTCGCGGCGCCGGGCCACCAGCACCAGTGCCGCGCCCTCGGCGGCGAGCTGCTCGGCCACCGCCGTGCCGATCCCGCTCGAAGCCCCCGTCACCACGGCCGTCGCACCCCGGAACTCCATCGCCGTACCCCCTCGGACCCTGCACACACCACGGCACGGCGCACGCTACCTCCGAGTAACATACCGCACGTCCGGTTTTGCAGCGCCGCCACGCGGGCCACGCCGGCCACCCCCGAGCCCGCGCCGGCCACCCCCGAGCCCGCGCCCCATCGGCGGCCCGGGCCGCTTCGGCCGTCCTCCGATATGGAATCGGGCTATCGGAGGCCGGGCATAGCCCGATTCGCTACCAGAGGATGCGAAGACGCGATGACGCGATGACGCGAAGACGCGAAGACGCGAAGACGCGACGGGCGGGGGAGTGGGAGGTCGGGATCGGTCCCGGGCGCGACGCCCGGCGGCCAGCGCGACGCCCACCGATCGAGCACGCGCTCCGGTCGCGCTGACAGCGGGGCGAGCAGGGTCCCGGACAGCCGCGGATGCCGCTCCGCTCGCAAACGCCGGGCGAGATCGTCCACGCTGGTCCCGGGCTGGTGCAGCTTGACCACGACGGAGCCGATCCGGCAGACCAGGCTGCCGTCGGGCCGCCAGGCAAGGACGTCCGGACCGGAGGGTTTCGCCGCCGCCCGGCGGGGAGTACCGGCGCGCGATCGCGTCCAGGTACTGCGTAGCCGATGCCCGCGCCGGTGACTGCATCCCGGCCATTCTGCAGCGCAGGGTCGTGACAGGCGCGGGTGGGCGGCGGGAGGCCGGTGCGCCGGGACGTCCGTCCCAGCCGAGCCCCGCGCGGCCCCTGCATGGGTGTGATTTGGCGACTCTCCGGAGTCAACTGCGTGCACAGCGTCTATGATCTCGGCAGGATTCGGCAGCGGGCCACCTGCGGCGCCGGCGAGCGAGGTTCGCCGGGTGGTCACGGGCACGGCGCGTCGCAGTCGTCAGGGGCGGTCGACAGGGCCGCTCGTGGGGGAGCCATCCGCCAACCGGGTGGCCGGATCGTGCACAAGAGCGAACAACGTCGCAGGACGATGCGGATCAGCCGCGGATGCGCCGATGATGTCGTAAGACCTGGTGTGCACGAGGAGGGGCGTTATGACTGTGTCGCCCGTGTCGGCCGGCGCACCGCCGACGATCACCGTGGTCACCACGTCCCTGGCGAGCCTGCGGGCGAACGTGCTCTCGGCCGTGGCCGGCAGTATCAACGCCAGCGTCGCCGACCTGCAGGGGAAGCTGCGGGCGGGGCAGAGCCTGTCCGACGTCGCGAAGGCAGCCGGGCTGTCCCGGCCCGACCTGCTGGCCACCGTGAGCGAGGCGCTGACAGCCACCGGCGGCCTGATCGTCGACCTCCCGCAGGACAAGGTGGTGCAGCGGATCGCCGACCACCGGCAGAAGGTCGCCCGGACGCCGATCGGCGACAGCGGGCGGGCGGACGCCCGGCAGAAGCTGTCCGGGCAGGTCAGCCAGCACGTGGATCTGCGGCTGTGACCCCGAACCGGTCAAGCTCGTGGCGGGCTACGCCGAGACCTCCACAGTGAGTCCCGACAACGCCGCCAGTCCCGCGTCCGGGATCGCGAACGTTTCCCAGCAGGGTGTCCTCGCGGTCCTGGCCGTCGTGCATGCCGGCTGCCTGGTGTCGTCGCCGGTGCTGGCGTCCGGGGCGCGGCTGGTCCTGGTGATCATCGCCGAGATCCTGGCGTCCCTGGCCACCGGGGCCGCGCTGGCCTACCGGGTCCGGACGGGGCGGATGCTCCCGGACCCGATCGTGCTGGCGGTGCTGGTCCTCGTCGGGCTCGGCACGGCGGTGCGGATGGGCGCCGTGGGCAACCCGTGGGCCGGGGTGGACGTGATCCTCACCCTGATGGCTGCCTCGGCGGCGCGGTCCGAGCGAGGTTTCCGGATCGGGCTCGGCGCGAGCGCGGCCCTGTGGCTGGCCGGGGCGGGCGTCGGCCTCGCCAATTCGACCGCCCCGCGCCTGGGCTGGCTGCTGACGGGGATCGTCGTGGTCGCCGTCGCAGGGCTGGCCGCGGTGCTGCGGGCTGGTGTGCACACCCTGGAACGGACCCTGGACGAGCTTCGGCACAACGTCGAGGAGGAGTCCGTTCGGGACTCCCTGACCGGGGCCGTGAACCGGCGCGGGCTGGAGATGCTCGGGCTGCCGCTGCTGGAGAACGCCCGCCGTCAGGGCGAGGCCGTGCATTGCCTGTTCATCGACGTCGACGGCTTCAAGGCGGTGAACGCCGCGGCCGGTTTCGAGTTCGCCGACGAGGTCCTGGTCGCGCTGACCGAGTCGCTCAAGTCGTCCGTGCGCGGGACCGACTCGGTGGCCCGGTGGGCCGGCGACCAGTTCGTCGTGATCGGGCCGGGGACGGGGACGTCACCGCTGGAGCTGGAGCGCAGGATCCGGGCCCGGCTGGCACGGCTGACTCCGGCGCCCGGGGTCACCTGGCCGGGCCGGGTCAGCATCGGCTCGGCCACGCTCGTGCCGTGGGACGACGGCAACCTGGACAGCCTGCTGCGACGGGCGGAGCAGGACATGCGACTGCGGCGTTCGCTGCGACGGCAGGGCGCGGAGCGGGGTTCGGGCCCGGCCCGCCCCGGCGGCAAGCCAGTGGCCGGCCCGGCGACGGGCTCCGGGTCGGGGGAGTCGCCCGAATCGAGTGCCGAGTCGACGGGCGTCGAGCAGACCCGCGACGAGCCCTGAGCCGACCCGGATCAGCGCGGCCGCGGTGTCAGTGCCGCACGGAGTCAGTGCCGCACGGTGTCAGTGGGCGCACGGAGTCAGTGCCGCACGGAGTCAGTGCCGCACGGTGTCAGTGGGCGCACGGAGTCAGTGCCGCACGGAGTCAAGGAAGCCGGCGATCACCAGAGCGACCGCCACCAGCGTGCTGCGGAACGCCAGCCTGCCGGAGCCGATCAGGCGCGCACCCGCGATGCCACCCGCGGCAGCCAACGCCGCCCCGCCCCCGAGCAGGGCGAGTGACAGCGCACCGCGGTCCGATGCCGCGGCCAGCATGACCGCCGCCGCGGCGGCCACCAGCGCCGCCGTGAGGACGAGGGACCACCGCGGCCCGATGAGCTGCGGCAGCCCGCGGATCCCGTTGCGCCGGTCCGCCTCGGTGTCACCGACGGTGTTGGCGAAGTGCGCGCCGCCGCCCAGCAGGGCCGCCGCCACCATGACGGCGACCGGCGGCCAATGCCCCGGTCGGAGCGCGGTGGTGGCCACGGCGGGGAGCAGGCCGAAGGACAGCAGGTACGGCAGCGGGCTGGCCAGGGTGGACTTGAGCCGGACGTCGTAGCTCAGGCCGGACCCCACCGCGACCAGGTGCACCACACCCGGGACGGCGCCCAGCAGCAGCGACAGCGGAACGCAGGCAGCCATGGCGACCACGCACGCCCGGCCCACGGTGCGCCGATCGACCTGCCCCCTGGCCAGCGGCTTGTCCATACGGCCCGCGAGCCGGTCGCGGGCGGCGTCGACCCAGTCGTTGCACCAGCCGATGGCCAGCTGGCCGCTGAGCACCGCCGCGGCCAGCAGCGCCGTCCGGGCACCGAGCCCGACCGACCAGCCGTACGCGGCGGCGAACGCGGTGACCGCGATGCACGGCAGCGGATGGCATGCCAGGGCCAGGCCTGCCCCGGAGCGCCGTGACCCGGGTCTGGCGGGGGAGCGCATGTCACGACTGTAGGAGCCCGGGCGGCACGGCGCGCTGGGCTGCGATAGTGCCCGGCGGCCGCCACGGGCTGTGGGCTACCCTGTGCGCATGCGGATGTCGCTGCTCCTTCCCGGGCCGCGCTGACCAGGAACGCTCCCGACCGGTGTCGGGTGGCGTGTCAGCGCGGCGGCCCCTGCGTGCAGGGGCCTTCGTCATGTCCGCCGGGTTCTGCCCCCGACCGGGGCGCCCAGCCGGACACCGACCGAACCAGTGAGCGGCACCAAAGGACGAGGACGACATGGCCCAGACCGACCCGATGACCGATGCCGGTGCAGCCACCCGGCGTGACCCCGGCGAGGACGCCGAGGGGCGCGAGCCCGATCGCTTCGACCCGGAGGTGATCCAGGAGCGGTGGCTGCCGGTGTGGGACGAGCGCGCCCCGTTCCGCAGCGGGCGTCCGGACGACGAGCGCCCACGCAAGTACGTGCTGGACATGTTCCCGTACCCCTCCGGCGACCTGCACATGGGTCATGCCGAGGCGTACGCGCTGGGCGACGTGGCGGCCCGGTACTGGGTCCAGCGCGGGTTCAACGTGCTGCACCCGATCGGCTGGGACGCCTTCGGCCTGCCGGCCGAGAACGCGGCGATCAAGCGCGGCCTGAACCCGCGGTCCTGGACGTACGACAACATCGAGCAGCAGCGGGCGTCGATGCGGCGCTACGCCTGCTCGTTCGACTGGGACCGGACGCTGCGGACCTGCGACCCCGAGTACTACGCGTGGAACCAGTGGCTGTTCAACCGGTTCCACGAGAAGGGCCTGGCCTACCGCAAGCCCAGCCTGGTCAACTGGTGCCCGAACGATCAGACGGTGCTGGCCAACGAGCAGGTCGTGAACGGGCTGTGCGAGCGCTGCGACACCCCGGTGACGAAGAAGAAGCTGACCCAGTGGTACTTCCGGATCACCGAGTACGCCGACCGGCTGCTGGAGGACATGAACCAGCTGGAGGGCCGGTGGCCGGACAAGGTCCTGACCATGCAGCGCAACTGGATCGGCCGCTCGACCGGCGCCGACGTGACGTTCGAGATCGAGGCCGCCGGAGGCGGTGAGCCCGGCCGCCAGGTGACCGTCTACACGACCCGTCCGGACACGCTGTTCGGTGCCACCTTCTTCGTCGTCGCGGCGGACTCCGACCTGGCCGCGGAGCTGGCCGCCGAGGCGCCCGAGGACGTCCGGACGGCGTTCGCTGCCTACCTGGACCAGGTCCGGCTGACCAGCGACATCGACAGGCTGGCCACGGATCGGCCGAAGACCGGGGTGTTCCTGCAGCGCTTCGTGATCAACCCGGTCAATGGTGAGCGGCTGCCGATCTTCGCCGCGGACTACGTGCTGGCCGACTACGGCCATGGCGCGATCATGGCGGTGCCGGCGCACGACCAGCGTGACCTGGACTTCGCCCGGGCGTTCGACCTGCCGGTTCGGGTCGTGGTGGATGTCCGCGACGCCGACGGCGAGGCGCTGCCCGACCCGGCGTCGTCGGGGCAGGCCACTGCGGGCGACGGACTGCTGGTGAACTCCGGCCCGCTGGACGGCCTGGGCAAGGCCGAGGCGATCGAGTCGATCACGGAGATCCTGGCCGGCAAGGACCTGGGCCGGAAGGCCACGAACTACCGGCTGCGCGACTGGCTGATCTCCCGGCAGCGGTACTGGGGCGCGCCGATCCCGATCGTGCACTGCCCGACCTGTGGCGAGGTCCGGGTTCCGGACAGCGAGCTGCCGGTGGTGCTGCCGTCGCCGGAGGGGCTGGACCTGACACCGAAGGGCACCTCGCCGCTGGGCAGCGCCACGGACTGGGTGAACGTCGAGTGCCCGCAGTGCGGCGGCCCTGCCGAGCGGGACACCGACACGATGGACACCTTCGTCGACTCGTCTTGGTACTTCCTGCGTTTCGTCTCGCCCGATCGGGACGACGTGCCGTTCGACGCCGACCAGGTGCGGCGCTGGCTGCCGGTGGACCAGTACGTCGGCGGTGTCACGCACGCGATCCTGCACCTGCTGTACAGCCGGTTCTTCACCAAGGTGCTGTACGACCTGGGTCTGGTCGAGTTCACGGAGCCGTTCACCCGGCTGCTGAACCAGGGCATGGTCATCATGGACGGCTCGGCGATGAGCAAGTCCCGTGGGAACGTCGTGCGGCTGTCGGACGAGCTGACCGCGCACGGGGTGGACGCGGTCCGGCTGACGATGGCCTTCGCCGGGCCGCCGGAGGACGACATCGACTGGGCCGACGTGTCCCCGGCGGGCTCGGCCCGGTTCCTGGCCCGGGCCTGGCGGCTGTCCGGTGACGTCACGTCGGTGCCAGGGTCGGACCCGGCTTCCGGTGACGTGACGCTGCGCGCGGCGACGCATCGGACCGTGCATGAGGTCGGCCAGCTGATCGAGTCGTTCCGCTTCAACGTCGCCGTGGCGCGGGTGATGGAGCTGGTGAACGTGACCCGCAAGGCGATCGACTCCGGCCCGGGCGGCGGCGACCCGGCTGTGCGCGAGTCGGTGCAGGCGATCGCGGTGATGCTGTCCCTGTTCGCGCCGTACACCGCGGAGGACATGTGGGCGCGGCTGGGGCATCAGCCGTGCGTGGCCCTGACCGGGTGGCCGGCCGTCGAGGAGTCCCTGCTGGCGCAGGAGACGGTGACCTGCGTGGTGCAGGTGGCAGGCAAGGTGCGCGATCGGCTGGAGGTGCCTCCGGCCATTGCCGAGCCTGCGCTGCGCGAGCTGGCGCTGGCCAGCACCGCGGTGCGGCGGGCTCTGGACGGGCGGGACGTGCGCACGGTGATCGTGCGCGCCCCGAAGCTGGTCAACATCGTGCCGGCGTAGCCGGCGCGCATCGAGCATCGTGCCGGCGTAGCCGGCGCGCATCGAGCATCGTGCCGGCGTAGCCGGCGCGCGGTCCTCGCTGCCCTCGACGTCGGCCGGGTAGCCTCCGGGGTCATGCCGGGATCCTCGACCGTCGCCGTGGTGACCGATTCGACGGCGTACCTCCCGGCCCAGGCGGTGTCCGAGCACGGGCTCACCGTCGTCCCACTGCAGGTCGTCATCGGCGGCCGGTCGCTGGCCGAGGGCGTCGAGGTGACCAGCGCCGAGATCGCGGCCGTGCTGAGCTCCGGGGGTTCGGTGACGACGTCACGACCCGCGCCGCTGGTGTTCTCCGACACCTATCGGGGTCTGGCGTCCGGCGGGCGCGACGCGATCGTGTCCGTGCACCTGTCGTCGGAGCTGTCCGGGACGGTGGATGCCGCCCGGATGGCGGCCCGTGAGGTCGCCGCCGAGGGGATCCGGGTCGAGGTGGTGGACTCGCGGTCGCTGGCGATGGGCCTCGGGTTCGCGACGCTGACGGCGGCGCGGACGGCTGCTGCCGGGGCGGACCTGGCCGAGGTGGTGCAGGCGGCGCGGCGGCGTGCGCTGTCCTGCTCGGCCTGGCTGTACGTCGACACGCTGGAGTACCTGCGGCGGGGCGGGCGGATCGGCGCCGCCCAGGCACTGCTGGGTTCGGCGCTGTCGGTCGAAACCGCTGCTCGCGCTGGTGGACGGGCGGTTGGAGCCGGTCGATCGGGTCCGGACGGCGTCCCGTGCGCTGGCCCGGCTGGAGGACATCGTGGTCGGCGAGGTGGGTGCTGTCGAGGTCGATGTGGCGGTTCACCATCTCGCTGCGGTGGAGCGGGCCGCGGAGCTCGCGGAGCGGCTCCGGGCGCGGCTGCCGGGCCTGCGGACGCTGCTGGTGAGCGAGGTGGGCGCCGTGGTCGGTGCGCACGTCGGGCCGGGGATGATCGGTGTGGTCACGGCGCCGGTCTGACCGCAGGGGCGTCACCGGATCCGGCGTGGTGATCCGGCGTGGTGATCCGGCGTGGTGATCCGGCGTGGTGATCCGGCGCCTCGATCCGTCCACAGGGGCGGGCTTCGTCACGGTGTCCACAGCCTCGGCGAGCAGGGCTCCGCGGCTCCCGGGCCGTGCCTAGCGTCGGTGCGGTGCGAGCAGGTGAACGTCATGGTGTGCGCGGGCCGCGGGCGGGTGGTGCTGCCTGCGGCGGTCTCGATCCGGCGGTTTCGCGGCTGGCTGCGCTCGGGGCCCGCGGCCGGCTCCTGCCACCCGGCCCAGAATCGGAGGCCCCGGAATCGGACGCCCCGGAGGCGTCGGGTCCGGGCGTGCGGGGCGGACCGGCGAGCTCCCGCCGGTCCTGTCCGCGGATGGGTTCCCGAACCCGACGAGGTACTCGTTGATGAGGCTGCACACGGTGAGGATGTTGCACCGCAGCGATGGCCGGGGTCTGTCGGTCTGCTCCGGGAACGGCTGGCCGATCGGACACCTGTCGGGCTTCGCGGCGGGCGCGCCGTCCCACCCTGGGCCGCGGTGGCCGCGGTGGTGCTCGCGCTGGCCCTTGCCGTGGGCCTGATCGCCCGGTCGCTGCTGACTCGGCCCGAGGCGTTGACCCTTCCGGTAGCGACGGCGAGCGCGCCCTCGGGGCGGTCCGTCGCGGGCGATCGCGCGACGCCCAGTGGATCCGGCGCCGTCGTCCCCGGCGGCACCGAAGGGATCGCCCAAGTCCTGGTCATCGACGTCGTGGGCCGGGTCAGGCACCCCGGAATCGTCCGGCTGCCGTCCGGAGCCCGGGTCGCGGACGCTGTCCAGGCCGCCGGCGGTGCGGCGGCCGGAGCCTGTCTGCAGCGGATCAACCTCGCCCGCCCGCTCTCGGACGGGGAGCAGGTGCTCGTGCCCGGGGCGGACGATCCCCTCCCCGCGGGGCAGGCGGGAGGCCAGGTCGGTGCGGGCGGCTCGGCCGCGGCAGATGGCGGCGGGCAGCTGGACCTGAACGCGGCCGGGGAGGACGAGCTGGACGGGCTGCCCGGGATCGGGCCGGTGCTCGCCGGCCGGATCGTGCAGTGGCGCACGGCGCACAGCCGGTTCAGCTCCGTCGACGAGCTCGCCGAGGTGGCCGGCATCGGGCCGAAGCTGCTGTCCCAGCTGCGTCCGCTGGTCCGGGTGTGACTGGTCCGGGTGTGACTGGTCCGGGTGTGACTGGCCGAGCGGCGGATCTCCGGCACGACGTCCCGGCGGCGGAGCCCGTCCCGAACGGCCCGGACCTGCGGCTGGTCGGGCCGGCCCTGCTGGGCTGGGCCTGCGCCTGGTGGGCCACCGGCCGATCGGCGGCCGCGGTCCTGGCGGTGACCGGTGCGACGGTGCTCGTGGCGCTCGTACCGGCCGCGATGCTGGTCGCCCGGGTCCGAGCAGCGCGGGCGGAATGCCGAGGCGGAGGTGGAAGCCCACGCCCTCGGTGGCGGCGCGCGGCCGGCGCGGGGCTCGCGGCGGGAGCGGCTGTGGCGGTGCTGGCGTCCACGGGGGCGCACCTGCTCCAGCGCGATGCCGGCCCGGTTCCCGGGTGGGCCCGGGAGCACGCCGTGGTCCGCGTCAGCGCCACGCTCAGCAGCGATCCGCAACCGTTGCCGGCGGGGCGTTTCGGCACAACGCCCCGGGCAGCGCTGAGGGTCGGGACGGTCAGCTTCGTGGCCCGCGGGCGCCGGGTCGCCTCCCGGCTGCCGGTGCTGGTGCTCGCAGGCCAGGGGTGGACCGGGTTGCACGTCGGTCAGCGGGTGGTCCTGCTCGGCCGCCTGGCCCCGGCGCAGCGCGGCGACGATGTCGCAGCGGTGGTCACGGCCCTCGGACCGCCGGCCGAGGTCCGGCCCGGCGCCTGGCCGTGGCGGGCTGCCGACCGGGTCAGGGCCGGGCTGAGGGCCGCGTGTGTCGGGCTGCCGGCCGACGCGGGCGGCCTGCTGCCGTCGCTCGTGGTCGGTGACACCTCGGGACTGCCGGATGCCCTCCGTCAGGACCTGCGCCGCTCGGGCCTGACCCACTTGACGGCTGTCAGCGGCGCCAACGTGGCCATCGTGGTGGCCGGGATGCTCTGGCTGGCACGCCTGGCGGGTGCTGGTCGCAGATCCCGGCTGGTGTTGGCGGGGCTGGCGGTCGCCGGGTTCGTCGTGCTCGCGCGGCCGCAGCCGAGCGTGCTGCGGGCGGCGGCGATGGCGGCGGTGGCGCTCGCCGGGCTGGGGGCGGGGCGACGGTCCCGCGGCGGCCCGGCTCTTTCGGCGGCAACGATCGCGTTGCTGGTGATCGATCCGTGGCTGGCACGCAACGCGGGCTTCGCGCTGTCCGTGTCGGCGACGGCCGGGTTGCTGTGGCTGGTACCGCCGTGGGCGGCGCGGCTGGAACGCCGGTTGCCCCGTCCGCTGGCCCTGGCGGTCGCCGCGCCCGCGGCCGCGCAGGCGGCGTGCGGGCCGGTGCTGATCCTGCTGACGCCGTCGGTCAGCCTGGCGTCCATCCCGGCCAACCTGCTCGCCGAACCGGCCGTGGCTCCCGCCACCCTGATCGGCGTCGCGGCGGCGGCGATGTCGTTGATGTCGCCATGCGGTGCGCATCTGGCGGCGATGCTCGGCGCTCTGGCCACCGGCTGGATTGCGCAGGTGGCGCACCGCCTGGCGGGGCTGCCGCTGGCCTGCCTGCCGTGGTTGCCGGGCTTTCCCGGCGCGTTGCTGCTGGCCGTGCTCACGGCGGTGCTGGTGCTCGTCACCTCGCGCGCCCCGCGGACCCGCCCGCCGCCTGCGACCCGGCCCCCGCGGACATCAACGGCGGCCCGGGGTCTGCCGCTTCGGTTCGGGCCGGTCCGGTTCACCGCCCTGCTGGGCGCGCTCGCGCTGTCGCTCGCCGCCCTGGGATGGTCGCTCGCGCCGAGGTTGCCACTGCCGGCGCGCTGGCGATCGTCACATCCGGCCTGGGCGGCAGCCATGTGCGACGTGGGGCAGGGCGATGCGCTGGTTCTGCGCAGCGGTCGCGATCGCGCCGTCCTCGTCGACGCCGGCCCGGCGCCGGATCCCGTGGACCGCTGCCTGCACGAGGTCGGTGTTCAGCACCTCGACACCGTGCTGCTCACGCACTTCCACGCCGATCACGTCCTCGGTCTGCCGGGCGTCCTGCGTGGCCGGGACACCGGTCAGTTGGTGGTCAGCCCGCTGCAGGCACCCGCGGGCGACGTCCGGGCGGTGCTCGGTTGGGCGGGGCGGAGCCGCGTCCCGGTCCGGGTGGGGCAACTCGGGATGGCAGGGTCGTCGGGCGCCGGCGGGTGGCGGGTCCGCTGGTGGGTTGTCGGCGCGGGTTCTCCGGGCGCGGCCGCCGGTAGCGGCCCGAGGACCGAGCCGGACGAGGACTCCTCGGCCAACGACGGCAGCCTGGTCACCGTCCTGCAGGTGGACGGACCGGCCGGGTCGTTGCGGGTCCTCGACCTCGGCGACCTCGACGCGGAGGGACAGCAGCGGCTGGCCGCGGGTCTGGCTACCTCGCTGCAGCGGGCCGGAGGACCCGTCCAGGTGGTGAAGGTGGCGCACCACGGCTCGAGGGACCAGGACGCCCGGCTCTACCGGATGCTCGGCGCTCGCCTCGGACTGGTCGGGGTCGGCGCGGGCAATGACTACGGCCATCCGTCGCCCGCCACTGTCAGGATGCTCGCAGGGCTGGGCATCGTGGTCGCTCGTACGGACACGAACGGCACCGTGCTGCTCCAGCCGGTATCCGCGGGCCTACAGGTGCTCGGCCTCTCCGGGTGATGACGGTGTGCCCGGCAAACGGCGACGACCGGCCGATGGTGCCGGCCGGTCGTCGCCGCGTCCGTGACGCGGTGGAGCAGATGTGGTTCCGGTGACGCTGGCCGGCCTTCAGCTCGCGGCCAGCGCCACCGCGCTGGGGTGGCTCCCAGGTGCTGGCCTCCGCCGGAGCGGCCGTTCAAGCACCTGAAACCATGAGTAACTATGTCGTTACGCAACGTTGGGCGTAATCGGGCGTTCGGACCGTGAACGAGGAGGTGAACGTCGGGCGCGGGATGGGCCCTTGAGCCCATGTCGGCGCAAACCCACACTGGCGCCCGGCCGGCGTGCCAAGATCCGCCATCACACGGCGCCGAGGCCGGCGAGATCTCGCCGGGATCAGTACGTGAGGTTAGCCTCAGTCCATGGTGCTCGCGCCCGCCTTCCCCGAGCCGCGGGACACGCTGGACGCCCTGACCGATCTCGTCCTCGAGGTGTCTTCCCAACGCAACGTCGGCGACGTCCTCGAGGTGGCGCTGCGCCAGTGCCTGAGCCTGACCGGTTCGCAGTTCGGCTTCGTCGGCCTGGTGTCCGAGGGCCGGGACATCCTCGAGATCGTCGCGATCCACGGCTTCCACCCGGCGCCGACCTTCTATGCCGAGCATCGCGAGATCCCGCTGCGGCCCAACCTGTTCAACACCGTCATCCTCGAGGACCGTCCGGTCCGCACCGCCGACGCGAGCACCGACCCGGACCGGGTCGGCCAGCCCCGGGGGCACCCTGCGGTCGGGGCCTTCCTCGGGGTTCCGCTGCGGCGGGACGGCCGCCCGTTCGGCATGATCGGGCTCGCCAACCGCGCCGGGCCCTACGGCGACGACCACGAGCGGCTGGCCCTGACCTACGCCTCGCTGATCGCCGTCCTGGTCCACAACGCCCAGCTGTACGACCAGCTCCGGCTGACCAACGCGTGGCTCGAACGCCTCGTGGACGAGCGCACCCGCGAGCTCGCCCTGGCCCGGGATGCCCTGGCCGAGAAGGCCGCCCGGCTGCAGGCCGTCCTCGCCGACACCGTGGACACCCAGGAGGCCGAGCGGCAGCGGATCGCGGAGGACATCCACGACGGGATCAACCAGCTGCTGATCGGCGCCATGCTCGAGCTGCGCGCCGGCCAGCACCGGATCGAGGCCGGCCAGCCGGACGCCGCGGTGCCGGTGCTCGAGTCCGCCCGGGAGATCCTGGCGCGGGTCGAGAGCGAGATCCGCCGCGTCGTGCACGACCTGCACCCGCCGATCCTCGAAGGGCTCGGCCTGCCGGCGGCGATCCGTGAGGTCGCCGAGCGGTTCCAGCGGATCTGCCCGGCCGACTGCCGGGTCGAGGTCACGGGCCGGGCCTACCGGCTGCCTGCCCGCACCGAGATCGGCCTGTACCGGATCGTCCAGGAGGCGCTGCAGAACGTGGCCTCGCACGCCGAGGCGAGCAAGGTCGAGGTCGCGCTGAGCTTCGACGCCGACTGCCGGTGCGTGCAGGTGATCGTCCGCGACGACGGCCGCGGGTTCGACCCCGCACGGGTCCGGGTGGCCGCAGGGCACCACCTCGGCCTGGAGAGCATGCGCCGCCGGGTGGAGAGCCTGGCGGGGGAGTGGCAGCTGTGCGCCGCCGCCGGTCAGGGCACCACGATCCACGCCCGGGTCCCGACCGCATGACCAGCATCCTGATCGTCGACGACCACCCGATCGTCCGGCAGGGGCTGCGCAGCCTGCTGTCGAACTACCCCGACTTCGACGTGATCGGTGAGGCGGCGACCAGCGAGGAGGCGCTCGAGCTGTTCCGGGCCCGGCGCCCCGACGTCAGCCTCGTCGACATCCGGCTGGGCGGCTCGTCCGGCCTCGACCTCGTGGACGCGATCCTCGACACCGAGCCCGCGGCCCGAGTGCTGGTCGTGTCCTCGTTCGACGACGACGAGTACGTCACCCGATCGCTGCGTGCCGGGGCGCTCGGCTACGTGCTGAAGGCGGATTCCCCGTCCGTTCTGGTGACCGCCATCGAGACCGTGGCCGGTGGGGAGCGTGCCCTGTCCCCGCGGGTCACCGCCCACCTCGTGGATCAGCTGATGGGCGAGGCAGACCCGGACACGCCCGATCTCAACCAGCTGGAGCGGCGGATGCTGCAACTGCTGTCGCTCGGCATGAGCAACGGCCAGCTGGCCGAGGAGCTGTTCATGAGCGACACCACCGTGAAGCGGCGGCTTCGTGCGCTCTTCGGCAAGCTCGGCGTCAGCCGCCGCACCGAGGCGGTCGGCGCGGCCGCCCGCCGCGGCCTGCTCTGACGGACCGGGTTCTGTCGGGAAGTCACCCGCCGTGCTGAACAGGCCCTCGGGCGCGAAGGAGTGACCCGATCGGGTCACCAAGTGGCCCAGTTTCGCCGCGACGATCGTGACGCAGGTCACGTAGCGTGCCGACTGACATCTGTCGGCGCCCCGTCGCTCGCAGGAGGCCACCCCGTGTACCCAGCAGCTTTCGAGTACTTCGCACCGCGAAGCCTCGACGAGGCCCTCGACACCCTGGCAAGGGTCGGTGAGGACGGCCGGGTCCTGGCCGGCGGGCAGAGCCTGATCCCGATGATGAAGCTGAGGCTCGCGTCGCCCGGTGCACTGGTCGACATCAACCGGGTCCCGGGGCTGGACTACATCCGGCCGGTGAACGGTCACATCGCGGTCGGTGCTCTGGCGCGGCACGCCGACGTGGCGTCCTCCGAGCTGATCAGCCAGGGCAACCACACCGTGGCCAGCGCTTCCCGCTGGGTCGCCGACCCCCTGGTCCGCAACCGCGGCACCCTGTGCGGCTCCGTCGCGCACTGCGACCCCGAGGGCGACTGGAACACCGTGATGCTCGCCGTCGACGCCTCCGTGGTGGCTCGTTCGGCGGACGGCGCCCAGCGGGTCATCCCGCAGCAGGAGTTCGTCGTCGACTTCTTCACCACCAGCCTCCGACCGGGGGAGATGGTGGTGGAGGTGCGCATCCCGCGGTCCCCGCAGCGGTCCGGCGGCAGCTACCTCAAGCTCGAGCGCAAGATCGGGGACTACGCCACCGTCGGGGTGGCGACACACCTGGCCCTGGACGAGGCGGGACGGGTCGCCAGGGCCGGGCTGGCGCTGACCGCGGTCAGCAGCCGCAATCTCAAGGTCACCGAGGCCGAGCAGCTGATGGCCGGCCAGCAGCCCGGCCCCGACCTGTTCGCCGAGGCAGCCGAGGTCGCCGGCCGGGTCTGCGAGCCCGACAGCGACGTCCGAGGGCCCGCGGACTACAAGCGGGCCGTGGTGCGCGAATACGTCCGCCGCGGGTTCGCCGCGGCGCTCGCCCAGGCCACCAGCTGACCGTCCCGTCCACCGGTACGCGGCGCCCACCAGGAGAGGCAGCATGCAGATCACGGTCACCGTCAACGGAACGGCGTACACCCGCGACGTCGAACCGCGGGTCCTGCTCGTCGACTTCATCCGCACCGACCTCGCCCTGACCGGCACGCACATCGGCTGCGACACCACCTCCTGCGGCGCGTGCACCGTCCTGCTCGACGGCCGCCCGGTGAAGTCCTGCACGATGCTCGCGGTGCAGGCCGACGGGCACGAGCTGCGCACCGTCGAGGGGCTCAAGCAGGCCTCCGGGCTGCACCCGATCCAGACCGCGTTCAAGGAGCATCACGGGCTGCAGTGCGGTTTCTGCACACCGGGGATGATGCTCGTCGGGAGTGCGCTGCTGGCGGAGAACCCGCGCCCGAGCGACGACGACGTGCGCTGGGCGATCTCGGGGAACATCTGCCGGTGCACCGGCTACCTCAACATCGTCACCGCGATCCGGGCCGCCGGGCAGGCGATCGAGGAGGCCGCGGCGACTCCCGCGCCGTCCGACACGGCCGCCGCTGTGGCCGGCGAGTGAGGGAAGGGCGCAGATCATGACCACGCTCAACGAATCGCAGCTCAACCAGCCGCGCACCTCCGCCGCGATCGGCGGCATCGGGCACTCCGTCCGGCGGATCGAGGACGACCGCTTCGTCCAGGGCGCCGGTCGCTACCTGGACGACATCGTGCTGCCGGGCATGCTGCACATGGCGATCCTCCGCTCGCCGGTCGCGCACGCGAAGCTGCTGTCCATCGACTCCACGGCAGCCCAGGAGATGAAGGGCGTCGTCGCCGTCATCACCGGAGAGATGCTCGCCGGGTACAACCTGGCCTGGATGCCGACCCTGTCCGGCGACACCCAGGCGGTGCTGGCCACCGACAAGGTCCGCTACCAGGGCCAGGAGGTCGCGGCGGTGATCGCCACCGACCCGTACCTGGCCCGGGACGCCCTGGACGCGATCGTGGTCGACTACGAGGACCTGCCAGCGATCACCACCCCGCAGCAGGCGCTCGAACCCGGGGCGGTGCAGATCCGGGACGAGAAGCCGGGTCAGCTCGACAACTGCGCCTACACCTGGCAGGCGGGCGACCAGACGCTCACCGACGCCGCGTTCGCCCGCGCCGCCCGGGTCGTCTCGCTGGACACCCACTACCCGCGCTCGCACCCCTCCCCGCTGGAGACCTGCGGCATCGTGGCCGACATCCACCCGGTCACCGGGCAGGCCACGATCTACCTGACCAGTCAGGCGCCGCACGCCCACCGGACCCTTTTCGCCCTGGTCGCAGGCCTGCCCGAGGAGAACATCCGGATCATCACCAGCGACATCGGCGGCGGCTTCGGCAACAAGGTGCCGATCTACCCCGGCTACGTGGTGGCCACCGCCGCCTCGCTCGTGCTCGGCAAGCCGGTGAAGTGGGTCGAGACCCGCTCGGAGAACCTGATCTCCACCGGGTTCGCCCGCGACTACCACATGCACGGCGAGCTGGCCTTCGACGCCGGGAACCGGATCATCGGGATGCGCGCCTCGATCCTGTCCGACCAGGGCGCGTTCTACGCCGACGCCCAGCCGACGAAGTTCCGGGCCGGTCTGTTCCACATCTGCACAGGGTCCTACGACTTCGCCGCGGCGCACGTGACCGCCCGCGGGGCGTTCACCAACAAGGCACCCGGCGGCGTCGCCTACCGCTGCTCGTTCCGGGTCACCGAGGCGTCCTTCCTGATCGAGCGCCTGATGGATAAGGCCGCACACGAACTCGGCGTCGACCCGGCGCAGTTGCGGGCGAACAACTTCATCCGCGCCGAGCAGTTCCCGTGGTTGTCGCCGACCGGGTTCGTCTACGACTCCGGCGACTACCACGCGGCGCTGGACCAGGCGAAGGAGCTGATCGGCTACGACGCCTGGCGGGCCAAGCAGGCGGTGCAGAACTCCGGCGGGGTGC
Organism: uncultured Actinomycetota bacterium; assembly: GCA_963740575.1. Taxonomy (GTDB): domain Bacteria; phylum Actinomycetota; class Actinomycetes; order Actinomycetales; family Kineosporiaceae; genus CAVUET01. The sequence continues at coordinate 990,912 of CAVUET010000003.1, read as the reverse complement.
GTCACGACGGCTCGCCCGGGGACGGGCGGCGGCTCGGCATCGGGCTCGCCTCGTTCACCGAGGTGGTCGGCGCGGGCAACTCCCGGGAGTACGACATCGTCGGGCTGAAGATGTTCGACTCGGCCGAGCTGCGGGTACACCCCACCGGCAAGGCGATCCTCAAGCTCGGCGTGCAGAGCCAGGGCCAGGGGCACCAGACGACGTTCGCGCAGATCGTCGCCGAGGAGCTCGGCATCCCGTCCAAGGACATCAAGGTGATGGAGGGCGACACCGACAACACGCCCTACGGCCTGGGCACCTACGCCTCCCGCTCGACCCCGGTCGGCGGGGCGGCGACCGCGATGGTGGCGCGCAAACTGCGGGAGAAGGCCCGGCTGCTCGCCGCGCACCTGCTCGAGGCCAGCCCCGAGGACCTCGACTGGGAGCCGGGCACGTTCACCGTCCGGGGCACCGACAAATCGGTGTCCATCCAGGACGTCGCCTTCGCGGCCTACACCAACCACCCCGAGGGGATGGAGGCCGGGCTGGAGGGCGTCACCTACTACGACCCGCCGAACATGACCTACCCGTTCGGCTCGTACATCGTCGTGGTCGAGGTGGACCCGGGCGACGGCACCTGGAAGGTGCTGGACATCGTGGCCGTCGACGACTGCGGGGTCCGGATCAATCCGATGATCGTGGAGGGTCAGATCACCGGCGGGCTGACCGAGGGCTTCGCCAAGGCCAACATGCAGTGGATCACCTTCGACCCGGACGGCAACTGCATCGGCTCGACCCTGATGGACTACCTGATCCCGACCGCGTGGGAGACGCCGAAGTTCCGGCTCGGGGGGATGGTCACGCCGTCCCCGCACCACCCGATCGGCGCCAAGGGGGTCGGCGAGTCGGCCACCGTCGGCTCGCCCGCGGCGTACGTCAACGCCGTCGTCGACGCCCTGTGGGACCGGGGCGTGAGCACGCTGGACATGCCGGTGCTTCCGCACCGGGTCTGGTCCGCGCTCCGGGACGCCGATGCCCGGGCCTGATCCGCGGCCGCTGGCCGGCACCGGCCCCGCACTGACCCGGGCCGCCGAGCTGATCGCCGCCGGGGAGCCGTTCGCGCTGGCGACGGTGACCTGGCGGCGGGCACCGTCCTCGGGGCGCGGCGGGTCCCGGGCCCTGATCCACCCGGACGGGCGGGTGGAGGGCTGGCTCGGCGGGGCCTGCGCGCAGCCCACCGTGGTGCGCCATGCGCTCGAGGCGCTGCAGGACGGCGCGCCCCGGGTGCTCGTGCTCGGCGAGGCCGACTCCCGCCCGGGCGTGACCACGGTGGCGATGGCCTGCTCGAGCGAGGGGGCGATGGAGGTGCTGGTCGAGCCGATGCTTCCGGTTCCGGACCTGTGGGTGGTGGGCCGCTCGCCCGCGGTCGAGACGCTGCTGGCGCTGGCCGGCGCGCTCGGCTGGACCGGCCACGCCGTGACGGCCGAGGGCGACGCCCCGGTCGACCTGTCCGGCGTGCGGGCCTCGTCCGCGGTGGTGATCGCGACCCAGGGGCACTACGACGAGCCCGCTCTGGAGGCCGCCCTGGCCACGCCGGCCGGATACGTGGGGCTGGTGGCGTCCGGCAAGCGGGCCTCGGCGGTCCGGGAGTGGCTGCGCGACCACGGGATCCCGGACGAGCAGCTGGCCCGGGTCCGGGCACCCGCAGGGCTGGACCTCGGGGCCACCGAGCACCATGAGATCGCGGTGTCCATCCTCGCCGAACTGGTCGCCGTCAAGGCGCAGCGCGCGATGATCGGCCCCGTCCCGCAGGTGGCCGAGCCGCAGCAGGCCATCGACCCCGTCTGCGGCATGACCGTGGACGTCGCCTCGGCCCGCTTCGTCAGCCGCCCCCGGTACAGCGATCCGGACAGCGATCCGGACAGCGGGGACGGCGGTCCGGACAGCGCGGTCTACTTCTGCGCCGCCGGCTGCCAGCGTGCGTACGATGCCGAACCAGAGCGGTTCACTCCGGCCGTCGCGTCCACCCTGCGAAGGAGTACCGGTGAAGATCACCCATGAGTTCAGCGTCTCCCGGCCCCTGCAGACGGTGTGGGACTTCTTCCAGAACGTCCCCGAGGTCGCCCAGTGCATGCCCGGCGCGGACCTGACCGCCGACCACGGCGACGGATCGTACGCCGGCAAGGTGTCGGTGAAGCTCGGCCCGCTGTCGGCGACCTTCGAGGGGCAGGCGAAGGTGAGCTCGGACTCCGCGACGCGCACCGGGACGATCGACGGCAAGGGCGCCGACCGCCGCGGCGGCAGCCGGGGCTCGGTCAAGGTGCGGTACGCGATGGTGCCCGACGGCGACGGCACCCGGGTCACCGTGGACGCCGACATCACCCTGTCGGGCGCGGCGGCGCAGTTCGGCCGGTCCGGGATCATCACCGAGATGAACAACCGGCTGATCGCCGAGTTCGTCGGCTGCGTGGAGGGCAAGCTCACCGCGACGACCGTCGAGCAGCGGGCCGGGATCCAGGCGCCGGAGGTGCACGGGATCTCGCTGTTCTGGGTCAGCCTGGTCGCCTGGCTGCGCCGCCTGCTCGGGCGGAAGGCCACTGTCTGAGCAGCCCGTACCGGCCGGGGCCGGACATCGTCCGAGGAAAAGGGATGATCCAGACATCCGGGGATGCAAAGGGTCCTATCGGGGCATAAATTCTCAAGCGCACAAGCCGGTGTCTTTCTCTGTCTGGAGGGCGACATGGAAGCGCAGGGCCCCACCCACACCTCACACGTTCCCGCTGACACGCCTGTCATGACCGGCGGGATCGCGGACCCGGCCCCACTCGGGCTGGCCGCCTTCGCCCTGACCACCTTCCTGCTCTCGGCCCAGAACGCGGACTGGACCCGGGGCACGGAAGCCTGGCTCGGCTTCGCGTTCGCCTACGGCGGGCTGGTGCAGCTGCTCGCCGGGATGTGGGAGTTCCGCAATCGGAACGTCTTCGGCGCCACGGCGTTCGGCACGTACGGCGGCTTCTGGATCGGGCTGGGGCTGTACGTCCAGTTCGTGGCGCCGGGCGCGAGCGCTGCGCAGGTCGGAAACGACCTGGGCTGGATCCTGCTCGCGTTCGCGATCTTCAACCTCTACATGCTGGCGTGGAGCACGCAGATCAACGAAGCCGTGATGGCGGTCTTCCTGACCTTGCAGGTCACCGAGATCGTCCTGTTCATCGGCAACTTCTCCACCAGCACGGGCATGATCAAGTTCGGCGGCTACATCGGCATCATCACCGCGCTGACCGCGTGGTACGCGTCGGCCGCGGGCGTCATCAACGGGATGCTCGCCCGGCCGGTGCTCCCGGTCGGGCGCCCGCTCGGCTGGATGGAGCGGATGGGCACTGCGCAACCACTGCCGCACTGAGGCGCACGGGGACGGGCGGCGGCGGGTGCTGTCGCCCTGACCCTGCGCCGGGGCCCGGGTCCGCCCGACCGCTGGGCGCGCGTCCGGCAGTCACACCGGACGCTCTGGCGGCGTGCTGGCGCGTGTCGCGGCCGTCGTGACTGCGGACGGTGCGGTTGCCCGACCCTGCGGGCGAGTGGTCGCACGCTGCCGTGGTGGGCGGCGGGCGGGCTGTCCGCGGGGGATGGCAGGCTTGGGCCGTGGCCGCCCCCCGCACACCGGTCCGCCGTACCGTCGCGCCGCACGAGCTGCGCCCGGCCCCCGTCGTGCTGGTCACCGGCGCCGAGGACCTGCTCGCCGACCGGGCCGTGGCCGCCGTGGTCGAGGCCGTCCGGGAGCAGGACCCGCAGGTCGTGGTCGAGACCGTGGACGCCGCGTCCTACGAGCCCGGCAGGCTGCTGCTCCTGGTCAGCCCCTCGCTGTTCGGCGGCGGGAGCGTGGTCGTCGTCAACGGGGTGGAGGCGGCCAACGACGCGCTGGTGTCCGACGTCACCCGCTACCTCAAGGACCCGGTCACCGAGGGGGTCTGCGTCGTCCTGCGGCACGGCGGCGGTCAGCGTGCCAAGGCGCTGCTGGACGCCGCCCGTGCGGCTGGTGCTCTGGAGGCCTCCTGCCAGCCGATCGCCAAGGACGAGGACAAGGTCGAGTTCGCCGCCGACGAGTTCCGCCGACTCGGCGGGCGGGCCAGCGCTCAGGCGATCCGGGCCCTGGTCGATGCGGTGGGCAGCGACCTGCGTGAACTGGCGGCCGCCTGCGGTCAGCTCGCCGAGGAGTCCGCCGGCGACGGCGATCGCCGGGTCGAGGTGGACGACGTCGAGCGGCGGTTCGGCGGCCGGGTCGAGGTGACCGGCTTCCGGGTGGCGGATGCGGCGATCGCGGGCCGGGCGGACCAGGCGCTGTCGCTGCTGCGGCACGCGCTCGCGACCGGCGCCGACCCGGTGCCACTGGTCGCCGCCCTGGCTGCGAAAGTGCGGGCGATGGCGAAAGTGCTGGCCGCCGGCCGCGGCCGGTCGGCGGACCTGGCTGCCGCGCTCGGCATGCCGCCGTGGCAGGTGGATCGCGCGCGGCGCGAGCTGTCCGGCTGGCAGGAAGAAGGGCTGGGGCGCGCGATCCTGGCCATCGCCGAGGCGGATACGGCGGTCAAGGGCGGAGGGCGGGATCCGGTGTACGCGGTGGAGCGGGCGATCCTGCAGATCGCTGGGGCACGCGGCCGCTGAGGCGGTACGCCCAACGGCCGGTCCCGGAACGTGAGCAGGCGCCGACCCCGGAACGGGGTCGACGCCTGCTACAGCCGAGAAGCTGCCCGTGGCCGGGCGCCGGACGTCAGAGCGCCGCGGCCTTGCCGGCCATCGCGGACTTGCGGTTGGCCGCCTGGTTCTTGTGGATGACGCCCTTGCTCACGGCCTTGTCGAGCTTGCGGGACGCGACCCGGAGAGCGCGCTCGGCGGCCTCGGTGTCGCCGGCCGCAGCGGCCTGGCGGAATGAGCGGACGGCCGTCTTGAGCTCGCTCTTGACGGCCTTGTTGCGCAGGCGGCGCTTCTCGTTCTGCCCGTTCCGCTTGATCTGGGACTTGATATTTGCCACGCGTCGTCTCTCTTCAGCACTGGAGGTCGGTTGAGGGCGTCGACCCGTCCGGGACCGCCGGCGGTGGGGGCGCCGGGTGGCGGAGGGGCCTGACAGGCGCACGACCTGGGCACCTGCCGGAGGGTGAGCTTACCAGCCCGAACGGCTCGACCCGTCCGCCGTGGTCACCAACCGTGCAGCTGATGCAGCCTGGCCGCGACCGCGTCGAACCGGGCCCGGTCGAGCGCGGCTCCCTCGCGGCGGACCCGGGCGGGGTCCAGCCGCAGCACGCGATCCAGCCGGACCTCGCTCGGCCGGTGCTGCGGATCCCAGCCGCCGGTGCCGATGTCCATCCAGACCCGGCCCGCGCGGGCCTGCTGCCCGGCGTCCCGGTCGTGGTCCTTGCTGGTCAGCATCAGCCCGAGCAGCCAGCCGTCGTTGCGGCCGATGACCAGGACGGGGCGGTCCTTGCCCTGGCTGTGGTCCTCCTCGAAGGGCACCCAGGTCCAGACCACCTCGCCCGGATCGGCGTCGCCGTCCGGATCGGGCCGGTACTCGACCCGGGTGGTCCCCTCGAAGTCGGCCGGGGCGGCCGGCGGGCGCCACTGCCGAGGCTGCGTCGGCCGGGTGTGCTGCTGCGCCCGCAGGGTCCCCCGCAGCACCTGGCGGACGAATCGCCACGGCACCGCACCCCATCGCTCGCTCACGCCGAGGGATCCTACGGGGCCGGCGATCATCCACCCCGGCCGGCACCGGGCGCTCAACCGGTTGCGCGCAGGTAACGCCCGCGTGACATCCCCGGGTTACCGTCTGCTCATGCCGGAGCTGTTCGAGGGGTACGACGTGGGCTCCGCCTGGGACGAGATGCTGACCTCGGCCGACCAGCAGCCCCGCAGGTCCTACCGCTCCGTGCACGGGACACTCCGCCGGTTGACTGGCGCCGAGCTCGTGGCGAGGGCGGACGCCCTGTCCCGCAGCCACCTCGACCAGGGCGTCACGTTCGATTTCGCGGGGGAGGAGCGGCCCTTCCCGCTGGACGTCGTCCCCCGGGTGATCTCGGCCGAGGAGTGGGCGCAGGTCGAGTCGGGGGTGGCTCAGCGGGTGCGGGCGCTGGAGGCCTTCCTCGCCGACGTCTACGGCACCCGCGAGGCGATCAAGGCGGGTGTGGTCCCGTGGCGCGTGGTCGCCTCCGCGTCCGGCTTCCAGCGGGTCGCCGCCGGCCTGCGCCCGGCGAACGGGGTCCGGGTGCACGTCGCCGGCATCGACCTGATCCGGGACGAGCAGGGCCGCTTCCGGGTGCTGGAGGACAACGTCCGGGTGCCCAGCGGGGTCAGCTACGTGATGGTCAACCGGATGGCGATCACCCAGGTCTTCCCGGAGGCGTTCGCCACCCACCGGATCCGACCGGTGGCGGAGTACCCGCAACGCCTGCTCGCCGCGCTGCGGGCCGCGGCGCCCGGCGGGATCAGTGATCCCACGGTCGTCGTGCTCACTCCCGGCATCCACAACAGCGCCTACTTCGAGCACGCCCTGCTGGCGCGCACGATGGGCGTCGAGCTGGTGGAGGGCCGCGACCTGGTCTGCTCCAGCGGGCGGGTGATGATGCGGACCACCGAGGGCGAGCAGCCGGTCGACGTCATCTACCGGCGGGTGGACGACGACTTCCTCGACCCGGTGCAGTTCCGGGCCGACTCCCTGCTCGGCTGCCCGGGGCTGGTGAACGCCGCGCGGGCCGGCAACGTGACCATCGCGAACGCGATCGGTAACGGGGTGGCCGACGACAAGCTGGTCTACAGCTACGTTCCCGACCTGATCCGGTTCTACCTCGGCGAGGAGCCGATCCTGCCGAATGTCCACACCTACCGGCTGGCCGAGCCGGACGACCAGGCCGAGGCGATCGACCGGCTGGACGAGCTCGTGCTCAAGCCTGTGGACGGCGCCGGCGGCAAGGGGCTGGTGATCGGCCCGCGCGCGACCCGGGCCGAGCTCGAGCGGCTGCGCGCCGAGGTCCTGGCAGACCCGCGCGGCTGGATCGCCCAGCCTGTGGTGATGCTGTCCACGGTCCCGACGCTGGTCGGCGGGCGGCTGCGACCCCGGCACGTCGACCTGAGGCCGTTCGCGGTCAACGACGGGAACGACGTCTGGGTCCTTCCGGGCGGGCTGACCCGGGTGGCCCTGCCCGAGGGCCAGCTGGTGGTGAACTCCAGCCAGGGCGGCGGCTCGAAGGACACCTGGGTGCTGTCCAGGACGGTGACCCGGATCGCCGACCTGGCCCGGCCCAAGGGCGCCCAGGCCCGGACGGTGCGCTCGCTGCCCGGCCCCGACCTCGGCCCCCAGGACACGGGCGAGCAGCAACAGCACCACCAGCAGCAACAACAGCAGCAGCAGCAACAGCCAGCGGCGGGCCCGCGATGCTGAGCCGGATCGCGGAGTCCCTGTTCTGGATAGGCCGCTACGTCGAGCGGGCCGACGACACCGCGCGGATCCTCGACGTGCACCTGCAGATGCTGCTGGAGGATCCGCACCTGTCCGAGCACGACGCCTGCCGCGGACTGCTCGCCGTGATGGGCGCCGACCCCGACCCCGACCCCGACCCCGACCCCGACAAGCAGGCCAGGGTCGACCGCAACGACGTCGTCGAGCGGCTCGCCTTCGACCCGTCCAGCCCCAGCGCAATCGTCGGCGCGCTCGCAGCCGCCCGGGAGAACGCCCGCCGGGCACGGGAAACCGTGTCGTCGGAGCTGTGGGAGTGCCTGAACCGGACCTGGATGGGGATCGGCCCGACCCGGCGGCGGGCCGCCACCTGGCACCAGTTCTTCACCTGGGTGCGGGACCGGGCGGCGCTGGTCGACGGGACCGCGGACGCCACCATGAGCCACGACGACGCCTGGCGCTTCCTCGTCCTCGGCCGGAGCCTGGAGCGCGCCGACATGACCGCCCGGCTGGTGGCCACCTCGGCGATCTCCGGCTCGATGACCTCCTGGCCGACGCTGCTGCGTTCCTGCGGCGCCCACCAGAGCTACGTGCGGACCTACCGCGGCCTGGCGACCGACGAGCGGGCCGCGGAGTTCCTTCTCCTGGACCGGTTCTTCCCGCGCTCGGTGCTGCACGCGCTGAGCCTGGCCGAGCAGTGCCTCGGGGCGCTCTCGCCGGACGTGGACCGGGTCGGCGTGAGCGACCGCGCGCGCCGCGCCCTCGGCCGGGCCCGGACCGGCCTGGAGTACCGGTCGCTGGCCGAGATCCTGGTGGACCTGCCGGCCGAGATGGAGCGGGTCCAGCGGGCGTGCTCGGCCGCCAGCGACGCCGTGGCCCGCCGGTACTTCCCGCGCCCGGCGACCACGGTCTGGATCGGGGAGGTGTCGTGACCAGGCGGCTGCAGGTCGTCCACCGGACCGGGTTCCGCTACGACGGGCCCGTGCTCGCCTCGTACAACGAGGCCCGGCTGAGCCCGCCCACCATGTCCTGCCAGACCGCGCTGGACAACCAGGTCCGGATCGACCCGGTGACCTGGACCCACACCTACCGGGACTATTGGGGAACCCAGGTGACGGCGTTCGACGTGCTGATCCCGCACCAGGAGCTCACCGTGGTCTCCACCAGCACGGTGGAGGTCTTCCCTCGGCAGGCCCTCCGCGAGCCGGCCGGCTGGGACCAACTGCGCAGTGAGGACGCGCAGGACGCGAACGTCGAGTGGCTCACCCAGACCGCCTGGACCGAGCCGGACCCCGAGGTGCTGGAGCTGGCCAGGGACGCCGCGGCCGGGCTGGAACCCGACCCCGCCGCCCGCGCGATCTGCGCCCGGATCCACGAGCTGGTCGACTACGTGCCCGGCGTGACCTCGGTGCAGACCCGCGCCGTGGAGGTCTGGCGGGCCCGCAAGGGTGTCTGCCAGGACTACGCCCACCTCGTCCTGGGCGCGCTGCGGGGAATCGGCATCCCGGTCCGGTACGTGTCCGGCTACCTGCACCCGGTGCCGGACGCCGGGCTGGGGCAGGCGGTGGCGGGGCAGAGTCACGCGTGGGTGGAGTGGTGGGCCGGGGAGTGGATCGGCTTCGACCCCACCCACGACCAGCCCGCCGGTGAGGACCACGTGCTGGTCGCGCGCGGTCGGGACTACCCGGACGTCACGCCGCTCAAGGGCGTCTACGCGGGCGCCGCCGGATCGCAGCTGTTCGTGTCCGTCGAGGTCACCCGGATCGCCTGAGCTCGAGCTCGAGCCCGCGCCTCAACCGCCGCCCTCGCGGGCGTCGCGCGGCGGGCGGCCCCGCCGGGTCGGGCCTGCCGCGTCCGCCGGCATCCGGCCGGCGCGGATCAGCGCCTGGCGCAGCAGCCAGTCGATCTGCGCGTTGACGCTGCGCAGGTCCTGCGCCGCCCAGGCCGCGAGCGCGTCGTGCACGGCCGGGTCCAGCCGAAGCAGCATCGTCTTGCGCTCCGGGCGCGGCCTCGGCTCAGCCGACACGGTGCCGGCTCACTGGTAGAGGGTCCCGGTGTTGACCACCGGGGTGGCCCGGGAGTCGCCGCAGAGCACGACCAGCAGGTTGCTCACCATCGCGGCCTTGCGCTCCTCGTCGAGCTGGACGACGTCCCGCTCCTGCAGCCGGGCCAGCGCCATCTCGACCATCCCGACGGCGCCGTCCACGATCCGGCTGCGGGCGGCGATGATCGCGGCCGCCTGCTGGCGCTGCAGCATCGCCTGGGCGATCTCGGGGGAGTAGGCCAGGTGGCTGATCCGCACCTCGATCACCTCGACGCCGGCGACCTCGACCCGCGCCGCCACCTCGCGGGCCAGCTCCGCCGAGACCTGGTCGGTCGAGCCGCGCAGGGACGGGCGGTCGCTGTCCTCACTGTCGTACGGGTGGCTCGTCGCCACGTGCCGCAGCGCGGCCTCGGCCTGCACCTGCACGAAGCCGAGGTAGTTGGTCACCGCAAAGACGGAGCGGGCGGTGTCCTGGACCCGCCAGACCACGATGGCGGCGAGCTCGACCGGGTTGCCCTCGGCGTCGTTCACCTTCAGCTTGCGGCTCTCGAAGTTGTCCACCCGCACCGAGACCCGGCGCCGGGTGGTCAGCGGCGCGGTCATGATCAGGCCGGTCTGCCGGACGGTGCCGGCGTAGCGGCCGAAGAACAGCACGACCCGGGTCTCCATCGGCTGGATCACGGCGAGGGTCCCGGACAGGACGGAGATCGTGAGGACGGCCAGCACCAGGACGGTGACCAGCACCGGATCCGCGTCACTGCCGGGCGTCGCGGAGCTCAGGCCTGCCGCGCAGTACCAGATCACGGCAGCGGCGGCGAGGATCCCCAGAACGCCGTACCAGCCGCTGATCGACCATGCCGGCCGCTCCGCGATCGTCGCGCGCAGGGAGTCAGGGTCGTGCTCCGGTGAGGTGAGGATGGGCGTCGGGCTGACGGGTTCGGACATCGGGTCCCCCAGGTGAGTCGCCGTCGTCGGCGATCTGAACATGACATCTATGTGATATCACATTCGTGCACCTGGTGGCATGCCCGGCTGACACGGTGACGGGCTGTGAGGAGCGCCGCAGCGGGACTACGGTTCCTGGCCGGCCGGGCACGATGCCCCAGAATAGGAGTAGGGCCCCTCGAAGTATGAGTTCGAGGGGCCCTACGACAGCTCGGTTCCGCTCGCCCGCCCGTGAGGGCGGTCGCGACCCGCAGCCAGGGGTTCGACGTTCCCCTGGCCAGAGTTGGAACCCGAAGGCTCCGAGCCTCGCCTCTGCCGCCACCCGTATGACCTGTGAATCCGCGGCGCCGACCGCAAATCCCGGGTTACCCCGCCGAGGTGCACTCTCGGTGATCATTCGGCACCTTGGTTCCCGACGGACTACCTGAGTGGCTCCGAGACCCGAAGGCCCTTCACCTCTCCGGCGCGATCTGGATCTCTCCAGGTCATCCGCCGTTTCCCTTGGCGTGGGGAGATTTCTACTCCGGTGCGACGGGCTGCGCAAGGGGTTCGCCGCAGAAAAGTCCACGGGACAAAGATCACTACGGAGCGTCGATCCCCTTGCGCTGCAAGGGGTTACGGACAGTGCCCGTCCGGGTGGTCTTCGGATGTGAGACACGACTCCACGTCCGGCCCGGATGGGGTCTTGCGCCCCGGTCGTCGCCCCGACTTCCGTGACCGGGACCGGTGGCGGGATCCGCGGCCCGGCTCGTGGGACGATGGTCCGACCGAGCACCGCGCTGTCGGCGCCACCGCCGTCCGGCACCGCGCGCCGCCCCAGAGAAGCCGAGGTAGTCCTGCGTGTCCCCGATGGCCCGAACGGCCCTGACGCCGTCCGCGACGCCCGCTGACGCGATCCGGAACTTCTGCATCATCGCTCACATCGACCACGGCAAGTCCACCCTGGCCGACCGGATGCTGCAGATCACCGGGGTGGTCGAAGGCCGGCAGATGCGCGAGCAGTACCTGGACCGGATGGACATCGAGCGCGAGCGCGGGATCACGATCAAGTCCCAGGCGGTCCGGATGCCCTGGGATTCCGGCGGCAAGACCTTCGCGCTGAACATGATCGACACCCCCGGGCACGTCGACTTCACCTACGAGGTGTCCCGCTCGCTCGCCGCCTGCGAGGGTGCCGTGCTGCTGGTCGACGCCGCGCAGGGGATCGAGGCGCAGACCCTGGCGAACCTCTACCTGGCGCTCGAGGACGAGCTGACCATCATCCCGGTGCTGAACAAGATCGACCTGCCGGCCGCGCAGCCGGACAAGCACGCCGAGGAGCTCGCGCACCTGATCGGCTGCCGGCCCGAGGACTGCCTGCGGCTGTCCGCCAAGACCGGTGACGGGGTGGAGCTGCTGATCGAGGAGATCGTCCGGCAGGTGCCGCCTCCCCGCGGTGACGCGCAGGCGCCGGCCCGGGCGATGATCTTCGACTCGGTGTACGACACGTACCGCGGCGTGGTCACCTACGTCCGGGTGATCGACGGGCAGCTGTCGGCCCGCGAGCGGATCGCCATGATGTCCACCCGCGCCACCCACGAGCTGCTCGAGATCGGCGTCATCTCGCCCGAACCGGTACCCACCGGCGGCCTCGGTGTCGGCGAGGTGGGGTACCTGATCACCGGGGTGAAGGACGTCCGGCAGTCCAAGGTCGGCGACACCGTGACCAACGCGGCCAAGCCCGCCTCGCAGGCGCTGTCCGGCTACCGCGACCCGAAGCCGATGGTCTTCTCCGGGCTCTACCCGATGGACGGCTCGGAGTACCCGCAGCTGCGCGAGGCGCTGGACAAGCTCAAGCTCAACGACGCCGCGCTGGTCTACGAGCCGGAGACCTCGGCCGCGCTCGGCTTCGGCTTCCGCTGCGGGTTCCTCGGCCTGCTGCACCTGGAGATCGTCCGCGAGCGGCTGGAGCGCGAGTTCAACCTCCAGCTGATCTCCACGATGCCCAACGTCGTCTACGAGCTGAGCATGGAGGACGGGTCCATCCGCGTGGTGACCAACCCGTCGGAGTTCCCGTCCGGCCAGGTGGCCGAGGTCCGTGAGCCGATCGTGCGGTCCTCGATCCTCGCCCCGGCCGAGTACATCGGCGCGATCATGGAGCTGTGCCAGCAGCGCCGCGGCGCGCTGCGCGGGATGGACTACCTGTCCGAGGACCGGGTCGAGCTGCGCTACACGCTGCCATTGGCCGAGATCGTCTTCGACTTCTTCGACCAGCTGAAGTCGCGCACCCGCGGCTACGCCTCGCTGGACTACGAGCCGGACGGCGACCAGGTCGGCGAGCTGGTCAAGGTGGACATCCTGCTGCAGGGCGAGGCCGTGGACGCCTTCAGCGCGATCGTGCACCGGGACAAGGCCTACAGCTACGGCGTCGAGATGGTCGGCAAGCTGCGCAAGCTGATCCCGCGGCAGCAGTTCGAGGTGCCGATCCAAGCCGCGGTCGGATCCCGGGTGATCGCCCGGGAGAACGTCCGCGCGATGCGCAAGGACGTCCTGGCCAAGTGCTACGGCGGTGACATCACCCGCAAGCGCAAGCTGCTGGAGAAGCAGAAGGAGGGCAAGAAGCGGATGAAGATGGTCGGCCGGGTCGAGGTTCCGCAGGAGGCCTTCATCGCCGCGCTGTCCAGCGAGATCGCCGGCGGCGACAAGTCCAAGCGGTGAGCCTGGCCGGCCGGGCCCCCCAGGGCGGCCCCGAGGAGCTGCTGCGGGGCCTGCCGCTGTTCAGCCGGATCGACCCCGATCAGCTGGCTGAGCTGTCCGGCACGATCCGGGTCCGGCGGCTGTCCAAGGCCGGCGTGCTGTTCCACCGCGGGGTACTGCCCACCGGCTTCTACGTGGTGGTCGACGGCGTGATCAAGCTGTCCGCGGTGGCCCCGGACGGCAGCGAGAAGGTGGTCGAGGTGATGCACCCGGGGGACAGCTTCGGCGAGGCGGTGATGTTCCTGGGCGAGCCCTACCCGGTGACCGCCACTGCGCTGGAGCCGACCCGGCTGCTGCTCGTCCCGATGGAGGTCGTGGACCAGCTGATCGACGGCGACCCGCTGTTCGCCAGGCGGCTGTTGGCCGGGCTGTCCGTCCGGTTGCACGGGCTGGTCCGGGATGTGCAGTCCTTCGCCCTCCAGTCGAGCCGGGAACGGGTGGCGTCGCACCTGCTCGAGGGCCTGGCTCCCGGGAAGCCGGGTGACCGGCCGGTCGTGGCACTGACGACGAGCAAGCAGGTGCTCGCGTCGCGGCTCAACCTCACCCCGGAGACGCTGTCCCGGGTGCTGCGGGAGCTGTCCGCGGAGGGTCTGATCAGCGTCCAGGGACGACGGATCGAGCTGCTCGACGTGCCACGCCTGCGATCGCTCGACTCGACGGCCGGGGATACGCCCTGACCAGCTCGGCGTGATCTGCGTCGCCAGCGTTCCTTGACCTAGGTCATGGCCCCGGCAGCGGCCCGCTGCGAGTCTCACCGTCAGTGCCGCCCGCGACGCCCGCGGCCGCGGTGACGATCAAGAGGAGATCGCAGATGTTCTGCTATCAGTGCGAGCAGGTCCAGCGCGTGGGAGCCGCACCCGGTTGTGCTCTGGCCAAGGGTGCCTGCGGCAAGGACGCCCCTACCTCCGACCTGCAGGACCTGCTGCTGTACGCAGTCCAGGGCATTTCGCAGTACGCCACCCGGGCCCGCGCGCTCGGCGTGGTCGACGCCGACGCCGACGCGTTCGTGCTGTTCGCCGTCTTCACCACGCTGACCAACGTCAACTTCAGCCAGGACCGTTTCGTCGACCTGCTGGCCGAGGCCGCAACCGTCCGCGACCGGGTCCGTGCCTCGTACGTCCAGGCCGCCGCCGCAGCGGGGCAGCAGCCCGAGACGCTCGCAGGCCCGGCCGCCTGGGAGCCCGCCGTCACCACCGACGGGTTGCTCCTGCAGGCCGCCGCAGGCGCGATCAACTCCGGAGAGGCCCTCGTCGGGCCGGACGTGATCGGGATGCGTGCGCTGATCCTCTACGGCATCAAGGGCGTGGCCGCCTATGCCCACCACGCGCACGTGCTCGGCTACGACAAGCCCGAGGTCTTCGCCGGGGTCAACGCCTCGCTGGACTACCTGGCCGGCCAGCCCACCGACATCGAGCAGATGCTGGCTCACTCGCTCGAGGTCGGGCAGCTCAACCTCACGGTGCTCGAGCTGCTCGACGCCGCAAACAAGGGCCGGTTCGGGATCCCGACCCCGACCAGCGTCCGGATCACTCCGGTCGCCGGCAAGGCGATCCTGGTCAGCGGCCACGACCTGGGCGACCTGGAGGCCCTGCTCGAGCAGACCAAGGGCCTGGGCGTCAACGTGTACACCCACGGCGAGATGCTGCCCGCGCACGGCTACCCGACGCTCAAGGCCTACCCGCACCTGGTCGGCAACTACGGGGGCGCCTGGCAGGACCAGCGCAAGGAGTTCGCGGCCTTCCCGGGCGCGATCGTGATGACCTCGAACTGCCTGATCGAGCCGCACAAGGACTACCAGGACCGGATCTTCACGCTCGGCCCGGTGGGCTGGCCCGGCATCGCGCACATCGACGGCCACGACTTCGGGCCCGCGATCGAGGCGGCCCAGGCCCAGCCCGGGTTCGCCGAGGACGCCGAGGACGCCGAGGACGCCGAGCATGCCGAGGAGAAGACCATCACCGTCGGCTTCGGCGCGGACGCGGTGCTCGGTGTGGCCGGTGCCGTGGTGGACGCGGTCAAGGCCGGCGCGATCAAGCACTTCTTCCTGGTCGGTGGCTGCGACGGGGCGTTGCCCGGGCGCAACTACTACACCGAGTTCGCCCAGCGGGCACCGCAGGACACCGTGCTGCTCACCCTGGGCTGCGCGAAGTACCGGTTCAACTACCTGGACTTCGGCGACATCGGCGGCATCCCGCGGCTGCTCGACGTGGGCCAGTGCAACGACAGCTACTCGGCTGTCCGGATCGCCCTCGCGTTGGCGGACGCGTTCGAGTGCGGCGTGAACGACCTGCCGCTCAACCTGGTCATCTCCTGGTTCGAGCAGAAGGCGGTCGCCGTCCTGCTCAGCCTGCTGGCGCTCGGCGTCCGGAAGATCTCGCTCGGCCCGTCGCTGCCCGGCTTCCTCACCCCGGCTCTGCTCGGCGTCCTGGTGGAGCGGTTCGGCATCAGCGCCATCGGTGACGTCCAGGAGGACCTCGACAAGGCCCTCAACCCCGCCTGACGACAACCAGCCTGACGACAACCAGCCTGACGACAACCAGCCTGACGACAACCAGCCTGACGACAACCAGCCTGACGACAACCAGCCTGACGACAACCAGCCTGACGACAACCAGCCTGACGACAACCAGCCTGACGACAACCAGCCTGACGACAACCAGCCGGACGACCTCCACAGCCGGCCGCCCGGCTCACCCAGGCCCGATGTGGCCCGGGTGAGCCGGGCGGCCGGCGTGGGCTCGATGGCAGGATGGATTCATGTCCACTCCTGCCCGGTCCCGCGTCACGGCCGTCTGCCTGGTGTACCAGATCATTCCGGACACCTTCGGCAGCGTGGCCACCACCGCCATCGACAAGCGTTCCGTCACCGGCGCCGTCCGGGCCGAGCCGCTCGGGCTCGCGGGTGACACCCAGTGCGACACCGCGAACCACGGCGGCATCGACCAGGCGATCTACGCCTACGCGGACGAGGACGCCGACTGGTGGGGGGAGCACCTGCAGCGCGAGATCCCGGCCGGGATGTTCGGCGAGAACCTGCGCACGGCGGGGGTGGACGTGACCGGGGCGGAGATCGGCGAGCAGTGGCGGATCGGTGACGGGGTTGTGGTCGAGGTGACCAGTCCGCGGATCCCGTGCCAGACCTTCGCAGGCCGGATGGACGAGCCGCACTGGGTCCGGCGGTTCACCGAGCACGGCGCCCCGGGGGCCTACCTGCGGGTGCTCGTCCCCGGTCCGGTCGGCGCCGGCGACCCGATCACCGTCCAGCACCGGCCCGGGCACGGGGTGAGCATCCGGGACAGCTTCCTGCGGCCCGAGCCGGACGCCATGCAGCGGTTGCTGGACGCGGCGGACGCCGGGGCGTTCCAGATCGGCTCCTCGATGCGGCGGCACGCGGCTCGTGCGGTGGCGCGGGCGTGATCCGGCCGGTGCGGGCCTGACCGGGCCGTCACGATGCCGAGCGCGCTGCCGCCGGGGGATCCCGCGCCCGCCGACGGAGCCTTGCCGCCGTCGGCACGCCACGGGGCACGGGAGCGCGCCTTCGGGGTGTACCTGCATGTCCCGTTCTGCGCGACCCGGTGCGGCTACTGCGATTTCAACACCTACACGGCGGCCGAACTCGGCGGCGGCGCCGACGCGGCCCGCTACCCGGACACGGTGCTGGCCGAACTCGGCCTCGCCGCGAAGGTGCTGGCTGCCGCCGGAGTGCCGGACCGCCCGGTCGCGACGCTCTTCCTCGGCGGAGGAACTCCCACGGTGCTGCCGGTGGGCGGCCTGGCCCGGATGGTCGGCGGCGTCCGCGAGCACTTCGGCCTGGTGCCCGGCGCCGAGATCACCGTCGAGGCGAACCCGGACTCGGTGACCCGCGAGTCGCTGGCCGGGCTGGCGGCCGCCGGCGTCACGCGGGTCTCCTTCGGCATGCAGTCCGCGGTGCCGCACGTGCTGTCCGTGCTCGAGCGCACCCATGACCCGGACGCGGTGGCCCGGGTCGCCGGCTGGGCCCGGGAGCACGGGCTGGCGGTGAGCCTGGACCTGATCTACGGCACGCCGGGGGAGTCGCCGGCGGACTGGCGCCGCAGTCTGGACGCGGCGCTGGACTGCGGGCCCGATCACCTGTCCGCGTACGCGCTGGTGATCGAGGACGGCACCCGGATGGCCGCCCGGGTCCGCCGCGGCCAGTTGCCGCCCACCGACGAGGACGACCTGGCCGCCAAGTACGAGGATGCCGACGCGGTGCTGGCCGCCGCCGGGCTGCACTGGTACGAGGTCAGCAACTGGGCCCGGACCCCGGCCGACGCCTGCCGGCACAACCTCGGCTACTGGCGCGGGGACGACTGGTGGGGCGCGGGCCCGGGCGCGCACTCACACGTCGGGGGTGTCCGATGGTGGAACGTCCGGCATCCTCGGGCCTACGCCGAGAGGCTGTCCGCCGGGTTGAGCCCCGCCGCCGGCCGCGAGGTCCTGGACGAGACGCAGCGCCGGGCCGAGCGGATCCTGCTCGGCGTCCGGCTCGCGGAGGGGCTGCCGGTCTCGGAGCTGTCGCCGGGCGCTCGCCGTGAGGTGGCGACGCTGGTGGCCGACGGCCTGCTCGACGGGCGGGCTGCGCTGGTCGGGCGGGTGCTGCTGACCGGTCGCGGACGGCTGCTCGCGGACGCCGTGGTGCGGGCCCTGGTGGACTGATCGCTGCACCGGCGATCGCGGGTGCAGCGAACGGGTGCCCGGCACGACGATGCCAGCCGGGCGAACGATCTCGCCCGGCCGGCTCTCGACCTCGGGGTACCCCCGCTCTGGATCAGCGAATCACTTCACCAGGCGCAGAGCGAAGGGGTAGCGGTACCGCTCGCCACGGTTGGCAGCCATCCCGCCGATGATGCAGAAGACGACGCTGGCGATCCAGATGAGGAACGGCAGGAAGAACAGGATCCCGAGGGTGATGGCCGTCAGGATCCAGCTGGCCACATAGGCGATCAGCACCGTGATCTGGAAGTTGAGGGCCTCGGTCGACTGGTCCTTGATGAACTCGTCCCGGTCCTTGTAGACGAGGAACACGATCAGCGGTGAGATGAAGCCGAGGATGATGCCGCCGAGGTGGCCGAGCATCGACCAGAGCTTGCGGTCAGCCTCGCTGACCGGCGCGGCTCCCGGGGCGCCGTACTGAGGCTGCTGCGGGGGCTGGCCGTACTGGGGGGCGGACGGGGGGTTGTTCGGGTCGGAGGGTCCGCCGGGGGGGTACTCGGTCATGACGATCCTTTCTGTCGAGCGCACACCATAGACCCGATCGGCGCCCGGGAGGGATCAACGCACCAGGAACGGTCCCGCTTGATCTTCGCGTCGGCCCTCGACGGCCGGCCGCGGGCGTTCCGCGACCGGCCGCTGACGCCGCGATCAGTGCACGAACCTGATCGTCAGCGGGTAGCGGTACTCCTCGCCGCGGCTGGCGGCCATGGCGGCCAAGATCACGCTGACCAGGTAGAGCAGGCCCAGCGCGAGCAGCATCGGCAGCCCGATCAGGATCAGGATCAGGACGGCGCTGGCGGCCGCGTACAGCAGCACCGACAGGTTGAAGTTCAGCGCCTCGACCGCGTGCCGCCGCACGTAGGCGGACCGGTTGCCGACCGCGTGGAGGACGACCAGCGGCCCGAGGAAACCAAGGGCGACGTACGCGGCGACGAAGCTGGACAGGTGCGCCGCGACGGCCCAGTTCCGCTCCTGGGCAGGGTCGAGGGGGACGGGGACGGCTCCGGGACTTCCGGGATGGTTGCCGATGGTCGGCTCGGACATGGTGACCTCCTTGGACACCATCCACGCTAGGCACCCGAGGCCGGCCGGAGGATCCGGCAGCCAGGCCGATCCGGGGTCGGGGTATCCCAACCGCCCGGGCGAACCGTTGAGCAGAGTTGTCGAGCAGAGTCGTTGAGCAGGGTTGTTGAGCAGGGTTGTTGAGCAGGGTTGTTGAGCAGCGTTGTGAGCGGAGTTCAGGCGTCCGCGGTGTCGCCGGTGACGAAGTCGATCAGCTCCTCCACCCGGCCGAGCAGGTCCGGCTCGAGGTCGGTGTAGGTGTCCACGGCGGACAGGATCCGCCGCCAGCCCGAGGCCACGTCCTGCTGGCTGTGGTGCGGCCAGCCGAGCGCCGCCAGGACGCCCTCCTTCCAGGGTTGACCCGCGGGGACGTCCGGGCCAGACGCTGCAGCCCCAGCCGCTGCGGCCGCACCGCCTGCCAGATGTCGACGTACGGGTGCCCGACCACCAGCACGTGCGTCGGCGAGGGCGGGCGCCGGGTCACCGCCGCCGCCTCGTGCCACTCCTTGCTGCCCGCCACGAGGTGGTCGACCAGCACGCCGAGCCGCCGCCCCGGCCCGGGTGCCTGGGCCCGGACCGCCGCGGCGAGGTCGTCCACCCCGTCGAGCATCTCGACCACGACGCCCTCGACCCGCAGGTCGTCGCCCCACACCCTCTCGATCAGCTCGGCGTCGTGCTTGCCCTCGACCAGGATCCGGGAACTGCGCGCGGTCCGGGCGCGCAGCCCGCGCACCGGCGACCGAGCCGCTCGCGGTCCGGGTCGGGACGGCCGGCCCGGCGCCGCGCGGGGCGACCAGCACACCGGTTCGCCGTCCAGCCAGAAACCCGGGCCCGAGCGGGAACGCGCGCAGCTCTGCCGAACCGGTCCTCCAGGACGACCAGGTGGATGCCGCCGCTCTTCTCGGTCCGCAGCACGGCGCCGCACCAGCCGGTCTCGACGTCCTCGACGCACCAGCCCGGTTCGGCCGTCGACCTCGGGCAGTCCGCGCCGGGGTGCGGGACGGAGCGGATCGGTCCCGTAGCGGTCCCCGGTCCCCGGTGGGCTGCCCGATCGGTGAGGCACCCGGCGACGGTAACCGCTGCCCGGCGTTGGCCCTGCGGCGGCACGCCGGGGCGAGAACCGGGCATTTCGCCCGGCGAGCGCCGTTCAGCGCCGTCTTCCCCGGCCCGGGCTCCCGGTCGGGCGGTTGCGGCTCCCCAGGGCCTGAATTGGCACTCAGCAGAGAGGAGTGCCAGTCGTGACCGACGACCGGCAGGCTTGCAGTCCTGCGCGCCATCGTGGAGGACTACGTCCACACCCGGGAGCCGGTCGGCTCGAAGGCCCTGGTGGAGCGGCACTCCCTCGGGGTCTCACCGGCCACGATCCGCAACGACATGGCCGCGCTGGAGGAGGAGGGCTACATCGCCCAGCCGCACACCAGCGCCGGGCGGGTGCCGACCGACAAGGGCTACCGGATGTTCGTCGACCGGCTGGCCACGGTGAAGCCGCTGTCCCGGCCGAGAAGCGGGCGATCCACGTTCCTGGACGGCGCGGTCGACCTGGACGACGTGGTGGACCGGACCGTGCGGATGCTCGCCCAGCTGACCCATCAGGTCGCCGTCGTGCAGTACCCGTCGCTGGCCCGATCGACGGTGCGTCACCTCGAGCTGGTGCCGATCGGGCCCGCACGGCTGCTGGTCGTGCTGATCACCGACACCGGCCGGGTGGAGCAGCGGGTGGTGGACGTGGGCCGCGACCTCGCCGAGTCGCTGCTCGGCGAGGTGCGGGCTCGGATGAACGCGGCAGCCGGCGGGAAGCGGCTGGCCGAGGCGGGGCGGGTCCTCGCGGATCTCGACCAGGCGTTCGGCAGCGAGGACCGGGCGGTGGTGACCCGGGTCGTCGAGGCGCTGGACACCTGCCTGGACATCGAGCGCGACGAGCGGATCGTGCTGGCCGGTACCGCGAACCTGGCCCGTTCCGGGACGGACTTCGCCGGCAGCATCGGCCCGGTGCTCGAGGCCCTCGAGGAGCAGGTCGTGCTGCTGCAACTGCTGGCCGAGATGGCCGCCGACCCCGGTGGGATCGGCGTCCGGATCGGGCACGAGACGGCGCACGCGGGCCTCTCCGAGGCAGCCGTGGTCGCCAGCGGATACGGTTCGCAGGGAGAGGTCGTGGCGCGGCTGGGCGTGCTCGGCCCGACCCGGATGGACTACCCGAGCACGATCGGTGCGGTGCGTGCCGTGGCGCGCTACCTGTCCAGGATTCTTGCGTCATGACAGATCCACGACGGAGTGTGGTGAGCGACTATTACGAAATCCTCGGGGTCTCGCGGAACGCGACGAACGAGGAGATCAAGAAGGCGTACCGCAAGCTCGCCCGGCAGATGCACCCCGACGTCAACCCGGGGCCCGAGGTGGAGGAGCGGTTCAAGGAGATCGGCCGCGCCTACGACGTGTTGTCGAATCCGGAGAAGCGGCAGGCGTACGACCTCGGCGGGGACCCGTCCGCGTCCGGCGGCGGCTTCGGGCCGGGCTTCGGCTTCAGCGACATCTTCGAGACGTTCTTCGGCGCGGCGGCCGGCGCGCGCGGGCCGGCGACGCGCCAGCGCCGCGGCCAGGACGCCCTGATCCGGATCGAGATCGACCTGCGCGAGGCGACCTTCGGCAGCCAGCGCGAGCTGCAGCTGGAGACCGCGATCGTCTGCCCGACCTGCCACGGCAGCTGCTGCCAGCCGGGCACCCAACCCCGGACCTGCGACGTCTGCCACGGGCGCGGCCAGGTGCAGCGGGTGGCCCGCTCGTTCCTCGGCCAGGTGATGACCACGCAGCCCTGCGTTGCCTGCCACGGGTTCGGCTCGGTGATCCCCGAGCCGTGCCTGGAGTGCTCGGGCGAGGGGAGGGTCCGGACCCGGCGCAGCCTGACCATCAAGGTCCCGGCCGGCGTGGACACCGGCACCCGGATCCAGCTGTCCGGGCAGGCCGAGGTCGGCCCGGCCGGCGGTCCGCCCGGTGACCTCTACGTCGAGATCGTCGAGCGCCCGCACCCGGTCTTCATCCGCCGCGGCGACGACGTGCACTGCACCGTCGAGGTGCCGATGACAGCGGCCGCGCTCGGCACAACGCTGCAGATCGAGACCCTGGACGGGATCGAGGAGGTCGACGTCCGCCCCGGCGTGCAGTCCGGCGAGGGGGTGACCCTGCGTTCGATGGGAGTCACGCACCTGCGCGGCGCAGGGCGCGGCGACTTCGTCATCCACCTCGCGGTGCTCACTCCGATCCGGCTGGACGAGCGGCAGGAGGAACTGCTGCGCGAGCTGGCCACCCTGCGCGGCGAGGAGCGCCCCGCCGGCCGGCTCACCCCGGCTCACCAGGGCGTCTTCTCCAAGCTGCGCGACCGCCTCTCGGGGCGGTGACCCTCCCGCTGTTCCTGCTGCCCGCCGGGGCCCTGGACGGGGTCGCCGCCGATGCGCGGCTGACCCTGGACGGCGCCGAAGGCCGGCACGCCGCGACCGCACGCCGGATGTTGCCGGGGGAGTCGCTGGACGTGGCCGACGGCGCCGGCCGGGTGGCGCGCTGCCAGGTGGTCCGAGCCGGTCGCGACCGGCTCGACGTGCGAGGTGCGGCAGGTCACGCAGACGCCCGCCCGCCAGCCGCGGCTGGTGCTCGTGCAGGCCCTGGCCAAGGGCGGCCGGGACGAGCAGGCGGTGGAGACGGCCACCGAGCTCGGCGTGGACGAGATCGTTCCCTGGCAGGCCGACCGCAGCATCGTGGTCTGGGCGGGGGAGCGCGGCGAGCGGTCCCGGCAGCGCTGGAAGGCGACCGCGCGGGCGGCCGCGAAACAGTCCCGGCGAGCCGTCGTCCCGGTGATCCGGGATGTGCTGACCACGCCGCAACTGGCCGCCGCGCTGTCCCCCGACCGTGCCGGCGACGAGCCGGCCGATGCCGCGCGCGCCGTGCTGCTCCTGCACGAGGAGGCGGATCAGCCCCTGGTCGGCGTCCCGCTGGTGGCGGACGGGACCCGGGGAGAGCTGCTCGTGCTGGTCGGACCCGAGGGCGGGGTCGGCCCGGACGAGGTGGCCGTGCTGGTCGCCGCGGGTGCCTGCCCGGTCCGGCTCGGCCCGCACGTGCTGCGCACCTCGTCCGCCGGTGCCGCCGCGCTCGCGGTGCTGTCCGCCCGCCTGCACCGCTGGGACTGACGCGTCCTACCCGGCCTGGCGCGGTGGCACATCGCGACGGACTATCTGGCGCGATGTGCCACCGCGCCAGAAGGGGGACTGAGTCAGTTGACCAAGAAGGTCTTGGTGTCCTGCCAGGGTGTGGCAGCGGATGACGGGTCGCTCGGCTCCGAGACGACGAGCCTGTAGTCGCCGGGCTTCGACACGTCGATGTCGATGGTCCAGTTGCCGCGGTGACCGGACGCGATCGGCTGGCCGAGGTCGTCCACGATCGAGGCGGTGCCGGTCTGCACCTCGATGGCGCCCATCTGCAGCGACCAGTCCAAGGTGCCGTCGCCCTGACTGACCGCGTCACCGCTGACCAGGTTGTTGCCCCGGCCCAGCGTGGTGCCGTCGCCCAGGGTGATGATCCAGACCGGGGCCCGGGGGTCGGCCGCGCCGGACCCGCGCTGGTAGGCCCGGTCCAGAGGCAGGAGCCCGAACAGCCTCTGCTCGCCGGCGGTGACCGTCACCTTGACCGGTAAGGTCTCGCCGGCCGTCGCCGTCGCGGTCCAGACCAGCTGCTGCAGGGCCATCCGGGCCTCGTCCAGGGTGGCCGTCGGCCTGGTGGCCATCGCCGCGGTGATCTGCACGGTGATCAGGTCGGGGGTCACGTGCGCGACCACCCGGCCGGGGCTGGCCCCGCTGAACAGGGTGACGTAGTCCGGATCCTTCGGGGGATCGTCGACCGCGTCGGTGAGTGCCTCGGACACCCGCTGATCCGGGTCGGTGCTGGTCGTGGTGCGGAGCTCGCGGAACAGGGCCATCCGGCCGTCCTGCACTGCGACGACGTACACCGCGAGGCCGGTGGGGACGCCGTCGGTGCTGCTCGCCGTCGGCGCCGGGGCAGTGACCCGGGCCGTGTGACCCGGCTGATTGACGTCGGCGTGACGGGCCTCGATCTGCACGACTGCGGTCCCGGCCACGGCCAGGATGCCGGCCGCCGCGGCGGCTGCCAGTAGCGGGGTGAACCGGCGCAGCGGCGGCCGGCCCGGCCTGATCCGCCCGGTCCGGGATGACCGGCGGGCGGCTGGACGCTCGGCGTCGAGCACCGCCATGATCCGGCTCAGGCCGTCGGGGGACGGCCGGACCTGCTCGGCCTCCCGGTCCAGGGCCCGGCGCAGCGCGTACACGGTCGGGTCGAGGTCGGGTTCCTCGCCGTAGCTGGGTCGCGGCTCCGGGAAGGGGATCAGTTCCTCGTCACTCATCGCTGCACCTCCCCGCTCACGGTCAGGGCGGCGCGCAGGGACGCCAGCCCGCGATGGGCGTGGCTCTTCACCGCGCCACGGCTGAGCCCGAGCGCCTGCGCGATCTCGAACTCGGACAGGTCGGCGTAGTACCTCAGCACCAGCACCTCCCGCTGGCGGCGCGGCAGCGCGTGCAGAGCGGAGAGCACGTGCGCATCCTCGTCGGCCCGGAGCGCGAGCTCCTCCGGTCCGGCCGGTGCGGGATCGGCGGGCTGCCGGTACCGCTCCTGGACGCCGCGGTGCCGTAGGGCGGAGCGGCTGCCGTTGACCACGCTGGCGCGCAGGTAGGCGTGCGCCGCACCCGGATCCGAGAGGCGGTGCCAGCGCCGGTGCAGCGCGATGAACGCGTCCTGCACGATCTCCTCCGCGACCGACTGGTCGCGGGTGAGCAGGACTGCCAGGCGGACCAGCTGGTTCCAGTGGGCCGAGTACAGCGTCGCGACCGCCGTGTCGGCATCCCAGGTGGCGGGCCCCTCGGCCGGAAGCGCGCCGGTCCCCCGCGGGCGCACGCTGACCTCCCTCCGACCCATCGCCCGGGTGGCCTGGCGGCCGGTCAGAGCCGGTGCCGCCGCGGCGCCTGCCGTCACACTCACATCGAGTTCACGTCCGAAGCCGACGATCGGTTGACGTGGCGGGTGGGTCACCTTCGTTGTAGCGCTGTCCACCGGGGCGGGACCCGCTACCTAGGTCATGCGCCGGTCCGGCCGGCCTCGCGCCACGGTGTGCGGATGATCCTACGGTCCTCAGCCGACCACGAAGATCTTGCTGTCGGGCCACTGCCAGCCGCTGGGCATCTCCGCCTCGCCCGGGTTGTCCGCGGTCACGGTCACCGTGTACCGGCCCGGAGGCAGCGGCACGTCGAAGGCGAACTGCGACCAGCCCGGCCCCGGCCCGGCCGCGGTCCCGGTCACCGTGCCGCCGAGGTGGCGGCTGCCGGAGCTGATGGTCCAGCGGAAGGTCCGCTCAACCGCCGAGCCCTGCCCGGTGACGTGCACGGGGCTGCCGGCGCGGGTGTCCTGCTGCGGCGTGTCGATCCAGACGCCGGCCCGGGCCCGGGTGTCCCGGCGCGTGGGGCTGCCCAGGGTGGCCGCTTCCCAGGCCGAGTAGCCACCGGCGCCGTCCACGAGGATCGTCACCGGCACGTCCCGCTGCGCGGCGGCGGTGGCGGTCCAGATCAGCTGCTGGATCCCGGCCGCGGCGGTCTCGCTGCGGACTCCGGTCGCCGCGAAGGCGCCCGCGGACAGGTCCACCGTGATCCCCGTGGCCGTCGCGCGCACGGCGACGGATCCGGCCGGCAGCCATGGCGAGGTGTAGTCGGGATCCAGCGGGCGCTGCTCGAGCACCGCGTGCACCGCCGACAGCAGCGGCCCGCCGCGGTCGGGAACCCTGAGGTACTCGCGGGCGAGCAGGGAGCGAGTCGTCGACGTCGTGACCCAGTACACCGGCACCAGCACCGTGCCGGCCGCCGCCGCGCCGCTCCGGGTAGCCGCGGCCGCCGCCGGTGAGCTGCTCGTGGCCGCACGGTCGGCGGACCGTGCGGCCGCCTGCCCGTCCCGGGCCTGGGTCGCGTGTGCGGATCCGGCTGCCGAGCCAAAGCCCGGGACCGCCGGGTCGAGGGCCCACGACGACCGGTCACCGGCCGCCAGCTGCACCGGCACGGTCGTCCGCACGCTGACCAGCGCGTTCCGTACCGGCGTCATCCGCTCGCCGGCGGCCGCTCCGCCGACGCCGCCGATCGCGACGCTGACGG
The DNA here is from genome assembly GCA_963740575.1 of uncultured Actinomycetota bacterium. Classification (GTDB taxonomy): domain Bacteria; phylum Actinomycetota; class Actinomycetes; order Actinomycetales; family Kineosporiaceae; genus CAVUET01. Next base: position 964,787 of record CAVUET010000003.1, on the reverse strand, counting down.
CCGCCAGCAGCGGCAGCGCGACGCGGCGGAACCGGCGGGACGCGGGACGTGGCTGGGGGAGGCTGCCGTGGCCGCGGTCGCGCCGCCTGCCGCGCCGCTCCTGCTGTTCGCGGCGGCGGAGCTCGCGGCGGCTGCCGATCAGCCACTCCTCGGGTGCGGCGACCCGTGAAGGCCAGCGGGTGAGGCCGCGGGTACCTCGGGACCGGTCCAGCTGCACCGCCACGCCAACCCTCCTGGCATTGCACAAGGTAATCGTTCGCATACAATGAGTAGTGAGATACCTTGCCACGTCCTGCCTGCCCCCGCGAGTGACCCCCGCCGTGAGGATCGATACGGACGGATACGCTTCGAGCCGGTCAGAGCGGGCCGCGGCAACGCCCGGCCTGCGGGAGGAGGAGGCCACCCGTGTCAGCGGATCCGGACTGCATCTTCTGCAAGATCATCGACGGCCAGATCCCGGCCGACGTGGTGCACCGCGGCGGACGGGTGCTGGCCTTCCGGGACCTGAACCCGCAGGCACCGACCCATGTCCTGGTGGTCTCCCAGGAGCACCACGCGGATGTCCCGGCGCTGGCCGCCGCGGATCCCCAGGCCCTGGCGGAACTGGTCGGCGTCGGCGCGCAGATCGCCGGGAGCGAGGGCGGCGGCGAGTTCCGGCTGGTGTTCAACACCGGGTCCTCGGCCGGGCAGAGCGTCTTCCACGTGCACGGGCACGTACTGGCCGGGCGTAGCTTCGGCTGGCCGCCGGGCTGAGTCTGAGCGGGTGTCGGGGCGGGGGTACTACCATGGGGTATCTCTGCAGCCGAGATGGAGGGCCGGCTCCCAGCACCGATGACAGACCAGTCAAGTACCGAGGGACAGCCCCCGAGGGGCCAGGCCGTGCACCGGATCGTGGTGCCGTCCGAGGTTGCGATGGTGTCCCTGCTCGGCGCCCGGGACGAGATCTTGCGCGCGATCGAGCGGGCCTTTCCGCGGGCCGACGTGCACGTGCGGGGCAACGAGATCACCGTGACCGGACCGCACGGCGAGGTCGCCCTGGTGGAACGCCTCACCGATGAGCTGATCGCCGTGCTCGCCGCCGGGCAGCCACTCACCGCGGACGCCGTCGAGCGCTCGGTCGGCATGCTCCGGCAGCAGACCAGCGAGCGGCCGGCGGACGTGCTGACGCTGAACATCCTGTCCAGCCGCGGGCGCACGATCCGGCCCAAGACGCTCAACCAGAAGCGCTACGTCGACGCCATCGACGAGCACACCGTGGTCTTCGGGATCGGCCCGGCCGGCACCGGGAAGACGTACCTGGCGATGGCCAAGGCGGTGCAGAGCCTGCAGGCGAAGAAGGTCAACCGGATCATCCTGACTCGGCCGGCGGTCGAGGCGGGGGAGCGGCTGGGCTTCCTGCCGGGGACCCTGAACGAGAAGATCGACCCGTACCTGCGCCCGCTCTACGACGCGCTGCACGACATGATCGACCCGGAGTCGATCCCGAGGCTGATGGCCGCCGGGACCATCGAGGTCGCCCCGCTGGCGTACATGCGCGGTAGAAGTCTTAACGATGCGTTCATCATCCTGGACGAGGCACAGAACACCTCGCCCGAGCAGATGAAGATGTTCCTCACCCGGCTCGGGTTCGGCGCCAAGATGGTGGTCACCGGGGACATCACCCAGGTCGACCTGCCGACCGGCACTCTGTCCGGGCTGCGGATCGTGCGGGAGATCCTGGACGGCCTCGATGACATCCACTTCGCCTTGCTGACCAGCAGCGACGTGGTCCGGCACCGGCTGGTCAGCGACATCGTGGACGCCTACGGGCGGTGGGAGGAAGCCCAGCAGGCGGGGTTGCGGCCGGACTCCCGGCCGTCCGCGCCCCGGACCGGACCGCCTCAGCCCCAGGCGAGCCAAGCCCGGCGCAATCGCCGGGCGCACTGACAAAGCTCCGGCCGGCACAGCGGGGCGTGGGCCACGTCAGGATGGGGCGGGATCCACGAACGCCTGCACGATCTTCACCAGCATCGCTTCGAGCTGTCCGACATCGAGGGTCTCGGGTCGGCGCCCGAGCCGGGTCCTGCGCGGCGGCGAGCCCGGCACGGTGGCGGTCGCCGTCGAGGCACCCCAGGCGTGCTGGAAGTCGAAGAGCGACTGCGCCGGGTTCCCCGTGTCCTTGTCGCGATAGTCGACCACGACGCCGCACCTGCTGGCGGGTGCCTGCTCGCGCTCGTCAGGGGTCAGCGGCTCGCGGAAGACCGCCGCCGCGATGTGCCGGACGCTGACTGCCGCGGTGCAGGCCGTCACCAGGGTCGGCAGCGGCTCGTCCGCGCGGGAGACGTCCCGGACGGTGACCGACTCCACCAGGCACACCCCGGGGATCGTCACACTCCAGCGGGGGAAGATCAGCACGCCGTTCAGCGCGGTCCCATCCGGTCGGCCCGCCGAGGGGGCTGAGAACCAGCCGATCGCTCCGTTCGACCCTCGGGCCAGCAGCGCCACCAGGCGGGCCTGGCCGAGCGCACGCCACGACCCGGACGCGTCGGTCTCCGCCAGGCCGCGGGCGGCCAGTCGTTCCTGTGCGGCTCGAACCTGGAGGTGCTCGCCCGCCGCGGCGAGCATGCTGTCGACGGGCCCGCCGAGCCCCAGATAGGCCGGCCACCTGCCGTGGCCGAGCCTGACCCGGGGCACCGGCTGCTGACCCAGCGCGAGCAGTTCGGCCTCGTCGAAGCTGCCGAGGTCCACCTGTTCCTCGGCACGGACCCGCGCGGCGAACTGGTCCAGTTGCGCCCGACCCGCGTCGTCCAGTTCGTTCACGTCCGCCTCATCCGTCCGTCACGTCGCTGCTCACCGGGCCGACCGGAAGGCCCGGCCCGGCCTCCGGGGCGCTGCTCCAGGCACGCTCCAGCCAGTCGGCCAGTCCGTCGGCGTCGATCGGCTCCGGCTCGCCCGGGACGCCGTCCGGGTCCAGCGGCGCCAGCCGGGCCGCGCCGTGAGCCGCCAGCACGATGCCGCGGCGGTAGCCGGGCCGCCCGTCGCCGGGCTGCAGCACTTCGAGCGTGCGCGGCACCACCTCGACCCCGTCACGGGGTTCGAGCGCCCACGACGCCAGCCGGACCGCCGCGTCCCCGGGCGTGGTGAGCAGACAGCGGTGCAGGCCGTCCGCGGCGAACTCCAGCAGGACGGCATCGGTGCGGTGCTCGAGGAGGTCGATCCCGTACCCGCGCAGGGGTTGGCGGACCTCGTTGCCGACCTCGTCCCCGACGACCAGGAACGACGGTTCGGCCCGCACCCCGAGCATCAGCCGGACTGCGTCGCTGAGCATCAGCCCCTCGGCTGCGGGGCGGACCAGATCCCGCGCGACCAGACCGCGCAGCACCGCGTCCCGGACCGCCTGCCGACTGTCCGTGTCCAGCGCGGCCCAGGTCGTTTCGTCGATGGCATCGTGGAGCACCGGGCGGTCGCCGAGGACGGCCAGCTCGTCCCGGGTCAGCGTCGGCATCTCGACCGCGCCGCCGGTCAGGTCCGGCAGGTCCGGCAGGTTCGGCAGCGGGGCCAGTGGCCCGATCACGGCGACCCCGGGCGTTGTCGCACCGTGAAGAACTCGCCGAAGACGTACCCGCGCAGGTTGAAGTACACCAAGGTGAGCGCCATCGCGATGCAGATCGGTGCGGCGAAGCGCCACGGGTTGCGTCGGCGTACCCCGATGATGAACACCACCAGCAGGACCACGATCATCCCCGTCAGCGTGAGGGCTTCGCCATGGGCCGTCGACATGGCCTACCCGAACGCCCAGTGCCAGGCACTCTTGGCGCCCGAAGCGATCGCGTGCGGTGCGGTGTGGGTGACGAAGTTGCCCGTCGCGTCGGCGGCGGTCCTGGCCCAGCCGCCATGCTTGTAGGAGTTGTAGATCCAGTCCCCGGCCAGGTACAGCCCGGTGGCGACCATGACCACCTCGCCGACGACGGGGATCCAGTCCGCGGAGGCGTTCGCCGCGGCCAGCACCGTGATCGTGGCCGCACCGTTGAGGACCGCGGCCCCTTGGTTGACCCGGCGCTCGGTGGTGCTGTCGCCAGGCGGCGCCCATACGGTCATGACGTCGGAGGCGATCCCGGCCACGGCGAACACCCGGCCCGCCACCCCCCAGGCACCGGCGTCCGGGATGCCGCCCGTCTTGGCGGCATCGACCAGCCCGGGGGTGTCGGCGGCCGGGTCGAACGCCGCCGCCGCACTGCCGAGGTTCTCCAGGTCGTACGCCGATTTGATGATGCTCTCGGCGTTGCCGGGCTGGACACGTCCCACGATGGCGTCCGCGGCCTGCAGCACCGAAGCCGTGGTCGCCTGCACCACCCGGGCGTTGTTGGCCAGCTGGTACAGCGCCCAGCCGGCCGGTGGCGCCGTGCCCACCGCCCAGGCCGACACCGGACCGTTCACCGGCAGGTCCAGGCCGTCGATGATCTTCTTCCAGTCCGGCTCACCGTCCGCCTCGACGTCCTCCGGGGGAGCGGCCTTGCGCGCCGGATCGAGCAGCCCCCAGGCCTGGTCCGGGGTCAGCGTGGCATTCCTGGCGGCGTCGCCAAGGCCGGTGACGCCGAAGGCCGAGTCGACCCGGCGGCCGATCTCGGCAGGGTCGAGGCTGGACGCGCCGGGCAGCCCGGCGTCGGTGGCGGCATCGACCAGCCGCGCGGTGGCGATCGCCAGCTGGTCGAGGTCGTCGTGGATAGCCTGGGCGCGACGCGCGAGGTCACCGATCCGGCGGGCGGCATGCTGGTAGATCACGTCCACCTGAGGACTGTCCGGCGGCAGCCGGCGGGCGTCGGTATCGGCGTCGCTGCCGGCCGCCGTGGCCTGGCCGGACAGGCCGGCGATGCTGCTCCTCGCGGCGCTCAGCGCGACCGCGTACTTGGCCAGCGCGTCCCCAGCCTGCCCGGCGGCGACACCGGCGGACACGGTCTCGACCTGGATCCCGCCGCTCGCCAGCCGGAAGTCGTCGGCGCGTTGCCCGTGCCATTCGGCCAGTGCCGTGGAGAACCCGCCCTTCAGCGTGGCCTCCTGGGCGCCGAGGTCCTTGGCCACCGCCTGCAGCTTCGCCGCGGCGGCGGCCAGCACGGCCGGGTCACCCTGCGGCGGGTCGAAGCCGCCGCTCACCGCGGGCCCTGCCCGCCGGCGGTGGCCAGGTCGGCGGCCGCGTTGGCGGCCAACTCGGCCGCGCCGTAGGCCTCGGTGGCCAGCGCGCCGAGCCGGTGGGACCAGCAGGCTCCGAACCGGGTCGCGGCACCTGCCAGCGCCGGATGGCCGCAGGCGCCGACCGCATCCGCGCTCCCGGCGGCTACGTGTCCGGGCATCGTGTCGATCGCGCCGGCCGCCTGTTTGATCGCCTGCGCGCCCGCGCCGATGTGCTCCGGCCACCCTCCGACTGCGCCCATCCCTCAGCCCCGTTCCCCACGTCCCTGGCTGGCACCGGCTGTCGCCCGGCTCTCGGCGGGCAGGTTACCCCGGGTCACCTGGGCACGCATGGTGCCGGGTGGCTGCCGGAACGCGAGAGGATGGGCCCGTGGGCATCGAGGTCAACAACGAGAGTGGGATCACCACCGACGAGGCGGAGATCGCCGCGCTGGCCCGGCACGTGCTGAGCGCCATGCACGTCCACCCGCAGGCGGAGCTGTCCGTGCTGCTCGTGGACGAGCCGGCGATCGAGCGGCTGCACGTGCAGTGGATGGACGAGCCCGGATCCACCGATGTGCTGTCCTTCCCGATGGACGAGCTGCGGCCCGGGACAGAGGGTGAGGACAGCCCGGCCGGCCTGCTCGGTGACGTGGTGCTCTGCCCGCAGGTCGCCCAGCGCCAGGCCCGCGCGGCCGGGCACTCGCCGGACGAGGAACTCCTGCTGCTGACCACGCACGGGATCCTGCACCTGCTCGGCTTCGACCACGCCGAGCCGGCGCAGGAGCAGGAGATGTTCGGGCTGCAGCGCAAGCTGTTGCTGACCTACCTGGCGACCCGAGAGCGCGATTGACGATGCCGCACGTTCAGCTGGCCGTTCTCGCCGTTGTCCTGGTCGTGCTCGCGGGCGGCTTCGCCGCCGCCGAGGCGGCGCTGGCCCGGGTGTCCCGCAGCAGCGCCGCCGAGTTGGTCAGCCAGGGCCGGCGGGGGTCCCGGGCGCTGTCCCGGGTGGCCGCCGATCCCGCCCAGGTCCTGTCCGTCACCGCGTTCCTCCGGGTGCTGTGCGAGTCCGCTGCCGTGGTCCTGGTCACCGTGCTGCTCGCGGACGCGATACCGGTCTGGTGGCAGGCGGTGCTGAGCGCGATCGGGATCATGACCGCCGCGTCCTTCATCGCGGTCGGGGTCGGGCCGCGCACGCTCGGCCGCCAGCACGCGGACCGGATCGGCCTGGTCGCCGGGCCGGTGATGCTGGCCCTGACCCGGGTGCTCGGCCCGCTGGCCCGCCTGCTGGTGGTGCTCGGCAATGTGCTGACCCCGGGGCGTGGGTTCCGCGACGGGCCGTTCGCCTCGGAGGCGGAGCTGCGCGAGCTCGTCGACATCGCCGGGGAGAGCCAGGTGATCGAGGCCGACGAGCGCGAGATGATCCACTCGGTGTTCGAGCTCGGCGACACCATGACCCGCGAGGTGATGGTGCCACGGACCGCGCTGGTCGCGGTGGACCAGGGCACGACGTTGCGGTCGGCGATGTCGCTGTTCCTGCGGTCCGGGTTCTCCCGGGTTCCGGTGGTCGGCGAGGGGCTGGACGACGTGCTCGGTGTGCTGTACCTGAAGGACGTCGCCCGTCGGCTGCACGAGCAACCGGACTCGGCGGAGACCGACACCGTCGAGAAGGTGATGCGCGAGCCGGTGTTCGTGCCGGACAGCAAGCCGGTGGACGACCTCCTGCGCGAGATGCAGCGTAGCGGCGGTCACGCGGCGGTGGTGGTCGACGAGTACGGCGGGACCGCGGGCATGGTCACCCTCGAGGACCTGGTCGAGGAGATCGTCGGCGATATCGCAGACGAGTACGACCAGGACGAGCCGGACGTCGAGCCGCTCGCCGAGGGCGCCTACCGGGTCCGGTCCCGGGTCCACCTGGACCAGGTCGGTGACCTGTTCGGGGTGGAGCTGGAGGACGAGGAGGTGGACACCGTCGGCGGCCTGCTGGCCAAGGCCCTGGGCCGGGTGCCGATCGCCGGCGCCCAGGCCGTGGTCGAGGGGCTGCGGCTGACCGCGGACCGGTTCGAGGGCCGCCGCAACCAGCTCGCGACCGTGCTGGTCGAGCGGGCGTCCGGGAAGGGTGCCGGTCAGGTGCGAGCCTCGTGACCGGCGCCGGGGCCACGCCCGCACCGGGAGCACACCGGTCCGGATTCGCCTGCCTGGTCGGGCGGCCGAACGCGGGCAAGTCGACGCTGACGAACGCGCTGGTCGGTGACAAGGTCGCGATCACGTCCAGCCGCCCGCAGACGACCCGGCGGGCGATCCGCGGCATCGTGCACCGGCCGGACGCCCAGCTCGTCCTGGTCGACACGCCCGGGCTGCACCGCCCCCGGACCCTGCTCGGCGAGCGGCTGAACGACCTGGTCCGGCAGACCCTGCTCGAGGTCGACGTGATCGGCTTCTGCATCCCGGCCGACGAGAGGGTCGGCCCCGGCGACCGGTTCATCGCGGCCGAGCTCGCCGAGCTGGCCCGGGGCGGGCGGCGCACACCCGTGGTGCTGATCGTGACCAAGACGGACACCGTGGCCAGGGCTCGGCTGCCGGAGCAGTTGCTGGCCGTCTCCGGGCTGCTCGAGGGCGCCGAGGTGGTCCCGGTCTCGGCGGTGGACGGCTTCCAGGTGGACACCCTGACGGACGTCCTCGTGTCGTACCTGGACGAGGGGCCCGCGCTCTACCCGGCGGGGGAGCTGACGGACGAACCCGAGCATGTGATGGTCGCGGAGCTGGTCCGCGAGGCGGCGCTGGAGGGCGTGCGGGACGAGCTGCCGCACAGCCTGGCCGTGGTGGTGGAGGAGATCGAGGCCCGCCCGGGCCGCGCCGAGGGCGATCCGCTGCTGGACGTCCGGGTGTTCCTGTTCGTCGAGCGGGAGAGCCAGAAGGCGATCGTGATCGGCAGCGGCGGGTCGCGGCTGCGCGACGTCGGGACTCGCGCCCGCCGGTCGATCGAGGCCCTGCTCGGCTCCCGGGTCCACCTCGACCTGCGGGTCAAGGTGGCCAAGGACTGGCAGCGCGACCCGAAACAGCTGCAGCGCCTCGGCTTCTGACCCGCGCGACCCGGCCTCCGGAACGTCCTCTGAGACGTAACTGAATGGTGAGCGGGCAGGCCGGAGGCTCCCGGCGGAGCGCAGCGTAGCCGGGATCGGTTGTTTGGTTTGTTCAGGCTGCTGGGGTGTTGATCTGGATGGTGTAGCCGAGGGCCTGCAGTTCCCGCACGAGGTAGTCCTTGCGGTGGTGGTGGGCGGGGGTGTCGGGGCGGGTGTAGTAGTCCGGGCCGAGGTCGTAGAAGGCGACGCCGTCGTGCAGGACGTGCCAGGCGATGATGATCAGGTCGTGGGCGATGGCGACGGCGGCCTTGCCGCCGTTCTTCTGGCCGAACCGGCGGTGTAGGCGGCGGAACTTCGCCCCGAGGTAGGTGTTGGTGCGGGCGGTCGCCCAGGCTGCCTCGACCAGCGCGGTGCGGATCTCCCGGTTGCCCTTGCGGGTACGGGTGCTGTGGTGCTTGCCGGCCGACTCGTTGTTGCCCGGACACAACCCGGCCCAGGACGCCAGGTGCGCTGCGGTCGGGAACCGGGACATGTCCACCCCGATCTCGCTGATGATGACCTGGGCGGTGCGCTCAGCGATCCCCGGGATCGTGCACAGGCCCTGGATCTGCGCGCAGAAAGGGACTGTCATCGCCTCCACCTGACCGTCCAGCCGGGCGATCATCTGCTCCAGATGGTCGATCATGTCCAGGTGCAGCCGGGCCAGCACCGCGTGGTGGTCACCGAACCGGCCGGCCAGCGCCATCGACAGGTCCGGGATCTTGCTGCGCATCACCCCCCGGGCCAGATCGGCCAGCACCCGCGGGTCCCGCTGGCCGCCGATCAGCGCCTCGATCATGTCCCGGGCGGACTTGGTGGAAAGGCTGGAGGCCACCGAGTCGATCTTCACCCCGGCGTCCTGCAACACCTTGCCCAACCGCTGCAACTCACTGGTGCGGGACTGGATGAGCTTCTTGCGGTACCGGGTGATCTCCCGGATCGCGGCGATCTCCTTGGGCGGGATGAAACTGCCCCGCAGCAGGCCGACCTCCAGCAACTGGGCCAGCCACTGACTGTCCTTCACGTCCGTCTTACGGCCCGGGACGGTCTTGACATGCGCGGCGTTGACCAGCAGGACCTCGAAGTCGACCTCGCCCTCGCACAGGGCGTGGAACACCGGCCGCCAATAGATCCCCGTGGACTCCATCACCACGTGCGTGACACCCTGCTCGGCCAGCCAGGCCGTCATCACCGCCAGCACCGGGTAGAACGTCTTGAACTTCCGGGTGGTCTCCACCCGCGCGGCGCCCGGGCCGCCGCCGGGGGCCCGGACGGTGACCGCGATCTCCTTCTTCCCGACATCGATGCCCGCCACCCGCTCAAGCACGATCTCCACACCACTCACCCGCCTTCGTCGTCACCGCTGACCAGCGCCTCCCGGGAGCCCGTGAAGATCAAGACTCTGAGACACGCGCTCTACGGCAGCAACCCGGGGCACCTACCGGGCGGGCTCCAGCGTCAATCTGGTATCCGGACTCACCAGGTACCACACAGGAACGACGTCAACGGGAGACGCGCCCCCAGTTTCACCCACCCAAGGGCGCCAACGGCGCGGCATGAACATCTGGTATGCAATCGGGGTATCCGATCTTCGTGATACCCCGATTCCATACCAGAGGTTGAGTCGAGCAGGGGTTGAGTCGAGCAGGGGTACCACGGACCTATGGCCCAGGTGGGTGGTGGGCAGGGTGACCACGATCGGATCATGGCCATCTCTGCAGACGCACCGCCCGGCAGCGGGGACCCCGTGCTGCGGTGCACGCAGCTGTCCCGGCGGTTCGGCGACCGGGTGGCGGTCGACGACATCAGCTTCTCGGTCCAGCCGGGTGAGACCTACGGCCTGCTCGGCCCGAACGGGGCGGGCAAGACGACGACGATCCGGATGGCCTGCGGGCTGCTGCGCCGTGACGGCGGGTCGGTGCACATCGCCGGCCACGCGCTGGACGACGACGCGGACCGGGCTCGCTCCATGATCGGCTACGTGCCGCAGGACATCGCGCTGTATCCCGATCTGACAGCGGCCGAGAACCTGCGGTTCTTCGGGCGTCTGTACGGGTTGCGCGGTCGGCGGCTCGCGGCCCGGGTCACTGCCGTGCTCGACCTCGTCGATCTGCGCGAGCGGGCCGGCGACAAGGTCGAGTCCTTCTCCGGCGGGATGAAACGACGCCTCAACATCGGCGCCGGGCTGGTGCACGAGCCGACGCTGCTCGTGCTGGACGAGCCCACGGTCGGCGTGGACCCGCAGAGCCGGCACGCGATCCTCGAAGCGGTGCGCTCGTTCGGGGCTCTCGGCATGGCGGTGCTGTACACGACGCACTACATGGAGGAGGCGGAGCGGCTCTGCGACCGGGTCGGGATCATCGACCACGGGCGGCTGATCGCGGAGGGCACGCAGCGCGAACTGGTCGACCTCGTCCGCGAGCACGACCGGATCGAGCTGAGTGCGCTCGGTGACCTGCACACCTTCGCAGCCGCCTGCCGCGGCCTGACCGGCGTGGACGACGCCACCTGCTCGGACGGCCACGTCCAGGTCCTGGCCCGGGACGGGCGGCACGTGCTCCCGGCGGTGCTCGAGCTGGCCGAGCGGAACCACACCGCCGTCCGCAGCGTGGAGGTGGTCGAGCCCGACCTCGAGGCCGTCTTCCTGCACCTGACCGGAACCGCGTTGCGGGAGTAGCCGTGCCGAACCCACAGCCGCCGAACCCACAGCCGCCGAACCCGCAGCCGCCGAACCCGCAGCCGCCGAACCCGCAGCCGCCGAACCCACAGCTCAGCATCGTCCTGCTGATCGCCCGCAAGGACCTGCGCCAGCGGCTGCGCGACCGCTCGGCCCTGATCCTCGGCTTCGTCGCGCCGCTGATCATCGCCGCGCTGATGAGCTTCGCGTTCAAGGGAACCGAGAGCTATCACGTCACGATGGGCGTGGTGGACTCCGATCACGGCCCGGTGGCCGGGGCCTTCCTGACCATGCTGCGCAGCCCCGACCTGGCCGACGTCGTCTCGGTGCGGACCCTGCCGACGGTGGAGCAGGCCCGCCGCGAGGTGGACGACGGCGGACTCGGTGCGGCGATCGTGATCCCGGCCGGCTTCACCGCCGCGGCGCATGACGGCCCGGCCGTGGAGCTGCAGGTGCTGGCCAGCGTGGACAGCACGATCGCGGGCCAGTTGGCGTCCTCGGTCACCCAGGCCTTCACCGCCCAGGTGTCGGCGGACCGGCTGTCGGTCGCCACGGCACTGGCCTCGGGTGCCCCGCAGTCGTCCCTGCGGGACCTGGCGGAGGCGGCGGCGAAACTGGTGATGCCCGAGCAACTCGTCGCCGACCAGGCAGGCTCCTCCGCGCTGACGGCGATCGACTACTACGGCCCAGCGATGGGCATCTTCTTCATGTACTTCGCGATCGGCTTCGGCGCTCGCAGCTTCTTCGCCGAGCGGCGCGACGGCACCCTGGACCGGATCTCGGCGGCGCCGGTGCGACCGTGGGTCGTGCTGGCCGGCAAGGCTCTGTCCACCTTCGTCTACGGGGTTGCCAGCCTGACCACGATGGCATTGGTCACCAGTCTGCTGTTCGGCGCCGACTGGGGACCGCCCGCCGCGGCCGCCGCGCTGATCGTGGCGATGGGCCTGACTCTGGTGACGATCACGGCCCTGGTGACCGTCGCGTCCCGGACCGAACGGCAGGCCGAGGGGCTGGCCTCGCTGGCCACCTTCGGGCTGGTCCTGCTCGGCGGGAACTTCATCGTGCTCGCCGGCGCGCCGCAGATCATGCGCACCCTGGCGCTGGCCACGCCGAACGGCTGGGCGCTGCGTGCCTTCACCGACCTGGCCACCGGGGCGGATGCGGTGCAGGCGACCGCCCTGCCCTTGCTCGCCATCCTGGCCTTCGCCGCGGTGACCGGTGCAGCCGCGATCATGCTCTCCCGAAGGGCGGTGCTGCGGTGATGCGGAGGGCGCTGGTGATCGCCGGGGCCGAGCTGCGCCGGATCTCCCGGGACCGTACCGGGCTGTTCTTCCTCGTCCTGCTGCCGTTCCTCGTCATCCTCATCGTCGGCGCCAGCGTCGGCGGCTACTCGACCGTCCGGGTGGGCGTCGTCGTGCAGGACAGCGGCACGCTGGCCACCGATCTGGTCCGCGAGTTGCGGGCCTCCGATGCCGTCACGGTGACCACCTACCGGGACGCCGATGCGGCCAGGACCGCCGTGCGCCGCGGGCAGCGCGACGCCGCGATCATCATTCCGGCCGGGTTCGACGCCGGGCTGGCGGCCGGACAGCAGGGCCGGCTCACCCTGCTCACCGGCAGCGACCCGGGTACCCGACAGGCGACGTCCGCGATGGTCTCCGCGATCGTGGCCCGGCAGGGTGCCCGCGTCCAGGCGGCCGCCTTCGCCGCCCGGCAGGCCGGGGGCAGCGTGCGCGGGCATCTCGCCCTGGCGGCGCGGCTGCAGGCGGGTACGCCGATGGCGGCGGTCCGCGTGCAGGTCGTGAACAGCGCCAGCCAGATCCTGCCCAAGGGGTTCAGCTACAGCGCGCCGACCATGCTCGTGCTGTTCGTCTTCGTCAACGCCCTGGCCGGTGGAGCCGCGCTGATCCAGAGCCGCGGCCTCGGCATCCACGCCCGCGCGCTGGCCTCGCCGGTCCGGCCCAGCAGCATCGTGCTGGGCGAGGCGCTGTGCTACCTGCTGATGGCGCTGCTGCAGTCGCTGCTCATCGTCGGGGCAGGCGCCCTGTTGTTCGGTGTCGACTGGGGTGATCCGGTCGCGGCGGGCGCACTCATCACGGTCTGGGCGCTGGTCGGAGCCGGGGCGGGCATGCTCAGCGGCACCGTCTTCCGGACCGCCGAGCAGGCCACGGCGATCGGGCCCGCGCTGGGCATCGGGCTGGGCATGCTCGGCGGTTGCATGTGGCCGCTGGCCATCGTGGCGCCGGTGATGCGCACCATCGGCCACGTCTCCCCGCACGCCTGGGCCGTGGACGCGTGGACCACGCTGCTGTCCCACGACGGGCACCTCGCGGACATCGCCGGGCCGCTGCTCGTTCTCGGCGCGGTGGGCGCGGCGCTGCTGACGCTGTCATCGATCCGGCTGCGACGGCGGCTGCTGGCCTGAGGGGGTTGTGCGGGCAGTTCGGCAGGGACACGCCGGAGCGGCGCTGCCGAACTGCCCGCACTCGCCGGGGTTCAGGGTCAGCCTGCGGGGTCAGCCTGCGGGGTCAGCCTGCTGGGGCGGCGTCCACGAACATCGTCGTGAAGGTCTTGGCCAGGTCGATGGAGTCCTTCTTCGCCATCACGGTCTCGTTGAACGAGGCCAGCACCCGCAGGACGTTCGCGGGACCCTCGGCGGGCATCTTCCCGTCGCTGGTGAAGCTGCCCTTGCTGTCACCGACCGCCTTCACGTACAGCGCAGGATCGCCCTTTCCATAGTCGGCGGGCATCTTCGCGGCGATGTCCTGGGCCGAGTGGGAGGCCATCCAGCGCAGCGTCCGGACGAAAGCGGTCGCGACCTTCTGCACCGTCGCCGCGTTCTTCTGCACGTACGCGCAGTCCATGTACAGCGACGCCGCCGGGTAGAGCCCGCCGAGAGCCTGCCGGCTGCCCTGCTCGGTGCGCATGTCGTAGAGGATCTTCGCCTGGTTCTTGGACAGCAGCGTGGCCACGGTCGGATCGGTGGTCATCCCCGCGTCGATGCCGCCGTTGGTGATGGCCGCGATGAAGGTCTGACCGGCGCCGGCCTTGACCGTGGTGTAGTCCTTCGTCTCCAGCCCGGCGCGCACCGCCATGTAGCGGGTGAGGAAGTCCGTGGACGACCCAGGGCTGGTTACGCCTAGCCGCATCCCACTGAAGTCCCGGGCCGAGGCGATGGACGACGCCTTCGAGGTCGAGACCACCTCGACCTCGCCCGGCACCTTGGCGAGCTGGACCACGCTGGTGATGCACTTGCCCTTGGACTGCAGGTCGATGGTGTGGTCGTAGAACCCGACGACGCCCTGCACGTCCCCGGAGACCAGGACGTTCTCGGCCTGCGCGCCGGACGGCTCGGTGAGCAGCTGGACGTCGACGCCGGCGTCCTTGAAGTAGCCGAGCTGCTCGGTCAGCTTGGCCGGCAGGTAGATCACCTTGTCGATACCGCCGATCATGATCTTCACCGTGCCGCCGGCGTCGCCGCCGGACGAGGCGGAGGCGCTGGACGTGCGCCCGCAGCCGGCCAGCGGCAGGAGCATCGTGACGGCGACGGCGGTGGTGGTCAGCACACGGGACCGTGGTGCGCGCATGGGAGTCCTCTCCCTCGAGGGGCAGCTGTGGATGGGCATGGCGATGGAGATGGGATTGGGGGACGGGCAGGGTGGGTCGGCGCGGGCAGGCTCGACGTGGTCAGCCGTTCTGCTCCCGGTGAGACGGGGTGGGCCGCCACGCCAGCAGGCGCCCTTCGAGCAGGGTGAGCAGCCATTCGGCGGTCAGCGCGATCACCGTGATGATGATCATCGCGGCGTAGATGCCGGCCGGGTCGAAGGTGCCCTGGGCGGTGGCGATCAGCAGCCCGAGGCCGCGGTCGGCTCCGGTGTACTCGCCGACCACCGCGCCGATCAGGGCGAATCCGAAGGCGACGTGCAGGCTGGCGAGGATCCACGTGGTGGCGCTCGGCAGCACGATCGTGGTGACCACCTGGCGGCGCCCGGCGCCGAGGATCCGGGCGTTGTCGATCAGGTTCCTGTCGACCTCGCGGGCGCCCTGGAAGGCGTTGAAGAACACGGCGAAGAACACCAGGACGACGGCGGTGGCCACCTTCGAGGAGACGCCGAGCCCGAACCAGATGACGAACAGGGAGGCCAGCACGATCCGTGGGATCGCGTTGGCGGCCTTGATGAACGGGGCGCAGACGTCGGCCAGGAAGCGGGCGCGTCCGAGCAGGACGCCCAGCACAATCCCTGCGAGGGAGCCGATCAGGAAGCCGTACACCGCCTCCTGGAGGGTCACGGCGATCTGTTCCCAGATCGAGCCGAACTGGGTTCCGCCGGTGAACCAGTCCTCCAGCCGGCCGAGGATCCGGGACGGCTTGGAGTAGTAGAACGGGTCGATCAGCCCGCTGGCGGCGGCCTCCCAACCGGCCACGATGGCAATCACCACCAGGACCCGGACCAGGTGCACCGTGGCCCGCCCCCGGGCCCGGACCCGTGGGCGGGTGCGGCCGGTCGGTGTGGTCGGTGCGGGCGCCCCGGTCGAGACGGCGGTGCCGGCGGCGCGCGTGCTGGTCTCAGGCGACACGGGACCCTCCTGCTCCGGCTTTCGCCATTCGGGCCCGGGTGATCTCCACTTCCTCGCGGAGGGACTCCCAGACGCGGCGGTAGAGGACGAGGAACTCCTCGGTGAGGCGGATCTCCTCGACCCGTCGTGGTCGAGTCAGGTCGACCGGCACCACGTCCTTGACGGTGGCGGGGCCCGCGGTCATCACCACAACGGTGTCGGCGAGGGCGACCGCCTCGGTGATGTCGTGGGTCACGAAGATCACCGCGGCGCCGCTGCCCGACCACAGGTCCAGCAGCAGGTCCTGCATCAGGCCGCGGGTCTGCACGTCGAGCGCGCCGAACGGCTCGTCCATCAGCAGCGTCGTCGGGCGGTTGATCAGGGTCTGGGCGAGGCTCACGCGCTTGCGCATGCCCCCGGATAACTGGTGCGGGTGGTGGTGCTCGAAGCCGGTCAGCCCGACCCGGGCCGCCCACTCGGTCGCCTCCCGGCGGGCGCTGCGCTTGTCGGTGCCCCGGTACAGGGGCCCCGCGGCGATGTTGTCGACGACGGTCCGCCACGGCATCACGGCGTCGTTCTGGAACATGTAACCCAGGCCCGCCGGGATCCCGTTGCCGGCGTCCCGGTTGACGATGTCCCCGTTGACCCGGACCTCTCCCTCGCTCGTCGGCGTGAGACCGGAGACGAGCCCGAGGGTGGTCGACTTGCCGCAGCCGGTGGGGCCGACCAGGGCGACGAACTCGCCCCGGCGGACGGTCAGGTCGACGTCCCGGATTGCGGTGTACTCGCCGCTGCGGGTGGTGAACCGCTTGCCGGCACCGCGCAGCTCGATGGCCGCGGGCCTCGCCCCGGCCGCGGGGGCCGCAGCCTGCGGCTCCGGTGCTGTGATGTGCGTCTCTGCCATGGCGGAGGACCGTAGGCAGGGTGGGTGCGACCTGCGAAGTGTTGTGACCGTTGCGTGAACACTGCGCTTTCTCGATGTTCTGTTCATTCTGCGCACGAGCCCGAGAGGGTGTGACCTGACTTACAGTCGCCACATGTTCCGACGCGCGCTGCCGCTGCGGACCCAGGCCTTCCTGACCCTGGTCGGGCTGCTGGTCGTCGCTGTGGCGATCGGGTCCAGCCTGGTGGTGCTGCTGCTGCGCGGAGAGATGGAGCGTCAGTACGAGCAGCGGGCTCTGGCCATCGCCCGGTCGGTGGCCGCAGACCCGGCGATCGTGCAGGGCGTGACCGCGGACGACACCCCGACCGTGCAGCGGCTGGCGGAGGCCGTGCGCCTGCGCACCGGCGCGCTCTTCGTCGTCGTCACCGACGATCACGGCGTGCGGATGTCCCATCCCAACCCGGCCGAGTTGGGCCAGCGGGTGAGCACGGACCCGTCGCGGGTGCTGGCCGGGGCGGAGGTGACCGCGCTCGAACGCGGCACGCTCGGCCTGTCGGCCCGGGGCAAGGTGCCGCTGCGCTCGGCGGGCGGGGTCGTGCGCGGCGAAGTGAGCGTCGGCATCCCCGCGGGCGAGGTGTCCCGGCGGACCGCGGAGCTGATCAGGGACGCGCTGGTGTTCACCGGGTGCACCCTGCTGGCCGGGCTGCTCGCCGCGGCCGGGTTCGCGGCCCGGCTCAAGCGGCAGACCCTCGGGCTGGAGCCGTGGGAGATGGCCGAGCTGCTGCGCGAGCAGGAGGCGGTGCTGCACGGCGTGGCCGACGGCGTGCTGGCGGTCGACACGTCCGGCGTGGTGACCGTGTGCACGGCGGAGGCGGCCCGCCTGCTGGGCACCGCGCCCCCTGCCGGGACACCGCTGGCCGCGGCCGGGCTGGCGCCACGGGTCCATGACGCCCTGATCGCGGGACGGCCGCTGCGCGCCGAGGTCGCCGTCCTGGGGGACAAGGCGGTACTGCTCACCGGCGGTCCCGTGGTCCGCGACGGCCGGGACCTCGGCTACGTGCTGACCCTGCGCGAACGCAGCCGGCTGGACGATCTGAGCACCGAACTGGAGGCCCTGCGGGCGTTCTCGGACGCGCTGCGGGCGCAGTCCCACGAGTACACCAACCGGCTGCACACCCTGGCCGGGATGCTGCAGATCGGCCACGTCGATGATGCCCGGGACTACCTGCGCGAGCTCGCCGCCGACCCCCTGTCGGTGGACACCGACGACATCGTCTGGGTCCGGGACCCGTACCTGCGAGGGCTGCTCGTGGCCAAGCGAGCCACCGCGGGGGAGCACGGGGTGGACCTGCGCCTGGTCTCGGGCTCCCGCGTCGGTGGCCGGCTGGCGGCACCGCTGGACGCCGTCACGGTGCTCGGCAATCTCATCGACAACGGCGTCCGCGCCGCGGCCTCCGGGCGGCGGCGCCCCGCCACGGTCGACGTGTCGCTGCTGCAGGACGGGCTCGACCTGGAGATGGCCGTGGCGGACAGCGGCGACGGCGTGGCCGACCAGCTCGCGGGGCAGGTCTTCGAGGACGGCGTCAGCACCGACCCCGACACCAGCCGTCCGCACGGCACCGGCCTCGCGCTGGTCCGCCAGGTCGCGCGCAGCCACGGTGGGGACGTCCGGCTCGCCGACGCCGGGGGCGGCGAGCACGGCGCGCTGTTCGTGGCCCGGCTGCCGGGGCTGGTGACGGCGCCGCCGGGCGGGATCACCGCAGGCCGCGAGGGCGGTGATGCCGTCCCGGTTCCGGCGGTGGCGCTCGGAGAGGACGACGGATGATCCGGACCCTGGTGGTGGACGACGACTTCAGGGTGGCCGACCTGCACGCCCGGTTCGTGCGTTCGGTGCGGGACTTCGAGGCCGTGGGCGTGGCGCACACGGCGGCCGCGGCCCTCGCCTCGGCCCGCTCGCTGAAGCCGGACCTGGTCCTGCTGGATCTCTACCTGCCGGACCGCACGGGTCTGGAGATCGTTCCGGAGCTCGCCTGCGACGTGATCATGCTGACCGCCGCGAACGACGCCGCCTCGGTGCGGGCCGCGCTCGGGCACGGCGTCGTGAACTACCTGGTCAAGCCGTTCGGCGCCGAGGACCTCGCGCAACGGTTGACCGCGTACGCGCGGTACCGGCGACATCTCGGTGCGGAGCGATCGCTCGAACAGGTGGACATCGACCGCGCGGTCCTGCTGCTGCACGAGGGCGACCGGCTGGCCGCCGGGGTGCGCAAGGGGCGGTCGGCGCACACCGCGGTCCGGGTCGAGCAGGTGCTGCGCGAGACCTCCCGGCCGATGTCGGCCGGCGACGTCGCCGAGCGGCTCGGGGTGTCCCGGGCCACCGCCCAGCGGTACCTGTCCGACCTCGTGGACGCCGGGCGGGTCGGGATGTCCCTGCGGTACGGCTCCGCGGGCAGGCCCGAGCATCGGTACGCCTGGCGCGGCGGCCGCCCGGCCGCGGACAGCCCCAGCTGAGCACAACGCGCAGTCGTGCGGTCAGCGCCGAATCGTGCGTGCCCCGTCCTTCGAGTTCCACCTGTCGATGATCAGCATCTGCTCGGCGCTGTCCCCGAGCCGGACCACGCTGGCCTCGGTGATCTCGATCCGGAACATCTCGAACGGCCCGGACGGTAGCTCGGGCAGCCCGTCGCCGAGGATCTCGCGGGCCTGCTGGTAGCTGATCTCGACCGCGACGCCGGACAGCTTCGCGTCACCGGCCCAGCCGTCGTCGGGGTCGTCGGACCCGGAGTGGATCGCCACCCGCGGGTCGCGGCGCAGATCCTGGAATCGCCGGTTGCCGGGCATCCCGCCGAGCAGGAGCTGCCCGTTGCTGAGTTCTACTTCGGTGCCGCAGATCCGCGGCGACCCGTCCGCCCGGATGGTGGCCATCGTCTTGTGCTTGTGCGCGTCGAACCGGGCCCGAACCAGCTCGGCCAGCTCGGGTGCCGCGGCCGTGAACGCCTGCCAACTGACCATCCGACCACTGTCGCGGCAAGCACCGACAGTTCCCGATGCGCGCCGGCCGAGTGCGGGGTTGCCGGGCTGAGCGCACCGTCCGCAGTCACAACGGCCGCGACACCCGTCGACACGCCGGGCCGAGCCGTGTTGTGACTGCCGAGCGCGCGCCGATACGGCGCCACCCCAGCTCAGGCGCAGACCTCGACCCGGATCCCGTTCAGCACCGCGGTCCCTGACAGCGGGTCCACGTCGGGCGGGGTGAGCACGTTGGTGTTCGCACCGCCCGCCGACCGGGCCACGCCGAGCCGGACCCCGGCCAGGTCGTGACCCCAGCCGTGCGGCAGGCTGACCACCCCCGGCATGATCCGGTCGGTCACCTCGACCTCCACCTCGAGCCGGCCCGCGGTCGAGCTGACCGTGGCCTGCCCGCCGTCCTGCAGCCCGCGGGCGGTGGCGTCGTCCGGATGGATCTGCAGCGTGCACCGGTTGGAGCCGCCCACCAGCGCGGCCACGTTGTGACCCCAGGAGTTGTTCGAGCGCAGGTGCCGCCGCCCGACCAGGAGCAGCCCGTCGGGCGGCTCCGCCAGGGCGGCCCGCAGCCGGGGCAGGTCGTCCAGCAGCGGCTGCGGGGCCAGCTCGACCGTCCCGGACGGGGTGCGCAGCAGACCGGGCAGCCGCGGCTGCAGCGGCCCGAGGTCCAGCCCATGCGGGCTGCGCTCCAGCTCCTCCAGGCTCAGCCGGTAGGGCCCGACCCGCAGCAGCAGGTCGAGTACGCGCTCCTCGCCGGATGTCCCGTCCAGCTGTTCGATCACGGTGTCCGGGTCCTGCCCTGCCATCGGCGAGCCCTCTGCGGCCACCTCCCGCCCGATCAGCGTGCGCAGCAGCAGCCCCTCGACCGCGTCCGGGTCGGCGTCCGGCTCGCCGCCGGACAGGATCGCGGCCAGCCGGGCCAGGGTCCGCCACTCCGGCGGCAGCGCCGACGGCAGCACCGGCGGGCTGTACCGGGCCACGTTGCGGATCGCGAGCTGGGTGAAGGTGAGGTCGAAGTGCGCCCGCTCCAGCGGGGACGGCACCGGCAGCACGACGTCGGCGTGCCGGCTGGTCTCGTTCAGGTACGGATCGACGCAGATCAGCAGGTCCAGACCGGCCAGGCCCTGCTCGAGCCGGCCGGCGTCGGGTGCCGACAGCGCCGGGTTGCCGCCGATGGTGATCAGCGCGCGGACGTTCCCGGCCTGGATCTCCTCCGCCATCACCGCCGACGGCAGCTCGCCGAGCACCTCGGGCAGGCCACGCAGCGGGGAGCGGAACCGGCCGAACCGCGGCGGTCGCGCCGCGGACGTGGGCGAGGAGTTCCTCTGCCCGGCCGCCGCCAGCGGGAACATCACGCCGCCGGGGGAGTCGAGGTTGCCGGTGAGCGCGTTGACGACGTCCACCAGCCAGGACGCGAGGGTGCCGAACCGGGTGGTGGTCGTGCCGATCCGGCCGTACACGGCGGCCGACGGCGCAGCGGCCAGGGCGCGGGCCAGGCCCCTGATCGCGTCCGCCGGGATGCCGGTCGGCCCGGCGACCGCATCCGGGGTGAACGCGGCCAGCGCCTCGGGCAGTGCCTGCCCGCCGCTGACGTGTGGCCCGGGACCGCGGGCCAGGTCCTCGGCCAGCAGGGTGTGCGCCAGTGCCGCCAGCAGTAGGGCGTCGGTGCCCGCCCGGATCGGCAGGTGCAGGTCCGCGGCCCGGGCCGTCCGGGACGTGCGCGGGTCGACCACGACCAGCCGCCCGCCGCGGCGGCGCAGCGCCCTCAGCCGGCCGGGCAGGTCCGGGGCCGTCATCAGGGAGCCGTTGGAGGTCAGCGGGTCGGCGCCCAGCACCACGAGCAGCTGGGTCCGGTCCAGGTCCGGGATCGCGATGCTGAACGGGTCCCCGTACATCAGCACCGCCGCGACCTGCTTCGGCATCTGGTCGCTGGTCGAGGCGCTGAACACGTTCCGGCTGCCCAGTGCCCGAGCCACCACCGGCGCGAACAGCACGCCGGCGAGGTTGTGCACGTTCGGGTTGCCGAGGTAGAGCCCCAGGGCGGACGGTCCGTGCTCGGCCCGGACCCGTCCCAGCCGCTCGTGCACCGCCTGCCAGGCGTCCTGCCAGCTCGCCTCGCGGCCGTCGACCAGCGGCGCCCGAAGCCGGTCCGGATCGTGGTGCAGGTCGCCGAGGGTCAGCCCCTTGGGGCAGGTGTAGCCGCCGCTGAACGGGTCCTGCGCGTCGCCCCGGACCCGCAGCACCCGGGAGCCCTCGAGCTCGACGGTCAGCCCGCAGGTCGCCTCGCAGAGCGGGCAGGTGGTCAGCGCCGTGGTGGACATGGCGCCCAGTCTGCTACGGCGATCGTGGCTACGGCTCGTGGCTATGGCTTGCGGCCGACCCCGCACCATCCCGGCGACGGCGGCGGGGGTGCCTGCGCCTGCTCGTCCTCCGGATCGATCGGCGGCGGGGGCACCGCGTCCTCGGGACGGGCGTCCTCGGGCCGCCAGTCGGGCAGGTACACCACACCGGGCGCCAGCAACTCGAGCCCGGCGAAGAACCGGCTGACCTCCTCGCGGGAGCGCCGGACCATCTTCGTGGAGACCACCTGGTTGTAGCGGGCGGTGCCCTGGTTGCCGGCGCGCTCGTCCGTCGCCGGGTGCGACACCACCAGGAAGCTGCCCGAAGGGAGCGCGTCCATCAGGGCTGACACGACGCCGTGGGCCTCGTCGTCGTCGGGCAGGAACTGCAGGGTCATCAGCAGCAGCAGGGCGACCGGCCGGGTCAGGTCCAGGGTCCGGGCGCACTCGCGCAGGATCGCCCCGGGATCGCGGATGTCGGCGTCGATGTAGTTCACGGTGCCCTGGGTACCGGTCAGCAGCGCATGCGCGTGGACCAGCACGATCGGGTCGTTGTCGACGTAGACGACCCTCGCCTCCGGCGCGACGGACTGGGCCACCTCGTGCACGTTGTTGGCCGAGGGCAACCCGGTGCCGAGGTCGAGGAACTGCCGGATGCCCTCGGACGCCGCCAGATGCCGGACGGCCCTGACCAGGAAGGCCCGGTTCATGCGGACTCCCGGGACGATGCCCGGGTTGATCGCGATCACCTGCTCGGCAGCCTCGCGGTCGGGGCCGAAGTTGTCCTTGCCGCCGAGCCAGTAGTCGTACACCCGGGCCGGATGCGCCACCGTCGTGTCCAGCTTGGCCAGCGCCCCCCGGACGGCGGCGCTGTGCCCGGGGATGACCTCCGGCCCGGGATCCTGGCTCACCGCCGTGGCCGGGAACCCGGCACTCCCGGTCGATCCGTCACCACCGGGGCCAGTGCCCTGGCCGGGTCCGTCTGTCACCTGTCGGCCCTCGCTGCCCTGTTGGTCCGCATCCGCGCAGAACACCGCTTGTGTGTCGAGATCATGCAGCGTATCGCCGCTGTGTCGGCGGGAGCCAGTGCTCGGGCGCGTCGTGTACGGTGTAACACGTGCGCGTGGCGTTCCTCCTCCTTCGCCGCCGCGGCGAGGCCCGTTAGGCCGGTCTTCTCGCCGCGGAGTTCCGTGCGTGCCGGCCGTCGCTCGTTGACCAGCCATAGGGCCCCAGCACTGATCACGTGAGGCGAGAGATGAACAGCACCCAGCAGCCGTCCGGCATGCCCCTGCACAAGTACCGCCCGTTCCACGAGCAGATCACCGTGGAGCTGCCCGACCGCACCTGGCCGACCCAGCGCATCACCCGCGCCCCGCAGTGGGCCGCGGTGGACCTGCGGGACGGCAACCAGGCACTGATCGATCCGATGAGCGCCGAGCGCAAGCGCCGGATGTTCGACCTGCTGGTCTCGATGGGCTACAAGGAGATCGAGGTCGGTTTCCCGTCCGCGAGCCAGACCGACTTCGACTTCGTCCGGCATCTGATCGAGGACGACGTCATCCCGGACGACGTGGTGATCCAGGTCCTGACCCAGTCCCGCGAGCACCTGATCGAGCGCACCTACGAGGCCATCCGCGGCGCCAGGCAGGCGATCGTGCACCTGTACAACTCCACCTCCGTGCTGCAGCGCCGGGTCGTCTTCGGCAGTGACATGGACGGGATCGTGGACATCGCCCTGGACGGCGCGCGGCTGTGCCGCAAGCTGGCCGAGACCGTACCCGGGACCGAGATCCGGTTCGAGTACTCGCCCGAGTCCTACACCGGCACCGAACTGGAGTTCGCGGCGCGGGTGTGCAACGAGGTGCTGAGCGTCTTCGAGCCCTCCCCGGACCGCACCGCGATCATCAACCTCCCCGCCACGGTCGAGATGGCGACCCCGAACGTCTACGCCGACTCGATCGAGTGGATGTCCCGGAACCTGGACCACCGGGACGACGTGGTGCTCTCCCTGCACCCGCACAACGACCGCGGCACCGCCGTCGCGGCCGCCGAGCTGGGGATGCTGGCCGGCGCCGACCGGGTCGAGGGATGCCTGTTCGGCAACGGCGAGCGGACCGGGAACGTCTGCCTGGTGACCCTCGGCGATGAACCTGTTCAGCCAGGGCGTCGACCCGATGATCGACTTCTCCGACATCGACGAGGTCCGCCGGACCGTCGAGTACTGCAACCAGCTGCCGGTGAACGAGCGGCACCCGTATGGCGGCGACCTGGTCTACACGGCCTTCTCCGGCTCGCACCAGGACGCGATCAAGAAGGGCTTCGACTCGATGGCCGCGGGACGCGGCCGAGGCCGGCGTGGGCGTGGACGACCTGGTCTGGGCGGTGCCCTACCTGCCGATCGACCCGCGCGACGTGGGCCGCACCTACGAGGCCGTGATCCGGGTCAACAGCCAGTCCGGCAAGGGCGGCGTGGCCTACCTGATGAAGAACGAGCACCACCTGGACCTGCCGCGCCGACTGCAGATCGAGTTCAGCCAGGTGGTGCAGCGGCACACCGACGTCGAGGGCGGCGAGGTCTCCCCGGCTGAGCTGTGGGAGATCTTCGGCGACGAGTACCTGCCGCGCCCGCAGGTCGCCGTGGGGCCGGTTCCGGGTCCGCGGCATCCGCCAGGACAGCCAGGACGACGGCGTCGACCACCTGTCCATCGACCTCGAGGACGGCGGCCAGGCGGTGCGACTGGAGGGCAGCGGCAACGGGCCGATCGCGGCCTTCGTCGCCGCGCTGGCCGGCTACGGCGTCGACGTTCGGGTGCTGGACTACCACGAGCACGCGATGAGCGCCGGCGGCGACGCCAGCGCCGCCGCCTACGTCGAGTGCGCGATGGGCGAGCGGGTGCTGTGGGGCGTCGGGATCGACACCAACATCGTCCGCGCCTCGCTCAAGGCCGTGGTGTCCGCGGTCAACCGGGCGGTGGGACGGCCCGCTGGGTGATCGATCGCCGCAGGTCGCGGCCCGACCCGGCACGCCCGCCCGGCGTGCTGGGCCGGGCCGTTTCACCCGTGCGGTGGCTTGAGGTTTCGGCCGCAGACGTCGAAGGCCAGACTGGGCAGGGCGGTCGTGACCGACCCGGCCTCACCGGCGAACCGCGTGCGGGGTACGGGCCGTACCGGTCGACGTACGGCGATCGGTGAGGAGGGCAGGGGGCATGACCGACGCAGGGGGTCGCGCCCTGCAGCCTGCCTTCCCCGATTTCGGCGCCTTCGACCCCGCCGTCAGCCGGATCCATGCCCTGCTGATCGACGGGCGGCCGGCCGCCGCGGTCCAGGCCTGCGCGGCGGCGCGCGGGATCGCGGAAGGGCTCGGGGACCGGGTCAGCGTCCTGTTCCTCGACTACATCGCCGGACAGGCGCTGCTCGAGCTCGACCGGCCGGAGCAGGCCAGCCAGCTGGCCCGCCGGATGCTCGCGGTCATCGGGCCGGACGGGGACCGGTTCTGGCGGGCCAAGGCGCTGGCCCTGATGGCCGCGGCCGAGGTCGACCGCGAGGCCATCCTGTCCGGACTGGACGCGCTGGCCGGCGCCCTGGCCATCGTGGAGGCGGAGCCGCCGACCCGGTATCACCACATCTCGGCCTGCTCGGCGGTGGCGGCGGTGCTGATGCGCCTGCTGTTGTTCGAGCCGGCCGCCGAGATCACCGTCGCGGCGGCCCGCGGGGCGGACCGGGGCAGGGCCGAGGAGATGCTCGGGCCCGGCACGGCCGTTCTGCTGGTCCGGCGGCTGGCCGAGGTGCACGCGCTGTGGGCGGCCCAGCTGGACCTGCTCGGCGAGACCGGGGAGGCGATCCACCACCACCTGGCGACCATCTCCGCCGCGCTGTGGATGCGCAGGCTGGCCGTGCAGGCCGGCCGTGAGGCCCTGGTCGGCTGCGCGGTGGCGGTCGAGGCGTTCGCGACCGAGCGGTTGCAGGAGCCCCAGCTGGCCCGGGCCCGGGCCCGGGCCGCCCTGGCGGCCACGCAGCGGCCGGACAACCTGGTGGAATGGCTGCCCGGGCGGGTCGCGCTGGCCCGCGCCGCGGCGGCCGAGGGCCAGCTGGCGGAGGCCCGCGAGCTGCTGGCCCAGGTCGACCGCGCCTGCGCTCCGCGGCACCGGGAGGTCTGGGCGGGGCTCGTGCAGGTCGCCGCGGCCGAGGTCGAGACCCTGGCCGAGCGCAGGCAGCAGGGGGAGCATCCGGCCGGCGCGCTGTGGCGGGAGGTGGCCGCCTCGGGGCTGGGCCGGATCTGGCAGGAGCGGGAGGCGCGGATCGCCGATCTGCGGCACCGGATCCTGCGCCGAGAGCTGGCCGAGCGCAGCGAGCGGACCCAGCGTGAGCTGCTGATCGACACCCTGACCGGCTTGGGCAACCGTCGCCAGCTGGAGCTCGAACTGGCCTCCGACCAGGCGGCCGCGGCGCTGTTCCTCGACGTGGACAACTTCAAGCAGGTGAACGACCGGGTCGGCCATGCCGCCGGGGACGACGTGCTGCGCCGGCTCGCCGCCGTGCTGCGCGGATGCTGCCGGTCCGGCGACGTGCTGGTGCGCTACGGCGGCGACGAGTTCGTCGTGCTGCTGCGTGACGACGCCTGGGCCAGGGCGCTCGGAGCGCGGATCATCGAGCGGGTTCGGGCGGAGGACTGGCGGGCGATCACCGGCGGTGTGGACGTCACGGTGTCCGTGGGGGTCGCCCGCAGCGGTGGCGTGCTGACCGCGTTGCGGCAGTCCGACGCGGCCCTGCGGGAGGCGAAGCGGACCGGCCGCGATGCCCTGGTGGAACTGTGACGGCGGCCGTGCCGGGCGAAGTGATGGACGACGTGACGGGTGAGCCGTCGCGACTGCCGGAGGTGATCGGCGACTTCGGGCCCTTCGACATCCTGTCCGACTGGGCGCATGAGTACTACGTGGACAACCGTGTGGCGGAGGCGCTGAACGCCTGCGCCGAGGCAATGCTGATCGTGCAGGCCGCCGGTGATCGCCAGACCGCCAGGTACCTGCGCTACATCGCCTGCCTGGTGCACGAGATGCAGGGGCACTGGTCCCGGCTTCGGATGTCCAGCCAGGCGCTGCTGGACGACCTGGAGCCCGAGGCGGGCCCGTTCTGGCGGGCCAAGGCGCTCGGCATGCATTCCCAGGCGCTGATCCAGCAGGGCAGGCCGGTCGCCGCTCTGGATGAGCTGGCCGAGGCGTACGGGCTGATCATGGAGAACTCCGGGACGTCGCACAACCGGGGCTCCGCCTGCCAGTCGGTGGCCTCGCCACTGCGCTCGGCGCTGCTGTTCGCCCCGGCCACCGAACTGCTGCGCACCGCCGGGCAGATCCACGGTCCCCTCAGCGCCGTGGGCGTCTTCGCCGGCGTCGAGGAGGCCGAGATCCTCGGCACCTGGGGGCTGTTCCTCGAGCTGCTCGGCCGGCACCGGGATGCTGATGCCCGCTTCGTCGAGTGCGCCTCGGTCGCGATCCGGGCCCAGACGATGGCCCTCCAGCTGGGCCTCGACTCGCAGGTCGTCTCGGCCACCGCGATGCTGCACTTCGCCTACCAGCGGCTGCGCTGCGAACCGGTGGACGAGCGGTCGCTGCAGGCCCAGGCGCGGGCCGGGCTGGGCCGGGAGAGCTTGCTGCCGCGGCTCGCCCTGGTATCCATCCGGGCCCGGGAGGGGGACATCGAGGAGGCCTACACCGGCACGCGGCAGATCCGGGACGACTCCCTCCGGGTCGGCGAGCCGGTCTCCGCCTGGGTGGCCACCGCGTGGCTGGCCGAGCTCGAGGTGCACCTGCGCGGCGAGACCGAGGCGACCCGGCGCTGGCACGAGGTCGCGCTGGGCACCCTGGAGCGGCTGTGGCGGGACCGCCAGGGCCGGTTCGAGCACCTGGTCGCACGGCACCGGATGACCCAGCTGTCCCGGCGGATGGCCAGTGAGCACACCCGGTTGTGGGAGGACGCGCTGACCAGCGTGGGCAACCGCAGGCTCCTGGACGAGCTGCTCGCCGTGCCCGGCGCGGCGTCGCGGCCGACCGCGTTCATCGACATCGACCACTTCAAGATCGTGAACGACTGCCACGGCCACGACGTCGGCGACGAGGTGCTGCGCCGTCTGGCGTCGGTGCTGCGGTCGATCTGCCGGGTCCAGGACGCGGTGATCCGCTACGGCGGGGACGAGTTCGTCGTCGTCCTGGCCGAGGACGGCGACGTCGGCGTGCTGGCCGAGCGGATCCAGGCCGTGGTGGCGGCGGTGGCCTGGGACTCGCTGGCATCCGGACTGGCCGTGACCGTCACGGTGGGCACCGCTGTGGCCGGTCCCGGCGCGCTGTCCAGGGCAGATGCGTCCCTGTTGGCCCGGCGGCGCGCGAGAATGGAGGCATGAGTCTGTTCCGCGACGACGGCAGTCGTGCTGCGCACCCAGAAGCTGGGTGAGGCGGACCGGATCATCACGCTGCTCACCCGCGGCCACGGCCGGGTCCGGGCGGTGGCCAAGGGCGTGCGGCAGACGAAGTCCAAGTTCGGGCGCCCGGCTGGAGCCGTTCATCGCACGTCGACGTGCAGTTGTACGCAGGGCGATCGGTCGCTGGACGTCGTGCACCCAGAGCGAGACGATCGCGCCGCTACGGCGGCGGCGATCGTCGCCGACTACGCCCGCTACACCGCCGGCACGGCCATGCTGGAGACCGCCGAGCGGTTCACCGACCACGAGGGCGAGCCCGCCGTGCAGCAGTATCCTGCTGCTCGTCGGCGGGCTGCGCGACGCTGGCCGCGGGCAGCACGAGCCCGCAGCTGGTGCTCGACGCCTTCCTGCTGCGCTCGCTGGCCGTCAACGGCTATGCGCCGAGCTTCACCGACTGCGCCCGGTGCGGCGCGCCCGGGCCGAACCGGGTCTTCTCGGTCGCGACGGGCGGATCGGTGTGCCCGCAGTGCCGCCCGGCGGGCGCGGCGGCTCCGCACGCGGAGGCCCTCGCGCTGCTGGGCGCGCTGCTGACCGGGGACTGGGAGACCGCGGACGCCAGCGAGCCCCGGCATCGCCGGGAGGGCAGCGGGCTGGTCGCCGCCTACCTGCACTGGCACCTGGAGCGCGGTGCGCTCGCTGCGGTTTGTGGAGCGCTGACGAAGAGGACCGTGCAGTGCCGGTACGCCGCCAGCGCGGAGTCGAGGGCCGCACGGCAGACGCGTGGTTCCCGGCCGCCGCGGCGCGAGTCCGCAGCCGCCGCCTCCGCACCCGTCCGGCGCGAGGCCGCCGAAGATCCCGGTGGAGCTCGTCCCCAAGCACGTGGCGATCGTGATGGACGGCAACGGCCGCTGGGCCAAGGAGCGCGGCCTGCCGCGCACCGAGGGCCACAAGGCCGGCGAGGCGCGCCCTGCTCGACGTCCTCGAGGGCGCGATCGAGATCGGGCGTCAGGCACATCTCGCTGTACGCCTTCTCCACCGAGAACTGGAAGCCGCTCGCCCGACGAGGTGCGCTTCCTGATGGGCTTCAACCGCGACGTGATCCGGCGGCGCCGCGACGAGATGGACGCGCTGGGGCGTCCGGGTCCGCTGGGCCGGCCGCCGCGCCGAGGCTGTGGAGAGCGTGGTCCAGGAGCTCGAGGTCGCCGAGGAGCAGACCAGGCGACAACGACGTCATGACGCTGACTATCTGCGTGAACTACGGCGGGCGGGCCGAGATCGCGGACGCGGCGCGCGGCGATCGCCGCGACGTGGCCGCCGGCCGGCTCGACCCGGAGAAGGTCAACGAGAAGACCGTCGCGAGGTACCTGTACTACCCGGACATGCCGGACGTGGACCTGTTCCTGCGCCCCTCGGGCGAGCAGCGCACCTCGAACTTCCTGCTCTGGCAGGCGGCCTACGCCGAGATGGTCTTCCAGGACGTGCTGTGGCCGGACTTCGACCGGCGGGACCTGTGGCGGGCGTGCGAGGAGTACGCGAGCGCGACCGCCGCTACGGCGGCGCGGTGGACGCCGCCGGGACCACCTCCGGGACCACCTCCGGGTAGGCCTGGTTCGGTCAGAGTCCGTCGGGCTCAGCCGCAGAGGCGCTTCCAGGTGGACCGCTTGGCCTCTGCCGACATCGAGTCGGTGCTGACCAGAACCCCTGCGGAGGCTGCGAGCGTCCGGGTGGTCCGGTCGGTGCTGGCCCGGTAGTGGGCGATCACCGTCTCTACCGTGGGGCGGATCAGCCGCCGGGTCGTCTCGTCGGCGCTCAACCAGACGTCGGTGGCCGTGCAGACCGCGTGCTTGGCGCTGGCCGGGTCGGTCTTGCTCAGGTCGATGCCGGACAGCCGCGGGATCGAGACCGACGGCACCGAGAGCGACGGCACCGAGACCGACGGCACCGAGACCGAGTGCCCGCACCCCGCCGTCAGCGCGACGCCTAGCACGACCAGCGCGGCACCGACGCCACTGCCCTGTCGCTTGCCTGTGCGCTGCATCGTGTCTGACACGTCCTCTGATCTGGAATCGGGCCATCGGAGCCCCGGCACACCCCATTTTCATATCAGAGGACAACGCCGAGGCGGGGGTGGACGCGCTCCAGGCTCTAGTCTGCTGCGCGTCCAGCGCGGCCCGCGTGCGGGTGGTCCAGCGAGGGAGGGTTTCGCCGGTGCGGTTCACGCTCACCGTGGCCGACCCGCAGGTCGGGTATCGGTCGGATGTCGTCGTGGACGCGGACCCTGCCACCGCGACGCGCCTGGTGATCGACGCGCTGGTGGAACACACCCGCGGGTCGGGGGCACTGCCCTCGCCCGGACATCCTGCGGGACCAGGGGACGGCACGGGCATGGGCGCGATCATCAGCCTGGCCTCCCGGCGCCCGCAGCCCTCCTCCGGCCGCCACCGCCACGCCGCCGCTGACCCGGCCGAGGGGGACAGCTCAGGGTGGGACGGCGCGGGGATGCCCGCGTACGTCCTCGGCCGGGCCCTCGACCCCGGCGCCGAGCTGTCCCGGTCGGGGATGCGCGAAGGCTGCGTGGTCAGCCTCGGCGACCCGTCGGGCTGCCTTCCGGCCGAACCCCAGGGCGTGCTCGACGTCCGGGTCACCGCGGGCCACGGCACCGGCCTGGTGCACCGGCTGGCGCCGGGGGAGTGGCAGCTCGGCTCCGGCCGGCAGGCCACCGTGCGGCTGCCGGATCCGGCGCTGCCCGCCGTGGCGCTGACGCTCGTGGTCCGTGCCGACGGCGGCTGCCGGCTGGCCCCGGTGCCCGGCCTGGATGCCATCGGGCCGGCAGCTGCGGACCCGGCGATCTCGATCGACGGCACGCCGGTCACCGCAGAGCTGGAGTGGCTGCCGGCGCAGATCCTCCGGCTGCCCGGCTGCGATCTGCAGGCCGATCCCGTGACCCCGGCGGATGCCGCCCTGCAGCCCAGTGAGGACGGCGTCCGGCTGGACTACAACCGCCCGCCGCGGCTGCTGCCACCGCTGCGGCAGACGGTCTTCCGGCTGCCGAGACGGCCGCAGCCCCCGGCCCGGCGGGCCTTCCCGCTGCTGATGATGGTGGCCCCGCTGCTGCTGGCGATCGGCGGCGTGCTGCTGTTCAAGATGTGGTACTACCTGCTGATCGGCGTGTTCTCGCCGATCACCGCGGTCGGCTCGTACCTGTCCGACCGGCGCAGCGGCAAGCGCAGCCATCGCCAGGCGACGGCCGAGTACCGGGAGCGGAAGGCGGCCGTCGAGGCGGCCGCCCGGGCGGCGCTGGTCGAGGAGGCCGCCGCACGCCGGGCCGCCGCGCCGGATGCGGGTGAGCTGCTGCTGGTGACGACCGGGCCACGGGCCCGGCTGTGGGAGCGCCGGCGCAGCGACGTGGACCACCTGCTAGTCCGGTTCGGGGTCGGGGACCTGCCGTCGGACGTGCGGATCGACGATCCGGACGCCGAGCAGGATCACGACCGCCAGGTCGCCTGGACGGCCGCGGGGGTCCCGGTGACGGTGGCCCTGGGCGAGGCCGGCGTGCTCGGAATCGCCGGCCGTGGCGATCTGCCGCGCCGCCTGGCCGGCTGGGCGGTCGCCCAGCTCGCGGTGCTGCAGAGCCCCCGGGACATCCGCATGGTGGTGCTCACCGACGGCGGCGACGCCCAGCCGTGGGAGTGGGCGCGCTGGCTGCCGCACCTGCGGACCTCCGATGACCCGGACGCGCCGGTGTCGATCGGCGCCGATCCGGAGACGGTGGCCCGACGGCTGGGAGAGCTGGGAGCCGTGCTCGCCGCGCGCAAGCGGGCCGCGGCGGACGCCCGGCAGGCGGCGATGACCTTCCGCGACCCCGATCTCGTCGTGGTCCTCGACGGTGCCCGGCGGCTGCGTTCCATGCCCGGTGTGGTGCCGCTGCTGGCCGACGGCCCGGCGCTCGGCATCCGGGCGATCTGCCTGGACACCGACGAGCGCCTGCTGCCCGAGGAGTGCACCGCCGTCGTCAGCGAGACCCTGGACGGCCTGCGGGTCAGGCGGCAGCGCGCGGACGTGGTGGAGGGTGTGCGGGCCGACCTGGTGCCGGACGGCTGGTGCGAGCGGGTGGCCCGAAGCCTGGCGCCGATCCGGGACGTCGGCGACAGCGGCGAGGTCGGGCTGCCGGCGGGCGTCCGGCTGCTCGACCTGCTCGACCTGGACCCGCCGCGGGCCGACCGGATCGCGGCGCGCTGGCTTGCCGGCGGGCGGACCACCCGGGCGCTGGTCGGGCAGGGTCTGGACGGACCGCTCGCGATCGACCTGCGCACCGACGGTCCGCACGCGTTGCTCGCCGGCACCACCGGGGCGGGCAAGTCCGAGCTGCTGCAGACGCTGGTCGCGTCCCTGGCGGCAGCCAACCGCCCGGACGCCATCACCTTCGTGCTGGTGGACTACAAGGGCGGCTCGGCGTTCAAGGACTGCGTCCGGCTGCCGCACACCGTCGGCATGGTCACCGACCTCGACGACCATCTGGTCGGCCGGGCCCTGGAGTCGCTGTCCGCCGAGCTGCGCCGCCGGGAGCACCTGCTGGCCGCGGCCGGGGCGAAGGACCTGGAGGACTACACCGAGCTGTCCGATCGCCCGGGCGGCCCGCAGCCCCTGCCCCGCCTGGTCATCGTGATCGACGAGTTCGCCTCGCTGGCCCGCGAGCTGCCCGACTTCGTCACCGGCCTGGTCAACATCGCCCAGCGCGGCCGCTCGCTCGGGATCCACCTCGTCCTGGCCACCCAGCGACCGTCCGGCGTCGTGTCGCCGGAGATCCGCGCCAACACCAACCTGCGGATCGCCCTGCGGGTCACCGACGCGGGCGAGAGCAGCGACGTGATCGAGGCGCCGGACGCCGCCCGGATCTCCCGCGGCACCCCCGGGCGGGCCTACGCGCGGCTCGGGCACGCCACCCTGGTGGCCTTCCAGTCGGCGCGGGTCGGCGGCCGTCGGCCCGGGTCGGCACGCACCGGGCTGCCCGCGCCGTGGGTGCGCGAACTGGCCCGCTCGGAGCTCGGTGCGCCGCTGCCGGCCCCGCGCGCGGTCGCGATCGAGGAGTCCGACGACACCGACCTGGCCGCCCTGGTGGAGGCTCTCGGCGAGACCGCACGGTCACTGCGGTTGCCCGCCCAGCCCAGCCCGTGGCTGCCCGCGCTGCCCGAGCGGCTCACCCTGGAGGCCGCCCTCGCGCTGGACGGCGCCGGTGAGCCGGAGCTGCCCGTGGGTGGGCGGGCCCGGGTCGCTGTGCCGCCGCTGGCCTTCGGGGCCGTCGACCTGCCGGCCCGGCAGCGGCAGGAGGCCGCCCGGTACGACCTCGCCGGCGCCGGGCACCTGAGCGTGATCGGGGCGCCCCGGTCCGGACGGTCCACGGCACTGCGCGCGATCGCGGGCGCGGTGGCCCGGGACGTCGATCCGCGGGACGTGCACCTGTACGGCGTCGACTGCGGGAACAACGCGCTGCTGCCGTTGCTGGGGCTGCCGCACACCGGGGCTGTCGTCACCCGGGACCAGCCGGGCCGGCTGGCGCGGCTGACCGACCGGTTGCTGGCCGAGATCGTTCGCCGGCAGCGCCTGCTGACCGAGCAGGGTTTCGCCGATCTGCGCGAGCAGCGCGCCGCCGCGCCGCCGGATCAGCGGCTGCCGTACCTGCTCGTCCTGCTGGACCGCTGGGAGGGCTTCATCGCCGCCTTCGATGCCTACGACGGCGGGCGGCTGGTGGATCAGTGGATGCAGATCCTCGCCGAGGGCGCGGGCGCCGGTGTCAAGGTCGTGCTCAGCTGCGACCGGACCGGTCTGGTCGGGCGGCTGTCCACCACGATCGACGACAAGCTCGTGCTGCGCCTGGCCGATCCCGCCGACTACGCCTCGATCGGCCTGCCCGCACGGCAGGTCCCCGCGCAGCTGCCGCCCGGACGGGGCTTCCGGTCCGAGGGTGTCCAGGAGGTCCAGGTCACGCTGCTGGCCGACGACCCGAGCGGCCCCGCGCAGGTCGCTGCCCTGCAGGCGCTGGGCCGCCGGGCCGGCGAGCGGGCCGGGCGGATCCCGCGCGAGCTGCAGCCGTTCCGGGTCGACCCGCTGCCGGCCCGGATCACCCTGGACGAGGCGCTCGGACTCGCCGAGCAGCCGCTGCCCGTCACGGCCCTGCCGATCGGGGTCGGCGGTGACGTGCTGTCGCTGTGCGCCCTGGACGTGATCGAGCACGGTCCCGGGATCCTGGTCGCCGGGCCGCGCCGCAGCGGCCGCAGCACGGCGCTGCGGGTGGTCCTGACCGCGGCCCTGCGGCGGGGCTGGCGCGCCGTCGTGCTCACCGCCCGGGTCAGCCCGTTGCGTGACCTGACCCCGGACCCGGCCGTGTCCGCCGGGCTGCTGACCTGTCTGCCCGCCGAGGCGCCCCGCGAGGAGGTCACCGCCGCGGTGCGCGGTCTCGCCCCCGGCGCCGCCGCGCCGTCCCTGCTGGTGCTGGACGACCTCGAGCTGATCGGGGCTGACGGGTGGCTGCCGGACCTGATCACCGAGCACCTTGGCCTGATCCGGGACACCGGGTCCGCGGTGATCGCGGCCGGCACCCTGGACGAGCTGAGCGGGGTGTACCGCGGCCCGGTCGTGGCGCTGAAGAAGTCCCGGTCCGGCCTGCTGCTGGCCCCGCAGCAGCCGAACGACGGCGACCTGTTCGGCCTCCGGCTGCCGCGCACCGCGACCGGCGGGGCGACCGCCGCCGGGCGCGGCGTCCTGGTCCGCGCCGGCGACTGGCAGCCGGTGCAGGTGCCCTGGCCGGGCTGAGCGCCCCGCCGGCCCGGGTCAGCCGGCTGTGCTGCTACCGGTCGGGGTGGGGTCGGTCGGGGTGGGGTCGGTCGGGCTGGGGCCGGCCGGCAGGTCCAGCGCGTTCGCGATCTGCAGGGTCAGCGCGACCGCGTCCGGCATCGGGTCCCGGCCCGGTGCGGCGAGGTCGATCTCGAGGTTGATCACCCGGTCGCCGCGCAGCAGCGACGCCTGGCCGCCGCGCAGCTGCTTGCCGCTGTGGGCCAGGTATCCCTCGTGCTGGGCGGTGCCGATGCCCAGCGCGGCCGGGAAGGTGTACTCCCGGGAGTGCGCCGCGGCCTCGGAGCGCACCTTGTCCCCGAACCCCGCGTCGGAGCTGCGGATGTTCGCGGCGACGAGGGTGTCGCGGGTGCTGCGGTCCACCACCGTGCAGGTCCCGACGTAGTCGCTCTTCCCGGGGTTGTGCAGGGTCTGGCCGTACGTGTCGTAGCGGGTCCGCCCGGTGGCCCGCTCGACCGCGGCGGACGGGATCAGCCCGCACAGCAGGGACCCGGTCGCGTGGGTGCCCAGCGGCTGCGGTGACGTCGCGGTGCTCGTCCCGCCGCTCGTGCCACCGCTCGAACTCCCCGTACATCCGGCCAGCGACACGGTCAGTGCGGCGACCACCGCCACCTTCGTCGCGGTGCGCATCGGGTACAGCCCCTTCCGGTGGTTATCCGACGTTGGACCAGGCGTTGTTGTAGGGGGTCACCACGTTGGTGTCGATCCAGGCCCGTACGGTTCCGCCGTAGGTGTGGTACCAGTTCTTGAACGCGTCGCTGCCGAAGTCGAACTCCGGCGGGTCGACCGGGTTGCCGGATGCGTCCCGCTTGAACGCGCCGGGATCGGGTGGCTGGTAGCTGGCGCCGCCGACATCCCGGTTGGCCTGCGCGTAGTACTTCGGCTCGAGGTATCCCGCAGCCAGCAGGGCGTTGAAGGTGTTCTCCTCCAGGTAGGCCTTGGTGTCCTCGTCCATGGTGGAGTACGTCCCCGAGGCGTCCGAGGACGGCCCCTCCCCGATCTTGTCCAGGATCCGGCTCTTGGTCTCGTCGATGACCAGCGTCGTCCACGGGCCGGCCTCGATCTTCAGCGGTGGCAGCGAGGACGCCACCGTGAGGATGTCCTTGAGCGCTTCGGCCCGCTTCTTGGCGAGCTCCTCGTCGTCGTGCGCACCCTGGTAGGCGGAGTTGACGATGAAGCCGAACACCGTGGAGCCGTCATTGGCCGCGCTGCAGGTGATGCCCGCCGCCATGCCCTTGATCATCAGCGCGGGCACGTTCGGGTTGTTGCCCAGCTCCATCGCCAGGGACTGGCTCAGCCGGAGCTGGTAGGTCGCCGCGGCTCCCGCCAGCACTACCTTGACGTCCTGGTCGTTCTGGCCGATCGTGCCGAGCAGGTTCTCCATCAGCTTCTTGTCCATCACCGCGCCGTACGGGCCGCCGTCGGGTGGGAAGAAGCCGGGGTTGCTGGTGGAGTACCAGGTGCCGCCGAGGGTGTCCGAGCTGTTGCCACCGGGCGCCACCCGGAACACGTCCGGCATGTAGGTGGACAGCATCCTGGCCACGGAGTCGCGCATCGCGGTCGGCATCTGCCAGCCGTTGTCCGCCCAGGGGCCCCAGTCCCGGATGCCGTCGTGGGCGCCCTGCCCGGTCTTGTCACCGATCAGGGCGAACGCCTGGGAGGCGATCTGCGCCGAGACCTGACCCTGCGGGCCGCGGTCGCGCCAGGTCGTGCTGGCCGCTTCCAGTGCGTTGCCCAGCCCGTCGCCGTTCTCGGTCGGCCAGACCCGGTCGTCGATCAGGTACTTCATCCGGCCGTTCACCGGCACCGTGACGTCGCCGGTGCCCGCGTGGATGGTGATGTTCTCGGTGCCGCCGCCGGTGAAGAAGTGCTGGGCT
This sequence comes from uncultured Actinomycetota bacterium, assembly GCA_963740575.1. GTDB lineage: Bacteria > Actinomycetota > Actinomycetes > Actinomycetales > Kineosporiaceae > CAVUET01. Next base: position 927,902 of record CAVUET010000003.1, on the reverse strand, counting down.
GCCTCGGCGTTGTGACCGAGGCCGGCCATGACGCTCTCCAGCGGGTCGTACGCCTGCCCTCCGTCCGGGGCGTAGGCGCCCAGGTACGTGCTGTCGATCTGCGAGCGGGGGCGCCACAGCGGACCGTCCTTGGCGGTGGCCCGCTCGTAGTCGTAGACGCCGACACTGACCGTGTCCAGGAACGGGGTGGCATAGACGCCGTTGCGCAGGAACATGGCCGCGGCGGCGCCGGACCCGGGCGGGGAGTGCCCCTGCTGGGTGTACGGCGGGTCGGTGATGGCGGTGACCCACTGCTGCGCGTAATCGGCGGGCATGGCCAGATCGCCGGTGCCGCGGGTGGCGGTGGCCAGCGTGGTGCCCACCACGGTGAGCATCCGGCGGTAGCGCGCCTCCCAGTCGGCGTAGTCCTGCGCGGTGGCGGTTCCGGTCATGCCCAGGCTGTCCCGGTCGCGGCCGGCGGCCAGCACCACCTGGCCCAGCTCGGCCGGGGTGATCGAGGTGGCGAACCCGTGAGCGAAGTACGGGTCGTTCATGCCGGCCTGGATGCTGTTCAGCAGGTCGTCGTCGGGCTTGCCGTGACTGTCTTTCAGGCCCTGCGCCGCGAGCTGGCCACGCCGGATCGCCACCTCCGGCGGGTCGGCCGGCAGCTGCGACTCCGGGATCGACACCGTCGCCTGCCACCCCGGCCTCTGCGCCTCGATCGAGATCGCCAGGGCCAGCCTGCGGCGCAGCCCGGGCAGCTCGCCCTGGCCCCAGGTGACGATCTTGTCCAGCCCGGCGGCGGGGGAGGAGTCCACGTAGACGCGCTCCATGATCCCCTGCAGGCCGGCCTTGCGCCGGGGCAGGTCGGCCAACGCCGTCTCCACCGCCCCCACGAGGCGCTGCATCGCCGGGATGTTGATCTGGACGTCAGCCACCACTCACACCCCCGTCACCGGCCCGACACCGAGAATCCGCTGCTCAGAACATCCGTTGGCTCAGAACATCCGTTGGCTCAGAACATCCGTTGGCTCAGAACATCCGTTGCCAGCGCGTGTAGGCCGACCCCGCGGGCACCTGATCCGGGCAGGAGTCGTGGGCGTGCTGGAGCGCATCCAGGCAGTCCTGACCGGCCTGCGCCGCATCACCGTCGCAGGCGGTCAGCGCCGCGAAGAACGCGTCGGCCGTGGTGCTGACCCACGCCTGCCCCTTCATCGCTGCGATCGCCTCGTCCAGCGCGCTGGCGCACGCGCCCGCGACCGGTCGGGCCTGGGCGATGGCCTGGCCGATCGCCGCCTTGTAGGGGTTGGCCACCATCGGAGGTGGCTGATCGGTCTGGGTCATCCCGCCCCCCGGCTGGTCCCGTCAGAGTCCGGCAACGCGCACGACCACCGCCCCGGGCCGACCTCGGCCCGGGGCGGTCAGCCGGCGATCAGATCCGGTCGCCCTCGCCGGTGGCCGCGGCGATGTTGTTGTGGTTCGCGCGAACGTCGTTGGCGGCCCCGTCGAGAGCCGTCTGAAGGTTGTCCAGGTTGCGCCGGTACTCCTGCCACGCGGCGCGGAAGTCGTCGGCGTACTTGCCGGTCCAGACGGCGGACTGCAGGCCGCTGTCGACGTTGTTGCGGATGTCCAGCGCCTCCTGGGACTTCTCGACGAAGGTCCGGTGAAGCATCTGGAGGGTCTGCAGTTCTGCACCGACAGTGCCTGGCATGTTCCGTCTCCCCTGTTGAAAGTGGACACCTGTGTGCGTACCCCGCCTGCACGGAGGGCCGGCCGCACTATAGTGACCCGCTTCGTCCGATGTCACCCTCCGCTGCCGGGAACCGGCTCATTTGCCGTATCGGGCAACGGATCCGTGACGATGGGTGGCGGTCGCGCCGGACGGCTCCCGACGGACCGTGCCCTGCGCCCCGATCCGGGCACGCGCAGTGGCTGTCGGTATCGTGCGGGAGCGCTGAACCCGGACGGGAGTTGGATGGTGGGCCACAGGCAGGCACCCTCTGGCGGCGCCCGGCGATGGCGGCGACCGGCGCTGCTCGTGGCGACGTTGCCGGTGCTCTCGCTGATCGGCTGCGTCCAGCCCGGGCCCGGCCTGGACACCAGCCCCGCCACCCGTTCCCGCAGCGCCTGGCCAGGTCAGGCCACCTCGGGCGGTACGGGCGGCGGCTCGCCCGCGCTGACGCCGCCGGCATCGGCGACGCCCGGGCAGCAGGCCTGGGCCAGCGTGTCGGTGGTCGCCGCAGCGGGCGACCCGGCGGTGCGGGCAGTGACCCGCTACCTGCCCGCATGGGCCCAGGTCATGGGCACGGCCGACACCAAGCTTCCGGCCTACCGGGCCACCACGACGCCGGCCTGGCAGCGGGACCAGGCGACCCGGCTCGCGCAGGCCGAGGCCCGGGGCCTGACTCTGGCGCGGGGCGTGCACTGGGCCGTGGTCGGGGTCCGCCGGGTCGCCGGCCAGACCCGGGTCAGGGCCTGCTCCTGGGGGCCGTCCGAGCAGTGGATCGCCACCGGCGCACCGGCCACCCCGGCGACTCCCCTGCCCACGACGACCGCCCTGCCCACGACGACCACCGGTACCGCAGCGGGGTCCGGATGGTCGGCGCTGGACGTGCGGATGCGGCTGCTGCGCGGCACCTGGCGGGTGGATCACATCTACACGGCGGAGTTCTCCTGCCGTCCGGCCCGCTGACCGCTGCTCCGTCGACCGCTGCCCCGCCACATCGCCGACCGGGCCCGACACACGACCTGGGTATGCTTCCTCGCCATCGGCCCGCCCGGGGAGACCTCCGGGCGGGAGCGTCGGTACGGGGTGACCGGCAGTCCGGGTCCTCCCTGTGCGGGCAGTAGTGGCCGTCGCCGCGGTCGCTCGACGCGATGACCAGGGAGGTCGGGATGTCGGTGACGTCCTCCGGGACACCGGTCGCGCCACCACCGGTGGCTCCCGGACCGGGGCGGCTGCCCACCATCCGCCGGGAGCGGCGCCCCGCCCTGGCCGCCCTCGCAGTCCTGCTCATCCTCGGCGGGGGCCTGATCAGCGGGCTCGGCGTGTACCGGTCCGGCCAGCGCGCCGACTACGTGGTGCTCAACCATGACGTCAAGCCCGGGCAGCGGCTCACCAGGGGCGACCTGCGGACGGCGCGGATCGCGGGGACCGGGGCGCGGGCCGTGCCCGCCTCGCGGCTGAACCAGGTGGCCGGCCAGTACATGACCGTGGGCGGTTTCGCCGGCGCCCTGCTGACGCCGGAGATGATCGAGTCGCAGCAGCCGTTCCCACCCGACGGCGCCGTGGTCGGCGTCGTGGTGGACGCTGGGCAGGCGCCGGCCGGCGGCATCCAGATCGGTGACATCGTCCGGGTGCTGCGGGTTCCGGCCCGCGGCGGCGACGGAGATCCCGGCGTGCTGGTCGGCGCCGCGCGGGTGATCGGGGTGAGCGCGAGCGGTGGTGACTCCGGCGTGCTCGGCTCGAGCGGGAGCATCAGCACCGGCAGCACGGTGGTGAACGTGCTGGTGCCGGCCGCGATGGCGGCCCCGGTGGCGGCCGCCTCGGTGCAGCGCCAGGTCGCGCTCGTGCTGCTGCCGCCGTCGACCACGCCGGTCGTGGGTGGCCTCTGATGGCGCTGGTCGCCATCGGCTCGGCGAAGGGGGCGCCCGGGGTCACCACCACGGCTCTGGCCCTGGCGGCGCTCTGGCCGCGGCCGGTCCTGCTGCTCGATGCGGACGTGGCCGGCGGCGACGTGGCCGTCCGGATGCCCGGCGTGGACGGCGCACCGGTCAACCCCGATCGCGGGCTGCTCAGCCTCGCCGCGGCGGGCCGCAACGGGTTGAGCGCGGACCTGATCCGCGCCCACACCCAGCAGGTCAGCGGCGGGCTCGACGTGCTGGCGGGGCTGCGCGGGCCGGAGCAGGGCGCCGGGCTGGAGGGGTTCTGGCCGGCGCTGGCGCAGCTCATCTGGCGGCTGCCGGGCGTGGACGTGATCGCCGACCTGGGCAGGCTGTCCCACGACGCCGCCGTGCTGCCACTGGCCGTCGCGGCGCAGGCGGTGATCCTGGTGGGTCGGCCCACGATCGGCTCCGTGGTGCACGTCCGCGAGCGGCTGGGCAGCCTGACGCCGCTGCTGCGCCCGATCCGTTCCGCGGGCCCGGCGATCGGCGTGATCATGATCACGCAGGCTTCCGGGGACCGGGACGCCCGCAGCGCCGCCTGGGCGCTGTCGGCGACCGCGACCCCGCCCGACCACCTCTGGCAACTTGCTCTCGACCCGGTCGGAGCCGGCCTGTTCGAGGGCCGGGCGGTGCGTCGGCCCGAGCGCAGCGATCTGATCCGCTCCGCCACGCAGGTCAGCCACGAGCTGGCCGGGTTGCTGTCCGGCCAGCCCCCGGGCGGCCAGGCGGATGTCCGCTACGCGGGAAGGGCGATCTCGTGATCGAGCACGCCCTGGTCCGCCGCCTGCGGGTCTCGGTGGCGGAGCTGCTCGGCGAGCAGCGCCGCCGGGACCAGGCCGTCGGCGTTCCGCCGATGTCGAACGAGGACGAGCGCGAGTACGCCCGGTCGCTGATCGTCCAGGTGCTCGAGGACCACGCGCGGGCCGAGATCGCCGGGGGCCGGGTGCCGCCGGACGCGGCGCAGGAGGCCCAGCTCGTGCACGCCGTGCACGCGGCGCTGTTCGGCGTCGGCCGGCTGCAGCCGCTCCTGGACGACCCCACCGTGGAGAACATCGACGTCAACGGCTGCGACCAGGTCTTCGTCCAGTACGCCGACGGCCGCGAGGAGATGGTCGGCGCGGTCGCCGAGTCCGACGAGGAGCTGGTCGAACTGGTCCAGGTCCTGGCCGCCCACTCGGGGCTGACCTCGCGCCCGTTCGACAGCGCCAACCCGCAGCTGGACCTGCGGCTGCCGGACGGCTCCCGGCTGTCGGCGGTGCAGGGCGTCTGCCGTCGCCCGTCGGTGTCCATCCGGAAGGCCAGGCTGGGCAAGGTGTTCCTGGCCGACCTGGTCGGCAACGGGTCGATCACGCCCGAGCTGGCGGACTTCCTGCGCGCCACGGTCGCCGCCCGGAAGAACCTGATGATCGCCGGGCCGACGAACGCCGGCAAGACCACACTGCTGCGCGCGCTGGCCAACGAGATCGGCCCGCACGAGCGGCTGGTCACGGTCGAGAAGGCGCTCGAGCTCGGGCTGGACGAGTTCCCGGACCTGCATCCCAACGTGGTGGCGTTCGAGGAGCGGCTGCCGAACTCCGAGGGGCTCGGCGCCGTCACCATGGCCGACCTGGTCCGCCGGTCGCTGCGGCAGAACCCGAGCCGGGTCATCGTCGGCGAGGTGCTCGGCGACGAGATCGTCACCATGCTGAACGCGATGAGCCAGGGCAACGACGGGTCGCTGTCCACCATCCACGCGAACTCGTCCCTGGAGGTCTTCAACCGGATCATCACCTACGCGATCCAGTCCCAGGAACGGATGCCGATCCAGGCCAGCCAGATGCTGATCGCCGGCGCGCTCAACTTCGTCCTGTTCCTGCGCAAGCGGAACGACTGGGTGCACGGCGGACGGATGCGTCGCTACGTGGAGAGCGTGCGCGAGGTGACCGGTTTCGACGGCGAGCGCGTGCTGTCCTCGGAGGTGTTCGCCCCCGGCCGGGACGGGCGCGGCGTGCCGTTCGCTCCGGTCGCCTGCGCCGCCGACCTGACCGAGTACGGCTGGACCGCACCCGCCGGGGCGTGGGCATGACCCTGCCCCTGGGCGGCGAGCTGGAGCTGCCGATCGCCGTCGCCGCGGGTGCGCTGGCCGGTGCCGGCGTGCTGCTGTTCGTGCAGGCGGCCGTGGTCGGGTTCGCGCCGCGCGATCCGGGACGGCCCGGCGCGGGCGCGCGCCCCGCGGCCCGGATCGGGGCCCGGCCGCGGCTGCTGCTGGCCGGCGTGGCGGTGGCTGTGGTGACCCTGATGGTCACCCGCTGGCTGGTGCTGGCCGTCACGCTCGGCGGCCTGGTGTCGCTCTGGGATCGCTTCTTCGGCGGTGCCGCCGAGGAGCGTCGCGCCATCGCCAGGCTGGACGCGCTGGCGTCCTGGACGGAGTCGCTGCGGGACACCATCGCCGGCGCGGTGGGCCTGGAGCAGGCGATCCCGGCCACCGCCGCGACCGCCTCCCCGCTGATCCGCCCGGCCCTGAACCTGCTCGTCGACCGGCTCCGGATCCGCCAGCCGATGCCGGATGCGCTGCGCCGCCTGGCCGAGGACTTCGACGACGCGTCCGCCGACCTGGTGGTGGCGGCCCTGCTGCTGAACGCGCGGCTGCGCGGACCGGGCCTGCGCGAGGTGCTGACCGCGCTGGCCTCGTCGGTGCGCGAGGAGCTGGACATGCGGCGCCGGGTCGAGGCCGAGAGACGGTCCACCCGGCGCAGCGTGCAGATCGTGGTGGCGATCACCCTCGGCGTCGCGGGGATGCTGACCCTGCTCAACCCGGGGTACGTCGCGCCCTACCGCAGCCTGCTCGGCCAGGTCGTGCTCGCCGTGGTCATCCTGCTCTTCGGAGCCGGGGTGGCGTGGCTGCGCAGGCTGGCCCGGTTCGAGCAGCCCGAGCGCTTCCTGCTGATGCGGCGGACCACCGCCGGCGAGGCATCATGACCGTCGCACTGGTCGCCGGAGCGGTCGTCGGGCTGGGGCTGTATCTGCTGGTGCAGGCCCTGTTCCGGCCCGAGCCGGGGATCGGTACCCGGCTGGCCCGGCTGGACGCCGCGCGGGTCGCGGGCCGGCGGCGGTTCGGGCCGGCCGAGCAGGTGCCCGTCCGGCAGGACGCCGTGGACCGGCTGCGGGACCGGGTCGGCGGCCGGCTGGAGACGTGGGCGGACGAGCGTGGCCTGCGCCTGCCGCGGCTGCGTGCCGACCTCGGCGTGCTCGCCCGGCCGCTCGGCGCGCACCTGGCCACCAAGCTGTTCTTCGCGGTCGGCGCCCTGGTCTGGATGCCGCTGCTGTGGGCCGCGCTGCGGCTGTTCGGCCTGCCGCTGCCCGGGACGGTTCCCGTGGTCGTGGGGCTCGCACTGGCGGCAGTGGCGTTCTTCCTGCCCGACGCCCAGGTGCACGGTGAGGCGCAGCGCCGGCGCAAGGATTTCCGGCACGTGATGGGCTCGTTCCTCGACCTCGTCGCCATGAACCTCGCCGGTGGGCGCGGGCTGCCCGAGGCGCTGGTGGCCAGCGCGACCATCGGGGACCACTGGGCGATGGCCCGGATCCGGCAGGCGCTGTCCGGGGCGCGACTGATCGGGCTGACCCCGTGGGAGGCGTTGGGCCGCCTGGGCGAGGAGATCGGCGTGGACGAGCTGCGGGATCTCGCGGGCGCGCTGACCCTGGCCGGGGACGAGGGCGCGAAGATCCGCTCCTCGCTGACCGCCCGCGCTGAGAGCCTGCGCCGCCGGGAGCTGGCCGAGGCCGCCGGCACCGCCGCCGAGAAGTCCCAGTCCATGCTCATCGCCCAGCTGCTGCTGGTGACGGCGTTCCTGCTGTTCCTGTCCTTCCCGGCCGCCTGGAACATCCTGCACAGCACCTGAAACCTGCACAGCACCTGAAACCTGCACAGCACCTGACGGAGGAGACGAGATGCTGCTGATGGCCCTGGACCTGTGGCGCCACGGCCTGACCCGGGCACGGATGATGCGCGCGGACGGCGGCGCTGGCGACCGGCCACGCGACCTCGGCGCCTCGGCGCTGGAGTGGGCGGTCATCTCGGCGATCCTGGTCACGGCGGCCGTGATCATCGGCGGCATCGTGGTGGCGGTCGTCCGGCAGAAGGGCCAGGACCTGCAGAACTGTGCCAACCAGCCGGTCGGCGCGAACGGCTGCTAGGGCGTGTCGGCCGCTCGCCTGTCACGTCGCTGTCGCCGCGATCGCGGCGCCAGCGCCCTGGAGCTGTCCATCGTCGCTCCGGGCCTGCTGCTGCTGATCTTCTTCATGATCCAGGTGGCGTTATGGCTCTACGGGCGCAACGTCGCGCTGCAGGCGGCCCGCGAGGGCGCCTCCCAGCTGCGCGTGGTCGTGGTCGGCTCGGACACCACGTCCGCCCTGACCGCGGTACAGGCGACGGCGGAGAACTACCTGCGGGTGGTCGGCCGGGACACCGTGTCGAAGCCGTCCGCGACCGCGACCGTGATCAGCGGCACCCGGGTCCGGGTCACGGTGACCGCGCAGGCCGTCTCGCTCGTCCCGGGCGTCACCCTGACCGTGCACGCCAGCGGGGACGGTGAGATCGAGCAGTTCCAGGTGGATCAGTGATCGGGCGGCGGCGCGGCGATCGGGGCGGATCCGATCGGGGCGGATCCGATCAGGGCCGATCCGATCGGGGCGCGATGTCGCTCGAGCTGGTGATCGTGGTGCCGGCCCTGCTGGCGGTGCTCGCCCTGCTGCTCGCCTCAGCCCGGCAGGTGCACGTCAGCGGCCTGCTGGAGACCGCGGCGCGGGACGGCAGCCGGGCCGCGACCCGCTCGCGCACCCTGGTCGCGGCCGACCAGCAGGTCCGGCTGATCGTGCAGCAGACGCTCGCGGAGGCGCCGGCATCGTGCCGGGACTCCGCCGGCTGGTCGGTCGACGACCCGGCGGGGTTCGTCCCGGGCTCGTACGTCACCGTCCGGGTCTGGTGCACGCGGACCATGACCGACCTGGGCCTGCCGCTGCCGTCCACGGTGATGACCCGCTCGTTCACCAGCCCGTTGGACCCATACCGGGGGACCCGATGAACGGGCCGGCAATGAGCCGTCCCACGGCGGACGACCCCACGGCGGGCGGTCCCGGCGACCGCGGCTCCATCGCCCCCGCGATCCCCATCATCGCGATCATGCTGTTCCTGCTCTGCGGCCTCGTGGTCGACTCCGCGCGCCAGTTGGACGCCAGGTCCCGGGCCGAGGCGTACGCGCAGGAGGCAGCCCGAGCCGGGGCCGAGCGGATCAACCTCACCGACCAGAACGCCGTGATCGATCCAGCCGCGGCCCGGGCGGCGGTGACCCAGTTCTGCGCCGCGGCGGTGGCGGCCGAGCCCGCGCTGGTGGAGTGCGGCGTCACCGCCGTGGACGGGTTGCAGGTCACCGTGCGCACCGAGATCCAGATGCGGGCCACCATGCTGTCCGCCGTGGGGCTGCGGACGCTCACCGCCGGCGGTACCGGCCGGGCCACGGCCCAGCAGGGCGTCACCGGCCTGAACAGCTACCCGGGAGTCCCGGCGCCGACGGTGAGCATCACGAAGGTGCCGCTGCCCATCCCGGTCGGCACGCCGGAACCGTCGCCGACAGCGACCGAGCCGCCGGAGCCGACCCCGACCGGGACCCCGACGGGATCGCCCACCGGGACGCCCAGAGTCACCACACCACCGGCGGGAGGTTGAGGCGCGTGCGGACAGCCACCGCCGTCGGCAGCAGCCGCCTGTCGGTCATGATCGGTAGTCTGCGGAACCGCAGTTGGGTGAACGGATCTGCGAAGGGAACGGGGACCATGCGCCGGATTCGGGGGCGCGCCGCGGCGCGCCGTGTTGTCATGGCGGCGATCGCGACGGCGGTCACCGCGTTGCTGGCGGCCTGCGGACCGGGTTCCACTCTGGACACGGCAGGGTCATCCTCGCCGGTCACGTCACCCGCGAGCGCGTCGCCGGCCACGACGACGCCAGCCGGCACCACCGGCTCACCGGCCGGCACGGGCTCGCAGCCGTGGGCCAACGTGAACGTCGGCGCGTTCGGCAAGGACCCCATCGTCCAGGCCGCCGCGGCCTGGCTGCGGGCCAGGACCGAGGCCGGCATCACGGACAACCCGCGGCTGCCGGCGTTCGTCGCCCTGACCAGCGCCTCCTTTCTGAAGGACCAGACCGCCAAGTTTCAGAACTGGAAGTCCAAGCACCTGACCGTGCCGCGGCCGGGTCGCTGGGCCATGGTCGGCGTGACGCACACGGGATCCACGGCGCGCGTGCGAGCCTGCGTGTGGGGGCCGTCTGGTGGGCTGATGGACGCGCGCACCAAGAAGTGGGCGGAACCGGTGACGGACAGGTGGTACGGCGAGGACATGCGCCTGTTCAGAACCGGCGGTGCCTGGAAGGTCGACCAGGTGTACGACGCCACCTTCTCCTGCGCGGCGGCACGGTGAGCGCGCGGTCGAGGCTGCGCTGGCTGCCGGTCGCCGCGGCCGCCCTGCTGCTGCTGCAGGCTGAGCCGGCCTGGTCGCTGGGTGACTTCACCCCACCGCCGGTCTCCTCCAGCCCCACAGTCGCGGTGCAGCAACGCTGCACGCTCTACGCCAACGGCGTGGGATTCGGTGCCTGGTGCGGTGGCGCGACCGGGACACCGCAGACCTGGCGCGAGCTGCTCGGCGGACGGCCGTTCATCGCCTGCCGTGACGACCCGGTGCCCGCCGGTGTGTCCACCCCGCCATCGCCGGACGGCGCGCCGGGCGACTGGTGGATGGAGACCTGCATCCGGGATTACAACCTCAACGCCGTCCGCGGTGGCCCGAACGCCCATCCGGTCACGCAGCTGGTCTGGCGCCCGGCCGGACAGGAGGTCGTGGCACCCGGTTACATGGCCTGGCTGTGGGACACCTTCGCCTCGACCTACCCGACGCCGGTGCTGAGCGTCGGGCCGACGGTGCGGCCCCGGGTGAACGTCCCGGCGGTGTTCTGGCTCGCCGGGCCGCCGGCGGCGCCGGTGGACCGGACGGTCTTCGACGGGACGCAGCAGATCCGGATGACCGCGCAACTGGTGCATCTGGTGGTCCATCCCGGGGTCTCCGCCACGGAGCCGGCAGTCGACTGCGGTGCGGGCACGGTGGCCTACGACACCACGATCGATCCCTTCGGCCAGCCGTCCGACTGCCAGTTCACCTACACCCGGTCCAGCGCCTACCTGCCGGGTGCGGCCTACCCCGTGCGGGCCGACGCCTACTGGGAGGTGGCCTGGACCGACGCCGGGGGAGCCCGGCACGCGCTCGGTACCTACGACGTGAGCAGCGTCCAGCTGATCCCGGTGCAGGAGGTCGAGGCGGTGCTGCGATGAGGCGCCCGGCCGCGCGGTGGTCCGGCAGGCACAGCGATCGACGGCGGGTTCGGCATGCAGGCGATCCGGCCGTGAACGGAGGCGATGCCCGGTGACGAGTACCACCACACACCCGCGGCTGCCGTCGGGCTCCGACCGACGGCGCACCCCGGCAGAGGTCGCCGGTGCGCTACTGGCGCTACTGGCGCTGCTGGCCCTGCTGATCGGCGCCCCGCTGGCACTGCTCCGGTTCGCCGGGTCACCGCTGCCGACCGAGTTGCCGTCGACCGGCTGGCTCAGCGCACCGCTGGACACCGGGACGGTGCTGCGCATCCTGACCGTGCTGGTCTGGGCGGCATGGCTGCACTTCGCCTGCTGCGTGCTGGTGGAGCTGCGGAACGAGCGCCGGGGTCGGGGCCTGGGGGTCCGGGTTCCGTTCGGGGGCGTGAACCAGGCGCTGGCCCGCCGCCTGATCGGCGCGCTGCTGGTCCTGACCGCCGGCACCGGGATGGCCGCCCCGGCAGCGATGGCCGCCCCGGCCGCCAGGCCCGCCGCCGGGGCGGTGGCCGTGGCCGGGCAGCACCCCGGGCACGCCGTCCAGCCGGGGGGCGGGGCGGCAGCGGGCAACGGCGCCGGGGTGACCGCAGGGCCGGGCGCTGTGGCTGCCTTCGCGACATCCGGCACCGGCAGCGGAGCGGAGGCCGCAGGCGCGGACGCGACGACCGCGGCCGTGCACGGGCTGACCAAGCTCTACGAGGTGAAGCCGCCACACGGGCGGAATTACGAGTGCCTGTGGGACATCGCGGAGCGTTACCTCGGCAGCGGGTCGCGCTACCGCGAGCTGGTCGCGCTCAACCGTGGCCGGCTGCAGCCTGACGGGCGGACCCTCAAGGACCCCGATCTGATCTATCCCGGTTGGGTTCTGGTGATGCCGAGGGACGCCGCCGGTCCGGGGCTGCGGATCGTCGCGCCGGCACCGGCCCACGTGCCCGGACCCTCCGAGGGGCGGGGATCCGGGGACGCCCAGGGCGCCGGTGCGCCGGGTGCCGCGTCTTCGGATCACGCCGGCCTGGCCGGTTCCGGCCACGAGGCGCTGTCGGCCACCGGGCTGGCGGCAGGCCTGGGGGCCGCGTCCGCGGCTCTGGCGGCGGGCCTCCTGGTGGCCCTGCGACGACGGCGCGGACCGCTGGCCGATCCGCTCGACGATGACACGCTCGAGGCCGAGGTGGCGCTTCGCCTGGCCGCGGACGAGGCGGCGGCCCGGCGGGTAGACCTCGCCCTTCGCGGACTGGCCCGCGAGATGGCCGTCCAGGGACGGCCGCTCCCTCCGGCGTACGCGGCGTTCGTCAGATCCGGCGCGATCACCCTCGCGCTCGCCCCGGGCGTCGCGGACGCTCCCGCCCCCTGGGTCTGCGACCCGTCCGGACGGAGCTGGATGCTGGCTGCTGACGCGCCGGTCGGCGTCCCGGGTCCCGGGCCCGCACCGGCCCCGTATCCGGCGCTGGTCAGCCTCGGCCGCCGCCAGGTGGACGGTGCCGTGGTCCTGCTCAACCTGGAGGCCGCGCCGGGCGTGATCAGCCTCGGCGGGCAGGCCACCGTGGCCAGGCACGTCGGCGCGTCGATGGCGCTCGAGCTCGGCACGAACCTGTGGTCCGACGAGGTGGCGATCACCCTGGTCGGGTTCGGGGACGACCTCACCGCCGTGGCGCCCGAACGGATGCGCCGGGTGGACGAGCTGGAGCAGGTGCTCGCAGACGTGGAGCGCAAGACGGCCGCGCAGGCGGCGGTCTGCGCCGACGCCGGGGTGGGGGGCGTGCTCCGCGGTCGGCTGACGAGGCCGGACGCCGCGCTGTGGTGCCCGCAGGTGCTCGTGCTGTCCGCGCCGCCGACCGCCGAGCAGGCGATCCGGCTGGCGGGACTGGCCGAGGATCCTCACCGCGCCGTCGCCGTGCTGGTGGTCGGGGATGTGCCGAGCGCCCGGTGGCGGACCGCGGTCGGCGAGGACGGGACCCTGCACGCGCCCGTGCTCGGCTTGGACGTGCAGGCGCAGCAACTGCCGCCGCAGGCGTACGGGCCGGTGGTCAGGGCATTCTCGGGCGGGACACGGAGCGAGCGACCGCCGAGCGACGACCCGACACCGGGCAGCCCGGCCCTGCCGGCCGGTCACGACGACCCGGCGCGGCGGTTCCCGGTCGAGGTGCGGATGCTCGGTCCGGTCGAGATCGAGGCCCCCGGCCCGATCCACGCCGCCCGGCGGGACCAGGCGACCGAGATCGTCGTGGCCGTGGCCCTGCACCCGCGGGGCCTGCACCCCAACGTGCTCGCGTCCTACCTGTGGCCGCGGGGAACCGATGAGGCCGTGCAGTCCGCGACCATGTCCCAGGTGCAGGAGTGGCTGGGGTCCGGCCCGGACAACCGGCCACGGCTGTACCGCGGGGATGACGGTCGCTGGCACCTCGCATCCGACGTGCGGGTCGACGCGCTGGCGGCCGAGGCGCTGGTCACGGGCGCCCACGGCGCCGACGAGGCCCGGGACCTCGCAGCGGCCCTGGCCTTCGTCCGTGGTCCGGCCTGGATCGGCCTGCCCGCGGGGCGCTACGCCTGGCTGCCACGGACCCGGGCGGAGAGTCGGATCCGGCAGGCACTCGTGTCCGCGGCCGGCCGGCTCAGCCGGCTCGCGCTCGACTGCGGGGATGCTGCCCTCGCCGAGGAGGCCCTGCGCGCCGGTCTGCGGCTGGTGCCCGGGGCAGAGGTGCTCTGGCGCGAGCTGCTGCGCCTGCATCACGACCGGGGCGGCCCGGCCGCCGCGGCCTCGATCGCCGACCATCTGTACCTCACGCTGGCGGCCGAGCAGGTCCCCGGCGGGGCCCAGGCGGAGACCGACGCGCTGGTCGAGTCGCTGGTCCCCGGGTACCGCCACCGGGTGGCCTGAGCCTGGCCGGCCCGAGCGGACCCGGCCCGGCGGGGTAGCGTGAACGGGTGCTCGTGATCACCCGGTACGCCGTCCCCGAGTCGGAGTTCGCGCAGTTCCTGCGCGAGGGCCGGATCGCGCTGCAGGCGCTGGCAGGGCGGCCCGGCTGCACCGGCGGGTGGCTCGGCCGGGCTGTCGACGAGCCCGGGCGCTGGGTGCTGGCGACGTCCTGGGAGTCCGTGGGGGCGTACCGCCGCGCCCTGTCCAGCATTGAGGTCAAGCTCGCCGCGGTCCCACTGATGTACCGGGCAGCGGACGAGCCGTCCGCCTTCGAGGACCTGGTCACCTGGACCCCCGACGGCGGGCTCGCCGATCACGCGACGGCGATCCCCGACGGGCTGTCCCCGTCATCCGACACCGGAGCCGACCGGTAGCCTGGACGCCCTGCCGTCGAGCCCTCTGCCGACGCAACCCGCCGACACCCAGCCGGATGGAGTTACCCGTGGCCAGCAAGCCCTCGTCCGAGGCCCGCCTCGAGTCCGTCATCAATCTCTCCAAGCGCCGGGGCTTCGTGTACCCGTGTGGGGAGATCTACGGCGGCACCCGATCCGCGTGGGACTACGGACCGCTCGGCGTGGAGCTGAAGGAGGGCATCAAGCGGCAGTGGTGGCGCGCGATGGTCACCGGCCGCGAGGACGTCGTCGGCCTGGACTCCTCGGTGATCCTTCCCCGGCAGGTCTGGGTCGCCTCGGGACACGTGGAGGCGTTCGTCGACCCGCTCGTCGAGTGCCAGTCCTGCCACCGCCGCTACCGCGCGGACACCCTCGAGGAGGAGTTCGCCGAGCGCAAGGGCCGCCCCGCGACCTCGTTGCAGGAGGTGCCCTGCCCGAACTGCGGCACCAGGGGCGCCTGGACCGAGCCGAAGATGTTCAACGGCCTGCTGAAGACCTTCCTCGGCCCGGTCGAGGACGAGTCGGGCCTTCACTACCTGCGGCCCGAGACCGCGCAGGGCATCTTCGTCAACTACCGCAACGTCGAGCAGTCCTCGCGCAAGAAGCCGCCGTTCGGCATCGGCCAGATCGGCAAGTCGTTCCGCAACGAGATCACGCCCGGCAACTTCATCTTCCGTACCCGCGAGTTCGAGCAGATGGAGATGGAGTTCTTCGTCGAGCCGGGCACCGACGAGCGCTGGCACCAGTACTGGATCGACTACCGGACCGACTGGTACACGGGCCTCGGCATCTCCCGGGACAACCTGCGCCACTTCGAGCACCCGAAGGAGAAGCTGTCCCACTACTCCAAGCGGACGGTCGACATCGAGTACCGGTTCGGATTCATCGGCTCGGAGTGGGGCGAGTTGGAGGGCATCGCGAACCGCACGGACTTCGACCTCACGACCCACTCCAAGCACTCCGGGGTGGACCTGTCGTACTTCGACCAGGCCAAGAGCGAGCGGTGGGTGCCGTACGTGATCGAGCCGGCCGCCGGCCTGACCCGCTCGATGATGGCGTTCATGGTCGAGGCCTATGACGAGGACGAGGCGCCGAACACCAAGGGCGGCGTGGACAAGCGGATCGTGCTGCGGCTCGACCCCAGGCTCAGCCCCGTCAAGGTGGCCGTGCTGCCATTGTCCCGCAACGAGGACCTGTCCCCGAAGGCACGGGACCTGGCCGCGGAGCTGCGCAAGCACTGGAACATCGAGTTCGACGACGCGCAGGCGATCGGCCGCCGGTACCGCCGACAGGACGAGATCGGCACGCCGTTCTGCGTCACCGTCGACTTCGACACCCTGACCGACCAGGCCGTGACGATCCGGGAGCGCGACTCGATGCGTCAGGAACGGGTCGGGCTGGACAAGGTCTCGGGCTGGCTGGCCGGTCGGCTGCTCGGCTGCTGAGCTCCTCCTGTCCCCCGTTTCACCGTCGCCCGCCGCGGGGTGGCGTCTCAGTCGTCCAGGCTGGCTGAGCCGCCCCGCGCTGACGAAGGGCAGCAGGGACCGCCACCGGGCGAAGGTGTCCCGAGGATGTCGGGCAGCCAGCCTCCGGGCCTGACAGATGTCATGCCGGATGCATGACGCGCGGCAGGCGTCGGCCCCCGGCGGCACCGGCAACCTGGATGCCATGAGTCACACCGCGTCCATCACCCCAGCGTCCCCGCCCACCAGTCCCGACCCAGCCATCGGTCCGGCGATCGGAAGCCCCGCCCTCCAACTCTCCGGCGTGGTCAAGCGTTTCGGCTCGGTCGCCGCCGTCGACGACCTCGACCTGGTCGTTGAACCGGGCGAGATCGTCGCCTTCCTCGGCCCGAACGGCGCTGGCAAGACCACCACCATCGACATGATGCTGGGGCTGGCCCGGCCCGACCAGGGCACCGTGCGCGTCCTCGGCGGCCGTCCAGGCTGACGCCATCGCCCGCGGCCGGATCGCCGCGGTGATGCAGACCGGCGGCCTGCTCAAGGACCTGACCGTGGCCGAGACGGTCCGGCTGACCTCCACCCTGTTCGCCTACAGCCGGCCGGTCGACGAGGTGCTCGAGCGCGCCGGGATCGCCGACATCGCCGACCGCCGGGTGGGCAGGTGCTCCGGCGGCCAGCAGCAGCGGCTGCGGTTCGCGCTGGCGCTGCTGCCCGATCCCGAGCTGATGGTCCTCGACGAGCCGACCACCGGGATGGACGTCGAGGGCCGGCGCGACTTCTGGACCGCCATCCGCCAGGACGCCGAGCGCGGGCGGACGGTCCTGTTCGCCACCCACTACCTGGACGAGGCGGACGCCTACGCCGACCGGATCGTGCTGATCCGGTCCGGGCAGGTGGTCGCCGACGGCACCACCGCCGAGATCAAGAACCTGGCCTCCGGGCGGCAGGTGCGCGCCACCCTGCCGGATGCGAACGAGACCGCGCTGCTCGGCCTGCCCGGGGTGCGCTCGGTTCAGCTACGCGGCGATCAGGTGCTGATCAGCGCCGCCGACTCCGACGCGGTGGCCCGCTACCTGCTCACCTTCACCACCGCCCGGGACCTGGAGATCACCTCGCGCAACCTCGAGGAGGCCTTCCTCGCCCTGACCAGGACCCAGGGGCCGGCAGTGACCAGCGCCCAGGACAGGAGCTCCCGATGAGCACCACCGCTGTCACCCGCACAGCCAGCATGCGGCATGCCGCGGAGCGCAGCGGCGCCTGCACTGGGCGGCTTCACCCTGGTCTTCCTCGACCTGGAGATGCGCCGCGTGCTGCGCAACCGGCGCACCCTGGTCTTCACCCTGATCATGCCGGCCGTGCTTCTTCCTGCTCTTCGGCCAAGGGGAACCAGAACAACTCGACAGCGGGCGCCAGACGCCGCGTCGTACATCATGATCAGCCTGGCCGTGTACGGGGCGATGGTCGCCACCACCGGCCGGCGGGGCGATGGTCTCCGTCGAGCGGGCCCTGGGCTGGAGCCGCCAGCTGCGGCTGACCCCGCTGCGACCGGCCGCCTACGTGGCGACCAAGGTGCTGACCGCGATGGTGCTCGGCCTGGTCGCGGTGCGTGGTCGAGTTCGCCGTCGGCGCCCTGTCCGGGGTCCACATGCCGCTGCACGTCTGGCTGCTGTCCGGTCTCGCGGCCTGGCTCGGCTCGCTGGTCTTCGCCGCCTTCGGGCTCTTCATCGGCTACCTCGCTGCCGGCCGAGAACGTGATGCAGTTCCTCGGCCCGGTGCTGGCCATGCTGGCCATGTCTCGGCGGGCTGTTCGTGCCGCTGTCGGTGATGCGCACGACGATGCAGCAGGTCGCCAGGTTCACCCCGGTGTACGGCGTCGGCGAGATCGCCCGTGATCCACTGGTGCACAGCGGGTTCGGCGTCTCCGCCATGGTGAACCTAGTGGCCTGGACGGTGGTCTTCGGCACCGCCGCGGCGGCACTGTTCCGCCGCGACACGGCTCGGGTCTGAGCCGTAGCGTGACCGGCGTGAGCACCGATCGGACCCCGGCCGTGCAGGCCAGGGCGGAGCCGGTCCAGTCGCAGCAGACGCGGCTGGACCGGCTCCGGTCGTTCGGGGGCCGACGGGCCGACGCGCCGCCCGGGCCCGGCGCCGCCCGGAGCGGCAGCCCCGGGCCCGAGCAGCCGTCCGACCTGGAAGCGGGCCCGCAGCCGATCGGGGTCATGCCGGGACGCTGGCGCTACGGCTGGATCCTGTCCGCGATCTGGCTGATCTACCTGCAGGACACCCTGACCCAGTCCTGGCGCGCCCACGACCCGGTGCTGCGCGTCGTTGGCGTCACGGCCACGATCGGCTTCTCGATCAACTACATCTGGGCCTGGGCCGTGGTCCGCCGGTACCGGCACGAGCAGCGCCGGATGGACACGGCGATGCGGCTGAGGATCTTCCTGGTCGGCACTGCGCTGTTCGCGCTGGCGATCCCGGCCGCTGGGCAGAGCGCGCTGGCGATGACCGTCTTCCTGGCCGTGCTGATCATGTTCATACTGCCGTTGCGGGTGGCGATCGCTCTGGTCGCGGTGCTGATCATCGGGATCGAGGTGTCCTCCCGGTTGGTGCCCGGCTGGAAGCCGGTGGACCAGCTTCGCCTGTCCGTGTTCGTCGCCGCGCTGGCGATGTGGGGGATCGGCCAGATGCTGATGCGCAACGCCGAGCTCGCTGCCGCGCAACGCCAGCTGGCCGGCTGGCTGTCGCCCAGGAGCGGGCCCGGTTCGCCCGGGACCTGCACGATATCCTCGGTCATCGCCTGACCGTGATGACCATGAAGACGGAGCTGGCCGGCCGGCTGGTGCGGGTCGCCCCGGACCGGGCCGAGGCCGAGATCGCCGAGGTCGAGCGGCTCGCGCGGGATGCCCTCGCCGACGTCCGCGCGGCGGTCGCCGGTTACCGCGAGGCCAACCTCGCCGTGGAGCTGGCCTGGGCCCGGGCCGCGCTGGACGCCGCCGGCATCGAGGCGGTGCTGCCCGGCGCCGTCGACGACGTCCCGGGGGAGCGGCGGCAGTTGTTCGGCTGGGCGGTCCGCGAGGGCGTGACCAACGTGGTCCGGCACAGCGGTGCGCGACGGTGCGCGGTCCGGCTCAGCCCGGACGCGGTGGAGATCGTCGACGACGGGCGCGGTCCGGGGCCGGGCTCCCCGGATCCGTCCGGGCACGGACTGGCCGGGCTGCGCGAGCGGGCCACCCAGGCCGGGGCCGTGCTGACCGTGGCGCACGCCCCCGAGGGCGGATTCGTGCTGCGGGTGGGCTGGTGAACGGCGTGCTGCCGGGCGACCCGGACATGCGCGGCGCCGGCGCGGACGGTACCGGAACCGGGACCCGGGCGATCCGGCTGCTGCTGGCCGACGACCAGGCGCTGGTCCGCGGCGCGATGGCCTCGCTGCTGTCCCTGGAGCCTGACCTGGTGGTGGTGGCCGAGGTCGGCAGGGGTGACGAGGTGGTCCCGGCGGCCCGGGCCGGCGCGCCGGATGTCGCCCTGCTCGACATCGAGATGCCGGGCATGGACGGGCTTGCCGCCACCGCCGCACTGCGCGCGGCGGTCCCGCACTGCCGGGTGCTGGTGGTCACGACCTTCGGCCGGCCGGGCTACCTGCGCCGGGCGATGGAGGCCGGCGCCAGCGGGTTCGTCGTCAAGGACACCCCGGCCCGGCAGCTGGCCGACGCGGTCCGCCGGGTGCACGCCGGGCTGCGGGTGGTCGACCCCGTGCTGGCCGCCGAGAGCCTGGCCGCGGGCACCAGCCCGCTGACCGACCGGGAGACGCAGGTGCTGCGCGCCGCTCGGGAGGGCGGCACCGTGGCCGACCTGGCGCGAGGGCTGCACCTGTCCGAGGGGACCGTGCGCAACTACCTGTCCGCCGCGATCGGCAAGACCGGCGCCCGGACCCGGGCCGAGGCGGTGCGCCTGGCCGACGAGGCCGGCTGGCTGCTCGGCTGACGGCCGAGGCGCCACCGTGCCGGCCCTGGCCGGCTGAGAGACTGTCGACGTGACGCTGAAGATCGGGCCGTACGGGCTGGCCACGCCGGTCGTGCTGGCGCCGATGGCCGGCATCACGAACCAGGCGTTCCGCCGCCTGTGCCGCGAGCAGGCGGGCCCCGGCGGCGGCATCTTCGTCAGCGAGATGGTCACCTCCCGGGCCCTGATCGAGCGCAACGCCGAGTCCCTGCGGCTGATCGCGAACGATCCGGACGAGCACCCGCGCAGCGTCCAGCTCTACGGGGTCGAGCCCGGGACCGTCGGTGCGGCGGTGCGGATGCTGGTCCAGGAGGACCGGGCCGACCACATCGACCTGAACTTCGGCTGCCCGGTGCCGAAGGTGACCCGCAAGGGCGGGGGCTCAGCCCTGCCCTGGAAGTCCGCGCTCTTCGCCGGGATCGTCCGCCAGGCAGTCCAGGCGGCCGCGGCCCGGGGGGTCCCGGTCACCGTGAAGATGCGGATGGGCATCGACGCCGAGCATCTGACGTACCTTGAAGCGGGCCGGATCGCGGCGGCGGAGGGTGCCGCGGCGGTGGCGCTGCACGCCCGGACCGCGGCTGACTACTACTCAGGCGCGGCCGACTGGTCGGCGATCGCCCGGCTCAAGCAGGCGGTGCCCGAGATCCCGGTGCTGGGAAACGGCGACATCTGGTCGGGTGACGACGCCGTCCGGATGGTGGCCCGGACCGGCTGCGACGGGGTCGTGGTGGGCCGCGGGTGCCTCGGGCGGCCATGGCTCTTCGCCGATCTGGCCGCGGCCTTCGCCGGCCGTCCGGATCGGGCCCGGCCCGACCTCGGCGAGGTTCTGGCCACGCTGCGCCGGCACACAGAGCTGCTCGTGGACCACTACGCGGCGTCCCGCGGCCAGGATCTGCCGGCCCGTCGCCGCGACCGCTCGCACCCGAACGACGTGCCCCTGGCGGAGGACCGGGCCTGCCGCGACATCCGCAAGCACATCGCCTGGTACCTCAAGGGCTACTCGGTCGGGCACGAGGTCCGGCTGCAGCTGGCGCACCTGCGCTCGCTGGCCGAGCTGGACGAGGTCATCGCCGGGCTGGACGCGGGCCAGCCGTATCCCGGCGACGACGCCGAGGGGCCGCGCGGTCGCACCGGCAGCGCGCGTACCGTGTCGCTGCCGGACGGCTGGCTCGCCGACCGCGAACTGGACTCGTCCGAGGCCGCCGATATCTTGTCCGCCGAGCTGTCCGTCTCGGGTGGGTGAGGGGGTGAGCATGACCCGCGACCCGTACGTCGAGAGCGACCGTGCTCGCTGGGTTCCCGAGCCGCCGAAGGATCCGCGCCGTGGTGAGTTCGCCCGCGACCGCGCCCGCGTGGTGCACTCCTCGGCCCTGCGCAGGCTCGCCGCCAAGACGCAGGTGGTCGGTCCCGGGACCGACGACTTCGTCCGCAACCGGCTGACCCACAGCCTGGAGGTGGCGCAGGTCGGGCGCGAGCTCGGCACCGCTCTCGGCTGCGATCCGGACGTGGTCGAGACCGCCTGCCTGGCCCACGACCTCGGCCACCCGCCGTTCGGGCACAACGGCGAGGTCGCCCTGGACGAGGTGGCCGCGGACATCGGGGGCTTCGAGGGCAACGCGCAGACCCTGCGCCTGCTGACCCGGCTGGAGCCGAAGGTGATCGAGCCCGTGACCGGCCGCCCGGTCGGGCTGAACCTGACCCGGGCCAGCCTGGACGCGACCACGAAGTACCCCTGGCGGCGTGGCGGGCGCCCCCGGCCGGAAGGCGGCGGGGATTTCGGCACCGGCAAGTTCGGCGCCTACGCCGACGACGGGGCCGCATTCGACTGGCTCCGGTCGGGGGCTCCCGACGGGCGGCGGTGCATCGAGGCGCAGGTGATGGACCTCGCCGACGACGTGGCCTACAGCGTCCACGATGTCGAGGACGCCGTGGTCGGTGGTCACCTCGCCCCGTCCGGGCTGGCCCGTGCCGCGGCGGTCGAGCGTGTCACCGCGCAGGTTCGGTCCTGGTACCTGCCGGACATCGCGGACGACGAGGTGGCAGAGGCGATCAACCGGCTGCGCGCGCTGCCGGTCTGGGTGGCGGACTTCGACGGCGGGCATCGGGCGCTGGCCGCGCTCAAGGACATGACCAGCCAGCTGATCGGGCGCTTCACGCTGGCCGTCGAGCGGGCCACCAGGGCACGGCACGGCACAGGCCGGCTGACCCGGTACGCGGCCGATCTCGAGGTGCCCCGCCCGACCCTGGTGGAGATCGGCGCGCTCAAGGGGCTGGCCGCGGTGTACGTGATGACCAGCGCGGACCGTCAGCCGCTGTACGCCCGCCAGCGGGACCTGCTGGCCGAGTTGGTGATGATGCTGACGCTGCGGGCACCTGACGGGCTCGAGCCGTCCTTCGCGACCGCCTGGAAGGAGGCCGCCGATGACAGCGGTCGCCGCCGGGCCGTGATCGACCAGGTCGCCTCGCTCACCGACGGCAGCGCCGTGAGCTGGTACCGCCGGCTCGTGCCCGGTTCCGGCGGCCTGGTCGCCCCTTACCGGGGTCGCTAGCCGGAGACCGAGTGACGGACGATCGTGCGCAGCCGCTCCGCAGCGGTCCGCCGCGGATCGCTGAGGTAGATCTCGTGGTGGCGCCCGATCAGATTCAGCCCGCACTCGGCGACGTAGTCGTGCAGGCGCTGGATCGTCGGTCCCTCGGCCGAGTACGGGCCGATGTGCAGGATCTGCGCGCAGCGGCCCTCGGCGAGCGTGTCCAGCCGCAGCTGCGCCAGCACCTGAGCGGGGATCTTGTCCCGCGCCGCGGCCCGGGCCTGCTCGATCAGCTCCGCGGTCACGATCTCGGGCTGGAGGATCATCATCGTCCACTGCCAGGCGTCCCGGTCACCGGTGCTGAACGCGTTCACGTCGTCGGCCCACCAGAGCCCCTCCAGGGGCATCACGGTGACGTCGTCGCCGGTCTGCTTGCGCAGGGTGAACTTGGCGCCGTAGCTGACGGAGTACAGCGCCTGCAAGGCCTGGGCGTACGCCGCGGCCGTGTTCGGATCCCCCCGACCGTCGATCATCAGGTAGCGCAACGGCGGCACCTCGAGCAGCGTCGGGTTCTTCCTGGCGGTGTACAGCTCTGCCAGCTCGCGCCGGGTGTCGGTCTTGGTCATGTCTCCTCCTGTGGTCTCCTCCTCTGTGATCAGCCTGCTACCTCCCCCGGGGAGAGGATCAAGAGCCTGCGGGCGGGTAAGTTACCCGGGCGTGAAGGGGTTGCTCGCCATCGGACGGTTCTCCCACGCGACCCGGCTGTCCGTGCGGACCCTTCGCCGCTACGACGAGCAGGGGCTGCTGGTCCCGACGCTGGTCGACGCGGCCAGTGGCCGCAGGTACTACAGCCCGGCCCAGGGCGTGGACGCCGAACTGATCCGGCTGCTGCGCCAGCTCGACGTGCCGCTGTCGGAGGTGCGCATGCTGCTCGCCGACCGCGAGCCCGAGGCGGCGGCGCGGCTGCTCGCCCATCACCGCGGACGCCTGGCCGATCAGGTCTCGCGCCAGCAGGGCCTGCTCGCTGATGTCGACGCCCTGCTCGCCGACCCCGCATCGCTGACCGGCTACCCCGTGCACCGCCGGACGGTCCCCGCGACGCCGGTGCTCTCGGAGCGGATCACCACGTCGCTGCGGCGGCTGCCGGCGGATTTCGGTGCGGTGCTCGGGCGGCTGTTCGGGCGGCTCGGGTCGCTGCAGCGCCCGCCGGCCGGGCCGCCGATGTCGATCTACCACGGCGCCGACTTCGATCCCGAGGCGGTGGACATGGAGGTCGCGATCCCCGTCGCAGGGCCGGGCGGTGCCGGGCTGCGGGTGCTGCCCGAGGTGGAGGTGGCGGCGGCGCTGCATCCGGGCCGGTACGACCGGATCGGCGGGGCCTACCGGGCGATCGCCGCATGGGCGGCCGATCAGGACATCGAGCTCGGCCCGCAGCCCCGGGAGGTGTACCTGATCGGCCCGGATCGCGCCGGACCGGACGAGCTGCGGACCGAGGTCGCCTGGCCGCTGCTGACCGGGTCCGGCGGGGCCGACGCCTGAGTCCCGAGTGGCGCGGGCCATGCCCAGTTACACCCCGAACGCCGCATTGCACCCCGAACGCCGGCTCCGGCCCGTACGAATCGGACACAGAACCGGCATTCGAGGTGTAGCCATCCTCAGCCGAGGTCAGCCGAGGTCAGCCGAGCTCAGTCGATCGCCTTCGGCTGCTCCACGGGGAGCTTGGCCGAGTCGCCAGGAGCCCAGTCGCGCAGGCTGCTGGTCAGCGTCGCGGCCAGGCCGGTGAGCGCCCCGTTGCCGTCGCCTCCGGAGACCAGCACCTCGGGCACGATCTTGACGTGCCCGTCGGCCACGGCCCCGGCGACCGCCACCGCTGCCGTCGCCTGCCTGCCGAGCGCCTCGACCTGCGCGCGGTACCCGGCCGCCTTGGCGACGCCGATCGCCTCGGTGGCGCGGGCCTCCGCCAGGCCGATCGCCTGGCGCTTGTCCGCCTCGGCCTGACCGGTCATCCGGGTGAACGCCGCCTCACCCTCGGCCTCGGCGGTACGGGCCGCGGCGGCGGCCTTCTGGATGTCGATGTTGACGTTCGCCTTGGCCAGGTCGGCCTGCATGTCGGCCGTGCCGCGGGCCTTCTCGAGGTCGACCCGGACGTGCTGGGCACGCTGCTGCTGCTCGAAGGTGGCCCGTTCCTGGTTGGCGATCTCGCGCTCGGTCAGCACGGCGACCAGTTCCGGCGGGAACACCACGTCCTGGATGTAGATGCCCTTGGTCTCGACCTCGTACTTGTTCAGGTACCCCGTGATGTACTCCTGGGCGTGGATCTGCACGGTGTCGCGCGTCTCGATGAACTGCACCGCGGGCAACTGCTGCAGGGCGTTCCGGAAGTAGTTGCCGACCGCTGACTGCAGCACCTCGTTGACCAGGTTCTGCATGGTGCCGACCATCGAGATCACCTTGGGCGCGCGCGAGTCCGGCACGTGGATCTGCACCTGCAGGTCGATGCCGAACACGAACCCCTCGCGGGACTTCCCGTCTATCGGGTTCAGCGCCGCGTCCAGGTTGTGCGCCTGCGAGGTCTGGTTGGCCCAGTTCAGCGTCAGGATCGAGGTGGGCACGATCTCCGCCGCGTACAACCGGGGGTTGATCGCGTACTTGCCGGTGCGCAGCGGCTCGTTCCAGATCCCTCGGTGCCCCGGCCGGACGATCGACCCGAACTTGAACTCCAGGCCCGAGGTGTCGACGGTGGGCAGCCCGACGTAGGCCTTCACCACCGCGACCTCGCCCTGGCGGACCACCAGCATGGGCACGAACTCGACCCGGACCAGGAACGGGTTCAGCAGGTACGACCCGTACAGGAGCGGGTCGTGCTGCATCCCGATCCGGCCCCCGTGGTCGAGGAACGCCTGGTAGTCCTGGTAGTTGTTGTGCAGCCCGTTGTTGCTCGACAGGATCGACTCGATCTTCTCCGAGTCGGGTGCTTCGGCCTCTTCCAGTCGCGAGATGTCCTCGTAGCCGCCGATCCGGCTGGCGATGTCGCTGGCCTCGGGGGCGGGACCCTCCAGGGTCGTGACGATGCCGACGATGTCCTGCCACTGCTGCGGCGCCACCACGGTGACCCTGAGGTTGTCGGGGGCGAGCCCGAAGGACTCGACGGTCAGGCCTCCATGGCGGCGCTCGAGGTTCGCCGACATCGGCAGGCCGAAGACTCTGCCGGCCGTGATCACGAGGAAGGCGATCGGGTGCAACGGGAGCAGCGTGCCGGGCGGGAGCACCGGGCGCTGGATGCCCTTCTGCCCACCCTCCGCCAGGAACTTCTCCAGGTCTGAGAAGTTCTCGAAGGCCGCCCGGTACTCGGCCGTCTTGGCGCCGATCGGCATCGGGGCACCCACCTGGGCGACGACGACGCCGAGCTCGCCGGCGGGAACCTGGACCCATGGGTGCTTGGTGACCGAGTAGACCGGCCAGAGCTTGAACCGGACCCCGGGCATCAGCAGCCGGGCCTGGTAACCCGCCTCGGCGCGGAAGGCCAGCGGCTGGTCGGCGCCGAGACGGCGGCCGATCCGCTTGTTGACCAGGCCCACCTCGGTGGCGCCGATGAATCGGAAGGACTGCAAGAAGAGCAGGAGCAGAAGCAGCACCGCTCCGGCGATGAACAGGGCAATGACTGACGAGGGTGACACCGTGGTCTCCTTAGTGCAGGCGCGGGATGCGCCCGCTTCATGCGTAACGATCCTGACGCGGTCCGTGGCATCCGCGTTCCCGGGATCCCTGGGCCCGGCGAACTTCCCGCGCCCGTCGTGTCCGGTGGTGTCCGGTGGTGCGGGTGGAGTCTGGACAGTCTCCTGCCCTGGATCAAACTCGTCGCCACCGGTGTCCCGGGGTGCCGTTCGTCCCGGATTGGGTATCGACGCGAGCGGCCCCACACGGCGGCTCGTATCAAGTGTCGCCCCGGATCGTGGGATGGCAGGGTGTGCGCATGAGCGATCTGACGTACCTGGTGGTCGGTGCCGGCGTGGCCGGCGCCAAGGCCGTCGCGGCGATCCGCGATCTGGACAGCGGCGGGCGGATCATCCTGATCGGCGACGAGCGCGATCACCCCTACGAGCGGCCCCCGCTGTCCAAGGGGTACCTCGCCGGTGACGAGGCCAGGGACAAGATCAGCGTGCACGAGCCGGAGTGGTACGGCGCGCACGGCGTGGACCTGATGCTGGGCACCCGGGTCACCGGGATCGATCGGGCCGCCAGGTCGGTCGAGCTGGCCGACGGCACCCGGATCGGCTACGACCGCCTGCTGCTGGTCACGGGGAGCGCGCCGCGCCGGCTGTCCATCCCCGGCACCGATCTGGACGAGGTGCACTACCTGCGCCGGGTCGGCAACTCCGACCGGCTGCGGGCGACGATCGGCCGCGGGGAACCGCTGGTCGTGGTCGGCGCCGGCTGGATCGGCCTCGAGGTCGCCGCGGTGGCCCGGCAGGCCGGTTGCCCGGTGACCGTGGTCGAGCCCCAAGAGCAGCCCCTGTTGCAGGTGATGGGCCCGCAGGTGGGCGCCCGGTTCGCCGCCCTGCACCGGGACCACGGCGTGGACCTGCGGCTGGGAACAGGGGTGCAGGCGATCCTCGGCGACGGCCGGGTGGAGGCCGTCCGGCTGGACGGTGACGTGGACGTCCCCGCCACTGCGGTGCTGATCGGCGTCGGCATCCGCCCGCTCACCGAGCTGGCGGAGGCGGCCGGGCTGGAGGTCGACGACGGGGTGGTCGTGGACGACACGCTGCGCACCGGCGATCCGAACATCTGGGCGGCGGGCGACGTCGCCAACGCCGAGAACGCGTGGGTCGGCAGGCGGCTGCGGGTGGAGCACTTCGCCAACGCGACCGACCAGGGTGCGCTGGTGGGGCGGATCATGGCCGGGGCGCAGGAGCGCTGGGCGCAACCTCCGTTCTTCTGGACCGACCAGTACGACCTCGCCATGGAGTACCGCGGCTGGGCCGACCCCGCGAAGGCCACGGTCGTGCTCCGGGACGGTCCCGGTGACGGGGTCTGGTTCGCGTTCTGGCTGGACGGTGACGGCGCCGTCCAGGCGGGTATGCACGTCAACGGTTGGGATGACGCGGACGACGTGGCCGCGCTGGTGAAGGACCGTGCCAGGGTCGATCAGCGGGCGCTGGCCGATCCGGGCACGTCGTGGGCCGACGCCCGCCGGGGCTGAGCCCGACGGCGCTGAGCCCGACGGCGCCTTCTAGACTCCGGCCGTGAGCCGGGCCCTGGTCGGGAGCTGGCGGTGAAGATCCGCCGCGAGGACGTCGAGTACGTCCGCGAGCGCGCCCGGATCGAGGAGATCGTCGGCGAGCACGTCACCCTGAAGCAGGCCGGTGTGGGGTCGATGAAGGGGCTGTGCCCGTTCCACGACGAGCGCAGCCCGTCCTTCCACGTCCGCCCGCCGGTGGGCCGTTGGCACTGCTTCGGCTGCGGCGAGGACGGCGACGTGATCGCCTTCGTGCAGAAGATCGATCACCTGTCCTTCACCGAGGCCGTCGAGCGGTTGGCCGCTCGGCTCGGCTACCAGCTGCGCTACGAGGACGAGGACGGCGGGCAGGCCACCCCCCGCCGGGACCAGGTGGGTCAGCGCCAGCGCCTGATCGAGGCCAATCGGGTGGCGGCGCAGTACTTCGCCGAGCAGCTGGCCGACTCGCCCGACGCGGTCGTCGGGCGGCAATTCCTCACCGGACGCGGCTTCGACCGGGACGTGGCCGAGCACTTCGGCGTCGGCTTCGCGCCGCGCTCGGGCGAGGGCCTGCTGCGCCACCTGCGCGGCAAGGGTTTCACCGAGGACGAGCTGGTGACCTCGGGCCTGGCCGGGCAGAACCAGCGGGGGCTGTACGACCGCTTCCGGGGCCGGCTGATCTGGCCGATCCGGGACGTGACCGGCGACGTCGTGGGCTTCGGGGCCCGGCGGTTGTTCGACGACGACCGGATCGCGGCCAAGTACCTGAACACCCCGGACACCGCGCTGTACCGCAAGTCCCAGGTGCTCTACGGCGTGGACCTGGCCAAGCGGGACATCGCCCGCAGCCATCACGTGGTCGTGGTCGAGGGCTACACCGACGTGATGGCCTGCCACCTGGCCGGGGTGACCACGGCGGTGGCCACCTGCGGGACGGCCTTCGGAGCGGACCACATCCGGATCGTCCGCCGGCTGCTCGGGGACGACAGCGTCCGCAGCGGCGAGGTGATCTTCACCTTCGACGGCGACGAGGCCGGGCAGAAGGCCGCGATGCGCGCCTTCGAGGACGACCAGCGCTTCGTGGCACAGACCTTCGTGGCCGTGGCCCGAGACGGGATGGACCCGTGCGACCTCCGGCTGGCCAAGGGTGACGAGGCCGTCAAGGAGCTGGTGGCCGACCGGCAGCCGATGTTCCAGTTCGCGATCCGGACCACCCTGGCCCGGTTCGACCTGGACACCGTCGAGGGCAGGGTCGAGGCGCTGCGCGCGGCGGCGCCGATCGTGGCCCGGATCCGGGACACCTCGCTGCGTCCCGAGTACGGGCGACGGCTCGCGGGCTGGCTCGGGATGGAGATCGATCCGGTGGCGCGGGCCGTCGGCCAGGCATTGCGGTCCGGTACGGACGGGCGGCGCGCGGGCGGGGACGGGTCCGGCGGCCAGCGCCCCTCCTCGGACGGCGCGCCGGGCGGCCCCGCCGCGGGAGCCAACCGGCAGACCGCGCCCGCGCACCGGCCTGACCCGCGTGACCCGGTGGCCCGGGTCGAGCGGGAGGCCCTGGAGTGCATGCTCCAGGTACCGCAGCTCGTCCCGGCACAGGACGCGGATGCGTTGGGCGAGAACGCCTTCGAGGTACCGGCGTTCCGCGCCGTGCACCATGCCGTGCGCGCGGCGGGGGGGATGGCCCGCGCCCAGTCGCTGACCCCCTTGGCCTGGGCGGACGCGGTCAGCGAGGCGGCTCCCCAGACAGTGGCCAGCCTGATCACCGAGCTCATGGTCGCACCGCTGCGGGCGGACTCGGACGCCGAGCTGGCCCGGTACGCGATGTCGCTCGTGCTGCGGGTGGCGGAGGTGGAGCTGACCCGCGAGATCGGCATCCTGCACAGCAGGGTGCAGCGGATGGAGCCGGGCGACCCCTCCCACCAGCAGGTCTTCGCCGCACTGGTGGCCGCCGAGACCCGCCGGCACAAGCTCCGCGAGCGGATCACCGGAGGGTGACGCGGATGCGAGGCCTGGGTCGTGTCGGACGTCGCCCACCGCCCGCCGAGGTCGCCGCGGCCCTCGGGATCGAGCCGCGGGAGCGGGTGCTGGCCTGGTCGCCGCTGGCCGGCGGCGGCGTGATGGCGGCGACCATCGGCGGGCTGCGCGCGGTGACGCCGTCCGGCAGGCAGGTGAGCCGGCCGTGGACCGACGTCGATCACGTCGCCTGGGAGGGCGGGTCGAGCACGCTGGCGGTCTGGTGGGTCGGCTCGCGCCAGCCGTTGCCGCTCGAACTCGAGAACCCTGCCCGGCTGCCCGAGGTCGTGCACGAGCGGGTGCGGGCCTCGGTCGTGCTGTCCCAGCAGATCGAGCTCGGCGCCGGCCGCTCGGTCTGGGTGGCGGTGCGTAAGGGTGCCGACGGCGCGCTGTCTACTCAGGCCGTGCCGTCCCCGGGGGTCAGGCTGGACGACCCCGAGGTTGCCGAGCGGGTCAGGATCGCCACCAGGGCCCTGCAGGACGATGCCGGGATCGGCTGAACCCGGGCAGTGGAGTCTGTACGGATGGCCGCGGCGCCAGCGGCTGACGGCTGCGACGCGCGATGCCCCGGTGGCGCAGCGGTACGCCCGGGCTTGGTACAGTTCTGGACGCCGATCCCGCGTAGCTCAATCGGCAGAGCGTCCGGCTGTTAACCGGCAGGTTACTGGTTCGAGTCCAGTCGCGGGAGCTTGACCCGCATTGATGCGTGATCGCTGTTCGGGAGCCCTCAGCCGACGCCCTTCGGGCTGCCGGGGGTCTGATGATCTGTTGCGGCACTATGGGTGCCGTGGATGCGTCGCGCCGATGTCGAGGGCGGCCTTGGCCGAGGAGTGGAGCAGGAGCGGCGTCCGTTGATCTGGGCGGACGATGACGCGGTTCCCGGTGAGGGGCCCGGGGTGACAGGCTCCGAAACAGCGGTGTCCCGGTGATGTTGCTGCAGCCGGATCCGCGTCGTGGTCTTCAACCGGAAGACCTGGAGGCGATCCGGGAGTTCCTGGCTGACCCTTGGTCCGGTTAACGATACGGATCATGGGCGCGTCAAGATCGGTAAGGCCGGGATGGCATATAGCATCCATGCTATGGACTGGGTACCGTGGAGCTGGAACCAGAGGTCCGTGTCTGACTCGAAGCTCTGACGGCTCAGCAGTTCGCGACGACGGCGTTCTACGTCGATCTGCTGGCCGAGCAGGGCCCGCTCCTGGGTGAGCCGTACACCCGGCAGTTGGACGGCACGCTGCGGGAACTGCGATTCCACCTGGATCGCGGGCCCGGCGGGCACCGGTGAGATGCGTGGCCGCTCAGCACACGGCCGAGGAGGACGACGATGAATGAGCGCAGCGACTGGGCTGAACTGCGGGACCGGCGGATGGCCGAGCCCGGCGTGGTGGAGTCCTACGTGGCCACGAAGCTGGCGTACGAGCTCGGCCGCTCCGTCCGGGAGTTGCGCGAGCGTCGGGGCTGGAGCCAGAGCCAGCTGGCCCGCGCGGCCGGGATGACGCAGTCCGCGGTGGCCCGGTTCGAGGCGGGCGGCACGGTGCCTACGTTGCCCGTCCTGGACCGGCTCGCGCGAGCCTTGGATGCCGATCTCACGGTCACCGTCACCCCGCGCACCGACGTGGCCTGACGGCCGAGGCCCGATGACCATGGTCGGCGTGCGGCTCACGATCGACTCTCCTGACGCCTGGCCCACAGCCGGGCCGAGACCCCGGCCGCGGCGGCCGTCCCTGCCAGCGCGGCCACCAACCCGACCAGCGCCAGCTCCAGCGCCTGGTTCTCACGCTGCTCGGTCAGCCGAAGCGACCGCGCAACGACCACGGTCCCACCGGCCGCGCTGCCGCCCGAGCCACCGCCGTACACCTGGATCACCGCGGCCTGCCGGACGCCGGACCTCGGCTGCCAGGTCACCACGTTCTGGCCGGTCCGGCCGGCCTCCGTCAACGCTCCGAGCGGCGGGTGCGGGACGGCGTTGTCGAGCCGTGCGGTCGAGGCGAGCACGGTGCCGCCGGAGTCCAGCACGGTCACGTTGACGGCCAGGCTGGTTCTGAGGTCGACGGCCGGCCCGGTGGCGACCTGGGCGGGGGTGGCGCCCTGGTTCAACTGCGCGGCGGCCGTCTGTGCCAACTCGACCTGGGGATCGTTGCCGTTCTGCCGCAACACCTGCTGCGCGATCACGTAGCCGGTGCCGATCGCGATCGTCGCCGCGACGGCCACCGGCAGCCACAGCATCAGGAACAGGCCCAGCCGTGCGCGCCGGGCCGGCAGTCCGACGTCCGAGTTGGTCATCGAGCTGGTCATGGCGACAGCATCCCGCCGGGCCCGCGCCAGTGGTGAGTCGTGACACGTGGAGAAACCGAGGAGATCCGGGCCGCGGCGCGGCGGGATCGCGGGCGGGGACCGTCGCGGGTCGGCGGGACGGTCTGACGAGGGCGTCGGGCGGGTGTCATAGTGAACGCCGTGATCTGCACCAGACGGCTCGCGGTTCGGAGTGTCACCGGATGAGGCACGCGAGCGTGAACGTGCCGCCGTCCGGCGGGACGGATCGCCGTTCCGTCCCGGCCGCACCGGAAGGCGCGATCTGGCGGGTCGGACTGATCGCCGCCTGCATCCCGATGGCCCTCGCGGTGGGCACCGCGATCGAACCACGCGAGGCGCTGAGGCTGCTGCTGTTCGGGGTGCCGTTCGCCGCGTTCGCGGTGTTCGGGTGGCGGCTGGCGCCCGGGCGCGAGAGCAGGATCCCGGCGCTCCTGCTCGCGCTGATCGCCGTCCCGATCGTGGTGTCCAGCTCGATCAAGCAGCTGCAGATCTTCTACAACGCGGCCACCGTGGGGACGCTCGCGCACGCCGGCATCGCGTTGATGATCGTTGCCGCGGCGGTCGCGGTCCTGGCCCCGGCCTGGCCGGCCCGGATCGGCTTCGTCCTGCTGGTCGCCTGGCAGGTGACCGTTCTCGTGATCGCGATCCGGGCGGGCAAACCCCTGCTGGACGCCTGGGAGTTCCAGCAGGATTCCGGCGCGGCCCTGCTGCACGGCCACAACCCGTTCACCCTGACCTTCGCCGATCCCTACGGGCCGGAGGCGACCCGGCTGTTCTACGCGCCGGGCCTGGTGTCGAACGGACGGCTGCTGTTCGGTTTCCCGTACCCCCCGATGAGCCTGCTGCTCGCGCTGCCCGGCTACCTCGCCGGTGACGTCCGGTACGCCGGGCTGGCTCTGATGACGCTCGCGGCGGTGCTGGCCTGGCTGTGTGCGCGTGATCGGGTCGGGCGGGCCGCGGCCGTGATGCTGGTGCTGATACCCGGCCGGTGGTACCAGATCCTCGGCGGCTGGACCGAGATCCTGCTCGTCGGCGCGCTCGCCGTGGTGGTGTACCTCGCCGTCCGCCGCCACCCCTGGCTGCCCTACGCGCTGGGCCTGCTGCTGGTCAGCAAGCAGTACTTCGGCATCCTGCTGCCGGTGGTCCTGCTGCTCGCGCCGACCGGCGCGGACGGGCGGATCGACCGGACGCGGCTGCGCGGTTTCCTCGGCCGGGTGGTGCTCAGCGGGGCCCTGGTCACGGTGCCTTTCGTGCTGTGGAGACGTCCGCGGGTTCTGGCACAGCGTGGTCACCATGCAGTTCGAGCAGCCGTTCCGGGCGGATTCGCAGTCCCTGCTGGTGTGGTCCGTGCAGGAGCACGGCTGGCCGCCGGCGTCGACCTACGGCTGGTTGCCGCTGGTGGTCGGCGCGGGGCTTGCGGCGCTCTGCGCGTGGGTCGCGCCGCGCACCCCGGCGGGCTTCGCGGCCGCGCTGGGACTGTGCCTGATGGTGACGGCCCTGTTGTCCAAGCAGGCGTTCAGCAACTACTACCTGCTGAGCCTGGCGGCACTGCTGCTGTCGGTGTCCGCTGCTCGACGGTCCGAGCAACCGCTGCCTGACCGGGCTGAGCCTGACCGGACCGAGCCTGACCGGACCGAGCCTGACCGGACCGAGCCTGACCGGACCGAGCCTGACCGGACCGAGCCTGACCGGACCGAGCTGACCGGACCGACCTGACCGGACCGAGCCTCAGCCGGCGGCAGGGTGACGACGTCCTGCCGCGGCGTCACCCAGTCGACGCTGCGACGGCCGCCTAGCACGAGCCGGTAGGTGACCACGTCGAGCAGGATGTCGCGGGCGTAGCGCAGCCCGTTCACGTAGCAGATCTCGTCGCCGTAGAAGGTCGGGATGGGGATCTCCACCAGCCGTTTCCGCGCGTGCTTGAGCTGGATGATGATCTGGGTGTCGAAGTCGAAATCGTCTGAGTTGCGGTGGAACGGCAGCTCACGCAGCGCCGCCGTGCTGTAGGCGCGGTAGCCGGAGTGGAACTCCGTCAGGTGCATCCCGAGCAGCCGGTTCTGGATCCCGGCGAGCACCTTGTTGCCGATCAGCTTGTACAGCGGCATGCCGCCGCGTCGGGCGTTGCCGGGGATCATCATCCGGGAGCCCATCACCGCGTCGCACTCGCCGCGGACCAGGGGCTCGACCATGTCGGGCAGGCTCTCCGGCGCGTACTGCCCGTCGCCGTGCAGCAGGACCACGAGATCCAGGCCGCGCTCGATGGCCAGCGTGTAGGCGGCCTTCTGGTTCCCGCCGTACCCCTGGTTCGTCTCGTGCCGCACCACCAGGGTGGGCGGGCTGTCCTCCCGCTCCGCCCAGGCCCGGGCCTGATCCGCGGTGTCGTCGCTGCTGGCGTCGTCCAGGACGATGATCTCGGCGATCCGGGGGCGGAAGGCCGCCGGGATGCGCTCGAGGGTCGGCACGACGGTCGTCGACGCGTTGTAGGCGAGCACGAGGATCCCGATCCGGGGGGAGGTCGTGTCGCCCACTGGTGCTCCTCGGCTCTCGTCGTCGAGCTCGTCATCGGGTGTCTGCACCCGTCCCAGCGTCCCGCCTCGTCCGCCGGTGGTCGTACCTGATCCACCGATCGCCGCCGCGCAAACGGTATCGAACCGCCGCACGTGTGGTCACCGGCCATGTCACAGTCAGGCGTTCGGCCGACGTCGGTGTCAACCTTTGGCTGTGAGCTCGTATTTCAGCACCTTGCCGCCGTTCGTGACCAGGTAGACGGCTCCGAAACGGTCCAACGCCACTCCCATGGGCGCGCCCCTGGTGTAGTCGGGCGCGATCCGTCCCAGGTACCTACCACCACGGTCGAAGACCTCGATGCCGCCGAAGCTGTGCACGTAGACGCGGCTCTGCCCGTCCACGGCGACCTGGCCCGGGTCGCTGAGCTGGCCGGGCTGATCGCCGGCCTCGCCGAACCGGTCCACGAACGCGCCGTCCGCGCCGTAGCGGTAGACCTGGCTGCCGAACGAACTGGAGATGAAGATCTCGCCCAGCCCGTCCACGGCCAGGGAGAGGCTGAGCGCCGGGTCCTTGGCGTTGACCTTGCTGACGATGCGCTCCCAGCGGTGCGCCGGCCGGCCATCGGCGCCGAGCCGGACCAGGGTGTTGCTGCTCGCCGACGTACTCAGCGCGAACAGCACACCGTTCGGGTCCACCGCGATCGACTCGTACCGCAACTCGGACGAGGTCGGCTTGATCGTCGCCACCTGCCGCCCGGTGCCGGTACCGAAGACCAGGATCTGCCCGCCCCGGGACACGTAGAGCCGGCCGTGGCCGTCCACCGCGAGGCCGTCCAGATAGGTGTACCCCTCGCGGGTCGGCGGTACCTGGATGACCCGGACGAAACCGCCCCTGGGGTCGAACTTCTGCACCCGGCCGTCCTGGTAGTCGGCGGTCCAGATGCTGCCGTCCTTCTCGATCGCCACGTACCGCGGATCGTCGAGCAGCCCGGGCCCCGTTCCCTTCCCGCCGAACTCCTGAACCTTGCGGGCGAAGCCGTCGCCACCGCCGGGCAGCAGCGAGCGGAGCGACGACCGGCCACTGGCCACCGCGTTGATCGTGAACGCGGAGACCACGACCACGACGGTGGCCAGGTAGGGCAGCAGGCGCCCGCGACGGACGCCGGACCGGGACGGCGCCTCGGTGGTGTCGACCAGGATCGAGATCCGGCCGGAGGCCGGTACCGCCGCGTCCGTCCGGGCGGCGGGCAGGCTCACGGCGCTGCCGCAGTAGCCGCACTCGGCCAGGTCGCGACCCTGCAGGTCGTCCAGGTCGAGCGAGGCGCCGCAGGCCGGGCAGGTGAGCGGCACGGGTCCGGCCGGCCCCCGCTGGCTGGTGCTCATCAGCACTCTCCCGTAGCGATCCGCGGTCGTGATCCGCGGTGGTGATCCACTCGTTGACCGGAGGGTACGCCGCCTGCGCCAGGCCCATGCGAGTACCGAGCGGACCGGTGGGGCAGGGCCTAGGGTGGCAGCAAGATGCGACGCGGCGTTCACGGCCGGCGGCTGGCCACCGGCAGCCGCTGTCCGAGGAGGTACACCCATGCCCGCGCCCAGCCCCGGTTACTCGATCACGCTCCGGGTGGAATCCCCGACGTCCGGGGTGGTCACCGCCGAGCTGTCGGCCGCCGTCGGCAAGGCGGGCGGCGTGCTGACGGCGCTGGACGTGGTGGAGTCGCGCTACGACCGGATCGTCGTGGACGTCACCTGCAACGCGGCGGACGGTAACCACGCCGACCTGATCACCGAGGCGGTCGCGGCGGTGCCCGGCGTCGTGGTGCGAAAGGTCAGTGACCGAACGTTCCTGATGCACCTGGGCGGCAAGCTCGAGGTGACGCCGAAAGTGCAGCTGCGGCACCGGGATGACCTGGCCCGCGCCTACACCCCGGGGGTGGCCCGGGTCTGCCAGGCGATCGCCGCCAACCCGGAGGACGCCCGCCGGCTGACCATCAAGCGGAACACGGTCGCGGTGGTCACCGACGGTTCGGCCGTGCTCGGGCTCGGCAACCTCGGGCCGGCGGCGGCCCTGCCGGTGATGGAGGGAAAGGCCGCGCTGTTCAAGCGGTTCGCCGACGTGGACGCCTGGCCGGTCTGCCTGGACACCCAGGACGCCGACCAGATCGTCGAGATCGTCCGGGCGATCGCCCCGGTGTACGGCGGCATCAACCTGGAGGACATCGCGGCGCCGCGGTGCTTCGAGATCGAGTCCCGGCTTCGGGAGATCCTGGACATCCCGGTCTTCCACGACGATCAGCACGGCACCGCGATCGTGGTGCTCGCGGCCCTGGTGAACGCGCTGCGGGTGGTGGACAAGTCGCTGCGCGACGTCCGGATCGTGGTCTCCGGCGCTGGAGCCGCGGGGCAGGCGATCATCCGGCTGCTGCTCGGCCAGGGCGCCAGGGACGTCGTGGCGTTCGACAGCAGGGGAGCGGTGCACCCGGGCCGGGACGGGTTGGACCCGTTCAAGACCTGGATCGCCCGGCACACCAACGCCGACGGTTTCACCGGGTCGCTGCAGGAGGGCATCGCCGGTGCGGACGTGTTCATCGGCGTCTCCGCGCCCGGGCTGCTGACCGGCTCCGACATCGCCACGATGGCACCGAAGGCGATCGTGCTCGCGCTGGCCAATCCCGACCCGGAGGTGGACCCGCTGGAGGCGCAGCAGCACGCCACCGTGGTGGGCACCGGGCGCAGCGACTTCCCCAACCAGATCAACAACGTGCTGGCCTTCCCCGGGGTGTTCCGCGGGCTGCTGGACGCCGGGGCGACGGACATCACCGACCGGATGCTGGTGGCGGCCGCGACGGCCATCGCCGATGTGGTCTCGCCGGACGAGCTCAACCCCAGCTACATCGTGCCCAGCGTGTTCGACCCCGCGGTTGCTCCGGCGGTGGCGGCTGCGGTCCGCTCGGCCGCACTGAGCGGCTCGGCATCCCCGGCCTCGCCCGCCGCGGGCCGCGCGTCGGTCGGCGCCGTGACGCGCGCACCGGCCGTGCCCTGAACGGGCCCTACCTGAGCGGCAACCATCCGCACCGCCACGACTCCGAGGTGGCGGCGGGACCTCGTAGCCTGTCCGTCATGTCGAGCTCCGGGTGGACGCCGGCCGAGCAGGCGCTGATCGAGCGGGTCTACGGGATCGGCGGGCGGGCCGAGCCGCTGCCCGCGGAGCGCACCCGCAACGCGCTGCTGACCTCCGGCACCGACCGCTTCGTGGTCAAGCTGCATCCCGGTGAGGCGCTCTCGGACGTGGAACTGGAGTGCGCCGCGCTGGACCACCTGGCCGGGCTGGGCATCCCCGGGCTGCCGCGGGTGCTCCGGGCCCGGGACGGCAGGGCCGCGGTCACGGCCGAGCTGAACGGGGCCAACCAGGTCGTGCAGGTACTGTCCTGGCTGCCGGGTGCCACCTGGGCGGCCACCGGGCCGCATCCGGCGCGGGCGATGGGGGAGCTGGGCTCCCTGGTGGCACGGGTGGACGCCGGGCTGGAGTCGTTCGCCGATCCGGGGATCGACCGGTCGCTGAGCTGGAACCTGGTCCGGGCGGCCGCCGCTCGGGACCTGTTGCCGCACGTGCCGGACGCCGAGCGCAGGGACCTGGCCGGGGTCGTGCTGGACCGTTTCGCGGCCGAGGTCGAACCACGGTTGGCGCAGCTGCCGTGGCAGCCGATCCACAACGATGCCAACGATTCCAATGTGCTGGTCGGCCCGGACGGAGGGGTCACCGGGCTGATCGACTTCGCCGACCTGTGCCGGGCACCGCGGGTCTGCGGGCTGGCGGTGGCCTGCGCCTACACCGTCGACGTCCGGTCCGGGCCCTGGACCGGAACCGACGCGGTGCGGGCGTTGCTGCCGCTCGTGGCCGGCTACCACGAGGTCGCCCCGCTCGACCCGCTGGAGCTGGAGCTGTTGCCGGACCTGATCCGGACCCGGCTCGCGCTGAGCGTCGCGATGGCCGGCTGGCAGCACGGGCGCGACCCCGCGAACGCCTACCTGCTGGTCAGCCAGGACCAGGTGTGGGCGCTGCTGAGGCTGCTGGTGGCCGAGGATCCGCGGCTGACGTTGTGCCGGTTGCGGGATGCCTGTGGCTACGAGCCGGACCCGTCCGCCCGCGAGGTCCGCCAGCACCTGGCGGTGACGGCGGCCAGCCCCGTACTGGGCGCCGAACTGGCCCGCATGCCGCGGCTGACCTTCGACTGGTCGGCCGGAACGGGGGCGGGGTCCTGGACGCCGGAACGGCTGTCCGCCCGGCTGGCCGAGGCCGGGGCGCAGGTCGGCATCGGCCGCTACCTGGAGGACCGGGACGTCTACACCTCCGGCCAGTACGCCCCCGAGGACTCCTCGGGAGAGCGGCGCACGGTGCACCTGGGTGTCGACCTGTTCGTGCCCGAAGGGTCGGGCGTGTTCGCCCCGCTGGACGGCGTCGTGCATGCCGCGCACGACAACGCGTCGCCGCTGGACTACGGCCCGGTGGTCATCCTGGAGCACCGGACCGGCGCGGGTGTGCCGTTCTTCACCCTGTTCGGGCACCTGTCCCGCGAGACCCTGGACGTGCTCGAGCCAGGCCGGGAGGTGAAGGCCGGTGAGCGGATCGCCACCGTGGGACGGACGGACGAGAACGGCGGCTGGGCGCCGCACGTGCATGTCCAGCTGCTCACCGATCTGCTCGGCAGGGGCACCGATGTGCCGGGGGTCTGCCCGCGCAGCGAGGTGGCCGTCTGGCAGAGCGTCGCGCCGGATCCGAACCTGCTGCTGGGGATCCCGGAGGGGACGCGGGCGGATCCGGGGCTGCGCAGCGGCGAGGTCGCGCGCGTCCGGCGCACGTCGATGTCCGCCGCGCTGAGCCTGAGCTACGCCGAGCCGCTGCACATCGTCCGGGGTGAGGGCGCGTACCTGTTCGACGGCAACGGGAACGCCTGGCTCGACCTGGTCAACAACGTGGCGCACGTCGGGCACTGCCATCCTCGGGTCGCTGCCGCGGCGGCGCGCCAGCAGGTTGTGCTGAACACGAACACGCGGTACCTGCACGGGTCGGTGGCACGCTACGCCCGGCGGCTGGTCGCGCTGCTGCCGGACCCGCTCGCGGTCTGCTTCCTCGTCAACTCCGGTTCGGAGGCGAACGACCTTGCACTGCGCCTTGCCTATGCGCACACCGGATCCCGCGAGGTGGTCGTGCTCGACCACGCCTACCACGGCAACCTGACCTCGCTGGTGGACGTGAGCCCGTACAAGTTCGACGGGCCGGGCGGTCGCGGGAGGCCGCCGCACACGCACGTCGTCCCGATGCCGGACCGGTCCCGGTGCGGGGACGACCCGGGGGAGTCGCTGGCGGCGCTCGACCAGCGGCTTGCGACCATCGCCGCGGCGGGCGCGGGGCCGGCGGGCACCGGAGGTCCGGCCGCCCTGCTGGCCGAGGCGATCCCCGGAACCGCCGGGCAGGTGGTTCTGGCCGAGGGCTTCCTGGCCGAGGCGTACCGGCGGGTCCGGGCCGCCGGCGGGGTCTGCATCGCCGACGAGGTGCAGACCGGTTTCGGCCGGGTCGGGAGGTCGTTCTGGGCCTTCGAGTCCCACCGGGTGGTGCCGGACATCGTCACCCTCGGCAAGCCGATCGGCAACGGGCACCCGATCGGCGCCGTGGTCACCACGCCGCGGATCGCCCGGTCGTTCGTGACCGGGATGGAGTACTTCAACACCTTCGGCGGCAATCCGGTGTCCGCCGAGGTGGGGCTCGCAGTGCTCGACGTGCTCGCGGACGAGGGGTTGCAGGCCAACGCCCTGCGGCTGGGCGAGCACCTGCTGTCCGGGCTGCGGGAGCTGCAGGACCGGCACCCGCTGGTGGGCGACGTCCGCGGCAGCGGGCTGTTCCTCGGCGTGGAGCTGGTCACCGATCGGGCCACCCGCCGCCCGGCCGCTGCCGCGGCGGACCGGGGGGTGGAGGCGGTCAAGCGCCGGGGCGTGCTGCTGTCCAGCGACGGTCCCGGGCACAACGTGCTCAAGATCAAACCGCCGATGGTGGTTTCGCAGGCTGACTGCGACCGGTTCCTGCTCGCGCTGGACGAGGCCCTGGACGAGGTATCGGACGAGGCGCCGGGTGGGGGGCCGGCTGAGGTCGCTCAGCCGTAGGCGGCGCGCAGCACGGTGCAGGCGCGCAGCGTGACCCATTTGGAAGGCCGGCCCTGTCGCTCGATGTCCACGGTCGTCTTTCCGTTGTAGGCGTAGCGGTTGAGCCAGCGCCCGTCCGGGCGCTGCTGCGCGGTGACCCAGCCGAGCGCGGCGGCCAGGCGCCGGTCGCGGGCGTGCCCGAGTTCGGCGAGCGCCTCGAGGTTCTGCAGCACGTCGGTCACATAGCCGCTGGGGAAGCCGAGCTTGAACCACGAGCTGGACGGCTTGCTGTCCCGGGACGGCATCGGGTAGTCGGCCACCGCCGGGTCACGGGAGAGCAGGAAGGCCACACCCTGCTCGATCGCCTGCCGTACCAGGGGATCGCGCCGGGACGTGGGGAT
Source organism: uncultured Actinomycetota bacterium (assembly GCA_963740575.1). Taxonomy (GTDB): domain Bacteria; phylum Actinomycetota; class Actinomycetes; order Actinomycetales; family Kineosporiaceae; genus CAVUET01. Next base: position 886,980 of record CAVUET010000003.1, on the reverse strand, counting down.
CCTGGCCAGGCCGAGCAGCTCCTTGACAGCGCCCCAGGCGCAGGGCCTGCCCTCGTTCGCGGCGCAGGCGAATCCCGGGCCGCTGGTGCCCGAGGCGTAGTACCGGTCGACGTCGGTCCCGGTGATGGTCCGGGCCGCCCAGTCGACGGCTGCCCGCACGCGTGGGTCGTCCAGCCGGCCGAAGCCGATCAGGGCGCGCAGCAGGTTGCCGTGCAGGCAGTGGATCGCGGTGGACGGCCGCGCCTGTCCGTCCAGGACCCCGGATGCGCCCATCCCCCCGGTACCAGCCTGGGTGTGGGTCAGCACGTACTCGGCGGCGCGCTGCACCTGCTCGTGGCCGGGGTCAGCGCCGAGCTGGTCGAGGAAGATCACCTGCCACACGGTCGCCCGGTACTTGGGCGAGTATCCGGGGCCGGGTTTGGCCCAGGCTCCGGACGGCAGCTGCGCGTCGAGGATGGCCCGGATCGGGTCGGCCCGCATCGCCGCCCGCCGCGCGGCCGCCACCTCCGGATCATCCGCAGGACGGTCCAGCAGCCGGGTCAGGGTCGCCGCCCGGACCGCCGGATTCTCGGTGTCCAGCAGCCACGGCAGGGGATCGGAGTGCACGAGATGGGTCCAGGTCATGATCGCTCCCGCGTGACGCGGCCCGGCCCGACCCGGGGTGGCCGGATCCAGTCAAAACCATAGTCCTGATCTTCGCTCCTGCGGCAGGACCCGGATACCGCTGGGTCGTGCGCCGGCGTGCCGGCTGCGGGTGACCGCCGCGACGAACCACCCGGACCCGTTAGGCTCATCCCGCTCGCCATGGCGGGCAGACCGGTCGCCGGGGCGGTAGCTCAGCCGGTCAGAGCAGCGGACTCATAATCCGTCGGTCGTGGGTTCGAGCCCCACCCGCCCCACTTTGGACCGTCGCGCGAACCGGTCACGCGGTTGACAACCGCGCGTCTGGTACCGTGGTCTGGTACCAGACGGGAGAGTGTCCATGGCTATCACGGCGAGCGAAGCGAGGAAGAACCTGTTCCCGCTCATCGAGCAGGTCAACGACGACCAGGAGCCGGTCGAGATTGTGTCCCGGAAGGGCACGGCCTACCTGGTGTCCGAGGCTCAGTACCGATCCCTCACCGAGACGGCTCACTTGCTGCGTTCCCCTGCCAACGCCGAACGGCTGCTCCGCTCCATCGCACAGGTCGAGGGCGGTGGAGCGGTTCCACACGAGCTGGTCGACGCTGAGTGAGGGTCGCGCCGCAGTGAAGATCGTCTTCTCCGACCACGGCTGGGACGACTACTGCTCCTGGAGCGGTGACCGCAGGATCCTCCTGCGCATCAACCGGATGATCGAGGAGGCCAAGCGCAACCCCGGTGAGGGGATCGGCAAGCCTGAACGGCTGACGGCGAACCTCTCGGGGTACTGGTCGCGTCGGATCGACGGTGAGCACCGTCTGGTCTACAAGATCCAAGCGGACGAGATCGTCATCGTCCAGGCGCGCTACCACTACTGAGCCGTGACCGGCCAGGACCCGTAGTGTGAGTGCGGCGTTGCCCGCCAGGGAGACCAGTTCCGGCAGTCGTGAGCCGTCGCTCCGGATCCACAGTGGCCACGCGGATGCCGCGCGACGGAACCGGTTGGGCGCCTGCGGCAACGGCGACGAACTGCGACCTTCACCTGCACGCGGAACCCGCCACGAACGGAGCGACCCGATGAGCCGCCATGTCCAGGTCACTTTCGACGCTCACGACCCTCGGGCGCTGTCGTCCTTCTGGCGCGACGTGCTGGGCTACGTCCACCCCGGCCCACCCGGAGTCGACCTGCCCGAGGGCGCCGACCCGCTGGCCGCGTGGGATGACTTCCTGGAGCGGGTCGGCGTACCGGAGGAGCAGCGCAACACGAGATCGGCCATCGAGGACCCCGACGGGCACGGCCCACGGCTGTTCTTCCAGCAGGTGCCGGAGGACAAGGTCGCCAAGAATCGCGTCCACCTCGACGTCCGTGCGGCTCCCGGACTGCAGGGGCAGGAGCGGATGCTGGCGCTGGAGGTCGAGTGCGACCGTCTCGTCGCATTGGGGGCGACGCGGCTACGTCGCCACGAGCCCGCGCCGCCGATGAGCGCCGGCTTCATCGTGATGACCGACCCGGAGGGCAACGAGTTCTGCCTGGACTGATGCGACTCAGCTGTCGTCACGGAAGCCGCGGCCGGTCCCGCGGCCGGGGTGAGAGCAGGCGTTCTGCGCTCCGCACGGGAACCACCAGGACCCGTTAGGCTCATCCCGCTCGCCGTGGCGGGCAGGCAGGCCGGTCGCTGGGGCGGTAGCTCAGCCGGTCAGAGCAGCGGACTCATAATCCGTCGGTCGTGGGTTCGAGCCCCACCCGCCCCACCAATCGCACCATTGCGCGAACCGGTGGCCATCGGGCTGGTGGCTGCCGGTTCGCTGCGGTCCGGCCCAGGTGCCGGGTGGCGGGGTTGGGGGATCTTGAAGACGGGGATGAGGTTGTCGTCCTCGATCCGGATCTCGTGGGTGAGGGCTTCGACGGCGCGCTTGCGTTCCCCGGAGCTGCCGCCTGCGATGACCTCGCGCAACTGGTTGCGCACGGCCTCGACCGCTGCTGGAGGCGGGGACTGCGGTTCGGTGGCCAGATCGTGGGTGAGTCGGTCGCGCCGGGCCTGGAGTTGGGTGATCTTGCGACGGAGTTCGGTGATCCGGGGCCCGGCGGTCTCGTCGGTCATGGTGCCCTTCTCGAACGCGGCGTGGTATCGGTCGATCGCGGCCGTGGCCTGGTTGATCTGGCTAGCGATGACCTCGAGTTCGGTGCGGCGGTCGGCGTGCGCGGCCCGGTGGTGGGCCTGTGCGGCGGAGATGGCCGGGCCGAGGAGGGTGTCGGCGCGGGCGTAGAAGTCAGCCAGGGCCGCTAGGACGGCGGTGTCGGTGGCGTCGGCGTCCAGCCGTGCTGCGGGGCATCCTGCCGGGCCGTACCGGCTGCGGGAGTAGCAGGTGTAGTACCGGTAGGGCCGGGAGCGGCCGTGGGCGGCGGTGCCGATGTACTTCCCGCCGCAGTCGGGGCAGGTGATCAGCCCGGTGAGGTAGTAGTCCGCCGGTGAGGCCGCGCGTTGCGTGTGTGCGTCGGCGCGGCTGGCGGCCAGGGCTCGGGCTTGGGTGATGGTGGCCGGGTCGATGAGGGCCGATGGGTGAGCCTCGCCCGGCTATGCCCCCATCCCCAGGACAGTGCGCAGCCTTCTCGGGCGTGGGGACCGAGGCCGCTGCCGTACCGGTCAGTCGCGGATTGTCTGGCGCTCGCGGTGCCGTCCGAACCCCGGCGCGTTCGGCCCTGGTTCATCACCCGCGCTGCGACGACGGTCCACAGCAGTGTCCAGCCGGGCCAGGGCCAGGCCGCCGCGCAGCGGCCAGGACGAGGTGACCATCGGCGTGACGACGAGCGCCACCATGGGGCGAGCGTCAGGGTTGCTGCCGACCATCACGGCCGTGTCGAGGTGCGTCGTGACCGGTTGGCACGTCCCCGAGGACCACCACGGCCGGGCCGAATGCCGTGGCGATCCCGGACAGGTGGGGCGGTACCGGTGACCGAGCTTGGGGGCTGGCCACGGTCACCGGTACCGCCGGTGCCTGCGCCGAGGCGGATCCTGGCCTACGGCTGCTCGGCGCAGGCGTGGAGGGCAGGACCAGCGGCGGCCTTCCCACGCCGCTGGCCCCACCAGCGCAAGGCCCGCACGGTCACCTGGCAGCCAGCCCGAGCACCCGGGGGCGCCAGCCGGGGCTACCGGTCCCGATCTCCGTGCGCCATCAGGAGGGACTGATCCGCCTGGCCACCTGTACCCCGGATCGCGATCCGCACCTGGCTGGGTTGGTCGCCCGGGACTCGGGCGAGCGCGGCCAGCATCGGCATCGGCGGGCCCGGCCGCCGGGGTTTGGCTCGCCAGCGGTCCACGGCCACCAGTCCCGGCGTGACCAGGTCCAGGCCGTGCAGCCAGGCCGCGATCTGGGGCCGGTCGCGGGGGGGTGAACGGGGCGGCCTGCTCCTGGTACAGGCGCACCGCCTGCGAGACCGCCGCCGCCTGGGCCCGGCCCGCACCCGGTGTGCAATGGGAGATGACCAGAAAGCTGCCCGGCACCATCGCCGCCCGAAGCGCAGCCACGGTCCCGGCAGGGTCGTCGGTGTCGGTCAGGAAGTGCGGCAGCGCACCGAGCAGCACGCACACCGGCCGGGACCAGTCCAGGTGCCCGATGACCACCGGGTCGGCCAGGATCCCGGCCGGATCCCGCGCGTCACCGGCCGCGACCATGGTCCGTGCGTCCCGCGCGAGCAGCGCCCGGGCGTGGGCCAGCACGACCGGGTCATTGTCCAGGTAGACCACCCGGGCCTGAGGGTCGCGGGCCTGCGCGACCTGGTGCACGTTCGGCCTGGTCGGGAGCCCTGCACCGATGTCGAGGAACTGTGAAACCCCTTGGTCTGCAACGCAATGCACGACCCGGCGCAGGAACGCCCGGTTGGCCCGCACCCCGGGCACGATCCATGGGGCCAGCGCCGCGACTGCCGCGCCGACCTCCCGATCCACACCGAAGTTGTCCTTACCGCCCAGCCAGTAGTCGTACACCCGGGCACTATTCGCAACCGAACAATCCAGAGCCGCTATCGACGCCGAGGCGGCCGCCTCAGACAGTGTGCCCAGCGCCGAGATCCCGGTCCCCTCGAGCTGACGCTCGTCGTCGCCGATCACGATCTCGCCCTCCACGCCCGTCCTGTGCTCCCGGCGCCGACGGCCCGGTCTGGATCAAGCATCACGCACGGGCAACCTGCCCGGAAGGACGGTTTGATAGCCGTCTGACCTGCACGACCGTACGTTTTCCACCCCTGCGATACGCTCCCAAGAGCGGACGATCTTCCCGGATCGCCCCGTCATAGCCGACACAGTGGAGGCGGCTCGGTAGCTGTGGCTGGCACGCGACGCAGGCGTCCGAACGCGGCATTGGTCGCGCTCATGCACGATCAGGCGTTGACCCAGGCCGAACTGGCTGAACGGGTCAACGACTCGATAGCCGCCCTGTTCGGCCAGCAGGGGAACTGCACCGACACCCAGGTGCGCCGGTGGACCTCGGGGGCCGCGCAGTGGCCGCACCCGCGCTATCTGCTGGCGCTGGAGCATGTGCTGGGGCGGTCCGCGCTCGACCTGGGCTTCATTCCCCGCGGAAGCGTCTCCCTCGATCGCCTGGCCGCCGCCGGCGCCGCCGTGCGCGCTATGCCCGCTCAACGTCTCGATCGCGCCGCACCCAACGAAGCGCTGAGGGTTCACTCCGTCGGCGTCGCTGCCGGCGCCTCGACGCCGGCCGTGCCGCTGACGGGTCGGATCGGTCAGTCCCACATGGCGTTCTTGCAGGATCGGCTCGGAAAGCTGCACGGCCACGATGCCCGCCATGGAGGAGGTGATCTGGCCGACCTGGCTTCCCGAGAGTTCGCCCAGGTCACCGACGCCTTGACCACCTGCACCTACAGCGAACAGGTCGAGCGTGAGCTGTATGCGATCGCCGGCGAGTTCGCGGTGTCAGCTGGATGGTTCGCCTTCGACTCCGGGTCCTCTACGACAGCCGAGCGGTTCTACAACCAGGCGCTCCGCCTTGCCTTGATCGCCAACGACCCTGTTCTGCATGCCCACGTCTTGGTCGTGATGGCGATCCAGGCCGTGTTCGCCGGGCGCCCCGCCGAATGCACCACCATCGCCCGAGCAGCCTTACGGCAGAAGGCAGCCCGCAACAGCCCGCTGATCGCGGCGCTGTTCCAGGCCAGAGCCGGCGCGGGCCTGGCGCGCTGCGGCGAGGCCGCTCGCTCCGCCCGCGCCTTCGCCCGGGCGGAACGGGCGCTCGACCGTCAGGGCACCTCCGCGCCGGTCCCCGCGTGGCTGACCTTCTTCGGGCCTGGCGAGCTGACGGGGCTGGTTGCCCAGGCCCATCTCGCGTTGGGCAACTACAAAGCTGCCGAGAGGGCAGCGGCCGACACCCTCACCCAGATCGATTCGCAATACAGTCGCAATCGCTTCCTGTACCAGGTCACCCAAGCCAGAGCGCAACTCGGTCAACGAAGCCTTGACGAGGCGTGCGCGACCGCCACCGATGCCCTGCAGACCGCGCAGGAGTTGAACTCGCATCGAGGCTTGGGCAGCCTGCACAAGTTCCGCGCCAAGATCACCGGCCAGGGACAATCCCCCGCCGTGCGATCCTTTCTCGACGTCTGGGGCGAGTTCGGCCCGGACACCACGCCATCCACCGGTTGAGAGCGAGGCACCGTGACCGGCCCCGTCGCGCCGCTGCGTCTCCAGCATCTGTCCGGGTCCGACCTTGCGTCCGTTGAATCGACCCTCCTGGACGTCTACGCGGAGATCTACGCAGCCGTCCTGACCGGGCCGTTCAGCAGCGAGGGGGCGTTCTACCGGCGCCTGTGCGGCTACGCATCCCGCCCCGGCTGGGAATGCGTCCTCGCCCGCCAGGACGGCCAGCCCGTGGGCTACGCCTTCGGACATCCGCTTGCGCCTGACTCCGGGTGGTGGCGCGGACTGTTGACCGCCGTCGCGTCCGACGAGCTCGAGGAGACAGGCCATCGCACCTTCGCCCTGAACGAGATCATGGTCCGTACACCCTGGCGCGGTTCCAGCGTCGCCCGCAGCATCCACGACGAACTCGTCCGCGCCCGACCGGAGGAACGCGCCACCCTGCTGGTCGAGCAGACCCACCCCAAGGTGCGCCGCCGCTACGAGCAATGGGGCTACACATGGCTCGCAGCGATCAGGCCCGACCTGCCCCACGCCCCGGTCTTTGACGCTCTGGTGCTGCCGCTGCCGTCCTGAGACGTCGCCGGGGCCAGCATCGGGATGGGGTCAGAGCCCAGCCACCTCGGCACCGGTGAGCTCGTGTCAATGCCCCGGGAATGCCTGGCCACCAAGCGGTTCAGCGCCGCAGGTGATCCAGTCCAGTGCCGCGGTCTGCCAGTGCGGGTCATGCCCGCAGAAGTACCGTTCCCAGTCGCGTACCGGGGTCTGAACCGCCAACGACTGCGCCGTCAGCCGCACCTGTGGGGAACTGACCACCACCGCCGACCGCGTCAGGCCCTGCTCCTTGAGCGCCGTCATCATCTCCCGCATGATCCGCTCACACTCCCCGTCCAGGTGCAGCTGAGACGGTGCGCGCAGGTCGATCAGCTGCCCGAACGTTGCGCGCCCGGCGACCGCCCGGCGCGCATCATGCAGCCAGGTCAACAGGTCCAGCACCGTGATCGCCTCGGGCACAACGACCTGGTAGCCGTAGCTGGTGGCCTCGACGTGCGCGCGCACGGCACCCCTCTCGCCGCAGCGAGCGGCTCTTTGTCCGATTCTCGACGCCTCCTCGACCGCGCTTGAGCCGCGGCGGGTGTGGGCCTCGCCCGCGTGTGGTGGCACCGGCTGGGCTGCGCAGCGACAACATCGCCGCCGCCGTCACCGTCTGCGCCGCGAGCGGGACTCAGACGGGGATGAGATCCGCGATCACGGCCGGTCTTGTGTCGTCCACGGCATCTGGCCGACGATATTCGCCGCGATGAGCATCTGATGGGTCTGGTCCCAGGCCAGGACCGTGTCCGCGGTTGCCAGAGCGACCAGGGCGGTCATCTCGCTCGGGCTTGCGGTCAGGATGCGCCGCTGGTCGTCATCGGTGATGACCATGACAGCGAACGTGCCCTCGGCACCGTCCCGGCCAGGACACCAGTTCGCATTCATGATCTTGACGCGTGGCACGTCCCCACTCTCACCCGGCATGGGGGCCACGGTAGCGAGGCGGCTCCACCCGGTGACGGTCGTCGACCAGATTCCTGGCCCCATCCCGGCCGGGAGCGTTGGAGATGGGGCGCGGGACGGCGGTGCGGCCGTTGCGCGACAGGCCCTTCACCAGGTGGTGGCCCCTGGCCAGGTCAACGCCGGCTGTCCCTCTGGCCGTTTCTCGAACCGGACAGTGGACGTACTCCTCGAACGTCAAGCAGCAGAGGACCGGGACGGCGGGCGGATCATGCGTTCGGACAGAATGCGGCGGATCTGTCCCGCCAGGAGACTGCGGTCGCTAACGTTCCGTGCGAGTCACATTACGGGACGTTGGTCGGCGGGCATCGCGCAGTTGTTGCCGTCGGCGACGGGGGAGGTTGTCATGGCTGGTAGGCACGCACCGTTGAGCCCGGCCCGGGGCCGGTCGCGGGTGGCGCTGGTCGCGGGGGCGGTGGCGTTGGCCGCCGGGCCGGTCTTGGCTGGTGGGGGTGCGTCGGCGTCGGTTTGGCCCGGGTTGGGGTATGACCCGGCGGATCTGGGGTCGTTGTCGTCGATCTCGCGGATGGTGGGGGCGCAGGCGGCGTGGGCGCGCGGTGTCACTGGGGCGGGCGTGGATGTCGCGGTGATCGATACCGGGGTGGCGCCGGTGCCGGGGCTGGCCCGGGCGGGGAAGGTGGTAACCGGGCCCGATCTGTCCTTCGACGCCCCGGGCGCGGTGAGGCCCGGGCTGGATGCCTACGGGCACGGCACATTCATGGCCGGGCTGATCGCCGGGGTGGATGCCGGTGTCCCCGCCAGCGGCGTGGGCTGCGGCAGCTGCCTGAACTCCTTCGGCTACAGCGACACGACCAAGTTCGTGGGCATCGCACCCGGGGCGCGGATCGTCAACGTCAAGGTCGGCGCCGCGGACGGTGCGGCGGATGTGACGCAGGTGATCGCCGGCATCGACTGGGTGGTCCAGCACGCGCACGACCCGGGGTTGAACATCCGGGTGATCAGCCTCAGCTACGGCACCGACTCCACCCAGGGCTACCGCAAAGACCCGCTGGACCAGGCGGTCGAGCAGGCCTGGGCGCACGGGATCGTGGTGGTCGCCGCGTCCGGCAACGACGGCAAGACGATCAACCGGGCCGCCGATCCGGCCTATGACCCGTTCGTGATCGCGGTCGGCGCGGACAACCCGAAGAAGACCCTTGACCCGCTGGACGACGCGGTCCCGGGCTGGGCCCAGCACGGCAACGGCAAGCGGCCGATCGACCTGGTCGCCCCGGCCATGCATGTGATCGGGCTGCGGGTGCCGGGCTCGTTCGTGGACACCCTGCCGACCAACACCGGGCAGGTCGGCACCCGGTTCCAGCGCGGCTCCGGCACCTCCGAGGCGACCGCGATCGTCGCCGGGGTCACCGCGCTGGTGCTGCAGGCCCACCCAGCCGCCAGCCCTGACCAGGTCAAGGCCCTGCTGGCCGCCACCGCAACCCCGCTGCGCAGCCCGGAGGCGATCGCGGCCGGCGCGAGAGTGCACTGGGGCAACGGCCTCGTCAATGCCGACGCCGCGACTACCGCGCCGCTACCCGACCCGGCGACCGCGGCGCAGCCGTTTCCGGCCAGCACCGGCAAGGGCGACCTGGACGCCACTCGCGGCGGGATCGACGTCACCGACGGGCCGACCCCGCTGACCGGGCAGCGGGACATCTTCGGACACCCGTTCAACGCCAAGGCGATGGCCCGCGCCCAGGAACGAGCCGCCGCCTGGCACGGCGGGATCTGGAACGGCTCCCGCTGGACCGGCTCCCGCTGGACCGGCGACACCTGGACCGGAACCACCTGGGCGACCGCGACCTGGACCGGCACCGATTGGGCCGGATCCCGCTGGACCGGCAGCCGATGGACCGACATGACCTGGACCGGCAGCCGATGGACCGGCGGCGGCTGGAACGGATCCCGCTGGACCGGCAACGGCTGGGACGCCTCCCACTGGGCCGCCTACAGCACCGACTGACCCTCTGCATCAGCCCGCTTCGCCCTTCGATCGCGGTGGCAGTAGGAATGATCAACGGTGCGCCGTGGCTGGGCGACAGCCGCTCGCCTCGTTGACCAGCTCGTGAACTCGCTTGCCTGGGCGGTGGACCGGCCAACCCGCCCGGCCACCGAGCTGCCGATCACCGGGCTGGCGTACGTGGGTTGACTACGTGCGCGTCCGGTCCGAGCCCAACGTGACCCTGCGGTTGAACGCCGTCTGGTCGAACATTCACCCGGACGGCGCCTCGAACTGGCCGGACACAGCGTCGATTCTTGAAACGTCGGCCGGCGTCGAGAAAGGGCCGCTCCAGCGATGATCCTGACCAGAGGGGACAGCCAGGACGCACGGTGGCGCAGCCGCCGCGTGGCGGGCTACGCCGTCCGCGTGACAGCCAGCGTCGTCCCTTTCGCCCTGTCTGTGCTGACCATCGCAGCCCTATCCCGAGTGATGGCTCGTCCGGTCGGGGCTCGGGCCGTCGCCGGCTGGTACGCCATGATCTGCGCGGCCAGCTGGCTGGTGTTGTGGCGTTCCCATCGCCTGCTGCGACGGCTCCTGCCTTTGGCCTTGTTGCTTGAGCTATCGCTGCTGTTCCCGGAGCGGGCGCCGTCGCGGCTGCGCCTGGCCGGCAGAGTGGCCAGCAGGCGCGAGGTGGACAAGCTGCTGGCCCGGCGGGGCGACCCGGAAGCGGAGAGTACCCAGCAGGCGGCTGAGCGGATCCTCGTACTGGTAAGCGCCCTCGCCCAGCACGACCGCAGTACCCGCGGCCACTCCGAGCGAGTGCGTACTCTGGTCGACCTGATCGGTGCTCGGATGCAGCTGCCCGATCACGACCTTGACCGGTTGCGCTGGGTGGCTCTACTGCACGACATCGGCAAGCTGCGGGTCCCTGCCACGCTGTTGAACAAGCCCGGCCAGCCGAATGCCGCCGAGTGGGAGGTGCTGCGCGAGCACCCCCGGCATGGCGCGGTGCTGGTGGCGCCCCTGGTGGACTGGCTGGATGGCTGGGGTGAGGTGATCGTCCAGCATCACGAGAGGTGGGACGGCAGCGGCTATCCACGAGGGCTCGCCGGTGAACGGATCTGTCTCGGCGCGCGGATTGTCGCTGTCGCCGATGCCTACGATGTGATGACCGCAGCGCGCGCATACAAGCCGCCGATCGGGCGGGCCAACGCCCTGCGCGAACTGGTCGCCTGCAGCGGCAGCCAATTCGATCCTGGGGTGGTGCGGGCATTGATCACGACTCCGCACCGGAAGCTGATGATGGCCATGGGGCCATTGTCGTGGCTGACCGGGCTGCCGCTGATCGGCCATGCACCGACCACGCTGGCGGCCGCACTCACGACACAGACCACGGCCATGACCGCGGCGATCGGCGCGGTCGCGGTCACCGGGGTCACGGCCGTCACCCCAGTGGCGTTACACCCGGGCCACGCCTCCGACACTGCCCCAGTTACCAGAACCATCGTCAGCACCACGTCGCTCGACTCGGGCGCTGGCGCGAGGTCGCCAGCCGCTGCTGCCACGCGCCCCACCCCGACCGGCACAGCCACGAGCACCTCGTCCCCGGCGCCGCAGCAGTCGGTCTCCGCAGTCACGACCGGGACGCCCGACCGGTCGCGGACGACGCCTGCGCACGGTACGACGACGCCACCGAGCCAGGCGAAAGGCAGGACTACCCCGCCCCGGCACAGCCAGAAGGTGCGCCCTCGACCTGGCCATACCAACACGACGCGCGAGCCACCCGGCCACGCCAAGAAGAGGCGCGACCCACCCGGCCACAGCAAGAAAGGCCACGACCCGCCCCGGCAAACCAAGAAATGAGTCCGCTGGCAGGGCACCCTCGGGGAGCCGAAGGCGAACGGGCCGATCGCTGACCCCGCCTGATCCCCGACGGTGGACGACGAAGGTTCACCCCTCACTCCGGTCCCGGCCCGGGGCACCGAGTTCCGGTTGGTCTGCGCTTCGCGCTGCCCGCTCCTCCCTGAGCTCGGCGATCAGCCGGTCGACTCGGACTGCCCGCTCGTCCTCGTCCGCGCGAAGCTGACTGACCAGCATCGCGCGGACTTGGTACAGCAGGTGGGTTGCGGCGTCGAGTCGGCCGATCGCGTCGTGGCCGTCCTGCACGTAGGTGCGCCCGGGAGCGGCGCGCCGGGCGAGCCAGCCATCCAGGTCCTCGGCGGCCGCCGCCAACAGTGACCGGGCCTCGGCCAGGCGGGATCGCGTCCCCGCGCTGACAGCACCCGATCCCGTCGAAGTCAGCCCCCTGGGTGCACCGGCGCCAGTGCCTGACTCCGGGGAGTTGGCCGGTGTGGCCGTCACGGGTCGCTCCACGGCGCCGTGACCTGGCCAAACGCACTGGCAGCGGGTCACCATGTACAAGGATCAACGGTTCGCGCAGTGCCGCATCCGGCCCACGCCACCCGCCCCATGCTGAACCTTCGCGCGAAGAGCCACGAAGATCCGCGCCGGTGGCGGTGATGCGCTCACTATCGTGGTACCGAAACGGGCCCAGGCGCTGGAGATCCTGGCCGAGTCGTGATCTTCTACCCGACCGTGGAGCAGGTGCTCGCTGACCGCTGCAGGATGGGCTTACGGGCACGCGACCCCGGGCTGCTGGCCTCTGCTCTCCATCGACCGCCGTCGCGTTCGGTGGCACGGAGGTCTACCGACGGTTCTGCTGAAGGCGGCCGCGCTGCTGCATTCCCTGGTCCGCAATCAGCCGCTGGTTGACGGCAACGAGCGACTCTCGTGGCTGGTCACGATGATCTTCCTGAACCTGACCGGCTGGTGCTCGACGCTGAGCAACCTTGAAGCCGCACAGCTGGTGTTGCGGGTGGTGCTCGACCTCACGTCGGTCCGTGGGCCCCAGCCAGCGGGTTGGTCCACCTGAGGCCTGGAAACCGGGTGAAGTCGGCGTCGGCGGAACACAGGGTTGCTCCGTGCTCGATGGCGATGGCGGCCAGATGGGCGTCGGTGACCAGGTTGCCGGCGGTGCCCACGGTCTGGAGAAACCCTCGGACCAGAGGCATATGCCGCGGCGTCGGCTCGACGGCGACGACGTGATGGTGCGCGGTCCAGGCTTCGAGGAGATCGAACGCACGGTCGGTGGTGAGCGGATGTGCGAAGACCCGGGGGTTGGTGGTCAGGCGAGCGAAGGCGAGCATGGTCGAGGAGGGCAGGCCGATGGTCTCCCGCCCGGCCAGCGCCGACAACCACCAGCCGTATGCCCTTCGTGGTGTGGCGCGTCGCGGTCTACGGCGTAGATGAGGAGGTTGACATCTACGACGATCACTTGCGCAGCTGCAACTTGCGCACGGTCTCCTCGTCTTCGAGTTCCGCCGCCAGGTGGCGCGCTCGGTCCAGGTTGATCTCCGCGCGAAGGCGGAGCGGATAGGTCGCGAAACTCAGGTCCGCGGTTGAAGCCATGGGTTGGTGCGGAAGGAGCCCAGCGCGCAGGGCGTCGTTCACGACCTGCTTGAAGGGCCGCCCCGTCTCGCGGGCGAGCTGTCGCAGCTGAGCGGCCACGTCGTCGTCAAGGGTGATGGTGGTACGCACGGAAGCATCATGGCATCACGGAAACGATGTCATGATGCTCCACCGTGCATCGGCAACGCCTCGACGGGGACTTCACCACTGCCGCCGGAGGCCTGATCGGCAGATGAGCCTCGTCGATGCCCGCCGGGACGCTAGCCTGCTGCGCACCAATGTGAGCCACCTCACCCGAGAGTGCCTCTGAGCCGAAGGTGCCCACCGGAATGCAGGCCGAGAAGTCCCAGCGCGTCGTGGGGATCGTCGACAGCAGCGGCAGGGCCACCTTCGACCGGTGGCGATGATGACCCTGTTCCTCGTCGACGCCAGCCACTACCAGCCCAGCCTGCCAATCGAATCCCTTCCACGGCAGGGGTTCTCGGCGCTGATCCTGAAGGCCACCGAGGGCACCGGGTACACCGACCCCTCGTTCAGTGCCTTCTTGGCCAGGGCCCGCAAGATCGGGTTGCCGGTGGCTGCCTACCATTTCCTGCACCCTGGGGCGGCGGACGCCCAGGCGGCGCACATCGCAGCCGTGGTCCCGAAGGACGTACCCGTATGGATGGATGCCGAGGCCGGGTCCACCCGCGACGACGCGTACGCCTGCGCCAACGCGCTGCGCAGGCGCGGCGGGCTGGTGGGTGGCATCTACAACGGCTCCAGGCCGAGATCCGGTTACGGCGGCTGGTGGCGACCGGCCTACTTGTCGGATCCATCGGAGTCTGCCACCTCGGTATACGCCCGGCAGGGCGGTGACACCGGATCAGGCTGGGACAGCGGCCCGGACCTGTGGCAGTTCTGCCAGCACGGCCGCATCACCGGTTACTCGGGCGATGTGGATTTCTCCGCTTACCGCGGGTCCCGCGCGCAGTTGCTCGCCCACAGATGGTTCTGGACCAAGGAGGTCGACATGCCCCTGACAAAAGCCGACGCGGCGCTGGTGATCGATCAGCTGCTGCTGACGAAGCTCGGGTCGTCCGGCCCGACCATCGGTGTGGCCTTGCAGGAGACCGCTCACCTGGCCGCCCTCGGCGTGGACGGTATTGCCCGGGCCGTGGTGGCCGCACTCCCCAGCGGCTCGAGCGTGGACGTGGACGCCCTGGCGGCCGCCATCGTGGCGAAGCTCCCGGCGGGAACGGTCGGATTGACCGCGGCCGAGGTCGCCGACGAGTTCTCCCGTCGTTTGCAGGCCTAGCTCGTGCCTTCAGGTGAGGGAGGCTGCCTCGCCACCCGAGGCTGGCCTTCGCCGGCGGAGAACCCATTCGGTCGGCCGGTCACGAAGGAACCACCTCAGGAACACGGCATAGCCGAGTAGCGACAGGCCGCTGGCCAGGAGGCCGAGCCTGACTCCCGGGGGCCGGTAGGAGCAGGTGACGCTGGTGGTAGTGCCGTCGAGTGGCACGGCCACCAGGCCGGCGACCGCGGCGGGCGCGTGAGCCGGCCGGCCGTTCGTTGAGCACTGCCAACCGGGTATCCGGGTCGTCGCCGCAACCAGCGTGCCCCGGGTGCCGCCCGAGACGGCCGCCCGGAACCCGTGGCCCGACACCGATACCCGCATCGGCGCCCCGCCCTGCAGTCGAGCCAGTGCGGCGGCCAGCGCTCCGGGGCGCAGGCAGCCGAGTGATCGGGCCGGAAGGCGCCCGACGCTGCTCACCCGGAACTCGACCTGGACCTGCCCTGTCCGCGGCACGGATCCGACCTGACGCAGGGGCAGGCCCGTGTACACCCCGGGACGGGCGGCGATCTCGCTCAGAGCTGTCACCCATTCGCCATTCACCTGGTATTGGCCGACGAAGGCCGGCGCGTACAGGTAGAGGGTGCTGCCGGGCGCGCAGGTTGCGGTCAGCGAGAAGTTGGCCTTCCCTGCCCCGCTGCCGATGCGGGTGGCCACGACATCACGCCTCCTCCCGTGTAGCGACAGCTTGATCCCCGTTCCGGGGTGGACGGTGACGGTCGGCACGTCGAAGAGCGGGGCACCGAGAGCGGTCTCCAGGGCGCCGAACGGAGCCGGGTTCCCCGTCGAGATCGACGGCCCGGTGCGGATCGTGAACAGGGGAGCGGCCCGGTTTTCGATGAGATGGAGGCTCTCGGGCCTCGCCGTGCCGTCGCCGGAGACGACGCGGTGGGTCACGCCGAACAGCGCGTCGGTCAACGGCAGTCCCGGATCGACAAGGGCACGGCCGTAGGAGCTGTAGCCCCACCCGAGCCTGATCAAGGTCGCAGAGAGGGTCTGGGGGATGGCGCTCGAGTAGTACTGGCCTCCCTCGCCGCCGATGAGCATAGGGTCGTTCACCGTGGCGAGGTCGCCCGCCGAGGTCCGGCTGCGCGGCCAGTCGTCCGCAGACTGGACCAGCCGGCGTGCCCCGGTCTCGGTGCTTCCCCAGGCCGGCAAGGCATGGAGAACCTGCGATCTGCTGTCCTCGACGGCCACGGCCGACATGACCTGCTCGCCGAAGACGGCGCCGAACAACAGACCCACGGCGAGGACGTGGGCGACCGTTCGACGGCGGCTCTCCGCGTAGCGCAGGCCCAGACCGATGAGGGCGAGTGCAGCCAGCGACAAGGGCAGAAGCCAGCGAGTTGTGTCCGTCACGTCGTAGGCGTGCCGGACCGCGATGAACAGGCCGAGAACGAGCACCAGCGCCGCTCCGGCCAGGCGCACTGTCAGGCCGGCGGTGGCAGACAGCCAACCCAGGATGACGATCATCCCGCCGACGACGAAGGCCTGCCGGTAGGGGTTGCCGTTCGGGGTGTCGAAACCGTGCCAGATCTCGTGGGTGACCGGAACCTGCATGCTGACCAGCGTGAGACCGAGCATCGCCACCCAGACGAGCCGATGTCGCACCTGGAGCCGGCGGTTGAAGGCGAGCGTCACGGCCAGGACGAGCATGAGAGTGCCGACAGCGAGGGCCGGGGTGGCTGCCACTCCCGCGGTGCCGGTGAGAAGCCTGGCCAGGAAGACCAGCGTGGGGGCGGGCTCGAAGGTGAGACCCGGGCTCGGCGTCGCCGCCTTGAGGATCTTGAACGTGGGAATGAGCAGTGGGGCGGTCAACCCGATGCCGAGGGCCGTCACGATGCCGACGCGGAGCAGACCGAGCACCCCCGTTCGCCAGCTGCCGTCCATGGTCAGGGCGCGGGCCAGGATCACGAGCGCGGCGCCGAGGGTTGCCATGTACACGGTGTAGAAGTGCGAGCTCCACAACAGCATGACGACGAGAGGCGACAGTGCCATCACCCGCACCGACGTGCGGGTGAGCACGAGCTCTCCGATCAGGCAAAGGATGGGGAAGGCGACAACGCCGTTCAGCCACACGGTCATGTACCCGGCTTCGACCGGCCAGGCGCTCACGCCGTACGAGACGCCCGCCAGGGCCGACAACCAAAGCCTGCCGGTCGGGCGAATGACGTGCAGGTACGCCGCCATGCCGGCTGCGGACAGTCCGATCGCCACGAGGAACACGAGATAGAGGGCAAGGTCGATCCGGTCTCGCGGCAGCAGGATGACCAGCCAGGACAGGGTGGAGCCCACGTAGGACATGAAGTCGTCGAGGAACGGAACCCCGTAACCGCTGTTCCAGTTGAAGATCAGGTCGCCGTGCGCCGAGCCGGTGAGGATGTCGCGGTAGTGGGCGTACATCGGGATGAACTGCTGACCCAGGTCGTTGGTGTTGCGCGCGGCCGGCCCCCACGGATAGGTCCGACGGACGATCCCCGCCGTCGCGTAGACCGCCATGGTCAGTACGGCCGAGGAAGCAATGGCCAGGACGCGGAACCTCAGGCGAGCAGGTCGGTTGCTGGACTCAGGCGGGTGCGGGGGCACGTGCCGGAGTTCGACATGCCCTACGTCTGCGGCCATGCGTTGAAACATACAATGACAAAACGCGAAGATTCGGCGGTCATTGACGCCTCCGCACCTGGGCAATAGCTGCCGGTGACCGGGCCGGAGAGACCCGGCTCGGCATGACCGCACCTCTGCGGACCCTGCCGGTCGGATACCGTCGTCCCTCGATGTCTCCTCTCGCGACCGCGTCGATGCGGGCTCCGACACCTGATCGGCTGCCCGCGCGTCGTTCGGCCGCCGCCGTAAGGAGTCGGCCGTGCGTGTGTTGATGTTGGTCGCGACCTCTCTCGCGACCGACAACCGGGTCCTGCGAGAGGCGACGACTCTGGCCCGCGCCGGTCACGCCGTGCACGTGATCGGGAAGCAGGTGCCCGAGGGCTGGTGCCCCCCGGACGGCGTGACGGCCTCGTCGGTCGGCGCGAGTTCGGTCTTCCGCGCCGAGGGTGCCCCCTCGCTGGCGGGACGCAAACTGGCACCCCCGGCGAGGATCGCGCGATGGCTGCTCCTGCCGAACCACCGCAACCAGGCCTTCGGGCGCTGGGCGGCGGGTGCCGCGGTGGACGCGGCCGGGCGGGAGTTCGACGTCGTCCACGCCCACGACTTCACCGCGCTGGGAGTGGGAGCCCAGCTGGCCACCCGGCGTCAGGTCCCGTTGATCTACGACAGCCATGAGTTCTGGTCCGGGCGTCCCCGGGCGGGTCGCCCTACCCCGTACCAGGCGATGCGTGAGCGGGCCGTCGAGGCTCGGCTGGGCGGCGCGGCGTTCGCTGTGATCACCGTTGGGGACGGCGTGGCGAGGGCTCTGCGGGAGCGTTTCGGCTGGCAGCACGTCACCGTGGTGCGCAACACCTTCCCGATGCCGGACCCGCTGCCCGAGCCCCCGCCGAAGCCGTCCGGTGCGGTGTACGCCGGGCGGCTGGCGCCGTTCCGGGAGCTCGAGGTGGTCGCTGCCGCCAGTCGCCGGGTGGACCTGCCGGTCACGCTGGTCGGTCCGGCCGACGAGACCTGGCTGGCCCGGTTCGATCCCGGCCGGGCCCTGGTCCGGCCGTCACTTCCCGTGGCTGACGTCGACGCGCTGCTGACCTGCGCCGGGCTGGCCCTGGTGACTCTCTCCGACCACTCGGACAATCACCGGCTGGCCATGCCCAACAAGATCTTTCACGCTGTCCGGGCAGGCGTGCCGGTCATCGCCACGGATCTCGGTGAGCTCGGTGCCCTGGTGCGCGCGTACGGAGTCGGGGAGCTGTACCGGCCCGGGGACGCCGAGGATCTCGAGCGGGCGATCGGGGCGGCGCGTGCCCGATACCCCGAACTCGTGGCCGCCGTCCGTGCGGCGGCGAGCGCGTTGTCCTGGGATGCCGACGCCGCTGCGTTGCTGGGCGTGTATGACCGGCTGCCGGAGCCCGGCCATGGATCCGGCGACCGGACGTGAGCGGGCAGCCGATTCCGCGTGCCGCTGCCGCGCCACCGGACGTCAGCGTCGTGACCAGCGGGCACGACGTCGCCGACGCCCGCCTGCATCGGGAGGTCGCGGCCCTGCGCCGGGCAGGGCTCACCGTGCAGGTGCTCGGGCTCGGTGATGCCGCCGCGGGTCCACCCGGCGCGTCGGTGCGGACCCGGCGGCGCGGATCGATCCCCGCACGTGCGCTGGCCGCCGCCTGGTTGCCGTTCACCGCGCGCGGGCGCCTGCTGCTCACCCTCGACCCGGACGTCGTCCCGGCGGCCCTGGTCGCGGCCCTGCTCCGGCGGCGAAGACTGGTCGCAGACGTGCACGAGGACTACGTCGCGCTGCTCGCCGACCGGGCCTGGGTCTCGCGGCCATTGCTGCGGGTGATCCGGGCCCTGGCGGCGGCGTGCGTCGGCCTGGCCGGGCGGGCCGCGCTCACCGTGGTCGCAGACGAGCACGTACCACCGGTCGCCTCGCGCTGCCGGCGGCGGCTGGTCGTGCGCAACCTGCCGGATCCCGAGCTTGTGCCGCAGGGTCCGGGGCCGGTGGGCCGAACGTCGCCGCCGCGAGCGGTGTACGTCGGCGACGTGCGCACCTCGCGCGGGCTGCGGACCATGCTCGACGCGGTGGCGCTGGCGCCCGGCTGGACCCTGGATGTGGTCGGGCCGGTCGCAGCCGGCGACCGGCCGTGGCTGGCCGAGCGGCTAGCCGCTACGGACCTGGTGGGCCGGGTGCGACTGCACGGCCGGATGCCTCCCGGGCAGGCCTGGGAGGTCGCCTCGGGAGCCAGTGTCGGGATGATGCTGATGCAGGACACCCCGGCGTTCAGGGCCGCCGTGCCGACCAAGCTGTACGAGTACCTCGCCCACGGGCTGGCGGTGCTGGCGACTCCGATGCCGCGGGTGAAGGACCTGCTCGGGGGTTCTGCGGCCGCGGCCCTGGTGCCGGACGCCGAGGCGGCCGCCGCAGCCCTGCGCGGCTGGGCCGACGCGCCGGAGACGTTGCACGCAGCCCGCACCGCCGCTGTGGCCTGGGCCGACCGCGAGCTGCGCGGACCGTCGCCCTACGACGAGCTGGCGGAGGCTGTCGCGGATCTGATCCACACCCGTCGGGCCTGACGCATCCTCAGGATGGCGGTCCGGGGGAGCCGATCTGACCGTCAGGGCGGTTGCGGTAGGTTGGCCGTTGCTCAACCACCGGGCGTAGCCGAAGCGGGCCGCCCGTGCAACGGGCCGTGAGCATCCCGAGAGGCGGCGAGGCAGGCACGATGACGCGTATCCATCCCAGCGCGGATGTGTCCACCGAGAAGATCGGGGAGGGAAGCGTCGTCTGGCACCTCGCGCAGGTACGCGAGGAGGCCGTCCTCGGTCGTAACTGCATCATCGGGCGTGGCGCGTACGTCGGCGAGGGCGTCGTCATGGGCGACAACTGCAAGCTGCAGAACTACGCCCTGGTGTACGAGCCGGCGGTGCTGGAGGACGGGGTCTTCGTCGGTCCCGCGGCGGTGTTCACCAACGATCACTACCCGCGGTCGATCACGCCGGACGGGCGGCTCAAGCGCGGCGACGACTGGGAGCCCGTCGGTGTCACGGTGCGCCAGGGTGCGTCCATCGGCGCGCGCGCGGTCTGCGTCGCCCCGGTGACGATCGGCCGGTGGGCGATGGTCGCGGCCGGGTCCGTCGTGGTGAAGGACGTGCCCGACTTCGGGCTCGTCGTCGGCGTCCCGGCCCGGCGCATCCGGTGGGTGGGTCACGTCGGAGTGCCGCTGCAGCCTGACGCAGACCCGATGGAGTCCGGTGCGGGGGTCCGCTACTGGCGGTGTCCGGAGTCCGGGCGTCGCTACGTCGAGACCCCCGGGGTGGACGGCGCGGACGCCACCTTGAGCGAAGTCCTGAACGGCGACATTCCGACGGAGGTACCCCAGGCATGACCGGCATGATTCCCGCTGCGAGACCGCTGATCGGCGACGAAGAGCGCGCAGCCGTCGACCGCGTGATGCGCAGCGGCATGATCGCTCAGGGTCCGGAGGTCGCCGCCTTCGAGCGCGAGTTCTCCGAGCAGGTGCTCGACGGGCGGCAGGTCGTGGCCGTCAGCTCCGGCACCGCCGGCCAGCACCTCGGCCTGCTGGCCGCAGGGGTCGGTCCCGGCCAGGAGGTCATCGTGCCCTCCTTCACCTTCGCCGCGACCGCGAACTCCGTCGCCCTGACCGGCGCCACCCCGGTGTTCGCCGATATCGAGCCGAACCACTTCTGCCTGGACCCGGCCGCCGTCGAGGCCGCGATCACGCAGAAGACGGTCGGCATCATGCTGGTGCACCTCTACGGGCACCCGGCCGACATGACGTCCCTGCAGGAGGTCGCGGATCGGCACGGCCTGAAGCTGTTCGAGGACGCCGCCCAGGCGCACGCCGCGTCGTGGCAGGGCCGCCCGGTCGGCACCTTCGGCGAGTTCGCGATGTTCAGCCTGTACCCGACCAAGAACATGACCTCGGGCGAGGGCGGGCTGGTGTCCACCTCGGACGAGGCGCTCGCGCGCCGGGTCCGGTTGCTGCGCAACCAGGGGATGGAGCGCCGGTACGACAACGAGGTGGTCGGGTTCAACTGCCGGATGACGGACATCCACGCGGCGATCGGCCGGGTCCAGCTGGGCAAGCTCCCGGCCTGGACCAAGCAGCGCCAGGAGAACGCGGCCTTCCTGGACGCGAACCTGGCCGGCGTGGTGGTGCCCCCGGTGGCCGCGGGCGCCGTGCACGTCTACCACCAGTACACGATCCGCGTGCCGCAGGACCGTGACGGCTTCGCCAAGGCGCTCGCCGACGAGCACGGCATCGGGACGGGCGTGTACTACCCGATCCCCAACCACCGGCTGCCGTCGTTCAGGCTCACCCTCGACCTGCCGGAGACGGAGAGGGCGGCCCAGCAGGTGCTGTCCCTGCCGGTGCACCCGTCGCTGTCGCCCGACGACCTGGAGCGCATCGCCCAGGCCGTCAACACCGTGGCCAAGGCGGGTGCCTGATGGCGAGACTGCGGGCCGGGCTGATCGGCCTGGGGATGATGGGCCGGCATCACGCGCGCGTCCTGCGCAGCCTGCCCGAGGTCGAGCTCGTCGCGGTCGCCGACCCCGCGGGTGACCCGTACGACGTCGCCGGATCGCTGCCCCTGCTGACCGGTGTCCAGGAGGTCATCGCCGCCGGGATCGACTACTGCACGGTGGCCGTTCCGACGGCCTTCCACGAGGAGGTCGGGCTGGCCCTGGCGGAGGCCGGCGTGCACGCCATGATCGAGAAGCCGCTGGCACAGGACGGCATCTGCGCGCGCCGCCTCGCCGAGGCCTTCGAGGCGCGCGAGCTGGTCGGCGCGGTGGGGCACATCGAGCGGTACAACCCGGCGCTGCAGCAGCTGCGCACCCGGCTCGAGCACGGCGAGCTCGGCACCATGTACCAGGTCGTCACCCGGCGCCAGGGCCCGTTCCCGGCCCGGATCGCGGACGTCGGCGTGGTCAAGGACCTGGCCACGCACGACATCGACCTGACCGCCTGGGTCACCCAGCAGCCGTTCGTCAGCGTGGCCGCCAGGACCGCGTACAAGAGCGGCCGCGCCTTCGAGGACCTGGTGGCCGTGGTCGGGCACCTGGCCGACGGCACCGTGACCAGCCACCTGGTGAACTGGCTGTCCCCGATGAAGGAGCGGGTCACCATCGTCACGGGCGAGCGTGGCGCGTATGTGGCGGACACGCTCAGCGCCGACCTGACCTTCTACGCCAACGGCCTGATCCCGACCACCTGGGACGAGATCGCGAGCTTCCGCGGGGTGTCCGAGGGGGACGTGATCCGCTACGCCTTCCCCAAGCCGGAGCCGCTGCGGACCGAGCACGAGGCCTTCCGGGACGCGGTTCTGGGCAAGGCCACCGACATCGTCACCATGCGGCAGGGGCTGGAGACGGTCGCCGTGGCCGAGGCGGTGATCACCTCGGCACGCGACGGCCGGGTGGTGGAGGTGCAGACGCCGTGAACATCACCGTGGTCGCCCTAGGCAAGATCGGCCTACCGCTGGCCGTCCAGTTCGCCGGCCGCGGTCACCGGGTCGTCGGGGCCGATGTCAATCCCGCCGTCGTCGACCTGGTCAACCGCGGTGTCGAGCCGTTCCCCGGCGAGGCCGAGCTCGCCGAGCGGTTGGCCCGGGTGGTCGCCGACGGCATGCTGTCGGCGACCACGGACACCGCGGCGGCGGTGTCCGCGAGCGACGCCGTGGTGGTCGTCGTCCCGCTCTTCGTGGACCTCGACAGCCTGCCGGACTTCGCCCCGATGGACGCCGCGACCGCGGCGATCGCCGCCGGGCTGCGACCCGGAACGCTGATCAGCTTCGAGACCACCCTGCCGGTGGGCACCACCCGCGACCGGTTCGTGCCCGCACTGGAGGCCGGTTCCGGCCTGCGCGCCGGGGAGGACTTCTTCGTGGTGTTCAGCCCGGAGCGGGTCTTCACCGGTCGCGTCTTCGCCGACCTGCGCCGCTACCCCAAGCTGGTCGGGGGCGTGGATCCCGCCAGCGCCGAGCGTGGGGCGCAGTTCTACCGCGACGTGCTCGAGTTCGACGAGCGTCCCGACCTGGCACGCCCCAACGGCGTCTGGGACCTGGGCAGCGCCGAGGCGGCCGAGATGGCCAAGCTCGCCGAGACGACCTACCGCGATGTCAACATCGGCCTGGCCAACCAGTTCGCCCGCTTCGCCGCCGCGCACGGGATCGACGTGCACCAGGTCATCGAGGCGAGCAACTCCCAGCCGTTCAGCCACATCCACCGGCCCGGGATCGCCGTGGGCGGGCACTGCATCCCGGTCTACCCTCGGCTGTACCTGTGGAAGGACCCTGACGCCAGCGTCGTGCGGGCAGCCCGCCAGGCGAACGCGGACATGCCGGCGTACGCCGTGGCGGTGCTGGAAGAGGCGAACGGGAGTCTGCAGGGCGTGGACGTGGCCGTGCTGGGGGCGGCCTACCGCGGCGGGGTCAAGGAGACGGCCTTCAGCGGCGTGTTCCCCGTGGTGGCCGCGTTGCAGGCCCGGGGAGCCAGGCCGATGGTCCATGACCCGATGTTCAGCGATGCCGAACTCGTGGCGCTCGGTTTCGAGCCCTACCACCTCGGCGATCCGGTCGCGGCCGCGATCGTGCAGACCGATCACGTGGAGTACAGAGAGCTGCGGCCCAAGGACCTGCCGGGCGTGCGGACCGTCGTCGACGGCCGACAGCTGCTCCGGGCCGAGGACTGGCCCGAGCAGAGCCTGCGGGTCCTGGGCGTCGGCTGAGCCCTCGCGCCTGCCCGCTCCGCTCGACGGAGCGGGCGGTCAGGCGAGGTTCAGGGCCGCCTGTAGTTCCTCGGCCACCCGGGCGGCTGCCTTGCCGTCCCCGTAGGGGGTGGCCCGCGGCCGGTCCGGAGCCGGGCGCGCCGCCAGCTCCGGCACGGCGTGCAGGTCGGCGTCCAGCACGTTCCAGCCGTCGGCCAGGGTCTCCACCCACTCGGTCTCCGAGCGGACGGTGGTGCACGGGACGCCGAGCAGGAATGCCTCTTTCTGCAGACCGCCGGAGTCGGTGACGACGCCGCGCGAGCCGAGCACGGCGCGCACCATCTGCGGGTACGGCAGCGGGTCGGCCACGTGCAGCGCACCGCCGGACAGGTCGATCCGGTGCTGCCCGGCGCGGGCACGCAGCCTCGGGTGCGCGAGCAGCACGACCGGCACGTCGACGGCCGCCAGGGCCGCCACGATCGTGGCCAGCCGCTGTGGGTCGTCGGTGTTCTCCGCCCGGTGGATGGTGGCCACCACGTAGGGCTGGTTCGGATCCACCGACTCCGGCAGTTCGGCGGCGCGGTTGCGGACGGCGTCGCGGACGGTGAAGCAGACGTCGGTCATCACGTCCCCGACCAGTCGCGCCCGGTCGGCGAGCCCCTCGTTCGCCAGGTGGCCCATCGCCACCTCGGTGGGGGCCAGCAGCAGATCGGCGGCGTGGTCGGTGAGCACCCGGTTGTGCTCTTCCGGCATGCGGCGGTTGAACGAGCGCAGCCCGGCTTCCAGGTGCGCGACCGGCAGGTGCATCTTCACCGCCGCGAGGGTGCCCGCCAGGGTGGAGTTCGTGTCGCCGTAGACCAGCGTCCAGTCCGGCCGGTGCTCCTCCAGCACGGCGTCCAGCGCGGCGAGCATGGCACCGGTCTGTACCCCGTGGCTGCCCGAGCCGACACCGAGATGGACGTCGGGGTCGGGGATCTTCAGGTCGACGAAGAACGCGTCCGACATGAGCACGTCGTAGTGCTGACCGGTGTGCACGATCACGTGCTGCACCCCGGCGTCGGCGAGCGCCGTCGCGACGGGAGCGAGCTTGACGAACTGAGGCCGTGCACCGACCACGCTGAGTACCTTCACGGCACCAGCCTACGGCCGGCGCGGGGTTCGCCCCGTCGCGGCCCGCGACCCCGGAGCCGGGCCTGCCGAGGGCGGAGCCGTGGGGAGACGAGGGGGAGACGAGGGGGAGGATGCTATTGACGCAACCAGCGAGTTGCTATAGTTTTGACGCAACCGAACAGTTGCGATAGGAGTCCACCATGTCGATCCCGAACACGATCACCCGCACTCTCGACCTCGCCCACCCGCAGGAGAAGGTCTGGGCCGCCCTGACCACGCTGGAGGGCATCACCGGCTGGTTCGGCAGCCATGCGGAGGGGGAGCTGGCGCCCGGCAAGGACGTGCAGATGCGCTGGGAGCAGTACGACAACGCCGAGACCACGCTCGCGATCAAGGTGGTCGACCCGATGTCGGTGTTCGCCTACTGCTGGTCGATCAACGGTGCGCCCAAGGGCGACCCGCGGCGGACCTACGTCGAGTTCGCCCTCGAGCCGACGGCTTCCGGCACCAGGCTGACGGTCACCGAGAGCGGCTTCGCCCAGCTCCCGGACGAGTGGCTGGAGTCGAGCTACCAGGGCAACGTCAAGGGCTGGCAGTCGGAACTCGGCGAGTTGGTGGCCTACCTCGATGCGGCCTGATCCGGAGCAGGTGTCGGCCGGCGTCTTCGCGGCGCTGGCCGACCCCAACCGCCGGGCCATCCTGGCCTCGCTGGCCGAGCACGGGCCGAGCACCGCGACCGATCTGTCCGGCCGGCTGGCGATCACCCGGCAGGGCATCGCCAAGCACCTCGCGCTGCTGGCCGAGGCGGGCCTGGTGACCAGCAACGCCGGCGCCGGGCGGCGGGTGCTCTACCGGCACCGGTCGGAGCCGATCAAGGTCGCGCAGTCCTACCTGGCCGCGCTGGCCGCCGACTGGGACGGCACGCTCGGCCGGCTGTCGACTTTCCTGGACGATCAGTCTCGCTGACGGTGGCGCGTCCGGGAGATCCGCTGGGGCGCAGTGCGGAATCGCCCGGCCGCGCAGAACGGCCGAGCCGGCGGGCCAGCACAAGCGCTGGGCGCTCCACGAACCGGTAGAACAGCTCAGCGGCCAGCAGCGACGCCGGCAGCGCGATGGCCAACAGCGCCACGATCCTCGACCCGTCGCGCACCACGACCGCGGTGCTGACGATGATCGGCTCGTGCACGAGATACAGCGAGAACGAGCGCGTTCCGAGCCACTGCGCGGCGCGACGACCCAGGGCGGCGGCGAGTGGGCGCCAGGTGAGCGCCAGGAAGACGAGCGTGCATGCTCCGCCGACTTCGATCACCTGAGCAAGCGCGACCCCGGCCCGCGAGTTCGGCAGCAGGACGGCGTACCAGTACGCGTTCAGGGACAGCAGGGCCAGACCGGCCGCCAGTGGCAGGCGCCACCTGAGGCCCGCGAGGACCCAGGGCGCGCGGGAACCGTTCGCCTGCCGTGAGAACGCCATCAACACCCCGAGGCCGAAGACCGGGAGGTAGACGTACGTGCCCGACCCCTGATACCCGCCGACCGCCACCGCCCCGAGCAGCAGGCCAGCGGTGATGAGGTCGAAATGGCGGTCGAGAAGGGTCGCGATGAGCAGGAACAACGGGAGCGCCAGCGAGAACAGGACCTCCCACATCAGTGACCAGAGCGCCGTGTTGGTCAAGCCCGGCCGCATGAGTAGGACATCGCGCAGGATCGCTGCCGTGTCCGGCGAGCCGGTGTGCGCGCTGGTCCACCAGCTGGCTCCCGCCGAGTGGTCGCGGCCGACCAGTCGGATCGAGAGCAGGGCCAGCCCGATCGCCGCCCAGACAGGCAGGTACAGGCGGGCCATCCGGCGCGGGTAGTAGGAACGCCACCGAACGCGGCTACCGCTCGCCGCCGGTGCGGCCAGCACGAACCCGCTGAGCACGAAGAACACGAACACTGCCGCGGTGCCGTCCCAGCACAGGTGCAGCGGGGTGTACGTCATCCACCAGGCGGGGGAGCCTGCCGCGTTCGGTCGCGGCGATCGGTCACGCTGTGCCAGCGACGGAACCGTCAGGAACGCATGGTGGATGACCACGACCAGCGCCGCGACGCCGCGCAGGCCGTCCAGTTCGGCCAGCCGCCCAAGGCCTGCCGCAGGTGCCCGAACATGGTGATCCGCAATCGGTATGGCTGTGGCCGTCACGCCTGCGCCTCGCAGACGGCGAACAGGTGCCGGGCAGTGGTCTCGACGTCTCCGCGCGTCCCGGTGAGACCGGTGGCGGCGGACACGGACGTCACCGCCGGCAGCCGAAGCATGGCGACCTCGCCGCCGGACAGGTCCGTCCGGTCTGGACGTTCATTGACGGTCAGGTCGATAGGAGGGCGGTTCGCCACCGGCGCGATCACGGTGGATGAGCTCGTCATGCGGTCCGGGTCCTCAGAGTCCAGGCGTCGATGGCGCCACGGGCATCTGGGCACGCCCCTGCGCGACCCTCGGCGCCTGCCTCCGCGGATGCGAACTCCTCCGCCGATTGCGACTGGCCGACCCCGACAGCGGCCTAACCTACCGACGATTGGCTACTCATCGCGCCTGTTTGGAAACTTAAGGTAATCGCATGGGGGAGGCGTTCCATCCCGCGAACGATCAGGACCCGTTCTGGGTCCTGATCGTCTGCACCGGGAACATCCCCTGCTCGAGGAGCTCGAGCTGACCTACCCGCAGTACCTGGTGATGCTCGTGCTCTGGCAGCGCGGCCCGTGCACGATCAAGGACGTGATGGCCGTTCTGCACCTGGACTACGGCACGCTGACCCCGTTGCTGAAGCGCCTCGAGCTGCTCGGCTACCTGCGACGGCAGCGCCGGCAGGACGACGAGCGCGCGGTCCAGGTGGACCTCACCGAGGCGGGCGACTAGCTGCGTGAACGCGCCGCGTCCGTGCCGGTGGAGATCTCGCGCGCGCTGGGTCTGACGGCGCGGCAGACCGAGCAGCTGCGCGGGCTGCTGGGACTGGTCAGCGAGAACGCCGCCGGCGACATCGCCGCCCGCCATGCCACGGCCCGCGCCCGGGGCTGAGACCTTCAGCGGGTGATCAGCAGGCCGAGCTGGGGACCGCGGCCACGGACCCGCACCAGGGCGGCGCGGAGCAGGTAGCGCGCGCCGTAGCGCGCCCGCATCAGCGCACGGAGCGCGCGCAACCGGTCCGGCTCGGTGAACAGCACCGCCACCGCCTCGAGGTCGGCGTTTGCGGAGGAGACCCGGCCGCGGGCGTCGCAGGGTGCGAGCAGGACTCGGTTGGTGTGCCGCAGCCGCTTCACCTTCCCCGAGGTCGCCGGGGTGATCGCCAGCAGGTGATCGTCCTCGCGCACGACCCAGATCGTGGTCGGCGCCGGCCGCCCGTCGCGGTGGAACGTGGTCAGCCGCAGGTGGCGTTGCCCGGCGAGGGCAAGCAGCGGGCCGTGGTCGGCCATGCCCGCGAGTCTAGGCAGCCACCGTCGCCCGGGTCCGGGCTCGAACGGGACGAGCCAGAATGGAACGAGCCAGAATGGAACCGGGCGACCGAGGAGCGGCCATGGGTCCGAGTCGACGCGGCCTGGTACTGATCGGCGCGGGAGTCCTGTCCGGGTGCGCGGTGCGCGCGGCACCGGGACCGGCGGGCGCGGCGCGCGCCGCGGCGACCCGCTCGGCGCTGCCCGCCCCGGAGGTGACCGGAACGGTGGCGCTGGAGAGTGCGCTGGCGCAACGCCATTCCGTCCGTGCCTTCAGCCCGGATCCGTTGACCCGCGAGGAAATCGCGCAGCTGATGTGGGCGGCGCAGGGAGTGACCCACGGCCCGGGCTACCGGACCGCGCCCTCGGGCGGGGCGCTCTATCCACTCGAGCTCTACGCGGTCACCCGGACCTCGACCCTGCACTACCTGCCGGACGGGCATCAGGTGCAGGAGTGGCGGACCGTGCAGGGCTGGCAGCGGCTGGTCGACCTCACCCCGAGCGCGGAGGCCGTCTCGTCGGCACCGACCGTGTTCGTCGTGGCTGCGGCGGTGCGCAGGACGGCGGCCAAGTATGGCGGTCAGTCGCGCCGTTACGTCGACCTGGAGGCCGGGCACTGCGCGCAGAACCTGTTGCTGCAGGCCGTCTCGCTCGGTCTTGGCGCGGTCACGATCGGCGCCTTCAACTCCGACCGGCTCGCCCGATTCCTCGCTCTGCCGTCGTGGCAGGAGCCGATCTACCTGATCCCGGTCGGGCGTCCGGCCGGATGACCGGCACCAGCGGCGGGGCCTCGCGCCGGGCGGCGGTCCTGGCGGCGGCCGCCACGCTGCTCACCGGCTCTCGGCTGGTCCTGGCGGTGCCGATGGCGCTGGCGATGTCCCGCCCGGACCAGGCCGGCGGCCTGGCTTCGGGCGTGATGCTGGCCCTCGCCATCGGCACCGACCTGCTCGACGGCCGCGCTGCCCGGGCCGCCGGGTCGGCAGGGCCCCGTGGCCAGTTCTTCGACCACGCGAGCGACTGCGTGTTCGTCACGGCGGCGCTGTCGGGGGCAGCCGCCCGGGACGCCGTGCCCTGGCTGCTGCCCGTCCTGGTGGCCGCGTCCTTCGTGCAGTACGTGGCCGACTCCCGCTGCCTGATCGCGGCCGGACTGCGCGGGAACCGGCTGGGGCACGCCAACGGCGTGCTGTACTTCGCCCCGCCCGGCACGGATGCGCTGGCCCGCGCCGAACTGCCGCTCGATGCCACCACCGGGACGCTGGCCTGGGCCCTGGTGCTCAGCACGCTGGTGTCCATGGCTCAGCGCGCGGTCTGGCTGCTGCGGGCCTGCCGTTCAGGCGGCGGCCGTCCCCGACTGCGGCGAGCGGGTGACCGCGCGCGCCGCGGCGGGCAGGAGCAGCAGCCCGATCGAGGCGTTCACTACGAGGAACAGCGTGTGCTGCAGGATCCCGAAGGCGGCCATCTGTCCCGGGTGGTCGGGAAACAGGGCCACCCACAGCGCCACTGCGGCGGCCCGCAGGGGCCCGGGAACGGCAGCGCCGAGCAGGACGACGGGTAGCACGCCGAACATCTCCGCCGGGGCCACCGGGACCCCGAACAGGCGCACGGTCACCGTGTAGACGACCACCGCCAGCAACACCAGAGGCGCGCGCAGCGCGAGCACCTCGACGTACCGCCGCCAGGTGGCGAGCCGGAACGCGCGCAGCCACCTCCGGCGCTCGGCCAGGGCCTGCCCGGCCCCGGATCTGGTCAGCACCAGATGCGCGGCGACCAGGGCGGTCAGCGTGCCACCGGCCAGCCAGGGCACGGCGTCCAGGGCCGGCGGGAGCGTGCGCCGGGCGGCCGCATACCCGGCCGCCGCCCACAGGCTCAGGGACAGGAACTCGGCCACGAGCAGGAAGGCCAGCGGTGACACCGCCGAGCCGAACGGCACCCGGCAACGGCGGCGCAGCCCGAGCGCGACCGCGACCTTCCCGACCTGATCGTTGAGCAGCGAGAGCAGGTAGCTGGCCGACCGCAGGGCGACCAGATCGCGGTACGGCACCGGGGACAGCGCCCAAGCCACCACCCGGTGCAGCACGGCGGCGTCCAGCAGGAGGTAGACCACGCAGTAGCCGACCATCAGGGCCAGCCAGGGC
This sequence comes from uncultured Actinomycetota bacterium, assembly GCA_963740575.1. Taxonomy (GTDB): domain Bacteria; phylum Actinomycetota; class Actinomycetes; order Actinomycetales; family Kineosporiaceae; genus CAVUET01. The sequence continues at coordinate 856,372 of CAVUET010000003.1, read as the reverse complement.
AGCCAGCGCACGCCGTCCAGGCTGTCCGCCAGGTAACCGGCGACGGACGACCCGCGCTCGGCCGCGGCGCGATCCAGGCGCCAGTACACGTAGCCGAAGCAGGGCACGGCGGTGGCCCACCCGGCCAGCACCCTCAGCAGCACTCGCCGCCGGTGCGGGCCAGGTCGGTGCTGTGCAGATCGGTGCGGTTCAGGTCGGTGCGGTGCCGTCCCGCGGACGGCGGGCCCGTTGCCGTCGCTCACACGTCCACTATGCGTCGTAGGCTCCGGGAGACCGCCGGTCCACGCCGAGGAGGATCGATGGACCACGACGACGCCGAGAGCACGCGTTCCGGCTCCGCCCGAGGCCGGGGCGGCTGGTTCAGCGATCAGGGCCGGGCACTGGTGATCCCGATCGCCGCCATGGTCGCGGTGGTGGTGCTGGTCGGGATGTCGATGGCGTGGCCTGTCGACGGCCAGGTCATCACCGCGGCCGTGGTCGGCGTGCTCACCCTGGCCGCGGCCGCCGCCGGGCAGGCCGCCGGTTCGGCGGGTCGGCGGGACCGGCCAGGGCCGGAAGCAGGGTCGGGGCCCCGCCGCTAGCGGGGTAAGCACCGGCGAGCGTCGAGCTGCCCGCAAAGACGCCGATAGTGCCTCCCTGGAGCTCCTTCGCGTGCCATCGTTTGGCCCGCAATGGTCACTCGTGGGGTGCCCACCCGGCAGAACGGGGAGTCTCATGTCGTATGACGCGCCAGCACCAGGGCCGGACCTGGACCGGGATCGGCCCGACCGCGATCGCTGGCGCTGGCTGGCCCTGGTCTTCGCGTTGCTGGCGCTGCTGTTCCTCGTGCTCTGGCTGCTCGAACCTGCCTTCGGGGTGCCCATCCCGGGCACGACCAAGACGGTCACCCACACCGCCACCGTGACCCGGACCGGGACCGTCACCGGGCCCGCCACCACCACGACGGTGACCGCCGCACCGGTCACCTCCACGGTCACCGTCACCGTCACCGCCACCAGCAGTGCGGGCAGCACCGGCGGCAGTGGATCCGGTCCCACCGCGGCGCCGTCACCGACCGGCGCCCCGACACCTGCCGCGGCGCCCCAGCTGGGCGGCGGCAGCACCGCGCAGGGCCGGCCGGCGAACCTCCCGCTGCTCGCCGGTGGCCTGGTCAGCCTGATCGGGGCACTGGCCTTCGCCGTGCTCGCGTCCCGGCGGCGCAGACGGTCCGCCGGTTCTTGATGGGCCAGATCCGGCACCCGGCCGCCAGCAGCCGGGTGCCGGCCGTGGCCGCGATCGTCCTGGCTGCGACCGGGGCGTGGCTGCTGCTGATCGGGCGCGGGAGACCAGCGGTGACACCACCTGCGCCACCACCCGCGGCATCTCCCGCGGCAGCTCCAGAGGCCGTGGTCCGACCGGCGGTGGTCGGACCGCTCGCCGTGCCCGGCCCGTCCACGGCGGGTGGCGCGTCCCGCACGGCAACCATCGCCGGGCTGACCCGATCCCGGCCGGTCGAACTGGATATCCCGGCGATCGGCGTGCACACGCCGCTCAGCCTGCTCGGCCTGAACCGGGACGGCACGGTGGCCGTGCCGCCACTCGGCAGCCGGGCTCCGGCCGGCTGGTACCGCTACCTGTCCAGCCCGGGGGAAGTGGGGCCGGCCGTGATCCTCGGACACGTGGATTCCGCCCGGGACGGCCCGGCGGTGTTCTACCGGCTCGGTGAGCTGCGCCCCGGCGACCGGATCACGGTGACCCGGCAGGACCGGACCCAGGTCCGGTTCGTGGTGACCGGTGCGATCAGCGTGCCGAAGCGGGACTTCCCCAGCGGCGCCGTCTACGGGCCGGTGGGCTACCCCGCGCTGCGGCTGGTCACCTGCGGCGGCAGCTTCGACCCGGCCCGGCACAGTTACCGCGACAACGTGATCGTCTTCGCCCGGATGGTGACGGCGGAGCAGACCGGGCGGTCCTCGAACGCAGCTAGCCCACGAGCACCCCGGTGATGGCGAAGCGCTCCACCGAGAACAGATGGCCACCGGTCGAGACGCAGATGATCCGGACGTGCCCGTGGCCGCCGGTGAAGCTCAGGGTGGCCCGCCACGGCGTGTTCTGACCACCGGCCGGGATCGGCCCTGCGGTGCCGAGCGCGGAGGAGCCGTCCAGGATCCGGATCCGCAGCGACTCGTCCACGCCGGTGATCCGGCCTCCCACGACGACCGGTGAGTGTGCTGTGCTGCCGTAGCGCGGCGTGGTCAGCGACAGCGTCGTGTCGTGGGTCCCGACGACCTCCCAGGGCGCCAGGTCGCCCGTGCCCAGCCGGATCAGGTGTACCTGCGCCACTGTGGCGAAGCTCCCGTCCGGCCGGCGCATCCCGACCCCGATCAGAGCGTCGGACCCGTGCACGGACGTCGAGGTGACCCGGTCGATCTCCTTGTAGCCGAGGGCGCCCCAGGTGAACGACAGCGCGGTGCTGCCCGGGTCCAGGTGCCAGGGTTGGTGGCCGCCGGTGCGGTACTCCCGTTGCCAGACGGCCGCCTCCTCGTCGTCCGCGAACGGCCACAGTCGCAGGTATCCGGCCCGGGTGGACGTCGTGGCGGTGCCCGGGCTGGGGGTGCGCGGGGACACAGTGCCGGACGGTGTCGCGATCCTGCCACCCGGCGAGGTGGTCGTCGTCGAGGTGCCCGGCCCGGTATTGCCCGTGTTGCCGCTCGCCCCGCCGGCCACGCTGCCCGCCCCGCCGCAGGCACTGGCCAGCAGAACGGCTGCAACGGCGACGAGAACGGCTGGGATCCGGCAGGTCCGGTCCGACGCCGTACCCGTCGGGCCGCTGATCAGGTGCTCGCTCATGGCGGCCTCCTCGCCCCATGCACACGCCACGATCCGGGCGTGCCCTGTGATCAGCGTGGACCTGGCTACGGGCGGTGGAACGGGGTCCTACGGCACCGTCGGTGATGCGAACGAGATCCAGCTGCCCGATCCCAACCGCCAGGCGATCCTGACCGCTGGCCGAGTACGGGCCCAACACGGCGACCGATCTGTCCGGCCGGCTGGCGATCACCCGGCAGGGCATCGCCAAGCACCTCGCGCTGCTCGCCGAGGCGGGCCTGGTGACCAGCAACGCCGGCGCCGGGCGACGGGTGCTCTACCGGCACCGGTCCGAGCCGATCAAGGTGGCCCAGTCCTACCTGGCCGCGCTGGCCGCCGACGGGGACCGCACACTCGGCCGGATGTCGACCTTCCTGGACGATCAGCCTCGCTGATGATCGTGGCGATTCGGGGTCCGGTGGGCGCACTGCGGCCCCCACGGTGAGGGGGTAGGCCCCGGGAGGGCCGCAGTGGCCCCGGCCGACCCCGTCCTGGGCACCTACCTGCCGGACGTGTCACCGGGCGCCTGAGCTCCGGATGGCCCGAGGAGCCGTTGAGCTGTACCGGGTCCAATCGGATGCCTGCTGATTCTGCAGCATATCTGTAGTCTCAGCAAGTCTGGTTTAGCCACATGTGATTACCTGCCGATGCTGCAGGTGTGTCCGACTCGATGGCACGGTTCCTCGCCCGAGAGATCAGGGCCGAGCGGGCCCGTGCCGGGCTGTCCCAGGCCGACCTCGCCGAGCGGCTCGGCACCTCGCCCTCCACGGTCAGCGCGATGGAGCGGGGCGTGCGGGCGATCTATGCGGCCGAACTGCCCGACCTGTGCCGGGCCCTTGGGGTGGACCTGCTGGCGTTCCTGACCCGAGCCGACGCCGCCGACCGCCGGGCCATGGGACTGTCGTAACCCGCGCACCATCATCCCGGGCAGGGTGATCGTCGGCCGGAACGCTGCAGTTGGTGTGGCGCTTGACTGACCGCAGCCTCCAGCGTGGTGGTTCCGCTGGAGATCATGCTGCTGGATGTCTTGGGTAACCAGAAGTACTGCGAGGTCTGCCGCGGCCTCTGTCCACGGCGAACGCGTGCTACGACGTGAGCCTGCTGACGCGGGACGGAAGCGCGATCGTCGCCCACTTCAAGCTGAAATAGCGGGCAACAACCAGCCATTGGGCGCTGGTGCAACTGGTGACGCGGGGCGTCCGCAGACAGGCGCTCCGCCTTGCCATCGTGGTACGGCGTACAGGGCTGCTGACCAAACACCGAAAGGGCCGCCTGGACATGCCCTGGTGGGTGCTCAGATGCCCTCGTCCTCGTGGCGCTCTTCGCGCCGGGCCTGGTCGTAGTGGTGGTCCGGGGCGTTGGGGGACTGCTCGTCCACCTTTGAGTGCTCGCGGATCAGGGCGGTGAGGGTGTCCAGCGCGGCCCGGTGTTCGATGTGGCCGGTGCTCAGGTCGAGCTTGAGCAGGTCATAGTCGCGCTTGAGTTCGGCGTACCGGCGCCCGCCGTCCGATGCAGCTCGGAGCGCTCCGAGAATCGGAGGAAGGTCCGCGCTGCCGCCAGCGCGGCGGCCACCAGGGAGGGAAGCCGGTCGCGATCCGCAGTGCCGTCGAGGTTGTCGCCAGGGTCGCGAAGGCCGACGTGCCGGCCAGGGCGCTGAGCGCCACCAGCGGGACACCGACGCGATGACCCCGCTGCAGGCTCTGCGAGGTCAGGTACTGGGCCCGGGCCATCCGGTGGGCGCGCAGCCGGTAGCGCTCGAGCGGATCGGGTCATCGTCGCGTCCCCGCACGGCCCGCAGCCACGAACGAGATCCAGCAGTCCGGGGCCAGGTCTGGCCTGTCGGGCACCGGCCGGTGCTCCTCGACCCAGGCGTCGCCGGCGATCTCGGTGGCGACGCGCCGCCAGAACCGCACCGCCGGGAGGTTCTTGTCCTGGAATGCGACCTGCCAGGGGCCGGGATGCCGGCCGACCAGCTCGAGGACGGCCTGCCGCCCGAAGCCGCAGCGGCGCGCCGCGCGGACCACGAAGAAGCTGTTCAGGGTCCGGACCGGCTCGGACAGGCCGCGCACCAGGGCGAACCCCACCGGCCTGTCGGCGCTGTCCAGCAGATAGGCGGCCCAACCAGGGTTGGTCAGGGCCGCGCGGAGTCGATCGCTGCGGAACGTTCCGTCCGGCGCGGGGAACTGACCATCCAGGCCCGACAGGTCGTGCCGGAACATCAGCCAGAGGCGTTCGAGCACGGTCTGGTCGGCGGGCCCGGCCAGACGCAGCTGCAGCGGGGTGGATTCAGACATGAAGAAAGCCTCCCGGCGGGTGGCTGACCCGAGCGCGGAAGGCTTGACTGTCTCGGGACTCTAGCGGCTCCGGGCTGATCACACCCGCCGGGCCGACCCGGATAGGAAGGACCAGGATGGGGACGGCCGCCGACCCGGTGCCCGGCATCCGGGCCGGAACCCGCGCGGCTGTGCTGGTCGAGGGGCGCAGTGACCAGGTCGCGTTGCAGGCTCTGGCCGAGCGCCGCGGGTGCCCGCTGGCCGAGGCAGGCGTCCAGATCGTGCCGATCGGCGGCGCAACCAACATCGCCCGCTTCCTCGGGCTGCTCGGCCCACAGGGGCTCGGGCTGCGGCTGGCCGGGCTGTGCGACGTCGCGGAGGAGGGCTTCTTCCGGCGCGGGTTGGAGCGGGCGGGTCTCGGGCCGGTCGGCTCCCGCGGCGCGCTCGAGGCGCTCGGCTTCCACGTCTGCGTGCGTGACCTGGAGGACGAGCTGATCCGCTGCCTCGGCACGGCCGCGGTGCTGCGGATCATCGACGCGGAGGGCGAGGCGCGCCCGTTCCACAGCCTGCAGCGTCAACCGGCGCAGCGGGCCCGCAGCCTGACCGACCAGCTGCACCGCTTCATGGGCGCTCGTTCGGGCCGGAAGGAGTTGTACGCCCGCCTGCTGGTCGAGGCGCTCGACCCGGACCGGGTGCCGCCGCCGCTGGACGGCGTGCTCGGTCACGTCTGCACCGAACCCTGAGGCCTGAGCCCCAGCAATGCGGGGGATCAGCGTCGGGCGGGGCGGCCGGCCCGGTGGGACTGCTTGTGCTCGTACATCCGGGCGTCCGCCAGGTGGAGCAGCAGGTCGAGATTGCGCTCGTCCGGCGGGGAGACGGCGACGCCGTAGCTGGCCACCGGGCGGGTCACCGTGCTGCCGAGCAGCACCGGATGCTGCACGGCCATCTCGGCGCGCCCGACGAAGGCCTTCTCGTCCCAGTCCTCGGGCAGGTTCCGCAGCAGCAGGACGAACTCATCCCCGCCGATCCGCGCCGCGGTGTCGCCGCTACGGACCAGGCGGGTCAACCGCGCGGCCACGGCGAGCAGCAGGTCGTCCCCGACGGCATGGCCGAGAGTGTCGTTGACCTGTTTGAAGCCGTCCAGGTCGATGAAGACGACGCCGACCCGCTCCTGGTGGCCGGACGACCACAGCGCCTCGGTCAGCCGGTCGAGCAGCAGTGCGCGGTTGGCCAGCCCGGTCAACGGGTCGTGGGTGGCGGCGTGCCGGGCCTGGTCGCGGGCGGTCGCCAGCTCCCGCTCGCGCCGCTCGTCCTCGGTGACGTCGCGCCAGGTGAGCACGACCCGCTCCATGCCGACGGGCGCGATCGTGTTGTCCCAGGAGCTGATCCACCGACCGCTCCCATCGATCTCGTGCACCCGGAAGGTCTGGGTGACCTGGACATCGACCGTCGTCTGGAGGGCGGTCCACAGACCGTTCGACTCCGAGCTGGGCAGGAACTCGCGCAGGTCCTGGCCGACCAGATCGTCCGGCTCGACGCCGAGCGGTGCGGCGCCGGCCGCGTTGATCAGGACCAGCCTGGTGCCCTGCACGCGGAGGTCCTCGTCCAGGACGAGCTCGTACACCGCGAAGGCATCCGTGGTGGCGTCGAGCGCCGTCTGCAGGGTGGCCCGCACCGCGGCGGTGTCCTCGTAGGCGCTGGCCAGCAGCCGCTCCGCGCAGGCGGTCTCGGTGACGTCCCGGCAGGTCACCACGATGCGGTCATCGCCCAGCGGACTGGCGACTACCTCACGGGCCGATCCGTCGCCGTCCGGGTCGAGCTTGATCTGCTTGCGCACGGTGGTGTGTTGGCCGAGCGCTGCCACCAGCCACTCGGCGATCTCGGCGTTCTCGAGACGGCGGTCCAGCCTGGGCAACGACCCGGCGGGCACGTCGGGCTCGGGCGTCCCGAACCAGTCCCGCCCTGCCTCGTTGACCGCTTCGAGGGTCAGGCCGCAGACGTCGCCGGCTGGGTCACGCTGTGCCCGGAAGACGGCGAAGCCCTCTTCGAGGGCGTCCAGCGCGCAGCGCAGCAGCAGCCCGTCTGCCTGCTCGCACATCTGCCACCACCGATCCTGCAGCCGCTCCTGTCAAGAGGGTTCGGCCTTCTGCCGGGCTGACTTGATGAAGATCCGTCGAACTTCGGTCGCGCCAGGGTCAGCAGGCCCCGGCGCCGCCCCGAATCGGAGGTCGTTCCACTCACCACTTCTTTCCGGCCTCGACCACCGCGACCACGGTGGCCAGGCAGCCTGCGACCTGGAGGCCGCGGAAGATCATGGTGGTCTTCGCGTCCCGGCGGGTCACCACTTGATCCCTGCCCCGACGACCGCCGCCAGCGCGATGATCCCGCTCAGTGACGAGATGGCTCTCGTGAATCGCGATCCCATGGTGATCTCCTCGAATCGTCTGGCTCTGGTGCCGTCCGAGCTGCTGTGCTCGTCCGGCGATGGATCCATGTTCACGCAACGTGTCGCCGTGATGCCAGATAGTGACTGCCCATTCACCCCCGGTGGTGGGCGTTCCCCCGGCCGGAGCAACGCCTCGGGTGTCACCGGCGGGCACCCCGCCGCCCGCCACGCACGGGCCCTGGCACGGACCGGTACGGACCGGTGTCGGACAGGGCCGGACGGGGGACGCCCGGACGGGTCCGCGGCTCAGGTCCGCGGCTCAGGTCCGCGGCTCAGGTCCGCGGCTCAGGTCCGCGGCTCAGGTCCGCGGAATCAGGTCCGACGGACGGCGGCCAGCAGCAGGCTCACCACGCAGCCCAGGTAGGCGTCGTCGATCGGCGCTCCGGTGAGCAGGCTGCGAAGGTGCAGCGGGGCGATCAGCATCTCGGCCGCGGCCTGCCGGTCCACTCCGGGGCGGAGTTCGCCGCGCTCCTCGGCCCGGCGCAGCACCCCGTCCAGGATCGCGAATCTGGCCGCCCAGAAGCCGTCCCGCGCCGCGCGCAGTTGCGGGTCCAGGCACTGGTGCGCGGCGACGCGCAGCAGTAGCCCGCCCAGCGGCGTGGCGACGAAGTCCGCTGCGGCGTGCAGCAGCGTGAGGAGATCCTGCTCCAGCGAGCCGGTGTCGGGCGTCGGCACCTCGAGCCCGATCCGACTCAGGACGGCGTCCAGGCCGAGTTCATGGATGCTGTGCCAGCGACGGTAGATCGACGTCTCGTGCACGCCCGACCGCTGCGCGACCGCGGCGACGGTCAGGCCGTCGGGCCCCTCCTCGAGCAGCACCTCCACGGTGGCCTCGAGCACGGCGGCACGCACCCGCGCGCTGCGCCCGCCGGTGCGCCGCACTGGAGGCGCCGAGGTCTGCTCCGTCACACCATGAGACCTTATCGCAGGGAGACTTGCGTTTAGCCGGAGAGTTGGTCGAGACTGCCCTGGCAGCCGATCATGATATGGGGCGGGAGCTGGTCACCATGCCGAGGACGACCCACCACCGCTGGCTGGCGCTCGCGGTGCTGTGCGTGACCCTGCTCCTGGTCACCCTGGACAACACCATCCTCAACGTCGCCCTGCCGACCCTGGTCCGGGACCTGGGCGCCAGTTCGAGCCAGCTGCAGTGGGTCGTGGACGCCTACGCGATGGTGTTCGCGGGGCTGCTGCTCGTCGGCGGCAGCCTCGGCGACCGGTTCGGTCGCAAGCGGACCTTCCTCACCGGGCTGATGGCGTTCGCCGTGGCGTCCGCCTGGTCGGCGTTCTCCGGCGACATCGACATGCTGATCGCGGCCCGGTCCAGCATGGGAATCGGCGCGGCACTGATCATGCCGGCAACCCTGTCGATCATCACGAACGTCTTCACCGACCCGGTCGAACGGCAGCGGGCGATCGGGGTCTGGGCCGCGATGTCCGGCCTGGGCATCGCGATCGGCCCGATCGCCGGAGGCTTCCTGCTGGCCCACTTCTGGTGGGGCTCGATCTTCCTGATCAACGTCCCGCTCGCGGCCGTGGGCCTGGCGTGCGCGATCCCGCTCGTGCCGGACTCCAAGGACCCGTCGGCCCGTCGTCCTGATCCGGTCGGCGGGCTACTGTCCATCGCCGGGCTGGGCCTGGTGTTGTGGGCGATCATCGAGGCCCCGACCAAGGGCTGGGACTCCGGCCGCGTGCTCGGTGCGGGGCTGGGCGGGGTCGCCGTGCTCGCCGTCTTCGCGGCCTGGGAGTGGTGGGTCACCGACCCGATGCTGAACCTCGACTTCTACCGCAGCCGCCGGTTCTCGGCGGCCAGTGCCTCGATGGGCCTGGTCATGTTCGGCCTGTTCGGCGCCATGTTCGTGCTGACGCAGTTCCTCCAGTTCAGCCTCGGCTACAGCGCGATTGCCGCGGGACTTCGGGTCCTGCCGGTGGCCGCCGTGCTGGCGGTCGCCGCGCCGCTGTCCGCCCTCGCGGTCCGCCGGGTCGGGACCAAGCTGGTCGTCGTGGCGGGCCTGCTGTCCGTCGCGACCGGGCTGTACCTGCTCACCCGGACCACGACGGCGTCCGGCTACGCGGACACCCTCGGCGGGATGATCCTGCTCGGCCTGGGGGCCGGCCTGGTGATGCCTGCCGCCGCGGACTCCGTGATGGGATCGCTGCCGGCCGGGCGGACCGGGGTCGGCTCGGCCACGAACGGCGTGTCGATCCAGGTCTGCGGGGCGCTCGGGGTCGCCGTCGTGGGCAGCCTGCTGTTCACCCGCTACCAGGACCGGGTCGGCCCGGCGATCTCCGGGTACCCGATGCCGCCGGCCGCGCGCGAGAAGGTCCTCGGCTCGATCGGCGGTGCGCTCGAGGTCGCCGGGCGTGCCGGTGGGACAGCAGGGGTCGCGCTCGGGCGGGTCGCGCGCTCGGCGTTCATCAGCGGGATGGATCTCGGGCTGCTGGCCGCCTGCGGTGTGGCAGGCGGCGCGGCGGTCATGGCCCTGCTGGCGCTGCCGTCCCGGCCGCAGCCGTCGCCGTCGACCGACGAGCCGGCGCGGGCGGCTGCCCGGCGCTGACCCGGAGGCTCTCAAGCCCACCCTGGCGGGAGCCGACAACCAGGGCGAGTTGTCCGATCCGAGCCACGTCCGGGCTGCGCGACGTGCGACCCGGGCCCCGTTCGCCGAGCCGACCCAGGGGCGGTGATGTGCGTGGCGGCCCCGTCGCGGTCTGTCTTCACCTACGCCTGGGGCGTCGCCACGCTGGGCCTGACGGTGTTCGCCCTGGTGGTGTTCCACCAGATCGGCCACGTGCCGTGGGCCTCCACCCGGATGGCGAGTACCTACCTGCTGATGGTGCTGCTCTTCCTCGGCGAGCTGCGGCCGCTGCGGATCGCCCGCGAGGACGGCGACAGCGACCGGGTCACCGTTTCCGGGACATTCGCCGTCGCGCTGGTGCTCTGCGGTCCGCTCGTCCTGGCCATCGGGACGCAGATGCTGGCCGCGGCTTTCGACGACATCCGGGTGCGCCGAGGCCCGATCCGGGTGGCGTTCAACGCCGGCCAGTACGCCCTGACGGTCCTCGGCACGCGGCTGGCCTACGCGCTGTCGAGCGGACATCCGGTGTTCGAGACCCAGGTCAGGTTCTCCCCGCGAGAGGTGCTGCCGGCATTGCTGGCCGCGGGCACCTTCTTCGTGCTGAACAACGTAACCGTCGGTGGCGTGGTGGCCCTGCAGGCCGGCCAGCGGCTGCGCGACGTGCTGCGCGAGGACGTCCGGGTGCAGGGGATGGCGTCGACCATCGTGCTCGGCCTGGCCCCGGTCACCGCGGCGGTCGCCTCGATGTCGTTCTGGATGGTGCCCCTGCTGGTGCTGCCGCTGATCGGCGTCGAGCACAACGCCTGGATCGCCACTCAGCGCCAGCACGAGGCCCTGCACGACGGGCTGACCGGCTTGCCCAACCGCGCGCTGTTCCAGTACCGGGCCGAGCGGGCCGTCACCGCCGCGCTCGCCGACGACCGGCGGGTCGCGGTCATGCTGCTCGACCTGGACCACTTCAAGGAGGTCAACGACACCCTGGGCCACCACGTGGGCGACGACCTGCTGCGCGAGGTGGCCCGGCGGGTGATCGACGCGCTGCCAGACGGGATGACCCTGGCCCGGCTCGGCGGCGACGAGTTCGCGATCGTGCTGCCGGACGCGCCGGACGATGCGGCGATCACCTCGGTCGCGGACCGGGTGGCGTACCGGCTGCGCGAGCCCGTGATCGTGCGCGGGGTGCGGATCAGCATCCAGGCGAGCATCGGCATCGCGATCTGCCCCGATCACGCGGCCACGGTCGAGATGCTGCTGCAGCGGGCGGACATCGCGCTCTACCGGGCCAAGGGCAACCGTGGCGAGATCCAGATCTACCGGGCCGAGATCGACCAGCACACCGTGCTGCGGCTCAGCCTGCTCGGCGACCTGCACACGGCACTGGACGACAACGAGTTCGAGATGCACTACCAGCCGCAGGTCGACAGCCGGAACGGCGCCGTGGTCGCGGTCGAGGCCCTGATGCGCTGGCGGCACCCCAGCCACGGGATGATCCCGCCGGACGTCTTCATCCCGCTGTCCGAGAACACCGGCCTGATCGGGGACCTGACCCGGGTGGCGATGTCCCAGTCACTGGCCACCCTGTCCACGCTCCGGGAGGGCGGCCACGATCTCGGCATGGCGGTGAACATCTCCGCGCGGCTGCTGTCCGATCTGGGGCTGCCGCGCTGGATCCGGCAGATGCTCGCGGCCGCGCGGATCCCGCCGTCCCGGCTGACCATCGAGGTCACCGAGAGCACCATCACCGCGGACCCCAAGCGGGCCATGCAGGTGCTGAAGGACCTGCGCGAGATCGGCGTCCGGCTCGCGATCGACGACTTCGGCACCGGGTACTCGTCGCTGTCCTACCTGCGACGGCTCAAGCCGGACGAGCTCAAGGTGGACAAGTCGTTCGTGCTGCAGATGGGCCAGGACGAGAACAGCGCCGTGATCGTCAGGTCGACGATCGACCTCGGGCACGGCCTCGGCCTGTTGGTCGTGGCCGAGGGCGTCGAGGACCAGGAGACCTACGACGCGTTGGCGGCCCTGGGCTGCGAGCGCATCCAGGGCTACCACATCGCCCGGCCGATGCCCCGGCAGGCGCTGGTGACCTGGCTGGCGGAGGCGAGCCTCGCGCAGCCGGGCGGGAGCGCCTGTTCGCGCACTCCCGTCTGGCCCGGGCACCGGCTGCCGCGGCAAGTGTCGGCGTCCGGTCCCAGTCGGCGCCCGGCGGCCGGCGCAGCCCCGTCCGGGTCGGTCTGAGCCGGCGTCAGCCGGGTGCCAGCCCGAGCGCGACCAGCAGCCGGAAGGGCACCGCGACCTGGTCCCTGTCGGTCGGCTCGAGCCCCGCGACCACGTCGCGGACGACATCGGCGACCGCCTCGTCCCCGGCCCCGCGGAAGGCCGCCGCCATCGGGGTCGACGCGAGGTGTCGCGGCACGAAGACCTCGAGCGGGCCGAGCGTCACGTCCAGCGTCACCCGCTCCACACTCACCTTGGTCAGTCCGCCGCCGACCAGGGCGCCCCACAGCTCCTCGGGAGTGCCGAGGGTGCAGGCGGAGGTCAGCGCGGTCGCCACCTCGGCGCCCATGGTCCGGGCGATGGCCGCGCCCAGGACGTCGAAGTACGGGTTGCGGTCGATCGTCTCCCAGCAGCCGACGGCGGCCCGGCCACCGGGCCTCAGGACCCGGACCAGATGAGCCGCCGCCAGTGATCGTTCGGGCACGAACTGCAGCGTGTTGGCGCAGACAGCGACGTGGAAACTCTTGTCCCGCAACGGAAGCTGCCGGGCATCGCCCTCCCGGAACTCCACCTCGGGGGCCGTCGCCCGGGCCACCTCGAGCATGTAGCGGTTGACGTCGACGCCGACCACCCGGTCCTGCCGTCCGACGCGCGCGCGGGCCGACCGGGCGGCGGCGCCGGTCCCGCAGCCGATGTCGAGCACTGACTCGCCCGGTATCGGTGCGGCCCGCTCGACCACGGTGATCGCCGCCGGACCGAGGTAGGCCGGTACGAGGACCTGCTCGTAGTGCAGCGCGGCGTCCCGGGCCAGCTGCCACTGCACCGCGCTCATCGTGATCCTGCTCGAAGGTGCCACCCCGACACCGCCTCCTCCCGCAGGCTCCGCGACGACGCTACCCCGGTGGTCGCGGGCTCGGCGAGGATCAGCTGGTCGTCTCGGGCTCGGACCGGGGTCAGTAGCGGTACGGCTCGGGCGGGTCCAGCAGCGGGGCGCGGGGGCACTGCGCCAGGCTGAGGTCCCCGAAGCGCAGGGCCTCGTCCGACAGCGACTCCACGGTCCAGCCGAGTTGGGAGCCGAGCTGGGTGATGGTGACCCGGTAGATCGTGATCTCGTACTTCGTCGGTGTCCCGTAGGCGATCTGGATGGTGCCGATCAGCCCTGCCTCGCCCGGGTCGGCGGGCGTGGTCCACGGCCGGTCGTAGCGGCTCCACCGGCTGGCCTCGCCGAGCCAGGTGCCCTCCGTGTGGACGCTGTTCAGGGACAGCTCCACCAGGATGGCCTGGGCGGCGTCCTCGGGGACGATCGCCGCCGGCCTGATCACCTCGGTGATCAGGCCCTCGTCGAACGGGTCGTCATACGGTTGCTCGTGCTGCACGTTTCCTCCCTGGTCGCAGCGCGGGATCACCGCGTTTGAACACCGAGCGTGATGGATACACAACTAATAGCGATTATGTGTGGTGAGAGGCTGGTGCGCGAGCGGCCGGTGGGGCAGAATATGCGCCGAGCAGGCGCTTGCGGGCTCCGGTACAGGCTCCGCCACGGATGAGGTCGTTGGGGAAGACGCACCTCAGTCCGAGGAGGAGGTCCAGATGGCCGGTGCGACGACGCGAGGCGTCCTGTTCGTGCACTCCGCGCCGCGCGCACTCTGCCCACACATCGAGTGGGCAGCGGGCGGCGTCCTTGGGGTCCGCCTGTCCATGGACTGGATCCCGCAACCCGCGGCGCCGGGACTGTACCGGACCGAGTTCTCCTGGCAGGCGGAGCAGGGCAGCGGCTCCCGGCTCACCTCCGCCCTGCGCGGCTGGGCCCACCTGCGGTACGAGGTGACCGAGGAGCCCGGGCCGGGCGTGGACGGGGGCCGCTGGAGCCATACCCCGGAGCTGGGCATCTTCCACGCGGTCACCGATGTGCACGGCAACGTGCTGGTGCCCGAGGATCGGATCCGAGCAGCGATGGCGGTCGGACAGGGGGAGCCCGACCGGATGCGCGCCGAGCTCGACCTGGCCCTCGGCCGAGCCTGGGACGACGAGCTCGAACCCTTCCGGTACGCCGGTGACGGCGCTCCGGTGCGCTGGCTGCACCGGGTGGGCTGAGCCCGGTCACGGACCTCCTGACGCAGCTGGGCGTCCCCGCTACGAACTGTTCGTAGCGGGGACGCCCAGCTATGGGAGCGATGGGGCGGGCCGAGCCGCGCAGGCCCGGCGACCGCCCCGGGTCAGTGCGCCTCGGCCAGGACCGCGGGCTCGGGCGATTCCGTCCCGTCGTCCGATGCCGCCGAGCCACCGGTGGCCAGCTCGTCGTGCCGGATGCGGAGGAACACCATCGTGACCAGTGCGCCCGCGGCGATGATGATCGCCCCCACCAGGAACGCCGAGGTGGCGCCGTGGGTGAAGGCGTCCAGCTGGATCGCATGCTGCAGGGCCGGGGCCTTGGCGGCCGGCACCTGACCGGAGGCGATCTGCTGCCGCAGGCCGTCCGCCAGCTCGCCGGCCCGGTTGCGGGCGGCCGTGGCGGCGACGGTGCTCAGCATGGCGAGCCCGAGCGCGCCGCCGACCTGCTGCATCGTGTTCAGCACGGCGGAGGCGACCCCGCTGTCCCGGCGGGCCACCCCGGTGACCGCGGTCAGGGTCAGTGGCACGAAGACCAGGCCCATCCCGAAGGAGATCACCAGCATCGGCCCGAGCAGCGCCCCGAGGTAGGCCGACTGCGGCGTCAGCTGGGCCATCCACACCATCCCGGCTGCGGCGAGCAAGCCGCCCGAGGCTCCGATCCAGCGCGCATCCACCCTGGCCACCAGGTAGGACGCCAGCTGGGCCGAGACCACGATCCCGGCGCTGAACGGCAGGAAGGCCACACCGGCGCGCAGCGGGGTGTACCCGAGCACCTCCTGGATGTACAACCCGAGGAAGTAGAACATCGCGAACAGCCCGGCGCCGACCGCCAGCATGACGGCGTAGCTGGTGCCGCGGTCGCGGTGGGCCAGCACCCTGATCGGCATCAGCGGGTGGGTCGAGCGCAACTCGATCGCCAGGAACGCGCCCAGCAGGGCGACGCCTGCGGCCAGGCTGGCGACGGTGACCGAGTTGCCCCAGCTGGTGCTGGCCGCGTGGGTCAGGCCGTAGACGATGCCGACCAGACCGGCCGTGCCGGTCAGGGCGCCGGGCAGGTCGAAGCGCCCGGTCAGCCGTTCGGACTCGGTCAGGATGGCCGGCGCGAGCACGAGCACGAGCAGGCCGATCGGGACGTTGATGTAGAACGTCCACCGCCAGCTGGCCTCGGTCAGCGCGCCGCCGAGGATCAGACCGATCGCGGCACCGGCGCCGGACATGGCCGCGTAGACGGCCATTGCCCGGTTCCGCGCCGGGCCGGCCGGGAACGTGGTGGTGATCAGCGACAGCGCGGTCGGCGAGGCGACCGCGGCGCCGAAGCCCTGCAGCACCCGGGAACCGATCAGCCAGGTCTCGGAGGTGGCCAGGCCGCCGAGCAGGCTGGCAAGGGCGAAGACGGCGACCCCGAACATGAAGACCTTGCGCCGGCCGAGGAGGTCACCGGCCCGGCCGCCGAGCAGCAGCAGCCCGCCGAAGGCAAGCGTGTAGGCGTTGACCACCCAGGACAGGTTGGCCGCGGTGAAGCCGAGGTCGGTCTGGATGTGCGGCAGGGCGATGGTCACGATGGTCGCGTCCAGGACGACCATCAGCTGCGCCGCGCTGATCACGGTGAGGGCGAGGCCGAGGCGGCGTGGCTGCTGGCCGGCCTGCTCCGATCGAGCTGCCACCTCCACGCCGCCGGTATCGGGGACGGAGGCGGGCGTGGCCCGCCCTTCGGACTGGGAACTCATGTGGACCTTCCTTGCGCGTCGGTCATGCCTGCGGTCTGGGCGTGTGCTTTCCAGGGCGCGCGCCGGCGGAGTGCATCGGGTCGTGGGCGCGCGGCACGGCACGCTCCGGTCGGGGAGCGCTGGTAGGTGTGGTGTGCCGCCGTGCGCGGATCAGCTGTGCTTGCGTACCGCCGGCAGGACGATCTCGTCGATCACCCTCGTGGCGAAGGCATCGAGCGGCTCGTTCAGGCACGTCACCGTGAGCCGGTAGAGGATCAGCGCGGGCAGGACGGCGCCGATCATGTCGAGATCGACGCCGTCGTCGATCTCCCCCCGATCCCGGGCCCGCTCCAGCATCACGGCGTTGCTGGCCAGCACGGGAGCGATGAGTCGGTTGCGGACTGCGGCGCCGAGTTCGGCGTCGCAGGTCATAGCCGTGATCAGGCCGAGGAACAACCCCTGCCTGCGAGGGTCGAACATGCCCTCCTTCTTGCGGGAGATGGTGGCCAGGAAGTCCCCGCGAAGGCTGCCCGTGTCGGGCAGTTCGGGGACGTGGCCACCCACCTGGGCGATGGCGTCCACCACGAGCTCGGCCTTGGAGGACCACCGCCGGTAGAGGGTTGCCTTGCTGGCCCGGACCCGCGTCGCGACCGCGTCCAGGGTCAGCCGGTCGTACCCCGCCTCGGCGACCAGGTCCAGCGTGGCGTCGAAGATCTCCTGCTCCCGATCACCTTCGACGCGAGGCCGCGCCCCGGACCGCTGCAGCTTGTCCTGCAGCTTCGCGTGCATCTTCGCCGACATCCGGAGCCCTCCCTCCTGCTGCACCGTGACGAAACGAAACGGTTCCGTACCGGCGACACAGTACGGAACCGTTTCGTTCTGTGCAAGCCCGTTCCGTCGGGACGGGGCGCCCGACGCCCATTAGGACCTGCCGCTCGGTGGCCTCGGGTCCGCAGCCTGTCGGTTGGGGTTCTCGTGCTGCGTGCTTTGCTGCGATCGAAGACGCATCACGATCAGTCCGAGCATTGGGCTCGAACAGTCGTGACTCGGAAACGATCGCAGAGCAAAGCCTCGCGACCGAACACCCCGCCCCCGGCCGTTGCCGGACCGGCCCGGCGGGGCGGTCAGACGGTTCGGAAGGCCACGGCCACGTTGTGCCCGCCGAATCCGAACGAGTTGTTCAGTGCTGCGATGTCGCCGCTAGGCAGCACCCGGGGCTCCTTGCGCACGACGTCCAGGGTGGCCTCGGGGTCGAGGTCGTCCACGTTGATCGTCGGCGGCGCCATCCGGTGGTACAGCGCGAGGACCGTGAGGATGCCCTCGACGGCTCCCGCTGCGCCGAGCAGGTGCCCGGTCATCGACTTCGTCGCCGAGACGGCGACCGAGTCCAGGCCCGGGCCGAGCGCCGCCTGCAGGGCCCTGACCTCGGCGACGTCGCCGGCCGGGGTCGAGGTGGCGTGCGCGTTGACGTGCACGACGTCGCTCACGTTCAGGTCGCCGTTGGTGAGCGCGGCCCGCACGGCCCGCGACGCGCCGCTGCCCTCGGGGTCGGGTGCGGCGATGTGGTAGCCGTCCGAGGTGATCCCGGCGGACAGCAGCTCCGCGTAGATCCGGGCACCCCGGGCCTGAGCGTGCTCGAGCGCCTCCAGCACCACGATCCCCGCGCCCTCGCCGAGCACGAAGCCGTCCCGGGAGGAGTCGTACGGCCGGGACGCGGTCTCGGGCGTCTCGTTCCGGGTGGACAGCGCCTGCATCGCGGCGAAGCCCGCGATCGGCAGCGGGTGGATCGCGGCCTCGGTCCCGCCGGCCAGCACCACGTCGGCGCGCCCGGTGCGGATCATGTCGAGGCCGCTGGCGAACGCCTCGGCTCCGGACGCGCAGGCGGACACCGGGGTGTGCACCCCGGCGCCGGCCTTGAGCTCGATGCTGATCTGGGCCGCGGGGGAGTTGCTGATCAGCATCGGAACCGTGAGCGGCAGGACCCTGCGGGGTCCCTTCTCCTTGAGCGTGTCGTACGCGGTGAGCAGGGTCCACACCCCGCCGATGCCCGAGGCGCAGACGACGCCGAGTCGCTCGTGGTCGACCTCCGGGGCGCCGGCGTCCGCCCAGGCCTCGCGGGCGGCGATGATCGCGTACTGCCCGCTGGGATCGAGGCGCTTGGTCTCGACCCGGGTGAGCACCTGGTCGGTGCCGACCGCGAGCTCGCAGGCGAAGGTCACCGGCAGCTCGTGCCGGGCGACCCAGTCGTGGGTGAGGGTGTGCGCGCCGGATGTGCCGGCGAGGGCGGCCTGCCAGGTGCTGGGGACGTCGCCGCCGAGGGGGGTGGTCGCGCCCAGGCCGGTGATGACGACGCGGCGTTGTGTGCCGTTGGACATGGCGATCGTCTGCTCCTCGGTCTGTCGTCGGTGCTGCTCTGCGGGGGATTACCCCAGGGGCGCGGCGGGCAACCCGCTCCGGCGCCCGGACGGGTCGCGCGGCAGTGGGTGACCGCCGCGCGACCCGTGCGGGGTCAGCCCTGCGCAGACTGGATGTACGAGACGGCGTCGCCGACGGTCTTGAGGTTCTTCACGTCGTCGTCCGGGATCCGGACGCCGAACTTCTCCTCGGCGTTGACGACGATCGTCATCATGGACAGCGAGTCGATGTCCAGGTCGTCGGTGAAGGACTTGTCCAGCTGGACGGCGTCAGCCGGTACGCCGGTCTCCTCGTTGACGATCTCGGCGAGACCTTTCAGGATCTCCTGCTCGCTCAGTGCCATTGGGTGTCGGCTCCTTTGTCTGGATCGTTACCGGTTCAATGCGGGGTGCTCGCCCGCCGCAGCGTACGGGGCGGGTGGTCAGGGCAGCTCGACGACCTGGGCGGCATAGGCCAGCCCGGCCCCGAACCCGATCAGCAGGGCCAGGCCGCCGTGCGGCGCCTCGCCCGCGGTGAGCATCCGGTCCATGGCCAGCGGGACCGAGGCTGCGGAGGTGTTGCCGGTCTCGGCGATGTCCCGGGCCACCGGGATGTGCGCGGGCATGCCCAGCTCCTTGACCATCGCGTCGATGATCCGCACGTTGGCCTGGTGCGGGATGAAGGCGTCCAGCTCTGCGGCCTCGATGCCGGCGGCGTCCAGTGCCTTCTGCGCCACCGGGGACATCTGCCAGACCGCCCAGCGGAAGACCTTCGGGCCCTCCATGGTCAGGTCGGGCCAGCTCTTGGGCTCGCTGTGCCGGTAGTCGATCCAGGACTGCTTCTGCGAGATGGCGGCCCAGTGCGCACCGTCCGAGCCCCAGATCGTGGGCCCGATCCCGGGGGTCTGGCTCGGGCCGACCACGACCGCCCCGGCCCCGTCCCCGAAGATGAACGCGGTCGAGCGGTCGTGGATGTCGGTGAAGTCCGACAGCTTCTCCACCCCGACCACGAGGACGTGCCGGGCCGATCCACCGCGGACCATGTCCGACGCCAGCGAGATGCCGTAGCAGAATCCGGCGCAGGCGGCCGAGATGTCGAATGCCGCCGCGGGGGTCGCCCCCAGCCGGTACGCGAGCAGAGTGGCCGACGACGGGGTCTGGTAGGGGTGGGTCACGGTCGCGACGATGACGGCGTCGATCTCCGCGGGGGCCAGGCCGGCCCGCTCGATGGCGGATCGGGCGGCGATCTCAGCCATGTCGGTGACCGACTGGTCGGGCGCCGCCCAGCGCCGGCTGACGATCCCGGAGCGCTCCCGGATCCACTCGTCCGAGGAGTCGATGTGCTCGCAGATCTCCTCGTTGGTGACGATCCGCTCGGGCCGGTAGCTGCCGACCGACATCAGCCGCGCATGCGGCGACGTCGGGGGCGTGGCCAGGTGCTTGCGCTTCGGGACCGCGGTGGTGCCGAGGGGGTCGCCGGGGGCGTTCTCGGTCATCGGGTGCCTCCTGTCAGGTCCGGCTGCAGCTGAGACGGGTCGGCGTGCGCCGCGACCAGGGCGCGGGCGGCGTCCAGGTCGGCGGGGGTCTTCAGGGCCACCACCTCGACGCCGGGCAGTGCCCGCTTGGCCAGGTTCGCCAGCGTCCCGGCGGGTGGCAGCTCGATCAGGGCGCTCACCCCGAGCTCGGCCATGGTGGCCATGCACAGGTCCCAGCGCACCGGGCGGCTGACCTGCTGGACCAGCCGCTCGAGCAGCCCGGCGCCGTCGGTGACAGGCAGGCCGTCGGCGTTGGACAGCACGGTCAGCCGCGGATCGGCGGGTGTGATGCAGCGGGCGTAACCGGCCAGCACGTCCACCGCCGGCGCCATGTGCGTGGTGTGGAATGCCCCGGCGACCTGCAGCGGGATGATCCGGGCCCTGGCCGGTGGGTCTGCGGCGAGCTGCTCCAGCTGGGCCAGGGTCCCCGCCGCGACCACCTGACCGGCACCGTTGCGGTTGGCCGCGGTCAGCCCGTGCCGCTCGAGCACCGCCTCGACCTGCTCCGGATCACCGCCCAGCACGGCGCTCATCCCGGTCGGAGTGACGGCGCTCGCCCGCGCCATCGCCCGGCCGCGCTCGCGGACCAGGACCAGCGCCTGCTCGGGGGACAGCACGCCGGACAGCGCGGTCGCGGTCAGCTCGCCCACCGAGTGGCCCGCAGTGACGCCGATCCCCGCGGTGACGCCGATCCCCGCCGTGACGCCGACCCCGGCCGCGATCGGCGGCGGCGAGTCGGCCAGCACCTGGTAGCCCACCAGCCCCGCGGCCACGATCAGCGGCTGTGCCACCGCCGTGTCCCGGATCGTCTCGGCGTCGGAGGTCGTGCCGTGCTCGAGCAGGTCGATACCGGTCACCGCGGACAGCCAGGAGAGCCGGTCAACCACCCCCGGCACGTCCAGCCACGGTTGCAGGAAGCCGGGTGTCTGGGAGCCCTGCCCAGGGCAGACGATGGCGAGCACGTCCTTAGGTTGCCCTCTCCGTCGCCTCTCCAGCCGGGGAGCGCCCCACGAAGCTCTGGGCGCCTGGTTGTGGAGATCCTACAAACGGCTTCGGTGCGTGTACGGGTGACCCCGGCGGTTCGGAGAGCCGACCTGCGCAGATGGCGACCTGGAGGACAAAGCCCTCGCGGGCCGACGTGGGATCCCAACCAGTGACATCGGCCACACGGCGCAGCCTGTACCGGACGGTGTTGGGGTGCACGAACAGGGCCCGGGCGGTGCCCTCGACGGAGCTCCCGAGCTGCAGGTAGGTCGAGGCGGTCTCGAGCAGGGACGGGTCGGCCTGGGCCAGCGGCCGGTAGGCCCGGTCGATCAGTGCCCGCCGGGCCGCGGTGTCCCCGCTGAGCAGCCGCTCGGGCAGTAGCTCGTCCGCAGCCACCGGGCGCGGCGCCCCCGGCCAGGCCCGGACCGCGACCAGCCCGGCGAGGGCCGCCCGGGCGGACCGCCCCGCCTCGGCCAGCCCGGGCACCTCGGGCCCGGTCACCACCGGGCCGGGTCCGAAGTGCACGGCCAGGTCCCGGGCCGGCGCCAGCGGCTGCTCCGAGCGCCCGAGCACCACGACGATCCGATCGCCCTGGACGCCCACCAGTGTGTCGGCGCCGAGGTGGCGGGCGGTCCGGCGCAGGTCATCCACCACGTCCTCGACCTGCCCGTCCGGGGTGGTGCCGACGACGACCGCGACCCGGTCCGAGCCCACCCACCCCAGTGCCGCGGCCCGCGAGCGGAGCGCGTCGTCCGCCTCGCCGCGGACCAGCGCGTCCACCACCAGGGCCTCCAGCCGGGCATCCCACGCGCCTCGGGCCTCGGCCGCCCTGGCATAGACGTGCGCGGCGGCGAACGCCACCTCGCGCGAGTACCTCAGCACCGATTCGCGCAGCTCCTGCTCGGCACCGGGCGCGGCCAGCTCGGCGACCTGATCCTCGACCACGTCGACGACCGTGCGGAGCAGTTCCAGGGTCTGCTGCAGCGAGACCGAGCGGGTCAGCTCCCGCGGGGCGGTGCCGAAGACGTCCGCGGTGATCTCCAGGGCTCCGCCCGGCTCGGCGTGCCAGGCGATGAAGGCGGCGATCCCCGCCTGCGCGACCAGCCCGACCCAGGAGCGGTCCTGCGGATCCATGGCCCGGTACCAGGGCAGCCGCTCGTCCATCCGCTGCAGCGCTGCGGTGGCCAGGGCGCCGGTTCCGCGCCGCAGCCGCAGCAGCGTCGGGTCGGTCGGCGGCAGTCCCACCCGGGCAGGGTATCCGGGCCGCTGTGCGGGCCTGTTGCGGGCGGTTTGTGCATGGCCGACAAAGGCCGCCGGGCGGGCGAGGAACCGATCTTCATCCGGCCGGTCGATCGGGCGCCGTCCCGAAGCTGCCGATCAGTACCAACGGAGGCTGATTCCGCACGTGCAGGTGGTCCTGCGGGGTGACGTATGGGTGAGCGCTGGCAGGCACGGCGCGCGACCGCGATCGCGGTGGGCTTGTCCGCGCTCGTCGGCCCGCCGCTGCTCGGCCTCGTCGCGGGCGCCCTGGCACGGCGGGTGCCGCCGGTCGCCGGCGCCTCGGTGGCCGTCCGCGGGCTGGTCGCCTGCTTGGCCGCGCTGCTCGTCGGCGGGCTGGCCGGCGCGGCCGGTCGCCGGTTGCTGCCGCTGGCGGCGCTGCTGCGGGTCAGCCTGCTGTTCCCGGACCAGGCGCCATCGCGGCTGCGGGTGGCGCGGCTGTCCGGGTCCAGCCGGGCTCTGACCCGCCGGGTCCGGCTGGAGCCGGAGGGCTTCCGGGACGCCAGCGGCGGGCTCGAGCTGATCGCGGCCCTGCACGCGCACGACCGCAGGACCCGGGGGCACAGCGAGCGGGTCATGGTGCTGACCGAGATGCTGGCCGGCGAGCTGCACCTGGACCGGGGGCAGCGGGACCGGCTGTGCTGGGCCGCACTGCTGCACGACGTCGGCAAGCTCTGGGTCAGCGCCGACATCCTGAACAAGCCGGGCGAGCTGGACGCGGACGAGTGGACCGTGATGCGGCGCCATCCCGAGCTCGGTGCCCGGGCCTGCCGCCGGATCATGCCGTGGCTGGGGGAGTGGGGCTTGGGCGTGGTGCAGCACCACGAGAAGTTCGACGGCTCCGGCTACCCGCGCGGGCTGTCCGGCGCGCAGATCTCGCTGGCCGGTCGCGTCGTCTCCGTGGTGGACGCCTTCGAGGTGATGACGGCCACCCGGTCCTACCGGAAACCGATCGCGACCCGGTTGGCCCGCGAGGAGCTGGCCCGGTGCGCCGGGTCGCACTTCGACCCGGCCGTGGTGCGCTCGTTCCTGTCCATCTCGGTCCCCCGGCTGTTGTGGAGCCTCGGGCCGCTGTCCTTCCTGCTGCACGTGCCGTTCCTCGGTCAGCTGCAGCAGACCGGAGCCCAGCTTCTGACAATGCCCTCGACACTCGCCCCGGCGCTCGCGGCAGGCGTGAGCAGCGCCGTGCTGGTGGCCGGGACTCCGGCGCTGCCGATCCCGTTCCCGCTGTCACCACCCGCTGCCGGAAGCGTGCAACAGCCAGGCGCGCCGGCGTCCGCCCGACCTGCGGACCCGGAGGGTTCGGGGAGCCCGGCCGGCGGCCGGTACGGGAACGGCGGCACAGGCAAGGGCAGCGCCGCCGCGACCGCGACATCCGGTCGGACGCAACCGGTCCCGGGTGCCACCACCGGCCCGGCGCCCGGGTCGGTCGGCAGCAGCGCGACCGGCACCGGCCCGTCCGGCACCGGCCCGACCCGCACCGGCCCGACCGGGACCGGCCCGACCGGCAGCCCCACGAGCTCGCCCGCTAGGTCCCGATCCACGTCCTCCCGACCTGCCGGGGTGGTCACCGGCTCGCCCAACTCCAGCCATTCCGAGAACGCCAGCCGGAAAGGCAGTTCAAGCACGACCCGGTCGAAGACCAGCCCGTCCAGCCATGGCGTGATCACCCACGACGTCGGCGCCACGGGTGCGCGTCGCGGTGGCTCCCGGAGCTGACGCCCGGCGCTGGCATTCGCCGCCCGGAGCCCGGGCCTGCTCTCAGCCCTTCGCGCCGCCGGACTTGGTCTGCGGGCCCAGCAACTCGACCGCGTGGTCGGGGACCTGCTGGAACAGCTCGCGGGGCGGGCGCTCGTAGTCCTGCGCGGGCGGTCGCGGCCGCAGGTCGATGGTTGGCACTTCGACCTGCTCGTACGGCAGCACCGACAGCAGGTGGGCGATCATGTTCAGCCGCGCGTGCCGCTTGATCTCCGCCTCGACCACGTACCAGGGCGCCTCGGGGAGGTCGGTGTGCACGAACATCTCATCCTTGGCCCGGGAGAAGTCCACCCACTTCTCGCGGGTGAGCAGGTCGTTCGGGGAGAACTTCCACTGCCGCAGCGGGTCGTTCAGGCGGGACTGGAAGCGCCGCTCCTGCTCCTCGTCGCTGACCGAGAACCAGTACTTGCGCAGCAGGATCCCCTCCTCCACCAGCATCCGCTCGAAGACGGGGCACTGGTGCAGGAACCGCCGGTACTCCTGCGGGGTGCAGTAGCCCATCACCCGCTCCACGCCGGCCCGGTTGTACCAGGACCGGTCGAACAGGACGATCTCGCCCGCCGCGGGCAGGTGCTGGATGTAGCGCTGGAAGTACCACTGGGTGCGCTCGCGTTCGGTCGGCACCGGCAGCGCCACGATCCGGGCGACCCGGGGGTTGAGGTACTCCGTGACGCGCTTGATGGTGCTGCCCTTGCCGGCGGCGTCGCGCCCCTCGAAGACGATCACCACGCGCTGCCCGGTGGTCTTGACCCACTCCTGGACGGCGACCAGCTGGGTCTGCAGCCGCAGCAGCTCGGCCTCGTAGGCCGCGCGGGACAGGCGGGGCCGGGGATCCTTCGCGGCCGCATCCCGGGGCGTGGCCGCCTCCCGGGAACCGGAATGCTTGCGATGCTGGGACGTGTCGTGCCGCGGTGTCATGGGGCAACTCCATAGCGTTGAGGGCTGAGGGGCAAGGATCTCCGGTCACGAGTCGCGGACAGGTACATTCTCGGGGGGTTTGTCCGGGTGTGTGTTCGCCAGCCGTGGGGCCGGGAGCTAGGGTCGAGGCGGGTGAGGCGCGGATCGGGACGGGGAAGGCCTGTCGGGCCACCCCGTCGACCGGTCCGGGAGGGAAGAGATGAGATCGCTCGACAGGCTGTCGCGTCGGGGGACGACTCAGGCGCCGGACGCCGAGCCGGGCACGGAGGGAGATGATCCCGTCGACGCCACGGAGGAGGCCAGGCTCTGGACCACCCTGCGCGAGGACCCCAATGACGTCGAGGCGTTCGGCCAGCTCGCCGACATGGTCCGGCGGCACGCCAGCGAGGGGCACGAGGGTGGTGACCCGCAGCGGGCCGCCGACGACGCGGTCTGGGCGCTGGCCGAGGAGCTGGCGCACTCGGGCAGGGCCTGGTACCCGCTGATCGAGCTGGCGCGGCTGTCGGTCCACGACGACCGTGAGGCCGCGCTGCGGCGCCTGGCCACGGCCGCCGAGCGAGACCCCAGCGGCCGGGCCCTGGCGACCGGCCTGCAGACCCTCCGCGACGCGAGACTGCCGGACGAGGCGCTCGGGCTCGGTGTGGGTCACTGGCGCCCCCGCGAGCACGACGTCGAGGCCGGCAGGCAGCTGGTCGAGGCGGCGGTCGAGGCGGGGCGCAAGGCCGATGCCAGGCGCCATCTGGACGCGCTGTCCCTGCACCCCGACGTCGGGCGGGTGCAGCAGCTGCGGGTCGACCTCGAGCGGCGGATCGCTGAGGCGGAGCAGTTGCGCACCGGCAGCCTGCCGACGGTCGACGTCCGCGAACCGGGGCAGCCCCCGAGGTCGCAGCCCCCGAAGTCGCAGCCCCCGAAGTCGCAACCACCGAAGCGGCAGCCGCCCAAGGAACCCGGCGGGCTCGGCCTGCTGCGGGTCTTCCGCCGCCGCTAGCCGGCTGGTCGCGGGCGCGTCGAAGCGGCCCTCAGGCGTCTCCGCCGGGCGCGCCGGTCGTGCCCGCCGTCACGTCGTGCAGCCGGTAGCGCTCGATCGCCTGCACGGCGAGCTCGCGGTCCACCTCCCCGCGCCGGGCGAGCTGCTGCAGCACCATCGTCGCGATCGACGGGCCGTCGACGGCGAAGTGCCGGCGGGCGGCGGCCCGGGTGTCGGAGAAGCCGAACCCGTCGGTGCCCAACGAGGTGAAGTCCTGCGGCACCCAGGGCCGGATCTGGTCCTGGACGGCGCGCATGTAGTCGCTGACCGCCACCACGGGCCCGGGTGCCCCGGACAGGCGCCGGGTCAGGTAGGGCACCGGCGCCTGCTCACCCGGACGGAAGAAGGCCGCCTGGTCGCAGCGCAGGCCGTCGCGGCGCAGCTCCGACCAGCTCGTCACGCTCCACACGTCGGCCGCCACGCCCCAGTCCTCGCGCAGCAGCCGCTGCGCCTCCAGCGCCCACGGCACGGCGACCCCGGAGGCGAGCACCTGCGCGCGCGGGCGGCCCTCGCCCTCGCCCTCGGACGTGCCGTCCGTGGCGTCCGACGGCGCGAGCAGGTACATGCCGCGCAACAGGCCCTCGACGTCCAGGCCATCGGGCTCGGCCGGCTGGGGCAGGGGCTCGTTGTAGACCATGAGGTAGTAGAAGACGTCCTCGGGGGACTCGCCGTACATCCGGCGCAGGCCGTCCGCCATGATCCGCCCGATCTCGTACCCGTAGGCCGGGTCGTAGGCGATCACCGCGGGGTTGGCCGAGGCCAGCAGCGGGGAATGCCCGTCGTTGTGCTGCAGGCCTTCGCCGGTCAGCGTGGTCCGCCCGGCGGTGGCTCCGATCAGGAAGCCGCGGGCCATCTGGTCCGCCGCCGCCCAGAGCCCGTCACCGGTGCGCTGGAAGCCGAACATCGAGTAGAAGATGTAGATCGGCACCATCGCCTCGCCGTGCGTGGCGTAGGACGTCCCGGCGGCGGTGAACGCCGCGACCGAGCCGGCCTCGTTGATGCCCACGTGCAGGATCTGGCCCGAGGTCGACTCGGTGTAGGCCAGCATCAGCTCGCGGTCGACCGAGGTGTACGTCTGGCCGTGCGGGTTGTAGATCTTCGCGGTCGGGAAGAACGAGTCCATCCCGAAGGTGCGCGCCTCGTCCGGGATGATCGGCACCACCCGGTGCCCGAAGGACTTGTCCCGCATCAGGTCCCGCAGCAGGCGGACGAACGCCATCGTGGTCGCCACCGGCTGCTTGCCCGAGCCGCGCCGGGCCACCTCGTAGGCGGCCTCGTCGGGCAGCTTGAGACTGGACGCGGCCACCCGCCGCTGCGGTACCGCGCCACCGAGCCGGCGGCGCCGCTCGTGCAGGTAGTCCAGCGCCGCGTCCCCCTCCTCCGGCCGGAAGTAGGGCGGCAGGTAGGGGTCGGCCTCGAGCTGGGCGTCCGAGATGGGGATCCGCAGCCGGTCACGCAGCAGCTTGAGGTCCTCGAGGGTGAGCTTCTTCATCTGGTGCGTGGCGTTCCGGCCGGCGAAGTGCGGGCCGAGCGCCCAGCCCTTGACGGTCTTGGCCAGGATGACCGTCGGCTGGCCGGTGTGCTCGGTCGCGGCCTTGTACGCGGCGAACACCTTCCGGTAGTCGTGCCCGCCCCGGCGCAGGTTCCAGATGTCCTCGTCCGTCAGGTCCTCGACCATCTTGCGGGTCCGCGGGTCGCGGCCGAAGAAGTTCTCCCGAATGTAGGCGCCGTCCTCGGCCCGGTAGGTCTGGTAGTCCCCGTCCGGAGTGGCGTTCATCAGGTTCACCAGGGCGCCGTCGGCGTCCGCGGCCAGCAGAGGATCCCACTCCCGGCCCCAGATGACCTTGATCACGTTCCAGCCGGCGCCGCGGAAGGTCGACTCCAGCTCCTGGATGATCTTGCCGTTCCCGCGGACCGGGCCGTCCAGGCGCTGCAGGTTGCAGTTGACCACGAAGACGAGGTTGTCCAGCTCCTCGAAGGCCGCGACCTGAAGGGCCCCCCGGCTCTCCGGCTCGTCCATCTCGCCGTCGCCGAGGAAGGCCCAGACCCGCTGTCCCGAGGTGTCCTTGATGCCACGCGCCTGCAGGTACTTGTTGAACTGCGCCTGGTAGATGGCGTTCAGCGGGCCGAGCCCCATCGACACCGTGGGGAACTCCCAGAAGCCGGGCATCAGCCGCGGGTGCGGGTAGGACGGCAGCCCGCCGCTGGGGTGCGACTTCTCCTGCCGGAAGCCGTCCAGCTGGTCGACCGACAGCCGCCCCTCGAGGAATGCCCGCGCGTAGATGCCGGGGGACGCGTGGCCCTGGACGAAGACCTGGTCGCCGCCGCCGGGGTGGTCCTTGCCTCTGAAGAAGTGGTTGAAGCCCACCTCGTACAGCGCCGCTGAGGAGGCGTACGACGAGATGTGGCCGCCGACCGCGATGCCCGGGCGCTGCGCCCGGTGCACCATGATGGCCGCGTTCCAGCGGATCCAGCGCCGGTAGGCCCGCTCGGCGTCCTCGTCTCCGGGGAACCAGGGCTCGGCCTCGGGTGGGATCGTGTTGATGTAGTCCGTCGAGGCGAGGCTGGGAACGCCGACGGCACGCTCCCGGGCCCGCTGCAGCAGGGCGAGCATCAGGTAGCGGGCCCGCTGCCGGCCGCGATCGTCGACCGCGGCGTCCAGCGAGGCCAGCCATTCACGGGTCTCCTCCGGATCGATGTCCGGCAGCTGGCTGGGCAGGCCGTTCAGGATCGGCCCGGCTTCGTCTCGAGCAGCCACGGCGGCGTTCCCTTCTGGGGCGAGCGGCCCCGGGTCCGGTCGGGAGCCCGGCGGCCTACCTGAGGTGGTGTGTGACCATCCTTGCCGGGTTCAGGCCGGGCGTCACATCTACCGATGGGTAGCAGGTGCCGACGATCAGCGGTTGCGTATCGACCGCCCGGTGCAGTGCACTAGCGTGACAGGTCGATGTGGGGCCGGACCCGCGTCGGATGAGGGGCGAGGAGGAGACCGAGGTGGGCGCGACCGCGGAGTCCGCGGCAGAGCAGTCCATGGCTGCCCGTCTGGGGCTGCGGCCTGGACAGGTCGTCCAGGAGTTCGGGTACGACGACGATGTCGACGAGGAGCTGCGCAGTTCCGTCGAGGAGCTCACCGGCAACGAGCTCGTCGACGAGGACGTACAGGAGGTCGTCGACGCGGCGATCTACTGGTGGCGGGACGGCGACGGTGATCTCGTCGACGCCCTGATGGATGCGCTGACGAACCTCGCCGACGGTGCGGTGATCTGGCTGCTGTCGCCCAAGTCCGGGCGTCCCGGTCATGTCGAACCGTCGGAGGTGGAGGACGCGGCACCGACTGCCGGCCTGCATGCCACGAGCACGATCAGCGCGGGCCGGGACTGGACCGGGACGAGGCTGGCAGCGCCGCGCAACCGTCGGTAGTGACGCTAGCCGCGACTGCGGCGGATGGTCAGGCCGAGCCGGCCGACCATCCGCCCAGTCTGTCTCAGGGTGCGCACGGCCGCCTGCAGGGCCGACCCGCCGGGTAGCCCCGGCACGGCCTCCAGCGCGGCCGTCAGGCGGAGCAGGCCGGGCAGGTCGAACATCCTCAGCCGCCGGGTCAGGACCAGTTGCGCGCCCAGGCGCCGCCCCGCGGCGGCGTCCAGGACGTCACCCGCGCAGCCTTCGATGGCCGGCCAGCCGAGTTCGCGGGCCAGCGTGCCCGGCTGCAGCGGGACCGTCACCCAGGCACCGTCGGCGGCACCGGTGGCCCAGCAGCTGTCCGGGGTCACCACGGCCACCGTGATGGTCAGCCCCCGCCGCGCGGACAGCGCCCCGGCCAGATCGACGAGCGCGGCCAGCCCGGCGTCGAGCAGACCGGGTGGCACCTCGCCCGGCTCGGCGATGTCGAGGGCGTGCACGGCCAGCTCGAAGCAGTCGGACAGCAGGATCGTCGTCACCGGCAGCGTGCCGAGCCGCGACTCGGACTGCGCACGCCCGACCGTGCCGGCATCGCCCGAGTCGAGGAAGTCCAGCGCCGTGTCCCGGGCGGCGGCCAGGGCGGCCACGATCTCCGCGGCGGGCGCGTCGTGATGGGCTGCGGTCAGAAGGTCGTTGCGGGCGTCGACGTCGTCCACCTCGTGCACGCGGTTGTGCCGGGCGTCGTCGATGAGGTGGACGAACGGCTGATGCTCCTCCCAGGAGCCCAGATGGACCAGCACGTCCCGGACGGTCCAGCCGTCCAACCGGGACGGCGCGGCCAGGGGCAGCGTCCCGGCGAGGTCGATGACCCCGCCCCAGGCGGCCCGGATCAGGTCGGCGGCGTCGACCGCGTCGGCCCCTGCGAGGCCGCAGCCGTCCGGTTCGGGTCGGAGCGGCTGCCGGTTGCCTGACACACTGGCATCCTGCCCTGGTCGCGCGCCCTGGGCGAGGCAATCGCCGAGCGCGATCCCACCACACCGGAGGAGCACTGCCCTCAGGAGAGGAACACCATGACCATCGAAGTCGGTCAGTCCGCCCCGGACTTCGAGCTGAAAGACCAGCACGGCGAGGTTGTCCGCCTGTCCGAGTTCCGCGGCGAGACCAACGTGGCGCTCGTCTTCTACCCGTTCGCGTTCTCCGGCGTCTGCACCGGTGAGCTGTGTGAGATCCGAGATAACCTCGACGTCTTCTCCTCCGGCGAGGTGCAGGTCATCGCGATCTCGTGTGACCCGATGTACACCTTGCGTGCCTGGGCGGAGGACCAGAAGTACGACTTCCCGCTGCTGTCGGACTTCTGGCCGCACGGCGCGGTCGCCCAGGCCTACGGCGTGTTCAACGACACCGCGGGGCGGGCGGAACGCGGTACCTTCCTCATCGACAAGACCGGCGTCCTGCGCTGGAGCGTCGTGAATCCGGCCGGCCAGGCCCGCCCGCTGGCGGCCTACCGGGAGGCGATCGCCGCGCTCTGAGGGCGTGGTCGGGGCCTGTAGCTCAGCTGGTAGAGCGCCGCGCTTACACCGCGGGTGTCGTCGGTTCAAGTCCGGCCGGGCCCACTGCCAGGCCTGCTCGCCCGCAGAGGTGTCGCGCTGGTCAGCATTCCGCGGCGGTCCGGATGTCAGAGCCCTCTACCAGGGGTCACGTCCTCGGGTTGCCCCCAGCCCGGTCGGGCGGCGACCCGGGATACGCTGCCGCACATGTCCGTGATCGTCACCGAGGACCTGACCAAGCGGTTCCCAGCGGTGACCGCGCTGGACCGGCTCAGCGTCGAGATCCCGCCCGGCATCGTCGGGCTCGTCGGGGCGAACGGGGCGGGCAAGTCGACGCTGATCAAGATCCTTCTCGGGCTGCTGCCGGGCACGGCGGGCCGGGCCCGGATGCTCGGGCTGGACGTGACCACGTCCGGGGCCCAGATCCGCGAGCTGGTCGGCTACATGCCCGAACACGACTGCCTGCCACCGGACGTCTCCGCGACCGAGTACGTGGTGCACCTGGCGAGGATGTCCGGGCTGCCCGTCCCCGCCGCGCGCGAGCGCACCGCCGACACGCTGCGGCACGTGGGGCTGTACGAGGAGCGCTACCGGGCCATCGGCGAGTACTCCACCGGTATGAAGCAGCGGGTCAAGCTGGCCCAGGCGCTGGTGCACGACCCGAAGCTGGTGCTGCTCGACGAGCCCACCAACGGGCTGGACCCGGTCGGCAGGGACGAGATGCTCGGCCTGATCCGGCGCATCGGCACCGACTTCGGGATCTCCGTGTTGGTCACCTCGCACCTGCTCGGGGAGCTCGAGCGGATGGTCGACCACCTGGTCGTGATCGATGCGGGCCGGCTGCTGCGCTCGACCTCGTCCGCGGACGCCACTGCGGAACGGGCCGTGCTCGCGGTCGAGGTCAGCGACTCCTCGGACCAGCTGGTCGCGGCACTCGCCCGGGCCGGCCTGCGGGCCGGCCGATCGGGCCGGATCGTCGAGGTCGAGCTGCACGACGACCGCACCTACGACCTGGTCCGGGACGCCGTGGCCGAGCTCGGGGTCGGCCTGTTGCGGCTGCACCGGCAGCGGCACCAGATGGCGGAGATCTTCACGGCACCGGTCGGGGACGAGGGCACCTGGCCGGCAGCTGACGGGGCCTCGCCTGCAACGGGCCCGGGCGGGCAGGGGGAACGATGAGCGAGCAGGACGTGGCACGGGGCGTCGAACAGAGCGCCATCTACGACATCGGCTACCGGCACTACGAGGGGCCGCGGCTCGGGCACTGGTACGCCGTCCGGACCCTGTTGGTGAACAGCCTGCTCGGTGCGTACGGCATCCGCCGCTCGGCCAAGTCGAAGGTGATGCCGTTCCTCCTGCTGGCGTTCGCCGTGCTGCCGGCGCTGGTGATCGGGATCGTCGTGAACGTCACGAAGATGGACAGCCTGCCGTTGACCTACACCGCCTACGTCCCCACGGTGTGGCTGGTGATCTCGATCTTCGTCGCCGGGCAGGCGCCGCAGAGCGTGTCGAAGGATCTCCGGTTCCGCAGCGTGTCGCTCTACTTCTCCCGACCGCTCAAGCGCGGTCAGTACGTGCTGGCCAAGGTCGGTGCGATGACGGCGGCACTGTTCGTGCTGATGGCCATCCCGATGACGGTGATGTACGTGGCGGCACTGCTGGCCAAGCTGCCGGTGTGGCACCAGACCCGCGGCTATCTGGCCGGGCTCGCCGGTGCCCTGATCTTCGCGACGTTGCTCGCGGCCCTCGGGCTGGTGATCGCGGCGTTCACACCTCGCCGGGGGCTGGGTGTGGCCGCGGTGATCACGGTGTTGCTGCTGCTGACCGCGGTGTCGGGCGTGCTCCAGGGGATCGCCCAGAGCACGGGCCAGCACACCAGCCTCGCCGCCTACGCCGGGATGATCGGCCCGTTCAGCCTGGTCGACGGGGTTCAGGTCTGGCTGCTGAACGCCGAGGCGACCACCGGGACCTCCCCACCGGGGACCACCGGCGGGGTGGTCTTCGCGGCCGTCACCCTGGGTCTGGTCGCCGCCTGCTACGGGCTGCTGCTCCTGCGCTACCGGAAGGTGTCGGTCTCGTGAGCGCGATCGTGCTCGACCAGGTGACCCGCTGGTTCGGCAACGTCGTCGCCGTGAACGACGTCACGATGACGATCGGGCCCGGGGTCACCGGCCTGCTCGGGCCGAACGGCGCGGGCAAGTCCACCCTGATCCACCTGATGAGCGGCTTCCTCGCGCCGTCTTCGGGGACGGTCACCCTGGACGGCGAGCCGACCTGGCGGCACGAGCAGATCTACCGCCAGATCGGCCTGGTCCCCGAGCGGGAGGGGATGTACGACGTCGTCACCGGCTGGCAACTGGTGCTCGCGAACGCGCGGCTGCACCGGCTGCCCGACCCGGCTGCCGCGGCCCGCCGGGCGCTGGAGACGGTGGACATGACCGCTGCCCAGGACCGCGCCATCGCCACCTACTCCAAGGGCATGAAGCAGCGGGTCAAGATGGCCACCGCGCTGGTGCACGACCCCGCGGTGTTGCTGCTGGACGAGCCGTTCAACGGGATGGACCCGCGGCAGCGGCTGCACCTGATGGACCTGCTGCACCGGCTGGCCGAGGGCGGTCGCACGGTGCTGTTCAGCTCGCACATCCTCGAGGAGGTGGAGCAGATCGCCGGCACCATCGAGGTCCTGGTCGCGGGGCGGCATGCCGCGTCCGGGGACTTCCGGCAGATCCGGCGGCTGATGACCGAGCGGCCGCACCAGTACACCGTCCGGTCCAGCGACGACCGGGCGCTGGCGGCGTCGATCATCGCCGAGGGCTCCGCGTTCGGCGTCCAGCTTGTGGCCACCGGGCCGCCCGGCAGCTCACCCGGTGCGCGGTCCAGCGCCCAGCCCGGCACCGCTGTGCAGCCCGGCGCCGTCGGGGTGCTGCAGGTCCAGGCGTCCGACGTGCGCCGGTTCACCACGGCGCTGCCTGCCCTGGCCCGCCGGTCCGGGATCAGCCTGTTCGAGGTGACGCCCGCGGACGAGTCCCTGGAGAGCGTCTTCGCCTACCTGGTGGCGCGATGAACGCCGTGGTCGCGGGGCTGACCGTGCGCAGCCTGCTGGGCCGGCGGCGGGCGCTGCTGCTGGCGGCGCTCCCGTTGCTGATGCTCGGGCTGGCCGCCCTGGTGCGCTGGCAGGGCTCGGACGACGTGGCCCGCGGGATGCTCACCTCGTTCGCGCTCGGCACGGTGCTGCCGCTGCTCGGCCTGATCATCGGAACCGGCGCGATCGGTCCGGAGATCGACGACGGCTCGATCATCTACCTGCTGGCCAAGCCGGTGAACCGGCACTCCGTGGTGGTCTCGAAGCTGGCGGTCGCGGTCGGCCTGATCTGGTTGCTGGCCGGGTTGCCGATCCTGCTCGCAGGCCTGCTGCTGCCGGGGATCGGAACCCGGACCGCGATCGCGTTCGCGGTCGGCGCGATGGCGTCCGGGGCTGCCTACTGCGCGCTGTTCCTGCTGCTGGCCGTGCTGACCCGCAACGCGGTGGTGATCGGGCTGCTGTACGCGCTGGTGTGGGAGTCGTTGGTCGGCCAGTACGTACCCGGCGCCCGGGCGGTCAGCGTGCAGCAGTGGGGTCTGGCCGTGGTGAACGCCATCGGCCGGGTCACGGATCTGAGGCCCGCGCTCGGTCTGGCGCCGTCGATCGTCCTGCTGGCGGTGGTGACGGTGGTGGGCACGGCCTACAGCGGCTCGCGGTTGCGGTCCCTGCGGCTCGGCGGGGACGAGTAGACCTCGTACAGGGGTGGCTCGCAGGGGTGGCTCGCCGGTTCACGCGAGCCGCCGCCCCACCGGACGGGGGAGTTGTCGCCCCTCCGGACGGAGGACCCGCACAACGGTGACGCATTGCGCACGCGAACTCACGTGCTGAAGACCTGCGATCGACAGGGCGTGGCCGTTATGGTGCTCTGCGTGACCGAAGCCAGAATCCCTGTAATCGCCGACGTGGTCGGTGTCCTCGAGCAGCTGTATGACCCCTCCTGGGCGCGCGACTGGGACGCGGTCGGGCTGGTCTGCGGTGATCGTGCCGCGCCGGTCCGTCGGGTGATGCTGGCGATCGACCCCGTGCTGCCGGTGGTCGAGGATGCGCTGGCCTGGCACGCGGACCTGCTCGTGAGTCACCACCCGCTGCTGCTGCGCCCCGTGCACGGCATCGCCGCCGACACCGCCAAGGGTCGTGTGCTGCACCAGCTGATCCGGGCCGGATGTGGGCTGTACACCGCGCACACCAACGCCGACGTGGCCTCGCCCGGGGTGTCCGACGCGCTGGCCCGGATCCTCGGCCTGACCGACCTCGAGCCGGTGGCGGCGGACCCCGTCGACCCGGTGGA
This sequence comes from uncultured Actinomycetota bacterium, assembly GCA_963740575.1. Taxonomy (GTDB): domain Bacteria; phylum Actinomycetota; class Actinomycetes; order Actinomycetales; family Kineosporiaceae; genus CAVUET01. The sequence goes on along the minus strand of CAVUET010000003.1, from coordinate 820,992 downwards.
CAAGATCGTGACGTTCGCGCCCGAGGAGTACGCGGACAAGGTCATCGACGCGATCGTCGCCGCCGGTGCCGGTGAGATCGGCGAGTACTCCCGGGTGGCCTGGACCTCGGTGGGCACGGGCACGTTCGTGCCGGGGACCCGGCCCGGCGACGCGCCAGGGCAGCCCGGCATCCGCGAGGACGTCCCGGAACGCCGGGTGGAGATGATCCTGCCCCGGCATCGCCGGGCCTCGGTGGTGGCCGCGTTGCGTTCGGCGCACCCGTCCGAGGAGGTCGCCTTCGACGTGTTCGAGATGGCCGCATGGTCCGGCCCGCGCGGGATCGGCCGGGTCGGCCGGCTGGCCACGCCGACCAGCCTTCGCGAGTTCGCGATGCGGGTCGCCGAGGCCCTGCCGGCCTCGCACCAGGGCGTCCGGGTTGCGGGCGAGCCGACTGCGGAGGTGTCGCGGGTGGCCGTCTGCGGTGGCGCGGGCGACTCGCTCATCCCCGCGGTGCGGGCCTGCGATGCGGACGTCTTCGTCACCTCCGACCTGAGGCACCACCCGGTCAGCGAGGCCCGGGACGAGGTCGGGGAGAACCCGCCCTACCTGATCGACGTCGCGCACTGGTCCAGCGAGTGGCCGTGGCTCGCCGGTGTGGCCAACCGCCTGCAGGGCGCACTGGAGGCCATCGGAGCGCGGATCGAGGTGCAGGTCTCCGGGCGCTGCACCGACCCGTGGATATTCCGGGTGCCCAGCGCCGGCGGCGTGGTCCGTTGACCCAGGCCGGTTCTCGGTAGCCGGTTCTCGGTAGCCGGTTTGCCGATCCCGGCGCCACCCGGGCCGCCCGCAGGCACCCGGGCTACGCGTAGGGTTCGACCCTGGGCGCCCGGACGACGGGCGTCACGGCGAGCGCGTGGAGGTGCGTGACGGTGGTGACTGCGGCGCCCCAGGACCAGTGGCGTCTGCTCGATGTGCAGGCCCATGACATCCGGATCGCCCAGCTCGGTCATCGCCGGCGGACGCTGCCGGAGCATCACCAGGTGAGCGACCTGGAGGCCCGGCGGGAGCAGATCGGCGCCGACCAGGTGGCCGCGCAGACGGCGGCCTCGGACGTGTCCCGCGAGCTGGTCAAGGCTGAGGCGGACGTCGAGCAGGTGCGCCAGCGGATGGCCCGGGACCGCAGCCGGCTGGACGCCGGCCAGAGCAGCGCGAAGGACCTGCAGGCGTTGCAGCACGAGGTGGAGAGCCTGGCCCAGCGGCAGTCCGTCCTCGAGGACGTCGAGCTCGAGGTGATGGAGCGGCTCGAGGCGGCGCAGGCACGGGTCGAGGGGGTGCGCGCCGACTCCGAGCAGGTCGACGTCGAGCTGGCGGCGGCCCGGGAGCGCCGGGACGCCCTGTTGGCCGACCTGGACGCCGAGGTGGACGCCGAGCAGCGGGCCCGCGTCGACGCCGCGGCGGGTGTCCCGGCGGAGTTGCTGGCGCTGTACGAGAAGGTCCGTGAGCAGAACGGCGGCGTGGGCGCCGCGCGGCTGTACCAGCGCCGCTGCGAGGGCTGCCGGCTGGAGCTGAACACCACCGAACTGGGCCGGATCCGTTCGGCCGCACCGGATACCGTGCTGCGCTGCGAGGAGTGCCGCCGGATCCTGGTGCGCACCCCCGACTCGGGGCTGTGACCGCCGCCGCGGCGGCCGGGGGCCGCCGGCTGGTGGTGGAGGCCGACGGCGGATCGCGCGGCAATCCCGGCCCGGCCGGCTACGGGGCGCTGGTCCGCGACGCCGGGACCGGTGAGGTACTGGCCGAGTTGGCCGAGTCGATCGGCTCGGCGACGAACAACGTGGCCGAATACCGCGGCCTGATCGCGGGCCTGCGGCTGGCGATCGGGATCGACCCGGGCTGCACGGTGGAGGTCCGGATGGACTCCAAGCTCGTGGTCGAGCAGATGTCCGGTCGCTGGCAGATCAAGCACGACGGGCTGCGCCAGCTCGCTGCCCGGGCACGCGGGATCCTGCCGCCGGCGCGGGTTCGGTACACGTGGGTGCCCCGGGCCCGTAACGTCGATGCCGATCGTCTCGCCAACGCGGCCATGGACGCCGCTGCGGCCGGCCGGGCCTGGACCCGGACGGCGGGCGCGGTGGGTGTGGCGGATCTGACGGGACCGTCCGGCGGACCTGACCCGGCGGGGCTGCCGTCGACCGCGGTCGGTTCGGTCCGGGCCCCTCGCGCGGGGGAGTCGGGGGAGCCGACCACTCTGGTCCTGATCCGGCACGGCCGGACGCCGTTGACGGAGGCCGGCCGGTTCTCCGGTCGGGATGGTGAGGATCCCGAGCTGTCAGAGGCCGGCCGGCAGGACGCGGCGCTGGCGGCCGAGGTGGTGGCGGGGCTGGGCCGCCCGGGGGCTCTGCTGCCGGATCTGGCGGCGCCGGCGGCGATCGTGACCTCGCCCATGCTGCGGACCCGGCAGACCGCGGAAGCGGTCCGGGACCGGCTGGCGGGCGTACGGGGCAGGACGGGGGATGCGGGATCGTCCGGGCCGATTGTGGACGAGGAGTGGATCGAGGCAGGGTTCGGCGCTTGGGAGGGGCTGACCTATGCCGAGCTCGAGCGGTCGCACCGCGAGCAGCTGCGCAGCTGGCAGGGCTCGATGGACGTCGCGCCGCCCGGCGGGGAGTCTCTTCGGGACGTGATCGATCGGGTCCGCCGAGCGCAGCAGCGCGTGCTGGCGTCGCACAGCGGGAAGACCGTCGTGGTCGTCACCCATGCCACTCCGGTCCGGGTGGTGCTGCAGCAGGCGTTGGACGCGGGCCCGGCGGCGATGTGGCGGCTGCGGATCACGCCCGGGGCGCTCACCGCCGTCCGGTTCTGGGACGACGCCGCCGAGGTCGTCACCGTGAACGCCACGGCACACCTGGCTCGGTAGGGATCGCGGTCGCCCGCGTCGTGCCGTCAGGCAGGCGGTGGCAACCTGCGAAGGATCTCCGTCTGCCCATCGACGAGGGTGGTGAGCAGCCGGCCGTGCTCGGCTACGGTGGCAGCCAACTCGGCCTGGCCGGTGGCGAGGCCGGCGAGCTGTCGGCTGTGCTCGGTGACGGTGGCAGCCAACTCGGCCTGGCCGGTGGCGAGGTCGGTGAGTTGCCGGCCGTGCCCGGCGAGCTGCTGGCCGTGCCCGGCGACGGTGGCAGCCAACTCGGCCTGGCCGGTGGCGAGGCCGGTGAGCTGTCGGCTGTGCTCGGTGACGGTGGCAGCCAACTCGGCCTGGCCGGTGGCGAGGCCGGTGAGTTGCCGGCCGTGCTCGGCCTGCCCGTGGACCAGGACGCCGACGGTGCCGGCGATCTCGCGCAAGGTGACGTTCTGCTCGACCTGGGTCTCGCGGAGCGCTGTCTGCGCGTGGGCGATGCCGCGGATGGCACCCCGCACTGCCGAAGCGTCGCGGTCGGCCATCGAGGCAATCGCACGCACGTCCGCCATCTCCTCCCGGAGTTGGACGACGTCGTGGCGGACCTCCGCGAGCTCGGCCCTGATCTCGTCCAGTTCGTTCACTGATCCAGACTCGCAGATTCCACCGTCCCGCTGCCCGAACCGTTGCCCCGCCTGTGGATGAGCGACCTCGCCGGACACCGCTACACCGCAGCGAACGCCTGCTCGAGCAGGTCCACGCCCTCGAGCAGCAGGTCGTCGGGGATCACCAGCGGCGGCAGGAAGCGCAGCACGTTGCCGTAGGTCCCGCAGGTGAGGGTGACCAGCCCCGAGCGATGGCAGGCCCCCGCGACCCGTCCCGCGAGCGCGGCATCGGGGGTGGTGGTGCCGGGGGCGACGAGCTCGATCGCGAGCATCGCCCCGCGTCCCCGGACGTCGCCGATCTGCGGGTACCGCTCGGCCAGCGCGCGCAGCCTGGGCATCATCCGGGCCTCGATCCGGAGGGCCGCGGCGGCCAGGTCGAGCTGCTCGATGGTGCTGATGGCGCCGAGCGCTGCCGCGCAGGCGACCGGGTTGCCGCCGTAGGTCCCACCCAGGCCGCCCGCGTGCACGGAGTCCATCACCTCGGCCCGACCGGTCACGGCGGCCAGCGGCAGCCCGCCGGCGATGCCTTTCGCGGTGGTGATCAGGTCGGGCACCACGGCCTCGTGCTCGCACGCGAACAGGTCACCGGTCCGGGCGAAGCCGGTCTGGATCTCATCGGCGATCAGCAGCACGCCGTTGGTCCTGCACCAGGCCGCGAGCGCCGGCAGGAACCCGGGCGCGGGCACCACGAAGCCGCCCTCGCCCTGGATGGGCTCGATCACCACCGCGGCGACCCGCCCGGCGCCGACCTGCTTGTCGATCACGCCGATGGCGCGTTCTGCGGCCTGCTCCCCGGTCAACTGCACCGGCTCGCGAAACGGGTACGACATGGGCGCGCGGTAGATCTCCCCGGCGAAGGGCCCGAAGCCGTCCTTGTACGGCATGTTCTTGGCCGTCATCGCCATCGTCAGATTGGTCCGGCCGTGGTAGGCGTGGTCGAAGACCACGATCGCGTCGCGCCCGGAGAACCGCCGGGCGATCTTGACCGCGTTCTCCACCGCCTCGGCCCCGGAGTTGAACAGCGCCGACCGCTTGTCGTGGTCGCCCGGGGTGAGCCGGGCCAGCGCGTCGCAGACGTCCAGGTAGCCCTGGTAGGGCGTGACCATGAAGCAGGTGTGGGTGAATCTCGCGACCTGATCCTGCACCCGGGCGACCACCTCGGGTGCGGCATTGCCGACGCTGACCACGGCGATCCCGGAGCCGAAATCGATCAGCTGGTTGCCGTCGGCGTCGACGAGGATGCCGCCGCCCGCGCGCTCGACGTAGACCGGCAGCGTCACGCCGACACCGGCGGCGACCGTCGCCGTCTTCCGGGCCTGGAGCTGCAGCGACCGAGGCCCGGGGATCTCGGTCCGCAGCAGCCGCTTCTGCTCCACTGCGCCGGCCGCCTGGGCGGCGGTGGCGCCTGCGGGGTCGGCAGGGGAGACGGGCTCGAGGATGTCGGTCATCGGGACTCCCGGGATCGTGGCGTCCGGCTGCCGGCCGGACGGGCGCAGGCCACCACCGTAGGTGTGTCCCGCGACGATAGGCCAGGCATAGTCGAGGCCGGGCCACGTCGGGATCACCACGTCGCGCCACCTGACCGGCCCGCGACGGGGCCGACCGCACACGGGTTGTAGCGCAGCGGATCCGGTGCGGCCCCACCAGGGCCGCTCGCACCCAGCGGGTCACGGTCCGGATACGCTGCGAGCAGGTATCGTCCGATCACCGCAGGGGTGCAGGAGGTGTGAGGTGGCGTATGCCGGTGACCTCTCGCCGGAGGAGGCGTACGCGCTCGTACGCGACGATCCCGATGCCGTGCTGGTCGACGTGCGGACCCGGGCGGAGTGGTACTTCGTCGGTCTGCCCGACCTGTCCGAGCTGGGCAAGGAGGTGATCGGCGTGGAGTGGGTGACCTACCCCGAGGGTGCGCCGAACCGGCGGTTCCTCGACGACCTGACCGAGGTCGGCGTGCTCCCCGACGCCCCGGTCGCTTTCCTCGGCCGGATCGGCGCCAGGTCGGTGGCCGCGGCCGAGGCGGCCGCCGCCGGAGGATTCGTGAAGTCGTACAGCGTCCGGGACGGCTTCGAGGGACCGCTGGACCGGCACGGGCACCGGGGCACCTCGGCCGGGTGGAAGTTCGCCGGGCTGCCCTGGATCCAGTCGTGACGCCCGGGCCACAGGCGATGCCGGAGCCACAGGCGATGCCGGAGCCACAGGCGATGCCGGAGCCGCAGGGCTGGCGGCCGGACACGCTCGCCGTCCGTGGCGGGCTGGCCCGGTCCGGGTTCGACGAGACCTCCGAGGCACTCTTCCTGACCCAGGGCTACGTCTACGACTCGGCCGCCCAGGCGGAGGCGGCCTTCGCCGGGGATGTCGACCACTACGTCTACTCGCGGTACGGCAACCCGACCGTGGCCGTGTTCGAGGAGCGGCTGCGCCTGCTCGAGGGCGCGCCGGCCTGCTTCGCCACCGCGACCGGGATGGCGGCCGTTTTCAACTCGCTGGCCGCGCTGCTGCGCAGCGGCGACCGGGTGGTGGCCTCACGCGCCCTGTTCGGGTCCTGCTTCGTGATCCTGGACGAGCTGTTGCCGCGCTGGGGGATCCGCACCGACTTCGTCGACGGCCATCACCTGGACCAGTGGCGCGAGGCCCTGTCCAGGCCGGCGCAGGCGGTCTTCTTCGAGTCCCCGAGCAACCCGATGCAGGACCTGGTCGACGTGGCCGCGGTGTGCGAGCTGGCGCACCGGGCAGGGGCCCAGGTCGTGGTGGACAACGTGTTCGCCACCCCGCTGCTGCAGCGCCCGCTCGAGCTCGGGGCGGACATCGTGGTGTACTCGGCGACCAAGCACCTGGACGGTCAGGGGCGGGTGCTCGGCGGGGCCATCCTCGGGCCGGCGAAGTACATCACCGACCAGGTGCAGACGCTGATGCGGCACACCGGACCCTCGATGAGCCCGTTCAACGCCTGGGTGTTGCTCAAGGGGCTGGAGACCCTGCGCCTGCGGGTCGACCGGCAGTGCGTGGCCGCGCTGCGGATCGCGCAGTGGCTCGAACAGAACCCGCGGGTGGCCTCGGTCCGCTACCCGTACCTGCCCAGCCACCCGCAGTACGAGCTCGCCCGGCGGCAGATGACCGCGGGCGGCACGGTGGTCACCTTCGAGCTGGCCGGCGAGGCCGGGCAGGCCAAGAAGAACGCCTTCACCGTGCTCGACCGGCTGCAGGTCATCGACATCTCGAACAATCTCGGCGATGCGAAGTCGCTGGTCACCCATCCGGCCACGACCACCCACCGGCGGCTGACGCCGCAGGCCCGGGCGGCGGCCGGGATCACCGACGGCACCGTCCGGGTCTCGGTCGGGCTGGAGGACGTCGAGGATCTGCTCGAGGATCTCGATCAGGCGCTGTCCGCCACCTCGTAACCACCCGCCGGCGCCTGTACCGCTGCGGGGACAGCCGACGGTGCGGGGACAGCCGACGGTGCGGACGCCGGCACGGTCGCCTGGTCGGGGCCGGGCAGCCGCGAGACGGCGAATCCGACCACCACCGCGAGAGCGGCCTGCGCGATGACCACCGCGGCGAAGGCCTGCCGGACGCCGAGCCGATCCGGTGCGCTGAGGGCGAGGAACGTCCCGCCGAGCAGCGCCACCCCGGTCGCCAGGCTGACCTGCTGGACGGTCATCAGCAGCCCGCTGGCCACACCGGCACGCCGCGGCGGGACGTTGCCCAGCGCCAGCCGGAACAGCGGGCTCATCACCAGGCCCTGGCCGACACCGAGCAGGGTGGTCATCGGGGCCAGCTGCGCCGGCGAGGCCATCGAACCGTCCCGGAGCAGGATGACCGCGATCAGGATCAGCCCCGCCCCCTGGATCACCGCTCCGGCGACGAGTGTCCGGGTGCCGAACCGGGTCACCAGCCGCACCGCGGTCAGCGAGGAGATCAGGAACCCGGCGCCCATCGGGGCGATGCCCAGCCCGGTCGCCAGTGCCGAGGTGTGGCCGCCGGCGTGCTCGGCCAGCGCGTAGACGAACATGAACCCGCCGAACCCGGTGAAGAACGGCACCGCGGCGGCGACCCCGGCGCGCATCGAGGTGACCTGGATCAGGGACGGTGGCACCAGCGGGACCCCGCCCCGCCGCTCCACCCGGCGCTGGGCCAGCGCGAAGGCCACGCCGAGCGGGACGGTCGCCGCGAGCAGGCCGAGCAGCCACACCGGCCAGCCCAGCTGGCGGCCCTCGACGGCGGGCAGCAGGAAGGCGATCAGGGTCGCGGCCAGCAGCCCGGTCCCGGGCCGGTCGATCGCGGTCGGGGCGTCCGAGCGCGAGTCGGGCACGTACCGCCGGGACGCCAGCCAGCCGATCACGCCGATCGGGACGTTGATCAGGAAGATCGGGCGCCAGCTCGAGCCGAGCAGGTCCGCCTGGACCAGCGCGCCCCCGCCGACCTGTCCGGTCACCGCGGCCAGCCCGCCGGTGGCACCGAACAGGCCGAGGGCCCGCGCCCGAGGCGCGCCCTGCGTGCTGGCCTGGATGGTGGCCAGCACCTGCGGGACCATCATCGCCGCGGCCGCTCCCTGCAGGATCCGTGCAGCGACCAGCACGTCGGCGTCCGGGGCCAGGCCGCAGATCAGCGAGGTCAGGGTGAAGGCGGCCATGCCCGCCCGGAACAGTCGCCGCCGGCCGAACGCGTCACCCAGGCGCCCGCCGAGAACCAGCAGCAGGGCGTACGCCAGGCCGTACCCGGCGACGACCAGCTCCAGCGCGGCGCTGGAGGCGTTCAGCTCGCTGTCGATCGCGGGCAGGGCCACGTTGACGACGAAGAAGTCGACCATGGCCAGGAAGATCCCGGACAGCACGGTGATCACCCCGACCGTGCCGAGGGCGGGCGGCCCGGCGGAGCCCCCTGCGGGCCGGTCCGCGCCGGGCGGCGAAGCGCCGGTGGTGGTGTCGATACCGGAGATGGTGGTGGACCTGACCGTCGCGCGCGCGTCGATGCCGCTGGACGCGGCGGCCAGGGTGGGGCTCTCGGTCATGGGTACCAGCGTCGGCGGGCTCGGAGCCTGGTACCAGGCGCCTGGTTATCCAGGGACTGGCACCACCTGGCTGCCTGCGCCGGGCTGTCGCATGCTGGACGGGTGACCAGCGCTGTGACCGCCGACACCTCTCTTCCCGGGACCCGCACGCTACGGGCGATGCCCGCCGGAGAGCCGGAGCCGGCGGTGCTTCCCGAGCCGACAGCCCGCCCGGAACTGCCCGCCCGCCAGGTCGCCGCGCTGCGCCGGCGCGAGCTCGGGGGGTTCCTGCGCAGCCGCCGGGAGCGGATCTCCCCGGAACGGGTCGGGTTGCCGTCGGCCGGTCGGCGCCGCACGCCGGGCCTGCGCCGGGAGGAGGTCGCGCAGCTCGCCGGGGTCGGTGTCAGCTGGTACACGTGGCTGGAGCAGGGCCGCGACATCAATGTCTCCGAGCAGGTACTCGAGGCGATCTCGCGAACCCTGCTGCTGGACCGGCACGAGTCGGCGCACCTGTTCTCGCTGGCCGGACGCGGGCTTCAGCCGTCCGAGCGTGACGCGTCCTGCATCCCGGCCGCGACCCTGGCAGTCCTGGACAAGCTCAGCCCGTACCCGGCGGCGGTGTCCAACGGCCGGTTCGACATCCTCGCCCACAACCGGACCTGGGGCCGGCTGCTGGTGGACCTGGACGGCCTGGCCGAGGGGGAGCGGAACTCGCTCTGGCTGGCCTTCACCCATCCGGTCTGGCGCACCGGGCTGGTCGACTGGGAGGAGACCACCGGCCGGATGGTGGCCCAGTTTCGGGCCGGGATGGCCGAGCACGTGGCCGAACCGGCGTGGAAGTGCATGCTCAAGCGGCTGCAGGCGGCCTCGCCGGACTTCCGCCGGATGTGGGACCGGCACGAGGTGCTGATCCCGGAGAACAAGACCAAGCGGTACCGCAGCCCCGGGGCCGGGTGGCTGACCTTCGACTACAGCAACCACTGGCTGGACCGGGTGGGCGACCTGCGGCTGGTCACCTACGTGCCGGCGGACGACACCACCCGGGATGCCCTGTCACGCCTGCTCTGACGCGTGCCGCGGTACTGAGGCCGACTTGGCCCTGGCCGGCTTGGCCGTGGCCCGTCCGGCCGCAGCCCGCCCGGCTGCGGCCCGGATCAGGTCCCAGCAGGCTGCGACGTCCTCGCGTCCGGTCGCCTCCGCGCCGATCGAGATGCGCGCCATCCACCGGCCGTCGAGCACGGACGGGGTCAGGAACGCCCGGCCCGAGGAGTTGACCTCCTCGACCCATGCCAGCGTGTGCCGGTCCAACGTCTCACCGTCGGTCAGTCCGTCGCCGTCGGTCAGGCCCGGCGGGGTGTGCCGCACGCAGACCGTCTGCAGCGTCACCGGCGCGAGCACCTGCCAGTCGGCCTCGGCATCCACCTGCTCGGCCAGCCAGGCGGCGTTGGCCAGGTCGCGCCGCAGCCGGGCCCGGATCGCCTCGACGCCGTCCAGCCGCAGGTGGAACCACAGCTTCAGGGCCCGGAACCGGCGGCCCAGCGGGATCCCCCAGTCCTTGTACTGGGTGACCTCCCCGTCGACCGCCGAGCGCAGGTACGACGGGTCCGTCGACATCACCCGGACCAGGTGCTCGACGTCCCGGACGTACAGCAGCGAGCAGTCCAGGATCGTGCCGAGCCACTTGTGCGGGTTCCAGGACAGCGAGTCGGCGCCGTCGATGCCCTCGACCAGCCACCGCATCTCGGGCAGCAGCAGTGCGCTGCCGGCCATCGCGGCGTCCACGTGCACCCACATCCCGTGCCGCTGCGCGATCGGGATGATCTGGGCCAGCGGATCGACCGCTGTGGTGCCGGTGCTGCCGATGCTGACCACCACCGCCGCCGGGCGCCGGCCCGCCGCGACGTCCGCCTCGACCGCCGCGGCCAGGGCGTCCGGGCACATCCCGAAGGTGTCCGGGTCGGCCTCGACCAGGCGGAGGTTGTCGGCCCCGAAGCCGGCCAACCCGACCGCCTTGGCCACCGAGGAGTGCGCGTGCGTCGAGGTGTAGACGACCAGCGGCGCGGGCTCGGCCTGCAGACCGCCCCGGGCCTCGCAGTAGCCGGTCACCCGCTCCCGGGCGGCCAGCATCGAGACCAGGCAGGCCGTCGACGCGGTGTCGTGGATCGCCCCGCGCCACTGCGGCCCGAGCCCGGTCAGCTCACGCAACCACTCGGTGACGACCTCTTCGACCTCGGTCAGCGCCGGGGCGGACTGCCAGGTGATGCCGAGCGCGCCGAGCCCGGACGAGGCCAGGTCGCCGAGCACCGAGGCGAGCGAGGCGTTGGACGGGAACCAGCCGAAGAAGCGCGGGTGCTGGGTCTGGGTCACGCCGGGCACGACCACCTGCTCCAGGTCGTGCAGCAGGGCCTCGAACGGCTCGCCCGCGTCCGGTGCCTGCCCGGCCAGCCCGGCGGCCACCTCGCCCGGCCGGACCTGCGCCCGCACCGGCAGGTCGGCGATCCGGGCCCGGTGATCGGCGATCCAGTCGATCAGGTCGTGACCGGCGGTGCGGAACTCCTCGGGATCCATGACATCACCCTAGAGATCCGCACCCCGCGATCGGGGAGTGATTTCGGACAGGTCCGGCACATGTGGCGAGTCACCCCTCAGTGACCGGTACATTACGCACCGTGTCACGAACTCACTCGCTGCGAGGGGCGCCGATCCTGCTCGGCGGCAGCCTGCTGGCAGCTACGACCTTGCTCGTGCCGGGCTACTGGCGGACCGACTGGTGGGCGTTGGGCTGCACCATTGCGCTGTGCGTCGGACCGGGTGTGGGCTGCATCCTGGTGGCCCGTCTCGGGATCGCCCCGGGGGCGCTGATCCCGGTCATGCTGCTCGCGGACGCCATGGTCGTCCTGGCCGCACCGTGTGTCGCCGAGCAGCCGTACCGCGGCGCCACCATCGTGCTGTTCGCCCTGCCGACGGTGATCGGCTCGCTCTTCGGCCGGGTCCGCACGCTCGTCGTCCAGGCGGTGGCCGTGGCCCTCGGCAGCGCCGCGATCCTGCGGATGTCCGCCGAGGCGACGCCCGCGCTGGTCTTCCAGAGCCTGCTCGCGGTCTTCGGCACGATCAGCCCGGCCGGCGTCGTAATGGCCCTGCGCCGGCATCTGGACTCCGCGGTGCAGGCCGAGCGCGCTCTGGCCGTCACCGACCAGCTCACCGCGACGGCCAACCGGCGCGGGATGGAGGCCGCGGCCGATCGGCTCGCGGCGCTGGCTGCGCGGCGGGACCTTCCGGTCGGGGTGCTGGTCGCGGACATCGACCACTTCAAGAGGATCAACGATGATCACGGGCACCCCGTCGGGGATCAGGTGCTGCGCCGGGTGGCGGCGACCATGCACGCCTGCATCCGGACCGAGGACCAGCTGGTCCGGCTCGGCGGCGAGGAGTTTGCCGTGCTGGCGATCATGGGCCCCACGGCCCTGACCGGACTGGCCGAGCGGCTGCGCGAGCAGGTCGCGGAGCGCTGCCACCCGTGGGCCCTGACGATCAGCGTCGGTGTCGCGTGGGGCGATCTGGAGCACAGCCCCGGGCACTCGCTCGTCGACCGGCTCTGGTCGGTGGTGAACGAGGCGGATGCGGTGCTGCTGCGGGCGAAGAAGACCGGGCGCAACCGGGTCTGCGTGGCGCAGCCCGCCGCCGGGGCCCAGGTCGACCTGACCGACCCCGCGCTGGACCTGCCCTCGACCCGGTCGTACAGCTGACTGCCGACCACCTGACCCTCGACGCGGGGACACGCTGCCGACGTCAGGCCGGTGGGCGCACCACGGTCAGCGTCCAGGTCCCTCCCGGCCGGGCCGGCGGTTGCGGGTCGACCTTCCAGCGGGTGCCGATCGCGGCCACCACGTCCCGGATCCGGCGGGCGTCCGGAGCCGTCTCGAGCAGGTGCCGGGTCACCTCGCCGCGGGTGTACTTGGCCAGGTGGCTGACCACGGTGCGGGCCCCGGACGGCTGCTCCTGCTCGACCCGGATCGCGACGGTCCGGGCGGCCAGCTCCGCAGCGGGAGTCCAGGCGGCCGCGTAACTTGTGGACCGGCAGTCGATCACCACCCCGCGCCCGGCGGCCTCCGGGAGGACGGCGGCGAGCGCGGGCCGCCAGGCCGCGGCCAGCCGGCCGATGCCCGGCAGCTGCACATCCATCGCCAGCCGGTACGGCGGGATCCGGTCACCGGGACGCAGCGCGCCCCACAGCGCCGAGACGATCACCAGCCGGGACGCCGCCCGTCGGCGGGCCGAGGCGCCCAGCCCGGGGTAGTCCAGGGCCTGGAACAGCACCCCGGTGTACAGCTCGTGCGCTGGGCGGGTGCCCGCGTCACGTAGCCGGAGGTTGCGCGCGATCTCCGCGGCGGCGCCGGGCCCGACGCCGAGCAGGGCCGCGGCGTCCGGCCGGGCAGAGGCGGTGGTCAGCGCGCAGAGCACCCGCTCCCGCAGCGGCGTCAGCGTCGGGAAGGACAGCTCGTCCAGGGCCACCGGTCGGCCGCGCCGGGGCGAGGCGGCCTTGCCCTCCGAGGGCGGCAGCAGCACGAGCACGGTCGGCAACTCTAGGCCTAGGCTCTGCACGCCATGGGACGGAGGAGGACGTGATGGTGCGCCGCCAGGTCAGGCTGACCGGCCAGGACGCGGTTCGGGTCGCCGACCTGACCCGGACCTTCGACCGCATCCGCGAGCAGCTCGGGGTGCCGGCCGGCTTCCCGCCCGAGGTACTCGCAGCCGCCGAGCGCGCCGCCGTGTCCTGGCAGCCGCCGGACCACGACCGCACGGATATCCCGTTCGTCACCGTCGATCCGCCCGGGTCCACCGACCTCGACCAGGCCCTGCACCTGGCCCGCCGGGGCGACGGGTTCACCGTGCACTACGCGATCGCGGACGTGCCCGCCTTCGTCGACCCGGCGGGCCCGGTGGCCGCCGAGGCGCTGGCCCGCGGCCAGACCCTGTACGCCCCGGACACCCGGTCGCCGCTGCACCCGGCGGTGCTCAGCGAGGGCGCGGCCAGCCTGCTGCCCGGGCAGCTGCGGCCGGCCTTCCTGTGGAGCTTCGAGCTGGACTCCGGCGGGGAGCTGACGCAGGTCGCCCTGAGCCGGGCCGTGGTCCGCAGCCGGGCCAGGCTGGATTACCGGACCGTGCAGGGGCTCGCCGATTCTGCTCCGGGCGGGGCTTCCGTACCGAACACGGACGGCGGGCCGGACGGGCTGGCGGCGGAGCAGTCCGCGCTGCTGGCGACGATCGGCCCTGCGCGGCTCGACGTCGAGCGGCGCCGCGGCGGGGCCAGCCTGCCCCTGCCCGAGCAGGAGGTGGAGGCGGACGGCGGCCGGTACCGGCTGCGGTTGCGCCCCGCACTGGCCGCGGAGGACTGGAACGCCCAGCTCTCGCTGCTCACCGGGATGGCCGCCGCGGAGCTGATGCTGGACGCCGGGATCGGTGTCCTGCGCATCCTGCCGAGCCCTCAGCCCGGCGACGCTGGACCGGTTCCGCCGGCAGGCCGCCGCGCTCGACGTGCCGTGGTCGAAGGGCCTGCCGTACGGGGAGTTCCTGCGCAGCCTGGATCGCGACGACCCGGCCCAGCTCGCGCTGCTGCACCAGGCCGGTGCCCTCTTCCGGGGGGCCGGCTACGCCCCGTTCGACGGAACCCCGCCCGCGCAGCGCACACACGCCGCGGTCGCCGCGCCGTACGCGCACGTGACCGCGCCGCTGCGCCGGCTGGTCGACCGTTTCGGGCTGGTCGCCTGTCACGCCGTGGCCACCGGGGCCGACGTGCCGGGCTGGGTGCGGGACGGGCTGCCCGGCGCTGCCGGCCGCGATGACGGCCTCCGACCGGCTGGCGGGGGAGTTGGAGCGGCGCTGCCTGGACGCGGTCGAGGCGGCCGTGCTGGCCGACCGGGTCGGTGCGGAGTTCGACGCGGCCTGCGTGGAGCTGAACGCCTCCGGGGGCACGGTGCAGCTGCGCGATCCGGCCGTACTGGCGCGGTGCGAGGGCCCGGTACAGCTCGGGGCGCGCCTGCGGGTGCGGCTGGTCGAGGCCGATCCGCGGGAGGGCCGGGTCCGGTTCGTCCCGGCCGGGAAGGCCTGACCGGCGGGGGGACTACTCTGGTGCGCGGACGAGCCGGACGGGCGGCCGCGTCGGGCCGTTCGCGGCCCGCCGAGGAAAGTCCGGACTCCACAGGGCAGGGTGGTGGGTAACGCCCACCCGGGGTGACCCGCGGGACAGTGCCACAGAGAACAGACCGCCCGCCGGAGGCCTTCGGGTCGTCGGCCGGTAAGGGTGAAACGGTGGTGTAAGAGACCACCAGCGCACCGGGTGACCGGTGTGGCTCGGTAAACCCCACCCGGAGCAAGGTCAGACAGGCAGCGTTCGAGGGCGGCCCGCCCGAGCTGCCGGGTAGGCCGCTACCGACACCCGTCCGCGAGGGCGGGTGCGACGAGGGCGCCGGCAACGGCGTCCCGAGAGGGATGGCCGCCGGCCGTGCCGGGAGACCGGCAGGGTGCACAGGATCCGGCTTACAGTCCGGCTCGTCCGCCCGAACACCGTAGTCAGCACATCACGAACCGTGAGGGCGTTCGCCAGCCACGGTCGAGCCCTCGCCTCGCACGGGTGCGGTCTCGGCATAGCGCTTGCGGGCACTGCTCGGCTCTGTTGCGGTGGAACCGACCCGGGTTCGGGTCGCCCGGCAAGGGAGGCGTCATGTCCACGACCGAGCGGCGGATGGCGGCCCGCGCGAACCAGCGTGCAGCGGCTTTCATCCGCTTCCAGATGCTGGGTGACCACGAGGCGATGCACTTCATCCTCACCGACGCCGGCGAGAACGACACCGCGCGGCTGGCCTTCGTCACGGCGCTGGCCTCGATCGCCGGGTCGGTGACCGGCGCGGCGTTCGGCCGGGAGAAGGCTCTGGCCTACCTGCAGTCGGTCGCCGAGAACAGCGCCGCCCTCTCCGACGCCGAAGACATCGACAAGTTCTTCGACGGCTGACCCGCCGCGCTCACCAGGCGATCCGGTCGAACGCCTCCCGCAGCCGGGCACCGCGCCGCGGGTCGACCCCGTTGACCCAGGCGACCCGCCCGAGCAGGTGCGCCCGGAAGTCCCGATGCCCGGCCCGGTTCTGCCCGGCCGGACCGGTGCGGGCGCAATTGTGCAGGATTGCCCGCAGGGTGTCGTACTCGGCGCGCGTCACCGAGACCCGCTCGTTCACGACCAGGCCGGTCACCTGCTGGCGGTCCGCCCGCGTCCTCAGCCGCGTCTTGCCCGGGTTGAGCCGGAACCCCTCCTCGGCCCCGATCCGGGACACCGCAGCCACCAGGCGGTGCGCCCGCCCGGGCAGCCCGTCGCCGGAGAACGCCAGGTCGTCGGCATAGCGGCTGTAGTTCAGGTCCAGGGCCGCGGCGTACCCGGCGAGCCTGCCGTCCAGCCGGAAGCAGGCCAGGTTGGCCAGGTGCGGCGAGGTCGGCGCACCCTGTGGTAGGTGCCCGGACGCGAGCGCCCGGCGCAGCCGGAACCGGTCCGAGGGGTCGCCGCCCGCGGGCATGGCCGCGAGTACGGACCGCGGCGTCGCGTGCAGGCAGAGGCCGGTCAGGACGTGCGCGACCGGCTCGGGGTAGCCGGCCACCCGCCAGGCGCCGTAGACCTGGCCGGCCCGGACGGTGGCGAAGAACGTGGCCAGGTCGAGGCACAGCACGCCGCCGGTCCCGGCGTGCACGGTGGCACCGGTCGCGGCACTGCGTCCGGGCACGAAGCCGTGGGCGGCCGGATGCGCCGGAATCAGCCCGGCGACCTCGCGCAGTAGCCGGCGCTGGACGGCGCGCAGCCGGGGGAGCGGCGTCTCGAGCAGCCGGGGTGGGCGCCCGGAACGCTGCACCCAGCGGTACCGGTAGGGGTGCAACGGCCCGTGCGGGGCCCGCCGCTGCATCCCCCGGACGTCGGCCAGCCAGTCCAGCCGGGCCGGATCGAGGTCCAGGAAGCGGGCCAGGTCCGCCAGGTCGTCCAGGTGCGGGACCGGGAACCGGGACGGCCGCATCCGGACCGGGGCGGGCAGCAGCACGCGGACGCGGATCACGGTGCCCCGGCGGCGCGCGTCGCGGGCGGCCCGTTCGAACGGGAGCGAGCGCGCCACGAAGCCGGCCAGTTCGCGGGGGCGGTCCGTCGGCGGGTCCCGGTAGGCGCCGATCACGGCACGGGCAAGCGCAGGCAGCCACCGCCGCCGGGCTCCCAGCACCCGCGCCCCGCGGTCCACGAGCCCGGTCAGGTCCCACCCGCCGGCCAGGAAACCGTCCGCCAGCGCGCGAGCCGCGACCTGCTCGGCCGTCATGGTGCGATGACGCCGGGGCGACCTGTCCCGTCGTGCGGGCACGTGCCTGCGCGCCGCGCAGCGGCGTGCCTGCGGCGCAGTGTCCAGAGCTGTGACTGCTCCCCGGGGTAACCCCGGAGGGGTCGGTCCGCCGAAACGGCCCGGCCGTCTCGCCCCGGGCGCCATCGCATGCCGGGAGGATAGCCGCCGTCTCCGGACGGCCCGCCGGTGGCGCGGCGGAGGTGTCGTGCTCGGGCCGGGCTCAGCCCCGTTCGGCCGCCAGCAGCGCGGCGCCGACGATGCCGGCCTCGTTGCGCAGGGCGGCCGGCACGATCGGGGTGCGCAGCGACAGCAGCGGCAGGAACTTCTCGCTCCGCTTGCTCACCCCGCCGCCGACGACGATCAGGTCGGGCCAGAGCAGGTTCTCCACTGCCCGGAAGTACCGCTGCAACCGCTTGGCCCAGTCCTGCCAGGTGAGGTTGTCGGTCTCGCGGGCGCTGTCCGCGGCGCGGGTCTCCGCGTCCCGCCCGTCGAGCTCCAGGTGCCCGAGCTCGGTGTTCGGGACCAGACGGCCGTCGACGATCAGGGCCGTGCCGATGCCGGTGCCGAGCGTCGCCAGGAACACCACCCCGTCCACGCCGCGCGCGGCGCCGAACCGGGCCTCGGCGATCCCGGCGGCGTCGGCGTCGTTGACGACGTGCACGCTGCGCCCCAGCCGCGCGGTCAGCAGTGCGTCCACGTCGGTGTCGATCCAGGACTTGTCCACGTTCGCGGCCGTCCGCGCCACGCCGTGCTGGATCACCGCGGGGAAGGTCACGCCCACCGGGCGGCGTCCGGCGGCGCGTCCGAACTGCTGGAGGATCCCGGCCACGATCTCGGCCACCGCCTCGGTGGTGGACGGTTGCGGGGTCTTCAGCCGCAGCCGCTCGGTGACGAACCGTCCGGTGGCGAGGTCCACGGGTGCTCCCTTGATCCCCGAGCCGCCGATGTCGACACCGAAACCGAGACCGCGCGTGACGCGCCGGATCGTGCTCATGACCAGGACGTTACCGGCTCACCGGACCCGGGGCCGAGGACTGGCCGGTCATGAGGTGACCCGGACCCTCACGAGGTGACCAGGACGACCTCGAAGCCGCCCGCGGTACGCAGGGTCACCGGGTCGCCTCCACCCGGCGCGGGCGACGGGCTGACGGTGCGGAACCCGTGACCGGCCGACTCCCGAGAGATCCGGGCCAGCCGCTCGGCGGAGCCCGCGGTGAACGTCAGCCGCCCCTGGATGCCCATCGGCACGTCCCACGGACGGACGGCCAGCCGCAGGTGCACCCCGCCCTGGCGCCAGCCCAGCCCGCTCTCGTCGGTGGCCGGATGCCAGCCGAGCCTGGCCAGCAGCCAGGTCAGGGAGGCGGCGCAGTCGGCGTCGGTGACGCCCACCGTGAGCGCCCGCAGGCCCTGCGCCCGGCCGCGCCGACCGGGCCGGCTGCCCGCCGGCTCCTCGCCACCGTCGAGGTCCGCGTCGTCCTGGTCGGGTTGGCCCTCCATCTGGGCCATCGCGTCCTCGATCCGCTGGGCCAGCCTGCCGGCGAACCCGTACGCGACGATCGCCGCCACCGCGCCGATGATCGTGATCCCGCTGATCATGATGACGACCGCGATCACCCGTCCGCCGGCGGTGACTGGATAGTGCTCGCCGTAACCGGTCGTCGTGATGGTGGTGATCGACCACCAGATGGCATCGCCCCAGGCGTGCAGGTTGCTGCCGGGCGCGTTGCGCTCCAGGCGCCAGACGGCGGTTCCCCCGGCCACCACGGCAGCGGCCGACACGGCCGAGATCAACATGACCCAGCGCAGCAGGTGGGACCAGGCGGGGTGCCGCACGGGCACAGTCTGCCGGACCACCGTGCACGGACGGTGGCGGCAGGCCGATGATCAGGGCTCGTGATCAGGGCAGTGTGATCAGGGCAGTGTGATCAGGGCAGTGTGAGGATCTCTGCCCCGGACTCGGTGACCAGGACGGTGTGCTCGAACTGCGCGCTGCGCCGCCGGTCCTTCGTCACCACGGTCCAGCCGTCGTCCCAGCTGTCCCAGTCGTAACCGCCGAGGGTGAGCATCGGCTCGATGGTGAAGGTCATCCCGGGTTCCATCACCGTGTCGTACTGCGGCGCCGCGTCGTAGTGCGGGATCACCAGGCCGGAGTGGAACGCGGTGCCGATCCCGTGCCCGGTGAAGTCGCGCACCACGCCGTACCCGAAGCGTTTGGCGTAGGCCTCGATCACCCGCCCGATCACGTTGATCTGGCGGCCGGGGGCGACGGCCTTGACGCCGCGCATCATGGCCTCCCGGGTCCGCTCGACCAGCAGCCGGGACTCCTCGTCCACCTCGCCGACCAGGTAGGTGGCGTCGGTGTCACCGTGCACGCCGAGGCCGTCCACGGTGAGGAACGCTGTGATGTCGATGTTGATGATGTCCCCGTCCCGCAGCACCGTGGAGTCGGGGATCCCGTGGCAGATCACCTCGTTCAGGCTGGTGCACAGCGACTTCGGGAAGCGCTTGTAGCCGAGCGTGGACGGGTAGGCGTGGTGGTCGAGCATGAACTCGTGCCCGATCCGGTCCAGCTCGTCGGTGGTCACGCCGGGCTCGATGTTCCGGCCCACCTCGGCCAGCGCCTGCGCCGCGACCCGCCCGGCCGCCCGCATCGCCCCGATCGTCCGCGCGTCCTTGACCTCAGGTCCGGTGTACCGGCGCGGCTGCGGCCGGTCGACGTACTCCGGGCGGGGGATGTTCGCGGGCACCGGCCGGCGCGGGCTGACCACACCGGGGACGAGGTCGCCGATCGGCGAGGTGGACGCGCTGCCGCTGGACGCGCCACTGCTCGTGGACGTGCTGCTGGTGGACAGGGGCATGGGTGCAGTCTAGGTCGGCTCGTCCGTCTCGGCCGGATGGGTGCGCCCCGGCACCGGCCGCCGGCTCTCGCCCGAGCCGGAGCGGCTCCCGTAGCCTCGCGTCATGGAGCCGCCGCAGTTCTGGTTCAACGTCCGCACCGGCACGGTCGAGACCGTCTACGACAAGAGCCAGTCCAAGGACCTGCTCGGGCCGTACCCGACCCGTGCCGACGCGGAGCACGCCCTGCAGCGGGCCGCCCGCCGGAGCGAGGACTGGGACGAGCAGGATCGCCGCTGGCGGGAGGGCGACGACCCGCAATGATCGGCGCAGGCTGATCGGCGCAGGCTGATCGGCTGTGATCAGCGCACGAGCTTGGGCAGCACGTCGCGGCCGAAGACCTCGATCCACTCGGCCTGGTTGCGCCCGACATTGTGCAGGTAGACCCGGTCGAAGCCGAGGTCGACGAAACGCTGGATCGCGGCCCGGTGGATGTCCGGGTCTGCAGAGATGACCATCCGCCCGTCGAAGTCCTCGGGGCGGACCAGCTTGGCCATCTGCTCGAAGTCCAGCGGCGAGCGGATGTCGGCCTTGGGGAACTTCATCCCGCCGTTGGGCCACTCGGTCATCGCGTTCGCCAGCGCCTGCTCGTCGGTCTCGGCCCAGGACAGGTGCAGCTGCAGCACCTTGAGCATGTCGTCCGGGTCCTTGCCGGCCTCGCGGGCGCCCTCGGCGAACTTGTCGAACAGCCCGCCGATCTTCTCCAGCGGCGCGCCGACGGTGATGATCCCGTCCGCGAGCCGTCCGGTCCGCTTGGCGTTGACCGGTCCCGCGGTGGCCACCAGGATCGGCGGCGCCGCCGCGGGCATGGTCCACAGCCGGGTGGACTCCAATTTGAAGAACCGGCCCTCGTGCTTGACGTCGCGGCCCGCCAGCGAGGCGTCGAACAGCTTCTTGATCACCTCGACGGCCTCGAACATGCGCGCCGAGCGCTCCGCCGCCTCCGGCCAGTAGCCCGCGATCACATGCTCGTTCAGGGCCTCGCCCGACCCGACCCCGAGCCAGTGCCGGCCCGGGTACATCGCCTCCAGGGTCGCCGACGCCTGCGCCACCACCGCCGGGTGGAACCGGAACGACGGGCAGGTCACCCCCGGGCCCAGGTCCCCGCGGGTGCGCTCGCCGACCGCGGTCAGCACGTTCCAGACGAACGCCGCCTCGCCCTGCTGGGGCACCCACGGCTGGAAATGGTCGGCCGCCATGCAGCCGGAGAAGCCGTGTTCCTCGGCCAGCGCGGTGTACCCCACCACCTCCTGCGGCCCGAACTGCTCCAGCATCGCCGCGTAACCCACCGTCAGCCCAGCCATGGCCTCGAATCTACCCAGCCCCATCCGGCGCCGCCCTCCGGCAGCCCGGCGCCGCCCTCCGGCAGCCCGGCGCCGCCCTCCGTCGGGGGCAGTCCGCCGAATGCGACGTTCGACGACGGCAACCTGGCGTTCCGGCCGCGGAAGCGTGGCACAACGTCGCACTCGGCAGGGTCAACCCCTGGCCGGCGGGCCCGGCCCGGCCGCAGACTCCGGGCATGACCGAAACGCCCGACCGGCAACCCCCTGCCCTGCCCGCGCTGACCTTCGGCGTCAACCTCGGCCGCGGCTCGGCCGCCGGCACCGCCGCGGCGGCCAAGGACGCCGAGCGGCGCGGGTTCGACGTCGTCACGGCCGCCGACCACTGGAACAGCGAGGACCCGTTCCTCATGCTCACCACGGCGGCCGCGGTGACCGAGCGGATCCGGCTGCGGACCTACGTGCTCGACATCGGGTTCTGGCAGCCGGCGCTGCTGGCCCGGACCGTGAGCACCCTCGACGCCCTGTCCGGCGGCCGGGTCGACCTCGGGCTCGGCGCCGGGCACATGCAGCACGAGCACGAGGCGGTCGGGCTGCCGTTCCCGCCGCACGCCGCGCGGATCGAGGCCCTGGAAGGCGCGGTCGCGCAGGTCCGCCGCCGGCTGGCCGATCCCGAGCACCGGCCCGCCGCGGTCCAGCGACCCGTTCCCGTGCTGATCGGCGCGATGTCCGGTGCCGGGCTGGACCTGGCCGCCCGGGAGGCCGAGGTCGTGGCGCTCTCCGGGCTGTTGCCGGTGCCCGACGAGCAGGCCGGGACGTTCACGGTCGCGTCGTCCGAGCAGACGGACGAGCGGGTCGCCGGGGTTCGGGCCATCGCCGCCGAGCGGCCGGGCGGCCCACCGGTGCTGGACGCGCTGCTGCAGCAGGTCGTGATCGACCGGCCGCCGGAGCAGGCCGCCGAGGAGTTCGCGGCCGTGGCCGGCGGGCGGATCTCGGCCGCTGACCTGCTGGACACGCCGTTCGTCCTGTACGCGGCCTCGGCGGCGGATGCCGCGCGGGAGCTGCAGCGCAGGGCTGCCCGCTGGGGGATCACGTCCTGGTGCACGCATACCGCCTCCGGGCCCGCGCTGGCCGACGTGATGGCCGCCGCCCGGGCGATGGCGGCGTCCGGAGCGTGACTGCTGTCACCCGGTAAGACGCGTTACGTCCCGGGCACAGACACGGTGACCTTGGCGAGGATGCGAGGTGCCGGCGGGCATGCGCCAGCCATCGCATCAGGAGGACTCACCGTGCCCGAACTCAACGCCATCGTGACCCAACGCGTCGACTTCTCCAGCGACCTGATGATCCTTCGGGTCGCGCCCGACGGTTGGGAACTGCCTGCCTTCAAGCCGGGCCAGTACTCGCTACTGGGGCTGCCCGCCTCGGCTGCCAGGTCGGCGATCTCGACCCTGGAGCCGTCGCCGCCGGCACCGGAGTCGTTCATCCGTCGCGCCTACTCCATCGCCTCGTCCTCGGCCGAGCGCGAGTATCTGGAGTTCTACATCTCGCAGGTGCGCAGCGGCTCGCTCACCTCACGCCTGTTCGCGCTGAACGTCGGGGACCGGGTCTTCCTCTCCCCGAAGGCCACCGGCCTGTTCACCCTGGACAACGTGGAGGCGGACCAGAACCTCATCTTCATCGGCACCGGCACGGGTCTCGCGCCGTACATCTCGATGATCCGTACCCACGTCGAGGCCGGTGAGCCGCGGAAGTTCTTCATCCTGCACGGGGCGCGGAACTCCTGGGACCTCGGCTACCGCACCGAGCTGTTCTACCTGCAGCGGTTCGCGCCGAACTTCAGCTACGTGCCGACCATCGACGGCCCCACCGACGAGGTGGTGCCCTGGACGGGGCACGTCGGCTTCGCGCAGGATCTGTGGAAGGAAGGCGTGATCACCACGTCCTGGGGCTTCGCGCCGACGCCGGCCAACTCGCACGTCTTCCTCTGCGGCAACCCGCTGATGATCGAGGCGATGAAGGAGCTGCTGGACGGGGAGGGCTTCACCGTGCATCGCAAGCACGCCCCGGGCCAGATCCACATCGAGGAGTTCTGAGCCGATAGCTGCGTGCACCGGCCGGGAGCGCTGGGGGCTCCCGGCCGGTCCACGTGCCAGGGTGGTCGTCCGGCGGATCAGCTGTCGAACGAGTGCTCCGGGCCCGGGAAGGTTCCGTCGCGGACCTCGTCGGCGTACCGCCTGGCCGCGTCCAGCATCGGTGTGCGCAGGTCGGTGTAGCTCTTGACGAAGCGCGGGGTCCGGCCGGTGCGCAGGCCCATCATGTCCTGCCAGACCAGGACCTGGGCATCGCAGTCGGGGCCGGCCCCGATCCCGATGGTGGGGATCTCCAGCGCCTTGGTCACCTCCGCCGCGACCGGTGCCACGAGCATCTCCAGAACGATGGCGAACGCTCCGGCGTCCTGCAGCGCGAGCGCCTCGTCGACCAGTCGTTCGGCGGCGTCGTCCCCACGGCCCTGCACCCGGTAGCCGCCGAGCGCGTGCTCGGACTGCGGGGTGAAGCCCAGGTGCGCCATCACCGGGATGCCGGCGCCGACGAGCTGCTCGACGCTGGCCGCGACCCGCCGGCCGCCCTCGAGCTTGACCGCGTGCGCCAGTCCTTCCTTCATCATCCGCATCGCGGTGGCCAGCGCCTGCTCCGGTCCCGCCTGGTACGAGCCGAACGGCAGGTCGGCCACGACGAGTGCGCGGCGCGCCGTCCGGGCGACCGCGCGCACCAGCGGCAGCAACTCGTCGACGGTGACCGGGACAGTGGTGTCGTAGCCGAGCACGTTGTTGGCGGCCGAGTCTCCGATCAGCAGCACCGGGATGCCGGCCTCCTCGAAGATGGCCGCCGCGTACTGGTCGTAGGCGGTGAGCATGGCGAACTTCTCGCCGCGCTGCTTCATCTCCTTCAGGTGATGGACGCGGACCCTGCGGGCCAGTGCCGGTGCCGGTCCGGTGCCCGTGTCACCGCCCCCTGCGCCGCCGTACGGGTTCGGTTGCTCGCTGGACTGACTGGTCATCCGCTGCTCCTCGTCTTACCCGGCTCGCCCTACGACGATCACAACCCGTCCCGCGGTCACGACATGCCCGACCGGTCCTCGCGCCAGCGGCTGGTGATCGGCAGCCGCCGGTCCCGTCCGAACGCGACCGGCGAGATCTTCGGGCCCGGCGCAGACTGCCGCCGCTTCCACTCGGCGCGGTCGACCATGGTCACCACGCCATCCACCACGGCCGCGTCGAAGCCGTCGGCGAGCAGCTCCGAGCGCCCGTGCGCGCCCTCGACGTACCGTTCGAGCACCGCGTCGAGCAGGTCGTACGGCGGCAGCGAGTCCTGGTCCGTCTGCCCGGGACGCAGCTCGGCGGACGGCGCCTTCGTGATCGAGTTCTCCGGGATCGGTGCGGTCTGCCCGCGGCGTGCCGCCTCGTCGTTGCGCCACCGGGCCAGCGCCCAGACCAGCGTCTTCGGGACGTCCTTGACCGGGTTGAACCCGCCGACGCTGTCCCCGTAGATGGTCGAGTACCCGACCGCCAGCTCGGACTTGTTACCCGTCGTCAGGGTGAGGTGACCCTCCTGGTTGGCCAGCCCCATCAGCACCACCCCGCGGACGCGTGCCTGCAGGTTCTCCTCCGCGACACCGGTCAGCCCGAGGCTGTCCAGGAAGGCCTGCACCATCGGCGCGATCGGCACCACCCGGTAGTCCAGGCCGGTGCGCTTGGCCAGGTCGGCGGCGTCGTCGCGGGAGTGTTCGCTGGAGTACCGGCTGGGCATCGAGACCCCGACCACGTTCTGCGGTCCGAGCGCGTCGCACGAGATCGCGGCGACCAGCGAGGAGTCGATCCCGCCGGACAGGCCCAGCACGACCGAGCGGAACCCGTTCTTGCGCACGTAGTCGCGCAGCCCGACGACGAGCGCCGCGTAGACCTCGGCCTCGCCGTCCAGCTCGGGCGCGAGCGGTGCGGGCAGCGGGGGATAGGCCGGAACTGACTCGGCGGTCAGCACGCTGCGCCGGATGCCGTCCGGCGCGCCGCCGTCCAGGTCCGTGCCGGATCCAGCGGTGGGGCTCGCACCGGCCGGCAGGTCCAGGTCGGTGACCAGGAGGTGCTCGTCGAACTTGGGGGCGCGGGCCAGCACCTGCCCGGCCGCACCGACGATGATCGAGTCGCCGTCGAAGACCAGATCGTCCTGGCCGCCGACGAGGTTCACGTAGGCAAGGGTGCAGCCGGCCTCGGCCGCGCGCCGGGTGACCAGCTCGCGGCGGATGTCGTCCTTGTCCATCTCGTACGGCGAGCCGTTGATCACCAGCAGCAGTCCCGCTCTGGCGCGACGGGTCTGCGCGACGGGTCCGCCGTCCTGCCACAGGTCCTCGCAGATCGCGATGGCCACGTCGACGCCCCGGATCTGGACGACGGTCAGGTCCCGGCCCGGGACGAAGATGCGGAACTCGTCGAAGACCCCGTAGTTCGGCAGGTGGTGCTTGGCGTAGCGGGCGACCACCCGGCCACCGGCGAGCAGAGCCGCGGCGTTCTGCGGCTCGCCCTTGGGAACCCCGACCGGCGGGGCCTCGGCCACGTTCCGCTCGCCCGGATCGCCGGACCGCTCGGCCCGGTCGAGGTAGCCGACCACGACCGGCAGGTCGCCCAGCCCGTCCTCGGCGAGCTCGCGGGCCAGCCGCTCCAGCGCGGATCGGGACGCCTCGACGAACGAGGAACGCAGCGCCAGATCCTCGACCGGGTAACCGGTCACGACCATCTCGGGGAACGCGACGAGGTGCGCTCCGGCCTCGCGGGCCCGGGCGGTCCAGGTCCGGATCAGGGCGAGGTTCCCGTCCAGGTCACCGAGGGTCGGGTCGATCTGGGCCAGCGCGAGACGCAGTTGCGGCATGGCTCGAGCCTACGGCGTGCCCGGTCGCCCGCCCGGGCCCGATGGCCTCAGCGGGGCAGGATCAGCAGGCTCTGCGCGCCCGCGCCGACAACGCCTCGCTCGTCCCGCAGTAACGACGTTGCCAGGCCGGTGCCGGCGGCGGTGTAGCGGGTCCTGGCGTCCAGCAGCACCCACTCACCGGCGACCGGCCGGGCCAGGTGCACCGCGAGGTCGATGTTGACGAACATCCACCGATCCCAGTCCAGCGCCGCCGAGATCCCGTTGCCGGAGTCGGCGACCAGCACGACCCGCTGCAACCCGGACGGCTGCTCGCCGGTCACCAGCGGGATCAGCTGCCTCGCCCAGCAGGCCGCGTCGCCCGGGCCCTCGGGGTTTCCGGACGCCAGCCGCCAGTCCAGTGCCCGCCGGTACGGGAAGTCCCAGGAGCCCATCGTCGGCGCGCAGTCCTGCGGGGCCGGCCGGTCCGGGTCGGGGGAGGCCAGGTCGGGCGGAGCCTGCCCGCCGTTCCCGTCCGGGCGGACCAGCCAGGTCCTGGCCTGCAGCACGGCCCGGCCGCCCGAGCTGAGCGTGGCGCCGGTCAGGGCGATCCGCCGCCCGGGTCGCAGCACCTCGGCCAGGACCTCGACGTCGCCCATCGGCACCGGGGAGAAGAAGTCGAGCGCCACCCGCAGCGCGATCCAGCCATCACCCGCGGCCCGCTCCGCGGCGAGTTCGCAGGCCCGGACCAGCAGGGCGGACGGGGGCCCGCCGTGCATCGCGTCCGCCGACCAGGGCCCGATACAGGCATGGTTCGCCGAGAACCCCTGCCGCCCGTCGGGGTCCGGCTCGCCCATCGCGGTGAAGAACCCGGCAGTCACGCACGCGGACGCTACCGGCGGGCCCGCGTCCGGGCACCTCCGGGCGGCCGAGAAGGGTGTGATGTCACGTGGATGGACGCATGGATGGTCCGGTGGGGGCGGCCCCCGCGACGGCTCCGCGACGGCTCCGCGCCGAACGCGGGCCTGTAACA
This sequence comes from uncultured Actinomycetota bacterium, assembly GCA_963740575.1. GTDB lineage: Bacteria > Actinomycetota > Actinomycetes > Actinomycetales > Kineosporiaceae > CAVUET01. The sequence continues at coordinate 793,994 of CAVUET010000003.1, read as the reverse complement.
CGCACCCGCCATACTGGACAGCAGCCGTCGTGGCAGGGGCGGCAGCCGCGCGAGCGACCGAGAGGACGTCATGGACAGGCAGCAGGAGTTCGTGCTCCGCACCGTGGAGGAGCGCGACATCCGGTTCGTTCGGCTCTGGTTCACCGACGTCCTGGGCTCGCTGAAGTCGGTCGCGGTGGCTCCCGCCGAGCTCGAGGGGGCGTTCGCCGAGGGCATCGGCTTCGACGGCTCCGCGATCGAGGGCCTGGCCCGGGTCTACGAGGCGGACATGCTGGTCAAGCCGGACCCGTCCACCTTCGCGGTGCTGCCCTGGCGCGGCGATCACCACGGCACGGCCCGGATGTTCTGCGACATCCTCACCCCGGACGGCGAGCCGTCGCTGGCGGACCCGCGGCACGTGCTGCGCCGGGCGCTGGGCCGGGCGGCCGAGCACGGGCTGACCTATTACACCCACCCCGAGATCGAGTTCTACGTCTTCAAGGACTCCATCGTCGACGGGCGCGAGCCCGAGCCGGTGGACCGGGGCGGGTACTTCGACCACGTGCCACGCGGTACCACCCATGACTTCCGCCGGGCCGCGATCGGGGTGCTGGAGTCGATGGGCATCTCGGTCGAGTTCAGCCACCACGAGGGCGGTCCCGGGCAGAACGAGATCGACCTGCGCTACGCGGACGCCCTGACCACGGCGGACAACATCATGACCTTCCGCAGCGTGGTCAAGGAGGTCGCGCTGGAGCAGGGCGTCTTCGCGACGTTCATGCCGAAGCCGTTCACCGACCATCCCGGCTCGGGGATGCACACCCACGTGTCGCTCTTCGAGGGCGACCGGAACGCCTTCAACGAGGCGGGTGCGCAGTACCAGCTGAGCAAGGTGGCGCGGCAGTTCATCGCCGGGCTGCTGGCGCACTCGGCGGAGATCACGGCAGTGACGAACCAGTGGGTGAACTCCTACAAGCGGCTCTGGGGCGGCGGCGAGGCGCCGAGCTACATCTGCTGGGGCCACAACAACCGCTCGGCGCTGATCCGGGTGCCGATGTACAAGCCGGGCAAGGGCAACTCGACCCGGATCGAGTACCGCGCGCTGGACTCCGCGGCGAACCCGTACCTGGCGTTCGCGGTGATCCTGGCGGCCGGGATGAAGGGCATCGACGACGCGCTCGACCTGCCCGACGGTGCCGAGGACGACGTCTGGTCGCTGACCGATGCCGAGCGCCGCGCGATGGGCATCAAGCCGCTGCCGACCAGCCTGGACGCCGCGCTGGCGCTGATGGAGGAGTCGGAACTCGTGGCCGAGACGCTCGGTGAGGGCGTGTTCGACTTCTTCCTGCGCAACAAGCGCCAGGAGTGGGAGGAGTACTCCCACCAGGTCACCCCGTTCGAGCTGAACCGCTACCTGCCCCTGCTGTAGCCGCAGGAAAGCGGTGGTAGCACTGCGCCGAGCGCCGGTCTGAGGCCCTCAGCACTTCAGCCGATCTCACCGCGAAACCTCGAAACTCGGTCACGAAATGTGATCGAGTGACTGCTATGCGTACACGGATCGCTGGCCTGGACGGTCTTCGCGGTCTCTCCTGCATGGGCGTGGTCGCATCCCACCTGGCAATCCCCATCTTCGCCGGCGGATGGCTCGGCGTGGACGTGTTCTTCGTTCTGTCCGGGTTCCTGATCACCGGACTTCTGCTGGACGAGCTGGCCGAGACCGGGCGGATCCGGGTGCTGGCCTTCTACGCCCGGCGGATGGGCCGGCTCTACCCTGCGCTGCTCGTCACTGTCGCGCTGACGGTCACGCTGGCGGCCAGTGGTGTGCCCGGGGCAAGGGGCGGGACCCGTTGGGACTTGATGGTTGCCCTGGCCTATCTGGAGGACTTCTGGAGGCAGACGAAGCACATCGGCTTCCTGCTCGGCCACACCTGGTCCCTGGCCGTGGAGGAGCAGTTCTACCTGGTCTGGCCGCTCGTGGTGCTGGCGCTGAGCCGCCGCAGATGGGGCCTGCTGGTCGCAGCCGTCTGCGGCGCCGCGGCCTCGATCGCGTTGATGTTCCTGCAGTCCGGGGGCGGCGTCCTGACCGATGAGGTGTACTACGCCTTCGCCCCGCGGATCTGGGAGATCCTCGCCGGCTGCGCACTCGCGGTCATCCTGCGCCGCACCGAGATCGAGCCGAAGTGGGGCAAGGCCCTGGCGTGGGCCGGAACGATCGTGCTCGCCGAGGCTGTCACCTCCGACCTGAGGGTTGGCGTCCGGGGTGTCGCTGCGGTGCTCGCCGTCACCGGGACGCTGGTGCTCGTCGCCTCGGTGAGGACTCCATCCCTGCCCCTGCGGGTGCTGGAGTGGCGAGCTTTGCGCTGGGTCGGAGAACGCTCCTACGGGATCTACCTGTATCACTACCCGATCGTCGTGGTGACCGCGCAGGCCTTGCCCTGGCGTCATTCCGTGAAGGTTGCCCTCGACCTCATCCTGATCTTCGCGGTCGCTGCGCTGTCCTATCGGTTCGTCGAGACTCCGATCAGGGAACAGGTGCGCTCCGGGCTCCCGCGCCGGACCGACCGCCCGGCCGAGATCGACCTCCGGGAGGGCCAGCCCGCCGGCGCCGCCCTACTCCTGACCTGAGCCCGGGGCCCGGTCGGACCCGGGCGCACCTCGCCGAGAGTGACGTTTGACCACGGTCCAGGTGCGGTAGGCCGGGCCAAGCGTCGGCAAACGTCGCGCTCGCGGGGGGCAGGGTCAGACGAGCCAGTCGCCGGCCCGCATGAGCTCGCGGCCGGAGAGCTCGTCGGCCTCGCGCCAGGCCTGGATGCGACGCGGCCCGAGCCGGAAGTACGTGTATGGCGTGGTCAGCTCGCGCGGGTCGAACTGGGTCTTCGCCGCGAAGGTGTCGCCCAGCTCGGCCGTGACGTCGGCCATCGCCAGCACGGTTACGGTCGCCTCGATCATCACCACGTCCCGGGTCGGTCCGAGGCCGACGCGCACCGTGCTCGCGGCGCGCAGGTTCCGGCCGGTGATGCTGGCCGTCGGGGTCGCCACGACCAGGTCCGTCCCGTCCCACAGGAGCGACAGCGGGACCAGATACGGGGTGCACGTGTCCGGGTCGGCAGTGGCGATCCACGCGTCGACGTCGTGCTGGAGCCGGTGCAGAGTGTCGCGCCTGCGCTGCTGCAGGCTGCGGGTCGCAGAGGTCATCGTCACAGGCTAGTGAGTGCCGCATTGCACCTCGTGAGCCGCTCACGAGGCCTGAATCCCCGCCTGAGCCCGGCTTTCGAGGTGTAACCCAGCTGCCGAGGTGTAAACGGGAGGGCCACCAGGCAGGCTGTGCGGATGAGCGTGGCGCCGATCGGCGGGAGGCGGCGACCGTGAGCGGGCTGCTGGTCATCGTGCACGAGGACGACGCGGGCCCCGGGCGGCTCGAGCCGTGGCTGCCCGGACCGATCGACGTCCGCCGCCCGCACCTCGGCGACGACCTGCCCGCCGATCTCGCCGGACACACCGGGCTGCTGGTGCTCGGTGGTGCGATGGGCGCCGTCGACGATGAGGTCGCGCCCTGGCTGCCGGGCACCCGGCGGCTGCTCGCCGAGGGGGCCGCCACCGGCGTCCCGTCGGTCGGGATCTGCCTCGGAGCCCAGCTTCTGGCCGTCGCCACCGGCGGGCGGGTCGAGCGCGGCAGCGCGGGGCTCGAGGTCGGCCTCGTGGACGTCCAGGTGTTGCCGCCGGCCGACGACGACCCGCTGTTCGGCCCGGTCAGGGACGCGCTGGGACACCGGCTCACCGTGCCGCAGTGGCACCAGGACGCGATCATCGCGCTGCCCCCCGACGCCGTGCTGCTCGTCGGCGGCGAGCGCTACCCGCAGCAGGCGTTCCGGATCGGGGAACGCGCTTGGGGCGTGCAGTACCACCCCGAGGTCACCGCCGCCGACTTCCAGTCCTGGATGCGCGACGGGCACGGCAGCGTCCGCGCCGAGGGGCGGGATCCCGGCGCGGTGCTCGCGGCGATGACCGCCGCCGAGCCGCAGCTCGCCGCGCTGGCGGACACCCACGGCAAGGCTCTGGCCGCCGTCCTCACCGCCACCGGCTGACTCCGGGCGCCAGGCCTGCCGGACCCCGGGCCTGCCGGATGCCAGCCCGCTGACTGCGGGTGCCGGGCCTGCCGAAGACCCCGGCCGCCCGCCGGTCGGTACGGTGAGCCCGTGACCAGCCTGTCGCGGCAGTCGACGCTGGCCGGGCAGCTGGCCCGGCTGGGCTTCGCCGACCCGGCCCGGGCCCAGCGCCTGCTCGCCGACCCCGCCCTGGCCGGTCTGCTCGACCCGTTCGAGGACGTGTTCGCGGACGGCATCCTGTTCGCGCTCGGCGAGACCAGCGACCCGGACCTGGCGCTGACCGCGCTGGTCAGAATGCTCGAAGGGCTACGCGCCGACACCGGTCAGGACGAGTCGGACGGCGAGCCCAACCCCGCGGCGCAGGGTGGTGAGCCGGGCACCCGGCCGAGAACCGAGCCGGTCGCCTCGCATCCGGCCCGGCTGCGGGCGGTGCTGCGGTCGGGAGGTCCGGCCCGGGACCGGCTGCTTGCCGTGCTCGGCTCCTCGGTGGCCCTCGGGGACTTCCTCACCCGGCACCCGGACCGCTGGATCGTCCTGGTCGACGACGGCGAGGTCGCAGGAAGCCCCGAGGAGGCCCGCGCCGACCTGGTCCGGGCCGTCGGCGCCGACCCGGACGCGCCGCGGCCGGTCTCGTCCCTCGGCCGGGTCGAGGGTCCGGACGCGCTGCGGGTCGCCTACTACACCCGGCTGCTGGCCATCGCCGGGCGGGACCTGGTGGCACCCGACCCCGCCGCCGTGCTGCCGGCCGTCTGCGAGGAGCTGTCCGACCTGGCCGCGGCGGCACTCGAAGCAGGTCTGGCGATCGCCCGGGCCGATCTGGCGGGCGACAGCTCCGGCTGCCGCATCGCCGTCATCGGCATGGGCAAGTGCGGCGGCCGGGAACTCAACTACATCAGCGACGTCGACGTCATCTTCGTGGTCGAGCCCGAGCCGGGAACCCCGCCCGAGGCGGAGCAGGCGGTACTGGACACCGGCGCGCGACTGGCCACCGGCCTGACCCGGGCCTGCTCGGCACTGACCGCCGAGGGGACTCTCTGGCCGGTGGACGCCGCGCTACGCCCGGAGGGCAAGCACGGCCCGCTGGTGCGCACGCTGGCCAGCCACGTGACCTACTACGAGCGCTGGGCCGCCACCTGGGAGTTCCAGGCGCTGCTCAAGGCCCGGCCGGTCGCCGGCGACCTCGAGCTCGGGCAGGCGTACCTGGACGCGATCCAGCCGATGGTCTGGCACGCGGCCGAGCGGGACCACTTCGTCGAGGACGTCCAGGCGATGCGGCGCCGGGTGGAGCAGCACGTCCCGGCCAAGCACGCCGACCGGCAGCTCAAGCTCGGCCCTGGCGGGCTGCGGGACGTCGAGTTCAGCGTCCAGTTGCTGCAGCTCGTGCACGGTCGGGCGGACCCTCGGCTGCGGACCGGCAATACCCTGCTCGGCCTGGAGGCGCTGAGCACGTTCGGCTACGTCGGCCGCGACGACGCCGCCGAGCTGGACCGTGCCTACCGGATGCTGCGCACCCTGGAGCACCGCATCCAGCTGCACCGGCTGCGCCGCTCGCACGTGGTCCCGGACGCCCCCGCGGACGTCCGCCGGCTCGGTCGATCGTTCGGCTTCCGGCGCGACCCGGCGGCCGAGATGGAGGAGCTGTGGCACCGGCACGGCCGCGAGGTGCGCCGGTTGCACGAGAAGCTCTTCTACCGGCCGCTGCTGGCCGCCGCGGCGCGGCTGACCACGGACGAGGCGCGGCTGACACCGGAGGCGGCCAACGCCCGCCTGGCCGCGCTCGGCTACCGGGACCCCCGCGGGGCGATGCGTCACCTGACCGCGCTCACCGCCGGGGTCAGCCGGCGTGCCGCGATCCAGCGGCAGCTACTGCCGGTGATGCTCGGCTGGTTCGCGGACGGCGCGGACCCGGACGCCGGGTTGCTCGCGTTCCGGCGGGTCAGCGACGAGCTGGGAACCACCCACTGGTACCTGAAGATGCTGCGCGACTCCGGTGCCGCGGCGTCCCGGATGGCGCACGTGCTGGCCTCCAGCCGCCTGGTCGCCGAGCTGCTGGAACGCGGTCCCGAGGCGGTGGCGCTGCTCGGCGACGACACCGACCTGGCCCCGCGCAGCAGGGATTCCACCCTGGCCTCGGTGCGCCGCGCGGTGGACCGGCACGAGGGCGACCCGGACGGCGCGGCGCTCGCCGCGCGTGCCGTCCGGCGGCGCGAGATCGTCCGCACCGCGATCGCCGACCTGGTCGACCTGATCTCGCTCGACCAGGTCGGACAGGCCCTCAGCGACGCCGTTGTCGCGGTGCTGGACGCCGCCCTGCGGGCCGCCTCGAACGCTGTCGCCGGCCGGTACGGCGGCCGGCTGCCGACCAGGCTCGTGGTCGTCGCGATGGGTCGGCTGGGTGGCGCGGAGCTCGGCTACGGCAGTGACGCCGACGTGCTGTTCGTGCACGACCCCGAGCCCGGTGCGGGGGAGAAGCAGTCCCAGGACGCGGCCCTGGCCGTGGTCAGCGAGTTGCGCCGGCTGCTCGCCGCGCCCGGGCCGGAACCGGCCCTGGACGTGGATGCCGATCTGCGCCCCGAGGGGCGCAACGGCCCGCTGGTGCGCTCGCTGGACTCCTACGCGCAGTACTACTCCCGGTGGTCCTCGCCCTGGGAGGCGCAGGCCCTGACCCGGGCCGTCCCGGTCGCCGGCGACCCCGGTCTGGCGGAGTGCTTCGTCGACATGATCGACCCGGTGCGCTGGCCCGAGGGCGGCCTGCCCGAACCCGCCCTGCGCGAGATCCGCCGGATCAAGGCCCGGGTGGAGGCAGAGCGGCTGCCACGCGGCGCGGACCCGCACCGGCACCTCAAGCTCGGCCGGGGTGGGCTGTCCGACGTGGAATGGACCGCCCAGCTGCTGCAGTTGCAGCACGCCAGACAACTGCCCGCGCTGAGGACGGCGTCCACCACCGGCGCGATCCACGCGGCCGCCGCGGCGGGCCTGCTGGCGGAGGCCGACGCGGGAGCCCTGCTCGCCGCCTGGCGGCTGGCGTCCCGGATCCGCAACGCGACCGTGCTGTGGCGCGGACGGCCGGCCGATGCGTTGCCGCGCAACGTGCGCGACCTCGACGGGGTGGCCCGGATCGTCGGCTACCGGCCGGGCTCGGCGGGCCTGCTCGACGAGGACTATCAGCGCACGACCCGGCGGGCCCGGGCCGTCGTGGAACGGGTCTTCTACGGCTGACAGCGCGTCGGATCGTGATCCGCGCACCATGAAGGCCGGCACATGTGGTGCGGCGGCGATGACTGATCGTCATGCTCTGCGCCGGATAGGGTCATGCGCCCGCGGAGGGCCGGTCGGGAATTGCGTTCCGGACCGGCTGGTGGGCCAGACTGGCCCGCATGACTGACATGGGACCCGCGACCGGCCCCCTGTCCATCGAGCCGGTCTGGCTCAACGAGCCCCGCCGCTGGCGGTGGTCCGGCGGAGAGCTGTCGCTGACCAGCGTGCCGGGGTCGCACTTCTGGCGGCACACCCGTACCGGGGTGGTCCGCGACAGCGGGCACTTCCTCGGGACCCGGATGTCCGGGGAGTTCGCCGCATCGGTCGAGGTGCAGCTCGAGCCCACCGCGAGCAGCGACCAGGCCGGGCTGATGGTGCGGCTGGACGCCGAGCGCTGGATCCGCTGCGGCCGGGAGTTCGTGGACGGCACGCACCGGATCGGCTGCGTGGTCACCCACGCGGTCTCGGACTGGAGCACCGCCCCGCTGCCGGAGCCGACGCCGGAATGGCTCGGTCTACGACTGACCCGGCATGGCGACAGCCTGTCCATCGAGTACAGCCCCGACGCGCAGACCTGGCACCTGCACCGGATCGCCTACCTGCCCGCCGACTTCCGCGCCTACGTCGGCCCGATGGCGGTCTCCCCCGAAGGCCCCGGGCTCGAGGCACGGTTCCGCAACTGGAGCATCCGCCCAATCTGACTGCCGCCTGATCTGACTGCCAAGACAGGCTCTGAGCCGCGTGGGCCGGGCTCAGCCGTGCAGCCGGCGCTTGACCCGGCGCAGCGTCCACCACACGCCCACCACGGACACCGGCACGGCCAGCCCGGTGACCAGGTCGGGATTCAGCGCAGCGCCTGCCAGGTGCACGCCCGCAGCCTTGAGGGCCTTGCCCCCGTAGCCGAACAACCCGACCACGTAGTACGTGATGGCCGCGATGGACAGGCCCTCGACCGTCTCCTGCAGGCGCAGCTGGAGCCGCTGGCCCCGGTCCAGGGACCGCAGCAGCTCCTGGTTCTGTCGCTCGGTGGTGATGTCCACCCTGGTCCGCAGCAGGTCGCCGGCACGGTCGACCCGTTCCGACAGGTCCGCCAGACGCTCCGCGGTCGACTGCACGGTGGCCATCGCGGGCAGCATCCGGCGGCGCAGGAAGGTGAACACGCCCATCATCCCGGGCAGGGCCGAGCCCCTCAGGTCGTCGATCCGCTGCTGGACGATGTCGAAGTAGGCCCGGGAGGAGCTGAAGAGCGTGCTGTGAGTGGCCAGGTCGGTCTCGATCTCGGCCGCGAGCTGGATCAGGTCGTGCAGCAGCGCCTCGTCGCCGTCCTGCGGCCCGCCCGCGCGCTCCAGCCCCTGGGTCAGTTCGGCCAGCCGGTTCTCCACCGCAGGCAGCGTGCCGGCGAGGGCTCGTGCCGGGCGGAAGGCCCGCAGCGCCAGCACCCGGTAGGTCTCCAGCTCCATCAGGGACACCGCCATCCGGCCGGTCCGTCCCTCGCTCACGTCGTCACACAGGACCAGGAAGCGGGACGTGCCATCGGCGCGAAGCTGGTAGCTGGTGTAGAGCCGGGCCGAGCCGTCCTTCATCGACGAGCCCGTCAACCAGCTCGCGCCGAGCAGGCGCGACGCGGCCCCCGCCGCCTCGTCCGCCGACTCGCCGCCGGAGCGCAGCAGCACCAGCTGGGTGGCGACGAGCGTCCGGCCCGGGATCGTGGCCAGCCACTGCGGCGGCACCGGGACCATCGCCAGCAGATCCGGGTCGGACGCTCCCGCCAGCGCCTGCGGATCCAGCGGCTGGGTGACGGTGTAGCCGGAGAACTCGCCGTGTCGCTCCCAGCGGAGCGTGAAACCGGGCATGGCGACCTGGGCGAACATCGGGTCGGACCGGTCGAAGGCACCGTCGCAGCCGTCGATCAGGCCGCACAGGTGGTCCTGCTCTTCCCGCGCGCTGACTCCGTCGGTGAGCAGTGCCAGGTGCGTGACCAGGGCCGGCACGCGGATCCGCGCCACCGGGCGGGCGTGCACCTCGTCGTGCAGCTGGCGACGCGCCGGAGCGTCCGGTGGCAGGCGCCGGGGGACAGCTTGCGGCTCGGGTGCCTCGGGCGGCGCGGGCGTCTCGGGCGGCGGCGGGAGCCGGTTCTGGGCAGGCATGTCCGTTCCGGATCTCGGGGCGGGGACGGGCCGATCCTAGGGCGTCCGCCCGTGCCTGATCGTCGGGCCGCGGCCGACTCACCATGACGCGCTGAGGCGGGCCCCCTCTGAAGGGGGCCCGCCTCAGCGTCGCCGCGGGTCAGGCTGCCTGGGCGGCCGCCGTGACCGGGTGGATCACAGGTCGAAGTAGAGCTCGAACTCGTGCGGGTGCGGGCGCAGCCGGATCGGGTCGACCTCGTTGGCCCGCTTCCAGTCGATCCAGGTTTCGATCAGGTCGGAGGTGAACACGCCACCGTCGGTGAGGTAGTCGTGGTCAGCCTCCAGGGCGTCCAGCACCGCGGGCAGCGAGCTGGGCACCTGGGTGATCGCGGCGTGCTCCTCGGGCGGCAGCTCGTAGAGGTCCTTGTCGACCGGGTCCGGCGGCTCGATCTTGTTCTTGATCCCGTCCAGGCCCGCCATCAACATGGCGGAGAACGCGAGGTACGGGTTGCAGGACGGGTCGGGCACCCGGAACTCGAGCCGCTTGGCCTTCGGTGAGGTGCCGGAGACCGGGATCCGCACGCAGGCGGACCGGTTGCGGGCCGAGTAGACGAGGTTGACCGGGGCCTCGAAGCCCGGCACCAGCCGGTGGTAGGAGTTCACCGTCGGGTTGGTGAAGGCCAGCAGGCTCGGTGCGTGGTGCAGCAGGCCGCCGATGTACCAGCGGGCCAGGTCGGACAGGCCGCCGTAGCCGCGCTCGTCGTAGAACAGCGGCTCGCCGTCCTTCCACAGCGACTGGTGGCAGTGCATGCCGGAACCGTTGTCCCCGAACAGCGGCTTGGGCATGAAGGTCACGGTCTTGCCGTGCGCCCAGGCCACGTTCTTGAGGATGTACTTGAACTTCATCATCTGGTCGCCGGCCAGCAGCAGCGGGGAGAACCTGTAGTTGATCTCCGCCTGACCGGCGGTGCCGACCTCGTGGTGCGCCTTCTCCACCTCGATGTCGACGTTCAGCAACGCCTTGACCATTTGGTCGCGCAGGTCGGCGTAGTGGTCCACCGGGGACACCGGGAAGTAGCCGCCCTTGTAGCGGGGCTTGTGGCCGAGGTTGCCGCCGTCCTCCACCCGGCCGGTGTTCCAGGCGCCCTCGATCGAGTCGATGAAGTAGTAGCCGGCGTTCTGCTTGGTCTCGAACCGGACGTCGTCGAAGATGTAGAACTCGGCCTCGGGTCCGAAGAACACGGTGTCCGCGATGCCGGTCGAGGTCAGGTGCGCCTCGGCCTTGGCGGCCACGTTGCGCGGGTCGCGGCTGTACGGCTCGTCGGTGAAGGGGTCCACGACGGAGAAGTTGAGTGCGAGTGTCTTCTCGGACCGGAACGGGTCGACGAAGGCGGTCTTGGGGTCCGGGATCAGCTTCATGTCCGACTCGTGGATCGCCTGGAAACCACGGATCGAGGAGCCGTCGAACATCAGCCCCTCGGTGAACTCGGCCGCCCCGAAGGCGCTCACCGGAACGGTGAAGTGCTGCATCACCCCGGGCAGGTCGCAGAACCGCACGTCGATGAACTGCACGCCTTCGTCCTGGACGAACTTCAGGACCTCGTCGGCGTTAGTGAACATCCATCCTCCACGGACTGGGAGTGGGTAGTAAGGACGCGCGGGACAGACCGCCTTTGACCCGTCCCGGATCAACTTCGGACGCTAGGGGGAGGCCGTTTCCCGCCAGTGTCCCGACTGTTTCCACGCTGTTACGCGAGCTGCCCTTCGATGACGACCGCATCACGATCCCGGCGCAGACCCGGCGGAAGGTCACAGACCGGGGCAGCGCCATGATCGTCGACCAGGCTCTCGACGCCGGGAGACAGCTTAGGCCGCCGGAGTGCCTGCTCGAGACGACCCGCCGTCATTGCCGGGACGCGCCCTCAGCCCAGCCGGGCGCGCGGCTCGCCGTCGTCCGCAGGTCCGAGAACGCCGCGCAGGTCATGCAGCGTCTGCAGCGCCTCGAGCCGCTGCGCGCGGCTGTCCTCGACAGACGCCGCTGCGTTCCGGGCGGCGGTCACGGCCAGTCCCGCATCCGCGCGCCGGACCCACAGGCCCATGATCCGTACCACTTCCGAGGTCGCGCTGACGAGCATCCATGCCCTCCCGGTGGCGGGTCGTGCGAGCAGTCAGTCCTTCGGGCAGTCAACAGGGGCGGTGTTACCTCGGTATGTCGCCCGGGCAACAACAACCCGGCCGGGCGAGGGGTGGTGTTCGCGGCGGTGTGCACTGCCCCGCCGCACGGGGCAGTGCACACCGCCGCGGTGGGTAAGCAACCCCCGCTCCGACTGCGACCAGCTGCTGCTGCCGGGGGCTCAGCGGCCTCGGGTGGCCCGCCGATCGGGGCGGACCCGCAGCGGGTCGATCCCCTTGGGGATGGGCGGCCGGACACCACCGAGGGCACGCAGCCGCTTGGCCACCTCGGAGACCTCGGTCTTGGTCAGAGTCGGCCGCAACCGCATCAGCGTCGAGGCCAGCTTGCGGAGCGTCACCTGGCCCTCGCCGTCACCCGAGTGCACCACGACGACAGGGACGTCGGCGCCGAGCACCCGGTTGACCCGCTTGCGCTCCTGGTCGGCGAGCCGCCTGACCCTCGGCAGCGGCCCCTCGGTGATCAACACCACACCTGGCCGGCCGATGGCCCGGAAGACGAGGTCCTGCGTACGGGGATCGACCGCTGCCGGCTGCTCCTCCGCCTGCCACCCCCGGCGCAGGTTCTTCAGCGCCGCGGCCGCTGCGCCCGGCTGCCCGGACAACTGCGCGTACGCGGCCCGCTCCGCCCGCCGCGCCATCACGACCATGGCGACCGCGAGGCCGACCATGAACCCCAGGACCGACAGATAGATGTCGTGGCCGATCAGCAGGCCGATTCCGAAGCCGATCGCCGTGGTGGCGAGCACCGACAGCAACATCCACCAGACCACCGCCGGGTCGTGCTGGCGGGTGATCTTGAACACCGCCCAGAGCTGGCGGAAGCGTCCTTGTTTCTTCGGCGTGGCGTCCGCGCCGGACTTCTTGGCGGCCATACCCAGAGGATAAGGGCCGCGCGATCGTCCATGTCCCCGGGACGCAGCCCCGCCAGCCGGACGGCAGAGCGCCCGGGGCGAGACGTTCAGCGGGACAGCAGGGTGGTTGCCTCCTGCCGGGCCGCCTCCGGCGCCGCGAGATGCGCCAGGTGTTCGGGGATCGCGGCGCCCCGGCGGGTCATGGCCTGCGCCCAGAGCCGTCCGGCGCGGTAGGAGGAGCGCACCAGGGGGCCCGACATCACGCCCGCGAAGCCGATCGCCTCGGCCTCCGCGCGCAGCTCGACGAACTCCTCGGGACGGACCCAGCGCTCGACCGGATGGTGCAGCGGCGAGGGGCGCAGGTACTGGGTGATGGTGACCAGGTCGCAGCCCGCGGCGACCAGGTCACGCAGGGCCGCCTGGACCTCCTCGTAGGTCTCGCCCAGGCCGAGGATCAGGTTCGACTTGGTCACCATCCCGGCATCACGGGCCATCGACAGCACGTCGAGCGAGCGCTGATAGGTGAACGCGGGGCGGATCCTGCGGAAGATCCGTGGCACCGTCTCCACGTTGTGCGCGAACACCTCCGGCCGGGCGTCGAAGATCTGCCCCAGCAGTTCGGGACGGCCGGAGAAGTCCGGCACCAGGATCTCCACCCCGGTGCCCGGGCTGGCCTGATGGATCGCCCGGACCGTCTCGGCGTACAGCCAGGCGCCCTCGTCCGGAAGGTCGTCCCGGGCAACCCCGGTCACGGTGGCGTAGCGGAGCTTCATCGTGGCCACCGAGTCGGCCACCCGGCGGGGCTCGTCCCGGTCAAGCGGCGCGGGCCTGCCGGTGTGGATCTGGCAGAAGTCGCAGCGGCGGGTGCACTCGTCCCCGCCGATCAGGAAGGTGGCCTCGCGGTCCTCCCAGCACTCGAAGATGTTCGGGCAGCCGGCCTCCTGGCAGACCGTGTGCAGCCCCTGGCCGCGGACCAGGTTGGTCAGTTCGTGGTACTGCGGCCCCATCCGCGCCGTGGTCCGGATCCACGGCGGCTTGCGCTCGATCGGCGTCTGCGCGTTGCGCGCCTCGATCCGCAGCAGTCGCCGGCCCTGCGGGCCGGTGGGCGGGGCCACCGTCATGCTCGTCTCCCGTTCGGCCGCGGTCGGGGCAGGGTCTGTCGGTGCCAACTCAGGCCACCAGGCTACGTGTTCCGCACCGCGTGCACGGCTCACCCCGTTTGGGCACGGTGTCACACCGTCCCCAAACGGCGGGCACGGTGTCACACCGTGCCCATTCCGAGCGGGCCCGGCGTCACACAGAGCAGTTCGTCGGGATCATCCGGCGGGGCCGCGCAGCGCGGACGGGCCGGGGGATGACAGGCTTGTCCTTCGTGGAACTGCGAATCTTCACCGAACCCCAGCAAGGTGCCAGCTACGACGACCAGCTCGCCGTCGCGCGTGCCGCCGAGGACGGCGGCTTCGACGCCTTCTTCCGCTCCGACCACTACCTGGCGATGGGTGACTCCGACGGACTGCCCGGCCCGACCGACGCCTGGCTGACCCTGGCCGGACTTGCCCGGGAGACCTCCCGGATCCGGCTGGGCACGCTGGTGTCGCCGGCCACGTTCCGGCTGCCGGCCATCCTGGCGATGCAGGTCGCCCAGGTCGACCAGATGTCCGGCGGGCGGGTCGAGCTCGGGCTGGGGTCGGGCTGGTTCGAGTCCGAGCACATGACGCACGGGATCCCGTTCCCGCCCATCAAGGAGCGGTTCGACCGGCTGGAGGAGCAGCTCGAGATCGTCACCGGGATGTGGTCGGCGCCACCCGGCGAGGGGTACTCGTTCGACGGCCAGTACTACACGATCATCGACTCCCCGGCCCTGCCGAAACCGGTGCAGGCCCGGATTCCGGTCATCGTCGGCGGGGCGGGCAAGACCCGGACGCCCGCCCTGGCGGCGCGGTTCGCCACCGAGTTCAACATCGGCTTCTGCACCGTCGAGGAGGCCGCAACCCAGTTCCGCCGGGTCCGACACGCCTGCCGGGAGATCGGGCGGGATCCGCACGACCCCGTGTACTCGTGGGCCGGCACGACGGTGGTCGGGCGCACCGACGCCGAGGTGTCCCGGCGGGCCGAGGCCATCGGCGCCGATCTCGACACCCTCGCCGCCACCGGCGTGGCCGGAACGCCGCAGCAGGTGGTTGAGCGCCTCAGGGCGTTCGCGCAGGCCGGCGCCCGGCGGGCCTACCTGCAGCAGCTCGACCTGTCCGACCTGGATCAGATCGAGCTCATCGCGGCCGAGGTCCTGCCCCAGTTGCGGTAACGCGCCGGCTCAGGCGGGGGAGGCCGACCCGCTCAGGCCGGCACGACCGTCCGGCCGGACAGCCCGACCGCCGCGAGGTGGCGCTCCACCACCGGGACGACCTCGGCCACGGTGACGTCCCGGCTGAGTTCCACCGACAGCGAGGTGACGTCGGCGTCCGGGATCCCGCACGGCACGATCCGGCTGAACCAGGACAGGTCCGGGTCACAGTTCAGTGCGAACCCGTGCATGGTCACGCCCTGCGCGACGCGGATCCCGATCGCGGCGACCTTGCGCTCGCGGCCACGATCGTCCGCAGGCACCCAGACGCCGCTGCGTCCCTCGACCTGTCCGGCGGCCAGACCGAGCTCGGCGCAGGCGCCGATCAGGACGGCCTCCAGCCGGCGTACGTAGGCCACCACGTCGACCGGGTCGGCCAGCCGGACGATCGGGTAGCCGACCAGCTGCCCCGGACCGTGCCAGGTGATCTTGCCACCGCGGTCGACGTCGATCACGGGCGTCCCGTCGAACGGCCGCTCGTGTGCCGCAGTCCGCCTGCCCGCGGTGTAGACCGGCGGATGTTCCAGCAGCAGCACGGTGTCCGGAGCCTCGCCCGCCGCGACCTGTGCGTGCACCTTGCGCTGGAGGTCCCAGGCGCGCTGGTAGTCGACCCGGTCCTCGCCGAAACCGACGTGTTGGATCGCCAGCCCGTTGAACCCGCTCGCACCGCTCATGCCCCCACTGTAGGAGCCACTGCGCCGCCGGCATCTCGCCGGCCGGTTGCCCTGTGCCAGGCTTGGCCGCATGCCGCGCGTGCTGCTGGTCGGGTACGGCTCAGCGGGCCGGGGGTTCCACAGCCCGTTGCTGGTCGCAGCGGGCTGCCCGCCCGCAGCCGTGGTCACCACCCATCCGAGAAGGTGCCGGCAGGTCAGGGCCGAACTGCCGGACGCCGCCGTGGTCCCAGACCTGGAGGCCGGGCTCGAGCTCGAGCCGGATCTGGTGGTGCTGGCCTCGCCGAGCGGGGTGCACGCCGAGCAGGTCCGCACCTGCGTTGCGGCTGGGGTCCCGCTGGTGGTGGACAAGCCGCTGGCGGTGGACGCCGAGCAGGCGCGGCACGTGGTGACCATCGCGCAGGCCGCGGGGGTCCCGCTGACCGTCTTCCAGAACCGGCGCTGGGACGCGGAGAACCTCACCCTCGCCGGGCTGCTCGAGCGCGGCGAACTCGGCGAGGTGCACCGGTTCGAGCGACGCTGGGAGCGCTGGCGGCCCGTCCCGAGGGACCGCTGGCGGGAGAACGCCCGGCCTCAGGACGGCGGCGGCATCCTGCTGGACCTGCAGACCCACCTGGTCGACTCGGCGACGTTCTTCTTCGGCCCGGTCGAGCAGGTGTACGCCGAGGTGAACGCGTGGACCACGCCCGCCGAGGACGAGGCGTTCCTGGCCCTGCGGCACGCATCCGGTGTGGTCAGCCACCTCGGAGCCAGCTCGGTGGCGGGGGCGCCCGGGCCCAGGACCCGAGTGCTGGGCAGCGCGGCGGCCTACGTGGTGACGAGCTTCGAGGCGGAGATCGCCGCCTTCGGCGGGTTCGAGAACCGGCCCGGCTGCTGCGGCTGGCTGGCCACCGGGGACGAGCGGCGCCCGGTGCCCGCCGCGCCCGGCGATCACCGCGACTACTACCCGGCCGTGTTCGCGGCGATCGCGCGGCCCGGCGCCGAGCGGCAGGCCGCCATGCCGGTGGACCCCTGGGACGCCGTGCACGTCCTGGAGGTCATCGACGCCGCCCGGTCGAGTGCCGCACTGGGCCAAGTCGTTCGGCTCGGTGGTTCCGGGGCGTAGCCATCCCGTGCGTGGCGGGTGCTATGGCGTGGCGCTGCCGCACGGGGTCGTGTCCGTCGACAGGGTCGCGTCAGCCCAGGACGCGCGGCTCGATCCGGGTCTCGGCCACGGCGCCGTCCGAGCCGCGGGACACCAGGTATGCGCCGGCGCCAGGCCGGTCGGTGACGGCCTCGTGCAACTCAGTGCCCAGGTACACCAGGCCGACGCCGTCGTCGGTGCAGTACGTCGTGGGCAGCACGCCCTCGGCCACCAGCCGGTGCACCAGCGGGCGGCGACGTTGTTCGGAGTCGTAGTGCACCCCGTTGCCGTAGGGCAGCAGCGCGAGCCCGTCGGTCACCGGGTGTAGTTCGGGGCCGAACGAGTCGGTGGTGCCGCCGGCGTGCCAGCAGATCGACCCCGCGCTGACCCCGCCGAGCACGACCCCGGCCTGCCAGGCCCGGCGCAGCACGGCGTCCAGCCGGTGCAGGCGCCAGAGCGCCAGCAGGTTGGCCACCGACCCGCCGCCGACCCAGATCACGTCCTGCTCGAGCAGGTGCCCCTCGACATCGTCGTGGTTGGGCATCGGGAACAGGTGGAGGTGGCTGCCGTGCCACCCGGCCGCGCGGACGGCCTCGTCGATCTCGGCCGCGTACCAGCGCTGGTCGCCGGACGCGGTGCCGAGGTGACAGATCCGCGCCGGACGCCCGTGCGCGCCGGACAGCTCCACCGCCAGCCGCACGAGCGGCCCGACGGCCAGCCTGCGTCGGGGGGAGGCGGACAGGACGAAGCCGCCCGACGTGGCCACGATGGTGGGCTGGTCGGCGGCCATGCCCGCAGCGTACCCGGCGTGTTCTCAGCGACCGGCTGAGCCTGTGGACGGCCGGACCTGCCCTGCCGGCCTGTGGATGACGCGCTCGGGATGTCGGCCGGATCGGCCAGGGTTGAGGCGTGGATCATGAGACGGGAGAGCGGGGCGCCCCGCCGGTGCCGGGGCTGGACCTGGAGCGGGTGATCGGTCGCGGAGCGCACGGGGAGGTCTGGCAGGCGCGGGACCTCGGCTCGGACCGGGCGGTGGCGATCAAGCTGGGGCGACCCTGCCCTACCGCCGATGGGCCGGGCGAGGTGGAGTCCGCGCAACGGCTGGCCACCGAGATCGCGGTCCTGACCCGGATCCGGCATCCGCACCTGGTACGGCTGCACCGGGTGGTCGACCTGCCCGGCGGTTCCCGGGCGCTGGTGCTGGACCTGGCCGCGGGCGGGAGCCTGGCCGGGCTGGTCGAGGCGCGGGGGCGGCTGGATCCGTCGGAGCTGAGCACGGTGCTGGTGGGGATCGCGCGAGCCCTGGAGTACCTGCACGGGCGCGGCCTGGTGCACGGCGACCTGACCCCGGGCAACGTCCTGTTCACCGAGGCCGGGCGGCCCATGTTGTCCGACTTCGGCGCCGCCGCGGTGCTCGGCGCGGGGGCCGACCCGCCCGAGTGGGAGACTCCCGGGTTCGCCGACCCCGCCGGGACGGCGGCCGGTGATCCGGCCCGGGACATCTGGTCGCTGGGTGCCGTGGCCCGGTACGCGCTCACCGCACGCCCGCCCGGGTCGGACGGCGGGGCCGCGCCGTCGGGGCAGCCCGAGGGCCTGGCCGAGGGACTGAACAACGGCCTGGACAACGGCCTGGACAACGGCCTGGACAACGGCCTGGACAACGGCCTGGACAACGGCCTGGACAACGGCCTGGACAACGGCCTGGACAGGGGACCGAACAGGGGACCGGACAGGGGACTGGGCGAGCTGATCCGGTCGTGCCTGGACCCGGATCCGCGCAGCCGCCCGACCGCCGCCAGGGTGGCGGGGGAAGCGCTCCGCGCGATCACGCCCGCGCCGATCCGCCTGCTGTCCGAGATCGCTGCGGAGGGCGGCCGGAGCCTGGACGTCACCCGCCGGGTCCGCGAGGCAGCGGTCGCCCGGGACGCCGGGCCGCCGCCAGCCCGTCGCGCGCCCGGACGCCCGGTCGCTGTCGTGCTGACCTGCCTGCTCGGTGCGGGAGTCGCGGCCGGCATCGCCGGCTGGCGGGCGTATGGCCCGGGCGCCGCGAACGCGAGTGTCCGGGTGGCGGCCACCCACGCCCGCCCGACGATCTCGGCTGGCGCCCGCTCGGCGACCTCTGCTCGCGCCCGCCCGGCGACCTCGGCTCGCGCTGCGGCGGATCAGGTGACGGTCGGCGAGGTCAGCGGCCCGGCCTGCACCGCGGCGGCCGGAACCCCGCAGCGGGTCGCCCGCGCGGTCTGCGCGCTCGCCGCGGGTCGGGCGCGGGCCTTCGGCACGGTGTCCGACGGCGACCTGTCCCGGGTCGACGCGCCGGGATCCGCGGCACTGGCCGCCGACCTGGCGCTGGTCAGGCGCCTGCGCGAGCACGGGTTGCGCCTGGACAGGCTCAGCTTCCCGGTCCGAGCGGTGCGGCTGGTCGAGGCCGGCGACGATCGGATGGTGGTCACCGCTCAGGTGGCCGCGTCGGCCCATCGCCGGGTGCGCGTGGACGGGACGGGGGCGGACGCCGTTCCGGCCGCCACCGCACGGCTGGTCCGGCTCGAGCTCGTGGCCGGTTCGGGGCCGAACGGCTGGCTGGTGCGTTCCGTCGGGTAGCTGGTTCGCCCTGGGGCTACCTACCGGCCGGCCACGGTCCAGGCCGCGGCCTCGTCAAGGGTCGGGTGGGCGAAGGTGAACCCCTCCGCGAGCAGCCGCTCCGGGCGCACCCGCTGGCTGGCCAGGATCTCGCCGGCGAACTCGCCGAGCACGACGCGCAGCGCGAAGTCGGGTGCGGGCAGCACCGTCGGCCGGCCCATCGCGCGCCCGAGCGCCCTGGTGATGGCGCGGTTCGTGGCCTGGTCCGGGGCGGCCAGGTTGACCGGCCCGGCGACGTCGCGCTCGAGCAGGAAGCAGATCGCGGCCACCTCGTCCTCGAGCGTGATCCACGGCCACCACTGCCGGCCGGAGCCGAGAGGCCCGCCCAGGCCGAGCCGGATCAGGGGGAGCAGCCGCCCGAACGCGCCACCGTGCGGGGCCATCACCAGTGCACTGCGGATCGACGCGACCCGGATACCGGCGTCCTGGGCGGGGGCGGCCTCGGCCTCCCATTCCTGCACCATCCCGGGCACGAACCCGGTGCCGGGGGCGGACCGCTCGGTCAGCTCCTCGTCGCCGCGCGAGCCGTAATAGCCCACCGCCGACCCGCAGATCAGCACTCGGGGCAGGGGGTCGAGCCGGGTCAGCGCCTGGACCAGGGTGCGCGTGCCGAGAACCCGGGAGTCATGCACCTGCCGCTTGTAGTCCTCCGTCCAGCGCCGGTCGCCGATGCCAGCTCCGGCAAGGTGAACCGCCGCCTCGACCCCGGCCAGCAGGTTCGGGTCGAGGCGCTCGCCGGGGGCCCAGCGGACCTCGTCCGCCGCCGCGGGCTCGTGCCGGACCAGCCGGACCGGGTCGTGCCCGGCGACTCGCAGTGCGGGCAGCAGCGCCCCGCCGACCAGCCCGCTCGACCCCGTGACCGCGATGCGCATCGGTCAGAGTCCGAGGTCGGTTTCGAAGGCCCCCTCCTCGAGCCGGGCCTTCAACGCAGACAGGAACCTGGCGGCGTCCGCGCCGTCCACCAGCCGATGGTCGTAGGACAGGGCCAGGAAGACCATCGACCGGATCGCGATCGTCTCTCCGCCGTCGGAGTCGGCGGCCACGATCGGGCGCTTCACGACCGCGCCCGTGCCGAGGATCGCCACCTGCGGCTGGTAGATGATCGGGGTGTCGAACAGGGCTCCCCGGCTGCCGGTGTTGGTCAGGGTGAAGGTTCCGCCGCCGAGCTCGTCAGGGCTGATCCGATTGTTGCGGGTGCGCTCGGCCAGGTCGGCGATCTTGTGGGCGAGCCCGGGGATGTCCAGGTCGGCCGCGGAGTGGATCACCGGCACCAGCAGGCCGCGGTCGGTGTCCACGGCGATGCCGAGGTTCTCCTGATCGTGGTACACGATCTCGTCGCCGTCGATCTGCCCGTTGACCACGGGGTACTGCTGAAGCGCCTCGATGGCGGCCCGGGCGAAGAAGGGCAGGAAGGACAGCTTCACGCCCTCCCGTGCCTCGAAGTCGCGCTTCACTCGGTCACGCAGCCGGGCGATCCGGGTGACGTCCACCTCGACCACGGTGGTCAACTGCGCGGACACCTGGAGCGACTCGACCATCCGCTGGGCGACCAGCTTCCGCAGCCGGGTCATCTTCTCCCGGGTGCCGCGCAGCGGCGAGATCTGCCGCGGGGCAGGGGCCTGGGGAGCCGTCGCGGGCCGAGCGCTGGCCCGGGCCTCGGCGGCATCGAGGACATCCTGCTTGCGGATCCGGCCGCCGACCCCGGTACCGACCACGGTGCGCAGGTCGATGCCCTGCTCGGCGGCCATCCGGCGGACCAGTGGGGTGACGTAGAGCCCCGCGTCGGCGCCGAGCACCGCCGGGGTCCCGTTCGCCGGCTGGGGCTGCGCCGGAGCCGACGGAGCGGATGCCGCAGGGGTTGGAGCAGAGGTTGGTGCCGGGGTTGGTGCCGGAGTTGGTGCAGGGGCAGGTGCCGGAGGGGGTGCGGCGGCCAGTGCGAGGGCTGACGCGGCAGGGGTCGGCGCGGGCATCGGTGCCGGCATGGGCATGGGTGCCGGCATGGGTGGCTGGGTGCCGGCATGGGTGCCGGAGCGCGTGCCGGCACCGGGGCCTGAGCGGGCGCGAGGGCGTGGGAGGGAGCTGGGGCAGGTGGCGGGGCGGCGGCCGCAGCGGACGGTGCGGCCGCGCCGGAGCCCGGGGCCGCGATCACCGCCAGAGCGGCGCCGACCGGAACGGTCTCGTCCTCGCCCACCATGATCTGCTGCAGGACGCCGGCGATCGGCGACGGGATCTCGGTGTCGACCTTGTCGGTGGACACCTCGAGCAGCGGCTCGTCCACCTCGACGGTGTCGCCGACGGCCTTGAGCCAGCGGGTCACGGTGCCCTCGGTCACACTCTCGCCCAGAGCGGGCATGGCGACCTGCTGGCCATCCGCGGCAGCCGGGGCGGGCGATGCCGCAGGGGCAGCCGAGGGCGTGGCGGGCGCAGCGGCGACCGGGGCCGGGGTCGGCGCCGGCGGGGGAGCGGCGGCCGGCGCAGGCGCGGGCGCCTCGGCGGAGGTGGCCGCCTCGGCGGGTGCGGGCTGCCCGAACGACTGCCCGGATGCGGCGCCGGCGGACTGCCCGGAACCGATCACGGCCAGCGCCGTGCCCACGGCCACGGTCTCGTCCTCGGAGACCAGGATCTGTTCGATGATGCCCGCGGTCGGTGACGGGATCTCGGTGTCGACCTTGTCGGTGGACACCTCGAGCAACGGCTCGTCCACCTCGACCCGCTCTCCCACCTGCTTGAGCCAGCGGGTGACAGTGCCCTCGGTGACGCTCTCGCCCAGGGCCGGCATCTGCACGGACTCCGACATGGGTCTGGCTTCTCCTTCGTCGAGGTGCCGCGGCCTGGGCCGGGCGTGTCGGTGGATGGATGGTGGGTCCGCCGAGCGGGCCGCTCCCGGTGCGGCCGGCGGGGCGAGGTCAGGCGTGGGCGTGCAGAGGCTTGCCGGCCAGGGCCAGGTGCGCCTCGCCGAGCGCCTCGTTCTGGGTCGGATGGGCGTGCACGAGCTGGGCGACCTCTTCCGGGTAGGCCTCCCAGTTGACGATCAGCTGTCCCTCGCCGACCAGCTCCCCGACCCGCGCGCCGACCATGTGCACCCCGACCACGGGGCCGTCCTTCTGCCGGACCAGCTTGACGAAACCGGTCGTGCCCAGGATCTGGCTCTTGCCGTTCCCGCCGAGGTTGTACTCGTAGGTCTCCACCCCGTCGGCGCCGAAGCGCTCACCGGCCTGCGCTTCGGTGATCCCGACCGAGGCCACCTCGGGGTCGCAGTAGGTGATCCGCGGGATGCCCGTCTCGATGATCGGCGCCGGGTTCAGGCCGGCGACCGCCTCGGCCACGAAGATGCCCTGGGCGAACCCGCGATGGGCCAGCTGCAGGCCCGGCACGATGTCGCCGACCGCGTACACGCCCGGGATGTTGGTCGACAGCCGCTCGTCGGTCAGCACGAAGCCGCGGTCCATCGCGACGCCGACCTGCTCGTAGCCGAAGCCGGTCGCGTTCGGGCCGCGGCCGACGGCGACCAGCAGCACGTCCGCGGTGTACGACTGGCCGGACTCCAGAGTGACCGTGACGCTCTCGTGCGACTGGTTCGCGCCGGCGAACCGCACCCCGGTCTGGAAGCCGATCTTCCGCTTGCGGAAGGCCCGCTCCAGAGCCTTCGAGCACGACTCGTCCTCGTTCGGGACCAGATGAGGCAGCGCCTCGACGATGGTCACATCGGCACCGAACGACCGCCAGACGCTGGCGAACTCCACCCCGATCACGCCTCCGCCGAGGATCACCGCGCTGCGCGGTACCCAGTCCAACGTCAGCGCCTGGTCGCTGGTGATGATCCGGCCGCCGATGTCCAACCCGGGCAGGGACCGCGGGTAGGAGCCGGTGGCCAGCACGACGGCCCGACCGGTGTAACGCTGGCCGCCCGCCTGCACGGTGTCCGGCGCCACCAGTCGGCCCTCGGCCTCGACGTAGGTGATCGCGCGGCTGCTGATCAGGCCCTGCAAGCCCTTGTAGAGCCGGGCGACCACGCCCTCCTTGTACTTGTTCACCCCGGACATGTCGATCGCCTCGAGCGAGGCCCGCACCCCGAACTGCTCGCTCTCCCGCGCCGTGTCGGCGACCTCGGCGGCATGCAGCAGGGCCTTGGTCGGGATGCATCCGCGGTGCAGGCAGGTGCCGCCGAGCTTGTCCCGCTCGATCAGGGCCACCGACAGGCCCAACTCGGCAGCGCGCAGCGCCGCGGCATACCCACCGCTGCCCCCGCCGAGGATCACGATGTCGTGGCTGCTGCCACCGGTCGGCTCAGACACCGGCACTCCCTCGCTCCAGACGGCCTTCTCGTTCCGGACGACCGGCCGGCGCGACGCCGGGCGCGGTGCCGGACAGGTGGACCTCGATCAGCATGCCCTGGCGGGACCTCGATCGCCTGGCGTCATCTTCGCACCACCTGGGGCGGGGCTCACACCGGGTGCGACGCCCGCGCGCCGCAGGAAAGCCCAGGGACGCCCGGGGGCCGTCCCGACGGAAGTGATCAGGTGAAGTGATCAGGTGAAGTGATCAGGGTCATGGACTTGGGGAACGCCCCATCCCCACCACCCGTCATCGATGATGGATCCACCAGAGTGCGTGGGCGGAGGGTGGCGATGGGCTGGTTCGGGCGGCGCAGGACGGCGGCCACGGTCGGACGGGACCGGCGGCAGGAGGTCGCCGCGGTGCGGGAGCACCTGGAGGAGTTCGTCCGCACCCGTCGCGGGGTCGAGGCTTTCATGGAGCCGGCCACGGCGGTCACGCCGACGACGATCCTGCTGGTGGCCACCACCGGGGAGTGGACCCGCCGCCGGGTCGGCGACCTGGCGATCGTGCACAGCCTGGCCGAGGGAATGCGCGTACCGGTCTACGACGTCCAATTGGTGGGCTACCCGCAGCGGATGCGGGACTGGAACCAGCGGCAACGGGCCGCGCAGGAGGACGGCGGTAGCTCGGCAACCAGTTAGCTCGGCAACCAGTTAGCTCGGCAACCAGTTAGCTCGGCAACCAGTTAGGCGGAGCTCGGCGACCGGCTAGCTGCGGCCGGGGCTCAACGGGAGGCGCCGGGCCACTTGTCGAGGGCGAGTTCGTGCAGCACAGAAGCCTCCGGAGGTGCGGGACGGCGCCGGTCGCGCCGCATACCTCATCGGCGCTTTCCGGCCCACCTTGACCCCGGTGGCTCCTGCCAGGTCAGATCCCGGACCGGGCGAGGTCCTCGGCCAGCCCGAGCAGCGTCCGCACGGCCACCCCGGTCCCGCCGACCGGGGTGTACCCGTGCGCGGTCCCGGTGTTGAACGCCGGCCCGGCGATGTCGAGGTGCGCCCACGGGATCGGCCCGGCGCCGGACGAGTCGCCGTCCGCGCCCGCGCCGGCCTTGCCGACGAACTCGGCGAGGAACAGCCCCGCGACGAGCATGCCGCCGTAGCGCTCGCCGATGTTGGCGATGTCGGCGACCGCGGAGTCCATGCTGGCGCGCAGCTCCTGCGGCAGCGGCATCGGCCAGAACTGCTCGCCGACCTCCGCCGAGACCCGGTGCACGCGCTCCCGCAGGGCATCCTGATTCGCCATGATCGCCGAGGTCCGGTTGCCCAGGGCGACCATCTGCGCCCCGGTGAGGGTGGCCACGTCCACGATCGCGTCGGGGCCGCTCTCGCTCGCCGCGACCAGGGCGTCCGCGAGGACCAGGCGGCCCTCGGCATCGGTGTTCAGCACCTCGACCGTACGTCCGCCCCGGATGGTGATCACGTCCGACGGCCGCTGCGCGGAGCCGGACGGCATGTTCTCCGCGAGCGCCAGCCAGCCCGTCAACCGGAGCGGCAGCCCGAGCCGGGCGGCGGCGACCACGGCGTTGAGCACGGCGGCCGCACCGGACATGTCGCTCTTCATCGCCTCCATGCCCTGAGCGGGCTTGATCGACAGGCCGCCGGAGTCGAAGGTGATCCCCTTGCCGACCAGGGCCAGGTGCGACCGGGCGCCGTCCGGGGCGTAGTCCAGCCGGACCAGCCGGGGTGGCCGCGCCGAGCCCATCCCGACAGCGATCAGCCCGCCGTACCCGCCGCGCTGGAGCTTCTTCTCGTCCAGGACGGTGACCCGGATCGGCAGTCCCGCGGCGGCGGCGGTCGCGGCCTCGGCGAAGGCGGCGGGGTAGAGGTCGACCGGGGCCGTGTTCACCAGGTCGCGGGTCGCCGCCACCGCCTGCCCGATGATGCCCGCCCGGTGCGCGGCGGCGCGGGCGGGCCCGGTCCGGGCCCGGCCGGTGAGGACCTGGATCGCCTGCACCGGCGGCTTCGTGCCGGCCCCGTCGCCGGTCCGGTAACGGGTGAAGGTGTAGGCGCCGAACAGGGCCCCCTCGGCCACCGCGGCGATTGCGCCCAGATCCTCGGCCGGAAGGGCCAGGGCGATGGCGGCCGTACCGGCGAGGGACCGGGCGGCGGCCCCGGCAGCCCGGCGCAGAGTCTCGGCGCCGACCGGGGCGCGTCCGGCCGGGGCCGGTCCCAGCCCGGTGAGCACCAGGACGGGGGCTGCCACGCCGGTGCCCGCCGGGATCCGGACCAGCTCGTCCGCCGCGCCGGTGACGCCGAGACCGGGCAGCGCCGCGGTCAGGCTGCGCCGCAACGGCGCGGGCAGCCGGTCGGCCCCGTACAGCCGGGGACCCGACGGGCCGCGGACCACGCCGACGATCAGCGCGTCGGCCTTGGCGGCGGCGGGCTCCTTGGCGGAGAGGGTCAGCGTCGGCACGGGTCCTTCTTTCCGCGGTCCTGGGTGGTGGCTGTCGCGTGCTGTCGTGGGTGGGCGGCCCGCCGGAGCTCCGGCTCAGGTTCCCGGCGCCGATGCTAGTGGCGTGTCCGTGACCGGCGGCTCTCCAGGCAGGACGTCGCACCGGCGCGGGTGGGGTCCGGGCAGGGGAGCAGGTGGGGTCCGGGCAGGGGAGCAGGTGGGATCCGGGCAGGGGATAGGTTGCGGGCATGTCTGCAGGTGGGTCTGATCCAATCGCACGGCGCACGGCCCTGCACGGCGAGCACTGCACGCTCGGGGCGAAGCTGGCCGACTTCGGCGGCTGGCAGATGCCGATCGAATACCCCGGGGGCGGGGTGCTGCGCGAGCACGCCGCCGTCCGCGGGCAGGTCGGCCTGTTCGACGTCAGCCACCTGGGCAAGCTCGCCGTGACCGGGCCGGGCGCGGCCGGTTTCGTGAACTCGCGCCTGACGAACGACCTGGGCCGGATCGCCCCGGGAAGGGCGCAGTACACGCTGTGCTGCGACCCGGCGTCGGGCGGCGTGGTGGACGACCTGATCGTCTACCTGCGCGGCGAGGACGACGTGCTGCTGATCCCGAACGCGGCGAACTGCGCCGAGGTGGCCCGGCGGCTGGTTGCCGCGGCTCCGGCCGGGATCCGGGTCGCCGACCTGCACGACGACCTCGCGGTGCTGGCGGTACAGGGCCCGCAGGCGGAGGCGGTGCTCGCCGAGCTGGACCTGCCGACCGCCCTGGACTACATGGCCTTCGCGGACGTGGCCAGGGACGGCGAGCTGGTCACGGTGTGCCGCACCGGGTACACGGGGGAGCGCGGTTACGAGTTGCTCGTCCCGGCCGGGCGGGCGGTGTCGCTGTGGCGCGCCCTGCTCGCGGCGGTCGTCGCCCGCGGCGGGCTGCCCTGCGGCCTCGGGGCCCGGGACACGTTGCGGACCGAGATGGGTTACCCCCTGCACGGGCACGAGCTGTCGCTGGAGATCACTCCGGTGCAGGCCCGGGTCGGCTGGGCGGTGGGCTGGCGGAAGCCGGAGTTCTGGGGTCGTGAGGTGCTGCTGGCCGAGCGCGAGCGCGGCGCCGACCGGCAGGCATGGGGGCTGCTCGCGGTGCAGCGCGGCGTGCCCCGGGGTGACCTGCCGGTGCTGGCCGAGGACGGGGCGAGACTCGGCGGCACCACGTCGGGCACGTTCTCGCCGACCCTCGGCCAGGGCATCGCGCTGGCGCTGCTGGACCGTTCCGTGGCCGAGGAGGACGAGGTGCTGGTCGACGTCCGCGGCCGACCGCTGCGCTGCCGGGTGACCCGCCCGCCGTTCGTCACCTCGCGCCCGAACTGAGGCTCTGCCGCCGTCTTCTGCCGCCGTCTTCTGCTGCTGACCTCTGCCGCCGGCCCCGGGTCAGCTGCCGAGGGCCAGGACGACGAGGGCGGCTGCGGTGCCGAGCTCGACCACTGCCCCGAGGACGTCGCCGGTCACGCCGCCGAAACGGGTGCAGGCCCGCCGGACGACCACTGCCGCGACCAGCCACGCGGCCAGCACCGCGCCAGCGGCCCGAATCGCCGCACCGATCCCGTCCGTGGCACCCGGCGCCCAGGCGAGCGCCGCGGCGCCCGCCGCCAGCGCGGCACCCACGACGCAGGTCAGCGCCAGCGCGGCCGCCGCCTGCCAGCGCGGGACGCTGCCGGCGACCGTCGCCCCGAGCCCCTCCGGGCGCGCCGCTGGGACGCCCCGGACGCACGCCAGCGGCAGCGCCGAGCGCCCGGCCATGACCGCCACCGCGACCGCCAACGGACCCGTGCCCGCCAGCGCCTCGGCCAGGGCGCTGATCTGGACGCCGAGCACGAGGACGAGCGCGACCGCCCCGGCCGGCCCGACGCTTCCGCTGCGCATCACCTCGAGGGACCGCTCACGGCGGTAGGAGGCGGCCAGGCCGTCTGCGGTGTCGGCCAGCCCGTCCAGGTGCAGCCCGCGGTCGGCCAGCGCGACCGTGCCGATCGCCAGCACCGCGGCGGGCAGCGTCGACAGCCCGAGCCTGCCCGCCAGCGCGGCGACCACGGCTGCGGCTGCACCCGGGACGAGCAGACCGACCGCCGGGGCGAGCAGCATCGCCAGCCCGGCCCGTCGCCGGTCCACGGTCACGGGGGCGGGCACGGGCACGGCCGTCAGGGTCCCGACGGCCAGCCGGACGGCGTCACGCGCGGCGCCTGCGCCGTCCCCGCGGCCGGGCCGGATCACTGCGGTCCTGGCGGGCCGCAGGCGGCCAGCAGCCGCGCGGCCAGGTCGACCACGCTGAGCCCGAGCAGCCCACCGGTCCCGTCCTCGGCGCCGATCCCGAGCCGGATCAACGGGTCGAGGCCGAGCGCGGCGACAACCTGGGCGTGCAGCGGGTGCGGGGCGAGGTGGGCCACCTGCCACCATCCGGTAGCCGCCGGTGCCGCGTCGCGGATCAGCAGCGCGACGGTCGAGGCGCCGAGCCCGTCGAGCAGCACCGGGGTGCGCCGGACGGTCGCACCCGCCAGCAGCCCGGCACCGGCGGCGTGCCGGGGACCGGCCAGCGCCTCCAGCGCCGCGTGCGGGAGCCCGCGCAGGCCGCGCAGGCGGCGCAACCCGTCCCGGATCGCGACGGTGTCGCGCATCCAGCCGTCGTCGTCCACCCCGGTGTCCCGCGGCCAGCCGTTGGCCTCGACCGGGTCGAGATCGAGCAGGTGCCCGGCGAGGATCCTGGACCCCAGGGAATCGGCGACGGTGAGCACGATCAGATCGACGCCGGTATCGACGAGTTCGTCGGCCAGGTCGGCGCCCCAGCCGATCGCGGACCCGGCGGCAGGCGGGTCCAGGGGCACCGTCCGGACGGTCGCTGGCGGCACCAGCGGCTGCACGCCGGACGGCACGACGTGCACCGCCCGGACCGGGTCCTGAGTGGGCCGGCCTGCCCGGACCTGGGCCCACCAGATCGCCAGCGTGGCCAGGTCGCCCAGCCCGGCGTCGGGTGGCAGCCCGTCACGGCGGGCCAGGGCGTCGATCCACTGCCGGGCCGGCGCCTCGGCCGAGCGGTCGGGCGGCGACACGGCCGCCAGCAACTCGTCCATCGTCCGCCCGGCAGGGGGCCCGTCTGGCGTCAGCACGTCAGGATCCTGCCCCCCACGACCAGCAGCACGCGCTCCGACTCGCTGGCCAGACGTTGCACCAGCGGGCCGAGCAGGTCCCGGAACAGCCGGCCGGCGCGGGTCTGCGGCACCACGCCCCAGCCGACCTCCTCGCCGACGGCCACCAGCCGGCGGGCGCTGCCGCGCCAGGCCCGGACCAGGCCGTCCAGCTCGGCATCCAACTGCGCCCGCCAGTCCGGCCGGTCCTGCCAGGCTCCGCTGCGGTCGAGCGCGGGCGCCAGCCAGGTGCCGATCGAGTCGACCAGGACGGGCGGCCCGGGCTCGGCCAGCGCCGCGGCCAGGTCGTTGCCTTCACGGGTGTGCCACCACGGGGGGCGGCGGGCCTGGTGGCCGCGGACGCGGTCGGCCCAGTCGGTGTCGGCGCCGTCCGGCACCGGCCCGGTCGCGGCGTACAGGACGGCCGGTTCCGCGGCCAGCAGCGCCTCGGCGAGCTCGGACTTGCCGGACCCGGCGGGACCGAGCACCAGCGTCCGATGCGGCACCGGCTGCCGCCGCGCCGGGGTCACGCCGGCTGCTGCCCCGGCCCAGATCCGCAGCACTGTCCCGTCCGGCGGCGTCTCGACCTCCCAGTCGCGCAGTGCCAGCTCGGCGCCGGATCCGGTCAGCCGTCCGCGAACCGGCCCGTCGTGGCTCAGGCCCACCGCGACCAGGTGCGCGTCCGGGGCGAGGGCGTCCGCCGCGCGCAGCCGCGCTAACTCGTGGGCCAGGCCCAATGGTGCGCTGCCCGGCAGCGCCCGCGCCCCTACAGGGAGGGCAGCGCCGGGCGGGACGGCAGTTTCGGACGGGACAGCAGCATCGCCCGCCTGGCCGGACCGTGCCGGCGGGGTTGCGACGGACAGCACCGCCGCGTCCAGCCGTCCACCGGACAGGGCCTCGAGCGTGGCATCCGGGAGGGGCCCGGGCCGGGGCGCCCAGAGCACGGTCCGGCCCGCGGCCCCGAGCACAAGCACGGACTCGTCCGGGTCGGCCGCGGGCAGCGCCGCCAGCCGGAGTCCGGGCAGTTCCAGGCGCTCGCCGGGCGCGGGCCAGGCGCCGTCGCCGCCCGACCGGCGACGAGTGACGAGCCGGACGCCCGCGCTGGGGCCGGGCCCGGGTGGGCCGTCGATCCGGACGACGCCGGGCACCTCGAGACCGGTCAGCGCGGGCAGGACGGGACCGTGCACACCAGGCGCGGTCGCGGCACGGCAGGCGACGCACCCGCAGCCCGGCGCCGGCCAGGGCTGCGCCGCGCTGCCCAGCAGCACAGCGCGCAGCTCGGCAGCGTCCTCGTGCGAATCGTTCTGGCCCACGGTCCGCCGAGACTAGCGGTCGGTGCCGCCGGTGCCGGAACCCTGGCCACGGCTGTCCCGCAACGCGGCCCGCCGCTCCTTCCAGCGGTCGAGCATCAGCGGCAGTTCGAGCAGGACGAACTCGATGAACTCCAGCGTCTCGCCCATCCGCACGCCGGCC
Source organism: uncultured Actinomycetota bacterium (assembly GCA_963740575.1). Taxonomy (GTDB): domain Bacteria; phylum Actinomycetota; class Actinomycetes; order Actinomycetales; family Kineosporiaceae; genus CAVUET01. The sequence continues at coordinate 763,335 of CAVUET010000003.1, read as the reverse complement.
GGCGTCTGGGCGCCGAGCGCCGCGATGCCCTCGCGCAACCGGTCCGCCCAGCGGTTCAGCATCTGCTCGCGGTGCAGCGACGCCTCGAACCAGACGTCCCCGTTGACCCGGTAGTGGTCCCGGCGCGCGCCGCGCTCCCGCTCGCGGCTGACCAGGTCGACCTGGTTCAGGTAGCGGACGGCTCCCGACACGGCTGCCGGGCTGATCAGCAGGCGCTCGGACAGTTCCGCCGCCGTCAGGTAGCCCGAGTCGCTGACCAGCAGCGCGGCGAACACCCGGGACGGCATCCGGGGCATGCCGGCCTCGATCAGCGAGCCGGCGAAGCGCTCGATGAAGGTGGCCACGGCTCGCTGGTCTCGACCGTCCGGGCTCGGCTCTGCATTCACAGTCTTCAGTCTATTCGCAGACTCGTGAAATGTCTGTAGAGTGACGACATGCCATTCACCATTGAGATCTCGGGACTCACCAAGTCCTTCGGTCGCACCCGCGCCCTGGACGGGCTCGACCTCGCGGTGACCCCCGGCGAGGTGCACGGGTTCCTGGGCCCGAACGGGGCAGGGAAGACCACCACGCTGCGCGTCCTGCTGGGATTGCTGCGCGCTGACGGTGGGCAGGTCCAGATCCTCGGCGGCGACCCGTGGCGGGACGCCGCGAGCCTGCACCGCCGGCTCGCCTACGTCCCGGGTGACGTCTCGCTGTGGCCCAGTCTCACCGGGGGTGAGGTGATCGACCTGCTCGGCCGGCTGCGCGGCGGCCTGGACCCGAAGCGCCGGGCGAGCCTGCTGGAACGGTTCGACCTGGATCCGACCAAGAAGGCCCGCGCGTACTCCAAGGGCAACCGGCAGAAGGTCGCGCTGATCGCCGCGCTGGCGTCCGACGTCGAGTTGCTGCTGCTGGACGAGCCCACCTCGGGGCTGGACCCGCTGATGGAGGAGGCCTTCCGCGACTGCATCAACGCCGAGCGCGGTGACGGCCGGACCGTGCTGCTGTCCAGCCACATCCTGGCTGAGGCAGAGGCGCTGTGCGATCGGGTCAGCATCATCCGCAACGGCCGCACCGTGGAGTCCGGCACCCTCAGCGATCTGCGGCACCTGACCCGGACGTCGATCAGCGCCGAGCTGGCCGCCCCGGTGATCGGGCTGGAGGCCACGCCCGGCGTGCACGACCTCGAGGTCGAGGGCCTGCGGGTGCGCTGCGAGGTCGAGTCCACGCAGCTGGACGGTGTCCTGCGCAAGCTGACCGAGGCGGGCGTGCGCAGCCTGGTCAGTCAGCCGCCGACCCTGGAGGAGCTGTTCCTGCGGCACTACGCCGAGGAGGAGCCCGCGGCCGAGCCGGTCGGTGCCGGGTCATGAGCGCCCTCACCGGAACCTGGGAGCTCGTCCGGCTGGCCGTGCGCCGGGACCGGGTCATGCTCCCGGTGTGGCTGGCGGTCTTCGTCCTCACCGCCGCGAGCTCTGCCTCGGCCACGGTCGGGCTGTACCCGTCGGTCTCCTCCCGGGTGGAGGCCGCGGCCGGGATCAACGACATCCCGTCGCTGGTCGCCCTGTACGGCCGGATCTACGACCCGACCTCGCTCGGCGCGCTGTCCATGATCAAGCTCAGCGCGATGGGCGCGGCCCTGGTCGCCGTGCTGGCGATCATCGTCGCCGTGCGCCACACCCGCGCCGAGGAGGAGGCCGGACGGCTGGAGCTGCTCGGCTCGACGGTGCTGGGCAGGCTCGCACCGCTGACCGCGTCGATGCTGCTCGTCATCGGGTCGAACCTGCTGCTCGGCTTCTGCACCGCAGTCGGGGTGATGGCTACCGGGCTGCCGGCGGACGGCTCGCTGGCCTTCGGGCTGTCCTGGTGCCTGACCGGTATCGCCTTCGGCTCGGTGGCCCTGGTGTTCGCCCAGCTGACCACCAGCGCCCGGGCCGCGACCGGCCTGGCGTCGGCGTTCCTCGGTGCGACCTACGTGCTGCGGGCGATCGGCGACGCCTCACCGTCGGACGGCCCGCGCTGGCTGTCCTGGCTGTCCCCGATCGGCTGGGCCCAGCAGATGCGGCCCTTCGCCGGGAACCGGTGGTGGGTCGCCATCCCGCTGCTCGCCTTCGCCGCGGTGACGACGGTGATCGGGTACGCCCTGACCCGGCGCCGTGACCACGGCGCGGGGCTGCTCCCGGACCGGCCGGGACCGGCCGTCGCGAGCCCCGGGCTGTCCACCCCGCTCGGCCTGGCCTGGCGTCTGCAGCGCGGCCTGCTGATCGGCTGGCTGGTGGCGTTCGCCCTGCTCGGCGCCGTGCTCGGGAGCATCGCCACGAGCGTCGGCACGATGATGGACAGCGAGCAGGCCCGGGAGATGTTCACCCGGCTGGGCGGCGAGAAGGGACTGACCGACGCGTTCCTGGCCACGGAGTTCAGCTTCATCGCGGTGTTCGTGTCCGTCTACGGGGTCCAGGCCGCGATGCGGCTGCGCTCGGAGGAGTCGGCGCTGCGCGCCGAGCCGGTGCTGGCCACATCGACCGGGCGCGTGCGCTGGGCCACCAGCCATGTGCTGATCGCCCTGAGCGGCGTGCTGGCCCTGCTGCTCGTCGGCGGCCTGTCGGCCGGCATCGTCTACGCCACGCAGACCGGGCACGCCGGGGACATCGGCCGGGTGCTGGCCGCCGCGCTGGTCCAGCTCCCCGCGGCCGCCTTGATGACCGGGATCGTGGTGGCCGGCTTCGGGCTGCTCCCGCGGCTGGGCGTGCTCGGCTGGGTGGCGCTGGTGGCGTTCCTGCTGATCGGGGAGTTCGGCCCGCTGTTCAAGCTGAACCAGTGGGCCCTGGACCTGTCCCCGTTCGCGCACACGCCGAAGCTGCCCGGGTCACCGTTCGCGCTCACTCCGCTGGTCTGGCTGACCGTGATCGCGGCGGCGCTGCTCGCCGCGGGTATGGCGGGGCTGCGGCGGCGCGACATCGGCTGACGGCCGAGCCGCCGGACGCCCGGGCCGCCGAACGGCCCGCCCGCTGGGTACCGTTCGGTCATGAGCGGGTGGACGTGGCAGTACGAGGCGGCCGACGGCACGGTGCTGACCGGGGCTTCCCTGCCCCGGCACAGCTTCCCGAGCCAGGCGGACGCCGAGTCGTGGGTCGGTGAGGTCTGGCGCGACCTGGTGGACAGCGGGGTGGAGTCGGTCTCGCTGTTGAGAGAGGGCGAGCGGGTGTACGGCCCGATGAGCCTGCGCCCGGTCGAGTGACCCCACGGCAGGCTGAACGCGCAGGCTCAACGGGCAGGCTGAACGGGCAGGCTGAACGGGCAGGCTGACGGGCAGGCTGAACGGGGAGCGCGAGCGGCAGGCGTCAGACCGGACGTCGCTTGGGCGCGCCCTCCGCGGTCTTGCCCGGGTCGCTGATCACGACGTCGCCGAGCGCGGTGTCGATCGCTGCCATCGCCTCCGGCGGGATCCGGACCCCGGATGCCTTGACGTTCTCGTGCACCTGCTCCGGCCGGGACGCCCCGACGAGGGCTGCCGCCACGTTGTCGTTCTGCAGCACCCACGCGACCGCGAGCTGGGCCATGCGACAGCCCGAGGTCGCGGGCGATCGGCTCGAGCAGCTGGACCCGCGTCAGCACGTCGTCGTCCATGAACCGCTGGATGAAGGTGGCGCCGCCCTTCTCGTCGGTGGCGCGCGAGCCCGCCGGCGGTGGCTGCGCCGGGCAGGTACTTGCCGGTGAGCACGCCCTGCGCGATCGGCGACCAGACGATCTGGGACAGCCCGAGTTCCGCGCAGGTCGGCACGACCTCGCCCTCGATCACCCGCCAGAGCATCGAGTACTGCGGCTGGCTGGAGACCAGCGGCACGCCGAGCTCCTGGGCGAGCGCGTGGCCGGCCCGGATCTGCTCCGCGGTCCACTCGCTGACCCCGATGTAGAGCGCCTTGCCCGGCCCGGACGAGGTCGGCGAAGGCCTGCATGGTCTCCTCGAGCGGGGTCTCGGTGTCGTAGCGGTGCGCCTGGTAGAGGTCGACGTAGTCGGTCCGCAGCCGGCGCAGCGAGCCGTTGATCGACTCGATGATGTGCTTGCGGGACAGGCCGCAGTCGTTCGGCCCGCCCGGCCCGGTCGGCCAGTACACCTTGGTGAAGATCTCCAGGCTCTCCCGCCGCCGCCCTTCAGCGCGTCGCCCGAGCACCTCCTCGGCGCCGTGTTCGCGTAGACGTCGGCGGTGTCGAAGGTGGTGATGCCGTCGTCCAGGGCGGCGTGCACGCATGCGGTGGCGACGTCCGTCTCGATCTGCGACCCGTGCGTGAGCCAGTTGCCGTAGGCGATCTCGCTGATCTTCAGGCCGCTGCGGCCGAGAAACCGATACTCCATGCCGCGACCCTAGGGCCTGCCGCCCGCCCTCACGCGTCAGGCGGCCAGAAGGCGATCTCCGGCTCCGGCCGGTCGCTCTCCCGGGACGCGGTGTGGGTCCGACGGCTGAGCTTCGCTGAGGCCACGACGAGCGCGCCGGTCTCCTGGTCGGTGAAGGCGCGCATGGTGGTGGTGCGGACGTCGCCGAGCGAGGCCAGGTGGAGCATGGCGATCGCCTCGGCCCGGTCGTCGGGGAACTCCGTGACCAGGACGATGTCGTGCTCGCCGAAGGTGTACAGATGCTCGCGGATCGTGCCGCCGAGGCCGTGGATCAGGGCCTCGAGCTCACCGGCCCGCGCGATCAGGTCGTGGCAGCGCGCGGCGCCCTGTTCGGTCCAGTCCATGAGAGTCACGTAGCGCGGCATGACCGGCTCCCTTCACCGTCTGATGGGATCTCAGAAGCGCCGGCGGTAGGACATCGCGTCGTCCAGACGGTCTCGGGCCATCTGCTCGGCCGCGGCCCGTGGGGTGAGCTGCTCGGCCTCGGTGCGGGCCAGGACCTCAAGGGTGTTGGCCCGGATCCGGTCGCGGATCTGGGTGAACGCCTCCGCCTCGGTCCCGCCGCGATGCTCGACCGCGGCGCAGATCACCCCGCCCGCATTGGCGATGAAGTCGGGGATCATGAGCACGCCGCGGTCATGCAGCCGGGCCTCGGCCTCGGGCGTGGCCGGGATGTTCGCGCCCGGGATCACGATGCGGGCCCGGACCTGGTCGGCGTTGCTTGCCGTGAACACGTCGGGCCGGGCAGCGGGGATCCACAGGTCGCACGGTTGACGAATGAGCGCCTCGAGCGTGGTCGACAGTGTGCCGGGCAGGTCGGCAACGCCCTTGCCCTCGGACTTCCAGGCCAGGAGGCGGTCGAGGTCGAGTCCGGCGGCGTCGATCACGGCGCCGCTGGTGTCGGCCACCCCGACGATGACCGCTCCTCGTTCGACGAGGAAACGGGCCGCGTGCCGGCCGACGGCGCCGAAACCCTGAACGGCGACCGTCGCCCCTCGCAGCTGGAGGCGCCCGGCGGCCTGGAGCGCCTCCGCGCACGCGGCCAGGCCGTAGCCAGTTGCGCCGATCTCGTCCAGCGGGATCCCGCCGAGCACTCGTGGCAGCCCGACGCCCCTGCCGATCTCGTCATGCAGGCACGCCATGCACGTCTCGTCGGTGCCCATGTCCGGCCCGGGAATGTAGGTCTCCAGGTTGCGAATGGCCACGGCGAACGCGCGGACGAGCCGCTCCTTGTCCCGTCGCGGCAGGGCGGGGTCGGCAACGATGCCCGCCTTGGCCCCACCATGAGGTAGGCCGGCGGCCGCGTTCTTCATCGTCATCGCCCGCGCCAGGCGCGCCACCTCGGCCGCAGTCACATCCCCGGCAAGGCGCAGGCCTCCGATGGCCGGGCCCAACGCCAGGTTGTCGACGACAACGATCGCCTCCAGCCCCGCGGCCGGGTGACGGACCAGAAGGACCTGCTCAGGGCCCAGGTCATCAGGGGGAGCCATCTGGGAAAGGTCGAGGTAACGCATGAGCCACCTCCTCAGCGCTCACGCCCAGCCTCGCCTCTTGAGGGGCCGAACGGCTGGGGCCAAGGTCGCGGCCGCCGCTGGACCGTGATGCCGCGTGCCGACGGAGTCTCGGCGAAGGCGGCCCAGACCCCATCGCAGGGAACGGTGTACACGTGCCCGCGCACGCATCGTGTCCGGATGTGCTCCACGGGGCCGTCGGTGGACGCCCAGTGCCACCGGTCCAGCACCTCCGCCGGAACGGCACACGCCGCGTCCGGACAGGTCAAGATCTCCATGGTTCCCCCCACCCACCCGTCGTGCCGACGATGCCGGCGCCGCTGGTGGCCTTGTCTTCGATCGTGATCCGCATACCTCTTGCTGGTCATACGCGACATCGGTCAGGAGCGGTTCTTGCGCTTCCAGGTACCGATCATCAGCGGCCACAGCATCGGACGATCCGGGAACCGGGCGGCGTCCTCGGACAGGGCGGCGACAGTGGCGTCGGCCCGCTGCTGAGTCGTCACACCGTGGGCGACGGCGGCCGGGACGATGCTGCGAAGCGTGTGCTCCAGGATGAATCGGCCGGTGCCGAAGGGCTCGATCCGCCCCGCCACGTCGGTGCCGTCGGGAGATCCGATTCCGGCTCGGGCGAACAGGTCGGGCATGCGCGTGCCGGCGTGGATGTCGCCCCCGAGGGCGCCGAAGGCGCCGGCGAACACCCGCATGGCCTCCTCGACGCTGGCCAGGGAGGGCAGCACGCCGATGGCGCGCAGGTCGTAGTCCTGGACGAGGAGGCAACCCCCGGGGGCGACCGCGTCCCAGAGCCGGCGCAGAACGTCGAGGCGCTGGGGCAGGTGGAAGATCAACAGCCGGGCGTACACCAGGTCGAAGGGGGCCTGCGGGATCGGCTCGTCGACGGTGAGGTCGTGGGCCCGGAAGGAGCACTGCCGGTGACCCGACCGATGCAGCATCGCCGCTGCCTCGTCTCCGATCGCGGCGTCGACGTCCAGGCCGACGACCTGACCGGACGGTCCCACCCGCTCGGCGAGCAGGCGCATCGTCTCGCCCGGGCCGCACCCGGCGTCCAGGCACCGCGCCCCGGGGGAGAGGGCCACCCGGTCCAGCGCGCGCGCGGTGGCGTCCTCCCACACCCGCGCCTGCGATCGCAGCCGCTCGTACTCCTCAGGACTGCGCCCCAGCGCGTAACGCCCCGTCCGCACCCGCTCCTGCGTCGCGGTCATGGTGACCACCTCCGTCGCGCCTGTTCCATCGGTCGCGCCTCGATCGGGCAACCCCAACAGGACGACAGTGCCGGGGGCGCAGGGCGTGCGTCGTTGGGCTACCGCGCAGACTCCTGTGCAGCGCGCGCAATCCTGCGGTACTCCGTCGGCGGCATCCCGTGAACGGCGCGGAACGTCCGGCTGAATTCGGCGGCGCTGGAGAACGCCCACCGGGCGGCGATCGCCGCCACCGGGCGACCGGCGAGCGCGGGATCGGCGAGATCGCGCCGACAGCGTGCCAGCCGGCGCTGCCTGATCCATCCGGCCACCGTCAGGCCCTCGTCCTGGAAGAGCTGGTGCAGGGAGCGCAGCGAGATGTGGTGGGCGGCCGCGATGGTGGCCGGGGACAGCTGAGGGTCGCTCAAGTGCTGCAGGACGAACGCCTGGACGCTGGTCAGCAGGGCATGCCTGCGGGTCTCAGGCGTGCCCCACGGGCCGGCATCCAGCTCGCGCGCCAACCGCGTCGCCAGCACCTCCATCGCGACCGTGGCCAGCCGCGCCGCCTCGGCCGGCGTGTAGTGATCGATGTTGTTCGCCAGGTCCAGGAGGAACCGGGACGTCAGATCGCCCAGCCCGGTGGTCGCCGGGATCCGGACTGCGGACAGCCCACTGAGCCGGTTGCGGGACAGCGGCAGAACGGTCGGCGGGAACATGAAGGTCATGAGCCGTGTCGGTCGTTCGTCACCCACGCCGCAGCTGACGACGTACGGCCGGCGGGTGTCGTAGAGCGCGAACTCCGCCGGGGACAGCCGGGCCTGCCGACCGTCCTGATCGACCACGGACGTGCCGCTGCAGACCAGAAGGATCTTCAGCATGTCCGGGTCGACCTGGGAGATCAGTGGGCCGGTCCGGTGCACCGTGATCGGCATGACGTCCATGACGACGACCTGCATCGGCCCGAGACCGCTGGCCCGGAACTCCGCCCAGTAGTCCGCCCTGCTCTCGGCGCGACACTCCATCGGCACCCAGGTCGCGGCGGTGATCTCCTGGACGTAGTCGAGCCGGTCGGCCGCAGGCACCTCGTTCATGCTGATCAGCGTGCTCATCGGTCCCCCGTCCAGGAGCCCCCATCGAGGTATCCACCGAAGGAGACATTACGGAGCAACTGTGATACACGCCACAATCCGCCGCGCTTGCTGGCGGGGCCGATCTACCGCGCGGTCTCTGCCACCGCGGCTCTACTCGGGGAACTGGCCGCGCTTCACCACCGGCCGGGGCAGGCGGGACCGGCGGATCTGCAGGGCGCGCATCATCGCGTAGCCACCCACGCCCCGGGCGGCGTCCGCCCCGAAGCGCTCGGTGGTGATCCTGATCATCCGCCGCCGCAGCAGGTACTCGTCCACGGCGACCCCCAGGCCGACGGTGTACAGCACGAGCGGCGCCGCCAGTTGCAGGAGCGGGATCCGGACGATGCCGACCAGCAGCAGCAGGAGCATGAACGGCAGGAAGTACTCGCCGGGATTGCGCCGGGCGTCGACGTAGTCCCGCGCGTAGCGGCGGGCCGGACCCCGGTCGCGGACGGGCATGTGCCGCTCGTCGCCGGTCAGCAGGGCCTGGCGGGTCCGGGTCCGGTCATTGCGGACGGCGAGCCGCTGGGCCGCGCGGGCGGCCTTGCGCTCCTCCTTGGTGGCGCCGGGCTTCGCGGCGGCGGCCCGGCCGCCCGAGACCAGGGGGCGCCGGTTGCGTCCCTCGGCCTCGCGGCGGGTCGGCGTGGGCCGGCCCTTGCCGTCGGGCTTGGGCTGCACGGTCACGACCTGCTGCTGCTGATTCCGCTGCCGTCCGAACACGGAACCAGGGTACGGGCTGCCGGCACCACCCTGATCCACGCCGGCCTGATCCACGCAGCCGGCCTGATCCACGCCGGCCTGATCCACGCAGCCGGCCTGATCCACGCAGCCGGCCGCGCACCCCGCTCACCGGTCGCACTACGGTGACGAGCATGAGCCAGCAGCAGACCGGTTCCGCCCACCCCGAGGCGCCCCTGACACCGGAGACCGTCGAAGAGCTTCGGGCCACGGTGCTCGCCCTGGCGCCCGGGCTGCGCGCCGACCTGGAGGCGCTGGTGCGGATCCCGAGCGTCTCGGCGACCGCGTTCGACCAGGCCGAGGTGCAGGCCAGCGCCGAGGTCGTGGGCGGGCTCCTGCGCGCCGCGGGGATGCCCGAGGTCGAGATCCTGCGGGCCGAGGCGGACGGCGTGCCGGGTGCCCCGGCCGTGGTGGCGCGCCGGCCCGGCCCGCCCGGCTCGCGGACGGTCCTGCTCTACGCCCACCACGACGTGCAGCCACCCGGCGACCCGGACCTGTGGACCAACCCGGCCTTCGAACCGCAGGAGCGCGACGGCCGCCTCTACGGTCGCGGCGCGGCGGACGACAAGGCGGGGATCGTCGTCCACCTCGCGGCACTGCGCGCCCTGGCCGGGCAGCTCGGCGTCGGGATCACGGTGTTCGTCGAGGGCGAGGAGGAGATCGGCTCGCCGACCTTCGCCGCCTTCCTGCAGGCCCATCGCGACCGGCTGGACGCGGACCTGATCGTGGTGGCCGACTCGGGTAGCTGGCAGATCGGCGTGCCCGCCCTGACCTCCAGCCTGCGCGGGCTGGTCGACGGGGTGATCGAGGTCCGCACGCTCGACCACGCGGTGCACTCCGGGATGTTCGGCGGCGCGGTCCCGGACGCGATGACCGCCACCCTGAAGCTGCTGGCCGGGCTGTGGGACGACCGTGGCGTGCTCGCCCTGGAGGGCCTCGTGGCCGGTGGCGCGGACGACCTCGGCTACGGCGAGGCGGCCCTGCGCGCCGACGCCGGAGTGCTGGACGGGGTCGAGCTGATCGGCACCGGCAGCCTCGAATCGCGGCTGTGGACCCGGCCGGCACTGACCATCACCGGGATCGACGTGCCCTCGGTGGCCACCTCGTCCAACACGTTGCTGCCGTCCGTGCGGGCCAAGTTCTCCATGCGGCTCGCGCCCGGGCAGGATCCGCTGTCCGCGTTCGACGCGCTGCGCGGGCATCTCGAGGCGGCCGCGCCATGGGGCGCCCAGGTGCGGGTCACGCTCGGCGAGTCCGGGTGGCCGTGGTCCGGCGACGTCGGCGGCGCCGACTACGACCTGGCCCGGTGGGCGCTGGCGCAGGCGTGGGGGCGTGCGCCGGTGCACATGGGTGTCGGCGGCTCGATCCCGTTCATCGCCGAGCTGGGCCGGGTGTTCCCGGACGCCACGGTGCTGGTCACCGGGGTCGAGGATCCCGACACCCGGGCGCACGGCACCGACGAGTCCCTGCATCTGGCGGAGTTCGAGCGGGCCTGCCTGGCCGAGACCCTGCTGCTGGCGGCCCTCGGTCAGCCGTGATCGTGCTCGCCGGCGTGATCGTGCTCGGCGGTACGGGGCCGCGGCGCGCCGCCGGGCAGGATCTGGCTCAGGGACGTGAGCTGCTCCGCCCGTAGCAGGTCGGCCACTGCCTCGGCCGGCAGCGGCCGGGACCACAGGTACCCCTGCCCCAGGTGACAGCCGATCCGGCGCAGGCTCTCCACCTGCTCGGTGCTCTCCACCCCCTCGGCGATGACCTCCATGCCCTGCCCGGCGCCGAGGTCGACGATGCTGCTCAGCAGGCGCGCGGCGGGCCCGGCCGGGTCGTCGATCCCGTCCACGAAGGACTTGTCCACCTTGAGCACGGTGACCGGCAGGTCGCGCAGCACGCTGAGCGAGGAGTAGCCGGTGCCGAAGTCGTCCAGGGCGATCCGCACCCCGGTGGCGGACAGCTGCCCGAGCCGGCGCAGGGCCCGATCGAGGTCCCGCACGAGGGCGGACTCGGTGATCTCCAGCACCAGCCGGGACGGGTCGATCCCGGTCTCGTCGATCAGGCAGAGCAGCTCGCCGGGCAGCGACGCGTCCTCGAGCTGGTCGGCCGACAGGTTCACATCCAGGGTCAGCGGGTAGGCGTCCGGGCAGTCCCGCCGCCAGGAGGCCAGCTGCTGCACCGCCTCGCGCAGCACCCACCGCCCGAGCGGCACGATCAGGCCGGTGGCCTCGGCCAGCGGCACGAAGGTGGTCGGCGGCAGCGGCCCCCGGGACGGGTGCAGCCAGCGGACCAGCGCCTCCGCGCCGCGCAGGTTCCCCGTCGCGAGGTCCACGATCGGCTGGTACAGCAGGGAGAACTGGCCCTGATCGAGCGCGGCGACCAGGTCGGCGGACAGCTCCGTCCGGTCGCGGGTGCGGTCCTGCATGGCAGGGCGGTAGAAGGCGTCCCCGGCACGCTGCTCCGCCTTGCTCGCGCTGAGCGCCACGGCGGCCTGGCGGAGCAGGTCCCGGGACGACGCCGGGCCGCCGTCGTGCACGGTGGCGCCGATCGCCACCCGGGTGTGGAACTGCCGGCCGTCGATGTCGACCGGGTCGGCCAGCGCGCCGCGCAGCTGGGCGATCACGTGCTGCACGTCGCGCGGGGACGAGGCGTCGGTGACGAGGATGGCGAACTCGTCGGCGGCCAGCCGGGCCACCAGGTTGCGCCGGCCGACCGCGCGATGGAAGCGGGCACCCACGGTGCGCAGCAGCCGGTCGCCGATGTCGTGACCGAAGCTGTCGTTGACATCCTTGAACCGGACCAGGTCGGCGAGCACGACGGCCACCTGATGCCGGCCGGCGGCGAGGGTCTCGTCCAGCTTCTCCTGGAACAGTGCGCGGTTGCCCAACGCCGTCAGCTCGTCGTGGGTGGCCCGGAACCGGAGCGCTCCCAGCAGCGCCGTCAGCCGGTCCCGGGCGAAGACCAGGGTCCGGCTCATCTGGGCGAACTCGTCCCGGCCGGCCAGCGGCGGGGTCTGGTTCAGCGCGCCGTTGGTGACCGTGCTGATGTCGGTCAGCACGACGCGGACGTCCCGGGCGGTGGCCCGGTACAGCGCGGCGACCAGGTAGGCGGCGGCGAGCACCGCCGCGAGGGTCAGCAGCAGGGGTTCGGTCCGCTGATGGGACAGTCGCCCGCGGCGTGCCGCCAGCCGGGCGTCCAGGTCGCCGGACAGCACCGTGGCCAGGGCGGCGGCCGACGACGAGACGGTCCGGACCTCACCCGACGCCCGGGCCTCGGACAGCCGCGCGGAGTACTGGCTGACCGTCGCATCCAGAGCATGGGCCGCGGGCCCCACGCCGGACGCGAGCCCCGAACCGGTGGCCGACTGCGCCGAGGCCAGGTCGGCGTCCAGCAGGTCGACCGCGACCAGGACGGCGTGCCGGCCGACGGCCAGGCTGGTCGCCGGGACGTCCACGGCGAGCCGGTCCCGCTCGGTCCCGGCGATCGCCGAGACCAGCGCCGGCAGCCGGTCGACCAGGACGGCGACCAGGTAGTGGCTGTCCAGCTGCGGGTCGAGCCTCAGGTCGGAGCGATCGGCGACGTCCCGGATCACCGCGAGCACCTGGCCGCGTGCCGTCGCGGCACCGCTGCGCAGGGCGGCCGTGGCGGATCCCGCGAGCTGCCGCGCCCCCTCCCGGGCCTGGTTCCAGCGGACCCGGGCGTCGGCGCCGACCACACCAGGCCCCGCCGCGTCCATGGCCTCGGTCGCGGCGTCCAGGGCGGCGGCCAGCTCCCGGGACGGGATCCGTCCCGCGGGCGAGGTCTCGACGTCGGCCAGGCAGGTCAGCAGCCGGACCAGGGGAGCGGCCACCAGCAGGCCCTGGCGCTCCCGGGCTGCGACCGCGATCTGGCTGGATGCCTGGTCCCAGCCGGCGGCCACGTTCACGGCCAGCGGCAACAAGAGCAGCAGCGCGATGGCGATGAACTTCCCGGTGATCCCGAGCCGGCGCATCAGGCGCATGCCGGGCAGCAGGATCGAGCCCATCTGCCGCTCCTCTCCGCCGCCCCGGACTGCGTCGGCAGATCCGGGGACCCGCTCGATCGGCCATCCGCGTGGCGCCCGGGACAATCCACCCGGACGCAGACCCGGACACCGACCCGGACATCGACCCGGACACAGACCCGGACATCGACCCGGATATCGACCCGGACATCGACCCGGACAGGCGGTCGAGACGGGGATGGCCGATACCGGCGGCGAGCGCTGCGACAGCGGTTGGCAGACTTCAGGTGTGCGCGTGCTGGTGGCTCCCGACTGCTTCAGCGGCACTCTGACCGCGGTGCAGGCGGCGGAGGCGATCGCGGACGGCTGGCGACGGCACGCACCGAACGACCAACTCGAGCTGTGCCCGCTGTCCGACGGCGGGCCGGGCTTCCTGGACGTGCTGCGCACCGGCCTGGGCGGGACCCTGCACGAGGTGACGGTGCCGGGGCCGCTCGGCAGACCGACCACGGCGGGGGTCCTGCTGGTCGCGTCACCGGACGGCGGGACGACCGCCTATCTCGAGTCGGCGCAGGCGTGTGGGCTGCAGCTCGTCCCCGAGCGTGACCGGGACCCCGGCCGGACCAGCACCGCGGGCGTCGCGCACCTGCTCGAGGCGGCCCGGACTGCCGGCGCGCGCCGGATCGTCGCCGGGCTGGGTGGATCCGGCACGAATGACGCGGGTGCGGGCATGCTGGCGGAGTTGGCGACGTCCGCGGGGCTGGTGCCGGATCCGCGGTTCGGCGAGCGGCTCACCTCCGGCGGCGGCCGGCTGGCCGGGATCACGGCGGCCGAGCTGACCCCGTTCGCGGCGGTCAGGGCCCGCTGGGCGGACATCGAGATCCGGATCGCCAGCGACGTGGACTCGCCGCTGCTGGGGTTCCACGGTGCCAGCGCGGGCTACGCGGAGCAGAAGGGGGCCACCCCGGAGCAGGCCCAGCAGCTGGAGCAAGCCCTGGGGGACTTCGCCGCGGCCGCGACCCGGGCCTGCGGCGTCCCGCCCCGGCTGACCGCCGAACCAGGTGCCGGGGCCGCCGGTGGGCTCGGCTTCGGGCTGATGCTGATCGGAGGGCGCCGGATCCCCGGCGGGCAGGCGGTCCTGGACGCCGTGGACCTGCTCGCCCGGCTGAAGCGCTGCGACCTCGTCGTGACCGGTGAGGGTGGGTTCGACTGGCAGTCGCTGCGGGGCAAGGTGGTGGCCGGAGTGGCCGGAGCGGCGCAGCAGGCGGGTGTGCCCGTGGTGGTGATCGCCGGTCAGGTCCACGTGGGCCGGCGGGAGATGCAGGCGATCGGCGTCGACGCCGCCTACCCGGTGGCCCGCAACTCGGCCGAGATCAGCGCCTCCCTGGCCGCCCCTGCCACCCGGCTGGCGGCCCGGGCCGAACGGGTCGCCCGGACCTGGTCCCGATCGGCCTGAGGCGATCACGGGGGACTGCCACCTACTCTGGAGGGGAATGCCGGCGGCAGAGGGAGCCAGCCGGCCGCCCGTCCCCCTGCCGCGGCGGGAATGCGGCGGCGTCACGCGCCGCTGTACCTCGCGGCAGCACCCCGACACCCCACGGAGATGACCCGGATGACCGTTCAGGACCAGACCGGCCAGGAGCAGACCGCGACGCACGGCGTCTTGCTCACCGATGTCGCCGCGGCCAAGGTCCAGAGCCTGCTCGAGCAGGAGGGCCGCGACGACCTGAGGCTGCGCGTGGCCGTCCAGCCGGGCGGATGCTCCGGCCTGGTGTACCAGCTGTACTTCGACGAGCGGACCCTCGACGGTGACCTGCTGCGCGGCTTCTCCGGCGTCGAGGTGGTCGTCGACCGGATGAGCGCCCCCTATCTGGAAGGGGCGACGATCGACTTCGCCGACACGATCGAGAAGCAGGGCTTCACGATCGACAACCCGAACGCCTCCGGCAGCTGCGCCTGCGGCGACAGCTTCCACTGAGCTGAGCAGACCCGACCCGACCCGCACTGTGTCCGGTGCCTCGTCGGGCCGCCTGCTCGCTGGCAGGCAGCCGGTAAGGTGACCGCTCGTGCGGATCGCAGTCACGGGCTCCATCGCCACCGACCACCTGATGGTCTTCGACGGCCGGTTCTCCGACAGCCTCGTGCTCGACCAGCTGGACAAGGTCGCGCTGTCGTTCCTGGTCCATGACCTGCAGATCCGTCGCGGCGGGGTGGCCGCGAACATCGCCTTCGGTCTGGCCAACCTCGGCGTCCGCCCGCTGCTGGTCGGGTCGGTGGGCGAGGACTTCGTCGACTACCGGTCCTGGCTGGAGCGGCACGGGGTGGACTGCTCCGGGGTGCGGGTGTCCGAGATCCTGCACACGGCCCGGTTCATCTGCACGACCGACAGCGAGCAGGCCCAGATCGCGTCGTTCTACGCCGGGGCGATGAGCGAGGCGCGTGAGATCGAGCTCGGCCCGCTGACGCTGGACCAGCCGATCGACCTCGCGGTGATCAGCCCCAACGACCCGGAGGCGATGCTGCGCCACACCGAGGAGTGCCGCAGCCGCGGGATCCGCTTCGCCGCCGATCCGTCCCAGCAGCTCGCCTGGTCCGACGGCTCGATGATCCGGCAGTTCGTGGACGGGGCGTCGTTCCTGTTCACCAACGACTACGAGGCGGCCCTGATCTCGCAGAAGTCCGGGTGGAGCGACGAGGAGGTGCTCTCCCGGGTCGGGGTGCGGATCACCACGCACGGCAAGGACGGCGTCGTCGTGCAGGAGAAGGGCGGCGCGCGCGTCCGGGTGCCGGCCGTACCGCCCCGCCAGCAGGTGGACCCGACCGGGGTCGGCGACGGGTTCCGGGCCGGGTTCCTGGCCGCGCTGGCCTGGGACCTGCCCGCTGAGCGCTGCGCCCAGGTCGGCTGCCTGCTCGCCACCATGGTGATCGAGACCGTCGGGACCCAGGAGTACGACCTCGGCAGGGCCACCTTCCTGCAGCGGCTGGCCGAGACGTACGGCGACGGTGCCGCCGCGGACGTCGAGCCGCACCTGCGGACGATGCGGCCCTGACCTCTGCCGTGCCCGGGCCCGTGGAACCGGCGCCGAGCCGTTTCGCCTTCGACCTCTCGGCCGCCGTGCCGGGGGAGGACCTGGTCGGGGTGGGCGCCGACCTGGAACCGGGCACCCTGCTGGCCGCCTACCGGGCGGGCCTGTTCCCGATGGGTCTGGGCCGGCACGGCCGCGCGCCGATCGGCTGGTGGTCGCCGGACCCGCGGGGGGTCCTGCCGCTGGACGGGCTGCGTGTCTCCCGCTCCCTGCGGCGGTCGCGTGCCCGGTTCGAGATCCGGCTGGACTCCGCGTTTGACCAGGTGATCGCCGGGTGCGCCGACCCGTCCCGGTCCGGGCGCTGGATCACCGGCCGGGTGAGCGAGGCCTACGGCAGGCTGCACGCCCTGGGCTGGGCGCACTCGGTGGAGTGCTGGCGGGAGGGCCGGTTGGCCGGCGGGCTGTACGGCGTGACGATCGGCGGCCTGTTCGCCGGGGAGTCGATGTTCCACCGCGAGACCGACGCCTCGAAGGTCGCGCTGGTGGCCCTCGTCGAGCTGCTCCGGCAGGCCGGGGCTGAGTGCAGGCTCCTTGATTTGCAGTGGCGCACGTCACATCTGAGTAGCCTTGGTGCCGTGGAGATCCCGCGCTCGGAGTACCTGTGGAGGTTGTCCGAAGCCCTGCGCTGCGATCTTCCGGCGGCCTTCGCGGGCTGAGCCCGGACGCGAAGTTGATGTTTCTATGTTCTGGCTCGGCTTCTACGAGCAGTAGGAGGTAGTGTTTCAGCCGTCAAGGACCCGTCCCCCGGCCCGCGCCGGGCGAGATGCGTGGAAGGCAACCGTTGCGTTCGCACCAGGATCCTCGCGCCCTGCCTGGCCTGCGTCGCCGGCTCACCCCGGTGATCATCGTCGGGATCGGACTGCTGGCCCTGACCGGCTGCACGTCGACCGTGCAGCGCGGCTGGGAGCCGAGCACCAAGCACACCACCAACCAGACCGGTCGGATCATGGAGCTGTGGGTCAGCTCCTGGATCGCGGCCCTGCTGGTCGGCCTGCTCGTCTGGGGTCTGATCATCTGGTGCGTGGTGGCCTACCGGCGCCGCCGGGACGACACCGGCTACCCGCCACAGGTCCGCTACAACGTCCCGATCGAGATCCTCTACACGGTCGTCCCGCTGATGATGGTCGGGGTGCTCTTCTACTACACGGCCCGCGACCAGGCTGCGATCGCCGACACCTCGGCCCGGCCGGACGTGCGGATCGGCGTCGTGGGCAAGCAGTGGTCCTGGGACTTCAACTACCTGGACTCGAACGTCTACGACACCGGCGTCCAGGTCCAGCTGGACGGCACCCGGGGCGTGGCGGACCAGATCCCGACCCTGTGGCTGCCGGTGAACCAGCGGGTGGAGTTCGACGTCACCTCGCGGGACGTGGTGCATTCGTTCTGGATCCCGGCATTCCTGTACAAGATCGACGCGATCCCCGGGATCCAGAACACGTTCCAGGTTGTGCCGGAGCGCACCGGCACGTATGCCGGGAAGTGCTCCGAGCTCTGCGGTGAGTACCACTCCGAGATGCTGTTCAACGTCAGGGTGGTCTCGCAGGCGGAGTACCAGCAGCACATGCAGGACCTGCGGACCCAGGGCCAGGTCGGCGTGCTCGGCCCGGACCTGAACCGACTCAACGCGCAGACCGGGAGCAAGTGATGGCGACCAGCACGGTGAGCACGCTCCAGGCACCCCTGGTGCCGGTGCGCACCCGCAAGGGGTCCACGGTCGCGCGCTGGCTGACCACGACCGACCACAAGACGATCGGCCACCTGTACCTGATCAGCTCGTTCGTGTTCTTCCTGTTCGCCGGGGTGCTGGCGCTGCTGATGCGCGCCGAGCTGTTCGAGCCCGGGCTGCAGGTGGTGCAGAACAAGGAGCAGTACAACCAGCTGTTCACCATGCACGGCCTGATCATGCTGCTGCTCTTCGCGACCCCGGCCTTCGCCGGGTTCGCGAACGAGATCATGCCGCTGCAGATCGGCGCGCCGGACGTCGCGTTCCCGCGGCTGAACATGCTGTCGTACTGGATGTACCTGTTCGGCGGTGTGATGGCGGTGCTCGGCTTCATCACCCCGTCGGGCGCGGCGGGCTTCGGCTGGTACATGTACTCGCCGCTGAGCAACAACACCTACTCGCCGGGTCTGGGGGCGGATCTGGTCATCTTCGGCCTGGCCCTGGCCGGTTTCGGCACCATCCTCGGCGCGGTCAACTTCATCACCACGGTGATGACCATGCGCGCCCCGGGCATGACCATGTTCCGGATGCCGATCTTCACCTGGAACATCCTGATCACCAGCGTCCTGGTGCTGATGGCCTTCCCGCCGCTGGCCGCCGCGCTGCTGGCCCTGGGCGCCGACCGCAAGCTCGGCGCCCAGGTGTTCGAGCCCATGAACGGCGGGCCGATCCTCTGGCAGCACCTGTTCTGGTTCTTCGGCCACCCGGAGGTCTACATCGTCGCGCTGCCGTTCTTCGGCATCGTCTCGGAGATCCTGCCGGTGTTCAGCCGCAAGCCGATCTTCGGCTACAAGACGCTGGTCTTCGCGACCATCTCGATCGCCGGCCTGTCGGTCTCGGTGTGGGCGCACCACATGTACACGACGGGCCAGGTGGCGCTGCCATTCTTCGCCTTCATGACGATGCTCATCGCGGTGCCCACCGGGGTGAAGTTCTTCAACTGGATCGGCACGATGTGGCGAGGGTCGCTGACCTTCGAGACACCGATGATCTGGTCGATCGGCTTCCTCACCACCTTCCTGTTCGGCGGCCTGACCGGGATCATCCTGAGCACGCCCGCGCTGGACTTCCAGCTGTCCGACAGCTACTTCGTGGTGGCGCATTTCCACTACGTCCTGTTCGGAACGATCGTGTTCGCCACCTTCGCCGGGTTCTACTTCTGGTGGCCCAAGTTCACCGGCCGGATGCTCAACGAGCGGCTGGGCAAGCTGCACTTCTGGCTGACCTTCATCGGGTTCCACACCACGTTCCTGATCCAGCACTGGCTGGGCGTGGAGGGGATGCCCCGCCGCTACCCGGACTACCTGCCGCAGGACGGCTTCACGCTCTACAACCAGATCTCCACGGTCGGGGCGTTCATCCTGGCGATCAGCATGCTGCCGTTCATGTGGAACGTATACATCACCTGGCGCAGGGCGCCGCTGGTGACGGTGGACGACCCGTGGGGCTACGGGGCGTCGCTGGAGTGGGCCACCTCATGCCCGCCGCCGCGGCACAACTTCACCTCGCTGCCACGGATCCGCTCCGAGCGCCCGGCGTTCGACCTGCACCATCCCGAGGCCGAACTGGTCTCGGTCACCGGATCGGACCCGACTGTGCTGGACGAACTGCTCGGCGGCCCCGACCAGCCGGACCGGAAGGGCTGAACCCGTGAAGGTCGAGACGCTGCTGTTCGCCTCCGGCGCGCTCTTCTTCGCGCCGATCGCGGCCATCTACGGCTTCGTCACCGGCTGGCACGAGCCGGTCGGTGTGGCCGCGCTGTTCCTCACCTCCGGGTTGGCCCTGCTGATCGGGCTCTACCTGTGGCTGACCGGTCGCCGGATCGACCCGCGCCCCGAGGACAACCCGTTCGGCGAGATCCACGAGGGGATGGGGGAGCAGGGCCACTTCTCTCCGTACTCCTGGTGGCCGCTGGTGGCCGCGTTCGGCGCTGCCGTGGTGTTCACCGGGCTGGCGGTCGGCTGGTGGCTGTTCTTCATCGGCGTCGGGCTCGGCGGGATGGGCCTCATCGGATGGGTCTTCGAGTACTACCGCGGCGAGCACGCCCACTGACCTCAGCCCACCCCGGCGGGCTGGATGCCCGCGAAGGGGCTGATCCCACCCCAGCGGGCCAGCTCTCGCAGCACCCAGCGCGGGCCGGTGACGACCATGCCACCGGCCCGCTGGGCCTGCGGCAGGGTGACGGCGCCGGCCTGCCAGCGGATCAGCCACGCGGTGTCGGTGACCACGACCGCGTCCTCGTCGAAGCCGGGCGGGTGGACGCAGACCTCGTTGCCGCCGGTCGTGCAGACCAGCCAGTACCGGGCCGGTCGTGACCTGCCCGCGATCTCGAACCGGACCACGATCCTCGGGCGCGGCAGCGTCGCCGGATCGAGCAGCCGGGACGTGCTCCACAGCACCAGGTAGGGGTCGTGGTGCTCGGGCAGCACCTCCCGCCAGCGCACACCCCAGACGCCCAGCGCCATGCAGACATCGGCGAGCTCCCGGCCGCAGTCGGTGAGCCGGTAGGTGGTGGACCGACCGTCCTGACGGCGCTCCAGCACGCCGTCCCGCTCCAGGGAGCGCAGCCGGCCGGACAACACACTGCGCGGCAGACCCGGTGCGCCGTCAAGGATCTCGCCGAACCGGGAGCAGCCCATCATGAGGTTGCGCAGGATGATCGGCGTCCACCGCTGCGCGAAGACTTCAGCGCCCAGCGCGATGGGGCAGTACTGGCCGTAGCCCGTCACCCCTCCACCCTGCGCCAGCGGCCCGGCCGTGGGAAGTCCTCTTTCCGGACCTCACTCCCGTTTTGGACCTCGTGCCCGGCTCGCCGGCCCCGGGGCCTGGGCGTGCAGGTGGACCGGGTGGAGGCGGTTCTTCGCCCTCCTCGGCCGGTACGTGCCGCCCCGCCGGACATGCCTGCGCCGATCGCCTGGGGCGAACCCGGGCAGGTCGAGCGCCTGCTCGGCCCGCACGTGGTGGATCTCCAGTACCGCCCGAGACGGTGGCCCTGGAGTTCACGGGGTCGGCTGAACAGCTCTGGGAGCTCTACCGGGACGCGTTCGGCCCGATCATCGCCACTCGCGCCGCGCTGGCGGGCGACCCGGCCCCGGCCGGCGTCCTTCGACCGGGAGCTGCTCGAGTTCTTCCGCGGTGAGCAGCGGCCGGCGGCCCGCAGCGGCGGGGCCGGCGCGTACGAGTTCGAATACCTTGCGGTGACGGCCCGTCGCCAAGGCTGGGTGTCAGCCGGCGGGGTGGCAGGGTGTCGGCATGCAGATCGGGACGGGCCCGGCGGCCCGTGACGTGTTCCGCCACGCCGACCAGGGAGTCCTGCTCTACGGGCTGACCCCGCCCCAGCTGGCGACCGCGCCCGAGCGTGCGGACGAGATCGCCCGGGTCACCCTGCATCGGCTGACCGGGTTGGGCCTGGACGCGCTGATCCTCTACGACGTCGACGCCGAGAGCGACCGATCGTCGCAGCAGAGGCCGTTCCCCTTCGTGCCGATGATGGACCCGGCCGTGTTCCTGCGCCGGCACCTGACCTCGTGGGCGCGGCCCGCGGTCGTCTACCGCGCCGTCGGCAAGTACTCCGGGCCGGACCTCGCGGACTGGATCAGCCGCGCCGATCCGGAACGGCTGCTCACGGTGCTCGTCGGCGCGTCCTCGAGCCGGCAGGTCGTGCGGACCCGGCTGGACGACGCCTACCAGCTGCACAGTCGGCTCAACCCCCGCCTGCCGCTCGGCGGCGTGCTGATCGCCGAGCGGCACGCCGCCAGTGGCGACGAGCATCTGCGGATGCTGCGCAAGCAGGACCTCGGCTGCCAGTTCTTCGTCTCCCAGGTCTGCTACGACCTGGACCACACCCGCAACCTGCTCTCCGACTACGTCTACGGCTGCCGGGACCGGGGTGTGGCCCCGCGTCCCGTGGTGGTCACCCTGGCGCCCTGCGGCTCGGCCAAGACCCTGGACTTCATGACCTGGCTCGGGATCGACGTGCCCCGCTGGATCCGTAACGAGATCCTCTTCTCCGGCAGCCCGTTGCAGGAGTCCTACCAGCAGTGCCTCGTCGGCGCCCGGGTCCTGATCGCCTTCTGCCGCAGACTGGCCCTGCCGTTCGGGATCAACGTCGAGAGCGTGACGAACCGCAAGGTCGAGATCGAGGCGTCGGTCGAGCTGGCCAGGCAGGTGCGCGGACTGCTCGGCCGCCCGTGACGGCCGCCGTGCCGATCGGGTCAGTGGTCGCCCGGCTCAGGCGGATCGGCAGGCCCGGCCGGATCGGTGCGCAGCAGGCCGTACAGCACCATGTCGTGGTGCCGGCCGCGCCGCCACTGGCTGCCCCGCAGCACGCCCTCCAGGGTGAAACCGAGCTTGGCCAGGATCCGCTGCTCGGCCAGGTTCGTGATGTCGGTGGCCACCTCGATCCGGTGCACCAGCGTGTGCCGGAAGGCCAGCTCCACCAGCTGCCGCTGGGCCTGCGTGCCGACCCCCCGGCCACGGGCCGCGGCCAGCACCGAGATCCCCATCATCAGGCACTGGGAGCCGGCGTTCGGCCCGTACTCCCGGTGGTGCCAGGACACCGAGCCGGCCACGGCACCGTCCGCGCAGACCACCAGCCCGCCGGTGGCGTCCAGGCTCGATCGGGGCAGCGAGCGATTCGGGTCCGCACGCTGCGGGCCGAAGTCGTCGTACTCGCTGTCGCAGACGGCCAGTAGCGTGAGGTCATCGACCGCGAACGGTCGCAGCGTCACCTCGATCGGCATACGCCCCGTCCTCGCAGGGAGGTGGTCCCGGGGCCGGTCCGGATCAGCCGTCGGAGCGGGTCGTGGCGTGATCGCGGTCCTGCGCCCCGACGCCGTCTCCTGACGCACCGTCCCCTGACGCACCGTCCGGCGAGGCACCGATCGCGGCGTGCTCCGCCCCGGCCGCCACCGCGTGCTGCTCGTGCTCGGCGCCGGCCAGTTCGGCCGGGGTCACCGGCTCGACCCGGTCCTCGAAGTAGAAGCGGGCCACCCGGCTGCGGATGCCGTCCAGCCTGGCACCCGGGCGCCGGACCCCGTTCTCGTCAACGGCGGGCGGCAGCTCGGGCGGCCGATGCGCCTCGTGCTGGACCAGGATCCAGCGCTCCTGCGGCTCCAGCGGCGCGTGCACCTCGAAGTACTCGCCGGTCTCGGTCCGGTAGATCACCCCGGTCTCGCGGCCGTGCAGCACCTGTTCCCGGTCCTTGCGTTGCAGGCCGAGGCAGATCCGTTTGGTGACCACGTACGCCAGCGGCGGCAGCACGATCACCAGGACCCGCAGGGTGTTCGTGATGTCGTTGATGGACAGGCTCATGTGGGTGGCCACGATGTCGTTGCCGCCGCTGATCCACAGCAGGGTGTAGAACGTCAACGCCATCACGCCGAGCCCGGTGCGGGTGGGCATGTTGCGCGGCCGGTCGAGCAGGTGGTGCTCGCGCCGGTCCCCGGTCACCCAGGCCTCCAGCCACGGATAGAGGATCAGGGCGAAGGACAGGATGCCGGGCAGGATCACCGCGGGCAGGGCGACGTTGAGCGAGAGCGTATGGCCCCACACCGTGAACTCGAGGAAGCCGGGTACGAGCCGCACCGCGCCGTCCAGGAAGCCCATGTACCAGTCGGGCTGGGCCCCGGAGCTGACCGGCGAGGGGTCGTAGGTGCCGTAGGCCCAGATCGGGTTGATCGTGAACAGCGTCGACATCAACGTCGAGATGCCGAACACGATGAAGAAGAACCCGCCCGCCTTGGCCATGTACACCGGGTAGAGCGGGTAGCCGACGACGTTCTCGTTCGTGCGGCCCGGCTTCGGGTAGTGGCTGTGTTTCTGCACGAACACGAGCAACACGTGCACGGTGATCAGCGCCAGGAAGATTGCCGGCAGCAGCAGGACGTGGATGGTGTACAGCCGCGGGATGAAGGCGTCGCTCGGGAACTGGCCTCCGAACAGGAAGAACGCCACGTAGGAGCCGACCACCGGGATCGACAGCGCGATGCTGTACGCGATCCGCAGGCCGTTGCCGGACAGCAGGTCGTCCGGCAGGGAGTAGCCGGCGAAGCCCTCGAACAGGGCGAGCAGGGCCAGCGTGGATGCCGAGCACCCAGTTGAGCTCGCGCGGCTTGCGGAACGCGCCGGTGAAGAACACCCGGGACATGTGCACGATCATCGCGGCGATGAAGATCAACGCGGCCCAGTGGTGGATCTGGCGCATCAGCAGGCCGCCGCGGATGTCGAAGGACAGTCGCACGGTCGAGGCGTACGCCTCGGACATCGTGGAGCCGTCCAGCGGCTTGTAGGCGCCGTGGTAGACCGTCTCGCCCACGCTCGGGATGAAGAAGAAGGTCAGGAAGACCCCGGTGAGCAGCAGGATGATGAAGCTGTACAGCGCGATCTCGCCGAGCATGAACGACCAGTGGTCAGGGAACAGCTTGCGTGCCAGGTCCCTTGACGCCCTTGCCGGCGGTCAGCCGCTCGATCCAGCCAGTTTCCGACGGCCGGAGGCTGCCTTGGCTCGTGCGTGCTCATCCACGCTCCCAGAAGCTCGGGCCGACCGGCCTGGTCGAATCCGCTCTTGGCGACCAAGTATCCCTCGCTGTCCACGGTAATCGGCAAGCTGCGGAAGCGGCCGCTTGGCCGGGCCGAAGATCACCTTGCAGTTCTGCGTGACGTCGAAGGTCGACTGGTGGCACGGGCAGAGCAGGTGGTGCGTCGCTGCTCGTACAGGGCGACCGGGCAGCCCACGTGGGTGCAGATCTTGGAGTAGGCGACGATCCCCTGGTAGCGCCGGGTCTGCGCGGCCGGGTCCAGCGAGGTCCGGGTCGAGCCGCATCAGCAGGACGGCGGCCTTGGCCTGCTCCTCGAGCACGTCGGTGACCTTCTCGATGCCCTCGGGCATCACGTGCACGACCGAGCCGATGGTGAGGTCGGACGCCTTGACCGCGCCGGCCTCGGGGTTCTCGGGGTCCGCGGGGTCGCGGACCAGCCGCAGCCCCGCCTTCCAGATGGTGGTGTCCAGGCTCGTTGGCCGGCATCGGCCCGAGGTCACGCAGGAACACCACGGCCGGCAGCGGCGCCAGCGCCAGCGCCCCGACCAGGGTGTTGCGGATCAGCGGCCGGCGCCCCAGGCCGGACTCGGCGGCGCCCTCCTTGAGGATCTCGACCGCGTCGGCGCGGTCCGCCTCTGAGCTGCGCATGGGGTGGCGGTCCTCGACGCGCTCCTCGTCGGGCATCAGGGTCTTGGCCCAGTGGATGGCGCCCGCACCGATGCCGAACAGGCGCCAGGAACAGGCCGAGCCCGAGGACGGTGTTGGACAGCCGCAGCTGGCGCAGATACCGGTCCATGTTCGCCGGCACGTTCGCCGGGAACTTCACCGCGAAGTAGGCGACGATGATGATCAGGGTGCCCAGCGCGGACAGCCCGAACAGGGCCGCGACCTGCGCGCTCGGCGCGCTTGGCCGCGGCGCGGTTCGATGTCGGCGGTCCGGTGCTGGTGCGGCGGGCAGGCCGGGGTTCTCGAACCGGTCCGGCAACCCGCCTGCCCGGAGGCGGCGGCGATGTCGGTGCCGTGGCTGCCGCTCGGTGCTCCGGGCGCGTCATGGGCTCGTTCCGTATCGCTGTTCGGCTCGCTCACGATGACTTCGCCCCCAGCCAGACCGCGCAGCCGATCAGCAGGCCAGGCCGACCAGCCAGCCGACCAGGCCCTCGCTCACCGGGCCGATGGTGCCCAGCGTCAGCCCGCCCGGGCTGGGCGCCTTGTCGATCGTGGTCAGGTAGGCGATGATGTCGCGCTTGCTCTGCGGGTCGATGGTCGGGTCGTTGAAGACCGGCATCGACTGCGGCCCGGTCACCATCGCCTCGTACATGTGCGTCGGGGAGACGCCGCTCAGGCTGGGTGCGTACTTGCCGCGGGTCAGGGCGCCCCCCTTGCCGGCGAAGTTGTGGCACATGGCGCAGTTCGTCCGGAAGATCAGCGCGCCCTGCGCGGCGTTGCCCTGCGCCGGGTCGACGGCACTGGCGTCCGGGACGGCCGGGCCGGGGCCGAGGCTGAGCGACGTACGCCGCGAGCTGCCGATCTGGTCGCTGCTGAACTGCGGCTTGCCCTGCTGTGCCTGCGGCGCGGTGATCTGCATGGGCATCCGGCCGGTGCCGACCTGGAAGTCGACCGCCGCCGCGCCGACCCCGATCAGCGAGGGCGCGTTCGCCCGCCCCTCGGCGTTCAGGCCGTGGCAGGTGGCGCAGTTGGCCAGGAACAGCGCTTGCCGGCGGCGATGTCGTCGGCGGTCGGCTGGGCGGCGCTCGCCGTCCCCGGTGTCGCCGCGGCGTACAGCAGGCCGGTGACGAGCAGCCCGAGCAGCACGAGCACGATCCGGGCGCAGTCGGATGCCGCCGCCGGGCTGCGAGTGCGGTCACGTTGGATCTCCTGGTCGGCGGGTGCAGGTCGGGCGGTGAGCAGGTCGGACGGGAGCAGGTCGGACGGTCGCGGGTGGCGGCACCGGCAACCGGGCCGGCGGGGGGTTCACTTCAGCACGTAGATGACGAGGAACAGGCCGATCCAGACCACGTCGACGAAGTGCCAGTAGTACGACGTGACGATGGCGCTGGTCGCCTCGGCCTGGCCGAACCGCTTCGACGGCGAAGCTGCGGCCGAGGATGAGCAGGAAGGCGATCAGGCCGCCGGTCACGTGCAGGCCGTGGAAGCCGGTGGTGAGGTAGAAGACCGAGCCGTAGGCGTTGGAGGAGATCGTCAGGTGCTCCTGGTCAGCTTGGCGTACTCGTAGATCTGGCCGGCGATGAACAGCGCGCCGGCGATGTAGGTGAGCACGTACCACTCGCGCATGCCCCAGTTCTTCCAGCCGTCCGGCGTGTCCAGGGCGTCCACCAGGGGCCCAGCGCCTGGGCTGGAACCGCTCGGCCGCGAACACACCCATCTGGCACCAGACCGAGCTGAGCACCAGGACGATGGTGTTGGCCAGGGAGAACGGGACGTTCAGCTTCGCCGGCTCGGATCACCCACAGATCCGGACGGACCGACCGGATCGTGAAGTACATCGCGAACAGCCCCGCGAAGAACATCAGCTCGCTGGCCAGCCACACGATCGTGCCGACCTGGACCATGTTCGGGCCGGTTGACGTGCACGGGTCCGTGGGTGGTCTCAGCCAGGTTGCAGTCGCCACGGCGGTCATTATTGCCGCTACCGGCGCGCCGGAGGACCATGGCTGCCCCGCTGACGCCGCCCGGGCAACGTGCCGGCGATCAGCATCCTTGGGCCAGTGCCGCGACCGCCGCACGAGCCGCGGACTCCGCGACGCGGACCTAGCATCGCGGCGACCAGGGTCAGCCCGGCGGCGACAGTGGCGCGCCAGACGCATGACCGTCCTGCTCTACAGCGACGACTCCACACCCGCGCCGCGGTCCGGCTGGCGGTCGGCCGCCGCCCGGCCGCCGACCTGCCCACCGTGGAGTGGGTCGAGTGCGCCACCGAGCCCGCCGTCATCGAGGCCGCCGACGCGGGCTGGGCTCGACCTGCTGATCCTCGACGGGGAGGCCGCTCCCGCGGGCGGCATGGGCATCTGCAGCAGCTCAAGGACGAGATCTACGCCTGCCCGCCGATCCTGGTGCTGATCGGCCGCCCAGAGGACGCCTGGCTGGCCGACCTGGTCGCGGGCCGACGCCGTGGTGCCGCACCCGCTCGACCCGGTCGCCGTCGCCGAGGCCGTCGCCGGCCTGGCCCGTCGCCGGCTGCGGCTGACCCGGTGAGCCGTCGACGCCCGGCGCCCAGGACCGTGCCCACCTGGCCCCGGCTGATCTCCAGCGCCGCTGCCGGGCAGGACCTGTCCCGCGCGGAGACGGCCTGGGCGATGGAGCAGGTGATGACGGGCGAGGCCACCGCCGGTCCAGCTGGCCGGGTTCCTGGTGGCGCTGCGGGCCAAGGGCGAGACCGTCGACGAGATCGCCGGGCTGGCGGACACGATGCTCCGGCCACGCCGTGCGGATCGAGGTGCCCGGGCAACTGCGTCGACGTGGTCGGCACCGGCGGCGACCGGCGCGCACACGGTCAACATCTCGACGATGGCGGCCATCGTCGTGGCCGGTAGCGGGCGCCGGGTGGTCAAGCACGGCAACCGGGCGGCCTCGTCGGCGTCCGGCGCCGCCGACGTGCTCGAGGCGCTCGGCGTCCGGCTCGACCTGCCGCCGGAGCGGGTCGTCGGGCTGGCGACCGAGGTCGGGATCACCTTCTGCTTCGCGCCGCTCTTCCACCCGCGTTCCGGCACGCGGCGGTGGCCCGTCGCGAGCTGGGCGTGCCGACCGCGTTCAACTTCCTCGGGCCGCTGACCAACCCGGCCCAGCCGGGTGCGGCGGCGGTCGGCGTCGCCGACGTGCGGATGGCACCGATCGTTGCCGGTGTGCTGGCCGCGCGCGGGGCCTCGGCGCTGGTCTTCCGCGGCGAGGACGGGCTGGACGAGCTGTCCACGACCAGCACCGTCCCGGGTCTGGGTCGTGACCGGCGGCGGGGTGACCGAGCAGACCGCTCGACCCGACCGACCTCGGCCTGCCACCGGCCCGCATCGGACGACCTGCGCGGCGGCGACGCGGCGCACAACGCCGTGGTGGTCCGCGACCTGCTCGCCGGCAGGCAGCGGGCCGGTCCGGGATGCGGTGCTGCTCAACGCGGCGGCGGCGATCGTGGCGGCCGACGGTGCCGCCGGGACGGCTGGCGGGGCGGGCACGACGTCCCTGCTGGAGCGCCTGGCGGCCGCCCTGCGGGTCGCGGAGCGCTCGGTGGACTCCGGCGCGGCGGCGGACGTTCTGGCGCGCTGGGTCAAGGCCTCCGCGTCCTAGCCCTGTTGCCGTCGGGCCGAGCCCTGTCGAACTGCGCCGTCGCCGCGTCGTAGCCTCAGTCGCCGTCGAAGCCGAGCGCGAAGGCGGCCTCCAGGTCGTGCCGGGAGTAGGTGCGGAAGGCGATGTAGGTCCGGGTGAGCGGACGCCCTCGACCTTGTTGAGCCGGTCCGCGATCACGTCCGCGAGCGCCTCGTGCTCGCGCACGCGGACCATCGCGACCAGGTCGACGTCGCCGGTGACCGAGTAGACCTCGCTGACGCCGTCAGAGCCGGCGATCTCCTCGGCGACCTCGGGGATCCGGCCGACGTCGGTCTCGACGAGCACGATCGCGGTGATCACGGTGCCTCCCTTGTCGAACCGGTGGGCTACGGCAGCAGGCCGAGCGTAGTCCGGGACGTGCCGCAACCGTCGCGTGGCTCAGCCGGTGGAGACCCGGAGCAGATCCGTGCGGCTCAGGGTGAGGTCCGGCGCCGGTGCCTGCAGCGGCAGCCGGTGACCGGCGAGCGCGGCGCGATCGGCCCAGTCCGCGGGCTCGCCGAAACCCGTGGTCCAGGCCCGCGCGGCCTCGACCGCGTCGAGCCGGGAGCGCGGACCCGCCGCACTATGCACCGGGCAGGCCCAGTCCCGTCCAGCTCGACCAGGCGGACGCCCGGTTGCTCGAGCCAGCGCAGCACCTGCTCGGTCTCCTCGGGGTGCGCGGCGGGCATCGGGGGCGGGGCTGGCGTCGACCGTCTCGGCGGTGGCATCGCAGCGCCTCGACGTACGGTCGCGGGTCCGCGCCGGGCGGGCTGACCGTGGTGCCGGCCAGCCGGCCGTGCCGGACCAGCACGAGCTCCCAACCCGCCGTCGGCGTGCGCAGCGCGGCGACCAGCTCCGGGATCGTGGCCAGCGAGCGCAGCCGCTGGACGCGGGCCGCGCCGCGGACGAAGGCGAGCATCCGGTCGCGGTGACACGCCCGCCTCCTCGAAGCGCTGCTCGCGCCGACAGCAGTGCCACCCGGGACATCAGCGCGTTGAGCGCAGCCCGGCTGTCGCTGGTCATGGTCCGGCGGACGGCGTCGACGATGTCGCCGTACTCGCTCGCCGCCCTGCCGGCCGACGCAGGGCGCGCCGCAGCGGCCGATGTCGGCCAGCAGGCACGCGCTCGCGCCCGGCGCGGCCGTTCGGGGCAGGCGGCGGGTGCACTGGCGCAGCGGGAACGCCTCGTGCAGCGCGGCGACCGCGAGCTCCGCCTGCGGCCGTCGTGCCGAACGGGCCGAGGTAGCAGCCCCCGTCGTCGCGGACCTCGCGGACCACCGACAGCCGGGGGAAGGGCTCGACGGTCAGCTTCACCCACGGCGCCCGCTCCGGGAACCGGGACCGCCGGTTGTAGCGGGGCTTGTGCTCGGCGATCAGGCGCAGCTCGCGGACCTCGGCCTCCAGCGGGGTCGCGCAGACGACGGCGCTGACGCTGCTCGGCCAGGGCGACCATCTCGGCCATCCGGGTGCGCGCTCGGCGGCGGTGAAGTAGCTGCGCACCCGGGTGCGGATGTCGACCGAGACTTGCCGACGTACAGCGGCCGGTCGCGCGTCGTCGCGGAACAGGTAGACCCCGGGCGCGTGCGGCAGCGACTCGGCCAGGTGGCGCTTGCGCCGCGGTCGCGGTCGGCACCCGGGAGGTGAACGTCGGTCAGCTCCTCCAGCGACGTGCACGCCGAGGTTGCCGACCCGCTCGATCAGCGCGTGCAGCACGTCCACCGTCGCCCGGGCGTCGGGCAGCGCCCGGTGGTCCGGCGTCGTGGTGGAGCGGAACAGCCGGGCCAGCGTGCCCAGCTTGCGGTTGCGCGCCTCGTCGCGGGTGACCACGTGGCGGGCCAGCCGGGCGGTGTCCAGCACCGGCGGATCGGGCCACGGATGCCCCGTGGACCGGCAGGCGGCGCGCAGGAAGCCGATGTCGAACGGGGCGTTGTGCGCCACCAGCACGCAGCCGCGGGCGAACTCGAGGAAGGCCGGCAGCGCGGACTCGATCCGGGGGGCGGAGGCCACCATCGAGTCGGTGATCCCGGTCAGCACGGCGATGAACGGCGGGGATCGGCGCGCCGCGGGTTCGACCAGGCGTCTGGAACTCGCCGAGGACCTCACCGGCGCGGACCTTGACGGCGCCGATCTCGGTGATCGCCGCCATCCTCGGCGCAGCCGCCGGTGGTCTCCAGGTCGACGACGACGAAGGTCACCTCGTGCAGCGGCGTGCCGAGCTCGTCGATGGTGGTCTGCACCCCGGCGCGCGCCGCCGGCACCTGGCCGGCGCTGAGCCGGACCGGTGCGGCGGGGAGGCGGTCGCCGGTGCTCACGAGGCCGACGGTAGGACCCGCTGCCGACAGGTTGGCGGAACCACGCGGGGAGAGCCGCGCTTCGGGGTCAGAGCGAGGTGAGGGCGGGGGCCGCCACGAGTTCGTCCCAAACCGTCCCTGAAAGCGCTTCCTGACTGATCTGCCGCCGGTTGTGACGAACGGGTGGCGGAGTGCGGGCGCCGGCCCCGCACGACCGGTGCCCGCGTAGGCTGCGGGGGACGGGCCTGACCCGTCCGAGCACCCGGGAGCTGAGGTGACCGTCGTCGAGGTGAGCTCCGGCAGCCTGCCGGAACGTCCGCGGCGGTTGCTGGTGGAGCTGGCCGCGGTCCTGCTCGGCGAGTTGCCCGAGACCGAGGTCCCCGCGGCCCTGCGCCGGGTGCGGGCGTTCGCTCCGGCCCGCCGTGCCCGAGCCGGAGCCGGGCCGCTGGCCCTCGCGCTGGACCGGGACCCCGTCTTCCGGCAGCGGGTCGCCGCCGCCTGGCGCCTCGCACACCCAGAGCTCGCGGTGGCCGTCGAGCCTGCGGGCGCGGAGCCCGTCCCGGAGCCCGGCGCCGACACCGGGGAGGACTCCGGCCCTGACGATGGCCCGGCGTCCGCGCCTGTGGACGCCGACCCGCCGTCCGCCGCCGATCTGGCCGCCGATCCGGAGCAGGCGCTGGTCGGCCTGTACCTCGTCCGGCCGCCCGACTGGCAGGCGCTGGGCGAGCCGCTCGTCCGCGCCCTCGCCGACCAGGCCCAGGACCAGGAGCTGCTGCGATCCAGGGCGGGGGAGCAGGCCCGCGAGGACGCTGTGACGGCTCAGGCGGAGCGGGCGCGGGCCGATCTGGCCCGGGCGCGGGCCGAGCGGGACTCGCTCGCCGAGGAGGTCAACGCCCTGCGCCGGGACCAGCGGCGGTTGCGGGCGGACGCCGATCGGGCGCGGGCCACCGCGCGGGCCCAGGAGCGGGACCTGGCCGGCGTGCAGGCTCGCGCAGCCGAGCTGGAGGCAGAGCTGGCGCGGGCTCGCAGCGAGTCGGCGGAGCTGCTGCGCGAGGCGCGGGACCTGGCCGAGCAGACCCGCCGCGCCGCACGGGAGGGCCGCTCCCTCGCGGACACCCGGGCCCGGCTACTGCTGGACACGATCCTCGAGGCGGCGTCAGGCCTGCGCCGGGAGTTGGCCCTGCCTCCGGCCTCCGTGCGTCCCGCGGACCTGGTGACGGGGGCGTCGGACGAGCGCCCGGCCGAGGGCCCGTCCCGGACCGTGGCGACCGATGACCCGGCGATGCTCGAGCACTTCCTGGCGTTGCCGCAGTCGCACCTGCTGGTGGACGGCTACAACGTGACCAAGACCGCCTTCGCCGAGCTGACCCTGGCCGAGCAGCGTCGCCGGCTGGTGGAGGCGCTCGCGGTGCTCGCGGTGCGCACGGCCACCGAGGTCACCTGCTGCTTCGACGGCGCGGACGTCGAGGCCCGCACCGCGATCCGGGTCCGCGGGGTCCGGGTGCTGTTCTCGGATCCGGGCATGACCGCGGACGAGTTGATCCGCCGGTTGGTCCGCGCCGAGCCGCCGGGCCGGCCGGTGATCGTGGTCTCCAGCGATGCCGAGGTGGTCGCCGGCGTCCGGGCCGCGGGGGCGCGGACCGCGACCGCCGCCACCCTGGCCAAGGTCCTGGCCCGGGCCTGACAGGGCGCCCGGCACGCATGCCGTCCCGGGTGCCACCGAGCCGGGATCCTGGCCGGACGGATCCGGACCGGCTTGTCGGTGCCCGCCCGTAGCGTCGTCGTTGCCGGTCAGACACCCCGACCGGTTCGGGATCGACTCCTTCAGGGGGCCCCATGCTGATCGACTGCGAAACCTGCGCGGCTCGCGGCCCGGGGTGCGGTGACTGCGTGGTCACCGTGCTCCTCGGAACCCCGGCCATCCCGGTGGAGGGCGAGGCGGGGGTGGACCTCGACGGCGCCGAGCGCCGGGCGATAGAGGTGCTGGCCGAGTCCGGGCTCGTCCCACCCCTGCGTTTGGTCCCTTGCGCTGACCGCCAGACGGGCAAAATTCGTCACTCAGCGTAGTTACATCGTCCCAATGTTGTACATGTGGTGAAGTCGCAGTTGGAACACCTCCCCGAACGGACT
The DNA here is from genome assembly GCA_963740575.1 of uncultured Actinomycetota bacterium. GTDB lineage: Bacteria > Actinomycetota > Actinomycetes > Actinomycetales > Kineosporiaceae > CAVUET01. The sequence goes on along the minus strand of CAVUET010000003.1, from coordinate 730,333 downwards.
AAGGTCTGCCAGCAGGTCACAGCAGGGTCACGTCTCTTCGCAGCCCGGACACGGGGGCGGACAGACAGGCCCGGTTGCCGGCCCGTTCGGGCCCGTCGTCGACGAGCTTCCCGGCCCGGACGCATCGGTGGCAGCGGATCGACCAAGGGGGTCGGTCGATCCGGAGTCTCCGTGCACGTGCAAGACCCGCATCGCGAGCGGGTCCGAGGAACGGAGCGAGGACACGGTGTCTCTGGCAGGCCAGGCCGACCCCATCCCCGACAGCAGCACCCAGTCCGGCACCGCCGATCGCGTGACGGGTGCACCCCGTCCCCGCTCGAGCAGATTCCGGACGTACGCCCTCAGATTCGCCGTGGTCGCGGCCGTGATCGCACCGGTCGCATTCGTGGGCGGTACGGCGTCAGCGGCCCCGACCCCCACGGCCGCGCAGCTGCAGGCGCAGATCGAGAAGACCCAGCACCAGGCCGAGGTCGCCACCGAGCAGTACAACGCGGTGCGCGAGCAGCTGGCCAGCGTGAACGTGCGGGCCGCGGCGGCCCACGCCCGCCAGGGCAAGCAGCAGCAGCTCGTCGTCCAGGCCCGGCACGCCATCGGCGAGATCGCGGCCGAGACCTACCGGCAGGGCGACCTGGCCTCGCTGACCCTGTTCCTCGGTAACGACCCCGACGGGATGCTGGCCGAGAGCGGGCTGCTCGCAACGCTGGGTGGCCGCCGTGCGGCGGCGATCGCGCACCTGCTCGAGGCGCAGACCCAGCTCAAGGCCGACTCCGCGGACCTGTTCCAGCAGCAGGCCCGGTTGCAGAAGACCGAGGCCGCCGCGGAGGCCGCGAAGAAGACCGCGCAGGCCCTGAACTCGGCGGCCAAGGCCCAGCTCGCCCGGCTCAACGCCGCGCAGATCGCCGCCCTGGAGCGTTCCAGCCGTGGCAGCGTCCGGGTCGGGACGACGTGCTCCGACGTCTCCATCCAGGCACCCACGGCGCAGGTGCAGAAGGTGATCAACTTCGCCTGCGCGCACCTGGGCGACCCGTACCGGTACGGCGCCACGGGTCCGAGCAGCTTCGACTGCAGCGGCTTCACCCTGCGCGCCTGGCAGGCCGGTGGGGTCACCCTGCCCCGCACCGCCGCCGAGCAGGCCGGCGCCGGCACCAGGGTCTCGGTGTCCGCGCTGCGACCGGGCGACCTGATCTTCTTCTACAGCCCGATCAGCCACGTGGGCATCTACATCGGCAACGGGCTGATGATCCACTCGCCGCACACCGGTGATGTGGTCAGCATCGCGTCCGCCCGGATCGGCCAGATCGTCGCCGCCACCCGGCCCTGATCACCTCGGATCGATCACCTCAGATCGGGGAGCACGACCCGGAACGTCACGGCAGCAACGATTCCGTGCCAGGTCAGAGCGTGGGCGGCGGGGCCGATGGGCCTGCCGACGTCGTCGCGGGCCAGGAGCGGGAGCTGCTGTTCCGCCGGTTCGCCGACCGGTACCCGCAGTTGGCGCGCTACCAGTCGAGAACCTCGCGTGAGATCCCCGTGGTCACCGTCCACCGTCGCGGGTGACGGCTGTCCCGCGAGCACGCCGACGGGCACTGGAGCGGCGGGACCAGGGACACCTCGCCGGGAGCCCGAAGATCACTACGATCATGGCGAACGGGACGGGCTCGAACGGGACGGGGACGGACGGGCGGATGGGCGAGCAGCTCGCCGGGCTGGATCCGGCGCAGTTCAGCAGCAGCGCGCAACGGCTGCGGCAGCTGGCCGGCGCGTTGCGGGCCAGGGCGGATCGCGCCGAACACCTGCTGGACGGTGCGCAGGCGCTGGACAACGCGACGACGTGGCGGGGCAGCTACCCCGATCAGACCCACCGCCTGCTCGGCGATTGGAAGGCCGCGGCCGGGCGGACCGCTGACGCCATCCGCGACCACGCGCGCCGGCTCGACACGGTCGCGTCCGGCTACGAGGTGACCGCCGCGGCGCTGCGCCGGGTGGCCGCCGCCGAGGGGAGCGGCGGTCGGTGACGTACTGCGGCTACGAGCCCGACCTGGTCCGCAAGCTCGTCGCGGAGCTGCGGGCCCTCGCCATGGAGGCCCACGGTCTGTCCACGAGCACCGGGACCGATGTCGACGAAGCCACCGAGATCATGGCGACCACCGGCAGCGCCGCCACGAGCGGCCGCCCGCGCACCTGGTCCACGCCCGATGACCCGAACCGGTCGGCCCTGACCCTGCTGGCATCTTCGGCGCCGCAGGTCGCGGCCGAGACCCAGCGGCGCCTGGACCACCTGCTCGCCTGCGAGCAGCTGCAGCGCGCCGGGTTCGCGGTGAACCTGAGCACCGTGTTCGACGACGCTCCGGTGCCCGGTCCGGAGCAGGTCCGCCGGGACGTCCAGCGCTTCCGGGACATCCTGTCCGCCGGTCACGGCTGGAACGGCAACGAGGACGACCTGCAACGCATCAACAACCTGATCGGCGGGATGAGCGCCGCCGAGCGGGAGGCGTTCGTCGGCGCGCTCACCGGCGACGACCTGGCCAGCTGGAACCGGCAGGCCGGCGCCGGTGACGGCCTGTTCGCCGACAACGGGCTGACCCGCGACCAGCTCCTCTGGCTGGGCAACACGCTGCTGCCCGACCTCGACCGCGCCCAGGTCGACCGTCTGGTCAACGGGCTGACGATCCTCGAGCCTGAGTTCCACGATCTCGAGACCGACGTCAACGGCAGTTACCAATGGTGGCCGGCCACCCTCGGGGACGACCCTCCTGACGTCGACGCCCTGCACCAGGGCGCGCTCGGGGATTGCTGGTTCCTGTCCGGCCTCGGTGCGGTCGTCCGCCAGGACCCGGACTTCGTCAGGAACCACTTGGTGGACAACGGGAATGGCACGTACACGGCCACCTTCTACCGGGACGGCGAGCCGATCCCGATCACCGTCGACGGCCGGTTCCCCGTCGCCGCCGACGGCAGCGCCCTGTTCGCCCACAACAGCGCCTCGTGGACCCCGACCGAGGCAACCTGGGCCGCCGTCTACGAGAAGGCCTGGGCGAGCTACCAGGGCCGCTACGGCAGGATCGAGGGCGGCTGGGGCGACGAGTCCATCGCGGCGATCACCGGCCGGAGCACGCATCGCAGCTCACCGGACCACGTCTCGCCGGCGGACATCGAGGGCAAGCTCGCCGCGGGCAGCCCGGTCACCGTCGGCACGACCGATGACGCCGGGTTCTGGTGGTGGCAGGACGACAGTGACGAGCGGATCGACGCCGGGAAGCTGGTCAGCCACCACGAGTACGCCGTGAAGGAGGTCCGGCACACCGATCACGGGCTGGAGGTCGTCGTGGTGAACCCCTGGGGAGCCGGTGGCGCGGCACCGCACGTCGTCACCTTGACCGAAGCAGAGTTCGACAAGTGGATCGATGAGGTGGCGTGGGGTGACTGACGTCGGGGGATCGCAGCCGGGGACGGCGCGGGTGTGGTTGCGCCTGAACGCCCAGCATCGGGTGGCGGGGCTGGTCGTGGGCATCCGCGCGCTGGTCCCAGCCGGTCAGGGCCCCGCTGCGCTGCTCGGCGTCCGGGACGAGGCCGGCGGCGAGCTCCGGCAGGTGATGCTCGAGGTGGGCCAGGAGGCGGTGGTGGCCGGTCGGCGGCTGCGGGTGGTCGAGATCAGACCGGCGGAGCGGGCGGCCGTCCACCTGAGTGTGCTGCCGGGTACCAGCGTGCCGGATCCCGGCGCCGGTGCCGCCAGGTCGGTCCTCGTGCTGACCCTGGCCGTTGCCTCGCTGGCCGTGCTCGCGCTGGTGGCCGGCGGGGTGGCGTGGACGGTGTGGCAGGTGCGCATGCACCGCGAAGCACCGGCCATGACCTCCACCGCTGCCGCCGCCGGCGCGACCAGGCTGACCTATCAGAACCGGCAGCTCCCGCCGCGCCCGACGCGGGTGAACCTGGGGGAGGGCCGCCAGGCCAGCCTGGCCCTGGGCGACGTCTTCACCCGCGACGGTGTCGTGACGGTGAGGCTGAGCATCGGGCTCGCGGACGACCAGCCCAGCCTGGTCGTCCGCGAGATCCCGGCGGGTCGTTCGGTCACCGTGGGCGGCGTCACCGTCCGGGTCGTGGCCGCCTACGACCTGCCGAGCCCGGCCCATGACGCCGCGGACGTGGTGGTCTCGGCCCGGTTCTGATGTGGAACGGCCTGTCAAGAATGGGACGACAGCTTGTGCCGGTTTGGTGTTGATCTGAGGGGCGTGCCTGGGTTTCGGGCACGGGTCAGGCTGCTCCCTGGTTCCTGATCGCGGCTGAGCCTGCGGACGGGTGGGTCGGGTCAAGGGGCGCGTAGCGCTCGCGCGGCGACGCCGTAGGCGCCCTTGAGGCGGCCTGCCCGGGAGCGGATGATCGGGCGTTGGGGCCAGGAGTGCGGTCGTGGATGCCCGGGGTGGTGGGCGGGCGGGGTGGGCACGACGCGTCGCAGCACAGCGGGTCGGTGCGCCGCCTGTCTGATGTTCGCGTGTCGAGATCGCAAGTCGGTGGTGCGCAGGTAGTTGCCCCTGACTAGGTGCGGCCTTGGCCGCCGAGGCGGTAGGCCATAGAACGGACGGGGATCGGTCCTGCAACGGCGTGCTGCGACGCGTCGTGGGTTGGGGGCGCACGGTCCGCCTGCCCGTTGGGGCACCGACCGGAGGGTGCGTGCGCGGGTTCATGAGGGGGCTTCAGCGGATGGGTGTGCTGACCGCGGCGGGCAGCACGAGGTCGGGGTGGGTCAGGTCGGCGGTCATCTCGGCCCACAGGAACCCGGCCAGCTCGCGGGCAACGGCGACCACCACGAGGTTGCGGCTGGTCTTGCGTGGGCTCAGCCGCCGGAACCGGGCGCAGAGCCGTTGTTGGGCGCTCCAGGACCGGGCGGCGGTGGCCGGATCGACGCCGTCCTGGCGGCGGCGCAGCACGACGCCGAGGCTGGCCCGGTGCTGGTAGGCCCAGGCGGACTCGATCAGCTGGGTGCGCAGGTGGGCATTGCCTGCCTTGGTGATGTGCCCGCGGTGGACCGACACACCGGAGGAGTACTCGCTGGGCACCAGGCCGGTGAAGCCCATGAACGCGCGGGCGGCGGCCGGGAACCGGCGCCAGTCACCGACCTCGCTGGCGATCGTCAACGCCCCCAGCCGGGCCACCCCACGGTAGGCGGCCAGCCGGGTGACCGCGTCGGCGAACGGCCCGTGGGTGTACCAGTACGCCAGGTCCGCCTCGATCGCGGCCAACTCGGCGTCCCGGGCGGCCAACACGCCCCGGTAGTGCCCGAACGTGGCCTGCAGGCCCGGGTCGTCGAACCGTTGGCCCGCGATCCACCGTTCGTGCACCATCGTCCAGGCCTGCGCCCGCCAGATCCGGTCGTGGCGCAGCAGGAACTTGCTCAACCGGTGCCGGGTCCGGGTCCGGCCCTCGACCAGATCGGCGCGTGCCCGGCACAGATCCCGCACCCCCTCCTCGGCCTCGGTCGGCACCCGGATCGCGACCAGCTCGCCGGCCCGGTGCAACCGGGCCAGCCGCCGGCAGTCACGCCGGTCAGTCTTGACCCGATCACCCGGCGCCTTCGGGATCAACGACGGCGCGACCACCTGGCAGGCCACCCCCATCGAGGTCAGCAGCCGGTGCAGGCCGAACCCGGTCGGGCCAGCCTCGTCACAGGCCCGCAACCCGCCAGGGTCACCGAACCGGCCGATCAACCGCCGGACCGACGGCTCGTCATTGCTGATGACCTCGACATCCGGGACCTGCTCCTCCCACCCCAGGACCCCGACAGCGATCTTGTCCTTACTCGTGTCCATCCCCAGATGGATCGGACCAACGGACAGCGCAACACTGGACATGGCGGCCGGCTCCTTCCGGTAGTGGCTCCATCCGCTCCAGCGTGGATGACCCACGAAGATCACCCAAGGGGTGCAGCGGATGCGAGCCGGCCGTTCCATGCTGACTAGGCTGACGGCCATGGTGGCGGAGGACGTCGGATCGCGCGGGCGTCCCCGCCGGCTGCGACGGCCCCGGGCGGGCGCGATGCTGCTCGCAGTGCTGCTGTCCGCCGCTGCGGTGGCCGGCCTCGTCGGCGGACCCGAGCGGTCGCCGTCGGCGGGCGGTCGGCCGGCAGGGGCCGGTTCGAGTCCGCCGGCCATCGAGCTGCGCCCGGTGCCTGCCCCGGACGGCCCGGCCGGCGCGCAGGCCGTCGCCGCCGTGACGGCGACCCTCGACCGCCGCGCTGCCGCGCTGCGACGTCGTGACCCGGCCGGGTGGCTGGCCGGGGTGGACCCGCAGTCGGCCGGATTCCGCGCCGCCCAGGCAGCCCTGTTCACCCGGCTCAGCCGGCTGCCGATCACGGCCTGGCGCTACGACCTGACCGGAACCGAAGCCGCGCCCGAAGCCCGCGCCGCGCCGCTGGGCCCCGGCGCCTTCGTCGCCGAGGTGACCTTGAGCTACCGGCTCGGGCCCGACACCCGCGACGTCGAGCGGCAGCAGTACCTGACCGTCGTGCGCCACGGCAACAGCTGGGCGCTGGCCTCCGACGCGGACGGGCCGACCCAGCGGGACCTGTGGGACCTCGGGCCGATCACCGTCGCCCGGGGGCTGCACAGCCTGGTCATCGGCGACGGCTCGCCGCGGACCCTGCTGTCCGGGATCGCAGCGGAGACCGACGCCGCCGTTGCCCGGGTGGACGCGGCCTGGGGGACCGGCTGGCCGCGCACGGTCGTGGTCGTCGTGCCCGCGACCATGGGCCGGCTCGCGACACTGCTGGGTCGGCCGGACGACGCCGCGCTGGCCGAGCTCGCAGCGGTCACCACCGGGCCCCTGGACCGCGACCCGAGCGGGCTGGCACCCCCGGACGGGACCGCCGATCGGGTGGTCCTGAACCTGTCCGCCTACCGGGCGCTGTCCGGGCTCGGCCGCCGCGTCGTGCTCACCCATGAGGTCACCCACGTCGCCACCCGGTCCGCTGCCGTCGCCACGCCGCCGACCTGGCTGGAGGAGGGCTTCGCGGACTATCTGGCCTACCGCGGGACCGGCCTGCCCGAGACCGCCGTCGCCGGGCAGACCCTGGCCGCGGCCGGGCGCGGCACGCTGCCGGGGCGGCTGCCGGACACCGCGGCGTTCGACCCGGCGCGGGGCCCGATCGAGACCGCCTACGAGCAGGCCTGGCTGGCCTGCACGCTGATCACCGGCGCGGGCGGCGCGGGCAGTCCGGGCGGTTCGGGCAGTCCGGGCGATGCGGGCAGCTCGGGTGATCCGGCCCGGCTGGTCGCCTTCTACCGGATCGCCACCGCGATCACCGTGCTGCCGGGCCTGCCAAGGGCCACCGCGTCCGGACCCACCCCCGAATCGGCACTGCTCGCGGCGGCCTTCCGGACGGTCACCGGCGGCAGCCAGGACCAGTTCGTGGTCCGCTGGCGGGCGAGCATCGCGGCGGCTGCCGGAGGGCACGCGTGAGTTCCCGGACGCTGATCGTCACCAACGACTTCCCGCCGCGGGCCGGGGGGATCGAGTCGTTCGTGCTCGCGATGGCCGAACGGATTCCGCCGGACCAGGTGGTCGTGCACACCGCGCGGCGCCGCGGCGACCGGGCCTACGACGCCGGGCTGGCCTTCCCCGTCATCCGGGACTCCTCCCGCCTGATGGTGCCGACGCCGGCCATCACCCGGCGCGCCGCCGAGATCGCCCGGACCGAGCGGTGCGACCAGGTCTGGTTCGGCGCCGCCGCGCCGCTGGGGTTGATGGCACCGGCCCTGCGCCGGGCGGGGGTGCGCCGGACGGTGGCCACCACGCACGGCCACGAGGTCTGGTGGGCGGGGGTCCCCGGTACCCGGCAGCTCCTGCACCGGATCGGGGCGGTGAACGACGTGGTCACCTACCTCGGCGCCTACAGCCGGCGGCGGATCGGTGCCGCGTTCGGCGCTGCCGCGCGGGCCCGGATGTTCCGGCTCCCGCCGGGTGTGGACACCGAGCGGTTCCACCCCGGTGTGGACGGTGCCCGGATCCGGGCCGAGCTCGGGCTGGCGGACCGGCCGGTCGTCGTCTGCGTGTCCCGGATGGTGGCTCGCAAGGGCCAGGACGTGCTGGTCCGCGCGCTGCCGGCGATCCGGTCCCGGGTACCGGACGCCGCGCTACTGCTGGTCGGTGACGGCCAGGACCGGCGCCGCATCGAGCGGCTGGTGTCCGAGCTCGACCTGGGGCGGCATGTGGTGCTGACCGGGCGGGTTCCGGCCGCCACCCTGGCGCAGCACTACGCGGCGGGCGACGTCTTCTGCATGCCCGCCCGCAGCCGGCTGGCCGGGCTGGAGGTGGAGGGCCTGGGGATCTGCTACCTCGAGGCCGCCGCCGTCGGACTGCCGGTGGTGGCCGGTGATTCCGGCGGTGCCCCGGACGCGGTCCTGGACGGCGAGAACGGGTTCGTGGTGGACGGGCGCGACGAGGCCGCGGTCGCCGACCGGTGCGTGGCGCTGCTGCAGGACCGGAGCCTGGCGGCCCGGTTCGGTGCCTGTGGCCGGGACTGGGTGGTGCGGGACTGGCGCTGGGACGAGCTCGCGGTCAGACTGCAGCGTCTGCTGGCCGGGCAGCCGGTCGGGTGAGCTCGCCGGGCGCGGCATCCTGCTGCGGGTCGTGCTGCGGGTCCTGGGTCCCGGCCGGATCGGACGTGCGATCCGCCGCCGCGCACGAGGCCAGCACGAGAGCCGCGACCAGCCAGTACTGGTTGTAGAACGCCTGCTTGTTCACCAGGTTGGCCACGAACAGGACCAACGCGCACCAGCGCAGCAGCTGGCCGACACCGGGATCGCGGCGCCGGACGGTCCACGTGACGGCCAGGATGCCGGTCAGCACGATTGCCCCGGTGAGCCAGAACGGCGGGGTCCAGGCCAGCTCGTGCCGGGCCGCGATGAAGAGCGTGTCCGCGAACCGCAACGGCGGGAAATCGATCAGCAGCGTGACCGTGTCGTGCACGATGGCCCGGGGATCGGCCAGGAACCAGGGCAGCACGAGCAGCCCGGCGAGCCCGACCGGCACCGCGGCCCGGCGCCAGCCCAGCCGCGGCCAGACCGCCAGCAGGGGGATGAGCAGGGCCAGGTGCTGCTTGCTCGCCAGCCCGAGGGCGAGCAGCAGGGCGGCGAGCAGCAGCCTGCGACCCCGCCACGCCAGGGCCGCTCCCGCGAGGCAGGCCAGCAGCAGGGGTTCCGTCCAGGCCTGCTCGATCTGGGTCGCCGTGCCGGGCAGGAGCAGCAGCAGGGCGCCCGCAGCGGCTCCGGCACCGTGTCCTGCGGCGGTGCCGGAGCCGCGGGCCGGGGCGATGCCGCGGGCCCGCCGGTCGAAGCCCCGAAGTGCCAGCGCACCCGCCACGGTGATCGCGACCAGCGCCCAGCGGACGTCGCCGAACAGCCAGCGCCCGGGCGCCGTCAGGACGCCCATCCACGGCAGGTAGGTGAAGGCGGCCATCGGCCCGGGTGGCCCGACCCAGGTCTGGGTGTACGTGTTGTGGCCGCCGGCCAGGGCGTCCGCGGCACCCTGCAGGGTGTACCAGACGTCGATCTTGGGGGCCGGGTCGAGCCGGATCAGCAGCACGCTCGCGGTCAGGTACGCGGCGATCGCCACTGCCAGGGCGGCGTCCGCCCGGTGCCGCCATCGGGTCAGCAGCAGCGCGGCCCCGGCCAGCGCTCCGGCCGCGAGCACGGTGCGGACCAGGCCTGCATCGCTGCGGGTGAGATAGCTGTAGGCGTGGAAGCGGAACGTGAAGACGGCCGCGAGGGCCAGCGCCACGGCCATCGCGGCCGGCGGCACGGTTGCAGGGGAGGGGCGGCCACGGCGACCCGAGAGGGCCAGGCCGGTCGCGAGCAGGGCGGCCAGCACGGTGTACATCGCGACGATCCGCAGGTCGTACCGGACGACGCTCCAGGACGCCGTCGCCGTGCCCACCACGACGAGCGACGGCACCGCCCAGCCCAGCGCTGCGGCGTTCACGGCGGCTCGGCGGGCGGTCACGGGCGCAAGCCTACGGACCAGCCCGGCCCGCGCGGTGCCCGGTCCCGGGCGGTCCTGGAGGGCGCCGGGCCGGTGATGGATGTCAGCGTCCCGACGTGACAGCCGCGACTGCCCGGGTCGCATCGGCGTTCGTAGCGTGCTGGGCATGACCTCGCTGACCAGCATCGTCATCGCGCTCGCCGTTGCCGGCCGGCTGATCGTCCGGCAGGTACAGGTTCGCCCGGTGGGCGAGGGGCGGATCCCGCTCGCCCTAGCCGTGGTCGGGCTGCTGCAGTTCACCTCGCAGTCCGGCCGGCATCCCGTGGACGCCGCATCGCTCGGGCTGATCGGCGGGAGCCTCCTGCTCGGCGTGCTGCTCGGCGGGTGGCGGGCCACCACGGTCCGGGTCTGGTGGGACGGGCGTCAGGCGATGCGCCAGGGCAGCTCGCGGACGGTCTGGCTGTGGCTGGTCTCGATCGGCAGCCACCTGGCCATCGCCGCGTTGGCGCACGGCCGGGCTGCCACCGCCGACCAGGACGCCACGCTGCTCTACCTCGGGGTGACGCTGGCGGTGCAGCAGGTCGTCCTCCTGGCCCGGGCCCGCTCCGCCGTCTACGGCGTTCCGGTGCCGTTGGGCAGCAGCAGCACGTAGTCGCCGTCGGTCATCGCCAGCCGCCAGGTCCGGTCGTGCAGCAGCAGCTGCGTCAGCGCGGCCTTCCTTGGTCAGCACCGCAGCGTCCGGGTGGAAACCCTGAACGTCTGCTGCCAGCCCGGCGCCAGGCTTTGCGCGTCCATGATCCTGCGGATGTAAGCGTCGCCCCACAGGTCGGCCCGCCCGTCGACCACCAGTCGGACCTTGCCGCCGCCGAACGCGGCCAGCGAGCCGCTGGCGTTATACGCGTTGAAGACTCGAACCGGCGTGGGCGATTCCGCCAGGCGCAGGGCGATGTGGCGGGCGGGCGCTTTGGCCAGCGGATCCACGCGGGGGAGACTCACACCGGCGATGACCAGGCCACCGGCGAGCAGTGCCACCACCGCCGCCAGCAGGATCCGGGTCTCGCGTGGCCCGGACGGCTTGGTCAGCCGTGCGGCCCGCTCGCCCCAGGCTCGCTCCATGCCGGTCAGGCAGACCGGCGCGATCAGCAGCAGGCTCGGAACCACGTTCCGGTAGGCGAGCACGGCGAACGCCCACCAGGCCACCACCCAGACCACCTCGGCGGCCGGTACGGCACGGGGAGCGCGAGCCCAGGCCACCACGGTCAGCAGCAGGAGGACTGCCCAGGCCACGCTGAAGACGGAGGCGATCGTGGTGTGCTGCCACTCCGCGATCGCCGAGGTGGCGTTGTCCAGCCGCAGCGGGAGCGTGAACGAGCCGAGGCCCTGCGGGTTCACCACGCCGGTCATCGACGCCAGCGCGGCGAGCAGCGATCCCTGGATGGCTGTTCGGTTGCGTCGTGGGCCGCCGAGCGCCAGCCCGACCGCCGCGAGCAGGAAGGCGGCCGGGGCCAGGATCCACAGGCCGTGGACCTGGGCCCAGAACAGGCAGATCAGCGCGACCGGCACCAGCGGTGGGCGCCGGCCGGAGTCCAGCAGCCGCCCGCACCAGAAGGCGAGCAGCACGAGGAACAGGTAGGACACCGACTGTGGGCGGTCCTGAGTCAGGTTCGTGACGCCCACGCCGGCGAGAACCACCACCGGCGCTGCCAGCAGCAGCCGCCGGTGAGGCAGCAGGGTGGCGACGAGCGCGGTCAGGGTGAGCAGGAGAACCACGAGCCGCAGCGCGACCAGCGCGCGCCAGCCCGCCTGATCGACGAGCTCTGCGTAACCCACCTCGGCCAGCCACTGCGAGGTGAGCCATGGCTTGACCGGCACGCCGAGCCAGCCTGTGCCGACTCCGGAGACCGTGTGCCGGCTCAGGATGTCCCGGCCGACCAGGACATGCCAGAAGACATCAAGCTCCCGGACCGGGCCGCGCGTCAGCCAGAGGGCGGCGGGCACGAGCGCAGCCAGAGCGACGTGGGCAGGCGCTACAGCGCCTGCCCACGTCCTCGCCCGCTCCTGCATCCCGCGTGGTGGACCGGCTTCGCGGATCTGACGCCCGGACGATCGCCGGACGTCAGTCAGCACGAAGAACTCGTCGAGAGGCAGGAGAAACTGCCGGTGTCGAACATGCCGTGCACCATGGACCCCAGAGCGAAGACGGCGACGATGATGACCGCGGCGATGGCCGCGAGCATGAGCCCGTACTCCACAGCCGAGGCCCCCGTCTCGCCTGAGGTGTTCATTCTGGAATCAGCAGCCGGACGCCGTACCAGTTGTGCCGACGCAGCTGCTGGTGTGGTCGAACGCGCCGCTGACCAGCGTGCCGAGTCCGAAGACCAGGCCGACGATGACGGCCGCGATGGCCGCGACCAGGAGGCCGTACTCGACCGCCGAAGCGCCCAGATCCTGGGCATTCCGGGCGATCTTGCGAATGTACGCGAGCATGAGGGGGGATTCCTTTCCGGTGCCTTCTGGGCGGTCCAGCCGCGAAGAAGCCTGCCAGTCATTGACGGTACGTGTTCGGTAACAGTGTGGAGATCGGCCGAACGGAGGATGCCCCGCTCCCCCGATCGTCGCGCACGGCGATGGAGATCATCGACAATCGGTAGCCGCAAACGAGAAATCCGTCACAGATCGTGGCGGAGGCGATTTCAGGAACCCGAATCCTCACGCGGGATAACCGTTCGAATACGCCTAGTGTAGGTGGCTCTTCGTAATCATGGTCGCCCGGAATTCGGGCAGAACTGAACTCACCCGATGAGGCCAGAAGACGGCTTCCGCCCGGCGGCCAGGAGCCCAGCGTGACCGGCGAGGGAGAGGCTCAGCGCTGCTGCAGGCCGGCCTCGGAGACGAGACCGAGCCGGACGGCGGCCATCACGGCCTGAGCCCGGTTACCGGCGCCGAGCTTCTCGTAGATGTTCGCCACGTGGGTCTTCGCCGTCGACTCGCTGATGAACAGCCGCCGGGCGATCTGCGCGATGGCCAGGCCGTCGACCAGGAGATCGAGCACCTCGCGCTCCCGCGGCGAGAGCTTGGGGCCTACCGGCGCGTGCATCTTGCGCTGCATGGCGTCGCTCAGGTCGCGCGCGGTGAAGGCCCGCGGGCTGGCGGCGGCGTGCCGCGCAGCCGCGACGACCTCCTCGGCAGGTGAGTCCTTGCCGACGAAGGCGGACGCGCCGGCGTCGAGCGCGGCGAACAACCGATCGTCGCCCGCGTGCATGGTCAGCACGACGATGCCCAGATCCGGGGAACCGGCCCGAGCCCGCTGCGCGAGCGCGATCCCGTCACCGTCCGGCAGGCTGACGTCGGTGACGAGGACGTCGGGGGAGTACCGGTCCAGGGCCTTCGCGGCCTCGGCCACCGTTCCGGCCTCTGCGATGACCTCCAGGTCTCCGGCGCGGTCGAACGCCCGGCGCAGACCCTCACGGATCAACTGGTGGTCATCGACGAGTAGAACGGAAATGCGGGTCCCGTCCCCGGTCACGGGTCACCTCCTGCTGTTGGCACGTCCGGCTCCCCACCATGAACGGGACCCGGTGCCATCCGGTAGGGAGGAACCGGACAGAGACGGACGATCGGGTTCGGCGGCGGCGCCGACGGTAGAGTCTGCCACGCTAACGTGCTCGCCGGTAGCAGTGGGTGCACGCGGCCCCCCGGCAGGGGCTCCTTTGAGAGATACCTCAACCGTGGTGCCGTGCCCGTCCGTCCGGTTCTCGATCCGGAAGCTGGCACCGATCCGTCGTGCGCGCTCCCGCATCCCGGTGATGCCCATGCTGTCCGGCCGGCCCGGCTGAAGCCCGCGGCCGTCGTCGGTGACGACGATCCGGGCCCTCGGCGGGTCGACCACGACGGACAGCCAGAGGTTGGTCGCCTCGGCGTGACGGCGAACGTTGGTGACCGCCTCCTGGACGATCCGCAGCAGTTCGACCTCGGTGGCCACGGGCAGCCGGTGCCGCGACTCATCCGTGGACACGGTCACCACGAGCCCGGACTGGGCCCCGACCCGCTGCACGTAGTCGCCGAGGTTGCGGGCCAGCCCGACGGACTCGTCCACGCCGGCCCGCAGGTCGAAGATGCTCAGCCGCAGCTCGCTGACCAGGCCGGTGATGTGCTCGCGCAGGGTGGCCAGCCGCTCGGCCACCTCCTGGTCGGAGTCACCGGCGATGTCGTCGATCAGGTAACCGACCGAGGCCAGGTCCTGGGCGATGCCGTCGTGGATCTCGCGGGCCAGCCGGAGCCGCTCGTCGTCCGTGGCCAGCCGGCGGACGTCGTCGAACAGCAGCGCCGAGGCCAGCCGGGTACCCGCCTGGGCGACCACCTTCCGGCAGGCATCGAGCTGCGCGTCGTCCAGCGCGCCGACCCCGGTGAGCACGACCACGGCGACCACGCGCTCGCCCATCAGCACGGGCAGCGCCGCGACCGTCACGCCACCCTCGCCGCGGCGGACCAGATCGGCCGCCAGCCAGGCGTCCATCACCACGGCCTCGCCGAGGGAGTCCGGGTTGCCACCGATCAGCGGCACGAACCGGCCGCTGGCGGACCGGACCAGCACGCTGGCACTGGCACCCGGGACGAGCGCGCAGGCGTCGTCCGCCAGGGCCGCGGCCAGCGTCTGCGGCTCCAGGCCGAGGCTCAGCTGGCGGGCCACCACGTGCAGCTCGGACAGCAGCCGGTGCGCGTCCGCGTAGGCGGGCTCGACCGTCGGCCTGCCGCTGGTGGTGACCCGCTTGGACCAGGCGGCGATCAGGGCCACGGCGATGAACAGCGGGATCCAGGAGGCCAGCCCGCTGGGCGCCGCGATGGTGACGTCGGCCGAGGCGGCCGCCACCGAGATAGCCAGCGCGGCGGAGGCGATACCGGCCGCGGCCAGGCCGGTGAGCAGGCCACCGTAGAGGCCCGCGGCCACCAGCGGGATGAGCAGGTACGGCAGGAACAGGTCCGACTTGCCGTGCAGTGTCCCGACCACCACGGCGGCGCCGAGCGCTTCGGCCAGGGCCTGCACGCCGCGGGGCATGCCGAGCGGCAGCGGCACGGTGCCGAGTGCCGCCACCAGGAGCAGCAGCAGTGCCGGGGCGACCGCGACGCCGGGGCCGAAGCCGGGCACGCCCGCGGTGACCAGGGAGCAGAGCAGCAGCAGGAGGCCACGCAGGAGCAGCGGCAGGTACTGCGACTCATACCGCAGCTGGAAGGCTCGCACGCGGACAATCTGCCACAGCTGCGCCCGCCGTCCCATGCCCTCGGCGGAACTTGGTCGCCGCGGCCGGGAACCAGACACGAGCGAGCGGTCCGGAGGCTCTGTCAAGCGGCTCAGGGCAGTCAAGCGGCTCAGGGCAGCTGTTCCTCGCGCAGCGGAGCAAGTTGCCGGGCCAGGTCGCGGGTGGCGAGCGCGGCGGCGAGCAGGGCGGCCGCCTCCCGGATCGGTCCGACGATCGCGGTCAGCTCGCGGTCGGTGAACGTCCCGCCGCCGTTGCCCCGGGCCAGCAGGACGGTGGCGCGGGCCTCCGGGATGGGTACCGCCAGCAGGTGTCGCCAGGCGGCCAGCGGGGCTCCGGTGAGCTTCGGCCGGATCAGGTCGGTGTCCTCGACCAGGACAGCCTGTCCGGCCAGGGCGATGTCGGCGATCAGCCAGTGCTCGGCTTCGAGCACGATCCGGCGCTCGACCGGGCGCAGACCGACGCCGCCGCTGACCCGCCAGACCGGGCCGTCGGGGATGAGCACCGCTGCGGCGTCGGCCTCCGCGCGCTCGACGATGTCGTCGGCGAGGACCTGTGCGGTGTCCTCCACCCCGAACAGCTCGGTGGCACGCGCCGAGAGGCTGGCCGCCAGCCACCAGGCAGGGACGCCGGTGAGGTCCGGCGACGGTCCGGAGATCGGTGGCGGTGGCGGTGGCGGGGCGGACGGCGGCACGTACGGGGACGGGTACGCCGACGTGGGCGGTTGCAGCATCGGTTGCAGCACGGCGGGTCGCGGCGGTGCCGGGTGCGCAGGGGTCGGGTGCGCAAGGGTCGGGTGCGCAGGGGCCGGCGGCGCAGGGGCCGGCGGCGGGCCGCTCATCGGCGGACCCATCCGTAACGGGTCGCTCAGCGTCGGGGCCGCGTCCATCGGCAGCCCGATCCCGGGCGGGGGCATCCCGGCATCGGGAGGCTGCCCCGCCGGGCTGTACGGCAGCCGCTCGGACTGCGCCTGCTCGAACGGCGACGCCGGGTCGAACGGCCGCGCTGGGTCGACGTGCGGCGGCGGCTGGAACGGAGGCGGGGGCAGTCCAGCCTGGCCGCGGGGGTCCTCGACAGGGTGGCCGCTGCCGAGCGCGACCAGTTCGGCCGAGGTTCCGCCGGGGCCGAGGCTGGTGGAGTACTTGCGCCCGCCGAGGCGTCGGCGCAGCGCCGAGTGACCGGTCGGCGCCGCGGTCCGGCCGAGCAGTGCCCGGCGCCGCGCGATGGTCTCCGCCGGGTCGTCGGTGAGGTTGTGCGTCTCGGGGCCGCGCGGGTCGGACCGGAAGGCCTGCTCGACCAGCCCGAGCCCGCCGGTCGGCGTGTACCCCGCCTCGCCGGCCCAGTTCTGACCGGGTGGCGGGTACCCGCCCTGCTGGGCCGGGGTGAACGGCTGGGCCGGGGTGAACGGCTGGGCCGGCGGGGTGGGGTCCTCGGGCGGTGGGCCGGCCGCGGGGTGTCGCGCGAGCACGGGAGGCAGCGGGGGCCGATCCGCGGGCGGTGGCGGGTAGCTGCCGATGTGCGGGGCGGCCTGCTCGTGCGTCGGTTCAAGATCGGCCGCCGCAGCAGCAGCCGCGGCCCGATGCCGGCCCGGGAAGATCTCGTCGGCGGGCGGTCCGCCGAGATCCCTCGGCAGCCGGTCCCGCGGGTCGGGGTCGACCGGGAGCAGCACGCTCTGCACGACCGGCACGTTCCGGGCGTCGGCGGGCTCGACCACCGGTGGGGGTCCCGGCGGTGGCGCGTTCCACGCCGGGACGAGCAGGGGAGGCGGATCGGCGGGTGGTTGCCAGCCGCGCTCGCCGGGCGGCGCAGCACCCGGCCCGCTGATCGGCACGACCGGGACCGGTGCGACCGGCAGCGGCTCGTAGCGCGGCGGGTCGGTGGGCTCGGGGTCGACCACCGCCTCGGGGAGCGGGAGGCGATCCATCGTCGGGGTGGCCTCCGGCCTGCCGGTCGGCACGGACGGCCCCCCGGGACCGGGAGCGCCTGCCGGGCCGCCCAGCTGGTCGTCCTCGTTCCACCAGGCGAAGTCGTTGGCCAGCGGCCCGGGACCGCCGAGCGGCCCGGAGGCTGCCCCCAGGCCCCGGCGCGGGAGTGCTCCGGGGTCCGACTGGAGTCCGTCCAGGGGCAGCGGCGTCATCGGCGGCGCTGGTGCCGGGCCGGGTGCGTCGACCGGACGCAGCCCGCCGGTCACCGGCGGCCCGGCGGCCTGCCACGGCTCGACGATGGGCCACCCGCCGTCCGCGCGCACCGGTTCCGCGGCCGCGGAAGGTGCCAGGTCCGCCGCGGCGATCGCAGCGAGCGGCCGCCCGACACCGGGGCCGTCGACATCGGCCTCGACGTGGGCGGCGGGACCGGGAATGACCGCCGGTGGGGCGTGGTCTGCGAGTTCGGGATCGTCGGGCGGCGCGATGTCCCCGGCAGGCGCCGGCGCCGCAATGGGCAGCGACTGGGCGGCCGGATGGCCGGGGGCGGCGCTCGTGATGGCGGCGAGCAGCGACACCCGGGTCACCGGCACCGGGAGGGTGATCACCTCGCCCGGCAGGTCCTCGCGTGGCAGGTCGTTCCAGGCAGCCTGGTACCCCCCGAGCAGCAGCACGGGTGCGGTGAAACCCCGCTCTCGCAACCGGCCGACGGTGTTGCGGGCCAGCGCCGGATCGCCGAGGTCCAGCACCGCGACGTCGGCGCCGGTCCCGTCCAACCCGTCCAGCCCGTCCAGCCCGTCCAGGTCGTCCAGGTCGCCGACCTCCCGGCCGACGACCTCGTGCACCTCAGCCAGCTCGGTCGCCAACTCGGCGGACCGGGACACCACGAGAAGCCGGGTCACCGCCCAAACCCCCCTCTGAGACTGGTAGCGACCGTGAGCACCGCCGGACCGAGGATGATGATGAACAGGGTCGGCATGATGCAGAAGATCAGCGGGAAGAGGATCTTCACCGGGACTTTCTGCGCCTGCTCCTCGGCCCGCTGGCTGCGCTTGACCCGCATCTCCTTGGACTGGATCCGCAGCACGTTGGCCACCGGGATGCCCAACCCGTCCGCCTGGATCATCGCCCCGACGAACGAGCGCAGCTCGGGCACGTCGGTGCGTTCGCTGAGCGCCCGCAGCGCGTCGAGCCGGCCGGTGCCGATCTGCATCTCCTGCAGCACCCGGAAGAACTCCTCGGCCAGCGGGCCGTGGGTCTTGCGCGCCACCTGGGCGAGGGCGGCGTCGAACGCCAGCCCGGACTCGACCGAGATGGTGAGCAGGTCCATCGCGTCCGGAAGCTCGCGGCGGACCCGCTCGGACCGGTCGTAGCTGCGCTGGTAGATCCACATCGACGGGGCGAACCAACCGAGCGCGAGGCCGCCGACGGCCAGCCCGATGCCGGGCAGCAGGCCGACCCCGAGCAGCGGCGGCAGGGCGGCCCCGAGGATCAGGCCGAGCAGCGCGGCGAACGCCTTCATGCCGAGCAGCCGGTCGGAGTCCCAGCCCGGCGGGTTGCCCGCCAGGTCCAGCCTGCGGCGGATCCGCTGCACCCGGTCCTCGGGGGTGAAGCGCTCGCCGATCCCGACGAACTGGGTCAGCAGCGGGTCGAGGACGCGCTCGCCGAACGGCCGGGCGAGGTCCTTCTCGCGCACAGCCCGCGGGTTGGTGTTCATGGCCTCGACGGCGGCCAGCGACTTGGCCACCCGCCGCGACGCGGGACTGTTCAGCATCCCGGTGGCGGCCAGCAGCAGGACCACGGCGACGAACACCGCGCCCAGCCCCACGAGCAGCACCGTGTCCACGCTCAGACCTCCACCCGCACCACGCGCGACATCCAGACGGCCCCGACGCCGAGCAGGATGACCGCGACCGTCAGCATGACCCAGCCGAACGGCGTGCGGAACATCGGGCCCAGGTACTCCGGCCGGGCCAGGGCCAGGTAGACGGCGAACACGACCGGCAGCGCCCCGAGGATCCAGCCGGACAGCCGGCCCTCCGCCGACAGCGCCTTGACCTGGCGCCGCAGCCGCTCCCGCTCCCGCAGTGTCTCCGCCACGGTGTTGAGCAGCTCGGCCAGGTTCCCGCCGACCTCCCGCTGGATCCGGACCGCCATCACCACCCAGGAGAAGTCCCGGCTGGAGAGCCGGTTCGCGATCCCCTCCAGGGCATCCTCCACCGGCAGCCCCAGCCGGCTCTCCACCAGCGCCCGGTTGAACTCGTCGGACATCGGCGGCTCGCCCTCGCGGACCACGGCGTCCAGCGCCTGCGGCAGCGAGTACCCCGCTTGCAGGCTGCCCGCGATGAGCAGCAGCGTGTCCGGCAGCTGGCTGAGGAACCTGCTCTCCCGGCGGTCCTTGCGCAGGGTCAGGAAGATCCACGGCAGCGTCAGCCCGAGAAGCATCCCGAGCACGGTCGCGAGCAGGCTGCCGCCGCTGAGCAGCAGGAAGATCACCGCCACTCCGACGGCGGCGCCGACGTGCAGCAGCATCCACTCCGTGGTGCGCAGCGGTAGCCCGGCTGCCTCCAGCCGGGTGTCCAGGGCGGTGTCCATGCCCTGCCGCTCCATCACCCTGCCGGCGAGCTCGAGCGCCGAGCGGGCCACGCCGCTGTCCGCCCGCAGGACGGTCGGCTGGATCCGCTGGGGCTGCCGGGGAGAGAGGGTGTACCGGGCCAGCCGGCGGCGCACCTTCTCCTCGGGTCGCTGGCTGCGGGTCATCGCCCCGAACGCGAAGGCGACCACCACGGTGAGCCCGACGAACAGCGCGGCCAGGCCGACGTTCAGGGCGGTCACGGGCTGAGCCTCTCGAACATGAAGCTGCCCGGGTCGATCGTGATGCCGACCGACGCGAGCTTCTCGAGGAACCGCGGCCGCAGCCCGGTGGACTTCAGCACCCCGAGGTTGCGGCCCTGCTCGTCGATGCCCATGCCCCGGTCGAAGAGGAACAGGTCCTGCAGGGTGATGACGTCGCCCTCCATCCCGACCACCTCGGTGACGTGGGTGATCCGGCGGGTGCCGTCCTTGAACCGGGTCTGGTGGACGATCAGGTCGATCGCGCTGGACACCTGCTCGCGGATGGCCCGCACCGGCAGCTCCACCCCGGCCATCAGCACCATGGTCTCGAGCCGGGACAGCACGTCGCGCGGGGTGTTGGCGTGCACGGTGCAGATCGAGCCGTCGTGGCCGGTGTTCATCGCCTGCAGCATGTCGAGCGCGGCGGCGTCGCGGATCTCGCCGACGACGATGCGGTCCGGGCGCATCCGCAGCGCGTTGCGGACCAGGTCGCGGATCTTGACCTCGCCCTTGCCCTCGATGTTCGGCGGGCGGGACTCCAGCCGCAGCACGTGGTCCTGGTGCAGCTGCAGCTCGGCGGCGTCCTCGATGGTGACGATCCGCTCGTCCTCGGGGATGAAACCGGACAGGACGTTCAGCGTCGTCGTCTTGCCGGCCCCGGTGCCGCCGCTGACCAGGATGTTCAGCCGGCCGCTTGACGCAGGCGGCGAGGAAGTCGGCGACCGCTCGGGTCAGCGTGCCGAAGGCGACCAGGTCGTCGATGGTCAGCGGGTCGGCGGCGAACTTCCGGATGGTCAGCAGCGAGCCGTCGACGGCCAGCGGCGGGATCACGGCGTTGACCCGGCTGCCGTCGGGCAGGCGGGCGTCCACCATCGGGCTGGACTCGTCGACCCGCCGGCCGACCCGGCCGACGATCTTGTCGATGGTCCGGCGCAGGTGGGCCTCGTCGGCGAACCGGCCGTCGACCGGGTGCAGCCGGCCGCCGCGCTCGACGAAGATCTGGTCGGGGCCGTTGACCATGATCTCGGTGACGTCGATGTCGCGCAGGTACGGCTCGATCGGGCCGTAGCCGAGGATGTCGTCGGCGATCTCCTGGGCGATCCGGGCCCGGTCGGCGCTGCGTCAGCGGCATGTCGCCGGTCGACAGGACCTCCTGCAGGGTCTGCCGGACCTGCTGCTCGAGCTCGCCCTGGGTCAGCCGGCGTCGTACAGCTTCGGCCCGAGGGTCTCCAGCAGCGACTGGTGCACCTCGCGCTTGAGCTCGGCGAACGGGTCCAGGGCTGGCCGAGCGCCGGGCCCGGGCCACGGGCGCGCGCCGATCCCGGCCTGAGCGGAGTTCGACGGCCCCGCGGCGGAGGCCCGTTCACGGCGGGCCTGCGCCAACCGGTCGGCGAGGCTCATGGAGAGTCCTCTGATTCGCTCGCTCGGCGGCCCCCGGTGGCGGCGTCTTCCCGCGTCGCCGGCTGCGCCTGCGGCGCGCCGGCTCCTCGGTCGAGACGTCGCCGGCCCGCCTCCTCACTCATGCCTTGCTCCTGCGCCGGAGGAACCCGCGACGGTCACCGCGCGGGTCGCGGCCGAAAGGGTCCGTGCCGGCATGGACGTCGGCGACCGATCGCTCGGCGAAGGACCTGATGGCGATGCTGACCGGGTGGCGCGGATCGTCCAGGACGATCGGCACGCCGCGGTTGATCGCGGCAGGCACGTCCCGCGAGCTGGGGATCTGCACCGAGATCGGTGCGCGCAGGGTCTTCTCGACCTCGCCGATGGCCAGGCCCGACCTTCGAGTCGGCCCGGTTCAGCACGATGCCGCCAGCGGTCCCGCGGGTAGTTCAGCAGGTCCATGGTCTCCAGGGTGAGCTTGAGGTTCTTCAGCGCCGGGATGTCCAGGGTGGCGATCAGCGCGACCACGTCGGACAGGTCGAACGCGGCCAGCACCTGGTCGTCGAAGGCCGGCGGAGTGTCGACGACGACGTAGTCGAAGTGCTCCCGCAGCAGCTCGAGGATGCTGGAGACCAGCACCGCCGGGATCGACTCGGCGCTGCCCGGCTCGACCGGCGCGACCAGCGTGGTCAGCCCGGGGGAGTGCGGCGTGAGCAGGGCCTGCACCGCGGTGAAGTCGAGGTTGTCGGCGAGCGGTACGGCGTCCGCGATGGTGTGCGCCGGGAACAGCTGCAGCGCGATGGCGACGTCGCCGAAGGCCAGGTCGAGGTCGACCAGGCACACCTCGCGCCGGCCCCGGTCGGCGAGCGCGGCGGCCAGGTTCGTGGCCAGCGTGGTCTTGCCGCAGCCGCCCTTGGCCGAGAACACGGTGATGATCTTCCCGCGCGGTCCGCGGCCCTCGAGCGGTGCCCCGCCCTGCCCCTGGTCCCGCATCGCCGCGGCCAGCCCGTTGCTGCGCCGCACAGCCGCGTTCAGCCCGGCCAGGTCCCGCTCGTCCACCACCTCGCGGACCCCGGCGCGCAGCGCCTCGGCCAGGATCCCGGTGTCGATCCGGGTCCGGACCAGCACCACGCCCAGGCTGGGGCGCACCACGCGCATCGTCTCGGCCAGCCGGTAAGCGCTGTTCTGGTCGACCGAGGGACCGAGCACCACGGTGCTCTCGCCGGGGCTGGCATCGAGGTAGGCACGCAGGTCGTCCAGGGAGAAAAGGACGTGCGCCTCCCCGACCGCGCTGCGCAGCGCCGTCGCCATCGCCGGGTCAAGATCGCAGATCGTGGTCATCAGGTCACCGACCATTGGTCCGGCAGATGGTTCGCCGGGGTGTCGTCGAACTCCGTGCAGGTCCTCGCCCAAGCGAACCATAGTTGGCCGGTGCGCCGCCCGGCCATGCTGCTGCGGCGGGTGGCCGGTGCGCCGCCGCCCGGGTGGCCGGCTGCGGGAGATCGGATCGGACCATCGGATTCCTATCGTCGTGCGGTATCTCGTCGTGCGGCGTCAACGGTCGGGTCGAGCACGGGTCGGGTCGAGCGCGGGGCGGGGGTGGTCCCGGATCCGACGGCACGTTCGACCGACTCGCGCCATGTGATTGACGCGTCACTGCAAGGTACCGGTTCACCCTGTCAGCTCGGTGCCCGTCTCAGGGTCAGCTCCCCGAGACCGTGGCCAGCACGGCGGAGCGGATCGTCAGGTCGTCCCACTGGCGCATGACCGCGAGCACGCTCCGCACGGCGACCAGCAGCGTGCCCACCGCGACCAGCAGCACGGCCGTCACCGAGCCGATCGCGGCCAGCCCGCTGAAGACCAGCCCGAGCAGCGTGGTGGAGACCGCGAGCCGGGCCGCGTAGCCGGCCATCGCGGCGGGCGGGGCCGGCTGATCGCGCGACTCCCGCAACCCGGCCGCGTACGGCCGGTGCACCGACCAGACGGCACACCGGGCCAGCACGTGCGCGCTCGTGGCCACGACCGCCCCGAACAGCGCGGCCAGGTCCGCGCCGGTCGGACGGTCGGGAGCCGCCAGCGCCCCGATCACCGCCACCAGCCCGGCACCGGCGAGGCAGGTCTCGGCGATCACGAGGAGCCGGGCGGACAGGTGCAGCCGGGGATCGACCGGCAGGGTGTCCCGCCATAGCGCGCCCGGCCCGTCCAGGGCCAACGCGTTCACCCCGAACAGCAGGCCCGCGCCGGCGGCGACCAGTCCGGGCAGCAGCGGCACCAGGTGCCAGCCCAACCCGGACGCGGCGATCGCGGCACCGGGGATGACCACCAGGGTGGCGATCCCGCGGCGCAGGGGAGTGGAGCGCCAGACCCCCGCGTGGTCGATCCGCAGCGACGCCGCCAGGGCGGTTCGCGTGGTGGCGCGGCGGCGGTAGGTCCTGGACTCGGCCCGGGTCTGCAGCAGGGTCGGACGGCGTTGCAGCACTGCGAGCAGCCGGGCCCCGATCCACCAGCTGATCGCCGTGACCACGGTCAGCCCGGCGAGGTCGACCGTCCACCGGCCGAGCCGCCCCTGCGAGGCCTGGAACACCGCGATCACGACCCGGGTGGTCGGCAGCTGGTCCAGCACGGCGGTCACCCTGCCGGTCAGGGCGACGGCACCGATCGTCAGCAGGGTGGCGGCCAGGGCGGCGCGCAGCAGGATCACCCCGCTCCGGGTGGTGCGCAGCAGCTCGACCAGCCAGCCGACGGCCTGGCCGAGGACCGTCGAGGCCACGATCCAGGCCACGGTCAGCAGCATGCTCAGGGCCAGGCCTGCCCTCGGCCCGACCGCCCATGCGGTGACCGACAGCAGGCCCATCGCCTGGACCAGCCAGGACAGGTTCAGCGGGGTGAGCAGCAGCGCGCCGCAGTGGTCGGCCGCCGGCGAGACGGGGAAGGCAAGGGACTGGTCCCGGCTGATCAGCTGCCTGCCGCCCGCACCGCTGGCGATGGCCACGGCGGTGGACAGCGAGAACGCCGTCCAGGCCGAGGGCAGCAGTGCGGCGAAGTCACCGACGCGATCGCGCGGCAGCATGGCCGCGGTCACCGGCACGGCCGTGAACAGGATCAGGCCGGTGGCCAGCCCGATCGCGGGACGCACCCGGGCATGACCGCGCAGGGTGCCGACCCGCAGCGCGAGCAGGGCCCGGATCTGGGCGGGCACCCCGACGTCCGGGCTCACGCGAGCAGCCGCCGGTACTCCTCGGCGCCGGCCTCGCCGGCCAGGCGTTCGGCCGCAACCCTGGCCACCACCTCACCGCCGCGCAGCACGACCGCCTGCTCGCAGGCCCGGACCGCCAGCGACAGCAGATGGGTGGAGATCAGGACCGCCGTGCCGGCGGACCGCAGCTCGGCGACCAGCTCGAGGGTCGCGTCCACGCCGAGCGGGTCGACGCCGTCGAACGGCTCGTCCAGCAGCAGCACCTCGGGCCGGTGGAAGCCCGCGAGCAGCACCGACAGCCTGCGACTCATGCCGTGGGAGAAGCCCGCGGTGACCCGGTCCGCCGCGGCTGCCAGGTCGAACCGCTCCAGCAGGAGGCGGGCCCGCCGCTCCCAGTCGGCCATCCCGCGCAGCCGGGCGGCGAGCTGCAGGTGCTCCCACGGTGTGGCCCGGGGGACGAGCCCGCCGACGTCCGGGCAGTACCCGGTCAGCCGCTTCACCCGGAGCGGATCCTTGCGGGCGTTCACCCCGCCCATCCGGACCGTCCCGGCGGTGGGTGCCAGGACGCCGGCGAGCACGCGCAGGGTGGTCGACTTACCCGCCCCGTTACGCCCCACCAGCGCCTGAGAGGCACCCGGCTGAACGTCGAGGTCGATACCGCAGACGGCCTCGACGGGGCCGAAGCGCACCCGCAGGCCCCTGACATCCACCGCCGGACGGGCGGTCGCCTCGGCAGCGGGTTCTGCCGACGATCTGGTCGTTGTCATGTTCTCGCGGGGTGTGGGTGCGGTCGTGGGCCGGTATCAGTGATACAGCTCCTCCACGTAGTTGGAGAACTCTTTCAGCACGACGGCTCGCTTGAGGCTGAGCTTCGGGGTGAGGTGGCCGCCAGCCTCGGTGAAGTCAGTGTCCAGGATGAGGAACTTGCGGATCGCCTCGGCCTGGCTGACCGCGAGGTTGGCGTGGTCGACCGCCCGCTGGACCTCGGCCCGCACGTCAGGGTCCTTCGCCGCGGTGGGGACGTCCATGGGCGGCTTGCCGTTGTTGGCCAGCCAGGTCGGCAGCATCTCGATGTCCAGCGTGATCAGGCAGGCGATGAAGGGGCGCTGATCGCCGACGACCATGCACTGGGACACCAGCGGGTGGGCCCGCAGCCGGTCCTCCAGCTGGGCCGGGGCCACGTTCTTGCCGCCCGCGGTGACGATGATCTCCTTCTTCCGGCCGGTGATCCGGACGAAGCCCTCGTCGTCGATCTCGCCCAGGTCGCCGGTGTGGAACCAGCCGCCGGCCAGCGCCGAATCGGTGGCCTCGGAGTTGTTCAGGTAGCCGGCCATCACGTTGACGCCGGACACCAGCAGCTCGCCGTCGTCCGCCACCCGGACGGTGACTCCCGGCAGCGGCTGTCCGACGGTGCCGATCCTGATCCTGCCCGGCGCGTTCACGGCCGCGGGCGCTGTGGTCTCGGTCAGCCCCCAGCCCTCGAGGATGAGCACGCCGATACCGCGGAAGAAGTGGCCCAGCCGTGGCCCGAGCGGCGCCCCGCCGGAGACGGCCGCCGTCACCTGACCGCCGAGCGCCGCACGCAGGCGCCCGTAGACGAGCCGGTCGAACAGCGCGTGCCGGGCACGCAGCGCCAGCCCCGGACCACCGTCGTCCTGCGCCTTGCTCCACGCGATCGCGGTGTCGGAGGCGGCCTGGAACACCCGCCCGCGGCCCGCGGCCTGTGCCTTCGCCTCGGCGGAGTTGTAGATCTTCTCGAACACCCGGGGCACCGCGAGCACGAAGGTGGGGCGGAAGGCTGCCAGGTCGTCCAGCAGGTTCTTCACGTCGGCGGTGTGGCCCATCCGGGCCCGGGCCGCCACGCACAGCACCTCGATGAAGCGGGCGAAGACGTGGGCCAGCGGCAGGAAGAGCAGCGTCGAGGCGCCGTCCGCCCTGACGATCTCGGACAGGCTGGCCACGGCGTTGGCGGCCAGGTCGCCGAAGTTGGCGTGGGTGAGCTGGCAGCCCTTCGGGCGCCCGGTGGTGCCCGAGGTGTAGATGATCGTGGCGATGGACGAACCGCTGGCCAGCTTGCGGCGACGGTCGATCTCCTCGGTGTCCACGTCGCGGCCGGCCAGCTCCAGCTCGCTGATCGCGCCGGCCTCGATGGTCCAGAGGTTGCGCAGAGCGGGCAGTCGGTCCCGGAACTGGCTGACCGTGCCGCTGTGCCGGGCGGTCTCGGCGAAGCAGGCCACGGCGCCGGAGTCGGACAGGATCCAGGACACCTGCTCCGCGGACGAGGTCTCGTAGATCGGGACGGTGATCCCCCCGGCGAACCAGACCGCGAAGTCGATCAGGGTCCACTCGTACCGGGTCTTGGACATCAGCCCGACCCGGTCGCCCGGCTGGACTCCCGCGGCGACCAGCCCACAGGCCAGCCGGGTCACCTCGTCGAGGAAGGTCCGGCAGGTGACGTCCTCCCAGCCGTCGTCGCAGGGTCGGCTGAAGACCACCGTGTCCGGCGCCTCGGCGGCGTTCCCGACCACGAGGTCCGTGAGGTTAGCGGTCGGGTCGGGTACCTGCAGGGCAGGAACGCTCATTTCACGCACGGACATCGCCCTCCTTGGCCTCGATGCTGGCCCACCAACACGCACGAGGTGTGACGACGATAACCAGCGAAGGGCCGGATGGTCATCATGTGCGCCGCACAGTAGTCAACAGGGCGGACGGGGCAGCGGCGACCCGGCGGTTCTCAAGATCCCGATCGGTCCTGCCGACAGCACCCACGATGTCCTATCAGGCTGCCTCTCCGCCTCCGCTGCCGTCCCGACGGACCCCGTCCGGGCCAGGCGGGCGTCGGTCGCGCCCGGAACAGCCGGACGTGGGCCCGTCCGGCTCGCCCGTGCGGTGCCCGCGGTGCCCGCGGTGCCACGCCCGGGTCCGTCCCGCGGAGGAATGGTGCGGGTTGTGCCTGCTGCCGCTGCGCGATGCGGGGCAGGCGTCCGGCGCGAGCGCGGAACCAGCGGTGGACGGCACAGCCGAGCCGGGCAACGCAGCCGAGCCGGACAGTGCAACCGGGCCGGGCAACGGCCCCGAAGTGCCCGGCAGTGACGAGCAGCCCGGACAGTTGACCGGCGGCGCGATCCCCGAGCATGTGCTGGCCGGGATGCTGGCAGGACTGCGGGCCGAGTCCGAGCCGGCCCTTCCCGCTGGCCTGCACGGGATCACGGCCGGCCGGGGCCGGCTGGGGCTGGCGATCGGCGGTGGGCTGGCCATGGTCACCATCGCCCTGCTGCTGCTCGCCCTGGGCGGGCTGTTCCTCTGACTTGGGCGGGTCTCCCGCCGAGCGTACGGATCCGATCCCGGGACGAATCGGGCTCGGGCGCCGCCCTCACCCGCCCCTGGACGCGGGTCACGGCCGGCCGTGCTGTGAGCAGGCACCCCGGGCGAGTAGCCTGCGATGGCGCCTGGGCCTGCACCGGGTGCCCCTGACGTGCACGAGAGTCAGCCGCCCGTCTCCTGGCGGGCGCCGGAGAGGGCGAGCGATCATGGCCGACCGAACGGAGTCGAGCATCGTCGTCGACGCCGATCCGGTGGACGTGCTGGACGTGATCTCCAACTTCGACGCCTACCCCGAGTGGACCGGTGCCGTCCGCGAGGTCGACGTCCTGGAGGAGTACGAGGACGGCTGGCCCAGCCAGGTCCGGTTCCGGCTGGACGCTGGCGCGCTCAAGGACACCTACACCCTGTCCTACGAGTGGGACATCGACGAGGACTCCACCGGGACGGTGTCCTGGACCCTGGTCGACGCGACCGTGCTCAAGGCCATGGACGGCGCCTACCGGCTGCGCCGCGACACGGGCGGCGGGACCGAGGTCACCTACCTGCTGTCCGTGGATCTGCGGATGCCCATGCTCGGCATGCTGCGCCGCAAAGCGGAGAAAGTGATCATCGATACCGCCCTGAACGAACTGAAGAAGCGGGTCGAGGGGTAGCCGTTGCGCCTGCTCCTGTTCACCGGCAAGGGCGGTGTCGGCAAGACCACCGTGGCCGCCGCCACGGCGGTGCACGCGGCGCGCTGCGGTGTGAAGACGCTGGTGGTATCCACCGACACGGCGCACTCTCTCGGTGACGCGCTGGGGGTCGAGCTGGGGGCGCAGCCGGTCGAGGTGCTGCCGGGCCTGGCCGCTCAGCAGGTCGACGCCCGCGCTCGCGGCGAGCGGTCCTGGCGCGGCGTGCAGGAGTACCTGATCGGCGTCCTGGACACCCTCGGGGTGGACCCGCTGGCGGCCGAGGAGCTGACCGTCCTTCCCGGCGCCGAGGAGGTCCTCGCGCTGCTCGAGGTGCGCGACCGGGTGCTGGACGGGCGCTGGGATCTCGTCGTGGTGGACTGCGCCCCGAGCGCCGAGACGCTCCGGCTACTGGCGCTGCCCGAGGCCCTGGCCGGATGCCTGGACCGGATGCTGCCGATGGAACGCCGGGTGCTGCGCGCACTCGGCCGCGGCCGGCCGCGGGGGACCGGGTCGTCGCGGTCGGTCGTGCCGCTGCCCAGGGATCACGTGGTCGAGGCCGCCGAACGACTGCACCGCGAGCTGACCGGGATCCGGGAGGTGCTGTCCGACCCGGGCACGTCGATCCGTCTGGTGCTCACTCCTGAGTCTGTCGTGCTGGCCGAGGCCCGGCGCACCTGGACCTCGCTGTCGCTGTACGGCTACCGGGTCGACGCGGTGATCGCCAACCGGCTGGTCCCCGGCGGCGGCTCGGACCGCTGGCGCCGCTCCCAGGCCCGGGCGCAGGGCGAGCGGCTGGACGAGGTGGAGGACTCGTTCGCCCCGGTCCCCGTGCTGCGGCTCGGGTACGCCGAGCTCGAGCCGGTCGGGCTGGAGGCGCTGGCGGAGCTCGGTTCGGCGCTGCACGGGCCGGCCGGTCAGGAGGCGGCCGCGTCGCTGCTGGCCGAACCCGGACCCGGCGGGCAGTTGGTCGTCGAGCGGTCCGGCCCCGAGTTCGTCCTGGTCCTGGACCTGCCGCTGGCGCGGCGGGAGGACGTGGAGCTGTCCCGGCGTGGGGACGACCTGGTCCTGGCCGTCGGTGGCTATCGCCGGGTGATCGCGCTGCCGAGCGCGCTGCGCAGGTGCAGCGTGGTCGGCGCCTCGCTGCGGCAGGGCCGGCTGCGGATCCGGTTCGAGCCCGACCCCGACCTGTGGCGCCCGCTGTGATCGGGCCCCAGACGACGCCGGATGCCGACGGCGAGCCGCGCCGGGGGACCGGCCGGCTGGCCGAGGAGATCTCCGGCCTGATCCAGGCCCTGCAGGAGGCGGCAGGCTCGGCTGAGCCTGCGGGCCCGCCGGGTTCGGATCCCGGGCAGGAGCGTCCCGGGGGGCATCAGGGACCCGAGTGCCGGGTCTGCCCCATCTGCCAGCTGATCGCCGTGGTCCGGCAGTTGCGGCCCGAGGCGGTCGACCACCTGGCCGTGGCCGTGGTGGAGCTCGCAGCCGCGGTGCGCGAGGCGCTGGGCACGGTTGCGCCGCCGCCGGACCCGCCCCCGCCCGGCCCCACGGCGCCGCCGCCGGCCGAGCGCATCGACGTCACCGACTGACCTGCGACCCGACCACGACCCGACCGCCTGACAGCAGAACCCCGCTGACAGGAACGCCTCTGACAGCAAGGAGCCCGGCACGGTGGAGCTGACGATCGGTGTCGACGTCGGGGGGACGAAGATCGCCGGTGGCGTGATCGACCCCGAGGGCCACGTGCTGGAACGGATCCGCGTCTCCACGCCCGCGACCACGGCGGAGTCGGTGGAGGAGGGTATCGTCGAGGCGGTGCTCAGCCTGCGGGCCGGGCACGAGGTGTCCGCGGTCGGCGTGGCAGCGGCGGGCTTCGTGAACGAGAAGCGCTCGACGCTGCGCTTCGCGCCCAACCTGCCGATGGCCGAACGGCCGCTGAGCGACCTGATCGCTCCGCGGGTCGGGCTGCCCGTGGTGGTGGAGAACGACGCGAACGCGGCCGCCTGGGGCGAGTACCGGTTCGGTGGTGGCCGTGGCGCGACCGACGTCGTGCTGCTCACCGTCGGCACCGGGCTCGGCGGCGGGATCGTCCTGGACGGCCGGCTGCTGCGCGGCGCGTTCGGTATCGCCGGCGAGTTCGGGCACGTCCGGATGGTTCCGGACGGCCGGCTGTGCGGCTGCGGCAACCGGGGCTGCTGGGAGAAGTACGCCTCGGGCTCGGCACTGATCCAGCAGGCCCGGGCACTGGCAGTCGAGCAGCCCGAGGCGGCCGCCCGGATGCTCGCGCTCGCCGGGGGCGTCGCGCAGGCGATCACCGGTCGGATGGTGACCAGCGCGGCGCGGGAGGGTGACCCGGCGGCCCGGGCACTGCTGGCCGAGATCGGCCGCTGGCTCGGCGAGGGGATCGCCGACGTGGCCGACGTCCTGGACCCGGCGGCGGTGGTCATCGGCGGCGGGGTGAGCGAGGCAGGTGACCTGCTGCTCGGCCCGGCCCGGGAGGCCTTCGAGGCGTCCCTGAGCGCCGGCGCGCACCGCCCGCATCTGGTCATCAAGGCGGCGGAGCTGGGCAACGACGCCGGGCTGATCGGCGCAGGCGATCTGGCCCGGATCCGATGACCGCCGGAGGGCTGTCCGGTGCCGGCATGTCCGGAGCCGGCATGTCAGGTGCTGGCATTTCCGGGACCGGCATGTCCGGAGCCGGGGGGCTGCTCGCCATCGGGGTGGACATCGGGGGCACCAAGGTGGCCGCCGGAGTGGTCGACGACCGGGGCCGGATCCTGGCCCGGGCAAGGCGGCTCACCCCGTCCCGCGATCCGAAGGCGGTCGAGGACACCATCGTCGAGGTGGTGACCCAGTTGCGCCGCCGGTACGAGATCTGCGCCGTCGGCATCGGGGCCGCCGGGTTCGTCGACGCCGACCGCGCCCGGGTGCTGTTCGCGCCGCACCTGGCCTGGCGGAACGAGCCGCTGCGGGACGCGGTCGCGGCCGCACTGGAACTGCCGGTCGTGGTCGAGAACGACGCCAACGCGGCGGCCTGGGCGGAGTGGCGCTTCGGCGCGGGGATCGGGGAGTCCCGCCTGGTCTGCGTGACCCTCGGCACCGGGATCGGCGGCGGCATCGTCAGCGACGGCCGGGTGCAGCGCGGGCGGCACGGGATGGCCGGAGAGTTCGGTCACATGGTCGTGGTGCCGGACGGGCACCGCTGCGAGTGCGGCAACCGCGGCTGCCTGGAGCAGTACGCCTCCGGGAACGTGCTCGGCCGGGAGGCCCGGGAGCTTGCCCGGGCCCGCTCTCCGGTGGTCGTGCCGCTGATGGAGCGGGTCGGCGGGGACGTCGACGCGCTGGTCGGGCCGGTCATCACCGACGCCGCGCGGGACGGCGACCCGGTGGCCATCGAGCTCTTCGAGGAGGTCGGGCGCTGGCTCGGGGTAGGCCTGGCGAACCTCGCCGCGGCGCTGGATCCGGGGCTGTTCGTGATCGGCGGCGGGGTCTCCGACGCGGGGGAGCTGCTGCTGCGACCCGCGCGCGAATCGTTCCGGCGGACCCTGACCGGCCGCGGCTTCCGGCCCGAGCCACGGATCATCAAGGCCGCCTTCGGCCCCGAGGCCGGCATGGTCGGCGCCGCAGACCTCGCCCGCGTCGGCTGACGACCGCCCGAGGCTGCCGGACGCCGCGCCGCCCTCTCGCCGAGGGCGACGTTCGGGCTAGACCACGGCGCCGTCGTCCCCGTCATCGGGACGCTCACCCGGCATCCGTGCCACCAGGGTGACGAATCCACCGATGAACGCGCCGAGCGCGGTCAGCAGCAACCAGGTCGGCAGATTGCGCCACGCCAGCGCGGCCACCAGCAGGAACAGCGGCCCGCCGATCACGGCCGCCCAGGCGATCCTGGACAGCGTGTCACCGTGCGGGATCGGCGGCGGATCCGGCGGGACGAAGGAATCCTCGTCCACGGGCTGCTCGGCGGGCACCGGCAGCACGTGCCGCCCGACGGAGCGATCGGGCTGCGGTGGCGCGTCGGCCGCGGGGCGCAGTGCCGGCGGAGGCGGCGGGACCTCGCCGAGGGAGAGCGTGTCGTCCAGGTCCTCGGTCGCCGGCCAGGGGCCCACTGCCGGTTCCTCGGCGGTGAGCCGCGCCACGATCGCGGCGAACGCCGCGTCCACGTCCAGCGCGGGCCAGTTGTCGCTGTCTCCCTTGGGCTGACCGTCGCCAGGACCGTCGTGGTCGCGGTCGCCGTTCACCGGGCACCGCCCAGCGCCGCGCCGACCCGGTCGATGAACGTCATCGACCGGGAGAAGATCAGCTCGGCATCGTTGTCCAGGGTCGCCACGTGGTAGCTGTCCGCGAGCACGATCTCGGTGCGATCGGCAGAGGAGACCTGGTCCAGGATCAACGCGCTGCTGGAGGCGGGGACCACGTGGTCGTCGGCCGAGCGCAGCAGCAGCAGCGGCTGGTTCACCTTCGGCAGGTCCGGGATCAGGCCGGTCCACATCCGCAGCATCTCGTGCAGGCCGCGCAGCGGGGTTCGGTCGTAGGCCAGCTCGGTGGCGCCCGTCCGCTTGATGTCGCTGCCGATCCCGGGGAAGGAGGGGACGAGCAGCTTGATCACGGGGATCAGCCGCATCCGCGGGTCCTCGACCTTGACCGCGGGGTTCACCAGGACCAGCCCTGCCACCGCCGGCCCGCGGTCGGCGGCCAGCCGCAGGGCGAGCGCCCCGCCCATCGACAGCCCGGCCACCACGACGGCGCCGCACCGCTGCGACAACTCGTCCATCGCCGCCGAGACCGTCGCGTACCAGTCCCGCCAGCTCACCTGGTTGAGGTCCTGCCATCGGGTCCCGTGGCCGGGCAGCAGCGGCAGCCGGACGGTGTGGCCGGCCTCGGCCAGCGCCTCTCCCCAGGGGCGCAGGCTCTGCGGGCAACCGGTGAAGCCGTGACACAGAAGGACCCCGACGTCCCCGCCGTCATGGCTGAACGGTTCGGCTCCCGGCAGGACTGACACGGATCCCTCCGAGGTGTTTCCCGCGGGCACGCAGCTGTGCTCGCTGGGCCATCGTGACACGTGTGCGCCGACTGGTCGAGGCCGCCCCGGCTTACAGCCGGTAAGGCTTCACCCGCCCTTTCGTCATCAGGCCGGGTCATCGACCACGCCGCGCCGTGCACTGCTGGGACCCAAGGCCGGCGCAGCGGTGCCGATGACTCCGTAGAGTTCGGTGCACACCCCGGAGGTGACTGGTGTTCTACTGGCTGCTGAAGCGGATCTTCGTCGGTCCGATCCTGCATGCCCTCTTCCGCCCGTGGTTGCGCGGGGAGGAGAACGTACCGGTCACCGGGGCCGCGATCCTGGCCAGCAACCACCTGTCCTTCTCGGATTCGTTCTTCCTCCCGCTGGTGGTCAAGCGTCGGGTCACGTTCCTGGCCAAGTCGGACTACTTCACCGGGCGCGGCATCAAGGGCCGGCTGACCGCGGGGTTCTTCCGCGGCGTCGGCCAGCTGCCGGTGGACCGATCCGGCGGGATGGCGTCCGAGGCCGCGCTGGGGACCGGGCTGCGGGTCCTGCGCCGGGGCGAGCTGCTCGGGATCTACCCCGAAGGAACCCGCTCGCCGGACGGCCGGCTCTACCGGGGGAAGACCGGGGTGGCCCGGATGGCCCTGGAGGCCAAGGTGCCGGTGCTGCCGGTGGTCATGGTGGACACCGCCAAGGTGCAGCCGCCGGGCCGGGTGATCCCGAAGATCGGCCGGGTCGGCGTGGTGATCGGCGCCCCGCTGGACTTCTCCCGCTATGACGGGATGGAGGACGACCGGCTGGTGCTGAGGTCGATCACCGACGAGATCATGTACGCGCTGATGACCCTGTCCAGCCAGGAGTACGTCGACGTCTACGCGGCGACCATGAAGGAGCGCATCGCCGCGGGCCGGCGGGCCAAGGCCCAGGCCGGGCGCGGTACACGCACCGACGCCGCGGCCGGGCAGCCGGATCCGGACGGCCCCGTGCCGGCCGGCGCCGCCGCCGCCACCACCACCACCAGCAGACGGTGTCGTGAACAGCGCGGCAGCAACAGCGGTCGCCGGCAGCGACCCGGCGGACGGTGCAGGCAGCGCCGCCCCGAGCAGTGGCGACCAGCCCGGGGGCGAGCCCGGGCTGGTGGCGGGCTGACAGCCGCGCCGCGGTGATGGGCGGGCTGGACGAGATCACGGCGTCCGGGCGGGCCGGACTGGTCAAGGACGAGATCCGTCTCTGGCGGGCGGTCGAGGCCTTCCGGATCGCGGCGCTGGTCTACGCGGTGATCTTCTACGTCGGCGTCCAGGACGCCTACCGCCACCCATGGGTGGGCTGGCTCGTGCTGGCAGTGATGACGGTCTGGACCGGAGTGCTGGCTGCCTTGCAGCAGCCTCCGGCCGTCATGATCGTCGCCGATCTCGCGATCGCGGTCGCGGCCGTGATGGCCACCGTGCTCGCCGACGATCCGGCCCGGATCAGCGGCGGCGCGCAGACCCTGCCCAGCATGTGGGCCGCGGCGCCGGTGATCGGCTGGGCGGTCTGGCGCGGCTGGCGGACTGGTCTGGTCGCGGCGCTGGCGATCTCGGCGGCCGACTGGGCCGAGGTCGACCTGCGCCTGTCGTCGGCGACGCTGTACAACATCGTGCTGCTCGTCCTGGCCGGCGTGGTCGTCGGCTACGCGGTGCAGGTGTTCCGGGCCGGTCGGCGCGACCTGGCCGCCGCGGTGGCGATCAAGGCCGCGACCGCCGAGCGCGAGCGACTGGCCCGGGGGATCCACGACTCGGTGCTGCAGGTACTGGCCTTCGTCCAGCGCCGCGGGGTCGAGTTGGGCGGTGAGGCCGCCGACCTGGGCCGGATGGCCGGCGAGCAGGAGACCCGGCTGCGCGCGCTCGTCTCCTCCGGCCCCGCCGTCGAGACGGCCGCCGGGGACCTCGACCTGCGGCGCGAGCTCAACGTGTTGGCCGGGGCGCGGGTCACGGTGACCGGCCCCGCGGAGCCGGTGACGTTGCCCGGCGCGCCTGCCGAGGCCCTGGTCGCCGCCGTGACCGCCGCGCTGGACAACGTCCGCCGCCACGCGGGGGAGCAGGCGCAGGCCTGGGTCCTGCTCGAGGACGAGGGCGACACCATCACGGTCACGGTGCGCGACGACGGGGCGGGCATCCCGTCCGGCCGGCTCGCGGCCGCCGAGCAGGAAGGACGTCTCGGGGTGTCGCAGTCCATCCGTGGCAGGATCTTCGCCGTGAGCGGCACCGTGGACGTGATCAGCGCACCCGGGCAGGGCACGGAGATCGAGCTGCGTGTGCCGCGCCGGACCGGACCATGAGCGGGCCGGTCGGCCGGGACACCGGGTCCGAGCGCTCCGCTGAGCCCGCCCCTTCCGGCGATCCGGAGCGGGTGATCCGCGTGATGGTCGTCGACGACCACCCGATGTGGCGTGACGCCGTGGCCCGAGACCTGTCCGAGGCCGGGATGGACGTGGCCGGCACGGCCGGCGACGGGGCCGAGGCGCTGCGACGGATCCCGGCCGTCCGCCCGGATGTGCTCGTGCTCGATCTCCAGCTGCCCGAGGTCGGCGGGGTCGAGGTGACCCGGCGGGTGGTCGCCGAGTACCCCGGGGTGCGGGTCCTGGTGCTGACTGCGAGCGGCGAGCACGCGGACGTCCTGGAGGCGGTCAAGGCCGGGGCGACCGGCTATCTGGTGAAGTCCGCGTCCCGGGACGAGCTGCTGCGGGCGATCCGCCGCACCGCCCGCGGCGAAGCGGTCTTCACGCCGGGGCTGGCCGGCCTCGTCCTGGGCGAGTTCCGGCGGATGGCGGGCCATCCTGCCCCTGAAGGCCACCGCCCGACGCCCGGCCTGGAGCTGACCGACCGGGAGACGGAGATCCTCAGGCTGGTCGCCAAAGGGCTCGGCAGCAAGCAGATCGCCGAGCGGCTGGTCATCTCGCACCGGACGGTGCAGAACCACGTGCAGAACGCGCTGAACAAGCTGCATCTGCACAACCGGGTGGAGCTGACCCGGTACGTGATCGAGCGCGGCCTGGACACCGACGACGACCCGGCCCCGGAGCACAGCGCCTGACGTCCACGTTCGCTCCGGGTTCGCTCCGGGTTCCGCTCGGGGTTCGCTCGGGGTTCGCTCCGGGCGGCGCGGACCCCGGGCCGATGGTGCCCGCCGGTGGGCGCTGACCGTTCGCCTACCCTGGGCGCGTGACCACGATCCTGCCCACGACCCGGTCGATACCCCCCGTCGCTGACGAATCAGGCGCTGACGCAGCAGGCCTGGACGACTGGCGCGGGTTGCCCGCCGCGCAGCAGCCCGAGTGGCCGGACTCCGGCGGCCTGGACCAGGTCACCGCCGAGCTCGCCAGCTACCCGCCTCTGGTGTTCGCCGGGGAATGTGACGAGCTCAAGGGCAGGCTGGCCGCGGCCGCGCGGGGCGAGGCGTTCCTGCTCCAGGGCGGGGACTGCGCCGAGACCTTCGCCGACGCCACCGCCGACCGGATCCGGCTCAAGCTCAAGACCATGCTGCAGATGGCCGTCGTGCTCACCTACGGCGCGAGCCTGCCGGTGATCAAGGTGGGGCGGATGGCGGGGCAGTACTCCAAGCCGCGCAGCCGGCCGACCGAGACCCGGGCCGGGTTGGAGCTGCCCGCCTACCGCGGTGATGCCGTCAACGACTACGCGTTCGACGCCGCCGTCCGGACGCCCGACCCGCGGCGGCTGCTGCGGGCGTACCACACCAGCAGCATGACCCTGAACCTGATCCGGGCCTTCACCAAGGGCGGCTACGCCGACCTGCGGCACGTGCACGAGTGGAACCGCGGCTTCGTCACCAACGCCGCGAACGCCCGGTACGAGGCCCTGGCCCACGACATCGACAAGGCGATGCGGTTCATGGCCGCCTGCGGCGGCGACTTCGACGCGCTGCGCACCGTCGACTTCTACTCCAGCCACGAGGCGCTGCTGCTGGACTACGAGCGGGCCCTGACCCGGATCGACTCCCGCACCGGGCGGCCGTACAACGTCTCGGCGCACCTGCTGTGGATCGGGGAGCGGACCCGCCAGCTCGACGGCGCGCACGTGGACCTGATGTCCCGGGTCCGCAACCCGATCGCGGTCAAGCTCGGGCCGAGCACGACCCCGGCGGACGTCCTGATGCTGATCGACCGGCTGGACCCCGACCGTGAGCCCGGGCGGCTGACCTTCATCGTCCGGATGGGGTCCGGGCAGGTGCGGACCGCGCTGCCACCGCTGGTGGAGGCCGTCAGCCAGACCGGTGCCACCGTGTTGTGGGTCTGCGACCCGATGCACGGCAACACCTTCGAGTCGGCGTCCGGGTACAAGACCCGGCGCTTCGACGACGTGATGGCCGAGGTGCGCGGCTTCTTCGAGGTCCACCACGGGCTGGGCACCGTGCCCGGCGGGCTGCACATCGAGCTCACCGGAGACGACGTGACCGAATGCCTGGGCGGTGCCGAGCAGATCGACGACGCGGCGCTGGCCACCCGCTACGAGACCCTCGTGCGACCCGCGGCTGAACCACCAGCAGTCGCTCGAGATGGCCTTCCTCGTGGCCGAGATGCTGGGCGAGCGGTGACCGGCGGGGCCGGACCGATGCCGGTCGACCTGCGCTCGGACACGGTGACCCGGCCGACCGCCGGGATGCGGCAGGCCATGGCAGAGGCGGACGTCGGTGACGATGTCTACGCCGAGGACCCGACCGTCAACCAACTGGAGTCCGAGGTCGCCGAGCGGCTCGGGCACGAGGCGGGCCTGTTCACCCCGACCGGGTCGATGGCGAACATGCTCGGGGTGCGGCTGCTCGTGCAGGCCGGGCAGGAGCTGCTCTGCGACAGCCTCGCGCACGTGGTCCGCGCCGAGCTCGGCGGCCACGCCGCCCTGGCCCAGGTGACCACCCGGACCTGGTCCGCGCCGCGGGGCCAGCTGGACGCGCAGGTGGCGCTGGCGATGGCGACGCCCGACGCGGGTCCGCACCTGGTCTCGACCGCCGCGTTCGCCGTGGAGAACACGCACAACTTCGGCGGCGGCACCGTGCAGCCGATCGAGCAGTTGCGGGCCCTGCGCGAGGGTGCCACGGCGCTCGGCATCCGGATCCACCTGGACGGGGCGCGGCTGTGGAACGCGCACGTCGCGACCGGTGTCCCGCTGGCCGAGTACGGCGCCTGCGCCGACACGGTGTCGGTCTGCCTGTCCAAGGGGCTCGGGGCGCCGATCGGCTCGGTGCTGGTGTCGTCCGCCGAGCGCGTGGCGCAGGCCAGGATCTGGCGCAAGCGGTACGGCGGGGGGATGCGCCAGGTCGGCATCCTCGCGGCCGCCGGGCAGTACGCGCTGGCCCACCACGTGCACCGGCTCGGCGCCGACCACCGCCGGGCCCGGAAGCTGGCCGAGGCGCTGGCCGCGATCCGGCCGGGTCTGGTGGACCCGGACGCGGTGGAGACCAACATCGTCGTGGTCCGGCTCGCCGGCACCGCGTTGAAGGCCCCCGAGCTGGCCGAGTCGGCCCGTGCCCAGGGCGTGCTGATCTCGGTGCTCGGCCCGCAGGTGATGCGCCTGGTCACGCATCTCGACATCAGCGACGACGACATCGAGCGCGCCGTCGCCGTTCTTGTCCCGCTGCTCGCCCCCTGAGTGGGCTCACGGGACCTGCTCGGCTCTGATCCCGAGATCGTCGCGCAACTGCCGGACGAGGAGCCGCAGCACGGGCAGCGTCGAGGGCGTCTCCTGCCAGGAGAGGACCGATTCGAGCTCCTTGCAGGTGCCGGCGGCGCGGATGACCCGGTACTCGGCGAGGCTCAGGTCGGCGATGTAGTCGTCGGGGACCAGGGGGACGAGCTCGCCCGTGTGGTGCAGCTTGATCCGGCCGTCGGGCTGGACCAGCGCGACGCCGAACCGGTCGGCGTCGACGCGGACGAGGATCCGGGCGCCCTCGTCCAGGGGTGGAATGATCGGCCTCGCGATGACGGCCTCCTGAGTTGCTGGTTGCGCACGGTCTCGCCCGCGTTAGCGCGCCGTCGAGGCCTGCCTGTGTGGGGATCAACTGGGAGGGTACAAGCCGTGCTAGTGAGATGCCATCCAGTCGGGTGAACAACTATGATGACCCTGCACTCACTGACGTGGCGCGTCTACCGTCGCGGACGTGTCCGACCTCGCGGCCCGAGCCATCGCCCGGTCGCTGCGTGCTGAGCGGTCGCGCCTGATGCTCACCCAGCGGGAACTGGCGGAGCGGCTGGGCTGGTCACAACAGAAGGTCGGCGCGATCGAGACAGGCGCGCAGCGGCTGTACGCGGACGAGTTGCCGGACGTGGCGCTCGCGCTCGGCGTGCCCCTGGTCAAGTTGTTCGACGGCCTCAATCCCCGCGACCTGCGCGCACTGGGTCTCTGACCGGCGAATCGCGCGAGGACAGACGCTGTGCAGCACGCCGGGGGCGGTCCGAACGCGGTCGAGAGGTCTGCGAGGATGACCGGGTGACGGATGCCGCCCCGGATTCCCCGCGGGCCCTGCCCCCGGGGCAGAAGCTGGCACCGGGTTTCACCGTCCACCACTACGGTCCCGTCCCGCGCTTCCGCCCGGACACCTGGCGCCTGACCGTCAACGGCGCCACGGCGGACGGGCTCGAGCATCACCTGGACCTCGAGGAGTTCGCCAAGCTGCCGCGCACCACCGTCCGCGGGGACCTGCACTGCGTGACGAAGTGGTCGGTGATGGACAACGAATGGGGTGGGGTGGCCGCCCGGACGCTGATGGAGGCGGTGCCTCCCGCGGACGGCGTCACGAACGTCATGGCCTGGGCCGAGTACGGCTACTCCAGCACGATCCGGCTCGAGGACTTCGCATCGCCACGGGCGATGCTGGCCGACCACCACAACGGCGCGCCGCTGACCCCCGAGCACGGCTATCCGCTGCGGCTCGTGGTGCCGCACCTGTACGGCTGGAAGGGTCCCAAGTGGCTGCGCGGGATCGAGTACCTGACCCACCCGCGACGCGGGTTCTGGGAGGAGCGGGGCTACCACCTGATCGGTGACCCCTGGCGCGAGGAGCGCTACTCCTACCTGGAGTGATCGTCTACCCGGAGTGATCGTCAGACGATGTTGATCTCCACGGTGCTGCCGTTGGGGGCCTGGCTGCCCGCGCCGGGGTTCTGGCTGCGGACGGTGCCGAAGACCCCGCCCATGAAGCGGTTCACCTTCACCTGGAAGCCGGCCTGAGTGAGGATCTGACGGGCCTCGCCCTCCTGCTTGCCGAACACATCGGGCACCTGCACCAGCTTCGGGCCCTGCGAGACGACGATCGAGACCGCGGAACCGTGACCGGCGGTGCTACCACCGGCGGGGTTCTGCGAGATCACCGCACCGGCCGGAACCGTGTCGCTGAAGGCCTGCGAGGGGTTGACCGTGAAGCCCTGCGCCTGCAGCGCCTGCGTGGCCTGGTCCTGCGGCTGGTTGGTCACGTCCGGGACCGGCATCGGCTGCGGCCCGTTGCTGATCGACAGCGTGACGGCAGAGCCGTTCGCCACGGTCGTGCCCGGCGCCGGGCTGACCTGCAGCACGGTGCCCTTTGCGGCCTTGTCGTCGTACAGCACCGGCACCTCGTTCGCGGGCACCAGGAAGTTCTGCCGCAGCACGACCTCGGCCTTGGCCTTGGTGAGCCCGATCAGGTTCTTCGGCACCGTCACGGTGGCCGGGCCATGGGACACGAACAGCGTCACGGTGCCGCGCTTGTGCACCTTGGCCCCGGCCGCCGGCACGGTCCGCAGCACGGTCTGGGCCGGCTTGTCCGGGCTGAACTCCTGCTTCACCGACGCCTTCAGGCCCTGCAGCGCGAGGTTGTGCCGGGCCTCAGCGAGGGTGAGGTTCATCAGGACGGGGGTGCGCTGATAGGCGCCGGGTCCGGCGGCGAACCACCAGGCGCCCAGGCCGAGCAGCAACGCCAGGACGAGCACCGAGGCGAGCGCGATCCGGCCTCGCTGCCGGCGCCGCCGGGTCAGCTCGGCCAGCTCCGCGTCGGGACCGACGGGAACCTCGCTGTGCCGGGACCGGCGCGCCGGGCGCAGGCCCGGCAGGGCCTGGGTGGGGTTCCCGATCCGGCGGCCGTCGACGACCTCGGTCAGGTCCGGGTCGAGCCCCCGCCCCGCCGCCGAGATGCCCGGCTGTGCCATGCCTGCCAGGGACCTGCCCTGCTGTCCCGCGCCCTGTTGTGCCGCGCCCTGCTGTCCGGTGCCCTGCTGTCCCGTACCCGGCTGGGACCCGCCCGCCGGAGGCTGGCCGGGGCGGGCCCCGCGCCGGGGCACCGCGGGTCGTACGTCCAGCACGCTCTCGGGCAGCCCGGCATGCACCTGCCGGGTCAGGATCAGCGTCGCGTCGGCATCGGCGGGACGGTCATCCGGGTCGACAGCCGTGGTCGCCAGCACCAGCCCGTCCAGCTCCGCGGGCAGCGCCGGGACCAGCGTCGACGGCGGGGGGACCCGCTCGTGCACGTGCCGGTAGGCCACCTGGATGGGCACCTCACCGGTGAACGGCTGCCGGCCGGTGAGCAGTTCGAACAGCATGATGCCGAGCGAGTACACGTCGCTGCGGGCATCGGCCACTCCGCGGGCGACCAGCTCGGGGGACAGGTAGGCGACCGTGCCGATCAGCGCGCCGGTGGTGGCCGAGGTCGCCGCCGCGATCCGGGCCAGACCGAAGTCGGCGACCTTGATCCGCCCGTCGTCGGTGAGGATCACGTTCTCGGGCTTGATGTCGCGGTGCACGATCCCGGCCCGGTGCGCGGCGGTCAGCGCGTCCAGGATCGCCTCCAGCACGCTCATCGCCTCGCGCGGGGTGAGCGCGCCGCGCTCCACCAGGACCTGCCGCAGGGTCCGCCCGGGCAGGTACTCCATCGCAAGGTAGAGCAGGTCGCCCTCGTTGCCCTGGTCGAAGACCTGCACCACGTTCGGGTGGGACAGCCGGGCCGCGGATCGCGCCTCGCGGATGAACCGGCTGGTGAACGCGGGGTCGTCACCGAGGTGGGCGTGCATGACCTTGACCGCGACCTGCCGGTCCAGGCGCCGGTCCAGGGCCAGGTAGACGGTCGCCATGCCCCCGCGGGCGATCCGCGACTCCACCGCGTACCGGTCGTCGAGAACCCGCCCGACGAGCGGGTCCCGCACCGTGGTGTCCACGACGGGAGTCTACGGTCGGCTCACGGCCGATGCGGGGAACCGGGCCGCAGCCGCCCCGCCGGTACCCTCACGCGAACCGTGCCTTGAGAGTCTGCACGCTGGCGACGTAGCGCCGAGTGTCCGGGAACATGCCGTGGCGCTGCACCGAGCCGAGGCCCTGGTAGTAGGCCGCGATCGCGATCGGCTCCCGGGCGGTGGCCAGCAGCGACGACAGGATCGCCACGCCGGCGACGACGTTGTCCTCGGGGTCCAGCAGGTCCAGACGGCGCCCGACCAGCGTCGACGCCCAGACCCCGGAGGACGGGACCACCTGCATCACGCCGATCGCGTTCGCCCCGGAGACCCGGCGGGGGTCGAAGCCGGACTCCCGGTAGGCGATCGCCAGCGCCAGCGCCGGGTCCACGCCGTAACGCCGGGCAGCGGTCACCAGCATCGCCTGGATCTGCAACGACCCCGGCGACGGCCGCCGGGCGAGGGCGGCCCTGTTGACGGCGGCCGCACGGGTCACCGCCGCGGGATAGGTCCGGCCCAGGGACGGCTGGACCTCGGTGGTGGCACCCGGCAGCAGCAGCTTGCGCCCGGGTCGGATCAGGCCGCGCGGATCGAGCCGGTTGACCGCGATCACGGCCTCGACGTCCACGCCGAAACGGCGCGCGATCTCGGACACGGTGTCACCGGCTCGCACGACGTACACCACCGGGGTGACCCGTGCGGTGCTCGCCCCGGTCCGGGGTCGAGCCGTCGCGGTGGGCAGCCGGAGCCGCTGGCCGGGACGGATCAGGGCGTGCCGGCCGAGCCGGTTCACCTCGACGATGGCCTCCACCGTGCTGCCGGTGCGGCTGGCGATGGCGTAGACGGTGTCGCCGGACCGGACCGTGTACGTCAGCTCCCGTTCCGCCGCGGCGCTTGCCTGCTCCTGCTCCAGCGAGGCGACCTCGGCGTGGTCCGCCCCCGTGGAGCCGGTGTCGGGTGAGCCGATGCGGCCGCTGCCGGCGGCCCCCGTGCCGTGCAGTTCTGTGACGCCCGACAGGGTGTCGCCGCTGCGGGCGTCGTACCCGCTGCCGTGTCCCGGCGCCACCGCCGCGGCGGCCAGCAGCAGCGGCAGCCCGGCCGCGCGCAGCACCGACTGGGGGCGGGCGCCCGGCTGGGTCGGCAGCCGGGACCGGGACACCAGCGCGGCGAGCGGATCTCCCGCCGGCTCCGGATCGGGCCTGTACTCGACCACAGGCCGGTACTCGACCACGGGCTTGTACTCGACTACAGGCCTGTGCTCGACCTCGGGCCTGGGCTCGGTCTCGGGGCGGAGCAGGTGCTCGCCCACCGCGGACCGCCTGGCGCGACCGGGACCCGAGCCCGACGCGGTCCCGCTGCGGCTCAGGGACGGCATCGGCCGGCGACGGCGCCTGCTCATGGCGCCTCCTTCCCCTCGAACATGGCGTCAGGGCCGGGACCGGCCCGGCGGCGGCAGGTGATCCAGCTGACTACAGAGTGACATCGAACAGTATCGGAACGTAGTCATGACTGGTGGGAGCCGCGTGTTGCGCCGCGACGAGCCCGCCGGCGGCGCGCCCGGGACCCCCGCCGGTGATCCTCGCGTGGAACGGCGGGGACGTCATGGCAGGCTTGCGTCGTGGACGAGCTCGAAAGCCTGGTGCCGGAATGGCTGACGCTCCCGGAGGTCGCGGAGCGACTCGGGACGGACTTCAGCCGGGTCCGCAGGCTGCTGCAGGACCGGGACCTGTTGGGGATCCGGCGCGGGGAGCACAACGTGTTCAGCGTCCCCGCCCGGCTGCTCGACGGCGATCAGCCACTCGCCGACCTGCGCGGCACCCTGACCGTGCTGTTCGACGCGGGGTTCGATGCCGAAGCCGCGCTGCGTTGGCTCTTCACGGCCGATGACAGCCTGCCGGGGACGCCGATCGACGCGCTGCGCGAGCGGCGCAAGACCGAGGTCAGGCGCCGGGCCCAGGCTCTCGCGTTCTGACCGGGTCGCGCTTCTCGACGCTTGCCGTCCGACCGGCCCTGCCGGGTTCAGGGCAGCAGCAGGGCGGAGTCGCCGAACTCGTGCCACCGGTAGCCTGTCAGCAGCGCC
Organism: uncultured Actinomycetota bacterium; assembly: GCA_963740575.1. Lineage (GTDB taxonomy): Bacteria > Actinomycetota > Actinomycetes > Actinomycetales > Kineosporiaceae > CAVUET01. Next base: position 685,512 of record CAVUET010000003.1, on the reverse strand, counting down.
TGACGGTAGGCGGTGCGGACGAGGTCGGGGCCGGCCACCGCCTCGAGCAGGAGCAGGTGGCTGGCCCGTGGCGGGTGCCAGCCGGTGATCAGCCCGGTGACGACCCGTACCGGCCGGTCCGGCCCGAGGACGAGGTCGCTCCAGCCGTGGGCCGGGCGCACCAGGCCGTCCGGGGCGGCCGCCGACTCCAGCGCCCGCACCACGGTGGTGCCCGCGGCGACCACCCGCCGGCCCGCGGCCCGCGCCCCGTTCACCAGCCGTGCGGTGTGTTCCGGCACCTCGAAGCGTTCCGGAGCGGGCAGCTCGCCCGCCTCGGCACTGGACAGGCCGCAGTGCAGCAGGACGGGCGCGACGGTGACGCCCCGGACGGCCAGCCGGACCACGAGCTCGGCGTCGAACGGCCGTGACGCGCTCGGCATCTCGGCGCTGCCCGGCTGGTCGGCGAACACGGTCTGGTAGGCCGTCAGCGGGTGACTGCCGCGCAGATACCCGTACCGGACGGGGCGGCCGTGCCGGGTCAGGTGACCCTCGATCCGGGTGGCCGGTTCGGCGCCCGCCAGCCAGAGCCGGGCGCCGGGCACGTCCTCGCGGGGATAGGAGCGCTGCACGGTCAGGGTCACCCCGCCCGGCAGCCGCAGCCGCTCGCCCGCCACCACGTCCAGCTCGGGCCCGTTGCCGTCCCGGCGCCGGACCTCGATCACCCACCGGCCGTCGTCGAGCTGACCGGACACGTGCACCAGGGCGGGCCGGGTCCGCCGGCCGACCGTCCGCACGGCGTCCAGTGCGGCGGGCAGCGTCGCCGAGGTGTTGACCACCAGGAGGTCGCCCGGCTGGAGCTCACCGGCCAGCTGGTGGAAACGGCGGTGCCGCACGCCGTCCGGTCCGGCCACCAGCAGGCGCACCTGCTCGCGGCGCAGTCCACGCAGCTCGGGTGGCTCGGTGGCGACCAGCTCGGGTGGCAGCTCGAAGTCCAGGCCCGCGGTCACCACGTCGGGAAGGCTCACGCCCGGTCCCCGGCGCGCGCCCCGGCGGGCAGCTCGGCGGCCAGGTATCGGCCGCTCGGCAGCCGGCCCTCGGTCAGTGGCAGCAGTTGCGCGGCGACCGACTTCGGCGCGAGCAACCCGGCCGGGTCGTCGTCGGGTGCCGCCTGCCGGTGCAGGTCGGTGTCCATGTCGCCGGGATCGACGGCGTAGACCCGCAGCGACGGCTCCTCGGCCGCCAGCACCGCGCTGAGCTGATCAAGGGCCGCCTTGGCCGACCCGTACAGGCCCCACCCGGGGTAGGCCTGCACCGCGGCGTCCGAGGACACGTTGATGATCCGGCCGCCGGACCGGCGCAGCACCGGCAGCAGGGCCTGGATCAGGGCCAGCGGGGCGAGCGTGTTCGTGCCGAACACCCGGTGCAGGTCGTCCGGCGCTGCCTCGGCGAGCGGTGGCAGCGGCGTCGGCCCGAGCGTGCTCGCGTTGTTCACCAGCAGGTCGAGCTGGCCGATCCCGTCCACCGCCGCCGCGAGCGCCCGCCGGTGCGCCGGATCGGCGACATCGCCGGCGATCGCGGTGACCCGCGCGGGCGCGACCGTCCCCGCCACGGCCGCCGCCAGCGCGCGGGTGTCCCGGCCGTCGATCACGACCTGCCAGCCGGTTGCGACCAGCTGATCGAGCAGGGCCCGCCCGAGTCCGCGGGATCCGCCGGTGATCAGGGCCACGGCGGGAGCGTCAGGCATCTCGGTACTCATGACGACCAGCTTGCAAGTTAAAGTGAACTTGAAGTCAATGCCATCTGAATGGGTGCTGCGATGCGGACTGCGGAACTGCTGACCATCGGCGAGGTCGCGCGGCGGTCGGGGCTGGCCGCCTCGGCGCTGCGCTTCTACGAGAGCCAGGGCCTGATCGTGGCGGTCCGCCCCTCCGGCGGGCAGCGCCGCTTCGAGCGTTCGGTGCTGCGCCGGCTGGCCTTCATCCGTGCGGCGCAGAACGTCGGGCTGAGCCTGGACGAGATCCGGGCCGCGCTGGCCACGCTGCCGGCCGGGCGGACGCCGACCAAGGCGGACTGGGCCGCGCTGTCCCGCACCTGGCGCGCGCGGCTGGACGAGCAGATCGCGGCCCTGCAGGTGCTGCGGGACGGGCTCACCTCGTGCATCGGCTGCGGCTGCCTGTCCCTGCGTCAGTGCGGGCTGTCCAACCCGGACGACGCGGTCTCGGGCACGGGGGCCGGTGCGCGCTTCCTGCCGCCGGCGCTGCGCCGCCCACCGGCCGGCTGAGCCGGGACGGTCACGCCGGAACAGGTCAGGCGGGGACCCAACGGCGCTGCTCGCGCCGGACGGAGCGGGCGTGCCGCACCGCGGGGATCATGACCCCGATCCGCCGGCTCATCGGCACCGAGACCCGCCGGGTGAGCACCTGGTAGTGCGCCTCCTCGACCGCCTCGAGGATCTGCCCGTAGAGCGTGAACGCGGTCCGGACGCAGTCCCGGCTGGTCCGGTGCAGCATGTCGATGCCGGGCTCGGCGAAGGTGTAGAGCCCTCGGGTGCGCTCGATCTCGAACCGGAGCAGCTCGCGGATCGGGGCGGTGACCACGCCGCGGTGCAGCGCCTCCTCGGACACCCCGAAGACCTCGAGGTCCTCCAGCGGCAGGTAGATCCGCCCCCTGGCCAGGTCCTCGCCGACGTCCCGGATGAAGTTCGACATCTGGAACGCCTCGCCCAGGGCCCGGGCCCTGGCGCCCGCCTCGGGCGCGAGCGGCTCGAGGATCGGCAGCATCTGCAGGCCGATCACCGCGGCCGAGCCGTACATGTACTGCTCCAGCTCGGCATAGCTGGCGTACCGGGTGATCTTGATGTCCATCCGCATGGAGTCGAGGAACGCCTCCACGTGCGCCCGCGGGATGCCCCAGCGGCGCATGGTGTGCAGCATCGCCAGGCAGACCGGGTCGCTCGTCTCGCCCTGGCCGATCGCGTCCAGGAAGGACGCCCCCCAGTCCAGCAGCGCCTGCGGGTCAGGATCGGCCATCGAGTCGACGAACTCGTCGGCGTACCGGGCGAACCCGTAGAGAGCCCACACGTACGGTCGCTTGGCCGCGGGCAGCAGCTGGGTGGCCAGGTAGTACGTGCGGCCGTACTGGGCGTGCAACCGGCGGCAGGTCTCGTAGGCGGAGCGGAGCTGCGGATCATCGATCCCCGCGGCGTCCAGGGCACGGGCATTCACGTCACGACATCCTGCCCGATCATCGCCATGCCCGGGACCGATAGGCCGGGTCGGGTCCGGTGACCCGCTCGGCGGCCAGCCGGCCGGACAGCAGCACCATCGGCACGCCGACCCCCGGCAGCGTCCCCGAGCCGGCCAGGACGACGTTGTCGCCGTAGAGGTTTCCCGGCCGGAAGGGCCCGGTCTGGGCGAAGGTGTGCGCGGCGGCGAACGGTGTCCCACGCTCCATCCCGCGCTCCGCCCAGTCCGGCGGCGCGATGGTGTGCTCGACCTCGATCGCCTCCGCGAAGCCCGGATACCCCCGGTCGGCAAGGGTCCGCAGCACGTGCTCGCGGTAGGCCGGGGCGATCCGGGACCAGTCCGGCCCGCCGTCGGTGTTCGGCGTGGGCAGCAGCACGTAGTAGATCTGGCGGTCCGGCGGCGCGAGCCCGGGATCGGTCCTGGTGGGGTTGCTCACCAGCAGGGACGGATCCCGCATCGGCCGGCCCGAGTCCAGGTCGGCGAAGACCTCGCGCCAGGCGCGGCCGAAGTGGATGTTGTGGTGGGCGGTGCGGGGGTATCGCGTGGTCGATCCGGCCAGCAGCAGGTAGCAGGAGGGGGAGTAGCGCAGCCGCCGCAGCCGGGCGGGGGTGACGCCCAGCAGCTCCCGGTAGGCCACCGGCAGGTCGGGCGTGAGCACCAGCGCGTCGAGGCCGATCCGCTCGCCGGGCCCGGTCAGCACCGCGACCGCGCGGCCGCCGTGCCGCTCGACCCCGGTGACCGTCGTCCGGTAGCGGATCTCGACGCCCTGCCGCCGGGCCAGCTCGGCCAGCGCGGCGGGCACGGCGTGCATCCCGCCCACCGGCGCGTACACCCCGCCGACGGTGTCCATGTAGCCGATCACGGCGTACAGCGCCAGCGCCCGCTGCGGGGACAGCCCGGCGTACATCGCCTGGAAGGAGAACAGCCGCTGGGTGCGCGGGTCGCGCAGGTAGGTCCCGACCGCGGCGTCCAGCCGGCGCAGCCCGCCGATCGCGATCAGCCGGGCCAGGTTCGGGCGCAGCAACCCGAGGGGTGAGTCGTAGTTGCGGTCGATGAAGTCGCGCAGCTCGTACCGGTAGAGCCGGGAGACGAACCGCACGTAGCGGCGGTAGCCGTCCGCCTCGGCCGGGCCACAGACCCGCGCGATCTCGGCGGCCATCGCGTCCGGCTCGGGCAGCACGTCCAGTTGCGAGCCGTCGGCGAAGTGGGCCCGGTACAGCGGCCGCACCGGGCGCAGGTCCAGCCAGTCCTCCATCCGCTCGCCCGCTGCATCGAAGCAGTCGGCGATCAGGTCGGGCATGGTCAGGACGGTGGGCCCGGGATCGAAGCGGTACCGGCCGGTCGCGGTGGGGGTCTCGATCAGCCCCGCCCGTCCACCCGGGACGGCCTCCCGCTCCAGCACGGTCACCCGTCGGCCGGCCGCGGCGAGCCGGATCGCCGCGGACAGCCCCGCCAGGCCCGCGCCGACCACGACGACGTGGTCGGTCGGCCCGGATACCGTGCGCATCGCTGCGGCCGTCAGGCGGTGCGCGCCGTCGTGGCGGGCACCAGGTCGGCCAGCACGGTCCGCGCGGGCTCGTCCAAGTCGATGCCGTCCAGAGCGGTCAGTGCGCGACAGGCCAGCTCCTCGATCAGCCGCTCGACGGCGGCCAGCGCGCCGGTCTCGACGAACACCTCGCGCAGCGCGTCCACCCGGTCCTCGTCCAGGTCGGGGTCGCCCAGGTGCTCGGTCAGCAGGGTGGTCCGGGACCGGTCCGTGGACTGCAGGGCGAGCGCGACGAGCGTCGTGCGCTTGCCCTCGCGAAGGTCGTCCCCGGCCGGCTTGCCGGTCTGCGACGGGTCGCCGAACACGCCGAGGACGTCGTCGCGCAGCTGGAACGCCTCGCCGAGCGGCAGCCCGTAGGCCGAGTAGCCGGCCAGCCGGTCGGCCGCCGCGCCGGCCAGCGCGCCGCCGATCAGCAGCGGCTCCTCGATGGTGTACTTCGCGCTCTTGTAGCGGATCACGCGGCGGGCCCGCTGGACCGGGTCGGCCGGGCCACGGCCCGCTCCGGCCTGCTCGAGCATGTCCAGGTACTGGCCGGCCATCAGCTCGGTCCGCATCCGGTCGAACGGCATCCGGGCCCGGGCCAGCCGCTCGGGCTGCATCCCGCTGCCGGTGAGCAGTTCGTCACTCCAGACCAGGCACAGGTCCCCGGCCAGCACAGCACCGGACAGGCCGAAGCGCTCGCCGTCGCCGAGCCAGCCCGCCTCCCGGTGCAGGCCCTCGAAGCGCCGGTGCACCGACGGCATCCCGCGGCGCAGGTCCGAGCCGTCCATCACGTCGTCGTGGATCAGCGCCGCGGCCTGGAAGAGTTCCATCGCGGCGGCGGCCTGCACGATCTCCGGGCCGCAGGACCCCCCGGCCGCCCGCCAACCCCAGTAGCAGAAGGCCGCGCGCAGCCGCTTTCCGCCGCGGAGCAGGTCGGCCACGGCCTCGGCCATGGGCAGGCATTCCGGGCCGACCATGCCCAGGGCTTGGCACTGGCGGGCCAGGAACGCGTCCAGGACGTCGTGCACGCGCTCGCGCAGGCCCTCGACGTCCACCGGGTTGGTGGTCTTCATCGGGACCGAGCCTATGTCCGGCCCGGCACCGTCCCGTCACCGGTCGCGCCCTACCCTGGGCCTCGTGCCTGATCACCAGCCCGATCACCGGCCCGATCACCAGCCTGATCATCACCAAGGGCCCGGGCGACCCATGCCGGCGAAGGCGGCCCCGCTGCAACAGACCCTGCGGGACCTGCTGCGTTCCGGCGGGCGGTCGTTCTCGTTCGAGTTCTCCCCGCCCCGGGACGACGCCGGGGAGCAGGCACTCTGGCAGGCGATCCGGCGGTTGGAACCGCTGGCGCCGACATTCGTCTCGGTGACCTACGGCGCCGGAGGTAGTACCCGGGACCGGACCACGCGGATCACCGCGGCCATCGCCGCGGAGACCACGCTGACCCCGGTGGCGCACCTGACCTGCGTGTCCGCGTCGGTCGCCGAGCTGCGGCACGTGATCGGTGCCTACGCCGACGCCGGGGTCGCCACCGTGCTGGCGCTGCGCGGGGACCCGCCCGGCGATCCCGGGCAGCCGTGGTCGCCGCATCCGGAGGGCCTGGACCACGCGATCGACCTGGTCCGGCTGCTGCGCTCGGTGAGCCGGTTCAGCGTCGGGGTGGCCGCGTTCCCGGACCGCCACCCGGAGAGCGCCGACCTGGACCAGGACGCGCGCGTGCTGGCCGAGAAGGCCGAGGCGGGCGCCGACTTCGCGATCACGCAGTTCTTCTTCGAGGCGGACGCCTACTTCCGGATGGTGGACCGGCTGGCGGCGCGTGGCTGCGACCTGCCGGTGATCCCCGGGATCATGCCGGTCACCAACATCCGCCAGATCGAGCGTTTCGCCCAGCTCAGCGGCGCGGCGATGCCCGGCTGGCTGCTGGACCGGCTGGCCGCGGTCGCGGACGATCCGGCCGGGGTGCGCCGGGTGGGCGTCGAGGTCGCCAGCGAGCTGTCCCGGCGACTGCTCGACGGCGGAGCCCCGGGGCTGCACTTCTACACGCTGAACCGATCCACGGCGACGCTCGAGGTGTTCGCCGACCTCGGTGTGCCCGCCCCCCGCGGCTGACCCCCCGGCCGACCCTCCGGCCGACCCCCCGTCAGACGGTCGCCCTGGGGATCCGGACGGGTACCTGGACAGCTGGTCGGCCTTGCACGGTGGGGTCCGGCCGACCGGCCTGGTGGGGTGGTGGGTCCGTGGCTCCCGGACCCTCGCCGAGCCGCTGGCCCGGGCCCGCGTGCATCCGGATCTGGTCAGCGCGACCGGGCTGGCCGTCGCGCTGGTCGCCGCCGTCCCCGCCGCGGCGGCAGGTCGCTGGCCGCTGCTGGCCGCGCTGCTCGTCGCCGGGTCCGGCGTTCTGGACGGCCTGGACGGCGCCGTCGCGGTGCTGCGCGGCCGGACGGTGGGTTGGGGCGCGGTGATCGACTCCGGCGCCGACCGGCTGGCCGAGGCCGGCTACGGGCTGGCGCTCTGGGTCGCCGGTGCGCCCGGCTGGCTGGCCGCGGCGGCGGTTGCTTCCGGCTGGCTGCACGAGTACGTCCGGGCCCGGGCCACCGTGGCCGGGATGGCGGACGTCGGCGCGCTGACCGTGGCGGAGCGGCCCACCCGGGTGATCGTGGTCGCGATGTTCCTGCTCGCCGCGGGGGTCTTCCCCGCGGCCGGAGCGACCTGGGTGAGCCTGGGCGCCGGGGCCTGGGCAGCGGCCGGGTTGGTGGGACTGGTCCAGCTGCTGGTCGTGGTTCGTCACCGGCTGCGGTGACTCGGTCGGTCAGCCACGCTCGAGCCATGCCCTCCGTCGACCTGACCACGCCGCCCGCCCTGTGCGGCCAACCTCTGGTTGCGCAAAGCCGGGTCAGGCGGGGCCGGTCAGGCGGGGCAGGTCAGGCGGGGCAGGTCAGGCGGGGCAGGTCAGGCGGGGCAGGTCAGGCGGGGCAGGTCAGGCGGGGCAGGTCAGGCGGGGCAGGTCAGGCGGGGCAGGTCAGGCGGGGCAGGTCAGGCGGGGCCGATGAGGCCGGCGACGATCGCGGCCGAGAGGCCGACCAGGGGCAGCCCGCCGCCGGGGTGTGCCGAGCCGCCGACGAGGAACACTCCCGGCACCGGGCTCCGGTTGGCCGGGCGCAGGAAGGCGGCCCTCGCCCCGTTGCTGCTGCCGCCGTAGATCGACCCGCCCGGCGCGCCGGTGTCCCGCTCCAGGTCCGCCGGGGTGCGCACCTCGCGCCAGAGCAGCCGGTCGCGGACCTCGAGCCCGCGCCGGGCCATGACGTCCAGCACCCGGTCGGCGTAGGAGTCGGCCATTCCCGGTGCGTCCCAGTCGATCCCCGGGATCCGGTGCAGCCCCGTCGGGCGGACCGCCTCGGGGCTGCCGATGGGCGCGTGCCGTGGCGCGTTCACCAGCACGAACCAACCCTCGTGACCCTCGGGACACAGCGCGGGGTCGTCCGGTGCGCTGATGTAGACGGTCGGGTCCGGGACCGGACGCGGGCCGGTCCGCCGGTGCGGCCCGGTGCCGAACACCGAGTCGAACTCGTCGTCGTAGTCGGCGGTGAACTGGACCGTGTGGTGGCGCATGCCCGGCGTCCGCCCGCGCAGCGCGAGCAGCAGCGAGAAACCGGACAGCGAGGGCGTCACCCGGCGCAGCCCGGTCAGCACCGCCGCGCCGGCCGCGGGCGGCAGAAGGTCGCGGTAGACGTGCCGGGCATCCGCGTTCGCGACCACCACGTCGGCGGGCAGACGCTCGCCGCCGGCCAGCCGCACGCCGGCCGCCCGGCCGCCCTCGAGCAGGATCGCGGCCACCTCGGCGTCGGTCCGGATCTGCCCGCCGAGCGCGCAGATCCGATCGGCCAGCACGACAGCGAGCCGGTACATGCCGCCGGGCAGGTACCAGGCGCCGAACGCCTGCTCGACGTACGGCACGGTGGCCAGCGCGGCCGGGGCCCGGCGCGGGTCGGAGCCGGTGTAGGTGGCGTACCGGTCCAGGACCGTGCGCAGGTGCGGGTGCCGCAGGTACTGCCGGCCGAGACCCCGCAGCGAGCGCCACGGCGCGACGGTGCGCAGCGCGGCGACCCGCCGGGGTTGGCGCGACTGCCGGAACAGGTCGCGCGGCCCGTCCAGCGGTGAGCCCAGGAACGGTTCGCTGACCGCGTCCCAGATCCGGGCCGCCCGCTCCAGGAACGAGACCCAGTCGGCGCCCGCGCCCCCGCCCAGGGCGTCGTCCCAGGCGGCGGCGATCCGCGGCCGGGACACGTTGGGCAGGTCGAGCTCGATCCCGTCGGCGAACCGGTAGTGGAAGGCCGGGTCGACCGGGGCGATGTCGAGCACGTCCTCCAGCCGCTCGCCGGTCGCGCGGAACAGGTCGCGGTAGACCGCGGGCATGGTGAGCAGGTGCGGCCCGAGGTCGAAGCGGAACCCGCCCCGAGCCAGGCTGCCGAGCTTGCCGCCGACCTGCCCGGACCGCTCGCAGACCGTCACCTCGTGCCCCGAGGCCGCCAGCCGCGCCGCCGTGGCCAGACCGCCCACGCCGGCGCCGATCACCACCACCCGCGCCATCGCCGATCAACCCCTGACCGTGCCGCCGACGCTGAACGACCGGCTCGTGCCCCGGTCGACCACGGCGACCACGAGCAGCTCGCTCGCGTCGCCCCGGCTGTAGGCCATCCCGGTGGCGCCGGGCGGCAGCACGCCGTCGTCCGAGGCGGTGAAGCCCTGCCGCACCAGGGTGGCGCGGTAGAAGTCGAGGATCGCCGCCACCGGCGCGGGCGAGGTGCCGGTCAGCGAGACCCGCAGCAGCTCGCCGTCGGGCTCGATCGCGGACGCCGTGACGGTGGCGCTCGGCGGCGCCGGCAGTACGTCGGTGGGGAACCCGGGGACGAGCCCCGCCGCCGCTGCCGGGCTGCGGCCGAGGCTGGCCGACACGGTGACGGCGAGCGGCCGGGCGGGCGGGGCTGGGTGGCCCCCGCATCCCGCCAGCACGAGCGCAGCGGGGATCAGGGCGGCGGGGATCAGGCCGGCGGGGATCAGCGTGACGGGCAACAGAGCGACGGGGAGCAGGCCAGCGGGCAGCACGGCGTTCTTCGGTGCCACCGACCTGCTCGTGACCGTGCCCGATCTTGTCATCGTCCGTCCCCCGGCAGTCTGCGGCCCTTCCAGGTCAGCTCCCCGCGTCGGTGCCGCCGCCAGGACGTCGCGGTCAGCCAGGCGAGCAGCCCGATGGACAGTGGATGCCCGAAGCTGTCCGGCAGCGAGCGGCCGCCGGTCCGCTCGGCCACCAGGTACCGCCCGGTCACCGCGGCCGCATAGCCGGCCATCCCGACGCCGGATCCGCACAGGGCGGCGACCGGCGGCACCACGTAGAGCAGGCCGAGGCCCGCCATCACGGCGGTCGCCGAAGGGCGGGACCGGAACGCCGCCCAGAGCGACTTCGCGTACCCGTCCCGCAGCTCGTCCCAGCCCTGGTACATCCGGCAGGTGGCGACCTGGCTGCCGTCGGCCACCGCGACCCGGCCACCGGCCCGCTTCAGCGCCCGCGCCAGTGCCAGGTCGTCCAGCACGGCGCCCCGGACCGCGGCATGACCGCCGATCCGCCGGTAGGCCGCCGCGTCCATCGCGAGCAGCTGGCCGTTCGCGGCCGACAGCGACGGCCGCGAAGAGCGCTCGGCCAGCCGCACCGGCAGGGTGGTCATCCACGACCAGGTCAGCAGCGGCTGCACGAGCCGCTCGGCGGCGGTGTCCGCGAGCTGCCGGGGATAGGGGGAGACGAGGTCGAGCCCGCCGCCGCGCAGCAGCCCGACGGTGGCGGCGACGGCGTGCGGCGCCAGCCGGACGTCGGCGTCCACGAAGACCAGGACGCTGCCGGTCGCGGCGTCGGCCAGCTGCCGGCAGGCGTGCGGTTTGCCGAGCCAGTCCGGCGGGGGAGCGCTGCCGGTGATCAGCCGGGCCCGCGGGTCGTCGGCGATCACGTCCCGGACCACGTCAGCGGTCCCGTCGGTGGACCCGTCGTCCAGGATCAGCACCTCGAGGTCCGGCACTGCCGTCTGGTCCAGCAATGAGGTCAGACTGTCCCGGATCCGCGCCGCCTCGTCCCGGGCCGGGACCACGATGCTGACCCGCTCGATGACGGTGGCGGGATCGCGGGCCGGCGTCCGCACGGCGCGCAGGTTGGCGACGGTGTGCGCGGTCAGGGCGGCCGCTCCGAGGCTGCCGGCCCAGGTCATGGCGCGCCAGGTCCCGCACCCGGCCCGGCGCCAGGCCGGCTGGGCGATCACCGGCCCGCCACCCGGTATCGGTATCGGTATCGGTCCTGGTACCTGTCCCGGTACAGCCGGAGCAGGTAGGGGCCGACGGTCAGGCCCAGCCCGGCGAACCCGTACCCGGCAACCGCCGGCCGGTCGAAGAACGCCAGGTCGGCCAGCGTCGAGCCGAGCCAGGTCCAGGCCAGCAGCAGCGCGGGCGCGAGTTCACCGGCGGGCGAGCCGGGTCGGACCCCGGGCAGCGCGCGGTCGAGCAGCCAGATCAGGGCGGTGCCGGCCACCAGCCAGCCGCCGAGGTCCGTCAGCGGCACCCCGTCCACGCCCGGCAGCCCGGGCTGCGGGTGCAACCAGGTCCAGTGCCCCGCGGCCACCATCTGCGGGTCGAGGAACAGGTCCCAACCGGCCAGCGCGAGCCCGCCGAGCACGGCTACCCGCACCCGTCGGATCGGGCCCGCAGTCGGAGAACCCGAGCCCGCCGGCCCCGAGCCCGCCGGCCCCGAGCCCACCAGGCGCCGGGCCAGCAGCAGGCAGGGGTAGGCCATCATCGTCCAGGCCAGAGGAACCACCAGCGGGACGCCGAGCACCTCCGGCCCGAGCGTCCGGCCGTAGCGGTACCCGCCGAACGGAACGCCGGTGCGGATCCCGATCACCTCGACCAGCAGCGATCCGCCCGCCGCGACGGCCAGCAGCGCGACCGCCGCCCCGGCGCCGCGGCTGGTCGCGGCATGGGTCAGCGAGGCGAGCGCGAACAACAGCACCGCCAGACCGGTCAGGGCGGGCAGCCAGCGCCCCGCGACGACCGGGTAGGCGACCTGCGCCAGGACGGCCGCGATGCTCGTCACCCGGACCAGGATCACACCCCGACGGACGAGTGGGACGGGCGGTCGCAGGCCTTCGGGTCGTCGGGGGTGGGGCGCGAGAGCGGCGTGACCGACACCGGTCAGGACTTGCGGCGAGACCGGCCGCGCGGTGGACGCCTCCACGGCTGGGAGTCTATGGCGTCCTTGGTCACCGCCCGCCCGAACCGGACGGCTCGGCCCGGCTCGGGACGGCTCAGGACGGCTGAGCCCGTGCGCCAGGCCGGCGGCCGTCAGCAGACCGTCGTGGCCCGGCCGCCGGTGAGCCGGACCAGTTCCTCGAAGGTGGTCGGGAACACGGTGCGCGGATGGCCGGCGGCTGCCCAGATCTCGCCGTTGCCGGCCAGCGCGTCGTCGACGAGCGTCTCGATCGGCGCGGCGTGCCCGACCGGCGCGACCCCGCCGATGGCGAAGCCGGTCCGCTCGCGGACGAAGTCGGCGTCGGCGCGGTCCAGTCTCGGGGCGCCGATCAGGGTGGCCACCTTCGCGGTGTCGACGCGGTGGGCGCCGGAGGTCAGGACCAGCAGTGGCCGCCTGCCGTCCGGTGCGGCCGGGTCGGGGACGGCGAACACCAGCGAGTTGGCGATCTGGGCGATGGAGACACCGAGCTGGTCGGCCGCCGCGGCCGCCGTCCGGGCGTGCTCGTCCAGGACGGTGACCCGGCCGCTCACGCCACCCGCGGCCAGGGCCGCGCGGACCCGGGACACGGCCGGGTGATCGATCACCAGGGTGGACTGCGACGCGGTGTGCGAGGTGTCGGCCATCGCTGCAGGGTACGTCGGGCTGCCGGGCCGGATCCGGCCGGCCGGATGTGGGACGGTGGGACGGTGCTGACGTGGGGCCCCGAGGACGTGATCGAGGGCGAGACCTTCTCCGGCTTCGACGGCCCCGGTCCAGCCGCGGTCGGGGTCCGGTTGCTGGACTGCGAGCTGCGTGGCGGGACGGTCACCGGCGGGGACCTGAGCCGGAGCACCTGGCGCCGTTCATCCCTGTCCGGGCTCCGGCTGGTCGGGGTCGGGTTGGCCCGGTCGGCCTGGACCGAGGTCGAGTTGGACGGCTGCGCGCTGTCCGGATGCGAGCTGTTCGGTGCCCACCTGCGCCGGATCCGGCTGCGTGACTGCCGGATCGACGCGGTCAACCTGCGCGGGGCGCAGTTGCGGGAGGTCGTGTTCGAGGACTGCCAGGTGCGCGAGCTCGACCTCGGATCGGCCCGGCTGGAGGACGTGCGCTGGCCGGGCTGCCGGATCGAGCGGCTGGACCTGACCCAGGCCAGTCTGAACCGGGTCGATCTGCGCGGTGCCGAGTTCGGGTTGTCCCGCGGTTACGAGCGGCTTCGCGGCGCCGTGATCGACCTGGGGCAGCTGTTCGACCTGGCCCCGGCGCTGGCCTCCCACCTCGGGCTGGACGTGCGGCCGCTCGGCGAGAGCTGAGCCCGCCGGGTCTCAGCCTGCCGGGTCTCAGCCTGCCGGGTCTCAGCCTGCCGGGCGGCGCCTTCCGAGGGTGGACTCGAAGCGCTCCAGCAGGTCGAGCACGTCGACCGCCGCCCAGACCCGGTTCCGCCCGCCGCCCGACAGTTCCGCCAGCACGTCGGCCGCCACCAGCCGGTCGACGGCTCGATAGAGGTTCTTGTCCGCCACGCCGGGCGCGATCCCGCGCAGTACCTCGATGTCGAGCACCGGCTGTTGCAGCAGCCGTTCGAGGATCACGGCGCCGGCCGACCCGCGTCGCGGCCGGACCGCGTCCAACCAGGCCAGGCGCAGTTCGGCGAGCTCACCGGCCAGCCGGAGTCCGGCCGACGCAGCCAGCGAGGTGGCGGCGGCGAACCGGGTCAGCCACAGGTCCAGCCGGCCGGTCCGGTAGTCGGCGAGCCCGGCAAAGTAGCCGTTCACGTCCGCGAGCATCACGGTCGAGACCGGGACGACGGTCCGCAGGGCCAGGCCGCGGCGGCGCAGCAGGACGTGCACGAGGGCCCTGCCGGTGCGTCCGTTGCCGTCGGCGAACGGGTGGATCGTCTCGAACTGGGCGTGGGCGATGGCCGCCTGGGCGATCGGGTCAGGGTCGGTCCGGGTGCAGAACGCGACCAGGTCCTGGACCAGCGGGCTCGACCAGCCCGGGCGGCGGCGGGACGAAGAGCGCGTCGCGCGGGGAGTGGTCGCTGCCGCCGATCCAGTTCTGCTCGGCGCGCAACTGGCCGGCCCACGCCCCGGTGTCCGGGTCGTCGCAGCAGCAGCGTGCGGTGGATCTCCAGCAGATCGCCCACGGTGAAGGGTGTCTGCCGATCGGCGGTGTGCACGGCCGTGGTCATGGCGCGGATGTTGGCCGCCACGTGGGCGGCCGCGGTGCGGACCGGGACGCCGCGCAGCATGGCCAGGCCCACGTCCCGCTGGGAGGCCCGGAGATGCTCGATCTTGGACGAGGCGACCGACTCCGAGCGCAGCAGCGCCCCGCCGAGCGCGGTCAGGTCGACGGTGGTGGAGCGGTCGAGCACGGTGATCGCCTCGGTGGCGGCGGCCAGCGCGGGGCAGGCCTCCGGGCCCGGGACGATGTCCCGGCCGGCGATGGCGGGCGGCACGGCGGCGTCGAACTCGCGGAACTGTCGGTCCCCGCGGGGAGGCTTGGGACCGGAGCGAGGCCACTGCCACTCGCGGCGCTGGGTGGCGACGGCGGGCCAGGGTTCGCGGGAGGACGGAGTCCCTAAAAAGGTCAACTGTCCACCATCTTCCTGACACTTATCTCCATCAAGTGTAACTATAGCGCCTCTGAAGTGGCTGTTAGCCGGTCCCAGATCGTCCGGACGGCCGAGGCGGAGATTCGTTGAGCCTGTCACCCGGCCGGTGTAGAGTGGCGGTAATTCGAACACATGTTCGAACCCGCTCGGGGATTCGCGGCCTCGGGTCGGGGTGGCCCGTGACGGGGCGATTCGACCCCGTCCCGTCACGGGCCACCGTACCCGCCCGTTCAGGACGGGTGGGGGAAGTCAGGGGATGAGCACGGCAGGACAGCAAGCGGCAGGACAGCAAGCGGCAGGACAGCAAGCGGCAGGACAGCAAGCGGCAGGACAGCAGCGGGAGGGAGTCGCCGTGACCAGGCGGTACGACGACGTCATCGACGTCCGGACCGCACCGGACGTCGTCGGAGCACCGGACGCCTTCGTCTGGCGCGACCGCCTCTACGTGGTGCGAGCCGTTCTCGGCCACTGGCGCGAGCGGCGGGCCTGGTGGACGGAGCAGGCGGCCCGGGCCCTGCACGGTGAGGATGCCGGCGGGCTCGAGCCGATGGCCGTTCCCGGCGAGGGCCGGTTCCCGCAGGCCGAGGGCGGCCCGGTCACCGTTGGCCGGTCACCGCTGGCCGACGAGCACGAGGTCTGGCGGGTGGAGGCCAGCCCCGGGCGGTTCGCCGGACGCGGGGTCTACGACCTGCGGCACGACCTCTCGCCGGACCGGGGCGGGCGGGCCGTCCCGGTCCACCAGCTGGATCCGGGCGGCCCGCCCGGTATGGATGGGCCACCGCCGGGTGGGCCGCCCGGATCCTGGCGCCTGTTGCGGGTGGCCGATTGAGGCATCCGCTGCCCGTGACACTCCTGATCCCGACACCCCTGATCCGTGACCCGCACCGGAGCGCCGACCCCGAGGAGGCCGCCATGACGGCGACGACCCTGACCCGCCCGCCCGTCTCCCCCGCCGCGCGGATGCTGCTCGACCGCTCCCGCGCCGGGCTGCTGCAGGCCTGCGCGGCCCGCACCTGCGGCGAGCGGTACGTCGCCGCGCACCTGGCCGCGCTGCGCGCCGCTGCCGCGGTCCTGGCGGTCCGTGGCCGGCCGAGCGTGCGCGGCGGTCCGCGCAGCGTGTGGGAGGTGCTGCCCCGGGTGTCTCCCGAGCTGGGGGAGTGGGCTGCCTTCTTCGCGGCGACCGCCTCGCGCCGGGCCGCCGTGGAGGCGGGACGCGGCGAGATCATCGGCGCCCGTGACGCCGACGACCTGCTCCGGGACGCGGAGGCGTTCCACCACGTGGTGGAGCAGTCGCTGGGGCTGCCGCAGCAGCCGGTGCTGCCCGGCGCCCTGCCTGCCTGCTTCTGAGTACGTGAGTCTCCCGTTCACCCACCTGCACGTGGCCTCCGGGTACTCGCTGCGCTACGGCGCCTCGACCCCGGCGGCACTGGTGGCGGCCGCCGCGGACCAGGGCATGCAGGCCCTCGCCCTGACCGACCGGGACGGGCTCTACGGCGCGGTGAAGTTCGCCCTCGGCTGTGACGCGGCCGGGATCGCCCCGATCCTCGGAACCGATCTCGCCGTCGAGCCGAGCGGGATCCTGACCGGCCTACCGGCCTGGGCGAACCCGGGCGCGCGGGTCAGGGCGGTGCGGCGGACCCCGGCCCGGGGCGGGGCCGGCGTCGATCCGCGGCATCCGCGGGTCACCGTGCTGGCGCTGGGCCGGGACGAAGCCGCCGGCCTTCCCGCCGCGGCCGGTTGGGGGCGGCTGTGCCGACTGGTCTCGGCGACCCACCTGCGCGGCGAGCGTGGCAGCCCGGTGTCCAGCCTCGATCTGATCGCCGAGCACGCCACCCTGCCGGGCACGCCGGTCGCGGCGCTGGCGGTCCTGCTCGGGCCGGACTCCGAGCTCGGCCGGGCCGTCCTGGCCAGGCGTCCCGACCTGGCCCAGGCCGTCCTGACCCGCTGGCGGGCGGTGCTGCCCGCGGGCTCGCTGTTCGTCGAGATCGTCTGCCACCACGGCCCGACCGACGGCCCGGCCAGCGTCGGGCACGCCGCCCGGATGCTGGCCCTGGCCCACCAGGCCGGCGTCCCCGCGGTGCTCACCAACGCCGTCCGGTACGCCGAGCCGGGCGGGGCCGCCACCGCCGACGTCCTGGACGCTGCCCGGCGCCTGGTCGTCCTCGACCTGCGGCATGTCGACCGGGTCAGCGCCGAGGGCCACCTGTCCGGCGGCGCGCGGATGGCGGCGGTGGCCGGCGAGGTCGCCCGGGCCGCCGGGGAGGACCTGTCCAGCTCGGGCCGGCCGGCGGCGTCGGGGTCCGGCGCGGGTGGGCTGCTGGCGACGACCGAGGCGCTGGCCGCCCGCTGCCACCTCGATCCGCGCGCCGACCTCGGGGTCGGATCGGTGCACTTCCCGGAGACCCACCTGCTCGGTCTGGGCCCGGGCGAGGATGTCGACGCCGAGCTGCGCAAGCGCTGCGAGGCCGCGATCGGGGTGCGCTATCCCGGCGCCGCGCCCGGCCTGGTCCGTTCCGTCCAGAACCGGTTGGACGGCGAGCTGGCCACCATCGCCGTGCTCGGGTACGCGCCGTACTTCATCACCGTGGGCCAGGTCTGCGACCTGATCCGCACCGACCTCGGGATCCGGGTGGCGGCACGTGGCTCCGGCGCGGGCAGCCTGGTCAACCACCTGCTCGGCATCTCCGGTGTGGACCCGATCCGCCACGACCTGCTGATGGAGCGGTTCCTGTCACCGCTGCGGGCCCAGCTGCCGGACATCGACATCGACGTCGAGTCGGCGCGGCGGACCGAGGTGTACGAGGCGGTCCTGGCCCGGTTCGGCTCCCAGCGGGTCACCTGCGTGTCGATGATGGACACCTACCGGGTCCGGCACGCGATCCGGGACGTCGGCGCCGCGCTCGGGCTGCCGCCCGGCGAGATCGACACCATCGCCAAGTCGTTCCCGCATATCCGGGCCCGTGACGTCCGGAACGCGATCGCCGAGCTGCCCGAACTGCGCGCGAGCGGGCTCGGCGCGTCCCGGCTGGACCTGCTCTTCGACCTGGTCGAGCGCTTGGACGGCCTGCCCCGGCACGTCGCCCTGCACCCGTGCGGGGTGATCCTGTCCGACGCCAGCCTGCTCGACCGCACCCCGGTCGAGGCCAGCTGGCTCGGCTTCCCGATGAGCCAGTTCGACAAGGAGGACGTCGAGGACATCGGGCTGCTCAAGCTCGACGTGCTCGGGATCCGGATGCAGTCGGCGATGGCCCACGCCCTGGACGAGATCGCCCGTGTCGACGGGCCGGACACCGCCCGGGCCGGAGGGCATCCGGACGCCGCGACGCAGCCCGGCACCGGGTACCTCGACCCGGGCACCGGGCGGATCGACCTGGACGCCGTCCCGCACGACGACGAGACCACCTTCCGGCTGATCCGCACCGCGCACACCCTCGGCTGTTCCAGATCGAGTCGCCCGGGCAACGCGAGCTGGTCGGCAAGTTCGGCCCGGAGACCTTCGGCGACCTCATCATCGACATCTCGCTGTTCCGCCCGGGCCCGGTCAAGTCGGACATGGTCACCCCGTTCCTGCGGGCCCGCCAGGGCTGGGACACCCCGCAGTACCTGCACCCGTCGCTGGAACCCGCGCTGCGCGAGACCTACGGCGTGGTGGTCTTCCACGAGCAGGTGCTGCAGCTGGTCTCGGTCACCACGGGCTGCGACCTGGCCGAGGCCGACGAGGTGCGCCGGACGCTCGGATCGCCCGACGGACAGGGAGAGGTCGAGGCCTGGTGGCGGCCGCTGGCCCGGGCCAGGGGTTACGACGCCGAGACCGCGGACCGGATCTGGGCGGTGCTCCAGGCCTTCGCGTCGTTCGGGTTCTGCAAGGCGCACGCAGCCGCCTTCGCGCTGCCGACGTACCAGTCCGCCTGGCTGAAGGCGCACCATCCGGCGGCCTTCCTCGCCGGGGTGCTCACCCATGACCCCGGGATGTACCCGAAGCGGCTCATCCTCGACGACGCCCGCAACCTCGGCATCACGGTGCTGCCGCTGGACGTGAACGCCTCCGACGCCACCTACCGGGTCGAGAGGCTCCCCGCTCCCGACTCGCCCTCCGGGCTGGGCGACCCGCCACACCTCCTGCCGAACCCCGACCTGCCCGACGGGCGCCCGTACGGGATCCGGCTGAGCCTGGCCGACGTCAAGGGCATCTCCGACGCCGAGGTCGCCCGGATCGTCGCCGGGCGCCGGTACCGGTCGCTGGCCGATTTCTGGCACCGGGCCCAGGTGGCGCGGCCGGTCGTCGAGCGGCTGATCGTCGCCGGAGGGTTCGACTCCCTCTACGGGTTGACCACGACCCTGCCCGTGCGCCGCCGCGACCGGGTCACCCGGCGCGACCTGCTGCTCCAGGTCGCCGAGCTCGAACGCTGGACCCGGGCGACCACCCGCAGCCGCCCGGGACGGCCACGGCGCACCACCGGCCCCACCACCGCCCCGACAGAACCGATCCCCGGCCACGCTCTCCCCGCAGAACCCACCCCCGGCCGCACCGCCGCAGAAGCCGCACCGCCCGCCGGGCCGCTCGGGGATCAGGGTGGCGGCGCGGAGGACCCGTGGGCCATCGGGGTCCGGGCAGCCGCAGCCCGGCAGTCCCGGGCCCCGCGCGCCACCGCGGCGCCGGATGCCGTCCAGCTCGCCCTCGACCTCGGTGACGCCCCGGACGAGACGGTCCCGAGCGGCCTGCCGGAGATGACCGGCGCCGACCGGGTCCGCGCCGAGCTGGAGGTCCTCGGCCTCGACGTCAGCCGGCACGTCCTGGACTTCTACGCCCCGCTGCTGTCCGCTCTCGGCGTCACCAGGTCGCGGGAGGTGCTCTCCCGGCGCAACCAGGCCGATCTGCTGGTGGCGGGAGTCAAGGTGGCGACCCAGACCCCGCCGGTGCGCTCGGGCCGCCGGGTTGTCTTCCTCACCCTGGACGACGCCACCGGCCCCGTGGACGCCACGTTCTTCGAGGACGTCCAGGGGCCGTACGCCGCAACCGTCTTCCACTCCTGGCTGCTCGTGGTCCGGGGAGTGCTGCGGCGGACCGGCCCGCGCGGGGTCTCGTTGCGGGCCACCGGCGCCTGGGAGCTGCCGGTGCTCTGGGACGCCTGGGTGGACGGCGGGCTGGACGCGGTACACGACATCCTGTCCGGCGCCGACCAGGTCGACAGCCAGGACGTGCTCACCGGTGCCGCCGCCAGCCGATCCACGCGGCCGGTCATGGTGCGCCCGCCGGTCGCCGCGTTCGACGGCGGGCTGGCGTCCGAGCCCGGCGACTGGGAGGCGGCGACCGGGCTGCCCACGGGGGACCGGGCCGGCGGGATGGGCGGCGGCACGCGGCACCGCGTCCTCGTGCATCCCACCACCGGGTACCGGCAGTCCCCGTACGCCGACCTCAAACCGCCCGGCGAGGACACCCGGGACACCCGCCGGATGCTCGCCGCCGAGCAGGCCGACCGCGCTGACCGGCCCGGTAGCGAGCCACCGCGCAAGCTCTGGCACGCCAGCCCCGGCAGCTCGGGACGATGACATGCCACCCGGACATGCCAGGACATGCCACCCGGACATGCCACCCGATCAGCTGGCGGATCCGGCCGCGGCCGCGGCACTAGAGTCGTGTCGACACCTGCCCGCGACCCCCCGCCAGGAGACTCTCGGTGGCCGACGCCCCCGCCCGGTTACGCACCTGGGCCGACCGCAACGACCCTCGGTCCGCGGTGCGGACCACGGTGGTCTGGGAGGTGCTGGACACCCTCGTCGCGGAGCGGGCCGGTGCATCGGGCCGGCCCCTGCACGTGGTCGATCTCGGCGGCGGCACCGGCGGCTTCGCGGTCCCGCTGGCGGCACTCGGGCACCAGGTCACCGTCGTGGACCCCAGCCCCGACTCGCTCGCCATGCTGCAGCGGCGGGCGTCCGAGGCCGGGGTGCAGGACAGGATCAGGGCCGAGCAGGGTGACGCCGGATCGCTGGTGTCGGTGGTCGGCGAGCGATCGGCC
The DNA here is from genome assembly GCA_963740575.1 of uncultured Actinomycetota bacterium. GTDB lineage: Bacteria > Actinomycetota > Actinomycetes > Actinomycetales > Kineosporiaceae > CAVUET01. Next base: position 664,865 of record CAVUET010000003.1, on the reverse strand, counting down.
GACCTCGTGCTCTGCCACGACGTGCTCGAGTACGTCGACGACCCCCGGGCGGCGGTCGCCGACGCCCTCGAACTGCTGCGCCCGCGCGGCCTGCTCAGCCTGCTCGCGGCGCAGCGGCTCGGCGCCGTGCTGTCCCGCGCCCTGTCCGGCCGGTTCGCCGAGGCCGCCCACCTCCTGGACGACCCGGACGGCCGGTACGGCGAGGCCGACCCGATGCCCCGCCGCTTCGACGAGACCACCCTGCGCGGGCTGCTGTCCAGCCGCCCGATCCGGGTCCGGACCGTGCAGGGGGTCCGGCTGTTCACCGACCTGCTGCCCGGCGCGCTCGTGGACAGCGACCCCGAGGCCGCCGCGGCCCTGGTCGACCTCGAACGCCGGACGGCGGACCACCCCCTGCACCGCGTGCTCATCGCCCTCGCGGCCCAGATCCACCTGGTCGGCGAGCTGCTGGGCGATCCCGCCGAGCCGCCGGCGGAGTGACCCGCCGAGTCGGGTGCGCAACGGGGCCGGAACGTCGGCCCCGGCTGACATCCTGGACGGCGGAGGTGAACGGTGAGTCGACGCCAGCTCGACCGTGCAGCCGGCCCCGGTGGGCCCGGCGACGGGCTCTCCGGTGAGGACGCCGGCTGTACCGTCCTGCACGTCGACATGGACGCCTTCTTCGCGTCCGTCGAGCTGATCGACCATCCCGAGCTGCGCGGGCTGCCGCTCATCGTCGGCGGTGCCGGCAGTCGCGGGGTGGTGCTCGGCGGCCAGCTACGAGGCGCGCCGGTTCGGGGTGCACTCCGCGATGCCGATGGGCCGCGCCCGACGGCTCTGCCCGCAGGCCGTGGTGACCGAGCCCCGACCACGAGCGCTACGCGGAGGTCTCCGGCGGCGTGATGGAGATCTTCCGCTCCGTCACCCCGCTGGTCGAGCCGCTGAGCCTGGACGAGGCCTTCCTGGACGTCTCCGGAGCGTTGCGCAGGCTCGGCCGGCCGGCCCGGATCGGGCAGCTGATCCGGGACCGGGTGGCGGACGAGCAGCAGATCACCTGCTCGGTCGGGGTGGCCTCGACGAAGTTCATGGCCAAGCTCGCCTCCGGTCGGGCCAAGCCGGACGGGATGCTCGTGGTCCCGCAGGCCGAGAGTGTCACCTTCCTGCACCGGTTGCCGGTCGGGGCGCTGTGGGGCGTGGGGGAGCGGACCGAGGAGGCCCTGGCCCGGCTCGGGCTGCGCACCGTGGCCGACCTGGCGCACATCCCGGTGGACACGCTGCGCCGGGCGCTCGGCGACGCGGCCGGGACGCACCTGCACGAGCTGGCCTGGGGGCGCGACCCGCGCCCGGTGGTGGCCGAGCAGGCCGAGAAGAGCATCGGCGCGGAGGAGACCTTCGCCCGGGACGTGGACGATCCCGAGGTCGTGCTGCGCGAGCTGCTCCGGTTGTGCGAGCGGGTGGCCGGCCGGCTCCGTTCGGCGGAGGTGGTCGGCCGCACCGTCGTCCTGAAGGTCCGGTTCGCCGACTTCACCACCATCACCCGGTCCCGGACGCTGCCCGAGCCGACGGACGTCAGCCGCACGGTCTACGGCGTGGCCGGCGATCTCTACCGCGCGCTCGGGCTCGACCGGGCCCGGATCCGGCTCGTCGGGGTCCGGGTCGAGGGCTTGACCGATCTCACCACGGGTCACCGGCAGTTGGCCCTCGATGAACGGCCACAGGGCTGGCGGGAGGCCGAGCAGGCGGCCGACAAGGCCAGCGCGCGGTTCGGGCCGGGCGCGGTACGGCCCGCCACCCTGGTTCAGGAGAGCGCCCGCCCAGATCGCCCTGATCCGCGGAAACCTCCTGATCAGGAGCCTGCGATCGGTGCCGGACCGTCCGGTGTGGGCCGGAAGTCCCGGCCCGGGCCATGAAGCGGTCAAGTACCACTCGGCCGGGGTCGAGCTTTACTTCGTCCGGGTTCCGCGTAGGCGCACCCGGACCTATTCTGGACGTCTCAGCACAGCGCACCTCAGGAGGTCGACGTGCCGCTCTCCGACAACGAGCAGCGCCTGCTCGAGCAGATGGAGCGCGCGCTCTATGCCGAGGACCCGAAATTCGCCTCGGCCATGCGCGGAGCGAATCGTCGCTCCGGCGCCTTCCGCCGGCTCGTCCTCGGCGGGGGCGGTGTCGTCCTCGGTCTCATCCTTCTCGTCGTCGGCGTCGCCCGTGAGATCGTCCCGCTCAGCGTCCTCGGCTTCATCTTCATGCTCGCCGGAACCGCCTACGCCGTGTCCAGCCAGCGCCGCAGCGGTCCCACCGGCGTCGTCGGCGCAGGCGGCGCGGTCCGCCCGGCTGCCACCCGGCGCCGCAGGGGTTCCTTCATGCAGCGGATGGAGCAGCGCTGGGACCACCGCCGCGACCAGCGGTAGATCCACCCCGAGCAGACTGAAGCGCACGGCCGGAAGGCCGTGCGCTTCGTTGTATCGGTGTCGTATCCGAGTCGTATCCGCCGGGCTAGTGGTCGTCCCCGCCGCGTTGGGCGTTGACGCTGTGCCGCACCTGCGAGCTGATCGTGGACGCCCGCTGGGTGGCCTGGTCGGCCGCGGCGTCGACGTTGCGGGCCAGCCCCGCCAGCAGCGCCAGGCCGGAGGGCGGCATCAGCCGGGCCAGCCGGCGGGTGCGGTCCGGGACCGTCCGGGCCACGGCGGCCGTCACCGCCCGGATGTCCTGGATTCGCTCCCCGGGCGGGCGGGACAGCGAGGACGGCCGCGCGTACCGGGCCTGCTCGATGTCGTCGACCAGGTGCGACAGGGCTGCCCGAGCCTCGCCGGGCAGGTCGTGTTCCCTGGTCAGCCGCCCCTGCAAGGCTCGCGGCGTCCAGCTCGGTGCCCAACGGACGCCGAGGTCGGCCAGCCGGTCGCGAAGCTCCGCCCAGCCCGTCTCGGCCCGCTGGCGCGATGTCGCGGCCCGTCGCCACCGTCGCCTTCGGGCGGCGTCCACGCTCAGCCGGGGGACCGCCAGCAGCAGCAGGAGCAGGGCCAGCACGCCGACCAGTCGCCACGGGAACGCGTGCAGGATCCGGGTCAGCGTGGACGACTGCTGGTCGGCGCCGGAACCGGCGCCGTTCGGGTCGGGCCGGGCGGCGGACGAGGGCCGGGTCCCGGCGGAGGCGGACGGCGTGGCGGTGGACGTGGGCGGCGTGGTGGTGGACGACTGCGGGATCGTGTACGCCGGAGCGGCGCCGGTCCGCGTGGCCGGGGTGGGCTCGAACCGAACCCAGCCGGCGCCCTCGAAGTACAGCTCCGGCCAGGCGTGCGCGTCCCGCAGGCTGATCGAGTAGCTGCCGTCCGACTGACGGTTGCCCGGCAGGAAGCCCACCGCCACCCGGGCGGGGATGCCCAGCGTGCGGGCCATCACAGCCATCGCGGACGCGAACTGGACGCAGTAGCCGACGCGGGTGCGCAGGAAGGTGCTGACCGCGTCCTCGCCGCTGTCACTGCGGCCGTCGCCGGGCAACGTCTCGTTGTACTCGAACCCGCCGCCGGAGCGGAACCAGGACTGCAGCCGGACGGCCTGATCGTAGGCACTCCCGGTGCCGGCGACCTGGCGGGCCGTCCGGCTGATGGCGGGCGACAGCGCCTTGGGCAGCGCCGTGTACTTCGCCAGCACGTTCGTGGCCGGTGCCGACGCGAACTGCAGCTGCGTCGCGGTCGGCTGCACGACCAGGTAGTGCGCCGTGTAGCTGATGTTCTTCGTGGTGACCCCCCAGCCCACCACGTTCAGGGTGTCGGCATCCCACAGCCAGGGTCCCTCCGACGTCGACCTTCGTCGTCGGGTACGGCAGCGGCAGGTAGGTCTCTCGCCAGGTTGGCGGCGATGATCCGGGCATTGCGCAGCGTCACGACCACGGTCGACGTCAGCCCCGGCGCGCTCGGCAGCCCGTTCTGCACCCGCTGGTTGCCGTTGAGGGTCCCGGCCGACGGCGCCCAGAGGGAACCGTTGAAGGTGTCGTCGGTGACGATCCGCAGCGGCTGCGGCGAGGGGTCGTCCGTCCGGTAGCTGATCACCACCGCGCTGCTGCGGCTGGTCAGGTTCTGCCGCAGGTCGAGGATCGGGTTGACCACCTTGATCGTGGACCCGTTGCCCGAGCCGGGACCCAGGCCGCTGGTCCGGCCGATCAGCCGCTCACCCAGGCCCGGGATCGCCGCCGGTACCACCACCGCGATGGCCAGGCAGGCGACGCCCACCCGCCGGGCGCCGCTGAGCGGGGCGCCGGCCGAGAGCCCGTCGCGGTCCGTGGGCGCACCGAGGATCCGGCCCCAGCCGCGCACCCGGTCCGAGGCGTCGGCACCGACCAGGATCATGAACCCGGCGCCGGCCAGCACGAAGAACTGCCAGCCCAGCCCACCGGGCAGCACGGCGGTCGGGATGCAGTACACGGCGAGCAGCGGAAGTCCGGCCACCGCGGGCCGGCGCAGCGACACCGCGATCACGTCCACGGCCAGCCCGACCAGGGCGATCCCGCCGCCGGCCAGCAGGATCAGCCCGCGGGTCGCCTCCACCGGCGGAGCGTCCAGCCGGGTCACCTGCATCCCGTTGCTGACCAGGTCGGACAGGGTCTGCCAGGCGGTCGGGCCGGGCAGCAGCCCCCACTGGGCGCTGTCCCGGGCGAACAGCGCGGTCACGGCCAGCGGCCAGCACGACCACCTGCGCGGCGACGACCAGCGGCCACCGCCGGGTCACCTGCCGGAGCGCGGCACCCGTGCCGGTGGTCAGGGCGACGATCACGAACGCCGCCACGAACCAGCCCAGCCCCTGGATCAGCGGCGCGAGGCTCAGACCGGTGAGCAGGGTGGCGGCGAGCCCGGCCATCGCCACCGGTTCTGGCTGCCGGAGGTCATCACGGAACCGCCCCGCTCGCGGCGTGCAGGGTCGACGGTTGCGGATCGGCGCCGCGGACGGGGTGCCGGTCGGCCGGTCCCAGACCTGCGGCACGGTCTCGGCCGGACCCGCCTCGGCCACCGACCAGCCGCCCGAGCGCAGCACGGCGGCGACCCGGCGGCGCTGCTCGTCGAGGTCGGCGCCGCGCCGGGGCGGCATCACCGCCCACTCGGTGGTCGCGCAGCAGGATGGCCAGCCGCGCGCGCCCTGTCGGCCGAGCCGGGCCAGCGCGTTGGCCTCGCCCTCCTCGACCTCCCCGAGCACGGCCACGACGAGGCCGTCACCACCGGTGCGGGTCAGCGTGGACACCGCCGCGGTCAGCACTTCGGGACCGCCCGGGGTGACCACGGCCAGCTCGTCCAGCAGCAGCCCCGCGCCGTCCCGCGCGTAGGGGGCGGTCCAGGTGGCCGTGCGCTGGTCGAGCAGCAACCGGACGCCGTAGCGCATCCCGGCCAGGTGCAGCGCGACCGACGCGGCGGCGCTGACGCGCCCACTCGAAGCGACGAGGCCAGGCCCTCGCCGCGGTGGCCGTCGCGGCGGCAGTCGAGCAGCACGGTCGCGCGCATCTGCCGCGGCTGCTCCTCCCGGCGCACCATCAGCTCGCCGCGCTTGCGCGGTCGACCGCCAGTGCACCCGGCGCAGGTCGTCGCCGTGCCGGTACTCGCCGGGTGGCCACGTCGTCCTCGCCGGTCGCCGCCACGCTGCGGGCCAGCGACTCGCCGGTGCCCGCCCACTGGCCGCCGGCCTGCACCGGGCTCAGCGGCCAGGTGCGCGGGACCACGACCAGCGGGTCGGTCGCGGTGAACGAGCGGGTGATCTCGCACATCCCGAACGGGTCCGCCAGGCGCAGCTGCAGCGGACCCGACGGTGTAGCGGCCGCGCAGGTCGGAGCGCAGCGAGTAGGTGACCGCGGCCCGTTCGCCCGCCCGGCAGCCGGGCCAGCACGAAGCGCGGCGACGCGCCGAGCGAGTACGGCACCCGGTCCTCGGCGAGCAGCACCCGGGTGGACAGCCGGGTGAGGTTCTCCAGTTCGAGCCGGACCCGGGCGGTCGGAGCCGGCCACGACCCGCTGCGGGGTGATCGTCCGGGTCAGGGCGAGCCGGTAGCGGGCCCGGCCGAGCACGATCGCGAACCCGAGTGGCAACGCCGCCAGCAGGACCGCGACCCGGAGCAGGTCCCGCTGGCCGAGCAGCGATCGGCGCACGCGGCCGCAGCGGCCCGCCGAGGCCAGGAACGACCGCCCGCGCGTGGTCAGCCCCGCGAGCGCGGGCCGCAGCCAGCCGGCCAGGCTCGCGCATGCTCAGGCGCTCGCCCTGCGAACGGGGGATCGGCACGTGCGCGAGCAGGCGCCGGACAGCACGTCCTCCGGCGTGCGGCGGGACAGCTGGGCGTCGGCGCTCGGCAGCAGGCGGTGCGCCAGCACGGGGTGGACGAGGTCCTGGATGTCGTCCGGCAGCACGTGCTCGCGGCTCTGCATGGCGGCGTGCGCCCGGGCCGCGCGCAGCAGGTGCAGGGCCGAGCGCGGCGAGGCGCCCAGCCGCAGGTCAGGGCTGGACCGGGTGGCCCGGACCAGGGCGACCACGTACTCCTTGATCGACTCCGATGCGTAGACCGAGCGGGTGGTCTGCACCAGCCGGCGGATGGTGTCGCCGTCCGAGACGGGGTTGAGCTGGGCCAGCGGGTCGTGGCCGCCGTGGTGGTCGAGCATCTCCACCTCCGCGCCGGCGGACGGGTAGCCCATCGAGAGCCTGGCCATGAAGCGGTCCCGCTGGGCCTCGGGCAGCGGGTAAGTGCCCTCCATCTCGATCGGGTTCTGGGTGGCGATCACGATGAACGGCGGCTGCAGGCGGTAGGTGGTGCCGTCCACCGTGACCTGACGCTCCTCCATGCACTCCAGCAACGCGGACTGCGTCTTGGGGCTGGCGCGGTTGATCTCGTCACCGACGACCACGTTCGCGAACACGGCCCCGGGCTTGAACTCGAAGTCCTGGCGTTCCTGGTTGTAGACGCTGACCCCGGTGATGTCGCTGGGCAGCAGGTCCGGGGTGAACTGGATCCGGCGCACCGAGCAGCCGACCGAGCGGGCCAGCGCCTTGGCGAGCATCGTCTTGCCGACGCCGGGGACGTCCTCCAGCAGCAGGTGCCCCTCGGCCAGCAGCACCGTGACCGCGAGCCGGACGGCGTCGGGCTTGCCCTCGATCACGGTCTCGACCGCTCGGCGTATCGAGCCCGTGGTCGCGGCGAGGTCTTCGATGGACATCGTCTGCGGCTGCGTCGTCGTCACGCCAACTCCTTCTCCGGACACGGACCGGCGTGAGGTCAGTCTGTCAGGCGAATCGCCGACTGACTCGACGGACCGTGCGCCGGATTCGTTCCCACGGTCGCCCCCATCAGTCACGGTCCGCGGCCCCCACTTTCCTCCACGCGACTGCCGACGCTGAGCGCAACCCCCCTCGGCCCGGCACAAAGCAGACGGTATCGCCCTCGAAACGCCCGGGAGGCCAGGTCAGTTCAGTATCCCCGAGCCAGGCCCCCCACCCAGCGCCCATGCCTCTGACCTGCGAAATCAGCCGTCCGGGGGAGCCGTGAGAGGCTGATCCTCGTTGACCGTGGGGGAAAGTGGAGTAGAGTGGGGGACCTTGGGGCCGGGTGGGCGTGCCCAGGGCGGTCGAGGGGAGGCGAGGCCGGTGTTTCTCGGCACCCATTCCCCGCGCCTGGACGACAAGGGCCGGCTGATCCTTCCCGCGAAGTTCCGCGAGCAACTGGAGTCAGGGGTGGTGGTGACCCGCGGTCAGGAGCGCTGCCTCTACGTGTTCCCGGCGGCGGAGTTCGAGCGCCTCGCCGAGCAGTTGCGGCAGGCCCCAGTGACCAGCAAGCAGGCCCGCGACTACCTGCGGGTGTTCCTGTCCGGCGCCAGCGACGAGGTGCTGGACAAGCAGGGCCGGATCACCATCCCGCCACTGCTGCGCAACTACGCCGGCCTGGAGCGGGACTGCGCCGTGATCGGTGCCGGTCAGCGCGTCGAGATCTGGGACCTGCCGGCGTGGGAGTCCTACCTGGCCGAGCAGGAGCAGTCGTTCGCCGAGCAGACGGAGGAGGTGGTCCCCGGCCTGTTCTGAGGCGAGAGAGGAAGGCCCGAACGAGCGGGTCAACGCAGTCCCGAACCATCTGCACTTGCACCACCTGCAACTTCCGCACCACCTGCACCACCTGCAGCTCCCGAACCGCCCCGGCGGTGAGGTCTCCAGCCGCTCGCGGCGTCCTGATGCACCTTCCCCGGTGTCAGGCCGCCAGAGTCGCCCGGCCAGCGCCGGTCGGCGTCGCGCGGCAGCGGATGGAGACCTGACCGCCGGGTCGCGTCCCCCGGCCGTCCACCGCCGCCGGCTGCCCATCCCTCCACGACTGATACGTCACCGGGCGCTCAGCGCCGCCAACAGAGCATCCAGCCGCGAGACAGCAACCAGCCGCCAAGCACAGTCGGGCCCGCGCGAACGGGGTCGGAAGAGGGTCGAGATGACAGGCACGGGCGACGCCGCGCGCCACCGGCATGAGCCGGTGCTGCGCGAGCGCTGCGTGGCCCTGCTGTCGCCCGCCCTGACCCGCCCGGGCGCGGTGGTCGTCGACGGCACCCTCGGTCTCGGCGGGCACAGCGAGGCGATCCTGACCAGCTGCCCCGAGGCCGTCCTGATCGGCATCGACCGCGACCCCCAGGCACTCGAGCTGGCCGGGCAGCGGCTGGCGGGCTTCGGCGCCCGGGTCCGGCTCGTGCAGGCGCGTTACGACGAGCTCGCCGAGGTCCTCGAGCGGCTCGAGCAGCCCGCGGTCGACGGCCTGCTGCTCGACCTCGGCGTCTCCTCACTGCAGCTGGACGAGCCGGCGCGGGGGTTCTCCTACGCCGTGGACAGCCCGCTCGACATGCGGATGGACCCGGGCTCCGGACAGACCGCCGCCGATGTCCTGAACACCTACCCGGTCGCCGAGCTGACCCGGATCCTGCGCGAGTACGGCGAGGAGCGGTTCGCCCGCCGGATCGCCGAGGCCGTCGTGCGCGAGCGCGACCGGGCCCCGTTCAGCACCAGCGCCCGCCTGGTCGATCTGGTCCGCAGTTGCATCCCGGCGGCCACCCGGCGCACCGGTGGTCACCCGGCCAAGCGCACCTTCCAGGCCCTGCGGATCGAGGTCAACAGCGAGCTGGAGGCACTCAGCCGGGTGCTGCCCGCCGCCGTGCAGGCGCTGTCCGTCGGCGGCCGGATCGTCGTGCTGGCGTACCACTCGCTCGAGGACCGCATGGTCAAGCGCGTCCTCGCCACCGGAGCGCGCAGCAGCGCCCCGCCGGACCTTCCGGTGGAGCTGCCCGAGCACGCCCCGACCCTCCGACTGCTGACCCGGGGCGCCGAGACGGCGTCCCCGGCCGAGGTGGAGGCCAACCCGCGCGCGGCGTCGGTCCGGTTGCGTGCGGCAGAACGGACGCGGGCCGGCTGGGGGGGCACGGGCGGTCCTGCCCGGGCACGGAGCAGAGGGGATGCAGCATGAGCCAGTCCACAGCGGTCCGCGTGGCCACCAGGCCCGCGACCCGGCACGCGGTACGGACGGCCCCGCCCCCGCCCCGGCTCCGGGTGGTCAGCGCCCCGGCTCAGGCCCGGTCGCGCGCCGGGCTGGTCTTCGCCTGCATCGCGCTGTTGGCTGCCGGGCTGGTCGGGCTGCTGCTGCTGAACGTCAGCCTGGAACGCGGCGCGTACGAGTTGCAGGCGCAGCAGAAGGCCGAGACGCAACTGCAGGAGCAGCAGCAGGCCCTGCAGGAGCGGCTGGCCGCGGTGCAGGCGCCGCAGAACCTCGCCGCCGCGGCGACCAAGCTCGGCATGGTCCGGAACCCGAACGCGGCGTTCATCCAGCCGGGCGACGGCAAGGTGCTCGGCGTGCCGCGCAAGGCTACGGCCGCCCCTACACCTAGCGTAACTGCGTCGTCACCCAAGGCATCCGGCTCGCCGAAGCCGACCCGCGCCACCGCGGGCTCGACCGGGACGGGTACGGCCGCGACGGGCAAGCGGTCCCCGGCCCCAGCGCCGACGGCCACCAAACCCTGACGCGGCGGGTACAGGACGCCGGGACGAGGGCGGGAGGGCACCGGGCAGGACGTCAGGCGGGAGCCGCGGTCGTGCGGCCGGGAATCTGGGAGGAGGTGCGCCGTGGACGGCAGACGGGGATCCGGCCGGCCGGGTGCTGCTCGCTCGGGGTCTGGTGACGCGCGCTCCGGCCCGGGTTCGGGCCGGACCGGTTCCGGTGCTGGCCGCCCAGTCTCGGGCACAGGTTCGGCCCGGTCCGGCACGGGTTCGGCCCGGTCCGGCTCCGGCTCGGGCTCGCAGCGCTCGGGATCGGCTGCTCCCCGGACCGCAAGCGGATCCGGTCGTGCGGCGCCCGCGCGCCGGGACGGCGCTCAGAAGCCGCCCCCGCCCCGCGTCTCCGGCCGGCCCGCACCGGCTCGCGAACCCGCCCGTCGCGAACCCGCCCGTCGCGAACCCGCCCGTCGCGAACCCGCCCGTCGCGAACCCGCCCGTCGCGAACCCGCCCGTCGCGAACCCGCCCGTCGCGAACCCGCCCGTCGCGAACCCGCCCGTCGCGAACCCGCCCGTCGCGAACCCGCCCGTCGCGAGCAGCCTCGTCGCGAACCCGCCCGTCGCGAGCAGCCTCGTCGCGAACAGACCAGCCGCGCCCCGGACCGCCGCCGGGCACCGTCCCGGCGCCCGACCGCGACCCGCCCGAGGCCTCCACGGCCACCGGGCCCGCCCCGGCTGCGCTGGGTTGCGCGGGCCGGTGACCCCGACCGCCGGTTGCGGGTTGCCCTCGTCGTGGCCCTGTTCGTGCTCAGCCTGTTCGGTGGCCGGCTGATCCAGTTGCAGGGCCTGGACGCCTCCGCGCTCGCCGCGCAGGCCCTGGACCAGCGGACCGCGGACGAGACCCTGAACGCCCACCGCGGCGACATCGTGGACCGGAACGGCGACGTGCTGGCCACCACGGTGGAGCGGCGCAACATCACCACGGACCAGAACCTCGTGGGCCTGTACAAGCGGAAGGTGGACGGTGCGGTGGTGGCGTCCGGCGTGCGCGGCGCGGCGGACGACCTGGCACCGGTCCTGCACCTGCCGGCGAAGGTGATCGCGGCGAAGCTGACCGGAACCGCGCGGTTCGCCTACGTGGCCAAGGGCGTCACCCCGGAGGTGGCGCACAACGTCACCCTGCTCGCGATCCCCGGGATCTTCACCGAGCAGGCGAGCCGCCGCAGCTACCCGGCCGGGTCGGTGGCCGCCAACGTGCTCGGGTTCGTCGGCACGGACGGCCGCGCCTGGGGCGGGGTCGAGGGCGCCTTCAACCAGCGGCTGTCCGGCCGGAACGGCTCGATCACCTACGAGCAGGGGATGGACGGCACCGAGATCCCGACCGGCGTGGCCCAGGAGATCCAGCCGCAGGACGGCTCCTCGATCCGCCTGACCATCGATCGCTACCTGCAGTTCCAGGCGCAGCAGGCGCTCGCGGCGGCGGTCAAGGCGACGGCCGCCCCGTCCGGCTACCTGGTCGCGATGAACCCGCGCACCGGCCAGATCCTGGCCCTGGCCAGCGTGCCCACCTACGACCCGAACAGGCCGGGGGCCGCCCCGGTGGCGGCCCGCAACGACGGCGCACTGCTGGACACCTTCGAGCCGGGATCCACGGCCAAGGTGATCACCATGGCCGCCGCGCTGCAGGAGGGCGTCACGACACCGGGCTCTCGGATCGTCGTGCCGCCGAAGGTGCGCCGGGCCGGGACCACCTTCCATGACGCCGAGACGCACGGCACCGAGAAGCTCACCACCGCGGGCGTGCTGGCCCGGTCCAGCAACATCGGCACGATCGAGGTGGGCGAGCAGGTGCCGCCGTCCGTGCTGTACCGCTACATGACCAAGTTCGGCCTGGGCCGGCCGACCGGGGTGGGCCTGGCCGAGTCCGCCGGGATCCTGGCGCCGTCCAGCCAGTGGAGCGGCTCCCAGCGCTACACGGTCATGTTCGGCCAGGGCCTGTCGGTGACCGCGCTGCAGGCGGCGCAGGTGTTCGCGACCATCGCCAACGACGGCGTCCGGGTCTCCCCGCAACTGGTCGCCGGGACCACGTCGGCCGACGGCACCTTCCACCCGGCGGTGGCGCCGCAGTCGACCCGGGTGGTCAGCGCCCGGACCGCGCAGGTGCTGCGGCAGATGATGGAGAACGTGGTCGGCGAGAACGGGACCGCGGTGAAGGCGACGATCCCCGGCTACCGGGTGGCGGGCAAGACCGGTACCTCGGATGCGCCCGACCCGTCCTGCGGGTGCTACCGCGGCTACACGGCCAGCTTCATCGGGATGGCGCCCGCGGACGATCCGCAACTCGTTGTCGCCGTTGTCCTGCAGCGCCCGACCAACGGCCATTACGGTGGTCAGGTCGCCGCACCGGTGTTCCAGCAGGTGATGACGGACGCGCTGGCCGAGCTCAAGGTCCCGCCGACCGGCACCAGGCCCCCCGTGATGCCACTGACCTGGCGGTGAGAGGTAGCCTCCCAGCCGTGCCGAGCCCAGGCGGACCCCGCCCCACTCAGGTCGAACCCCGCCGGCTGGCGGAGGTCGCGGCCATGCTCGGTGCCTCGCTGCCACCGGACGCCGCGGATCCGGCCGTGGCTGGGGTGACCGTGCACGGGGTGACCCTGAGTTCGCGGACGGTCCGGCCCGGGGACCTCTACGCCGCCCTGCCCGGCAGCCGCACGCACGGCTCGGCCTTCGCCGAGGACGCGGCCCGGGCCGGTGCGGTGGCCGTGCTGACCGACCTCGCCGGGGCCGCTCCGGTTGCCGCCGCCGGGTTGCCGGCGCTGATCGTGCCCGCGCCCCGCGCCGCCCTCGGCGAGCTGGCCGCCTGGCTGTACGGGTATCCCGCGCGGCGGATGCTCACCCTCGGCGTGACCGGCACGAACGGGAAGACCACCAGCACGTTCCTGCTCGAGGCCGCCCTGCGCACCGCGGGCCGGCGCACCGGACTGGTCGGCACCGTCGAGCTGCGGATCGGTGAGGAGCGGGTGGCCAGCACCGGCACCACTCCCGAGGCGCCCGACCTGCACGCGCTGCTCGCGGTGATGGTCGAGCGCGGGGTGGACGCCTGTGCCATGGAGATCTCCAGCCATGCGCTGCACCAGCACCGGGTGGACGGCCTCGTGCTCGACGTCGCGGGCTTCACCAACCTCACCCAGGACCACCTGGACTACCACCACTCGATGCCTGAGTACTACGCGGCCAAGGCGGCCATGTTCACGCCTGAGCACGCCCGCCGCGCGGTGGTGTGCATCGACGGGGAGTGGGGCCGGCGGCTCGCCTCCGAGGCGGCGATCCCCGTGCTCACGGTGTCCACCCGCACCGGCGGCCAGGCCGACTGGCGGGTCACCGGCCACCGGATCGTCGCCGGGATGCCGGTGATCGACGTGCTGGGCCCGGACGGCGTCGCGGTCACCCTGCGCTGCCCGCTGCCCGGCGACTTCAACGTGCAGAACAGCCTGCTCGCCCTGGCCATGCTGGTCGCCGCCGGGCAGGAGCCGGACGTGGCCGCCCGGGCCATCGGACGGGCCGGGCCGGTACCCGGGCGGATGGAACGGATTCCCGGCACTGGGGTGCCCGGCGAGCCGCTGGCGGTCGTCGACTACGCGCACTCCCCGGACGCGGTGACGAACGCGCTGGCCGCCCTGCGCGGGTCGGGGTCCCCGCTGGTGGTCGTGATCGGCGCGGGTGGTGACCGGGACCGGGAGAAGCGCCCGCTGATGGGTGCCGCCGCGGCCGAGGGCGCCGACGTGGTCATCGTCACCGACGACAACCCGCGGTCCGAGGACCCGGCGCTGATCCGGGCGGCCGTGCTGGCCGGAGCCCGCGCCGCCGCCGGGCCGGGGCGCGCCACCGACGTGCTCGAGGTCGCTGACCGGCGTGAGGCGGTGGCCCGCGGGGTCGCCCTGGCCTGGGGCGGCGGGGTCGTCCTGGTGGCCGGGAAGGGCCACGAGCAGGGCCAGGAGACGGCCGGCGCCGTGCACCCGTTCGACGACCGGGTGGAACTGCGAGTGGCGCTGGTGGTCCGCTCCGGGAATGCGTCGGGACCCGGCGACCTGATCGCGCGCGCCGCCGTGGTCGCCGGTGCACGCAGTGCCCAGCCGACGAGCACGGAGGACCGCGCGGAGTGATCCAGCTGAACCTGGCGGACGTGGCCGCCCTGACCGCCGGCAGCCTGGCCGGCGGCGCCGATCCCGAGGCTCTGGTCACCGGGCCCGTGCTGGTGGACTCCCGGGCCGTGACTCCGGGCGCGCTCTTCGTGGCCCTGCCCGGCGAGCGGGTGGACGGGCACGACTTCGCCCCGGCGGCGGTGGCCGCGGGCGCCGTTGCCGTGCTCGCCGCCCGCCCCGTCGGGGTGCCGGCCGTGCTGGTGGACGACCCGCTGGCCGCGCTCGGGCTGCTGGCCCGCGGCGTGCTCGACCGGCTCACGGCAACAGCCGCCGGCCCGGTCGTGGCCGGTGTCACCGGCTCGTCCGGCAAGACCACCACCAAGGATCTGCTCGCCGGGCTGCTCGGCCTGGCCGGCCCGACCGTGGCCCCGCCCGGCTCGTTCAACAACGAGCTGGGCCTGCCGCTGACCGTGCTGCGCGCGGATGCGCAGACCCGGTTCCTGGTCGCGGAGATGGGCGCCCGCGGGCCCGGGCACATCCGCTACCTCTGCGGCATCGCGCCCCCCCGGATCGGCGTGGTGCTGAACGTGGGTGCCGCGCACGCCGGCGAGTTCGGCAGCCGGGAGGCCACCGCGCAGGCCAAGGGCGAGCTGGTCGAGGCGCTTCCCGTCGACGGCCTGGCCGTGCTGAACGCCGACGACCCGCTGGTGCGCGCGATGTCCGCCCGGACCCAGGCCCGGGTCCTGCTCACCGGCACCGGACCCGGCTGCGACGTCCGGGCCGAGGACGTCAGCCTGGACGATCAGGCCCGGGCCCGGTTCCGGCTGCACACGCCGTCCGGCAGCGTCGCCGTCAGGCTCGGGCTGCACGGCGCCCACCAGGTCGGCAACGCGCTCGCCGCGGCCGCCGTGGCACTGGAGGTCGGGCTGGCGCCGGAGCAGGTCGCCGAAGGGCTCGCGGCGACTCCTGCGGCCAGCCGGTGGCGGATGGAGGTCACCGAGCGTCCGGACGGCATCGTGATCGTCAACGACGCGTACAACGCCAACCCCGACTCGGTCCGGGCTGCCCTGGACGCGCTGGCCACCATCGGTGGCGGCTCCCGGCGGACCTGGGCGGTGCTCGGCGAGATGCTCGAACTCGGACCCGACGGCGAGCGGCTGCACGAGCAGCTCGGCGAGCACGCGCGCGCCCTGGGGATCGACCGGCTGGTCGCCGTCGGCGCCGGGGCACGCCCGTTCCAGGCGGGTTTCCAGTCCGGCTCCCCGTCCGGCTCCCCGTCCGGCGGGGACTGGGTTCCCGATCTGGCCACCGCGCTGGAGACGCTGCGCGCGGGGCTGTCCGCGGACGACGTGGTGCTGGTCAAGGCGTCCCGCGCGGTCGGGCTGGACCGGCTCGCGGCGCAGCTGCTGGTGGACGCACTCGGGGCCCAGCCGGAGGTCACCCCGTGATCACGATCGTCCTCGCGGCGGCGGTCTCGCTGCTGTGCGCCCTGTTCGGCACGCCGCTGTACATCCGCTACCTGGTGCGCCGCGGGTACGGGCAGTTCATCCGGGACGACGGGCCGACCTCGCACCACACCAAGCGCGGCACGCCGACGATGGGCGGCGCGGTCATCATCGGCTCCGCGGTGTTCGCCTACTTCGCGGCCCACTTCCTCACCCTGCGGCCGCCGTTCATCGACCCGCGCGCACCGTCGGTCTCCGGCCTGCTGGTGCTCTACCTGATGACCGGGCTCGGCCTGGTGGGCTTCCTCGACGACTACATCAAGATCACCAAGCAGCGCAGCCTCGGTCTGCGGGCCGGGGCGAAGCTGGCCGGCCAGGCGTTCGTGTCCATCACGTTCGCGGTGCTCGCGCTGCAGTTCCGCAACCAGCACAACCTGACCCCGGCGTCGCTGCAGATCTCGGTGATCCGGGACACCGCGATCGACCTCGGCTTCGCCGGCGCCGCGGTCGGCACGTTCCTGTTCGTGCTCTGGGCGATGTTCATGATCGCCGCGGAGAGCAACGGGGTGAACCTCACCGACGGCCTGGACGGGCTGGCCACCGGCGCCACGGTGATGGTCTCCGCGGCCTACGTGCTGATCGGTATCTGGCAGTCGAACAACTCGTGCATCAACAAACCCGGGCCGCAGTGCTACGAGGTCCGGGACCCCCGGGACCTGGCCGTGGTCGCCGCCTGCCTGATGGGCGCCACGTTCGGCTTCCTGTGGTGGAACGCCTCGCCGGCCAAGATCTTCATGGGGGACACCGGGTCGCTGGCCCTGGGCGGGGCGCTGGCCGGGCTGGCCATCACCAGCCACACCGAGATCCTGCTGGTCCTGCTCGGCGGCCTGTTCGTGCTGATCACGCTGTCCGTGGTGATCCAGGTCGGGTTCTTCAAGATGACCGGCAAACGGGTGTTCCGGATGGCCCCGCTGCAGCACCATTTCGAGCTCGCCGGGTGGGGCGAGGTCACCATCGTGATCCGGTTCTGGATCATCGCCGGGCTGTTCGTCGGGATCGGGCTCGGCGTGTTCTACGCCGAGTGGGTGGTCGGCACATGAGCACTCCGCCCATCTCGTCATCTGCCTGGGCCGGCCGCCGGATCGTCGTCGCCGGGATCGGGGTGTCCGGGTTCGCCGCCGCGGACGCGCTCGTCGAGCGGGGCGCCCAGGTGATCGTCGTGGACGGGCGGGACGGCCCGGGCGAGCGGGAGCGGGCCACCGTGCTGGAGACCCTCGGCGCCACGATCCGGCTGGGGGAGGGCAGCACCGGGGCGCTGCCCGACGTGGACGGCGCGCCGCCCGACCTCGTCGTCACCTCGCCCGGCTGGCGTCCGGACCAGCCGGTACTGGCCGCGGCCGCCGCGGCCGGGATCCCGATCTGGGGCGAGGTCGAGCTCGCCTGGCGGATGCGCCCGGCCGGCGCCGCGCCGTGGCTGGCCCTGACCGGCACCAACGGCAAGACCACCACCGTGCGGATGCTGGCCGCCATGCTCACCGCCGCCGGGTTGCGCGCCGTCGCGGCCGGCAACGTCGGCACGCCGCTGCTGGAGGCCGTGCTGCACCCGCAGCCCTACGACGTGATCGCCGTCGAGCTGTCCAGCTTCCAGCTGCACTGGTCGCATTCGCTGCGCCCCCGGGCCAGCGCCTGCCTGAACGTGGCCGAGGACCACGTCGACTGGCACGGCTCGTTCCAGGCCTACGCCCGGGACAAGGGCCGGGTCTACGCGAACACCGAGGTCGCCTGCGTCTACAACGTGGCGGATCCGCTGACCGAGCAGCTGGTCCGGGACGCGGACGTGGTCGAGGGCTGCCGGGCGATCGGCTTCACCCTCGGCGTCCCGGACGTGTCCATGCTCGGCGTCGTCGACGACGTGCTGTGCGACCGGGCCTTCGTGGCCGAGCGGCGCACCTCGGCCGCCGAGCTGGCCGGCCTCGAGGACGTCCGCGCCGCGGGTGGCGGCACGCTCGCCCCGCACAACGTGGCGAACGCGCTCGCGGCCGCCGCGCTGGCCCGGGCCCACGGGGTCCCGGCCGCGGCGGTCCGCGCCGGTCTGCGCGGCTTCCGGCCCGACCCGCACCGGATCGCCCGCGTCGGTTCGGCCGCGGGCGTCGACTGGGTGGACGACTCCAAGGCGACCAACCCGCACGCGGCCGATGCCTCGCTGGCCGCGTTCGAGTCCGTGGTCTGGATCGCCGGCGGCCTGGCCAAGGGCGCCACCTTCGACGACCTGGTCCGGCGGCACGCCCCACGGCTGCGCGCGGCGGTCCTGATCGGCCGCGACCGGGACGAGATCCGCAAGGCCCTGGCACGACACGCCCCCGAGGTTCCGGTCGTGGAGGTGGACGTCCCGGACACTGGATCGATGAGCGTGATGGACGCGGTGGTGGACCGGGCCGGCGAACTCGCCCGACCCGGGGACGTGGTCCTGCTCGCCCCGGCCTGCGCCTCGATGGACCAGTTCATCTCGTACGCGCACCGCGGTGACGAGTTCGCCGCCGCCGCCCGGCGCTGGCTGGCCCGGGCCCCCGGCGGGCCGGACGGCCTGCCCGGGGTCGCGGAGGGCTGAGCCGTGGCTGCCGGTGGTGTCCGTACCCGTCCACCGGCGTCCGAGGTGCCGGCAGCGCGGACGCCGGCCAGGGCGCCGTGGCTGGTGCGGCTGGAGTCCCCGCTCACCGCGTACTACCTGGTGCTCGGCAGCACGGTGGCGCTGGCCAGCATCGGCCTGGTGATGGTGCTGTCCAGCTCCAGCATCGAGTCCCTCAAGCAGACCCACTTCCAGTCGTCGTTCGCCATCTTCAACAAGCAGGCCATGTTCGCGGCCGCCGCGCTGCCGCTGGCCTGGGTGGCCTCGCGGCTGCCGCAGGCGGCCTGGCGGCGCCTGGCGTGGCCCCTGCTGGTGCTGAGCACGTTCGGCCTGCTGCTGGTGTTCAGCCCGCTCGGCATGGTCGTCAACGGCAACCAGAACTGGCTCGCGTTCGGCGGGTTCACCTTCCAGCCGTCCGAGCTGGCCAAGTTCTCCCTCGTGGTCTGGGGTGCCGCGGTCCTGGAGCGCAAGCGGCCACTCTTCGGGAACCCCGGGCACGTCATGGTTCCGGTGATCCCGGTCTCGCTGCTGCTGCTCGGCCTGGTCCTGGCCGGCGGTGACCTCGGCACCGCGCTGATCCTGATGGCCCTGGTCGCCGCCCTGCTGTTCGTCGCCGGCGCGCCGCTGCGGTTCTTCGGCGTCGCCGGCGCCGGCGCGTCGCTGATCGCCCTCGCGATGGTGTCCACCAGCGCGAACCGGATGCAGCGCATCCACGCCTGGCTCAGCGGCGGGGCCTGTACCGACTACTACGGCACCTGCTGGCAGACCATCCACGGCAAGTGGGCGCTGGCCACCGGCGGGTGGTGGGGCGTCGGGCTCGGCGCCAGCCGGCAGAAGTGGTCCTGGCTGCCGGAGGCGCAGAACGACTTCATCTTCGCCATCATCGGCGAGGAGCTCGGGCTGGCCGGGACCATCGCCGTGCTGCTGCTGTTCGCGATGCTCGGCTACGGCCTGTTCCGGCTGGTGCTGGCCAGTCGGGACGTCTTCGTCAAGGTGGCCACCGGGGGCGTCCTGGTCTGGGTGCTCAGCCAAGCCGTGATCAACATCGGCGCCGTGCTCGGCGTCCTGCCGGTGATCGGGGTCCCGCTCCCGCTGGTCTCCAGCGGCGGCTCGGCGCTGATCACCACCCTGGTCGGGCTCGGCATGGTGCTCGGCTTCGCGCGTCGTGTGCCCGGCGCGCCGGAGGCGCTGGCGTCCCGGCCCGGGGTCGTGCGACGATCACTGGCCGTGCTGCCGGGGAGGATGTCGGGGAGAGTGCCGGAACGTCTGCCGAGGAGGCCGAGAGCGGGCAGGCCCCGGTGAGCCTGTCGGTGCTGCTGGCCGGCGGCGGGACGACCGGGCACGTCGCGCCGCTGCTGGCGCTCGCCGACTGCCTGCGACGGCGTGACCCGCAGGCCGTGGTCACCGCGCTCGGCACGGCCGAGGGGCTGGAGGCCCGGCTCGTACCCGAGGCCGGCTACCCGCTCGCGGTGATCCCGCGGGTCCCGCTGCCCCGCCGACCGTCGGCCGAGCTGGGCCGCCTCCCCGGCCGGCTGCGGGCCGCCGTGGCCGCAGCCGCGGCGGCGATCCGGGACAGCGGGGCTGACGTCGTGGTCGGCTTCGGCGGGTACGTGTCGACCCCTGCCTACCTGGCGGCCCGCCGGCTCGGGATACCGATCGTGGTGCACGAGGGCAACGTCCGGCCCGGGCTGGCGAACCGGCTCGGTGCGCGGTTCACGTCGTTCGTGGCGGTCACCTTCCCGGGCACATCCCTGCGGGGCGCCCAGGTGCTCGGCCTGCCGCTGCGGCAGCAGATCACCCGGCTGGACCGGGGCGCCGAGCGGGCCAAGGCCCGGGCGACGTTCGGGCTCGAACTCGAGGGGCCGGTACTGCTGGTGACCGGCGGGTCGCTCGGTGCCCAGCGGCTGAACGCGACGCTCGGCGTGGCGGCGGCCGACCTGGGCGCCGCCGGGATCCAGGTCCTGCACGCCGCGGGCCGGTCCAAGTCGGTCGACCTGGTACCCCGGCCGGCCGGCTCGCCGCCGTACGTCGTGGTGGAGTACCTGGACCGGATGGACCTCGCCTACGCCGCCGCCGACATGGTCATCTGCCGGGCCGGTGCCGGGACCGTCAGCGAGGTGACCGCCCTCGGGCTGCCCGCCGCCTACGTCCCGCTCCCGATCGGCAACGGCGAGCAGCGGCTCAACGCCCAGCCCGTGGTGCAGGCCGGGGGAGGGCTGATGGTCGACGACGGTGTCTGCACGCCGGAGTGGGTTCATGACACCCTTGTCCCCGTGCTCGCCGACCCCGCCCGCCTGGCCGAGATGGGCCGTGCCGCCGCGGAGTTCGGCATCAGGGACGGCGACGAGCGGCTCGTGGACCTCGTCCTGGAGGCCGCCGCGTCGAAGCAGCCGGAAGGGAAGCGGAAGTGAAGCCCGACTTCGGGATGACCGTCCCGCCGGCCCGGGATCTCGGCCGGGTGCACTTCATCGGCATCGGCGGCGCCGGGATGTCGGGCATCGCGCGGATCCTGCTCAGCCGGGGCATGGAGGTGTCCGGCAGCGACGCCAAGAACTCCCGGGGGCTGACCGCGCTGCGCGCGCTCGGCGGGCAGGTCTTCGTCGGGCACGCCGCCGAGCAGGTGGGGCAGGCCGACACCGTGGTGGTGTCCACGGCGGTCCGCGAGACCAACCCCGAACTGGCCGAGGCCCGGCGGCGCGGGCTGCGGATCCTGCACCGCTCGCAGGCCCTGGCCGCGCTGATGGCCGACCGCCGGACGGTGGCCGTGGCGGGCACTCACGGCAAGACCACCACCACCGGGATGGTCACCGTGGCGCTGCAGCACTGCGCCGCGGACCCGTCGTTCGCGATCGGCGGCGAGCTGACCGAGAGCGGCGCCAACGCGCACGACGGCAGCGGTGACGTCTTCGTCGCCGAGGCCGACGAGTCCGACAGTTCCTTCCTGCTCTACCGCCCGCTGGTCGCCGTGGTCACCAACGTCGAGCCCGACCACCTGGACCACTACGGCACCGCGGAGGCGGTGGAGCAGGCCTTCGACGACTTCTGCGACCGGGTCGTGCCGGGCGGCACGATCGTGGCCTGCCTGGACGACCCCGGCGCGCGTCGGGTGGCGTCCCGGGCTGCGGCGCGCCGCGCACCGGACGGCGTCCGCGTGGTCGGCTACGGCTGGTCCGACGACGGACCCGATGGGACGGCTGGCGATCCGGACGGGCAGGCCGCGGGATCGGCGCAGCGGCCCGAGATCCTGGTCAGCCCGGACGGGCCCGGCGGCGAGGCCGGGCGCGCCTACCTGCTGCGGGCGCCGGGTACGGAGCCGGTCCCGCTCACGCTGCGGGTCCCCGGGCGGCACAACGCCTTGAACGCCGCGGCGTCCTGGGGCGCGGCCTGCGCGCTGGGCTTCCCGCCCGACCTCGTGGCCGAGGGGTTGGGTGCCTTCGGCGGGACCCGGCGGCGGTTCGAGGCCCGCGGCGAGGCCGGCGGGGTACGGGTGTTCGATGACTACGCCCACCACCCGACCGAGGTCGTGGCCGTCCTTCGCGCCGCCCGGGACGTGGTCGGCGGCGGGCGGCTCGTGGTGGTGTTCCAGCCGCACCTGTTCAGCCGCACCCGGATCTTCGCCCGGGACTTCGCCGCAGCCCTGGGACTGGCCGACGAGGTCGTCGTGATGGACGTCTACGCGGCCCGGGAGGACCCGGAGCCGGGTGTCACCGGCGGGCTGATCGCGTCGGCGATCCCGCTGCCGACCGACCAGGTGACGTTCGTACGGTCCTGGTCCGCGGTCGCGGCGGAGGCGGCTCGGCGGGCCCGGCGCGGCGACCTCGTGCTGACCGTCGGCGCGGGTGACGTCACCATGCTCGGCCCGGAGATCCTCTCCCTGCTCGCGGCGGGTTCCGAGCAACCTCCGCCGGAGGCCGGTGGATGAACCCGCGGGCCACGAGCGCACCGGAACGGGCCGCCCGGACGGGCAGGGCCCCGGCGCGCCGCGTGGCCGGACCGGACACCGGAGCCTGGTCCACCGTCTCGACGGCGTCCGCGAAGCGGTTCACCGCGCGGGTCCGGGCCCGCCGTCGCCGCCGGATCATGCTCGCCGTCGGCGCCGTCACCCTGGTCGTCGCGGCCGTCGCGGGGTTGCTCTACGCGCCCTGGGCGCGGGTCGAGCGGATCACCGTGACCGGAACCCACCGGCTCACCGTCGCGCAGGTGCGGGCCGAGGCCGACCCCGAGCTGGGGCGCCCGCTGCTGCTGGCCGATACCGGTGCGGTGGCTCGGCGGATCCGCGACCTGACCCTCGTCTCGTCGGTGTCCGTCCACCGGACCTGGCCGTCGACCCTGGCAATCGTTGTCACCGAACGGTTTCCGGTGGCGGCGATCCCGGACGGCAGTGGCATGAGCCTGGTGGACCGCGATGGCGTGCAGGTCGAGTGGTCGGCGTCCCGCCCTGCCGGCATGCCCCTGGTCCAGGTCGAGTCCGGCAGCGCCGGAGTGCCTGCGCTGCAAGCGGTTCTGGACGTTCTGAACGGGCTGCCGTCCAGCCTGCGTGCGCAGGTGCGGTCGGTCGGCGCCGGCAGCCCGGCGTCGGTCTGGTTCGTCCTGGCCGGCGGGTCCCGCGTGCTGTGGGGAGCGGCGATGGACGGGCCGGCGAAGGTCCGGGCCCTGCGCGCGCTGCAGGACCAGCCCGCCGCCAGGGCGCGCACCGGCGTGCATCCTCCGGACTTCGACGTCAGTGCCCCGGACGCACCGGCCCTGCGCGCGCACACCTGATCCGGCAATGGATCAGCCGTCACCCGTCGAACAGCACGGCGTGCCGGCGGTGCCGTCCAGCGCACTGCGCGACACACCCCGGCGGTCGTTGAATCGGCCTGAGCACGACCGTACGGTCACGAGCATCAGGAAGTTGACATAACTATAACCCTCGACTTGAGGGTGAGAGTCTGACAGTACTCCGCGGGGTGCTCGACAGGCCCTCGACCCCGGCAGATCCATCACCCAGATCCACCACCCAGATCCACCACCCAGATCCACCACCCAGATCCACCAAGGCCGGGACTCCACCCTGAACGATCGGCACGGCTCGACCGGTAGGGCACGACAGTCCGGTTCGAATCCGCAAGGCCCCAGCCCGCGAGCGAGAGGCACGGACGTGGCAGCACCGCAGAACTACCTCGCAGTGATCAAGGTCGTCGGCATCGGCGGAGGCGGCGTCAACGCCGTCAACCGGATGATCGAGGTCGGCCTCAAGGGCGTGGAGTTCATCGCGATCAATACCGACGCCCAGGCACTCCTGATGAGCGACGCCGACGTCAAACTCGACGTCGGCCGCGAGCTGACCCGAGGTCTCGGCGCGGGCGCCGATCCCGAGGTCGGGCGCAAGGCCGCCGACGACCATGCCGAGGAGATCGAAGAGGTGCTCAAGGGCGCCGACATGGTCTTCGTCACCGCCGGTGAGGGTGGTGGAACCGGAACCGGTGGTGCGCCGGTGGTGGCCCGGATCGCCCGGTCGCTGGGCGCCCTGACCATCGGTGTCGTGACCCGCCCCTTCACCTTCGAG
The DNA here is from genome assembly GCA_963740575.1 of uncultured Actinomycetota bacterium. Lineage (GTDB taxonomy): Bacteria > Actinomycetota > Actinomycetes > Actinomycetales > Kineosporiaceae > CAVUET01. The sequence goes on along the minus strand of CAVUET010000003.1, from coordinate 641,151 downwards.
GGCAGGCGCCGCGCCACCCAGGCCGACTCGGGCATCGCCTCCCTGCGGGAGGAGGTGGACACCCTGATCACGATCCCGAATGATCGGCTGCTGTCCATCAGCGACCGGTCGGTCAGCGTGCTCGACGCGTTCCGCTCCGCCGACCAGGTGCTGCTGTCCGGTGTCCAGGGGATCACCGACCTGATCACCACTCCCGGCCTGATCAACCTCGACTTCGCCGACGTCAAGTCGGTGATGCAGGGCGCGGGCAGCGCGCTGATGGGCATCGGGTCGTCGCGTGGCGAGGACCGTGCGGTGCAGGCCGCCGAGATGGCGATCTCCTCGCCGCTGCTGGAGGCGAGCGTGGACGGCGCCCACGGCGTGCTGCTGTCCATCCAGGGCGGGTCCGATCTGGGCCTGTTCGAGATCAACGAGGCGGCCCGGCTGGTGCAGGAGGCCGCCCACCCCGAGGCCAACATCATCTTCGGTGCGGTGATCGACGACGCGCTCGGCGACGAGGTCCGGGTCACCGTGATCGCGGCCGGGTTCGACGGCGGCGCTCCCACCCGGCGCCGGGACGACCGCGCCCTCGGCCAGGTGTCCGGCCGCAGCGCCGGCCCGGCGGCGGGGACCGCGTCGGGAGGGATCCCCGTCGCCACCCCGTCCGGGCTGAACGGTGGCTCGCGGCCCGTGTCCCCGCCGATGCCGAGCCCCGCACCGTCCCGGATGCCCGAGCACGCTGTCCCGGTGTCCTCGGCGAGCGCAACCCCGGCGCCCCGCCCGCAGCCCCTGGACGCCGAGCCGGTCGTGCCGGATCGCCATGCGGCCCCGTCGGTCCGGGAGCAGCCACCCGCGCCGGCGCACGAACCCGCTCCGGTGCCGCGCATCATCGACCTCCCGCCGGACACCCGGCCTGCGCGCAGTATGCGCCCGGTCGCGCTCGACGAGGATCTCGACGTCCCGGACTTCCTCAAGTAGCGGCGGGGCACCCTGCCAGGCGAGACCCCTGCCAGGCAACCGGGTCCTGCCGTGCGGCACCCTGGGGGTTGTGCCGCTCCCAGTTCTGGACGTCGACCTCGGCCCCGGGGTTCGAGCCGGTTTCACCTCCCGCTCGGGAGGGGTGTCCGGCGGCCCCTGGGCGGGACTGGATCTCGCCCTGCACGTCGGCGACGATCCCGGGTCGGTCGCCCGCAACCGCGACCTGCTCGCCCGGTGGGCCGGAGCGGCCGTGCGATTCCCCAACCAGGTGCACGGCCGGGACGTGCTCGTCATCTCCCCGTCCGCGCCGGGCACTGCTGCCCCGGAACGCGCTGCCCCAGAAGGTGATCCCCCGGGACGCGCTGCCACTGAGGGCACGATGCCGGGCTGTGATGCGGTGGTGACGGCCGGGCCGGGCCTGGCGGTCGGTGTGCTGGTCGCGGACTGCGTCCCGGTGCTGCTCGCCGACCCCGGCGCGGGCGTGGTGGGCGCGGCGCACGCGGGTCGGCGCGGCCTGCTCGCCGGGGTCCTGCAGGAGGCGGTCGCCGCCATGTGCGGTCTCGGCGCACGGCCTGAGCGGATCCACGCGGCGATCGGCCCGGCCGCGGGAGCCTGCTGCTACGAAGTGCCGGAGGCGATGCGGGACGAGGCGGCGGCCCGCTGGCCGCAGCTATGGGCGTGGACCAGGCAGGGAACCCCGTCGCTGGACCTGCCCGGCGGCTGCCGCGCCGCGCTCGCGGACGCCGGGGTGCGGCAGGTCATCGCCGTCCCGATCTGCACGATCGACGACGAGGCGTACTACTCCTACCGCCGGGCCGGCAACCACGGTTCGGTCACCGGACGGTTCGCCGGTGTGGTCGGGATCGCATCGTGATCGCGTGGGCAGGATGAGCGCGCAGTCCCTGCCGGGCCGTCGGGAGGAACTCGCGGTCGGGCTGGCCCGGGTCCGGGAGCGGATCGAGGCAGGGTGCGCCGCGGCCGGCCGGTCCGCGAGCGAGATCACACTCGTCGTGGTGACCAAGACCTACCCTGCCTCGGACCTCGCCCTGCTGGCATCGCTGGGGATCGCCGACGTGGGGGAGAACCGGGATCAGGAGGCGGCGGCCAAGCATGGCGACTGCACCGACCTCGCACTGCGCTGGCACTTCATCGGCCGGCTGCAGACGAACAAGGCCCGGTCGGTGGCCCGCTACGCCGACGTCGTGCACTCCGTGGACCGCACGGCGCTCGCGAGTGCGCTCGGCGCTGCGGCGCGTGCCGCCGATCGCACGGTGGAATGCCTGATCCAGGTCAGCCTGGACGGTGATCGGGCCCGCGGCGGTGCCCCGGCGGAGGAGCTGCCCGCACTGGCCGATGCCGTCGCCTCCCAGGAGCGGCTGGTACTGCGCGGGGTGATGGCGGTAGCGCCGCTCGGAGCCGACCCCCGGCGGGCGTTCGCCCTGCTCCCGGGGCTGCGGGATCAGCTGTGCCGCAGCCATCCCGGCGCCGTGATCATCTCCGCCGGGATGAGCGGTGACCTGGAGGCGGCGATCGCCGAAGGGACGACACACCTGCGTGTCGGAAGCGCGGTGCTCGGACCTCGTCGCACGCTCGGGTACCGTCCTGACGGAGGGTGACACGCGAGCGCGAGGAGCAGCGATGGGCGGGGCGTTGCGCAAGACCATGGTGTATCTGGGGCTTGCAGAAGATGACGAACGCTACGACGCCTATGACGCCGACGACGAGTTCGCCGACTTCGACGCGCCGGACCAGGAGTTCGAGCGTCCGGCTGAGCGTCACCCGGACCGGCACGAGACGGAACGGGTGGAGGAGCGGAGAGCGGCAGTGACCCCGATCGCGCGTGGCTCGGTGGCCCGGATGGTGCCCGCACCGGCGGGCGCGGGTGACCTGCACCGGATCTCGACCATCCACCCCCGGACCTACAACGAGGCCAAGACCATCGGAGAGGCGTTCCGCGCCGGCACCCCTGTGATCATGAACCTGGGTGAGATGGACGACTCGGACGCCAAGCGCCTCGTCGACTTCGCCGCCGGATTGATCTTCGGGCTGCGGGGGTCGATCGAGCGCGTCACGTCTAAGGTGTTCTTGCTGTCCCCTGCCAACGTCGAGGTGGCCCCCGCCGAGAAGGTGCGTATCCCGGAACGAGGGTTTTTCAACCAGAGCTGACATGCCGCCCGCGCGCATGTGAGCCAGAACGGATCAAGCGTGCGGTTCGTGTTCGGTGTCCTGTACCTCGTGGTCTTCCTGTTCTTCATCGCCCTGGTGATTCGGCTGGTCATCGACTGGATCCAGGTCTTCTCCCGGGACTGGCGGCCGCGCGGCGTCCTTCTCGTCGTGGCGGAGGCTGTCTACTCCGCCACTGACCCTCCGCTGAAGGGTCTGCGTCGCGTGTTGCCCCCGCTGCGCCTCGGCGCGGTGCAACTGGACCTCGCGTTCACGGCTCTCTTCCTCATCGTGGTGATCCTGTTAGGAATCTTGCGTGTCTGACCACTACGCTGTGTCCACGTCTTGTCACCAAGCGTTGCCACAGCCCGATTCGATGGTCCGTTCGATCTCGGGTCGTGGCATCCGATACGGTGACACGGCGACACCGAGCACCCAACCGAGTCTCTCCCGCGAGGTGACCAGATGGCCCTGACGCCTGAGGACGTCGTCAACAAGCGGTTCCAAGCTACGAAGTTCCGCGAGGGGTACGACCAGGACGAGGTTGACGACTTCCTCGACGAGGTCGTCAACGAGCTCCGGCGTCTCACCGAAGAGAACGACGAGATGCGGCAAAAGCTTGGCGCCTGCGAGCGCCGGGTCGGCGAGCTGTCCCGGGCGACCGTGGCACGCGAGTCCGCGCCGGAACCCGAGTCCGCACCGCCCGCCCCGATGCCGGTGGCGGCACCCGCACCCGTGCCGGAACCGATCCAGATCCGCCCTGCCGCCCAGCTCGAAACGGTGGGCGGCGCCGGGCCCGAGGCTGCGGCCGGCATGCTGGCGCTCGCGCAGAAGCTGCACGACGAGTACGTGCGCAATGGCGAGCAGCAGCGCGACCGGATCGTGGGCGAAGCCCGCGAGCACGCCGCCCGGCTGGTACGCGAGGCCGAGGAGAAGCAGCGCCAGACGCTGGGTTCCCTCGAGCAGGAGCGTTCCCTGCTGGAGCGGAAGATCGACGAGCTGCGCGCTTTCGAGCGCGAGTACCGCAGCCGGCTGAAGTCCTACCTGGAGGGCCAGCTGCGCGAGCTCGAGGCAAAGGCCGCAGTGGTGCCGAACCGCGGTCCCCAACCGGCTGCGAGCCTGACCGGCAGCAGCGGTGGATACAGCGGCCCGCTGCCTACCCGCAGCGCTTACGCCGCCGAGCAGCAGGACACCGGCGGCCCCGGGTACCCGTTCGGCGAGCGCAACTGAGGAGCCGAAGCTGACGGGCAGGGTCTGACCCGCTCGTCAGCCGGCCCTCGCCGCACCGATCTGCGCAAGCCCGGTCCACCGGGCGGGTGACGGTGGTCGCGGTGATCGTTGCGGCGGGTGGCCGGCAGTCAAGGATTGAGTGCGCACGACGGTCCAGGACGCTCCTGTGCGGGAGCGGGGGTTGCCTGGACCGTCGTGCGCTTTTGTGCACTGGTTGTGTCGGGGAGGGAGCGGGGAGGGAACATGACGGCCGGGTCGGTCCGAGTGAGCGTGCGGGTCCGGCCAGGGGCGTCCCGGACGCGGGTCGGCGGCGCCTACGGGGACAGCCTGGTGGTGGCGGTGACCGCGCCCCCGGTGGACGGCAGAGCGACCGAGGCGTGCCTGCGGGCGGTGGCCAAGGCGCTCGACGTTGCGCCTCGCTGCGTGCGGCTGATCTCTGGCGCGACGAATCGGACTAAACTTCTCGAAGTGGACGGCGATCCTGAGGTCATCCACGCTCGACTGGTACGGCTGATGGGCGGCTGACTTCCGTCTGCTGGCGAGCGCTCACTCGGCGTGGTCCGTTGAGCGCAAGCGAGGGTGCGCCTATCCTGCCCGCACCGTCTAGTCCCGCCCGGCGGGCCCGCACCGTCAAGTCCCGCCCGGCGGGCATGGGAGGAGCCATGGCAGAGCGAAGGTCGCTGGCTGGCGTGGCTCGGCGGGCCGCGTCGGCGGCCAGGGCGGTGCGCGCCTCGGTCACCCCAGGCGCCAAGGCAACGGCGAAGCGGGCAGCCCCCGAATCGACGACGGGTGATGCCGACAGCTCCGGCAGGGCCCCCGCGAAGAAGTCCGCCCGGACGTCTGTCCGGGCGGCTCCCCACGTGGCGGCCGCGCGTGCGCAGGCTCCTGCGAAGAAGGCCCCGGCCAAGGCCGCCACGAAGAAGGCCCCCGGGAAGCGCCCGGTGAAGGCGACCGAGCGGCCTGTCGCCAAGGGCGCGGCGAAGGCCACCGCCAGGACCCCTGCGAAGACGCCCGCGAAGACCCTCGCCAAGAGCCTCCCCAAGGGCCCAGCGAAGAGCCCAGCGAAGAGCCCCGCGAAGAGCCCCGCGAAGAGCCCCGCGAAGGCCCTCGCCGCCAAGACCCCCGCCGCCAAGACCCCCGCCGCCAAAGGCCCCGCGAAGAGCCCTGCCAAGACCGCGGCGAAGGCGGCTGCGCAGCCTCCTGCGAAGAAGGCCCCGGGCAAGCCGCCCGCCAAGACTGCGGCGAAGGAACCGGCGAAGCGCGTTCCGGTCGCTGCGCCGGCCAGGGTTCGGGCGAAGGCACCAGCCGGTGCGAATCCGGAACCTGCGGCGGCGTCCCGTCCCGAGCCGGCGACCGGCCCCGGGGCGTCAGGAGCGAGTCGGGCGGCAGGGGAACCGGTCACCGCCCGCCTGGTGGTCCGCGAGGACGAGTCGCCGTGGACCCAGGAGGAGCTCGACGCGGTGCGCGCCGACCTGCTCGGCGAGGTGGCGCGGCTCGGCCAGGAGAGTGCGTCGCTGGAGACGAACATCGCCGAGGTGCTGCGGGACAGCGGTGACGGCGCGGGTGACGACCAGGCGGACAGCGGTGCGAAGGCGTTCGAGCGTGAGCAGGGCATGACGCTGCTGGCCAACATGCGGGAGACGCTGTTCCAGACCAAGCACGCCCTGGACCGCATCGAGGACGGCAGTTACGGCATCTGCGAGTCGTGCGGGAACGCGATCGGCAAGCTCCGCCTGCAGGCCTTTCCCCGGGCGACGCTCTGCGTCTCGTGCAAGCAACTGCAGGAGCGCCGCTGAACGAGGCCAGTGCCCCGGCGGGATCCTTGGGGCGGCGGGCATGGGAGGCTGGGGGCCACCATGGACGACTCCTCCACCCTTGCTGACGTTCCGGCGCTGAGCGGGCGCCGCTTGCCGGTCCTCCTCGCGGGGACGGCCGGCACGGTCCTCGCCGTTGACCAGCTGACCAAGGTGTGGGCGGTGGCGGCCCTCAGCGACCGGGCCCCGATCCACGTCGTGGACGGGCTGCTGCGCCTCGACCTGGTCCGCAATTCAGGCGCCGCGTTCTCCATGGCAACCGGCTCGACGTGGGTCTTCACGGTGATCGCCATCGTGGTCGCCGTGGTGATCATCCGGATCGCCCGGCGCCTGGGCAGCACCGGCTGGGCGGTGGCCCTCGGGCTGCTGCTCGGTGGGGCGGTCGGCAACCTGGTCGACCGGCTGACCCGCTCGCCGGGGTTCGGCCTCGGGCATGTGGTCGACTTCATCGAGCTACCGCACTTCCCGGTCTTCAACGTGGCCGATTCCTGCATCGTCACGGCAGCGGCCCTGATCGCCCTGCTCGGCCTGCGTGGGGTGTCAGTCGACGGGTCGACCGGCGGTGGGTGACCGCCGCAGCCTGCCGGTCCCGGACGGCCTGGCCGGCGAACGCTTGGACACCGGGCTGTCCCGCCTGCTCGGGCTGTCCCGCACCGTGGCAGCCGAACTGGTGGATGCCGGGCAGGTCCTGCTGGACGGCCGCACAGTGCCCAAGTCCGAGCGGCTGCGGCCCGGCGCCTGGCTCGAGGTGGAGCTGCCGGAGCCGCAGGGCCCCGCGCAGCTGAATCCCGAACCGGTCCCGGGCCTGGCGGTGCTCTACGACGACGACGATCTCGTCGTGGTGGACAAGCCGGTCGGGGTTGCCGCCCATCCCAGCCCGGGCTGGGACGGGCCGACCGTCATCGGCGGGCTGGCCGCGGCCGGCTACCGGATCGCCACCTCCGGAGCAGCGGAGCGCCAGGGCGTCGTGCACCGCCTGGACGTGGGCACCAGCGGCCTGATGGTGGTGGCCAAGAGCGAATTCGCCTACTCGCGGCTCAAACAAGCCTTTCGCGAACGAACGGTGGAGAAGGTCTACCACGCTCTCGTGCAAGGGCATCCGGACCCGCTGACCGGGAGCATCGACGCCCCGATCGGCCGTCATCCCACCCAGGACCACCGCTGGGCCGTCGTCGCGGGCGGGCGGCCCAGCGTGACCCACTACGAGGTGATCGAGGCGTTCCGCGCGGCCTCGCTGGTCGAGATCCATCTCGAGACCGGTCGCACGCACCAGATCCGGGTGCACTTCTCGGCGTTGCGCCACCCCTGCGTCGGTGACCTCACCTATGGCGCCGACCCGGTCCTGGCCGCCCGGCTCGGCTTGCAGCGGCAGTGGCTGCACGCGGCCCGGCTCGGCTTCCTCCACCCAGGCACCGAGCGAGTGGGTCGAGTTCGCCAGTCCCTACCCGGACGACCTCGCCGAGGCCCTCGAACGCGTGCAGCAGCCATAGCCGTTCGAGTTCCTGGGGCAGGCACACGACGAGCAGGCCTGCCCGTCAGCCGGGCTCGGCGCGCAGGTGCCGCGCCACGGTGCGGGCGTCCTCGACAGCCTCGTGGACCAGGTTGCGCATCGGGCGCCGGAGCGGGTCCAGCCACGGCGGGGGAATGGCCCAGGCCCGGCCGTCGATCAGTCGCAGTCCCCAGACCCGGGCGTGGACCGCACTGTGGTGGGTGGCGCATACGAGCGCCAGATTGCCGACGTGGGTGCGTCCGCCCGAGGACCAGTAGCGCACGTGGTGGGCGTCGCATGCCGCGATCGGTGCCGTGCAGTTGGGGATCACGCAACCTCGGTCACGCGCGATCAGTGCCCTCCGCTGGGCAGCGCTGACGGTGCGGGTGGTGCGGCCGAGTTCAAGGACGGCCCCGGACGGAGCCACCAGGACCCGCTGCAGGACCGCGTCACAGGCGAACTGCGCCAGAACCGCACTGCCGATCGGCCCCGCCGACGTGCACTCCGCCAGCCCGGGCGCCGCCGAGCCGCGGCCGGAACGGACCGCGGCGATCTGATCAGCTCCGGCAAGGATCAGGATGTGCGCCAGACCTTCGGTCCCAGCCCGGCCTGTCGCGCCGGGGGAGCGCTCAGGGTCTGCATCCGCCGGCGGGGCTGCTGCACCCAGGGCGACGCGGGCGATCGCCACGAGGGCATCGGCGTACCGCTGGGCGCGGGTGCGTGTGTCGCGGACCAGGATCCGCTCGCCGTCGACCGTTTCGCCGGCCCCCGCGGGGGCCGGGCGGCCGAAGGCGTCCAGGGCGGCCTTCACCACCGCTCCGCCGGCCGGATCCAGCTGGTAGGTGCCGACGAGCATCCCGGTGTCGTCCGTCGCGCAGGTGAGCTGACGCCGCTGGTAGGCCTGTGGGTCGATGCGCTCGCTTCCGTCCGGATCGAGGACCGCGAGCAGGTGGCGGGCCAGGCGACGGATCCCTGCCGGGGGGAACCGGCGGGACTGCTCGGTCATGAAGGTGTCGATCCGGGTCACCCCCCGCAGTCCCTGCTCGTCGACCCTGGAGAGCAGGGTGGTGGGGATGCGGTCGAGCGCGCGGACCGCCTCGTCCACGTGGGCCCGGGAGACTGCGCCCTCGGCCAGGGCGGCCCCGAGTTCGGTCAGGCCCCCGCCGTCAGGATCGATGGCTCTGGCGGCTGCGACATCCCGGCCGGCCTGACCGCCGGAGACCCGTAGGGCCTGGGTGAGAAAGGTCGCCGCCGCCCTCCCCGCCGGAGCACCCCTCACTGCCTCGGGACGGGTGTCCAGGTCACGCAGGAACGCGAGGCGCGCTGCCTCCAGTGACGCCTGCAGCGCGGTGAGCTCCGCGATGGCAGCCCGTAGGGCACTGTCCGGCACTGCCCGTAGGGCACTGTCCGGCACCGCGCGGGTCGTGGCGTCGGCCAGTGCAACGATGCCCCGGCGGATCATCGCCAGACCGGCGGACAACGCCGCTTCTGGCCCGGCCCGTCCGGCGACGTGCGCGTCACGCAGCGGCGGATCGCCGTCCGCGTCATGCCGGCCCTCGCCGCTGCACCCTCTCTGCACGAAGGTCACAGTAGCGATCATGAACGACGGATTCGATCATACGTTCGATGCTGTGGATAACGGGCCGGGCGGTGCGACCCCGAGCCGGATCGGCATGGCATGATCCACAAGTTCCATCAGCTGGATCAATAGTCAGTTATGGGATCGTCCGGCAAGCTGACGATCAGCTCGGCGCTACCCTGTCGGCATGGTGGCAGCGCGCGGGCCGCAACCCCGCACCGGACAGGATGAAGGCGGGCACGACGACCCGTCCGGGGGCGTTCCGGAGGACCTCGGCGACCGGCTCGGGTACCTGCTCAAACACGTCCAGTTGGCCTTCGGCGAGGTATCCGCCCGGGCACTGGTCAGGCTGGGTATCACCGGCCGTGAACTGGCGGTGCTGATCGTCCTGGGCACCGGCGAGCCGACGTCGCAGCAGGGGGCCGCCGGGCGGCTGGGCGTGGACCGCACCACGATGGTCGACCTGATCGACGGCCTGGAGTCCAAACGCCTGGTGTCACGCCGCCCCGACCCCGACGACCGACGGCGCAATCTCGTCCTGCTGACCGCCGCCGGGCGTCAGGTGCTCGATGCGGGTCGCTCGGCGTCCGCCGCTGCCGAACGGGAGTTCCTGGCTCCGCTGGACCGCCAGGAGGCGGACTCCTTCCGCGGCATGCTGCGGCGGCTGCTCACCCCGCCGCCGGCCTGAGCTCCGCCCACCCGAACCCCGCCCACCCGACCCTCGGTCAGCGCTTCAACTGGTACACCACGACCGCGACGGCGACCACCACCAGCGCGCCCAGCACCGCGAAGGCGACCTTCCACTTGCTGTACGGCCGCTCGCCGATCACCTCGCCGGTGTTGGCGTTGACCATCACCTGCCAGGTCCGTCCGGCATAGATGTACGCGGCGACCCAGACCGGCAGCAGGACCAGCTTGAACATCAGGTTCGCGTAGCGGGTGTCGATCGAGTACACCCGCTGCTCGTCACCGCCGATATCGGAACGGCAGTCGCCCTCGATGACGGCGCTCATCCGCTGCTTGGCCGTCTGCAGGCCGGCATCCGGCTCGACGTCGTACCGTAACGTCCGATATCCGGACAGATAGTCGGTCTGGAAGGCGACCCCCCGCTCCAGGTGCCAGGGCCCGAGCTTGTCCAGCCGGTTCTCCGGCAGCTGTGTCGTGCCCGCGACCAGGACGTCGTCGAAGTCCCGGCCGACGTGCCCCGCTGCCGGGTACCAACGGGTGTGCATCACCTGGCGGGTCCTGGTCTCCGGTCGTCCGTCCACCATCTCGGTGTAGGTCTCGGTCTCCCAGTAGTGCTCGCCGCGCTGGCCGGTGTAGTCGCTCTCGGTCGCGGCGTCATAGGTCCAGTGCGGCAGGTAGGTCCCGTCCATCTTCTCGGTGGACGCCACCTTCTTCAGCGCCCCGGGGGCGAACCAGCGTGAGGTCACCCACTTCCGGAAGGCCGACCGGGCGTCGGTAGCGGCGATCCCGAACGGGACCACCGCCTCCGGCGCGATCAGCTCCAGCGCGGACGGGTCGACCACGATCGGCGCGGCGCAGAACTGGCAGCGGTCGGACAGGTCGTCGGTCTCGGTCGTGGCACCGCAACCGGTGCACTTGTAGACGTACGCGCCGAGCTGCGCGACCGGCTTGTGCGGCACCGCGGCCCAGCTGTCGTAGGAGTTCTCCTCGATGGTGTGGTCGGTGGCCGCGACGGCCTGCTCGTGGCCGCAGTACGGGCAGCGCAGGACGGTGGTCCCGGCCGCGAACTCCACTCGGGCTCCGCAGTTGGGGCAGGGGAAGTGTTGGGTCGACGTCGCCGTCGGTTCGCTCATCGTCGATGACTCGCAGATCATTCGGTCCGGAACGGGCGGGATGGGGAGCTCGGTTATCCCTGCGGCGGCGGCAGCGGCGGCGGCACCTGGCCCAGGACGGGCGCCAGTTCGCCGAGCTCGCCCGCGGCGGTCCACTGTGCCATTCCCGCGCGCCAGACCAGCGTGCCGTGGGTCAGCCGGCCCGCGGCCGCCTCGGCCTGCAGCCCCGTCAGGTCGAACGGCCCGGTCTGCTGGCCGCCCGCGCCCAGGAACCACTGCGCCCCGCCACCGGGCAGCGGCGGCGGCCCCGCCTTCGCAGCCGGGGCCTGGCCCGCCGCCGGAGCGGCCTGCGCCGCGGGCGCCTGTGCTCCCATCGACTGCGCCATCCGCTGGCCCATCGCCATGCCCATGCCGAGCCCGATGCCCTCGGACGCACCGCCGCCCGGGTTCTTCGCCGCGTCCTCGAGCGCGTTCGCGGCCTGGAACTGGGTGTACTGATCGAGGTTGCCGAGGATGCCCATCTGGGTGCGCTTGTCCAGAGCCTGTTCGACCTCGGGCGGCATCGAGACGTTCTCGATGATGAAGCGAGGGATCGACAGACCCATCGCGCCGAGGTCCTCGGTGAGCACGCCGGCCAGCCGTTGGCCGATCGCCTCCTGGTTGGCGGCCAGGTCGAGGACGGGGACGTGCGCCGAGGCCAGAGCGTTGCCCAGCTTGCCGACGATCACCTGGCGGAGGAACTCCGACACTTCCTCGGTGCGGAACTGCGGGTCGGTGCCGACCAGCTCCTTGAGGAACGCGCCCGCGTCGGTGACCCGGACCGCGTAGGCGCCGAACGCCCGCAACCGGACCATCCCGAACTCCGCGTCGCGCACGATCACCGGGTTCTGGGTGCCCCACTTGAGATCGGTGAACTGGCGGGTGTTGACGAAGTAGACCTCGGCCTTGAACGGCGAGTGGAAGCCGTACTTCCAGCCCTTGAGGGTGGTCAGGACCGGCATGTTCTGGGTCTCGAGGGTGTACGTGCCCGGAACGAAGACGTCCGCGATCGTGCCCTCGTTGACGAAGACCGCGGTCTGTGACTCGCGGACCACGAGCTTGGCGCCCATCTTGATCTCGTTCTCGTAGCGCGGGAATCGCCAGACCATGGTGTCCCGGCTGTCGTCGAGCCACTCGATGATGTCGATGAGCTCGCCGCGGATCTTGTCAACCAGTCCCACTGTGCCCCTCCCTGCCCGATCGCCCCACGGTACGACCCGGGCCGACCGGTCCGCCGCCACCTGTCGCCCGTGATGGTAGTGCGCCACCGACACGCCGGGGGTCCTGGACCATTGGCGTCGGGCCGCCTGGTTGTCGGACCCGGGACCTAGACTCGACGCTGCGCGCGATCGTCACGCCACCGCCCGTCGTTCCCGGGGGTCGGGGCGTGCGCTTCCCAGGTCCGCCGCCACCGTTCATCACGGTCTGTGAGGAGGCGTGCCCTAATGCCCTCCGGCGTCGGGTCCACGGCGGACAGGTTCGTGCACCTGCACAACCACACCGAGTACTCGATGCTCGACGGCGCGGCGAAGATCGACGAGCTGTTCGCCGAATGTGCCCGGATGGAGATGCCCGCCCTGGGCATCACCGACCACGGCTTCCTGTTCGGCGTCTACGAGTTCTGGAAGAAGGCCAAGAAGCACGGCGTCAAACCGGTGATCGGCCTCGAGGCGTACCTCACGCCGGGCACCAGCCGGCATGACCGGACCCGGGTCCGCTGGGGCGAGGCCGGCGAGGACGACGTGTCCGGCGGCGGCGCGTACACCCACATGACCATGTGGGCCGAGACCACCACGGGGATGCACAACCTGTTCCGGCTCGGCTCGCTGGCCAGCCTGGAGGGGCAGTTCTACAAGCCCCGGATGGACCGCGACCTGCTGCAGACCCACGGCAAAGGGCTGATCGCCACCACCGGCTGCCCGTCCGGCGAGGTGCAGACGCGGCTGCGGCTGGGCCAGTACCAGGCGGCCCGGGACGCGGCGGCGGAGTTCCAGGACATCTTCGGGGCGGAGAACTTCTACTGCGAGATCATGGACCACGGCCTCGACATCGAGCGCCGGGTCCAGAAGGACCTGCTGCGCCTGGCCAAGGACCTCGGCCTGCCCCTGGTGGCCAGCAACGACCTGCACTACACCCGGCCCGAGGACGCCCAGGCCCACGCGGTGCTGCTCTGCGTCCAGTCCGGCTCGACCCTGGCCGACCCGAAGCGCTTCAAATTCGACGCGAGCGACTTCTACCTCAAGAGTCCGCAGGAGATGCGCAGCCTGTGGTCCGAGGTGCCGGAGGCGTGCGACAACACGCTGCTGATCGCGGACCGCTGCGAGGCCACCTTCACCGAGGGCGCCAACCTGATGCCGCGCTTCCCGGTGCCGGAGGGGGAGAGCGAGGAGTCCTGGTTCGTCAAGGAGGTCGAGCTCGGGCTGCATCGCCGCTACCCGGGCGGCATCCCCGACGACGTCCGCAAGCAGGCCGACTTCGAGGTCGGCGTGATCTGCCAGATGGGCTTCCCGGGGTACTTCCTCGTGGTCGCCGACTTCATCAACTGGGCCAAGAGCAAGGGCATCCGGGTCGGCCCGGGCCGGGGCTCGGCGGCCGGATCGCTGGCCGCCTTCGCCACCGGGATCACCGACCTCGACCCGCTCCAGCACGGGTTGATCTTCGAGCGGTTCCTCAACCCCGAGCGGATCTCGATGCCGGACGTCGACGTCGACTTCGACGAGCGCCGGCGGGGTGAGGTGATCCGCTACGTCAGTGAGAAGTACGGCGAGGAGCGGGTCGCGCAGATCGTCACCTACGGCACCATCAAGGCCAAGCAGGCGCTCAAGGACGCCTCCCGGGTGCTCGGTTACCCGTTCTCGATGGGGGAGCGGCTGACCAAGGCGATGCCACCCGCGGTGATGGGCAAGGACATCCCGCTGACCGGGATCTTCGATCAGCAGCACGAGCGGTACAAGGAGGCCGAGGAGTTCCGCACCCTGCACGCCACCGACCCGGACGCGGCCAAGGTGGTGGAGACCGCGCTCGGCCTGGAGAACCTCAAGCGGCAGTGGGGCGTGCACGCCGCCGGCGTGATCATGTCCAGCGAGCCGCTGATCGACCACGTCCCGATCATGCGGCGCGAGCAGGACGGCGCGATCATCACGCAGCTCGACTACCCCACCTGCGAGACGCTCGGCCTGCTCAAGATGGACTTCCTGGGCCTGCGCAACCTGACCGTGATCGACGACGCGCTGAAGAACGTGATCGCGAACGGCAAGCCGACGCTGGACCTGGACGAGATCTCCCGCACGCTGGACGACAAGGAAACCTACGAGCTGCTGGCCCGGGGCGACACGCTGGGTGTGTTCCAGCTGGACGGCGGGCCGATGCGCTCGCTGCTGCGGGCGATGCGGCCGGACAACTTCGAGGACATCTCCGCGGTCATCGCCCTGTACCGCCCGGGCCCGATGGGGATGAACTCGCACACGAACTACGCCCTGCGCAAGAACGGCCAGCAGGAGATCACCCCGATCCACCCCGAGTTGGCTGCGCCACTGGAAGAGATCGTCGGCCCGACCTACGGCCTGATCGTCTACCAGGAGCAGGTGCAGCGCGCCGCGCAGAAGCTGGCCGGGTACTCGCTCGGCCAGGCCGACCTGCTGCGCCGGGCGATGGGCAAGAAGAAGAAGGAGATCCTGGACAAGGAGTTCGTGCCGTTCCAGGCCGGAATGCGCGAGCGCAACTACTCCGACGTCGCGATCAAGGCGGTCTGGGACGTGCTGGTCCCGTTCGCCGGGTACGCGTTCAACAAGGCGCACTCCGCGGGCTACGGGCTGGTCTCGTACTGGACGGCCTTCCTGAAGGCCAATTACCCGGCCGAGTACATGGCCGGGTTGCTGACCAGCGTCCGGGACGACAAGGACAAGTCCGCGCTCTACCTGAACGAGTGCCGCCGGATGGGCATCAAGGTGCTGCCGCCGGACGTGAACGAGTCGTCGGCCGACTTCACCCCCGTCGGCACGGACATCCGGTTCGGGCTGGCCGCGATCCGCAATGTGGGCGCGAACGTGGTCGATGGCATCGCCGTCGCCCGCGGCGAGAAGGGCCGATTCACCTCGTTCTCCGACTTCCTGCAGAAGGTCCCCGCGGTCGTCTGCAACAAGCGGACCATCGAGTCGCTGATCAAGGCCGGGGCGTTCGACTCGCTGGGGCTGTCCCGGCGCGCCCTGCTGGCCAAGCACGAGGACGCCATCGACGAGGTGGTCGACCTCAAGCGCAACGAGGCGATCGGCCAGTTCGACCTGTTCGCCGGCCTCGGCGGCGCGAGCGACGCCGAGCCGGGTGCACCGACGCTGTCGGTGGAGATCTCGCAGCAGCCCGAGTTCGACAAGAAGCAGAAGCTCGCCTTCGAGCGGGAGATGCTCGGGCTGTACGTGTCCGACCACCCGCTCTTCGGCGTGGAGCACCTGCTGGCTCGTGCCGCGGACTGCTCGATCGCCGCCCTGACCGGGGACGACGGACGGCCGGACGGCGCGATGGTGACGATCGCGGGGATGATCAGCTCGCTGCAGCGCAAGCTGACCAAGAACGGCAGCCCGTGGGCGATCGCCACGGTCGAGGACCTCGACGGTGCGATCGAGGTGCTGTTCTTCCCGCAGATGTACCAGACGGTGCTGCACGTGCTGGCCGAGGACCTCGTCGTGGTCGTGAAGGGCCGGGTGAACCGCCGGGACGACGTGCCCACCGTGTACGCCGCCGAACTGAGCCTGCCGGACCTGGATGAGGGCGACCGCGGCCCGGTGGTGGTGTCGCTGGCGGTCACGCGCTGCACTCCGCCGGTGGTCGAGCGACTGAAGGATGTGCTGTCGACCCATCCCGGCGTCACCGAGGTGCACCTGCGGCTGGTCCAGCCGGGGCGGTCCACGGTGATGCGTCTCGACGACAACCTGCGGGTGACGCCGACGCCGGCCCTGTTCGGTGATCTCAAGGCCCTGCTCGGTCCGAGCTGCCTGGTATGACGGGTCGCTGGGTCTGACCGGGTCGCTGGGTATGACCGGTGGCGGGCTTCGGGGGCGCCCAGGCGCCGGGCGATGTCGCCGCTTACCCTGGCGACGTGAGCGCACCCGAACAGGTGACCGGCCTGGCCGGATCCGCAGGACTCGGTGGCCCGAGCGGGCTCGAGCCAGCGCGCCGGGGCGCCTCCGGTCTCGTCGCCGAGGCGACCGTGATCGCCGCGCTCGCCGCCGTCGCGGCGCTGGTGGTCGCGGTGCTCTGGTCGACCCTCGCCGGCCGCGTGGCCAGGGCCTCCACCCCGAACGAGGTGCAGATCTCGCACGACGCCCTGCTCGGCTGCCTCGGCATCGTGACCGGCGTCCTGACCGCCGGGCTGCTGATCTTCTTCCCAGGGCCGAGCCCGGCCCGGAGGGTCGCGATCACGCTGACGTTGGTGACCGCGGGCTCGTTCCTGGCCTGGGCGGTCGGCCGGGCGATCGGGGCGCCCGTCCTGCACGCCGTGGGCATGGTGCTGCTCTGGCCGCTGGTCGCCGCCGCCCTGACCACCCTGCGCAGCCTGTTCGCACTGCTGTTCTCGCCAGGCTGAGGCGCTGACCGCTTACGATTCCGAAGCCGATTGAATGGTAGGCCTACGAATCGCTTGCTAGGGTTGGCGGATGGCCACCGATCCCGCGACGCCCGTGCCAGCCAAGCCCGTGCCGGCGAAGCCCGTCCCCGCCGTCGACCGTTCCCGGCTCGCCGACCTGATCGACCGCGAGCGCGCCCGCTATGCCGCCGGCCACCCGCGATCCGCTGAACTGTTCCGCGCGGCGGATCATCTCTTCGGCCGGGTGCCGATGACCTGGATGGCCAAGTGGGCCGGCGGCTTCCCCGCCTACCTGGATCGGGCGTGGGGCAACCGGGTGCTCGACGTCGACGGCAACGAGTACGTCGACTTCGCGCTCGGCGACACCGGCGCGATGGCCGGGCACAGCCCGGAGGCGACCGTCCGGGCCGTTCAGCTGCGGCTGGCGGAGCTCGGCGGCGTGACCACGATGCTGCCGACCGCCGACGCGGAGTGGGTCGCCGCGGAACTGGCCCGGCGCTTCGGGCTGCCGCTGTGGTCGTTCTCGCTCACCGCGACCGACGCCAACCGCTGGGCCATCCGGCTGGCCCGGCTGGCCACCGGGCGGTCCAAGATCCTCGTCTTCTCCTACTGCTACCACGGATCGGTCGACGAGATCTTCGCCGTGCCCGGGCCGGACGGCCGGGCGGTAGCCCGGCCGGGCAACGTCGGCGCGCCGGTCGACCTGGACCTCACCACCCGGGTGGTGGAGTTCAACGATCTGGACGCCCTCGACATCGCTCTGGCGTACGGGGACGTCGCGGCGGTGCTGATGGAGCCGGCGCTGACCAACATCGGCATCGTGCTGCCCGACGAGGGGTACCTGTCCGGTGTCCGCGACCTCTGCGACCAGCACGGCAGCCTGCTGCTGGTCGACGAGACGCACACCTTCTCGGCGGGGCCGGGCGGTGCCACCGCCGCCTGGGGTCTGCGCCCGGACCTGCTGGTGATCGGCAAGAGCATCGGCGGCGGAGTGCCCTGCGGCGCGTACGGGATCACCACGGACGTCGCCGACCGGATCGGCCGGCACCCCGAGGCCGACCTCGTCGACGTCGGCGGGGTCGGCGGGACCCTGGCCGGGAACGCGCTCTCGGTCGCGGCGATGCGCGCCACCCTCGAGCACGTGCTGACCGACCAGGCGTTCGAGAACATGATCGCGCTGGCGACCCGTTTCACCGCGGGAGTCCAGACCGTCCTGGACGCGACCGGCCTGCCCTGGTCCGTCCAGCAGCTCGGGGCGCGGGCCGAGTACCGCTTCGCCGCACCGGCACCTCGGACCGGGACGGCGTCGGCGCTCGCCGCCGACGACGAGTTGGACGAGTACCTGCACTTGTTCATGGCCAACCGCGGCCTGTTGATCACGCCGTTCCACAACATGGCCCTGACCTGCCCGCAGACCACGGCCGAGGATGTCGACCTGCATTCGGAGCTGTTCGCCGCCGCGCTCGAGGACCTGCTCGGCAGGGGTCAGCTGGGATGACCGGGGCGCTGGACGTGGTGGACCGGCACCTGCTGCGGATCCTGCAGGGCGACGGTCGCGCCTCCTACGCCGCGATGGCCGCCGAGGTCGGGCTGTCCGCGCCGGCCGTGCGCCAGAGGGTGCAGCGGCTGCTCGACGAGGGCGTGCTCGAGGTCGTCGGAGTCACCGATCCTATCGCGCTGGGGCTGCCGGTGATGGCCATGGTCGCCGTGTCCGCGACCGGTGACGTGCGCGCCGTGGCGGACCGGATCTCGGCGATCCCGAACGTGATCTACCTCGTGCTCACCTCGGGTGAGCACGACCTGCTGGTCGAGGTGGTCTGCCGGAGCCCCGAGGAGCTGCTCGAGGTGGTCAATGACCGCATCCGCCGGGTCGAGGGCGTGCACACGACCCGGGTCTGGCAGTACTACGGGATCCACACCCATCGGTTCACCTGGGGGGTACCCGAACCCGATCCCGATCCCGATCCCGTC
The DNA here is from genome assembly GCA_963740575.1 of uncultured Actinomycetota bacterium. Lineage (GTDB taxonomy): Bacteria > Actinomycetota > Actinomycetes > Actinomycetales > Kineosporiaceae > CAVUET01. The sequence goes on along the minus strand of CAVUET010000003.1, from coordinate 622,532 downwards.
TGAGGCTCACGGCCACCGGGCGATCGGCGCGACGGTTGCGGCGGTCACCCGGGCGAGGTCCTGCGGCGCGAGTTCGACCTGCAGGCCGCGCCGGCCCGCGCTGACCAGGATTGCGGCGTGCTCGAACGCCGAGGAGTCCAGCACGGTGGGCAGCGGCCGGCGCTGACCGAGCGGACTGATCCCGCCGACGACGTATCCGGTCGCCCGCTGCGCCGCGGCCGGGTCGGCCATCACCGCCCGCTTGCCGCCCGCGGCGGTGGCCAGTGCCTTGAGGTCGAGCTGCGCGGGAACCGGCAGCACCGCGACGGTGAGACTGCCGTCGACCTCGGCGACCAGCGTCTTGAACACCAGCGCGGGGTCGCGCCCCAGCGCCTTGGCCGCCTCGGCCCCGTAGCCGAGTCCCTGGTCCCGCGACCGCGGGTCGTGGTCGTAGGCGCGCAGGGTGAACGGGACCGCCTGCGCCGTCAGCAGGGCGATCGCCGGGGTTGCCTTGGCGGGAGCCGACCTGGCCATGAACGCACCTCCCGCAGTCACACCGTCGCCCTCGCCGTCGGTTCGGGTTCGGCTCGCCTAATTCGGGTTCGGCTCGGCGCGGGCCAGGTCCACGGCGGGCAGCGCGCCGAGAGCGGTGACCAGCGCGCACTCCCGGCGCAGCAGCCCGAGCTCGGCGAGCAGCCGGTGCGCGGTGGTGGGCTGCTCGAGCAGGGCCTGGCGCTCGGGCAGGTCCAGGACCACCGCCGCGGCCACCAGGTAGGAGATCACTTGAGGGTCGTCCGGCAGCTCGGAGACCTCCACGTCGAGCGCCCGCCGGTAGGCGGCGAACAGCCGGGTGGCATGCCCGGCCAGCCGGGCCAGGTCCCCGTCCCCGTCGTCCTCGTCCAGGAACTCGACCAGCCCGGTGTGGTACGGCGTCCCCGCGTCCTCGTCCAGGCCGAGCAGCCGGAACCGCGTCTCGCCCACCGACACGATGTCGTAGCGCCCGTCCGAGTACGGCGTCACCTCGCGCAGCTCGGCCGTGCAGCCCACCCCGTAGAGCTCCGGAGGCTGGCCGGCTCCGACTTCGCGCCCGGACCGCAGCGCGATCACTCCGAACTGCCGCGGCGCGGTCTCGGGCAGCGTCATCAGAGCCTGGACCAGCACCTGGTACCGCGGCTCGAAGACATGCAGAGGCAGCACCAAGCCGGGCACCAGGACGGTGGTCAGCGGGAACAGCGGGAGCCGGGATGCCACGGGCTCAAGGCTATGCGCCTGTGCAGGTTCGGCCACCAACGGATCGCAACCGCCAGCCGGGGTGACGGCGCGTCCGGAAACGGGACGTGGTTCGATGGCGACGTCCGCCAGGTACGACGACGAGCGAGGCGTCCGGTAGCGCGAGACCCGGAGGGAGCGGTCGATGGGGAGCGGTGCACTGTTCCTCGCTGTCTTCCTGGCCTGCGCGGTCGAGGCGGTCGAGGCAGCCACCATCGTGCTCGCCATGGGGACGGCCCGGGACTGGCGTTCGGCGCTGGCCGGAGTCGCCGCCGCGCTGGCCAGCCTGTCCGCCATCGTCGCAGTCCTCGGACCGGCCCTGACCGTGCTGCCGCTGCAGACGCTGCGGCTGGTGGTCGGCGGGCTGCTGCTGGCCTTCGGGCTGCAGTGGCTGCGCAAGGCGGTCCTGCGCGCCGGCGGCCGGCTGCCGCTGCACGACGAGGGGGCGATCTACCGCCGCGAGCTCGCCGCCGCAGGTGCTCTCGAGGCCCGCCCCGGCCGGTGGATCACCGACTGGTACGCCTTCGTCCTGTCGTTCAAGGGTTGCCTGTTGGAGGGCTTGGAGGTGGCGTTCATCGCGCTCACGTTCGGCAGCAACCAGCACGACCTGCTGCTGGCCGCGGTGGCGGCCCTGGTCGCGGTCGCCGTCGTGGCCGTGGCGGCCTTCGCGGTCCGGGCGCCGCTGGCCCGGATGCCGGAGAACACCATGAAGTTCACGGTCGGCGTCATGCTGACCGGGTTCGGCGTGTTCTGGGGTGCCGAGGGCGCCGGGGTGCACTGGCCCGGCGCGGACCTCGCGCTCCCGATCCTGGTCGTGGGCATCGCGGTGTACGCGGCCGGGCTGGCCGGGCTGCTGCGGGTCCTGCCCGCCGCGGCAGGAGTCCGGCCGCAGGCGACGCGGGTCGGGTCGCAGGCGACGCGGGTCGGGTCGCAGGCGACGCGGGTCGGGCCGAGCCTGGCCGAGCCGCGACCGCCGGTGGAGGAACCGTGACCGGGCGGCTCAGGTCCGCGCCGGCCCGCGTGATCGACGTCGTTCTCGACTTCCTGATCGGCGACGACTGGCGGACCGCGGCGGGTGTGCTGCTCGCGCTGGCGATCACCGCCGGGCTGAGCCGGGCGGGGGTGTCCGCCTGGTGGCTGCTGCCCGTCGCGGTGGTGCTCCTGCTGCCGCTCAGCGTGCTGCGGGTCGCCCGGAGAGACGATCGAGCCGCACGCGTCACCGACCTAGAATCGAGCCGTGATCCGTCGACTTGACCTGCGGGGCCGGAACCTGTCCGCCCGTGAGCTGCGCAGCGTGGTACCCCGCGCTCCGCTGGACGTCGAGCACGCCCTCGAGTCCGTGCGCCCGATCTGCGAGCAGGTCCGCAAGCGCGGCGTGCCCGCCCTGGTCGAGCTGACCGAGCGGTTCGACGGCGTCCGGCTGGACTCGGTCCGGGTGCCGGTGGAGGCACTGGAGCGTGCCCTCGAGGGACTGGATCCCGCGGTCCGGGCGGCGCTGGAGGAGTCGATCCACCGGACCCGCCAGGTGCACCGGGACCAGGCCCGCACCGATCAGCGGACCGAGGTGGTCCCCGGCGGCACGGTGACCGAACGCTGGGTACCGGTCGGCCGGGTCGGGCTCTACGTGCCAGGCGGGCTCGCGATCTACCCGAGCAGCGTGGTGATGAACGTCGTCCCGGCGCAGGAGGCCGGGGTCGGTTCCCTGGCCGTGACCAGCCCGGCGCAGCGGGACAATCCCGCCGAGTTCGAGAACCTGCCGCACCCGAGCATCCTCGCCACCTGCGCCCTGCTCGGCGTGGACGAGGTGTACGCGGTCGGCGGAGCGCAGGCGATCGCGATGTTCGCCTACGGCGCGGCCGACGCCGAGGGGGTTCCGGTGTGCGAGCCGGTCGACCTGGTCACCGGCCCGGGCAACATCTGGGTCGCCGCGGCGAAGCGCCTGCTCAAGGGGGTGATCGGGATCGACGCCGAGGCCGGGCCCACCGAGATCGCGATCCTCGCCGACGACACCGCCGATCCCCGGCACGTCGCGGCGGACCTGATCAGCCAGGCCGAGCACGACCCCCTCGCGGCGGCGGTTCTCGTCACCGACTCCGAGCAGCTCGCCGAGGCGGTCGAGGCCGAGCTGCGCGGCCAGATCGCGGCCACCAAGCACGTGGAGCGGATCACCGTCTCGCTGTCCGGTCAGCAGTCCGGGATCGTGCTGGTCGACGACCTCGACGCGGGGCTCGCCGTGGTGGACGCCTATGCGGCCGAACACCTGGAGATCCAGACCCGGGATGCGGGCGTGGTGGCCGGGCGGGTGCGCAACGCCGGTGCCATCTTCGTCGGACCCTGGGCTCCGGTCAGCCTCGGGGACTACTGCGCCGGGTCCAACCACGTGCTGCCGACCGGTGGCTGCGCGCGGCACTCCAGCGGCCTGAGCGTGCAGTCCTTCCTGCGCGGTGTGCACGTCGTGGTCTACGACGAGGCGGCGCTGCGCGAGGTGGCCGGGCACGTCCAGGCTCTGGCCGCAGCCGAGGACCTCCCCGCGCACGGGCAGGCCGTGCAGGTCCGCTTCCCGGCCTGAGGCTTCACCGGGGCGTGCCGCAGCCGGGCGGACCGCCCGCCCTAGACTTGCCGGGTGCCTTCCCCACCGTCCGCCCAGGTCAGTGCCGGTCCCACCGGTTCCACCGGTCCCACCTGTTCCACCGGTCCCGCCGGTCCCGCCGCGGGCGAGGACGTCGCCGCGACCCAGCACCGCCTGGCGCACCTGCCGCTGCGGGACGACCTGCGCGGGCGAACCCCCTACGGCGCGCCGCAGCTGGACGTCCCGGTGCGGCTGAACACGAACGAGAACTCCTACCCGCTGCCGCCCGAGGTCGTCGAGGCGGTGGCGGAGGCCGTCCGCGACGAGATTGCCGGGCTGAACCGGTACCCGGACCGGGAGTTCACCGGCCTGCGCGAGGACCTCGCGGCCTACCTCGGGCACGACCTGGCGCCCGAGCAGATCTGGGCCGGCAACGGCAGCAACGAGGTGCTGCAGCACGTCCTGCAGGCCTTCGGCGGGCCGGGTCGCGCCGCGCTGGGGTTCACCCCGGCGTACTCGATGCACCCGATCATCAGCACCGGCCTGGGCACCGCCTGGATAGACGGCCTGCGCGGGACCCGCGGCGATCCCTTCGACCTGACCGCCGAGCACGCCGCCGAGCAGGTCGCGCAGCGCGACCCGGACGTGGTGTTCCTCTGCTCGCCGAACAACCCGACCGGGACCGCACTCGGTCTGGACGTGGTCGAAGCCGTCTACCAGGCCGCCCGCGGGATGGTCGTGGTGGACGAGGCGTACGCCGAGTTCGCCCGGCCGGGGACGGCCAGCGCGCTGACCCTGCTGCCCGGCCGCGAGCGGCTGATCGTCACGCGGACGATGAGCAAGGCCTTCGCGCTGGCCGGCGCGCGGCTCGGCTATCTGGCCGCGGATCCTGCGGTCTGCGACGCCTTCCGGCTGGTCCGCCTGCCCTACCACCTGTCCTGCCTCACCCAGGCCGCCGCCCGGGCCGCGCTGTGGCACGCGGACGTCCTGCTGTCCACCGTCGAGGCGATCAAGGCCCAACGGGACCGGATCGTGGCGACTCTGCCGGAGTTCGGCCTGCATCCGGTGCCCAGCGACGCCAACTTCGTCCTGTTCGGCGGGCTCGGCGACCAGCGGGCGATCTGGCGGCAACTGCTCGAGTTCGGCGTCCTGGTCCGGGACGTCGGCCTCACCGGCTACCTACGGGTGACGGCCGGAACGCCCGATGAGACAACATCGTTCCTCGACTCCCTGCAGGCGGTCGTGGAGCAGGCGGTCGTGGAGCAGGCGGTCGTGGAGCAGGCGGTCGTGGAGCAGGCGGTCATGGAGCAGGCGGTCGTGGAGCAGGCGGCGACGGAGGCATCCCGATGAACGGAGGCATCCCGATGGGCAGCGCCCGACAGGCCCGGATCGAGCGCGTCACCGGGGAGTCCAAGGTGGTCGTCCAGCTCGACCTGGACGGCCAGGGTAGCGCCGAGGTGAGCACCGGCGTCCGGTTCTACGACCACATGCTGGCCAGCCTGGCCAAGCACGCCCTGTTCGACCTGGTGGTCGAGGCGGACGGCGACGTCGACGTCGACGCCCACCACACCGTCGAGGACGTCGCCATCGTGCTGGGCCAGGTGCTGCGCTCGGCGCTGGGCGACAAGGCAGGGATCCGCCGCTTCGGGGACGCACTGGTGCCGCTGGACGAGGCCCTGGTGCAGGCGGCCGTGGACGTCTCCGGCCGGCCGTACTGCCGGCACGAGGGCGAGCCGGAGGGCCAGGAGTACGCCGTGATCGGCGGAACCTACACCGGGGCGCTGACCCGGCACGTCTTCGAGACGCTGGCGCACTCCGCCGGGATCGCGCTGCACGTCCGGGTGCTGTCCGGGCGTGACCCGCACCACGTCGTCGAGGCCCAGTTCAAGGCCGTGGCCCGGGCACTGCGGGCCGCGGTCGAGCCGGACCCCCGGGTCAGCGGCGTGCCCAGCACCAAGGGCAGCCTGTGAGGGCCCGCCGATGAGCCGGCCCCGGGTGGTCGTGCTCGACTACGGGTTCGGCAACGTGCGCTCCGCGGTCCGGGCGCTGGAACGGGTCGGCGCGGGCGTCGCGCTGACAGCGGACCGGGCCGCGGCGCAGGAGTGCGACGGTCTGGTCGTGCCGGGTGTCGGCGCGTTCGCCGCAGTGCTGTCCGGTCTTCGGTCCGTGCACGGCCACCAGGTGATCGACCGCCGGCTGGCGGGCGGGCGGCCGGTGCTCGGCATCTGCGTCGGCCTGCAGGTGATGTTCGAGCGGTCCACCGAGCACGGCCGGACCGAGGCCGGGCTCGGTCAGTGGCCCGGGGTGGTGGAGCTCCTGCCGAGCGGGGTGGTGCCGCACATGGGCTGGAACACCGTCAGCCCGCCCGAGGCCAGCGTCCTGTTCAAGGGCGTCGAGCAGGAGGCGTTCTACTTCGTGCATTCGTTCGCGGTGCAGGCGTGGCAGCTCCCGGCGTCCGGCTCCGACCGGCTCACGCCGCCGGTGGTCACCTGGGCCGAGCACGGCGTGCCGTTCGTCGCCGCGGTGGAGAACGGTGCCCTGTGCGGGACCCAGTTCCACCCGGAGAAGTCCGGCGATGCCGGCGCGCACCTGCTGGAGAACTGGCTGCTCACCTTGGGCTGAACGCACGGCTCGGGTGACGGCTCGGTTGACGGGTCGTCAGCCGACGTCCCAGTAGATCAGTGCGGAGCGCAGGTCCGGCGGCCAGCTGTACCCACCCTCGCCGGGGATCAGTCGGCGCCGCAGCAGCCCGTTCAGGTAGTCGTCGTGCTCGGTGCCCTCGAGCCGGAAGTGCTCCTTGATCTGGCCCAGCGCGTGGTCCGTCGTCTCGCTGGTCCTGGCGGGCCAGGGCTGGTGGCTGATCAGGACGTTCGGAGCCAGGCCCATCTGCAGCAGGACGTTGTAGGCGATCACGAAGTTGGGGCTGTCCATCGGATGCCCCCACAGCCGGCGGGCCGCCTCGGTCATGATCCCGCCGGGGACCGGGGTCCGGATCAGCAGGAAGCAGCTGCGGTGGGTGGCCTCGATCATCCGCTGCACGAAGCGCGGCAGGTCGGGACTGCCGTACATGGCGTGCGAGCAGAGGGTGTAGTCGTGTGCTGGCAGATCCAGGTCGGGCCAGTGGCCCGGCACGACGTCGACGTTGCCGACCCCCGCGGCGGCCAGGTTCTCCGCCATCACGGCGCGCATCGCCGGCGAGGGGTCCACCGCGGTGACCCTGCTCGCGGTCCCTGCCAGCAGGATGGCCCAGGCGCCGGTGCCGGCGCCGATGTCCAGCACGGTGCTGCCGGGCAGGATCCGGGCGGCCACGGCGTCCCGCAGCGGGTGCGGCCGCGACCAGCGACGGGTGAGCCGCTGGTTGAACCCCTCGGCCCGGTCGGCCCACGGGTCGTCCCCGCGGCGCGCACCCCAGTCCTCCCGTTCGACCAGGTCACGCCAGAGCGCAGCCCAGTCGGTGCACAGCCATACGGGATGGTCCCCATCGGATCGGGTCAGGTCCACAGCACCACCTCTCGATCGCCGATCCGGGCGATCTCGACCGGCACACCATAGGTCGCGGTCAGGTCGATCCCGGTGAAGACCTCGGCGCGTGGCCCGGCGCGCAGCACCCGACCGCCGCGGACGAGGACGATGTGGGTGGCGATGGCGGCCGCGATGTCCGGCTCGTGGGTGCTGGTCAGCACGGTGACACCGGCGGCGATCAGGCTGCGGATCAGGCGGATCAGGCGGGCCTTGTGTGCCAGGTCGAGGTGGGCGGTGGGCTCGTCCATGAGCAGCAGCCGGGGCTGCTGGGCCACGGCGCGGGCGACCAGGGCGAGCTGGTGCTCGCCGCCGCTGAGGGTGGGCACCGGGCGGTCGGTCAGGGCGGTCAGCCCGGCGGCCTCGATCGCCTCCCGGGCTGCCTGCTCGTCCCGTGGCCCGGGCATGGCCAGCGGCGGCAGATGGGGGGCGCGGGCGAGCATGACGTAGTCCAGGACGGTGTACTCGAACGGACTGCGTTCGGCCTGCGGGACCAGGGCGATGGTGCGCCCGCGTCGGCGGCGGGGGAGCGCGAGCAGCGGGTGGCCGTCGAGCAGGATCCGCCCGCTCGCCGGCGTCAGCCAGCCGAGGGCCAGATGCAGCAGGGTGGACTTGCCGACCCCGTTCGGGCCCAGGACGACGGTGGCCGTCCCCGCGGCGATACCGAGGCTGAACGAGCGCAGCACGTCGGCGCCGGGGCGGTAGCCGAAGCTCACCTGCTCGAAGGTGAGCAGATCGGTCACGGCCGTGCTCCGGCTGTGCTGCGGCGGGTCATGATGACCAGGAAGAACGCGGCGCCCAGCATGGAGGTGAGGATCCCGATCGGGATCTCCCCGGCAAGCAGGGTGCGGGCGATGTCGTCGCAGACCACGCCGAACAGTCCGCCCGTCAGCAGCGCGGCGGGCACGGAGTACCGGGTGTCCGCTCCGAACAGCCGGCGGGCGATGTGCGGGACGATCAGCCCGAGCCAGCCGACCATGCCGCAGACCGAGATCACCGCGGCGACGGCCACCACGGCCGCAGTCAGCAGCAGCGCCCGCTCCCGGGCCGGAGCGGCGCCGAGGGAGAAGGCGGTGGAGTCCTCCAGGGACAGCAGGTTCAGCCGCCACCGCATCCGGTGGATCACGGTCAGGCTGATGGCGACCTGCGGCGCCACTGTCCAGAACGAGGTCCAGGTGACGCTGTTGAGGCCGCCGAGCAGCCAGAAGGTCAGCTCCTGGAGCTGGTTGACCGGGTTCGCCAGCACCTTCATCATGCTGACCCCGGCCGCGAACAGCGCCGAGACCGCGATCCCGGCCAGCACCAGCTTCAGGACCGCCCCGCCGAGCCGGCCGCGGCGGGAGACCAGGTACGACAGCCCGAGACCGGCGAAGGCGAAGGCTGCGGCGCAGACCTGGATCAGGGGGCCGGAGGCGTTCCAGAACACGATCGCCAGGCATGCCCCGAACGCCGCACCCTGGGAGACCCCGAGGAACCCGGGCTCGACCAGCGGGTTGGCGAAGATCTGCTGGAAGACGGCGCCGCCCACCGACAGGCTCATCCCCAGCGCCACGGCGATCAGCACCCGGGGAAGGCGCAGGCCCAGCACCAGCCTCTGGGCCAGGACATCGTGGGCCAGCCGGGACGGCGAGGTGAACCCGGCGGACGGATACCGGCCGAGGAACACCGACGCCGCGACCACGATCAGCAGCAGCAGCGCCAGCAGCGCCAGCCGCTGCCCGGGCGCCGCCGGCGTGCCCCGGCGCCCGGGCGAGCGCGACGTACCGACCCGGGCGATGGTCTGGGTCAGGGCAGATCACCCCACAGGTTCGGCTTGATGCTCCTGTCGTAGGCGGCGGTGTCGAGGCTGTACACGGTGCTGTAGAAGCTGCGCGACTCGGTGTCCAGGTGTAGTGCCGAGGTCTGCTCCGGGTGGATCTTGGTGGCCAGCCAGGTCAGGCCGAGAACCCAGCGGGGATCGGGCTGGTCCCAGCTGTAGTAGTCACCGGGGAAGGCGTACACGGCGTTCGTCCTGACCGCCGTGAGGGCCTGCCAGCGCGGGTCGGCCTTGATCTTCGCGACCGCGTCCTTCGGGTCGCTGAAGTAGGTGATCACGTACACCTGGTCGGGGTTCCAGGCCGCGATCTGCTCCACGGTGACCGTCGTCCACGACTGACCGAGCTTGACCCCCGACGTCCAGACCGGGTCGCCACCGGCCAGCCGCACCTCGGAGACGTTGATCCATTCGGCCGGGGAGACGTTGAACGAGACCGGCCCGTTCTTGGCCGAGTAGTACAGCACCAGCACGCGGGGCCTGGTGGTCGCGCTCGCTACGGCTGTGGTGATCCTGGCGACCCGATCCTTGAAGAAGCCGACCAACTGCTCGGCGCGGGCGGGGTCGCCGAAGATCTTGCCCATGGTGCCGATCTCCCTGTAGTAGGCCTCCGGTGTCTCCAGGTCGAAGTAGACGACCTTGACACCCAGGGCCTCCAGCGGCTTGCCCAACGTCGTGCGGGCGAAGGTCTTCAGGAACACCGCGTCCGGCTCGGCCGCGGCCACCTGTTCGACGCCGGCGTCCGTGCCCAGCACCGTCAGGCTGCTGTACCGGGTGTCGACCACGGGGGCGAAGTCGAGCTTGTACTGCACGCCCTTGCCCAGGGCGACCACCCGCGACGGTGCCTCGGGGAACATGAACGCCACATCGGTGATCATGAACAGGGCCTTGCCGGCGATCACGATCCGATGCGGGGGTGCCGGGAACGACACCCGCCGTCCCAGCGCATCCGTCACCGTGACCGGACCACTCGATGTCCTCGATCCGGTGGTCCCGGACGCTCCTGCAGACGAGCCTGCAGACGACCCTGCAGACGACCCTGCAGACGACCCTGCAGACGACCCTGCAGACGACCCTGCAGACGACCCGCCACACGCGCCCAGTGCCAGCGCCACCGCTGCGGTCAGCGCGACCAGCATCCGCTTCACGTGACCAAGACCTCCCTGTCATGCCGGGCCGCCGTGTGCGCCCGGTCAGCCGTCTCCGCCCCGGCGAAGTCCTCCGCCCGTACCTGCAGCCGGACCGCCGAGGCGGTCCAGATCTCGTGGCCGCCGCCCTCGCAGGTCGCCCGCCAGCAGGCGTCCGGGTCGACTACCACCGACCCGGCCAGGACGTGGACGCCGAGGTCGAACCAGATCGGGGTGAACGGCACGCTCGGGCCGACCAGCACCACCCGGGCGCCGGAGCACAGCTGCAGCAGCCGGGGCAGGGTCTTGTTGATGATCGTGACGCCGGTGATGAACACGTAGTCCTGCTCGGGCAGGACGTACTCGCAGGCGGGATCCGGCAGGTCGCCCGGCTGCGGGCAGCGCTCCAGGATGGTCAGCTCGCAGCCGGCGGCCAGGCCGTCCAGGTCCGGGAAGTGGCCGATCACGGCGACCTTCCGGCCGGCCACCTCGTCGGCCATGGCCTCGAACACCGGGCCGCGGTGCGTTCCACCCAGTTGCCGGCCGATCAGCCGCTCCAGCCGGTCCGGCCGGTTGTACCAGGAGTTCATCGCGGCCATGCCCAGCGCGGCGAGGCTGAGGTCCCAGCTGCGCAGGCCCTCGGCCAACCCACGCGCCGTCGCCCCGACCCTCGAGGGGCGCAGCGTCATGGCCTCCTCGGGCGGTCGCGGGAAGGTCATCGCCAGGCCGGCCCCGCCGGAGTCGACCACTGTCCAGGACTGCCCGACCAGGTAACGCCGCACGCTCGGCTCCGCCGGGATGCCGGCCAGCAGCCGGTCGTACAGCTCCCAGCCCGCCGAAGGTGGCCGATCCGTCCGCAGCAGCGCCGTCATGAGCATGATCATAACCGCAATTGCGGGTACATGAGAGACTTGTTTGCGCGAATGAGTATTTTGACTCGCTTACACTCGGCGCAGGTGCGGACGAGGCCTGGCCTGGCCCACCGCACCGGCCGCCGGGCCCGCTACGTTTCATGCCGTGACGCAGACGAATCCGGCCACGGCCCCCGCCCTGGAACTGCTGCCCGCGGTCGACGTCGCCGCCGGACAGGCGGTCCGGCTCGTGCAGGGGGAGGCTGGCAGCGAGACGTCCTACGGCGACCCGCTCGAGGCCGCCCTGGCCTGGCAGGCCGCGGGCGCCACCTGGATCCACCTGGTCGACCTGGACGCCGCGTTCGGCCGTGGCAGCAACCGCGACCTGCTGGCCCGGGTCGTGGCCGCGCTGGACGTCAGGGTCGAGCTCAGCGGCGGGATCCGTGACGACGAGAGCCTGGCCGCCGCGCTGGCCACCGGCTGCGCCCGGGTCAACCTCGGCACCGCCGCGCTGGAGGACCCGGCCTGGACCGCCGGCTCGATCGACAAGTACGGCGACCGGATCGCGGTCGGGCTGGACGTGCGCGGCACGACGCTCGCGGCGCGCGGTTGGACCCGCGACGGCGGTGACCTCTGGCAGACCCTGGCCCGGCTCGACGCCGACGGTTGCGCCCGCTACGTGGTGACCGACGTGACCAAGGACGGGACCCTGCGGGGTCCGAACCTCGACCTGCTGCGCGAGGTCTGCACCCGGACCGACCGTCCGGTCGTGGCCAGCGGCGGGATCTCCGCCCTGGACGATCTGGCTGCCCTGCGCGAGCTGGTGCCGATCGGCGTGGAGGGCGCGATCGTCGGCAAGGCGCTATACGCCGGCGCGTTCACCCTCGAGCAGGCCATCGCCGTCGCCGGGGGCTGACCCTCCGCCCGTCTCGGCCCCGTGCCGGGGCCGCAGCCTCGGCTGGACGCGCACCCGGCGCCTCAACTGCGCCACCCAGGGGGCGTCGTCCGCCCCGTCCAGCACCCCGCCGTCGGGATCGTCGTCATAGCTGCGCCGCACCGGGTCCAGCTCGGGCCGCAGGATCTGCCGCACCACCAGGGCCACCAGCAGCAGCACGGTGACCAGGCGCAGCCCCGCCGCCAGCGTGAAGACCCCCTCCGCGACGGCGTGGTCGCCCGACGCGTTGCGCATCTCCAGGTAGAAGGTGACGAAGTAGCCCAGCTCCGCGGCCTGCCATGCCACCACGGCGCGCCACGGCGGTCTGGCCAGGGTGACCAGCGGCAGCAGCCAGAGCACGTACTGCTGGGACCACACCTTGCTGGTGATCAGGAACGCCGCCACCACCAGGAACACCAGCGCAGCCACCCGGGGTCGGCGCGGCGCGAGCAGGGCCAGCAGCGCGACCGCGAGGCAGGCCAGGACGAACAGCGCCAGGGTGAGCAGGTTGAGCTGCGGGTCGACATGCCCGGACAGCCAGTGGAACGGCCCCCCCGATCCGAGCCAGCGCTCGTCCAGATAGCGGCCGACGAACCAGGTCGTGCCCCAGTCGATCGGCCGCTCGGTGTTGAGCTGGTAGAACCGCTTCCAGCCGTCCGGCCAGGCCAGGGCCACCGGCAGGTTGACCGCGAGCACCGTCGCCAGGCCCCAGCCCACGGTGGTCAGGACCGGCCGCAACCGCCCGGCCCGCAGGCCGAGCACGAGCAACGGGCCGAGGATGAACAGCGGCCACACCTTGGCCGCCGCCGCCACCCCGAGCAGGATCCCGGCGGCGACCGGCCGCCGCCGTGCCCAGGCGAGCAACCCGAGGGCGGCCAGCCCCACGGCGAGCAGGTCCCAGTTGACCAGCGCGGTCACCACCAGAACAGGGGAGAGCGCGACCACGGCCGCGTCCCAGGGCCGGCGCCGGCGCAGCATCAGGACGACCCCGAGGGTTGCGGCGCCGAGCAGGCCGAGCACCACGGCGTTCGCGTCGAAGTAGGTCTTCGCCTGGTCCATCCCCGGGTCGGAGCTGCTCAGCGCGTGTACCGGCAGCCCGATCGCACCCATGAAAGCTCCCGTTGCCACCGGGTACTCCACCGGGTGGTCGCGGTAGGGCACCTTTCCCTCGTTCAGCTGCTCGCTGAAGTACAGCGCGACGACATCGGTGTAGCAGTAGTGGCGGTACTGGAAGTCGTCGGTCCAGGGGTTGTCCCGGCAGGGGGATTTCTGCACCCAGGCGAGGCAGAGCGCGGCGCAACCGAGGGCCATCAGCAGCAGAGCGACGGCGAACCGGTTGCTCCGGGCGTTCATGGAACGGCGATCCTTCCATACCACGCTGCGAGTCTGGTGTACGCCGGTGAACCTGGGCACGACGGGGGCGCGCGACGGGGGTACGACGGGGGTACGACGGGGCCGGCGCCGGGGGTTGTCAGACGCGGATGGGACGATCGGGTTGTGTCGATGGCCGCCTACCGCAGTCTGCTGGCCGTCCCCTCGGTGACACGCCTGCTGCTGTTCGCCGTGGTGGCGCGCATCCCGCCGACGGCGGTCTCGGTGGTGCTGACACTGCACGTGGTCACCGGGCTGCACCTCGGCTACGCGGCGGCCGGCCTCGTCGTGATGGCGGTGACGGTGGGGATGGCGCTGGGGTCCCCGTGGCAGGGCCGGGCCATCGACCGGTTCGGCCTTCGCGCCACTCTGCTGCCGCTGGCCCTGGCCACGGCGGTGATCTGGGGACTGACACCACTGGCCGGGTACGGGGCGCTGGTCGCGCTGGCCCTGCTCGGTGGCCTGCTCAGCCTGCCGGTGTTCACCGTGATCCGGCTCTCGTTGTCGGTGCTGGTGCCGCCGGAGCAGCGCCGGACAGCGTTCGCGATGGACTCGATCGGGGTCGAGATCTCCTTCATGATCGGCCCCGCGGCAGGTGTGCTGGTGGCGACCCAGCTGTCCACCGGCATCGCGCTGATCAGCGTTGCAGCGGCCCAGTCCATGCTGGGGCTGGCTCTGGTGGGGCTGAACCCGCCCACCCGGTCGACCCCGCCCACCCGGTCGAACCCGCCCACCCGGTTGAACCCGGCGGACCGGGCGGGGGCCGGCGACGCCTCGCGTTCACCGTCCCAGCCCTTGGCAGAGTCCCTGCTTGAGCCCTTGTCGGAGCCGGCGCCGACCGGGCCCGCGTTCGTCCGGGGCACGTACTGGCACAACCCGGCGCTGATCGCCGTGCTGGGTGCGGCCGCCGCCGCGACGCTCGTGCTCGGCGGCACCGACGTCAGCATCGTCGCGGCGCTGCGCTCGCACGGCGCGCTGTCCCTGACGGGGCTGGTATTCCTCGCCTGGGGCGGGGGATCGATCATCGGCGGGCTGATCTACGGCGCGGTCCGGCACCCGCCACAGCCGATCGTGCTGCTGTTCTGGCTCGCGATCCTCACGGTGCCGGTGGGCCTGGCACCGAACCCGCTGCTGCTGACCCTGACCATCCTGCCCGCCGCGGCCCTGTGCGCTCCGGTGATCACCTCGACCGCCGATGCCGTCAGCCGGCTGATCCCCGAGCACTCCCGAGGCGAGGCCATGGGCTGGCACGGCGCGGCGCTGACGGTCGGCCAGGCAGGGGGAGCACCGCTGGCCGGCGCCGTGATCGACGCGACCGGGCCGTGGGCGGGGTTCGCCGCGGTCGGCGTGCTCGGGGGACTGCTCGCGGCGGTCGCCCTGGGCCTTCAGCGCGGCCGCCGGACGCCTGTGCCGCCGGCCCGACCTACCCTGCCCGCGGCCGCGGCCGAAACCAGTCGCGAGAGCCCGCGAGCAGCCCGGCGAGCGGCCCAGCGAGCGGCCCTGCGGACCGCCCTGGCCACCGAGGATGCCGCCGAACCGTGATCGGGGTGATTCGTTCCGTTCCCGATCGGGCTGGTAGCCTGAAGAACTGACCGACCGGGCCCTGATGGGGTCCGGTGCGCAAGTGGAGCCTCTCCCACCCGTCGCCGGCCCTAACGGGCACGGTTCCCGGGTTCCGGTCCGCCCCGCACACACGGGGCCGTCGTTCCGGCGTGCCGGAACGACGCTGGTCCGTCTGAGGCTCCCGTGCGCCCGCGTCCGGGAGCCTTTCCCGTTCTCGGCGGCCGCCGTTTTCGTCACGAAGGAGCACCACATCAGCGAGCCCCGGATCAACGACCGCATCCGCGTCCCCGAGGTCCGGCTGGTGGGCCCGAACGGCGAGCAGGTCGGCATCGTCCGCGTGCGAGGACGCGCTCCGGCTCGCCCAGGAGGCCGACCTCGACCTGGTCGAGGTCGCCCCGCAAGCCCGGCCCCCGGTCTGCAAGCTCATGGACTTCGGCAAGTTCAAGTACGAGTCCGACATGAAGGCCCGTGAGGCGCGACGGAACCAGGCCCACACGGTGCATCAAGGAGATCCGGCTCCGCCTGAAGATCGACCCGCACGACTACGGCACCAAGAAGGGCCACGTCGAGCGGTTCCTCAAGCAGGGGGACAAGGTCAAGGTCATGATCATGTTCCGCGGCCGCGAGCAGTCGCGACCGGAGATGGGCTACCGGCTGCTGCAGCGGATGGCCGAGGACGTCGCCGAATTCGGCTATCGTCGAGAGCACCCCGAAACAGGACGGCCGGAACATGATCATGGTGATCGGACCGCTGAAGAAGAAGGCAGACGCGAAGGCCGAGCGCCGCCGCCGTACCGTCGACGATGTCGGGGGTGGAGTCGATACGCAGGCCCCGCCGACGGAGGCGCCCAGTTCGGAACCGACCGCCGAGGCGTGAGCCGACGCAACCGACCGGCGCCCACCCGGGCGTCGTGAACGACCCGCGCCGTGTCCTGGCGCGGACCGACCAAGGCTCACGCGCCGGGCGCGAGGGCAACGAGGAGACACGGCAGCCATGCCGAAGATGAAGACCCACAGCGGTGCGAAGAAGCGTTTCCGGATCACCGGGAGCGGCAAGGTCATGCGCGAGCAGGCCAACCGGCGCCACCTGTTCGAGAACAAGTCCAGTACCGCGCACCCGCCGCCTCGCTCTCGACGTCCAGGCTCACGCCGCGAGACAAGAAGCGATCAAGCAGCTGCTCGGCAAGTGACGCGCCTCTGAGCCACTAGCCCCCGACCACCAGCAGCTCGAGAACCGAGGAGAGATCACGTGGCACGCGTGAAGCGGGCGGTCAACGCCCAGAAGAAGCGCCGGGAGACCCTCGAGCGGGCCAGCGGGTACCGCGGCCAGCGCTCGCGTCTGTACCGCAAGGCCAAGGAGCAGGTCACCCACTCGCTGATCTACGCCTACCGCGACCGCCGGGCCCGCAAGGGCGACTTCCGGCGGCTCTGGATCCAGCGGATCAACGCCGCCGCCCGCGCGAACGGCATGACGTACAACCGGTTCATCCAGGGCCTAAGGCCGCCGATGTCGAGGTCGACCGGCGGATGCTGGCCGAGCTCGCCGTGCAACGACGCGGCGGCCTTCGCGACGCTCGTGCAGACCGCCCGCGCGGCGCTGGCCGCGTCCGGTGGGACGCCCGCGGCCGACAGCGTCCGCGGCCTGATCGCCGCAGGCAGAACGCGCCCGCAGCGGTCGCGGTCGCAGCTCGAGATGGCTCCGGAGCGCCCGGACAGCACCGTGCTCGACTAACCCCCGGTCCGACCGGGTGCAGGCGGTACGGAAGCTGTCCGGGCGCTGGCACGTCTGCGCGCCGGCCGGTTCCTGGCCGAGGGGCCGCAGGCGGTCCGGGAGGCCGTGCTGGCCGACCAGGACGCCCGCGCCGCCGGCCGGCCGCCGGTCGTGCATGACCTCTACCTGACCGTTGCGGCCGACCGAGCGGTACCCGGAGATCGCGGCCACGGCCCGCACCGCTGGTGCCGCGGTTCGCCTGGTGTCCGAGCCGGTGCTCGCCGCCATGGCCGACACGGTCACCCCGCAGGGCGCTGCTCGCGGTCTGCGCGCTGGTCGGGGTCCCGCTGGCTGAGGTGATCGCCGCCCGGCCGCGCCTGGTCGCGGTGCTGGCCCGGGTCCGCGACCCGGGCAACGCCGGCACCGTGCTGCGCGCCGCCGACGCCGCGGGAGCCGACGCCGTGCTGTTCACCGACGCCAGCGTGGACGTGCACAACGCGAAGTGCGTGCGATCGACGGCGGGCAGCCTGTTCCACCTTCCGGTGGTGACCGGGATCGGGCTGCCCGATGCCGTCGCGGCGCTGCGCACGGCGGGGCTGTCTGTGCTCGCGGCGGACGGGGCGGGCGAGGTGGACCTGGACGAGCTGGCCGACGCTGCCGCGGTGGGACGCCCCGGCGGGCTGGCCGGCCCGGTGGCATGGGTGTTCGGCAACGAGGCCTGGGGCCTGCCGGCCGAGGACCGGGAACTGGCCGACGCGATGGTTCGGGTCCCGGTGCACGGCCGGGCCGAGAGCCTCAACCTTGCCACGGCTGCCACGGTCTGCCTGTATGCCACGGCGCGGGCCCAGCGTCGCGGTGCCGGCTGCCGCGTCACCAGTCGCGAGGAGGCCCGCCCCGAGGGCGAAACCCGGCGGCGGCCGTCCCAGCAGGTCTGAGAGGATCGACCTGGTCACTGCCCGCCCCACGTGGCTGGCCACTCCCGAATCCCACCGGCACCACTGTCACGACTGGACCATGAGGCGCATGTCCGGACCCAATACCCAGTTCGACCCCGTCGAGGTGGCCGTGCTCAGCCCAGAGGAGATCGAGCGAGCGGTCACCGCCGCGCTCGCCGCCATCGCAACGGCTGAGGATCTGGTCGCGCTCAAACAGGTCCGGCTGGACCACGCGGGCGACCGCAGCCCGCTCGCGCTGGCCAACCGCGAGATCGGTGCGCTGCCGCCGGCCGCCCGCAAGGACGCCGGGCAGCGGGTCGGCCAGGCCCGGGCCGCTGTGGCCGAGGCCCTCGCCGGGCGCCAGGCTCGAGCTGGAGGCCGAACGCGACGCCCGCGTCCTGGTCGAGGAGGCCGTCGACGTGACGCTGCCGGTCCGGCGCACCCCGCCGCGGCGCGCGGCACCCGCTGGAGGTCATCGCCGAGCGGATCGCAGACGTCTTCGTCGCGATGGGCTGGGAGATCGCCGAGGGGCCCGAGGTCGAGGCCGAGTGGTTCAACTTCGACGCCCTGAACTTCGATCCGGACCACCCGGCCCGGCAGATGCAGGACACGTTCTTCGTCGACCCGCCGGACTCCGGCCTGGTGTTGCGCACGCACACCTCGCCGGTCCAGGCGCGCGCCCTGCTCGAGCGCGAGCTGCCCGTCTACGTCGCCGTGCCCGGGCGGGTGTTCCGCACCGACGAGCTCGACGCCACCCACACCCCGGTGTTCCACCAGGTCGAGGGCCTGGCCGTGGACGAGGGCCTGACCATGGCGCACCTGCAAGGGCACCCTCGACCACTTCGCCCGGGCGATGTTCGGCGCCGACGCGGTGACCCGACTGCGGCCGTCCTTCTTCCCGTTCACCGAGCCGTCAGCGCGGAGTTGGACCTGCGCTGCTTCGTCTGTGCCGGGAAGGATTCCGGCTGCCGTACCTGTGGCGGAACCGGCTGGATCGAGTGGGGCGGCTGCGGCATGGTCAATCCCAACGTGCTGACCGCCGTGCGGCGTGGATCCCCGAGCGCTACACGGGCTTCGCGTTCGGCATGGGCATCGAGCGCACGCTGATGTTCCGCCACGGGATCGCAGGACATGCGCGACATGGTCGAGGGCGATGTGCGCTTCAGCCTGCACTACGGGATGGAGGTCTGATGCGCGTCCCGCTGCCCTGGCTGGCCGAGTACGTCGACGTTCCGGACGCGGCGACGGCCGAGGACATCGCCGCGGCCCTGGTCCGGGTCGGCCTGGAGGAGGAGGCCATCCACCGGCGGGCAGGTGACCGGCCCGCTGGTGGTCGGCCAGGTGCTGGAGTTCGCCGACGAGCCGCAGAAGAACGGCAAGACGATCCGCTGGTGCCAGGTGGACGTCGGCGAGTTCGGCGTGCCGCTGCCCGATGGCGGCTTCGGCCCGCGCGGGCTCGTCTGCGGCGCGCACAACTTCGTCGCCGGCGACAAGGTGGTCGTGGCGCTGCCCGGCGCCGCGCTCCCCGGCGGGTTCGAGATCAGCGCCCGCAAGACCTACGGGCACGTCTCCGACGGGATGATCTGCTCGGCCCGCGAGCTCGGCCTCGGCGACGACCACGGCGGCATCATCCGGCTGGTGGAGCTCGGCCTGGACGGTGCGCCGATCGGCTCGGACGCGATCGCGCTGCTCGGACTGGACGAGCGGACCGTCGAGATCAACGTCACGCCGGACCGCGGCTACGCGCTCTGCGTGCGCGGCGTTGCTCGCGAGTACGCGCACAGCACCGGCGCCTCGTTCCCCGACCCGGTCGACCCCGCCGCCCCGCCGCCCCCGGCACAGACGCCGGACGGGTTCGAGGTCCGGCTGCAGGATGCGGCACCGCTGCGCGGCCGGGCTGGTTGCGACCGGTACGTGGCCCGCGTGGTCCGCGGCGTCGATCCGTCGCGGCCGGCGCCACGGTGGATGCAGCGCCGGCTCGAGCAGGCCGGAATGCGGCCGATCTCGCTGGCCGTCGACGTGACCAACTACGTGATGCTCGCCCTCGGCCAGCCGCTGCACGCGTTCGACCTGGCCGCGCTGCGCGGCGCGATCGTGGTCCGCCGGGCCCGCGGCGGCGAGCGACTGACCACGTTGGACGACGTCGAGCGGATCCTCGACCCCGAGGACCTGCTGATCACCGATGCCGACGGCGAGCGGGTGCTGGCCATGGCCGGCGTGATGGGCGGCGCCAGCAGCGAGGTGTCCGCGTCCACCCAGGACATCCTGATCGAGGCCGCCCATTTCGATCCCGTCACGGTGGCCCGGACCGCCCGCCGGCACAAGCTGTCCACCGAGGCCAGCCGCCGGTTCGAGCGCGGCGTGGACACCGATCTCGCGGCCCGGGCCGCCGACCTTGCGGTCCGGCTGCTGGTCGAGCACGGCGGCGGCGAGGTCGCGGGCGTCACGGACGCCGACGAGCGCGCGCCGGTCCCTCCGATCCTGATGCCGTGGTCCCTGCCCAGCCGGGTGGTCGGCGTGCCGTACAGCCGGGACGAGGTGATCGAGACCCTCACCCGGATCGGCTGCCGGATCGAGCCGGGCCGAGCTGATGGCGGATCCGATGGGGGTGCCGATGGGGGTGCCGATGGGGGTGCCGACGGGGGTGCCGACGGGGGCGCCTACGGCGAACTGCTCACCGTCGCCCCGCCGACCTGGCGGCCGGACCTGCGGATGGGTGTCGACCTGGCCGAGGAGGTGGCCCGGCTCCGCGGCTACGACGCGATCCCGTCGGTGCTGCCGGTCGCCCCGGCCGGCCGCGGGCTGACCCACGGGCAGCGCGCCAGGCGCTCGGTGGCCCGGGCCCTGGCCGAGCACGGACTGGTCGAGGTGCTGTCCTACCCGTTCGTCTCGCCGGCCGTGCACGACGCCTTCGGGCTGGACGCGGCCGACCCCCGCCGGATCGCCCTCAAGCTGGCCAACCCGCTCTCGGACGAGCAGCCGCAGCTGCGCACCTCGCTGCTGCCCCCGCTGCTGGAGACGCTGCGCCGCAATGTCGGTCGCGGGCACACCGATATCGCTCTGTTCGAGATCGGGCTGGTCGTCCGCCCGGACGGCGACCAGCCGCCGGCGCCCCGCCCGGACGTCACCGCCCGCCCCGAGGACGGCGCGCTGGAGGCGCTCTACCAGGCGGTTCCGGCGCAACCGCGGCATGTCGCCGTGGTGGCGAGCGGGCAGCGGGAGCTGGCCGGCTGGTACGGGCCCGGGCGGCCCGCGGACTGGACCGACGCGCTGGACACCGCGGTGCTGGTGGCCGGCACGCTCGGGCTCGAGGTCGCGGTCAGTGCCGACGTGCACGCGCCCTGGCACCCCGGCCGCTGCGCGCGGTTGGAGCTGGACGGCGTGCTGATCGGGCACGCCGGGGAGCTGCACCCGAAGGTGCTGGCCGAGCTCGGACTGCCGCCCCGGACCGTCGCGGCGGAGCTGGATCTCGACCGGCTGATCGCGGCGTCCGGCGGGATCAGGCCGGCCGGGCCGGTGTCCACCTTCCCGGTGGCCAAGGAGGACGTGGCCCTGGTGGTGGACGCCGTGGTACCCGCCGGCGAGGTCGAGCGGGCGCTGCGGGAGGGCGCCGGTGAGCTGCTCGAGTCGGTCCGGCTGTTCGACGTGTACACCGGGCCGCAGGTCGGGGAGGGCAGGAAGTCGCTCGCGTTCGCGCTGCGGCTGAGAGCCCCGGACCGCACCCTGACCGCGGCGGAGTCCGCGGCGGCGCGGGACGGCGCGGTCCGCCGGGCCGGTGAGCGCGTCGGCGCGGTCCTCCGGGGCCAGTGACGCAGGACATCGGGCGGCCCGGCCCTGACCCTGCTGGCCCTGACCCGGCCGGACCGCCGCCGGCGCGGGTCGCGCTGATCACCGGCCCGGGCCGGGGGATCGGCCGCGCGATCGCGCTGTCGCTCGCCGGATCCGGGTACGCGGTCGGGCTGCTCGGTCGCTCCCGCGCGGCGTTGGATGAGGTCGCCGGCGAGCTACGCGCCACGGGCGCCGAGGTCGCCGTGGCCCTGGGCGACGTGCGCAGCTACGCCGACGTGGTGGCCGCTGTCGCCGCCGTGCAGGAGCAGCTCGGCGGCATCGATCTGCTGGTCAACAACGCCGGGGTGGTCGACCCGGTCGAGCTACCGGCCTGGGAGGCCGACCCGCTGGACTGGTGGGAGGTGCTGAACACCGACCTGCGGGGTCCGTTCCACTGCATCCGCGCGGTGGTGCCCGGGATGCTGGCGCGTGGCGGAGGCCGGGTGGTCGACGTCAACTCCGGCGCGGGCGCCGAGGACCGGCCGGTCTACTCGGCCTACAGCGCCGCGAAGACCGGGCTGCTGCGGCTCGGCGGGAGCCTGCACCTGGCCGGCTTCGCGCGCGGCCTGCGGGTGTTCGAGATCTCGCCGGGACACATCCGGACGGACATGACGGCGAGCATGCCGATGCACGCCGGCCGGACCGAGTGGACCGCGCTGCCCGCCCTGCTGGAGCTCGTGCTGGCCGCCGGCAGCGGGCGGCTGGACGCCTGGTCGGGCTGCTTCCTGCGGGCGGGCGTGGACACCCCGGACCGGCTCGCGGCCCTGGCCGCGGCGGGCGGTCCCGAGGCCGAGGCCCGGCGGCTGGGGGTCAGCCGGTACGGACCCGACGATCCGCTGATCTGACTGTCCTCGGGCCGGGCAGCGGTGCGCGTCCCAAGGTCATTGCGGCATAATCTTGCATTGCCATGTATAGTCATGCGTCATGACTCTGACCGTCGCGGTGGCCGGCGCGAGCGGGTACGCGGGCGGCGAGCTGCTCCGGCTGCTGCTCGGACACCCCGGTTTCGAGGTCGCCGCGGTGACCGCTGCGGGCAACGCCGGGACCCCGCTCGGGGAGCATCACCCGCACCTGATCCCGCTCGCGGACCGCGTGCTGGCGCCCACCACGACCGAGGAGCTGTCCGGCCATGACGTGGTGTTCCTGGCCCTGCCGCACGGCGCCAGCGCGGAGCTCGCCGCGGCGCTGCCCGCGGACGTCCTGGTGGTGGACTGCGGCGCGGACCACCGCCTGACCGACGCCGACGCCTGGCAGCAGTTCTACGGCGCCGGGTACGCGGGCGCCTGGCCGTACGGCCTGCCCGAGCTCGTGCACGCCGATGGTTCCCGGCAGCGGGACCGGCTCGCCGGTGCCCGCAGGATCGCCGTCCCGGGCTGCTACCCCACGGCGGTCTCGCTCGCGCTGGCCCCGGGCTTCGCGGCCGGCCTGCTCGAGCCCGATGTCGTGGTCGTGGCGGCCAGCGGCACGTCCGGTGCGGGGCGCGGCCTGAAGCCGAACCTGCTCGGCAGCGAGGTGATGGGCTCGATGAGCCCGTACGGGGTGGGTGGGGTGCACCGGCACACACCCGAGATGGAGCAGAACCTGTCGCTGGCCGCTGGGCAGCCGGTGCGGGTGAGCTTCACCCCGACCCTCGCCCCGATGGCCCGCGGCATCCTGGCCACCTGCACGTCCCGGCTGGCGTCCGGCCCCGAGGTGGCCGATGCTGCCACCGGAGCCCATCCGGATACGGTTCGCAAGGCCTGGCAGGAGGCGTATGCGGACGAGCCGTTCGTGCACCTGCTGCCCGTCGGGCGATGGCCGCGCACCGCGGACACACTCGGCGCGAACACCGTGCACGTGCAGCTGGCCGTGGACGAGCGGGCCGGGCGGGTCGTGGTCGTGGCGGCCGTCGACAACCTGGCCAAGGGCACCGCCGGAGGTGCCATCCAGTCCGCGAACCTGGCTCTGGGGCTGCCCGAGACCATGGGCCTGCCCATGATCGGCCTCGCGCCGTGACACTGACAGGCACTCGTGGAACCCCACCTCAGCCCGCGCGACGCGTGGCCCAGCGTCAGCCCGGGGATCGCAGATCTGGTATCCGTCCCCGATCCAGGAGCACGCAATGCGTCTGGTAGTAAACCCGCAGGCGGTGGCCATGATCCGGCTGCCCGCCGGTAGCGGCCTTCCCGACTGGGCCGTCGGAGAACCCCTCGTCAGCGTCACGTTCACCGTGGAGGAGACCAGCATCGTCTGCCCGACCTCCTGCCTTCCCGACGACCTGCCCGGGCCGCTGGAAGGCCCGATGGTGGCCGTGAACATCGACGGTGAACTGGGGTTCTCCCAGGTCGGGGTGCTGGTCTCCCTGCTGCGCCCGCTGGCCGACGCGGGCATCCCGGTGCTCACCGTCTCGACCTTCAACACCGACTGGATCCTGCTCTCCGCGCCGACCGCGGCAGCCGCCGCATCGGTCTGGCGCGCAGCGGGTTACGAGGTCGTCGACCCCGCCTACCGGGAGGCCTCGTGAGTGTCACGGCTCCGGCCGGCTTCCGCGCCGGCGGGGTCACGGCGGGCCTGAAGTCCAGCGGCCGACCGGACCTTGCCCTGGTGGTCAACGACGGCCCGCTGCACTCCGCGGCCGCGGTGTTGACCGGCAACCGGGTCCAGGCGGCCCCGGTGATCTGGACCCGGCAGGCGGTCCAGGACGGCCGGATCGACGCCGTGCTGCTGAACTCCGGCGGTGCCAACGCCTGCACCGGACCGGACGGCTTCGCCGACACCCATCGCAGCGCCGAGCAGGTGGCCGCGTCGCTCGGGATCGCGGCGGGTGACGTGGCGGTCTGCTCCACCGGGCTGATCGGCGAGCGATTGCCCATCCAGGCCCTGCTGGACGGGGTGAAGGCCGTGGCCGACGCGCTCGGCCCGGACGGCGGTGACGTCGCGGCCGAGGCGATCCTGACCACCGACAAGGTGACCAAGACCAGCCGGGTCGAGCGCCCCGGCTGGACGGTCGGCGGGATGGCCAAGGGCGCCGGCATGCTCGCGCCCGGCCTGGCCACCATGCTCGTCGTGCTGACCACCGACGCGGCCGCCGAGGCACAGGTCCTGGACCGGGTGCTGCGGCGGGCGACCCGGACCACCTTCGACCGGATCGACTCCGACGGGTGCATGTCCACCAACGACACCGTGCTGCTGATGGCCAGCGGCGCGAGCGGGGTCACGCCCGGCGAGGAGGAGCTCGCCGAGGCCGTGCACGCCGCCTGCGCCGACCTGGCCCGCCGGCTGGTGGCCGACGCCGAGGGAGCCAGCCACGACATCGCGATCGAGGTGGTCGGCGCGCAGACCGAGGAGGACGCGGTCGAGGTGGCCCGAGCGGTGGCCCGCAGCAACCTGTTCAAGGCGGCCGTGTTCGGCGGGGACCCGAACTGGGGCCGGGTGGTCGCCGCGGTCGGCACCACCCGGGCCGGGTTCGACCCGCTGCAACTGGACGTCGCCGTCAACGGCGTGCAGGTCTGCCGAGGCTGCGCGGCGGCCCAGGACCGCTCCCTGGTCGATCTGACCGGCCGCGAGGTCATCGTCCGGATCGACCTGCACGCCGGCCCGGCCACCGCCACCGTCTGGACCAACGACCTGACCCACGACTACGTCCACGAGAACAGCGCCTACTCGACATGAGCATTCCGTCCACTGCCGCGGGCCCGTCGACGCCCGCGAACACAGAGCCGCCCGCGAACACAGAGCCGCCCGTGCACTGCCTCAGCGCGGCCGACAAGGCCGAGGTGCTGATCGAGGCGCTGCCCTGGCTGCAGCGTTTCGCCGGCTCGATCGTCGTGGTCAAGTACGGCGGCAACGCTATGGTCGAGGAGGGGCTCAAGCGCGCCTTCGCCCAGGACATGGTGTTCCTCCGCTCGACCGGCCTGAAGCCCGTCGTGGTGCACGGCGGCGGCCCGCAGATCTCCACGATGCTCGACCGCCTCGGCATCGCCAGCGAGTTCCGCGGCGGGCTGCGGGTGACCTCGCCCGAGGCCATGGACGTGGTCCGGATGGTGCTGGTCGGGCAGGTCGGCCGGGAGCTCGTCGGCCTGGTCAACGCGCACGGCGCGCTCGCCGTCGGGCTGTCCGGCGAGGACGCCGGGCTGTTCCGGGCGCGGCGCCGCAGCGCGGTCGTGGACGGCGAGGAGGTCGACGTCGGGCTGGTCGGCGACGTGTACGAGGTGAACCCCGCGGCCGTCGTCGATCTGATCGACGCCGGCCGGATCCCGGTGGTCTCCACCGTCGCGCCCGACGACGACGGCAACGTGCTCAACGTCAACGCCGACACCGCCGCCGCCGCGCTGGCCGTGGCGCTCGGCGCGCAGAAGCTCCTCGTGCTGACCGACATCGAGGGCCTGTACGCCGACTGGCCGGACCGCTCCTCGCTGCTGGCCGAGGTGCTCGCGGACGACCTGGAGACCATGCTGCCGTCCCTGCAGTCCGGGATGGTGCCGAAGATGGAGGCCTGCCTGCGCGCGGTGCGCGGCGGCGTTCCCGAGGCGACCGTGATCGACGGCCGGGTCGCGCACAGCGTCCTGCTCGAGGTCTTCACCCCGGAAGGAGTCGGCACCATGGTGCTGCCGCAACCGAGGAGCCAGCGGTGACACCGCGGGCCGTGCCGCCGGGGGAGGTGGGCCGGTGAGCCCGGACCTGCAGCTGTCCTCCGTGGGTCTGTCCGGTGCGGCCTGGACCCGCCGCTACACCAGCGCGCTGATGAACACCTTCGGCCCGCCGCAACGGGTCCTGGTCCGCGGCGAGGGCTGCTACGTCTGGGACGCCGACGGCAACCGCTACCTCGACCTGATGGCCGGGATCGCCGTGAACGCGCTCGGCCACGCCCACCCGTTCCTGGTCTCCGCCGTCACCGCGCAGTTGGCCAGCCTCGGGCACGTCTCGAACTTCTTCGCCACCGCGCCGCAGGTTGCCCTGGCCGAGCGGCTGCTCGACCTGCTCGCCGCGCCGCCCGGATCCCGGGTGTTCCTGTGCAACTCCGGCACCGAGGCGGTCGAGGCGGCGTTCAAGCTGGCCCGCCGCACCGGCCGGGCCGGGATGGTCGCGGCCGAGGGTGCGTTCCACGGCCGGACCATGGGCGCGCTGGCTTTGACCCACAAGCCCGGCTACCGGGAGCCGTTCGAACCGCTGCCCGGCGTGGTGCGGCACGTCCCGTTCGGTGACCTGCCGGCTCTGCGCGCGGCCGTCGACGACTCCGTCGCGGCCGTGGTGCTGGAACCCGTGCAGGGCGAGGCCGGCGTTCGGCCCGCGCCCGAGGGGTACCTGCCCGCAGCCCGCGGGCTCTGCTCAGCTGCCGGCGCGCTGCTCGTCCTGGACGAGGTGCAGACCGGGATCGGCCGCACCGGTGCCTGGTTCGCCCACCAGCATCCGCACCTCGGCGGGGGGACCCTGCCGGACGTGGTGACCCTGGCCAAGGGGCTCGGCGGCGGCATCCCGATCGGCGCCGTGGTGGCCCTCGGCGACGGCCCGGCGACCCTGCTCGGCCCGGGCCAGCACGGGACCACGTTCGGCGGCAACCCGGTGGCCGCGGCCGCCGCGCTGGCGACCCTGCACGTGCTCGAGCGGGACGGTCTGGTGCAGCGCGCGAGCGAGCTCGGCCGGTACCTGCGCGAGGGTGTCAACGGGCTCGGGCACGCGCTCGTCACCGGCGTGCGCGGTGAGGGGCTGCTGCTCGCCGTCCAGCTGGCCGAGCCGGTCGCCCGCCCGCTGGCAGAGGCCCTGCTCGAGTCCGGCATGATCGTCAACGCCGTGACCGCCGACGCGATCCGGCTCGCGCCACCGCTGGTGCTGACCACCGAGCAGACAGACGAGTTCGTCGCGGCACTCCCGGCCGCCCTCGACCGTGCCGTCCAGGAGGTTCCCGCATGACACTCCGACACTTCCTCCGTGATGACGACCTCGGGCCGGCCGAACTGGTCGAGGTGCTCGACCTGGCCGACGCCCTGAAGGCGGAGCGCGCCGCCGGACGGCTGCTCACCCGGCCGCTGGAGGGACCGCGGGCCGTCGCCGTCCTGTTCGACAAGCACTCCACTCGGACCCGGGTCTCGTTCAGCATCGGCATCGCCGAGCTCGGCGGGTACCCGCTGGTGATCGACGCCCAGGGCAGCCAGATGGGCCGCGGGGAGCCGATCGAGGACACCACCAGGGTCCTGGACCGGCAGTGCGCGGCGATCGTCTGGCGGACCGCCGGCCAGGAGCGGGTCGACGCGATGGCAGCGGTCAGCCGGGTTCCGGTGGTGAACGCGCTGACCGACGAGTTCCACCCGTGCCAGTTGCTGGCCGACCTGCAGACCGTCCGGGAGCGGCACGGCCGCCTGGCGGGCCTGACCCTGACCTACCTCGGGGACGGCGGCAACAACATGGCGCACTCCTACCTGCTGGCCGGGGCGACCGCGGGACTGCACGTGCGGATCGGCACCCCCGAGAGTCACCAGCCCGACCCCGCCGTGCTTGAGGCCGCGGGCAAGCGGGCCGCCACCACCGGCGGCTCGATCACGGTCACCAGCGACCCGGTGCGTGCCGCAGACGGCGCCGACGTGCTCGCCACCGACACCTGGGTGTCGATGGGGCAGGAGGGCGAGGCCTCCGGCCGGGCCGAACCGTTCGTGCCCTTCCGACTTGACGACGAGTGTCTGGCCCGGGCCGGCGCGGGCGCCATCGTGCTGCACTGCCTGCCCGCCTACCGCGGCAAGGAGATCTCGACCTCGGTGATGGACGGCCCGGCGTCCGCGGTCTGGGACGAGGCCGAGAACCGCCTGCACGCGCAGAAGGCGCTGCTCACCTGGCTGCTGCGGCGATCCGGGGAGGGTGGGTCGTGAGCGGGACCGCGCGGGCCGCCGGGTCGTCTCCGGCCGCGGGGCCGCCGGGTGCTGCCGGCCCGTCTCCGGCCGTGCCGCGGGCCGCCGGGACCAAGACCGCGCGGCACCGCCAGATCGTCGAGCTGCTCCGCCGAACCCCGGTGCGCTCCCAGGTCGAGCTGGCCGAGCTGCTCGCGGCGGACGGCGTCGTGGTCACCCAGGCCACGCTGTCCCGCGACCTGGTCGAGCTCGGCACCGTGCGGGTCCGCCACCCCGACGGCGGCCTCGTCTACGGGGTTCCGGGCGAGGGCGGCGACCGAACCCCCTGGGCCGGAATCGACCAGGAGCTGCTGGACTCACGCCTGGCCCGGCTCTGCGAGGAGCTCCTGGTCACGGCCGAGGCGTCCGCCAACCTCGTCGTGCTGCGCACGCCGCCGGGCGCCGCGCAGTTCCTGGCCTCCGCGATCGATCAGTCCGTCCTGCCCACCGTGCTGGGCACCATCGCCGGGGACGACACCGTGCTGGTGGTGACCCGCGCCCCCGCGGGCGGCACCGAGGTCGCGGCCAGGTTCCTGGCCCTCGCCGCCGGAAGCGAGACCCGATGACCGAGGCCGTCCGACCCGAGCCGGCCGAGGCGGAACACGCAGGGCCGGACCACGCGGGGCCGGATCAGGCAGGGCCGGCGCCGCTCAAGTTGTGGGGCGGACGGTTCGAGTCGGGCCCGGCCGACGCCCTCGAACGGCTCTCGGCCTCGGTGCACTTCGACTGGGTGCTGGCGCCGTACGACCTGGCCGGCTCGCGGGCGCACGCCCGCGTGCTGCGATCGGCCGGCCTGCTCAGCGCCGAGGAGCTCACGGCCATGCTGGCCGGGCTGGACGCACTGGAGTCGGACGTCCGGTCCGGCGCCTTCACCCCGACGCAGGCCGACGAGGACGTGCACACCGCGCTCGAACGCGGCCTGATCGAGCGGGTGGGGCCCGAGCTGGGCGGGCGGCTGCGGGCCGGCCGATCCCGCAACGACCAGGTCGCGACCCTGTACCGGATGTACCTGCGGGACCGGGCCAGGGACATCGCGCACGGGCTGCTCGACCTGGCCGGCGCGCTGCTCGGGCAGGCGCAGGCGCACCCCGAGGCACCGATGCCCGGCCGGACCCACTTCCAGCACGCCCAGCCGGTGCTGCTGGCCCATCACCTGCAGGCGCACGCCCAGGCCCTGGCCCGGGACGTCGACCGGCTGCTGGACTGGGACCGGCGCGCCGACGAGTCGCCCTACGGCTCGGGCGCGCTCGCCGGGTCCTCGCTCGGCCTCGACCCCGAGGCGGTGGCGCGGGAGCTGGGCTTCAGTCGCTCCACTGACAACTCGATGGACGGCACCGCGAGCCGGGACGTGGTCGCCGAGCTGACGTTCGTGCTGGCGATGGCAGCGGTGGACGTGTCCCGGATCGCCGAGGAGGTGGTGGTCTGGACCACCGCCGAGTTCGGGTTCGCCGCGCTCGACGACGCCTACGCCACGGGATCGTCGATCATGCCGCAGAAGCGCAACCCGGACATCGCGGAGCTGGCCCGGGGCAAGGCGGGCCGGCTGATCGGCAATCTGGCCGGCCTGCTGGCCACTCTGAAGGCGCTGCCGCTGGCCTATAACCGCGACCTGCAGGAGGACAAGGAGCCGGTGATCGACTCGGTCGACCAGCTGCTCCTGCTGCTGCCGGCGTTCACCGGGATGATGGCCGGCCTGCGGTTCGACACCGAGCGGATGGCCCTGCTGGCACCAGCCGGATTCTCCCTGGCCACCGACGTCGCCGAGTGGCTGGTCCGGCGCGGCGTCCCGTTCCGGGTCGCGCACGAGCTGGCCGGCGCCTGCGTCCGGGAGTGCGAGCGACGCGGCATCGAGCTGCACGAGCTGACCGACGCCGAGCTCGCGGCGATCTCGCCCGAGTTGACGCCGCAGCTTCGCACCGTGCTCGACGTGCCCGGATCGCTGGCGTCGAGGGACGGGCGGGGTGGCACGGCGCCGGTCCGTGTCGCCGAGCAGCGGACCCGGTTGCTCGGCCGCCTGGAAGCCTTGCGGGGTTGGGCATCGCAGCCGGTCACGCCGGTGGCGACCCGGGCCGGTCGCGGACTCAGCCGGGGGTGATCCGGACCCGGAGCCTGCGGAACCCCTTGCCCTTGTTCTCGATCTTGACCACCTCGAGCCCGCCGATCTGCCGCGTCGAGGCGACGTGCGTGCCCGCGTCGGCCTGCGTGTCCAGCCCGACGATGTCGACCACCCGGACCACCTCGAGGTCGTCGGGCAGCAGGTTGGTCTCGGTCCGGATCAGGTCGGGGTAGCGGGCGAAGGCGTCGGCCCGCGGCAGCATCGACGCCGTGATGGCTCGGTCGGCGGCGATCTCGGCAGCGCAGGCCCGCGCCACCGCGTCCCGGAATCCGTCCGGGACCTGAGGCAGGTTGAAGTCCATCCGGGCCTCGAGCGGCTCCATGTTGCCGCCGGTCACCAGCGCGCCGAAGTCCCGGAACACCACGCCGGACAGCAGGTGCAGGCCCGAGTGCGTGCGCATCAGCGCCGACCGGCGCTCGTCCTCGACCGCCCCCTGGACGGCGGTCCCGGACGGGGGGAGCGGGTCGTCGGGATGCGGGATCAGCCACAGGTCGTCGCCCTTGCGGGCACCGACCACCCGGGTCTGTACGCCGCCCCACAACAGGACTCCGTGATCCGGGGGCTGCCCGCCACCGCCGGGGTAGAAGGCGGACCGGTCCAGCACGATGCCCTGCTCCAGGTCGCTGGCCAGCACCGTCGCCTGCCAGCTGCGCAGGGTCTGATCGGTCAGCTCCAGCCGCTGGGTCCTGCCGTGCAGATCGGCCTGAGCCGTAGCCCCGGCCGTGGCCTCGGCCGTAGCTCCGGGCGTGGCTTCGTCGGTCATGCGGCGCGTCCTCTGAGACGTAACTGAATGGTGAGCGGGCAGGCCGGAGGCTCCCGGCGGAGCGCAGCGTAGCCGGGATCGGCTGTTTGGTTTGTTCAGGCTGCTGGGGTGTTGATCTGGATGGTGTAGCCGAGGGCCTGCAGTTCCCGCACGAGGTAGTCCTTGCGGTGGTGGTGGGCGGGGGTGTCGGGGCGGGTGTAGTAGTCCGGGCCGAGGTCGTAGAAGGCGACGCCGTCGTGCAGGACGTGCCAGGCGATGATGATCAGGTCGTGGGCGATGGCGACGGCGGCCTTGCCGCCGTTCTTCTGGCCGAACCGGCGGTGTAGGCGGCGGAACTTCGCCCCGAGGTAGGTGTTGGTGCGGGCGGTCGCCCAGGCTGCCTCGACCAGCGCGGTGCGGATCTCCCGGTTGCCCTTGCGGGTACGGGTGCTGTGGTGCTTGCCGGCCGACTCGTTGTTGCCCGGACACAACCCGGCCCAGGACGCCAGGTGCGCTGCGGTCGGGAACCGGGACATGTCCACCCCGATCTCGCTGATGATGACCTGGGCGGTGCGCTCAGCGATCCCCGGGATCGTGCACAGGCCCTGGATCTGCGCGCAGAAAGGGACTGTCATCGCCTCCACCTGACCGTCCAGCCGGGCGATCATCTGCTCCAGATGGTCGATCATGTCCAGGTGCAGCCGGGCCAGCACCGCGTGGTGGTCACCGAACCGGCCGGCCAGCGCCATCGACAGGTCCGGGATCTTGCTGCGCATCACCCCCCGGGCCAGATCGGCCAGCACCCGCGGGTCCCGCTGGCCGCCGATCAGCGCCTCGATCATGTCCCGGGCGGACTTGGTGGAAAGGCTGGAGGCCACCGAGTCGATCTTCACCCCGGCGTCCTGCAACACCTTGCCCAACCGCTGCAACTCACTGGTGCGGGACTGGATGAGCTTCTTGCGGTACCGGGTGATCTCCCGGATCGCGGCGATCTCCTTGGGCGGGATGAAACTGCCCCGCAGCAGGCCGACCTCCAGCAACTGGGCCAGCCACTGACTGTCCTTCACGTCCGTCTTACGGCCCGGGACGGTCTTGACATGCGCGGCGTTGACCAGCAGGACCTCGAAGTCGACCTCGCCCTCGCACAGGGCGTGGAACACCGGCCGCCAATAGATCCCCGTGGACTCCATCACCACGTGCGTGACACCCTGCTCGGCCAGCCAGGCCGTCATCACCGCCAGCACCGGGTAGAACGTCTTGAACTTCCGGGTGGTCTCCACCCGCGCGGCGCCCGGGCCGCCGCCGGGGGCCCGGACGGTGACCGCGATCTCCTTCTTCCCGACATCGATGCCCGCCACCCGCTCAAGCACGATCTCCACACCACTCACCCGCCTTCGTCGTCACCGCTGACCAGCGCCTCCCGGGAGCCCGTGAAGATCAAGACTCTGAGACACGCGCTCTACGGCAGCAACCCGGGGCACCTACCGGGCGGGCTCCAGCGTCAATCTGGTATCCGGACTCACCAGGTACCACACAGGAACGACGTCAACGGGAGACGCGCCCCCAGTTTCACCCACCCAAGGGCGCCAACGGCGCGGCATGAACATCTGGTATGCAATCGGGGTATCGCGCGAGCTGGATACCCCGATCACATACCAGAGGACGCCGGGCCGACCGCTCGGCGCAGGCCGCGAACCGCCGGCGATCAGCGGGGACCGCTCGACGTCGCCGGCTGCCCGCCGGTCCCTGGCCTGGCCTGACCAGGTCGTTCGCGTCCGGATGACCCGCCGGATCACCCCAGCTCACCGGCCCTACGGCTGGCCGCCTTACCTCGATTCGTTTGGGTCCGCCACGTTAGACGTGTCACGTCCGAGGTGCTTTACCTCAGGCCACTCGCGCAGCAGACTGCCGACTGCCCCTGGGGTGTGCGGCTGCCGCGGGGCGTTGCGATTCCCTGGGCGGCGGCGGCCGGTCGCGGTCCCGCGAGGCACTGGGCCCACGCGCCGCGTGTGGGTTCGGCCGGAAGCGGCGCCGGTTCGCGCGTAGTCTCTGCCTTGCTCCAGGGCTGGATGTCGGCGATGACTTCTGAGCGGGCCCCGCCCGCGGAACGCAAGGGGTGAGAGATGGCCACCGAGGCCGGACCGACCGCTCGTTCGTCGACCGGCGTGTTCTCGCCGGGCCGTGCGAGTATCGGCGCCAAGACGCTGCGGACGGACAACTGGCGGTCCGCCCCGAACTGGACCGCGCTCATCCTCTACTTCTTCATCGCCTACACCGTGGTCCGGCTGTTCATGAACAGCGACTACTACGCGGCGAAGTACAACTACCTGACGCCGGTCTACTCGCCGTGCATCAGCGCGTCCTGCAAGTCCGGCGCGTCGGACTTCGGCCACTGGCTGCCGCACTTCCCGGTGGGGATCCCGCTGGCCATCCTGATCATCCCGATCCTGGCCGGCTTCCGGACCACCTGCTACTACTACCGGAAGGCCGGTTACCGCAGCCTCTGGATGTCCCCGAAGGCCTGCGCGGTCCCCGAACCGCACGGCAGCTACAGCGGCGAGAACAAGTTCCCCCTGGTCGTGATGAACTACCACCGGTACTTCTTCTGGCTGGCGGGCGTCCTGCTGCTGGTGAACACCTACGACGCGGTCAAGGCGTTCCACCCTGAGGGGCACACCTTCGGCTTCGGGCTCGGCAGCCTGATCATGGTCGTGAACGTCGTCATGCTCTGGCTGTACTCGCTGTCCTGCCACGCCTGCCGGCACGCCGTCGGGGGCCGGATCAACAACTTCTCCCAGCATCCGTGGCGCTATCGGATGTGGACCGGGGTGTCCCGGTTGAACCCGCTGCACGGGAACTTCGCGATGGCCTCGCTGACCACGGTGATCACGACCGACGCCTACATCATGGCGGTCTCGGCGGGCTGGTTCAGCGACCTGCGCTTCGTGCACTGACATCGGCCCACCGACGCATTCGCGTGAGGACAACAGACAGATGAGCAACCCGGAACGGCTCGCGTACGACGTCGTGGTGATCGGTGCCGGTGGTGCCGGGCTGCGCGCGGCGATCGAGGCCCGTGAGCAGGGCATGCGGACGGCGATCATCAGCAAGTCGCTGTTCGGCAAGGCGCACACCGTGATGGCCGAAGGCGGCGCCGCGGCGGCGATGGGAAACGTCAACTCCAACGACAGCTGGCAGGTGCACTTCAAGGACACCCTGCGCGGCGGCAAGTTCCTGAACAACCCCCGGATGGCGGAGCTGCACGCCAAGGAGTCCCCGGACCGCGTCTGGGAGCTGGAGACCTACGGCGCCCTGTTCGACCGCACCCCGGACGGCAGGATCAGCCAGCGCAACTTCGGCGGCCACGAGTACCCGCGGCTGGCGCACGTCGGTGACCGGACGGGCCTGGAGCTGATCCGCACCCTGCAGCAGAAGATCGTCTCGCTCCAGCAGGACGACTTCCGTGAGCACGGCGACCACGAGGCCTACCTCAGGGTCTTCGCCGAGCTGGCGATCACCGATCTGTTGCTGGACGGCCAGGCGATCTCCGGCGCGATGGGCTACTCGCGCGAGAGCGGCGACTTCGTGATCTTCGAGGCCCCGGCCGTGGTGATCGCGACCGGTGGCATCGGCAAGTCGTTCAAGGTGACCAGCAACAGCTGGGAGTACACCGGCGACGGCCACGCGCTGACCCTTCGGGCCGGCGGCACGTTGATCAACATGGAGTTCGTCCAGTTCCACCCCACCGGGATGGTCTGGCCGCCGTCGGTCAAGGGGATCCTGGTCACCGAGTCGGTCCGCGGGGACGGCGGCGTGCTGCGCAACTCCGAGGGCAAGCGGTTCATGTTCAATTACATCCCCGAGGTGTTCACGGCGCAGTACGCCACCACCGAGGAGGAGGGCGACCGCTGGTACGACGACCAGGTGAACAACAAGCGGCCCCCGGAGCTGCTGCCCCGGGACGAGGTCGCGCGGGCGATCAACTCCGAGGTCAAGGCCGGCCGTGGATCGCCGCACGGAGGGGTCTTCCTGGACGTGTCGACCCGGCTGCCCGCCGACGTCATCATCAAGAAGCTGCCGAGCATGCACCACCAGTTCCTGGAGCTGGCGGACGTCGACATCACCGCCGAGCCGATGGAGGTCGGCCCGACCTGCCACTACGTGATGGGTGGCGTCGAGGTGGACGCCGACACCGCCGCGGCCCGGGTGCCGGGTCTGTTCTCGGCCGGTGAGGCCTCGGGCGGGATGCACGGCTCCAACCGGCTGGGCGGGAACTCACTGTCCGACCTGCTGGTGTTCGGCCGCCGTGCCGGCAGCGGTGCCTCCGAGTACGTGCGCGGGCTGGGGGCCAAGCGCCCGGCCGTCTCCCAGTCCGACGTGGACGCCGCGACCGACAACGCCCTTGCTCCGTTCCAGCGCGACGCGTCGGGGGAGAACCCCTACGCCGTGCACCAGGACCTGCAGCAGACCATGAACGACCTGGTGGGCATCATCCGCCGGGAGGGGGAGCTGCGGCAGGCCCTGGTCAAGCTGGACGAACTGGAGCAGCGGGCCGCCAAGGTCGCCGTCAGCGGTGGGCGGGCCTTCAACCCGGGCTGGCACCTGTCCCTGGACCTACGGAACATGCTCGCCGTCTCCCGGTGCATCGCGCTGGCTGCGCTGGAACGGACCGAGAGCCGCGGCGGTCACACCCGCGAGGACCATCCGGTGATGGATCCGGCCTGGCGCCGGACCAACCTGGTGCTGGAGATGGACCCCGCCGGGAAGGTGGCGCTGAGCCACAAGCCGGTGCCGACGATCAGGCCCGACCTGCTGGCGCTGTTCGACCGCGGCGAGCTGTCCAAGTACCTGACGCCTGAGGAGCTGCCCGCCGAGCAGCCGGGTGAGGAGGGCTCCAAGTGAGCTACGACGCGCACTTCCGGGTCTGGCGGGGTGATGCCGACGGAGGCTCCCTGCAGGACTACACGGTGGAGGTGAACGAGGGCGAAGTCGTCCTCGACGTCATCCATCGGCTGCAGGCCACCCAGGCGCCGGACCTGGCCGTCCGCTGGAACTGCAAGGCCGGCAAGTGCGGGTCCTGCAGCGCCGAGGTGAACGGCCGGCCCCGGCTGATGTGCATGACCCGGATGAACACCTTCACCGAGTCCGAGGTCGTCACGGTGACCCCGCTGCGGGCCTTCCCGGTGATCCGGGACCTGGTCACCGACGTGTCGTTCAACTACGAGAAGATGCGCGCCGTCCCGGCCTTCGCTCCGCCGAAGGACCTGCAACCGGGCGAGTACCGGATGGCGCAGATGGACGTCGAGCGTTCGCAGGAGTTCCGCAAGTGCATCGAGTGCTTCCTGTGCCAGGACGTCTGCCACGTGGTGCGTGACCACGAGGAGAACAAGAAGGCGTTCGCCGGTCCCCGCTTCCTGATGCGGATCGCCGAGCTCGACATGCACCCGCTGGACGCGCGGGACCGCCGGACCGAGGTGCAGGACGACTTCGGCCTCGGCTATTGCAACATCACCAAGTGCTGCACCGAGGTCTGCCCGGAACACATCAAGATTACGGACAATGCGCTGATCCCGATGAAGGAACGGGTGGTCAGCCGGAAGTACGACCCACTGGTGTGGCTGGGCAGCAAGATCGCACGGCGCAGCTGAGCGCGCGGGCATGGCGCGAGGTCCTGGGCGGCACCGCCCGGGACGCCGCGCCGTGCCTGTTGGGGGCCGTGCTGCGGCACGAGACCTCTGACGGCGCCGTCTCCGTGCGGTTGACCGAGGTGGAGGCCTACGGCGGCACGGGTGAGGATCCCGGCTCGCATGCCTTCCGCGGGCGGGGGCAGCGCAACGCCACCATGTTCGGCCGCCCCGGCCTGCTCTACGTCTACTTCACCTATGGCATGCACTTCTGCGCGAACGTGGTCTGCCGCCCTGACGGTCAGGCGAGCGCCGTTCTGCTCCGGGCGGGCGAGGTCGTCGAAGGGCTTGCGTTGGCCCGCCGTCGCCGCCCGACCAGCCGCTCCGATACCGACCTGGCCCGCGGGCCCGCCCGGCTCACGATGGCCCTCGGGCTCGGCCGCCCGCAGGACGGCGTGGACCTGCTGGCGGACGGCTCTGCGGTGACCGTGTCCGCCCCGCTGACAGCTCCGGACCCGGCGGGTGTCTGCACGGGACCTCGGGTCGGTGTCAACGGGCCTGGCGCCGATCCAGCGGTCTTCCCATGGCGTTTCTGGCTGACCGGTGAGCCGACAGTGTCGGTGTACCGTCCGGGAAAACCCCGTCGCAGGCGGCTGGTGGAGAAGGGATCATCGTGACCGTGACGCAGCAGCACCAGCGGGTTGCCGTCCTGGACGAGTTGAAGTCGCGCGGCCTGATGGCGCTGTGCACCGACGAGGACGCCCTGCGGGCCGCGTTCGCGGCCGGGCCGGTGACCTACTACTGCGGCTTCGACCCCACCGCGCCGAGCCTGCACATCGGAAATCTTGTGCAGATTCTCACTCTTCGCAGGCTTCAACTGGCCGGGCACCGCCCGCTGGCGCTGGTCGGCGGTGCGACCGGGCTGATCGGCGACCCGCGCCCGTCGGCGGAGCGGGTCCTCAACGAACGTGACGTTGTCGCCGGCTGGGTGCAGCGGATCCGGGCCCAGATCGAGCCGCTGCTGGACTTCGAGGGCGACTACGCCGCCCGGATGGTGAACAACCTCGACTGGACCGCCTCGCTGTCGGCGATCGACTTCCTGCGCGAGATCGGCAAGCACTTCCGGGTGAACCGGATGCTCGCCAAGGAGGCCGTCAGCGCCAGGCTGAACAGCGACGCCGGGATCAGCTACACCGAGTTCAGCTACCAGCTGCTGCAGGGCCTGGACTTCCTCGAGCTGTACCGGCGCTACGGCTGCACCCTGCAGACCGGCGGATCCGACCAGTGGGGGAACCTCACGGCCGGCGCCGACCTGATCCACCGCGTCGAGGGTGTGCCCGCGCACCTGCTCGCCACGCCCCTGATCACCAAGGCGGACGGGACCAAGTTCGGCAAGACCGAGACCGGCACGGTCTGGATGGACCCGGCCATGACCAGCCCGTACGCCTTCTACCAGTTCTTCATCAACACCGACGACCGGGACGTCCTCGGATACCTGCGGGTGTTCAGCTTCCGCGACGAGGCCGAGCTGGCGGAGCTCGACCGTGCCACCGCTGAGCGGCCGGCCGCACGGCAGGCCCAGCGCGCCCTGGCCGGGGACGTGACGGCTCTGCTGCACGGGCAGGACGCCGCGGAGCGGGTCGAAGCGGCAAGCCAGGCCCTGTTCGGTCGTGGCGAGCTGGCGGCCCTGGATCCGGACACCCTGCGGGACGCCGTGGCCGAGCTGCCTCGGGCGACGCTGCCCCGCGACGAGCACGCGGTCGCCGAGCTGTTCGTCGCATCGGGCCTGGTCAGCAGCCGATCCGCGGCCCGCCGGACGATCGCCGAGGGCGGCGCGTACGTGAACAACGTCAAGGTCAAGACCGATGAGGAACAGGTGGGGCCGGACCAGCTCCTGCACGGCCGCTGGCTGGTTCTGCGCCGCGGCCGACGGGCGCTGGCGGCGGTGGAGCTGGCGTCATGACCCGCCCGGTGGGCGTCGCGGCCCTGTTCGCCCGGTCGGTCACCGCCCGTGCTTGCGTGACGGCTCGTTGGCGCTGCGAGATCGTGCCTGGTCAGAGCGTGGGTGGCAGCCCGATTTGACTCGCCCTGCACCCGCTGCCTAAGGTTCTCGACGTCGCCCAGCAGGGAGGAACGGACACCGAAGGTGGCCGGTCCCGCAGAGCGACTCCCACGGACCACAGTCAGCCCGGCCTTTACGGCGGGCGATCAGCGTGTCTCGAGGGAGGCCCTCACATCGGATCCGAAACCTGGATTTGACCTGAAGGTTGAACAAGCGTAATATAGAAGGGTTGCCCCGAAGAGCGCCGAAAGGCAGAAGTCTTCGGTGTGCGTCCGCTCCTTGAGAACTCAACAGCGTGCCAAAAGTCGATGCCAAAAACCTCGTCCGTAGGCATCCTTCCGGACTCCGTCCGGAGCGATTCCTGCGACGATTCCTTTGGTAGAGACAGATGAACTCATAACGAGACATCTGCTCGGCCAAGATCAAGGCCCTTCGGGGCCGACTCTGAGATGTCGGTACGGAGCTCGCCAGCCCTGTACCGAAAAAGACATCAACGGAGAGTTTGATCCTGGCTCAGGACGAACGCTGGCGGCGTGCTTAACACATGCAAGTCGAACGGTGAAGCCCCTTCGGGGGTGGATCAGTGGCGAACGGGTGAGTAACACGTGAGCAACCTGCCCCTGGCTCTGGGATAACTCCGGGAAACCGGGGCTAATACCGGATATGACGCGCTCGGACATCCGACGCGCGTGGAAAGATTTATCGGCCAGGGATGGGCTCGCGGCCTATCAGCTAGTTGGTGGGGTAACGGCCCACCAAGGCGACGACGGGTAGCCGGCCTGAGAGGGCGACCGGCCACACTGGGACTGAGACACGGCCCAGACTCCTACGGGAGGCAGCAGTGGGGAATATTGCGCAATGGGCGAAAGCCTGACGCAGCGACGCCGCGTGAGGGATGAAGGCCTTCGGGTTGTAAACCTCTTTCAGCAGGGAAGAAGCGAAAGTGACGGTACCTGCAGAAGAAGCACCGGCTAACTACGTGCCAGCAGCCGCGGTAATACGTAGGGTGCAAGCGTTGTCCGGAATTATTGGGCGTAAAGAGCTCGTAGGCGGTTTGTCGCGTCTGCTGTGAAAACTCGGGGCTTAACCCCGGGCCTGCAGTGGGTACGGGCAGACTAGAGTGCGGTAGGGGAGACTGGAATTCCTGGTGTAGCGGTGAAATGCGCAGATATCAGGAGGAACACCGGTGGCGAAGGCGGGTCTCTGGGCCGTAACTGACGCTGAGGAGCGAAAGCGTGGGGAGCGAACAGGATTAGATACCCTGGTAGTCCACGCCGTAAACGTTGGGCGCTAGGTGTGGGGCTCTTTCCACGAGTTCCGTGCCGCAGCAAACGCATTAAGCGCCCCGCCTGGGGAGTACGGCCGCAAGGCTAAAACTCAAAGGAATTGACGGGGGCCCGCACAAGCGGCGGAGCATGCGGATTAATTCGATGCAACGCGAAGAACCTTACCAAGGCTTGACATGGGCAGAAATCCGGCAGAGATGTCGGGTCCGTAAGGGCTGCTCACAGGTGGTGCATGGTTGTCGTCAGCTCGTGTCGTGAGATGTTGGGTTAAGTCCCGCAACGAGCGCAACCCTCGTTCTATGTTGCCAGCACGTAATGGTGGGGACTCATAGGAGACTGCCGGGGTCAACTCGGAGGAAGGTGGGGATGACGTCAAATCATCATGCCCCTTATGTCTTGGGCTTCACGCATGCTACAATGGCCAGTACAAAGGGCTGCGAGACCGTAAGGTGGAGCGAATCCCAAAAAGCTGGTCTCAGTTCGGATTGGGGTCTGCAACTCGACCCCGTGAAGTCGGAGTCGCTAGTAATCGCAGATCAGCAACGCTGCGGTGAATACGTTCCCGGGCCTTGTACACACCGCCCGTCACGTCACGAAAGTCGGTAACACCCGAAGCCGGTGGCCCAACCCTCGGGAGGGAGCCGTCGAAGGTGGGACTGGCGATTGGGACGAAGTCGTAACAAGGTAGCCGTACCGGAAGGTGCGGCTGGATCACCTCCTTTCTAAGGAGCATCTGGCGTCGCGCAAGCGGCGTCCAGGGCCACTACCCGAACGTATGTTTCGGGGTGGTTGCTCAAGGGTGGAACGTCGACTAGTTGGCCATCATCACCGTTGTCTCGGTCAGTACGTCCAGAGTGATCTGGAAGGGAACGCCGAGCGCGGGGAGGGTGGCCTGGCACGCTGTTGGGTCCTGAGGGAACGGGCGCAAGCCCCCCTCTGGAGACCAGCCGGAGTGCTGGTCCGGGACCGACCCTCGGCTGAACCGCCCGCAACAGCGGGTAGGCACCGAGCAAAGGGTCAGTGTTCCCGCCCGTACCTTGAGAACTGCACAGTGGACGCGAGCATCTTTTAGTATCTGTGGTCAAGTTAGTAAGGGCATACGGTGGATGCCTTGGCACCAGGAGCCGATGAAGGACGTAGGAGCCTGCGATAAGCCTCGAGGAGCTGGCAACCGAGCTGTGATTCGAGGATCTCCGAATGGGGAAACCCGGCTGGGCGCAAACCCAGTCACCCACATCTGAACACATAGGGTGTGTGGAGGGAACGCGGGGAAGTGAAACATCTCAGTACCCGCAGGAAGAGAAAGCAACCGCGATTCCGTGAGTAGTGGCGAGCGAAAGCGGAACAGGCTAAACCGATCGCGTGTGATAGCCGGCAGGCGTTGCGCGATCGGGGTCGAGGGACCCTTCAGTCTCAGCTGCCGCTGGGGCAGGGAGTCAGAAAATCGTGTCATAGCCGAAGGGCATTGAAAGGCCCGGCACAGAGGGTGTAACCCCCGTAGGCGAAATGTCACGATCTCCCGAAGGCGTTCCCAAGTAGCACGGGGCCCGAGAAATCCCGTGTGAATCCGGGAGGACCACCTCCTAAGCCTAAATACTCCCTGGTGACCGATAGCGGACAAGTACCGTGAGGGAAAGGTGAAAAGTACCCCGGGAGGGGAGTGAAATAGTACCTGAAACCGTGTGCCTACAACCCGTCGGAGCCGGCTTGATCCGGGTGACGGCGTGCCTTTTGAAGAATGAGCCTGCGAGTTAGTGGTATGTGGCGAGGTTAACCCGTGTGGGGTAGCCGTAGCGAAAGCGAGTCCGAACAGGGCGACTGAGTCGCATGCCCTAGACCCGAAGCGGAGTGATCTACCCATGGCCAGGTTGAAGCGCGGGTAAGACCGCGTGGAGGACCGAACCCACCAGGGTTGAAAACCTGGGGGATGAGCTGTGGGTAGGGGTGAAAGGCCAATCAAACTCCGTGATAGCTGGTTCTCCCCGAAATGCATTTAGGTGCAGCGTCACGTGTTTCTTGCCGGAGGTAGAGCTACTGGATGGCCGAAGGGCCCTACAAGGTTACTGACGTCAGCCAAACTCCGAATGCCGGTAAGTGAGAGCGTGGCAGTGAGACTGCGGGGGATAAGCTCCGTAGTCGAGAGGGAAACAGCCCAGATCACCAGCTAAGGCCCCTAAGCGTGTGCTAAGTGGGAAAGGATGTGGAGTTGCTGTGACAACCAGGAGGTTGGCTTAGAAGCAGCCACCCTTTAAAGAGTGCGTAATAGCTCACTGGTCAAGTGATTCCGCGCCGACAATGTAGCGGGGCTCAAGTACACCGCCGAAGCTGTGACATTCGCACAGGTGCCAGGTCTTCGGATCCAGGCGTGCGGATGGGTAGGGGAGCGTCGTGTGGCGAGTGAAGCAGCGGGGTGACCCAGCTGTGGACGCCACACGAGTGAGAATGCAGGCATGAGTAGCGAAAGACGGGTGAGAAACCCGTCCGCCGAATGACCAAGGGTTCCAGGGCCAGGCTAATCCGCCCTGGGTAAGTCGGGACCTAAGGCGAGGCCGACAGGCGTAGTCGATGGACAACGGGTTGATATTCCCGTACCGGCAAAGAACCGCCAATACCGAGCCCGGTGATGCTAAGCGCCTAAAGCTGGCGTGGTCTTCGGACCGTGTCAGTGGAGCGCGCGACCCAATCCGGTAGTAGGTAAGCAATGGGGTGACGCAGGAGGGTAGCCACCGCGTAGCGATGGTTGTCCACGTCCAAGAGTGTAGGGCGAGGTGTAGGCTAAATCCGACACCTCATGTGCCTGAGACTTGATGGTGACCGCATCAGCGGGAAGCAGGGTAATCCCATGCTGCCTAGAAAAGCCTCTAGCGAGGTTCGAGCCGCCCGTACCCCAAACCGACTCAGGTGGTCAGGTAGAGAATACCAAGGCGATCGAGAGAATCGTGGTTAAGGAACTCGGCAAAATGCCCCCGTAACTTCGGGAGAAGGGGGGCCTTGAGGGTGAAGGCACTTGCTGCCTAGCCCGTAAAGGCCGCAGAGACCAGGGAGAAGCGACTGTTTACTAAAAACACAGGTCCGTGCCAAGTCGTAAGACGATGTATACGGACTGACGCCTGCCCGGTGCTGGAACGTTAAGGGGACGGGTTAGCCGCAAGGCGAAGCTCAGAACTTAAGCGCCAGTAAACGGCGGTGGTAACTATAACCATCCTAAGGTAGCGAAATTCCTTGTCGGGTAAGTTCCGACCTGCACGAATGGCGTAACGACTTCTCCGCTGTCTCAACCGCGAACTCGGCGAAATTGCATTACGAGTAAAGATGCTCGTTACGCGCAGCAGGACGGAAAGACCCCGGGACCTTTACTATAGCTTGGTATTGGTGTTCGGAACGGCTTGTGTAGGATAGGTGGGAGACTGTGAAGCTGGGACGCCAGTTCTGGTGGAGTCAACGTTGAAATACCACTCTGGTCGTTC
Source organism: uncultured Actinomycetota bacterium (assembly GCA_963740575.1). Lineage (GTDB taxonomy): Bacteria > Actinomycetota > Actinomycetes > Actinomycetales > Kineosporiaceae > CAVUET01. The sequence goes on along the minus strand of CAVUET010000003.1, from coordinate 578,909 downwards.
TGGATGTCTAACTTCGGTCCGTGATCCGGATCAGGGACAGTGCCTGGTGGGTAGTTTAACTGGGGCGGTTGCCTCCCAAAAGGTAACGGAGGCGCCCAAAGGTTCCCTCAGCCTGGTTGGCAATCAGGTGTCGAGTGTAAGTGCACAAGGGAGCTTGACTGTGAGACAGACATGTCGAGCAGGGACGAAAGTCGGGACTAGTGATCCGGCGGTGGCTATGTGGAAGCGCCGTCGCTCAACGGATAAAAGGTACCCCGGGGATAACAGGCTGATCTTGCCCAAGAGTCCATATCGACGGCATGGTTTGGCACCTCGATGTCGGCTCGTCGCATCCTGGGGCTGGAGTCGGTCCCAAGGGTTGGGCTGTTCGCCCATTAAAGCGGTACGCGAGCTGGGTTTAGAACGTCGTGAGACAGTTCGGTCCCTATCCGCTGCGCGCGCAGGAGACTTGAGAAGGGCTGTCCCTAGTACGAGAGGACCGGGACGGACGAACCTCTGGTGTGCCAGTTGTTCCGCCAGGAGCACGGCTGGTTAGCTACGTTCGGAAGGGATAACCGCTGAAAGCATCTAAGCGGGAAGCTCGCTTCAAGATGAGGTCTCCATGGGGTGTTCCCCGAGAGGCTCCCAGCTAGACGACTGGGTTGATAGGCCGGATGTGGAAGTGCGGACTAAAGACGCATGAAGCTGACCGGTACTAATAAGCCGATAACTTGACAACACATGCGCTTGCGTCCACTGTGCGGTTCCCGAGATGCGGTCGGGAGCGGTCCGACATCTCCATAGAGTTTCGGCGGCCATAGCGATGGGGAAACGCCCGGCTCCATTCCGAACCCGGAAGCTAAGCCCGTCTGCGCCGATGGTACTGCCCGGGGGACCGGGTGGGAGAGTAGGACGCCGCCGGACATTCTTTTCGATGGCGGCCACCCACAGGGTGGCCGCCATCGAACTTTGTCCGTGCGTGCCTGGCGTCGACGCCCGGCGAGAGTCCCCCGAGGAGTCAAGGTGAACGGGTCTGCTGGCGGTGGCCGGGGGAAGGACGCCGGCGCGGGTCGACGTGGGGCGGGCGGCCCCGGGTCCGGTTCCGGGCGAGGTGCCGGTCGTCCTGGTTCGGATGGCGGGCGTGGATCCAGCGGTGCCCCTCGTAGTGGCGGTGCCCCTCGTAGTGGCGGTGCCCCTCGTAGTGGCGGTGCCCCTCGTAGTGGCGGTGCCCCTCGTAGTGGCGGTGCCCCTCGTAGTGGCGGTGCCCCTCGTAGTGGCGGTGCCCCTCGTAGTGGCGGTGCCCCTCGTAGTGGCGGTGCCCCTCGTAGTGGCGGTGCCCCTCGTAGTGGCGGTGCCCCTCGTAGTGGCGGTGCCCCTCGTAGTGGCGGTGCCCCTCGTAGTGGCGGTGCCCCTCGTAGTGGCGGTGCCCCTCGTAGTGGCGGTGCCCCTCGTAGTGGCGGTGCCCCTCGTAGTGGCGGTCCGGCGCGGGGCCGCACCGATGCGGGTGCCGGTGGCGGCCGGCCGACCGGCGATGGTGGGCGTGCGACTGGCGCGCCTGCAGCCGGTGGTCGCGCAGGGGCCGGCCGCGTTGGAGGCGGCGGTGGCGGGCGTGCGGCCGGCGCGGGGCGTGCGAGTGGTCCGGCTGGTGGAGCTGGTGGTCGCGCGGGTGCCGGGCCTACCGGTGGCGCTGCCGGGCGCGGGACTGGTCGTGCCGGACGACCCGGTGCCCCTGGGGCGGCGGGCCGTAGCGCTGGTGGTGCGGAGCGCGCCAGCCGTAGCACGGGTCGAGGCTCGGCCGAAGTGAGGGGTAGCGGAGGCTCGGGCGCGGGCCGGGCTTCGGGACCTGGTGGGGCGACTCGTGGAGGTCGGCCCTTCGGGGCCGGACGCGATGGAACCGAACGATCGGGCGCAGCGACCCGTGGCGGTGCGGCAGGTCGCAGGGGCGGTGGGCCCTCGAGTGCCGGAGGCTCCGGCGCGGGCCGCGCGCCCGCGGCCAGGTCTGCGTCCGGCACTGGGTCTGGAACTGGCCGGTCGACGCCGGGCGCTGCCCGCGCCGGGCGGACTGCCCCTGCCGGTGCCGGATCGGCTCGTCCTCGCGGGGTTGCCGCAGCTGGTGACACGGGTGGGCGGCGCGCTGCCGCGCAAGGCGGGCGCACACCGTTTGGCGTCGAGTCCGCGCAGGCGATCGGCCGCGAGGCAGGGCCGGCGGCGCCGGCGGTCGACGAGGACGTCACCGGGGCGGAACTCGATTCGGCGGTGCGTGGCGAGCTGGCGGGTCTCGGCCGGGACTACGCGCGGGTGGTGATGCAGCACCTGGTGATGGTCGGGCGACTGCTGGACGACGAGCCAGAACTGGCCTGGGAGCACGCCGTGGCGGCCAGGCGCAAGGCCGGCCGGATCGCCGTGGTGCGCGAGGCCGCGGGCCTCGCAGCGTACCGGACCGGCAGGTTCGCCGAGGCGCTGGCCGAGTTCAGGACCGTGCGCCGACTGACCGGCTCCGAGGAACACCTTCCACTGATGGCGGACTGCGAAAGGGGCCTCGGGCGGCCGGAGCGGGCTCTGGCTCTGGCGGCCTCTGCCGAGGGGCGGCAGCTCGACCGCGCCGGACAGGTGGAGCTGCTGATCGTGGCGGCCGGCGCCCGTGCGGATCTCGGTCAGCTCGATGCAGCGGTCGTCACCCTGCAGATCCCGCTGCTGCGCGCCGCGGGAGCTCACAGCTGGCTCGCCCGACTGCGGTCGGCGTATGCCGATGCACTGGCGGCGCTCGGGCGCGAGCAGGAGAGCCGGCATTGGCTGGAACTCGCAGCCGAGGCGGACCTCGACGGCGTGACCGACGCCGCCGAGCGGCTGGCCGAGCAGGACGGCCTGATCTTCATCGATCTCGAGGAGGGCGAGGAGCCTGACGAGGGCGAGGAGCCTGACGAGGGCGAGGAGCCTGACGAGGGCGAGGAGCCTGACGAGGGCCGGGAGCTCCAGGCGGGCGAGAACGGCGGTACCGGCGACCCTGAAGGAGACCAGGAGCAGCCGGAGGCGAGCGAACCCGAAGGGGCGGCGGACAGTGCCGGGTAGTGACGCGATGCCGGGTCCGGGCGCTGCGTTGCTGCAGTCCGAGCAGCCACTGGCGCGCGGCTACGACCTCGGCCTGCTCGACCTGGACGGCGTCGTCTACATCGGCAGGGTGGCCGTGCCCGGCGCCGCGGTGGCGCTGGAGCGCGCTCGCGCGGCGGGGATGCGCGCCTGCTTCGTCACCAACAACGCCTCCCGGTCGGCGGACACGGTCGCGGCGCACCTGACCGAGCTCGGCGTCCCGGCGCTGCCGGAGGAGGTGCTGACCTCCGCCCAGGTCGCGGCCGCGATGCTCTCCCGCAAGCTCCCGGCGGGCGCGCCCGTGCTGGTGGTCGGCGGGGCCGGGCTGGAGGGCGCGCTGGTCGAGGTCGGCCTCGTCCCGGTGTCGCGGATGGCGGACGAGCCACAGGCGTTGGTGCAGGGCTTCAGCCCGGACGTGGGCTGGCGCCAGCTCGCCGAGGGCACCCGGGCCGTCCGCGCCGGGCTGCCCTGGGTTGCGACCAACCTGGATCTGACCTTCCCGACCGTGCACGGCCCCGCCCCGGGGAACGGAGCGCTCGTCGGGGTGATCGCCGCGGCCACCGGCCGGCAGCCGGACGAGATCGCCGGAAAGCCGCGGCCCGGGCCGTTCATCGAGGCAGCCACCCGGTTCGGTAGCCGGCGCCCGCTCGTCATCGGGGACCGCCTGGACACCGACCTGGAAGGAGCCCGGGCCGCCGCGATGGACGGCCTGCTCGTCCTGACCGGCGTCTGCGGCGCGAGCGACCTGCTCGCCTGCCCGCCCGACCAGCGCCCGGGATATCTGGGCCGGGACCTGTCCGCACTGCTGGAAGCGCATGCCGCGGCAGCCGCCGCGGAGACGCCCGGGGGCGGCTTCACCGGCCGCTGCCGGCAGTCAGCGGTCCGATCCGGGCCCGACGGCCTCGAGGTGATCAGTGCCGGCGAGGACGCTCTGGACCTGCTCCGTGCGGCCTGCGTGGCTGAATGGTCCTGGTCGGACCGGATCACCGGTCCAGGCCGCGGCGGCAGCGACGGCGGTGGCGGCGGCGGTGGCGGCGGCCGTCTGGCCGGTCACCCGCACGATCCGGGCCCGGTGCTCGCGGCGCTGCGCCGTGACGACGCCGCGGTGGCCTGGGCGCGATAACGTGACGGTGGGTCCCCTGCCCGTGCTGGCCCCGTGTGGAGGTGTCGTGTCGTTCGGTACAGGCTCTGCAGGTTGGGCTCCGGATCGCGCAGGCGGGGACATGTCGGACGGAGGCCCGTCCGAGGCGCCGTCGTGGGGCGACGAGTCCGCGGGCGAGTCTGCGTCGTGGGTCGATGAGTCCGAGTCCGCTGAGGTGGACGGCGGGCTCGACCCCGACGATGTGCCCGAGCCCCCGACCACCGGAGACACCACCGTGGACGAGGCGCTGCTCCGGATCGCGGGCGCGATGACCTCTCCGCTGCCGGAGCAGGTGCAGGCCTACGACGGGGTACACCGGGCGTTGCAGGACCGACTGGCCGATGTCGGGGACTGAAACGTGGCCCGCCTTCGCCGCCTGGACGCCGAACTGGTCCGGCGCGGCCTGGCGCGCTCACGCCAGCAGGCCGGGGAGCTCGTGGCCGCCGGGCGCGTGAGCGTCGCGGGGCGGCCGGCCGGAAAGCCGGCCACCCAGGTCGATCCCGCCGACCCGATCGTGCTCGTCCCCGACCGTGACGACCCCGGTTACGCCAGCCGCGGCGGCTTCAAGCTGGCCGGTGCCCTGCAGGCCTTCGAACCCGCAGGACTGGCGGTGGCCGGCCGGGGCTGCCTGGACGCCGGGGCCAGCACCGGCGGATTCACCGACGTCCTGCTGCGCGCCGGCGCCGACCGGGTGATCGCGGTCGACGTCGGATACGGCCAACTCGCCTGGCGCCTGCAGCAGGACAGGCGGGTCACCGTCCTGGACCGGCAGAACGTCCGCGAGCTCGAGCCGGGGCAGCTGCCCTTCCGCCCGTCCCTGGTCGTCGCCGACCTGTCCTTCATCTCGCTCCGGCTGGTCCTTCCCGCCCTGATCCGGTGCGCCGACCCGGCCGCGGACCTGGTGCTCATGGTCAAGCCTCAGTTCGAGGTCGGCCGGGAGCGGCTCGGCTCCGGCGGAGTGGTGCGTGACCCGGCGCTGCGGGCCGAGGCGGTCCGCGCGGTCGCCGCGGCGGCCTGGAGTCTCGGAGCTCGGCGTGCTCGGGGTGACCGCCAGCCCGCTGCCCGGGCCGAGCGGCAACGTCGAGTACTTCCTCTGGCTGCGGCCCGGGGCGCCCGAGCTGGACGACGCGGCACTGGGCCGCGCGCTCGCGGACGGGCCAGCCGGGTGAGCGCCGCACAGGACGGACCACGCCGGCGGGTCGTGGTCCTCACCCACACCGGGCGCGACACCGCGATCGCCGCGGCGGTCGAGCTGGTGCACGGCCTGGACGCGGTCGGGCTGGAGCCGCTGCTGCTGCCCGAGGAGGCCGCCGCGCTGCCCGCCGCCGCGCGGTCCGTGGTGACCGTGGCCGACCCGGACGACCCGCTGGACGGCGCGGAGATCGTCGTGGTGCTCGGTGGCGACGGGACGATCCTGCGCGCCGCCGAACTGGTCCGCGGGACGGACGTGCCGTTGCTCGGGGTGAACCTGGGCAAGGTCGGCTTCCTGGCGGAGGCCGAGCGGGACGATATCGACGGCACCGTGCACAAGGTCGCGGCCCGGATGTACGAGGTCGAGGTCCGGATGACGCTCGACGTCACCGTCGAGATCGACGGCGCCGTCGTGGCCAGGACCTGGGCCGTGAACGAGGCGACCGTGGAGAAGGCTCAGCCGCGAGCGGATGATCGAGGTCGTGCTCGAGGTGGACGGCCGCCCGGTGACCGAGTTCGGCTGCGACGGCGTCGTGCTGGCCACCCCGACGGGCTCCACCGCGTACGCCTTCTCGGCGGGCGGTCCGGTGATCTGGCCGGAGGTCGAGGCGCTGCTGCTGGTGCCGATCTCCGCGCACGCCCTGTTCGCCAGGCCGCTGGTGGTCGCACCGTCCTCGGTGCTCGCGGTCGAGGTGCTGCCGCCCGCCGACGCCGTGCTGTGGTGCGACGGCCGGCGCAGCGTGCGACCTGCCGGCCGGATGCCCGGGTCGAGGTGCGCCGCTCGGACCGTGCCGGTCCGGCTGGCCCGGCTGGCCCGCGCGCCGTTCACGGACCGGCTGGTGGCCAAGTTCGCCCTGCCGGTGCACGGCTGGCGCGGTCACGTCGTGCGGGTCGGGCGGTGGGTGCCCACCACCAGCGTCCCGCCCGAGCACCACCGCATCGGTGGACAACGCGCGATCGCTGACACCACGGACACCTAGGCTCGTGCGCCGTACGGCCGACCTCGGCCGTGCGGTGGTGCAGCGGCCGGCCGCTGCCTGCGGAGGGGAACGTCGTGCTACTCGAGATGCGCCTGCGCGGGCTCGGCGTCATCCGGGACGCCGTCCTCGAGTTCGGACCCGGGCTGAGCGTCGTCACCGGCGAGACCGGTGCGGGCAAGACCATGGTCGTCACCGGGCTCGGCCTGCTGATGGGCGGGCGGGCCGATGCCGGGGCCGTCCGTGACGGCGAGTCGGGCGCCCTGGTCGAGGGCCGCATCGTGGTGCCGCCGGACGGTCCGGTGGCCGCCCGTGTCGATCGAGGCGGGCGCCGAGCTGGACGACGGCGCGGTGCTCATCGTCTCCCGGGCCGTCTCGGCCGAGGGACGCAGCCGGGCCCATGTCGGCGGCCGCTCGGTACCGGTCGGCCTGCTCGGGGAGCTGGCCGATGAGCTGGTGACCGTGCACGGGCAGAGCGACCAGCTGCGGCTGCGCTCATCGGCCCGACAACGGGAGGCGCTGGACCGGTTCGCCGGCGACGCGGTGGCCGTCCCGCTGACGGAGTACCGGCGGGGCTGGGCCCGGCTGCGGGACGTGGCCGCAGAGCTGGACGAGATCACCCGGCTGGCCCGGGAGCGGGCCCAGGAGGCCGAGTTGCTGCGGCTGGGCGTCGCCGAGATCGAGCGGATCGACCCGAAACCCGGGGAGGACGTCGAGCTGCGGGCCGAGACCGTCCGGCTGGCGCACGCCGAGGAGCTGAGGCTGGCGGCGACCACCGCGCACCTGACCCTGACCGGTGATCCGGACGCCGACCGGATCAGCCGCGGACGTGGCCACACTGGTCGACCAGGCGCGCCGGGCACTGGACCAGGTGAGGGATCACGACGCGCGGCTGGCCGTGCTGGCCGACCGGCTGGCCGAGCTGAGCTACCTGGCCGCCGACATCGGCACCGAGTGTGCCTCCTACGCCGACGGGGTCGAGTCCGACCCGGCCCGGCTCGCGGCGCTCGAGGACCGCCGGTCGGCGCTGGGCACCCTGACCCGCGCCTACGGCGAGACCGCGGACGCCGTACTGGACTGGGCCCGGCGGTCGTCGGACCGGCTGTTCGAACTGGACGGCGACGACCAGCGGGTCGAGGCGCTGCAGCAGGAGCGCGAGCAGCTGCGGTCCCGGCTGGGCGAGCTGGCCGGGCAGGTCAGCAGGCGCCCGATCGGCGGCGGCCCGGCAGCTGGCGGAACAGGTCACCGCTGAGCTGGCCGAGCTGGCGATGCCGGACGCCCGGCTGGTCGTCGACGTCCGGCAGCGACCCGATCCGGCCGGTCTGCCGGTCCCGCCCGCGCCCGCCGGGACCACTGCGCTGGCGGCCGGGCCGGACGGCGTGGACGAGGTGGAGCTGCTGCTCGCACCGCACGCCGGCGCCCCGCCGAGGCCGCTGGCCCGAGGCGCCTCCGGCGGTGAGCTGTCCCGGGTGATGCTCGGGCTCGAGGTCGTCCTGGGGGCCGCCGATCCCGTCCCGACCTTCGTCTTCGACGAGGTGGACGCCGGGGTGGGCGGTCGCGCGGCGCTCGGCATCGGCAGGCGGCTGGCCCGGCTCGCGCGGACCTCGCAGGTCCTCGTGGTGACCCACCTGCCGCAGGTGGCCGCCTTCGCCGACCGGCACCTGCTGGTGGTCAAGTCCGCCCACGGCGAGATCACCGAGAGCGGGGTCCGCTGCCTGGACGACGAGGGCCGGGTGCGCGAGCTGGCGCGGATGCTCGGCGGCATCGAGGAGTCCGGCAGCGCGCAGGCGCACGCGGAAGAACTGCTCGCCACGGCGGCCGCCGATCGTGCCCTGGCCTGACCTCTGGCCGGACCTCACCCCTGGCCGGGCCGCCACCCGGACGAGGCGGTCAGTGTCGCGTGGGACCATCGTGGCGTGAGGATGCCGCATGTCCGCCGGCTCGGGTCGCAGGTCCCGCAGCCCGGGGTGTGCGGGCCTGCCCGGCTGGATCGGCGCACGAAGAACCTCACCAAGCGGCTGCGCCCGGGGGACGTCGCCGTGATCGACCACCGCGACATCGACAAGGTCGCCGCCGAAGCCCTGGTGGCGTGCCGACCCGCCGCCGTCGTCAACGCCGCGAAGAGCATCTCGGGTCGCTACCCCAACCTCGGCCCGGAGATCATCGTGGCCGCCGGCATCCCGCTGGTGGACGATGTCGGCGGCGAGCTGATGGGCCAGCTCGAGGAGGGCTGGCAGGTCAGGCTGACCAAGGGTGAGGTCTGGCTCGGCGATCGGCTGCTGGCCAAGGGGGAGGAGCAGACCCCGCAGAGCGTCGCGGCCGCGATCGCCGAGGCCCGCGCGGGCATGGCCGTCCAGCTGGAGTCCTTCGTGGTGAACACGCTGGAGTACCTGCGCCGGGAGAAGGACCTGCTCCTGGACGGGATCGGCGTGCCGGACATCCGCACGGACCTGGACGCCCACCACGTGCTGATCGTCGTCCGCGGCTACCACTACAAGGAGGACCTGGCCACGCTGCGGCCGTACATCCGCGAGTTCCGCCCGGTGCTGATCGGGGTGGACGGCGGCGCGGACGCGATCCTCGAGGCCGGCTACACGCCGCACCTGGTGATCGGGGACATGGACTCGGTCACCGACCGGGCGCTGCAATGCGGCGCCGAGGTCGTGGTGCACGCCTACCGGGACGGCACGGCGCCCGGTCTGGAACGGGTGCGCCGACTCGGACTGGAGCCGGTCGTCTTCCCCTCGGCGGGGACCAGCGAGGACGCCGCGATGCTGCTCGCCGACGATCGCGGGGCGTCCCTGATCGTCGTCGTCGGGACCCACTCGAACGTGGTGGAGTACCTCGACAAGGGGCGGTCCGGGATGTCCAGCACCTTCCTCACCCGGTTGCGGGTGGGCGGCAAGCTGGTGGACGCCAAGGGCGTGTCACGGCTGTACCGGCAGCGGATCACCAACGTCCAGCTGGTCGTCCTGCTGCTGGCCGGCCTGCTGGCTCTGGGCGTCGCGCTGGCCACCACCCAGGCGGGCCAGATCACCTACCAGCTGGTCGGCGCCCGGATCGACGACCTGGTCTCCTGGGCCCGCAGCTGGTTCGTCGACGCCAGGCCGGAGGCCTTCGGCGTTCCGACACCCGGAGGACTCGGCCTCCACGTTCGGATGATGGGGTCATGATTGATTTCCGGTACCACCTCGTCTCGCTCGTCTCCGTCTTCCTCGCCCTGGCGGTCGGGATCGCGCTCGGTGCCGGGCCGCTGAAGGGGCCTATCGCGTCCACGCTGAACAGGGAAGTGGACTCGCTCCGGCAAGTGAACAAGGAGCGCGCCGCCGAGCTGGACACCGCCCAGGCCGGCATCCAGCACCGCGACGACTTCACCACCGCGGTGATGCCCGCCCTGATCGACAAGCAGCTCGGCGGACGGTCCGTGGTCCTGGTCACGGTCCCCGACTCGGACACGACCGGGGTCAAGTCGCTGACCGAGGGGCTGAAGACCGCCGGGGCGAAGGTCACCGGCCGGATCGACATCAAGGCGCAGTGGATCGACCCCGCCGACTCGCAGGCCCGGGACCGGCTCGTCGCGCGGCTGGGCGGCGACCTGCCCGCCGACGCCGGCTCCGACCTCGGCACGGCGAAGTCGCTCGACGTGCTGCTGGCACGGTCACTGGTCACCGCCGAGATCATCGACTCCGGGCGCACCGACGCCACCGCGCAGGCGATCCTGAGCGCGCTCAAGGATGCCGGGCTGATCTCGGTGAACGGGGACCTCGGCGGGCGGGCCACCGAGGCCGTCCTGCTGGTCCCGCCGGTGCAGCAGGTGGTCACCGGCCCCGACGCCACTCCGAGCCAGTCGCCGACCGCGGACTTCAGCACCGTATGGCGGGACCTGATCAGCGCCCTGGACAGCGGGTCGAACGGCTCGGTCGTGCTCGGACCCGCGTCCAGCTCGGTCGCCGGCGGGGTGATCGCCGCGGTGCGCTCCGACCCCGGGGTGGCCAAGGCGGTCTCGACCGTGGACACCGGTGGAACGCCGATGGGCGTGATCGCTGCCGTGCTCGCGCTGCGCGAACAACTGTCCGGCGCGGCCGGCAGCTACGGGTTCGGTGACGGGGCCAAGTCGGCGCTGCCCGCCCTGACCACGTCGGCGCCGTGAGCGGGCGGCTCACGGAGCGCCGGGTGGCCGGTGCTGGATCGACGGCCTGTGGGGCGGTCGCGGCCGCCGCGGGTGCGGGGCTGGCGCGGCTGGCCTGGAGGGCGCTGCAGGCGGCGCCGCCCGGTGGTCGGGACCGCTGGACCCGGCGCAACCACCGCGGCGACGAGGTGAGTCTGCTCGAAGGGCCGGCGCTGGCCGCCGCCGCGCTGGCCGCCGTCGCCGTCGCGCCCGGCATGCCGCCCAGGGCCCGCGCCGCCGGGCTGCTGGCCGCCGGGGGAGCGGGGCTGTTCGGCGCTGTGGACGACCTGGCCGAGGATGGCGCCGAGGGTGGCGGCCGCAAGGGCCTGCGTGGCCACGTCGGCGAGCTGGCCCGCGGACGGCTGACCACGGGCGGGCTCAAGCTGCTCGGCATCAGTGCCACCGGGATCGGTGTCGCGGCGCTGCTGCTGCCGCCGGAACCGGGACGTTCGCGGGTCGCGCGCGCCGCCGACACGCTGGTCGCGGGCGGGGTGGTCGCCGGCACCGCGAACCTGGTGAACCTGCTGGACCTGCGCCCCGGCCGGGCGCTCAAGGCCGTCCTGCTGGCCGCGCCGCTGCTGGCCCGCGACGTCCCGGCCGCCGCGCTGTCGGGCGCGGCACTCGGGCCCGCCCTCGCCCTGCTGCCGGACGATCTCGCCGAGCGGGCGATGCTCGGTGACACCGGCGCCAACGCGGCCGGCGCGCTGCTCGGGGCCGCTCTCGTGGCGGGCGGCTCGCGGCGGGGCCGTCTGGCGGCACTGGCCGGGTTGGCGGCCCTGACCCTGGCCAGCGAGCGATGGAGCTTCACGGCGGTGATCGAGTCAACGCCGGGACTGCGCCAGTTGGACGCGGCCGGGCGCCGGCCGCGGTGAGCGGCATCGGGTCGGACCGGCAGCGCTTCGGCGAGGCGGCCCCGGAGGGCAGCCCGATCGGAAGCGTCGTGGCGGGGGTCGCCGGCTCGGCGGCACTGATCGCGGTGATCACGGTCGGGGCCCGGGTCACCGGTTTCGGCCGGGTGTTCGCGTTCTCCGCGGCGGTCGGCGGCGGGGGCTGCATCGGCACCGCGTACACCACCGCGAACCAGATCCCGAATGTGCTCTTCGAGGTCGCCGCGGGCGGGGCCCTGGCCGGAGCGGTCGTGCCGGTGCTGGCCGGGCTGCTCGCCCAGGGCAGGCGCGAGGACGCCGACCGGGTGGCCTCTGCGCTGCTCGGCTGGGCGATCGCCGTGCTGCTGCCGATCGCAGCCCTGCTCGCGCTGGCTGCCGGGCCTCTCGTCGGGCTGCTCCTGAACGGGCCGCAGACCAGCACGAGCTGCCCGGGCGGGGTGTCCCTCGGCGCCGGCATGCTCGTCGTGTTCGCGCCGCAGGTCGTGCTGTACGGAATCGGCATCGTGCTGTCCGGCGTGCTGCAGGCGCACCGCCGGTTCGCCTGGCCGGCGCTGGTGCCGCTGCTGTCCAGCCTGGTGATGATCGCGTCCTACCTCGCCTTCGGTGCGCTGGCCGGCGGGCGGCAGTCCCAGCCGGGGTGGCGGCCCGACACCGGGACCGAACTGGTGCTGACCGGCGGCACCACGCTCGGCGTGGTGGCGCTGAGCCTCCCGCTGCTGTGGCCCGTCCGGCGCACCGGCACGCGACTGCGCCTCACCCTGCGTTTCCCGTCGGGGACTGCCACCCGGATCCGGTCACTGGCGGCCGCCGGGGTCGGCGCGTTGCTTGCCCAGCAGGCGGCGGTGGTCGCGACCCTCGCACTGGCCAACCGGGTCGGCGGCTCCGGCGCGATCAACGTGTTGCAGTTCGCCCAGGCGGTCTACCTGCTGCCCTACGCCGTGCTCGCCGTCCCGCTGGCCACCGCGGCATTCCCTCGCCTGTCCGAGCAGTTCTCGCGTGGCGACCTGAACGCCTTCGCGGGCGTGGCGGCCTCGACCGCCCGGCTGGTCGTGCTCGTCTCCTGCTTCGGTGCCGGGCTGCTGATCGCGGCGGCGCCCGCCGTGCAGGCGCTGTTCCTCGGGGTGGACGCCGTCGGCGGTGGCCCGTTCCGCTCGCTCGGCGCCGGGCTCGCCGCGCTCGCGCCGGGGCTGGTCGGCTGGAGCCTGGTCGCGCACTTCAGCCGGGTGCTCTACGCCGCCGGGCGGGGGCGACCGGCGGCCCTGGCCACCGCGTCCGGCTGGGCCGTGGCGGTGCTGGCCTCGGTCGGCTCCGTGCTCGGCCTGTCCGCGGCCGGATGGCCCGGCGATCGGGCCGCGGTGGTGGGGCTGGGCGTGGGCAACACCGCGGGGATGCTGGTCGCGGGCGTGCTGCTGGTGCGGGCTGTGCGGCGGGTGGCCGGTCCACCCGCGGTCCGGGCGGTGCCGGCGGCGCTCGGGGTCGGCGTGGCCTCGTCGGTGGTCGCGACCGTGGCCGGGCGGCTGGCGACCGATCGGCTGCTGCCGTCCGGGGGGCGGACGGCAGCCGTGCTACCCGCCCTCGGCGCCGGTGCGGTGGCCGCTCTCGTGGCGCTGCTGGTGTTCACGGCCGTCCTGGCGCTGCTCGACCGCCGCGACCTGGTCGCGTTGCTGGCCAGGGTGCGCGTGCGACGCTCCGGGCGGCCCGCGTGACACCTGACCGGCCCGGCGCACCTGACGTCCTCCTCGTGCTGGCCACCACCGGCGGCGGCACCGGGCGACACGTGGCCGCCGTCTGCCGCGGACTGGTCGCGCAGGGCCGCCGGGTCGAGGTGGCCGCTCCGGCCGCCGCCGGACGGGACTTCGGGCTGGCCGACCGCGCCGCCCGGTGGCGGTTCCACCGGGTGGAGATCGCCGACCGTCCCCGACTGCGGCAGGACCTGCGGGCTGTGCTCACCCTGCGCGGGCTGATGCCGGGCGTCGGGATCGTGCACGCCCATGGACTGAGGGCGGGTGCCCTTGCTGTCCTGGCCGCGCATAGTCGGAGGGCCACGCACAGCCGGAGGGCCACGCGCAACCGGAGGGCCACGCGCAACCGGAGGGCCACGCGCGGCCGGCCGGCGGGGACGCGTCCCGCGGTGGTGGTCACGCTGCACAACCAGGCGGCTCGCGGCGGGCTGCGCGGGCCGGTCTCAGCGCTGCTGGAGCGGATCGTGGCACGGGGAGCCGCGAGCGTGCTCGCGGTGTCCACGGATCTGGCCGACCGGATGACCGCGCTCGGCGCCCGCCGGGTCGCCCGGGCCCTCGTCCCGGCCCCGCTGCTGCCGCCGCCGGTCCGGGACGCCGCCGCGGTGCGTGCCGGGCTCGGCGTCCCGGACGGGACCGCGCTGCTGCTCACGGTGGCCAGGCTCGCGTCCCAGAAGGGCCTGCCCATCCTGCTCGACGCCGTCGCCGAGCTGGGTTCCCGGCCCGGCACGGTGGCGGTCCGCGCCCTCGTGGCGGGCGACGGGCCGCTGCGCGAGACACTCCAGGCCGAGATCGAGGCCCGGTCGCTGCCGGTCCAGCTGCTCGGCCGCCGCACCGACGTGGCGGATCTGCTGGCCGCCGCCGACGTGGTGGTCGTTCCGAGCCTGTGGGAGGGCCAGCCGCTCGCCGTGCAGGAGGCGCTGCGCGCCGGCGCGGCCGTGGTGGCCACCGACGCCGGCGGCACCCGCGAGGTGGCTGGGGACGCGGTGGAGCTCGTGCCGGCGGGCGACCCGCACCGGCTGGCCCAGGCGATCGGGCGCCTGCTCGACGATCCGGCCCGCCGGACGGAGCTCGGCCGGCTGGCGCGAGCGCGGGCCGCGCAGCTGCCCACTGACGCTGATGCGCTCGCCGCCCTGTCCGAGGTGTACGCCCAGGCCCGCGCCGGAGCGTGAACAGGCCCGCGCCGGAGCGTGAACAGGCCCGCGCCGGAGCGTGAACCGGGCCTGGCCCGGCGCCGTCCGGCCCGATGCAGGCCCGATGCAGGCCCGATGCAGGCCCGATCAGCCCGGGTGCGCCGCGTTCGGGCGGAAACTCCCGGCCCGTCGGTGACAGCGCCGGTCGCAAGCACTGTTAGTCTCGAAGCCCGTGGCACAGCCAGAATCGCGGACCAAGCACATCTTCGTCACCGGTGGCGTGGCCTCCTCCCTCGGGAAGGGCCTGACCGCGTCCAGCCTGGGACACCTCTTGCGGGCTCGAGGCCTGCGCGTGGCCCTGCAGAAGCTGGACCCCTACATCAACGTCGATCCCGGCACCATGAACCCGTTCCAGCACGGCGAGGTCTTCGTGACCGACGACGGGACCGAGACCGACTTGGACATCGGCCACTACGAGCGCTTCCTCGACGTCGAGCTGGACCGCTCGGCGAACGTCACCACGGGGCAGGTGTACTCCGCGGTGATCGCCAAGGAACGGCGCGGGGAGTACCTGGGCGACACGGTGCAGGTGATCCCGCACATCACGAACGAGATCAAGGCCCGGATGCGCGCCCAGGCCACCGAGGACCGCAAGCTCGACGTGATCATCACCGAGATCGGCGGGACGGTCGGCGACATCGAGTCGCTACCGTTCCTCGAGGCCGCCCGTCAGGTCCGCCAGGACGTGGGCCGGGACAGCGTGTTCTTCGTGCACGTCTCGCTGGTGCCGTACCTGGCGCCCAGCGGCGAGCTGAAGACCAAGCCCACCCAGCACTCGGTCGCCGCGCTGCGCAGCATCGGCATCCAGCCGGACGCGATCGTCTGCCGGGCCGACCGCGACATCCCGGCCGGGGTGAAGCGCAAGATCGCGTTGATGTGCGACGTCGAGGAGGCGGCCGTGGTCGCGGCCGTGGACGCGCCGAGCATCTACGACATCCCCAAGGTGATCCACCGCGAGGGCCTGGACGCATTGGTGATCCGCAAGTTCGGGCTGAACTTCAAGGACGTCGACTGGTCGGACTGGGACGAGCTGCTGCGCCGGGTGCACCGGCCGGCGCACCGGGTCGAGGTGGCCCTGGTCGGCAAGTACGTGGACCTGCCGGACGCCTACCTGTCGGTGACCGAGGCGCTGCGCGCGGGTGGTTTCGGCAACGACGCCCGGGTGGACATCCGCTGGGTCGCCTCGGACACCTGCGAGACCCCCGAGGGCGCCCGCCGGATGCTGGCCGGTGTGGACGCGATCTGCGTCCCGGGCGGCTTCGGGGTGCGCGGGATCGAGGGCAAGGTCGGCGCCCTGCGCTGGGCCCGTGAGCAGGGCGTGCCGACGCTCGGACTCTGCCTCGGCCTGCAGTGCATGGTGATCGAGTTCGCCCGCTCGGTCGCCGGGCTCGAGGGCGCCAGCAGCACCGAGTTCGACCCCGGCTGCGAGCACCCGGTGATCGCCACCATGGAGGAGCAGAAGGCCATCGTGTCCGGAGCCGGCGACATGGGCGGGACGATGCGCCTCGGCGCGTACCCCGCCCTGCTCGGCGACGGGACGATCGTGCGCGAGGCCTACGGCGTCGAGCGCGTCAGCGAGCGGCACCGGCACCGGTACGAGGTGAGCAACGCCTACCGCGAGAGGCTGGAGACCGCCGGGCTGGTGATCTCCGGGGTGTCGCCGGACCGCTCCCTGGTCGAGTTCATCGAACTGCCGCGCGAGGTGCACCCCTACTACGTGGCCACCCAGGCGCACCCGGAGTTCCGGTCTCGCCCGTCGCGGGCCCATCCCCTGTTCGCGGGGCTGGTCGCGGCCGCGCTGGAACGCCAGCGGGGCGAGCGGCTGCTCGACGTCGAGGCGGCCGCGGCGGCCTCCGCGTGAGCCTGGAGCAGCCGGCTGTCGACCCTGTGCCATCCGCGGAGCCGCTCACGGACGTGCTGGCGCCTCGGCTGGTGACCGCGTCCGAGCGGGTCTACGCCGGGATGATCTGGGACGTCGTGCGCGACACCGTGGACCTCGGCGACGCCGGCGTGGTGCGGCGTGAGTACGTCCGGCACACCGGCGCGGTGTGCGTGCTGGCCCTGGACGAGGCCGACCGGGTGCTGATGATCCGCCAGTACCGGCACCCGGTCCGCAGGGAGTTGTGGGAGCTGCCCGCCGGGCTGCTCGACGTGCACGGCGAGCCGCCGCTGCTGGCCGCCCAGCGTGAGCTCGCCGAGGAGGCGGACCTGACCGCGCGGCGCTGGAACGTGCTGATCGACTGGTTCAACTCACCGGGCGGGCTGGACGAGGCCCTGCGCTGCTACCTGGCCCGCGACGTCGCACCGGTGCCCCTGGCGGATCGGCACCAGCGGATCGCCGAGGAGCTGGGGATGCCCACCCGCTGGGTGCCGCTGGACGAGGCCCGGGACGCGGTCCTGGACGGTCGGCTGCACAACCCCGGCTCCGTGGTCGGGATCTTGGCCGCCTGGGTGGCCCGGCAGGAGGGATGGTCCTGCCTGCGGCCCGCGGACGCGCCGTGGCCCGAGCAGCCCAGGGCCTAGACTCAGCCGCGCGGCAGGCGGAAGGGGCTGAGTGCGATGGCCGAGTCGGGAAGGTCCGGGGGGCTGGACGCGCCGACGGCGCCTGAGCCCGAGGTGCGTTCCTGATCCTCCCGGCAGCCCCAACCCCCGACCCGGCAGCCCCCGATGACGCGGCCTGCACGGCGTTGCGGCGTGCGGTGCAGGCTTACCTGGAACACCTGACGGTCGAGCGCGGCCTGTCCGCGAACACCCTCGCGGCCTACCGTCGCGACCTGGCGCGGTATGCCGCCTACCTGGCTGGCGCCGGCCTCGAACGGCCGCAGGACGTGGACCGCGAGCAGGTGGCCGGCTTTCTCGCCGCGATCCGGACCGGCGAGGACGGCCGCGCGGCGCTGACCGCGAGCTCGGCGGCGCGCACCGTCGTCGCCGTCCGCGGCTTCCACCGGTTCCTGCTCCTGGAGGGAATGGCGTCCGGCGACCCGGCCTCCGACGTCCGGCCCCCGTCTCCGCCCCGGCGGCTGCCGAAGGCGATCACCGTGGCCGAGGTCGAACGGCTGCTGGACGCGGCCTCGGCGCCGGACACCCCCGCCGGGCTGCGGGACCGGGCGCTGCTGGAGCTGCTCTACGGCTGCGGAGCTCGGATCAGCGAAGCTGTCGGACTCGACCTGGACGACCTGGACGCTGATCGCGGCCTCGTGCTGCTGCGCGGCAAGGGGTCGAAGGAGCGGCTCGTCCCGGTCGGCAGTTTCGCGGTCGCCGCAGTGCACGCCTACCTGGTCCGGGCCCGGCCCGAGCTGGCCCGCCGGGGCCGGGGCGTGCCCGCGGTCTTCTTGAACAGCCGCGGCGGCCGGCTGTCCAGGCAGAGTGCCTGGGCGGTGCTGCACGCCGCGGCCGAGCGGGCGGGCCTGGCGGCCAGGGTCTCGCCGCACACGCTGCGTCATTCGTTCGCCACCCACCTGCTCGAGGGCGGCGCCGACGTCCGGGTGGTCCAGGAACTGCTCGGCCACGCCTCCGTGACCACCACCCAGATCTATACGAAGGTGACTGCTGATACCCTGCGCGAGGTCTACGCAGCGGCACATCCGCGGGCACTGGCCCCCGGTCCGGTCAGTCGCAGGCGCTGACAGCTGGTGACTGCCCCGTCGCGGCGGGACGGCCCCCGCTTGAGTACCTTGCGACGCGCCGACTAGCCTCGCAACGTCCGGGGGACTCACGCGGGAGCATGGTCCTGAGCACCCGACTCGCGGTGCGGGTGGCCTGAGGGCGGCCCCGCCGCTCCCGGGAGGGTACGCACAGATGGGACCGCTCGTGACGAACCAGACGCAGGAGGCGGCGCAGCTGACAGTCGACGTCGGTGACGGCTTTGACGGGTTGCGGGCCGGTGCAGTCGGGCCGACGGGGCGACCGATGCCTGCATTCCCCGAGCCTTCGCTGCTCGCCTCGCACGGTCCCGCCAGGATCATCGCCATGTGCAACCAGAAGGGCGGGGTCGGCAAGACCACGTCGATGATCAACCTCGGTGCGGCGCTGGCCGAGTACGGCCGTCGGGTCCTGCTGGTCGACTTCGACCCGCAGGGCGCACTCTCGGTGGGGCTCGGTATCAACCCGCACGAGATCGACCTGACCATCTACAACGTGATCATGCAGCGCACCATCGGGGTGCGCGAGGCGATCCGGGAGACCGGGGTGGCCGATCTCGACCTGCTGCCGGCCAACATCGATCTGTCCGCCGCCGAGGTGCAGCTGGTCAGCGAGGTGGCCCGGGAGCAGATCCTGTCCCGGGCGCTGCGGCCGGTGATGGACGACTACGACGCGATCATCATCGACTGCCAGCCCTCCCTCGGGCTGCTCACGGTGAACGCGCTGACCGCCGCCCACGGCGTGGTGATCCCGCTGGAGTGCGAGTTCTTCGCCCTGCGCGGGGTCGCCCTGCTGGTGGAGACGATCGAGAAGGTCCGGGACCGGCTGAACCCCGGGCTGGAGATCGACGGCATCCTGGCCACCATGTACGACCCGCGCACCCTGCACAGCCGCGAGGTCGTCGCCCGGGTGGTGGAGGCGTTCGGCGACCGGGTGTTCCACACCGTGATCGGCCGCACCGTGAAGTTCCCGGACGCGTCCGTCGCCGCGGAGCCGATCACCACCTACGCCGCATCGCACGCCGGGGCCTACGCCTACCGGTTGCTCGCCCGTGAGCTGATCTCGCGCGGCGACGCCGCCTGAGGTGACGATCGCGGCGGTGGAGGAGGCCGACGGCGCCACCACCGGCGGGGCGCTGCCCGGCCGGCCCAGCGTCTTCGAGGTCCGGCTGGACGTCTTCGAGGGACCCTTCGACCTGCTGCTCGGCCTGATCTCCAAGCACAAGCTGGACGTCACGGAGATCGCACTGGCCAAGGTCACCGACGACTTCGTGGCCTGGGTGCGCAGCCAGGGCCGGGACTGGGACCTGGACGAGGCCACCGAGTTCCTGGTCATCGCCGCGACCCTGCTCGACCTCAAGGCCGCCCGCCTGCTGCCCGCCGCCGACGTCGAGGACGATGAGGACCTCGCCCTGCTCGAGGCCCGCGACCTGCTCTTCGCGCGGCTGTTGCAGTACCGGGCGTTCAAGGACGTCGCCGCGACGCTGGCCGGCCGGATCGCGCAGGAGTCCCTGCGGATCGCCCGCTCCGCCCCGCTGGAGCCGCGGTTCGCCAGGCTGCTGCCCGAACTCGTGCTCGGTGTCACCCCCGAGCAGCTGGCCGCGATCGCGGCCCGGGCCGAGCTGCCCAAGGTGCGCCCGACGGTCGGCATGGACCACCTGCACGCGCCCGCGGTGAGCGTGCGCGAGCAGGCCGCGCTGATCGTGGACCGGCTGCGGCGCACCCGCACGGCGAGCTTCCGGGTCCTGATCGCAGACGCCGAGGCGACCATCGTCGTGGTCGCGCGCTTCCTCGCCCTGCTCGAGCTGTACCGGGAGGGCGCCGTCTCCTTCGACCAGGTGACCGCCCTCGGCGAGCTGACCATCCGCTGGACCGGCAGCGACGAGGGCGACATCGCCGTTGAGGACGAGTTCGACGGCGCGGCCGAGCCGGGCGCTGCCGCCGGCCAGGGGGATGCGGCGCCGGCCGAACCGCAGGTCGTGGAGGATGGGCACCGTGACGGAACCGAATGACCTGGCCGCGGCTGAGCCGGTCGACGATGTGAACCTCGGCGGGCCGGAGCCTGCTGTGCTCGTGGTCGACCTCCGCGACACTGCGGTCGAGAGTTCGGCCGAGCCTGCTGTTGCCGCCGAGCCTGCTGTTGCCGCCGAGCCTGCTGTTGCCGCCGAGCAGGAGCAGGCCGCGCTCGACCTGGACGCCTTCCCGGCCGGTGCCCGCGGAGCGGTCGAGGCCGTGCTCATGGTGGTGGACGAGCCGGTCGAGGAGGTCGCCCTGGCGTCCGCCCTCGGCCTGACCGTCGAGCGGGCGCGGTCCCTGCTGGCCGAGCTCGTGACCGAGTACGACGAGGCCGGACGGGGTTTCGAGCTCCGCCGGGTGGCCGGTGGCTGGCGGATCTACAGCCGAGGTGCGTACGCCCCGGTGGTCGAGCGCTTCATGCTCGACGGCCAGACCGCCCGACTGACCCAGGCAGCCCTGGAGACGCTCGCGATCGTCGCCTACCGGCAGCCGGTGAGCCGGGCCCGGGTCGGCGCCGTCCGCGGCGTGAACGTCGACGCGGTGATGCGCACACTGGTCAACCGGGGCCTGGTCGAGGAAGCCGGGGCCGATCCGGAGTCCGGCGCCATCCTCTACCGGACCACCACGTACTTCCTCCAGCGGATCGGCCTGACCAGCCTGGACGAACTCCCGGCGCTGGCCCCGTACCTGCCCGAGATGGACGCCCTGGACGAGCTCAGCCCGGGTGGTTCGGCATGAGCCCGGCTGGTCGGTCCGGGGGCAGAGGCGCGGGGCCCGGCGCATCGCGTTCCGGGCAACCGTCGCGCGGGTCCGGTTCGCCGCCCGGGTCGTCCCGGCGCCGGAGGCCGGCGGCCGTCGAGCCCCTGGTCGACGTACACGATCCGGATGGGGTCCGGCTGCAGAAGGTCCTGGCCCAGGCGGGGCTCGGCTCCCGCCGGGCCTGCGAGGAACTGATCGCCGCCGGTCGGGTCGAGGTCGACGGGCAGCGCGTGACCGAGCTCGGCATCCGGGTCGACCCGCGCCGCGCGGCGGTGCACGTCGACGGGCTGCGGATCCAGCTGGACACCAGCATGGTCTACCTGGCGCTGAACAAGCCCAAGGGCGTGGTCTCCAGCATGAGCGACCCGCACGGCAGGCCCTGCCTGGCCGACTACGTACCCAACCGTGAGGTGCGGCTGTTCCACGTCGGCCGGCTGGACGCGGAGACCGAGGGCCTGATCCTGCTGACCAATGACGGGGAGCTGGCCAACCGGCTCGCCCACCCCCGCTACGAGGTGATGAAGACCTACCTCGCCGAGGTGGACGGGCCGCTCGAGCGCGACCTCGGCCGGCGGCTGCGTGCCGGCGTGGAGCTGGAGGACGGCCCCATCACGGTGAACTCGTTCCGGGTGGTCGACGCCCAGCCCGGCAAGGCGCTGGTCGAGGTGATCCTGCACGAGGGGCGCAAGCACATCGTGCGTCGGTTGCTCGAGGCGACCGGGCACCCCGTACACCAACTCGTCCGGACCCAGATCGGCTCGATCCGGCTCGGTGACCTGCGCACCGGCCGGACCCGTGCCCTCGGCCGCACCGAGCTCGGCAGCCTGATGGCCCAGGTCGGCCTCTAGCCTCCCGCTCCGGCCGCTCCGGAGGTCGCCGTCCCGGACCACACGGCCTTCGCGCCGCTGTGCCCGATCCTGGCGACCTGGATGGTGCTGCCGGCGGTCGCGGCCAGCACCAGCACGGTCAGCCCGACCATCACCGGCGTGGTCAGCCAGCGGCGGTGACTGGTGGCGCCGGACACGGTGGCGCGGTCGCGCTGGCGGTAGGCCAGCAGCAGGGCCAGCCCGAGCAGTGCCATCGCGAACGCCCACGGCGTCAGCTGCTCGCCCATCTCGGTGTGCTGCTTGACCAGCGCCGTCTCGGTGACCGTCTCCTGCAGCGACTCCCCGCTACCGGTCACCACCGGCACCAGTGCGGCGGCAGCCAGCGCCAGCGCGGCGGACGGCCAGCCCAGGTGGCGCCGGGCCGCGGGCCACACGGCCGAGACCGCCAGCCCCAGGGCCGCCAGCGGGATCAGTACCACGGCGGCGTGCACGAGCAGCGGGTGCGCCGGCAGCCCGAGCAGGTTCGAGATCTCCATCAGGTTCCTCCCAGCCCGCACAGCGGGATCGGATGAAGGTCCGATGCCCCGGCGGGTATCGAACCGATCATGCCGCACGATGATCAGGCGAACATCATCGGGGCGGGGCCGACAGCGGGCCGGTACGGCAGCTGGTGCGGTCGCTGGCGGCACATCCGCGCGCAGGTGGGTCGCCGTCGGAGACGGCGCAGCCGGAGACGCCCAACTCGGGCCGGCCCCGGCTGGGTACGGTCGCTGCATGAGCCTGCCTGACGGGAACGACCATCGCGGCCGCGAAGCTCGCGCGCTGCTGGCCGAACTGGCGGCCCAGCGCCGCCACGTGACCGGCGCACTCGACGGCCTGACCAGGGAACAGCTGTGGACGCCGGTCCCGCCGACAACGTGGGCGCCGGTCACGGCCGCGCACCACCTGGCACTGGACGTGGAACGCTGGTGGTTCCAGGCACTCGTGGCCGGCGACGGGGACGCGCGCCGCTACTTCGAGGAGCACCCCGGCGGCGCCTGGACGGTGCCGCCCGGCACCGACGTCACCGCCCTCTACGAGGCCGAGTCCGCCCGCTCCGACGTCATCATCGCCGCCTCCGACCTGGACACCCACCCGGCGCACTGGCCGGATTTCCTGGGCCCTGTCCAGACGGTTCGCGAGATCGTCCTGCACGTCATCACCGAGACAGCCACCCACGCCGGCCAGCTCGACATCGTCCGCGAGTCCCTCGACGGCCGCACCTGGCTCACCCTGGACTGACACTGTCTATCCGTGCGCTGGGCGTCGCCGCCTTCCGGAGGCCCTCTACTGCCTGCCGGGGTCGCAGTCAGGGGGTACCGACCGGGTGGGAGCGGGGCGAGGGGTGGAGTCGCGGTGGACGGCCAGGCCGGTGATGACGAGCGCCACGCCGGACAGGTCGCGCACGGTGGGCACCTGACCGAGGACGACCAGCCCGATCACGGTGGCGGCGGCGGGCAGGAGCGCCAGCATGAGGGCGAAGGTGGCTCTGGGCAGTCTGGCCATGGCCAGTTGGTCGGTGACGTAGGGGATGACCGAACTGCACAGCCCGACGCCGATGCCCCAGGCGAGCCAGGTCGGATGCGCGAAGGCGGGCGCAGCCTGGACGATGCCGAAGGGCATGGCGGCGAGCGCGGCGATCAGCATCGCGGCGCCGAGTTGGTCGATGCCGCTCATCGGCCCGCTCCTGGTCTGCCCTCCGGCGCGGTCCGTGCCGCAGCTGATCGTGTCGCAGCTGATCGTGTCGCAACGGTTCGTGGCGATGCGGTGGCCGAGGATGAGGTAGAGCATGAACCCGACGCAGTTGGCGAAGGCGAAGCAGAGCCCAGCGGCTGCGCGGCCAGGCGCATATCGGTGAGCACGAGGACCCCGACGACCGCGAACACCAGCGCGAGCAGGTTGCGTCGGGTGCGGGTGCGGGTGCGGGTGCGGGCGGTGGCCAGAGCCACGGTGCCGAGGAACTCGATCGCGCCCACGGTGGACAGCGGCAGCCGGTCGACCGCCAGGTAGAACAGCGAGTTCATCGCCGCGAGCACGACGCCGAGAGCGACCAACACCCGCCGCTGCTCGGCCGAGGCGTGACGACGCATCCGCCACGGCCGGCGCCAGATCGCGAACACCACCGCGGCCGAGGCGATGCGCAGCCGGGCGACCCCGAGTACGGCGACGTGGGCGAAGAGCAGGACGGCCAGCGACGGGCCGAGGTTGCTCGCCGAACTGCACGCCGACCCGCGGATCACCATGTCGGCACTCGCCCGCCGCGTCGGCATGTCCTCGCCCGCGGTCACCGAGCGCGTGCAGCGCCTGCGTGAGGGCGGGGTGATCACCGGGTTCCGCATGGACGTCGACCCGGCCGCGCTCGGCCTGCCCGTTACCGCGTTCGTGCGCATCCGCCCCACCCCGGGGCGGCTGGACAGGCTCGCGGACCTGACCCGCTCGATCGACCAGGTCAGCGAATGCCACCGGATCACCGGGGAGGACTGCTTCCTCGTCAAGGTGCACGCCCCCACCGTCGAAGGGCTCGAGGCACTCCTCGACCGCTTCCTCGCCTACGGCCAGACGATCAGCTCGATCGTCGTCTCCACTCCGGTACCGGCACGCCCGCTACCCCTCCCGGGCCAGCCCACCACGCCCACCCACGCCGGGCGCCCGCGCCGGTGACTGTCGCCCGTCGCGACGCGCCGGTGATCACATGCCGGACCGGTCATCGGTCGCCGCGGCGGGCCCACTACCGTGGTGCGGCGGGCGGAACGGCCTGGTGACGTGCGGTATGAGCAGGAGGACGGTGTGGCGGTCCGGGCGATCCGCGGGGCGACGCGGGTGCTGGTCGACGGGGAGGTCGCCGACGACCGCGAGCAGGTGCTCGCCGCGAGCCGGGAGCTCGTCGGCATGCTGCTGGAGCGCAACGGGCTCGTCACGGACGACGTGATCAGCATCGTCTTCACGGCCACCGGGGACCTGCGCTCGGTAGCGCCCGCGCTGGCCGCCCGGCAGTTGGGGCTGCACGACGTGGCCCTGATCTGCGCCCAGGAGATGGCCGTCAACGGATCGATGACGGGCGTGGTCCGGTTGCTCGCCCATGTCGAGACCGAGCGCCCGCGTGCCGACATCCAGAACGTGTACCTGAACGGGACCGAGGTGCTGCGCCACGACGTGCCGGCCGTACCCGTGCCGGACCAGCGATGAGCCTCGACCCGGTCGCGGCGGGCACGCTCGGCGCCGTCAAGGTGGTCGGCACCGGCCTGCTCGGCACGAGCGTCGGGCTCGGTCTGGCGGGCAGCGGCGTGCGGGTCCTGCTCGCAGACCCGTCCCCGACCGCGCTCGCACTGGCCCGGGATCTCGGTGCCGGTGAGCCTGCGCACCCCGGGGACGGGACCCCAGCGCCGTCCCTGATCGTGGTGGCCACGCCGCCGGACGTGACGGCAGGTGTGATCGCGGCGGAGCTGGAGGCTGATCCGAACGCCACCGTGACCGACGTGGCCAGCGTGAAGTCCGGGATCGCCCGCGACCTGGCCGACCTCGGCGCGGACCTGAGCCGGTACGTCGGCGGGCACCCGCTCGCCGGGCGGGAGCGCTCCGGCCCGGTGGCCGCTCGCGGCGACCTGTTCCTCGGCCGTCCCTGGGCGATCTGCCCGACGGCCAAGACCGAGCCCGCCCGGGTCGAGGCGGTCCAGCGGCTGGCCCTGGCCCTCGGTGCCTTTCCCGTCACGATGACGCCGCAGGAGCATGACGCCGCGGTCGCCGTGGTCTCGCACCTGCCCCAGGTGGCGGCCAGCCTGGTCGCGGCCCGGCTGCGGAACGCGCCCGACGGGTCGGTGGCCCTGGCCGGACAGGGGCTGCGGGACGTCACCCGGATCGCCGGCAGCGACCCGCTGCTCTGGGCGCAGATCCTTGCTGCCAACGCCGCTCCCGTCGTCGACCTGCTCCGGGACCTGCGTGCCGACCTCGATGGCGTGATCCGGGCCCTGGAGGGCCTGGCCGCCGAGCGCCTCTCGGCGCCCGCCACCGGCGCCCGGGCCACCGTGGCCGGCCTGGTCGCGGACGGCAATGCCGGGCGCGACCGGATCCCGGGCAAGCACGGCGGCGTGCCCACCGTCTACGCCGTGCTCACCGTGCTCGTGCCGGACCGCCCCGGGTCGCTCGGCAGGTTGTT
Organism: uncultured Actinomycetota bacterium; assembly: GCA_963740575.1. Classification (GTDB taxonomy): domain Bacteria; phylum Actinomycetota; class Actinomycetes; order Actinomycetales; family Kineosporiaceae; genus CAVUET01. Next base: position 553,112 of record CAVUET010000003.1, on the reverse strand, counting down.
CGCCGACATCGGCGCCGCCGGGATCAACATCGAGGAGCTCGTCCTCGAACACGCCCCCGGCCGGGCCGTCGGGCTGATCGAGGTGTCCGTCCTGCCGGCCGCCCGCGAGTCGCTCACCAGGGCCCTGGTGACGGCGGGCTGGCACGTGGTGGCCTGATCAGCGCCACAACCGGACGGGGTCGTTCGGGTGGTCGGTATGCCGCTGGCCGGAGAAGCCGCAGGTAGCAGCTAGGCTGGGACGTGTCCCCTGACGCCATTCGGAGGTCTTCCGTGGTCGCCCAGGACGCCGTAGGCGCGGATCGACTGCCTCGGCCTCTCGTCATCGCCGTCGACGGTCCGTCCGGTTCGGGCAAGTCCAGCGTCTCCCGCGAGCTCGCCCGGCGGCTGGGGCTGGATTACCTCGACACCGGAGCGATGTACCGCGCGGTCTGCTGGGCCTGCCTGGACGCCGGCATCGACCTGACCGACCTGGATGCGGTGGCCGACCGGGCCAGGTCGATGGCCCTGGTCCTGGACACGGATCCTCAGGAACCCCGGGTACTGGTCGACGGCCGGGACGTGTCCGTGCAGATCCGGCAGACCCGGATCTCCGAGGCGGTCAGCATGGTCGCGACCAACCTGCAGGTGCGTGCCGTGCTGCGGGCCCGGCAGCGGGCTCTGATCGACCGGGCCGTCGCGGGTCCGCGCCGCGGCTGTGTGGCGGAGGGCCGGGACATCACGACCGTGGTCGCGCCCGACGCGGATGCCCGGCTGCTGCTGACCGCCAGCGAGCGAGCCCGGCTGGCCCGGCGCGCCCTCGAGGTGCACGGCAGTGCGGATCTCGCGTCGCTCGAGGCGACCCGGAACGAGGTCCTGCACCGGGACGCGCGCGACTCGGCGGTATCCAGCTTCCACACCGCCGCCGAAGGCGTGGTCACCCTCGACTCGTCCGGGCTGTCCTTCGAGGAGACGGTGCAGGCTGCCCTGGACGCCGTGTCCCTGCAGGTGACGGTAGGCCGCGAGCAGGCCCTGAGCCTGGACGTCAGCCAGACCGATCTCGCGGGCGACGCCTGCCGGACCTCCCGGTGACCGGCCCGGTCCCCATCACTGCGGGGGACCGGGACCAGCGCCGGGGCGGGGCGTCGGCCGCCCGGCCACGGTGGGCTTCGGCCGTCGCGGCAGTGCTGTTCCGCGGGCTGTGGCCGGTCTGCGTGCACGGCGGTGAGCACATCCCGCCGGAGGGCCCGCTCCTGCTGGCCAGCAATCACCTCGGGCTGCTGGACGGGCCGATGCTGGTCGGGGTGGCGCCGCGCTGGGTGCAGTGCCTGGTCAAGGAGGAGATGTTCCGCGGGCCGATCGGCCCGGTGCTGCGCCACCTCGGTCAGATCCCGGTGAACAGGTCCGGTGGTGACCGGGCGGCACTCGAACGGGCGCTGGCCGTGCTGGCCGGCGGCGGCGCCGTGGGTGTCTTCCCGGAAGGTACTCGCGGCCGTGGTGACGTGGGCTCGGTGCGCAACGGGATCGCGTGGCTCGCGCTGCGGTCCGGCGCGCCCGTGGTGCCCGTCGCCTGCCTGGGAACCCGCCGTACGGGGGAGTCGACCAGCCACCTGCCGGGGCTGCGGCGGCACCTCGATGTGGTCTTCGGGGAGCCGGTGACGCTGCGGGCGAGGGCCGGAGTGCCGGGCCGGGTGGCCCTGATGGAAGCGGCCGAGACCCTTCGCGACATCATGGCCGGGCATGTGACGCTGTCGGTGCGGCGCACCGGCCAGGTCCTTCCCGCGGACCTGGGCGCGACGCCCGACGAAATCCCTCGAGGGGAGCAACTGTGACCGACGGCCAGCCACCGGCCCCGGATCTGGCCCGTGCCCTGCGCGCGGGCCTGGACGACTACACCCTGAGCGAGGAGGACCTCTCCCTGCTCGAGTCGGGTGAGCGGGCCGGCCAGGACGAGCCGGCAGCCGGCCCGCTGCCCGTGCTGGCCGTCGTCGGCCGGCCGAACGTGGGCAAGTCGACTCTGGTGAACCGGGTCCTCGGGCGGCGGGAGGCCGTCGTCGAAGACGTCCCCGGGGTGACCCGGGACCGGGTGACCTATGAGGCCGAATGGGCCGGACGCAGGTTCGTCCTGGTGGACACCGGAGGCTGGGAGCGTGACCTGCGCGGGATGGCCGCCCGGGTGGCCGAGCAGGCCGAGATCGCCGTTGAGCTCGCCGACGCGGTGCTGCTGGTGGTCGATGCGGGCGTCGGCGCGACGGACACCGACGAGGCCGTCGTCCGGCTGCTGCGCAAGTCCGGCAAGCCGGTCGTGCTGGCCGCGAACAAGGTCGACGACACCCGGGGCGAAGCCGACGCCACGGCGCTGTGGAACCTGGGGCTCGGGGAGCCGTACCCGGTGTCGGGGCTGCACGGGCGAGGCAGCGGCGACCTGCTCGACGCCTGTCTCGCCGCCCTGCCCGAGGTGTCCGGGGTGGGTGGCACTTGGCCGGACGGCCTGCGCCGGGTCGCCCTGCTGGGGCGGCCGAACGTGGGGAAGTCGAGCCTGCTGAACGCCCTCGCCGGGAGCGACCGGGCGGTCGTCGACGAGGTCGCCGGGACGACCCGGGATCCGGTGGACGAGGTGGTCACGGTCGGCGGGCGGCCCTGGCGGTTCGTGGACACGGCCGGGATCCGACGGCGGGTGAACCAGACCCGCGGGGCGGACTTCTACGCCTCATTGCGCACCCAGGCCGCGCTGGAGAAGGCCGAGGTCGCCGTCGTGCTCCTGGATGCGGGGGAGCCGCTGACAGAGCAGGACACCCGCGTGATCCAGCTCGTGGTGGACTCCGGCCGGGCTTTGGTCCTGGCGTACAACAAATGGGACCTGGTCGACGAGGAGCGGCGGCGGTACCTGGAGCGGGAGTTCGAGGTCGACCTGGTGCAGGTGCAGTGGGCGCCGCGGGTGAACATCTCGGCCCGGACCCGTCGGCACGTGGACAAGCTGATGCCAGCGCTGGAGACGTCGCTGGCGTCCTGGGACTCCCGAGTTCCGACCGCTCGGCTGAACGCGGCCCTGGCCGAGCTGGTCGCCGCCCACCCGCACCCGCTGCGCGGAGGCAAGCAACCCCGGATCCTGTTCGGAACCCAGGCCTCGGCGAGGCCGCCCCGGTTCGTGCTCTTCACCACGGGATTCCTCGAGGCGGGATACCGGCGCTTCGTGGAGCGGCGGCTGCGCGAGACGTTCGGCTTCGTCGGGACGCCGATCGAGGTCTCTGTCCGCCCCCGGGAACGCCGCAAGCGCTGACCGGCGGACCCGACCCCGGGGTGTCGGGACGGGACCAACCACGACGGCGAGCGTCACCTGCGCCACGCACATGTGGTCCCGTAGTACACGGCGACCGCCGTGTACTACGGCCGCCAGGGTGCCGTGCACTTCACGACTGTCGAGGATGGTTGATCGGACGGTTGCGGACGCGATCTCCAGTGATCCCTACGACCAGGTGGCCGCGGGCGGCAAGATGGCGTCCACGGAGCGCCTCGTCGCCGTGCGCTGACGGCCCGGTAGCGGCCCCGGGGTACGAGGTAAGCCGTGGCGAAGGTGCCACCTCGGTGCGATAGCATCGTCCAGCCGAGCGCGGGCTGTCCTTGACACAATCGAGCCAGTGCGTGTGAGGCACCGGGACGTGGCGCAGCTTGGTAGCGCACTTGACTGGGGGTCAAGGGGTCGCGAGTTCGAATCTCGCCGTCCCGACAGCGTGCGAGGGGCCTCTCTTCCGGGCATCTGTCCAAGGGTGAGAGGCCCCGGCGCTGTCCTGATGTCCTGGTGCGCGGAGTTGGCGACCCGGCTCCCCGGCGGGCGTTACACGGTCTTGACGGTTGATCGACCTGAGGGGCGGCGAGGATGGGGCGCGCTGGTCTTCTTGGCGATCTGGGAGATGCGGCCGGGGGTGACCTTGAGGATGGCGGCGATTTCCCGGCCGGTGAGACCCTCGTCGGCGGCGAGGGATGCGACCAGCAGGGCTTGGAGATCGGCGGCTTCCCGGGCCAGGGCTATGGCTTGGTCGGTCTTCTGTCGGAGTGCCTCGACCTGGCCGACGATGGAAGCCGGTAGGTCGATGGCGACCGCAACATTGACGGACTCGTAAGGGGTTCCGGTCAGGTCGGCGACCAGAGAGCGTGCCATGTGGTCGACCTTGTCGAGGGTGCGTGCCTGGGTGGCGCCGATGTCCTCGACATCGATGACCCACCACTCGCCTTCGCGCCAGGCGCGTCCGCGGTATTCGCTCATTGGAGCCACCTCCCGTCCAAGCAGGCCATCTGGGTCTGGATCTTTCCGATCACGCCTGCGGTGACTTCGGTATGTCGTGGCACGGCGGTCTGGTGCTGGCCGCAGGGACACCGCCAGATCGTGTGCTCTCCACCCTCCCGTTCGATGTGGCAGCTGCTCGCGCGCAGGGCCCTGATCACGTCTCGCCGCTTCATCGGCTTGGTCACCAGGGTAGTTTACTGGCGCTAAACCGTCCATCGCTGCCGGGTATGCGAGGTAGGCGTGACTCGTCAGTTCCGGTGCGGTCCGATGCCCATTCACCGGCGAAACCGTCCTCAGACCACCGTCGTGACCGTCCCAGGTCAACGAGGTGACCGGGGGTAACGGGGCCGTCCCTTGGCTGCGTTCCCGAGGTGGGGACCAGGCGAGGGCCGCACGTGGTGCCCGGGGGCGGACATCGAGCACGACCGAGCTGCACGCCGCACGCCGGCAGAGGCCACGAGCTGAGCCATCGGTGGTCCGGAGGTCCGCCAGCATGGATGACCACCTGGCATCCTGGGCCAGTGACCGAGCCCGGGTAGGATGCTGTTCCTGCCGATCCGCCGAACGCGGAAGAAGAGGATCTCGGTCTCGAGCTGCTGCCGATCGTGCTGGGGACGCTGATCAGCGTCCTGGCCGGGCGCTGGAGTCTGAACCTGTTCAGCCTGCTGCGCGGCGCGCTGACGGTGTTCGGGATCTGGTACTTGGCCCACTACGCGTGGTGGCGGCTGGCTCCGGTGAACAAGCGGCTGCGCGCGGACAACCGCAAGCACCAGGCCGAGCTGTGGGCGCGGCTGGACGAACTGCGGCGACCGCCGGACAAGCGCGAGTAGCCGGTTCCGGTGGCGGCCCGAGCCCTGGGCGGAGCGGCGGTATGAGGCAATGGGCGGGGACCAGGTGGGGACCACACGTGGTGCGCGGGGGCGGACGTTGAGCACGACCGCACCGTGCACCGCACGCCTCAGATCGCGGGTGACGTGCGGGAACGTGTAACCCGATGTTCTGGGGGTCAAGGGGTCGCGAGTTCGAATCTCGCCGTCCCGACGCAGGTCATTCCTGAAGGAGTGGGGCCGGTCAACCTCGTTGGTGGGGTGGCTGGCCTTTCTTCTTGCTCGTTCCGCCGGGGTTGTAGGTGCGCCCGGTCCGGGCGTCGGGGTCCAGGCTCGCGCGGAGCGCGACCGCGTTGCGGCCGTAGGGCCTTGACGCTGTGTCACCGACGCCAGCGGGTGCAGGCTGTGGGCGGCGGGACGAGTGGGGTCGGGTGGTGTGGGTCTCCTGGTCGGTGTGGGGTGTGGGCATCCGTGTTCTCCAGGTTCCGGGTTCGGTGCCGGAGGGGGCAAGCCGGGGTCCGGCTGCCGGTCATTCCTTCGCCCGCCACCAAGTGGTGGGGCGCATGGAGCTGGTTCGGCCGTGATTGGTTGGGGTCAATCAGAGGCGCGACCACGCCACCGTCGGCGGGAGCGGGCGGTGGGGGTCAGACCTGCAGCGACCTCGCACCCGATCACGTCCGGGCCCGTTCACGCTGCCGCCGTGCGGCGGGGTGGGCGGGCGTGCAGGGCGCGCATGCAGGGCGCGCATGCAGGGCGCGCACGCAGATACCGCACCCCGGTCGCCCGCTGGTCCGACCTCTCATCCCGGCGAAGACGACCGCGGCGAACTCCTCCGGCTGCGCCCGCACCATCGCGAGCCCCCGCTCGTCCATACCCGGACTCAAACACGATCGCCCAGATCAAACAAGCGACACGCCGACCTAACCAAGCACTATTAGGCGCCTGGCGCGGTGGGCTGTCCGGCCGCCGCAGTCTGGCCAGCCGGCTCTGAAAGCGATCCATCCCGGAGCACGTCCGCCGTCACGAGCCGTCTGTCGGCGGTCGTCACCCGGTGCACGGCTCCGACGAAAGTGATGGTGGTGGTCAGTTCCCGCTCGCTGCACGACGGGCCGATCCAGAGTTCGACCTCGCCGGGCTCCACGACACGCGTCATGGTGCGGTCGGAGAACGCCAGCCGGGTGGTGGGCGCGTCGAAGATGCACCCGGGCCTGCTCGCCGGGCGCCAGGGGTACGCGCGCGTAGCCGACCAACTGGGCCACTGGTCGGGTGACGCTGGCCGCTACGTCCCGGGCGTAGAGCTGTACGACGTCCGCACCGGCCCGGTCCCCGGTGTTGCGGACGTCCACCGTGACGCTGAAGGAGCCGCCGGTCGCGGCGCAGGGATCGCCGGCGAGCCCAGAACGGGTGAAGGTGGTGTAGCTCAGTCCGAATCCGAACGGGCGCACCGGCGTGGTATCCACCGTGCTCAGCTGGGACGGCTCGTCGAGTCGGGGGTGCAAGTAGGTGAATGGCTGCACACCGGCCGCGCGAGGCAGCGAGACCGGCAACCGTCCGGACGGGTTGACCCTCCCGGCGATCACCCCGGCGACTGCCACGCCACCCTGCTGACCGGGGAAGAACGCCTGTAGCACGGCCTCCGGACCAGCTGGGCCGTCCAGTGCCCAGTCGAGGATGTACGGCCGGCCGGTGAGCAGGACCAGAACGACCGGAGTCCCCGTCGCGATCACTGCCTCGACCAGTTCCCGCTGCACACCGGGAAGCGCCAACGTGGAGGAGTCGTTGCCCTCGCCTACCGTGCCGCGGCCGAACAGGCCGGCCTGGTCGCCGACGACGACCACCGCGACGTCCGCCTCCCGCGCGAGGTCAACGGCCGCGACGAACCCCGAGCGGTCTTCGCCGTCGATGTCGCAGCCGGCGGCGAATCCGATCGGGACGCCGGGCAATTCGGCCTGCAGCGCCTGCAGCACTGTTGGGACGTCGATTCCCAACGACACGCCGGGGTGGTGGGGCAGGACGTGGTTGGCGAAGGCGTAGCAGCCCATCATGGCCTCGGGCCGGTCTGCGTTCGGCCCGATCACCGCGATCCGCCTCGGGCCCGGCCGGTCCGGTCCGGTCAGGGGCAGCACGCCGTCGTTGGCCAGCAGGATGATGGACTCCTCCGCCAGCTGGCGCGCCAGGGCTCGTTGTTCCGGCGGGTCGAGGTCGATGTCGGTGGGCGGCTGGTCGTCGAAAGTGGCGTCGAGCAGGCCGAGCTCCTCCTTCTGGGCGAGCACCCTGAGCACCGCGCGGTCCACCCATGCCTGGTCCAGCATCCCCGAACGCACTCTGTCGGCCAGCGGCGCGCCGAATGCGTCGCCGGTGGGTAGTTCGACGTCTATGCCGGCGGTCAGGGCCAGATCAGCGGCCTCGGCGAGGTCCGCGGCCAGGTGGTGCGTCAGGCAAAGGAACGCAACGGCGAAGTAGTCGGACACGACGACGCCGTCGAATCCCCAGCCGTCGCGCAACACGCCGGTCAGGTAGGTCGGATCCGACGCCATCGGGATGCCATCGATCGCGACGTAGGAGTTCATCACCGAGCGGGCGCCACCATCGAGCACTGCCATTTCGAACGGTGCAAGGAGGACGTCGGCGACCTCGCGTGGTCCGGCCTGTACGGGCGCGTGGTTGCGCCCGGAATGGGAGCCGGAATACCCGACGAAGTGCTTGACGGTCGCGTGCACGCCGGCGCTCTGCAGGCCTCGCACGAAGGCAGCGCCGAGCGTGCCGACCAGGTAGGGATCCTCACTGATGCACTCGTCGACCCGGCCCCAGCGCGGATCGCGGATGACGTCGAGAACAGGTGCCAGGCCCTGGTGCACCCCGATGCCGCGCATCGACTCGCCGACAAGTTCGCCCATCCGACTCACCAGTACGGGGTCGAACGATGCTCCCCAGGCCAGGGGCGTGGGGAACGTCGTGGCCTTCCATGCCGCCAGCCCGGTGAGGCATTCCTCGTGCACCACGGCGGGAATCCCCAACCGGGTTCCAGCTCGCAGCCGCCGCTGCTGCTGCCAGAGCCAATCGGCGCGTTCGACCGGATCAACCGGGACGGTCCCGTACACCCGGGTCAGCTGGCCCAGGCCGTGAGCGGTCGCTTCCTCGAGGGTGCCCGGTGTGGTCATCTCTTCCTGCATCGGGGCCACCGCCCCGCCGCCCTGGTCGACCCAGAACCCCACCAGTTGGGCCAGTTTCTCCTCCAGGGTCATGTTCGCGAGAATGCTGGTCACCCGCTCGGACACGGCGGGCAGGGCGGGAACCCCGGTCACTGGCTGGTCTCCTTTGCTGGGGATGTTCGATGCCGGGGGCGGATCGCGCCCGGGTCTGGTCGCCCCGGTGAGGGCCGTACGCTGGTCAACCCTTCACTGCTCCGGTGAGTCCTCCCACGATTCGTCGTTCGAACAGACTGAAGAACAGCAGGGCGGGGATCATGGACAGTGAGGTGAATGCCAGGACCTTCGCGGTGTCCACCGAGTACTGCGAGGCGAACGCCTGCACTCCGAGTGGCAGGGTGTAGCTGGAGTCGTTGTTGAGGATGAACAGGGGCAGGAGGTAGGAGTTCCAGCTGGCGACGAACGTCAAGATCCCGGTGGTGATTACCCCGGGTAGGGACAGCGGCAGCACCATCCGCCAGAAGAACCCCAGCCGGCTGCATCCGTCGATCGCTGCGGCCTCTTGGATCTCGATGGGTATCGCCCTCAGGAACGGCACCAGGATGATGACCGTGGTCGACAGCCCGAAACCGATCTGGGGCAGGATCACCCCGGGCAGGGAGTTCATCAGCCCGAGGTTCTTGACCAGAACGTACAGCGGCGTGATCGCTACCGTTTGCGGGAACATCAGACCGGCGGCGAACAGTGCATAGAGCGCGCCCCGTCCCCGGAACTGGTATCGGGCGATGACGTAGCTGGCCATCAGCCCCAGCGCCACGACCCCGGCGGTGGTCGCCACGGCGGAGATGGTGGAGTTGAATGCCTCGCGCCAGAAGGTCCCCCCGCGCAGAACGCCGAGGTAGTTGCGGAGCTGCCAGGGCGACGGCCACCCTGCGGGGTCGGTGGTGATCTGGGAGTTGGTCCGGAACCCGCTGATGATGATGTAGACGACCGGCGCGAGCATCATCGCAACCAGCACGAGTGCGACGAAGTAGACCGTCGGGCTGCCCCAGGCGGCTCGCCGACTCGCCCGTGGATGCACCGGACCGGGCACAGTGGTGGAGGCCATCAGACCCTCCCTCCGGTGAGCGCGCCCTCGGTGTCCCGGCGCAGGACGAAGCGTTGATAGATCAGCGCGACGGTGAGCGAGATGAAGAACAACACCACGGCGACCGCGTTGCCGTACCCGTATTCGCCCGCCAGGCGACCGTTGAGGACCATGTAGGTCGCCATCGTGGAACTGCCTGCTGTCGAGGCGACGTACTGACCCCAGATGATGTAGACGAGATCGAACAGTTGCATCGCCCCGATGATGGACAGGAATCCCCAGATCCGGATCGTCGGCCCAAGCAGTGGCAACGTGATCCGCCGCTGGATCTGCCAGTACGAGGCTCCGTCGATGGCGGCTGCTTCCATCAACTCTTCCGGGATTCCTTGCAGCCCGGCCAGGAACAGCAGCACCGCGAACCCGACGTACTTCCAGGTCAGGATGCCCATCAGGGTCCAGATGGCCAGCGAGGGGTCGGAGAGCCAGGACTGAGCCAGGCTGCCCAGCCCTAGCTTGTGCAGCAGGGCGTTGAACGCGCCGGCGTCAGCCAGCATCAGGCTCCAGCCGGTGCCGACGACGACTTCGGAGATGACGTAGGGCACGAAGATGAGCACCCGGATGAGGGACTGGCCGCGCATCTTCCGGTTCAGCAGCAGCGCCAGACCGATCGCCACCGGCCCCTGGATCACCAGCGACAGCACGACGATGATGGCGTTGTGCTTCACCGCGTCGACGAACGTGCTGTCCTGGAAGATGTTGATGTAGTTGCGTAGCCCGATGAAGTCGTGTGGTGCCCCGTATCCCTGCCAGCTGAAGAAGCCGTAGTAGGCGGCCATCACGACGGGGAAGATCACGAACCCGATGAACATCACCAGTGCCGGGCCGGCCAGCACGGCGATCTCCAGCCGGGCGCGCCATCCGATGCCCGGCCGCCGGGCCCGGTTCCGGGCCGAGGGGAATGTCTTGCCCCCGGCCCGGAACCGATCCGCTCGATCGGTGCTCATGCCCCTGCGGATCGAATCAGCCATGACCCCTGACTACGCCTTCTTGGCGGCGTTCTTCACAGCGTCGAGGATGCTCTGCGGGGTTCCCTTCCCTGCCAGCATGTTCACCACCGAGGTGTTGAGGGCGTTGCCGACCTTCTGGCCGTAGACGGTGTCCAGCCATTGCGAGACGAACGGCGCCTTGTTGAACGCCTCCAGCACCGACTTCAGGTACGGCTCCGTCACCACGCCCTGTGCCTGGGTGTTCACCGGCGGAGCCTGGAACGCCTTGTAGTAAGCCTCCTGAACCGGCGTGCTCGCGATGTAGTTGAGGAACTGCGTGCAGGCCTGCTTGGGTGCGTGCGCCGAGCAGGAGTACCCGTCGATGCCGCCGAGCATCGACCCCGCCTTGCCCCCGCCCCCGGAGATGTCAGGGAAGGGGAACCAGCCCAGGTCAGGCAGGGCCTTCTGGTCGGGCGTGAGCGAGGCGATCACACCGGGATCCCAGGCCCCCATCAGCTCCATCGCCGCCTTGTGATTGGCCACCAGGCCCGCAGAGCTGCCCGCACCCTGCTGGGCCGAGGTGGTCAGGAAGCCGGTGTTGAAAGGCTTGGAGGCGGCGAAGCTCTGCACATCCTGGCCGGCCTTGAGCCAGCATGGATCGTCGAACGCCAGCGACTTGGCCGTCGTGGTGATGGTGTCCGGGCTGCATTCGCGCAGCGAGAAGAAGTAGAAGTAGAACGCCGCCGGCCACGCATCCTTGGCCCCGAGCGCGATCGGCGCGATCCCGGCGCCCTTGAGCTTCGTCAGGGCTGCCTGTAGGTCCGACAACGTGGTGGGGGTGGACGTGATGCCCGACTTGGCGAACAGGTCCTTGCTGTAGAAGAACCCGCCCGGGAGCACCGCTGCCGGCATCGCGTAGATCTTCCCGTCGATCTGCTCGGCCCCGAGCGACGCCTCGCGCGACGACCTGTTTGGTCGCCGGGGTGATCGAGTCGGAGATGTCCATCAGCTGGCCGGCCTTGACCATCGCTGCCATCTTGCCGCCGCCGCGCTGCAGGAAGATGTCCGGGGCGCTGCCCGCGTTCAGGGCCGTCTGCAGCTTGCCGTCCAGGTCCTCGTTCTGGATGGCCTGGATCTTGATCGTCACGTTCGGGTGGGCGGTCTGGAAGTCCTTGACCGCCTGAACCCAGAATGCGGCGCCCGGCCCGGTCGTGGCGTTGTGCCAGAAGGTCATCGTGACCTTGCCGCTGCTGCCTCCACCACCGGACGAACCACCACCGCAGGCGGCCAAGACCAAGGCGCCCACCAGGGCGACCGATGCCGCCACGTACTTCCTCGCCCTCATCAACCTGTCCTCTCCATCGAGTGTGGCTAGGGAGTTCGACTACGAGTGACGAAGGTGCGCTGCACCCTCGTTCGCACCGGTCCGTCGCGCTTGCCACAGCGGCGAGACGGTGGTCGTGCGCGACCCGCTCGGGGTCGGCCGCGCGGACGTGCCCGTCCCGCGGTGCGCTGTGCGAGCGTCCGCGAGATGCGTTCGTGCCGGCGTGCCCCAGGCGTGTGCCGAGTCTGGCAGCGGGCCAGAAGATCAGTCAATCGTTATCGATAACGTTTTCGATATCGGTTTCGCAAAGTACGCTGGGCCCATGGTCCGAAGGGTGACGATCATGGACGTGGCGAAGGCCGCCGGGGTCTCGGTGGCCACCGTCTCCAAGGTCATCAACGGCCGGTACGGGGCGAACGAGACGTCTGCGCGAGTCCAGCAGATCGTGGAGGACCTGGGCTACGAGCAGAGCCTGGTGGCCCGGAGCCTGCGCTCACAGCGCACGGACGTGATCGGCATCCTGGTCGCCGAGTTCGAGCCCTTCAGCGCCGAGATCCTCAAGGGCGCCGGCGCGGCGTTGCGCGAGAGCCGGTACGACGTTCTGGCCTACACCGGCTCCCGGGGCAGCGAGAAGGAAGGGTGGGAGCGACGATCCCTGTCGCGGCTCAGCGGCACGCTCATCGACGGGGCGATCCTGGTGACGCCGAGCGTTGTCGGCGCGGACGTGGACATCCCGATGGTTACGATCGACCCGCACACCGGCCCGCCCGGCCTGCCTGGTGTGCAGTCCGACAACCTCAACGGGGCGGCCGTGGCCACCCACCACCTGATCGAGCTGGGGCATCGCCGGATCGCGCTGCTCGCCGGCCGGCCGGACCTGCGCTCGTCGGTCCTGCGTCAGGAGGGCTACGAGACTGCTCTGGCCCAGGCGGGCATCCCGCTGGATCCCTCGCTGATCAGGGCGGGCCACTACAGCCGGGACAGCGCCCGCGGACCCGCACTGGAGCTGCTGTCGCGCCCGGACCGCCCGACCGCCGTCTTCGCCGCCAACGACCTATCCGCGCTGGCCACCCTGGAGCTCGCCTGCGAGCTGGGCCTGCGGGTGCCGGAGGACCTGTCCATCATCGGCTTCGACGACATCCCGGAGGCCGCCCGGAGCGAGCCGCCGCTGACGACCGTGCGGCAGCCCATCCAACAGATGGGTCAGGTCGCGGTCGAACTGCTCATCACACTGCTCGAGGGGCGGACGCCGGAGCGGACGAGCATCACCCTGCCCACCACCCTGGTCCGTCGAGGGACGTGCGCGGCACCGTCCGACCGGCTCACGCCAGGCTGAGCGCTGTCCACGACACCGGTGGCAGGGTGACCGTCACAAGCCCACCGGTTATCTCGGCGGCCGGCTCGACAGGCACGATGCGCTCGGGTTCATCGAGGGTGTTGCGGGCGTGATAGTCGGTGTCGGCGAGCTGGGCCGCCTGCCGGATGCCGGCGTGTATCGGGATGGTGCCGGCGTCGATCGTCACCGTCGCCTGCTCGGTGGTGCTCCGGTTGACCAGGAAGAGGCCGGTCTGACCGCTCTCGTCCTCGTAGCTGGCGGCGGCGGCGACGATCGGCACTCGGCCATGCTTGGCCGTGTCGTAGGTTGGGCATTCGACCAACGCCCGCAACGCATCCCCTCTGGCCATGCTCGCGGTGAGGGCGAAGGGATAGAAGGTGGTCTGACGCCAGGCTGGGCCGCCCGGCTCGGTGCGGATCGGGGCGATGACGTTGACGAGCTGGGCCAGGCAGGCGGCCCGCACCTGGTCGGTATGGCGGAGTAGGGACATCAGCATGTCGCCGACGACCACCGCGTCAGCCACCGTGTAGGTGTCCTCCAGCAGGGGCGGCGCCACCGGCCAGTTGTCGATCCCGGTGATCTTCCCGCCGGACAGGAAGCCGCTCATGTACCAGACGTTCCACTCGTCGAAGCTGATGTAGACCCGGTGGTCGGAGCGCTTGAGCACCCTCACGTGGTCGATCGTGGCGGCGACTGTCTCGATGTACCGGTCCATGTCCACTGTCGAGGCCAGAAAGGAGTCCAGGTCTCCGTCGCTCTCCTCGTAGTAGGCGTGGCAGGAGACGTACTGCACGTCCTCGTAGGCATGCTCCAGGACGGTGCGCTCCCAGTCTCCGAAGGTGGGCATGCCCGTTCCTGAGGAGCCGCACGCGACCAGTTCCACCCGCTCGTCGAGCTGGCGCATGCCCTTGGCCGTGCGTGTCGCGAGCGCGCCGTACTCGTCCGCGCTGCGGTAACCCAGCTGCCACGGGCCGTCCATCTCGTTGCCGAGGCACCACATCCGGACTCCGAACGGCTGCGGGGAGCCGTTCGACATGCGCTGGTCGGCGAGTGCCGTGCCTCCGGCGATGTTGCAGTACTCCAGGAGATCCAGCGCCTCCAGCGTTCCTCGGGTGCCGAGGTTGACCGCCAGCATCAGCTCGGCGCCGATCTTGTCCAGCCACCGGCTGAACTCGTGCAGGCCGATCTCGTTGGTCTCGGTGCTGTGCCAGGCCAGGTCCAGGCGGTGCGGTCGCCGTTCGCGCGGGCCGACGGTGTCCTCCCAGCGATACCCGGACACGAAGCTACCCCCGGGTAGCGCACCGTCGTGACACCCAGCTCGCGGACCAGATCGAGCACGTCGGTGCGGAACCCGTCCCGGTCGGCCGCGGGGTGGCCCGGCTCGTAGAGCCCGCCGTACACGCCGCGACCGAGATGCTCGACGAACCCCCCGAACAGCCGGCGGTCGATCGGACCGATCCGGAAACGCGGGTCGATCGTCATTCGGGCACGAATCATCTTCGCCTCCGGCAGCTCGGGCCTCGAGGACGTTGCCGGTGACGCTGTGAACGCGCGCCTCCCGGTAGCCGTCGGGCAGGGAGCCTAGTTGTTGTGGGGCGTGAGGTTGGTGACGCTGGGTCTGTGGCGCACCTTCCCGGGGATGATCCGAAATCTGATGGTCCGCGATCAGGCCTCGACGAGACCGGTCGGCGGCCGGCGATCCGCAACGGTCACCACGGGCGGCGATCTTCGGTCCGCGTTGGTCGCCCAGTCAGGGGTCGATCAGGGCGAGGAGTCGAGGCCGGCGCGGACGGGTCGACGCTCGTTCGCGACGAGGCGCCCGCTGGGCCGTCTCACCTTGCGGCGCCTCACAATGGCGGGACAGGATGATTCGCATGACCGCTGGGCCCGTTCTCGACTTCGCCTCGTTCTTCGCCGCGTTCGACACGGAGCGCCGTAACCGGGGGCTGGGCTGGTACGAGTTCTCCGACGAGTTGTGGGAGCAGTCCGCGGAACTCAACGCGCGGCGGTCGGATCACCCGTTGTGCGGAGGGGCGGTGTCGCGGCTGGGCGAGCGCGGCGCCACCTCGTGTCAGTACGCGTTGTTCATGTTGCGTTGGCTCGGACGTGCCCCCGAGGACTTCCTCATTGCTCCGAGGGCCGGAGTGAGGTCCGTCCGGTTGTCGGAGCCCGGGCCGGGCAGGAGGCTGCGGTGGAACCTGGCGCAGCTGCACGCAGCGCTCAACCAGGCGCGCCAGGAACATGGCCTTACCTGGTCGGCGCTGGCTCAGGAGATCGGGTGCACGCCCGGCCGGCTGACGAACCTCCGAACCGCTCGGCAGGCGGATCTCGAGCTCACGATGCGTGTGACGCAGTGGCTCGGAAGGCCCGCCGCCGACTTCATCCACGCCGCGCAGTGGTGAGAACAGGTGACCGCTGGCCTGCCGGGCAACTGAGCGGAGTGACGATGAATTCGGGAGAAGGGCGGTGGGATTGAACCGCGCGAAACTCCTTCGTATCGCTGAACAGCGCGGCACGCCGCTCTACGTGTACCAGGTCGACCAGGTGCGCGCCCGGGTCGTCGACCTGCTTGCCGCCTTGCCGGCCGATGCCCGGCTGCTCTACTCCTTGAAGGCGAACCCGCTGCAGCCGTTGGCCGCGCAGGCGCGGACCGCGGGATGCGGGGCCGAGGTGTCGTCGACAGGCGAACTGTTCGCAGCCGTGTCGGCCGGGTTCGATCCGGCCGACATGCTGTACACCGGGCCGGGCAAGGACGCGCCGGAGGTGCGGACCGCCGTCAGGCAGGGTGTGAGGCTCTTCTCCGCCGAATCCCCAGTGGACCTCGATCGGTTGGACCGGATGGCTTGCGAGCAGGCGACTCGGCTGCGCGTATTGCTGCGCCTGCAACCGACGGACCGCCCCGCGTCCGGACTCTCCATGGCGGACGGCCGCCAGTTCGGCTTCGAACCTGCAGATGCCGTCGCGGCGTGGCGGTCCGCTCCCGATGGGCTGGCTATCGAGGGCTGCCATGTGTATCTCGGTTCGCAGCTGGCCGAGGTGGCAGACCTGCTGGCCGGCTTCGAACATGCGAAGCGGCTGGTCGACGAGGTGTCCGGTGAGGCTGGTGTCGTGCCTCGCGTCGTCGACCTCGGCGGCGGCTTCCCGTGGCCGTACGCGGTCCAAGGCAAGGGGTGCGAGCTGGATGGACTGCGTGATGGTCTGACCGAGCTGTTGGCCGACTGGAGTGCTGGACCAACTCGGCACGTGTGGTTCGAGGCCGGGCGGCGACTCGTTGCGGCGTCCGGTCACTTGCTGACCACCGTGGTGGACGTCAAGCCGCGGACCGGCGGCACGGTGATCGTGGTGGACGCGGGGATCAATGTGCTCGGCGGCATGGCGGGGCTCGGCCGAGTGCTACGACCGAACACCACCCCGGTGAACCTGTCCGCGACCCGTGCAGGTCAGGTCGTGAGGGCGGACATAGTGGGGCCGTTGTGTACGCCACTGGACCGGTTGGCGGTGCTCACTCCGATCGAGACACCGCGCGTCGGCGATGTGTTTGCCGTCCCCAACGTCGGAGCCTATGGCCTGACGGCGAGCTTGACCGCCTTCCTGAGCCGTCCCGCTCCGCAGGAACTGGTTCTCGACGGCGACGACTTGGTCGGGGTCTGGCAGTTGAGCACGCAGCACAGCGCGACGGCCCTCGCTGCAGGGGACCAGGGCTGTCCCGTCCCTGGGCTCGAGGCCACGATGCCCTCGGCAGAGGACGACTGAACCCGGACTCACCGGCCGGTTCCGGGAGTCGACGTCCTGCGGTGCGGTGATCTGGGCCGGCGGTGGAGGTATGTGGGATCACCGGGTCGTCAAGAGGTGCACCACGCCGCGCAGTCCATGGTGATGGGGACGGTGACGGCTGTGACGACCAGTCCGTGACTGACGGTCCACCGGCCGGTCAGCCGGGAAGCCGGCAGGTCGCTGCCCGGCCGGGCGCCTGGGTTCAGCTCGACGCCGAAGGTGCCTGCCGCGATGTCGACGGTGATTCGGACATCACTGAATCCCAGCCACCGCCGCGCGATCGGATACCAGGCCTTGTAAACGCTCTCCTTCGCGCTGAACAGCAGCCGGTCCCAGCACACCGTCGGGCAGTCCCGTCGCCACCCGGCCAGGTCTCGGCACTCGCCGGGCCGGGTCACCAGACGGACGACGTCGGGCGGCAACGGTGCGTGCGGCTCGGCGTCCACTCCGAGGCCGCGGATCCCGTCCGCGCGGCCCACTGCGGCTGCGGCGTAGCCATGGCAATGAGTCATGCTTCCGACGACGCCGTCCGGCCACGACGGGGCGCGGTCCCGGCCCGGCACCATCGGTGGACGAGCCATCTCCAACTGCGCGAGTGCGGTACGGGCACAGCCCCGGACGGTGCTGAACTCCCGACGCCGTTTGTCCACCGCTCGGGCCAGGAACACCGACTCCTCGGGATACAAGGGCTCGTCGAGATCGCCGAACGCCTCGGCCGCAGCGACGTCGGACGGGAGGAGTGACCGGAGCAACCGAGGCCCGTTCGACGGCTCGCCCTCGCTGATGACCATGGCCACCCCTCCTGGTCGATGGGGCGGAGGGGCTCCCGGAGCAGGCCCTCCGTCACCCGCGCCGGTCACGCGTGCAGTGATCTCGTGGGTCCTGGGGATCACGTCAGCTCCTGCGTCCCTGCGCCGGCCCGTGCTGCGCGCACGGACGCAGCCAGGTCGTGCCTGTCGTCGGGCATCAGCGGCAGGGTCCGCCGCAGCTCGATCCGGGCCGGAACCAGATACTCCGGCAACCGGGTGACGAGATGCTGGCGCAACCGGTGCAGGTCGACGGCACAGGCCGGATCGGCCACCCAGCAGACCATCCCGGCCTCGTCGGGCAGCACGATGGCGTCGCGCGCGCAGGGTACGTCCAGGACGGTCGCGACCGTCTCCAGAGGGTCGCCGAGCGGTGCGGCGAACTCCAGTTGCCCGTCCGGCCGGAGACGAACGTCCGTGCCGGGCCGCGCGTCCCATCGGGCGACTTCGCCGACGGCTGCGGGCTGCCCGGCCGGGCAGCGCAGGGTGGTGGGCCGGACGGGGACACCGAGGGGGACGCGCAGCGGTGCGGTCGCCGCCTGCCAGTCCGCAGGGACCTCGAACAGCGCCGCGGGCACCTCACCGCGTTCGTCGGGGCACACCCCGAACACCCGGCATTGCGGTGCGAGCTCGCGTAACCGCTCGACGTCTCGCACCAGGAGGTCCGCGTCGTTGACGACGAAGGCGTACCGCAGCGGGAGGCCGGGTCGCGCGGGCGCGGTCAGCGCCCGCAGCACCGGTGGTGTCAGGTAGATCGCCGTCGCGGCCTTCTCCTGCAGCCAGTCGACGAGGTCGTCCGCATCGGCAGCCGTGCCCGGGTCCGGTAGCACCAGGGTGGCGGCCCCGGCGAGGGCCGAGGCGACGGCGCCGTGCTCGGGCGCGGCAGCACCCAGCGGGACGGCGAGCACGTCGTCCTCGGTGAGTTCGACGCGCGGGAGCGGACCGTACCGTGTGGGGCCGGCGGCGAGTTCGTGCTCGAGCACGGGGCGCGCCGGGTCGGTGACCACGGCCGCGATGACCCGCAGCAGCTGGTCGGTGAACGCCTGTGCGGTGGCCGCGTCGTAGCGATCCGCGTAGTACGACAGCTCCAGCCGGTAGCTGCCGCCCTGATCGAGGACGTCCAGCGAGAAGTCCGACTTGCTCGGCTGTGGGGGCACGTCGAGCGGTACGACCTGCACGTCCCCCAGCTGCCAGTCGCCGTCCGCGGTGTCGACCATGCTGAGCTGCACCTGGAACAACGGGCTCCGGCCCGGGTCGCGAACGACGCGCAGCTCGCGCACCAGGACGTCGAAGGGCGTCTCGCCGCGTGCCACGTAGCTGTCGAGGCAGGCGGCTCGGACGGTGCGCAGCAGGTCCGTGAACGACGGGTCGCCCGCGACCTCAACGCGCACCGGAACGGTGTTGACGAAGAACCCGATCAGGGCATCGACCCCGGCCTCGCCGCGGGTGTTGACCGGGACGCCCACCACGAGGTCCTCCTGTCCGGACCACCGGCGCAGCATCACCGCCAGGGCCGCCAGGATCGCCATGAACGGGGTCGCCTCGTGCTCGCGGCTCAGGCGGCGCAGCGCGGTCGTGGTGGCCTCGTCCACGGTCACGCCGACCCGGCCGCCTACCGCGCCGTGGGTGGGCGCGCGGCGTCGGCTCACCGGCAGGCTCACCGCGGGCGGCGCGTCGGCCAGCCGGTCCCGCCAGGCCTCCACCTCCGCCGCCAGCCGGGTGTCGTCGAGCCGCGCACGCTGCCACACCGCGTAGTCGCGGTACTGCAACGGCACCGCGACGACCTCGGCGCGGCCGGCGTTCCCGCCGGCTGCGTACAGCGCCGACAGCTCGCGCACGAACAGCCCGATGGACCAGCCGTCGCAGACGATGTGGTGGATCGTCACGCTCAGCAGATGCTCGGTCGGGCTCTGCCTGACCAGCAGGGCGCCGAACAGCGGACCGGTGACGAGGTCGAAGGCCGTCGCCGCCTGGTCGTCTGCGAGCTGAGCGGCCTGCGCCGCAGGGTCCGCCGCGGCTGTCACGTCGACGAACCGGAGTTCGTGGCCGGGCTGCGGACCCGCAGCCTCCTGCACGGGCAGCCCGTCGGCGAGCGGGAAGACCGTGCGCAGCGTCTCGTGCCGCTCGACGACGGCCCGGACGGACCGCGTCAGCGCCGCGACATCCAGCGGGCCGCGCAGCAGCCAGCGGCCGTGCACGTTGTAGGCCGTGGCGGGCTTCAGCAGGCTGTCCAGCCACACCCGTTGCTGCTCGAAGGACAGGACGGGCGTCGCGGCCGGATCCCTGGGCGTCACCACCGCGGGAACGGACGGAGCCACGCTCCCCGCAGGCAACGCCGCCGCCAGGTCGGCGAGGCGGGTGTGCTCGAACACCAGAGGCAACCCGACGTCCGCTCCGGTCGCCTGGCGCAGGCGGGTGAGCGCCTTCCCGGCTCGCAGCGAGTCGCCGCCCAGGTCGAAGAAGTCGTCCTCTCGTGCCACGTCGCGTCGTCCGAGCACGTCGCGCCACACCGCGGCGACCAGCTGTTCGGCGGGCCCCTGAGGGCGGCCGCGACCGGTGCTCTCGTGCTCCCGCGGCGTCGGCAGCGCGCTCCGGTCGACCTTCCCGTTGGGGGTCAGCGGCAGCCTGTCGAGCAGGACGAGGCTGCTCGGGACCATGACGGCCGGCAGGGTGCGGCGGGCCGCGTCCCGCACGTCGTCGAGTTCGAGCTCGCCGGGACGGCGGCCGGTAACGTACGCGACCAGCCGCTCGCCGGCCAGCACCACGACCGCCTCCCGGACGTCGGGGTGACGCTGCAGGGCGCTCTCGATCTCGCCGAGCTCGATCCGCGCACCGCGGACCTTGACCTGGAAGTCGCGCCGCCCGAGGTAGAGCAACGCACCGTCGCAGCGGTGGCGGACCAGGTCACCGGTCCGGTACATCCGCCGGCCGGGTTCGGCCGCGAACGGGTCGGCGACGTAGCGACCGGCGGTGAGACCGGGCTGACCCACGTAGCCGGTGGTGAGTCCTCGGCCGGCCAGGTACAGCTCGCCGACGGCGCCGACCGGCACCCGCCTCAGCGCCTCGTCGAGCACGTACCCGCGTCCGTGGGGCAGCAGCGCACCGATGGGCGGCGGCCGCTCTCCGGGCCGCAGCCGCGCGCGCACGGAGTACGTCGTGTCCTCGGTCGGGCCGTAGAGGTCCGCGACGAGCTCGACGTGCCCAGTGGCGTACAGGTCGTCGGCGATCGTTCCGGTGACGGCCTCGCCGCCGAGCCCGAGCGCGCGGACGCTCCTCGGAACCGCGTTGGCGGCGAGGAGCGCGCGGACCGCGGAGGGGATCGCGCAGATCATCGTCACCTCGGGTGTCTCGGCCAGCAGCGCGAGCGCGTTCTCGACCACGACCACGGCGCCTCCGGAGCACAGCGGCACGTAGATCTCGAACGCGGACACGTCGAAGCAGGCGGACGTCGCGAACATGACCCGCGACAGCTGCGCGGGGGTGAACTCGTCCGCGCCCCAGAGCGCCAGGGTCACCGCGTTGCGGTGCGTGACGAGCACGCCCTTGGGCCTGCCGGTCGAACCGGAGGTGTAGAGCACCCAGGCCGTGCTGCCAGGGTCGATCGTCACGTCCGGCTCGGACGTCGGCTGCGTGGCGGCGGCCCGCAGGTCCGCCTCGGTGACGACGGTTCGTGCGCCGCTGTCGCGCAGCATGTAGTCGGTGCGGTCAGCCGGGTAGGCCGGATCGAGCGGCAGGTACGTCGCTCCCGCCTTGAGGACGCCGAGCATCGCGACGATCAGGTCGACCGACCGGGCGAGCTTGAGACCCACCACGTCGCCGGGACCGGCGCCGGTGTCGTGCAGGAGCCGCGCCAGCTGGTTGGCACGCTCGTCGAGCTGGCTGTAGGTCAGCTCACGCCGTGCATCGCACACGGCCACGGCGTCGGGCGTGCGCCGGACCTGCGCCGCGAACAGCTCGGGCAGGCCGACGTCCGGAATGGGCGGCACGGGTCCCACGCTCCAGGCGTCGAGCAGCTCGCGCTCGTCGTCGGTGAGCAGGTCGAGTTCGCCGACCGGCCGGTCGGGCTCGGCGAGCGCGCGGGCGAGCAGCACGGGCAGCCGCTGCGCCATCCGCTCGGCCGAGGCCGGCTCGAAGGTGTCCGCGCTGGCGTCCCACCGGCCGCGCAGACAGCCGTCCTCGCGCCACAGGTGCAGCTCGATGTCGTGCCGGACGGCGGACCGCGACAGGGTCACCGGCTCGAGCGTCGAGCCGGCGAGGGTCGCCTGCGTTCGCTCGCCGTGATACGCCAGCGTTGCCCGCACCAGCGCCCCGGCGAGCTGGCGCCCTGGTGCGAGAGTGGCCACGAGATCCTCGAAGGGCACGCAGCGATGGGTGAACGCGTCCAGGCACGTGCGCCGCGCGCGGCGCACGAGCTCACGGAAGGTCGGGCGGCCGCCCAGGTCCGCACGCAGGACGAGCAGGTCGGACAGCAGCCCCACCGCGCCGCGCTCACCTGGGCGGGTGCGTCCGGCGTGGGGCGACCCAACGGCGAAGTCCCGCTGCCCGGCCTGCTCGCCGAGCAGCAGCTGGAAGGCCGCGAGAACGACCATGAACGGGGTGGCGTCTTCGGCGCGGGCGAGCGCGTCGGCGGCGTCGACGACGTCGCTGGGGACCTCCAGGAGGACGGCCCGGGCACGGAAGCTGGGGGTTCGCCGGCCGGGGTCGTCGCCGGGAAGGTCGAGGTCCGGCAGTCCGGACAGCCGCTCGCGCCAGTGCGCGAGCGCCGACGGCTTCGCGGACTCCGGCTCGACGAACGGCACCTCGCCGACCAGCCGGCCTCGGTAGGCGGCGTCCAGCTCGTCGAGCAGGACCTTCACCGACGCGCCGTCGCAGACCAGATGGTGACCGGTGAACACGAGCAGGCGCTCGTCGTCGTCCAACCGGTACCCGTGCACCCGGATGAGCGGACCGCGTTCGAGGTCGAACGGCTCGGCGGCGGCCAGCTCGGCCCGCTCGTGAGCGGCCGCAGCGCGGTCCGCCGCGGGGATGTGCCGCAGGTCCGACCACCGCACCGTGACGGTGGCCGGCTCGCCGATGATGCAGATCGGGCCGTCCGGGCCGTCGGCGAAGGTGCTGCGCAGGGCTGGGTGGCGGCGCACCATGGCGGTCAGCGCGCCATCGAGGCGCGCGTCGTCCAGCGGCCCGGTGTGGCGGGCGGCGAAGCAGAGGTTGAACACCGCGGTGCCCGGCCGGAGCCGTTCGAAGACCAGGATGCCGCGCTGCACCGCAGAGACCGGGACGCGATCGGACCACCGGACCGCGCCGGCCGCGGTGGCACGCCAGCGGCGCACCAGCTCGCGGCCGGCGGTGGTGCTCATCGGGTGCCGATCTGGACGGAGTCCAGCGCCTGGATGCGGTCGATGACCTCGCGTGGCGCGATCCCGGCCTCGGCCCAGTGCGTCACGAGCCGCGCGGCGACCCCGCGGGACGTCGCCGCGCCGAGCACAGCCTGGAGCGGGACAGACATCGCGAGGGCATGCTCGAGCACGGCGGCGGCCTCGGCAGCGCGGACAGAGTCCATGCCGAGGTCCATGAGCGCCACGTCCGGCGGGCAGTCCTCGATCTCGCAGACCTCCGCCGCGATCCCCGCGACCAGACCGGCGAGCCGGTCGCAGGCCTCGCGCGAACCGTCGTCAGCGGCGGCGGTCGGCTCGCCGCTGCGGGCCGCGGCGGCCACCGTGTCACCGATGCACACGGCCTCGGCGTAGGCGCCGGCTGCGAGCGCGTCGCGGCAGGCCGATCGCCGGACCTTCCCGCTGGACGTGCGAGGAACGCTGCCAGGCCCGGTGATGACGACGTGCCCCAGGCGCAGGCCGGTCCTGGCGAGAACGGCGGTGCGGATGCGTACGGCGAGGGCCTCGTCGCGCTCGCTACCGACCTCGAGCACGAGGACGGGGACCGGGTTGCGACCGGTGTCGTCGAGGAAGGCGGCCGCACGGCGCGCGCAGTCACCGGCCTCGGCCAGCGCCGCCGCCTCGACGTCGGCAGCGTGGTGGTTGACGCCGCGGAAGACGATCACATCCTTGATCCGGCCGGTCACGGTGAGCTCACCGTTGCGCAGCCTGCCGAGGTCGCCGGTTCGCAGGTACCGGACGCCGTCCAGCTCGCCGAACAAGCCGTCGGGGTCACCGGAGAGGTACCCGTCGGTGATCTGCGCCCCGCGGATCCAGATCTCGCCCTCCTCGCCGTCCGCGGCCGCTGTCGGACCGGCGGGGTCGACGATGCGGACCTGCTGGCCGGTGACCGGCGTACCGCAGCCGACCGGCTCGTGGGCGTCGCGGTCATGGCCCGACCAACGGCCCGCGCTGACGATGAGTGTCGCCTCGGCCAGGCCGTAGCAGGGCAGGAACGCCTGCGAACGGAAGCCTGCCGGCGCGAAGGTCCGGGCGAACTCGGCCAGCGTCCCGGCCCGCACCCGTTCCCCGCCGTTGAAGGCGACCTGCCAGCCGGACAGGTCCAGCCCGTCGAGCTGACCGGGTGAGCGCACCCGGCGCACGCACAGGTCGAAGGCGAAGTTGGGTCCCCCCGACGCCGTCGCGCCGCTCTGGCTGATCTGGTGCAGCCACCACAGGGGCGACTTGAGGAAGTCCTGCGGCGCCAGCACGCGGACCGGGATGCCTGCCACGACGGGCGTGAGCAGGCCGCCGACGAGCCCCATGTCGTGGAACGGCGGCAGCCAGGTCAGCCCCTTCGACTCCCCGGTCAGCCCGAAGCGCTCGGCGATCGCCGCCGTGTTCGCGGCCAGGCTCTCGTGTCGCACCAGCACGCCGCGCGGGCGGCCGGTGCTGCCCGACGTGTACTGGATCACCGCGACGTCGGGTCGTGCGGTCACGGACGGCGTCGACCACGGCGTCGTGTCCGCCTCCGCGCCGGGCACGGACAGGGTCACCGGCACACCCAGCTGCGGGTCGTGCAGAGGCGCGACCACCGCGGTGGGCCGGGCATCGGCGATGATTCCTGCCAGCCGGCCGCGGTCCGGGGACGAGGTCTCGTGAGGGAACGCCGGGATGACGGGGCGGCCCGCCAGGAAGCCCGCGAAGACCGCCACGGCGTAGTCCGTCCCGGCGGGCTGCGCGAGGAGCACGGGGCCGGTGCCGCTCGCCGCCAGATCCCCGGCCAGGGCCGTCGCCCGTGCCGCGAGCTGCGCGTACGTCAGCGTGCGCAAGCCACCGGCGGGGTCCGGCTGTTCGTATGCGGTGGATGCCGGATGCGCCTCGGCCCTCGCGAGCAGGACGCCGGCAAGCGTCGGTGCGGCCATGTCAGCGAACGTATCCGGGCCGTCGGGCGCTGTGCTGTCCCATGAAGCGGGTCGCCCGTACCTTCAGGGCGTCCCGTGCAGGCGCACCGGTAGATGGGCGAAGCCGTGCAGGAAGTTCGACTGCAGTAGCCGCGTCGGGCCGGCCGGCTCGGCACGCGCGACCGACTCCACCAGGCACTGCAGCGTCGCCCGCAGCTGGGCACGGGCCAGGCCCGTGCCCGGGCAGCTGTGCGAGCCGGCCGCGAAGCCGATGTGCGGGTTCGGGTGGCGGTGGATGTCGAAGGCGTGAGCGTGAGTGAAGACGGACTCGTCGCGGTTGGCCGAGCGGGGCCAGACCAGAACGGGGTCACCCGCTCGGAGGTCCTGGCCGCCGAGTTCGACGTCGCGCGTGGCGACCCGAGCGAGGTGCCGCACCGGATTCGCCCAGCGCACGGCTTCCTCGATCGCGGTCGGCACCGCCTGCGGATGGCTGCGCAGCGCAGCGAGGATCTCGGGGAACTCCAGCAGGCCGTGCATCAGGTTGGTCAGCACGGCACGCGCCGTCGTGGTGCCGCCGATGGCCAGATTGAGGGAGTTGAGGATGACCTCGGGCATGCTGAGGCCGTCGCGGGTCGCGGTGCCGGCGGCCAGCCGTTGCACCATGCCACAGCTGGAGGTGCCGCGCCGGGCTGCGCGCAGCAGCCGCGCGAAGTAGCTGAGCAGCTCGTTGTTCGCCTGCTCGGCCTCCTTGCGCAGGTCCGCTCCGGCGTCGGCCGCCCCCGAGAGGAACACCAGGGCCGTCCGGGAGGTGATCCACTCGAGGTCGTCCGGAGGGAGCCCGAGGAGCAACCCGGCGGCGTAGGTGGGGATCCGGCTCGCGACGGCATCGGCGAAGTCGACGGCGTCGCCGGTCCCGCGCACGTCGGCCAGCAGGTTCCGGACGTACTCGTCGATGAGCGGCGTCATGTTTCCCACCACGCCGTCGGCGAAGAACACGCTGATGCTGCGCCGCAGCCGCCGGTGTTCCGGCGGGTCGGTGACCTCGACCATCATCCCGCTGGCGGCGTCCCGGTCGGACTGCAGACTGTCGATCGTCATGCCGTGCTCGGCCGAGAACGTCGCACTGTCCCGGTACACCTGCAAGGTCTCGGCGTAGCGGATCACCGCCCAGAAACCGGGGCGGCTCTTCGGGCCGTGCCAGAAGACGGGATGCGTGGGCCGCAGGTCGGTCAGCACCTGGTCGTGCAGCAGAGAGACGGCCGGGTCGGGATCTGCCAGGTCGACGTGCGGGATCGGGTCAGCACGGTCCCGCCGCGGCGCGACGGCTCGAGTGGTCACGGCGACCTCGTCTCCACGGGCCGCGGGCGGTGCGTCACCGAGCAGGGCAGCGATGCGAACCCTCGCTGGTGCGGCGAGTGAACCCGGCGGGCCTTCGCGATGTCGATCTCGTAGCCGTCGACGAGGGCCCCGATCTCCTCCAGAGCGACCTTCATGACGAGCCGGGCGAGCGCCGCGCCGAGGCAGTGGTGCGGGCCGCGGCCGAAGCTCACCGTCTTCGAGGTGTCCCGGTCCAGGTCGTAGACATCGGGGGCGGGGAACACCCGCTGGTCGCGGTTGGCCGACGCCGGCAGGATCGCGACGCGCGACCCGGCCTTCAGCCGCGTGCCGTGCAACTCGAGATCTGCGGTCATGGTCCGCGCCACCATCTGGCTGGCGGAGTCGTAGCGCAACGTCTCCATCGCCCAGGCCTCGGCGCGCCCGTCGAGCCCGGCCCGCTGGACCTCCGGGTGCCGCCAGGCGTGGTACCACGCGTTGCCGAGCGTCTTGCCCGTCGACTCGTTCCCCGCGGTGACGACGAGGAACAGGAACGCGACGACCTGGGAATCGGTCAGCTTCTCGCCGTGGACCTCGGCGCTGATCATCTCCGAGGTCAGGTCGTCCCCCGGCCGGCGCCGCACGTCGTGGACGAGGTCGGCGAAGTAGGTTGCCAGGCGCAGCCCCGCACCCACCGCGTCGGGCCCGCGTTCCTGCGTGCCGTCGTGCCGCTCGTTGAGCTGATCGGCGTCGGCGCGCACCTGGTCCCAATCGCACGCCGGCACGCCGAGCAGTTCGCAGACGACGTCGTTCGGCAAGGCCGCCGCGAAATCGGCCGCGAAGTCGAAGCTCGTCAGGTCACGCAGGGGCGTCAGCCTGATCCGGGCCAACTCGCGGATGCGTGCCTCCAGCTTCGCGACATTCCGCGGTGTGAACGCGCTTGACGTCGGCTGCCGGTAGGCGCCGTGCTCGGGTGGATCCATCGAGAGGAACAGGCTGGTCTTCACCGCCTCCGGCCCCCACAGCTCGGACTCCAACGAGATGCCGTTGATGCTGGAGAAGAGCTTCGGGTGACGCAGCGCGTACTCGACGTCCGTGTACCGCGACAGCGCCCAGAAGTCACCGGCCTCGTTGCGGTATACGGGTGCGTTCGCCCTCATCCAGGCGAAGGTCGGGTAGGGGTCCTCGTGGATCCGGAAGTCGAACGGATCGTATTCCGGGACCGGGTGGACGGACGCGTCTGCCCAGGCGGCGTCGAGTGCGCTGGTCGTCATGGCGGCCGTTGCAGGGTTGGCCGCGTCAGGTCGCCGCGACGCAGATGTCGCGGTAGGCGGCGGCGAGCGCGCGCGCGGCGGCGGACACGACCTCGTAGGGACGCGCCAGGGAGATCCTGATGTAGCGTCGCCCGCTTTCCGGGTCGGCCCAGTGGAACGGCGCGCACGGCAGCACGTGGACGCCGCGGGTGAGCAGCTCCTTGTACAGGACCTCCGAGCCCAGGCCCCTCTCGCCGAGGTCGATGCGGGCCACGCTGATCTGCGAGTCCGGATCGGCGAGCGCGAGGCCGACCGACACGAGCTCGTCGCGCACCGCGTCCCGGTTGCGGTCGATCAGCGCGCGGGAACGCTCGTAGCCGCCGTCCGCCCAGTCGTCCGCGAGCAGCTTCACCAGCTGCAGGACGACCGGTGAGGCGCCGAGCAGCGACTCCGAGAAGGCCCGCCTGATCGGCAGGGTCGTCCGCGTGCTGTGTGCGAGCAGGCCGATCTTCAGCTCGTGCGTCGGCCACAGCTTGCCGGTGTCCTCGATGATGATCCAGTCCGTGCCGGCGTTCTCGAGCACCTCGTACGTGTCGTACTGCGCAGAGCGGACCTGGCCGCGGAAGCTCGCATCGATGATCACGGTCTGGCCGTGCGCCGCCGCATGCTCGGCGAGCGAGCGCAAGTGCTCCTTCGGCGTGACGAGCCCGGTCGGGTTGTTCGGGTGCGTCAGGACGATCGCTCGCGTCGGCGGAGCCGGCCAGCGCCGGTCCAGGAGCGCGTCCTCGGAGAACGGGACGAGCGTGAGGCCGCGGGTGACGAGCAAGTCGGCGATGTTGTCGAACGTCGGGTGCAGGACGGCGACCTGCGCGCCGTCCGGCAGGGCTCGGGCGACGATGTCGGTGGCCAGCGTCGAGGAGTAGCAGCTCATGATCCGACCCGTGCCGAGCGGGGCGCTGTGCTGGCCCACCGCGTTGAGGAACGCCGAGTGCGCCTCGTACTCGATGGCCGGGAAGGCTCGCGACGACGCGACGGCGAACATCTCCGGCAGGTGCTCGACGATGGCCGCCTGCTCGCGGGTCAGGTGCAGGCGCGCATGACCGTCGGTGAGGTTGAGGCCGCCGTCGACGTCGGTCAGCGCGTCGACCTCCATGGTCGTGAGGTTGGAAACCTGCATCGGCGTCATCAATCGTCCCATTCCGAGCGGTCGAAGGCAGCGGAGTCAGGTGGGTCGCGTCGCGACACTACGGCCGCGCGGCACGTGCTTCCGGTCCCTGGTAACGGGGACCGACCGAGCCTCATACGGCGACGGTCCGAGAGCGTGGCGTCACCGCGCACGGCAGCGACGCGAACCCACGCTGGTTCGCGGAGTGCACTCGGCGGGCCTTCGCCAGGTCGAGCTCGTAGCCGGAGAAGACGGCGCCGGCCTGCTCGAGGGCGATGCGCATCTCCAGCTTCGCGAGAGCCGCGCCGAGACAGTGGTGCGGCCCCCGGCCGAAGCTGATCAGCTTGCTGTTGTCCCGGTCGAGGTCGAAGCGGTCGGCGTCGGGGAAGACCGTCTCGTCGCGGTTGGCGGACCCGAGCAGGACCGCGATCCGCGCACCCGCCTCCAGGGGGGTCCCGTGGATCGTCATGTCCCGGGCCAGCTGCCGCACCGTCATCTGGTTACCGGAGTCGTACCGCGCCGCCTCCGTGGCCCAGTCGTCGGCGCGGCCGTTCAACCCGGCTACCTGGACGTCCGGGAGCAGACCGCCCTGGTACCAGGCGTTGCCGATCGTCTTGCCGGTCGACTCGTTGCCGGCACTGATGACCAGGAACAGGAAGGCGACGATCTCGGCGTCGGTGAGCTTCACGCCGTCGACCTCGGCCTCGATCATCCGGTAGGTGAGGTTCTCGCGCGGATTCCGGCGCAGGTCGGTGATGAGCGACAGGAAGTGATCCGCCAGCCGCAACGCCGCCGCCACGGCGGTCTCGCCCCGTTCGTCCGAGCCGTCCTCGCGCTGGTTGAGCTGGTCGGTGTAGGCGCGGGTCTGGTCCCACAACTCGAACGGCATGCCGACCATGTCGCAGATGACGTCGTTCGGCAGCGCGGCGGCGTACTCGGTGGCGAAGTCGAAGCTGCGCTGGTCGCGCAGGGGTACCAGCCGGGCCCTGGCCAGCTCGCGGATGCGCGGCTCGTGTTCGGCCACGTGGCGGGGGAGGAACGGATGGGAAGCGAGCCGGCGGTAGACGCCGTGCTCGGGCGGGTCCATGGCGTGGAACAGGATCCGCTTGGCGGCCAGCGGCCCCCACAGCTCGGGTTCGAGCGAGATGCCGTTACGGATCGAGAAATGCGTGGACCTGCTCAGGGCGACCTCGACGTCGGCGTAGCGGGACAGCGCCCAGAAGTCGCGCTCCTCGTTGCGGTACAGCGGTGCGTTCGCGCGCAGCCACGCGTAGGTCGGGTAGGGATCGGCGTGCATCCGGTAGTCGAAGGGGTCGTAGACCGGCGCGTCGGCGCCCGCGTCGCCGGTGCCGGCCGGAAGATCGAAGACCTGTGTCACCGTGTCCGCCCGGAATGTCGGTCGCCACCCGCGTGTGCCTGCAGCGGCGTGTACGGCGACGTTAGGCCGCTTGCGGGGCGGCGAGACGTCCCACCAAACGGGGACCGACCGGCTCCCCCCACGGGCAGCATGCTTGCCGCGTGGCTGATGTCCTGGCTCCTGCCGTCGACGCCGAGGTGCCGATGCCGCCTGCTCCCGGTACCCCCGCTCGTCCGGGCTGCCGCTTCGCGCTCTCGCCGGCCGACAATCGGGCCGTCGCGCCGCTGCTGGCGGAGCTCGCTCTCGCGTACGACACCGTCGAGGACCCGGAGTTGGCCAGGCGTGCCCGCCCGCTGGCGAACGGGCTGCCCCCGGACCTGGTCCGCTTCCTTGAGGACTTCCGGCTGCGGGAACCGGCCGGGTTGTGCGTCGTCTCCGGTCTCGAGCTCGATGATGCCGCGCTGGGCCCGACACCGGAGCACTGGCGGGACAGCCAGTACGCCTCGCCCGCGTTCGCGCAGGAGATCTTCTTTCTGCTCTGCGCGTCCGTACTGGGCGACGCGTTCGGCTGGGCCACGCAGCAGGACGGCAGGATCATGCACGACGTGCTGCCGATCCGGGGCCACGAGTTCATCGAGATCGGCTCGAACAGCCTGCAGCACCTGTCCTGGCACACCGAGGACGCGTTCCACCCGTGCCGGGGCGACTACGTGGCACTGATGTGCTTGCGCAACCCGGACGAGGTGGCGACGCTGGTCTGCGACGGCGCGGACATCGACTGGTCGCAGGTCGACGTGGAGGCGCTGTTCGAGGCCGAGTTCACGCAGCTGCCGGACAACTCCCACCAGCCGCAGAACGTCGCGGAGTCGACCGGCGACCCGACGGTCGACCGGCTGCGCGCGCGCAGCTTCACGCTGATCCAGTCGTGGAACGACCACCCGGTGAAACGGCCGGTGCTGTTCGGAGACCGCAACGACCCGTACCTGGCGCTCGACCCCTACCACATGAGGACCGACGGCTGGCCGCCCCGCTCGCTGCGCGCCTTCCGAGGCCTGTGCGACCGGATCGACGCGCACATGGCTGAGGTGGTGTTGCGGCCCGGCGACATCGCGTTCATCGACAACTACCGTGCCGTCCACGGCCGCGCGTCGTTCCGTGCCAGTTACGACGGAACGGACCGGTGGCTCAAGCGACTCAACGTTACGCAGAATCTGCGCGGCTCCAGGGCCTGGCGGCCGGCGCCGGACAACCGCATCATCTACTGAGCGGCAGCACCGGCCCCGGCCGCGGCGAGCCGGCCGGCAAACTCCACGATGCCCGCGCTGTCCAGGTTGCTGACGCTGATCCGGAAGGTGGCTCGGTCGTCAGGCAGGAACGCCGTGCCGGGCACCACGAGGACGCCGTGCTCGAGGGCGAGCTCGCGCGCCACCTCGTCCGTAGAGCGGCCCGCGAACGGGTGCCGTACCCAACCGAAGAAGCCGCCGAGGCCGAGCAGCTCGAACCCGCCCGGACGACGGGCCATGACGTCGGCCAGCTCGACCCGCCGCCCGGCGAGCTCGGCCGCCCGGGCCGCCTGCCACCCCGCCGCGGCGGCGAGGCCGGCCAGGACGGCCTCCTGCCCGATGCGTGGCGCGCAGATCGCGACGCAGTCGAGCAGCTTCGTGACCTCCCGCTGAAGCTCGCGTGACGCCGCCACGGCCCCGACCCGATAGCCCGGCAGGGCAAGGTCCTTGGAAAAGCTGTGCAGGCTGATCAGCGTGTCCGTCCACTGTGGATCGGCGAAGAGGGAGTGCGCAGGCTCGTCGGTGCCGCGGAACGAGCGGTAGGTCTCGTCCAGGACGAGTGCGACACCGTGCCGCCGCGCCACCTCGAGGAAGTCGGCGAGCTGGTGCGGCGTGAGGGTCACCCCGGTGGGGTTACCGGGGGTCACCAGGACGATGGCACGCGTGCGATCGGTGACAAGCCGCCCGACGTCCGCAGCGACCGGGACCAGGTCCGGGCCGGGCTCGAGGTACCGCGGCACGATCCCGGACATGCGTAGCCACATGTCGTGGTTGAAGTAGTACGGGAGGGCCAGGACGATCTCGTCCCCGGGGTCGGCTAGCGCCGACATGACCAGGCAGAATGCTTGGTTGCAGCCTGCGGTGACCACGACCTGCTCGGGCCGCACCGTGCCGCGGTACGCGGCGGACAGCCTGGCGGCGAACGCTGCCCGCAGGTTCGGCAACCCTGCGATCTCGGTGTACTCGGCACCCCGCGCGCCCCGCGCAACGGTGGCGATGCGCTCCATCACCTCGGGCGCCGGCGGGTACTGGGGGGCTGCCTGGGCAAGGTCGAGGACATCGCCACGGCAGTGCTCGAGCAGCTCGAATGTCGCCCCGATCGGCGAGTCGACGGCTGCCACCACGCGTTCACTCAACCGCATGGAGCGGCCTCCTACGTCGTCGCGAGCGGCACTGCCTACGCGGTGAGGCCGCCGAGCGTCACGTCACGCGCGCCGACGGCGGCCTCGCCGTCGACCGCCGCGACGAGCCTGCCGAGCAGCGCCGCGCGGGTCAGCTCGGCCTTGTTGCCGACGCCGAGCTTGGACCGGATCCGCTTGACGTAGGTGTCGACGGTGTGCGGGCTGATGCCGAGCCGGGTCGCCACCTGGGCATGGGTGAGGCCGTGCGCGATCTGGCGCAGAACCTGCTCCTCGCGTTCGGACAGTTGGCAGGTCGCAGCCGGAGGCCACGCGGTAGTCGGGGCGGTCGGCGGCTGTGCCGCGCCACCGCAGGTGCTCGAGGTGACCATCCGCACTGCGCTGATGATGCCCGGTCCGGCCTCGCTCTTGTTGACCACCCCTGTCGCTCCGGCGCGCAGGTACGTCTCCCCGTCGTGGGCCAGGTCGTTGATCAGGACGAGCACCGACATCGACTTCGCCGTCTCGGTGATCGAGCGGAGGTCGGGGCCGGGCACAGCGTCGGCATCGATCAGCGCGGCGTCGGCCAGCCAGGACGGATCCTCGTCGGGAGAGGTCCGGACGGCGACGATCCTGACGCCGGCCTCGGTGAGGACCCGGCTCAGGCCCATCAGGAAGCAGGGGGCGGAGATGAGTAGATCTGTACGAATCACCAGTACCCCCGTAGGTCGTGTGCACTACTCGACGTGTGATCAGAGAGTCTGTGATAAACGGGCCTGAATCAAGAGATCTGTCATTGATCGACCGATGATCCGGGACCTTAGTCCTGCCCACCGGGCGCAATCGGTCCCTGGTTCGGGGGACGTAGATCCCCGGGTCGCTCCCCGACGCGCCGCTACCCGGTGCGGGCCCACGCGGCGACCCCCAATCGGGGACGTGCCCCAGGTCCGGGGGACGAGCAGTATCGCTGCCTCGGGATCGACCTGGGACGGAGCTGATGGCTACTCGGGAGTGCCCACAGAGCGACCCGTCGCCGAGGGCGGACCGGCGTGGGCAGGAAGGCAGGCCCATCGCCGTCCTGGGTGGCGCGGAACGGGTGCTGCGCGACCCGTCGGCGCGCGGCGCCGCCGATCCCGCGCCCATCGAGAACGGCGTGGCCCTGGTCTCCGGTGGCCATCGCGGACTCGGGCTCGCCATCGTCCGTGCGCTCGCCGAGCTCGGGATGCGCGTGGTCATGGCGATCCCCTCGCCGGACCACGGACGTGCCGCCCTCGACTGGCTCGGCGACCTCGCGGACCGGGTCGCGGTGCGTCAGCTGGATGTCACCGACCAGCTCAGCGTGGATCGGCTGGTCGCGACGATGGAGCGGCAGCTCGGCGGGTGCGACGCCCTGATGAACAACGTGGCACTGCTCGTCGACGGCGAGGAGACGGCCCTGGACATCGACCTGGACGTCGTCCGGCGCACCCTGGAAGCGAATCTCCTGGGCACCTGGCGGCTCACGCAGGCGATCGCGCCGCTGATGCGCCGCAACGGCCACGGGCGCATCGTCAACATCACCAGTCAGCTCGGAAGTCTCCGCACGATGGCCTCCGGGCTGCCGGCCTACCGGGTCTCGCAGATCGCGATCAACGGGCTGACCCGAATCCTCGCCGCTGACCTGGCCGGCGACGGCATCCTCGTCAACGCGTGCTGCCCCGGGGCCCCCGAGCTGACCCGCGCCGACCCCCGCGAGACGATCGAGTTCTCCGGGTCCGCCGACACGGCGGCCTGGCTGGCGACGCTGCCGGACGACGGGCCCACCGGCGGGTTCTTCCGCAACCGCAAGCCGATCGAGTGGTGAGGCGCCGCGTCCGTCGAACCGGGGACAGGAGAGCCGGCGGGCGACCCGGAACCATGCCAGGTATGGCGCGTCCCGTGGAGACTCTCTCGACCCCACCCGACGACAGCTCAGGACCCGGCCCGCGCGACGCGCGGACCGGTCGGCCGCTTCCACCGCGGACGCCGTACGAGCAGGCCGTCGTCGACATCCTCAAGGAGGTCCTCGGCTGCACCGACGTCGCCGTCAACGACCCGCTGCTCGCCCTCGGCGACCTCGCCGAGGTGCCGCGCGTCATCGCGCAGGTGCGACGGACGATGGGCCTCGACATCCCCGTCGCCGACTACGTCGAGTCGCAGACCGTCGGGGGTCTCGCCGCCGCCGTCGCAGCCCGGTCGTTGGTGACGCGCCGCGCGTCCCGGCCGCCGGCGCTCGTCCGGCGCGCGGACGACGCCCGCCCCGTGCTGTCCTTCGACCAGCAGCGACTGTGGTTGGAGAACCAGTTGCTGCCGGGCTCGATCTACAACGTCCACGGGCGGCGCCGGATCCTCGGGGCACTCGACGTCGCCGTCCTCGAGGCGAGCATCCGGGCGATCATCACCCGGCACGAGACGCTGCGCACCAGGTTCCCGACGTCGGACACCACGCCGGTGCAGGTCGTGGACGAGCCTGAGGGCATCGGGAACCTCCGGATCGAGGACCTCAGAGCCTCGGGGGACGACGCCGAGCGCGCCGGGCAGGTGCTGCTCGACCGGGAGCTCACGGAGCCGTTCGACCTGGAGACAGGCGGGCTCATCCGCTGCCTCCTGATCAGGCTCGGTGAGAGCGAGCACCTCCTCGGCGTGACGATGCATCACATCGTGTCCGACGCCTGGTCGATCGGGCTCTTCGTCCGCGAGCTGATCGCTCTCTACCAGGCGGGCGGCGACCCGGGGTCCGCCGGCCTGGCGCCGCTCGACGTGCAGTACCGCGACTATGCCGTGTGGCAGCGGGACTGGCTCACCGGAGCCGCGCTGGAGTTTCGGCTCAGCCACTGGCGCGACCATCTGCGGGGCGCCCCCCGGGCGCTCGCGCTGCCGACGGTGCAGCGTCGCACGAGCGCGCTGCGCGCCGAGGCCGGGCAGGTATGGGCCGAGCTGACGGCGGACGAGACCAGGGCCCTGCACATGCTGTGCCGCGAGCACGGTGTCACCTCCTTCATGGTGCTGTACGCGGTCTTCGCGACGGTGCTCGCCCGGTGGTCCGGGCAGCGTGACGTCGTCGTGGGCGTCCCCGTGGCAGGTCGGAACAGCAGCTCGACGGACCGGCTGATCGGCTTCTTCGTCAACCTGCTGCCGCTGCGCGTCGACCTGTCCGACAACCCGGCGTTCGACATCCTGCTCGAGCGCGTCCGCGGCATCGCGGTCAGCGGCTACGCCTGTGCCGAGGCACCGATGGACGAGGTCGTGCGCGATCTGAACGTCGTCCGCGATCCGCGCCGGACCCCGCTGTTCGAGGTCGTCCTCAACGTCGTGGCCAGTCCTGAGGCGGAGGAGGTCAGCGCGCTCGCCGTGGAGCCGATGGACACGCCCTCGCTGTTCAGCCGCTACGACCTGACGCTCACCGCCCAGGAGTCACGAGGCGTCCTGCGGTTCAAGCTGGACTTCCCCGCGGACCGCTGTGACGCCGCCGCCGGGCACGAGCTGATGCGTCAGCTGCGCACTCTGCTCCGCGCCGCGATCGACGACCCGCGGACCCGGTTGCTGGACGCGTCCGTCGGCGAGCCGGAGGCGGTACCGGCGACTGCCTCCGCTGCGCCGCCCGAGCCGCACCGGTCCGTCGGGCGGCACGCGGGCGAGCCTGGTCTCGTCGCCGTCGTGGACGGCAGCGGGCCCCGGACGTACGCCTGGATGTCGGCGGCTGCGGATCGCGTCGCCGCGGAGCTCGCCCGGCGCGGTATTGGTGGCACCGAGCCGGTCAGCGTCGTGCGCCGCCCGACCGCAGCCTTCGTCGCCGTCCTGGCCGGAGCGGCACAGGCAGGCCTGACCTGCACCGTCATTGAGACTGGCGACCCGGCGTCGACCGAACCGCTCGGGATCTCGACGGTGCTCGATCCCGGTCCGATCGGGGAGCCGGCTGCCGGCGCCGTCGACCTGAGCGTGGTCCTGCCGCCCCGGACCGACCGACTCCCGGCCCCTGCCGGCCCGCGTTCCGGGGGCGAGGGAGAACCGGGAGCCCGGCCGCTCGGGTGGGGCCGGGACGACAGGGTCGTCGTGCTGACGGCCCGCCCGGGTCATCTCATGGCGGCGATGCGCAGCGCGTTCGACGCCGGCGCCGCGCTCGTGATTCCGGACCGTGCTTTCGGCACGGACGTCGCGGCGCTGGCCGAGTGGCTGCGGGACAACGGGGTGACCGTCGCGTACGCCAGTGGGCCAATCCTGCGGGCGCTGTCCGCGCTGGCGCCGCTGCCCCAGCTGCCGGCGTTGCGTTGCGTCGTCATCGACAACACCGGTGACCTGCTCCCGCACGACCTCGAAGCGGTGCGCGAGATGGCCCCGGGGTGCCGCTGCGTGAGCGTCTACCGGATGGCGGCCGACGGACGCCCTCTCGCGGTCTACGACGCTCCGGCCGATGTCGACCACCGTGACGCCCCCCTGCGCGTCCCGCTCGGGATACCGCTCGCCGACGTGCCGGTCGAGCTGCGCCGCGAGTCCGGCCGGCGGGCGGCGATCGGCGAGGTCGCCGCGATCTGGTGCGGGCAGGAGCGCACCGGCGACTGCGGCCGTCGCTGGCCGGATGGCACGCTCGAGTACGTGGCGGAGTCCGCGGCCGCCGCGATCGCCGATCCGGTGCAGACGGTCGCCGCGCTGCGCGACGTTCCCGGCGTCCGTGACGCCGTCGTCCTCCGCCACGCCGACGCGGACGGTGGGACGTGCCTGGTCGGCTATGTCGCCGGGCCGGAACCGGAGTGCGGCCCGACGGCCGTGCACGGCCACGTGAAGGCGCGCCTTCCCGAGTACCTCGTGCCGCACCAGGTGTTCGTCCTCGACACACTGCCCCGCACGCCGTGGGGGGAGTACGACCTGCGGGCGCTGCCGCGACCCGTCGGCGACGACGACCCCTACGCCTACGCCGCACCCCGCACCCCGGTGGAGCGGCAGCTCACCGCGATCATCGAGAGCCTGCTGGGTATCGAGCGGGTCGGGGTGTACGACAGCTTCTTCGAGCTCGGTGGCTTCTCGATGCTCGCGACGCAGCTGATCACACGCGTCCGCGACACGTTCGGGGTCCAGCTCGCGGTGCGGGACGTGTTCGAGTCGCCGACCGTCGACGAGCTCGGACGATTGGTGGTCAAGGCGCAGGCCGAGCAGATCGACCTCGACGACCTCGAGGCGTTGCTGCGCGAGGTCGAGCAGGCCTGACGCCGAGGGTCAGGCCCGCTCGAGCATCGACTCCAGCCAGGCGACCTGCTCGGTGCCTGCGCGGAACGCGTCGAGGTGGTCGCCGTTCCCGGCCACCACCAGCCGGGCCGCGGGCGCGATCTCGGCCAGCCGTCGCGAGCCGTCGGGATGGGTGGTCGCGTCATCTGCGGTGGTGACGACCAGGCACGGCTGCACCAGAGCCCTCG
The DNA here is from genome assembly GCA_963740575.1 of uncultured Actinomycetota bacterium. Lineage (GTDB taxonomy): Bacteria > Actinomycetota > Actinomycetes > Actinomycetales > Kineosporiaceae > CAVUET01. The sequence continues at coordinate 515,370 of CAVUET010000003.1, read as the reverse complement.
CCGTCGCTCGGCAGTCCCAGTGGACGGTCGCTGCGGTGAGCCTCGCGTACCGGTAGAAGAGCTCGGAGGTGGCGTAGGGCCGTACCACCAGCGGACCGACCATCGCGGGGACGCCAGCCATGGGCCCGCTGACGAGCTTGCCGCGCAGCCAGTCCGCGGTGTCGCGCGACTCACCGGCCAGGTCGACCAGGGCGCGCAGGTTGATCTGGTGATCGGTCTTGGCCGCGTCCTCGCCGAGCTCCAGGTCGGCGTGCCACACGCTGAGCGACCGGATCCGGTCCGGGCGCTGCGCGGCGATGGCGATCGCGAGGCCGGACGCGCCGCACAGTCCCATGACGTGGACGTCCTCCCGGGGCGCCAGCGCGTCGGTCACGGCGAGCAGGTCGGCCACCTGCTGCGGCATGTCGCACCCCCGCCGGTCGAAGTCCTCGACGTCCCCGAGGGGTTCGGCGGTGCCGCGGCTCTGCGGGATCAGGCACCGGTAACGGGACCGCAGCGCCTTCAGCCACGGCAGCGCGAGCCGGTGACTGAGCCCGGGCGGAGGCAGGACCAGGACGCACGGGGAGCGCCGGGGGCCCGCGGCGACGACCGAGACGACGCTGCCGTCCGGCCGCCGGATCGCGTGCCGCTGGTACCCGGCGTCCTCCTCGTCGTAGCAGCGCCGCGCCGCCGCGGCCGCGGTGTCCGGGTCCAGCCGTCCCAGCCAGGGCGCGGCCTGCGCCCTGCGGAGCTCGGCGGCGAGCGCGACGCGGGCGTGGTCGGTGTGCCGGCCGCCGGAGGGCGCGTCGAAGGTGAGCGCGATGCCGAGCTCGCGGCACACCGCACGGACGACAGCGGGCGCGTGTGTGCAGGTGTCGGAGGGCATCGCGAAGGTGCCGAGCTGCGCGGTCAGCCCCTCGAGTTGTCGCAGCGCGCCGACCAGGTCGGACACCGCGTCGGCCGCTTCGCCGGCCACCGTCGTGCCCGGCACCTGCTCGTCCGGTGCGACGGCCTTCACGGTCGCTCGGCCGCCGGTGGGACGTGCTGCGCGGCCACGGCCATCCTGCGCGCGGTGAACCGGCCGCCGAGGTCGCGGGGGTCGACGTCCACGTCCAGCGTCTGGTGGATCATCGCGATGATCCGCACCAGGGACAGTGAGGTTCCGCCGTGGTCGGCGAGATCGTCGTCGGCGCCGAGGCCCTGCGCGTCGAGCACCGTGCGCGTGATCGCCAGGATCCGGTCGGCCAGTTCGTCCACCGCGAGCAGCCCGGTCATGACCGGAGTCTCGCGCGTGGGGGGGAGCACCGGCGAGTAGCCCTTACCGGTGACTGCCCGCGGGCCCGCGGCGGCTCCTAGCGTGAGGTCACGGACCGATGGAGGAGACGAATCCGTGGCCCTCCCCGGCAGTTGCCTGCATACGATCTTCCGGGAACGCGCTCGCGAAGCCCCGGAGCGCGTCGCCGTGTCCGGACCCGGTGGGTCCATCTCGTACGGGGAGCTCGACGCCCGCAGCGACCTGTTGGCCGCCCGGCTCACCGCCCGCGGCGTCGGCCCCGACATCCTGGTCGCGCTGTGCGCGCGGCGTGGTGTCGAGGCGATCGTCGGAATGCTCGGCATTCTCAAGGCCGGCGGCGCCTACGTGCCCATCGACCCGAGCTATCCGACGGATCGCGTCGAGTACCTCATCGCCGACTGCGCGGCGCCGATCGTGGTGGCCGCGTCGGACACCTGCGACGTGATCGGCGACCGGCACCCGGCGACCGTCTGGATCGACGGGGACGGCGGCGTCGGGGAACCGGATGCCGCCGGTGCCGCCGGTGCCGCCGGTGCCGGACCCGGCGACGTGACCGAGAGCCACTTGGCGTACGTCATCTACACCTCGGGCTCCACCGGGAGGCCGAAGGGCGTCGCCGTCGAGCACCGCAACGTGGTTCGGCTCTTCGAGCAGACCCAGCCGTGGTTCGAGTTCAGCCGGCACGACGTGTGGGCGCAGTTCCACTCCCTGAGTTTCGACTTCTCCGTCTGGGAGATCTGGGGCGCGTTGCTGCACGGCGGCCGGCTCGTCGTGCTGCCGGAGACGACTGCGCGCGCCCCGTCGACGCTGGTCTGCCTGCTGCGCGCGGAGGGCGTCACGGTGCTCAACCAGACGCCGTCGGCGTTCTACCAGCTGCTGACGGTCCTGCTGGGCGCCGGGCGGTCTTCGGACGCCACGGAGGGCCTTGCTCTGCGCTACGTGATCTTCGGTGGGGAGCGGCTGCAACCGCACTTGCTGCGGCCCTGGATCGAGCGGCACGGCGACGCCCGGCCCGTCCTGGTCAACATGTACGGGATCACCGAGACGACCGTCCACTGCACCTACCGGCCGATCACCGCCGAGGATCTGGACGTCGACGGCAGGAGCCCGATCGGTGTCCCCATCCCCGACGTGCGGCTCTACCTGCTCGACGCGGCCGGCGTCCCTGTTCCGGACGGCGAACCCGGGGAGCTGCATGTTGCGGGCGGCGGAGTGGCGCGCGGATACCTGAACCGGCCCGAGCTCACGGCCGCCCGGTTCGCCTGCGCTCCTCCCGGACTGCACGAGGAGCGCCTGTACCGCTCCGGTGACCGCGCGGTGCGCATGCCCGGCGGCGAGCTCGCCTACCTCGGCCGGGTGGATGACCAGCTCAAGGTCCGCGGGTTCCGCATCGAGCCCGGTGAGATCGAGCACTGTCTCTCGCAGGTACCGGGCGTCGGCCGCGTGGTCGTCGCCGCGCGGGAGTTCGCCGATAAGGACGTGCGCCTGGTGGCCTACCTGCTCCCGGAGTCCGGTACGACGTCCGGCGACGAGTCCGGCGTTCGCCTCGTCGGCGCTGTCGAGCGGTACGGACGGTCGCAGCTGCCGCGGCACCTGCGACCGTCCGTCTACAAGGTTGTCTCGGAGATACCGATGACCGTTCAAGGAAAGGTGGACCGCGATGGCCTCGTGCTGTGAGCTCCTGACCCCGAAGGGGCAGTCATGACGGCATCGCCGGACATCCGGCGCACGATCCACGAGATCATGCGCACCGTGCTCGAGCGCGACGTCGATCCCGCGGTCGACGTCTTCGACCAGGGCGCCACGTCGCTCGCGTTCATTCGCGCGATCGCCAAGATCAGCGACAGGTACGCCATCACGGTGGACGTGAGCGAGCTCGAGGAGGCCAGCGTCGACGCGCTGTCCGAACTCGTGGCGCGCGAAGTCGACACTTCGGCACTGGCGACGGCGGAGGCTTGACCATGACGAGCACGACGGACGCGGGGCGGCAGACCTTCACCCCGACCCCGGACGAGGTCGCCCGGTTCCATGGGCAGGGCTACCTCGGGCCGTTCACGGTCTACGAAGAGGCGGAGATGCGGCGGCTGTGGCGCCGCGAACGGCTGCGTCTGATGGACCGCAGCGCGGCCGTCTACGACGAGGATGCCCACTCCGGCAACACGAACATCGCGAACTACGACCGGCACCTCGACTCGGCGTTCCTCGCCGACCACATCTGTCGGCCCGAGATCGTCGACCGGGTCCGTGCCGTGCTCGGGCCGAACGTGCTGTGCTGGCGCAGCGAGTTCTTCCCGAAGTACCCCGGCGACGAGGGAACGGATTGGCACCAGGCGGACACCTTCGCGTTCGCCTCGGGCAAGCCGCAGATCGTCTGGCCGGACGACCAGAAGGACTACGGCGGCACCATCACCGTCTGGACCGCCTTCACCGAGGCGGCCGAGGACACGGGCTGCCTGCAGTTCATCCCCGGGTCTCAGCGCACCATGCACTACGACGAGTCGCGCGGGATGCACTACCAGCCTGACCTGATCAACGGGCAGGCGAAGGACGGTGTCAGCCGCGGCTTCTACGGCTACGACTACAGGCAGCTGCAGAGGGACCCGGACTGGCGGCCGCCGGAGGAGCAGGCCGTCTCGATGGTCATGAAGCCCGGCGAGGCGGTCATGTTCTGGTCGACGATGATGCACGCGTCCAAGCCGCACAGGGCCATGGAGAAGGAGATGCGCCTCGGCTTCGCCGGTCGCTACGTGCCGACGTGCGTGGACATCTACCCTGACACGGAGGACGTCGACGAGTACGGCGGCAAGGTCAGCCTGAAGGAGTACGGCGCGGTTCTCGTGTCCGGCGTCGACACGTACACGCATAATCGGAAGGTGACCGCGACCACGCGGGGACATGTCTTCCCGGTGCGTTGACCCCACGGGCCCATGCCGGAATCGAGCGCGGGGCGGGCGGTCGCGCGGCTGGTGACGTCTGTGCTCGCGGTCAGGCCGGTCGTCGAATGCCTGCCGGCGCCGATCCGGGTCGTGCCCACGACACCGGACGGGGCCACCCCTCCTGACCTGCCGGCCCGAGAGTGGGCCGCGCTGTCCCGGCTGCTCGAACGCGTGGCACGTCACGTGGGTATCGTCGGGCTCACGCTGACGCGCGACGTAACCCTCGAACAGGTCGGGGTGTTCGAGCGTGTCGTGAGTTGCCGGCTGGCACTCGCGGACCTCGCCGATGTCGCTCTCCCGGCCCTTGACGAGGTCCGCCACGTCGACGAGGTCACCGACCGGACCGTGGCCGGCAGCTTCGACGTCGCCTTCGGCAAGCAGCGGACGGTCTCGTCCGACGGGTTGCCGCTCATCATCTACCGCGCCGGGACGGGCGACGAGACCGTCGTCCTCGTCCCGGCCTGCGGGATGCCCGCGTCCCTGGCGGAGCCGTGGCTGCGCTTCCTCGCCCGCGAGCACCGCGTCCTGACCTGGGAGAGCCGCGGCCTGTTCGTCGCGCCGGGCGACGAGGGCGAGCTCGGCGGTGACTTCACCGTCGACACTGCCGCCCAGGCCGACGACCTGTTCACCGTCATGGATCACTTCGGCGCCGGCACTGCGCACGTGGTCGGGCTCTGTGGCGGCGCGGTGATCGGCCTGGCCGCCGCGGCGGCCAGGCCGGAGCGGATCCGGTCGCTGAGCCTGTGGCACGGGGCGTACGAGCTGGCCGGCGGGTCTCGACGGACCAAGTTCCAGAACGACCTGATCGAGCTGATGACCATCGCGGCGCTGAGCCGGCCGGCCGCGCGCTCGGTGCAGGCGGCCTTCTGCCACGTGACCCTGACCAACACGCCGGCCGACCTGGCGCATCTCGTGCTCTACCCGTACACGAGCGCCGAGCTGTTCTACCGCTACTGCCGGCTCAACGGGGCCCTAGCCCGCACGGATGTGGAGCAGTACCTGCCCGCCGTGGCACAGCCGACGCTCGTCGTCACCAGCCGCGACGACCAGACGGCCCACCCGCAGGGTTCTCGGCAGGTCGCCGCTGCGCTGGAGAACGCGTCCCTACGGGTGGAGCCGCACGGTGATCACACGTCGTTGTTCCTGGCCGGCGACGACCTGATGCAGGTCGCCGCCGACTTCATCCGGCGACAGTCGGATTAGTCACCAGGTCCCCGGCCGGCGCCGCGCCGGGGACCGGGGGACGCTGTGCTGCCTCGACTGCCTCGACTGCCTCGACTGCCTCGACTGCCTCGACTGCGGTCCGGCTGGTCGTCGGCGGCGTTGGCGTCGTCCAGCTCGCCCAGCGACCTGTGCCTGCCGACGGCGAGGACCGCCGCCAGAACCGCCACGCCCAGCACCAAGGTCAGGAAGGCGTACCCGCGCGCGTACGCGTCGCCGGTACCCACCATGACGCCCAGGAACCCGCCGCGGACCTGCGTCCCGCCGCCGGCCAGTGGCGCGGAAACCGACGACGCCAGCACGGCCACGACGTTGCCGCTGCCGTAGAACAGGCCGATGATCGTCGTCTTCACACCCATCATCCGGCCCATCACGTGCGGCTCGGTGTTGGCGTGCAGCAGCGTGCTGATGATGGCCATGATGAACGGCGCACTGACCAGGAACACCACGACCGCCACCGTGACCAGGACGAGGTTGGGGCGCACGGCTCCGAGCACCAGCGACCCGCCCAGGGCCAGGAAGGAGGTGCGCAGCCACCGGACGTGCCCCTGCGGAGCGCCTCGGAGGGTGATCAGGACGGTGGTCGCGAGCATGAAGACGAACCCGACGCCGAGCACGATGTCGGTCGTCACGTCCGTGCCGAGGGACGCGGTGATGGCCCGGTTCGACACCTCGGAGAAGCCGAAGACGAAGTTGAACAGCGCGAAGGCAGCAAGGACGACGACGAGCCCAGGCCGGCGGCGCAGCTGGGCCCGCAGCGGTTTGTCGTCGCCGCGCACCGCGGCTGAGGGGGTGCCCTCGCCCGGCAGCGGGCGCACCGACGGGATGTCGGAACGGACGACCCCGACGAGCGAGGCGACCAGAACGACGCAGGTGACCGCGATGAGCACGAACAGGCCGGTGACCGGGAACAGCGCGTCGGCGATGGGGACCTCGAAGCCGGCGACCGAGGCGGTGAGGATCAGGCGGGAACCGTTGGCGCGGATGAGATCACGCCGCGAGAACAGGACGGGGACGGACGACTCGAGCGCAGTGATCTGCATGGACTGGGAGCCGGTGCGGCCCAGCAGCAGAGCGATCGCGAGCCACGGCGGGAAGAAGTCCGCCGCCAGCGCGACCAGGGCGATCGCCATCAGCGCGAGGTACCCCAGATTGCTGGCCAGCAGGGTCCGCCGCGGTCCCCACCGTTCGACCAGCAGACCGGCGACCATCGCCAGTGGCGTGAAGGTGAAGAACGTCAGCGAGAAGGCGACCGCGAGCAGGAGGGTGGAGCCGGTGTAGAAGCTGTCGAACGCCTGGGCGCGAATGACGATGCCGAGCGTGGCGATGGCGATGGCGTAACCGGCAAGGTACTGCAGCGCCCACAGGCGTCTGTAGGTCCGGGCTCCGCCGGGGGGAGTGGTTGCTTCCTGGCCCCTGCTCGGGTACTCGTTCGTCTGAAGGGTCACGATGCGCTCCGTTGTCGGATCGGGAGGAAACCGGGAAGGCCTGCAAGGGGTTTCGACGCCACCACCGCTACCCGCCGGCGGCGGCCCGTGCGACGGGGGCCACGGCCGTCGTGGACTCGAGGAGGAGATCCAGGTACTCGTCGGCCAGGTCCTGCACCGTGGCCAGGTCGAACAGCGTCGTCGCGTACTCGAGCCGGCCGGCGATACCGCCTTCGGGCAACTCGGTGAGGTCGCAGTGCAGGTCCACCGTCACCTCGGGCGTCGGCGGTAGCGGGAGGTCGCTGAGCCCGGTCGGCGCGCGCAGCGCGAACGAGACGTCGAAGAGCGGGTTGCGGCCCGGTTCCGGAGGGGCGACGGTGTCGACCGTCGCCGAGACGATGTCCTCCAACGGCGGCACCGCGTGGCCGAGCGCGGCGATCGCGGCCTCGCGGACCCGTTCCAACAGCTGCTCGAACGAGTTCGTGCCCGCAGTCAGGACCCGGAAGGGCGTGACCGTCTCGAACGCCCCGGCGACGTGCTGCAGTTCGGGCTGGTCGGCCCCGTCCACGTGGACGCCGAGGCTGAGGTCCGACCCCGTGGTGTGGCGGTCGAGGACGGCGAACAGTCCGGTCAGCAGGCCGACGGCCGGTGGCGCACCATGCTCGGCGGCGAGGTCGCGGATCCGCGTGACGACGTCCGGCGCGATGGTGAACGACACCGTGCCCGCGCGGCGGTCGCGCTGGCGCGGTCGCGGCCGGTCGGTGTGCAAGGCGGCCGGGTTCAGGCCGGACAGCGCCGTACGCCAGAACTCGAGGTGTCGCTGGGCGGTCGCGCCGGCGGCCATCTCGCGCTGCCATGCGGCGTAGTCGACGTACGCGAGAGCGGGCGGGGTGACCGGGCGCCCTCGCAGCGCGGCCCGTAGCTGCCGGGCGAGCAGCGCTCGGGAGCGGGCGTCCGCGGCGATCTCGTGCACCACGAGCAGCAGGCAGTGCTCGCCCGCGCCGGTGCGCACGAGCCTGGTGCGCACCGGCGCCGACGCGGCGAGGTCGAACGGCCGCGCCAGCTCGGTCGCGAGGACCTCCTGCGGGTCGCCGTCCTCGACGGTCAGCGGGATGGCCGCGGGCTCCGCCGTCACGGGCACGGGCGCGCCTGAGTCGTCCGTGCGGTAGCAGGTCCGTAGCGTGCCGTGCCGTGCGACCAGCTCGGCGACCGCGGTGCGCGCGACATCCGCGTCGACCGGCTCCGGGATGCGTAGCGCGACCGCGCGGTTGTGCAGGACGCTCCCCGGTGCCAGCTGCTGGTGCAGCCACAGCCGCCACTGCCCTGCCGAGAGCCGGGGAGGCAGGCCCGGCGGCAACGCGCAGAGCAGTGGTTCCAGGGTGCCGTCGCCGTCGAGCAGCCGCGCGAGCCCGTAGACGGTGCGCGTCTCGAACAACGCATTGACCGGCAGCTGCGTCTGGAGCTCCGCGTTGAGCCGCAGGATCGCGTGCACCGCGCGCAGGGAGTCGCCTCCGAGGGAGAAGAAGTCGTCGTGCAGGCCGACGTGCTCGCGCGCCAGGACGGTGGCCAGGATCCGCGCGACGAGTTGCTGGTTGCCGCCGGCCCCATCCACGGGCTCCGGGGCCGCGGACCCGGCGGGAGTGGCGGGAGTGGCGTGCGGACGGCATCGGACGGCGGACAGGGCGGCACGGTCGAGCTTCCCGTTGGGCGTCATCGGCAGCTCGTCGACCACCAGGAACTGCGCGGGGATCATGTAGTCCGGCAAGGAGCGGGACAGGTGGCGGCGCAGCTGCCGCTCGTCGAGGTCGACGTCCGCGACGACGGGCTGCACGTAGGCCAGGAGCCGCGGCCCGTCGGCCCCCTCCTGGGCGGCGACCGCAGCGGCAACGACGGCCGGGTGCCGGGAGAGTGCATCCTCGATCTCCCCGGGCTCCACCCGGAACCCGCGGATCTTCATCTGGTCGTCGGTCCGGGCGAGGATCTCGATCCGACCGTCCGGAAGCCGTCGCGCGACGTCGCCGGTCCGGTAGAGCCGGGCGCCCGCGGACGACGTGGGGTCGGCGACGAAGCGCTGCGCGGTGAGGCCGGGGCGGCCGAGGTAGCCGGCTGCGAGGCCCGGGCCGCCGATGTACAGCTCACCCTTCTCGCCGGCCGGGATCGCACCGAGCCGGTCGTCGAGCAGATGCAGGGAGGTCTCCTGGACGGGGTGGAACCGGGTGGGGACTCCACGTCGGTAGCGGGTCAGGCTCGACCAGATCGTCGTCTCCGTGGGCCCGTACAGGTCCCACAGCACGACGCCGTCCCGGGTCAGCCGCTCGGCGAGTTCCGCGGGCAACCGCTCACCGCCGCACAGGACGGTGAAGCCCGCCGGCGGCACCCAGCCGGCCTCGAGCAACAGCCGCCATGACGTCGGCGTCGCCTGCAGCACGGACGCACCGGTGCGCGCCAGCAGCGCGGACAGCCGCTGCGGATCGCCGGCGTCGGACCGTTGACCGACCACGACCCGGCCGCCGGTCGTCAGCGGCATGAACAACTCCAGGCCGGCGATGTCGAACGACACCGTCGTCACCGCCGGCAGCACGACGTCGTCCGGCAGCGCGAGCAACTCGTGGATCGAGGTGAGGACGTTGGCCAGCGCCCGATGACTCACCAGCACGCCCTTCGGACGTCCGGTCGAGCCCGAGGTATAGATGACGTAGGCGGCGCTGTTCGGATCGGGCGGCGTGATGTCGTACGGCTGACGCGTGACCGTGATGTCCGAGACGGACACGCGGGGCCGACCCGGCAGGTCCGGGCCGCCGGACTCCTCTGCGAGCAGCACCTTCGCCCCGCAGTCGTGGACGATGTAGTCGAGCCGTTCGCTCGGGTGGTCGGCGTCGAGCGGCAGGTAGGCGGCGCCGCAGAGCTGCACGCCGAGCAGCGCGGGCACGAGGGCGCCGGTTCGCGGCAGCGCGACCGCCACGACGTCGCCGGGCGAGACTCCGAGCCGACGCAGGTGCAGGGCGATCGAGCCGGCGCGCGCGACCAGCTCGGCGTAGCTGAGCCGTCCGTCGACGGCCTCGAGGGCCACCGCGTCGGGGCGGCGTCGCGCCTGGGCGAGGATCAGCTCAGGGACTGTCGGCCCTGGCGGGCGGACGTCCACAGATCGCCCCCGTTCGAGTTGTTGCGAGGTCGTCGGCGGATCGGGGCGCTGCACCATCACGATGCCGACGGCACGGGCGCCCCGTCGCCGCCACTGTCGAAGCAGGGGTGCAGGGTCATCGGCGCGTCGGGACGGTCGACCATGGAGCTCAGCAGCTGCAGGTACGACCGGGCCCACAGCTCCAGGCCCGGGCCGTCGGTCGCCGAGCTCGTGCGCTCGAGGTACATGCGCTCCCCGTCAGCGGAGATCACGATCGTCACGTCGACCCGGCCGCGGGGCTCTGCCGCTCCGGCCGGCCGACAGGAGGCCGCGTGGCGCAGGGCGGCGCTGAACGTCGTCCTGCGTTCCGTCGGCCGTTCCGCAGGGGTCGCAACGGCGTCGCGCCGGTCCCGGATGACGCGCGCGCACACCCTCACCCGGTCGTGGGACCACCGCCCCACCAGCTCGGTGGCGCACACCCAGTACGGGGTCAGGTGGTCCGCGGCGACTGTGGCGGTGAGCGCGTCGAGCCCCTGTGCCAGGTCGCGCGAGATCGCGATCGGCCCGATGCAGTCCGGCTCGGACGGCGCTGCCGGAAGGGTCGTCAGCAAGTCCATGGTGGCTCCGCGATGGGCGGGCAGGACGGTGGTACGCCACTCAGTCAAGAGCCGCCGCCGATACCCGTCAACGGATCTCGCTGTCCCCGATAAGCCTGACAGTGCAAGGATTCCGGCGCGCCGTCGCCGTTTCAGGTGACGACATCCCGGTGCCCATCGCGCCTAGCGTCCGGCTGGGACGTCTCGCCGTGCACGCCGTGGCAGGGGGCCCCGCCGAAGACCCTCTCCGGAGCGAGCCGACCGCAAGCGATGGCCGTGATGACACTGAACGAGACCGTGGTCCGCCGGGCGAGCGCCGTTGCCGACGCCCCGTCCTGGTGCGAGTCCTTCGCTGACTGCGTGCGCTCGAACCCCGATGCGCCCGCGGTGACCGGCGGATCCGGGCTGGGCGAGTCCCTGACCTACGCGGCCCTCCTCGCCAAGGTCGAATCGCTTGCCGGGCGACTCCAGGCCGCCGGGGTGGGCGCGGACGACGTCGTCGCCGTCGCGCTCGAGCGGTCGGCGGACTCCGTGGTCGCGATGCTCGCCGTGCTCGCCTCTGGCGGCGCCTACTGCCCGCTCGACCTCACCGCGCCGCCCGCGCGCACCGTCGCCGCCGTCGCGCGGCTCGGCGTGCGGGTCGCCGTGGCCGATCCCGGCGGCGCGTCGAAGCTCGCCGAGGGCGTCCTCGCCCTGCAGCCGGACGGGCCGCCCGGGGGTCCCTCATTCACCGCGGTGCGCCCGACGCCGGACTCCCTGGCGTACGTCCTGCACACCTCGGGGTCGACCGGTGTCCCGAAGGCGGTCGCGATGACCCACCGCGGGCTCGACCGACTGATCGCATGGCAGGTCGGGGACGGCGCGGCCGGGTTGTGCACGCTGCAGTTCACCGCGACGTCGTTCGACGTCACGTTCCAGGAAGTGCTCTCCACCTTCGCCACCGGCGGTCGTCTCGTGCTCGCGTCCGATCAGCTGCGCCGCGACCCGGACGCCATGCTCGAGGTCCTGGTCGAGCACGGCGTGCAGCGGCTCTTCCTGCCCTACGTCGCGCTGCAGCTGCTCGCGGCCGCGGCCACCCGGCGCGGGCTGGTCGTGCCGACGCTGGAACACGTCGTCACGGCCGGCGAGCGGTTGATCGTCACTCCTGCCGTCCGCGCGTTCTTCGCGGCACACCCGCACTGTCGGCTGGACAACCACTACGGCCCCACCGAGGCGCACCTGGCCACTCGGTACACCCTCGCCGGCCCGGCGAGCGGCTGGCCGGAGATGCCCCCGATCGGGACAGCGGTCGAAGGGGTGACCTGCGCCGTCCTTGACCAGCGGCTGGCACCGGTGGATGACGGCGAAGTCGGCGAGCTGTACCTCGGCGGGACGGGCCTGGCGCGTGGCTACCTGAACGACCCCGCCCGGACGGCCGAGCGTTTCGTGCCCGACCCGTCCGCGGCGGGGGAGCGTCTCTATCGCTCCGGCGACATGGTCCGCCGGACGCGCATCGAGCTGGAGTTCGTCGGACGTAACGACGGACAGCTCAAGGTCCGCGGTTTCCGGGTGGAACCGGTCGAGGTCGAGAGCGCTCTGCTGCACCACCCGCGCGTCGACGCCGCAGCGGTCGCGCTGCGCGACCTGGCCGACGGCGTGCCGGCACTGGTCGCCTACGTGCAGGCGGACGGCGAGCCGGCGCACCGCGAGCTGGCCGAGCACCTGGGCGCCCGGCTGCCCGCCTACATGGTTCCGGCGCGCTTCGTCACGGTGCCGGTACTGCCGCGGACGCCCTCGGGCAAGGTCGACGTCCGCGCCCTGGCCGAGGTAGAGCTCCCGGGCGGCACCGGGACGCCCCCGGCCGGAGCAGGCAGCCTCTCCGACACCGTTACCGCGATCTGGCGGCGGGTTCTCGGCCACGACGACTTCGACGTCGCCGACGACTTCTTCGACATCGGCGGCGACTCGTTGCTGGCCACGTGGGTGGTCGCCGAGCTGGAGCGGGAACTCGGCAGCGGTCTCGGGCTGTCCGTGTTCCTCGACGACAGCACGGTGACCGGGCTCGTCGCCGCCCTGGACGTGCAGGGCGCGCGCGCCGGTCGCCGGACGCGCACGTCCGAGCTCGTGACGCTGCGGGCCGGCCCGTCCGGGCGCAGCCTGTATCTCGTCCACCCGCTCGGCGGCGAGCTCATCGGCTATCGCGAGCTTGTCCGCGCCTCGGGTGCCCCATTCCGCCTGCTCGGCGTGGCATGGACGGGGGCCGCGCCCGCCGCCGGCAGCTCTCTGCAGGAGATCGCGTGCGCCCACGTGGATCACCTGCTGGCCGTGCAGCCCACGGGGCCCTACCTGCTGGCCGGCTGGTCCTTCGGCGGCGTTCTCGCGTACGAGATGGCGCAGCAGCTTCGCGCGTCCGGATCCGCGGTCGAGCTGCTGGGGCTCATCGACGCCAACCCGGTGATCGACCCACTGACCGGGCTGCCCCTGGCGGACACGCCGTTCCGAGGCATGCTCGAGGACCTGCTGGCCCGGCTGGACGACCCGGCCTGCTCGGCCGCCGAGATCGTCGAGCTCACCTCGGGCTCGACCTGGAGGCAGTTGATGGGCGCGCCCGTCCCGGCCGGGGTGTCGAGCATTCACCTGAGAACGGCGCTCGAGACGTCGCGCGCCTGCATGGACGCGGCGATGCGGTACGAGCCCCAGCCATACGGCGGCCCCGTGACGCTCTTCCAGCCCGGCGGGTCGGATCCCGATCGGCAGGTGCGCCTGGCCGAGGCGCTGAGAGCTCTGTGCACCGGGCCGTTCACCACGGTCGGGGTACCCGGCGACCACTGGGGCGTGATGCGCGCCCCACACGTGGGGCACCTGGCAACCGAGCTCGACGCGGCGCTCGAGCACGCCGGCGCGGAGACAGTGGAGGCGACGGATGGATCTTGAGGCAGACCGGCGGATCTTCGACGAGCGGGGCTACATCGGGCCGTTCACGCTCTGGGAGCCCGAGGAGATGACTGCGTGGTGGAAGGTCCAGCGCAAGGCGCTCCTGGACCCCGCCAACGACGCGGTCAAGGCCTTCGCCAACCCGATGAACTACGACCGTCACCTGGACATCACCGGCCTGAGCGAGCTCATCACCGAGCCGGCGATCGTCCGCCGCATGCAGGCCCTCATCGGCGACGACATCCTGTGCTGGCGCACCGAGTTCTTCCCGAAGAATCCCGGTGACTCCGGGACGGGCTGGCACCAGGTCGAGACCTACGCCATCGGCGAGGTCAGCACCGGGATGCTCGAGCGGACCGAGCAGTCGCCCGGCACCCCCATGGAGCTGACCTGCTGGGTGGCGTTCACCGAGGCGACGAAGGCCAACGGCTGCATGAAGCTCATCCCCGGCAGCCATCGGCGCTGGCGCTACGACGAGCACGCCCAGATGAGCTGGAACGGTCGCGCGGGGGACAACGCGTTCTTCGGCTACAACTACGAGGACATCAAGATCGACAAGGACTGGGACCCCGATCAGGAGCACGTGGACCACATCGAGATGCGTCCGGGCGAGTTCATCATCTTCACCGCGCGGTGCATCCACGGCTCCAACCCGAACTCCAGCAACCGTCAGCGGATGGGGTTCGCGATCCGCACCGTCCCCACCCACGTGCGGGTGTACGGCGGCATGACGGAGTTCGACGAGTTCGGCCATCACTTCGAGCTCGACAAACACGGTTGCGTCCTCGTCGCGGGCCGCGACGAGTACGGGCACAACCGCATGCGGCACGAGAACGCATGGGGCTTCCCCTTCCGCCCGTTGACCCCTGACGGGCGTGCGGGCCCCGCCGTCACGAAGGAGTGAGAGATGACCACCAGTACCACGGTATCGTTCGAGGAACGGCTCGCCACCAGCCCCGCCTTCACGCAGTTCTGCCACCATCCGTTCTTCGAGGCGGTCGACAGCATCGACCTGACCAGAGAACAGGCCGCGGTGCTGATCGACCAGTGGTGGCACCCGCTGCACTACTTCCCCACCTTCCTCGCGCGGTCCGTCGCTGTCCTGCCCGACATCGCCTCGAAGAGCGCGATCTCGAGGATCCTGAACCAGGAGACCGGTGGCGGGAACGTCAGTCGTGCGCACGAGGTGATCTACCTCGAGTCGATGCGACAGTGTGGCTTCGATCCCGAGAAGATCCGCAGCGGGTCGCCCTATCCGGAGACCGTCTCCCTGGTGGAGGGCTACCGAACGTCGACGGACACCCGTGAGTCGGCTCTCGGCTTCATCTTCGCGACCGAGACCACCGACCTGCTCATGGTGTCGAGCATCGGCAAGGCGGTTGCGCGGACGACGGGCATCGAGGACAACGAGTGGGTCGCGATCCATCTCCGTCAGGAGCCGGACCATGTCGAACAGGCCAAGCAGGCACTGATGTCCGACCTCACCCCCGAGCAGGAGCAGGCCGTGCTCGACGCCGCCAACCGAATGTGGCGGCTCTGGACCGCGTTCTTCGACCGGCTCGCATCCGAGGTCAGCGCGTTCGCCACGGCACGGTGACCCCGGGTGGACGACATCCGGGCGACGTACCTGCGCTTCCCGTCCTGGACGCAGCACTTCTGGACCTGGCAGACCGGCAAGGCCCTGCCGGGTCAGAGGCCGCTGGTGCGCCACACCTGGACGTCCTACCTCGCCGTGGTGCTGGCGCTGTTCGGCACCGGTCTGGCAACCTCGACGGTGGCGGTCGTCGTCATGTTCCCGCTGTGGTACCTGGCACTCCTGCTCGGCTGGGTGCCCACCCTCTGCGGCGCCCGGATGATGGTCCTGGTCATCGCGCACCAGGCCCTGCACCGCCGCTTCTCCGGGCGTCCAGCCTTGGACGAGTTCTGGGGCGAGTCGGTGACGGTGCTCAGCGTGTTCCACACGTTCCAGGACTTCAAGTCCGAGCACTTCGACAACCACCACCGCCGGGAGATCTTCGCGACCGAGGCGGACCCGCCCGTACAGTTCCTGCGCGAGCTCGGGTTCCACCCCGGCATGACCCGCGCGCAGCTGTGGCGACGCGCCTGGGTGGTGTTCCTGGCGCCGACCTTGTACTGGCGCGGCTTCGTCGGTCGGGTCGGCAGCAACCTGCGCTCCGGCACGTGGCGCCGGCTGGGCTTCGGCGCGTGGGCCGGCTGGTGGCTGTCGCTGCCGTTCTGGCTGCCGCACGGGCTGCTCGCACTCGCCCTCGCGTTCGTCGTGCCGGTGATCCTCCTCGCGCAGCTCAGCGCGCTGCTCGACCGGCTCGGCGAGCACGAATGGCTGGCGCCGCGCCACCTGGAGCTGGGCCGCTACTACACGGTCGCCAACACCACGGCCCGCTTCTGCGGCGCCGCGGTGCCGGCCCGCTCGCTGCCGGCCGGCCGCCAGGCCGTGGCCTGGATCCGCTGGACGGCGACGACGCTGTGCTACCACCTGCCCGCACGGTTGCTCGTCGTGGTCGGCGACCTGCCCAACCACGACTACCATCACCGCTACCCGTCAACGCCGGACTGGACGACGGCGGCGTACGCCCGCCAACGCGACATCGATCAGGGCCCGGAGGGACCCGCATACCGCGAGGTATGGGGCATGGGTGCGGCGATCGACAACCTCTTCCGATCCTGGGATCCGCCGAAGGGGACGCGTGCCGATGCGTTACTGCCTCGTTGACACCTTCGCCAGCGCGGAGCACCTGGGCAACCCGGCCGCGGTGGTCGAGCTGTCGCAGTTCCCGGACGAGCACGTCGTCCAGGACGCCGCACACCGCATCGGTGTGCCGACGACGGCATTCGTCGTCCCGTTCGGGGCCGGACGGTACGGCATCCGCTGGTTCACGCCGGATGCCGAGGTCAACCTCTGCGGGCACGCCACCATCGCCGCGGCGCGGGTGCTCTTCACCCGGCACGGGAACGCCGGGCGCCGTCGTCTGCGGTTCGATTCCAACGGCGCTGTGCTGTCCGCCGAGCGGGTGGGCGACCTCGTCGCGATCGAGCTGCCGAGCGCGACCCTGACCGGCTGCACGCCGCCACCAGGACTGCTCGACGCACTGCGCATCACCTCCTGCCGCAGCTGCGCGACGTCGCACGACGACGTCCTCGTCGAGCTCGCCACCGAGCGAGAGGTCGCCGCGGTGACGCCGGACTTCGCCGCTCTGTCCCGGCAGCCGTTCCGCGGGCACATCATCACGGCGCGCGCGGACTCGGGCGTCGACTTCGTGACGCGCACGTTCTTCCCTGCGCTCGGGGTGAACGAGGACCAGGTCTGTGTCAGCGCCCACTGCAAGCTGGCCCCGTTCTGGGCGCGGGCGCTCGGCCGGTCGTCGCTGTCATCACGGCAGCTGTCCGAGCGGGGCGGGCGGCTCGAGGTCGAGGACCGCGGCGACGTCGTTCGGGTGCTCGGGAGCGCGGTGCTCCGCGCGACGGCGTGTGCGGTCCCGTCCGCGGTCCGGTCCGCGGTGCCGTCCGACGAAGGGGCCGTCGGCGCCCGTTGACGCCGGTGGAGAGGAGGACGAATGGCGGCAACGGATCTGCCCCGGCTCCTGCTGGCACTGGCGGTCATCGTCGCGGCCGCCCGGCTGTTCGGGCTGATGGCGCGCAAGGCAGGCCAGCCGGAGGTCGTGGGAGAGATCCTTGCCGGCATCCTGTTGGGCCCGACCTTCGCCGGCGGCGCCGTCGCGACCGCCGTGTTTCCCGCCGACATCCGTCCGGTGCTCGCGTCCCTGGCCGACATCGCCGTGTGCGTCTTCATGTTCTACGTCGGCCTGCACTTCGACCGAAGCCTGCTGCGCGGGCAGGTCCGGATCGCGACCTCGGTGTCTCTCGGTGCCGTCGTCGTCCCGTTCGCCCTCGGCAGCTTGCTGGCGCTCTATCTGGTCGACCGGCAGCCGGTCCACGACCACCTGGGTTTCGTGCTGTTCGTGGGCACGGCCATGTCGATCACCGCATTGCCGGTGCTTGCGCGGATCCTGCACGACAGCGGACTGGTCAGTACACCGGCCGGCGTGCTGGCCCTCGCCTGCGCAGCCGTCGACGACGTGCTCGCCTGGTCGCTGCTCGCGGTCGTCATCGCGATCGCCAGCCCGAACGGGAACCTGTGGCTGGTGCTCCTCGTCGTGCCCTTCGCGGCGCTGCTCGTCACGGTCGTCCGTCCGCTGCTGGCGGCGGCCGAGCGATCGCTGGAGGGCAGCCGGCTGGCCGGGTTCGGCGTGCTCGCTGTCGCCGCCACCGGGCTGTACCTGTGCGCGCAGGCGACCGCCCGGATGGGCCTGCACCTGATCTTCGGTGCGTTCCTGTTCGGCGTCGTGTTCCCGCGCGCGGCCGCGTCCGGACAGTGCGCGCAGCTGCTGCGGAACATCGAGCGGTTCAGCTCGCTGTTCCTGCTGCCCGTGTTCTTCCTGATCGTCGGCCTCAAGGTCGACCTCGTCCGGCTCGATGCCGGCCGGCTCGGGTTGTTCGCGCTCATCCTCCTGGTGGCGGTCGCGGGCAAGGCGATCGGCACCTTCGCCGGTGCACGCCTGTGCGGCGCCGGTCCACGGCACGCCGTGGGCCTCGCGGTCCTGCTGAACACCCGCGGGCTCACCGAGCTGATCGCGCTCACCGTCGGCCTCCAGCTCGGCCTGCTGGACACCGACCTGTACTCGCTGATGGTGCTCATGGCCCTCGTGACCACCGCGATGACCGGGATCCTGCTCCGGTTCGTCTACCCGCCCGAGCGCGTCCGCCAGGACATCGCGGCGCGCGAGACCGTACGAGGAGCGCCGGCATGACCCGAACGACGGCCAAGTGGCTGCAGCGACCGCCGTCCGCCACGGCGTCTGCCCGCGTCTTCTGCATCCCGCACGCCGGCTGCGGAATCAGCGTCTTCCGGAACTGGCCCCTCGAGGTGGGTTCGGTGGAGTTCCTGGCGATCGACCTGCCCGGCCGGCTCACTCGTTTCGGTGAGCCGATGCCGGACACCTTCCAGGAGCTGTCCGCCGACGTGGTCGACGGCCTCGCGCCGTACCTGGACGTCCCCTTCACGGTGTTCGGGCACTGCTGGGCAGCCCTGGTCGCGTACGAGATGGCCTTCGAGCTCCGCCGTCGGGGCCTCCCAGTGCCGGTGCGCGTGGTCGCGTCGTCCCAGCTGGCGCCGCAGGACGAAATGATCGCGCGGATGCTCGACATGGACGACGCCGAGCTCAAGCTGGAGCTGGAGAAGGTCGTCCGCGACATGGGCCAGCAACCGCATCCGGAGCTGGTGGCGATCTATGTCGACATCCTGCAGTCCGATCTCGACATGATCCGCCGCTACGTGCCGTCGGACCCGTCCGCGATGCCGTGCCCGGTGACCGCGCTCGGCTGGAGCGAGGACACCGAGATCACTCCGGCGCAGATGCGTGGCTGGTCGGCCTGCCCGGACGCCACCTTCACCGTTCTGCTCGGGCAGCACAGCCGCTTCATCGACGCGCCGGCGGAACTCATCGAGTCGCTGGTCGCCATCACGGACGCGGGATCCGTTCAGCGCGGGTAGAGCGCGATCGGCACGGCGCGATACCCGCGCAGGAACGCCGACTCCATGCGCACCGGCGGCGCCGTCAGCTCTGCGTCGTCGACCAGCTCGGCCAGGGCCCGCAGCAGTGAGGCGATCTCGAGCCGCGCAAGGGTCGCGGCGAGGCAGTGGTGTGGCCCTGCACCGAAGCTCAGGTGCATGTGGCGCGGTACGCCCAGGCGCATCTGCGTCGGCCGGTCGAACACGTCCTCGTCTCGGTTCGCCGAGCGCAGCCACAGCGTGACCAGCTCGCCGCGGCGCATCTGGACGCCGCCGATCTCCAGGTCGTCGAGCAGCGCCCTCATGATGTGGCTGACCGGGCACTCGCAGCGCAGCAGCTCGTGCGCCGCGGCGTCGAAGTCGGCCCCGCCGGCCCGCAGCCGGGCCCAGAACGGTCGCTGCGTGAGCAGCGTCAGCGGCATCAACGTGAGGATGTAGCGAGCCGAGGCGTTGCCGCCCAGGATCAGGTCGTGGCAGTTCATGACCGCCGATGCCTGCGGCAGCGGTGCACCGTGGATGCGCGCGTTCGCCAGCGCACTCGCGGCGCCGTCGTCCGGGTGGCGGCGTTTGGCGCGGATCAGCTCGTCGCAGTAGCCCAGCAGCTCGACATGGGCGGCGATCTGCGTGGCCGCGGTGGCGTACCCGGCCCCGCTGAAGGCGGACTGGCACAGCTGCGCGACCTGCTCCCGATCGGCGTGGGGAACGCCGACCAGGTCGCAGCTCACCGTCGCGACCAACGGCGCGACCAGCGCCTCGACGAAGTCGACGGACGGGGCGTCCAGGGCGTCGGACACGAGCCGTTGAGCGAGGGTGCCGGTCCTCGCGGCGAGCCCGCGTACCACCGTCGGGCTGAACGCGGGTTCGAGGATCCGGCGCATGTGCGCGTGCGCCGGGTCGTCGGCGACCAGTATCGACCGGCCGCCGGCGGCGGCCCCGGCAGCGCCGTCGGTCGCCTTCTCGCCCAGACGCATACCCCTCTGCGACGAGAGCACCGAGCTGTGCCGGAGCACCTGCTTGACCTGCTGGTAGCGGGTCACGGCCCAGTGGCTGCGCGACCCGCCCAGGTGGAGCGGGACGCCTGCCCGTCGCATCGTGCGCCAGATGCGTTCCGGTCGCTCGGTGGCGTAGAGGGCCGGGTCCGCGAGGTCGACGGTGCGGACCAGTTCTAGGTCGTCGTCGCGGTCGGCCGGGTGAGCCGTGAGCGGCACAGGTGCGGGG
Source organism: uncultured Actinomycetota bacterium (assembly GCA_963740575.1). Classification (GTDB taxonomy): domain Bacteria; phylum Actinomycetota; class Actinomycetes; order Actinomycetales; family Kineosporiaceae; genus CAVUET01. The sequence goes on along the minus strand of CAVUET010000003.1, from coordinate 495,078 downwards.
GAGTCAGTCACCGCGCCGCCTTCCTGCCGGGGTCGGCGTCGATCACCTCGGCGAGCGCGCGCGGCGTCAAGGCGCGCAGCACCTGCCGCACGGCGAGATCGACGCCGAACACCTCGTTGCACAGCTCGATCAGGCGGAAGACCTGCAACGAGTGGCCGCCCAGCTCGAAGAAAGAGGCCGTGGCGCTGACCTCGTCGATGGTGAGGATCTGACCGAACAGCGCGGCCACCCGCACCTCGGTCACGGTGGCCGGCACCTCGAACGGTTCGAGCGGCGCCGCGCTGGCGCGGTCGATCAGGCAGAGCAGCCGCTCCACGTCGATCTTGCCGTTGACGAGGGTCGGGATGGTGTCCAGGACGGTCACGGTGGTGGGCACCATCTGCGCCGGCAGCATCCGCCGGGCGTGCTCACGCAGCGCCGGGCCGGAGAGCGCGCGGTCGCGGACGGCGACGGCGAAGGCGGCGATCTCGCCGTCACCAGCGGGCACCACGCTCACCACGCACTGGGCGACGTCGGGGTGCTCCGCGAGCACAGCCTCGATCTCGGCGAGCTCGATCCGCACGCCGCGGATCTTGACCTGCCGTCCGATCCGGCCGAGGTGCTCCAGGACGCCGTCCGGGCGGAACCGGCACAGGTCGCCCGTCCGGTACATGCGGCCGCCGGGCGAGCCGAACGGGTCGGCCGGGAACCGCTCGGCGGTCAGGCCCGGACGGCGGTGGTAGCTCTGCGCGATCCCCACCTCGCCGCCGACGTAGAGCTCGCCCGCCACGCCGATCGGCACCGGCTGCAGGTTGTCGTCGAGCACGTACGCGCGGCGGTGCTCGACGGGCGGACCGACGGGCACCGCCGCGTCCGGTTCGACCGGCAGCACCGTCTCGGCCACGCAGCCCAGCTCCGTCGGGCCGTAGCAGTTGATGATGTGCCCGGCGAAGCGCTCGTGGAACCCGTCGCGCACGCGCGGTGTCACTGCCTCGCCGCCGCAGAACACCCAGCGCAGCGACGGGCAGCTGCCCGGCGTCGTGCTCGCGTAGAAGGGAGCCATCATCGAGGGCACCATGAACATGGTCGTGACCTGATAGCGGTCGATGAGCCCCCGCAATGCGACCGGGTCGCGCTGCGCGTCCTGCGGGCAGATCGCGATCCGGGCCCCGTGGTACAGCGGCCAGAAGATCTCCCAGATCGAGACGTCGAAGCCGAAGGACGTCTTGAACAGGGCGGTGTCGCCGGGCCCGTACGGGTAGGAGCGGTGCAGCCACGCGATGTCGGCCAGCGCGCCCTCGACCGGATAGGCGACGGCCTTCGGACGACCGGTCGTTCCGGACGTGTAGAGCATGTGGATGAGGTGGTTGCCGGCCTCGGGTGGCAGGTCGTGGATCGGGCGCGCCTGCCAGCGCGCGGCGTCCGCGTCGACGGCGAGCAGCTCCCAGGGCCCGCACGGGATGCGCGGCCGCGTCTGCGCGTCGACCAGGACGGCGACCGGAGCCGAGTCCTCGAGCATGAAGCTCGTCCGCGCGTCGGGCAGGTCGGGGTCGATCGGTACGTACGCAGCTCCGGACTTGGCCACCGCGTAGAGCGCCACCATCAGGTCGAGGCTGCGCGGCATGCTCACGGCCACGAACATGCCGGGTCGTGCCCCGAGGGACCGCAGCTCCCAGGCGAGCCGGTTGGCGCGTTCGTTGAGGTCGGCATAGCTGAGCCGCCCGTGGTCGCTCACGACCGCCGTCGCGTCGGGCGTCCGGTGCACCTGCTCCTCGAACGGTTGCGCCATCGTGGTGTGTGGGATGCGCGGGCTGCGGTACGGGTTGAGCCCGTGCAGGATCCGATCCCGCTCCGCAGGCGGTACCGGTGAGATCGAGAAGGCGTCCTGGTCCGGCGCGGCTGCCAGCCGGCCGAGCACGTGCCCGAACATCGCGGCGAACCGCGCTGCACCGGTGGTGTCGACGCCCTCCGGACGCAGCCGCACCTCCCCGGTCACGGCCTCCTGCCCGTCGCACAGGGTCAGGGAGTACGGCGCCTCGGCGGTCCCTGGCCCGTCAGGGGCGCCATCGTCCGCGCCTGCGGCGTGCGACAGCATCTCGAACACCGCATCGACGGCGGGCCGGTCCAGATCGGCGGTAGCCTGCAGCTCGTCGACGATCTCCTGGAGATCACCGGCGTGCCGGCGGGCGGCGACCAGCGTCGCGGCGACCTGCGCAACCACCTGCCGCAGGCTCGACGCAACGGTGAGGTCGGTGCGCAGGGTGAACCAGCGGGCGGTTCCGGGCAGGCACGTGGCTACCACGACGTCGCGCCGTCCGCTGAGCTGTGCGAGCAGCACCTGGTAGCCGGCGAGCAGCACCGCGTCGAGGCCCGCGTCCGCTCCGCCCGCCAGGTGCCGCAGCGTTCCGGCGAGCTCGGCGTCGAGACGGACCGGGGCCGTCTGTGGTCCGCTCCGGCCGTCCGGCCGATCGAGCGTCGGCGGCTGCGGACCGCACTGCACGGTCGTCATGCCATCACCCGTCCTGCCGGGTTCGCCGCCGCGGCCGGTTCCGAAGCGGCGATCGGCCCCGGCTCGTCGGTGCTGTCGGTGGTGTCGATCGTGTCGGCGGCGTGATCCTGGTCGACGATCACGTCCGGGAGCTCGGCGTCGAGGTGCCACAGCCTCGGGGACGCGGCGGCGCCGAGCGCAGACAGCATGATCAGTCCACCCATGACCATGATCAGGAGCGCGAAGCCTCGTCCCGCGCCCGTGCCCACGAGCAGCTGCAGGGCGGACGAGTGCACCTCGGAGCGGCCCACGAGCGGAACGAAGACCCGGTCCGCGGTGAACCCTGCCAGCGCGAAGGCGAGCAGCGGCGGTGCGGAGAACGCCATGGTGAGCAGGCCGAGCACCCGGCCGCGCAACTGCGGGTCGACCTTGGCCTGCCAGACCGACTGGTTGCAGGCCATCACGATCGCCGAGCTGCCGAGAACGACGAACGCGCCTGCGGCGATCAGCACGGGGTTCGGCCGCAGGCTGCCGGCCACCATCGCAAGGCCCATCAGGACGGCGTAACCGAGAATGCCCCTGACGCGTCTTCGTGGGCCGCCCCAGACGGTCATCGCGACGCTGGCTGCCAGCATGCCGACGCCTGCGCACGACATGATCGTTCCGAGTGTCGCCGATGACGCGAAGGCCAGGACCAGCGGCGTGATCATCAGCTGGACGACACCACCGCAGAAGTTCACCATCGCGGAGAACACCAGCAGGCCGACCAGTCCTCTCCTGGCCGTGATGTACCGCCATGCCTGGTGGCAGTCGTTGAGCAGGGCGGCGGGCGAGGTGGGCCGTGGCGATTCCTCCGTGCCGGCGTGCGGCGGGAGCCTGACCACGGCAATGCTGAGCAGCGCCAGGGCGTAGGACAGACAGTCCATCAGGACGATGCCGGACAGGTGGATCGTGAGGAGCAGGAAGCCGGCGATCACCGGCGCAAGCAACCTGCTCGACGCGATGGCGAGCATCAGCATCCCGTTCGCTCGGCCGAGTTGCCGTTTCGGTACGAGCGCAGGAACGGCGGTCTCGAGTGCCGGCGTCTCCAGCGCCTCGGTCATCGACAGGCAGGTCACGACGACGTACACCTGCCACAGCGCGAACGTGTCGGTGGCCAGAACGATCGCGAAGAGCAGCATGATCGTCGCCGCGGCCGCGTTGCTCAGAGCCAGTGAACGGCGCGCGCCCCATCGGTCGATGAGCGCGCCGGCGAAGGGCGCGGCGACGACGAACGGCAGGTAGGCGAGCGCGTAGACGAGGCTGAGCGTGGTCACCGATCCGGTGCGTTGGTAGGCGTACACGCCGAGCGCGAAGCTCGACAGACCCGACCCGGTGAGGGAGGCGAACTGCCCGACCCACAGGACGGCGAAGGCGCGTAGACCGAGCGGCGCGGCCGCAGTCCGGGTCATCGACGGGCCGTCACGTTGAACAGACCTGAGCCGACCAGCCACGGCGCCTGGTCGACGTCTGCCGAGTAGCCGTGTTCCGCGAGCAGGGCGAGGCACCGCTTGAGATGGTCGTCGTCCTCGTGGACCTCCATGATGATGGTGCTGATCCGCGACCAGTCCTCGTCGGCGATCCCCTCGAGCACGTCGAGCTCGGCACGTTCCACATCGATCTTGAGCAGGTCGACCGTGTCCAGTCGTCGCTCCGACATCACGGCGGACATCGTCGTCACGTACACTCTTCCCGCCTGCGGGTCGTGGAGCCCGTCGAGCAGGTACGAGGCGGCGTCGCCGACGATGCCGTTGTTTGCGAGGTAGTGGGTGGACGCCTTGCGGTCCTTCGTCGCATCGGCGTACAGCCCGGACTGGCAGGGCGAGTGCGGGTAGTACGTGAACGGAGCGGTCCCCTCCATCCGGCCCAGAGCGCATCGGTAGGGCTTGGCGCCGCTGACATGCCGGCGGAGGTTGAGGGACAGGCACTGGTGCAGTGCCTCAGCCGGTTCGAAGGCGAGGATCCGCGCACGCGGAGCCGCACGGGACAGGTAGAGGGACGCGAGCCCGCTGTGCGCACCGACGTCGATGATCGTGCCGCCGATCGGGACCGCGGCCAGCGCGTCGCGGTAGCAGCCGCCGTCGAAGATCTCGCGCCAGATCATCAGCGCGTCGGCCTTCACCGGGCAGTGCCAGGGGGTGCCGTCCGGTAGCTCGATCAGCTCTCGCGTCGGGCCTGCGGTCGCAGTCGTGGTCATCGGTTCGGGCCTCGTCTCGCGAACGGGCGGTCACCCGGGGGCTGCCGTTACCACCGAAGTTACGAAAGCCCTCGGTCTGCTGTCGTGTCACGCAAAGTGGGGGCGTCACCTGCGCAGTCCGGTCGCGATCAGGTGCGGGCCCAGGCCGAGCAGTTCGGGCACGCGTTCATGGGCCCTCGCGCCGTCGAGGATCGCCTGGCGAGCCTGTGAGTCGGCCATGCGCTCGGTGAGATCACCGAGCAGGAACGCCGCGCCCTCGACGCTCACCAGATCGTGCACCGCGAGGCCGGCCGCCTCCAGCTCGGACTCCAACTGCTGTGGTACGTGCGTGTAGGCGGCGTAGCCGCCGCGCGCCAGGGCGGGGAGCACGCCGGTCCGCTCGACGGAGGCGATCAGGTCGAGCGTCTGGGGGCCCCGCTCGTACATCCATTCGCGCCGTAGGCCGTCCAGTCGAGGCGCCCAGCGCGAGATCGCCGCGACGTACACGGCGCCGCCCGGCCGGACGACTCGCCGCGCCTCGCGGAGCGCCGCGAGCCGGTCGTTCTCGGACGGCAGGTGGTAGAGCGGCCCGAGCAGCAGCACCGCGTCGACGCTCTCGTCGGCGAGGTCGAGGTCGCGGGCGTCACGGACGGCCGAGTCGACGGAGAGTCCTGCAGCGGCGGCCTCAGCGTTCACCTGGTCGACGAACGACGGCACGAGGTCGCGATGCAGGACCTGGTAGCCGCGCCCTGCGAGCCACATGGCGAACCGGCCCAGGCCGCCGCCGACGTCTGCGATCACCGCGGGCGCCGGTGGCAGGCGCCGGAGCACGATCTCCTGGGTGCGCTCGAACTCGAGCTGGCCGTGGCCGGATTCGTCCCGCCCCGTCGCCACCCTGCCCAGACCCTCGTAGTACGTCGTCAGCTGCCGCGGCAGGTCGTCGCCGCGAGCCGCCGCGCCGCTGCGTCCGCTCGTCGCCGCCGCGTTCCCGCTCGAGGGGGTCGTCGCCGCGAGCCGCCGCTCGAGCTCGGCGATCTCGGCGTCCAGCTCGGCGTCCAGCTCGGCGTCCGGTTCGATCGAGGCGAGCGCGATCGCAAGATCCCGCACGGTGGGGTTCAACGCGAGCAGCGCGACCGTCGCGCCCTCGATGCGGCTGACCGCGCGGACCGCCGAGAACGAGTCGCCGCCCAGGTCGAAGAAGTTCGCGGTCACGTCGATGTCGGTCTGGTCGAGGACGTCGCACCACACCGCGGCGATCGCCTCCTCCGCGGGCGTGGCCGGCGGCACCGGCGGCGAGTCGGGGTCACGCGGTGCGAGACCGTCCGCGGTGCTGTTCGGGGCAGCGTGCTCGACGCTGCCCGTGGCGGACAGGACCTCGGACGTCCGGTCGGCCTCTGCCAGCGCATCGAGTACGGCGACCAGGCGCTCCAGGACGTCGTCGACGAAGGCGGTGTCGAAACGGTCCTCGTGCCAGAGGAGGTGCAGCTCCGAGACGGGTGCAGGCGTCACGATCACCGACAGCGGGACGCTCACTTTGTCGAACGTGGTCTGCGAGCGCACTGACAGCTGCCCCGCGAGCGGGCTCTCGACACCGACCGCGAACGAGTAGTTGGCGAACACGACGAGGCTGTCGAACAGCTGCCGTCCGGGGACACCGGCCCACTTCTTGACCTCGGACAGCGGGCTGAACTCGAACTGGCGCACGGCCGCGTACCGGCGCTGGATCTCCCGCAGCCACTCACCCACCTCGCCGTCGTCGGGTACGGCGACGGCGACCGGGAGCGTGTTGACGAACATGCCGATCATGCGGTCCACGTCAGGCAGGTCCGCGGGGCGGCCGGAGCTGACGCAGCCGAACACGACGTCCCGGGAACACGTGTAACTGCTGAGCACCGCCGCCCACGCCGCGTGCAGCAACGTGCTGAAGGTGACCTGGTGCCGCGCGGCCGCGTCGCTCAGGCGGTCCTCCAGCCCCCCGGCGATGCTCACGGCGCGGCGTTGCGGTTCGCCGGTCGGGTGGCGCGGGTCGAGCGGCCGCAGGCCCGGCAACGGGCGCGGCTCGACGTCGCGCAGTGCCTCGGACCAGAACTGCCGGGCGGCGCTCATGTCCTGTCGGTCCAGCCAGGCGATGTAGTCGCGGAACGGCGGCGCCGGCGCGGGGCGCGGCCCACCGGTGAGCAGCACCTGGTAGTGGGTCATCACCTCGTTCATGAACACCGGGACCGACCAGCCGTCGAGGAGCAGGTGGTGGTGGGTCCATGCGAGCACGTGCCGGTCGGCGTCGAGACGGACGAGGTAGAGCCGCTGCAGGGGGGGCGAGGTGAGGTCGAAGCCGGTGGCGCGGTCCTCGGCCATGAGCTGGTCGAGCCGCGCTGACTGCTCGTCCTCCGGCTCGCAGGACCAGTCCTCGCAGCGTGCAGGCGGCGTCACCTGGCGGTGGACCACCTGCAGGGGCTTGTCCAGCCCGTCCCAGTGGAACGACGTCCGCAACGCGGGGTGCGACTCGAACACCTGGCGCCAGGCCTGGATCAGCAGGTCCGTGTCCAGAGGTCCGTCGACGGTGTAGACGTGCTGTCCGAGGTACATGTCGGCTGCGCCGTCGTGCACCGTGTGCAGCAGCATTCCCCGCTGTAGCGGCGACAGTCCATAGATGTCGTCGACGTTTGTGGTGCCCACTGGCTCCTCCTCCTGGGACAGGCCTTCGCGGTCTACGTGTCGAGGTGCCCCATGGCGGCGATGCGTGCGGTGTGCGTGTCGAGTGCCCTGGCAAGGGTGGTCGTGAGGGTGGCGAGGTGAGGGGGTCGGAGCATCGTGTAGTGGTTGCCGGGGGTGGTGAGGTGGTGCAGGTGGGGGGTGAGGGTGTTCCAGGGGGTGAGGTCGGTGGAGCCGTCGTCGTCCCCGGCGGTGATGAGGATGGTGGTGTGACTGCCGGGTTGCGGGTGGTGCGCGGCCGCGTCGCGGTAGTTCCGTTCGAACGCCAGTAGTCGGGTGTGGAGTTCGGTGCGGAGGGTCTCGGGGGCGACGCCTGCGTCGATGAGCGTGTCGAGTGCGAGTTGTTCGAGGGCCGGCCGGTCGAGGTGGTGCAGGGTCTCGGGGTCGATGTCGGGCAGGGGTGTGTCGGTGATGTCCGCGAGGTCGGCGAGGAACGCGGCGCCGATCTCGAGGTCGGTGGGGTGGTGGGGCTCGTCGGGCGGGGTGGCGCTGTCCAGGGCGATGACGGTGGCCTGGTCGCCATCGGGGCTGAGGTGGCGGGCGACGGCGTGGGCGAGGAGTCCGCCGAGGGACCAGCCGGCGATGAGGTAGGGGCCGTCAGGTTGGGTGGTGCGGACGAGACGGGCGTACTGCTGGGCGCGTTCGGTGAGGGTTCGCGGTGGGGTGTGGCCGTGCAGGGCAGGGTCTTCGACAGCATGGACGGGTCGGTCGTCGCCGAGGGCGTGGGCGAGTTGGGTGTAGCAGCTGACCGATCCGCCGATCGGGTGGATGAGGAACAGCGGCGTAAGGGTGCCGGTGGATCGAAACGTCACCAGGCATTCGTTGCCGCAGCTGGCGTTGCAGCTGGCGTCGTGGGCGGCGTGGGCGGCGTGGGCGGCGTGGGGGGCCGCGGCATCCGGGCTGGCGTCGGGTAGGGCGTCGCGGTCGTGTTGCCGGTCGATGAGTGTGGCGAGGTGTTGTAGGACGGGGTGGGTGAATAGGTCGCGGAGGTGGATGTGGGTGTTGAAGTGTTGGTGGATGCGGGCGATGAGTTGGGTGGCGTGGAGGGAGTTGCCGCCGATGTCGAAGAAGTTGTCGAGGGTGCTGATGGGGGTGGTGGTGGCCAGGAGTTGGGTGCAGGTGTGGGTGAGCCAGTGTTCGGTGGGGGTGCGTGGGGGTTGGTGGGTGGTGGTGTGTGGGGTGGGGTCGGGGAGTCGGGTGTGGTCGAGTTTTCCGTTGGGGGACAGGGGGAGTTGGTCGATGGTGATGTAGGTGGTGGGGATCATGTAGATGGGTAGGTGTTGGGCGAGGTGTTCGCGCAGGGTGGTGGGGGTGGGGTTGCTGGTGCCGGGGGTGGGGACGAGGTAGGCGATGAGGGTGTCGTGGTGGATGGTGACGGTTGCCTGGGCGATGTGGGGGTGTTGGGTGAGGGTGTGTTCGATCTCGGCGGGTTCGAGGCGTTGGCCGCGGAGTTTGAGTTGGCGGTCGGTGCGGCCGAGGTAGTCGATGGTGCCGTTGGTGCGGCGGCGGGCGAGGTCGCCGGTGGCGTACATGCGTTGGCCGGGTTGGGGTGTGAAGGGGTCGGCGGTGAAGCGGGTGGCGGTGAGGGCGGGTTGGTTGAGGTAGCCGTGGGCGAGGCCGGGGCCGGCGATGTAGAGCTGGCCGGGGACGCCGAGGGGGACGGGGCGTAGGTGGGGGTCGAGCAGGTAGGCGCGGTGGTTGGCGATGGGGGTGCCGATCGGGGTGGGGCCTGGTTGGTGGCGGCAGGTCCAGGCGGTGACGTCGATGGAGGCCTCGGTGGGGCCGTAGAGGTTGTGCAGTGCGATCTGGGGCCAGGTGGTCAGGACGCGGTTGGCGGTGTCGGTGGGGAGGGCTTCGCCACTGCAGAAGATCTGTCGTACTGAGGCCAGTGGGCCGGGGGTGGGGTAGTGGGGGGTGGTGGCGTCGAGGAAGGTGTTGAGCATGGTGGGGACGAAGTGCAGCGTGGTGACCTTTTCGCGCAGGATCAGTTGGTGCAGGTAGTGGGGGTCGCGGTGTCCGCCGGGGGCGGCCAGGACGATGCGGGCGCCGGTGGTCAGGGGCCAGAAGAATTCCCAGATCGAGACGTCGAAGCCGTAGGGGGTTTTCTGCAGTACCGCGTCGGTGGGCTCGATGGGGTAGGCGTCTTGCATCCACCGGATCCGGTTGGTGATGCCGCGGTGCGGGATCAGCACGCCTTTGGGGGTGCCGGTCGAGCCGGAGGTGTACAGCAGGTAGGCGGCGTCGTCCGGGGTGGGTGCGGTGGGCAGGGTGGTGGTGTGCTCACGTGCCAGGTCGTCGCGGTCGGTGTCCAGCTGGATCAGTGTCGGGCCGGCGGAGGGCATCTGGAGCGCGGGGGTGAGGTCGCTGCGGGTCACGACGGCGGCCGGGTCGGCGTCGTGGCACAGGTGTCGTAGCCGTTCGGGGGGCAGGTCGGGGTCCAGGGGCAGGTAGGCTGCGCCGGCCTTCCAGCACGCCATCAGCGTGGTGACCAGGTCGATGCCGCGGTGCAGGCACACCCCGATGACCGGGACCGTGGCGGCCGGGTGTCGGGTGAGTTCTCGGCGCAGTCGGTGCGCCAGCCGGTTGGCCGCGGTGTCGAGCTGCCGATAGGAGTAGGACACGCCGTCGTGGTCGAGGACCGCGACCGCGTCCGGACGTTCCGCCGTGACCTGTTCGAACACGCGGTGCAACAACGTCTGCGGGTACTGCACCGCGGTCTGGTTACCGATCTGCAGCCCGGCCGCGCGTTCCGCGTCGCTCATCAGCTCGATACCGGTCACCGGCACGTCCGGGTCGCCCAGCCCACCCTGCAACACCGCGGCGAAATGATCCATCAACCGCTCGATCCGATCCGCATCGAACAACTCGGTCGAATACGCGGCGCGTACCTGGAGCCGTCCGGGAACCGTCTCGTCCAACTCGATCTCGACGTCGAACATCGCGTGGCCCGTCGCGAGTACGGACGCCCTTGTCTCCAGCTGGTCGGGGCAGAGGTCTGCGAAGCTCTCACCGGCGGGCTGCAGTGCGAGGCCGACCTGGAAGAGCGGTGCGCGGCCGGCGACGCGTTCGGGTTGCACTGCGTCCACGACGACGTTGAACGGGACGTCCTGGTGGTTGGCGGCGTCCATGATCGTCTCGTGGCAGCGGCCGACCAGCTCGGCGAAGGTCGGGCATCCGCGGGTGCTGGTCCGCAGGACCACCGTGTTGACGAAGTAGCCGACGAGCGATTCGAGCTCGCGGATGGGGCGGTTGGTGGAGACCGAGCCGACGGGCAGGTCGTCCTGCCCGGTCCAGCGGTGCAGCACGGTCAGCAACGCGGCGTGCATCACGGCCAGGAACGACACCCGGTGCGCACGGGCGTAGTCACGCGCGGCGGTCCCCAGCTCGGCGGGCAGCACCCGACGCACGGAACCGCCGGCTCCGGTCGACTGCGCCGGCCGCGGCCGATCAGTGGGAAGGTCGACCGTCGGTAGCTCGGCGAGGGTCTCCCGCCAGAAGCGTAGGTGCTCCTCGGTCTGGGCGTCGTCCTGGCGCTGCCGCTGCCAGGTGGCGTGGTCGGCGGGCTGGATGGTCAGCGGCACCAGGTCTGACTCGACGCCGGTGACGGCCGCGGTGTAGAGGCGGGACAGCTCGGCGCCGAGCAGCCGGACCGACCACCCGTCACCGACGATGTGGTGCAGCACCAGCACCAGCACATGCCGGCCCGGGCCGGTGCGCGCCAACCGCACCCGCAGCAGCGGACCGACCGCCAGATCCATCGGCTCGTCCACCTGGGCCGCGGTCCACTCATCGACCTCGGCGGGATCGAGATCGCAGACAGGCAGCTCGAACCCCGCCGGCGGCTCGTCGACGACCTGACGCGGCACCCCGCCGTGCCCGGTGAACCGGGTGCGCAGCGCCTCGTGCCGAACGACCAGCGCGTGCAGAGCCACCTGCAGCGCGGACACCTCCAGCGGCCCGGCCAGCCGCAGAGCGAACGCGATGTGGTACGCCGTGGACCCCGGGTTGAGCTGCTGCTCGAACCACAGCCCCTCCTGCTGCACCGTGCACGGCAGCGCGCCGCCCCGCGTCACGGGCACGATGGCCTCGGTCCGATCAGGCACAGGACGGGTCTGGGTCATGCCTCTTCCCTCCGTGCGGCTTCGACGAGCGGATCTGTGGTCAGGGGCAGGCCGTGGGGGGCGAGCAGGAATGCGGCGATCCGGTCGACGTCGCACGCCGACCCTGCGTGGACGGGCAGCTGCGGGCGCAGCCGCTCCCCTCAGCCACGGCGACGCAGGTCGGCGCCGATGGCGCGGATCACTCGGCGTTCGCCGTCGGGATCGAAGAAGTGCCCACCCGGGATCATCTCCAGCTCGAACCCCGCCGAGGTCTCTGCGCCCCACGCGGCCATCCGTTCGGGAGCGGCGACGCCGTCCGTCATACCGGCGAAGGCGTGGATGGGCACGTCCAACGGCGTCGTCGGACGTCCCGGCGCGGTGGTCAGAGCGATGAGATCGGCCTGCAGCGTGGGCAGGATGGCCTGCACGAGATCCGGCTCGGCCAGAACCTCGGGCGGGGTACCGCCCAGGCTTCGCATGTAGCCGGCGAGCCCGCCCGGCCAGGACTGCCAGGGCCGGGACCCGTCGTCGTGAGTCGGCGCCGGCTCGCAGGCGAGGAAGAGCCGCACTGGCATCGGCAGGGCCCGCTCCCGCAGCGCGAGAGCGGTCGTCCATGCAAGGCGGGCACCCATGCTGACGCCGTAGCACGCGAACGGCCGGTCGAGCAGCGGCGTGATCGCCTGCACGACCGCGTCCACGAGCGGTGCGAAGTCGTCGAACGGGGCTTCGGTGAACCGGTCCGCGCGTCCCGGCAGCTGGACGGCGATGGGCTCGACGGCGGGGTCGATCAGCTCCGCCCACCTGCGGAACGCGGTGGCGCTGCCTCCGGCGTGGTGGAAACAGAGCAGGGCGACGTCGGCGGCCGTCCCGCGTCCACGCGGGCGTTTCAGCCAGCGGCGGTCGACGTCGAACGGCCCTCCGCCGAGGACGAGGGACGGTGCTGATCGGGCCATGTCCGGCGCCAAGGGATCCGGGTCAGCTCGCCGGCTGCGTTTCGCGGCGCGCGCTGCGCGGGCGGATGTCGGTCCAGTTCGCCTCGACGTAGTCCAGGCACGCCTGCCGCCCGTCCTCGCCGTGGACGACCTGCCAGCCCGCCGGAACGGCCATGCGGGCCGGCCAGAGCGAGTGCTGGTCCTCGTCGTTCACGAGCACCACGAACCTGCCGTCAGGGTCATCGAAGGGGTTCATGCGCCTGAGGCTAGGCACGCCCCCATGGCGGGCGCTGTCACGTGAAATGAGGACGATTCCGGGCTGTCAGGCGTTCACGTGACAGCCCGGCGCCGGCCGCCCGCTCCTACCGTGAGCGCCAGCGGGCCTACCACTGCTTCGCCGCCGCGCCGGATCGGTTCGCCGCGTTCCGGGTGGGATCTGCAACGCACCGGGGACGGATCTGCGGACATGGACATCGCCGTAGCGAAGCTCGAGGCCTGGATGCGTGACTACTACCATGCCGTGGACCACGACATCGGGAGCAGCGGCGTCCGCGACGTCACGATGGCCGAGCTGCAAGAGATCTGCGGCTTCACGCTCGCGGAACTCGAACCGATGGTCTTCCACGACAGCGAGAGCTACGGTGGCACGCGCCTGCGCACCGCGCTCGCCGCCCGATGGAACGGTGGCGACGTCGACCGCGTGATGGTGACGCATGGTTCGAGCGAGTCGATCTACCTCGTGATGCACACGGTTCTCGAGCCGGGCGACGAGGTCGTGGTGGTGGAGCCGGCTTACCAGCAGCTGTACGACATCGCGGCGTCGCGAGGGTGCCACGTGACCCGGTGGGCCCTGAACGCGGAGGACGGCTTCGCCGTCGACCTCGCGGAGCTGCGGCGGCTGGCTGCCCGCCGCCCCGCCATGATCGTGGTGAACTTCCCGCACAACCCGACCGGGGTCTCGATCACCCCTGCCCAGCAGGACGAGCTCATCTCGATAGCGGCCGGCTGCGGAGCCTGGCTGGTCTGGGACCACGCCTGCGGCGAACTGACCTACGACCGCCCGCCGCTGACCCTGCCCACTGGCCGCTATGAACGCTGCATCGCGTTCGGCACGTTCTCCAAGAGCTACGGGCTCGCCGGGTTGCGGGTCGGCTGGTGCATCGCGCCGCCGGAGCAGCTGGCGAGGATGGCGCTGCTCCGGGACTACATCGCGCTGTACGTCTCCCCGGTGCTCGAGTTCATCGCCGAGCGTGCCGTTCGCTCCGCCGACCGCATCGTCGCCATGCACCAGCAGCACGCCGCCACGAACCTGAAGCTGCTGCGGGAGTGGGTCGACAGCGTCCCCGAGCTCGTCCGGTTCACCGACCCCGACGGCGGCGTCACCGCGTTCGTCGAGTTCCCCGGCCGGCCCGACGTCGTTGCCATGTGCCGGTGCCTGGCGGAACGCCACCGCGTGCTGCTCGTTCCGGGCGCCTGTTTCGGTGAACGGTTCCGCGACTACGCGCGGCTCGGCTTCGGGGGGACCACGGCCGAGCTCACCGCCGGGCTCTCCCGGCTCGAACAAGTCCTGCGTTCCGAGGCCAGGGGAGTGATCACGACATGACCGAACTCGATGCGCGTATCGCTGCGCTGTCGCCGCGCCAGCGGGAGTTGCTCGAGCAGCGCCTCGCCGACCAGGTGGCCGCCCGCGGCACGGCCTCGGACGACCGGATCACCCCTCGCGACCGGTCCCTTCCCACGCCGCTGTCGCTCCAGCAGCAGCGGGAGTGGGCCTTCGGCCACTTCCGTGGGTCGAACAACATCATCGGCGCCTTCCGGGTCGACGGCGAGCTCGACCGCGAGCTGATCGGCCGGGCACTCACCGAGGTGACCGAGCGGCACGAGGTCCTGCGGTCGACGTTCGAGCTGCAGCCGGACGGCACCTACGTGCAGGTCGTGCACCCGGTCTCGCCGGTGCCGGTCCCCGTCGAGGACATCTCGCACCTGACCGACGATGCGCAGCAGGCCGAGATCCACCGGCGCTGGGAGGCGGAGTCGGGGGCGCCGTTCGACCCGGACGGACACCAGCGGCTGCGGATCTCGTTGCTGTACCTCGCGCCGTCCCGGCACGCCGTCCTGATCGTCACCGATCACAGTGCCGGCGACCTCGTGTCGATGGCATTCCTGGTGGAGGAGTTCGCGGCGCTCTACGGTCTGTACAGAACCGGATGCGGTGGCCTGCCGCCCGTGGAGATCCAGTACGGTGACTTCGCGGTCTGGCAGCGCAGGACGGAGCAGCAGCGGCTCGACTCCGAGCGCGAGCACTGGCGACGGACGCTCGAGAACGTCCCGGCCGGGTTGGCGCTTCCCAGCGATCGGCCCTACCCGGTCCGTCCCACCTTCGACGGTGCCGAGCTGGAGCGCGACCTGCCGACCGACCTCGCCGTCAAGTTGCGCAGCTTCGCCGAGAGCGAGCGAGCCTCTCTCGGCGTCGTCCTGTGCGCGGCGATCTCGGTCCTGTTCCACCGCTACACCGGTCGCGGCGACGTGGTCATCGGGGAGATCCTCTTCGGCCGCAATCGGGCCGAGATCGAGCGGACCATCGGCTGCTTCGTCGGCACGCTTCCGCTCCGCATTCGGGTGTCCGGTACGCAGACGCTGCGCGAGGTCCTTCAGGCCGCGCGGTCGACCGTCGTCACCGCGTACGCACACCAGGACCTTCCGGTCGACGCCGTGCTCGACCAGCTCGACCTCGGCCCCGACGCGTCGGTCGGTTCCCTCATCGACGTGTGGCTGGACGTCCACACCCCACCCACGCGGCTTGAGGTACCCGGGCTGCAGATCGTCCCTGAACCGATGCGCACCACCCTCGCTCCGAGCCCGCTCACGCTCGGCGTCAACCCGGACGGCGGCAAGCTCTCCCTGCAGTGGCTGTACATGACCGAGCTGTTCGACCACGAGACCGTCGTCCTGCTCGCCGAGCAGTTCGAACGGATCCTGAACGAGATCGTCACCACGCCGGAGACCGTCGTGGATGACATCGCCCTGGCCGTCAGGACGTCACCCGCGGTCACGGCGGCGAGCCGGCAGGCCACGGCCCCGACCTTCGTCGAGCTGTTCGCGCGCCGGGTCGCTCTGGCACCGCACGCGCCGGCCGTGATCTGCGACGGCGTTGCGACCAGCTACGCGCAGCTCGACCGCGACGCTGACCGGCTCGCGCGTAGGTTGCGCGGCTATGGGCGCCGGGCCGGAGACCCGCGTCGGCATCATGCTCGACCGCTCGCCGCAACTGCTCACGGCGATCCTCGCCGTGCTCAAGTCCGGTGGTGCGTACGTCCCGCTCGACACCGCCTACCCTCCGGTCCGAAGCGCCGGGATGCTCGCGGACGCGGACGCCTGCGTCCTGATCACGGACAGCCGGCACGCGCCCGTGTTCCAGGACGCTGGGCTCGCGGCACCGTGCCCGGCGACGATCCTGCTCGACGCGCCGGCGACGGACGTCGCCGACGACACCGAGCCGCTCGCCCTCCCGTCCCCGGACTCCTTGGCCTACGTGGTCTACACGTCCGGGTCCACGGGACGGCCGAAGGGCGCGATGATCGAACACGGCTCGCTGGCGACCTTCACTGACGACGTCCGCGACCGGCTCGGCCTGGGCTCCGGCGACCGCTTCCTGCAGTTCGCCTCGCCCAGCTTCGACGTCCTCGCCGAAGAGGTGTTCCCGGTGTGGTCGGCGGGCGGCTGCGTCGTCGTCCCGGCGCGATCGGTGGCTACCGGCGAGGACGACCTTGCTGACCTCGTCGAGCGTGAGCGGCTGACCGTGATGGAGCTGCCGACCGCGTTCTGGCACGAATGGGTACGCGAGCTGGACCGGCTCGACCGCGGCCTGCCCGAGTGCCTGCGCATGGTCATCGTCGGAGGCGAGCGCGTCCTGCCGGAGCGGCTCGAGCTGTGGCGCCGGCACCGCACGCCGCTCGTGCACGTGCTACGGGCTCACCGAGACCACCGTCACCTCGACCTTCTTCCGCCTCGATCCGGGGGACCCGACGACGTCGTGGCCGAACTTCCCGATCGGAACGCCGCTCCCGTCGGCCGACCTGCGCGTACTGGACGACCGGTTGCGACCGGTGCCGGCCGGCGCCGTCGGTGAGCTGTACATCGGCGGCGTCAGCCTCGCCCGCGGCTACATCGGCCGCGCCGGCCTGACCGCGCAGCGTTTCGTCGCGGACCCGACCTGGCGTCCCGGGACAGCGGCTGTACCGCACCGGCGACCTGGTCCGCCATCGTGCCGACGGCAACCTCGAGTTCCATCTCGCGGGTCGACACGCAGATCAAGGTCCGTGGCTACCGCATCGAGCCGGCCGAGATCGAGTCCGCGCTCGGCCGGCACCCGCAGGTCGCCGAGTCGGTTGTGGCTGCGGTCGAGCCCACCCCCGGCGACCGCCGGCTCGTGGCCTACGTCGTCGCCGCTCCCGGTGAGACGCTTGACGTCGCTCAACTGCGCCGCTACCTGGAGCGTGAGCTGCCGGAGCACATGGTGCCGTCCGCCTTCGTGGAACTGGCTGCTCTGCCCCTCAGTCCCAACGGGAAGGTCGACCGCAGGGCGCTGCCCGTCCCGGACGGGGAGCGCCCGGAGACCGGTGAGGAGTACGCCGCGCCGCAGACGCCGCTGCAGGAGCTCCTCGCCGACCTCGTGGCCGACGTCCTCGGCCTACAGAGGGTCGGCATCCACGACAACTTCTTCGAGATCGGAGGCGACTCGCATCCTGGCCATCCAGATCGTCGCGCGCGCCGCCGAGCACGGGCTGAAGCTCACTCCGTACGACGTGTTCGCGAAGCCGACGGTGGCCGCGTTGTCCGACGTGGCCGTCACCGGCCCGGTGGTCGACGCGGACCAGGGCGACGTCACCGGTCCGGTGCCGGTGGCCCCGTCCCAGCGGTGGGTGTGCACGGCGGGCCTGGCCGATCCGCAGCACTGGAACATCTCGGCGACGTACGACCTCACCGAACCGCAGGACCCGGATCTGGTGCGCGCCGCCGTCGAGAAGCTGGTCGTCCACCACGACGGGCTGCGGCAGCGGATCCTGGTCGCGGGCGAGGCCACCCGGGTTCGCGTCGCCGCGCGCGGCGACGTGACCCCGTTCGAAGTGCACGACCTCGCCGACCTCGACGAGGCCGCACAGGACGAGCAGGTCCGTGAGCTCTCCGTTGCGATGCAGGCCGGACTCGACCTGGCCGTCGGGCCGCTGGTGCGCGTGGGTCTGTTCCGGCGCGGCGCGCGCCCTGACCGGCTGGTCCTCGTCGTCCACGGACTGGTCGCCGACCGGTCGTCGCTAAGCATCCTGGTCGACGACCTGGCCACCACCCTGGCCCAGATGCGGGAGGGACGAACGGTTGAGCTGCCGGCCAAGACGACCTCGTGGCAGTCATGGGTGAGGCGGCTCACCCGCTACGCCCGCAGCGATGACGTGCAGGGGCAGCGGGCGTTCTGGACCGACCTGCTGACCGGTGCACCGGGTGGGCTGCCCGCCGATGGGCCGGACCCGGACGGCACGGGGACGGTGGGGGCCGCGCGCAGCGTCTCCACCTCGCTGACTGCGGCCGAGACCGAGCAGTTCCTCGCGCTGCCGACCATGCTCGGCTGCGACACCGTCGACATCATGCTGGCCGCCCTCGGCCGCAGCCTGAGCTCGTGGACCGGGACGGACCGGCAACTCGTCGACGTCGTGCGGTACGAACGAGTGCGGATCAGCGACGAGGTCGACCTGACCCGGACCGTCGGCCGGTTCGAGCACGTCCATCCGGTCGCACTGACCTGCACCTCGGACGAGCCGCCCGGGACGTCGGCGCGCAGCATGAGGGAGCACCTGCGGTCCGTACCGGCGAATGGCATCGGCTGGCAGCTGCTGCGTCAGGACAGCGACCCCGTTTCCGACTCAGCGGCCGACCTGGTGTTCAGCTACCTGCTCGCTGCGCCGATCGCCGAGCTGGCCGGGGCCCTGCTCGTCGGTCAGCCGGACGACCACGTGAGCCCCCGCAACGCGCGCCGGTACCCGATCGAGGTGCACGTGTCCGTACTCGAGGGTGCGTTGACGGCCCGCTGGACATACTGCGACACGCGGCATCGCTCGGAGACCGTCGAGCAGGTGGCCGAGCGTTTCGCCGGCGAGCTGCGTGCGATGATCAGGCACGCCGGCGAAGGCGGTGCAACGGCCCGAACGGCGTCGGACTTCCCGCTCGCCCGCATCGACCAGGCGCAGCTCGACGAACTGCTCAGCCGGCTGTAGCGGAGCGCGCTCGACATGGACTACAGCCTGTTCTTCTTCGCCGACAGTGCGGCCGCCGGCGCGGATCGCTACCGGCTGCTGCTCGACTGCGCCCGCTTCGCCGACGCCTATGGTTTCACCGCCGTCTGGACCCCGGAGCGGCACTTCCACCCGTTCGGCGGTCTCTACCCCAACCCTGCGGTGACTGGCGCCGCTGTGGCCGCGGTGACGGACCGGGTGGGGATCCGCGCCGGGAGCGTCGTGGCACCGTTGCATCACCCGGTGCGCATCGCCGAGGAGTGGGCGGTCGTCGACAACCTGTCGGGTGGCCGGGTCGGCGTGTCGTTCGCGTCCGGGTGGCACGCCAGGGACTTCGTGCTGCGCCCGGAGTCGTACGCCGACCGCAAGAGCGTGCTCATGGACACCGTTGAGCAGGTGCGCCGGTTGTGGCGGGGTGAGAGCCTCGAGTTTCCGGACGGCACTCGGGTACCGCAGTCGGTGAGGATCTTCCCCCCGCCGGTGCAGAGCGAGCTCCCGGTCTGGATCACCAGCGCCGGCTCCACGGACACCTTCCGCATCGCCGGCACGCTCGGCGCGGGAGTGCTCACACATCTTGTCGGCCAGTCCCCGGACGACCTCGCCGGCAACATCGCGGTCTACCGGAAGGCCTTCGCCGACGCACACGGGCCGGGCACGCGCGGGCACGTCGCGCTGATGCTGCACACGCTGCTCGGGGCCGACCGCGAGGAGGTCCGCGACCTCGTCCGCGAGCCGCTGAGCGAGTACCTGCGCAGCTCGCTGGACCTGGTTGCCGCGTCGAACGGCCTGCTGCCGCCCGGGCTGGACCCGAGCACTGTGCCGGAGCGGGACAAGGTGGCGCTCGTCCGCTCCGCGTTCGACCGCTACTTCTCGACCAGTGGCTTGTTCGGCACCGTGGCCGATGCGGAGCGCTTCGTGTCCCGCCTGGCTGCGGTGGGCGTCGACGAGGTCGCCTGCCTCGTCGACTACGGGGTGCCTGCCCCCGACGTCATGGAGTCCCTGGAGTACGTGGCGGCGCTGGGCCGGCGCACCGCCGCGGGAGCGCGGCCGCGCGACCTGCCCACCCCGGTGAGCTGACGATGGGACTGTGTGTCGTGGTCGACAAGACGCCTCGGACCCCCGAGGTGGTCGAGGTGCGGCTGCGACCGCTCGGCTCGCCGATGCGTCACCGGCCCGGGCAGTACCTGCTGGTCCGTGGCCCAGACTCGGTGCAGCGGCCGTACTCCATCTGCAACGCGCCGCGGGCCGACGGCGAGATGTCACTACTGGTCTCTCGGGCCAGAGGCGGCGCCATGAGTGGCTGGCTGCACGACGTGCTCGCGGCGGGCGACGTCGTCCCGGTCTTCGGACCCTATGGAGCAGGTGCGCCCGACCTGTCCTGCGATGCGCCGGTGCTGTTCCTGGCGGGCGGGTCCGGGCTCGCCCCGATCCTGGCGCTCGCCGAAGCCGCCCTGGGTGGCGGCTACGCCCAGCCTGTCACCTTGCTCGTCTCGGCACGAACGAAGCGTCATCTCATCGCTGATGACCTGCTGGCGCAATGGGGGGCGCAGTATCCGAACTTCCGGTCATTGACGACGCTGACCCGCGCTCGGGCCGCGGGGAGCCTGCACGGCCGTATCCCCGACGTGCTACCCCAGGTCGCGTCCGACCTTCATGGGCACCAGGTGTTCGTCGCCGGTCCGCGCGACTTCGTGGCCGACTGCCTCACTGCCGCTCGTGCCTGCGGGGCCGCCGCGGACAGTCTCCACCCCATCGGTGATCAAGGCCGGCAGAGTGCCGCGACGGTAGATTGCCACCTGTGAGGTCCGACTGAAGGAGAGCACGTTGAGCGCGATGCCTGAGTACGTCGTCAGATCGTTGGGGCCGCCGACGTGGCCGGCGTTCGAGGACCTTGCGATGAGGAACAACGGTGTGTGGGGCAGCTGCTGGTGCACCTGGTTCCACACCTTCACGAAGGACAAGGAACGCGATGCGGAGGCCAACCGCGCCCTCAAGTACCGCCTCGTCCACGAGGGCAGGGCGCACGCGGCGCTCGTGTTCGACGGCGACTCCGCAGTCGCGTGGTGCGAGTACGGAACGCCCGACGAGCTGCCCAACATCTACCACCGCAAGGAGTACCTCGCCAGCACGGACGAGCTGCCCGATTACCGGATCACCTGCTTCTTCGTCGAGAGCGGACACCGCCGCCAGGGCGTCTCGGCGATCGCGCTGGCCGGTGCACTCGAGCTCATCGCGGTAGCGGGCGGCGGGCGGGTGGAGGGCTACCCGCACGACATCGCGGGCAAGAGGATGTCCGCCTCGTTTCTGTACAACGGCACCCGCACGCTGTTCGAGAACGCAGGGTTCAGCTACGTGCGTCCCAAGGGCAAGAGCAACTGCGTAATGTCGATCACGGTCGCGTCCGCGAAGCCGACGCGTCGCCGGCCGGGTGCGCGCACGCGGGCTGCCATGTCGAGTCGGAGCGATGCCACGGACGACGACCACAACTGCGAAAGCAGTAGCGGCGGCCTCGCATCTGCGCTGGACCGGCGCCCTGAGGGCACATGAACGCGCCGGGCGTGGTCGTAGGACTGGTCGGCCACGACATCCACGTCGTGGCCAATCGTGTGCTGGCTATCGGTATGGCCGAGAGCGGGTTTGCGTCGTACAACATCGGAACCAACAACCAGGTCGACGATTTCGCCGATGCGGTGCTGGAAACCGGAGCTCGCGCCGTGCTGGTTGCTTCGGTGAATGGCGAGGGCGAACGGTCCTGCGCCGGATTCGGGGCGCGCTTCGCTGAGCGAGGTTTGGCGGACGTGGCCCGCTATGTCGGCGGCAATCTGGTAGTCGGCAGCCGACCTCTGGAAGAGATTCACCGAATCTTCACCGCGCACGGATTCCATCGTGTCTTCCACCAGCCGGTGAGCTTCCAGGTGGTGTTCGAGTCTTTGCGGCGGGACCTGGGTCATGTCATCGCTCAATAACGGCAGCCGGATCGACGACCTTGCCGACGAGCGTGCACGGCTGATTGACCAGCACGGCAACGTCGGGCTTGATCCCGATGTCGCTGGCGCCTACTTGGCCGAGCTGCCCCGTGCACGGTTCGCCTCGCTGGCGTACCAGCGACCCCGACACCGACCCTACATCCAACCGCGCGGTGGATTCCCATCGGTCGCCAAGCAGCGTGCGCTGACCTTGGCGCTCGACCAGGCGGGCGCTGACTTCCTCCCCCTCACCATCGACAGTCACACTCGGCATAACGACTACGACACTGCGGCCCGCCTGCTGGCCGAGGGTCTGGCCGAAGGGAGGGACCTGCTCAACGGGTACCCGCTCGTCTGTCACGGGGTGACCGCGACTCAGGCACTGTTCGATGGGATAGCGCGCCCGATCAGTCTGCGGCATGGCACCCCGGACGCGCGGTTGCTCGCCGAGATAGCGCTCGCATCGGGGGTCACCGAGATCGAGGGTGGCGGGCTGAGCTATACCTTGCCGTACTCCAGAACCTTCCCTCTGGAACGGGCGCTTGCGCACTGGCAGTATGTGGACCGGCTGTGTGCGATCACCGGCCCCCCGGGGGCTCCGGTGCACCGCGAGTCGTTCGGACCTCTGACAGCGACTCTGGTGCCTCCGGTCATCACCGTAGCGGTCCAGATGTGCGAGCTGCTCCTTGCCGCCGAGCAGGGGGTCACGTCGTTCGCCGTGAGCTTCGGGCAGACCGGCAGTTACGAGCAGGATCGCGCGCTGTCGACGGTGCTGCGCACGATGTCCACGGACCTACTGGTTCGATTCGGTTTCCCCGCGGTGAAGGTGAGCCTGGTCTACCACCAGTGGATGGGCCCGTTTCCCACCGACCCGACAATGGCGTGGCAGCTGATCGCGGTGTCCGCTGCGATCAGCAGGCTCGTGGGCGCAGACAAGGTCGTGGTGAAGACGCCAGACGAGGCAGTCGGCATCCCTGAGATCAGCAACAACGCTGCGGCGGTCCACGCCGTCCGGTATGTGCTGGACATGTTCCCAGAGTTCATCGACGTACCGGGCGAGGCGACGGAGGAGGAGGGCGAGCTCATCGCGGCAGAGGCCAACACCGTACTCGCTGAAATCTTCGAACGGCCATGCGGTGGTCTGCTTTCCGCCGTGCATCGGGCCGTGCTGGACGGCGTCATCGACGTTCCCTTCGCGCCACACGAACAGAACGCCGGACGCCTGATCACCGGGCGAGGCCAGGGACGCCGGATTCGAATCCTCGAACCCGGGGGACTCCCGATCTCCGGGACGCATCTGCGCCGGGAACGCGCGTTGCTCGGGGAGCAGCCAACGAACCGCGGCCCGCTGTGGGAGCGGTTACTGCGCGACATCAGGATTCTGGCATGACCGTGACACTGCTCGTGGACGTCGGCAGCACCCTGGTGAAGCTGTGCGAGCACCAGGACGGCTTCGGTCTCGGTTCGGTGCGGGTCGTGTCACGGCGACCAGACCTGGCGCCCGGCGAACAGGTGTGCGCGTTGGTGGAGCAACTCCGCCCTGACGAGCTGCGGGTGTGCAGTTCGGCAGGCGGCGGCCTCCGGGTCGGGCTGCTGGGGCTCTCCCAGCAGCACAGCATGGCCGCGGCCACGGAAATCGTCATGTCGTGCGGCGGTGACGTCGTGTACCAGCGGGTGCTCGGCGCCCATCCTGACGGGCCGGTACCACCGGTGGACCTGCTCGTCCTTGCGGGCGGAGTGAACGGCGCCGACCTCAGGTACCTGAGGGATGCGCTGGCGGCCACCGACCTCTCTGCCTTCCCCCACGACGTTCTGGTCTGGGCCGGCGCGGACGCGTCCGATCTCGTGACCAGGCTTCCGGTGCATCATGTGGTGGCAAATGTTCTGGACAATCGGCTGCGCCCGTCGTCGCGCGGACTGGCCGACCTTGTCCGCCACCTCTACCTGGATGATCTGGTGGACCGCAACGGCTTGAAAGCGCTGGCCGAGTGGACAAGTACACCGATCTGGCCAACTCCAGCCGTCGTCCAGCTGGCCGCACAACGACTCATCACTGAGCCGATCGTGCCCGTGACGACGCCGTTCGGGATCGTGGACGTCGGTGGCGCGACCACCGACGTGGTGTATTGCGCGGAATTGGATGCTCACGACACGCCCCGTCCTGCCTGCGATGAGGGGGTGGTTCGGCAGGTCTTCACCGACCTTGGGGTGGTGCGTTCGCTACCGGCGCTACGGCATCGGCTGGCCACGGCGCCCGGCGTCTTCGAGCTGGCCGCCGCGATCGCGCCTGACTGTTCACGGGCGCTCTATCACGCGATGTGTGACGGCGAACTGGACGCACTCGCTCCTCCGGTAGGGTTCCTTGCCTGTCTGTTCCTCGCGCTGCGGCGATTGACGGATACGGCGCATGGGCACCGGTTCGAGCCTGGCCGGGCAGCAGGCTTCGTTATCACAGGCCGTGCCTGGATCGGTGCCGCGGATTCTGACATCCGTCGGGTAGTCGGTACCGCTTGCCGGCTGCCCGATGCACGATGGAGTGTGCACGTGGATCGGGAGTACGCGCTGTGGGCGCACGGCTTGCTTGCCGTGCCCGCCCAGGGCTCGTAGGGGCGGGTTCCCCGTCGCTGCGAGCAGCTCGTACTCGGCGGCATGAGCGGTTGGGCGGCGTAGATCGGCCGCAGGGGTCAGGCCCCCCATTCCCGCGCCACGCTACCTCGGCATGGTCACGAGATCGGCAAAGGTCGACCGAGGCACCACGTCGTTCCGGAGAAGTTGATCGTCCGCGGGCGTTGTGCATGCGTTGGCACGCACCGCTGGTGGCGGTGCTGCCCGTCGCACGATCAGGGGACGCCGGGGATCGCAGAGTCACATCTAGGGTCGAGGTCTGGATGGTCGCGCTCGGGAGGATCCCCGCCATGGGCAACGTTGGCGTCGCAGCGCCAAGGACGGCGGTCGTTGTCGGCCTCGCATCCGGGGTACGACACGGCTTTCGCGGACCACCGGGCGTCGACGCTGACGTCCGCGCACTGCCGGGTCGACGTGGCGGCGCCGGACGCTCGGCTCGGGCAGCCCCGTCAGAGCACGCTGCAGTTGACTGCTGACTCCTTCAACGTGCTCCTTCAGGAACTGCTCTCGACCATCGCGATCGGTTGGTGTCTCGTGGTCATTCCCGAGAAGATCCCGCCACGACCCATCGGCGCTGCTGGACACGATCGTCGGGGATCGGATCCCGCGAGTGATCAGGAGAGGCCTGCCCGCGTCACGACAAATCGCCATCACGGGCAGGCGCCCGCACGCGTGCCTCGACCAGAAGGCGGCGATGGCCAAGCCGGCATGCATCAGTGTGGGTTCCACCGCGTACGTGCCCCCCTCGGAGAGAATGGATGGAAGGGCGCATGATCATCGACGCTGCGCTGGTCGAGCGCGCCCGTTCGGTGGCCACGGAGGTGCTGGCCGCCAACGCGGGAAGGGTCGACGCAGAGGCGCACTTTCCCTGCGAGAACATCGCCGCACTGCACGAGCGCGGACTTATGGCCGTGTTCCTACCCGCGAGCCAAGGCGGGCACGACGCCTCGATCGCGACCTACGGGGCAATCGCTGCGGTGCTCGGCGAGCAGTGTGCATCCACGGGAATGATCTGGGCCATGCATGGCCAGCAACTGGTCTCGTTGCTCGATCACGCGAGCCATACGCACGACGAGTGGTTGGCGAAAGTCGGTGTCGAAGGTTGCGTGATCGGCTCGGTGACTACGGACAAGATCGGCGGCGCTGACCTGTTTGCCACTGGCGACGCGCTGGTGCCTGAGGGCGACCGGATCCGGGTGCGGCGTGAGGCCCCCGTCGTCACAGCCGGCGGCAAAGCCGGGTTCTACCTCGTCAGCATGCGGGCAAGCGAAGGTGCTCCGATCAACGAGTCCGTCCTTGTCTGCCTGGCACCTGAGGACGGGGTGATCGAAGAGCGCGGCGTATGGGATGCGCTGGGCATGCGAGGGACGCACAGTGTGCCGATGTACCTGGACGCGGTCGTCGAACCATCTCGTGTGGTGAACACTCCGTTCTCCACGATCGCCCGACTTACTCTGGTGCCCGTTGGGCATATCGGCTGGGCCAGCTGCTGGCTGGGCGCTGCCCGAGGGGCTGCGGCGCGCGTCCGCGCCGCATTGCGCAAGCGCACAGTCGGCCGCTCGGGTCAGCACTCCGATGTGATGTTCGCTCGTCTGGCCGAGGTCCGGCTGAAGCTGGATCTGCTGGAGTCGCTGATCATGCGTGCGGCCACGGAAGCGGACGACCTGCGTGCCCTCCGCCGGGTCGGTGGTCCTAGTCACTTCGTGGACCCCGTGCTGGTGAACAACGTCAAGCTGGCCGGTGCTCGGCTGGCCCTGACCGCGGTGGACCAGCTGGTGGACCTGGTAGGCATGCGCGATGGCTACTGCCGGCCGTCCTCGCTCGGGCTCGAGCGGACCTTGCGCGACCTGCGCTCGTGCTCGCTGATGTTTCACAACGACCGGCTGCTGCAGGCCAATGGACGACTGGTGCTCGCAGGCGCGAACGGCTTGATCGGTATCGGCCGGTCGTGATGGAACATGGCGGATCCATCGCCGGCGCCGTGCTGGACCGCGCGCGGATAGCCGGTGAGCACCCGGCGATCCGGCACCGTGACCACTCCACCAGCTACCGTGAGCTCGCTGCTGCAGCTCGTCACGTCGCGGACGTCGTGGAGCGGCTTCCGGGGAAGGCACCTGTCGCTGTTGTGGCGCACCGGACGCCGGATACCGTCGCCGCGCTGTTAGGTGTGCTGTTGGCCGGGCGCGCATACGTGCCGTTGAACCCGGCCGATCCTCTCGCCAGACAGCGCAACATGGTGGCTTCTGCGGGCTGCACACACGTGATCGGCGGCGGGTCGGGCGGTCTGGCATCGGCGGAGCCGACACCCTTCGATCACCTCGGCGATCCGCAGTGGACACTGCGGAAACAGGGCGAGGTGGCCTATGTGTTCTTCACCTCCGGATCCACCGGGATGCCGAAGGGTGTGCCTATCAGACACCACAACGCCTCCGCATTCGTGGACTGGGCGAGTTCAGAGTTCGATCTCGGCCCCGACGACCGAGTCGGAGTATACGCGCCGCTGTTCTTCGATCTGTCGATCTTCGACTTGTTCGTCGGTCTGCGTTCCGGTGTGACGTTGGTGATGATCGACGACGACGAAGCGAAGTTCGCGCACGCCAGCGCCGAACGACTGGGTGCCGAACGGGTCACCGTCCTGTATACGGTGCCGTCGGCGTTTCTCGCACTGATCGCGGCAGCCGGTGCTACACCGTTGCTCGGCGAGCTGCGCCTGCTGTTGCTGGCCGGGGAGGCGTTCCCGGCACAGCAGTTGAACGCGCTGCGGGCCGCCGCTCCGAGGGCCCGGCTCCACAATCTCTACGGCCCGATCGAGACGAACGTCGTGGCGCACTTCGCGGTGCCTGCGGACTGGCCGCCGGACCAGCCGGTGCCGATCGGCAATGCGGTCAGTGGCGCCGACCTCGCTCTCATGAACGAGCGCGGCGCACTGGTCGACGGACCCGGAAGCGGTGAGTTGCTGATCAGCGGGCCATCGCTGTTCGACGGCTACCTGGCCACCGCCGCACCGCCGCCGGACCCTTTCGTCGCAGTGGCCGGCCGTCGCTGGTATCAAACCGCGGACTTGGCTGCGCGGGACGACTTCGGCGTCTATCACTTCCTCGGCCGGCGCGATTCGCGGATCAAGGTCCGAGGGTTCCTGGTGGAACCCGCCGAGGTGGAGCACGCGCTCGGTGCGTGCCCGGACGTCGCCGGCGTGGCGGTCGTCGCGGCAGATGCCGTCTTGCATGCGTTCGTTGTGCCCGTGGCTGCCAACAGGACCACCGTGCGTGAGCTGCGCAAATGGCTGGCCGGGCTACTGCCCAGGTACATGTGGCCCGCCGACTATCACATCGTGCCTGCCCTGCCTCTGGGGCGCACTGGCAAGGTGGACCGGCAACGCCTGATCGCCCCATCGGGAGCAGAGCGGTGAGAGCAGACCCCGCCGATCTGGTCAGGCTGGTCCTCGAATGTCTCACCGATGTCCTGCTGGATGACGTGGACCGAAGCCCGGACACGCCCCTGTTGAGTGGCACGTCGGGCATCGACTCGATCGCCATTGTGGAGTTGGTCGCTCAGTGTGAGGACGCCTCGGGGATCACTCTGCTGCCTGAGTTGATCGCGCCGAACGCCTTCGCATCGCCACGGACGCTTGCCGCTGCATTCGCGGCAAGTGCTGCCTCGTCGCGATCGAAAGGGATCGAACCGTGATCGTCCTCGGAGCCGAACCGGGCCCGCTGGCCGGCGTCCTGCCCTGCGTCGAGGCGAACATCGAGGTGCTGCTGAGGTACGCCGGGGTGGCCGAGGTGCTGACCGTGCTCGGTGGCCCGTGCACCGTCGACGCCAAGCCGATGAGCCGGCTTTGGCTGTCCCCGATGCCACGCGACGATTGGATCAGCCGCTGCACCGGGCTGCGGTTGGCCCCGTCCTGGGCTGCCGACGCCACCGAACTGATCGCGTTGATTCGCGACCGTGCAGCGAGCAAGGTGCCCGTTCTGGTGCACGCCGACTCCCACTCGGTGCCGTGGAATCCCTACGCCGGGCACGAGCACCATGAGCACGCGTTCGTGGTGGACGGTGTGGACGGAGATGCCATACACATTGTCGATGCCTACACCAACACGACCCGATACGGACCCGCCGAGCCTGGGAAGCGCTGGATGCCCGCTGACACCCTTGCTCGAGAGTTGCGCCCAGCTGCGGACCGGTTCGAGCTACGTCAGCTGGAAGGCACCCCGCATCCGGCCGATCCTACGATGCTTGTCGATCTCGCTGCCGAGGTGACCAAGGCCAATCTAACGGCCTACCGGTCAGCCGCCGCGGCCGGTGAGGGCGCGGCAGCGGTGGCCGGCTTTGCCAACGGACGGCTCGGCTTCGACGAACTCGGCTGGCTCACCCTAGCCGTATGGCTGATCTCGCGGAGCAGGCAAGCGCATGTCTTGTGGTGGAAGGAAGGCCCGTTCCGGGCCACCGCCGGCGCACCGGACGTGCTTGCTGCCGCCGAGCCCGTGACGAAACTCTGGCAGACCGCACAGACCATGTGTTATCTGACGTGGCGCCGGGTCGAGGCAGGCCGACCGTACCCGCGCACGCTCGGCGATACCCTCGCCGAAGCGGCAGCCGCGGAGGACGCGTGGTTCGACGCGATCGCGCTGGCGACATGACCCGCCAAGCCGTTCCGGGGAGATCCGTGTCAACGAGGGCACTGTCCGGAATTGGGTGAACACGTACGGGACGGAGCATGCCGAGAACGATCCGCCTCTGACGACGTCGGAGCGGGTCCGGCTGAAGGAGTTGGAGCGCGGATAGCTCATGTCTCCGCGGGTTTGGAGGATCTCACCCGTTCCAGAGCACCGCGCAAGGTTGCAGCCAGCTTGGCAAGGTGCGGTGGCCGCAGCATGGTGTGGTGATCGCCGCTGACGGACCGGTGCTCGAGAGCAGGCGCCAGGGATACCCAATGGGCGACGTCAGGGCCCCCGTCGTTGTCGCCTGCGGTGATGAGCAGCATCGGGCCGTCGAATCGCCCAGGCTGATGGCTGACCGCTTCCCGGTAGTTAGCCGCGAATGCCAGCATGCGGGTCCGGAGCTCAGCCCGCATTTCCGGTGGGGCCACTCCTGCCTCGACCAGCATGTTGATGGCCAGATTCTCCAGCGATTCACGGGGCATGCCTTCCAGAGTCGCGAGGTCGATGTGGGGCAATGACGCGCCCGCGATGCTGGCGAGATCGGCCAAGAACTCGGCCCCGACCTCGATGTCGCTGGGTGACTGCTGCGCCTGTGGCGGAATGCCGGTGTCAAGCGCGAACACAGCGGCGTACTCGCCCGCGCCGGCCATTTGTCGCGCGATCTCCTGCGCGATCAGGCCGCCGTGCGACCAACCGCCGACGAGATAGGGCCCGACCGGTTGCTGTGTGCGGATCAGTTGGGCGTACTGACCGGCCCGTCCGGCCAGGCCGCTCGCGATTGCCCTGTCGCTCAGGGCTGGGTCCTCGATACCGTAGAGCGGTTGATCCTTTCCGAGTGCCTCAGCCAGGGGCGCGTAGCACGTCAGTGACCCGCCCATCGGGTGCACGAGGAACAGCGGCTGGCGGCTGCCCGCGGCGCGCATCGTCGTCAAGCGGCCGCCGATGACTGCCCCCTCGAGTCCATCGGTAACCCTCCGGGCTGGTTCGCGGGCGGGTTCGGTGCGGGTGTGGTCTATGAGGGTGGCGAGTTGTTGGAGGATCGGGTAGGTGAACAGTTGGCGGGGGTTGAGTTGGACGTCGAGGTGGCTGTTGATGCGGGCGATGAGTTGGGTGACGTGGAGTGAGTTCCCGCCGAGTTCGAAGAAGTTGTCGAGGATGCTGATGTGGTGTGTGTCGAGGAGGTCGGCGCAGGTGGTGGCGAGCCAGTGTTCGGTATCGGTGTGGGGGGCGAGGAATTCTGTGGTGTGGGGGGTGGGGTCGGGGAGTTGGCTGGTGTCGAGTTTGCCGTTGGGGGTCAGCGGCAGTGAGGTGAGGGTTTGGTAGCTGGTGGGGATCATGTAGGTGGGTAGGCGGTCGGCGAGGTGTCGGCGGAGCGTGGTGGGGTCGGGTGGGGTGGAGGGGGAGTGGGGGACGAGGTAGGCGGCGAGGGTGTTGTCGTGGAGTTGGACGGTGGCTTGGCCGACGGTGGGGTGTTGGGTGAGGGCGTGTTCGATTTCGCCGGGTTCGATGCGTTGTCCGCGGAGTTTGATCTGTCGGTCGGTGCGACCGAGGTAGTCGAGAGTTCCGTCGGGGCGGCGGCTGGCGACGTCGCCGGTGGCGTACATGCGTTCGCCGGGGTGGTCGGTGAAGGGGTCGGGGAGGAATCGTTCTGCGGTGAGGGCGGGTTGGTTGAGGTAGCCGTAGGCCAGACCGGTGCCGGCGATGAACAGTTGGCCGGGGATACCCGGGGGGACCGGGTGCAGGTAGCCGTCCAGGACATAAGCACGATGGTTGGCGATGGGGCGGCCGATAGGCACTCGGTCGGCGGTGGGTTGGCAGTGCCAGGAGGTGACTTCGATGGATGCTTCGGTCGGCCCGTAGAGGTTGTGCAGTTGGACGTCGGGCCACGTGCTGAGGAAGCGATGAACGGTTGCGGTCGGGAGAGCCTCACCGCTGCAGAAGACGTGCCGTAGTCCAGCGAGCGGACCGGGGGTGGGGTAGAGGGGGGCGACGGCATCGAGGAAGCGGGCGAGCATGGTGGGGACGAAATGCATCGCCGTGATGGCTCGAGCGTTGATCAACTGATGCAGGTAATGGGGGTCACGGTGGCCGCCCGGGGCAGCCAGGACGAGGGTGGCTCCGGTGGTCAGCGGCCAGAAGAACTCCCAGACCGAAACGTCGAAGCCGATAGGCGTCTTCTGCAGGACTCGGTCGGGGGCTTCAAGCGGGTAGGTCTGCTGCATCCACACTATGCGGTTGTGAATTCCGCGGTGGGAGATCACCACGCCCTTGGGGATGCCGGTGGACCCCGAGGTGTAGAGAACGTATGCCGGGTCGTGCAGGGCGGGCAGGGTGGCGGCGCCGGGGTCGATTGAGGGGGGACGGGATGATTCGCCGGCCAGGCTGTCACCCTCGGCGTCGATCGTGATCATGGTTGTGCCTGCGGGTTCGGCGAGTGTCCCACCGACGCAGGTGTGATGCTCCGCCGTGACGACTACGGCCGGGTCCGCATCGGACAGGAGATGACGCAGGCGGTCGGCCGGAAGCTCGGGGTCGAGCGGCAGGAATGCGCTGCCCGCCTTCCAGGTGGCAAGTAGCGCGGTGACCAGGTCGATGCCGCGGTGCAGGCAGACGCCCACAATGGTGGCGGGGCCGGCGCCGTGACGACGCAGCCGGTGGGCGAGCCGGTTCGCCGACGTGTCCAACTGCTGGTACGTGTACTGGGTGCCGTCATGGTCGATGACGGCCAGCGCGTCGGGAGAGACCGCGGCCACTGCTTCGACCATCTGATGCAGAGGGGTGGACGGGTAGCCGACGCTCGTGTGGTTGCACGCGTAAAGCGCTTGGTGGCGTTCGGTGTCGTTCATGAGTGCGATGTCGGTGAAGGGTTGGTCCGGGGCGGCCAGCCCGCCGGTCAGCGCCGCGGCGAATTGTGCTACCAGCCGCTCGATCCGGTCCGGATCGAACAACTCCGTCGAGTACTCGACTGAAACGTCGAGTCTGCCGTCGGCAGCATGGGTCACACCCATCGACAGGTCGACATGGGAGGTCGGGAGATGCAGCGGCAGTGGCTCAGCCGTGACGGCATTCAGTTTCAGACCATCCAGCGACGCGCCCGGCGGCAGGAGCGAGATGTCAATCTGGACGAGAGGGCTGCGGCCTGTGATGCGTTCGGGTTGGAGGGTGTCGACGATGTGGCCGAAGGGGACGTCTTGGTGGGTGGTGGCGTCCATGATGGTGTCGTGGCAGCGGTTGACCAGTTCGGTGAAAGTGGGGTTGCCGCGGGTGTGGGTGCGGAGTACGAGCTTGTTCACGAAGAAGCCGACCAGTGGCTCGGTCTCGGCACGGGTGCGGCCGGTGAAGAGTGATCCGATGGGTAGGTCGTGTTGGCCGGTCCAGCGGTGCAGGACGGTCAGCAGCGCGGCGTGCAGTACGGCGAGGAAGGACACCTGGTTGGTTCGGGTGTAGGCGCGGGCGGCGGGGCCGATCTGGTCGGGTAGTTGTCGTTCCATGCTGGTGCCGGCCCCGGTGGGTTGGGCCGGGCGGGGTCGGTCGGTGGGGAAGTCGATGGTGGGTAGGTCGGCCAGGGTGTGTCGCCAGAAGTCCAGTTGCCGGTTCAGTTCGCCGTCGCCGAGTCGGCGGCGTTGCCAGGCGGCGTGGTCGGCGGGTTGAATCGGTAGTGGTGCCAGATTGGCGCTCGTGCCGGTGGTGATGGCGGTGTAGAGCCGGGACAACTCGCCGGCGAGGATCCGCGCTGACCAACCGTCGCCGACGATGTGGTGCAGGATCAGGACCAAGACGTGTTGGTCGGCGCCGGTGTGGGCGAGAGTGGCGCGGACGAGGGGGCCGCGGGCCAGGTCCATGGGTTGGTCGACTTGTTCGGCGGTCCAGGTCTGGACTTGGTCAGGGTCGACGTCGGTGATCGGAAGTGGGAGATCCGGTGGTGGGGGGTCGATGATCTGACGGGGTAGCCCGTCGTGTTCGACGAACCGGGTGCGTAGTGGTTCGTGTCGTACCACCAAGGCGTGCAGGGCCTGTTGCAGGGCCGGCACGTCCAGCGGCCCGGTCAGCTGCAGGGCGAAAGCAATGTGATAGACCGCCGACGACGGGTTGAGCTGACACTCGAACCACAGCCCTTCCTGCTGGACCGTGCACGCCAGATCCCCACCACGCGGCACCGCCACAATCCGTCGCAGCTCGGCCCGCTTTACCTTCGCGGCTCTCTTTTCGACGAGAAGCCGTTCCAGTTCGGCTATTTCGGCTTCCAGCTCTGGCCCTTCCTGTTCGCGGGCGGGTTCGGTGCGGGTGTGGTCTATGAGGGTGGCGAGTTGTTGGAGGATCGGGTAGGTGAACAGTTGGCGGGGGTTGAGTTGGACGTCGAGGTGGCTGTTGATGCGGGCGATGAGTTGGGTGACGTGGAGTGAGTTCCCGCCGAGTTCGAAGAAGTTGTCGAGGATGCTGATGTGGTGTGTGTCGAGGAGGTCGGCGCAGGTGGTGGCGAGCCAGTGTTCGGTATCGGTGTGGGGGGCGAGGAATTCTGTGGTGTGGGGGGTGGGGTCGGGGAGTTGGCTGGTGTCGAGTTTGCCGTTGGGGGTCAGCGGCAGTGAGGTGAGGGTTTGGTAGCTGGTGGGGATCATGTAGGTGGGTAGGCGGTCGGCGAGGTGTCGGCGGAGCGTGGTGGGGTCGGGTGGGGTGGAGGGGGAGTGGGGGACGAGGTAGGCGGCGAGGGTGTTGTCGTGGAGTTGGACGGTGGCTTGGCCGACGGTGGGGTGTTGGGTGAGGGCGTGTTCGATTTCGCCGGGTTCGATGCGTTGCCCGCGGAGTTTGATCTGTCGGTCGGTGCGACCGAGGTAGTCGAGAGTTCCGTCGGGGCGGCGGCTGGCGACGTCGCCGGTGGCGTACATGCGTTCGCCGGGGTGGTCGGTGAAGGGGTCGGGGAGGAATCGTTCTGCGGTGAGGGCGGGTTGGTTGAGGTAGCCGTAGGCCAGACCGGTGCCGGCGATGAACAGTTGGCCGGGGATACCCGGGGGGACCGGGTGCAGGTAGCCGTCCAGGACATAAGCACGATGGTCGGGCAGCGGCGTACCGATTGGTGTCCGGACGCCCGTGGCCACGTCCTGGCACACGTGGTCGGTGCATTCCACGGTCGCTTCGGTCGGCCCGTAGGGGTTGTGCAGCTCGATCTCCGGGCAGGCGCTGAGGAAGCGATGAACGGTCGCGGTCGGGAGAGCCTCCCCACCGCAGAACACCGCGCGTAGCGCGCTGCCGGCCAACTGGGTGGGATCCAGGACAGCGAGGACGGCAGGAGGAACGTAGGACAGCGTCACTCGTTCCTGGCACAACAGTTCGGTGAAGGTGTCCGGATTGGTGAACACATCCCGAGACGCACTGATTATCGTCGCACCGGCCAGCAATGTCATGAACGTGTCGAAGATCGCGGCATCGAACGTGGTGTTCGCCATCTGCGCCACCCGGTCGGCGGACGATGAGCCGGACATCTGCACCGCGTTCTGGCAGTAGGTGTAGGCGCTGCGATGCGAGACGAGGACGCCTCTGGGAACACCGGTGGAGCCGGAGGTGTAGATCAGGTAGGCGGCGTCGACCGGGCGGACATCCGTGGCGGGCGGGTCGCTCGGCTCCGAGTCGATGGTGGCCTGACAGCGCGGGTCGTCGAGCAGCCAGTGAGCAGGTCCGTCCGCGGTCGGATCGGCCAGCCGGGTTCCGTCGGGGAACTCGGCCGAGCCGACGACGTCGGTGGTGCTGAGCACGAGTCGAGTTGCGGCGTCGCGAATCTGGAAGGCGGTCCGTGCGGATGGATCCTGCGGGTCCAGCGGCATCCAGACGGCGCCGACCTTCATCACGGCCAGTTGGGAGATTGCCAGCTGCGGGCCGCGCTCCAACAGCAGCGCCACGACGTCGCCGGCGCCCACACCCGCCCGCTGGAGCGCGTGGGCCAGCCGATTGGCGCGCACTTCCAGCCCGCCGTACGTGACCTCCTCGGAGCCGCTGCGGCCCAGGAACCGTACCGCCACGCTGTCCGGGTCGTGACCGTCTGCTACCTGGTGGAGCAGGCCAGAGCCACGGTTGGTCCGCGGCGGGTTGCTGGCATGCGCGGCTTGGTGGCGTTCGGTGTCGTTCATGAGTGCGATGTCGGTGAAGGGTTGGTCCGGGGCGGCCAGCCCGCCGGTCAGCGCCGCGGCGAATTGTGCTACCAGCCGCTCGATCCGGTCCGGATCGAACAACTCCGTCGAGTACTCCGTGCGCACGTGGAGTTGCCCAAGCGACGTCTCGACCACTTCGAATGTGAGATCGACCTGGGAATACCGGGTGACAGGGACGGACGTCACGACGTCGAGCTGGCCGAGTTTGAGATCGGCGAGCCTGGTTGCGGGGGTCTGCAACGTGAGGCCGATTTGGACGAGGGGGCTGCGGCCTGTGATGCGTTCGGGTTGGAGGGTGTCGACGATGTGGCCGAAGGGGACGTCTTGGTGGGTGGTGGCGTCCATGATGGTGTCGTGGCAGCGGTTGACTAGTTCGGTGAAAGTGGGGTTGCCGCGGGTGTGGGTGCGGAGTACGAGTTGGTTCGCGAAGAAGCCGACCTGCCGCACGGTGCCCGCACGGGTGCGGCCGGTGAAGACCGATCCGATGGGTAGGTCGTGTTGGCCGGTCCAGCGGTGCAGGACGGTCAGCAGCGCGGCGTGCAGTACGGCGAGGAAGGACACCTGGTTGGTTCGGGTGTAGGCGCGGGCGGCGGGGCCGATCTTGTCGGGTAGTTGTCGTTCCATGCTGGTGCCGGCCCCGGTGGGTTGGGCCGGGCGGGGTCGGTCGGTGGGGAAGTCGATGGTGGGTAGGTCGGCCAGGGTGTGTCGCCAGAAGTCCAGTTGCCGGTTCAGTTCGCCGTCGCCGAGTCGGCGGCGTTGCCAGGCGGCGTGGTCGGCGGGTTGAATCGGTAGTGGTGCCAGATTGGCGCTCGTGCCGGTGGTGATGGCGGTGTAGAGCCGGGACAACTCGCCGGCGAGGATCCGCGCTGACCAACCGTCGCCGACGATGTGGTGCAGGATCAGGACCAAGACGTGTTGGTCGGCGCCGGTGTGGGCGAGAGTGGCGCGGACGAGGGGGCCGCGGGCCAGGTCCATGGGTTGGTCGACTTGTTCGGCGGTCCAGGTCTGGACTTGGTCAGGGTCGACGTCGGTGATCGGAAGTGGGAGATCCGGTGGTGGGGGGTCGATGATCTGACGGGGTAGCCCGTCGTGTTCGACGAACCGGGTGCGTAGTGGTTCGTGTCGTACCACCAAGGCGTGCAGGGCCTGTTGCAGGGCCGGCACGTCCAGCGGCCCGGTCAGCTGCAGGGCGAAAGCAATGTGATAGACCGCCGACGACGGGTTGAGCTGACACTCGAACCACAGCCCTTCCTGCTGGACCGTGCACGCCAGATCCCCACCACG
This sequence comes from uncultured Actinomycetota bacterium, assembly GCA_963740575.1. Lineage (GTDB taxonomy): Bacteria > Actinomycetota > Actinomycetes > Actinomycetales > Kineosporiaceae > CAVUET01. The sequence continues at coordinate 458,692 of CAVUET010000003.1, read as the reverse complement.
CGGCACCGCCACAATTGGCTCGGAGCTGGGTCGCTCCAGGGTCCGACTGTCCGGCCGTGCTGTCCGAGCGGAGGTCACTAGTCTGATCAGGTCCGCGACTGTGGGATGGTCGATGACCTGTCCGAGCTCCAGATCTACACCCAGTAACGCACGGAGCTGGTGCAGTAGTTGCATCGCCTGTTGCGGGTGGCCGCCCAGGGCAAAGAAATCGTCGTCGATTGCGACACTGGGCAACCCCAACGACGCAGCGAAGATCGCCGTGATTCTCGCTTCCAGTCCCGCGCTCGGCGCATCAGGCTGGGCAGCGCCCACCGGTTCGACCGCGGTGACCACAGCACCGCCTGCCTTGTGATCCGCCTCGGCCATCTCGAGCCCACCTCAACCTTCCTAGCCAAGGGCAGCGCCGCCCTGGTCATTTCGACAATTCGGCAGACACGGTTGTCCGGCTCAGGAGACGCCCCTCCCCGCTGTGGATGGGTGCCGATGGCAATCCGGGGGAGAGAGCGGGCCGAGTGCGACGGGTTGCGTTCTCGATGCATCGGAAACGACGCGCCACCTCGCTCGTCGTGCAGGCACCGCGACACGCTCCGCCGGCTGCGAGTGGGTTCGTTCGGCAAAGGCATTGCTGGGCCGCGCCAGCACTCGCCAGCTGGTCGTGCTGCCGCCGGACGATAGGCAGGTAGCCAATCTCGGGTTTCTCGGTCCGATCTCCGCCGCGATATGCCTTCGCGACCTTGTCCAGGTCGGCCGACCGCACGTCGTTCGCAGGTCACGTTCGACGTGCAGGAGGGAGCTACCGCGTTCGGCCTCGTTGCACCGCACCCAGACGACGGGTGGGCGGTGGCCGCGGCCGTGAGGGAGCCCATGGCGGCCCAGATCGTTGTAGCTCGATCGGATCGTATCGAGCTGACCGACCGGGTGGAAGAAGTGCCCGCCGGAGGTTAGGTCGATTTCGAACCAGGCGCTCGATCTGGCACTCCTGTCGATCTATGACTTGCGACGCTGCAGGTTCGCGCATGTCAATGATTGCTCGGCGTTCGCACGATCAGCTGGTGGACACAGCGTCGCGGCGAGCGCTGAGTAGCCGGATGTCGGTCCCGTGCACCTCGATGTAGTCCAGACAGGACTGCCGGCTGGCTCCGCCGTGAACGGTATTCCAGGCAACCGGGACAGCCATGTCAGCAGACCAGAGCGAGTGCTGTTCCTCGTGGTTGACGAGTGCCAGGAACGTGCCCTCGGCCTCATCGAAGGGGTCATGCCGTCGAGGCTAGCCACCCAGCCGGGCGTGGTGCTGTCACGTGAAACGAGGACGATCCGAAGTGGGACACCCGCGTCCCTGACGTGGCGTCCTCACGCGACAGCCCGCCGTGGCTGCCACCACGACTCAGGCGCCGTGAATGGGACGTCAACCGCATCAAGATGATCAAGCGTCAGATGGACGGCCGAGCAGGGTCAAGCCTGCTCGGCCGCGAACACTGGCCCCATGTGCACGAACTCGGCCGCGGACGGTGGCAGATCTATGATCAGATCTGTGACGCCGAGATCTGCGCACGAGGCGAGCCAGTCGCGTATCACGTCTGTCGCCCCGACCAGCTTCGGCGCGTCGATGCCGTGTGTCGGTGAGCCGTACCAGAGTCGCTCATCCTGCACATCCTGCCGCTCACCGAGAGCGTAGTTGGCCTTGTGCTCGCTGGACATCACCTGGGACATGAACATCCGGCCGGCTACCGCTTGGCGCCGGTCACGAGGATGTAGCTCGGCGGCGGCTGCCCAGGCAGCGTCGTCGGTGGCCCGGACGACCAGCCCGACCAGCATGCCTATGCGCTCTACGCCTTGCTCGGCCCGAACCTGGGCGATCTCCTTCGCCAGAGCCTGCCTTGGCCGCGCCATCATGAGCACGATGTCGGCCGCTACACGCCCCGAAGTTGAGGAGGCGGGCGTGGCTACCAGCGGACGCGGGGTACCCTGCGCGGCGCGTCGCCCTATCTCGGCATGGAGGTCAGCGCTGAACCGAGCGAGCCGCTGGCGGGTCGCGACCTTGTCCTCCAAGCTGCCGTCGGTGTGGGTCGGCCGGGAAGCGCGGGTCGCACCTGCGACGATGTTGACGTGAGTCTGCCGACCGAATCGGTAGGCCAGATCGACCAGGCGGCGGGCTACTGCCTCGGCACTTTCATGGTGTGGTCGGACGGCGACGATCGGCTGCAGCCGGACGGAGTTGGTCAGCACGTCGAAGGCAGCCAGCCATGGGTCCATGGCGACTGGGAAGTCGAAGATGAACGCGCCGTTCATCCCAATCTGCTCCGCTGCGTTCAGATGATCGCGCAGGCGGTCCAGGTAGACCGGCAGAGCAAGGGTTCCGCCGAGTCCGAAGTGCTGGGTGTGCGGCGGCACGATCACGCTCAGGGTTCTCCATTCGGTCACGATCCGCAGCATACGAGAGGCTCTCGCCTTGAACCCCACCTGCTTGATCGGGGCTCTTGGCCTTGGAAGCCTGGGAGTGATTGACGGCATGGCGACGAAGACACTCCTGGACGGCTGACGACATGTCAGACCTCGTCGGAGGAGAAGACTCCCGGGGTCCGGGTTGATCCGCTGAACCAGCGTAGGGAGCTCGGCCTGACGACGGTCCAGGAGCGGCGGCTGCGGAACGTGGAGCAAGAGCGGGGACCACACCGGGCCAACGCAATCCTGGAAGTGGCGTCGCTGGACTCAACCGGTCAACGCCACACCCCGGCGACTACACCTAGATCCGTGGGCTAGTGGCGGGTAGCGTCGTGTTCCTCTGGGTATGGCCTGTGGACGGGAGGACTGGCGTGACGGCGGACGAGGTCTCCGAAATGTTGCCCATGGTTCTGGCCAGGCACCTGCGCCGTGTACCTGAAAACGTCGACTGGTCCGCGGTCACGTTGGCTGATCTCGGTCTGGACTCGATGGTAGCTATCGAGCTCGTGCTGGACATCGAGGACACGTTTGGAGCCCAGTTCCCCGAGGATCTCCTGTTGCGGGAGACCTTCGGTACGCTTCGGACTCTGACAGCGGTGGTCAAATCGATGGTGGCCGAGTTGTGATCGGCCTCTCCTCACGTCCTGCGGTGACCGCGTGGATCAATGACCCTGCACGAGCGGCGACCACTCGGGCCCACGAGGGCTGCCGCCGTGGAGCGCCACTAGCCTGCAGTTAACCTGCGATGTACTGACTCGGCCACAGCCTGCCGATCAGTCTTGCCCTGGTTGCCAGTCACGGGCAGTTCGTCTTCGACCAAGAGGAAGCGCGGCACCATGTGCACCGGGAGTTCCTCTCTCAGAAACGACAGGAACGCCTTGTCGTCTACGGCTTCTGTACATGTGTAGGCAAGTGCGATGTCTTCGCCGATTTCGATGTTCGGCACCCCGACCGCGACGCACGCCTGTACCCCCGGGAACCGAATTGCGGCGACCTCCACCTCGTCAGGGCTGACTCGGAATCCGGACGTCTTGATCATCGCGTCTCGGCGGCCGACGAAGTAGAGGTAGCCGTCGACGTCCCTGGTGACAACGTCACCACTGAAAACCACCGTCTCGCCGGGAAGACCGGGCAGTGTCCGGAAGCGCCTCGCAGTCTCTTCCGGCGCGTTCCAGTAGCCTCTGGCTACGCAGCCGCCGCGGTGGACCAACTCACCCCGCTGTCCGGGAGCCACTTCGCGGAGGTCGTCACCAAGAACTAGCACCTCCACGTCCGGAATGGCGCGCCCAATAGACCCCGGTCGTATTGCTAGCTGGTCGGGCGTCAGATAGGTGGATCGGAACGCTTCGGTGAGTCCGTACATCAGCACGATGTCCGCAGTCGGAAATACCGAAGACAAATTCTTGATCATCTGTTCGGATACGGCGCCGCCCGAACTGCACACGTAGCGTACTGAAGACAGGTCGTCGTCGGGCAGCCTGCGTAGCAACCGGGGGTCGAACATCCGGGTGATGATCACCGGCATGACCGGTAGCGCGGTGATCCGTCGCTGCGCGAGGAAGCGGAATGCGCTGGCTGGAAAGACCAGTTCGTGGAGGCACAGTTCGGCACCGGTGTAGAGCGTCTGCCACAGCTGGTTGAGCCCGTAATCGAAATTCAGCGACAACAGCCCGCCGATGCGGTCGTCGGCTGTGGTGCCTAGATAGCTGGCAGTGATCTGAGCCCCGTGCCACAGGTTGCGGTGGGTGACCATGATGCCCTTGGGCCTGCCGGTCGACCCGGACGAGTAGATGATTGCCGCCAGGTCCTCACTGATCGCTCGCGCTGGCGGCGTGCTGGCGTCGGCGTCAGCTGTAGCTGTGGCCAACCCCTTCCCGAAGAACAGGGGCACTTCTGTGGCGGCGCGCATCTCGTCGGCGCGCGCGTCGTCGGTGATCGCCAAGCGGAGTCCCGCGTCGGTGGCGATGTGTGCGATGTTGTCACGCTTGAGCCCGGGCAGCACCGGCACGATCACCGCGTCGGCGAGAAGCACAGCGAGGATGGCGACCACTTGGTCGACCGACTTCGCCATGCGAATGCCAACTCGATCGCCACGACACACGCCCTCGGCACGTAGCTGCGCAGCGACTCGGCCTGCCGCGGCCCGCAGCTGGCTGAAGGAAAGCGTGGTCGCATCGTCGTTGACCGCGGGCTTGTCGCCGAAGAACTCAGCCGCGTCGTCCAGCAGTGCATTCACAGTCAGAACCTGACGCGTCAACACCGTGCTCATGTTAGCGACTCCGTTGTTGGATAGAACCTATGCAAGTTCTCCATTGACCTCGTGCGTCCAGCCGAACTGGAGGGTACGTCGGGGTTGGGGGCGTCCGCGCGCCGGAACACGCCGCGGGACGGCTCCACCGTCGTCCCGGAAGCGCGCCACACGTAGAGCTCGCGCGGGTGCGCGCCGGCGTGGCGGGCGCTGGCGGCTGTGGACGTCGCCGGGAGCGAGACGAGATCACCAATCGACCCCCGGCGTTCGGTGCGAGCGCGGGCGAGGTCGTCAGCTCCGATCAGGCCCGCAGCAGGGCCGCGTACCGGTCCGCGACGGGGCGGCGCCGCCAGAGGTCATAAGCCGGGGTCGGGGCGTACCCGGCGCCGCTGGTCACCCCTCTCCCGGCTCGCCCACGCAGGGCGCACAGCACCTGGAGTACCTGCAGCGTCGCCAGATCCTGGCGCCGCAGACCCACCAGGGTGAGGGCGGGATGGCGCAGCCCGGCCATGCAGCTCCCGCAAGGAGATCGGCGGGCCGGGCTCGGCAATCTCGGGTCGATCCCGCAGGAACTGGGCCAACCGGTCGTGCCCCAAGGAACCCAGCGCGTCGAGCTCGGCCACGACCGCATCCTGCAGCCCGGGGCGGCCACCCGGCCTCGGGACGGGCGCAGCCCTCAGAGTGCACGTTGCGCCGCCAGGCTTCCATGGCCCATGACTCCTTTGCGCGGCGGGGTAGCCTGGTGGGTGACCTGGGCAAACGTGGCTGGGGACCGCCCGCGGACAGGTTCACCCACACCCTGCTGATCCGCCGCGCGTGTCCGACCCGAGCGCCGACGACCACCCCGGCACGCCGGCCACGCACCTCGATCACCTGGCTGCCGGCGGGCGCGAGCAAGGAGCCAGCCTGACACGGGCAAGGGGCGTAATCGCGGGCGCCGGGCGTGTAGGTGTCGGCGCCCGACCTCATCCCTCAGCCGCGGGCAGCAGCCTGCTCATCCCGATCACCGCGGGCAAGGCCACATCGCCGCCACCGGCCACTGGGTGTGCGGCTTGTCTCCGTCCGACCGAGGTGGCCCGGCTTCGTGCGCGCCGACGGTACGGTTGCGGCGGGATCGATGGCGCTGGCCTGGGGGCGAGGCGGTGGAGCGGTGGGGTTCTGGGGTGTGACTGTCATGGCTCGATCCGGACGGGACCTGGCGGATCTGGCCTCGGTGAAGGCTTTCGGCGGTGAAGTTGACTGGGAAGCCGAGGGCATCAAGGGCTGGCGGTTGTTGCGCCTGCACGGCACCGAGTGGCCCGCAGACGAACTGGTCCAGGCCGCGGCGGAGGACGTGGCGGGCCCGGTTCTGTGTGCCTACGTCGTCGATGGCGACTTCGCCCAGGTCCGGCTGGCCGCACCCGGGACGGATCGGTTCGAATTCGTCCTCAACCAGACGTCCGCCGGCAACTACGACTACCCGGTCGACTCCGTGGCACAGGCATCCGCCCCGGTTCGGGTTCAGGCCTGGGCAGGCGATGGATCAGATATGGACGCCGTGGCCGAGGCGGTGGCCACAGAGATGGTCTTCGCCGAAGACGTCGTGCTCCGCCTGGCGGCCGCGGTGGGCGCGATCTCCCCAGACCAGGTCAGGGACTGGGCATTCGGACCGCTCGAGGGCATGGACTGACCGCCACGCCCATCCGGGCCACCACCTGGGCGGCGGTAGCGCGCAAGCCCTGACGGCTGTGCGGGTCAGCGTCGACGCACTGTCTAGATTACAGAGAGCAACATACGCTAACGTAGTGTCATGTCTTCTTGCGTGACGTCGACCAGGCGCGGTCGGGCCCTGGCTGGATCCCTGGCGCTCATGGTCTCCTTGGGCCTGGCGGCCTGCTCGGATGGAACGGGGCACGCCGCGGTGACGGCCACCGCCTCGCGGAAGACGCTCAAGGTCGGCATCGCCTATGACCTTGGCGGGCGCGGCGACAATTCGTTCAACGATGCGGCGGCGGCTGGCCTCGAGCGCGTCAAGGCGGACCTGGACGTGCAGCTCAAGGAGTTGGAGGCGGAGAAAGGTGAGGGCGACGATCAGCGGCTCGCCAGGCTGAAGCTGCTCTGCGACGCCGGGTACGACCCGATCATCGCCGTCGGCTTCGCCTATGCGGGTGACCCGAAGACCGGCCCGCTGGCCCGTGCCGTCCGGTACTGCCCGAAGGTCAAGTTCGCCATCGTGGACGACCCCACCGTGGCGGCGCCCAACCTGGCGAACCTCGTCTTCGCCGAGGAGCAGGGCTCCTTCCTGGTCGGTGCCGCGGCCGCATTGCGGAGTACCACCGGGCGGATCGGGTTCGTGTCCGGCTGCGACGTGCCTGCCATGCACAAGTTCCAGGCGGGATACCAGGCGGGTGCCCGGTCTGTCCGACCCAAGATCAGGATCGACGTCAACCAGCTGTCGACCATGGCGGAGGGCTGCTCAGGCTTCAACGAGCCGGCGAAGGCCAAGATCGTGGCGACCCGGATGTACGAGGCCGGGGCGGATGTCGTCTTCCAGGCCGCGGGCGGTTCGGGTCGGGGGGTGTTCGAGGCGGCCAAGGCTGAGCGCCGGTGGGCCATCGGGGTTGACACCGACCAGTACAACACCATGTCCCCTCAGCTGCGGGACGTGATCATCACGTCGATGATCAAGCGGGTGGACGTCGCCGTCTTCAGCTTCGTCGAGCAGGTCGCTGACGGGAAGTTCCGGGCCGGCGTGACGAGGTTCGACCTGAAGGCCGGCGGAGTCGGGTACACCCTGTCGGGCGGTCGGATCAACGACCTCGACCCGCGGCTGCAGGCGCTGAAGCAGGAGATCATCTCCGGAAGGATCGTGGTGCCCAGCACGCTGTGAGCGCCTGCGCCGGCCCTGGCCCGTGGTCGGGCTGCTGGTAAGCCGGCGGCCGCAGCGCTCAACTCGACGCCTGAGCTGTCGATGACCTGGGAGGGGTCCACGTCGGCCGCACGGAATCGGGTGACCAAATGCGACATTCGTGGCTTGCCGTCCTCGGCGGCGCGATCATGTTGCTGATCGTCGCCATCGGTGGCGGGGTGATCGGGCGCGCCAGCGCGCTGGCCAACCAGCGCGCGGAACTGGCGCAGCAGGCTGCGGTCGAGTCGCAGCTGCTGGACGACTACTTCCAGCGGGTGAGTGCCTTGATCGACGTGACCTCCCGCAACCCGTCCTTCATCGACTACTACGCCCTCCCCGGCAGTCCTTCTCAGCGGGCACGATCCACCGGCCGCACCATGGACCGGGTGGTCGGTGCCTTGGAGTACCTGGGCCGGATGTATCCCGACCGCACCGGACGGGCCGCCTTCGTCGATGTCAGCGGCGCGGAGAACGTCAGGGTTGTCGCCGGACAGCAGATCCCCGCCGATCAGCTCTCGGCCGACGTCCGCCACGGCGCTTACTTCGGTGGCACGTTCGCGCTGCCGCACGGCGTGGTTTACCAGTCCAAGCCATACCGTTCCGAAGAGCTGGGCGAGTGGGTGATCTCCAGCGGGTCGCAGGTGTTCATGCCCACCTGGGTGAAGCAGGCGATGGTGCACGTGGAGGTGCCGCTGGAGAGTTTCCGCCGGCAGGTCAGTAGCGAGCGGTACGGGCAACTCCTGGTCGTGGACGCTCGTACCGGCCAGGTCGTGATCGACGTGTCCCACCCGATTCCCCGAGGAACGGCGCCCGTGCAACCCCCCGACCGGCGGTTCGGCCCCCGGGTTGGCGAGTGGGGGGACGACGGGTCCTTCGTGGTGGACGGGCGGCTGGCCGTCTACCATCGGATACCCGCGGAGGTCGGCAACGCCAACCATTGGTTCGCGGTGGGAGTGGCACCGAATCGCGTCACGCTGGTGTCCAGCATCGGTTGGATACCGACGACGCTGGCGGGTGTCGCACTGCTGGCGATCGCGTACGCCGTGGCCGCGCTGCGCCGCGCCCAGCGTGCCTTGGTGGTCGCGGCGAACACCGACCCGCTGACCGGTCTGCCGAACCGTCGCCGGCTTGTTGCCGACCTGGACCGGCTGCGTGCCGAGAGCGACCCCGCAGCGGCCCGTGCTCCTCATCCTGAGCGATCTGAACATGTTCAAGGCCTACAACGACGCCTTCGGCCATCCTGAGGGTGACCTGCTGTTGATCCGCCTGGCGGCATCGCTGTCGGCCGCGCTCGGTGAGCAAGGAACCGCCTACCGGATGGGCGGCGACGAGTTCTGCGTCCTGGGCCAACTGGACCGCGCGGAGGTCGACGCCACGATCGACGCCGTGGCGACGGCGCTGCGGGACGACCAGCGATCGGTGACCATCACCGCGTCACACGGAGCCATCACCCTGGCGGACGGGACGACGTCGCCGCAGGAGGCGGTCCGCCTGGTGGACCTGCGGATGTACGAGCACAAGCGCAGCCGCCGGGCCACCGATCGAGCGGGTTCGGAGCCCGACCGACCCCACCCGCCACCTACCCAGCCCGGCATCCAGCCCGGCATCCAGCCCGGCATCCAGCCCGGCACGCAGTTGCGCGCTCCCTCCGGGTTGGCCGTGCCGCGGCAGATCCCGGACTGCGAGGGTGACGGCGAAGTGGCTGTTCAGCGTCGGCAGCCGGGGCTGACCAGCAGAGGCGAATCCTGACGGGCTCCATTGGGACGCAACACCACGGCTTCCTGCCCCGGTCTCGGGTCCAGGGAGCACTGCTGCCCAGTGATCGTTCCCTGCCCTTGGTTGGTGCCGAGGGGAACCCCGGCCGCTGAGCGGCTCGATGGTCCCCTACCGGGTAGCGCCTGTGGCTGGTATGACGTCGGTTCCGTCGGGCCGCATCGCGGCCCAGGCCGGTCCGTGGGGGTAGGAGAACCGTTCGATCGCGGCGGGGAGCAGGCGCGCACCGATGCCGGGCTGTCGTGGTGCCACATAACGACCCGCAACGATCCGGACAGGTTCCACGAAGTGCTCGTGCAGATGATCGATGTACTCGATCATCCGGCGGTCCATCGATCCGCTCACCGCGAGGTAGTCGAAGATCGCCAGGTGCTGCACCATCTCGCACAGGCCGACGCCGCCCGCGTGCGGGCACACCGGGATGCCGAACTTGGCCGCCAGCAACAGGATCGCCACGTTGTCGTTGACACCGCAGACGCGCGCGGCGTCCAGCTGGACGACGTCGATCGGCTCGGCCTGGAGCAACTGTTTGAACAGCACCGGGTTCTGGCCGTGCTCACCGGTGGCCACCCTGATCGGCGTCACCCCCGACCGCACCCGGCGGTGCCCGAGGATGTCGTCGGGCGACGTCGGCTCCTCGATCCAGTACGGGTCGAAGGCCGCCAGGGACGACGTCCACGCGACGGCCTCCTCGACCCCCCAGATCTGGTTGGCGTCCAGCGCGATCGGGAAGCTCGGGCCCACGACCGTCCGTGCGATCGCCAATCGACGGACGTCGTCCGCCAGGTCCGCGCCGACCTTGATCTTGATCATCGAAATTCGTCAGCCACGGCCTCCCGGCATAGCCGGGCCAGCTTGTCGTCGTCGTATCCCAGCCAGCCCGGGGTCGAGGTGTACGCCGGGTACCCCCGGTCCCGGACGACCTGCTCGCGCTCAAGTCGTCCGGGGCCCGCGGCCCGCAGGATGTCCAGCGCCTCCTGCGGCGTCAGCGCGTCCCGCAGGTACCGGAAGTCGACCAGGGAAACGATCTCCTCGGCCGGAAGGTCGGCGAGCAGTCGCGCCAGGGGCTGGCCCTCGCGGGTGGCTCGCAGGTCCCAGGCAGCATTGACCACGGCCCCTGCCGCCATCTGGATGACGCCCTTCTCCGGCCCCAGCCACCGCAGTTGACTGTCGCCGGTCAACTGTCGGCCGAACCGGCCCAGATCGCCGAGCACCTCGTCGACGGCCCTCCCGACCAGCAACGGCGCCAACGCGCGGATCGCCGCAACCTGGATCTCGTTGCCACGCCCCACCGTGAAGGCCAGGGCGTGGCCCTGCGACCCGTCGCTGGCGTGCAGGACGACGTAGGCCGCGGAGTAGTCCGGGCTGGGGTTCATCGCGTCGGAGCCGTCGAGGTGTTCCGACGTCGGGAACCGGACATCGTGGGTCGTCAACTCGGTGATCGTGACCACGGGAACCCCTTGCGGATGTCAGGCGAGTCGGGTGGTCGATGCCACTGCGACCGGCACGGGCCTCAGTGGAACTGCACGAAGTCGCTGGCGTTGTCCTTGGTCACCAGTTGGGTCCCGGTGTCGATGAAGGGCTCGACGGTCTTGCCCTGCACCGCGTTCACCGCAGCCTCCACGCCGAGGGCGGCCATCTTGCCGGGGAACTGCGCGATGGTGGCGGTCATGTCACCGGCCATGATGGCCTTCGCTGCATCGGGCAGTCCGTCGTAGCCCATCACCAGCACCTTCTTGCCCTTCGACTTGGCCACCTTCGCCGCCGAGATGGCGGGATCGTCACAGGCGGAGTAGATGGCGGTCAGTTTCGGTGCCCGCGCGAAGAGGTCCTGAGCCACCGTGGCGCCCGTCGCGGCGTCGCACTTGGTCTCGGCCCCGCCGATGATGACCTTCACCCCGGTGCCTTCAAGGGCGTCCTTGACGCCCTTGATCTCCCATCGGTGTGATGACGAGGGCCTGGAAGCCCTTGGCCACTGCGTCCTGGATCTGCGCGGTCTGGCAGGCGACGTCGGTGGGGGACTTGCAGCTGAAGTAGGTGACGGCGACGCCGCTGTTCTTTGCCGCGTAGGCCTTCGCCGAGTCCTCCATGGCGGTGTAGAAGGCGACCGGGAACTTCATCAGGAAGGCGACCTTCACCGCACCGCTGCCGGCGGTGGCGGCCCCCGCCCGACGACGAGGCGCCCGAGGATCCAGCGCCCGCACTGCTGCTGCCTCCGCAGCCCGCGACCCCCAGGGCCAGGACTCCGGTACCCACCACAAGAAGCTGGCGAACTCTCACAGCTGACTCCCTTGTCGGCGTATTCGGGTTGGGGTTGCCGTCATACGGCCCGGCTGCCGGCGGCGCCGACGATCCAGGCCACGAGTTGCTCGTGGTTCTCGGCCGAGGGCACGGCCTCGCCGACGGTGCGGCCGCGGCGCAGCACCAGTGCCCGGTCCGCGACGGCTGTGACGTGATCCATGCTGTGCGAGATGAGGATCACGGCTACGCCGTCGTCCTTGAGCCGGTGGACGAGGTCGAGCATGCGCGCCGCCTCGCGCAGGCCCAGTGCCGCCGTGGGCTCGTCGAGGATCACCAGCTTCGACGAGAAGGCCACCGCCCTGGCCACAGCCACCGCCTGACGCTGGCCGCCCGACATCAGGGCGACGGTGGCGTCGAGGTCCGGAAGGCTCACCTGCAGCCGGTCCAGAAGTTCCCTGGTGCGCTCGGTCATCCGTTGCTGACGCATCAGGCGTAACCCGCGTGGCAGCCACGTCGGTCGGGCCAGTTCGCGGCCGGCGAAGAAGTTCGCCGCCGGGTCGAGATTGTCGAACAGCGCGAGGTCTTGATAGACGGTCTCCACCCCGTACCCGCGCACCGTCATGGCCTTGGTGGAGGTAATGTCGACGCCCTCGAGGAAGATCGATCCCGAGTCCAGGCGGTGCACCCCTCTGATGGCCTTGATCAGCGTCGACTTCCCGGCTCCGTTGTCACCCAGGACGGCGAGCACCTCGCCGGGGGAGACGTGGAACGTGACCTCGTCGAGGGCGACGACGGCGCCGAACCGCTTGCACGCCCCGCGCACCTGGAGCGTGGGCGGCGTGCCATTGTCGGCGGTCATCTGCCGCTCACCGCCTGCAGGCTGCGGAACCGGCTCTCCAGATGACCCCTGATCACGTCCAGCTCGACGGCGGTCACGATCACCGCACCGGTCGCCATGTACTGCCAGTTCGGGTCGATGCCGAGCAGGTTGAGGCCGTTGCGCATGACGGCAATGACGAGCGCGCCCGTCAGCGCGTTGAGCACCGTGCCCCGCCCGCCCAGGAAGCTCGCGCCGCCGATGATCACCGCGGCGATAGCGTCAAGTTCGGCCAGTGCCCCCGAGGTCGGCGACCCGGCGTCCCCCCGCCCCATCGTGAACAGCGCCGCCAGCGCAGCCAGGAAGCCGCAGACGACGTACACCGAGATCAGCACCGACTGCACAGGTATGCCATTGCGGACCGCGGCCTCCGGGTTGCCGCCCACGGCGTAGATCCACCGGCCCCAGATCAGGCCGCGGGTCACGAGGACCAGCAGGGCGGCGACGACGACCACCACGATCGTCACCGTGGGGAACCAGCCGACGTCACCGCCCCCGGGGACGGCCGCGATCCGGCCCGCACCGATCTCGTCGACGATCGGCGGTGCACCTTGGATCGTCTCGCTGTGCGACAGGTAGAGCGCCAGGCCGCTCGCCGCCGTGAGCATCGCCAGGGTCGGGATGAACGGATGCGGCAGCCGACCCTTGACGTAGAGGAGGCCGTTCGCGAGGCCCACCAGTGAGCCCGTGGCGAGCGCCGCCAGCACCGCCAGCGTGGCGGAGCCGTGGTCGCGCCAGACCAGGGCGCCCACGACGGCGCTCAGGGAGAGGTTGGAGCCGACGGACAGATCGATGCCCCGCGTCACGATGACCAGCAACTGCCCGAGGGCCAGCACGCAGATCACCGCCGACTGGTTCAGGACGTTGCCGATGTTCTCCAGGGTCAGGAACACGCCGGACAGCAGGCTCAGGACCAGCACCAACAGCACGAGGATCACCGTCGGGGCCCGCCCGCAGCGCGGCGAGCACCAGCACCGGGCTGCGATGACCGGAGGGATGCGGGCGGGTGCCGTCAGACCGCACCGGTTCCGCATTCGCCGGCAACGACTCCCGGGTCTGCCCTGTCATGCGGACCCCATCTCCACGGCAGCTGTTCCCGGAACCTTAGGTTGGCCTCAGCCGATAGTCAATAGTCAATGTTCTATAGGATCGACGGAAAGACAGACTGCGGCTAGGCTGCCGTCATCGACGACCCCTGGAGCGCCGTGGACGACATCGACCTCGTGGACGTGGTGCGAGCCACGCAGGCCGGGCGGCGCCTCACCGAGCGCCAACCACTCGCGGACGACGTCCATGACGTGATCGTGGACATGCTGATGAACCACTCGCTCGATCCCGGAGCCCGGCTGAACATCGACGCCATGGCCCGCAGCTTGGGGGTCTCCCCGACACCGGTGCGCGAAGCGCTGGCGCGCATGGAGGCCGAGGGTCTGGTCGTCAAGGAGCCACGGCGCAGCTATCTCGTGGCACCTCTGATCGGCCTCGACGAGCTGCGCGCCATGATTGACTTCCGCCTGCTGATCGAGCCGGCGGCGGCAGCGGCCGCGGCGGCCAAGGCCACCTCCGCGCAGGCGACTGCGCTTCGCGCTTTCGCCCGCAGCGGCGGAGCAGGTGATCAGAGCGTCGCGGCGAACCGGCTCGACATGGTCTACGACGCGACCTTCCACGACACGATCGCGCAACTGGGCGGCAACCCGTGGCTGCGGGAGTCCCTCTCCAGACTGCGCAGCCACCTGCACATGTACCGGCTCTACCACCACGCTCAGCAGGCCGCAGCCACGAAACCCGAGCACGCGCTGATCGCCAAAGCGATCGCGAACGGGGACCCCGAGGCCGCGTCCGAGGCCATGCGCGTCCACCTCACCACCGCGATGCGCCGCATCGACGGGGTCTTCGCCTCCGGAAAGCTCGAGCCCCCCGCCCAGGGATGACCCACCGGTGCCCGACCACTCCCGACCCCTGGCCTGGGGCCGATCGGGCGGGACCCGCGTGCGGACCTGGACGGGCACGTCATCGCGTCTGCGAAACCCATGCACTCGGGCTCAGTCTGAGCATTGACATCAGACATCATACGACTTACCTTGGCGTGATTCTGCGGGCCACCGGAGCTACCGCAACCCCCGTACAGGAGTGATCATTGATGATGCAGCGACGTCTCTGGGCTGCCACTGTGGTGACGGTGCTGGCCCTGGCGGGGTGTTCCTCCGGGAGTGGGTCCGGAGGTGCGTCGTCCTCCGGTGCCGGGTCCGGCACCGTGACGGTTTGGGTTGACTCCGTGCGCCTTCCGGCAGCGAAGGCCTACGTGGCGGCGCACCCCCAAGCGCAGGTGAAGATCGTGACGTTCGACGGGGACGGCAACGGTGCCACCACGTTGCAGACGAAGATCCAGCTGTGGAACAGGACGGGCAAGGGTTGGCCCGACGTCATCTTCTCCGAGCAGGTCAACGATCCGGTATGGATGGCGAAGAAGCCGTTCGAGTTCGCGGCACCGATTTCCGGCCTCATCTCGCAGGACCTGCTCAGTCAATGGCCGGCCCCCTCGACCGCCCAGTGCACGATCGACGGCAAGCAGTACTGCGTCCAGGACAACCTCGCCCAGGTGGTGCTCTGGGTGAACAAGAAGCTGATGGACAAGTTCGGCTACACCGTTCCGAAGACGTGGCAGGAGTGGGCGGCCCTCGGCGCGAAGGTCGCCACCGAGCACCCCGGCTACATCGTCGGGAACATCGGGGACTCGTTCGGTCACTGGATCTACTTGTGGAGCAACCAGTGTCCGCTCGAGAAGCTGCAGGGCGACAAGCTCTTGATCAACGCGGGGGATTCCCACTGCACCCAGATGGCGAGCCTGCTGGATCCTCTGATCAAGAACGGAACGCTTCCGCCGCTCAGCGTGTTCACCCCGGACTTCGCCAAGAAGTACGGTGGCGCGGACGACAAGGTTCTGTTGATGCCGGGGCCGGCGTGGTATTCGCAGGCTCTGTTCGACCAGACGCTGCACATCCCGGCGGGCCAGATCACGGCCGCGGCTCCGCTGCAGTGGGAAGGCGAGTCGTCGGTCACGACCGGACAGGTCGGCGGCGGCCCGTGGATCATCTCCCGGCACTCCAAGAACCTCAAGGGTGCCGCCGACTTCGTCACCTGGGTCACGACGGAGTTCAACCCCACAGGCGCGGACGCCAGGCCCGGTTACCCGGCGTACGCCCCGCTGGCCGCCAAGTGGTTGACGGCGCAGGCGAGCAACCCGTACTTCGCCGCCGACCCCACACCGGCGCTGAAGTCCGCGGCCGGCCAGATCTGGCAGGGCTGGAACCTGGTGACGTATCCCGACCAGCCTGTCTGGTCCAACACCGTGGTCAACCAACTGGTCGGGGGCAAGTCGCTGAGTTCTCTGATGCAACCCTTCGGCGACGCGCTTGCCCAGGCGGCGCAGGCGGCTGGGTATGCGGTCGTCCGGAACTGAACGGGCGAGTTCTGCCTCTCCCCTGACCTCGGCCGCTGCTCGGGTCACGCGCAAGCGTGGCCTGAGCAGGGCCGGCGGCCTTCCCTTCGTCCTGCCCTACCTACCCCTGCTCATCCTCTTCGGCATCCTGCCGATGGTGTACGCGGTGGATCTCGCCTTCACCGACGCCAACGGCGGGTGGGCCGGCTTCCATAACTTCGTCCGCTCGGCCACTGACTACCGCTTCGTCCCTGCGTTCGAGCACATCCTGATCTACACCGGCGTGTGGCTCGTCTCGCTGGTCGTTCTCGTTGTGGGGCTGGCGCTGCTGCTTCATGGCCGCGCGAGCCGGGCGTCGTCGACCTTCCGTTTCCTGTACTACATGCCGGGCGCGCTGGCCGGCGCATCGTCCGTCCTCGTCTGGTTGTTCATGCTCGATCCGGCCGTGAGCCCCGGATCGTTCCTCCTGCACCACGTGCTGAGGTCGGATCTGTTCGTCCAGTCCATCGCGCCCGGGAGGCTGCCCTACATGTTCGCGATGATCGCCTTCTGGACCGGCGCAGGGGGCTGGATCGTCGTCATGTACGGCGCGTTGAACACGATCCCTCACGAGCTCGAGGAAGCGGCCCGCATCGACGGGGCGGGGCCGGTGACCATTGCACTGCGGCTGAAGCTGCCACTGATCCGCAAGTGGATCGCTTACATGGCAATCCTTTCCTTCGCCACCGGAACCCAGCTCTTCGTCGAGCCGCAGCTGGTGAACCAGGCGAGCCTCGGACTGGTCCCGGACACCTGGTCGTCGAACCAGCTGGCCTACCAGCTGGCGTTCCGGTACGGGGACTTCAACGGGGCTGCCGCGATCGCCGTGGACCTGCTCGCGGTCGGACTGCTCGGCGCGGTGCTGATCGTCACGCGTACAGGACTGTTCAGGACGGGTGACTGATGCGACGCCCGGTGGACGGTCTCCGGCTTGCGATCCTTGCGGTGTTCGGTGTGTTCTTCGTGGCCCCCCTTGCGTGGCTGATCCTCGCGCCGACGAAGTCGGACGAGCACTTGGTCACGCGCGGACCCTTCACGTTCGGCAGCTTTCGTCAGGTAGCGCTCGCCTGGGACCATCTGGACGCCTTCAGCGATCACATCTACCGGGCGTGGATCGGCAATTCCCTGCTGTATGCGGTGAGTGCGACGGCGATCGTGCTGGCGACGGCGATCCCCGCCGGATACGGCCTCGCCCTCGGGGACTTCCCCGGCCGCAGGGTCGTCCTGACCCTGACGCTCGTGGTGATGATCATGCCGGCGGCAGCCCTGGTGCTGCCGATCTTCCTGGAGCTGAACGCTTTACACCTGATCGGCAGTGTTCTGTCGGTGATCCTGCCCTTCGCGTTCTATCCGTTCGGCGTCTATCTCGCGTACATCTACTACGCCACGGCGATCCCACGCGACCTGCTCGACGCGGCCCGCGTGGACGGGTGCGGGGAGTGGTCCACCTTCCGTCATGTCGGCCTCCCCCTGGCCAAGCCGGTGGTGGCGCTCGTCCTGTTCTTCAGTTTCGTCGCCGACTGGAACAACTTCTTCCTGCCCTACGCCGTGCTCGCAGACTCGTCCCAGTACCCCATCCAGGTCGGCCTGTCGAGCTTGCTGTCCTCCACGCCTTCCTTCAATCCGGCGGTCGGCGGTGGCGGCCAGCAGGTGAACATCTTCCGACCGGAGCTGGCCCTGGCCACGCTGCTCGCCGTCATCCCTGTCGCGATCGTGTTCATGATGTCGCAACGCGCGCTGGTGCGGGGATTGGTCGGTGGAGGCGTGAAGGGGTGACCGCTCAGCGCGCCCTCCTGCGCGGGGCTGCGGGTCGACGTCGCTGCCAGGACGACGCGATGTGGTCGGCCATCAGAGAGGCCGCGGCCTCCGGGTCGCGGGCCTCGATGGCTTCGAGGACCGCGAGGTGCTGACGGTTGGACTGCGTACGGTGCGTGAGCGTGGAGTGACCCACGTAGCGCTGGCTGTGCCGGGCCTCGGCGTGCACCGTGTGCACGATCGCCCGGCCGAGCTGGTTCCCGGAGGCCAGCATGACCCGTTCATGGAAGGCCACGTCGACGTCGTCCAGCAGTTCCGGCTCCCGCACCGCCGCGTCCAGCTGAGCCATCAGCTCGCGCAGGTCAGCGAGGTCCGCGGGGGTCGCTTTGCGGGCCGCTTCCCTGGCCAGGCTCGACTCCAGGGACGTGCGGACCAGGATGAGCTGGTCGAGGATGTCGTACTGCTCGTCATAGCGCACGACCGCGGCCAGGACGTCGGGATCGAGCAGGTTCCACGACTCCTCGGGGGACACCAGCGTGCCCACGCCCTGCCGTGCCCGCAGCAGTCCCTTGGCCTCCAAGGACTTGATCGCCTCGCGGACGACGGTCCTGCTCACCCCATAGGCCTCGCACAGCGCGGCTTCGACGGGCAGCAGCTGGTCGGGGCGGATGCCTCCGCTGACGATCAGCTCGATGAGGTGATCCACGAGCGCATCGGCCCGGCGGCCCCGCGGGTGGGGCATGTCAGGGACGGGGAACTCCGACACGCTCATCGAATACCTCCAGTCGTGGGCGGGCCGCGATCGGGAAGGGACGAGCGGCTGCCCGCGTCGGTTCATCATACGTATCGGCCGGCCGCCGGCTGGTGGTGCGCCGCGCCGTGGTCTGTCGGCCGCGAGGCCAGCGTACCCGAACCCCTACTGTACATAAGACATCATATGAATTACGTTTACGATGTTGCCACAGCACCGGCGATTCGTCCGGGAGCACACCGCCGACGGGCATCGCTCGGCTCCGTGAAGGGAAGACATGCGGATCACTGCCTTTCGGAGCCTGACCACGGTCCAGGAATGGGGGCGACCGGTCGGGGACGCCAACGGGGTCTTCGCCAGCGGTGTCGTGGAGGTGCCGATCGTCCTGATCGACACCGACGAGGGCATCACCGGCGTCGGACTGGGACCGCATCTGCTGCTGGAGGAGATCTTCGCCGCTATCGAGGGCGAGGACCCGCGCAGCGTGACAGCCCTGTACGACCGGATGTTGCGGTGGACGTTCAAGGCCGGGCACGCGGGAGCCGTTTTCGGGACGATCGGTGCGATCGACGCGGCGTTGTGGGACATCAAGGCGAAAGCGGTCGGGCAGCCGCTGTGGCGCCTGCTGGGAGGCCGCGACCGGGTGGTGACGGCCTACGCGTCGGCCCTGGACATCGCCCTGACGGAGGACGAGCTCGCGGACACCTACCGGGCGTACGCGGCGCGAGGTCTGCGGCTGGCGAAGGTCAAGGGAGGCCTTGACCCCGACCTGGACCGGCGGCGGCTCACTCTGGTGCGGGAGGTTCTGTCCGAATCCTCCGCGCCGGGGCGTCCGGGGCTGATGCTGGACGCGAACGAGGCGTGGAGCCGCAAGCAGGCCGTTCGACACGTCACCGAACTCGAGCGCACGCTCGACCTGACCTGGATCGAGGAGCCGGTACGCCGGTGGGATGCCGAGGGGCTCGCCGCGGTGGGTCGGGGCGTGCGTGCGTCGGTGGCCACTGGCGAGAACCTTACGGGGCTCGAGCAGTTCCGCCCGTTGCTGGCCGCCGGCGCGGTCGACGTCGTGCAGACGGCGGCGGTCTGGGGGGTGACGCACTTCCTGCGCGTCGCCGCACTGGCCCACGCCTACGATCTCCCGGTCAGCCCCGTCGGCACGACCCCGGTGAGCCTGCTGCACGCCGCCACCGCCGTGCCCAACCACCTCGTGAGCGAGCTGCAGGACCTGCGGCCGCCGGTCGGCGTCACGGTGGACTACGAGATCGCCGACGGCGCCTTCGTGCTGGCAGACGCTCCGGGGCTGGGCCTCACAGTGGACGAGGCGGCGATCGCGGCCCTCGGCGCCCCAGCCCTGGACGACGCCCGCCACACCCCGAACGTGCGCCCCGAACACGCCGGACGACGCCTGCTGGCGGAGCCGGCGCCGGCGCGGCCCGGTGTACCGGCGGTGTCGTCATGACGGGGGACGGCGTGGCGCCCGAGGGTGGCGACGCGCTTCTCGACGCCCATGTGCACTTCTGGGACCCGGCGCGATTCGAATACCCCTGGCTGACGTCGGCGGGAGAACTGAACCGCAGCTTCCTGCCCCAGGACCTGCCGCAGGAGGGCGAGGGCGACCGGGAATTCGTCGTCGTCCAGGCCGACTGCCTGCCCGAGCAGGGGCAGGCGGAGGTCGCGTGGGTGCGGGGTCTGCGAGCGGCAGGCGCCCCGATCGTCGCGGTGGTCGCCCATGCCGCGCTGGAGGAGGGCGCCGCGATCGAGGCTCGGCTGCACGACCTGGCAGCCATCGACCTGGTGGCCGGCGTCCGACGCCTGCTGCAGGACGAGGAGGCAGGCTTCGCCCTGAGCGAGAAGTTCCGGGAGGGGACCGAGGCCCTGGCCCGGGCGAGGATGCCGCTGGACCTGTGCATCCGCCGGCACCAACTCGCGGAGGCGACCGAGTTGGTGCGACGGCGTCCCGACGTCTCCTTCGTCCTCGATCACCTGGCCAAGCCCCAGGTGGGGCCGGAGTCGTTCCGATCCTGGGCTGAGGACCTGGGGCGGCTGGCGGCGCTGCCGAACGTCACGTGCAAGCTGTCCGGTCTCGCGACCGAGGCCGTGCCCGAGCGTCGCAGGGCGGGACACCTGGTGCCCTTCCTGCGAGAGGCGATCGACCTCTTCGGGCCGCGCCGCTGCATGTTCGGCAGCGACTGGCCGGTGCTGACCACGGCGATGTCCTACCGGCAGTGGCTCGACGTGGTGCTTGAGGCGATCAGCGACCTGTCAGCGCCGGAGCGGGCCGACGTCCGGCGTCACACGGCTCGCAGGGCGTACGCCATCGGGGGGGCCGGCCGATCCGGGTCCTCCTAGGCCCCGCGATCGACAGCGCCAGCCACTGCCAGAGCGACAGCACAGGGAGGAGATGCTCGTGCATGCAGCTGTGTACACCGGTGCGGGAATCCTGCGGATCGAGGACGTCACTCCGGCCGATCCTGGCCCTGGCCAGGTCCAGATCGCGGTGGCCTACACGGGGATCTGCGGCACGGATCTGCACATCCTCCACGGCGACATGGACGCCCGCGTGGGGGACCGGGCGGTCCTGGGGCACGAGATGTCCGGGCGCGTCGCTGCCATCGGAGCGGGCGTCGAGAGCTGGTCGGTCGGCGACCCGGTCACCGTGATGCCTGTGCGGTGGTGCGGTGAGTGCCCGGCCTGCCGCGCGGGCAACCGTCACATCTGTCTGCGGCTGCGATTCCTGGGCATCGACGCGGAGGGGTCGATGCAGAGCCGGTGGACGGTACCGGCCGAGAACCTGGTGCGGATCCCGCCCGAGGTCCCGCTGACCGAGGCCGCGATGGTGGAGCCGGTGGCGGTGGCGGTGCATGACGTCCGCCGTGCCGGGCTGCAGCCGGGGGAGAAGGCCTTGGTCGTGGGCGGCGGGCCGGTGGGGCTGCTGATCGCCGCCGTCGCGATCAGAGCCGGGGCCGACATCGTGGTGGTCGAGCCGAATCCGCACCGCCGGCAGGTGGCCGAGACGCTCGGCGTCGCCGCGGTCGACCCGGCCGGCGGCGACGTCCAGGGGCTGGTGCACAGCTGGACGTCCGGTGCCGGTGCGGACGTGGCCTTCGAGGTGTCGGGGGCCCAGGCCGGGATGGACACTGCGGTGGAGGTGCTGTCGGCCCGGGGGCGGCTGGTGCTGGTCGCCATCCACGGCACCCGTCGCTCGGTGGACCTGCACCGCTTCTTCTGGCGCGAGCTCACCCTGGCCGGGGCACGGTTGTACGAGCGACGTGACGTCGAGGACGCCGTCGGCATCGTGGCGTCCCGGCAGGTGCCGCTGGCCGGCCTGCTGTCGCAAGTGGTCCCCCTGGCTGAGGTCGGGGAGGCGTTCGCCGCCCTGCAGGCCGGTGACGCGGTGATGAAGGTGCTCATCGACTGCCGGGAGGTGGACCGGGTGAACCTGTTCGATCTGACCGGGAAGCTGGCCGTCGTCACCGGAGCGCGGCGCGGCATCGGCCGGGCGATGGCGGTGGCCCTGGCCGGGGCCGGCGCCGACGTGGTCGGCGTGAGTGAGCACCTGGAACCTGACGGCGGAGCGGTGGCCCGCGAGGTGTGGGCGGTGGGGCGCCGGTTCACCGGCCTGCGCGCAGACCTGTCCAACCGAACGGCGGTCAGCGAGTTGGCGGCGCGGCTGAACGCCCTGGACGCTCCCGTCGACGTGCTGGTCAACAACGCCGGCACCATTCGCCGCAGCCCCGCGGTGCGGCATTCGGACGAGGACTGGGACCACGTGATCGAGGTGGACCTGTCCAGCCAGTTCGTGCTCTCCAGGGAGATCGGTCGCGGCATGGTCGAACGCGGCCACGGGAAGATCGTCTTCACCGCGTCGCTGCTGAGCTTCCAGGGCGGGGTCACCATTCCCGGCTACACCGCGGCCAAGTCGGGGATCGCGGGGCTCAGCCGGGCGTTGTCCAACGAGTGGGCGCCGCACGGTGTCAAGGTGAACGCGATCGCCCCGGGCTACATCGAGACCGACAACACCGAACCGCTGCGCCAGGACGCCGCACGCAGCGCCGCGATCCTCGACCGGATCCCGGCCGGCCGGTGGGGGCGGCCCGAGGATCTGGCCGGTGCGATCGTCTTCCTGGCCTCACCCGCCTCGGACTACGTCACCGGCGCCGTGATTCCCGTCGACGGGGGGTGGCTGGCGCGATGACCGAGACCGGGAGCGGGTCCGCGGTTCCACCGTCGCCCGCCGGGGCGCTGGAGACGATCGCGCGACTGCGCGTGGTGCCGGTGATCGCCCTGGACGACGCGGGCGCTGCACGGCCGCTGGCCGCGGCCCTGGTGGACGGCGGGCTGCCGGTGGCCGAGGTGACCTTCCGGACGGCGGCCGCGGAGCAGGCGCTCGCCGTGATGGCCGACGACGGGCGGCTGCTGGTCGGCGCCGGCACCGTGGTACGGGCGGACCAGGTGGACCGAGCGTTCGACGCCGGCGCCCGGTTCATCGTGTCGCCCGGCTTCAGCGCGGCGGTGGTCGGACGGGCCCGCGAACTGGGCCTGCCGGTGCTGCCCGGGGTGGCGACCGCGACCGAGATCATGGCGGCGATGGACGCCGGGCTGTCGATGGTGAAGTTCTTCCCGGCCGAGACGTGCGGCGGTGTCGCCACCGTCCGGGCGCTCGCGGCGCCGTTCCCGCAGCTGCGGTTCGTGCCCACCGGCGGCATCACGGCCGGCCCGCTGTCCGCCTACCTGGCCCTGCCGGCGGTCAGTCGCCGTCGGCGGCAGCTGGATGGTGGCGTCCGGCCTGATCGCCGCGGGACGTTTCGACGAGGTGACCCGGCTGTCCGCCGAGGCGGTCGCCGTCGCCGCAGAGCACCGGCCGCCGGACCGATCCGGGAAGGCAGAGCGGTGACCGCCGGTCTGCACCTGCGTCCCGCACCGGACTGCCGCTTCGATCTGGTCAGCCTCGGGGAGGTGATGCTGCGGCTGGACCCGGGGGAGGGGCGGATCCGCACGGCCCGGACGTTCCAGGTCTGGGAAGGCGGTGGGGAGTACAACGTGGCCCGCGGCCTGCGGCGCTGCTTCGGCCTGCGGACCGCCGTCGCCACGGCGTTCGCGGACAACGAGGTCGGCCGGCTGCTGGAGGGCCTGATCCTGGCCGGCGGGGTTGACACATCCCTGCTGCGCTGGATCCCCTACGACGGGGTGGGGCGGACCGCGCGCAACGGCCTGAACTTCACTGAGCGCGGGTTCGGGGTCCGTGGGGCGGTCGGGGTGTCGGACCGGGGGCACACGGCGGCCACCCAGTTGCGGCCCGACGACATCGACTGGGACGAGCTGTTCGGCCGGTCCGGAGTGCGGTGGTTCCACACGGGCGGGATCTACGCCGGGCTGTCCGAGCGCACGCCCGACATCATCCTGGCCGCGATGCAGGCGGCCCGCCGGAACGGAACCGTCGTCTCCTACGACCTGAACTACCGGCCCAGCCTCTGGAAGGCGGTCGGCGGTCCCGATCGCGCCCGGGAGGTGAACACGCGGCTCGTGGAGTACGTCGACGTCCTGCTCGGCAACGAGGAGGACTTCACCGCAGCGCTCGGCTTCGTTGTCGAGGGCGCCGGCCCCGACTTCGCCGACGTCGACACCGCCGCCTTCCGCGCCATGATCGGCCAGGTGAGACAGCGCTTCAGCCATGTGCAGGTGGTCGCGACGACGCTGCGGCAGGTGCGCACCGCGACCGTGAACGACTGGGGGGCGATCGCCTGGTCGGCCGCCGACGGGTTCGTCGAGGCGCGGCCACGCCCGGGCCTGGAGATCCTCGACCGGGTCGGCGGCGGCGACTCGTTCGCCTCCGGCCTGATCTACGGGCTGCTCACCGGCCGCGACCTGGCGGCCGCCGTGGAGTACGGCGCCGCCCACGGCGCGCTGGCCATGACCACGCCCGGCGATACCTCGATGGCGACCCTCGCCGAGGTCGAGGCACTTATGCGGGGCCGTTCCGCCCGAGTGCAGAGGTGATGCCGCGGCACGCGGGGCCATGATCAGCCTGGATCTCGAACCCCGGCCGTGGCTCACGAGGTGCCGGCATCCGTTGCGACGTGGGGGGTTCCGGTGCCGAAGGGCCGCGATCGTGGCCACGACCCCGACGGGCTGGAAGCCCTCGTGTGGTGCGGGGTAAGTGATGGTCGATGAGGGACTCCCCCGGGTGACACGCGCACCGGAGGGACAGGCCAGCCTAGGATAGGGCGTTGGGCCCTTCGTCCCGGGCGAACGGCAGCCGCCGGGTGCCAGGGTGACCGTGCGTACCTCCGGGGGTACCCACGGGCGGTGCCCGGAGGATGCGCCTACGAGCTCGGAGGCCTTGTCAATGACGACATCTGCGCCCACTACTGCCACGTCCGGTTCCGGGCGCGGGCTCAGCCTTCCACGGAAGATCGCCTCGATCCTCGTGGTCCTCGTCGGGGTGATGCTCATCGTCGTCACCTTCACGGACAACCTCTTCAAGGTCGGTCCGGCGTTCGAGAACCTGTCGGACGGTTTCCGGCCGATCATGACGCAGCAGTCGATCGCCACGGCGCGGCAGGATGTCGCCGGCCTTTCGGCGGTAGGTCAGGAGTTCCAGACCAAGGTGGCTCCCGGGATGGCTCAGCAGCTGAAGCTGACTCCGGATCAGTTCTCCGGCATGGTGAGCCAGCAGTTCCCGGCCGTGGATGCCGGGCTGAAGGCGATCCCCCAGGCGGTACCCGCCTTCAACAGTCTGCTCAGCACACTGGATGCCCAGCGGTCACTGTTCGCCTCAGCCGATGCCATCCCTACCAAGAGCCTTCCTGCCACCACCGTGCCCTGGGGCCTGCTCGGCGCGGGTATCCTCTGCATTCTCCTGGGCGTGGCGATCTGGTTCTCCCGCCGGGCCGGCGCGTTCCTGACACTGATCGTCGGAGTCGTGCTGATCGCGGCTCCGCTGCTGCTCTCGCTGCCGCAGAAGGCATCTGATGCCGATCAGATGAACGCGAACCTCAAGCCGGTCTACACCCAGGCCATGATCACCCAGTCCAAGCAAACCCTCACCACAATCGGGGCGATGGGTCAGGAGATGCAGACCAAGATGCTGCCCGCGCTGGCGACGCAACTTCAGATGCAGCCCGACCAGCTACAGGCCTTCCTCGGGCAGAACTTCCCCACCACCGCGACGGCGCTGAGGACCTTCCCGGCCACCATGCAGCGGTTTCAGAATCTTGTCTCCACGTTCGACCAGAACCTGAGCAACTACCAGACACTCAAGCCGGTGGCATTCGTCCCGATCATCTGGACACTGATCGGCAGTGGGATAGCCCTGGTCCTGTTCGGCGGGGTCGCGCTGGCGGGCGCCGGGAGGGCCACCGCCGGGTGAGGTGACCGGGGCACGCCGCCGCCGCCCCGGAACCGATTCAGGAGCCGGCGCGGGTCAGTTCGCGGCTGATCGCGTTTGCGGCGGTGCGCACTGCGGGCGCGAGTGCGTGCGGCTCGGCGCCCGCGGCCTGGACGACGACGGACAGGGCCGCGACCACGTCAGCGTCCGGTCCGCGGATCGGGGCCGCGACGGACACCGCGTCCATCGTCACCTGCCGGTCGCTGATGGCGATTCCGGTGCGGCGTACCTCGGCCAGCATTCGGCGCAGTTGTGCCGGGTCGAGCACGGTCAGCTCGGTGAAGCGCTCCATCCGCTGCGCGAGCGTCTGCTCCTGCACGTCGGCCGGGGCGTACGCCAGAAGGACCAGCCCCACTCCGGTGGCGGACATCGGGAACCGCAGGCCGACTCGGGTCAGCACCGGGACGGCGTGCCGCCCGGCGATCCGCTCCAGGTAGACCACCTCGCAGCCGTCCCGCACCGCGAGTTGGACGTTCTCGTGGGTGGCTTCGTACAGGTCGCCCATCGAGGGGATCGCGGCCTCGCGCAGGCCTACCCCGCGCGGAGCCAGCGCGGCCACCTCCCATAGATGCAGCCCGATCCGCAGCCGCCCGAGCGGGTCACGCTCCAGCCCGCCCCAGCCGACCAGGTCGGTGACCAGCCGATGGGTGGTGCTCACCGGCAGCCCGGTCCGCCGGGCCAGCTCGGACAGGCTCAGGTTCCGGTGTTCGGCGTCGAACGAGTCCAGGACGGCCAGCAGCTTGGCCGCCGCTGTCCGGGAGTCGCGCTCGGGCACGGCCCACGATCTCAGGGCAGCCGCCGCCCCGCGCGGCGGCGTGCTCACAGCTCGATGACCAGCCGGGGTCCGAGGGCCCGGGACACGCACACGAACATGGTGTCCATGGCGGCGCGCTCGGTCGGGCTGAGCAGGCTGTCCCGGTGCTCGACGCTGCCGGACAGCACCGCCACCTCGCAGGTGCCGCAGGTGCCCTCGCGGCAGGAGGACAGGATCGGGATCCCGGCCTGCTCCAGCGCCTCGAGTGCCGACCTGCCCGGCGGGACCGGCACGCTCACCCCGTGCGAGCTGACCACCAGTTCGAATCCGGTGTCCTGGCCGGGGCCGGCCGCGGCCGGGTCGGCCCGGGGTCGGAACCGCTCGGCATGCACCCGCCCCTCGCCGAGCACCCGGCGGCCCTCGTCCTCGACCGCCGCCAGCAGTGGCTCGGGCCCGCACACATAGATGTCCGCATCGGCCTGTCGGGCCCAGCCGACCAACGCGGGCACCGGCAGCGGGCCGCGGCTGTCCTGCGGGACCACGTCCACGTGGTCGCCGTCCGGGGCGACCTCGTCCAGGAACGCCATTGAGGCAACGCTGCGCCCGCCGTAGGCCAGCCGGCGCGAGAGGCCGTCGGCGCGGGCCTGGCGCAGCATCGGCAGGATCGGCGTGATCCCGATCCCGCCGGCAACGAACAGATAGGCCGGCGCCGGTTGCAGGGCGAAGTGGTTGCGCGGCCCGCGCACCTCCACCTGGCAGCCCTCGTGCAGCCGCTCATGCACATGCGTCGAGCCGCCCCGGCCGTCCTGTTCGCGCAGCACCGCCACCCGCCACCGGGATCGGTCGGCGGGATCCCCACACAGGGAGTACTGCCGGATCAGGCCCGGCGCGAGCTCCAGGTCGATATGCGCGCCTGGCGCCCAGGACGGCAGCGGCACCGGCTCGGATGAGGTGGACGCGGGATCGGTCAGCACCAGACTGACCACGCCCCGGGCCTCGTCCCGGCGCTGCGCCACCACCAGGCTGTGCCGCTGCTCCGGCATCGGGTCAGGGCACACCGGCCGCGACCTCCCACCGGGCGTCGGACCGGTCGGCCGCCGGCGGCGCCGGTTCGTCCGGTCCGCCTGCGCCGCGCCGGTGGCCGTCCGGATGCCCCTGCAGCCAGTCCAGCAGCGATGCCGGCTCCTGCTCGGTGCACGCGGCGCCGCAGAAGCAGGTGCCGCGCAGGGTGTCCGAGCCGGGAACCCACTCGACCCGAAAGGTCGGGGGTGGCGCGCTCATCGCCCGGCGCCCACCGCGCTGGCCCCGCCCGCCGCGGCTGCCGCGGCCGGCCGCCCAGCCCCGGACTCCGCGAGCAGCTGGGCGAGCATGCGGCGGGCGGCCAGGCCGCCGGTGTCGATGTTGATGCTCAGCTCCTGGTGCCCGTCGGCTCGGCCGCGATCACGGTCTCCAGCAGGTTGAGCGCGGTCACGTCCTGCAGGACGACGGTGCGGTTGTTGTCCCGCAGGAAGTCGCTGACCTCCTCGTCGTCCAGGGCGAAGTCCCGCGCGACCGCCCAGAAGTCGTACGTGCTGTGCTCCGCCGTGGACGGCGTGATCGCGTAGACGACCTCGACGTGGAAGGCCTGTCCGGTCGGTGCCGTCCTCGGGCGGCAGCACGCCCGCCGGGGCGATCCGGCTGTGCAGCAGAGTACAGGCAGGGCGCGTGGTACTCGATGTCCTGCCAGCGCGTGATCCGGCCCTCGATGCCGGTGGACTCGGCGTAGAACGGCGGGCAGGCGGCGTCGTCCATGTGCCGGCTGACCCGGACGATGCCCGCGCCGCTCGTCGACCTCGGTGGTGATCGGGGTCTCGGCGACCTCGGGCGTGCCGATGTAGCCGCCGTGCAGGTAGGTCTCGTGGGACAGGTCGAGCAGGTTGTCCACCAGCAGCGTCCAACGGGCGGCCAGCGGCTCCATGCCGCAGACGGTGGTCCAGGCCGGGTCGGCCAGCCAGGGCGCGCGCGGGATCGTGCCGGGGTCGGCGAGCTCGCGGTCGCCGATCCACACCCACACGAACGAGTCCTGCTCGACCACCGGGTACGCGGCCACCCGGGCGGTGCGCGGGATCGCTGGTCTGGCCCGGCACGGCCACGCAGGCGCCGGTCGGGTCGTAGGTGAAGCCGTGGTACCCGCAGACCACGGTGTCGCCGACCAGCTGGCTGGGCCTGGCCGACAGCGGGAAGCGCCGGTGCACGCACCGGTCGCGAGCGCGGCCACCCCACCCGATTCAGTGCGGTACAGAACGATCGGCTCGCCCAGGATGGTCCGGGCGAGGGGCTCCCGGCCCACCTCGCCGGCGTATGCCGCCACGTACCACTGGTTGCGGATGAATGTCGTCACCGGGCCTCCTTCGGCACGACCGGCCGCTTCGGATCCGGCCGCGTGCCCTGAGCGTGCGGCGGCCAGAAGATCGACCGAAACGCTCTTTCCGCCAGGCGGAAAGGGAGCCCGGCCCGATCGCTCTAGGATCCGGCCATGACCGAGCCGCGGCAGGACCCGGCGACGGGCGCGCTGCCGGTGGCCGTGACCAGGTTCGTCGGCCGCCGCCGGGAGGTGGCCGAGGTGCGCGAGCTGTTGGCGCAGTCTCGGCTGGTCACGCTGACCGGGGTGGGCGGGGTGGGCAAGACCCGCCTGGCGGTCGAGGTCGCAGGCCAGGTCCGCCGGGCGTTCCCGGACGGGGTCTGGCTGGTGGACCTGGCCGTGTTGCAGGACGGCAGCCGGATCGCGGACGCAGTGGCGAACGTGCTTGCGGTGGCCGACCGCACGAACCGGCCCTCGCTGGCCAAGGTCGAGGACCACCTGCGGAAGCGCCAGGCGCTCGTACTGCTGGACAACTGCGAGCATGTGGCGGCTGACTGCACCCGGTTCGTGGATCGCCTGCTGCGGCATAGCACCGGGCTGCGGGTGCTGGCCACCAGCCGGCACACCCTCGGTGCGGACGGGGAGCATCTGTTCGCCGTCCCGCCGCTGGGCGTCCCCGATCCGTGGGCTCCGCAGCGCGCCACGGTGATCGGCCAGTTCGACGCGGTCCAGTTGCTGGTCGACCGGGTCTCAGCGATCCGGCCCGGGTTCGGCGTCAGCGACGAGAACGCCGAGGCGGTGGCCCGGCTGTGCACCCAGCTGGACGGCCTGCCGCTGGCGATCGAGCTCGCCGCCACCCGGCTGCGCACGCTGTCGGTGCAGCAGCTGGTGGACCGGCTGACGGGGCGGTTCGCGCTGCTCACCGGGGGGAGCACCGCGGCTCAGCCGCGGCAGCAGACGCTGCGCGCCCTGGTGGACTGGAGCCACGCGCTGTGCGCGCCCGCGCAGCGGCTGCTGTGGGCCCGACTATCGGTCTTCAACGGCTCGTTCGACCTCGCGGCCGCCGAGCGGGTCTGCTCCGACGACGGGCCGTTGCCCGTGGCGGACGTGTTCGACCTGCTCGATCACCTGGTCGCGCAGTCCGTCGTGCTGACCGACGTGGACCAGGGCAGCGGCGCGATCCGGTTCCGGCTGTTGGAGACGATCCGGCAGTACGGTCGGGAGCGGCTGGTGGGGCTCGGCGAGGTGGTGACGCTGAGCCGGCGGCACCGGGATCACTACCTGGCGTCGGTGGAGCGCACCGCCGAGCGCTGGTGCGGGCCGCAGCAGGCGCAGGACCTGGCCCGACTGCACGCCGATCTCGGCAACCTGCGGGCAGCCCTGGAGGCCTCGATCGCGGCGGAGCCGCCGGATGTGGCGGCGGCGCTGCGGCTGGTCACTGCGCTGCGCAACCTCTGGTACGCGGGCGACCTGCTCAGCGAGGGCAGGCGCTGGCTGGACCGGGCCCTGGACCTGTCGGCCGAGCCCGGCCAGGAGCGGCCCCGGGCGCTCTGGGTGGCCGCCTGGGTCTGCCTGCTGCAGGGCGACGAGGCGGCCGCCGGGCGCCGGCTGGACGAGTGCGAACAACTCGGCGGCGAGCTCGGCGACGGGCGGGCCGTGGCACACGCCACCAGTCTGCGGGCCACCGCGGCGCTGTTCGCCGGGGAGTTGGAGCGCGCGGCCGAGCTGTTCGAGTTGGCGGAACGGGAGCTGACCCGGTCGCAGGATGTCGAGGGCCTGCTGTGGTGCCTGTTCCAGCTGGCCATCACTCGAGCTCACCAGGGCCGGGACGGCGAGGAGGTGGCCGCGATCTGCCACCGGTCGCTGCGGATCAGCGAGCGGCACGGGGAGCGGCTGTGCCGCTCGTACACGCTCTGGGTGCTCGGCTTCACGAGCTGGCTGCACGGCGACGGGGCCGCGGCCGAGCGCCAGGTGGCCGAGGGCCTGGCGATCCAGGCCGGGTTCAGCGACGCGGTCGGAGCGGCGCTGATCATCGAGACCCTGGCCTGGATCGCGGCTTCCCGGGACCAACTGCCCCTGGCGGCGTCCCGGCTGGCCGCCGCCCGGACCGCCTGGGAGGCCGCCGGCACCAGCTTGGCCGCCTTCGGGCCACCGCTGCAGGTGCATCACGACGCCTGCCTGGCCCGGGTCGAGCGGGGGTCTGCACAGCCGACTCGATCGAGCGCCGGGCCGTCCGGCCCGACCGGGCCGTTGGACCGGATCATCGTGTCCGTGCTCGCGGACTGCGACACCGGTGGGGAGCGCCGGCCGGCCCGGACGGCAGCGTCCCCGCGCGCAACCGGTACCGACCCGCTGACGGCGCGCGAGCTCGCGGTAGCCGAACTCGTCACCCGGGGGATGAGCAACCGGGCGATCGCGGCCGCCCTGGTGATCTCGCCGCGGACGGTGGATGGGCACCTGGAGCGGATCCTGGCCAAGCTCGGGTTCCATTCCCGGACCCAGGTGGCCGGCTGGCTCGCGGCTCGACAGTCCGTCACCGAGGGTGACATCAAAAGCACGCAGGGCTGATGCGTCGGACCATCCGGCCCGCCGGGCGGGTGAAACGGGTACCCGGGAGGGTGGTTCCACCCTCCCGACATCGGACTTCCGAAGTGACGCTCGTCACGCCAGCTGAGCTGTGACGAGGAGGTCCCGATGACGGCACAGACCGAGACCCGCGACGCGCCGTCCGGGCGGGCGGCGCGCCCGCAGGTCGAGCCCGCGACGATGTGGATCGCCGGGCGGCAGGTGAGCGCCGCCGACGGCCGCACCCGCGATCTGCTCGACCCGGCCACCGGCCAGGTGATCGGCGAGGTACCGGAGGCCGCCGCCGAGGACATTCGGCGGGCCGCCGGGGCCGCCCGGGCGGCGTTCGACTCCGGCAGCTGGTCGGGGCTGGCCCCGCGAAAGCGGGCCGAGGTGCTGCTGAGGGCGGCCGGGCTGATCCGGGAGCAGGCCGAGGAGCTGGCCCGTCTCGAGTCGCTGGACGTGGGCAAGCCGCTGCAGTTCACCCGGACCGTCGACGTGCCGACCGTGATCGACACCTACGAGTACTACGCCCAGCTCGCCGCCGGGCTGGAGGGCGCCACCCGGGCTACCGGCATCCCCACCTTCGCCTACACCCGGCGCGAGCCGCACGGCGTGGTGGGCGCGATCACCCCGTTCAACTTCCCGCTCATCCTGTCGGCCACCAAGCTCGCGGCCGCGCTGGTCGCCGGTAATACCGTGGTGCACAAGCCGGCCGAGGAGACTCCGTTGTCCGCGTTGCGGATCGCCGCGCTGTTCCAGCGGGCGGGCCTGCCGGACGGGGTGCTCAACGTGGTTACCGGCGGCGCTGAAGCCGGGTCCGCGCTAGACATCAAATTCCAAGGGGTGGTCAGTGGTCGTAGGCGATCAGTGATCGTTTGATGGGTTGGCCGGTGTGGTCGTTGTGCCAGATCGCAGCGGTCAGGGCCAGGATGCGTTGCAGGATGCGGATCAGGACGCCGGTGGGGGTGTGCCCACCGTGGCGTTCGAGGTCGAGTTGGCCTTTGCCGGTGTCGATGATCGATTCGATGGTCTGGCGCAAGGGTTTGAAGAACCGGGCCCCGGCGCGTTCGGTTTCCCCGGCGCGGGCCGGGCGCAGCAGATGTAGCCCGGCGCCGGCCAGGTCGGTTTCGAAATCGTGACCGTAGTAGTTCTTGTCCGCGATCAGCATCTGCCCCGGGTGGCTGGTCAGCAGGTCGGGGTCGGCGCCGAGCAGGTCGAGCAGCACCTGGCGTTCGTCGGCCTTGGCGCCGGTCAGCGCGAAGGTGATGGGCAGTCCGCCCAAGGTGGCGACCAGGTGCAGGCGCAGCCCCCAGAAGTAGCGGGAGTGGGAGGCGCAGTAGCCGTACTCGGCCCATCCGGCCAGGTCAGAGCCGCGCACCGTGGGCCTCGAGCGGGCGCATTCGATCGGGGTGGAGTCGACCAGCCAGACATCGTCACTCCACAGACTGGTGTCGCGGGCCAGCACCCCGATCAGCCAGTTCACCGTCGCCGCCAGCTTGCGCAGCCGCTTGTTGTACCCCGACTGGCCCGGCAGGTAGCCGAACAGGTGCCCCAGGTGGACGCGAGCGTGGCGCAGCCAGCGGGTCTCGCTGGTGAACCCCAGCAACGCCTTCATCACCGACAACGTGACCAGCTCCGCGTCACTGATCCGAGGGGCGATCCCCACCCGGGGCCGCCACGGCGCCCGCCACGGCGCGTCCTTCAACGCATCATCGATCTTCACGTACAGTGCCCTCGCGAGGGTGTCCAGATCGGCGTGGCCGATCCGCAGGTGGACAAGATCGCGTTCACCGGCTCCAGCGCAATCGGCCGCAAGGTCGCCGAGGCAGCCGGTGCCGGGCTCAAGCACGTCACCGTGGAGCTGGGCGGCAAGGGCGCGAATATCGTGTTCGCGGACGCCGACCTGGACGCAGCCATCAACACCGCGATCGCTGCCTTCGTGTTCAACACCGGGCAGTTCTGCATGGCTGGTACCCGGCTGTTGGTCGAGCGGCCGATCTACGACACCATCGTCGGCGCGCTGTCCGGCGCGGTGGCGCACGTGCCGGTCGGGGACCCGTTCGCCGATGGCACCGTGATCGGCCCGATGGCCGGGCCCAAGCACCGCGAGAAGGTTCAGTCCTACCTCGAGTCTGCCCAACGGTCAGGCCACGTGGTTGCCACCGGCAGTGCGCCGGGCGGCAGCGGCTTCTTCGTCGCGCCGACCGTGATCAGCGGGGTCGGCCAGGACTCGCGGCTGGTGCAGGAGGAGATCTTCGGCCCGGTGCTGACGGTGCAGCCGTTCGACACCGAGCAGGAGGTAATCGCGCTCGCGAACGGCACGGCTTACGGGCTCGCGGCGGGACTGCAGACCCGGGACGTGACCCGCGCGCACCGGGTGGCCGCCGCGCTGCGGGCCGGGATCGTCTGGGTCAACGGCTGGTCACTGCTCGACCCGGCGATGCCGTTCGGCGGCACCGGGCAGTCCGGCTACGGGCGGGAGAACGGCCCGGAGGCGCTCTCGGAGTACCTGCGGACCAAGTCCGTCCTGATCAACCTGGCCTGATCAACCTGGCCTGATCAACCTGGCCTGATCAACCTGGCCTAGCCACCCGGTCCGACCGGCCCGTCCCAAGCTCCAGTCTCGAAGGAGAGGACCGTCATGCAGACCACCCGTGCCGCCGTCCTGGAAGCGCCCGGAGCCCCGTTCGTCGTCCAGGAGGTGACCCTGGACGACGTGCGCGGTGGCGAGGTGCTGGTCGAGGTCGTTGCGGCTGGGCTATGCCACACCGACCTGGGCGTGCAGGTCGGCGGCATTCCGTTCGCCCTGCCCGGGATCCTTGGCCACGAGGGCGCAGGCATCGTCCGCGAGGTCGGTGCCGGCGTGACCCGGGCGGGCGTGGGAGACCGGGTGCTGATGAGCTACACCTCGTGCGGCCGGTGCGGCACCTGCCGTTCCGGACACCCTGCGTACTGCGCCACCTGGGTTCCGGACAACCTGATCACTGGCGTCCGCCGGGACGGCAGCCCGACCGTGCGCCGCGACGGCACGGCGATCGGCGGCCACTTCTTCGGCCAGTCCTCGTTCGCCCAGCACGCGATCGTGGACGAGCGCAGCCTGGTCCGGGTGCCGGGAGACACGCCGCTGGAGGTGTTGGCGCCGCTCGGTTGTGGTGTCCAGACAGGCTTCGGCGCCGTCTGGAACGTGCTGGCCCCGGCGCCCTTCAGCAGCCTGGCGGTGTTCGGCACCGGAGCGGTCGGCCTTGCCGCAGTGATGGCCGCGACCCTGCTGCCGCTGTCCGCGGTGATCGCCGTGGACAGGGTGCCCGAGCGGCTCGAGTTGGCCCGCGAACTCGGCGCCACCCACACCGTCAACGCCGACACCGACGACGTCACCGCCGCCATCGCCAAGGCCACCGAGGACCGGGGCCTGGACGCCGCGATCGACACCACCGCCGCTCCGGCCGTGGTCCGGCGGGCGATCGACCTGCTCGGGATCCGCGGCACCTGCGCGGTGATCGGCGCTCCGCCGGCTGGCACGGAGGCGTCCTTCGAGGTCCAGGGGCTCCTGCCGGGCAAGCGGATCGTCGGGGTGACCCTGGGCGACGGCGAGCCGGAAACCCTTCTGCCGCAACTGGTCGAGCTGCACAGCGCCGGTAGGCTGCCGCTGGAGCGGCTGGTCCGGCACTACACCCTGGACCAGCTGGACCAGGCTGCCATCGACATGCACCAGGGGCGCACGATCAAGCCCGTGGTCCGGATGGCCGGCTGAGCGACGATGGCCATCGACGACGCCACCGCCGGCTTCCTTGCCCAGCTGGCCGTTGCCGGCCCGCCGATCTATCTATTGACCCCGGCCGAGGCCCGGCTGGCGACCCGCGCCATGGCCTCCGCCTACGGCCCCGGGCCGGAGCTGGACTCGGTCCGGGACGAGCGGGTCCCGGTGCCCGGTGGGGAGGTGCTGGCGCGGGTCATGCTTCCCGTCCCGGACCCGGCCGGGATCCTCGTCTTCCTGCACGGCGGCGGCTGGGTGATCGGCTCTGCCGACGAGTACGACACCCTGGCCCGGATCCTGGCCGCCCGCACCGGGTTCACCGTGGTTCTGGTGGAGTACCGGAAGGCTCCCGAGCACCGGTATCCGGTCGCGGTGGACGACTGCTGGGCCGCGCTCGGTTGGGTGGACTCCCGGCGGGAGGAGTTGGCCGCTCCGGGCGCGCCGCTCGTGCTGATGGGTGACAGCGCGGGTGGGAACCTGACCGCCGTGCTGGCCCAGCGAGTGACCCGGTCCGGCGGTCCTCGGATCGACCTGCAGGTGCTGGTGTACCCGGTGGTGGACTGCGACTTCGAGCGGGCCAGCTACCGGGCGCCAGAGAACCAGCTGATGCTGAACGGAGAGGCGTCGAGCTGGTTCTGGCAGCAGTACGCCCCGGATCCGGGGTCACGGCTGAACCCGACCGCGTCCCCGATCCGGGCCACGGACCTGTCCGGTCAGCCGCCCGCGGTGGTGCTGATCGCCGAGCACGACCTGCTTCGGGATGAGGACGAGGCGTACGTGGCCCGGCTCGAGGCGGCTGGGGTTCCGGTCCGCCACAAGGTGTTCACCGGGCAGATGCACGGGTTCTTCCAGCTGGTCCTCCTGCCCGGCTGCGCCGAGGGCGTGGATTATGCGGCAGCCACGATCCTGGAGCTGCTCGGCGCGGCACGCAGCTGAGGCGGCCGCGAGCGAGGTGGGCCGGACCCGGCTCGCGCTGGAGTGCTTGTGGGACGTGGGCGCGTCGCCGCTCACCCCATGGGCATCGCGCCGCTTGAGGGGATTGTCAGTGCAGGCAGCGTCTGGGGCGCCACCAGCACGAGGAGTCCCATCACGAGCAGCACCGCTGATACCGCATAGGTCACGACCTGTCGGCGCCAGGGGATCGTCTTCTCCGCGGCAATGAGACCCGCGACAATGGCCATCCAGACGACGCTCATGACGCCCAGGGCGAACAGCGATGCCATCAGCGCCCAGCAGCATCCGACGCACCACGCTCCGTTCGTCGCGCCCATCCGAACCGCGCCGGAGTTGCCCTCTCGCCACGAACCGAGCAGGACTCCGAGCGGGCTGCGGCACTTGCCGAGGCATACATCCTTGAGCGGTGTGACCTCGTAGATGGCTGCGATGATCAGAGTGGCTCCGGCGAGTCCCCGGCCCGCGTTCTGCCATGCGAGGGTATCCCCAAGGATCTTCGTCGCGGTGAAACCGATCGCGTAGGCGACGAGGCCTGCGCCGGCCCAGGTCAGCAGGTAGCCGCTGGCGAACAGCCACGGCCGAAGTGGCGAGCGTTCCCTGGTGATGCGCGTGAAGAGCGCGATGGTCGGCGCGACCGACGGGAACATCATCGCGGCCATCATGATGACCCAGACCCCGAGGAACCAGCCGAGGCTTCCCAGCCGCGTCCACGGTCCCGCGTCCATACCCCGCATTTCCTGCGCCGTCCATGTCCAGCCGATGCCGGCGACGACAAAGAGGGCCGCGACCAGGCCCAGGCGGGTTCGAGCAGCGGCGTAGGCGGGCGTGAGGCCGGCGTCCTGGCCGCTCCTTGCCGGAGCCGCCATCACGATCAGGCGGCCCAGGAGAAGGCAGACGTAGACAGGCCCGTCTTGCCCTCGTAGGCGATGCCGAACGCGTTGATCCGCGTCCGTTTCGCCTCGGCCATCGTCAGGTTCGATCCGACCGGGTGGAACATGCCATGGAAGCGCACCGGCTCGCCGGTTTCCACACCGAAGGGGACGATGTCCTGAACCTCGAAGTCGATCGAGTCAGCGACGCGGACGCTGTGCCGCACACCATCGTCGCTCACGTCGATCGCAGCTCGCTCGACGCCGAGCACCTCACCGACGAGAGGAGCCAGAGCCCCCATCGGACCGCCAAGCTGTCCGCTGAACACCTTGACCAGCTTGTCCAGTTGCTCGTCGTTCGCCTGGTCGTCGACGTAGACGCCCAGCCGCCAATTCCCGTCGGTCATGACCTTGGGCGTGTCGATGATGATCGCGACCTTCCGGCCCGCGATGTCAGTGCCTTCGATCTGCCCCTCGCGGATGTTGAATACCAGAGTCGCGCGGCAGAAGTCGTAGCTGGCTCCGTGGTCGAACGAAAGATTGCAGGGACACATCAGCTCACAAGAACAGGTCTCGACGTAACTCCCCGAGAGATCCCACGCCATTTCATCCCCCTTCCGGCCAGTGTCGTGCTTCGTCTGATGCTCCGCCGGTCCGCCAGATGCGTCAATTGCCGGCGACGATGGGATGACTAGCCCAACGTGGCCGGTGACCGGACGGCGGAAGATCCACCCTCGTTCAGCTCCTGGCAATCTTCGGGCTGATCGGCGTCGTCCACGCGCTGGTGGACCGGGTACGGGACCCGCTCCGCAGGCCCGACTCGGGGCAGTCGCGTAGGGTCAGCGATCACGGATTTCTTCGGCATCACCGAAGTGGTGGTGATGCCCGCGAAAGGATCTTGCATGAGAATCCTCACCCGGATGTGCACCAGCATCGACGGATACGTCACCACCCCGAACGGCTGGCCCGTACAGCTTGCTGATCCCGGCTTCTCCCCAGAACGCTACGGATTTGACACGTTCCAGCAACGCATCTCCGCGGTCCTTATGGGCCGGACCACCTTCGAACCGGCCCTCGGGGCCGAACGATGGCCGTGGCCAGGCCTCGACGTGTACGTGTTGGGATCACGTCGACCCGAGGGCACGCCCGAACACGTGACGGTCGACAGTGACCCGGTCAGGCTGCACGAGCAGATCCGAACCGACCACCCCGACGCCGACGTTCACCTGGTCGGCGGCCCCAGCACCATCCAGGCATTCCGTGCCATCGGCGCCCTCAACCAACTCGGCCTGCTCGTGCTGCCGTTCCTGATCGGGGGTGGAACCCAGCTGACACCCACCGTCGACACGGACACCCGCCTGACACTCGACCATCACGATGCGCTCCCCAACGGCGCCGTGGAGATCGTTTACAACGTGGAACGTGCTCAATCATGATCAACGTAGCGACCATGATTGGTAGCAACGGGCCCATCCGTGACCTGCGGGAGGCGTACGCATCAAGCAGCGCCGAGGTCGGTCTGCTGCGACACCTCAGCTACGTCGTAGGGCGTAGCTCCTGACCCAGCCTCGGGCGGACGCGCCCGAACGGAGGTCGACCGAGAATGGCAGGGTGTCCACCCAGCCCACACCCGCCGAGAGCGGCTCCTCGCAGCGGCCGCGGTCCGGGTTCCGGGAGCAGATCCTTCTGGTCCCCGACGCCGTCGTGCCGGTCACTCTGGCCGTGCTGTTCGCCGCTGCCTCGACGCGGATCGCGAGATCGGGCGCAACTGGTCGTGTTCGCCTACCAGTCGGGCCTGGTGGACTGACCCTCCGGCGCAGCGCTGGGGGCCCGCACCCGCGAGGCTCACTCCTCCATCGGGGTCAACCGTGCCCCGAGCGCACGGGCGGCGACCACTGCGCCCGCTGCCGCCAGGGTGATGTCCTTGAGCACGTACTGGGCCTCGATCGTGGGCAGACCATGTGGGAAGAGGGTGCCGGGCATGAGCACCACGGGGCTCATGATCCCCACCAGCCATCCCGCCATCGCCACCAACCCCACGCGTAACCCGATGCCGGTCAGCAGGGTCAGCCCGATGAAACACTCCAGCAGCGCCGTCGCCACCATGGCCGACCGTCCGGTCACCAGGCCGAAGGTGAGCATCCGGGTGGTCGGCACCACCAACGATGCCGCGGGTGAGGCTCCGGGGAAGGACTTCAGCCCCCCGAAGCCCACGATCACCAGGCCCAGGCTGACTCTCAGCCAGGTGATGCTGTATCGGGAGAGAAAGGCACCCAGGCGTGCCGTGCCGGCCTGCCCGAGGCCGGGCCGGGGCGGGGCGAAGGCTGCGGGGCGCCGGGTACGGGTATGGATCCGGAACGTCATGGTGTCCTCCGTCGTCGTGGACTGCCGCGAGGATCCGATGACACGACACCCTTCCGGAGACGGGCTTCGGCCTCGTCCGTCCCGGAACGACAGCTGCGGTGCACGGTGCGCGGAGGTGCCGGCGGCCGGCTACCTCCGTCGGCGAACCGGGCTACGCCCGGCGACGCAGGCCTCCGGGTTCACGGCGCCACCAAGGTCAATATCTTCAAAGGATCTTCGCAATCGGAGTCTTTTGGCAGGTTCGGGATGAAGTCTTCCTGCTAGGGACCAAAGCCTCTACCGTGTTCGTTTCGAGGGCCCTCCGACGAAGCCGATGGGGGCGCAGGTGAAGCAGGTCGTCTCCAGACCGGAGAACCAGCACCAGGCCCGTCTGCTGCGCCTGTTGCGCGACGACGGCCGCCGATCGCGGGTTGAGCTCGGCGAAGCCGTGAACCTGTCGAAGTCGAAGGTCGCTGTCGAGCTCGACCGGCTCACCGAGTTGGGCATGGTGCAGTCCCGAGGGCTGGCCCCGTCCCGAGGCGGCCGCCGGTCCCACCTCGTGTCGCTGGCCGACAGGCTGCGGTTCGTCGGGGTCGACATCGGTGCGACATCAGTCGACGTCGCAGTGACGGACGGCGAGCTGCGCCTGCTCGCCCACGTCACGTCGGACTACGACGTGCGGCGCGGCCCTCAGGCCGTCCTCCAGCACACTCTTGACCTGGTTGGAAAGCTCCGGGCCGACGGCTGCGCACCGGAGATCCACGGCGTCGGCGCGGGCGTCCCGGGACCGGTGAGTCAACGTGAGGGGGCGGCCGTCGTCCCGCCGATCATGCCGGGCTGGAGCCACTTCCCGGTGCGGGACACCCTCGCCGCCGCGCTCGGGGCTCCGGTCATGGTCGACAACGACGTCAACATCATGGCGCTGGGCGAGCTGCACGCGGGGACCGCCCGCAGCGTCCGGGACTTTCTATTCGTCAAGGTCGGCACAGGCATCGGCTGCGGCATCGTCATCAACGGCGATGTCTATCGGGGCGTCGGTGGCTGCGCCGGAGACATCGGCCACATCCGCCTGGGGGAGTCAGGGCCGACGTGCAGCTGTGGGAACGACGGGTGCCTGGAGGCGTTCTTCGGTGGCGCGGCCCTCGCGCGTGATGCGGAGTCTGCGGCCCGCTCGGGGCGTTCCCCATTGCTGGCGGAGCGACTGGCCGATCGGGGCCGGCTGACTGCGGTCGACGTCGGCGAGGTGGCGGCCGCCGGCGACCCGGTGGCGG
Source organism: uncultured Actinomycetota bacterium (assembly GCA_963740575.1). GTDB lineage: Bacteria > Actinomycetota > Actinomycetes > Actinomycetales > Kineosporiaceae > CAVUET01. The sequence continues at coordinate 417,999 of CAVUET010000003.1, read as the reverse complement.
TCGCTCTCATCCGGGACGGTGGGGAGCGGCTCGGGTTCGCGCTCGCCACTCTGGTGAGCTTCTTCAACCCGGCGCTGGTCGTCATCGGTGGGGGGGTCGCCGGTCTGGGCCATCGCCTGCTCGCCGAGATCCGTGGTGTCGTCTACCGCCGGTCCCTCCCACTGGCGACGGGAAACCTCCCGATCGTCCTGTCCGAGCTCGGCGGGACGGCGGGCGTGGTGGGGGCCGCCCGCCTCGTCTCCGACGTGGTCTTCAGCACGGCCTGATCTCCCGACGTCCGCTCACCTTCGAAGGAGAAGGAGATGGACGCACCACTGCTGCAGATGCGGGGCATCGTCAAGCAGTTCCCCGGTGTCCGGGCGCTGGACGGCATCGACCTCACGGTGCGCGCCGGCGAGGTGCATTGTCTGCTCGGCCAGAACGGTGCCGGCAAGTCCACCCTGATCAAGGTGCTGTCCGGAGTGCACCGCCCCGACGAGGGCGAGATCCTCTGGCGTGGCGAGCCGGTGATCCTCGCGCACCCGACCGATGCGCTCAGGCGAGGTATCGCCACGATCTACCAGGAGCTGGATCTCGTCGAGAGCCTGTCGGTCGCCGACAACATCCACCTGGGCCACGAGCACGCTCGCCTCGGCTGGCTGGGTCGGCGGGCCCGGCACGAGTCCACCCGGGCGCTGCTGGGCCGGTTGGGGCACGGGGACATCCCGCCCGGCCGAGAGGTCGGCGACCTGTCCACCGCCGCGCAGCAGGTCGTCAGCATGGCCCGGGCGCTCGCGCATGACGCACGGCTCCTCGTCATGGACGAGCCGTCCGCCGCCCTCGCCCACAACGAGGTCGACAACCTGTTCCGCGTCATCGGTGAACTCGTCGCGGACGGTGTCGCAGTGGTCTACATCTCCCACCGGCTGGACGAGATCCGGCGGATCGGCGACGTCGTCACGGTCCTGAAGGACGGCCGGACCGTCGCGACCGGCCTGCCGGCACGGGCGACGCCGACCCGGGAGATCGTCGGGCTGATGACGGGGCGGTCGGTCGAATACGTCTTCCCACCCAGGCCCGAGCAGCCGGCGCAGCATCCGGCCGGACCCCCGCTGCTCTCGGTCGAGGAACTGACGCTTTCCGGCGCGTTCCAGGACGTGAACCTCACCGTGCACGCCGGAGAGATCGTCGGGATCGCCGGGCTGGTCGGTGCCGGCCGGTCGGAACTGCTCGAAGCCGTCTACGGGGCGCGCCGGCGCACCAGCGGGCGGGTGGTGGTCGAGGGCCGGGCGATGCGCGCCGGCTCCGTGGCCGCCACGGTGCGGGCCGGACTCGGCCTCGCACCGGAGGAGCGCAAGGCGCAGGCCCTCATCCTGGACCAGAGCGTGGCCCGGAACATCTCGCTGGCGACGTTGTCCCGGTTCGCACGTCTGGGATGGATGGACCGCCGACGCGAGACGGACCAGACAGGCGCGACCGCGGGGGAGCTCGAGGTCCGGCCCGCGGACGTCACCCGCGCCGTTCGCACCCTGTCCGGCGGCAACCAGCAGAAGGTGGTGCTCGCGCGCTGGCTGCTCGGGTCGACGCGGCTGTTACTGCTCGACGAGCCGACCCGCGGCGTGGACGTCGGGGCCCGGGTCGAGATGTACGGCCTGATCCGCCGTCTGGCCGCCGCCGGACTGGGGGTGCTCCTCGTCTCGAGTGAGGTACCCGAGGTCCTCGGTCTGGCCGACCGGGTCCTGGTGATGCGCGATGGGCGCGTCGTCCGCGAGGCCGCCGCCGGGGAGCTGGACGAGCACGCGGTGCTCGACCTGGTCATGGACGGGAGCAGGGCATGAGCGGAAAGACCCTGTCGGCACCGGTGTCCGGCGTCGAGATCGGTCCTGCATGGCGACGACGGCTGCGGGTCACCGACGTCGGCCTGGTTCTGGTGTTGGTGGTGCTCGTGGTCGTCGGCACGGCGACGAGCGACAACTTCCTCACGGCCAGCAACGTGCGCAACATTCTGGTCAGCTCCTCCGTCATCGGTGTGGTGACCGTGGGGGCCACGTTCGTCATCATCGGCGGCGGCATCGACCTGTCCGTCGGGGCGATCGTCGCGCTCGCGTCGGTGTGGGCGACGACCGTCGCCACCCAGTCCTACGGGCCGGCCGTGATGGTGATGTGCGCCGTGCTCGTGGGCGCCGGCGCGGGCGTCGTCAACGGGGTGCTCGTCGCCTACGGCCGCCTCGTGCCGTTCATCGCCACCCTCGCGATGCTCGTGTCCGCACGGGGTCTGGCCGCACGGATGGCGGAGAACCGCACCCAATTGGTCACCCAGCAGGCCGTCAAGGACATCGCCACGACGGACGTCGGCGGCGTTCCGATGCTGGTGCTGTTCCTCGCGGCCGTCGGGGTGGCCGGGTGGCTCCTGCTGAACCGGACGACGTTCGGCCGCCGGGTCTTCGCCATCGGCGGGAACGCCGAGGCGGCGCGGCTGGCGGGCATTGACGTCCGCCGCACCACCCTGCACCTGTACGCCCTGTCCGGCACGTGCTGCGGGATCGCCGCCGTGATGCTGATGGCGCGGACCACGACGGGTTCCAGCACGCACGGCAACCTCTACGAGCTCGACGCCATCGCGGCCGCCATCATCGGGGGCACCCTCCTGTCCGGCGGCCGGGGGACCATCGTCGGCGCCCTGCTCGGCGTCCTGGTGTTCACGACGATCACGAACATCTTCATCCTCAACAACCTGTCGACCGACGTCCAGAACATCGCCAAAGGCGCGATCATCGTCGCTGCCGCGCTGCTTCAGCGGCGCTCCGCACGAGGGCGGGCCACCTAGCGGCCGCCCACCTGGGACGCCGCCCGTGCCGGCCGTGCGCGCCTCCCTCCTGCCACCACCTCACCCCTGCACGAGAGAAAGGTGTGCTCCGCCATGTCCGAAAGCGCCCCTCCGGCCGTCCTCGGCCGTCGTCAGCTCCTCCTCGGAGTCGGTGCCGTCGGTGCCGGCACCGCACTCACCGCCTGCACGAGCAACAGTCCCGCGTCCGGCTCGTCCGCCTCCGGACAGGCCTCGGCCGGTGCCGCCGACACTCCGGGCAAGGCGGTCACGATCGGGTTCTCGGCCCCTGCCGCCGACCACGGCTGGATCGCCGCCATCACGACGAACGCGAAGTCCCAGGCCGGCCGGCACAGCGACGTCACCCTCCAGGCCGTCGAGGGCAGCAACGACGTCAACCAGCAGATCAGCCAGGTGCAGACACTGATCGACAAGAAGGTCGACGCCCTGGTGATCCTGCCCTTCGACGGCAAGGCGCTCACCGAGATCGCCATCAAGGCCATGGAGGGCGGCACTCCCGTGATCAACCTCGACCGCGTCTTCGCCTCCCCGCGGGGGTCGCGGACCTGGATCGGCGGCGACAACTACGGCATGGGCGTGGCCGCCGGCCGCTACATCGGCCAACGCCTCAAGGCCAAGGGCGTCAGCAACCCGGTGATCGCCGAGATCCAGGGCATCGCCAACCTGCCTCTGACGCAGGACCGGTCGAAGGGTTTCGCCGACGCTCTGGCCAGCTTCGGGTTGAAGGTGACGCGACGGGTGTCGGCGGAGTTCACCGTGGAGTCCGGCCAGCGGGTCACAGCAGACCTCCTGCAGGCCGCCCCGAAGATCGACGCGATCTGGAACCACGACGATGATCAGGGGGTCGGCGTGCTCGCCGCGATCACCCAGGCGGGCCGCTCCGAGTTCTTCATGGTGGGTGGCGCCGGGTCCCGCAACGCCATGGACCTCATCAAGGCCGACAGCGGCGTCCTCAAGTGCACCGTGACGTACCCGCCGTCCATGGCGTCCTCGGCGATCAATCTCGCCCGGCTGGTCGCCCAGGGCAAGGGGATGAGCGATCTTGTCGAGAACGAGATCCCGGCCTCCATCACCCTGGCGAGTGCCACTGTGACGAAGGAGAACGTCGACACCTACCTGCCGCTCGGGTTCGCGTCGTGAGTGGTCACGCCCCGCGGATCGGTGTCGGCCTGATCGGTTACGCCTTCATGGGTGCGGCCCATTCGCAGGCCTGGCGGACGGCGGGGCGCTTCTTCGAGTTGCCGTTCGCGGTCGACCGTGCGGTGCTCTGCGGCCGGGACAGCGACGCCGTGGGTGCGGCGGCCGAGCGGCTCGGTTGGGGTGAGGTCGAGACCGACTGGCACCTGTTGGTCGAGCGCGCGGACGTCGACCTCGTCGACGTCTGCACGCCGGGCGACAGCCACGCCGAGATCGCGATCGCGGCGCTCGACGCCGGTAAGCACGTCCTGTGCGAGAAGCCCTTGGCCAACACGGTGGCCGACGCCGCGGCGATGGCGGCGGCCGCTGCGGCGGCGGCGGAACGCGGAGTCCGGTCGATGGTGGGGTTCTGCTACCGGCGGGTGCCGGCACTCGCCCTGGCCCGCCGGCTGGTGGCGGAGGGGCGGATCGGCGACATCCGACACGTGCGCGCGCAGTATCTCCAGGACTGGATCGTCGATCCGGCGTTCCCGCTCGTCTGGCGGCTGCAGCGTGACCGGGCGGGATCGGGCGCCCTCGGCGACATCGGGGCGCACATCATCGACGCCGCCCAGTACGTGACCGGGCAGTGGATCGTCGGGGTCAGCGCCGTCACCGAGACATTCGTGCGGCGACGGCCGCTGCTCGCATCGACCGCGGGGGGCCTGGCAGCCATCGGTGGCGAGGAGACGGGCGAGGTCACCGTGGACGACGCCGCGCTGTTCACGGCTCGGTTCGGCGACGGCGCCCTGGGCAGCTTCGAGGCGACGCGGTTCGCCACCGGACGCAAGAACACGATCCGGCTGGAGGTCAACGGCAGCCGGGGCAGCCTGGCCTTCGACTTCGAGGCGATGAACGAGCTGCAGTTCCATGACGCCACTGCCGGCGGGGACCTCGGCGGGTTCACCCGGATCCAGGTCACCGAGCCGTCGCACCCGTACATGTCCGCGTGGTGGCCGCCGGGCCATCTCATCGGGTACGAGCACACCTTCACCCATCAGGTCGTGGACCTGCTCCGCGACATCGCCGCGGAGCGCGATCCGGTGCCCTCCTTCGCTGACGGCCTGCAGGTGCAGCAGGTGCTGGCAGCCGTCGAGGCGTCGGCCGCCGACGAGAGCCGGTGGACGCCCGTCGGCAAGGAGCAATGAGGAGCTGAGATGCCACGACCGATCACACTGTTCACCGGCCAGTGGGCGGACCTGCCGTTCGAGGAGATTGCCGGGCTCGCCTCCGACTGGGGCTACGACGGGCTCGAGGTGGCCTGCTGGGGGGACCACCTGGACGTGGTGCGAGCCGCCGAGGACGAGACGTACGCGCGCTCGCGCAAGGACGTCCTCGAGAAGCACGGGCTGCGGCTCTGGGCGATCTCGAACCACCTCGCCGGGCAACTTGTCTGCGACGACCCCATCGATGAGCGGCACCGCGACATCGTCCCGGACCGGATCTGGGGCGACGGCGACCCGGAAGGTGTCCGCAGGCGCGCGGCGGAGGAACTGAAGGTGACCGCCCACGCGGCGAAGGCCCTCGGCGTGGACGTCGTCGTCGGCTTCACGGGGTCGAGCATCTGGAAGGCCGTCGCGATGTTCCCGCCCGCATCGGAGGCGTTCGTCGCACGCGGGTACGCCGACTTCGCGGACCGGTGGAACCCCATCCTCGACGTCTTCGACTCCGTCGGCGTCCGGTTCGCCCATGAGGTGCACCCGTCGGAGATCGCGTACGACTATTGGACGACGACGCGGGCCCTGGAGGCGATCGGTCACCGTCCGGCGTTCGGGCTCAACTGGGACCCGAGCCATTTCGTCTGGCAGGACCTCGATCCGGTGGGCTTCCTCTGGGACTTCCGCGACCGGATCTACCACGTCGACTGCAAGGACGCGAAGCGTCAGGTGGGCAACGGGCGCAACGGCCGGATGGGGTCGCACCTGCCATGGGCGGACCCGCGGCGCGGCTGGGACTTCGTCTCCACCGGGCACGGCGATGTCCCCTGGGAGGCGTGCTTCCGGATGCTGAACACGATCGGGTACTCGGGGCCGATCTCCGTCGAATGGGAGGACGCTGGGATGGACCGACTGGTGGGCGCCCCCGAAGCCCTGGCCTTCGTGCGGCGGATGGCGTTCGACCCGCCGTCTGCCGCCTTCGACGCGGCGTTCAGTTCCCGCTGATCGGTACAGCCCGCTGCCCTGGCAGTCGCCATCTGTGATCCACAGGCGGCTTGTTCGACTGGAGGTGTCATTGGAGGCGACTCTGGGCAGCACTGGGCCATGGCAGGCAGTGGCACTCCCGTTCGTGCGGATGCAGCCGACGCGGCGGCTGACGGAGCGCTTCGGACGCGGTCGCGAGGACTGGTGCGCTACGTCGCCGCGGCAACGCTGGCCCGGGGCGCTGACGGCGGGGCGGCGGTGGGACTGGTCCTCCTTGCGACGACGACCCCGCAGCTGATCCGGGCCCCGATGGTCGGTGGCCTGCTGGCTAGGTGCCTGACCGCGCCGCACTTGCTCGGTCCGGTGGTAGCCCGGTTCCTGGACCGCGCGCGGGACGGCCGGCGGTTGCTGGCCGGCGCGTTCGTCCTCTACGGCCTCACGCTCGCCGTTGGTTCGGTCGCGCTCGGCAAGGTACCGGGTGGCGGTGGTCACCGGCCTGGTTGCCCTGGCGGGTGTTTGCGGGCCGTTGCTCACGGGCGGGCTGAGCAGCCGGCTGGCGGCCCTGGCCCGCGCGGAGGAATCGGCCCAGCGCCGGGCTCAGGGCTGGGACGCGGTGACCTACGGCATCGGCGGTTCGGCTGGCCCGGCAGCCGTCGCCACGCTTGCCGCGACCGCCGGGCCGCTGGTGTCAATGGTGATGCTCAGCGTCTCGGCGGTGGTCGCCGCCGTCCTTACGATGACCCTGCCGCGCGCCAACGGGACGGCGATATCCCGGGGCGAGGTGTTCTCGGTACGCCGCACCATTGGGATGATCGCGCTGTCCGGGCCGTTGCGCCGGGTCGCGTACGCCACGATGGTCACCGCGATGCCGGGTGGCGCTGTTGCCGTGCTCGCGGTCGCGCCGGGCCGCCACCTCGGTACCGGCCCTGCCTCCGGCGCCGCGCTCGCCGCTTCCTTCGGCCTGGGCAACCTGCTCGGCTCTCTGCTGGTGACGGCGGTTCCGTTGGTGGGCGGGGCGGAGACGCTTGTCAGTCGGTACGCGGCCGTGATCGGCGTGACGTTCGCCCTGTGCGCGATCGTACCCACGTACCCCCTGGGACTGCTCGCCTAAGGGTTGGCCGGGACAGCGAACGCGCCGTTCTTCACCGCAACTCTCGCGTCGCGGGCGACCTACGCGCCACCCGAGGCGCGGGCGCAGGTCTTCGTCTCGATGGCGGCCCTGAAGGTGGCGACTGCCTCCCTCGGGACCGCGCTGGCCGGGCTGCTGATCGGATTCGGTCCCCGCGTTCTGCTGTTCGCCGGGGCTGTGGTGGTGCTCGCCGCGTCGGCGGCGACCGTCGCGGACCGTCGCCTGGCAGCCTGACTCAGGGGTGGGTCAGCCCAACCCGGGCTGCGCGCCGCGGCCAAGATCCTCGGCCGCGATTTCCCGCGGGCAGGGAGCCCGAAGAGGAGGGCCTTTTCCTGTGCCTCGGCGTCGGGATGGTGGAGTGGTTCGAGCGGATGAACAACACCGGCGGTTCGGTGGATGTCTTGGCGGTCGACGGGGTCGACCTGGAGCAGTTGGTCGATACGCCCAACGGGTGCGGTTACTACCCGGGCACATGTCCACGGGGCGTGTGCTGGAGGACTGGGCTACCGGCGACCACAAGGGTGGCGTGCTTCCACGGTTCTTCCCGCCGCAGGAACGGCCTTTCCTCACGGCCCGACTCCTCGACGAACTGCAGCTGGGTTGGGTCGTCACCATCGCGGTGCTGGAGCCGGCGTTGTGCTTCGATGCGGTCCACCTGGACCCAGATCGACGTGTCGAGGACCGGCCACAGCTGCCGACGCAGGATCCCGGTCCCCTCGACCCACACGGTGTCAAGGCCCGCGGGCACGATGATCGATCCGGTTCGGCCTCGCTTTTCCCAGGTGCGTGGTCGGTAGTCGACAGCGTCGCCCCGGTGCAGCGGATCGAGCACGTGCTCGGCGAGGAGGTCCGCCCAGTCGAAGAACGAGTGGTGCCAAGCGACGTCGTCAGTGTGCACCACAGCCGAACGAGGTACCCGAGCCTGGAGGCGCTCGGCCAGCTCGCTCTTGCCGGCCCCCCGCGCCCGTCGATCGCCACGATCTGCGGTCGGCCTACGAGAGCGCCAGCCGCGCCGTGAAGTCGCTCGATCAGTTCCGCCGGCGACACGATGCGCCAGGGCCCTGCGGCGGGCTCGCCCGGTTCGAGCGTCATCGCAGTGTCCACGTTCGGCGTTCCCTTGTCCGGCTCTGTGTACGGGACGTCGAGGCAGCGAATGCACACTACGTCGGTGCCGGCCTTTCGGAAGAAGCCGGGGTGGTCGTGGGGACGGCCGCACGACGACACCGGGCACTGACGTCAGCGGCGTGCGGCTCGGTCGGGGGGCAGGGGACGGGTCGGAGCCAATTCAGATCCGGCGGAGGGAGGGATGCCGGTTGAGAACCGCGTCATCAGCCGCGAATGTGGGGATCTTGCCTGCCGCCCTGCCGGTACTAGTACCGAGGTCCGATGGCGGTTGCTACCCGAGATGATCGAGAAATGGAGCACCCAATCGGAACGACCTGGAGGTTCCCATGATCCGCATCGTGCTCCTGACCGCAGCTGCCGGTCTCACCGCTCTCGTGCCCGCCGGTATCGGGCTGGCGTCCAACTCGTCGATGAGCCACAGCGTCCCGGTCGCACCGGCGCTGGTGCGCTCCACCCTCGGGCCGGACATGACCCCGACCGCCGTCCGCACCGGGCACGCCGAGCCGGGAGACGACCGTGGCAATCGCATGGCCGAGCCCGGTGACGACCGCGGTGTGCACGCCGAGCCCGGTGACGACAACGGTGGCCGTCACGGAAGCGGAAACTGAGCCCGCTCGGCGTTCACGTGCCGCCAGCTCCCTGGGGGGAGTCCCTGTAACCGCAGGGGCTCCCTCACAGGTTCTCCGCCCTCACTTCAGGGGCAGGGAGGTGCTCCCATACAGGCCGAGGTGCCGGGCAGGCGGTCAACGCGCCTCGTGCCTGGCTCGCCTCTGGTCCGCGGAGGTGGCCGTGTCAGAGGATGGTGCGGCCGTACTCTCGGTATGTGGGTGGGCTTGGACTGGAGGTGATCCCCGTGGCTGTAAAGAAGAACGCGGAGCGCAGAGGCAAGCAGGACGCTGCTCCGAAGCGGGATGGTGGTCAGAAGGGCGTCGAGGGGGGAAACGGTCCGAAGATCGGTTGACGGCGCCACGATGCCGAGCACCTTCGTCGGTCTGTTGATCTTCGTGCTCTTCCTGACCCCCGGAATGACGTTTGCGCTGCGTCAGGACTGGGGTCACGGCCCTTTGCACAATCGGTCTCCGTTCCGCGAGGTCGCCGAGATTCTGCTCAGCGGCCTGGCCGCAGACCTTGTTGTCGGCGCGGTGTTCGGGGTGGTCCGGGTGATCGCCGGCAGTCACACTCCGGACATCGGAAGGCTTGTGCGCGCGCCTGGACTGTACTTCCGCGATCACTACGCCTACCTCGTGATCTGGGCCGCTGCGTTGTGGGTGTCGGCCTGCCTCCTCGCGTATGTGTTCGCCGCGGTGCCGTGGTCGCGACTGAAGATCGTGAACAGGGCTCTCAACCGTGGGGGTTTCCTGGCCCGGCTGGTGCGATCTGAGAGCGGCCGGCGTCCGGTGTCCGCGTGGTGGCAGGCATTCGAGGTCGGTGCTGGCGCCGAGACCCGGAAGAAGGTGATGTGCCGCCTCGACGACGGCACTCACATCGAGGGATTCGCCTGGACCTACAACCCCAGCAGCGACGAAGTGGACGACCGGTCGTTCACGTTGACCGGACCCCTGGTTGTGGTGGAGCCAGGCCGAGAAGCGATGCAAACGGATCTCGGCATCTTGGTGGTCAGCGCTCGCCGGGTGCAGTACCTCTACGTGCGCTACCTGCCGAAGTGATCATCCCTGGTTGACGAGCACGTCGGCGACGAACGGTGTCTGTCCCTCCCGGACAGAACAGGCCATTGGTCACCCATACGACATATGAAGTGACTCGTAGTGTCGGCGCAGGTGGGCACCCGGTTCGTCCGCCGCCCGGCCCGGTCCGTCACTCCCAGCCAACGGATCGGGCCGCGGCGCGTCCCGGGTAGCCCGTCTCCGGCGGCTTGGCCGGCGGGCCCGCCGGAATGGATTACAAGGCGAGCGTTTGGCGGTCCGGCTGCAGGGCGGTGACGTACGGTGCGCGGTGTGGGCGGGCCCTCGGGTCCGCCCGGCCCCGGCCCGGCTGGCGTCCCCCCGTGCGTCCAGCCGGGCCGGTGGCGTTCACCCGGTCGGCGGACGGCCTTTGGACGGGGCCCGGGCCGGGACCTGGCTCGAGCAGGGCGCCACGCCGAGCGTGTGGCCCATGCGCATTCGCATGAGCCGAAGCTGGGCAGGCAAAAGCCGCTGGGCCGCCTCGCCCGCCGGCCGGTGGTGTTCTGGGGCTGGATCTGATCCCCTCACCCCGCGGCTGATCATCAAGGACGCGTCATGGGTCGCCGCGGTCCGCGAGCACCGACCAGACGTCGTGCTGATGGACATCTGGATGCCCCAGCTGGATGGCATCACGGCGACCGCCCGGCCCTGGTCGGTGGTCAGTGAGGTCATGATCGATGCCCGGCTAGGGGCTGAGGTTCAGGCGCTTGACGGCGCGGGGCTGTATAGACAGCCACCCGGACTGATCGAGGCGATCGTCGCGATCTGGCAGGCACCACTTACTCCTGAGGCCCGACGCTCGAGCACCGAAGACAGGACCGACAGGAAGCGTCGACCCTGAACGGCCCGGACGGTGCCGGCGCACGCACAAGGCCCGCAGTTGCGGCTAGGGCGACGTCCCCGTGGTTGCCGCTCGCGGACCTCCGGCGAAGGGGCCCTTCGGAGCGTGGCCAGGCAGGGCGAGGCTGACGCGGTTGCCGCCGCCGGGGCCGTCGGTGATGGCGGCGGTGCCGTGGTGGTCGCGCATCGTGTCAGCCACGATGGCGAGACCCAGGCCGCTGCCGGGCAGGGCCCGGGCTTCGTCGGCCCGCCAGAACCGTTCGAAAGCCTCAGCTCGGTGCTCGGGTGGGATGCCCGGACCCCGGTCGGTGACGTGCAGGACTCCGGCGCGGAGTTGAACGTCGATGGTGCTGTCCGGTGGGGAGAACTTGCTGGCGTTGTCGAGGATGTTGACCACTGCCCGTTCCAGGGCGACGGGGTCGCCGGTGGCTTCCCAGGGTTGGAGGTCGGTGCGGATTCGCCGGTCGCCGGCTCGGTAGGTGACGCGCTGGACGGCGTTGCTGACGATCTGGTCCCAGCGGAGGGTCTCGTGTGGGGCTTCGGGTTCGTCGTGGGCCAACACGACCAGTTCGCCGACCAGGTCGGTGAGCTCGCTGACCTGGGCTTGCAGGGAGTTCAGCAGGTCGTCCCGGTCGCCCGCGGGCAGAGGTCTGCCGGAGCGTTCGCTGCGGACGAGGAGGTCGATGTTCGTGCGGAGGCTGGTCAGCGGGGTCCGAAGCTCGTGGCCGGCGTCGGCCACCAGTTGCGCCTGCCGGGTCCGGGCGGTGGCGAGGGCAGCGATCATCCGGTTGAAGGCCCGGGTGAGCCGGGTGACCTCGTCCTTGTCGTTCGCGTGGATGGCGGCTGGCACGGGGACGCTGAGGTCCTGGGTGCGGGCGATGTGTTCGGCGGCGTCCGCGAGTCGGTCGACGGGTCGCAGACCGGTGCGCGCCAGGAGAAGTCCCGCGGCGAGTGCGCCGAGCGCACCGGCGATGCTGAGCAGGAGCAGGATGCCCCGCAGACGGTGGAGGACCTCCGCCACGCTGGAGGTGTCGCGGGCGATGGCGATGGCTCCACCGTCCGGCAGTTGCAGGGTCATGACCCGCAACTCCCGTCCGTCGCGGGACCGCCCGTCCCGCAGCCCGCCTCGCCCGGTGCCCGCGGCGACGGCTCGGTCGTCAGGCGTGACGGTGATCTGGTCGCCGGTGCTCGGGTGACAGATGGTGCTGTTCGTCTGGATCACCGCAAAGAGGTACGGAAGCGTCTGCGGCGTCTGGTCCATCTGGGAGCAGATCTGCGCGGCCGTTCGCGGTAAAGGTCGGGGTTGGCCGTCGCCGGTGCCCGATGCGGAGGCGAAGGCCTCGGTGAGCTGGCGGAGGTCGTCGTCGATCTGGCCGCGCACCAGTGTGACGGTCACCCCGAAGGCTGCTCCGCCCGCGATCGCGATCGCGACGAAGACCGCGACCGCCGCCCGGACAGCCATCCGCCCGCGCAGGGTCGATGACCGCAGTCGCCACCGGGGCCACCGGCGATCCGGCTGCCTGGTCACCGGTCAGCGTCCGGGCGGGACGGCGGTTTGAGGACGTAGCCGACTCCGCGGACGGTGTGCAGCAGCCGTGGCGATCCACCCTCTTCGGTCTTGCGCCGCAGGTATCCGATGTAGACCTCGAGGGTGTTGGAGCCGGGGTCGAAGTCGTAGCCCCAGACTTCCTGCAGGATCTGCATCCGGGTCAGCACCTGGCGCGGGTGGAGCATCAGCAGGTGCAGCAGCTCGTACTCGGTGCGGGTCAGAGTCAGCGGCCGGCCCGCGCGGGTCACCTCCCGGGTGAGGGTGTCCAGTCGCAGGTCGTCCACGGCGAGGACGGGATCTGCGGCGCCGTCACCGTTGGCGCGTCGTAGCAGGGCCCGCAGCCGGGCCAGCAGTTCCTCCAGCGCGAACGGCTTCGGCAGGTAGTCGTCGGCTCCGGCGTCCAGACCCGTGACCCGGTCGCGGGTTGCCTCGCGGGCCGTCAGGACGAGGATGGGGACAGTGTTGCCGGCACCGCGCAGCGTCCGGCACACCGCCAGCCCGTCCAGTTTCGGCAGGCCCAGGTCGAGGATGACGGCATCGGGGCGTTGCTCCTGCACGGCGCTCAGGGCCGTCAGCCCGTCTGCGGCACTGGTGACGGTGTAGCCCTCGAAGGCCAGGCTGCGTTCCAGACTCTGCCGGACCGCCGGGTCGTCCTCGACGATGAGCACCTTCATCGGGCCATCATCTCCTGAGGCCGAGGTCAGGCCGTGACGTCGCGCCGCTGGAACAGAGTGCCCGTGACCACTCCGGCCACCAACAGATACGCGGCTGCCGTCGCCGCGGCGGTGGCCAGGGTGATGGTCGCGGTGCCGCCCTGGGCGATGGCGTTCAGCAGCTGCCCGGGCAGCCACCGATCCGCGCCGCTGATCGTGGCCGTGAGGATGGTCTCGATCGCCATCACCCAGGCGGCGCCGACCGAGATCGCCGCCACCGGCGAGCGCAGGACCGACCCCAGTACCGCGCCGAGTGTGGCGAAGCCAGCGACGGCGATGAGCACCTCACCCACGGAACGCGCCGAGTCGCCCAGTGTCGCAGCCGTGAACCAGGCCGTGGTGTCGATGCCCCTGGTGCCTGCGAAGACAACCCCTGCGGCCCCGGCCGTCACCGCCGCAACAGCCACCGCGCCCAGGCTGAAGGTGACCGTGGCTGCCCACTGTCCGGCCAGTTGGCGGAGCCGTTTCGGCTGGCGGATCAGCAGGTTCCTCAGGGTGCCGTTGTTGTATCCAGCCGCCACCTGGGCCGCGGCCACACACAGCGAGATCAGGCCGAGCAGCGTCACCGAGCTGGTCAACCCCTTGAGGAATCCCGACCCCAGGGCGAGCGACTGCAGCGTCACACCTGCATCGGGGCCGCGGGTATCGGTCGGAGGCGTGGACGAGGCGCTGAGGAAGATCACCGCCGTGATCGTCGCGCTGAGCGCGGCGACGATGCCGTAGGTGCCCCAGAGCATCCTGGGACGGCGAAGAGTGATCCAGGTCGAGCGGAACATCCTGAACATGACGAGCTCCTTGAGGGTCTTGGTGGTTGGGGATCACATGGGTGTTGAGGTGCTCGACTGCTGGGCGTGGCCCGCGCACTCAGTGCACGTCGCCGCTGCTGGTCCCGGTCAGCTCGAAGAAGGCGTCCTCGAGGCTGGGCCGGTGGATCTCCAGCCGCGCCAGGTTCACCCCGGCCCGATGCGCCCTGCGATTGAGTTCTGCGGCCCGATCGCGTTGCTCGCTGTCGGACAGGTGCGCGGGGATCTGCACCCGGACCTGGCCGGCCAGGACATCGGCGGTCCAGTTCAGCGCGGAGGCGATGTCCGCCAGCACGTCGGCATCGCGGACATCCTCGGCCTCCAGGCGCAGCTCGGGTTGCTGGGCCTGCACCAGATCCTCCAGGGGGCCCTGGAACACCAGCGCCCCCTGCCTGATGATCACCAGGTGATCGGCGATCTGCTCCAGCTCCGACAACAGATGACTGGACACGAAGATGGTCTTGCCCTCGTCGCGCAGCGCCGCCAGCAGGTCGCGCATCTGCATGATGCCGGCCGGATCGAGCCCGTTCGTCGGCTCGTCGAGGACCAGCAGTTCAGGATCGGGCAGCAGCGCAGCCGCCAGTCCGAGCCGCTGCTTCATTCCGAGGGAGTACTTCTTGAACGGGTCGCGTCCGCGCTCCGCGAGACCGACCCGCTCCAGGACGACATCGACCCGGGAGGCCGGCAGCGCTCCGGCAGCAGCCAGCGCCCGCAGGTTCTCCCGCCCGGACAGGGCGGGCGTGAACGCGGGCCCCTCGATCAGCGCGCCCACCTGCGACAGGTAGCTCGCTGGATGGGCCAGCGGCCCGTCTAGCACCTGACCCTCGCCTGAGGTCGGGGTCACCAGCCCCAGCAGCATGCGAATGGTCGTGGTCTTGCCGGCGCCGTTCGGGCCGACGAACCCCGAGATCACCCCGCTGGGCAGCTCCAGGTCGACCGTATCCACCACCCGGCGGCCGCCGTACTCCTTGGTCAGGCCAACGGTTCGGACAGCGACCCCGGCAGGCGCCGGGCGCAGCCGCGGGTCCCGGTGTCGAAGCTCCGTCACACTCATGATCGCTCCTCGGTCCGACTGTTTCGGTCAGGAACGACCTTTCCCGGCTCAGATAAGGAAGACCTAAGAGCCCTCCCCAACGATTGATGAGAAGGCGGCCGACAAAGGTCACCCACGCTCGTCGGCGCTTCGGGGGAGTGGCAGGGGCCCGCGGCCGCGGGGTGCTGTCGTGCACCTCAGACTGGATGGGGTCTCCCGATCGGGCCGGGGTCGTCGGAATCCCTGCTCTCCAAGGGAGCGCGACGTGGGTGAAGGGTCAGATGGCAACTCGGATGAGGCGGGATGAGCGGTCAGCTACCACGTCGGCACCGAGGCCGACCTGATCCGCGCGATCGCCCGCGAGCCACGCTGAGCAGATCCAACAGGCCCGCGTGCGCCTGATGGCCGATGTGGGTGACTCGCTGGATCTCCAGGACTGGGTGGCCCGCGAGGTTCGTCCGGTCACCGAACATCTGGAGACGCTGGGCAGCCCCACGTGGTATGCCCGCTTCCTCGGTCAGGTCGTGGCTGACCCCGCGCTGCACGGTGGGCGCATCTGGGCGTTACTCGCAGAAGACTCGGACCTTGGCGTCGGATTGGTCCACCTCGACGGTCAGCTCGTCCAGCGCCTCGATCAGTTCCTCGATGTGTTGCGGCTTGAGCTGGGTCAGGTCGATGGGAACACCGGACCTCTTCAGCTCCTCGTTGACCTGGCCGAGAGCTTGCGGCGGGATCAGGCTGGTGAGCTGGACCCCGGCTCGCAGCAACTGGAGTGGTACCCGGACGTTGACCCTGCCCGGTCCGTCCCCGTCGAAGCTGTCGGGCATGTCGACCATGACCCGCAGGTACTTGACGCGTCGCTGGTTCGGCTCGCGCTCCAGCGAGGAGGGCTCGCGCTGGCGTAGCTCGGTGTGTTCGAGCGCGTCGAGCAGCCGTGCGGCCTCGTCCGCGGTGATCTTCCCGTCGGCCAGCATCTGAAGGATCTGCCTGCCTTGCTCGTTCATCGTGGTGCCCTACCTTCCGTTCCGTCAGTTCTGTCAGTGGGCCGTGGCTCTATCGGATATCGAGGAGGACCAGGGCCTCGGGCTGGTCGACTTCGACGTGGGTGCCCTTCAACGCGCACACCAGCCGGCCCGCCGCGACCAGCGCCCGGATCGGATTGATCCGGAATACCAGGCAGGCGATGATCGCAGCGAGCGCCGCCAGCAGGAGCAGCGGCGAGAGCAAGATCAGGACCGGCAGGACCGGGATCCAGAGCCGAAACGTGCGGTGATTCGGCTGGCGCACCTGCAGTCGGAGCAGGAGGGGCATCATGACGGCGCACGCAGCAGGCGGATCGCCTCGTCCGCGGGGATCTCGCCGCGGCTGAGGCGTTCAAGCACCTCGGTCCGGGTGTCGGTCCCGGTGTCCGGCTGGGGCGGCCCGGGGTTCGTGTCGACGAAGTCGAGACTGCCGCCGATGCGGTTCAGCCGGGACTTGATCGTCGGGTAACTGACCCCGAAGATCCGCTCCATCTCCTTGATTGATCCATGGCAGCGGACGAACGCCGTCACGAACACCTGGTCGTCCAGGCTGAGCTGGGCCAACTGGGAGAGTTCAAAACCGCCCTCGATGGCGATGTCCTTGCCGACCACCCGTACCCGTTCGACCACGAACGGCTGGCCGCGGGTCAGGTTGGTCAGCTCCTGCCAGTCCATGGTTCCTCCGCTCCGTCGATGCCACCTCAGTATGCCTCGTGATATCTCATCCAGCAAGAGTCAGATAGCAAGATTATCAAGAGTCACATTAAGAAAGTCAATTTCTGTGTGAGACAGCGAGCAGCCTCGCGGGCTGGAGTGAAGGGACCTGCGGAGCCCCGGGTGGACGGGACATGCGGTGGACGGGACAGGCGCGGACGGGAGGGCGGGGAGGGACGGGCGGTCCCGATTCGAGACCTGAGCGGGCGCAACACGCAGCCCGGCATGGCGATGATCGGGTGGAATGGCGCGAGGAGCTGTGGGGAGGGCGCCGGGCAGTGGCCTCCCGCGGCGGTAGCCGTGCGTGGTTTCGGTTGCGGACCGTGACTGAGTGCGGCTGAAGCTCGGTGATGATGGTCCGACATACGCGTTGCGTTGCCGAGGTTGTCCCGGGTCGACGCTTACCGTCGGGGTATGTGGAGATGGCGTAGGCGTCAGCCTGGCTCACTGGTCGCGGCGGAAGACCCGCCTCAGCAGCGCAGTACCGCGCCTGTGGAGGTGGTTGCGGTCAAGGCTTCGGACCTGGTGGAAGCCGAGCCTGAGGCACACCAGCCGGAGCCTGAGGCACACCAGCCGGAGCCTGAGGTGGGCGAGCCAGAGCGTGGCGAGCTGCCCCCGAACGGGGCCGGGGCGGTGGTCCCGGACGTCGGCGCGGCAGGGCCGTCACGGCCGATGAGTGCCGAGCCGGAAAGCCAGGCTCCGGTCCGGTCGACAGCGCGGCGGTCGCGCCGGTCGGGTGGTCTTGCGCCGCCGGCGCAGACTCGGGTTCTGGCGGTTGCCAACCAGAAGGGTGGTGTGGGTAAGACCACCACGGCGGTGAACCTGGCCGCGGCCCTGGCCGAGGCCGCATTGCGGACCTTGGTGCTGGATCTGGACCCGCAGGGCAATGCCTCGACCGCGCTGGACATCCCGCACCCCAACGGCGTTCCGAGCTTGTATGAGGTGCTGGTGGAAGGTCGGCCGCTGGCCGAGGTCGTCCAGGAGTGCCCGCACGTGCCCGGTCTGTGGTGCGCTCCGGCGACGATCGACATGGCGGGGGCGGACATCCAACTGCTCAAGGTGGTCTCCCGTGAGCAGCGGCTGCGTACGGCGCTGGTGGACTACCTGCGCGCCGATCCGCACCCGCAGCGGATGGACTACGTCCTGATCGACTGTCCACCCAGCCTGAGCCTGTTGACCGTGAACGCGTTCGTCGCGGCCGGAGAGGTGTTGATCCCGATCCAGTGCGAGTACTACGCCCTGGAGGGGCTGACGCAGTTGCTCGGGCACATCGAGCTGATTCGGGAGCACCTGAATCCGGGACTGCACGTGTCCACGATGCTGCTGACGATGTACGACGGGCGCACCCGGCTTGCAGGACAGGTCGCCGATGAGGTCCGTACCCACTTCCCGGAGCAGGTGTCCCACACCGTGATCCCCAGATCGGTGCGCGTCTGCGAGGCGCCCAGCCACGGCCAGACGGTGCTGACCTACGATCCGTCTTCCAGCGGCGCCGCCAGCTACCGGCAGGCCGCCCGCGAACTGGCCGAGCAGCCACTGCGCCGAGCAGACAGCGCTACCGTCCCCGCCGTCGTGGCCCTCGATCCCAGCGACGGCCCGGTCCCGGTCAACCCGTGAGCATCCGCACGACCCCGCGGGAGTGAATCGCGGGAAGATGAGAGCCCAAGCCCGGAGGTGGGACATGAGTGATCAAGCGGCTCGTCAGGCGACGGAGAAGCCCAGCCGCCGGCCCTCGGCCGGCGCGAACGCGGGCAACGGCGGTGCCGTGTACGGGTTCGGTCTTATCGGTGCCGCGGTGTACTTCTGGCAGCGGGCCGACTCTCCGACGGCTCGCGGCCTGGCCCTGTTGAAAGCTGTGGTCTGGCCGGCGTTCCTGGTGTACGAGGCCTTCGATGCTCTTCACCACAAGGACGGGTCCGAGGGCTGATCGCAACGCGCGGATCCTGAACCCTGGGGCGGAATCCGAGGACCGCAGCATCGTCACCGCCTGCCCGGCGATCAGCGCGGCCGCCGGGTGGTTCGCCGACAGCAGGGGCGTTCTCGTATCACCGGTGTTCTCGTATCAGGAGCATCGGTCTTCCGGAGGTGGGCAGCGTTGGTGGACGAGGAAGTCCCGCTTGCTGGTGGGAACGTGGGTGGCGCGGCCCGGGTCGGGGACAGCGTCCGGCGAGCGAGCGGCCCGTGGACCCTGACGCGGGGACCGGCGGTCCTGGCGGAGGCGGCTGCCGGGCCATGCCTGACCCAGGTTCGCCCCCGTACTGCAAACCCGCGGTTTCGTGGGATCGCTTGCTCACTGTCCGCGGAAACCCTGCGATGCGCGCCGCGAGATAGTGATCAACCCACCAGGCGCGAGAATCCCAGACAGATCGGGCAGCCCGCGCTGGGCTTGCCGAGCTCCACGTGCCCGCACACCGGGCAGCAGCACATGTCGGCGGTGGCCAGATCCCTGCCCGACAGGACCGCGGCGAGCGCCTGCCGGTAGAGCTCGGCGTGGACGACTTCGGCCTTGAGCGCCAGGCCGACCATCGCCTGGCCGCGGTGCCCTTCCTTCTCAGCCTGCTCGAGCATGTGCGGATACATCGTTGTGTGCTCGTAGGTCTCGTCGGCCACGGCATCCTTGAGGTTGTCGACGGTGCTCCCGACCCCGCCCATCGAGCGCAGATGGCCGAGGGCGTGGATCGTCTCGGCCTCGGCTGCCGCACGGAAAAGGCAAGCGACGTTGGGGAAGCCGTCCTGCTCCGCCCTTTTCGCATAGGCGAGGTACTTCAGATGTGCCTGGCTCTCGCCGGCAAAAGCCGTCTTGAGGTTCTCCTCGGTGGTAGGCATGGGTCGCTTCTCCTTGGACGTGGGAGCGTCGAGCTCGGACGACGACACTCATGCCCTGCCGGCGCGGCGCGAGGGGTACGGTCTTGGTCGTCACCTCCTCACTTCTTGAAATTGTCCGCCCTCGCGGCCATTGCCTCGATGTGATCCGCGCCCCATCGCGGGTCGCGGGAGTCGTCGCGCGTCCGGCTCACCGATCGGATGCCATTCGTGGGGGCGTGCAGCGGTTGAGCCGCAGTTGCCACCCGAACGGCGGGCTGATCACGACGTTGCAGCCGATGAGCTGGCTGGCCCCGGGCGCAGAGCGGCGCAGCTGCGGTGGCTGAGCTGACGGTCTGGTCAGACCCGGGACGGTGCCATGGGCCGAGGCCGTAGCGCGGCGAAGCCCGCCGCCGCGAGCATCAGCACCGCGACGGCACTGGCGGTGATGGACACAGCCCGCCCGGAGGCGGCCGGGCCCGGGCCGGAGACCGAATCCAGGAACAGCGTCCCGAGGGTGGCGACGCCCACGACCTGGCCGAGCTGGATGACGGTGACGAGCAGCCCGCTGGCATCCGCCGCGTACCGCGGGTCCACCCGGTGGATGGCGGAGGCGAACAGCGGACCGTAGGTGCAGCCGCCGATCAGGCCGAGCCCCAGCAGCAGCACCTCCGCGGCGGGCCCAGGCTGGGCTCCGTGCCGGAGCATCGCGGCGACCAACAGGTAGCCCGGGACGGCCAGCCCGAGCGCCGCCAGGGGCAGCCCCCGGTGCAGCCGCTGCGGCAGCCGTCCCCAGTACAACCCGGAGAAGCCGAACCCGAGCGCGAGAGGCGAGAAGGTGAGCCCGGCGCGCAGCGCGCTGTCTCCCAGCCCGGCCTGCAGGTGCAGGGTGAGCGCGAACAGGAAGCCTCCGACGGTGGTCATCATCAGGAAGATCGCCGCCGCGGACGGTGCCAGGGACGGCGCCGTCACCACTCGGTGGTGGATCAGCGGGCTGCCGCCGCGATCGGCGATCCGGCGCTGGACCGCGATGAAGGCGCCGAAGGTGATCGCGCTGCCGGCCAGCATCACCCAGCCCCACCACGGCCAGTCGTAGTCCCGGCCGAGCACCAGCGGCAGCACCAACAGGAACACCGCAGCGGACAGCAGGACCAGGCCGGCCGGGTCCAGGTGCCGCGGCGACTCCGAGTCCAGCGCCGGCAGCAACCGGGCCGACACCACCAGCAGCGCCACGCCGATCGGCACGTTCACCAGGAAGACCGGTCGCCAGCCGGTGCCGAGCAGGTTGGCGCTGACCAGCAGGCCGCCGACCACCTGGCCGACCACCATCCCGCTGGCCAACACCGCGGTGTACGCGCCGACCGCCCGTACCCGCGCCGAACCGGTGAAGCTCCGCTGGATCAGGCTCAGCACCTGCGGCACCATCAGCGCCGCTCCGGCTCCCTGCACAAGCCGAGCGGTGATCAGCTCCGGCACGCCGGGGGCCAGCCCGCAGGCGAGGGACGCGATGGTGAACAGCGCCAGGCCGATGCGGAAGATGCGACGGTAGCCGTGCCGTTCCCCCAACCGGGCACCGGTGATCAGCAGGACCGCGTAGACGATGGTGTAGGCCGCGATCACGAACTGCAGGCCTGTCCCCGACGCCCGCAGGTCCGTACCGATCGTCGGGGCGGCGACGTTGGCGATGGACACGTCCAGCAGGGCCATGAACTGCCCCGTCAGCACGACCGCCAGAATCAGGCCCGGCCGGCGGGAGACGCGCCCGGGCGCCTCCGGGCGCGGGTGCCGCATCGCCCGGTCGTCCCGGGCAAGGACCGGGGCGGCGGCGGTGCCGTTCTGAACGGCAGGATCTCGAACGGTGTCGGACATGCCCCCACCCTGACCGGGATCCGATGCCAGTGGTGAGAGCCTGCTGATACTGGTACTGACAGCACCTGGCAACCAGCCCCGATGCGGGAGACCATCGTCGGGTGAGCGTCGTTCCGATCCGAACGGACCGGTCGGCGGCCGCGACCGGCGTGCCGCGCGGCGGCGGAAGCCCGGGCCGGCGGACCGAGCTGAGCGCGTTCCTGCGCGCCTGCCGGGCCCGGCTGACCCCAGAGGTTGTCGGGATGGCGCCGGGCCTGCGCCGGCGTGCGCCGGGGCTTCGGCGCGAGGAGGTCGCGCAGCTGTCCGGGGTCGGGATCACCTGGTACACCTGGCTGGAGCAGGGCCGACCGATCAACGTCAGTGACCAGGTGCTGGGCGCGATCGCACGGACCCTGCGGCTGACCCAGGACGAGCGCGATCACCTGTTCCGGTTGGCCGAGCTCTCGCCGCCGGACACCCCGGAGGCCTCCGCGCTTCCCGAGCAGACCCAGATCATCCTGGACGCGCTTGCCCCGTTGCCGGCCTCGGTGATCAGCGCCCGGTACGACGTGCTGGCCTGGAACCCTGCCTACGCGGCGGTCTTCCCGGGAATGGTCGCTCCGGGGGCGCGGCGCCGGAACAGCATGTGGTGCGCGTTCACGGTCCCGGCCTGCTGCAGCCCGTTCGTCAACCGCGACGAGGAACTGCAGCGGATGGTGGCCATGTTGCGGTCGCGCTACGGGCGGCACGTGGGCGAACCGGAATGGGAGGCGTTCGTGGCCGACCTCGCCGAGGCCAGCCCTGAGTTCACCGCGCTGTGGGCCCGGCAGGAGGTCGCCACGCAGGTCGCCATGCGCAAGGTGTTCCGGCACGCGGCGGTCGGTGAGATCTGCTTGACCGGCACCCCTTTGGTCGTGCCGGCCGCCCCGGAGACCAGGTTGGTCGTCTACACGCCCGACGACGAGGAGAGCCGGCAACGTATCGACTGGCTGCTCGTGCATCCAGACGCACCGGCGACCGCGCACCAGCACTGACCCGTCGCTCGGGCCTGGTTGCAGAGCTGCGTCCACGTAGGGTTGTCGGGTGATCGACGAGCGTCCAGCTGCCCGTGCCATGCCCCTTCTCGACAGATCGGTGATCGACGCGGTCGTCTTCGACATCGGTGGGGTCTTCACCGTCCGCCACCACGAGCCGGTCCGGATTGCACTGGGCCGCGCGGGATTCGAGCTGCCTGACGGCCCGGAACGGTACCGCCGCGCCCACCATGTGGCCGTCCGCGCGATATCCGACCTGCTCGCCGACGGGGCCACGGTGCGGGAGTCTGACCGGCGGATGTGGACGCATTGGGAGCGGAGTTACCTGCGCAGCCTGGGCGTGTGCGAGGACCGGCTGGACGAGGCCGTGCAGGTGATGATCGCCCTGGTGTCCGGTACGGATGTCAAGAGTGTCTGGCGGCAGCTGCTCGTCGAGAACGTCGAGGGCTTCCACCGGATCGTCGCGTCCGGAATGCCCGTTGCGGTGGTCAGCAACAACAACGGCACCGCCGAGGAGCAGCTTCGTCACTTCGGCATCTGCCAGGTCGGTCCCGGCCCGTTGCCCAGGGTCACGATCGTGGTGGACTCCCAACTCGTCGGCGTCGCCAAGCCCGACCCGGCGATCTTCCGTCCCGCCTTGACGGCCCTCGGAACCGTCCCGGCGCGCACGCTCTACGTCGGCGACACGGTCCACGCCGACGTCCACGGGGCCACCGCAGCCGGCATGCCCGTGGTCCAACTCGACCCCTACGACCTGCACGCTGACTTCGACCACGCCCGACTGCCGGACATCGGCGCGCTCGCGGACCTGCTGCTCGCCAGCCACTGACCCGATCAACCCAGCGGCTCGAAGGTGGCCGAGAAGTGTCGCAGGGCGGCCGGCTCGTCGACGATGCGGAACCCGGTCAGGTTCTCGGCCGCGCGGGCGACGTGCTCGCAGACCTCGATCACGTAGTCGATGTGGCTCTGGGTGTAGGTCCGTCGCGGGATGGCAAGCCGCACCAGGTCGAGTGCGGCCGGAACCTCGGAACCGTCCGGGCGGCGGCCGAACATCACCGTGCCGATCTCGCAGCTCCGCACGCCTCCCGCCTCGTACAAGGCGACCGCGAGCGCCTGGCCGGGGTACTCGAGCGGCGCGATGTGCGGGAGCAGGGCCCGGGCGTCCAGGTAGACCGCGTGCCCGCCGACCGGGGTCAGCACCGGCACCCCGGCCCGCTGCAGAGCGTCGCCGAGGTAGGCCGTCGAGCGAATCCGGTACCGCAGGTAGTCGTGGTCCACGACTTCGCGCAGTCCCTGCGCCAGCGCCTCGAGGTCACGTCCGGCCAGCCCGCCGTAGGTCGGGAAACCCTCGGTGAGGATCAACAGGTTCCGGCACTCCCGGGCCAGCTCGTCGTCGTTCATGGCCAGCCAACCGCCGATGTTGCCCATCGGGTCCTTCTTGGCGCTCATCGTCATGCCGTCGGCCAGTGATGCCATCTCACGGACGATGTCGGCAACCTCGCGTCCCCCCTGCCCCGCCTCTCGCTCGCGGATGAACCAGGCGTTCTCGGCGAAGCGACACGCGTCCAGGAACATGGGCTTGCCGTGGGCGTGGCACACCTCGGCGACCGCATGCAGGTTGGCCAGCGACACCGGTTGGCCGCCCCCGCTGTTGTTCGTGATCGTCACGAACACGACCGGGACATCCTGCCCGCGCTCGCGCAGGAGTGCCTCCAGCGCCTCGACATCCATGTTGCCCTTGAACGGGTGGTCCGCCCGCGGGTCGTGACCCGCCGCGATGACAAGGTCCACGGCCTGGGCCCCGGTGTACTCGACATTGGCCCGGGTCGTGTCGAAGTGCGTGTTGTTCGGAACCACCTTCCCGGGTCCGCCGAGGACGCTGAAGATGATCCGCTCGGCCGCACGGCCCTGGTGAGTGGGGATCACATGCTCGAAGGGGAACAACTCGCGCACGGCGTCCCGGAACACGTAGTACGACGGCGAGCCGGCGTAGGACTCGTCGCCGTGCTGCATCGCCGCCCACTGGTCGCGGCTCATCGCGCCGGTACCCGAATCTGTGAGCAGGTCGATCAACACATCCGCGGCCTGCACCCGGAACAGGTTGTAACCAGCCCGGATCACGGCGGCCCGACGGTGCTCCAACGTGGTCATCCGCATCGGCTCCACGGAGTGGATCCGGAACGGCTCGATGATCGTGCGGAAGTTCGGTGCGTCCATGTCCACGATGATGGGTCATGCGGCAGCTGCCCCAGCACCTTCTCCACGCTCGAAGCCGCTGTCCGCGCTATCAGCCCGACAAGCAGCCGCTGGGCCAACAGCGCCTACGCTGACCGAATGCCTGTGCTGGGCACCAAGCTGCTTCCTCGACGAGGGCACCTCTCGGCGCCTGATGGAGCGCATCGGCATGCGCCGCGAACTGCACGCAGTCCGCGAGTCACTGCACCGGTCCGGCCGATGGCTGGACACGGTCGGCTACGCCATCTTCGAAGAACAGTGGTCACCAACCTGAGCCACGTCCCGTTGTTGGTGCTCAGCCGGGCCGGCGTCCGAGATGAGCCAGCAGAAGGGCGGCCGGGTCACGGCGCGCGCTCTCGACGACCGGACCGAAGCGGACGGGCCGGTCGCTGGGGGCGACGTGGCGGAGAGCAACGGGAAAGAGAGCGGCGGCCAGCGCCGGCGGCATCTGGCGATCGGGGGCGCACACGCGTGAGACGTCCCAGCCGTGGACGGCGATCTCCAGAGCGGCGACCTCCAGCAGCGTGCCGGCTGGCAGGTTGAGGAGACCGAGTCGGCAGTCACGGCCGTCGGCGGTGGTCCAGCCGCTGAGGATCGCGCACCCGAGGTCGAGCAACCGGCGGGAGAGCAGGCCGGCGTCCGGCGGAAGAGTGCCCGGTTCTGCCGGCATCAGCCATCGCGCCGACCCCTCCACGAACGCGGTGAACCCGTCGACCATGTGCACCAGGAGCGCCGTCAGGTCCCATTGCGCGCACGGCGTCGGCTCCGCCCCGGAGTGTCCGGGCACGGCGGCCAGGGCAGGCAAGGTCCAGGCCAGCGAGCGCTCGACGAGTTCCAGAGGGCGGGCCAAGGTTGGGGCGAGCCCCGGACCGGTGCCGTCCATGGTCAAGAGCCGATCGGCACGAGCGCGGCCACGTCCGCCGCCGAGAGTGATGACGGGAGCCCGGCCTGGCCGAAGGCCACCGGGTCGAAGAACGCCACCACGTGCGAGATCTTGTCGCCGCCAAGCTCCAGCACGTGCAGCTGGAACGGCACGAAGACGTCGTCACGGGCCTGGCCGCGGTCGTAGGACGCCGGTCCGAGCAGGCAGCATTCGCGCATGTACAGCCCGAACGCCGGCTGGCCGTTGCAGCTGGTCGCCAGCATCGGCATGTCGTACCGCTGACCGGGGCAATTCCAGTCCACGAGCTCGGCGATCGTCCGGGCGCCCTGGTACCAGCCCTGCCACGGCGGCATCTCCCACACGGCGTCGCTGGTGAGCAGCGCCGCGATGGCATCGACGTCCTTGCGCCAGAAGGCTGCCACGTAGGCGTCCAGCATCTTCCGCTGCCGCCCGTCCAGAGGCTGTGTCGGGGCCGAGGTGTCGCGTGACCCCATCGTCGCCCGAGCACGTTGCAGCGCGGAGTTCACCGCGGGCACCGACGTCTCGAGTGCCTCCGCCGCCTCGGCGGCGGTCCAGCTCAGCACCTCGCAGAGGATCAGGACGGCGCGCTGCCGGGCGGGCAGGTGCTGCAGGGCGGCGACGAAGGCCAGCCGCACCGAGTCCATCTCAACGGCCACCTCGGCCGGGTCGGCCGGCGTGACCAGCGCGTCCGGCAGCGGACCAAGCCACGCGATCTCCCGTTCCACCAGCGGCGCTTCCGCCGGCAGCGACGGCGCGCCGAGCCCGGTCGGCAGCGGCCTGCGGTCGCGACCCTCGAGGCTGGTCAGGCAGACGTTGGTGGCGATCCGGTACAGCCACGTTCGCACGGACGACCGACCTTCGAAGCCGCCGTAGGCGCGCCAGGCGCGCAGATAGGTCTCCTGCACCAGATCCTCGGCCTCGCTCGCGGACCCCACCATGCGGTAGCAGTGTGCGAGCAGCTCCCGGCGGTGGCGGCGCAGCAGCTCCTCGAACTCGGCGTCCGGTGCCGCCTCGGTGATCGGTGCCATCTCCGCCTCCTCGTTTCACAGCGTAGGTCGCCCTCCACGGTGCAGACTCGCACCGAGCGCCGAACTCATCGGTTATCGAGCAGGAAACCGAGAGAGGGTCAGTGAACTGGGTCAGCGGGTGAGCCGTCGACGAAGGCGCGTCAGTGGTGGTAGCCGTGCCGGCCGAGGGTCTCCACAGGGGTCGCGCCGGGGCGGGTCCACTGTGGCACGGGGCGGCTGGTCGGGCCCCAGGTGGCGACGCCGTCCGCGTCCGAGCGCCAGTACCAGCAGATCGGCGAGCCGTGCCCACCGATCGGCGAGTCGGCCGCAGGGGCCTCGGGCCAGCCCTCGGGGTCGTCTTCCCACGCCTCGCGGCGGCCGTAGGGCGTCATGTCGAGCAGGCCGAGCGACCCGTTGATCGGCTCGTTGCCACGGCCCGTCGTGGAATAGGTGAGGAACACGCGGTCGCCGTCGCGCAGGAAGCAGGCGATGTACCCCATTTCGCCGCCGACCGGCGACTCCACGTCGCGCACCGAGTACCAGGGCTGCGTGTAGCCCATGAACTCGACGTAGGAGGCCACTTCGTCCCAGCGCCCGGTGGTCAGGATGGCGAACGAGACGCCGCGGCGTTGAGGTAGACGGCGTCCTTCAGGTGCCAGGCCGCGGTGGTGCAGCCTTCGCACTGCCCCTGGTGCGGCGCGCCGTCGTACCACATGTGCTTGTAGACGACGAGCTCGTCGCAGCCCTGGAACAAGTCCAGGAACGGGACCGGGCCGTCGGGTCCGACGACCTCGACCGTCCCGTCGAGCTCCACGGCCGGCGGCCGGCGGCCGGCGGCCGGCGGCGGGCCGCGGCGAGGGCGTCACCCTCGCGGGTATGGGCCTTCTCGCGGACCAGGAGCTCGTCACGGGCGGCCTGCCAGGTGGCCAGGTCGACGACGGGCGGGCGGCCGGGCAGCGCGGTGGTCGAGTCACTCGGTGTGGTCGTCATGGCGTCCTCCGTGGCCTCATCCGACACCCGTTTCGGCCGGAACGACACCCGACGGGCCGAAAAGAGTTTCGCCGCGACCGATGAGGTTGGCGGCTCGTCACGGTCGGTCCTGCATGACGCGCGAGGACCGCCCCCGCGCCCGAGGCAGGAGAACCCGATGACCGCCACGGTGAAGGACACCTTCGACACCCGGCCCGAATTGATCGCCGACCGGCGGGCCGAGGTCGTGGCCCACCAGCGTTCGCCGTACGTCGTGCTGCGCTGGCTGACCCTGGCGACCTTCGTCGTCATCCTCAACGAGACCCTGATGATCAACGCCATCCCGCGTCTGATGACGGACTTCGACGTCAACGCCGGCACGGCCCAGTGGCTATCGACCGCCTTCATGCTCACGATGGCCGTGGTCATCCCGATCACCGGCTGGTTCCTGCAGAGGGTGACCACTCGGCAGGCCTTCGCGGTGGCCATGGGAGTCTTCTGCAGCGGCACCCTGCTGGCCGCCGCGGCGCCGGTGTTCTGGCTGCTGGTGGTGGCCCGGGTCGTCCAGGCTTCCGGCACCGCCGTGATGCTGCCGCTGCTGATGACCACCCTGATGACGATCGTGCCCGAACACGACCGCGGCCGCGTGATGGGCAACGTCATGCTCGCCATCTCGGTCGCACCGGCGCTCGGCCCGACGGTGGCCGGGCTGGTGCTCCAGGTGACCGGCTGGCGCTGGCTGTTCCTCGTCGTGCTGCCCATCGCCGTCGTGGTCGCCGTAGCGGCGCTGCTCCGGCTGGAGAATGTCGGCCAGACGCGGGCCGGGTCGGTCGACGCGCTCAGTGTCGTGCTCGCCGCCATCGGCTTCGGTGCGCTCGTCTACGGCCTCAGCGGACTCGGGTCCGCGTCGTCCGCTGCTCTCTCGCCGTGGCTGTCCATCTCCGGTGGGCTCGCTGTGGTCGGGGGTTTCGCCCTACGGCAGCTGAAGCTGCAGCACCGGCCACAGGGCCCGCTGCTGGATCTGCGCACCCTCACCCACCGCACCTTCGCCTTGGCCCTGGGTGCCCAGGCCACGGCGTTCCTGACCATGATGGGCGCGATGATCCTGCTTCCGCTCTACCTGCAAGACCTGCGGGGGCTCAGCCCACTGCAGACCGGCCTGCTGGTCGCGCCCGGCGGCCTGGCGATGGGTCTGGCCGGGCCTCAGATCGGCCGCGCCTACGACCGCTGGGGTGCGCGGCCGCTCCTCGTCCCGGGCAGCATCGCGGTGGCGGTCGGCCTGGCCGGTCTGAGCTTCCTGGGCCGCGCCACGCCACTGGCCGCACTGGTCGTCTGGCACCTGCTGCTGATGTGCGGGCTGGCCATGGTCCTGGGTCCGGCGTTCACGATCAGTCTCGGTTCGCTGCCGATGCGGCTGCACTCCCACGGCAGCTCGCTGCTCGGCACCGCTCAGCAGGTCGCTGCCGCCCTCGGCACCGCGCTGTCCATCGCCGTGCTGACTGCGCGCTCGGCCTCGCAGGTCACCGGAGGGACCGACCCGGCCGAGGCCTTCCTCGAGGGCTTCCGTTGGGCATTCCTCGTCGCCGCGGGCCTGGCGCTGATCACCGTCGCCCTCGCCTTGAGGCTGCCAGGCCGGCCCACGCCGCCGTCCATGCCTTCGGCCCCGGCGCAGGATCACCCAAGCCTGCCCTGACGAAGGCGTCGACACCGTCAGCGAACGGGCGCTGCGCCGGCCGTCCGGGTCCACGGGCCCGGCTCTAGTCTGCGGAGATGAAGGTCGTCATCCCAGGCGGGACGGGCCAGGTCGGTGGGGTGCTGCGGCGGGCGCTGGTGGAGCGGGGCGACGAGGTCACTGTCGTGAGCCGCCGGCCGGAGCAGCTCGAGCACGGCGTCCGGCATGTGGTCTGGGACGGACGAACGCCGGGCACGTGGGCGGCGGAGCTCGAGGGGGCCGACGCGGTCGTCAATCTGGCCGGGCGGTCGGTCAGCTGTCGCTACACCGACACGAACCTGCGCCAGATGATGGACTCCCGTGTCGCCTCGACGCGCGTGGTGGGCCAGGCGATCGCGCGAGCCGCGCGACCGCCGAGGGTGTGGCTGCAGATGAGCACGGCGACGATCTACGCCGACGCCCGTAGCCGGCCTGACGACCTCCCGCACGACGAGATGAACGGGATCCTCGGCGGCGAGGAGCCCGATGTTCCTCTCTACTGGGAGTACAGCGTCCGCATCGCGCGCCGGTGGGAGGCGGCCCAAGCGGAAGCCGTCGTCCCGCAGACGCGCCTCGTGGTGCTGCGTACGGCGATG
Organism: uncultured Actinomycetota bacterium; assembly: GCA_963740575.1. Taxonomy (GTDB): domain Bacteria; phylum Actinomycetota; class Actinomycetes; order Actinomycetales; family Kineosporiaceae; genus CAVUET01. The sequence goes on along the minus strand of CAVUET010000003.1, from coordinate 388,142 downwards.
GTCATGACCCCCGATCGTGGCGGTGCCTTCGACTACCTGTCGTGGATGGCCCGGCTGGGTCTCGGCGGGCCGGTCGCGGGCGGGCGCCAGTACGTCTCCTGGATCCACGGCGAGGACTTCGTCCGGGCCGTGGAGTTCCTCCTCAGGCGCGAGGATCTGGACGGGCCCTTCATCATCGCCGCGCCGGATCCGGTGCAGCAGCGTGATCTGATGCGGTCGTTGCGGGGCGCCTGGGGCGGACGTCCGGGCCTGCCCGCCACCCGGCTCATGGCCGAGGTCGGAGCCCTCGCTCTGCGGAGCGACACCGAGCTGCTGCTGAAGAGCCGTCGCGTCGTGCCCGGCCGGCTGCTCGACGCGGGTTTCGCCTTCGCGTATCCCACCTGGGATGCGGCAGCGACGGACCTGGTCGGGCGGAGGCGGAGACTGCGACGTCGGGTATGACGGAATCCTTGTCGACCGCGACCGCCGCCTCCGGCCGGGTGACCTAGAGGACCTGCAGGATGCTGATGTCGCGGACCAGGTAGCGGTGGTGCTCGACTTCCTCGTTCATGACGACGCGTAGGCACTCGGCAACGGTTGGCGGCTGCTCGGGGTACCCCGGCGCCGGAACATGCTCGCAGGTGCGGATCAGCCTGTGGTCGGTCAGGTCGGCCACGAAGTCCGCAACGGTGGCCATCCGCTCGGCCCGGACGCCGAGCATCTGGTCGAACGACGGCATCACCTGCAACTCAAGACCGATCTGCGCGGCCAGATCGTCGGGGTATCCAGCGGCCGGTAGGCCGACGGGGTGATAGGGGTGCGGCTGCCCGAGCACGGCCCGACCCATCCAGGCGTCGGTGGCGAAGACCAGATGGCGCATCGTCTCGACGACCGACCACTCCTCACCGACCCGCTGGGTGAGCACGGACCCGGGCAGCGACGCCAACCGCTCGTGGGTTGCCGCCCACATCTGCTCCACGGCAGCCCACGTGTCGCGGTGGTCCTGGGCCATCCGCAGGGACCGCACCAGGACCCGCTCAGGCTGGCGACGGTCGAGCTCGGACTGCACATAGGCGGTGACGTCGACGTCGTTGACCACGAGCTGGGTGAAGTCCCCGGAGACGACGGCCTCGCCCAGGATGCAGTCCACGATCTGCAGGCCGGTCAGGTCGCAGTCCCGGATGATCACGCTTGTCAGGTCGGCGTGGGTGAAGCGGGCCCCACGGAACTGGTCGGTGTCATGGTGCTGGATGGCCATGCGACCAGTCTCGGCACCTCTCGGCCAGTGGGCGCGCCGCAGAGGGCAATTCCCTGGCCTTGACGCTCAAGCCCGCCGTCCGCCGGGCCGGGACGATGATGTAGTGGCTCTACCCGACCCCGGCGAAGGGTTATCGGTTCGCAGGCTGGACCGGCTGCAACGGCTCGCGGCCCTCCGGATACCCCCCGCCGACGCGACCGGACCGGCACAGGATCGGATCATCCCGCGCGGCAGAACGCCTGGGCGGTCAGGTATCGAACTGACACTCCGTTGTCTCTACACTTCAGGCTGTTGCTGCAGCTCGGCGGTGGTCCACCTGTACCGACGGCAGCGGGTGGCGCTTGCGGGCGCCAGGATCCGGGAGTTGCTCATGCCAGAGAGCGCGGTCCTGATGATCGGGGAGGCGGGCGCCGACGCGGAGCGTCTCGACCTGCTCGCCGGCTACCTCAGGTCGGAGCTGGAGTCCCTGGACGGGGTCACGGTCGGCCGGGACACCGGCTCGCCGGCTCCGCCGGGCGCTCGCGGGCTGGATCTGATAGCCGCCGATGGGTTGGTCGTGGGGCTGGCCCGCTCGGATGCCCTGCGTGGGGTCACGACGCGGTTCGGCACTGGCTGCACCGCAGCCCGCAGACAGCCCGGATCATCCGGGTCGAGATCGGCGGTGACGTGCTGGAACTGTCGAACGCGTCCGCCAAGTCCGAATCGGATCTGGTCACGCTGTTCGTGACGCGGCATTCCTGAGGCGGCGGACGATGGCTGGCTCCCGCCGGGCCTTGATCGTGGCCAACGACTCCTACGTCGATCCCGGGCTGGCCGGCCTGAACTCGGCTGCGGCTGACGCGCAGGCGCTGGGCGAAGTGCTGTCCGCGCCGGAGATCGGTGACTTCCAGGTGGAGGTCTCGCGCAACGAGCCGCACTACGCCGTGCAGGCCCGGATCGAGGACTTCTTCGTCGAGGCGGTGGCGGAGGATCTGCTCCTGCTCTACTTCTCCGGCCACGGGGTCAAGGCCGAGACCGGGGAGCTGTTCCTGGCGGCGGCGAACACCAAACCGTCCCGGCTGGCGTCCTCGGCGGTGCCGGCGGACTTCATCCAGCGGTGTATGCGGACGACGCCGTCCCGCAGCGTCGTGCTCTTCCTGGACTGCTGCTACGGCGGGGCGTTTCCGCAGGGTGCGCGGGTGCGGGCCGGCGGGGTGGTGGACGTGCTGGGCAGCTTCCCGGCCGAGGGCAGCCGTCCTGGAGGCCGGGGCCGGGCCGTGATCACGTCGTCGAACTCGATGGAGTACGCCTTCGAGGGGGAGCAGCTGTCCGACTCCCGGGCCCGGCCGTCGATCTTCACTGGTGCTCTGGTGGACGGGCTGCGCACTGGCGACGCGGACCGGGACGAGGACGGCCTGGTCTCGCTGGACGAGCTGTACGACTACCTCTACGACCAGGTCCGGCAGCTCAATCCCGCCCAGACGCCCAGCCGCCAGTTCGATCTCCAGGGGGAGCTGCATCTCGCCAAGAGCCGGCGCCGCCGGATCAAGCCGGCGCCGCTGCCGGCGGAGTTGGCGGCCGCCCTGCAGGACAGCAACATGTTCGCCCGCCTCGGCGCGCTGACCGAGCTACGCCGGCGGTTGACCAGTGAGGACCTGACCATCGCGGCTGCCGCGCACGAGGCGCTGCAGCAGGTCAGCACGCACGACATCGAGCAGGTTGCGATGGTGGCGGCACAGGCCATGGCCGGGCAGGGCCTGCAGCTCAGCCCGGCCAGGCTCGAGGCGCCCGCGGGGCCGGACGGTTCAACGAGCCGGCACCGGATCGAGCTCAGCGGGGTTCCGCTGGCCCGGGCCGTCGCCGTGGCCGTCAGCGGGCCCGAAATCCGGGTCGACCCCCAGGACAAGGCTCTGCTGGTCACCTTGCACTGGCCTCTGCCCAGCTCCGGGCTGTCGATCACGCTCCAGGGCCCGATGGGCGACACGACGATTCCGATCGAGGTGGTGCCCCGCCCGGGGGCCATCGTCCTGCCGGATGAGGCCGAGCCAGTCGTGCTTCCGACTGAGATGGCCGAAGCAGCCGTGCTCCCGGGTGCGGCCGCTCCGATCGGCGTCGGGGCGATGCGGACGCGCACTGACGTCCCGGCGCCGGCCGTGCCGTCAGCGGACCTCGTCGGTGCCGAGCCTGTCCCCGATGGGATCGACCTGGTCCCCGACCCGATCGACCTGGTACCCGACCCGGAGCCGGCGCGCGGCACCTCCTCGCCGGCCGTGGGTACCGCCGCGGCGCCTGCGGAGGAACCCCCTGGTGCGGCGACCGCCGACCCCGCGCCCCACCTCAGCCGTACCCTGCTCAACCCGGTCCTCAGCCCGCTGCTCTACGCGGCAGTGAGCGTCTGGATCGCATTGACGGGCCTGGCCCACAACGAGTTCCCGTCTGCGACCGGGGTAGCCGCCCTTGGGCTCGCCATCGCCGCCGTCGCGACTGTGGAATGGCTCTGGCTGACCAGGCACGTGCTCTGGACCGGGGCACTGGGCGGGAACGGCCTCCTGTTCGGCCTGCTCTTCCTGAACATGGACCAGAGCACGCTCGTCTCCTACCTGATTGTCGGCGCCATCTTCAACCTGGTCTGGCTGTTCGTCGCCGCCCGCGCCCGAAGGACCGTGACGGGTCTGGGGATGCTGGTCCTGTTTCTCGTGCTGCAGGTGGGCGACTTCCTCCTGACGGCCGTCCAGGTGGGCACGTCCGACTACGACCTCGCCAACAACATCCGGCATGTCGACAACTATGTTGAGCTGGCCATCAGCGTCATCTGCGTGGTGCTGCCGCTGAACCTGCTCAAGAGCCGGCTGGACGGGACGACGGCAATTGCGGCCAGCTCATCAGGCCGTTGAGCCGGACACCAGACCCGCGCTCGACAGAGCGGCCCGATGGGCCTGCCGCCCCGGATACGGACTGCGGGACGATGAGAGCCCGTCCCTGGAGGTGGGACATGACCGATCAAGCAGCACGTGAGGCGACGGAGAAGCTCAGCCGCCGGCGGCCCTCCGCGGGCGCGAACGCGGGCAATGGCAGTGCCGTGTACGGGCTCGGCCTTATCGGCGCCGCGGTGTACTTCTGGCGGCGGGCCGACTCCCCGAAGGCTCGCGGGCTGGCCCTGTTGAAAGCTGTGGTCTGGCCGGCGTTCCTGGTCTATGAGGCCTTCGACGCTCTTCATAACAAGGAGTGGCCCGAGGGTTGAGCGCGGCCGACCAAGTTGCGGGTCAGCCTGCTAAGCCATGGGCTGCGCTGTCCTCGCTCTCGCCGGCCCGGTTTTCGGGCTGATGGTCAGTCAAGAGGTACCCGTGCTCGGCAGTGGTCTCGAAACCCCATCGTCCGCGGGCTGCTTTGTCCGATATCCCTGTACAGTCCTGCACGCCGTCCCGGACCGGATCCAGCTCATGCTCGACGGGATCCCCGCCGCCGCGGCCGCCTGTGACCCCGGCATGGCCAACCTCATGGCTGCCGGCGAACCCGCCCGGTCACGCGCCTCACAACACGATCTGATCCGCCGCATTCCTGCCATCGAACGTCACCTGCCCAGCCGGCGCTGATCAGCTATCCGCTCCGCGGCGCTGGCTGCCAGCCGCGACCGGCACTCTGCAAGACTCAGATCATCGCCTCCTCGTCCGCTGTCGACGGCGGTAACGGTCGACCAGAAGGGGCACGCTGATGCGCACCGCGCCCAGGTTCGGGCGACCCAGCGATCGGCGCGACGTGGCACCCGGGCGGGTGCGGGCCGCGCTGCCCGAGGCGATCCTCTTGGTGCTCGTGCTGCTGGCCTTTACCCGTCTGCACGCCGCGGTCGGAACGGATGTCGCGGCGGCCACCGACAACGCCCGAGCCCTGCAGTCCGTGGAGCACCGGCTGCACCTGGACATCGAGCTCGCAACCAACCGGTGGCTGACCGGACGCGAGGCGCTCATCGTGCCGGCAGTGCTCGTCTACCGCCTGTACTACGCCGTCCTGCTCGGCGTTCTGCTCTGGGTCTTCCTCCGCCATGTGGACGTCTATCCCCACGTCCGGCGCGTCTTCGTCGCGATGACCGGGCTCGCGCTGCTGGTGTTCTGGGCGCTGCCGATGTCGCCCCCGCGGTTCGCTCTGGCGGGCGTCGTCGACATCGTCGCCGACCACGACCTCCTGGGCAGCCAGACGTCACGCGATGTGCACAACTTCTCAGCCATGCCGAGCCTGCACGTCGGGTGGTCGGCCTGGGCCGCGTACGCCGCCTGGTACGCCCTGCGCAGGGCGCACCCGCGCGGTGCGTTGCTCGCCTGGGTGTTCCCGATGGTCATGGTCGCGGACGTGCTCGCCACGGGGAATCACTACCTGCTCGACGTGGTCGGCAGCGCCGTGCTGCTCGCCGCGTCGATCGCGGTCGCTCGCGTCTGCGGCCGCCTCGCCGAGCTTCGGGATCGCGTCTCCCCCGACCGCTGACGACTTCCCACTGCGGACCAAGGTCGTCTCGGGCCGACCATTCGCCCGTCCCGGTGACGAGGCACGCGATCGGGTGATCCTGGGGCGGGGAGTGGCTGCCACCGCTCATGCCTGTCCTCGTGCTGCCGACTGGAAGAGCGAACGGACGCGGGCCAAGGCGCCACGGACGGCGGCTCCGGCCCCATGCAGAGGGGGCCACCGTGATCGTCGAGCGCAGCCAGGTCAGCCTGACGGCCACCCACCTGTACCAGGAGCAGCGGTCGGTGTCCGAGCGCCTGCGGGCCTGGGTCGGCGATCCGCCCGCTTCGGACGCCGGGCACTCGGACGCCGGGGTCGCGGCCCGCCCGGCCAGCGTGCCTGCGGCCCGGGCCATGCGGTCCCACCCCAGCGCGGCCCCCGACGGCATCGCGGCGAACGGTTCCGGCGAGCACGGCCGGGTGTCGCACCAGTCGGACCGGGCGCTGCGCCGGACGTCCCTGACCGGGCGGCTGGAGCAACTGGTGGCGCTGATCGAGCACCTCACCGGGCAGCGGGTCCAGGTACTCGACCCCGCCGAGCTCGGTGACGGGCCGGCACCGGCGCAGCCCGCCCCCGCCCCCGCGCCGGCGCCCGCATCGGACGGAGGTCTGGCGCCGGCGGAGTCAGCGTCGCAGGCCGGATGGGGCCTGGACTATCAGCGCACCGAGACGTCGCTCGAGCAGGAGGCCACCGGCTTTCACGCCTCGGGCTCGGTCACGACGTCGGACGGTAAACAGATCGACGTCGGCCTCGACCTGCAGCTGTACCGCCAGGTGGCGCAGTCGTCGACCGTCCGGCTCACGGCCGGGGACGCCGTGGTCAAGGACCCGCTCGTGCTCAGTTTCGGTGTGGCGCCGTCGCTGTCGGGTGGCACGGTCGGGCTGGACCTGGATGGTGACGGTGTCACCGACAAGGTCCCGTTCGTGGGCGCCGGCAGCGCGTTCCTCGCGCTGGACCGCAACGGCAACGGGATCGTGGATGGTGGCGGGGAGCTGTTCGGCCCGAGCAGTGGTGACGGTTTCGGCGAGTTGGCCGGCTACGACGCGGACGGGAACGGCTGGATCGACTCCGCCGATCCGGTCTTCTCGCAGCTGCGGTTGTGGCAGGACCCGTCCCGTCCGCTGAGCACGCTGGCCGACGGCGGCGTGGGCGCAATCGGCGTGACCGCTGTGGCTACCCCCTTCACCCTGGCCGGGCCGGGTCAGGGCGAGACGCAGACCGCGGGTGTCCTGCGCAGCAGCGGGATCTGGCTGGGCGAGGACGGTTCCGTCGGTTCGGTGCACCAGGTCGATCTGCAGACCTGAACCGCGAACGACGGCATCGGCCCCAGACCGATCACACGCGCGGAACCTCAGCCGAAGGTTGTGACAGTGAGCCAGCCCGCGCTACGAACGCGGTAGCCGTATTGCCTGGCGAGTTCCCTGACAACGGCTCGCATGTGTCGGGCACCGTATACGACGGCGACGGTGATGGACTCGCCGGAGCGCCGTTCATGCAACTCGGACAATGCGGAGATCAGGCGCTGGTCGCGCTCGTCCAGATCCTCCAGCCACCGGGAACCGAGGAGACGCTGTGCGGTGGCGAGAGAGGTCACGGTGGCCATGGTGGCGGCGCGTTGCCACCATGGCACGGTCCGCCAGCGGCTCTCGAACTCCTCCGCGGAGGAGTCGGGACAGATCACTTGACCGGGCAGAGCATTCAGGTCGATGTACTGCACCATGAGGTTCAGCTGCGCGTCCCGGGCCATTGCCCGGTAGCCGCTGGTCAGCCGCGACGCGGTGCGGCCCGGGCCGACCCCTTCGATGACGATGACGTCGGCCGCCGCCAGGCGGCGGGTCACGTCCCGGTAGAACTCCGGGCTGCCTACGTGCAGCATCGGGTACAGCACGAACTGCAAGGCCGTGTCGCGTCTGCGCAGCCGCAGCTCGGCCACCCGCACGGCGGCGTCGTTGGCCTCGACGATCTGCACGCCCATAGTGTGACGGTCGCCGGCACGGGCACCGCGGTGTAGAGGCGGAGATCACGGGTGGGCGCGCCGACCGCCGTCTTCGCCGTCACCTGCCCGCATGACATGTGCGGAAAGGCGTTGACCTGCAAAGGCGCCTGCCCCCATCATGGTCGTCATGCGCAACGTCAAAACCTTCGGGAACGGCTGCCAATCGCAGCCGTGCTTGACGTGGGCGTATCGCGTGCGACCAGCACGCTCGGACCACCGGTCGATGCGACTCGGTTAGTTCGCGCGGCGGCGCACTCGGTGCGCCTGCGTGAGCGGTGGTCGTCCAACGGGCAGGATGCCCGGCTCCAACCCGGGTGCTGAGGGTTCGAACCCTTCCCACCGTGCACTTCCCACCGTGCACTTCCCATCGTGCTGCCGCATGCCCGAATGCGGTTGTGGCGAATGCCCTTTGACAACTGCACAGTGGTGCCATGCGATGAAATAGCGCGGCGCCGACCCTGCTTGACCGGATCGGTGCCGCGAATCTGGACGTGGTGTAGCGGGAGCACGCGTGGTTCGGGTCCACGCGGTGGAGGTTCGACTCCTCCCGTCCGGACTGCGGGTTCCACGGCGGGTGATGCGCAGGCGCGGGATACTTCCGATTCGGGATCGGCGGCCGTAAGGCCCGTCCCCGTGCCGTCTGGTTCTCACCCGCTCGTTCGTGGATGATCCCCACCGTCCGCACGCAGGGCGATGCGCAGGGGAGGGCTACTTCTAACCTGTGGGTTCCGGGTTCGAGTCCCGGCCGGCCAACGTGGCCGGTAGCTCAATGGCAGAGCAACAGACTGCCTTCTCCGATTCGGTTCTCGCCCTCGCCACGCCGCCGAAGTTCGACGGGTAGAACACCTCTTTCGTAATGAGGAGAACGGGGTTCGAGACCTCGGGGCGGCTCTCGCGGGCGATGCGACGGTCTGGGGCTACTTCTCCACCATGCCCGTTCGGGCACAGCCAGCCGCTGGAGGGCGGTAGCGACGCATCCGTCGCGGCGACCTCAGCCATCGGGTTCTCGCCCGCACGGAGGCGGCACGGCCGGGATCCCGGTCGGGCCGCCTCCACTCACCAAGCCGCTCTAGCCCAACGGGAAGAGGCACGCGGTTCAGAACCGCGTCAGTGAGGGTTCGACTCCCTCGAGCGGTACCTCGAGCGGTACGTCGTGAGCGGTACGTCGGCCGGTCGGCCGCAGCGCTAGCACCATCGCCCCGCTCACCATGGATGGTCCGGGTTCGTTCAACGGGAGGACGCGGGGCTCTGAACCCCGAGATCGAGGTTCGAATCCTTGCCCCGGAGCTCGATGGCGCGTTGGTGTAGTAGAAAGCACGCCTGGCCCTCAACCAGGAGATCGGGGTTCGAGTCCCCCACGCGCTACCCGATCAGGCCGCGTGAACATGTCAGGCCATGTACCGGGCTCTTACTCCGGGAAACGGGGTTCGAATCCCTGACGCGGCACAGCACCCGCTGGCGCACCTCGCGATCCGATGTCTGGGGGCGGCAGGATGCCCGGCCGTTACCCGGGCGATCGGGGTTCGAATCCCTGCATCAGAGCGACCACCCGGCAGCGATGCCGGGCAAGAAGGGGCTCGTAGCTCAACGGGAGAGCAGCTGCCCTGCAAGCAGCAGCGTGTCGGTTCGAATCCGACCGGGTCCACGCAAGAGACGAACACCATCCGCGGGGTCCACCTTGTCCTGCGGACATGCCTCCGTAGCTCAGCGGACAGAGTGCCGGTCCACGAAGCCGGATGCGCAGGTTCGACCCCTGCCGGAGGCGCTGTGGCTGTGGCTCAACGGCAGAGCGCCGGGTCGTGACCCCGGAGGTGTCGGTTCAACTCCGACCAGTCACCCCGGGTGACGTGGACGACGGGACGTCCAGTGGCCTGTAAAGCCGCCGCCTCGCGCGCACCAGGTTCGAGTCCTGGGTCACCCACCGGTCATCCACACGACGCTGGTGCACGGCTGCCGCCCGGGCCTCATGAGCCCGGCGCGCGTGGTTCGACTCCACGATCAGCGACCACGTGACCTCCGCCGCTGATGGGAGGACGTACGGCTTGACAGGTCTTCGTAGCTCAGCGGACAGAGCGCAGCCCTTCGACGGCTGAGGCCGCAGGTTCGACCCCTGCCGAAGACACTGCCGAGGACACCATGGCACCACTGCGCGGATGACTTCGGCGCCGATGCGCAGGAGCGGGTTACTTCTGGTGCAACAGGTTCGAATCCTGCAACCCCGCCCCGTCCGGTTCTCGGCACCGAACACGCACCACCCATCACCAAGCACGTCCAACGACACCACCGCCCGGAAGGAGGGCGCGACGATGAGCAAGTTCGACCGGATCGCCAAGGCGGCCGGTGCTGGTAGCACGCTGACCAGCCCCGTGCGTACGTTGCGGCGCGCCCTCACCCACGAGGGCGGGTCCGCGCTCGCCCGCGACGTGAAGAGCGAGCTGTTCCTGCTGGCCGTGACGAACATGGTCGGCGAGGACACCTTCTACGAGAGCGCGGGGGAGCGGGATGAACGGTTCCGCGACCTGATCCACGCAGCCGTGGCCGAGGACGCGGACTGGGTCGCCCGGTTCGTGCCCTGGCTGCGCACGACTGCGAACCTGCGGTCGGCGTCCGTGGTCGCGGCGGTGGAGTACATCCGCGCGGGTGGGCCGTTCGGGCGCCGGGTGGTCGATGCTGCGCTGCAGCGGGCGGACGAGCCGGCCGAGGCGCTGGCGTACTTCACCGCCCGGTACGGGCGGGCGCTGCCGCAGCCGCTGAAGCGCGGGGTCGCGGACGCGGCGCGGCGGCTGTACACCCAGCGGGCGGCACTGAAGTACGACGGCGTCTCCCGGGCGTGGCGGATGGCCGACGTGCTCGAGCTGACGCACGTCAAGCCGCGCGACGAGGCCCAGTCGGCGCTGTTCGCCTACCTGCTCGGCCACCGGCACGACCGGGCCGACCTCGCGGTGCCGACCTCGCTGCCGCTGCTGACGGCCAACGCCGAACTGCTGGCGCTGCCCGACCAGGAGCGGCGGGCCCTCGTGGCTGCGGCGGCCGACGACCCGGACGTGGCAGGTCGGCTGACGGCGGCCGGGATGACGTGGGAGGCGCTGTCCGGATGGCTGAACGGGCCGATGGACGCCGCCGCGTGGCAGGCGGTGATCCCGTCGATGGGGTACATGGCCCTGCTGCGCAACCTGCGCAACTTCGACCAGGCCGGTGTGGACGACGCCGTGGCGCAGATGGTGGCGGCCAAGCTGGCCGACCCGGAGCAGGTGGCCCGGTCCCGGCAGTTCCCGTACCGGTTCGTCGCGGCGTTCCAGGCCGCGCCCTCGCTGCGATGGGGGTACGCCCTGGAGAAGGCGCTGGAGGCGGCCACCGGGAACGTCCCGGCGTTCGCCGGGCGGACCCTGGTGCTGGTCGACACCTCGGCGTCGATGAGCCGGCGGGCGTTCTCGGCACGCTCGACGATGACGCCGGTGGTCGCGGCGGCAGTGTTCGGGGTCGTGATGGCCAAGCGGGGCAACGCGGTGGACCTGTACGGGTTCGCCGACGGGGTCTTCGCCCACCCGGTGAACCGGGCGGCATCGGTGCTGACCGAGATGGACCGGTTCACCCGACGGGTGGGGGAGGTCGGGCACGGGACCCGCATCGCGCAGGCGCTGCGGGGCACCTACCGGCGTCACGATCGGGTGGTGGTCGTCTCGGACATGCAGACCTTCCCGGATTCGCGCGCGCAGGCGGGATATGGGGACCGGTACACCGGCGTCGCCGCAGATGCGGTGCCGCGGAGGGTGCCGGTGTACGGGTTCAACCTCGGCGGCTACCGGGCCACCGTCATCGATGGCGGAACCGGCAACCGGCACGAGTTCGGCGGACTGAACGACGCCACGTTCACCATGCTGAACCTGCTCGAGGCCCGAACGTCCACCGGCTGGCCATTCTGACCAGCGGTGGGGCCTACGAGACCGGGGCGGGGAGCCGATCTGACAGTCGGCCCCCCGCCGCGGGGCAGCAGCCGGCACAGCAACGAGAATGAAGGGCGGGGCATCGTCTCAGGCGTTGGGCAGGTGCGAGCAGAAGGGCTGCCGGCTGTGATCCTTCCGAAAGACCGCGACCCTCGTCTCGTGACGATCCGCCGTGGCGGGACCCTCACCGATTCGGATCACCAGCTCCTCGCCCTGTGGGCGGCATCGTGCGCGGATCACGTCCTCGACCGGTTCGAGTCGGCTCGCCCCGAGGACCAGCGACCGCGGCAGGCGATTGAGCGGGCTCGCGCCTGGGTGCGAGGCGAGATCACGATGTCCCAGGCTCGCGCGGCGGGCGGCCACGCAATGGCCGCGGCCAGAGACCTGAGCGGGGCAGCACGCCACGCCGCGTACGCTGCCGGCCAGGCGGCGGTGGTCGCGCACGTCGCCGCGCACGAGCTCGGTGCGGCCGCCTATGCGATCAAGGCCGCACGTGCTGCCGCGCCGCAAGGACAGGGCGAGAGCGCCGGGCGACTCGAGTGCCGGTGGCAGCGCGACCAGCTCCCCGAGGCGATTCGCGACCTCGTACTCGACGACCAGCGGTTGCGGAACGACATCTGCTGGTCGGTGTTCGACTGCTGAGAGCGATCGCTGCGGGTCAGCTCTGGGCCGGCCTGCTCGTGAGCAGTCTCGACGGCAGAAGGTCGAGTATGGCCCGTGCAGTGCTCTGTGCTTCGCGAGGCTGTCGGGCCCGGCTGATGCACCGATCAGGTCTTCGCCGTATTCGGGGCCGACGGCGTTCCGGCCAGAGTCGCTGTCGGCATGGCCGAACTTCCGTTCGGTGCCGCAGTGGAGACGGACATGGTCGTCGCGGTGAGCGAGCAAGCGTCCGTCCGAGCGCACGCGTGCCTACACGGTCACGACGCGCCGGCGATCATGAAGCCGGGGGGAAGCTCGAACACCCCGTAGCCGAAACCGTGCACCCGCACCTCGTCGCCGTCCCCCACCTGCACGCCGTCCTCGAGCAGCGCGGCCGCCCCGCACACCCCGGGCACGGTCACGGCAGCCGGCTCGCGGCGCGGGTTGACCACGACGAGATGAGTGTCGCCGCGCAGGTAGGTGAAGGGGTAGCCGTCGTGCAGGACTGTGGTTCGGGCCCGGGCGCCGAGGGCGGGCGTCGCCTTCCGCAACGCGATCAGGCGGCGAACGAGGTGCAGGGTGGAGTCCGGGTCATCGAGCTGGGCGGCGACGGTCGGGCGGTCCGGGGAAGGGTCGACGGGCAGGTAGAGCCGTTCGGGGTTCGCGGTCGAGAAACCCGCGGTGGGACCGCCATCCCACTGCATCGGCGTGCGGCAGCCCGCCCGGTTGTAGCCGGGGTTGCAGATCGCGCCTTCGATGTCCGGCATCCCCGGCAGGTAGGGCATGCCGATCTCGTCGCCGTAGTACAGGCAGGGAACGTTCCCCCACGTGAACAGGAAGGTCAGCGCGGTGCCGAGCTGGTCGGGCGTGCGCGGGCCGCAGCGCAGGCGGTCGAAGTCGTGGTCGGCGGTGGATACCAGGACGGGCCGCGACGGGTCGGCGGCCTTGGCCTGTGCCCAGGCCTGCAGGAAGGTCGCGGTGCTGCCACGTCCTTCGGCGTCGAAGAAGGGGGCGACCGGTTGCTGCCAGGGCAGGACGCCGGCGGCGTGGTTGTCGAACAGGGTGGCGTGCGGAGCGTGGATGACGAGGAAGAAGTCGGCGTGGAAGGCCCGCGTCGCGGTCCCGCCGCCGGCCGCCGGTGCCGGCGGCTCGACGCCCTCGGGGATGATCACGGCATCCGGGTGGTTCGCCTCGAGCCACCCGCGGATCTCCCGCCACAGCGCGACCGTCTCCGCGTGACCCGGATCGTCCTTGACCAGCGAGAAGGCCATGTCGACCCGGAAACCGGCGACGCCACGGTCCAGCCAGAGGCCGAGGATGTCCTTCAGCGCCTGCCGGTTGCGCAGTGGTCCCGGAGCGTCTACGGCGTCCCGCCAGGGCTGTTCGGGCGGCAGCCGAGTCCACCCGAAGTTGAGCGCGGGCTGGGCGTCGTAGAAGTTCTTCAGGTAGAAGCCCGGGCGAGGGCCCGGCGAGCGCACCCATGCCGCAATCCCGGGGGTGTGATCGGCGGTGCCCCTCGGCGGCGGGTTCTCACACCAGACGTACCGGTCGCCGTCAGGATCGGGCTCGATGGCGTGCAACTCCCGCTGGAACCACGGGTGCTGGTCGGAGGTGTGCCCTGCGACCAGGTCGAGCAGCACCCGGATGCCGCGCTCGCGTGCCGTCGCGACGAGTTCCACCAGGTCGTCGTTCGTGCCATAGCGGGGAGCGATCGACAGGTAGTCGGACACGTCATACCCGGCGTCGACGAACGGTGACGCGAAGCACGGGTTGAACCAGATCGTGTCGACGCCGAGCAGGCTGAGGTGGTCCAGGTGGTCGATGACGCCGCGGAGATCGCCAACGCCGTCGCCGTCGGAATCCGCGAAGGACTGCGGGTAGATCTGGTACAGAACCGCGTCGGTCAGCCAGTCAGCGCTCACGGGCTCCATCCAATACCGCCGAGTCCGTCAGCGGTCGAGTCATGGTGCGTCGTAGGGCGCGACTGCCGAGTCATGGTGCGTCGTAGGGCGCGACGGCCGAGTCCCGCACTACAGACATTTCGGACAGATCACCAGCCCCCCAGGTGCGCCGCGACAGCACCCGCCGGCCCGCGGGCATGCCAGCCTGGGCAGGGGGGCGACTCGGTCCACCGCGCCGGACGCCACTGCTCAGGCAGCTGATAGGGCCGCTCGGTCCAGGTCAGCCCTCCATGAGTCCGAGCACGGCGCCTGACCTGCTCGGATGCACTTCTCGTAGGCGCAGCGCGGTCAGTCTTCCGTACAGTCCAGCAGCACCTGCGCCTGCCTTCGGATGGCCGCGCGAGTCTCGGCGAGCTGCCCCTGCAGCCGCTCCAACTCTCTCGTCACCTGGCCCACACGGTCCCGCAACGTGCTCAGCTCACGCTCGGCAACGTCCCGGGTGCCCTGCAGCCGAGAGAGCTCCGATCGCGCCTCCGCGGTGATCTCCCCGGCGGTGTGATGGGCCTGCTCAACCAGCGCGTTCCGCTGCCTGCCGGCCTCCTCCAGCATCTGCTCTCGTACTGCGGACGCCGTGCTACGGGCCTCCGTCACCAGGGCTTTTGCCTGAGCTCTGCCCTCGGCTACGTGCTCCTCGTACAACTGGTGCGCAAGCACCAGCATCGTCACCGGCTCGGTCGTCGCCGCCTGGGGGGCTGCCCCCACGGCCGGCTCCTCCCGCGACTCGAGCCACGACTGCTGAACCATGTCCGCAATGGCCACTGCGGTTCACCCACCCTCTCTCCTCGCGCACCCGTGCCAGTCCGCCCCGATGCGCGTGCCCACCCACGATGCACGATGCTGCCACATCCGGCCAGCAGCGCCGCGCGCAGCCGGTGCCCGGGCCTGAGCCTGAGGTCGCGGTGGATGCTTCCGCCCGGCGAATCCACGCCACACGGCGAACCCTCCCTGAGCCGCTCGGGTGGACGCGCAGCCGGCTGCCCCCGGTGCCGGACAGTCCCCGGACACAGGCGGACACCAGCGGTCAGCGGCAACCCGCGGGTTGCATGGATGCACGGACCGGCCTGTCGCGGACAGCAGGAGGTCAGGGTGGGAGCGGGTGCCGCGCTCACGATCCCGGGTGGCCCGCCGGTTGTGCACGGCCGAGCATGTCGAGGACGCCACCGTCCCGTTCGTCGCGCAGGTACACGACAGCGTAGGAGCCGTCGACCCGAGGAGGATCTGTGCGGTACTTGATGCTGGTCTGCGTCGACGAGGACGTGGAGGAGAACGCCGACCCGACCTCGTGGACGGAGGAAATGGAGACCCGGGGGATCCGCCGGTTCGGAAGCCGGTTGCGCCCGATCCGGGACTCCACGACGGTGCGGCTGCGTGACGGCGAGATCTTGATCGCCGACGGGCAATTCGCGGAGACCAAGGAACAGATCGGCGGCTTCGACATCTTGGAATGCGCCGATCTCGACGAGGCGATCGACGTGGCCGCCAAGTATCCGGCGGCGCGGTTCGGCACCCTCGAACTGCGCCCCCTGTGGGAGGGAAGGTTCTGGGAGGAGTGACCGCCGAGGACGCCGTCCTGACGGCCTAATGAGTTCTGGGAGCGGGCAGGTGTCCTGGCCACGGTCATCCGCCTCACCGGAGAGTGGGAGCTGGCCGAGGAGTGCGTCCAGGACGCCTTCGAGGCCGCGCTCCTGCGTTGGCCGCAGGACGGCGTCCCGACGCGTCCCGGCGCCTGGCTGACGACGACCGCGCGCAACCGGGCGCTGGATCGGCTCCGTCGCAGGAGGGTCGAAGCCGGGAAGCTGCGCGCGGCGGCCGAACCACCCTGGGCCGACGGCGTCCGGAGTGACGGGGTCTGGGACGAGGGCGACGACCGCCTCCGGCTGATCTTCACCTGCTGCCACCCCGCGCTCCCGCTGGAGGCCCGGGTCGCGCTCACGCTGCGGACGGTGGCGGGGTTGAGCACCGAGCAGATCGCCAGGGCATTCCTCACCTCGACGGCGACGATGGCGCAGCGGCTCTCCCGGGCCAAGCGCAAGATCCGCGAGGCTGGGATCCCGTACCGCGTCCCGCCTCCGGACCTCCTGCCGGACCGGCTCACCGGTGTGCTCGGCGTGGTCTACCTGCTGTTCAACGAGGGTTACTTCGGCCGTCGGGAACTGGCGGAGGAAGCGATCCGCCTCGGCAGTCTGCTGGCGCACCTGATGCCTACCGAGACGGAGGTGAACGGCCTGCTCGCCCTGATGCTGCTGCAGCACTCGCGGGTGGACACGCGGACCGACGGCGCCGGTGACCTTGTGCCGCTGGAGGAGCAGGACCGGGCCCGCTGGCATCAGGAGATGATCGGTGAGGGCCTGCGTCTGCTCACCGGCACGCTGACCCCGTACCAACTCCAGGCCGCGATCGCCGCCTGCCATGCCACGGCTGCCGTGCCCGAGGACACGGACTGGCCGCGGATTGCGCGGCTGTACGAGCAGTTGCTCGCGGTGATGCCGTCGTCGTTCGTCGCGCTCAACCGGGCCGTTGCGGTCGCCATGACCGAGGGTCCGGGCGCCGGGCTGGAGCTCGTGGACGCGCTGGACGCTTCCGGCAGTCTCGACGGATACCACCTGCTCCCGGCCACCCGGGCCGACCTGGTGCGCCGGCTCGGTCGGGGCGCGGAGGCCGCCGAGGCGTACGAGTGTGCCCTCTCGATGAGCCCCGCAGACCCCGAGCGGCGCTACCTCACCCGGCGCCTCGCCGAGGTCCACGAGCAGATTCGCCGCGCTGTCGAATAGAGCGGGTGCCGGTTCGTCGTGTCAGCGATCCGGCTCGACGGGCCGGCCGACGAGCGGAGGCCGTGCAATGGCGATCTACGGGGCGACCGCACCAGCCGAGCAGGCAGCCGGGCAGTCGGCATCGGGCCGCCGCCGGGTCGCCGGTACGACGATCCGCCCCGGTACCGGGGGGTGGGCCGCCACGGCGGTCTTCTTCCTCAATGGGCTGACCCCGATGACGTAAGTCGTCCGGATGCCCGCGCTGAAGGCCGAGCACCACCTCAGCGACGGCCAGCTGGGCGCCATCGGTGTGCTCTTCGCCGTCGCCGCCCTCACGGGTATGCAGTTCGTCGGACCGCTCACGCGCCGGATCGCGGTCCGGACCGTCCTGAGTGCCTCACTGCTCACGATGCCGTGCTGCTGGCCCTGGTCGGGCTCGTCGGCAATTCCGCTGCGTTCGCAGCCGCCGTGACGGCCCTGGGCGCCGTGCACGGCAGCACCGACGCCATGATGAACGCCTACGCCGTCACCGTGGAACGGCGCAGCAAACGCCCGCTCCTCAACGGCTGCCACGCGGCCTGGAGCCTGAGCGCCATCCTGGCCTCCGCCCTCGCGGCGGTGGTGACCCGCGCCGGCGTCGCGTCGTCAACGCACCTGTCTGTGGCGGCGATCGCCCTCCTGGCGGGCGCTCGTCCTGAGGCCGCTGCTGGCTGACGTCCCGGACCACGACCCGGCCGTGGCCCGGGCGAGCCTCGGTTGGCGGAGCGGCTGGACCCGTTCGATCATCCTGCTCGGCCTGACCGGTACCGCACTCATGGTCTGCGAGGGCGCCGCGCTGGGTTGGGGCGGCATCCTCCTGCACGACGCAAAGGGCGCTTCGCTCGGCCTCGCCGCGATCGGCGTCACCGCCTACACCGCCGGTCAGACCTGCGGCCGGCTGATCGGGAACCGGGTGACGGCGCGGTACGGTGCACCGGCTGCATTTCGTGCCGGGGCTCTCGTCGCCGCCGTCGGCCTGACGATGGTCGTGGTCGCCCCGCGACCGGGTTCCGCGGTGGTGGGGTTCGCGGTGATGGGGCTCGGCTCGTCCGTCCTGCTCCCGCTGGCCTTCGGCAGGGTGGGGCAGCTCGCGGCGACCGGACCCGGCACGGCGGCGCTGGTCTCCCGGTTCACCACGTTCACCTATGCGGGCATCCTGCTCGGCCCTGCCGTGATCGGGTCGCTCGCCCAGCTCATGGGACTCACCCAGACGCTGTCCGCCCTGGTTCCCATCCTCCTTGCCGTCGGCGTCCTGACCCGGTTGCCCCGGGCGCAGATCGGTTCGGACGGGTCGGAAATCCCGCAGTGACCCGTTCGGCCCGACCCACAGGGGTCGGGCCGAACGGCTTGACGGCCGGATCAGCGCGAGCGCTCAGCCGAGATAGCTGGCGAGCTGGGACTGCACGTTCTGGCTGACCACGCCACCCATGCCCAGAATGATGATCTGCTGCGGGTTCAGCCGGTTCAGTTCAGTCGCCACCGCGGCCGGGATCGACGTGGCGGAGACGAGCAGCACCGGTGCGCCGGCGTGGCCGGCCACCGCCGCGCCGGACAGCGCGTCGGGGAAGTTGGTGCCGGTCGCGATGTAGACCGCGCTGACCCCGGGGCTGTACGAGGCGGCCGAGATCGCCGCGCTGGTCCCGTAGCGGTCAGTGCCGGCCAACCGGCTGACCGAGCCGTTGGTGTAGGCCGCCAGAGCTGTCTGGACCGCGGACGAGACCACGCCGGTCCCGCCGAGGATCACGATCCGGCCGGGATGCAACCGGGTCAGCTCGGCCGCCACCGGGGCGGGGATCGACGTCGTTGAGACCAGCAGCACCGGTGCGCCGACATGCCCGGCCACCGCCGCACCCGACAGCGCGTCGGGGAAGCTGGCACCGGTCGCCACGTAGGCCGCGCTGACCCCCGGGCTGAACGACGCGGCCGAGACCGCGGCGCTGGTCCCATAGCGATTTGCGCCCGCCAGCCGGGTCACAGACCCTGTGGTGTAGCCGGCCAGCGCGGACTCGACGCCGGGGGACACCACGCCGGTCCCGCCGAGGATCACGATCCGGCCGGGGTGCAGCCGGGTCAGCTCCCTGGCGATCACTGCGGGGATGGCGGTCGGCTGGACCAGCAGCACCGGGGCACCTTCCACACCGGCCGCGGCGGCCCCGGACAGCGCGTCCGGGAAGGAGGTCCCGGTGGCGACGTAGGCGGTCGCAACCCCGGGGGTGTAGGCGGCGGCGGAGATGGCCGCGCTGGTGGCGTAGCGGTCACTGCCGCCCAGACGGTCGACCAGGCTAGCGCCGGCGTCCAACAGCCCGGCACCGCAGTAGGTGGACGAGCACCCGCTCAGCGGGCGTGCAGAGCCGGTCAGGCGTGCTGTCACCTCTGCCGGCGTGAGTCCCGGCTCCCGGGCCAGCAGCAGCGCGGCCACAGCCGAGACGTGCGGGGTGGCCATGCTGGTGCCTTCGCCCCAGGCGTAGGCGGGCGTTCCGGGCGTGGTCTCGCCGTCGTTCCAGGTGGACACGACGCCACCCTCGGCGCTGAGGCTCATGTCCCCGCCCGGTGCAGCCAGGGTCACCGCGCCGAAGTTCGAGTAGGGCGCTCGGGTCCCTCCCGGACCCGTCGCCGAGACCACGATGACGTTCCGGCAGTTCGCCGGGGTGTCGTTGACGATGTTGATGCTGTCGTTGCCGGCAGCCACCACGACGGTCACCCCGGCCGCCGTCGCGGCGTTGATGGCGGCCTGCATCGTGGTGCTGCACCCGGCATCGGTGCTGCCGCCGAGCGACATGCTGATCACCTTGGCCGGCGTGGCGTTGGCCGGAACGCCGGCCACGGACAGCCCGGCGGCCCAGTAGATACCGGCCTCGACGTCGCTCTCCGCCCCGCCACCGCTGCCGAGCACCCGGACGGGCTGGACCTTGGCCAGGGGCGCCAGCCCGGCGACCCCGAGCGCGTTGTCGGTAAGGGCGGCGATGGTTCCCGTCACGTGCGTGCCGTGCCAGGAGGACGGTTCGAAGCCGGACTGCCCCGGCGTCCCGATCCAGTCACCCGGGTCGGCGGGGTTGCTGTCACGGCCGTCGCCGTCGTGGCTGGCAGCCGTGTCGTCGACCATGTCGTAGCCGGCCACTGTCTGGCCGATCAGCTCCGGGTGGGAGGTGACGCCGGTATCGAGGACGGCGACCACGAGCCCTGAACCCCGCGAGGCGGCCCAGGCACGCGGGGCGTTGACGCCGTACGTGCCGTTCAACGGCCACTGATCGCCGGCGGTGTACGCCGGGTCGTTCGGGCTGGTCGCCGAGGTCGCCTGCAGCCGAAGATCCGGCTCGGCGACGGCCACCCGCGGGTCGGCGGCCAGCTGGCGGGCCGCCTGCTCAGCGGCCGCACGGCTGACCGGCTTGGCGAGTTCCACGGTCACGTAGCCGCCGCCGACGGCCGGGCCGCGCTTGATCAGCGTGGCTGCGGACACCGCGGCGGCACCGGCGACAGTCTCACCGCTGCGAGGGCCCGCCCCGGCCTTGTACTTCACGATCAGCCGGGTCACCGATGCGTCGCTCAGCGTCCGGGCGCGCAACGCGTGGCCGGACACGGCAGGTGACAGGCTCCCTGTCCCGACCGGTCCAGGCCCTGCCGGCTCGGCCGAGGCCACGGATGGGGCCCACACGCCCGCCACGGCCACGGCGACCGCAACCACCACGAACTTGCGGACACGACTCGGTCGTCCACGCACCCGGAAACACTCCGATCAATCCAGCCAGGATGCATGCTGCGGCGCAGGACACGCCCCGAGCGACGACGCTTACGCAAGGCAACCGCGCAGCATCCTGAAACCCCGATGATTACTGACAGTAATACACCAGGGGATGGCCTCCACCCAAGTAAACCGCTGAACTGGTGCTATCAGACAAACCTGGCCCCATCTTGCTGATGAACGCCTTACAAGCACATCAATTCGGTGCAAACGGCATGCCGATCACGCTGGAGACGTGACCAGGCCAACGAGGGCCATCGAACTGGTCGCTCGAGCTTGGTGGAGAAATTGTCACCGCCCGCAATCGGAGGGTCCGCGGCGTCCGGCGACCACACCGGGGAGCCTTGGACCGTCCGCTGGAAGGCGAGTATGCGCTCGCCCGAGTCAGCGGAGTTGGCCACCTTGATCACCCCGATCAGCGGGAGTGCATCGGCCGCCTACACGAACCGCCGCGAGTCGGGGACCAGTCCGCGTCGGGCTGTTCAACGACATGGTCGATCCGATGCCGGCCGAACCGTTCCCGTTGACCACGTGGAGGTTGCCGTTGAGTCTTCGTAGGCCACACGCCGGCCGTCCGGTGAAATGCGGACACCGACGGAGTTGACCGGCAGCTTCACCACGGACGCGACGGTGCCGTCGTGGGCCAGTCGCTTCACTTCGGGGTCCGCTGGTCCACCGACATTTGAGTCCACCGACATTTGAGGTAGAGGGTGCCGGGAAGGGCGGCCGACGGGGTGGGCTCGGCCCGAGTCCGTAGCGCAGGCCGCGAGCGGGGGAGCAGCAGCGACAACCAGGGCCAGCGTCAAGGCCCGGGCCATGTTCCGGATCATCTGTCATCGGCCGGGTCGTCGGGTCCGTCCGGCTACGGTCCGCGGTGGGCGGCGATCACACGCCCGAACCGGGCGATCGCTGGTGAGTCCCACAGTCCTGGCAGGCTGACGATCACATGGTGGACGCCCGCGTCGCGTAGGGCCTGCACGCGCAGCACGTGGTCGTCCACCGTGCCGGGGTTGACTCGTGCCGCGAAGCGGGCGGTGCTCTCTGCGGGCCGGCGCAGCCGGGCCACCTCCAGATCCAGGTCGGTCGGGGTATCTGCGACCAAAGCGGTGGACAGGTGGGTGACCTCGATATCGCCTGGGTTGCGGCCGATCGCCGCGCAGTGTCTGTGCAATGCCGCGAGCTTGTGCCGTACCCGGTCCGGTTCACCGGTCAGGTTGCAGGCATCCGCGTGCTCGGCCGCCAGCCGTAGGGTGCGCCGCTCTCCTGATCCTCCGACCAGGATCGGAATCCGTTCCTGCAGCGGGCGCGGGTAGCACATCGCCTCGGGAACGTGCACCCGGCGCCCGTCGAACTGCCTGCTGCCCTTGCCCCACAGGACCGGGAGCAGCCGGAGGGCGTCCTCGAGGAGGTCCAGCCGGTGTGCGGTTGGCGGGAACGGCCACCCGTAGGCGAGGTGTTCCGCCTCGAACCATCCGGCGCCCAGGCCGCAGCGGGCCCGGCCGCTGCTGAGAACGTCCAGGGTGGCGACGATCTTGCCGAGATGAGCGACGTTCCGGTAGGTGACGCAGTTGACCAGGCAGCCGATCGAGGCGGTGCGGGTGGCCGCGGCCAGGTAGCCGAGGGTCGCGGTGCTCTCGGGCATGTCCTCCCAGGTCCGGCCCAGTTGAGGGATCTGCCGGAAGTGGTCCATCACCCACAGCGAGTCGAAACCGGCCGCCTCGGCCGCCCCGGCGACCTCGGTGAGCCGCTCGGCCAGTGCGCCGGGGCCGCCGGGTACGCCGAACGAGGACAAGTGCAGGCCGAATCGCATGCCGCCCGCCGAACCGCCCGCGACGTCGCCCTGCGGCGAGCGGGCCGTCTCGTCGGCGGCCGCGGCAGCCAGGGCCACCGAGGGGAGCACGACCCGTACCGGCTGCGGTTCGATCACCTGGTCGAAATCCTCGCCGGGCAACGATCTGTGCACGGCGGTGAAGGTCGCGAGCTGCCGGCCGAGGACCGCGGCGGGGACCCGGTGCTCGCGGCTGGCGTTGCGGCGACGGCATTCCGCCGCGGAGGTGGCGAAGGCCACGGCGACGCACCCTGCGCCGTGTCGGCGGGCGAGGTCTCGCCAGGCGAGCCGCCGGTCGGTGTCCAGCCCGAGGGAGTCGACCACCGTGGTCAGCCGGCGTCGCAGTCGTGCCTCGACGATGGCGTCCAGTACCTGGAAGGCGTCGGCGCTCGCCGACAGGTCGTGCTCGCCCTCGCCCACCACCGCTCGCAGCCCGTCGGAGGACACGATCTGCTCGGCCCGGAACTGCTCGCCCGCCCAGGTGGACTTCCCCGCGGCAGACGGTCCGACGAGGACGACCAGCGTGGGGTCAGGCAGCCGCAGCATGACCAAGCATGGGGGCCCCGGCCGGGCCGGACGCAACCGGCGAGGGTGCCGGGGAGGGTCAGGCTGTGGTGGCCAGGGCGAAGGGGAGAACTTCGGCGGCTCCGGCCAGGCGTAGGGCCCGTCCGGCGATGCTGATCGTCCATCGGGAGTCGATCAGGTCGTCGACGAGCAGCACCGCGGGATCGTCGAGGACGGCCAGCCTCAGGCGCATGGCGTCCGGGACGGCGAACGCGTCCCAGACTCCGGCCAGCCGGAAGGCGCTGTTCCCGCCCGCCTCCCCACGGGGACCGCCGTCGACGGGTTCCAGCGGACCCAGCCAGGCCAGGCGCCCGACCTCGGCCAGATGTCGGGCGACCGAGGCGACCAGCCGGGGGCGGCGCCGGGTCGGAACCGCCGCGACCGCCACGGGTCGGCGCTGCCAGTCCCATTGCCGCAGTACGTCGACGCAGGCTTGGAGCAGCGCAGGACCGGCGTGCTCGTCGGGGGCACCGGGATCGAGCAGTCCCCGTAGGCGGTTGCCCCAGCCGAGATCGGTCAGCCTGGCCAGCACCCGGCCTTCGGTGAGTTGCTCGGTCGCGGCGATCCGGCCCCGGACCCCGATCCCGAGCCGGTCCATGCCGGTGGGCCACTGCGCCCGGGGCGGCACCTCGACGCCGGCCCGCTGAAGGCGCTGCACGGCGGCCCGGCGGGCGGTGTCCGGGACGGTGCCGGGGTACCAGGCGCCGGTGCACCGGTCGCAGCGTCCGCAGTCGGCGGCCCACGGATCGTCCAGCGCCTCGGCGAGGAAACGCATCCTGCAGCCGGGATTCCGCTGGTAGCCGAGCATCGCCGCGGCCTCGGCCTCCCGCGCGGCGACCACGCGCTCGTAGCGCTGGGCGTCGTAGGTCCAACCCTGGCCGGTGCTCACCCAACCGCCGGACACCCGCTCGACGGCGCCGTCGACGTCGAGCACCTTGAGCAGCAGCTCCAACCGGGTCCGCCGGACGTCGGCGACCGCCTCCAGGGCAGCGGTCGACAGCGGTCGGCCGGCCGCGGCCAGCGCGCCGAGGACCGCGTCCGCATGCTCCTGGCGAGGCATCGACGCAGTGGCGAAGTAGCGCCAGATGTCCTGGTCCTCGGCACCGGGCAGCAGCAGCACATCGGAGCGGTCGGTGGCCCGGCCCGCGCGACCGACCTGCTGGTAGTAGGCGACGGGTGAGGCGGGGGCACCGAGATGGACGACGAAGCCGAGGTCGGGCTTGTCGAACCCCATCCCCAGCGCACTGGTTGCCACCAGGGCCTTGACCTCGTTGCGGCGCAGCGCGTCCTCGGCCTCTTCACGTTCGGCGGGGTCGGTGCGGCCGGTGTAGGCCCGCACGCGGTGGCCCGCCCCGGCGAGCAGGGTGGCGGTCTCCTCGGCCGCGGACACCGTGAGCGTGTACACGATCCCGCTACCGGTGAGGTCGCCGAGGTGGGCGGCCAGCCAGGCCAGCCGGTCCGCGGCGTCGGGAAGGTGCAGGACGCCGAAGCGCAGGCTCGGCCGGGCCAACGGTCCGCGCAGCGTGGTCACCTCGTGGCCGCCGGCGCCGAGCTGCTCGGCGACGTCGGCGACGACCCGGGCGTTGGCGGTCGCCGTCGTCGCCAGGACCGGTATCCCGGCAGGCAGCTGGGCGAGCAAGTCGCGGATCCGCCGATAGTCCGGGCGGAAGTCGTGCCCCCAGTCACTGATGCAGTGCGCCTCGTCGACGACCACCAGCCCGGACCGGGCCGCCAGCGCCGGCAGCAGTTCGGCCCGGAACCGTGGGTTGTTCAGGCGTTCGGGGCTGACCAGCAGGACGTCCACGGCGTCGGCGGCCAGCGCAGCGGCGACGTCGTCCCACTCATGGGCGTTCGCCGAGTTCATCGTCAGCGCGTGGACCCCGGCCCGGGTGGCGGCCGCCACCTGGTCCCGCATCAGGGCCAGCAGCGGGGACACGATCAGCGTCGGACCGGCCCCCGCGTCGCGCAGCAGGCGGGTGGCGACGAAGTAGACCGCGGACTTGCCCCAGCCGGTCCGCTGCACGACCAGGACCCGTTGCCGTTGCACCACCAGCCCGGCGACGGCGTCCCACTGCCCGTCGCGGAAGGCCGCGTCCGGGTGACCGACCAAGGTGCGTAACGCCTGCTCGGCGGCCGGGAGCAGGCCCCGAGTGGCAGGGGAGAGGTTCCGCAGGTTCTGCGCGGCGGCGCCGGACGGGTTCACGCAGCCACCGTGACGGTCATCGGGAGTCCGAGTGGAAGGGCATGACTCCATCCTGCCCGAGCGGCGGCCGGGAACGCTGCGACTGTTCACAGCCGCCCGGCGCCACCTCCCCGCGCACCTTCGCCGAAGGTAACTCGCTGTTATGGCAGTCTTACTAAGGTGTTCCGGGGAGGCGGTCAGGTGATGGCAACCGGTGCGCGAGCGCGAACCGTGCTTCCGATGCTGCCCGTCGCCGTCTCGGCCGTCGCCCTGGTGGTCTTCGCTGTCCTGGTGCCCGACCTGACCATCTCCGCCCTGCGCCGGCCGGTCCTGATCGGCCTGACCGGGATTGTCGGCACGGGCTGCGCGCTGCTGCTCGCGATCGCGGCGGGTCGCGCTCAGGGCCGGCCCCGGTTCACCTGGGCGGCGCTCGCGCTGGCCAGCACCCTGTGGACGCTGGCGCTGGTCGGTGCGCAGGAGAGTTGGCCCCAGGTCACGGTTTGGGTGGGGCTTCGCGGCGGCGCTTTCACGGCGGCGGCTCTCGGCCTGCTTGCCTCCTGGGGTGGGCGGCGCACGGCCCGGGAGTGGGGATTGTTGCTGCTCGACGGGTGGCTCGTGGGGGTGTCCACGTTCCTGGTCGGGTGGGTCGGGCTGGGGCTGACCGGTTCCCGGCCGGGAGCGGCGATGTTCGCGCCGCTGGCACTGTTCTGGCTGCCCAGTGATCTGCTCCTGGCCGGCCTGACTGCCGGACTCGCTGCGCGGGTCGATGTGCCCGAGCGCGGGCGTGCGGGCTTGATCGTGGTTTCGTCCTTGCTGTCCGTAACAGGTGATACCACCCTGGCTCTGACCCATCACCCTCAATTCGGGGTGGTGCAATGGCTGATCGTTCTGACCGCATTGGGCTGCGCGACGCTGACCGGGCGGTCGGACGTCTGGGCCGGGATCCCCGCGGACAGCAGCTCAGTCGGCCTGGCGCGGCCACCGTTGACCCGACTGTCACAGGTGGCCGTGATCCCGGGGCTGCTGGCCGCGGCGGCGCCAGGCAGGGGCCTGATGACGTTCGTCGCCGCAGTGAGCCTGATCAGTGTGCTGGCCGTCCAGATGATCCTGATCCGGCGCCAGCACGCCGGGCTCTGGCATGCCTTGCAGGAACACGCCGACCGGCTCGATCAGGTGTTCCGGGAGAGCCGTGACGCGATCCTGCAGGTGGACGCCGACGGCCGGGTGGAGTTCGTCAACCAGGCGGTGGCGCACGTGATCGGCTATCAGCCGGGGGCACTTCTGGGGCGCCTGGGGAGCGCGTTGGTGCATCCCGGCGACCGGGCCCGGCTGCTGGCCGAGTTGCGCCGTCTGGAGGCGGGGCAGCTGCCCGGGATCCGGGTCAGCGGGCGGTTCCTGCACGGCGATGGCAGCTGGCGCCACCTGGAGTCCACGGTGAGCCGGCGTGCCGCCGATGCGGGATACACCCTGTCGGTGCGGGACATCAGCGACCGGGAGCGGCTGGAGGCTGAGCTGCGTCGGTTGGCGGCCACCGACGCGCTGACCGGGCTGCTCAACCGGCAGGCGTTCATGACCATGCTGGGGCAGCGGTTACCCCGCGGTCCGGCCAACGTGATGTTCATCGACCTCGACGGCTTCAAGGCGGTCAACGACGACTGCGGCCACGCCGCCGGGGACCTGTTGCTGCGCCACGTCGCCGAGGCGCTGGAGGACGAGTTGCGTCCCGGGGACATCGCCGCGCGCCTGGGTGGAGATGAGTTCGGCGTGCTGCCCGCCGTTCGCAGCACCGACGGCGCCCTTGCCCTGGCGGCCCGGTTGGTCGAGCGGCTGGCCCGGATGCCCGCGCACGACGGGCACCGGATCGGGGCCAGCATTGGGATCGCGGTCGGGCACGACCTCACCCCGGAGGCCCTGCTCAGCCGAGCCGACAGTGCGATGTACGCGGCCAAATCGGCGGGCGGCAGCCGCTACCGCGTGTTCGAGCCGAGCGTCCCCCACGTCCTTGTCGGTGAGCCGGGGCACCGGCCTTCTCGCAGACCGCAATAGGCACCCCGTGACGGGAGCGCGGCGCATCGTGATGGGTGGACACCCAGCCCGCGCCGCGTCACGGGGGACTGCGGTCCCTGGCAGCGGAGTCGCCGGCGTGCAGGGCGAGTACAGCATCGGGAGCGGACCCGATTGCCGAGTGCGCGTGCCGTTCGGCCACGTCATTGACGCGTAGGGTGAGCCTCTCGGGGACCCAGGTACCAGCGCGACCTCGGCGGCGAACCGACGTCGACGCGGGCCGGGGTTCGAAGACCGCCGGGCGTGCCGGGGTTGTCCTTCGCGGCGTCGGTTCCGATCGATCGTCCCGAGGAGGCCGCTGCATGGCCGTCATCGCACGCAGGACCACGACCGCCGCCGACAGCGAGTTCTGCTTCCAGGTGCACAAAGCCGCCCTCGGCGAGTACATCGCCGCGATCTGGGGCTGGGCCGAGCAGACCCAGCGCGGCCTCCACGACCGAGTCTTCGACCCCGAGCGGTGGCAGGTCATCACCGCTGACAACCGGGACATCGGGGTGCTGGTCGTCCAGCGCCGTCGCACCGAAACCTACCTCGCACGCATCGAGATCCACCCCGACCATCAGGGCCACCTCGTGGGCACCAACCTCATCACGGCCCTCATCAATAGTGCCGAGCAGGACGGCCACGACCTCGTCGTGGACCTGCACATCGTCAACCGGCGGGCGCGAGCCCTCTGCCGGCGGCTGGGCATGACAGAGGTGACCGGACTCGGCGACAACACCACCACGATCACGATGCGGTCGACGCGCACACGACACTGAGACCGAGATGCCTCATCCAGGCGTTTCTTCAACCGGCACGGCCGAGCGACGGCTGACCTCGTGTGCGGCGGTGTCGAGGCGCAGCGGGAGCCCGGCCACGGTCATGCCGACCAGATCGCGGATCAGTTGCCGCATGGTGTTGGTGTCGCGTGCCCTGGACTTGAACCCGTGCACGGCGGCGATGAGGACCTGGGCCCGGGCTTGTGCCGATGGGTCCAGCGCGTCCGGTTCGGTGACGGCCGCGCGAAGCAGCCGAGTGAGAATGGCGGCCAGCCGGTGCGCGCTGAGGTCGAAGACATCACTGGCGAAGTCGAACGAGTCGGTCATCAGCTCGTCGGCCGCAGGGGAGTTCGCGACCATCTCGAAGGGCCGGATGCTCCAGATCTCGAACACGTGGAGCAACTGTTCGGTCAAGGACGGCTGCGCGGCAAGCCCGGCTTCGATCTCGCCGAGGATCCGTTCATGTCCGACCTCAACCACCGCCCGGAAGACCGTTTCCTTGTTCGGGAAGGTCAGGTAGAGCGTCGGGCGGGACAGGCCGACCCGTCGGGCGATGTCGTCCATGGTCGCGCGGCGGTAGCCGTAGCGCATGAAGACCTCGAACGCGGCGTCGATGATCTTCTGTCGCCTCGGATCGGTCACCACTTCACGATTGACAAGACTCGTCAGATTGTCAAGACCGACACGTAGACATGATTTGTCAATGCGTCGGGGCGAGGAGGTGGCATGAGGGCAGTCGTGTGGCGGGCCTATGGACCGCCGGAGGTGCTTCAGGTGAAGGATCTGCCCAAGCCCGTGCCGGGGGAGGGGGAAGTGTTGGTCAGGCTGCGCGCGACGACCGTCACGGCGGCGGACGCGATGCTGCGACGGGGCGGGTCCGCGGCGGTCAGGGTCGTCGTGGGCCTGCGCCGACCGCGGCGCAGATACCGGGTCCCAGGGCTCGAACTGGCCGGTGTCGTGGAGTCCACGGGCAGGAGCGCGACCAGGTTCCACCCTTGGTGACGAGGTATGGACGGTGCCTCCACCGCGTTGTTCTTCCTGCAGGACAAGGCGCATCTGCGCGCGGGGCAGAGCGTGCTCGTACTCGGCGCTTCAGGAAGCATCGGCGGGTACGCGGTCCAGATCGCCCGCTGCCTCGGCGCGGAGGTGACCGGCACCTGCAGTACGTCGAACCTCGAGCTGGTCCGGTCCCTGGGCGCGCACAGGACTATCGACTACACCCGGGAGGACGTCGGTACCACCGGGGAGCGCTACGACGTGATCTTCGACGCCGTCGGCGCCAGTTCGTTCCACCGGTGCAGGAAGTCCCTGACGGCACGGGGCTGCTATCTGACCACCGTGATGGGGCTGACCCCGATCGTCCAGACGCTCGGCACGTGGACCTCGGCGCGGCGACGGGTGAGGTTCGGCATGTCCGTGCAGAAGACCGACGCGCTGCGCCTGCTGAAGGACCTGGTCGAAGTCGGCGCGGTGAGACCGGTCGTGGATCGGTGCTTCGCGTTGGAGCAGATCGTCGACGCGCACCGCTACGTCGACCGGGGGCACAAGAGAGGCAACGTCGTGGTGAACGTCGGAGGCGCGCTTGCCTCCGGTCGTCTCAGGCAGGACGAGCGGTGACGATCCAGGCGCGGGAGCCGAACCAGACACCGTCGTCTCTCAGACGTCCGGCGAGTGTCTCGCGCAGCCGCCGGACTGCGTCTGCCGCAGCGGCGGGGTCGAGCCGATTCAATACCTCGCTGGTGCGGGTGAAGCCGCGGACCCAGTCGAGGGCGGCGGTCACGTCCGGACCGTAGTAGACGGGTTCGCGGACTTCGATGAAGGCAACGTCGGAGAACGCCGCCTCCAGGATCTGCGTCACGGTCGGCGGGTCCGCGAGCGAGAAGGGATCCGGGCCGCCGCCGGCGATGGCCCCTGGTGCCTGGGTGTCGCCGAGGGCCTGTGCGCCCCCGAGAGCCTGGCAGATGGCCACGTCCCACTCGTTGCGCTCGTGGGCTTGCCAGACCATCATCACCAGTCGCCCGGACGGGCGCAGCGCCCGCCTGATGTTGGCGAACGCGGCGGTGGCGTCGTCGAAGAACATCGTGCCGAACCTGCTGATCGCCAGGTCGAAGCGCTCGGTCGGAAAGCGGTGGACCTGCGCGTCTGCGCATTCGAAGGTGACGTTGCGCAGCCCCTCCGCCCGGGCCAGCACCCGGGCGCGGTCGATCGCGGGTGCGGAGACGTCGACCCCGAGCGCACTTCCCGCCTGGGCCGTGCGCGCAGCCTGCCGGGTCGTCTGCCCGGTCCCACACCCGATGTCGAGGATGTGGTCGCGGACCTGGATCTCGCAGGCCCGGCGCAGTATCTCGTTGTGCCGCTGCAGTTCGGCGTCGTAGCCGCTGCGACGTGCCCCCTCCGGGTGATCGGCATCCATCATGGATGGCGCCTGGCGCGGGGCCGGGGAAAGGGCAACGCGTACGGGACCTCGATCGCGTGCCCATCCGCGAAGACCGTGCACTCGTCCTCGGTGCTGCCCAGGACAAGGGCCGGCCCTAGCCGCCGAACAGGTGGTTCTCGACCGGGCGCGGAAAGCATCTGCCCATCATCCAACCCGGCGGCAAACGCACCGACGAGGGTCGGGCGGCCCGGGTTCGTGCGGGCACACTGGGGTGGGGCGGTGCGTTTCAGAGTGCGGGTCTCCTTGCGGCGGCCCCGGTCGCTTCGCCGGTGGAGACGACGAGAGGGGGCACGCGATGTCAGCCCGACGCCGGACACTGGCGCGTCGCCTCGTTGGCGGCGTCGTCGACGTCGTGAGCGAGCGGGCGCCGTGGTTGTTCGATCGGGTCTACCGTGCGGTGGCTGCCCCCCTTCAGTGGGTGGATCCGGTGGGCGGAGCCCAGGCCGCCGAGGCCCGCCTGGACGACCTCCGTGACCGGGTGGTCGGCATGGCCGCGAGCGGACGGGTCGGGTCTGCCGAGCAGCGGCGCATCCAGCGGGATCTGGCGCGCACGCGCGAAGACCTCGAGCGGATCAGCCCGCGGCTTCCCGCTGTGCAGGCCCGTGGCCTCGCCCTCCGGTTGGCTGCCTACACCGAGGTTCTCGGGACACTCCCCGGCCGGCCGGTGGCCAAGGGCCGCTCGGCCCGAGCCCGGGACGGCGTTGTCCTCGCAGGGGTGGCCGCCGCAGGGACCGGCGTGCTCTTGCCCGTGGCCAGCACCACCGCGGCGGTGGCGAGCGGCCTCGTCGCAGGCGTCATCACCACCCTCGGGGTCGCCGCAGTGCGCACCCGCCGCGTCCGTAGGGCGCGAATCGGTGCCCTCGCCGAGGCCCTGGCGGAGATCGACGAGACGACCCGCGGTCCGAACGGTGTCGATCTTCGTGGCCTGGATCGTGACCGGCGTGCCCTGGTCGGACGTGCCCGAGGCTCCGGTCGGCTGGACGAGCGCGGCGTCGCCACGCTGGGCCGCATCGACGCCCACCTCG
The DNA here is from genome assembly GCA_963740575.1 of uncultured Actinomycetota bacterium. GTDB lineage: Bacteria > Actinomycetota > Actinomycetes > Actinomycetales > Kineosporiaceae > CAVUET01. Next base: position 356,503 of record CAVUET010000003.1, on the reverse strand, counting down.
ACGACCTGCTGATCCGCCTCGCCGAGGGTGACCTCGAAGCGCCCGCCTCCTACCTCGTGCAGGCCGCCGTCACGCGGTACCTGCCGGACACCCTTGCGCCATTCCTCGCGCTGACCGATCCGCAAGCCGTCGTCCGGGGCCGGCCGGTCGCGGTGGAGGTAGCCGACCAACTGGCCTCGATCGAGGCCGGCCTGGCCGAAGTGGCCCGGCGACCCTCGCGCATCAACCCCCAGACACTCCTGCTCCTGCAGGGCGAGTTCCTGCGATCGAAGTTCGGCGAGTCGTCGATCTGAGGGTCGCGTCCTGCGAACGTCGAGGCGGAACGAGACTCCGGCGATCTTCCTGAAGTGAGCGCGCGGCGTGACGACAAACGGGGCGGAGCGGGTGATACGAGATCACCGCTGATGACAACCTTCGCGCCGTGGTGGGGCGTGCGGGTGATTCGGCAGCGCACCTCGGGCCCGAGGCCGCACCATGGTCACCAGGCGTGCTCGCTCGTGCGACACCGGTGCCGCGAGGACGAATGGGGCGTAATGGAGACCACTGTGCCACCCGGAGACATCCCGGGCAGTCCGGGTACTGCCCCGTTGCGGGTGGCGATCGTGGACGACCACAAGACGATGGCGGACCTGCTGGCGCTCGCACTCAGGGCCGAGACCGGCTTCGAGTTCGTGGGTCACGCGACGGGCGTGCGCGCTGGCCTCGATCTCGCGGCCCGGGTCGAGACGGACGTCATCCTGGTCGACCTCAACCTTCCTGACGGCAACGGGATGTGGCTGGCGCGGGAACTGACGAGCCGCTTTCCCCAGGTGCGGGTCGTCATCCTCACCGCCGAGACGGATCCCGATCTGGTGAGCCGCGCCGCCGAAGCAGGGGCCGCCGGCTACGTCGCCAAGACCGGGGGACTGGATGAGGTCCTCGACGCCCTCCGTCGTGCCCGCAAGGGATCGATGGTGGTTGACCCCAGGCTCGTTGCCGCACTGGGACGGGGCCGGGCAGCACCGAGATCCCCGGCCCCCATGCTGACCGCTCGCGAGATCGACGTCCTGCAGGAACTCGCTGCGGGGCGTGACATCACGGCTGCGGCCCATCGGCTGGGGATCAGCCCTCACACGGCACGCGGCTACGTCAAGGCGATCTTGACCAAGCTGGACTGCCACTCCCAACTCGAGGCGGTCGTCACGGCTGCCCGGCTGGGGCTCCTGCAACTGCACCAGGCCGGCTGAGGGCGGCAGGGACCGGGCGATGACCGTGCTCGTGCCCGAGCCAGCGCCGGGCGGGTCTGACAGGCGCGGCGCAACCGCCGGCGACGCGTTCGCCGACGACGACGCGCATGGGCGCGCGGAGGCGCGTCGCCTCGTCCGTCGCGCTGTCTTCAGCTACCTGGCGGCGAGCCTCGGCGCGCTCCTGCTCGTCGGTGTCGGTGCCATCGTCGTGGCGGGCCAGGTCGCCGCCTCCGCCGCCGTCCGGGATGCCGCGGTGTACACGCGCCAGTTCGCGGAACTGGTTGTCGCGCCACAGGTCACGCAGAGTCTGGTGGACGGCGAACCGTCCGGGGTCGCCGCTCTCGACCGGGTCGTCCAGCTGCACATGGACGAACACGAGGTCCTCCGGGTCAAGGTGTGGTCCACTCGAGGCGCCATCCTGTATTCCGATGAGCCACGCCTGATCGGCAGGACCTACCCGATCGACCCGGGCGATCTCGAGGTGATGCACACCCACGGCGTCGATGCGCATCTGTCCGCCAGCACCAAGGCAGAGAACGAGTTCGAGTCCGGTTTCGGAGAGACCCTCGAGGTCTACGCGGGGGTCACTGCGGCGAACGGCGACACGGTTCTCGTCGAGGCTTACCTGCCGGCCGATCGGCTCTACACCTTGCGTGCCAATCTGGTCCGGCAGATCACCCCGCTCGTCGTGCTCTCGTTGCTCGCCCTCGAGTTGCTCCTGCTCCCGCTGGCAGTCGTTCTCGCGCGCAGGATCGCCCGAGGTCAGGAGGAACGGGCCGTCCTGTCCAGACTCGCCAATCATGCGGCAGGGGCCGAGCGGCGCTCGATCGCGGCCGAACTGCACGACGGGGTGGTCCAGGACCTCGTCGCCGTCGGATTCGGTCTCGGTACCCTGCATACGGTGGCGCAGCGGTCGGATCAGGCCGACGTGAGCGCGGCAGCCCGGCAGCTCAACGACATCATCCGCGACGACGTCCGGGTCCTGCGCGGGATGATCAGCTCCCTGGCTGTGGCGGACCTGGCCGCGAGCGCGCTGGATGAGGTGGTGACCGCTGCCGCCCTCGACGCGGAGCGCGCGGGCATCGCCGTACGCCGCGAGATCCAGCCCGTCGACGACGTGTCCCGTGAGGCGCACACGGCGCTCTGCCTGGTTGCCCGCGAGGCGATCCGCAACGCCGTCCGGCACGCTGGGGCCTCGACGATGACGGTCCGGCTCACCCGGGACGGCGACGACGCCACGCTCGACATCACCGACGACGGGTGCGGTTTCGACCCGTCGACAGTGGTATCGACCGCGTATGGCCACCTCGGGCTGACCCTGTACGCGCAGGCTTCCCGCGCCGCCGGGGGCCGCTACAGCCTGCTGACGGCCCCCGGTGACGGGACGCGGGTGCGGCTGCAGGTGCCCCTGCGCGGCGGGGATCACCAGGTCTGGCAGAGGTCGTGGCGCCGGACGAGGTCAAGCAGGAGCTGACCGCTTCGCAGTGGTAGCCCCGGGATTGACCAGCGTCGGCCCGGTCGCAGTGGAGCAACCGACCGGGCCGACGCTGTGCGGGTCGCGGCCGCGGGCCCGAGGGGGCGCTCTCGGCGTGCCGACGCGGTGCGGCCCGCGGTCCGGTCGCCGGCGCGGGGGAACGCGGCGACCGGACCCGATCATCGGGCCAGGCTCGAACCGGTCACTTGCCGGTGCCGGTGAGTCGCGCTGTCGTGGTGGGCGGCAAGGCGCTGCCGTCCCCCGTGATCACGAGATCGCCGGCGTAGGCGGCCGCGGTCGTCGGCCTGAAAGTCACCACCAGTGTGCAGGTCTTGCCCGGTGCCACGGCGGTTCCGTTCAGGCAGGTACTCGTGGCCGGATCGGCGACCACCGCGAATGCCGCGCCAGGCGTCGCGTTGGCCGTCGCCGCGCCGGTGATGGCCCCTGGCACGGTGCCGGTGTTCTTCAGCGAGAGCGTCTGTGTCTTGGTGGAGTTGAGTTTCACCGTCCCGAAGCCGACCGGATTCGGTGAGACCGACCACGCCGACCCCGCGCCGGTGCCCGTCAGCGAGACGACGGTCGAACCACCGGCCGCGTTGTGGCTCAGGGTCAGCGACGCCGTCCGTGAACCGATCGCCGGCGGCGCGAAGCGGACGCTCACCGTGCAACTCGCACCGATCGGGACCGTCCACAGCGTGCCCCCATCCGGGCACGTGCTCGCGGTCCGGGTGAAGTCGGACCCGTCCGGCCCGCTGATCGTCGCCGCGCTGACCACCAGCGGTGCGGTGCCGGTGGCGTTCGAGATCGCCGTCGTCAGGGTCGCGGTGTTGGGCGCCGTCACGCTCCCGTAGGACAACACTCCCGGCGTCACCGAGATGGCAGGTGTCCCGACGGCGTCCCCGACCCCGGTGAGCGGCACGGTGAGGACCCGGCCGCTGCCCGGTGTGACAGTGAGGTTCGCCGTCAAGTTGCCCGCCTTGGTCGGGGCGAACTGCACGGTCACGGTGCACGAGGCATCGGCTGTGACGGCCGCGCCGGTGCAGGTGCCGCCGCTGATCCGGAACTGGTTGGCGTCCGCTCCGGTGATCGATGCGGTCACCGAAGTGGCCGTTGCACCGACATTCGTCACCGAGACCGTCCGGGTCGTGCTGGCTTGACCCTGGTCGACGTGCCCGAAGTCCACGGACGGAGTGTCGGCGAACAGCGGACCGGCGACCTTTCCGGCAACGATGAACCTGTCGGTCGAGGCCACCACGTTGCCCGCCCGTTCCCGGATCTGGAAGCCGTTGAAGGCACCCGCAGCACCTGGCGGGACGTAGGTGCCGCCGACGACCTTGTGCAGGCTGGCTGCGTCACCGAGGTACCCCGCGGGTGGTGCGCCGACGTTGAGGTCCCAGCGCAGGAAGCCCTCGATCGGCGTGTCCGTCGTCAACATGGCCGGCCCCGGGCTGACCAGCGCGTCGGCGAAGGCGCACGGCGTGCCCACGGCCGCCGGGCAGCCGACGTCCTGGGTGCCATCGGTGCGCTTGAGCGCCCCGTTGGCATCCGTGCCGAAGGAGAAGATGCCGTAGGGGGTCACCGCGTCATAGCTGACGTTCGGGCACAGGCCGCTCTTGACGAACAGCCGGATCCGGGTGAACGTCGTCTGCTCGCCGGGAACGGGCTGGCCGTTGACGAACGAGCCTTCCAGCGCCACCCGCAGCAGGGCGGTTCCGGCCGCCGTGGTTCCCCCACAGCCGTCAAGTGGAAGCAGTTCGGAATCGGCGACGGTGTAGAAGAACTCGCCCGGGAAGTTGCCCGGGAAGCTCACCGGCTGGGCCGGATCGTACGTCGGGTCCGGCAGCAGGACGCAGTTCGCCGAGTCCAGGCAGGGCTCCAGTCGGACGCCGTTGGCGTCCTGGTAGTACCGCGCGAAGCCATTGCCGTCCAGCGTTGCCGCCACCGCCTTGGCCCCGCCGAAGCCGCTGCCCGTCAGCGGGATGCTGTGGGTGCCGCCGGGCGCGTTGTCGGTGACCGTGAGGGTCGTGTTCGCCGTGCCGGCAGCCGTCGGGGTGAACGCCACGTCGATACCGCACGAGCCGTCGACGGGGACGGCCACGCCGGCGCAGCGGTTCGCGACGATGGTGTACTGCGGCTGCACGCCGCCGATCGTCGCCGCGGTCACCACGAGGTCGCTCGCGCCTCCCGCATTGGAGACCAGGACTGTCTCGACGCTGCTGGTCCGGCCGGTACCGAGTGGGCCGAACGCGAGCGACCGCGGCTCGAAGCTGATCGCCGCTCCGTTGCCCGCCTGGCCGACGCCGGTGAGCGGGACGACGAACGGATCGTTGAGCCCGGTGTGCCGCAAGGTCAGTGTCGCCGATCGGTTCCCTGTCTGGGTTGGTGAGAAGGTTGCCGCGATGGTGCACGCGGCGCCCACCGCGAGGGCCGCTGCGCTGCAGGTGTCATTCACGATGGCGAACTCCGCCGCGTCGGCGCCAGCGATCGTGGCCGTGTTGATCGTGACCGACCCGTCGGCGGCGCCCACTGCGGCACCGGTGTTGGTGATGGTGATGGTGGTGGCGGCCGACGTCGATCCGACTGCTGTTGCCGGCAGCACCGCAGTGCCGCCGGTGGCCTCCAACGGGCCGCGCAGCTTGCCCATGACGGTGAACTGGCTGGTCTGCCCGACGACGGCGTTACCAGGACCGGTGACCTTGAAGTAGTTGGACGGGTTGACGCCGTCCTCCTTGAACGGCGCACCGACCACCTTGTGGAAGGTGGCAGCGTCACCGAGGTATCCCGCCGGCGGCGCGGGCGCGACCGAGGGGTCCCAGCGCAGCGCACCGCCGAGCACCGGCGCGCTCAGGGCGAGGGAGAAGTCGCACGTCGCGGGCGGGATCGGTGCGCAGCCGATGTCCTCGGTGCCCTTGTTCCGCGGGACGGCGCCGCTGGCGTTCGTCCGGATGACGGTCTTGCCGTACGGCGTGGTGAACGTGTAGTCGGTGTCTGCGCACAGGCCACCGGTCACCGCGATGCGGGTCCGACCGAAGACCATCTGCTCGTTGGGCACCGGCTCACCGGTGACGAACGTGCCCTCGATCGCGCTGCGCATGAACGCCTTCCCGGGTGCGCTTCCGGCGCAGCCGGGCGTGGTGATGATGTCGGAATCGGCGACGGTGTAGAAGAACTCGCCAGGGAAGTTCGTGGGGAATGCGAGGTTCTTGCTCGGGTCGAACGTCGCGTCCGGCAGGACGACGCAGTACGGGTCCTTCGCGTCGATGCACTGCGAGAGCTTGACCCCGTTCTCGTCCCGGTACCAGTCAGGGAACCCGTCGCTGGCGTCGACGGCCGGGGAGACCGCCGCAACGCCGCCGGTGCCGTTGCCGGTCAGCGCAACAGTCGTCACCCCACTGCTGACGTTGCTGGCCAGGGTGAGCGTCGCAGGGTGCTGGCCGGTTGTGAACGGCGCGAACGATACGTCCGCGCTGCAGGTGCCGCCGATGGCCAGGGACCGGCCCTCCGTGGTGCAGTTCTCGCCGAGGATCCGGTACTGGGCGGCATCCGCGCCGAGCGCGGCGTCGGAGGTCGTGATGCTCGTGACGGACAGCGGAGCGCTGCCGCTGTTCGTCACGGTCAAGCGCTTGGTCACGGCGGTTCGCAGCCGCACATCGCCGAAGCTCATGCCCGCCGGAGCCAGGGAGATCTGCGGCTGCGCGCCGGCGAGCACGCCCGAACCGGCGACCGGGATCGCCAGCGGCGAGCGGATGGCCCCGGTGTAGCTGAGGTCGATGACATCGCTCGCTGCTGCCGGAGCCTGCGGCCGGAAGCTCACCGTGACAGTGCAGGTGGCGTCCCGGACGAGGGTGCGGCAGGTGGTCGAGTTGACGGTGAAGGCCTGGTTGCCGTTGCGCAGCCGGGCCGGGTTTCCGCCGAAGGACACCGTGTTCCGGTCGAGGTTGGTCACGGTGATGCTCTTCTGGATGCTCTGGTTCAGGGGGACGCCGCCGAAGTCGACCGCGCTGGGCGAGGCCAGCAGCGGGCCGGCCAGTTTCCCGGCCACGGTGAACTGGTCGGTGGCGAGCCCGGTCGCAGTGCCGTCCGCGGCGAGGATCTCGAAGGAGTTGCCGTTGGAGCCCCCCGTGATCGAGTGCAGCGTGACACCATCACCCAGGTAGCCCGCCGGTGCGGCCGGGGCCACTGCCGGGTTCCATCGCAGGAACCCGCCACCGGCTGCGGTGCCCAGAACCGGCGATCCAGTCGCCAGGCTGTAGTCACAGGGCACGCCGGGAGTCGGCACGCATCCGACGTCCACCGTGCCGATGTTCGCCGGGATCGCCCCGGACCCGTTCGTGGTCAGCTTGACCGTCGCGAACGGCTGCTTGAACAGGTAGGTGGTGTTCGGGCACAGGCCGCTGGTGACCTTGATCCGGATCCGGCCGAAGACCATCTGATCGCCACCGGCCGGGGGACCGTTGATGAAGGCGGCTTCCAGGGCCAGCCGGACCGAGGCCCGCCCGGGCGGTGAGGCGGGTCCGCAGCCGGGTGTGTCGACCAGGGCGGAGGAGGCGAGCGCGTAGAACGACTCATCGGGGTAGTTCGACGGGAAGAGCAATGGCTGGCTCGGGTCGTAGGTGTCGCTCGCCGGAGGTAGGACGCAGTTGACGTCGCTCGCGTCGACGCACAGTTCGACGCGGTTACCCGCACTGTCCTGGTACCAGGTGGGGAAGCCGCTGCCCGGCAGCCCGCTCGCGGACACGCTGCCGGCCGCCCACGCCGGCGCCGCGATCGCGACAAGTCCGGCCAGTATGAACGGAACGGCAAACAGTGCGGTGAGGAGACGTCTCGGCTGTGCTTGACGTCCTCGCCGTGTCCTTCCGGACAGGAAGCTGGTTGGGATGGTCATCGGATACCTCCGTGCTGCCCGTTGCGCCCACTGGGCGGCATGCGGCCCGATGGCCGCGCCTCGCCCACAGGGGGCCACGATCTCGACCCGCCCCGCGTCTCCGGCAGCCGCGGGCGGGGGGCCGCCGCCCCCGGGGTTGGGGGGATCGAGCGGCTACTGCGAGTGATCGACAGCGAACCGGCTTCCCGGGCGCCACCGCCCGCTGGCCTTCCTCGATCGGCCCCTTGCAGGCTTGCGCGCCTGTGCGCGCTAGTCGGACCGGGCAGGTAAATCGGAGAAAGACGCGGCAGGCATAGACCCGCCCTCGACTCGTCGCCTGTCGACATCGAGTGATCCAACTCGGAGGCCTCTTTGCACCGTCCTCGGAAGGCGATAGACGCTGCATCTGCCGAATAGGCCGCTCGGGGCGCCGTCAGTGCCTTTCCAGCAAGCTGACCGAATTGCCGGCAGCGCCGTTCAAGGGCAAGGTGCCCGCAGGTGAGGCCTGCAGCCGGATCGAGGGACCGCGCGGCGAGGTTCTGTACTACGTGGTGTCCGACGGCACCGATGTGCCGGCCCGGGTGCGGGTGCGCACCCCGACCTTCGCGAACATGCCGACCGCGCGCGTCATGGTGATCGGACAGGAATTGTCCGACCTCGGGCTGATCCAGGCCTCGATCGATCCAGGCTACTCGTGCACCGACCGGTAGGAGGGTGGTGCCCGCACCCATCCCCGGGGCGCCGCGCGTGAGTGCCGGACTCCTCTGCGGCCGGGCGCGGTAGCGTCGGGACAGGCCGGAGTCTGTCCGGCTCCGGCGGGAGGAGCCTGCGATGAGCGAGCAGCGGATCGGTCGGGTGGACGAGGTCGGGCCCGGAGTGGTGCTCGGGGTAGGGCCCTACGCCGTCGGCAACGTAGATGGGCAGTTCTTCGCCGTGACCCGGCGTTGTCGGCATCTGGCGGCGGACCTCGCGGGAGGGCACATCGACGAGAACGGGTGCCTGGTGTGCCCGTGGCACCAGTCCGCGTATGACGTGCGCTCCGGGCGCATGGTCGTCGGCCCGCAGGGGATCTTCGCGAGGATTCCGGGGCTGGGCTGGGCATTCCGCGCCTGGACCAAGGTGCTCCCGCTGGGCCGGGGAACCGTCACCGAGCGCGATGGGGAACTGTTCGTCGACTAGCGCTCCATGGTGGGGGCCGGCGGCGAGGCATCGCTCCCGGGAGCGGAGTGCGTCCGGAGGGTGGCTTCGAACAGACGGCGCAGTTGGTCAGCGGCGCGCTCATCGGTCAGTTCTTCGCGAAGGGCGAGTTCGACTGCTCGGGCGGTCGGCAGGTCGATCGAGTACCGGGCGGCGAGACCGAGGGCCGCCGCGGTGTTCGAGACCCCCTCCACCGTGCTGCCGATGGTGCGCATCGCCTGGGCCGGGCTCGCACCTGAGCCGAGCAACTGCCCGAACCGTCCGTTGCGTCCCCCGACGCAGGTGACGTAGAGGTCGCCCGCGCCCGCGAGGCCCACGACGGTGTCCACCCGACCGCCGCTAGCCTCGGCGAGCTTCACCATGTCCAGCATGCCCTGAGCGAACAGCGCCGCGCGCACGTTGGCGAATGCGCGGACGACGGCGCTCTCGATGAAGCGTTCGGACAGCCCCTGACCGATGCCGACCGCAATGGCCACCACGTTCTTGAACGCCGAGGCGGTCTCTGCGCCGGCGACATCGCTGGTGGTCACGGTGAGCATGGACGGGGAGGTCAGAGTGCGTGCGATGAGCCGGCGGGCGTCGGGATCCAGCGAGGCGCATACCAACGCCGTCGGGGAGCCCACGAGGATCTCCGCGGCGATCCCCGGACCGGCGAGGATCACCACCGGGGCCGCATCCCCCAGGACGCTGGCCGCGACCTGAGACGGCGTCAGCAGGGTGTCGGGTTGCCAGCCCTTGGTGGCCAGGACCCAGACAGCGCCGGCAGGGGCGTACTCCGCCGCCACCGCAATCACTGCGGGCAGAGCGGGGCTGAACACCGCCACCACCACGATGTCCGCTTCGGCCAGGCCCGACGACCACGCATCGCGCTCGTACACGTGGATGTCGGGGTGGAAGGGCACACCGACGGCGGGGTGCGGGCGGTGCTCGCGCCAGGCTTGCACCACCGCCGCGTCGTACTCGGTCGCCAGCAGGCGAACCGGGTGACCGATCCGGGCCAGATGGGTGGCGACGGCAACTCCCATCGCGCCTGCACCCAAGATCGCGATCATCACACCATCCGGCCGTCACTACCCATCGGCCGCCTGGGGCCGAGCAGCCCAGCCTGGCACGTCACCGAGGTGTCCGTCGAGGTTCCGAGTCTCACCCCTCGATCGGGCCCGATCCGGACGTGATTCAGGTGGGGATGCGGCTGGAGATCCCGGCACTGTGACAGATCCCGGCATTGTGACCGGGTGCTGGGCGGCCCGGGGCCAGGCTCGAGGGGGTCAGTACTCGGCCGGCAGCTGGAAGAACAGCGCCACAGCAGGGTCGCGCTGATCGGGATTGCGCCACGAATGCGGGTCGCTGGGCGCGTAGGTGATGGTGTCGCCGGTTGCCAGCTGGACGACCGAGTCGGCGAGCCTGAACTCCAGGCTGCCCGCCACGACGGTGGCGATCACCAGGTCGCCGCGGTGCGACCAGAGCTCCCGGCCCGGGGAGCCGCCGGGCTCGATTCTGGTTTCGATCAGCTGCGCCCGGCGTTCCGAGACGGGGGAGAGCAAGTAGTTCGCGACGCCATGACCGCCGAGGTAGCGGGGTCGCACGTCACCGCGCCGAACCACGTTGGAGTCCCGCGGGTCGGAGGTCTCGAACAGCTCGGCCATGGTCAGGCCCAGCACCTCGCAGATCCGGTAGAGCGAGCCGATGGACGGCGAGGTCCCGCCGCGTTCCACCGCGCTGAGGAAGGACTTGGTGTACCCGGCCGCAGCCGCTGCCGAGTCCAGCGTCATGCCACGGCTGCGTCGCGCGGTCCGCAACCGCTGACCGATCAGCTGCGCGGGCCAGCTCTCGCCCACCGGTTCGGGCATCGGGTCTGCTCCGTGCGTAGAGTGATACTGGACCGAAGTCCACCATAGGTTGACACAGCCGGGCAACGAGCAGGCGCGCGACGAGCCCATGCCACGAGCCCAGGGGGAGGATCCCGTGACCGAGCACCCGCGTCGATCCTGGGCCGAGCCGTACAAGATCAAGATGGTGGAGCCGCTGCGGATGACCACCCGCGCCGAGCGCGAGGCGGCGATCCGGGAGGCCGGGTACAACACGTTCCTGCTGCGCAGCGAGGACGTGTACATCGATCTGCTGACCGACTCCGGCACCAATGCCATGAGCGACCGGCAGTGGGCCGGGATGATGCTCGGCGACGAGGCCTACGCGGGCAGCCGGAACTTCTACCACCTCGAGGCGGCGGTGAGGGAGGTATACGGGTATCGGCACCTGGTCCCGACCCACCAGGGCCGTGGTGCCGAGCACCTGCTCAGCCAGGTCCTGATCAAGCCGGGCGATGTGATCCCCGGAAACATGTACTTCACCACCACACGGCTGCACCAGGAACTGGCGGGTGGCCGGTTCGTGGACGTGATCATCGACGAGGCGCACGATCCGGCCAGCGAGCATCCGTTCAAGGGTGACGTCGACCTGGACAAGCTGGAGTGGGTGATCAAGGAGGTCGGACCGGAGCGGATCCCGTACGTGTGCATCGCAACTGCGGTGAACATGGCCGGCGGCCAGCCGATCAGCCTGCAGAACCTGCGGCAGGTCCGCGAGCTCACCGACCGGCACGGCATCCGGATCATCCACGACGCCACCCGCGTGGCCGAGAACGCGTTCTTCATCAAGGACCGCGAACCCGGCTGCGCCGATCTCAGCATCAGCGAGATCGTTCGGGCCCTCTGCGACCTGACCGATGGCTGCACGATGAGCGCCAAGAAGGACGCCCTGGTGAACATCGGCGGCTTCCTGGCCCTGAACGACCCGGGCGTCTTCGACGCCTGCCGGAACCTCGTCGTGGTTTACGAGGGCCTGCACACCTACGGCGGGATGGCCGGCCGGGACATGGAAGCAGTGGCCATCGGCCTGCGGGAGAGCGTGGACTTCGACCACATCAGAGCCAGGGTCGGGCAGGTCCTCTACCTGGGCGAGCGGATCCGCGGCTTCGGGGTTCCGATCGTGCTGCCGATCGGGGGCCACGGCGTCTTCCTGGATGCCCGGGCCTGCCTGCCGCATCTGGACCAGGACCAGTACCCGGCGCAGGCGCTCGCCGCGGAGCTGTACCTGGACAGTGGCGTGCGCACGATGGAGCGCGGCAACGTCAGCGCCGGACGCGATCCGGCCATCGGAGCCAACCGGCATCCGCGGCTGGAACTGGTCCGGCTCACCATCCCACGGCGGGTCTACACCCAGGCGCACATGGACGTGGTGGCCGAGTCCGTGGCCGAGGTCCACCAGCACCGGGGTGAGATCTCCGGGCTGCGGATGACGTACGAGCCGTCCCAGTTGCGCTTCTTCCAGGCCCGGTTCGAGCCGCTCGGCTGACCGTCTGCGGGAGAACGCCGCGCGAACCGTCCCTTACCGCGCAGAGCAGTGCGTACCGTTGCCGGGTGGTCGAGTACGAGCGGATCCACCCCGAGACACGAGCCGACTGGCGAGCGTGGCTGGAAGAGCACCACGATCTCTGCCCCGGCGTCTTCGTCGTGCAGTGGAGGTCGGCCACCGGCAGGCCGCGTGTGAGCTACGAGGAGCTGGTCGAGGAGGGGCTGTGCTTCGGCTGGATCGACAGTCGGGCGCATCGGCTGGACGGGCAGCGATCGATGATCACGATGACGCCCCGGCGGGCCGCGAGCAAGTGGAGCCGTTCGAACAAGAACCGCGTCGAGCGACTGATCGCCGAGGGCCGAATGGCTGGTGCGGGCCTGCGCGCCGTGGAGATCGCCAAGGCCAACGGGTCCTGGGAAGCCCTGGACGAGGTCGAAGCGCTCGTCGTTCCGGATGACCTCGTCGCGGCACTCGCCGGCAACCCCCCGGCGCGGTTGCACTTCGAGGCGTTCACGCCGTCGGCGAAGAAGCTCATCCTGGAGTGGATCAAGAGCGCCAAGCGCTCCGAGACCCGCCAGCGCCGCATCGCGGAGACCGTGCGCCTGGCCGCTGACAACCGGACCCCCGGATCCCAGCCGCGATGATCGCGAAGCCGGATGGAGTTGGGCTCAGGTCGTAGGTCGACCACTCTGAAGTGGTCGGTACGAGTTCTTGACTGGTTCCAGAAAAGCGACCAGACTCCGGAGGGTGGTTGCGACGCCGGGGATCGAGCACGTGCTCCGCGGTGCTGCGCTGCGTGTCACGCGTCCTCGGGTGGCGGTGCTGACCGCGGTGTACGAACATCCGCACGCCGACACGGAATCGATCATCGGTGTCGTTCGCCAGGCGCTCGGTGAGGTGTCCCATCAGGCGGTCTACGACGTGCTGCGCGCGCTCAACGCCGCGGGTCTGATCCGGCGCATCCAGCCGGCGGGCTCAGTGGCCCGCTACGAGTCGCGTGTCGCGGACAACCACCACCATGTCGTCTGCCGGTCGTGCGGTGCCATCGCCGATGTCGACTGCGCCGTCGGTGACACGCCCTGCCTGACCGCTTCCGACGACAACGGCTACTCGATCGACGAGGCCGAGGTCGTCTACTGGGGCCTGTGCGTCGCCTGCTCCACCGAAGCCAGCCCCGGTCTCTGATCCCCGCCCGCCACCGACCCGACCGTTCCAGAGGCACTCCCGTGCCGACAGCCGTGCTGCAACCGAAGGAGAGAACAACGTGGAGAACGACAGCAAGTGCCCGGTCTCAGGTGTGGGCACGTCGAACCGACACTGGTGGCCGAATCAGCTGGACCTGAGCGTTCTCCACCAGAACCCCCCGATGGCCGATCCCATGGGCGCGGACTTCAACTACGCCGAGGCCTTCAAGACCCTCGACCTCGATGCCCTGAGGGCGGACCTCGAGGCGGTGATGGTGACCTCGCAGGAGTGGTGGCCAGCCGACTACGGCCACTACGGGCCGCTGTTCATCCGGATGGCCTGGCACAGCGCGGGCACCTACCGCATCAGCGACGGCCGCGGAGGCGCAGGCGCTGGCGAGCAGCGCTTCGCGCCCCTCAACAGTTGGCCGGACAACGTGAGCCTGGACAAGGCGCGCAGGCTTCTCTGGCCGATCAAGAAGAAGTACGGCCGGAAGATCTCCTGGGCCGACCTGATGGTGTTCGCCGGTAACTGTGCCTTGGAGTCGATGGGGTTCAAGACGTTCGGATTCGGCGGCGGGCGTGAGGACGTCTGGGAGCCCGAGGAGATCAACTGGGGAACCGAGGGTACCTGGCTCGGGGACGAGCGGTACAGCGGTGACCGAGACCTCGCGAACCCTCTCGCCGCAGTGCAGATGGGCCTCATCTATGTGAATCCGGAGGGGCCCAACGGGAACCCGGATCCGCTCGCCGCGGCCGTGGACATTCGGGAGACGTTCCGTCGCATGGCGATGAACGATGAGGAGACGGTCGCGCTCATCGCCGGCGGGCACACGTTCGGCAAGACCCATGGTGCGGGTGACGCAGCGAATGTCGGCCCGGAGCCCGAGGCAGCGCCCCTGGAACAGATGGGTCTGGGCTGGAAGAGCAGCTACGGCACCGGCAAGGGCGGCGATGCGATCACCAGCGGCCTGGAGGGCGCCTGGACGACCAGCCCGGCCACCTGGGACAACAACTACTTCGAGAACCTGTTCGGCTACGAATGGGAGCTGGTCACCAGTCCCGCCGGTGCCAAGCAGTGGGCGCCGAAGGGCGGAGCCGCGGCGGACGCCGTGCCGGACGCCCACGATCCGTCCAAGCGGCACTCCCCGGTGATGCTCACGACGGACCTGTCGCTGCGCATGGATCCGATCTATGAGCCGATCTCGCGGCGCTTCTTCGAGCATCCGGACGAGTTGGCCGACGCCTTCGCCAAGGCGTGGTTCAAGCTGACCCACCGCGACATGGGTCCGCTCTCGCGCTACCTCGGCTCTCTGGTTCCTGCGGAGCCCCTGCTGTGGCAGGACCCCGTCCCCCCGGTCACGCACCAGCTGATCGGTGCCGAGGACGTCGCCGCCCTCAAGGACCGGATCCTCGCCTCGGGACTGTCCGTCTCCCAGCTGGTCTCGACCGCGTGGGCATCGGCCTCGACGTTCCGCGGCACTGACAAGCGCGGTGGGGCCAACGGCGCGCGCGTCCGCCTCGCGCCGCAGAAGGACTGGGCGGTCAACAACCCCGCCGAGCTGGCGACGGTACTGCAGACCCTGGAGGCGATCCAGCAGGACTTCAACGCGTCGCAGGGCGGCGAGAAGCTGGTCTCGCTCGCCGACCTGATCGTGCTGGGCGGGTGCGCGGCGGTTGAACGGGCCGCGCAGGCGGCCGGCCACGATGTCGAGGTGCCGTTCGCGCCAGGGCGCACGGATGCGTCCCAGGAGCAGACCGACGTGGAGGCCTTCGCGGTGCTCGAGCCGACCGCCGACGGGTTCCGCAACCACCTGGGAGCCGGGCACGAGCAGCCGGCCGAGCATCTGCTCATAGAGCGTGCGCGACTGTTGACCCTGACCGCTCCCGAGCTGACCGTCCTCGTAGGAGGTATGCGGGTCCTGAACGCCAACTCCGGGCAGTCCGGACTCGGTGTCTTCACCTCACGGCCCGAGACGTTGACGACCGACTTCTTCGTGAACCTGCTCGACATGGACACGGCGTGGACGCCGACCGCCGACACCGAGGAGACCTTCGAGGGGCGTGACCACGCGACGGGTGAGCTGAAGTGGACCGGCAGCCGGGTGGACCTCGTCTTCGGGTCGAACTCCCAACTGCGTGCCATCGCGGAGGTCTACGCCAGCGACGACTCGCAGCAGAAGTTCGTGCACGACTTCGTCACCACCTGGAACAAGGTCATGGACCTGGACAGGTTCGACCTTGCCTGACCGCGACTGCCTGACCGCGACTGCCTGACCGCGACTGCCTGATCACGAGATCGTCTGATCTCGACCTCGTCTGATCCGCGAGGGCCCGGCCGGCCGGCCGGGCCCTCGCGTCCGTGGGTGCTGGGTGCCGTCCGCGCCTGCCCGCGTGACCCGCGTGGCGGCCCTCCCGCCGGGCGGCTCTGGGCTCTGAAACGATCGCTCATGGCGCAGACACATCCTGAGCAGGTTTCGGCGATCGGCCTGGGTTTGGCGGCGGTGGCCCGGCCGGCGTACATCACCTCCGGTCGGGACACCGATCTGGGCGAGGACCGGGACGTGCAACGGCTGCGCCGGCGCAGTCACGAACTCCTGGACGTCGCCTACGCTTGCGGCGTCCGGTACGTGGATGTCGCGCGCTCGTACGGGCGAGCGGAGGAGTTCCTGGCGGGGTGGTTGGCGGCCCACCCGGAGGCCGACGATGTCGTGGTGGGTTCCAAGTGGGGGTATCGGTACGTCGGCGACTGGCGGATGGACGTCGGCGTGCACGAGGTGAAGGATCACTCGCCCGAGGCATTCGCCGAGCAGGTGGAGCTGACCCGGGCGCTGCTGGGAGATCGGTTGGCCCTCTACCACGTGCACTCGGCCACGACGGACTCGCCCGCGCTGTCCGACAAGCGGCTGCACGGGGCGCTGTCGGTGTTGCGCGAGCAGGGCGTGCGGGTGGGGATCTCCACCTCGGGGCCGACTCAAGGGGAGGCGGTCCGCCGGGCACTGGAGGTCACGGTCGGGGGCAGCCCGCTGTTCACCTCGTTCGAGTCGACCTGGAACCTGCTCGAGCCATCGGCCGCCCCCGCGCTGGCCCTGGCGGCCTCGGCCGGTGCCCGCGTCATTGTCAAGGAAGTCGTGGCCAACGGGCGGCTCGCACCCGGCAGTGACGATCCCGCTCCGGGCGCGGTCGCGGCCCGAGAACTGGCCCGCCGGCTGGAGGTGACGGTGGATCAGGTGGCGATCGCCGCCGCGCTGGCGCAGCCCTGGGCGTGGCGGGCGCTGTCGGGCGCTGTCACCACGCAGCAACTGACCCAGAACCTGGGCGCAGCGCGGGTGCGCCTGCACCCTGACGAGCTTGCGTTCGTGACCGAACGGGCCGAGCAGGCCGAGCGGTACTGGGCGGACCGATCCGCCCGCCCCTGGGCCTGATCACACTTCTCGCCGTCCTGACCAGGGCCCGCGGGGTGCGCCCTTGCCCGGTCGGGGCCGGCGGGAGCGGGTACAGGCCGCCGGCGCGTCAGCCGGCTTTGGCCGCCCCACCCGGTTCCGACTCGGCACGGCATCCGGCGCCAGCGGTCTCACGCATCCGGTCCGCGATCTCCAGCCCTTCGCTGATCACCTTTGTGCGGTCCCGCTGCAGCAACATCCGCTGGCGCAGGACCCTGCGTACCGACGGCGGGAGCCCAGCCCAGATTCCGTGCTCCTCCGCGCGGGTCAGGGCCTCGGTCAGGCACGCGGTCCGTCGCCGGCACCGGCCGCAGGCAACCGCCACCTGGCGCGGTAGCGCGCGCCCCGAGTCCGGATGCCACAGATCCGATCCGCGTCCGGTCGCGACGGACTGCACGCACGCCAGGGTCTCTTCCACAGCCACAGCCCTCAACACGTCATCACTCCAGTCACTCCGACTGACGTGTGGATCCGGCGCGAGGAGTTCGGCCCGGCCGACGACTCGGATACCGGTGGATTACCGACCGCATGGCCGGTTCTGCCCGGTTCGGGTGCGGTGTCCGGTGCTGCGGGCTACCTCGACTGACAACGTTGTCCGCCACCGATATCGAGCACGCTAGAAGATCACCGGGCGAAGGTCAAGTGGGTTGGGGAACAGTCCTGCAAGCGTTTTCAAGTCACGTGGAAGCGGAGGAGGAACGAGCGCGGCCGGTTCGCCGGCCTGCGGGCGGGCGGACGACGATGGGGACATGCGTGCCGACGTGTGCCTGCAGGGCGGGGCCGAGTTCCGGCCCGGCTGCGAAGAGATGGACTCTCGCATGATTCCCGGTGGTGAGACGGATCGGGACCTGATCCTGGTGGCGCCCTTCGCGGCCAGACCTGGCGGGGAGCGGCGTGCCGCGGGGGAGAACGCGCGGCGCTGGTACCTGGCCCTCGGGGCAAGGCGGGTAGAGGTGGCATGGGAAGAGGGAGCCGAGTTCAGCGAGTTGCTGGCCACCGCGGGCCTGCTCGTCATGCCGGGCGGATCGCCGGAGCGGCTGCTGGGGGCGCTGTCGCCGTCGGCGGACGCGCTCCGGCTCGCCCTGGAGCAGGGGACCGCGATCAGTGGGGCCAGTGCCGGCGCGATGGTGCTGTGCCGCTGGACGGTGCTGCCCGGTTCTCCCACCCGGGTCACGCGGGCCCTCTCGCTCGTGCCGGTGGATCTGGTGCTACCGCATTTCCGGGGTGGCACGCAGTGGATCGAGCCGGCCAGGCGGATCCTGCCGGAGGACGCGGTCGTTCTGGGCATCCCCGAACGATCCGGAGTGCTGGTCCGCCCCGACGGCAGCTTGGAGAGTGCCGGGGTCGAGCGGTTCAGCGCGGTGCCGGTGGCCTGATGATCCGGTCTTGTCGACGGGGACCCGGTCGCGGTGGATAAGGTCGGCCCCGTGACGTACAGCCTGCTGGTCGTCCATGTGGACGTCGAGGTCGATCCCGATCAGCTGGATGCCTTCCGCGCGGCCACCGAGGTGAACGCCGCCGCGAGCCGGCAGGAGCCGGGGGTGGTGCGGTTCGACGTGCTCGAAGATCGGGAACGCCCGGCGCACATGGTCTTCGTCGAGGTGTACCGGGATGAGGCCGCGGCGGCGGCGCACAAGGAGACCGCGCACTACCAGCGCTGGCGTGACGCGGTGGCGCCGATGATGGCCCGGCCCCGGTCGAGGGTTGAGTACGTCAACGTCTCTCCGGACGACGCGGGCTGGTGACGGGGGCCGGTGACGGGGGCCGGTGACGGGGGCCGGAGCATGTCGGTGAGGTTCGACCTGGCAGTGCCGGGCGACGTCCGGTTCGGCTCCGGACGCATCGGCGGTTTGCCCGCCATCGTGGCGGGCCTTGGTGTCACCCGGGCGATGGTGGTCACCGGCCGGACACCGGCCCGGGCAGATGCCGTCCGGGCGGGGCTGTCTGCAGCGGGCGTGGACAGCGCGGTGCTGCCCGTGGCCGGTGAGCCCTCGCTGGACACCGTCCGGGACGGTATCGCGGCCGTGCGAGATGCCCGTTGCGATGGAGTCGTGGGTTTCGGCGGGGGGAGCGCGCTGGACGTCGCGAAGGCAGTGGCTCTGCTGGCGGTGACCGGAGCCGATCCGCTGGACCACCTGGAGGTGATCGGGCAGGGGCGCCCGGTCGAGCGCGCGGGCCTGCCGTGTGTCGCGGTCCCGACGACGGCCGGCACCGGCTCGGAGGTGACCCGCAACGCGGTGCTCGCGGGGGAGGGGGTCAAGGCCAGCTTGCGCACCCCGCTGATGCTGCCCCGGGTGGCGCTGGTGGACCCGGACCTGCTCTCCGGGCTCGGTCCGGCGACCGTGGCCGCGAGCGGGAGCGACGCACTGGCCCAGCTGATCGAGCCCTTCTTGTCCGCGCGGGCCAACCCGGTCACCGATGCCCTCGCCCGCGACGGGCTGCGCCGCAGCGCCCGGTCACTGCGCGCGGCCTATCAGCGCGGACTGGAGGGTGTTCAGGCAGAAGGCCTGCGCGAGGATCTCGCCCTGGCCAGCCTGCTCGGCGGTCTGTGCCTGGCCAACGCCGGGTTGGGCGTTGTGCACGGCATCGCCGGCGTCCTGGGTGGCAGGCTCGGCGCGCCGCACGGTGCGGTCTGCGCCGCCCTTCTGGCCCCCGCGGTGGCGGTGAACCTTCGCGCACTGAGCGAGCGGGCGCCCCACCATCCGGCGCTGGCGCGGATGCCGGAGCTGGGCGCGCTGCTGACCGGCGAGCCCGACGCGACCGGTGCGGACGCCCTGGACTGGCTGGCCCGGCTGCGCGGGGCGCTCGGCATCCCCGGCCTAGCGCGCTACGGGACGACGGACGCCGACGTGCCTGAGGTCGTGGCAGCATCCCGCCGGGCCAGTAGCACGAAGGCCAACCCGATCGAGCTGACCGACCGGGAGCTGGCCGAGATCATCACCCGGGCCCTGTAGCGACGGCTTCGGCGAGTCCGAACGTCCGGCGGGTCTCGGGGCCGAGGAACCGGGTGATGGCGCTGATCCGCTCACCGGACAGGGTGAGGACCAGCAGGCCGGCGTAGTCGTCTCCTGGTTGGTCGGCTCGGGTGAGGTAACAGCCGAACGCCGGCTGGGTGTTGGCCCGGGTGGGCACCAGCCGGAATCGGCGCGCGCCGTGCCAGCCGTTGCTGGCGCGCAGGAAGGCTGCGATCGCCGCGTGGCCGTGATACTCGTGCGGCGCGGGGGGCATAGCCAGCCATGCGTCGTCGGTGAGCAGGGCGATCACGCCGTCGACATCGTCCGAGGCGAAGGCGTCGGCGAAGCGTCTGACCAGTGCCCGCTCTGCCGCCGAGCCGGGCATCGGTGCGGCGGGCCCAGCGGGTGGCGCCTGCCGGCCCAGCGTCGAGCGGGCGCGTTGCAGGAGGCCCTTGACCGTTGTGGGTGTGGTGTCGAACATGCCGGCGACGTCGGCGGTGCTGAAGTCGAGGACGTCGCACAGCAGCAGCGCGGCGGTCTGCCGCGGCGGGAGCCGCTGAAGCGCCGCGATGAAGGCGAACTCGATCCGCTCGCGTGCCTCGTAGCGGGCGAGCGGGTCGGATGCGGGGTCGAGGGCCTGCCCCGGCTCGGCGTCGGCGAGCCAGCTGTCGGGGCAGGGTTGCAGCCAGGTCACCTCGCTGCGGCGCGAGGGCTCCGGCGGCTCGAAGGGCGGGATCGGTTGCGCGGGAAGGCGTCTGGCCCGATCACGGACGGCGTTGAGGCACCGGTTGGTCGCGATCCGGTACAGCCAGGTCCGTAGCGACGAGCGACCGGCGAAGCCGTCGAGACCCCGCCAGGCGGCGAGCAGGGTCTCCTGCACGATGTCCTCGGCGTCGACCACGGACCCGAGCATCCGGTAGCAGTGCACGTGCAGTTCACGCACGTGCGGCTGCGTCACCTCCTGGAACGCCCGCTCGTCCCCACCACGGGCACGCTCCAGCGCGGAAGCCACCACCGCTTCATGCTCGCACAGCGGGCTCTGGTGCCGGATGCCCGAGCGCGGGCTTTCCTCGCGGCGTTCCGATCGCCGCCCTGGTGGTGTCTCAACCTGCAGCGAGCCCGGCGAGCCGTCGCCGCGGCGTCCACATCACGAAGGGACAGCCATGAGCGACAGCACCACCGACTCCAGCACCAGCACCGCTATCGATCACCCGCAGGCCCTCGCGACGGCCTTGTCCTACCACGCGGCGTGGACCGATCACGACCTTGCGCGGGCGATGACCTATGTCGCCGACGACATCGTGTGTCTGGCGCCGGCCGGGCGGTTGGACGGTGCCGCGGCGTTCCAGGAGTTCATGGGCCCCTTCGTGCAGATCGTGAGGCGGACCAGCCTGATCGGTGCGTTCGGCGACGACACCACGGCTGTGGTCATGTATGACACCGAGACCACGCCGGTCGCCGACGCACCCGGCGCCGAGTGCGTCACCGTTCGGGACGGAAAGATCACGCACATGCGGATCGTCTTCGATCGGTTGCCGTTCGAGGCTGCCCGCCGGGCGGTGGCGCGTTGAGTTGATGACGACGTGCAGGTCGCAACGGGACGGCCGGTGCCGGTCACGCCGGGCAGTGATGGTGGGATCAGGAGACGCTGACGACCTCGTAGATGTTCGTGGCGGCATTCTCGATGAGCCGCTGCACCTCGGCTCGGGTGTTCTTGATCATGGGGAGGTGTGTGCGGGCGTCCTCGTACGCCTGCTCGCTGGCCAGTGCAGGCCGCCGGTTCGGAGGTCTTCCTCTCGGTCCGGTCGCTGTCGGTGGAGCAGCGCGACCTGCTGCTCACACGGAGCCTGCCCCGGACGGCCCATGTGCTCAACATCGACGCCAGCGTCGTACTCCACGTCTTCCGGGCCGGACGTGCCGACCGTCCACCTCCAGCCGTACGACGCCGCGCTCTTCGACGTCCTCGCGGCCGACGGCCGCGCCACCACCGCACGGCTGGCGGAGGCCGCCGGGATCAGCGAGGGGAGCGCCGCACGCCGCCTGGCCTCCCTGTTTCGGACATGGACGCTCGTCATCGGCGTGGACCTCGCGCACCACGTTTTCGGTCTCACCGTCGGCGCGCAGGTACACGTCACCGTCAGCCAGGCACGCCTGCCTGAGGTCGGCGAGGCGCTCGCCCAGCTTCCGGAGACGGGATTCGTCGCCGCGATGTGGGGACGCGACAATCTGCTGGCGGCGGCGGCCTGCCGCGACCTCTCACATCTGTACGAGTTCACGACCGGACGCGTCGGCGCTGGACGGCATCGTCTCGATGGAGGTCGTACCGTTCACTCGCATCGTCAAACAGTCCGGAGGGCTGGTTGTCGATGAGCGGCTTGTCGCCCCTGCGTAGCTCTACCGGACAACAACCCTTGTCTCTGTTGCATCCGGGATCGGGTCAGCTGTTCGGCTCACCATGCCGCGCGCCGCCGGGCGGGCGCGCTCGCCGCCGCCCAGGGTCTCGACGTCTCGGGCCACTGCGCGCCGCACCAGCACCTCGCGGTCGCATCTACCGGCTTCGCGGCTACCGGTGTCGACGCAGCGCTGCCACGGCTGCCGCGGCCAGCCCGCCGATACCTGCCGCCACGAAGCCGTGGTGCTGCGAGGCCCACAGCTGGGGGCTGAGCCCGTGGGGCCCGGTCGTCGAACTCCCCGTGCGCCCCGTAGTCGCGGCCCTGTGCGCTGTCGGCCGGCTTCCACAGGTTGACCGGTTGCCGAGGGTCACGCGGGGATTCGGTCTGCTGGGACGAGAACCCGGTCCGCGCCAGGTAGCGATCGACCAGGCCGGGGGCGATCGCGCGGGCGGCCACCTCGGGCTGGTAGATCGGCGGCACCGGCTGCGCGTGCCGCGGAAGCCGCGAGAGCACCCAGGAGAAGTGCGGGGTGTTCACCGCGGGTAGCTGCGCCATGGTCACCTTCACCCTGCTGCCGTCGTGCAGCAGTTCGCAGCGCAGCGCCTCGTTGAAACCCTGGATCGCGTGCTTGGCTCCGCAGTAGGCGGTCTGCAGGGGGATTCCCCGGTACGCGAGCGCCGAACCCACCTGGACGATCACCCCCCGGTCGCGGGCCCGCATTCCCTGCAGGGCGGCCATCGTGCCGTAGACGTAGCCGAGATAGGTGACCTCAGTGACTCGGCGGAACTCATCCGGGAGGATCCGCGTGAACGACGCGAACACCGACGCGAAGGCGACGTTGACCCAGATGTCGATCTCGCCGAGCTCGGACTCGACCTTGTCGGCCGCCGCCGTCACCCGCTTGTGGTCGGCGACGTCCGTGGGTACGGCGAGCGCCTGGCCGCCTGCCGCCCGCACGTCCTCGGCGGTGGCCTCCAGGCCGCGCTCGCCCCGCGCCAGCAGCCCCACCCGGGCGCCCCGACGACCGTAGGCGCGGGCGACCGCGCGGCCGTTCCCGCCGCTCGCCCCTGTGACCACGACGACCTGCTGATCCTGCACCGCGCACTCCTCATCGGCTGGACACCGTCTGCCCGGCCCCATACCCGTGCGGCGCGGCCCCAACCGCCGCGGGCGGTCAGGGCGCCGGATGTCGATGCCGCAGGGCCGCCCGACCGTGCGCCTCGACCAGGAGGGTGCGTGCCAGGTCGCCGGTCGCCGAGCCCGGGTTCACGATCGACACCCAGGCCTGCACGGCGTATACCGGGTGCGGCATGAGCCGGTCCACGCTCGCGTAGTCGATCTGCCCGGCGTGCTCGACGTGCGAGGCGGGCGGGTAGCCGCAGAGCTCCTCGAACCGGGATCGGCCGACGGAGATGTTCAGGCGGAACAGTCCGGGCCGATCGAGGTCCGAGGTGGTGTCGAATCCCGGGTAGTCCTTGGTGACGATCGTCGCGAACGGCATCCGGCGGTCGTCCGGCAGCTGACGCCGGGCATTCCGGTCACGAACTGGATGATGTCGTTCTCGGTCACCACAGCCACGCTGTCAGCCTCGCCCGGGCCCGGCAACCAGTCCGCGTCCTGTCCGTCAACCCCGCGATAACCCGCCGCCGGATGGGTATGAGCGAGTGAGGGTCCGAGACCGGAGGAGGCCGACGATGTCCGTCACGGCGTTCAAGGACTACCCCCTGGCGGAGCGCCGCCGCAGGTGGAACGGCGGCGCTGCCGAGAAGCGGGTGCGCACGTGGGCCGGGGCGACCGAGAAGCCGAACCAGCGGTACCGCGACGCCCACGTCTGGTACGACAGCCAGAGCAAGGACAACTTCACCGGCTACAAGCTGCTGATCGCCGATGTCGTCGACGGTCGGCTGGTGGCGGTGCCCCGGGCCGTGATGGCCGCCGCGGCGATCATGCAGGGCTCGCGCGGAGGGGTCGACCTTCCCGAGGGTGACATCGACCGGGTCAAGCGCCACCTGGCCAAGTACTACGCGAAGATGAACGAGTCCCCGCCCTGGCAGGACGGCTGACCCGGTGCGAGTCCCCCGGTCGCGGCCGGGATGGGTGACACCCGTCGGCGCATGATGATGATCGCCCCGGTGGCACCGTTGACGAGGGTGAAGTAGGCCGGATACAGCAGCAGGTCCAGTTGGACGGAGCCGACCGCCGCGGCGCCCAGGACTCCGGCGGCCGAGGACAGCAGATAGGTCGACAGGGTCTCCGAGCGCGGGTCGCGCCAGGTCTTCGGCAGCATCAGCCCGAAAGCGGCGAGGTCGGCCAGGATCACGCAGGCCATGGCGACAAGTGGCTGCGACAAGACGATCCATCCGGCGATCCCCGCGGCAGCAACGCCGACCAGTGCCACGTCCGCCGGTCCCACCCCTCCCACACCGCGGGAGAGGGACAGCAGGAACACCAGCGTCACGGTCGTGGCCTGGATCCCGAGCATCAGCAGGCTCCAGCTGGCGCCATCCGCCCATTGGGAGACGAACGCCGTCACCCCCAGCACGCTCCAGATGCACCAGGTGCTGCGGTGGGGGCGCGTCCTGCCGTTCACGATGTCGCGCAGGTAGGGCACGGGATCGATCAGGGAGATGACTGCTGCCGCCAACCCGGCGGCGATCCAGCCGTTCACGCCGTCGCCGCCGTCCGGGCAGGCCGGACCACCGTCGTCCCGGCTTCGGACTCGAGTGGCTCGACCACCTCGACCACCTCCCCTTCTCTGAGCTGTCTACGCACGCTCCCGCCCCGCCGGTTCTCGGGTGGCGCCCGGCGGAGGGCCCTGTGCAGGGCTGTCGGCACGGTGGTATGTGATCGGGGTATGGCGATTGTGTTGGGCAAGCCGGGAGTCGACGCGCTGAGCCAGGCTGTGGGCGTGCTGCGGGAGTGGCAGCACGACGGGGCGCCGATGCAGCTGCATCCGGGGGACCTGGGCTGGTACTGGCGGTTCGGTGCAGAGGCGACGGCCGCGGCGGTCCGGACCTGGAGCCGGGAAGGACGGATTCTCGCCGTCGGGCTGCTGGACGGCCCCACGCTGTTGCGGCTGACGATCGCGCCAGACGCTCGGCGGGACGAGGAGCTGGCGCACCAGCTGGTCGAGGACCTGACCCAGCCGGAGCGCGGCGTACTGAAAGGGGGGAAGGTGTCCGTCGAGGCGCCGATGGGCGCGCTGGTCCAGGACCTGCTGTTCGAGGACGGCTGGAACGCCGACGAGCCGTGGACGCCGCTGCGCCGCGACCTCGCGGAGCCGGTGAAGGACCCAGGCGTGCGGATCGAGGTGATCGGGCCGGAGCAGGCGCACGTGCGGGCCGCCGTACAGCGGGCATCGTTCGACAGGTCGACCTTCACGGACGAGCGCTGGCACGCGATGGCGGCCGGATTGCCGTACGCCGACGCCCGGTGTCTGGTCGCCTACGACGACCAGGGCACCGCGGTGGCGGCGGTGACGGTGTGGTCGGCCGGCCCGGGGAAGCCCGGGTTGCTCGAGCCGATGGGCGTGCACCGGGACCATCGCGGTCACGGCTACGGCAGGGCGATCACCGTCGCCGGGGCGGCCGCACTCCGGGAGCTGGGCTCGTCGAGCGCGATCGTCTGCACCCCGAGCGTCAATGTCGCCGCCGTCGCCACCTACAGGTCCGCGGGCTTCCAGCAACTCCCTGAGGTCCGGGACCAATACCGGGACGCCTAGATCGCCTCGACAACCTCAGTCGGTGACTGGGCAGCCGTGGCACGCCGATCAACGGGTCCCAGCCGCCAGCTGTACGCCGAGGCCGACGAGGACGGCACCGAGGAAGCGCTCCAGGCGCCGGCGGATCGCGGCCCGCGACAGCCACGGTCTGACCCGTACGGCGAGCAGCACGACGCCGATGCAGTACGAGCCGTCGATCAGCACCTGCACGGCACCGAGCGCGGCAGTGGTTGCCAGCACCGGGCCGTGCTCGGGCAGGAACTGGGGGAAGAACGAGAACGCGAAGATGGCGGCCTTGGGGTTGGCTGCGATCGAGACCAGCGACGCGCGGAACGCCGCTCCGGGAGTGCGCCCGGACGGCAGCCGGCCGACCAGCGCTGCCCCGAACTCCCCGGGCTCGGAGCGGGTGGCGCTGCGCCACGCGCTGATGCCGAGGTAGACCAGCACGCCGGCACCGGCCACGTGCAGGACGTCGAACAGGAACCGGTTCGCCTGCAGCAAGGCGGTCAGGCCGGCACCGGCGGCCAGGGCCCAGCCGAAGACCCCGATCTCGTTGCCGACCGCAGCGGCAAGCCCGGCTGCCCGGCCGTCGCGGACGGCCCGGTGCAGGAACAGGGCGGTCGCCGGTCCGGGTAGCACCGCGAGCACCAGGCAGGCTGCCGCGAACTGCGGCAGTACGGACAGCACGTGACTGACCACCATCACCACACCCTCTCGCGCGGGGCGTGAATGCTGCCAGCTCTTTCCGACGGGGCAGTTCGGCAGGGCAGTATTTCGGCAGGGCAGTATTTCGGCAGGGCAGTCTTACGGCCGGGGAGGATTCCGATCGCGGCGAGGCTGGCGGGGGACCGCCCCAGCCAGCACAGTGGTGGGGTGCGCTGGCTGGCTGCGGGAGAGCATGAGCTGCCACCGGGCGTGGCCTGGATGTCCACTGCCGAGCAGGCCCGGCTCGCAGGCTTCCGTTTCACCAAGCGGCGCACGGAGTACCAGCTCCGGCGCTGGGCGGCCAAGCGGGCGGTCGCCGAGGCACTCGGCCTTCCCGACCACCTCGCGTCGATGGCGTCCATCGAGGTCCTCAACCGCTGGAGCGGCGCCCCCTTCGTGCAGGTGGGCGGAGTGGCGCTGCCGATCGACCTGTCGCTGACCGATCGCGCCGGCTGGGCGGTCTGCGTGATCGACGAGGATCCGCCCGCAGCGCTGCCCGCCGGCCGCGCGGGCGACGGGCCGCCTGCGGGACGCTCGGACGCACCCACCCCCGGCACGGTGGGTATCGATCTCGAGCTGGTGGAGCCTCGCAGCAGGGCCTTCGCCGAGGACTTCCTCACCGCGGCAGAGCAGGAGTACGTGGCCGGTCAGCCGGATGCCGGAGCCCGGCACACCGCGGCCAACCTGCTGTGGTCAGCCAAGGAGAGCGCGCTCAAGGTGTTGCAGGTCGGGCTTCGCGCGGACACCCGGACGGTCGAGGTCACCGTGCATCGCGGGCCGCCGAGGCAGGGTTGGGCGCCTCTGGAGGTCGCCGCGGTCGACGGCCGGAGGTTTGCCGGCTGGTGGCGGCGGGAGGGCGTCTTCCTGCTGACCATCGCGTTCGCCGAACCCGCGCCGCCGCCTGACCTGCTCCCGGGTAGCGCCGACCTGGCCACCGCCCAGCCGGTGCACAGCTGGCTCAGCCGCCCCCTCGCGCCGTGACCGGCACGGGGAACCGTTCCGGCGCAGACCGTTCCCGCGAGAACTTCCTCGCAGGTGGGCCGCCTCTTGTGGGCCGCTCAGCTGCCGCCGGTCCGGTTGCTGCCGGTTCGGCAGCGGGGAGGCCACTGAGCAGGTATCGCACCACGTCCGCGGCTCGGTACGTCGCCGCGCCGGCGGGTAGGCGACCGAGCAGCTCCGCGACGGTGGCGAAGTCGGCGCCCGCGGTCACCAGCGGCGGCTCGAGGTAGCCGCTGCGCCGCTGCTGGGCCAGACCGGCCGACGCGAGCAGCGCGTTGCACAGGCAGACCCGGCCCTCCCGGTTGGCCTCACGGCCGCCCTTGCGGCCGATGTACTGCTCCGCCGACTCCGCCGGGCAGCGGTAGTCGAGCTTGCCCTCGGGCGTGAGGAAGGCCGAGCGCAGGACACCGAGGTCGCACAGTGGCGGCCGGTCCGCGCGCACCACCGGGTCGGAGAGCGTGCCGGGCAGGTCCACGACGCGGAACGGGAAGCCGGTGGGGGAGCAGCGCCAGTCGCTGCGGGTCTGGATCGTGCCGCTGCGGACCTGGTCCAGCACCTGCTGCTTGAGCGGCGCCGGGAACCCGGACTCCGCCGAGCAGGCGAACGCGGTGCCGACCTGCACGCCGGTCGCGCCCAGCGCCAGCGCCTCCTGCAGCCGTTCCGGGGTGGCGTAGGAGCCGGCCAGCCAGACCGGCAGGCCGAGGTCCACCACCGCACGCACGTCGACCTCGTCCCGTTCGTCGTAGATCGGCTGGCCGATCGGGTCGGTGCGGCGCGGACCGCGGGGTGGCGCGTTGTGGCCGCCGGCCGCGGGCCCCTCGATCACGAACCCGCCCGGGCGGGTGACCGGATCATCGGCCAGGGCCTGGGCCAGGCCGACCGAGGCGACGATCGCCAGGGCCTGGGGTTCGGGCAGGGGCTGCGCCTGGGCGGCATCGAGAATGGCCCCGGGGCTGAACGTCACCTCGTACGGTCCGTGGGCGGATGAGGAGCCCTGCACCCGGATGCCCTGGCTGACGTCCTCGTGCCGGGCCAGCCGCCGGATCATTTCGGGGAGTTCGGCCGGGTTGCCGGCGCCCATCAGCACGTAGTCGACCCCGGCCAGGATGGCCCCGTAGCAGGCCGCCGGCAGTGGGATCTCGATCTTGCGCAGGTAGTTGATGCCGATCGGGCCGCGGTCCGGGCCGCCCGCCTCGCGGGCCAGGAACACCTCGACGAAGTTCGCCGCCACGGTGAGTTCCTGCAGCCGGGCCGGCGCTGTCAGGGTGGGGCGGGGCACAGCCCGATACGACTCGCCGGACTTCCGCCCGCCCTCGATGAAGTACGCGTCGAGGATCCAGGTGGCGATCGCAGGAGCCGGGAAGGCGGCCAACGCGCGCCGGAGGTGACCGCCCGGGTCACCGTCCTGCAGCCGCCGGGCGCAGACCACGTCCAGCGCGGTGCCGGACACCACGCCGAGCTGCCCGGTGCGCGCGACAGCGCCGGCCAGTTGCCAACCGGAGATCGCCACCCCCATGCCGCCCTGGATGATCTGTGGCAGCTGCGAACGGTGGGGTGCGGCGTCGCCGATGCTGTGATGGTTCGGCGCGAACGTCATGAGGACTCCCTATGAGCATCGGGCGACTGGCATACGTGGACAACCCCGACACCTATATCCTGGGAGGCAATCCGGTCCGCTTCTACACTCTCGGACGGGGAATCTGGGTTCTTGACTTGGCAGCGGGTGACAAGGATGGCCACTGGCCGACCGTGGACCGCGCTCGACCCCGGGCTGGCGGACCTGCTGCGGCCGGTGCTGCCCGAGGTAGCCGACACGACCTTCGCCGAGATCGCGCGGGAGATCCCCGCGCTCGGCCGCAACCTCGACGGAGCCTACGGCGAGGCGTTGCGCCGGGGGGTCGAGCTGGCCCTGGGCCGGTTCCTCGACCTGCTGGGCACGTCCGGAGACGCCCTGACGCCCCGCTTGGTGGAGCTCTACGAATCGTTCGGCGAGCAGCAGAGCAGGGGCGGGCGGGCTCTGGACGCTCTGCTCGCCGCCTATCGGCTTGGCGCGCGGGTGACCTGGGGCCGGTTCTCCACTGCGGCTGTGGGCGCCGGAGTGCCGACCGGGGAGCTGGTCACCCTGGCCGAGGCGATCTTCGCGTACATCGACGAGCTGTCCGCGGCCAGCGCGCGCGGGCACAGCCAGCACAACGCCGCGCAGGCCGGCCATCGGGACGTGCGGCGCTCGCAGCTGGCCACGGCCATCCTGAGCGGCCAGGTCGCGACCGCTGAGGGCCGGGTGCTGGGGCTCGCAGACCGGGTGCAGTGGGTGATGCCGGACCTGCTGGCCGTTGCCGTGCTGCCCGCCGCGGCCGACTCTGACGGCCAGCACCTGCCGGTCGTGCCGCCGCAGATCCTCACCCTGGCCCAGGAGGGCGAGACGCTGGCCATCCTTCCGGACCCGTCCAGCCCCGAGCGGCTGGGCAGACTGATCGCCGGCCTCGGCCCGCAGCCCGAGGTCTACCTGGGGACGGTGCGTCCGCCCGCGGAGGCGCCGACGTCGATGGCCGATGCCCACTCGGTGCGCCGGCTGGTGCAGGACGGGGTGCTGCCCCGGGCCCCGCTCGTCACCGCGGCCGATCACCTGCCGGAACTCGTGCTGCACGCCGACCGCCGGCTGCTCGCCGACCTGCGCGAGCGGGAGCTGGAGCCGTTGGCCGGGCTGGCCGACAAGCGCCGGGCGGAGCTGACCCGGACGCTCCGCTGGTGGCTCGCCGACCACGGCGACCGCCGGGCCGTCGCGGTGCACCTCGGCATCCACCCGCAGACCGTCAGCTACCGAATGACCCAGCTCGCCCAGCTCTTCGGCGACCGGCTGCGCGATCCCCGGCACCGGTTCGCGCTCACCCTTGCGCTGGAGGCTGATCCGCAGCCATGACCCGGGCCATGCCGCGCTCCAGTGCGTCCACCACATAGGGCCGCAACTGCCCGGCCTGGATGATCCGGTCCACCGAGCCGACCTTGAGCGCCCGCTCGATGGTGTGCACGGAGTCGAACTCCGCGGCGACCTCGCCCAGCTTCTCCGAACGCACCTCGTCCGTCAGCAGGGCGAGGCGGGTCCGCAGCGCCGAGGCCGAGCCGCCGGAGGCTGAGGACAGCTCCGCGCGCAGCGCCTGGACCCGGGTGTCCCTGTCCGTCCTGGTCTTCACCTCCCGGGCGAACACCGTGGCCGCGGCAGGGGCCCCGCCGATCACCGAGGCGTACGAGCCCTCCACCGCGGCGATCTCCAGGTTCTCGTTCAGCGCCTTGGAGAAGACCACGAAGGCGCCGCCGTGGTAGCGGGAGATCACCACGAAGACGATCGGCCCCTCGAAGTTCGTCACCGCCCGGCCGATCTGCGCGCCGTACTCCAGCTGCCAGTTCCGCATCGACTCGGGCGACCCGTCGAACCCGGACAGGTTGGCCAGCACGACCAGTGGCCGCACCCCGCTGGCGGCGTTGATGGCCCGCGCGGTCTTGCGCGAGGACTGCGGGAACAGCGTCCCCGACGTCCAGGTCAGCGGTCCGTCGGCGGGCACCAGGCCCCGCCGGGGCAGCGGCCGTGACTCCAGCCCGAGCAGGCTGACCGGGATCCCGCCGATGTGCGCGTCCCACACCACCGAGGTCTCGCCGTCGTGCCAGCGTTCCCACCGTTCCAGCGGCGGGGAGTCGGTGTCGCAGACGGCCCGCAGCACCGACCGGATGTCGAACGGCTTCTTCCGTTCCGGGTTGGTCGCCGGGTCGAACACGTCCCCGACGCGGCTGAAGTCGCTGCCTGGGATCGCAGTGTGCGGCGAGGTCCGGACGTCCCGGTCGATCGGGTCGGTGACCGGGCGCCGGCGCGGGAACCGCTCGCCCGGCACGACGTAGCTGAAGTCATAGTGCCGCAACAGTATTCGGCAGGCGTCCTCGAACGTCGGGGCCCAGTACTGGGCCTGGCCGTTCAAGCCCATCACCCGGTCGTAGCCGCCGATGCCGGCGTTGTCGTCCGCCGACACCCCGCCGGAGAAGTCCAGGGCCTGCTTGCCGGTGAGCACCATCGCGCTGGCCGGGGTCATCACCAGGATGCCCTTGGTGTGCATCAGCATCGTGGCCTCGGCGTTCCAGTACGGCTGGCCGCCGACGTTGATTCCGGTGACCACGATGTTGACCTCGCCGCCGGCCTGGGTGAACTCGATCAGGCGGCGCAGGGTGGCCGCGATCCAGTCCATGTTCTCGGTGCCGGAGTCCATCGCGATCAGCGCGCCGGACGACACCGCGAACCACTCCACCGGAACGCGCAGCCGCTCGGCGAGGTCGAGCGCCGCGTTGATCCGCTGGCATTCCGGAGCCGCCAGGTTGCCCAGACCCATGGTCGGGTCGGACAGGATGGCGACCCGGGTGATCCCCTCTGGGACCACGTCCGTGTACGTGGTGGCCAGCCCCACCACGAGGTGCGCCGTGTTGTGTCCCGGTTCGCGGTTCACCGGGACGAGGTCACCCTTGTCGTCCAGGTCGTACTCCACGAATGTGCCGGCCGTCTGTTCGGACGCGGCATCGCGACCGTGGCCCAGGATTCTGATGATCTCGTAGGGGTAGGGCACCCGGAACCGCTGAGCGATCAGCACCTTCTGCCGGTACTCGGTGAGCGGCCGGATCGGCTGGTCGCCGGGCGGCTCGGCGCGGACCGTGACGCCCTGCCTCTCGACCCCCTCCAGGTGCAGAACGGTGTCCCGCAGCCCGCCATCGGCGCTGGGATCGGGCAGCAGCACCCTGAGCACGACCTTCTCCAGGCCCGCGCCGCGGGCCATCGGTGCGAAGGTGCGGATCAGCGGGTGCCAGCTGTTGCGCGGCAGGTCCCACGGCGGGCGGACGACGAGCACGAGCCGGTTCGCCAGCGGGCGCTCGCGCGGAGCCCAGCCGGCCAGCGCCGCCCGCATGTCGGCCAGTGCCTGGGACCAGATCCGCTCCAGGCAGGGGTAGCTCACGGCACCGGTTTCGGGGTCCCGGCTGGGGGTCAGGTCGCGCACCTCGGCCAGCGCGAACAGCCGCCGATCCTTGCTGTTCTGGTAGGCCTCGCCGAGGAACAGGTAGATGTCCTCGGGTGACGCCAGCCGCTGCAGCCGGAAGTTGCGCAGCCGCCACAAGCCTAGGCGCTTGGCCAGCATCGGATGCAGGTTGCGGTAGAGCTGCTCCTCGCCGAACTCGCCGCTCGCCGACTGCCGGTAGGTCAGGTGCTGGGTGCGCCGGTGCTCGGCCTCAGCCCCCACGGTACTGGTCACCGTGAGGTCCAGCCGGTGCAGCGGGCGGCCGAAGTCGCACTGCCGCAACAGCTCAGCTACCTGTGCTGCGGTGTCGTCGATCGGAGGCTGCTCCTCCGGCCGCCAGGCGGCAAGGTCAACGACGATCCTCGGTCGGGCGGGCTCATCTTCCTTGGTGCCGGCCGTGCCGAGAGTGGTCAGGTGCGCCGCGACCGCGCGGGACACGGCCGGCAGGTCCGCCAGCGGCGTGTAGGCCACGACGAGGTGCACCGGGTGTCCCTCGTGCAGGTAGTCGGCGACTGCCAGCAGCGGTTGGGCGCCCGTCCCGGCGGAGCCCGGCTCCTGCACGCCCACGTCGGCGATCGCCGGGAACTGCAACGGGCCCAGCGCCCGGATCCGGTAGAAGCGCCGGACGTACACCTCGAGCAGGCTCCGCCTGAATCCGATCTCCGGACTGCCGTCACCTTCACGTCGCAGGCTGTCCAGCCACGACCGCAGCAGCAGCGCCCGCAGTGGCTGGGGGCAGGACACCAGCCCGCTGATGTGCCGCTCCCGGTCCGCCGCAGCCGGATCCGTCCGCAGCAGCCGCAGTTCCACGTTCATGTCCGCGTAGACGCCGGCCACCACGGCCTCCAGAACGGGCTCGTCCAGGTAGCGGAACCGGACGTCCCGAGCCAGGTCGCTGACCTCCGGGAGCAGTCCGCGGGTGGACGCCGCGAGCCGGTCGAACCGGTCGCGCAGCTGCGGCCCCGCCACCGGTGCCAGCACGGCCCGGTAGCGAAGCCGGCGGTCCAGGATGCCCAGCACGACCGGCGCCAGCTCCGGCACCCGGCCGAATGATCGGTACATCCAGAACAGGGCGGATTCCAGGTCAGGGCTGCGCCGCAGATCTGGGACCCCGTACCGGGCCAGGGCTCGGACCAGCCGGTCGCGGTAGCGCCGGGGGAGCCCGGCCCGGTCCGCGTCCAGCAGTTGCAGGTAGGCCAGCAGGTACTCCTGGGTGTTCTCGGTGACCGGCTCCTGCTCGTCCGCCACGGCCGGGTCGGCCTCGGTGCGTGGCCGGTAGAGGGAGCCGACGTCCGTGAACAGGTCCAGCAGCGAGTCCTCGCACCGGATCAGCGCAGGGTCGTCCGGGGCGCAGCTGAGCGCGAGGCCGGACTGCATGCGGAGCAGCCGGGTGAGCTCCGCCGGGGGAAGGTCGTACCCGAGCAGGTAGTTGCGCAGGGCGTCGTAGACCGCCGAGCAGGGTCGCGGCCCGGTGGCTTCGGTGCGCCTCAGCCCGCTCAGGTCCAGCGGGTCGGACCCGGCAGCGCGCTCGTCCCCGCCCGCTTCGGGCGCGCCGCCGGGACGGATTCGCAGCAGCGGTGCGCCCGGGTCCACCTGCTGGTTGGCGATCACCTGCACCGCGGCCACTTCGCCCGGGAACGGTGCCAGGACGGTGGACTCCATCTTCATGGACTCCAGCACCACCAGCGGATCCCCGGCCTGAACCGCCTGGCCCGGGCTGACCAGCACGGACACCACCAGGGCGGGTCCGGCGGCGCGAACGGGCGCGCCGTCGTCGCGGCTGACCCGGTGCGAGGCACCGTCCACCTCTAGGTGGAACCCGCCGTTCGCGGGCACGGCCACCACGGTGCGGTGCTGCCCGGCGCAGTGGATCCGCCGCTCGAATGCGTTGACCTTGTGCACCAGCAGGTCGCAGACGTCCGTGCCGCACCGCACCCGGTAGGACTCGGGTGCCACCTGATCCACCCGGACCTCGTAGGGCACCCCCCGGTAGCGCAGGTGCATTCCGGTCCCGACCGCTTCCGGCTGTTCCGGACGGCCGCGCACGGCGGTCGCGTAGAAGGCACCGAGCGCGGCGGCCCGATCCGCGGCGTACGCCTCGACCGCGGCGGCCAGCAACGCCATCGGATCCGCGGTGGAAGCGAACGCTCCCGCGTGCAACCGCCGGTCGAGCCAACCCTCCTCGACCGGGCCGGCCAGCAGCTCAGGCTGCTTGAGCAGGGTGAGCAGGAAGCTGCGATCAGTGCTCCCGCCCTCGACCACTGCCGTGGTCCGGTCCAGCGCGCGGCGGAGCCGGGTCAGCGCCTCGCCCCGGCTGCGGCCCCACGCCGTCAGGCGCGCCAGCGGTGGCTCGCTGCCGGCGGCGATCGGGTCGCCGACCCGGGCCGCGAGATCGATCCGGACCCCGGTGCTGGACGGCAGTTCGAGCATGGCGATCCGCCCCGAGACCGGGGTCAAGGCCTGCTCGGGATCCCCTGCCCACAAGCGGGTTTCGGCCACGTGGCCCAGGCCTGGGGGGGCCGGTTCGGTGAGCATGCCACCCCGGGCCAGGTGCAGCCGGCGCTCCACCAGATCGAGCCCGCAGATCTCCTCGACGGCCGCGGAGGCGGCGTGCAGCCCGACGTCGACGCCGGTGAGGTAGACCTCCCCCTCTGGGCCCAGCGCGAAGGACACGGCGCCGACGCCGCGGTAGCCGATCGCCCGCGCGATCCGCTCGGCGCCGCCGCGGACCGCCTGCTCCTGCTCGGGCTGCAGACCCGGGCAGGGACATTCGGCCAGCACCAGGCGCCCGCCCTGGCGCACCGTGCAGTCCCGCAGCGGGAGAACCCAGACCGTGCTCGCGTCGGCCACGATGTCGGCCTCGACCAGCCTGACCCGAGGGGGCACCGCTTCCAGCAGGACCACTGGATCCCGTTCAGCCGCACCAGGAACGCCACTGCGAGCCTCCTGCTCCGATTCGGCCTGCAGGTCGGCGAACGCGGCAGCCAGGCGATCCGGCCCGGCAACGGTGCGCGTGCCGCGCTGCCCGCTGCCGTGCGCGGTGAGCAGGGTCACTGGGTACCCGAGCTCGGCCGCGGCTGCCTGTGCCGCGGACAACCGGTCGGCCAAGCGCCAGGCAGGCACCCGAACGCCTGCGCCGGCCGCGAGTTCACGCAGCCTGATGCGGCTCTGCAGCAGGGCCATGGTGCGGCTGTTCGGGCCGACC
The DNA here is from genome assembly GCA_963740575.1 of uncultured Actinomycetota bacterium. Classification (GTDB taxonomy): domain Bacteria; phylum Actinomycetota; class Actinomycetes; order Actinomycetales; family Kineosporiaceae; genus CAVUET01. The sequence goes on along the minus strand of CAVUET010000003.1, from coordinate 320,736 downwards.
ACGACGATGCCGGCCGCCTCGCAGCAGGCGGCGAAGCCTGCCAGGTCACCGGCCACACCCCAACTCAGCCAGGCAGCGTCCACCTGGGCGGCCCGCAGTGCCGCGACGACCCGCTCGGGATCCAGGTGGTGCGCGCGGCGCCGGCCGTGCGCGTCCGCGCGGTAGATGGTCGACCCGAGTCGCAGCACCTCCTGGGCCTGCCAGGCGTCCCAGACCGGGGCGGCGGACCCCGCCGGCGTGGTGTCCACCAGCACCGTGCAGATCTGTGGCCCGTCGCAGGCGCGGTTCAGCTCCGAGACGGCCGACAGGATCTGGGCCGCGGAATCTCCGCGGGCCAGGACGGCCAGCCTGCTGATCGCCGTCGTGTTCACTGCAGCCTCCTCGCGGGTGCGGCTCGTCATGGCCTACCCGTCACTTGCGTGCGGTCGTTACGGGTGCCTGTCACGGGCGCGCGTTCACTGCTTGAACGCCGCCTGCATCGGAGCCACCACGTCGGCCGGCAGGGGAACCGGCAGCGGCACGGTGTGATACCCGTCCATCCGGAGCACGACCAGGCCGCCGGAGTCCACCACCAGACAGTCGAACCCGTCGGGCCCGGTCTCGGACGGCCGGGCCAGGGCGTACCTGGTGTCGTCGTCCGTGTCGTTGTCCGTGCTGTTGTCCGTGCTGCCGTCCGACGTGCCGTCTCCGAACGGCGGGAGCACCAGCCGGTCGACGTGCAGCGGCAGGGCGAGCCGGCCCTCGCGTCCGGCCTCCCACAATCCGGCGGTCTGGAAACAGAGTTCCGCCAGCCGAGGCCCGATCACCGTCGGAGCGTTCCCGGGCCGGTGGTTGTCGCCGAGGTCGTCCGCCATCCGGGCCAGCGCCCCGCCGTCGGCGGACCAGGCCGATCCGATCACCTGGTAGGCCGGGCCGTGGAAGTACAGGGCGTACACCTCGTCCGGTGTGACCGAGGGCGTGCCCTGCTCGATCGGAACCGTGACGGGGTTCTCCGTGCCGTTCTGGCGAGTCAGCCCGTCACGGGTCAGCCGGACCGAGCCGGTGAAGTGCACGGTGCGCTGTGGCACGTCGCTACCGGGCAGCACCCGCTCGCCGACCAGCCTGCACCGGGCCAGCAGATCCGGGCCGTCAGGCCGCAGCAGCGCGGTGATGGTCAGGGTGCGGGGCTCGTCCCGGTAGAACTTCACCGGGGCGTGGAACCCCACGTCCTCGAGCCCGGCGACCCGCCAGCCGGGTGCCAGCAGTCGGGAGACCTCGGCGAACGCCTCCATGCCCATCACCCCGGGCAGCACCGGGATGCCGTCGATCCGGTGGTTGTCGAGGAACGGCTGCTGGCTCGGGTCGAGGGTTGTGTGCACGACGAGGCCGTCGTGCACGCTCGCCGTCGCGGCCGAACCGACCATCGGCCCGGCCATCCCGGCCTCCCGCACCGCGGCATCCAGCGCCGCCGGGTCGAGCCCGCCGGTGGGGTCGAACTCGGCCGCCATCATGCCCAGCACGCCGGCGACGACCACCTCGCCCCGGTACGGCGAGGCGGTGAGCTCCCGACGGATCCAGGCGACGCCTGCCTGCGGCGGGAGCATCTGCACGCCCGCCATCTCCATGATCTTCGGGATCGACCCGCGGGTGGCCATCCCGATCCCGCCCCAGGCTGTCCAGTCCAGCGCGATGGCGCGCGTGCCCGGACGCGTCCGGCGCAGGCTGCTCGCCACCTTGCAGAGCAGGTCGTTCGCCGCGCTGTAGTCGCTCTGCCCGGCGTTGCCGAACCGCCCGGCGACCGAGCTGAACGCCACCGTGGCCGCGATCGGCAGGTCTGCCGCGGCGTGCAGCAGGTTGTGCCAACCGTTGCTCTTCACGTCGAAGACGAGGTCGTACTCGCGGGGCTCCTTCTCCGGCAGGTTCCGGCTGATCTCCAGCCCGGCGGCGTGCAGCAGCACGTCCACCCGCCCGCTGAGCTGCCGCACCTGGTCTACGACCGCGGCCACGGCTTGCGGGTCGGTCAGGTTGACGCTGTGGTAGTGCGCGTGCCCGCCGGCGCGCTCGACGGCCTGGATCGCCGCCAGCGCGGCGGCCAGCCGCTCGAACCGCGCCAGTTCCCGCTCGATGGCCACCGGCGTGGGCCGCTCACCGCGGTCCCGCATCCGGCCTGCCAGCTCGGTCTTCAGGCCGTCCCGGTCGGTCAGGAACCGCCGCAGGTCAGGGTCCGCCGGGTCCGGGGTCGGGGTCAGGTCCAGCAGGTGGAACGTCCCCGCGGATGCGGTGGCCAGGTCTGCGGTGATCGCCGAGACGATGCTTCCCGCTGCTCCGGTCACCAGGACCACGGTGTCCTTGTCGAGGGTCATCCCGGTGTCCTCGCACGGGAACGGCTGCTCGAGCAGGCCGACACCCCAGCGCTGCCCGTCCGCACGGCCGATCTCGACGCAGCCAGGATCGGTCAGCGTCTCCTCGATCAGGACATCGGCCAGCGCAGCGGTCTTGCGACTGAGCGGCACGTCGACCGCCTTGACCAGCGCATCCGGCCGCTCCCGCTTGTAGCTCTTGGTGAATCCGGTGACGGATCCACCCAGCGGGCAGGTGGCGCCGGCGGCGTCGTACCCGTGGTAACCGCCCAGCCGGGTGCCGGCGACCAGGAACGGGCTGGTCTGGTAGAGCCGGCGCATGGTGGCATACAGCGCCTTCACCCGGCGTCGCAGGGCTTCCTGCCACGCCGCCGGGTCGAGCCCCTCGAGCGGGCCCTCGTCGTCCAGCGCGGCCAGCCAGTAGACGCCGTCGATCGCGCCTTCGGCGAGCCATACATCAAGCCGCTGCAGCAGGGCATCGGTGCCGATCCCCGGCTCCGCGCTGAGCACGGTCGCTCCGGCCTTGTCCAGCTTGCGCACCAACGCGTCGCCGACGCCGCCCTCGTCCAGCATCACCAGCACCCGCGCGCCGTCCAGCCGCACGCCGGTCGGCTTGCACAGTGCCAGATCGGGACGCAGGACGGGAACCGGGATCCGGCGTGGCAGGGTGTCGGTCGCCGCGAGGTCACCCACCACCATGCCGGGCGTCGTCAGGGGCACGGCATGGGCCTGCGGCTGGGCCGCCTCCCCGACGGGCAGCCCGGTTTCCGCCGGTGCGGACGCTACTGCCGTGGCGTCCTGCGACACGGCCGGGGTGCCGGTCTTGTCGCGGACCCAGGTGATGACGTGGGTGAGGGTGGGGAAGTCGCGGAGTTGGAGGTTGGGGTCGCGTTCGACGTTGAAGCGGTCGCGGACGGCGGCGAAGACTTCGGCTTGTTTGACGGTGTCGACGCCGAGGTCGGCTTCCAGGTCCAGGTCGGGGTCGAGCAGCTCGGGCGGGTAGCCGGTCATCTCGGCGACGATGGACACGACGGCGTCGTTGACGGCGTCGGCGTCGGTCGCGGCGGGGGTGGAGGGTGTGGAGGGTCCGACCGGGGTTGTGGTCTGGGTGGGTGGGGTCTGGGTGGGGGTGGCGGGGGTGCCGGTCTTGTCGCGGACCCAGGTGATGACGTGGGTGAGGGTGGGGAAGTCGCGGAGTTGGAGGTTGGGGTCGCGTTCGACGTTGAAGCGGTCGCGGACGGCGGCGAAGACTTCGGCTTGTTTGACGGTGTCGACGCCGAGGTCGGCTTCCAGGTCCAGGTCGAGGTCGAGCAGTTCCGGCGGGTAGCCGGTCAGGTCGGAGACCAGCGACACGACTGCCGACTCGATCGGATCCCCGGCCACACCGGGTGCCTGCGCGGGTGGCGTGGCCGCTACCGCGGTGGGTGGGGTCTGGGTGGTGGCGGGGGTGCCGGTCTTGTCGCGGACCCAGGTGATGACGTGGGTGAGGGTGGGGAAGTCGCGGAGTTGGAGGTTGGGGTCGCGTTCGACGTTGAAGCGGTCGCGGACGGCGGCGAAGACTTCGGCTTGTTTGACGGTGTCGACGCCGAGGTCGGCTTCCAGGTCCAGGTCGAGGTCGAGCAGTTCCGGCGGGTAGCCGGTCAGGTCCGACACCAGTGACACCACGGCCGACTCGATCGGATCCCCGGCCACACCGGGTGCCTGCGCGGGTGGCGTGGCCGCTACCGCGGTGGGTGGGGTCTGGGTGGTGGCGGGGGTGCCGGTCTTGTCGCGGACCCAGGTGATGACGTGGGTGAGGGTGGGGAAGTCGCGGAGTTGGAGGTTGGGGTCGCGTTCGACGTTGAAGCGGTCGCGGACGGCGGCGAAGACTTCGGCTTGTTTGACGGTGTCGACGCCGAGGTCGGCTTCCAGGTCCAGGTCGAGGTCGAGCAGTTCCGGCGGGTAGCCGGTCAGGTCCGACACCAGTGACACCACGGCCGACTCGATCGGATCCCCGGCCACACCGGGCGTCTGCGCGGGCGGGGTGGCCGCTACCGCCGTGACAGCGGTCTGGACGGGCTCGATCTGGGTGGGTGCGGTCTGGGTGGGTGCGGTCTGGGTGGGGATTGCGGGGGTGCCGGTCTTGTCGCGGACCCAGGTGATGACGTGGGTGAGGGTGGGGAAGTCGCGGAGTTGGAGGTTGGGGTCGCGTTCGACGTTGAAGCGGTCGCGGACGGCGGCGAAGACTTCGGCTTGTTTGACGGTGTCGACGCCGAGGTCGGCTTCCAGGTCAAGGTCGAGGCCGAGCAGTCCCGGCGGGTAGCCGGTCAGGTCCGACACCAGCGACAGCACCGCCGACTCGATCGGATCCCCGGCCACACCCGGCGTCTGCGCGGGCGGACTGATCGGGGCGACGGGAGCCGGTTGCAGCGGCTCGGGGCGCGCTGGCACGGCAAGGGCAGGCACTGGCACGGCAGCCGGAGCTACGGCGGCCGCCGGCGCAACGGGTGCGGCACCGGCGTGGGCCGCGACCGGGTCGACGGCCCGTAGCCTTCGCTGAACCACCTCCAGCTTGGCCCCGGCGCGCCCGGTGATCCGGTCCAACCACAGCTGCCAGGCCTGCGCGTCCACGATCCGGTAGGCGTAGCCGAGCTCGTCGGGCGCGCGGTGGCGCCGGTCGGGCACGGGTGTCCAGCGCAGCACCGACATCGCGATCTGCGAGCCGAACCCGGCAGCCAACCGCAGCGCATGCTGCACCGGGTACGCCCCGCCGGTGGACAGGTTCAGAACGCCCAGCTCCGGGTCGGGTTCCTTGAAGTTCGGCACGGGCGGAACGATCCCGGTCTCCAGGGCCTTGACCGCGACCACGTCTTCGATCCCGGCGCCCATCGCATGCCCGGTGTAGCCCTTGGTGTTGGCGATGACGATTTTGTCGGCGTCTGCGCCGAACACCCGGCGCAGGGCGTTGATCTCGGCGGAGGCACTGCCTCCGCGGGCCGGGGTGTACGTCTCGTGCGAGACGAAGACGGTGGACGGGGCGATCGCACGGCGGTCGGCACCGCATGCCTCCGCCTGGCGGACCACGGTCTCCATCACGTCGCAGATGTGGTCGACGTCGAGCCGGGTGCCGTGGAAGGCGCTGTTCGCGGTGACCGCCCCCAGCACCTCGCAGATCGGCTGCAGGCCCCGATCACGGGCGGCCTGCGCGGACTCCACCACCAGAGCGGCGGCTCCCGTCCCGACGATCATTCCGTGCCGTCGGGCGTCGAACGGCGTGGCGGCGTCCTCGACCACGTCATCCGTGGCTGCCGCACCACTGGCCAGGAAGCCGGCACTGATCCAGGGCAGCAGGTGTTCCCCGGTGGCGTTGTCGGCCGAGATCACCACGACCCGGCGGCAGCGTCCGGCCCGGATCCAGTCCTCGGCCAGGGAGATCGCCTGCGTGGTGCTCGCGCAGGCGGCGTTCAGCTGGGTGTTCGGCCCGCGCGCGCCGATGATCTCGGCGAACTGGGAGTGGCCCATCGACAGGCAGCGGAACAGGAATCGCCGGTCGAAGGTGTACGGCTCGGCCTCCAGCAGGTGTCGCAGCTCGGCGATCCGCCGGTCGGTCTCGGCCACGGCCGGCTCGTCGCCCCGCATCCGGGCCCGAATGGCCTCCAGCGCCAGCAGTTGCTCGCGGCGCCCGCGGTTGATCAGGTATCCCTCGAGTTCGGCCGCGAACGAGTCGTAGCCGGGGAAGGCCGAGGCGAAGATCACGCCGGTGTCGTCCCGGAGCGCGTCGGGCAGGCCCCACCGGTCCGGCAGCTGGGTGCCGAGCGTGGTCGTGCGATACCGCAGCACCAGGGGGATTCCCGCGTCGCGCAGGGCATCGAAGCCGGCCCCGATCGCCATCCGGGTCGCCTCGTCGAGGGCCGCGTCCCGGGCTGCGTCGATGCCGAACTGCCGCACGACGTCCAGCGGAGCGTGCCGCCCCGCGAGCTTGATGACGTCCGCCTCGCGGTCGATGGTCTCGAAGGTGGGTCCGCCCGCGTCGTTCTTCATCAGCCGGGTGATGTGCATGTCCACCATCTGCTGCCGGTAACGGCGCGGGATGGCGTCGATGAACTGCTGGCCGGCCAGGATCCGGGCGATGTTCTCGTCGTCGAACATCGACTCGACCCCGGGCAGGCCGAGCGCCGCGCCGGTGATCACGACCGGCTCGCTTGGCGCGCCGGCCTCGCGTTCGGTGGCGCCCGCGGGCTGCGCGCCGGTGGCCAGGCGCAGGCCCTCCTCGAGCACGCCGGCGAGCATCCGGCCGAGTTCCGTGTACCGGTCGTGGGTCATCGCAACCTTCGATCCTGAGGACGAGCCGAAGCTGGGGGTCTGGCCGGGCGCAGCAGCCGCTGTCTGCGGCGGCGCCATCGGCTGCGGCACTGCCGCGGGGGAGGGGGCGGCGAGCTCCTGGGGATGCGCCGCTGCAGGCCGGGTCAGTCCGAACCCGGCCGCGTAGAGCCCGCACAGGGCCTGGTTGAAGGAGGCCGTGTCACCGAGCTTGGGGTGGTTGGTGAACAGCGCGAGGACGTCGGGGTGGTCGGCCAGCACGTCCTCGACGAACCCGTGCAGCGCCCGCTTCGGCCCGACCTCGACGAAGACCCGCGCCCCGGCCGCGTACAGGGTGTGCAGTCCCTTGACGAACTGCACCGGCGAGGCCACCTGCTGTCCGAGCAGGTCGAGCATCGCCTCCTTGTCGGCGTCGGCCGGGTAGAAGTCCCCGGTCACGTTCGACACCACCGGGATGCCCGGGGCGCGCACCTCGAGCCGGCGCAGCATGGCCACCAGTGGGACGCTTGCCGGCGCCACGATCGAGGTGTGGAAGGCGTGGCTGACCGGGATCCTGATCGCGTTCAGCCCGGCCGCGCGGCAGGCGGCCACCGCGAGCTCCACCGCCGCCGTGGCACCACCGATCACCGCCTGGTTGGTGCTGTTGATGTTCGCGATCACGACGTAGCCGTCCGTGGCCGCGACGACGTCCTCGATGGTCTGCAGCGGGCCGAAGACCGCGGCCATCGCGCCGCTGTCGGGTACGTCGAGGTCGGCCATCTCCTTGCCACGCGCGCTGACCGCCTCCAGCGCGGCGGCGAAGGTCAGTGACCCGGCGGCCTGCAGCGCTCCGTACTCGCCCAGGCTGTGGCCCATCACGAGATCGGGCTGGATCCCGTACGCCGCCAGCATCCTGGTCAGCGCCAGATCCGTTGCGAGCACTGCGGGTTGGGTGATCTCCGTCTGCAGGAGCTGCTGCTCGAGCCGGCGGACGACGTCCTCGTCCCCGCTGTCGGCGAAGATGAACGAGGTGAGCGGCCGCCCGAGCAGTGGCGTCATGATCCGGTCCGCCTCGACGAAGGTCTCCGTCACGATCGGCTCGGTGCGCCACAGGCCCTGCAGCATGTTGACGTACTGCGAGCCCTGCCCGGTGTAGAGGAATGCGACCTTGGGCGCCGCGCCCCCTCCGACGAAGACACCCTGCGAGCGGAGCATCCGGAACATCGCAGGGTTCCCCGCGCGCAGGGCCGTGATGGTCTTGTCGAGCTTGCTGGTCAGGTCGGCGGCGTCGGCGTAGTCGACCGCCACCCGCAGCACGGCACCGGCGAGAGCCGGATCCGGCAGCGCGGTCTGCGGTGCATTGCCGGCGGCAGCGTCGGCCCGGACCTGTTCCAGCTGCGCCAGCACACTCGCCTGGTCCGGACCGCCGACCACGAGCGCGCCACGTAACGGAAGTTTGGGTCCCTGCTCGCCACGGGGGACGACCGCACGCGCCGTGGTGGCGGGCTGCGCGGCCGGAACCGCGACGAAGACCGCACGGTCCGGTGACTGGTAACGGCCGGGCACGTACTCCTCGGCCACGAGGTGGAAGTTCGTCCCGCCGAAGCCGAACGCGCTGACCCCGCCCCGGCGCGGACCGGACGGTGAGTCCGGCCACTCACGCAGTTCGGTGTTGACCCGGAACGGGTTCGCGGCCCAGTCCACGTTGGGGTTCGGGGTGTCGAAGTGCAGGCTCGGCGGGAGCACCCGCTCGTGCAGGCTCTTGATCATCTTGAACAGCCCCGCCGCCCCGGCGGCCGCCTTGAGGTGGCCCAGGTTCGACTTCACCGAGCCGAGGGCGATCGACCCGGGCGCGGCACCGGCCGGGGCGAAGACGTCGGTGAGGCTGGTCAGCTCAGAGGCATCACCCGCCCGTGTGGACGTGCCATGCGCCTCGATGGCCCCCGCGGTGGCAGGATCGGCGCCGGCCGACTGCCATGCCCGAAGGATCGCCAGCCGCTGGCCGACCGGGTTCGGTGCGGTGATCCCCTTGCCCTTGCCGTCGCTGGACCCGCCCAGCCCGAGCAGCACCGCGTAGACCCGGTCGCCGTCGCGCTCAGCGTCGGCGAGCCGTTTCAGTACGAAGATGGCGCAGCCCTCGCCCATCACGAAACCGTCCGCGCCCGCGTCGAACGGGCGGGTGCCGGTAGCGGACAGCGCACCGATCTTGCAGAACTTCACGAAGGCGGACACGCTCATGTTGCGGTCAACCCCGCCGGTGACCACGGCATCGGTCTCCCCGGCGCGCAGGGTGTGCACCGCGGCGCTGACCGCGGCCAGGCCCGAGGCGCAGGCGGCGTCCGTGGTGAAGTTGGCGCCACGGAAGCCGAGCAGGTTGGCCACCCGCCCGGCGATCACGTTGGCCAGCTCCCCGGGCATGGTGTCCTCGGTGATCTCCGGGAACCGGGACAGGTAGCCCTTGCGGGTCTCCTCGATGATCGCCGTCCGGGCGGCGTGCGGGAGCATGGCGAAGGAGGGCGCTCCGGTCAGCTCGCGCAGCAGTTCCGGCATCTCGATCCGGAGGGTGGAGCGGTAGTGCTTCTCGCCGCCGAGCGCGTTGCCGAGGATCACCGAGACCCGTTCGGGGTCGACGTTCCAGCCCGGCCAGCCCGCGTCGAGCAGTGCTGAGCGCGAGGCGGATACGGCCCAGCGCTGGCCCTCGTCCATCTGCGCGGCGACGGTCGGCGGGATCGGGAGCCGCCAGGCCATCGGCTCCCAGGGGAAGTCGCGGACCCAGGACCCGATCCGGGAGTAGGTCTTGTCCGGCGCGCGGGGATCCGGGTCGTAGTACAGCTGCGGGTCCCAGCGCTCAGGGGGAACGTCGGTGATCGAGTACTTGCCGCGCGTGATGTTGGACCAGAAGGTCGCGGCATCGGGCGCCTCCGGCATGATCGCCGCGATCCCGACGACAGCGATGGGCTGGGCGAGGTGGTCGCTCATGGCGTGCGGTCCCTCCGGTCCGGGGTTGCAGTCCTCCACGCACGCGGGCGCGAGGGGGCAGGGCTGATGGGGTCTGGTCCGGCGACGGCTTCGTCGGGATGCGGATGGGTCTGGGTCAGGATCAGCGTCTGGGTCAGCGTTTGGGTCAGCGTTTGGGTCAGGATCTGGGTCAGCTCTCGTGACGGCCGTACAGGCTGTCGGCGATGGCGTCGAGATCGGCCACCAGTCCGGTCTGGGCAGCGTGCACCGCCGGCAGGGGAAGCTGGGCGAGCAGGCTCTTCGCCTGCGGCGCAAGCTGATCCGCTGCGGTGGCGTCCGCGGGAATGGAGCCGAGGGTCCAGCGCAGGCCGTCGTCGGCGCACTTCAGGGCGGCGGAGCGGGCGAAGACCCGGCTCATCGCGGCCAGGGTGGGCGCGTCGAACCGCCGGTCGGTCTTCTCCGGCTGGGTCCCCTCGGCGGCCGCGGCGGCCCGGCGGGCGAAGCTGCTCGCCGCCTCGACGTGGGCGATCAGCTCGCCGAGCCGGAAGAGGACATGCTGGTTGCGGGTCAGCCGGGCCAGCCGGCAGGTCTCGAGGATCGCGCCCAGGCATTGCAGGGCGAGTGCCGCGGCGCCGGCGCCGACCTGCGGATGGACGGCGTGCAGGGCGGCCAGGTCGCGGGCAGCGTCCCGGTAGTAGCTCCCGGACGTCTTCAGGTGCTGCTGCCAGCGGTCCCGGGCGATGGTCATCTCCATGATCTCGGAGGTGCCCTCGTAGATCGTGGTGATCCGCACGTCGCGCTTGATCTTCTCCACCACGTACGGCCGGGTGTACCCATAGCCGCCGTGAGCCTGGATCGCCGCGTCCGCGGCGGCGTTCCCGGCCTCGGTGGCCAGATACTTGGCGATCGCGCCGTCGGTGTTGAGCGCGCCGCCCTCGCCCTCGCCGCGGTCGAACCGGGTGGAGGTCTCCTCGGTGAAGGAGCGGGCTGCTTCCAGGGCCACCGCGTGCGGCACGATCAACTTGTGGGTGTAGCCCTGCTTCTCGGACAGCGGGGCGCCACCCTGCTCCCGGTTCTGCGAGTAGGCGATGGCACGGTCGAGCGCCTCCCAGCCGCCGCCCAGGCCGAAGGCGGCCACCATCAGCCGGGTGTACCCGAACACCAGCTGGGCCTGGACCAGGCCCTTGCCCTCGACGCCGCCGACCAGGTTCTCCGCGGGCACGACGACGTCGTCCAGGAACAGCGCCGAGGTGTTGGACAGCCGGATGCCGTGCTTGTCCTCGGGCGGGGCCGAGGTGAATCCGGGCGTCCCGCGCTCGACGACGAACCACGACGGCCCGGCGGGGGTCGCGGCCAGCACCGTGCAGGCGTCGGCGATGGTGCCGTTGCTGATCCACTGCTTCTGGCCACTGATCCGGTAGGCGGTGACCACGCCGTCGGTCTCCACCGGCGTGGCGATGGTGCGCAGGGCACCGAGGTCGCTGCCGGCGTCCGGTTCGGTGGCGCCGTAGGCGAAGAGGATGCCCTGCTCGGCGATCCGGCCCAGCCAGTCCTTCTTCTGCGCCGACGTTCCGCCGACCAGGATCGGGTCACTGCCGAGGAAGGTCGCGAAGACCGCGGTGGCCAGGCCGATGTCCAGCCGGGCCATCTTCTCGCAGATCCGGTAGGAGTCGAACGCGCCGCCACCCATCCCACCGAAGGCCTCGGGTAGGAAGGCGAGCTGCACCCCCAACTCGTCGCCGCACATGGCCCGGACGGTGTCCTCGGGGCAGACGTCGTCATGGTCGAGGTCGAGTTGCCGCTGCGGGGACAGGGCGGCCGTGACGAAGTCCTCGAGAGCTTCCAGTGTCAGGGTGAGGCTGGACAGGTCCAGTCCCTCGCCGCCGAGGTGCCCGCCCATCCTGTCGGTGGTGGTGGTCATGGTTCTACCTCCTGGCGCTCGGAGGCGGATCGCAGCAGCACTTCGGCCACGTCGCTCACCTCAACGGTTTCGGCCGCCGTGCCCTGCTGCTTCCGCATCCCGACCCCGTCGGTGAGCATGACGATGCAGAACGGGCACGCAGCGGTGATCAGGTCGGGCCGGACGGACAGCGCCTCGTCGGTGCGCGCGAGGTTGATCCGTTCGCCGATCGTCTCGTCCATCCACATCCGGGCGCCGCCCGCGCCGCAGCAGAACGAGCTCTCGCGGGAACGCGGCAGCTCCGTGAGTCGCACGCCCGGGATGCTGGCCAGCAGCTCGCGTGGCGGCTGGTAGATCCCGTTGTGCCGGCCGAGATAGCAGGCGTCGTGGTAGGTCACCGTGGCCTCGACCGGCCTCACCGGCGCGAGCCGGCCGGCGGCGACCAGCTGCGCCAGCAGTTCGGTGTGGTGCACCACCTGGTAGTTTCCGCCGAGCTGCGGGTACTCGTTCGCCAGCGTGTTCAGGCAGTGCGCGCAGGTGACGACGATCTTGCGGACCCCGGCGGTGTTCAGGGTCTCGATGTTCCTGCGCGCCATCTCCTGGTACAGGACCTCGTGGCCCATCCGCCGGGCGGCGTCGCCGGTGCAGGTCTCCGCCTCGCCCAGCACCATGAACGACACCCCGGACTGGTGCAGCAGCTCGGCCACCGCCCGGGTGGTGCGCTGGGCCGTCTCGTCCAGGGCTCCGGCGCACCCCACCCAGAACAGGTACTCGACGTCGTCCGGGATCCGGTCGATCCCGTCCTGGCCAAGGACGCGCAGCGGGAACGGCAGCTCGGCCGCCCACTCCAGCCGGGCGGCCGACCCGCGGCCCCAGGGGTCCCCGGCATGCTCCAGGTTGCGCAGCATCACGGCCGCCTCGTCCGGGAAAGCGGACTCGAACAGCATCTGGTGCCGTCGGAGATCGACGATGTGGTCGACGTGTTCGATGTCGACCGGACACTGCTGCACGCAGGCCCCGCAGGTCGTGCAGGACCACAGCACGTCCGGGTCGATCACGCCGCCCTCGTCCGCGCCGGCCACGAGCGGGCGCTCGGCCTCGGCCAGGACCTCGGCCGGCAACCCGTCGCGCTCCTGCTCCGTGGCGGCCAGCAGGTACGGCGCCTTGGCCAGCGCGTGATCGCGGAGAGCCATCACGAACAGCTTGGGGCTCAACGGCTTTCCGGTGTTCCAGGCCGGGCACTGTGACTGGCAGCGCCCGCACTCGGTACAGGTGGCGAAGTCGAGCAGGCCCTTCCAGGTGAAGTCCTCGATCTTCCCCCGGCCCATCAGGTCGTCCTCGCCCGGGTCGTCGAAGTCGACCAGGGCGCCGTTGCTGTACACCGGCAACAGGGCACCCAGCGAGCTGGGCCGCCGGGCCAGGGCCACGTTCACCGGGGCCAGCGCGATGTGCAGGTGCTTGCTGTGCACCACGAAGACCAGGAACTCCAGGACCAGGCCGATGGCCAGCAGGATCCCGACGGTCTCCAGCACGTCGTTGGTACTGCGGCCCAGCGGCGCCAGCAGGTGCGCGACCCCCTCGGACGCGAACGCCCCGTGCCGGTAGGGGAAGTGCCCGGTGTTCACCTGCGCGCCGCGGTAGACCAGCAGGCTGCACATCTCGGCGCTGATCGAGACCAGGACGCGCCGGGCGGCGTCCTGATGGGAGCCGAAGAACCGGGAGGCGCGGCCCTGCCGGCTCGGTGACGCCCGCCCGCGGATCACCGCGAAGGCGATCACGGCGCCGGCCGTCGCGACGATGGCGAGGTCCTCCAGGAAGCCCACGGCAGTCCACCTGCCGATGACCGGGATTGCGAAGCTGCGCCGGAACAGCGCGCCGTACCGCTCGATCAGGGTGAGCAGCAGGACCAGGAAGCCCCAGAACGCTGCGAGGTGCGCCACTCCCGGGACGGTCCAGCGGACCAGCTTGCGCTGCGCCAGAACCTCGCCCACCTCGGCACGCAGCATGGAGGCCAGCCCCGCGGCCCGGCTCTGGGTGCGGCCGGGCTCGGTGGGCTGGGCGGTCCGGCCCAGCCGGTACAGCATGGCCACCCGCCGCCCGACCAGGGGTGCCGCGACGGCGGTCAGGAGCAGGCCGAGGATCAGGCGGATCAGCATGGCGGACGACCGCTACCCGGCACGCTCACCGCTTGCGCTTCTCGATCTCGGCGACGAGTCGGGGCAGCACCGCATGCAGGTCGCCGACGACGCCGAAGTCGGCGATCGAGAAGATCGGCGCCTTGGGGTCCTTGTTGATCGCCACGATGGTCCGCGAGCCCTGCATTCCGGCGCGATGCTGGATCGCTCCCGAGATCCCGCACGCGATGTACAGCTGCGGCGCCACCGTCTTGCCGGTCTGACCGATCTGGAACTCGTGCGGGTACCACTCCAGGTCCGTCGCGGCCCGGGTGACCCCGACGGCTGCGGCCAGCAGGTCGGCGAGCTCCTCCACCACACCGAATCCCTCGGGAGAGCCGATCCCGCGCCCGCCTGCGATCACCGTCGGGGCGTCCACCAGTTCCGGCCGCCCGGTCGACGCCTTGGGAGTGCGCGAGACCACGCGGGCGTGGCGGGCCTCGTCGGTGACGGCGACCTCGACCACCTCCACGACAGCCGCGCCCGGCGCAGGTTCCGGGGTGATCGCGTTCGGCCGGACCGTGATCACGGCCGGGCCGCGGACGACCTCGCTGTCCACCAGCCAGCTCGCGGCGAACACGGACTGGGTCACGATCGGGCCCTGAGGGCCGGGGCGCAGGTCGACCGCATCGGTGACGATTCCCGCTTCCAGGCGCACCGCGACGCAGGCCGCGACGTCCTTGCCAGCCGGCCCCGAAGCGATCAGCACCGCGCCGGGCTGGGTGCGCCGTGCCAGCTCGACCAGGACCTCGGCGGTGGGAACGGCCAGGAACTGGGAGATCTCCGGCAGATCCGCGACGTAGACCTTGGCAGCGCCGTAGGCCGCGAGGGCCTCCACCACGTCCGGATCCGCCGCGCCGCAGAGCACGGCGCTGGGCTCGCCCAGTCGCCGGGCAGCGGTCAGCAACTCGAAGGTGGACTTGCGTACTTCGGTCGCCGTGCGCTCGACGAGGACGAGGATCTCGGTCACGCGGTTACCTCCTCGATGGCTGTGGGCTCATAGGGGCTGTGTGCTCACAGGAACCCTTGAGCGGACAGGAAATCCGCCACCTGTGCGGCGGCCTCACCGTCGTCGACGACGACGGTGCCGGCCTGGCGCACCGGAGCCCGGGCGGCGTTCCTGATGACGGTGCTGCTGGCCGCCAGCCCGACCTCTTCCGGAGCGATCCCCAGATCGGCGAGTGACCAGGTGGTCACGGGCTTCTTCTTCGCGGCCATGATCGCCCGGAATGGCGGGTAGCGTGCCTCGGTGGTCTGGTCCGTCACGGACACCACTGCGGGCAGGTCCGCCACGACCTCCTCGGTGGCCGTGTCGCCGTCCCGCTGGATGGTCACGGTTCTTGCCTGGGCGTCCACGGACAGCACACCCGCGAAGGTCGCCATCGTGACACCGAGCCGATGGGCGACCATCGCCGGGATGACGGACATCTCCGCATCGGTCGACGCCATCCCGCAGAGCACGAGATCGACCTCGCCCAGCTTCTGGAGGGCGCGGGCCAGGATCTGCGAGGTCGCCCGCGCATCGGATCCGTGGATCGCCGGGTCCAGCACATGCACGGCGGAGTCGCCGCCCATCGCCAGCGCCTTGCGCACCCCGTCTGCGGCCTTCGCCGGCCCGACCGTGACGTAGACGATCTCCGCCGTGAGACCGCCCTCGACCAGAAGGACGGCCTGCTCCACCGCATACTCGTCGAGCTCTGAGAGCCGTCCCTCGATGCCGTCACGATCGATGGTGAGATCGTTGGCGAAACGCCAGTGCGCCGTCGGCTCCGGGACGTGCTTGATCAGAACTGCAACTTTCATACCAACTCCACACACGTTGGGTGGCCTGTGGAACAGGAAGGTGAGACACCGAACGTAATCGGATCGGTTCCTCGGCCTTCAGGACCTTTGACCTCAAACGCCGTCACGGCGCGACGGAGGGTGATCGGTCGGGTCTTCAGGATCCGACGCGATGCTGCTGCGTGACCGCCGAGCGGCTCGTGCCCGTTCCGGATTCCGTTGTGGCACAGGCGAACTGCGCGTACCGGCGATCATACCGATGCGGTCGGCGGGATCTGGGCCCTGGGTCCTGGGTCGGAGTCGGGTTGGTCTTCAGTAATGAAATGCCGGACCAGATCCTGGACACGGGCGTTGAGGGCGGACCGGTCCTGTGCGGACTGACGTCGGGTCCGAGCTGTCAGCCGCGCTGCGGGCGATGCGGTGATCGACGCGGTGATCGACGCGGTGATCTGTTCCGTAGCCGCCGATCATCGTGCCGCAGGTACCTGACGACCCCGATGGCGCACGCCACAGAGACCCACCTCACACGATCGGCCGCCACGGCAGGGGCGCTGACACGTCACCCACGGTCCGATCGTCGGCGGACACCTGCTGGCAGACTCGCCGGACGGAAGCTGCAGTGACGGCGGCTGCAGACGTGGTCCGGAGAGATCGGGTGCCGGTCGACCCTGCGGGTGCCGGGCGAAGAGGGATGGTCAGGGGGATACGGTGCGTGCGCCCGGTCGGGCGATCGGCCTGCTGGCGGTTCTGCTCGCCGGCTGCGCCGGGGCAGCCTGCTCAGGTGATGCCACCGGGCCGGAGGCGGGCCCACCGGCCGGTACATCGTCCGGCGTATGGGCCCGGCACGGCGTCGCCGGCGCCTCCACGGTGGCCACGGGTACCGGGACGCCCGCCGTCCGGGGCGGGACGCCGGACGCCGGCCCGACCCGCGTCGGGGCGGCCACGGCCCCGCCGCCGTGGCTCGGCAAGCGGGCCCTTCCGGTGGGACCCAACGGTTTCGCTGTGGCCCAGGGGACGCCGCCGGAGCTGCGCGAACGGTCCATCATCACGGCGGACGAGCTGCCCCCGCCAGCGGACGGGCGCTTCCACGCCACCGTCCGGGCGGTTCCGGCGCGCGTGCTCGCCCGCTCCACCTGGACGAGCCGGTGCCCGGTGGCACGATCGCAGCTGCGCTACGTGACCGTCGGCTTCCGCGGGTTCGACGGGCGCGCCCACACCGGTGAGCTGCTGGTGAACGCGCGCGTGGCCGATCAGCTGGTCACCGTCTTCGCCCGGCTGTTCGCGGCAGGCTTCCCGATCGAGCGGATGCGGATCACCAGCACAGCCGAGCTGGACGCCCGGCCCACCGGCGACGGCAACACCACCGGCGTGTTCGTCTGCCGCCCGGTGCGTGGCCAGACCTCCTGGTCCCAGCACGCTTACGGGCTGGCCGTCGACCTCGACCCGTTCCAGAACCCCTACCACAGCGGGGACGTGGTGCTGCCGGAACTGGCCGGCGCCTATCTCGACCGCAGCGACCGGCGACCGGGGATGGTCCTGCCTGATGGGTCCGCGGTGCGGGGCTTCGCCGCCATCGGGTGGCGGTGGGGCGGCGACTACCGGTCGCTCAAAGACTACATGCATTTCTCCGCCAGCGGCGGGTAGCCCAGGGGACAGGCGGGTTGCTCTGTTCCCGTACCTGGCGGTGTCAACGACACCTACGGCCATCACGTGGGCCCATGACCGAGCCGGCGTGCGTGCCGGAGCCGGGCCGCACGTCCGGGATCGTGCCTACCCTGGACGCATGGCGATCCGCTGGCGGCCCTGCGCATCCGGCTCGCTGACTCGCGGGCTTCTGTGTTGCGGGGCTGCCGCGGGGCCTGTATTCGTCACGGTGTTCCTGGTCGAGGGCGCACGGCGAGCGGATTACCACTACGCACGGCACCCGGTCAGCGCGCTCGCTCTGGGACCGGGCGGCTGGGTCCAGGCGTCGAACTTCGCTGTTGCCGGCACACTGATGATCTCGGGCTCCGCCGGGCTGCTCCGGGCCGGGGAGGAGGCTGCCGGGCCGCATCTGGCGCCGGTACTGATCGGGGCGGCGGGGCTGGGTCTGCTGGCCTCCGGCGCGGTCGCGACAGACCCGGTCAACGGGTATCCGCCGGGGTCCCCCGAGCGGGGCTGGCCCGCGACGGTGGGTGGGGTCGCGCACAACCTGGTAGCCCTGCCGGTCCTGGCAGGACTGCCCGCAGCCGCTCTGGTCGAGGCCTGGCACTCCCGTCGGAACGGGGTGCGGTGGTGGGCAGCCTTCTCAGCCGCGACCGCGGCCTCTGCCGCGATCAACGGTGCCCTCGCGAGCGCGGGCTTCGGCGGGGCTGCGCGCCTGTCCGGCCGCTCCGGGCTGCACCAGCGCGTCGCCATCGTCGCGTTGCTCTCATGGACCACGGTCGCGTTCCTGCGCGCACTGCGACGCCTGGCGTTGACGGCGGCATCTCAGACCGTCAGCCGCGCCGACGCCGACGCCGGCGTGGCGCGGCGGCTGGACGGGACGCGACGGAGATGGCGATCGCCGCAGCGAGCAGGTGGGCGCCGGTCAGCGTCACCTGGGTAGCGGCGCCGCCGAGGGACTCGGGCGGGTGACGGTCGGACCCCGCCCGTACCGTGAAGACATGGTGACCGTCGCGGACGTGCGCGAGCTCGCGCTGACCCTGCCTCGGACGACCGAGCACCTGATCCACGATCGGGTGAAGTTCCGGGTCGGCGCGATCGTGTACGTCGCGTTCTCCCAGGACGAGACCACGATGGGCTTCGGGTACCCGAAGCAGGAGCGTGCGGCCCTGATCGCCTCCGAGCCGGCCCTGTTCTTCCTGCCACGGCCGTCCGACCTGCGCTTCAACTGGGTGTGCTGCCACCTTGCGCCGCTCGACCACCCGTACATGACCGAGTTGGTGACCGAAGCCTGGCGGATGGTCGTGCCCAAGTTCCTGGCCCGGCAGCGCCTGGGCGACTGAGGGCCGGCGATGGTCAGGTACCGGCTCGACGCCGACGGGCACACGCTGCACGGCACGTTCTCAGCGGAACGGCCCGCAGTTCTCACTGTCGACCCCGGGGACGCGGTGGTGTTCACGACGCTCGACTCCGGGTGGTCGGTCGGTCCGTGGCGTGGTGATCCACACGGTGAACAGGAGCGGCGCCCGGCCTGGACGCAGGGGGCCGGGCATGCCCTCACCGGACCGGTGGCGATCCGGGGGGCGCGACCAGGTGACACGCTCGAGGTGAGGGTCCTGGAGGTGCAGCCCGGCGCCTACGGGACGACCTTCGCCGGTGGCGGGGCGACGGCGTTCAACGAGCGGTACGGGCTCACCGCGGAGCGCGCGGTCCTGCGCCGGCAACTGGACGCCGCCTCGGGGCGCGGCGTGGATCAGTACGGTCACGCGGTGGCCCTTCGGCCGTTCATGGGGGTGCTCGGCATGCCGCCGCCGGAATCCGGCGAGCATTCGACCATCCCGCCACGGCGCCGGGGTGGGAACCTCGACTGCCGGGAGCTGGTGGCGGGCGGCACGCTGTACCTGCCGGTGCCCGTGGCCGGGGGGCTGTTCTCCGCGAGCGACGGGCACGCCGCCCAGGGGGACGGCGAGGTGAGCGGGACGGCGATCGAGTGTTCGTCCACGCGGCCCTGGACGCGATGTTCACCCTGATCGTCCGGCTGCACGGCGTCAGCCGCCCGGACGCGGTGGCACTGGCCAGCGTGGTCGTCCACCTGAGGGTCACCCAGATCGTCAACGAGCTGATCGGCGCCCACGCGGTGCTGCCCGGGGAAGCTCTCACCGCGCCCGGCGGCGAAGGGCGTGCCCGGCGCCCAGGGCGGCTGCCACCGCGGAGCTGGTGAGCCAGAGAACGCGCGGTCCGTGTGTCAGCAGCGATGTCCCGAGCGTGGGGGCGGCGATCGTGCCGATGCCCCAGGACAAGCCGTAGATGGTCATCACGGTTGCCGTTGCGCCGGGCGGGGCCATGCGCGAGGCGATCGCCTGCTGGGTGCCGAGCAGGAGCGCGCCGCTGGCACCTTCCAGAGCGGCACCGGCAACCAGCGCCGGCAGCGTGCCCCAGGCCCACAGGACGAGCCCGACCGACAGCACGACGTAGCCGGTGACCAGGGTCGTGTCC
Organism: uncultured Actinomycetota bacterium; assembly: GCA_963740575.1. Lineage (GTDB taxonomy): Bacteria > Actinomycetota > Actinomycetes > Actinomycetales > Kineosporiaceae > CAVUET01. The sequence goes on along the minus strand of CAVUET010000003.1, from coordinate 301,165 downwards.
GGCGCTTGGCGGGTCTCCCACCAGGCGAGGAGTCGCTGCGCGACCACCGCTGCGGCGGCGGAGGTGGCGAGCAGCCAGCCGGTCAGGGACGCGCTGCGCCCGGTCAGGTTGACGGCGATCGGCAGCATGAACACCACCACCATGACCAGCGTGGCGTAGAGGCAGCCGACCGCAGTCCAGGCCAGCAGCCGCACGGAGACCCCTGATCGCCATTGCCCTGATCGCCAATACCCTGATCGCCATCGCCCGTGTCGCAGCTGAGCGCGTCCGGCCGGAACGAGCGCGGCGATGACGGCAGCGGCGGCCAGGCTCGTCACGCCGTCGGCGACGAACAGGGCGGCGACGCCCCAGCGTGTCAGCGCCGCGGCGAACACCCCCGCAATGACTCCGGCGACGGCCAGCGCCGCCCACAGCAGCGAGTAGCTGGACGCGCGCCGGTCCGGCGGGGACGCCTGCGCGACGGCGGCCTGCGTGGCCGGTTCGATGATCTCGTAAGCCAGGCCCAGAGCCACCGCCCCGACCACCACGACCAGGACCGACCTTCCCGCGGCGATCACCAGCTGGGCGGCGGCACAGGCCAGCAGCCCGATCAGCATGGCGGAGCGGGCACAGATCCGGTTCGCCAGAACTCCGCCGAGCAGGCGCGAGGGAATTGTGCATACCCCGAAGACGGTGAGCACCCAGCCGACCAGTCCGAGCTCGGCACCGAGGTCCCGGGCGAGCCGGAGGCCCAGGAACCCCATGCTGAAGCCACCGAGGCGGTTGACGACCCGCGCCAGGACCACTGCCCTGATCATGGCCGCACCCTGCGTCGTCGGGGCACCCGTCGACAGTAGAGCCGCCGGGGGGGCTGACTAGGCTGACCCGCGCAGTATGCGATCACGGTGAACCACGACTCGTCGGGGGACGACAGTGCAGGTCTCGAACAAGGTGTTCGTCGTCACGGGCGGCGGGAACGGCATCGGGCGCGAGGTGGTGCTGACCTTGCTGTCCGGCGGCGCGCGCGTCGCCGCGGTGGACGTCCGAGCCGACGGCCTGGCCGAGACCACACGGTTGGCCGCCGATGCGGCCGACCGGATCAGCAGCCACCTGGTGGACATCACCGAACGCGCAGCCGTCGAGGCGCTGCCCGAGCAGGTGCTCGCGGCGCACGGCCAGATCGACGGCCTGGTGAACGTCGCCGGCATCATCCAGCGCTTCGTCCGCTTCGCAGATCTGCCGTACGAGGACATCGACCAGGTGCTGGCGGTCAACTTCTGGGGCGTGGTCCACACGATGAAGGCCTTCCTGCCGCACCTGACGGCCAGGGCGCAGGCCTGCGTCGTCAACGTCTCGAGCATGGGTGGCTTCGTGCCAGTGCCGGGGCAGACCGCCTACGGTGCCAGCAAGGCCGCGATCAAGGCGCTCACCGAAGGGCTCTACGCCGAGCTGCTGGGATCGTCAGTGGCGGTCACGGTGGTCTTTCCCGGCGGTGTGGCCACCGACATCGTGCACAACTCCGGGGCGGCCATCCCCGGCCGACGGACCGACCCGAGTCGCGCGTCGATCACCACGGCGGCCGACGCGGCAGGCCAGATCGTGGGGGGCATCAGGAAGGGCAGCTACCGCGTGGTCATCGGCAGGGACGCCCGCCTGCTCGACCGCTTCTCGCGGTTGCTGCCCCTGCTGGCCACACGCACCGTCGCGAAGCGGATGGCCTCCCTGCTCAGCGGCTGAGGGTCGGGCTCACTCGCTCGGCACCTCGATCACGACAGAGGTGGCCTTGACGCTGGCGACGGCAAGGTGGCCGGGCTCGAGGCACAGCTCGTCGGCGGCCTCGCGACTCATCAGCGAAACCAGCCGGAAGGGGCCGGCCTGCAGCTCCACCTGGGCCATCACCGCGTCGCGGGTGACCTTGGTGACCAGGCCGGTGAAGCGGTTACGGGCGGATTCCCGGGACATCGGTCCGTTGCGCCCCCGTGGGACAGCAGCGGCAAGACCCTCGGCGAACCGGGCCAGCGCCAGTCCCTCCACGGCACGTCGCCCGGCCGAGTCGGTCACGGTCGGCAGGCGCCCGGTTTCAGCCCAGCGCCTCACCGTGTCGTCGCTGACGCCCAGCAGGTCGGCAGCCTGGCGGAACCGGAAGAGGGCCACTGCGTCACGCTACCGGCAACCGGGGGAGAGGTGCCGAGGACAGGCACGCTCGTCGCGGCTGCGCGCCGGGCCGTTGCCCGGGCAGGTCGGCGTGACCTGCCCGGGCGACGCGCTGATCAGTCGACGGCCAGCATGACCTCGGTCGCCTTGATCACCACGGTCACCGCCGATCCCGGTGCCAGGCCAAGGTCGCTGGCGGAGTCGCGGGTGATCGCGGCGGTGATGGTCTGGCCGTCGCCGTGCAGCCTGACCTTGACGACCGCCATCGCCTCGCCGCTCTGGACGGACTCGACCGTGCCGGTCAGGTTGTTGCGCGCGGAGAGCTTCACAGGTGCCTCCTCATGGTTGGGCTGTTGGTAAGGCCTTCAGAGGCCATGAGCGGAAGCTAGCGCTGCCCTCACACCGGCGGCCCCGGAGCGTCCGCAGGCACGGAGCGCCCGCACCACCCCGATGCCGCACCCTCGGAAACAGTCATTTCGGTCAGCGCGACGGGGGCCTGGGCCGCGGCACGACGACACTGCGGCACGACGGCACCGTTCGAGCCTGCGGGCGCCACCCGGCTCCTGATCTCCCGGGGCGGCACCATTCGGGGAACGCAACACCCATTTTTCGGGGCCGCACGATGCGGAGGCAAGGGCCTTCGACGGCCGATGTCTATGCAGAGGTAACGGAGTCGGCTTGGCGTGGCAGGTAAACCGCAGGTAAAACCAGAACGCGGGGCGCGCCGTCCGGGTTGTTCGAAGTGGATCACCGGTTCCGCGCGGACCCCTTGGGGGGCAAGGTCTTTTGTCAGGTCGGGCAATGCCGGGTGGCGCTCGGTGGCTGGCTGTGCATGGCGGGTCGGTGACGCGTGCTGTTCGGACGAAGATCATTTGGTACCAAAAGTAGTTAATCTGTGATTCACACGAAAGGCTTGCATTGCCCGTCTGACTCCCCCTAGCCTCGTGCCCGTTCCTCTCGGGTGGGCTCCATGAGGTGATGGGCATGGGCGAGGAAGCCATGCCCCATGCCGGCATCGTCACAGACGCCGGCGATGGGGCTGGTTCAAGCTGGGTAATGGGGTTTCACGGCACTGTTGGTGGTTTGACGTTCGCGACCGGTCCTGCTGCGTCTTTGCGGGAGTTGGCACTGTCGCGCCGCTCAATGGGCTTCGGTCGCATTGCTGCACTGACCGAGTTGCCCGGCCGATCGGCGCGGGTCACGCCGACCGGCGCGGGTGGTGCTGTGCATGCGGGCCTCGAGCGTGCCGAAAGCGACCAAGGCTCGGGCCAGGGCTCGATAGACGCCTCGATAGACCCTGCGCCCCAAGAGCTTTCAGGACCTGTCCACGCTGAGTCGCTGGCTGCCTACCTGGATCGGCGGCTGGCGGAGGCCCCGTACCTGTACCTGCCGAACCGGGGTCGGGCCTATGCCTTCACCAAGCGGCTGGTGGACCTGATCGGAGCGACAGCCCTGCTTGTTCTGACCGCGCCGATCGTGATCATCCTGGCCGTTCTCATCCGGCTGGATTCCCCTGGTCCGGCCATCTTTCGTCAAACCCGGGTAACCCGGGGCGGGCGCACCTTCACATTTTTCAAGTTCCGCACCATGTATGTCGACGCGCGTGATCGGTTTCCCGAACTGTACCGCTACCACATGAGTGATGATCTTCGCGACAATACCTACTACAAGTTGGCGGACGACCCTCGGAACACCAGGGTCGGGCGCTGGCTGCGCAGGACCACGCTCGATGAACTACCCAACCTCTTCAATGTGCTGCTCGGTGATCTGAGCCTGGTCGGACCACGCCCGGACCTGCCGGAACTGGTGGTGTTCTACCGTCCCGAGGAACTCACCTGCCTGTTCACCAAGGCGGGATTGACCGGGCTGGCCCAGGTCGCCGGACGGAGTTTCCTGACCATTCGGGAACGGCTGACCCTGGATATGCGCTACGTGGCGCAGCAGACGCTGATGCTCGACCTGCGGATCATCTGGCGGACCGTGATCGTGGTGTTGCTCGGGCGTGGGGCCTTCTGATGGCCGCTGATGATTCCGGCTCGGCCGGGAGGTCGAACGTGGCCGCCGTCGATGTGGTGATCTGCACCTACCGCAGCAGCGCGCACATCCGGCCCTGTCTGGACAGCCTGCGCGCTGCCGCCGACGTCGTGGCCACCACGACCGTGGTGGACAACGCATCGGACGACGGGACGGCGGCCCTGGTGGCCGGCCATGATCCCGCAGTCCGGGTCGTCGAGATGGGGGGCAACACCGGCTTCGCCCGTGCGGTGAACCGTGGGATCGCCGCAGGCAGAGCCCGGTACGTGTTCGTGCTCAACCCCGACACCGTCGTGGCGGAGGGAGCGCCGGCCACCCTGGTGCGGTTCGCCCAGGCCCATCCGAGGGCCGGCGTCGTGGCGCCGCGTCTGCTGCACAGCGACGGGCGTGATCAGCTGACCGCGAGGGCGTTCCCCACCCCGGCCGCGGGGCTGTTCGGGCGCAGGTCACCGCTGACCCGGGTGATGCCGAACAACCGCTGGTCGGCCCGATATCTGTCCGGGCGCCGGCACACCGGCGACGGGGCGTTCCAGATCGACTGGGTGTCCGGCGCGGCCATGCTGGTGCCGAGGCAGGTCATCGACGAGGTCGGGGCACTGGACGAGGCGTTCTTCCTCTTCTGGGAGGACGCGGACTGGTGCCGCCGGATCAAGGCTGCCGGGTACAGCGGTGTGGTGCGTCCCGTCCGCCCCTGTGGTCCATCACGAGGGCGGCTCGCGGGGGTTCGGCTGGAGCCCGGCCACCATCAGATCGTTCCACCGGGGCGCGTACCGCTACTGGAACAAGCACCATGCCCCACAACTGTGGAACCCCTTGCGCTGGGTTGCCGGGACGCTGCTGCTGATCCGCGCATCGGCGCTGCTGGCCCGCTCGTGGATGCGCGGGCCGTTGCTCGACCACCGTCCCGACCCTGCTAGCGGAGGGCAGCTTCCCCCGTCATGATGACCCTGCACGCCATGCGTCCCTACTGGCGGATCCCGGTCCTCGCGCTGCTCAGCGCGCTCCTGGCCTTCGGCGGTTCGTTCCTGGTCACGCCGCAGTACACGGCCACCACCCGGCTGCTGATCCACGGCCGCGACGCGACCTTCCTGAACAGCACCGGCAGGATCCCTCGCAGCAGCAGCCGACGCTGACGGACGCGACGCTGTCGCAGGCCCTGGCCCAGACGTATGCGGGGGTGGCCACCAGTCGCAGCGTCGCGATCGCCGTGGTGGACCAGCTGCACCTGGACGCGCCCAGCACCGGGCACGGGCCGATCCATGCCCTGGAGGCGGCGGCCGCGTGGACCTACCGGTGCGGCCGGGCCCTCATCACCTACGGATACTGCGCCAGCGTGAACCGGCGGGAGAAGGCGATCCAGGAGGTGCAGAGCGGCGCGACCGCCGACCAGCTCGGCGTCACCGCCGGAGCGGCCGCCGGCCAGCCGGGGTCGTACGTGCTCGAGGTGTCCGGCTCGGGCAAGACCGGAACGCAGGCGATGCAGGTGACCAACGCGTTGGCCGACGAGCTGGTCACGGTGAGCGCGCAGCGCTTCCGCGACACCGCCGAGAAGTACGTGGTGGCGCTCCAGCAGCAGGTCGACCTCGCCTCGAAGGACGCCAGCGCCAAGTCCACCACGGTGGCCGACTACGAGACCCAGCACGGGATCTCGGCCGCAGATGCGCAGCAGGTGCTGAACGCGAAATCGTTCGACGCCCTGCAGACCGACCTGCGCGGCACCCAGGCGGACATCGCCGACAGCAAGGCGCAGCTGGCCTCGACCGAGGCGTCCGTCGCCGCGACGGCCTCCACCTCCACCAGCGACCAGCAGATCAGCACCGGCCGCTCGGACACCTCCGTCACGACCAAGGACGCCAACCCGGTGTACAGCTCGCTGCTGTCCCAGAAGGCCGCCCTGGAGTCCAAGATCTCCGGCCTGCAGGCCCGGCAGAGCCAGCTGGAGCAGCAGATCGCGAACTCCTCGCCGACCGAGCTGAACGCGCAGCAGGCGCGGCTGGCGGAACTGCTGCAGGACGTCGAGCTGGCCAAAGGGAACCAGACCGCCCTGACCCAGCAGTTGCACAGCGCGCAGACGCAGGTGGCCACCAGCGAGTCGGAGCTCACCCGCATCGACCAGGCCGCAGCCCCGGCCTACCCGGTCGCGCCGAAGCGTTATCTGTACCTGGCGCTGGGCCTGCTACTCGGAGGCCTGGCCGGTGGTGGTCTGACCTGGCGGTCCCGGCGCCGGCAGACCCCGTCGATCCCGACCCGGCCGAGCCGCACGCCCACGACGGCGTCGCGACGTGGGACCTGCTGGCGGACCTGTCCGACCGGTCGGCAGGGGAGCCCATCGACGTCCGCGAGCCCGCGTCACGCGGTGAACGGCACCGCGCTGACCGCCAGCCGTGACGAGGCCGGGAACGCAGCTGCGCACCATGCCGGGTCGGGGGACCTGGACGGTGGCGTGTGACCCCTGCCGTGGCCTCGGTCGACTCGACCGTCACCCGCAAGGTTGCCGTCAGCACCGAGCACGCAGATGGCAGCCAAGGTCGTGCACCTGGGCCTCAACGTGGTCTCGACGCTGGCCATCGTGCGCCACCTCGCCCCGAGCGCGTACGGCGTCTACGTCCTGGTGCTCACGGTCACCACGATCGTGGGACTGGTCGCGGACTTCGGGCTGCCGAAGATCGCCGTCCGGGAGATCTCCGCGGCCGGCGTGGATGAGAACGACATCGTCGGGACGATCGTCGCCCTGCGGTTCCGCTCGCGCTCGCCGCGATCGTGGTCACCCAGGTGATCCTGCTGCTCGATGGGCAGCCGCCCGGAGTGCTTGCCGCCGCTGCGGTCGCCTCGCGCTGTTCCTGTCAGAAGCCGTGCTCGCGGCGATCGCGTGTGCTTCCAGGTGCGCCTGGTGCAGCAGCTCGAGGCGATCATCCGGACCGCTGCCGAGGTGCTGGAGACCGGGATGATCCTCGTCCTGGTCGCCGTGAACGCGGGGCTGGCGTGGCTCTTCCTCCCACCGGCGCTGGGTTCGGCGCTGGGGGCGATCGTCGCCCTGCGCCTGGCGCGCGGGCGGTACGGGGTCCGGCTGAGGTTCGCCCCCGGGCTGGTCCGGGCACTGCTGGTGGAGTCCCTGCCGATCGCTCCGGCGCTGCTGCTCAGCGTGCTGTACCGCAAGCTCGACAGCCTCACGCTGGCCGCGATGCGACCGTCCCGCGAGGTGGGCCTGTACGGCTCCGCCGCCCAGCCCATCGAGTACTACTTCCTCACCACCGCCCTGTTCATCAACGTGCTGTTCCCGTTGCTGTCGCGCGCCTACGGGCGGGCCGAGCAGCAGAAGTTCCTCGAGCTGTACCGGCGGGGCGCCGAGGCGCTGGTCGCCTTCACGGTCATCCTCCCGGTGCCCCTGCTCTTCTCGGCCGGCCCGCTGGTCCGGCAGGTGTACGGCCCGGGTTACTCCCGCGCCGCCGTCCCGATGGTGCTGCTCTCGGTCGCGATGGTGTTCCTGGTCATCGCCGTATGGCAGTCCCTCGCCCTGCTGATCGGCGGGTACCAGAAGGTCACCCTGCACTACAACCTGGCGGCCGTTGTGGTGGCACCAATGCTGTGCGTCGGGCTGATCGCTCGGTTCGGGATCGTCGGCGCCGGCTGCGCCGCCGTGGGGACCGGGGTCTTCGTGGTGGCGGCCTCCGCCCACGCCGTGCGGCGCCACCTCGGCATCCGGCTGGACGTGCGCGGGCTGTCCCGGGTGCTCGCGGCCGCCGCCGTCGCCCTGGCGGCCACCGGACTGGTGGCCTGGCTGCACGCGCGGCAGGTGCTGCCGGCACCGTGGCCGCTGCTGGCCACGGTGACCCTGGTCGCCTACGTCGGAGCCCTGCTCGGGCTGCGCGTCCCGCGCACGCTCCGGGAGGTGCTGGCATGACGGCTGGCATGACTGGCGGGCTGAGCGTCTCGGTGATCATGCCGACGTACAACCGCTGCGATGTCGTGGAGACGACGCTGCGGCACTTCATGGCGCAGGACCACCCGGCGGAGCTGCTGGAGGTGCTGGTCGCCGACAACTCCACGGACGCCACCCCGGACATGGTGCGCCGGGTCGCGGCCGAGGCGCCGTTCCCGATCCGGCTGGTGAGCAGCAGCGAGCGGCTGCCCGCGATCAAGCGCAACCAGGCGCTGCGCGCGGCCCGCGGCGACCTCGTGCTGTGGATGAACGACGACGTCTGGGTGCGCCCCGACATGGTCCGCCGGCACGTGGAGATGCACGTCCGGTACGGGCGCCCGATCGCGGTCCTCGGTCACGTCGAGCAGTCCGAGCAGCTGCCGCGCGACCCGTTCACCGACTGGTATCGGCCCTTCTCCTACTGGGAGATCGCCGATCGCGCCGGCCGGCCGGTGCCCTACCGATACCACTGGTCGATGAACCTGAGCCTGCCCAGGCGGACCATGCTCGAGCGCAATCTCGTGTTCCACGAGGACTGGGCGAACATCGGCCACGAGGACATCGAACTGGGGTACCGGTGGACGAGGGCGGGTTACCAGGTCGTCTACGAGCCGCGGGCCTGGGGGGAGCACTACCACCCGCACGACCTGCAGAGCGCCTGCCGACTGCAGGAGAGCATCGGCCGGGGACTGCGGGACCTCGAGGTGCTGATCCCCGAGCCTGATCTGCTGGAGCGGTACGGCGTCCTGTCGCCGCACGCGTCGGCCCGCAAGCGGCTGCGGATGACGGTGCGCAACGCCCTGTTCAACCGGTTCACCGTTCCGCTGCTACAGGCGCGCCTGGCCGGGCTGCAACGGCGCAACGCGCTGGCCGAGTGGATGTACTGGAAGGTGCTGCTCTTCCATACCGAGCGCGGGTACCTTACCTCGCCACCTCGCTCGCCCGAGCCCACCCCGACCCGGCCGCAGGCCAGCTCGACCCGGCCGCAGGCCAGCTCGTCTCCGGCGGGGACGCGCGAATGAGCCTGATCTCTCCGCCGAGGCCTCCAGGGCCGCCGGATCGGCCGGTGCCGCCCCCGGGCCACCCTCCGGCTCAGGTACCGGACGGTGCGGGCCGCCGCCGCGAGTCCCTGGTGGTGGTCGCCTGCGGCGTGGCGGCCGGTCTCGGCGCCCTGGCGCTGGCTCCGCTGGGGACGATGGCGCTCTACGTCCTGGCCGCCCTGCCGGTCCTCGGCGGGGCCCTCTACGGGCTGCGTGCCGATCTCCTGCCGCCGCTGACGGAGGCCGTCGAGCGGATCCGGCCCGGGAAGTGGCGGGCCCGCGCCGGTCGGGAGCCACGCTGGCTGCGGGTGGCGGTCCTGACGGCCGTGGCCCTGGCCTGCGCGGGCCTGGCGTACCAGACGGCGTCCTTCGGGTCCAAAGGACTGATCGGGGTGGCCGGGCTCTGCCTGCTGCTGGCGTCGGGCTGGCTGCTCTGGCCCCTGATCCACGATCTGCTGACCACCGACCCCACCGACATCCCGCCCCGCCCTGTCCGCGCCCGCCGGATCCCGGTCCGCGCCGCCCGCTCGGCGTCGGTGTCCGTGCTGGGGATGGGCGCGGTGGTCGTCGGCATCGCGATGCTCTCGTTCGTGATCGGGATGCTGGGCAAGAAGGGGATCCTGGCCCTGGTCGGTGGCACGGTGGTGCTCTGGCTGATGGTCTACGTGCGCGACAAGTCGGTGTTCTTCACTTTCGCCACCGCGTGCTCGCTGATCGTCATGCTGCACAAGTCGTTCAGCACCCAGGACCTGGAGCAGTCCGGCGGCGCCATCTCGGTCTACGTGACCTCCTTCGACGCGATGCTGCTCGTGCTGTACGGCTTGTGGGCCTGGGAGGGAACTCTCGTCGCGGATGCCCGGGCGGGGATCCGGCGCAGGATCATCCGGCTGCCGCTGGCCTGCGCGCTGTTGCTGCTGCCCAGCCTGCTGGTCGCACCCAGCCTCGAGCACAGCGCCGCGGAGCTGTTCCGGATGTTCTGGATGTACCTTCTCTACTTCTACCTCGCGGTCCGGATCCGCACTCGGCGCCACGTCTGGGCTGTCCTCGGCGGGCTGGCGGTGTTCGCCGTCGTCGAGCTGATCGTCGTCGCCCTGCAGTGGAAGACCGGTGGCGTGCTCGGGCTGTCCTTCCTCGGCGTGCCGACGCATCTCACCCAGCGGGTGACCGATCAGGGCGACCTGGGCCGTCCGTTCGGCACGATCATCCACCCCGTCTTCATGGGTGCGGTGATGGGCGCGCTGGCGCTCTTCGCCCAGGGCCTTGCCATCGAGCTGAAGCGCTCCCTGACCAAGATCGCGGCCTGCGTGCTCATCCCGTGCTGCTTCTTCCCCCTCTACCTGGCGCACACCCGCACCTCGCTGATCGCCGCCCTGATCGCAGCTCTGGCCGTGCTGATCGCCGGCGTCGCCCGGACCCGGATCAGCTGGCAGACCATCGGGCGGCTCTGCCTGATCTGCCTGATCGGGGTCACCGTCTTCTTCCCCGAGCTGGCCAAGAAGTACTCGGAGAACTTCGGGACGTCGCACTTCTACCTGGAGTTGCAGTCCCGGTTCCAGCTGAACGACATCGCGTTCGCGATGATCCACGACCACTGGGGGCTCGGCGTCGGCCTGAACAACTTCGAGCTGGTGATGCCGAAGTACGAGCCGCACCAGGTGATCTTCTTCAACAACCCGGTGCACAACCTGTACCTGCTCTATCTGTCGGAGTCAGGGATCCTCGGTCTGGTCGCGATCGTGATCGTCGGGGTGGCGATGATGGCGGCGGCCGTCCGGCTCGGCCGCTCCGCGGACCGGCTGGCAGCAGGTATCGGCGTGGGCGCGGCCGGGGCGATGGGCTTCCTCATGGTCGAGGAACTGCTGGGCTTCTCGCTGCGCCAGGACACGCCGCTGGCGATGTACTGGATGCTCGCCGGCCTCGTGGTCGCCTGCCTGCGGATGAGCCCGCCCCCGTCGCGCCGGCCGAGAGCGGTGCCCCGACCGGTGTCCGGACGCCCCGGCAGCGGGCCCGTCTTCTCCACGGCGACGGCCTCGAACGGGAACGGCGCCTCGAACGGGAACGGCACGGCCAATGGGAACGGCACGGCCACTGGGAACGACACGGCCAATGGGAACGGCACGGCCACTGGGAACGGCACGGCCAATGGGAACGGCACGGGGCATGGGCGGCTCAAAGCCGTGCTGCGAGCGCAGTCTCACGTACCTGAGCTCGGGCTGCGGCACGCCCTGCGACGCTCCGAGCCGACCTTCTGGCAGTCGCGGCTCAGGCCGCCGACGTGGCCGCGTGAACGGGCCGGCCGGGTCAGACGCCGGTGGCCCGCCCTGCCCCCCGCCCTGCTCGCGGTCTCCTCCCGCCGGCGCCTGCTCGCGCTCGGACTGGTCCCGGCGACCCTGGCCGGCGCCGGAGTCATGGCCAGCGTCGTGATGGCCAGCAGCGACGCCAGCGCGCTGCCGCGGCTGGTGTTCGAGGCCCAGGTCCGCGCCAGCGGCGAGGAGGCGATCTTCACCGCCGACGCCGACGGCTCCGGCGTCACCAGGATCAGCCCTGCCGACGGGCGTACCTACAGCTGGCCGCGCTGGGCTTTCGGCGGCAGGAAGATCGTGTACACGGCGCGGTACGGCGCCCGAGGTGCGCCCGAGAACATCGAGCTGATGAACCCGGACGGCTCGGATCGGCAGGTCATCCAGTCCTTCGAGTACGCGGTCGGGCAGCCGATCATCGACAGCTCCGGCCGCTACCTGACCTTCGTCGCGGTGACGCCGTGGTTCGCCAACTACGGGATCTACCGGATGGACCTGCGGACCGGGCTGAGCCGGAACCTGAGCGGGGTGACGATGCCGCTCGGCGCGGGTGACTCCGACCCGGCAGCGGTACCGGGCGGAAGCCAGATCGCGCTGGTCGCCTCGGCCGTCGACCACGCCTCCGTGCAGACGATGAAGGTCGACGGCAGCGACCGGGTGCAGCTGACTCACGACAGGTACTTCGACACCGACCCCGACGTGTCGCCGGACGGCAGCTCGGTGGTCACCGCGTCCTACCGCGGCCCGGACACGCCGCAGGACAAGAACCTGAAGGGCAAGACACAGGACTTCCACATCGTGACCTTCGATCGCAGGGCCGGTGCGGAGCACGTGCTCACCGCCGGGTTGAACTGCGTGCTGAGGTCCCCCGCGAATCCGTGCACGATCCCGGAAATGTCCGGCTACACGCCCCGGTACTCCCCGGACGGCAGCGAGATCGCCTTCACCGGCGCGCTGGACAACGCGACCACGTGCATCTGCGCCCTGAGCACCGACGGCAGCAATCCGCACCCGATCGTGGCCTCGACGGCGCTGGCGATCACGTGGTTCGACTGGCAGCGCCCGCTGCGCAACCCGCCGGGCACCGGCACCATCGGCAGCCGCCGGTCGACCACCCGGGTGCTGCTCACGATGGCACCGACGAAGGGCAGGACCGGACTCGTCGACGCCTCGGCGGACCTGATGCACCGCACCACGATCACCCTGCCGGCCGGGGTGCATCCCATCCAGGCCAGGTGGAGCCCGGACCGGCGCGAGATCGTCTTCGTGGCCGACGTGCGGGTCCCGCCGAGGCAGGGTTCGCCGCACCCGGCCCCGCCGCCGGGCAGTCGGCGCCGGGAGCACGTCACGCTCAACGACGCCAACCCGCTGTCCGCCGCGTTCCGCGCCAACGGCGCGCAGTCGCTGAGCAGATCGGCTGCGCAGCAGCAGGTCTTCCTGCGCCGGGGGGACGGCTCCGTGCAGCAGCTGACGGATCCGTGGATCGAGGACTGGCGGGACGGTGTCCGGCTGGGTGACGCGCGCAGCAACACCGACCCCGTGTTCACCCCGGACGGCCGTGCCGTGATCGTCACGAACACCTCGACGCTCACCGGCGAGTCCTTCCTCCTGCGGATCGATCTGGCCACCGGCGCCGTGCTCAACCTGACCAACGGCACGTCCGGGGCGGTCGCCGTGAACGACGCGGGCCCGGCCGTGTCGCCCGAGGGTGGGCGGGTCGCGTTCTCCTGGGTGCAGGGCGCCCTGCGCGACATCTACCTGATGGACGCGGCCACGGGTGACGGCGTCCGCGCCGTCACGGCCGATGGTGCCCAGGATGCCTCCCCGGTGTGGCTGCCGAACGGGTCCGGCATCGTCTACGTCGGCCGGCGCCATGGACACGACGTCATCCTCCGGGTGAAGGTCCGCGGCTCGGGCGGGCCGGCCAGCTCGCATCCGCTCAGCTACGGGGCCCAGGCGCCCGCTGCCGCCCCGGTCGTTCAGCCGGGCGGCGCCAGCGTGCTGTTCATCGGCAGCGCGCCCACCACCCGGAGCGTCTACGTCGCCGATCCGAGTGGCAGGACCAGACCGTGGCTGCTGCAACCCGATCCGCAGCACAACGTCCTCTTCCTCGATTGGCGGTGAGTGGTGCGCGACCAGGCTTCCGGCGACCGGCCGGATCTCACGACGGTGATCGTCAACTGGAACACCCGGGACCTGCTCGACGAGTGCCTGCGCAGCGTGTACGACGCGACCCCCGCGGGGCTGACCAACCACGTCATCGTCGTGGACAACGCCTCACGGGACGGATCGGTCGACCACCTCCGCAGCGCCTGGCCGCAGGTCACCGTGATGGCCAACGCCGAGAACCTCGGGTTCTGCCGCGCCAACAACCAGGCGTTACGGGTCAGCGCATCCGAGCACGTACTGCTGATCAACACCGACGCCCGCCTGCGGGCCGGCGGGATCGAGGGCATGCTGGGCTATCTGCGGCGCGATCCCCGCTGCGCCGTGGTCGGTCCCCGGCTGGTCTACGGCGACGGGTCGTTCCAGCGCTGGACCGCCGGGCAGCCCTTCAGCCTGCGCACGATGGCCAACTACCTCTTCGGCCTCGACCGGATGCTGCCGTCCTGGCCCGGTGCGGCAGGCATCTACGTCGGGCGCGACACCGCCGAGGCGTTCCGGCCCGGCTGGGTCTCCAGCGCGGTGATGATGCTGCGACGCGCGGCGATCGAGGAGATCGGGCTGCTCGACGAGCGGATCTTCGTCTACATGGACGATGTCGACCTGTGCCAGCGTGCCCGCGAGGTGGGCTGGAACGTCTGGTACGCAGCGGATGTGACCGCCACCCACTTCATGGGTGCCTCGTCCCAGAGAGTCACCGGCCGGGCGTCGCCGGAGGCGTTGCGGGCGCTCAACCGCTGGTTCGTGCGCCGGCACGGGCCGGCGGCAGGTCTCGCGCTGCGCTGCCTGGAGGTGGTCGGCTTCGGTGGGCGGGCGGCCGCCTACGCCGCGCTGGCCGTCGTCCGGCGGCCGGCGGAGCGGTCACGGCAGGCCAGGTCACAGATGCGCGCCCACGCCACTCACGTCCGCCTCGCCCTGGAGCCGATCCATGTCTAGCCGAAACGCCGCCGCGCACTCGCACGAGACATCCGGCCCTGCCGGGTACGAGCACGCCGGGCACGAGCACGCCGGGCACGAGCACGGCCTGCTGATCGAGGACCGGCACGATCACGAGGCCGCGACCTACGACGCGATGGCCCAGGAGTTGCTCTCGACCTGGACGGACGACGACTTCCGGATCGACCCCCGGCACATCCCGTTCGCCAACCGGGAGCACGTGGACTACCTCACTGCGGCGATCGACCAGATCCGGCCCCTGGCGGGCAAGCGGATCCTCGAGGTGGGCGCCGGGGGCGGCTCGCTGGCCGTCTGGCTGGCCCAGCAGGGCGCCGAGGTGGTGGGGATCGACGTCTCGGCCGGCATCCTCGGGGTGGCCCGGAGACGGGCGGAGGTCAACGGGGTGGCCGGATCGAGCACGTTCGTGCACTGCCCGGTCGAGCGTTTCGACCCGCAGGCCCTCGGTCTGGGGCACCAGCGCTACGACGCGATCATCGGCAACAACGTGGTGCACCACTTCGACCGCCAGGCGGCGATGGCGAACCTGTGCCGCCTGCTCGCGCCCGGCGCCGTCGCGGTCTTCTGCGAGCCGGTGCTGTTCGCACCCGAATGGGTTCGGACGGTGCGCAACTCGCGGCCGGTGGCCCGGCGGTTCCCGCCGCACACCCACACACCGGACGAACGTTCCCTGGGGCAGGAGGACTTCACCATCATGCGGCAGTGGTTCCGCCACGTGCAGTGGCAGCCCTTCCAGCTGCTGTCCCGGCTGCAGAACTTCGTCGAGCTGACCGACCGCACCTGGAACGCACTGGAATCACTGGACCGCAGGATCCTGCGCACGATCCCGATCAGCCGCAGGGCCTGCCGAATGGTCGTCGTGACACTAGCCCTTCCGAGAGAGGACGTCGGATGAAGATGCTTGCCACCGGGAGCGCGGGCATGCTCGGCAGTGCCCTTGTCCCCGCTCTCGTCCGCGCGGGCCACGACGTCGTGGCGACCGACATCGACCTGACCGACTCTCACCCGTGGGGCAGCGCGGGGCCGCGCCTGCTCTGGCTGGACGTCCGGGACCGGCTCGCGGTGCGCAACGCGGTCCGCCAGTTCCGGCCGGACATGGTGCTGCACCTGGCCGCGGAGACCTCGCTCGAGCTGAGCGACGGCGATCCCGACCACGCGTTCACGACCAACACGGTCGCGACCAAGTACGTGGCGCTCGAGGCCCGCCGGGCCGGCATCCCGATGACGTACATCAGCACGGCGGGCGTCTTCGACGGCGACAAGACCGGCCCGTACACGGAGTACGACCAACCCAATCCCCTGAACACCTACGGCAAGAGCAAGTACGAGGGTGAGCTCGTGGTGCGCGAGCTGCTCGACCAGTACTACGTGATCCGTGCCGGCTGGATGGTCGGTGGCGGGCCGAGCAAGGACCACAAGTTCGTGGCGCGGATCATCAACCAGATCCGTGACGGCGCGACCCGGGTCTACGCGGTGACCGACAAGCTCGGGACCCCGACCTACGCGCCGGACTTCGCGCAGTGCTTCCTGGGCCTGATCGAGTCCGAGCTGTTCGGCCTGTACCACATGGCCTGCGGGGGAGAAGGCAGCCGGTACCACGTGGTGGAACGGATCCTCGAGGTGTTCGGCCGCGATGACGTCGAACTGGTCCCGGTGACCTCGGAGTACTTCGCCGCCGAGTTCCCGTCCGTGCGGCCTCGCTCGGAGATCATGCGCAACCTCGTGCTGGACCTGCAGGGGATGAACACCATGCGGCCCTGGCAGGAGGCGTTGCAGGAGTACCTCACCGTCAACTTCGCGGATCTCGTCACGGCCGCCCGGGTCGCCTGACCCCGCCCGACCGTCCCCGTTCCCCAGCAGCCTTGGAGTTCAGCATGAGTACCCTGCGCGTCCCGGACCCCTCCGACCAGTCGAGGGCCGGAACCGACACGCGGTCGGTTGCCGTCGTCATCCCCATCCCGAGCGATCCGCCGTGGGAGCTGTTCGACGAGATCCCCGACGAGATCCCGATCATCGTCAGCGACGACAGCGACGGCCGGCTGACCGCTCCGTCGCGGCCGAACGTCTTCTTCTACGACTACGCCGCCCAGCGGGCCTACGCGGGCGAGCACTACGAGGCCATGCCGCACAAGAGCGCGGCCAGCCGGAACATCGGCCACTACATCGCCTACAGGGAGGGCTTCGAGGTCATCGTCGCGCTCGACTTCGACTGCCGGACCCGGCCCGGCTGGCTGGCCTCGCACCTGGATGCCCTGTCCAAGGTGGTGGAGGCGACGGCGCTCACCCCGCAGGTGGCGGGCGGCTGGGTCAACTCGATCAATCAGACCTTCGCCGGCGGGCAGGCCGTGTACGCCCGCGGGTTCCCGTACGAGCTGCGCACGCCCGAACTGGCTGCCACGCGGGAGACCACCGCGACCGGCGAGGTCAAGCTCAACATGGGGGTCTGGGACGGCGTCCTGGACCTGAACGGGATCGACAAGTTCTACGGCGGCGAGCCCGGTGACCCCGGGGTGGCCGCGGGAGCGAACCGGATCGCCCTGGGCAACATCCCGGTCTGCGGGATGAACACGGCGTTCGCCGCCGAGCTGACCCCGGCCTACTACTTCCTGCCGGACGTCTGGGTGAACGGGTGGCAGTTGAGCCGGCACGACGACATCTGGGGCGGCTACATCACCAAGAAGCTGATGGACGTCCGCGACGACCTGTTCGCCTTCGGAGCACCCGTGGTCGAGCACACCAAGCAGACCCGGCTGGAGCGGGTGGTCGTCCTCGAGCAGTGGATGCACCTGATGTCCGTGCCGTTCTACGAGCTCGTGGACGAGGCCGTGTCCGAGGTCCGGCCGGGGTCCTACACCGACATGTACGCGCACTTCGTCGAGGAGTTCCGCGCCCGGGTCAGCGCCAGCCGCGCGCCGGTCCACTACCGGGCCGTCTTCGCCGAGCTCGGCGACTGGATGGCCCGCTGGGCAAGGGCGTTCTCGTGAGCGGGGGAGGCGCTCCGCCCGGCGGGGCGATCGTGCGGCCTGGTCCGGAGCCGGGGTCCGAAGGGTGGCGAGTGGAGGTTCAACGCTCGCTCGGCAGTCACGACGAGCCTGGCGACGGCGTGTTGCCGCGTGTCGGTCCGGTTGTGACTGCCGATGGTGCGGTGCCTGGCCCGGCGAACCCGGCGGAGGGGTCGGCGTCACCGAGCTGGCAGCCGCAGACGCGCGAGTCGGACACCGCATCCCCGCCCGTCCTCGGGGTGATCGGTGCCGGCACGCTCGGGATCAGTGTCGTGCAGGCCTGCCTGGCCGCTGGGTCGCGGGTGACGCTGCTGGTCCGCGGCGGCGAGGAGGGGGTGGCCGCCAAGGGCTGGGCCATCGCCCGCGCGCTGCAGCGGGACGCGGACCGTGGCGTGCTGCCGTCGGAGCAGGCACGGGAGCGGCTGGAACGCCTCGAGGTCACCTCGGATCCGGCCCGCCTGTCCGGGGCGGACGTCGTACTGGAGTCCGTGGCGGAGGACGTCGCCGCCAAGCGCGCCGTGATCGCCACGATCGAGTCGATGGTGGACGACAGCTGCCTGATCGCGAGCACGACCTCGAGCATTCCGGCGGCAACGCTGGCCGTCGGAGCCGCACGCCCCGAGCGGATCGTCGTCACCCATTACTTCTGGCCCGCGCACCGGATGCCCCTCGTCGAGGTCGCGCTGCACGCCCGCTGCAACCCCGCGGCACGGCAGCGCCTGCACTGGCTGCTGGCAAGCCAGGGCAAGCACGTGCTGCAGACCGCGGACCGGCCGGGCTTCCTCACCACCCGGGCGCTGTTCGCCCACTGGGACGGCGCGATCCGCCTGGTCTGCCAGGGGCACGACCCGGCCGAGGTGGACGAAGCGCTGGAGGGGTACGGCTGGCCGCTGGGCCCGTTCCGGGTGATGGACGCGGCCGGGCTGCGCAGCGTGGCGCGGATCCACGAGTGGCTCGCGCCGTCGCTCGGTCATCGCTTCCGGTCGCTGGCGCTGCTGCCCGGCATGATCGCGGCGGGCATGGAGTCCTTCTACGACCGCACCGAGAGCGGCCGCCGGTCACGCCCGGAGGTGGCCGGCTACCTGCGCGGGACGCAGCCCGTCCCGGACCGCAGCTGTGGCGCTGAGCGGGACCAGGCGCTGGCTCGCGTGATGGATGCACTCGCCGGTGAGGTGGCGCTCGCCGTGTCCGAGGGAGTGCTCGCGACCCGCGACGATGCGGCCGCCGCCTATGACCTGGCGTTCGGGTTCACCGGTCCGAACGGCGGGCTGCGGGCGTGGATGGCGGCCGCGGGCGACGCGGAGGCCCCCGCCGCTGCCCTGCTGCAGCCGTCGCCGTTCATGGCCGGACTGACCCCCACCTGAGAGATCGGAGCAGCGATGTCCTTCGTGATCCTGGGGACCGGCAGCGACCTCCCCCCACACGTCGTGACCAACGACGACATCGAGAGGGCGAGCACCGACTACGACCGCGAGCGCGCGAAGCAGACCCTGCACGAGTGGGTCATGCAGCGGGCGGGCGTGGCGACCCGGCGGCGGCTCGCGCCCGGCGAGGGCACCTCCGACATGGCCGTGCGCGCCGCCCGGCGGGCCATGGACGACGCCGGGGTCAGCGTCGAGGAGGTCGAGCTCGTCGTCCTCGGCACGTTCACGTCCGACAGCCGGCTGCCCTCCACAGTGAGCCTGGTGCAGCAGGCATTGGGCGGGCACGCCAAGTGCCTGCAGCTCGAGACGGCGTGCACGGGGTTCGTCGACTCGCTCCTGGTCGCGACCTCGGTGATGTCGGCCGCGGGTTACCGGACCGCGCTGGTGATCGCGGCCGAGGCGATGTCGGCCGTCGTCGATCCGGAACGGTTCATGTACCAGTCGATCTTCGGCGACGGTGCCGCTGCCGTCGTGCTGCGTGACCTGCCCGGCTCGGGCTACGGGATCGAGGCCTTGCGCACGTACACGGATGCCACCCACTGCGACTGGACCTGGGCTCCGGGGGGCGGGACCAAGCACCCGATCACGGCGCAGGTGCTGGCTGACCGCAGCCAGTACGTGACCCTCGACGCGAAGGCGATCTACCGGTTCGCCGTGGACAAGATGGTGGAGGCGACCCACGAGGTGCTCGGGATGGCTGAGCTGACGGTCGACGACGTGGACTGGCTGATCCCGCACCAGACCGGCGCGAACATCATCAGCGACGTCGTCGAGGAGCTGAAGTTCCCGCCCGAGCGGGTGATCACCTGCCTGGACCACACCGGGAACGTCTCCGGAGCGTCCGTCGCGATCGCGCTCGACGAGGCCAGCGCCAGCGGCCGGCTGGCGGACGGGGACCGGGTCGTGATCCCGGTGGTCGGGGGTGGGATGGCCTGGGGGGCGGTCAGCCTGATCTGGCGGCGGCCGGATGCGGCCGGCATGGGACAGCAGGAACGGGTGGCGAGCTGATGTACGACAGGTACTACGACCAGGTCGAGATCGGCGAGTGCGCGATCTACGGCGGCGTACAGGTCACGCAGGAGTACATCGACCGCTTCGCGGACCTGACCGGGGACCACCACCCGTTGCACGTCGATCCGGAGTTCGCCGCCCGCTCGCGATACGGCCGGCGCATCGCGCACGGGTTCCTGGTGCTGTCGCTGAGCGCGGGCATGTTCCCGATGGACCCGGACGCGGTGCTGGCCTTCTACGGGATGGACGGAGTCCGGTTCGTCAAGCCCACCTTCATCGGCGACACCTTGCGGGTGCGGCTCACGGTGACGGACAAGACCGACAAGCCGGCGGGCGGGGTCGTGCAGACGGCGCTGGAGATGGTCAACCAGCGTGAGGAGGTGGTAGCCGTCGCCACCATGCGGATCCTGGTCGCGCGCAGCCCCGCCGCCCGGGTCGAGGTGGAGGCGTGAGCCGAGGTGGAGGCGTGAGCCGAGGTGGTGGCGGGAAGGGCTCGGGCCTGGCCAGGACCCAGCGCCCGTACACCTGGCCACCGCTGAGGGCCTACAACGCGCTGGCGGACCGGGTGCCGCGGATCGGGACCTCGCTAGGCACCATGCAGGAACTGCAGACGGCCGCGCTCGCGGCCGCCGGGCCCGACCACCGCGGGCGCGACGAGGGACAGGGCGATCCGGGCAGCGGCGCGTTCGGCGATCCGAGCTACCTGGCCGGTCTGGAGTCCTTCCTCGCGGCGCTGGGCACGGAGGCGGACCTTTCTCCCACGGGACGGCTCTTCGCCCGGGGAGCGATCGTTTCGGCGCTGACGAACCGGTTGCTGATCGAGCGGGAGCTGGCCACGGATCCGGGCATCCTCAGCCGTCCGGTCGGGCCGGCGCTGGTCGTGCTGGGCCTGCCGCGCAGCGGGACCACGCTGCTGCAGCACCTGCTGTCGCTGGATCCGGGGAACCGTTCGCTGAGGCAATGGGAGGCCAGCCGGCCCGCACCCGCCCCGGCGATCGGTGCCGAGGCGTTCGACCCGCGGGTCCGGGCAGCCGAGCGGGCCACCCGGATCCTGGACCGGATCGCCCCGGCCGCCCGGACCCTGCACCCGACCGGCCCGACGTTGCCGTGCGAGTGCGTGACGCTGTTCGCGAACAGTTTCGCCAGTCTCGAGTTCAGTGCGATCTACCAGGTGCCGTCCTACACGTCGTGGTGCCTGAGCGCGGACATGCGCCCGCACTACGCCTACTACGTGACCCAGCTGCAGCTGCTGGCCCGCCACGACCGCCGGGAGAGGTGGGCGCTGAAGTCTCCGGCGCACCTGTTCTGGATGGACGAGCTGGCGCAGGCGTTGCCCGAGGCGACCCTGATCCAGCTGCACCGGGACCCGACCGAGGTCCTGGGCTCCTACTGCAGCCTGGCGGCCGTGCTGGCGGCCACCAACGCGCGGCACGTCGACCGGATGGCCATCGGCAGGTTCTGGGTGCAGACCTGGGTCGACGGGGTGCGGAGGGCGGAGCGGGCACGTCTGACCCTGCCCGCCGCCAGGATCCACGACGTGCGTTACGCCGATCTGGTCGCGGATCCGGTCGGCTGCCTGCAGGGCGTCTATCAGGCCTGCGGGATCCCGTTCACCCGCCGCTTCGAGACCGCCATCCGCAGCTACCTGGACGGTGACGGTCGCCGCGGCACCGGTCGGCACGGCTACACGCTGGAGGCCTTCGGGCTGGACCCGCGCGAGGTGCGGGCGCAGTTCGAGGAGGCTGGACATGTGCTCTGGCAGTAGCGAATCCGGCCGCTGGGCCCGGGCTGAGCGTGACGGGATGAGGGTGGCGGGATGAGGGTGGCCGTCGACGGATCGTTCCTCGGCGAGGCGCGCGGCGGTGACGAGACCTTCCTGCGCGGCCTGCTGGCCGGGCTGGCCCTGCGTGCGGGTACCGGTGACCGTTTCGACGTGCTGACCGCCGACGGCAGCCTCCCGGCGGAGGTCGCCGATGCGCCGGGGTTCACGGGCGTTCGGGTGCCGCCGCGTCCCGGGCCGTGGCACTTCACCCGGACCCTGCCCGCGCAGCTGCGCAGGATCCGGCCCGATGTCGCGGTCACGGTCACGCACGCGCCCGTCGGCACCGGCATCCCGGTGGCGCTGACCGTCGGCGACCTGTCCTTCGAGCATCGGCCGCGGGACTATCCGCGGGCGACGGCGCTCCGGCTGCGCACGCTGGTGCCGCGGCAGGTGCGTGATGCGGCGGTGGTGCTGGTGCCGAGCGAGTTCACCCGGGCCGACGTGGTGTCCAGCTACGGGATGCCGCTGGACCGCGTCCGGGTGGTGCCCAACAGGGTGACCGCACCGCCCGAGCTGACCGCCGCCGAGGCGGCCGCGGCCGACGCGTGGCTGGCCGCCCGCGAGGTGCGGTCGCCCTTCCTGCTGTACCTGGGCAACCTGCACCCGCGCAAGAACGTGCCGCTGCTGATCCGCTCGTTCCTGCGGATGCAGCGGACGATCCCGGATCTGCGCGGGCACAGGCTGGTGATTGCCGGGGGCCGGTGGTTCCGCGGCAACGACGAGCAGGAGGCGGCCGCGGGCAGCGACCGGGTGCTGTTCCTCGGCAGGGTCAGCGACGCGGTGCGGGCACGGTTGCTCGGCCGGGCTCGGGCGGTGGCATACCTGTCGCTGTTCGAGGGCTTCGGGCTGCCGCCGCTGGAGGCGATGTCCTACGGAACACCGGTGCTGACCTCGCGGGTCACCTCGCTGCCCGAGGTGTGCGGCGACGCCGCGCTGCTGGTGGACCCGCTGGACGCGGATGCGGTGGTCGCCGGACTGGAGCAGATCCTGACCGACGCGGATCTGCGGGCCCGCTTGCGCGTCGCCGGTCCGTTGCGGGCCGCGGGGTTCGACACCGACCGGGTCGGCGTGGCCGCCGTGGATGCCCTGCGCCGGGCGCTGGCCGGCGGGCGGACCGAACGAGGAGAGGGAGCAGCATGATGCACGCGCCGCGCGAAGCCGGCCCTGCGGGGCTCTGGCGCACGATCCGGGCCGACCTGGCCGCGACCGCGAAGCTGAAGGGCAGCCCGGGGCTCACCGTGGGGGCGGCGATCGACGTGCTGGCCCTGCCGGGAACCTGGGCGGTCATCCTGTTTCGCCTCGCGGCCTTCTGCCACCGCAGCCACCTGCGTCCGTTCTCGCGGATGCTCTTCTTCCTCAACGTGGTCCTGTTCGGTGCCGATCTCGCGCCCGGCGCCCAGGTCGGTCCTGGCCTGTCCATCCCGCATCCGGTCGGTTGCGGCTGGGGCAGTGGGCTTACGGTGGGGCTGAACGTGATCATGACCGGCGCTGCCCGGTTCGGCACGGCCGCGGCGCAGGACGAGGGCCGGATGGGCCAGCCCACGATCGGCGACGAGGTCGTGCTGCTGGACGGCGCCAAGGCGATGGGTCCGGTGATGATCGGCGACCGGGCAGTGGTCGGTGCCAATGCCTTGGTGCTGCACGACGTCCCGCCGGACGCCATCGTGGTGGGGCAGCCGGCGCGGGTGGTGAAGATGCGGTACGAGCGCAAGGGTGCCGCGGGTCAGAATGGTGCCGTGATCGACGCCGAGCTGGCCGTCGCGGAGGCCGGACAGGCCGTCGCCGAGGGCGAATGAGCGCGGACCCGGGGAACGGGCCTGCGACAGGGCCTCGGACTGGGCCTCGGACAGGGCCTCGGACAGGGCCTCGGACTGGGCCTCGGACAGGGCGTGGGACATCGCTTGCTGCACGCACGCGCTGGCGGTACGCGCTCGGCCTGATGGTGCTCGCGCCGTTCCTCGCCGAGACGGTCGCCTCGTCCAACACGCCGGCCGTGGTCTTCCCCGTGGTGCTGCCGATCTACCTGGTGATCTACGGCATGCCGGCACTGCTGGTCCGCGAGCTGTGGGTCCGCGGCCGGGTCGGCTGGCCGGGGATACTGGTGCTGGGCCTGGCCTACACGGTGCTGAACGAGGGGCTGGTCGCGGCGACCTGGTTCAAGCTCGCCCCCGGTTCGGGCAAGGTGCTGGTGTTCACCGCGTCGCAGGCGCTGCACGCGGCCGGGGTGAACTGGGCCGTGGCCGCCAACCTGGTGGTCTTCCACACCGCCTTCAGCATCGTTCTGCCGTGCGTCCTCGCCGAGGTGTGGGCCGTCCCGGGGCGCGGCGTTGCGTGGCTGCGCCGCACCGGCATGCTGGTCTGTTCGGCCCTGGTCCTGCTCGTCATGCTCGGGTCGCTCACCCCCAAGGCCACGACCCGGGTGTGTGCCGGGCCTGCCCTCACCACCTGCAGCGCGGGCAGGCGGCTGAGTGTCCTCGCCATCCTCGTGCTGGTCGGCGTCGCCCTGCTGATGCCCAGGTCCCGGCTGGACCCGCGACCGCTGCGGGGCCGCCCGGGCAACGGCGCCCTGTTCGCGTCCGGCTTCGGGTTCTCGCTGCTGTTCCTGGTGAGCTTCTTCGTGTTCCCGCTGACCGGGCGGCCGCTCTGGTCGGTGATCGCGGCGGTCCTGCTGATCGTGCTCGGTGCCGGTCTGGTGGTGCGCTGGGTTCGTTCCCCGGAATGGGACCCGCGGGCGGCGGTCGCACTCGGCGCCGGAGCGCTGCTTCCGGGGATGATCACCTCGGTGAAGGGGTTCGCGGTCGGGCAGCCCCTTGCGGCGGCCCTCGCCTGCGTGCTGCTGTGGCGGCTGGCCCGCAGGCGCGAGGCCAGGACCGCGGACCTGGTCCCGGGGCGGTCCTGACGCTCGGCTCACCCCGCTGGTGTGACGTGTTCGGTCCCGTCGGGCGGGGGCTCGTTGCTCACGGTGGGGCCCTGGCCGGTCGACGTCTGCTGTGCCTGCTGATGGTCGCGCTGGGGGCGTGCGCCTGCCTCGTGGCCGGGCCCCGAATCCACCGGGCTGTGTGGCGCCGGCCGTGGCAGCTGATCGCCGTCGCCGCCGCGATGTTCGTGACCGGTCTGCTGATCCGTCCGTGGGCGGTCGCCCAGCCGGAACCGTTGTCGAGCTTGGCGGATCTGGTGACCCTGAGCGGTTACGCGGTGGCCGCCGCGGGGCTGCTGGCGATGCTGCAGCCGGCGGGCCACGTCGGGCGACACGCGTTGACGGACGGGATCATCATCGGTCTGGGCTCGGCCCTGCTGTCGACGGTGCTGCTGATCCTGCCGACCGCCGAGATCCAGTCGCGCCCTGCACTGGTCCGGATTCCGGCCACGATCTATCCGGTGACGGACATCATCCTGCTGTTCCTGCTGCTGAACCTGGGATTCACGACCGCCAGCAGCCTGATCAGCTTCCGGCTGTTCGCCGCGGCGATGATCAGCATGTTCGTCGGCGACGTGGCTTCTGCCTGGCTCGGCACCCAGGACGTGCTGACCACCCCGCCCTTGCTGAGCGTGCCTTACCTGGTCGCCTACACGCTGATCGGGGCCTCGGCGATGCATCCGAGCATGCCCGGGCTGTCCGCGATCAGGCCACGGATGGTCCAGCCGTGGTCCCCGCCCCGCCTCGCGCTGATCATCGCGGCACTGCTCACCCCAGCCATGCTGCTCGTCCATCAGCACCCGTCGATGGTTGACCATGTGGCCGTGGTCGTGGCCGGCACGGGCCTGTCCCTCGCGATGCTGGTGCGGGCCCTGTCTGCGGTCCGCGATTACACCCGTGCCGGGCAGGTGCTGCGGCACCAGGCCACCCACGACCTGCTCACCGGGTTGCCGAACCGGGTGCTCCTGGCCGAGCGGATCCAGACCATGTTGGAATCACCCCGGCCCGCCGGGTGCCGCGCCTGGGTGACGTACGTCAATCTCGACGATTTCCACCTGGTGAACGACCACTGGGGACACGACACCGGTGACCAGGTCCTGGCCGAGGTCGCCCGCCGGCTGGTAGCGCTGGCCGATGACAGTCAGGTCGTGGCCCGAATCGGCGGGGACGAGTTCGCCATCGCCGGACGGGACGACCAGGATCCGACCGGCCTGGCGCGGCGCGTGCAGCAGGTTCTGCGGGAGCCTGTGCAGCTTGCCGGGATGGAGCTGGTCGTGACCAGCTCCACCGGAGTGGTCTCGGCGGGCGAGCAGGCCACCGCGGAGACCATGCTGCGGGACGCGGACACGGCCGTGTACCGGGCCAAGTCCCAGGGCCGCGATCGGTGCGCCGTCTTCGACGAGAGCATGCGGGCTGCCCTGCGGCAGCGACTCGAAACCGAACTGGCGCTTCGACAAGCTCTCCCGAACGGCCAGCTGTGGGTGGCCTTCCAGCCGCAACTGGACCCGGGCGCGGATCGGCTGGTCGGCGCGGAGGCCCTGCTGCGCTGGAGACACCCTGAGCGGGGTGAGATCTCCCCGGTCGAGTTCATCCCGATCGCCGAGCAATCCGGTCTGATCACCGAGATCGGAGCGTGGGTCCTGCACCGGTCGCTGCAGCAGCTGGTCGAGTGGCGGGCGGAGGCACTCCTGCCCGAGTCGTTCTCGATGTCCGTGAACGCGTCTGCCCGGCAGATCACGGACGACGACCTGCATCTGCTGATCGACGACGCGCTGCAGCAGCACCGCGTGCCCGGCGGCATGCTCACCGTGGAGATCACCGAGTCGGTCCTGATGACCGATACCGACGAGATCTCCCCGGTCCTGCTCCGGTTGCGCGAGCTCGGGTTGCAGCTCTCGGTGGACGACTTCGGCACCGGCTACTCATCGCTGAGCTACCTCAGCCGCTTTCCCGTCAACGAGGTCAAGATCGACCGGGCGTTCATCAGCGGTCTCGGCCACGACGCGGCGGACGAGACCATCGTGCGCGCAGTGGTCGCCATGGCCTCCGGGCTCAACCTCACCGTGGTGGCCGAGGGGGTGGAGACCATCCAGCAACGGGACTCCATCACCCAACTCGGGATCCAGCGCGCTCAGGGTTGGCTCTGGGGCAAGCCCGTCCACGGCGCCGAGTTCAGGCGCAGCCACCTGCTCCGGCAGCCGTCCCTGGCCGCCGCGCCGCCAGCGTGATCACCTGGTCGATCACGAGCGAGGTCCAGCCGGTCTGGTGCGAGGCGCCGAGCCCCGCGCCGGTCTCGGCGTGGAAGTATTCGTGGAAGGGGATCCGATCCCGCCAGGCAGCGGGCATCCGCTGGCGGTAGGGGCGGGTCACCGGCCGCACACCGTCATCGTCGGGCAGGAACAGCGACACCAGCCGGCGGGCGATCTCGTCCGCAGCCTCGCCCAGCGGCCGGGCCCGGCCGGACCCCGTGGGCAGCTGCGGGCAGGGCACGCCGACAGGCCAGTCTGCATACCGGCGCAGGGCTTCCACCAGCAGGTGGTTGACCGGGAACCAGATCGGGCCGCGCCAGTTGGAGTTGCCGCCAAACAGCCCTGACACGGACTCGGCCGGTTCGTAGTCGACCGACGCCGTCCGGCCCGAGCCGAGATCGAGCACGAACGGTGCGCCCTGGTGCGCCTTGGACAGCGAGCGTACGCCGTGCGGGGAGAGGAACTGCGCCTCGTCGAGTACCCGGGCCACGATCCGTTCCAGGCGGTGCAGCCGGACGATGGCCAGCAGGTGGTCGCCGTCCTCGCCGCTCGCGGGAGGCGGCGCATCGTCCCCGGTGATCGCCTCCGCGAACTCCGGCTTGTTCGCCAGGAACCAGCGTAGGTGACCCGCGAAGTCCGGTGCCGCGGCCAGCTCCTGCGCGGACAGCACCCGGACCGCGAACAGCGGCACCAGCCCGACCATGGACTGGACCCGCAGCGGCACGGCGCCACGCCCGTCGATGCCGTCGAGCATCAGGCTGTCGTAGTAGAAGCCGTCGTCGTGGTCCCACAGCCGGCTGTCCCGCATCGCGGTGGCGACGTAGGCGAAGTGCTCGAGGAACTTCGTGGCGAGGTCCTCGTAGACGTGGTCGTGGCCGGCGCCGAGCCGCAGGCAGATTGCCAGCAGGTCCAGGCAGTACATGGCCATCCAGGCGGTCGCGTCGGACTGCTCGAGGGTTGCCCCGGGCGGCACCTTGGACCGGTCGATCGGGCCGATGTTGTCCATCCCGAGGAAGCCGCCCTCGAAGATGTTGTTGCCCTGGGCGTCCTTGCGGTTCACCCACCAGGTGAAGTTGAGCAGCAGCTTGTGCAGCACCCGCTCGAGGAAGTCGAAGTCGGTGCCGCCGTCCAGCTCGAAGACGCGCAGCGCCGCCCAGGCGTGCACCGGCGGGTTGACGTCGCCGAGGGACCATTCGTACGCCGGCAGCTGGCCGTTCGGGTGCTGGTACCACTCGCGCAGCAGGAGCAGGAGCTGCTGCTTGGCGAACAGCGGATCCACCCGGGCCAGCGCGACGGCGTGGAAGGCCAGGTCCCAGGCCGCGTACCAGGGGTACTCCCAGGGGTCCGGCATGGACAGGACGTCCCAGTTGTTCAGGTGCCGCCAGCCGCTGTTGCGGCCGGTGCGGCGCTGCGGCGGGGGTGCTGGTTGGGCCGGGTCCCCGTCCAGCCAGATGTCGACGTCGTAGAAGTAGAACTGCTTGGCCCAGATCAGCCCGGCGACCGCCTGGCGCACCACCAACCGCTCGGGTTCGGTCACGCCCGGCGGCAACAGGGCCGCGTGGAAGCGATCCGCCTCCGCCTCGCGCACCGCCAGGACCGCGCGAGCTGCGGCGCCGGTGTCCGGCGCCGGCCCGGCGACCTCGTCGGGCGCCAGGCGGAGCACGATCTCGGCTGCCTCGCGCCCGGACAGTTCCAGCTGGTACCACAGCGCCGCCTTGGTTCCGGTCAGGGCCGGGTTCACCGTCGGGGCGCCGTGCACGACGTGGTCGTTGATCCCGTCCTTGGGGAAGGCCGGGCCGGGCGTGGCGTACAGCCGTGCCGTGTTCGTCTCGTTGTCGCAGAAGAGGGGCACGCCTGCCGCGGAGGGCCCGATGCTCCCGGTGAGCGTCATCGGCGGCAGGCCGGGATGCTCGACCCGCACCATGCCGTCCCGCCAGCGCAGGGCCGGGACGGGCGTGCCGGCGCGCCAGCTCCAGGTGTTTCGGAACCAGATCGTCGGCAGGACGTGCACGGTCGCCGGGGCCGAGGACATGTTCTCCACCCGGATCCGGACCACCAGGTCGTCCGGGCCCGCCTTGGCGATCTCGACGGTGACGTCGGCCCAGCGGGCGGTGCCGTCCGGGCCGGGGTCGAAGACCCCGGTGTCGATCAGCTCGTACTCCGGCAGGGCGGCCTGCGGCCCGGCGTGGCCGAGATCCCGCCGGCGGGCGTTCTCGGCGACCAGTTCGGCGTACGGGAAGCCGTCCAGGGGGTAGGCGTACTGCCAGCGCAGCCAGGCGTGGCTGGGCACGGCGTCCGTGTACCACCAGTACTCCTTGACGTCCTCGCCGTGATGACCCTCCGGGCCGGTCAGCCCGAACATCCGCTCCTTCAGGATCGGGTCGTGGCCGTTCCACAGCGCCAGGGCCAGGCAGAGGCGCTGCTGCTCGTCGCAGATGCCGGCCATCCCGTCCTCGTTCCAGCGGTAGGCCACCGACCTGGCGTGTTCGTGCGGCAGGTACTCCCAGGCCTTCCCGTCCGGGCTGTAGTCCTCCCGGACGGTGCCCCAGGCGCGCTCGGAAAGGTAAGGGCCCCAGCGCATCCAGGCCGCGTGATCGGTGGCCAGGCGTTCGTGCTCCTGCGACGGCCGGTCGGTCATGGGTTCATCATGCCGGGGCGAGCAGGGCGAAATCAGTGCGTGCAACCCGGGTCGATGCGGGAGACTGATCCATCGTGCTCCTGACCCTGACCATGACCCGCGCGCCGGCCACCGATCTCGGCTTCCTGCTGCACAAGCATCCGGCGAAGGTGCAGGAGTTCGAGCTCGCCTTCGGGACCGCGCACGTGTTCTACCCCGAGGCAGGCGACGAGCGCTGCACCGCGGCCCTTCTGGTCGAGGTGGACCCGGTCGGACTGGTCCGGGGCCGGCAAGGCCGGGTCGCGGAGGGGTTCGCGCTCGGGCAGTACGTGAACGACCGCCCGTACGCCGCCTCCAGCCTGCTGGCCGTCGCGATCTCCCGGGTGTTCCGGACCGCCCTGGCCGGACGGTGCGACGCCCGGCCGGAGCTGGTCGGGGCCGCCCTGCCGCTGCAGGTCCGGATCCCGGCGTTGCCGTGCCGTGGCGGTGCGGCGCTGGCTGAGCGACTGCTGGCCCCGCTCGGCTGGTCGGTGACCGCCGCGGGCGTGCCCCTGGACGAGCACGTCCCGCAGTGGGGCCCGTCCCGCTACCTCGACGTGCGGCTGGACGGGACCGTGCGGCTCGCGGACGCGCTGAGCCACCTGTACGTCCTGCTGCCGGTGCTCGACGACGCCAAGCACTACTGGGTCAGCCCGGATGAAGTGGACAAGCTGGTGCGGGCCGGGCAGGGGTGGCTGGCCGGGCATCCCGAGCGCGACCTGATCACCCGCCGGTACCTGTCCCACCGCACCGGGCTGGTGCGCAGCGCGCTGGAACGGCTCGCGGAGGTCGACGACAGCGATCCGGAGCAGGTCCGCGCCGTTGACGACGAGGTCGAGGTGGGGGAGGAGCCGGACCGCCCGGTACCGCTGGCCACGCAGCGGCACGGCGCGGTGATCGCGGTACTGCGTGCGGCGGGAGCCCGGCGGGTGGCCGATCTGGGCTGCGGCGACGGTGCCCTGCTGGCAGTGCTGCTGGCCGATCCCGGATTCACCCAGGTGATCGGCGCGGACGTGTCTGCCCGCGCCCTGGAGTCGGCCGCGCGTCGGCTGCGACTGGACCGGATGGCCGATCGGCAGCGGGATCGGCTGACGCTGCTGCAGTCCTCTCTGACCTACCGCGACGCCCGGCTGGCCGGCCTGGACGCCATTGTGCTGATGGAGGTGATCGAGCACCTCGACCCGTGGCGCCTGCCCGCCCTGGAGCGGGCGGTGTTCGGCGCCGCCGCTGCGGGCACGGTCGTGCTCACCACCCCGAACCGGGAGTACAACGTGCGCTACGAGACCCTGGCGCCCGGCACGCTCCGGCACCGCGACCACCGGTTCGAGTGGACCCGCAAGGAGTTCCAGGACTGGGCCGTGCAGGTTGCGGGCCGCCACGGCTACGCCGTCCGCTTCCTCCCCGTCGGAGACGATGATCCGCAGGTCGGATCGCCCACCCAGCTCGCCGCCTTCACCAAGGCAGGTGCCCAGTGAGCGAGGAAGGCGCTCCGCCCGGGTCTGGACTGAGGAGCCGTAGCGCCGAAGGCGCGTTCGGCGACGAGGGAAGATCCGGGCCTGGGGAGCGCCGACCGAGCGAACAATTGAGCACAGTGAGCGAGGAAGGCGCTCCGCCCGGGTCTGGACTGAGGAGCCGTAGCGCCGAAGGCGCGTTCGGCGACGAGGGAAGATCCGGGCCTGGGGAGCGCCGACCGAGCGAACAATTGAGCACAGTGAGCGAGGAAGGCGCTCCGCCCGGGTCTGGACTGAGGAGCCGTAGCGCCGAAGGCGCGTTCGGCGACGAGGGAAGATCCGGGCCTGGGGAGCGCCGCCCGAGCGAACCATTAGACAGAGTGCTGGAGATCCCCGCGCTGAGCCTGGTCGTGCTGGTCGGGGTGAGCGGCAGCGGCAAATCGACCTTCGCGGCGCGGCACTTCCTGCCCACGGAGGTGATCAGCAGCGACGCATGCCGGGCCCTGGTGGCGGATGACGAGAACGATCAGTCCGCCACGGCGGACGCCTTCGACGTGCTGAACTACATCGCCGGCAAGCGGCTCGCCTCCGGCCGGCTGACCGTGGTCGACGCCACCAACGTCCAGCCGCAGGCCCGCAAGCCGCTGCTGGCGCTGGCCCGCGAGCACGACGTGCTGCCGGTCGCGATCGTGCTCGACGTGCCCGAGCGGGTGTGCGCACGCCGCAACGCCGACCGCCCGGACCGGGACTTCGGCGCACACGTGATCCGCCGCCAGCACGGCCAGTTGCGGCGCAGCGTCGCGGCGCTGCGGCGGGAGGGATTCCGCAACGTGCACGTGCTGGCCGGGGAGGGCGAGATCGACGTCGCGACGGTCGTGCGGACCCGGTTGTACAGCGACCTGCGCGACGTCCACGGGCCCTTCGACGTCGTCGGGGACGTGCACGGCTGCCGCGGCGAGCTCGAGTCCCTGCTCGGTGAGCTCGGCTACCGGTTGGAACGGGATCCGCGGGGACGCCCGGTCGGCGCCCGGCACCCGGACGGGCGCCGGGCCGTCTTCCTCGGGGACCTGGTGGATCGGGGCCCCGACACGGCAGGCGTGCTGCGACTGGTGATGGGCATGGTCGCCGCGGGCGACGCGCTTGCGGTGGCGGGCAACCACGAGGACAAGCTGCTGCGGGCGCTGCGCGGGCGCAACGTGCGGATCAGTCATGGGCTGGCCGAGTCTCTGACCCAGCTGGAGCAGCAGCCAGACGGGTTCCGGGCCGAGGTGGCGACGTTCCTGGACGGGCTGATCTCGCACTACGTCCTGGACGACGGGGGCCTGGTGGTCGCGCACGCCGGGCTGTCGGAGCGGCTGCAGGGCAGGGCCTCCGGGCGGGTGCGGTCGTTCTGCCTGTACGGCGACACCACGGGCGAGACCGACGAGTTCGGGCTGCCGATCCGGTACCCGTGGGCGGAGGACTACCGAGGCCAGGCCGTGGTGCTCTACGGGCACACGCCGATCCCGTCCCCTGAGTGGGTGAACAACACGCTGTGCCTGGACACTGGATGCGTGTTCGGCGGGCGATTGACCGCGCTGCGCTACCCCGAGCGTGAACTCGTCTCGGTGCCCGCCGCATCGGTCTACTACCAGCCGGCCAAACCGTTCCCGGCCAATCCCGAGGCGCTGGCCGGTGGAGAGGTGGCCGGGCGCCGGGATCCGGATCTGCTGGATCTGGACGATGTGCTGGCCGCCCGCGGTGTCGAGACCGTCCACCAGGGGCGGATCAGCGTCCGGGCGGAGAACGCCGCCGCCGCGCTGGAGGTGATGAGCCGGTTCGCGCTCGACCCGCGTTGGCTGGTGTACCTGCCGCCGACGATGTGCCCGGTCGCGACCTCGACCCGGGACGGGCTGCTGGAGCACCCGGACCAGGCCTTCGACGCCTACCGGGCGGACGGCGTGCACGAGGTGGTCTGCCAGGAGAAGCACATGGGTTCCCGGGCCGTCGTCGTGCTGCCCCGCAGCGAGTCGGTGGCAGCCCGCAGGTTCGCGGCGGGGGACGGCGCGACCGGCGCGGTGTACACCCGGACGGGCAGGCCGTTCTTCGCACCGGCTCTCACCGAACTGCTGCTGGCCCGGCTGCGCGCCGCCGCCGAGGCGGCCGGCCTGTTCGACCACCTGGGCACCGACTGGCTGGTGCTCGATGCCGAGCTGATGCCGTGGAGCGCCAAGGCACTCGAACTGGTCAGGTCGCAGTACGCCGCGGTCGGGGCGGCGGCCCGCGCCGCGCTGCCGGCCGCCGTGACGGCCCTGCGCCAGGCCTCCGCCCAGGGACTCGACGTCGATGGGCTGCTCGCCCGGACCACGTCCCGGATGGCCCACGCGGAGGCCTTCGGCGCGGTGTACCGGCGGTACTGCTGGCCGACTGACGGGCTGGACGGGATCAAGCTGGCTCCGTTCCAGATCCTCGCCGGCGAAGGCGCCACCTACCACCAGCGGCCGCACAGCTGGCAGCTGGAGCTGGCCGACCGGCTGGCCGCCGCCGACGGTGACGGGTTGATCGTCCCGACCCGCCGGCTGCACCTCGACACCACCGAACCCGAGCAGGTCTCGGCCGCCGTCAGCTGGTGGCAGGCGTTGACCGACGCGGGCAGCGAGGGGATGGTGGTCAAGCCGGAGGCGAATCTGGTCAGGGGGTCCCGCGGGCTGGTCCAGCCGGGGTTGAAGGTGCGCGGGCGCGAGTACCTGCGCATCATCTACGGGCCGGACTACACCGAGCCGGGCAACCTCGAGCGGCTTCGGGTCCGGTCCCTGGGGCACAAGCGCTCGATGGCCGCCCGGGAGTACGCCCTCGGGCTGGAGGCCCTGGAGCGCGCGGCCCGTGGCGAACCCCTCTGGCGCGTGCACGAGTGTGTGTTCGCCGTCCTCGCGATGGAGTCCGAGCCGGTGGATCCACGGCTCTGACGGCTCTCCGTGAGGCAGACCGTGACAAGCAGGCGGGGCCAAGGTCCCCGGCCAGGCTGCCGGGGGGCAGCACAGGCTGGTTGCCGGTCCACGAGGAGGTGAGCCGTGCTACCGCCCACCGAGCTGGAGTACTGCGAGCTCTACGGCCATCGGCTGACCTACCTGAAGGCGGGGGAGGGGCCGCCGGTCGTCCTGCTGCACGGGCTGCTGCAGTCGCACCGGACCTGGCTGACCCTCGCCGGTGACCTGGCCCGGGACCACACCGTGATCGCTCCGGACCTGTTCGGGCACGGCGGGTCCGACAAGCACCGCGGCGACTACTCGCTCGGCGCCCACGCTGCGACTGTCCGGGACCTGCTGGACCGGATCGGGATCGGACCGGTCACCGTCGTCGGCCATTCCCTGGGTGGTGGGATCGCGCTCCAGTTCACCTACCTGTTCCCGTCGATGGTGGACCGGATCGCGCTGGTCAGCAGCGGCGGGATGGGCAAGGAACTGAGTCTGCTGCTGCGCGCCCCCACGGCACCCGGCGCCGGCCTGGTGCTGCCGGTGCTCGCCTCCCGGCACGTGCTGCGGGCCGGTGACGCGCTGGGCCGCGGCCTGGCCCGGCTCGGCATGCGCAGCGGTCCGGACGTGGCGGAGGCCTGGCGGGGCTTCGTCTCACTGGGTGACGCCGAGAGCCGGCGGGCCTTCCTGGCGACCGCCCGCGCCGTGCTGGGCCCGGAGGGTCAGCGGGTTTCCGCGCGCGACCGGCTGTCCCTGCTGGCCGGGATGCCCACCCTGCTGGTGTGGGGCGGGCGTGATCCGCTCATCCCGGTGGCACACGCGCGCGTCGCGCACGAGCTGATCCCGGGCAGCCGACTGGAGATCTTCCCGGACGCGGGACACTTCCCGCACCTGGACGAGCCGACCCGCTTCGCCGAGCTGCTGCGCGCCTTCGTCGCCGGCACCGGGCGATCCCGCGCCGGGGAGGCCGCCGGGCAGGCGTAGCCGACCGGCAGGTTCGCCGATCGCGACCGGCAGGTTTGCCGGATCGCAGGGCTCGGCCTATTCTCGACCAAATCGATTGACAAAGTCGTACGGTCACGATCTTTTGATCACGCACGAGCTCGCCCCGTCGTCCACCGCTGGAGCCTCGCTCATGTCCACCACCCGCCGGCCTGCCCGGCTGCCCCGGATCCTTGCCGCCGCCGTCACTGTCCTTGCGACGGCGGTGCTGAGCGGCTGCGGGTCCGCTGTCGCGTCCGCCGGTTCCTCGGGCCAGATCAACATCGTCGGGTTCTCGGTGATCAAGTCGACCTATGCCCAGCTCGGTACCGCATTCGCCGCGACCGAGGCCGGCAAGGGCGTGCACTTTTACGGCTCCTACGGTGCCAGCGGGGCGCAGAGCCGCGCGGTCATCGCCGGGCAGAAGGCCGACGTGGTGGCCTTCTCGCTGACCCCGGACCTGACCAACCTGGTGAAGGCCGGGCTGGTCAGCGCGGACTGGAACACCGGGCCGACGAAGGGGATCGCCTCACAGTCGGTCGTGGTGATCGCCTACCGCAAGGGCAATCCCAAGGGCATCCACGGCTGGGCGGACCTGATCAAGCCCGGCGTGAAGATCGTCACCGCGGATCCGGGCACGTCGGGTTCTGCGAAATGGAACCTGCTCGCCGCCTACGCCCAGGCGCTGGGCCCGAACAAGGACCAGGCGGCCGCGCGGGCGTACCTGTCGGCCTTCATCAAGAACGTGGTCAGCTGGAACGACAGTGGCCGTAGCGCCACCGACACCTTCAGCCACGGCACCGGTGACGTGCTGATCTCCTACGAGAACGAGGCGATCGCCGCACGGGCGTCCGGCGTGCCGCTGGACTATCTGGTCCCGAGCTCCACGGTGCTGATCCAGAACCCGGCGGCCGTGACCAAGAAGGCGCCCGCAGTGGCCGGCCGGTTCCTGCAGTTCGTGCAGAGCCCGGCCGGTCAGCAGATCCTCGCCCACCGCGGGTTCCGCCCCGTCATCGGCGGGGTCACGGCCTCCGGTGTGCCGGGTGCGAACGATCCGGCGAAACCGTTCCCGACCGTCCCGAACCTCGTCACGGTCGCGGACCTCGGCGGTTGGCCGGCGGTCAATTCGCTGCTGTTCGCCCCCTCGACGGGCCTGGTCCCGTTGCTACGGAAGGGATGACGCGTTGGCGACCAGTACCCGGGCTCCCGTCGTCCCGGCCGGCGGCCGAGCACCCGCTGCCCCCGGAGCTCACCCCGGGGGTAGCGGGGCCGGGCGCCTGACCCGTGCCGCGGGGCTGGGCCTCGGCGCGGCCGTGCTCTGGCTGTCCCTGATCGTCCTGCTGCCGATCGCCGCGATCGTGACGGCTTCGCTGGGCGGTGGTGCCGGCGCGTTCCGGACGACGGTGAGCTCGGGTGAGGCGCTGGCGGTCCTGCAGCTGACCGTCGGCTCGGCCGTGCTCTGCGCGGTGGTGAATTCGGTGTTCGGGACGCTGGTGGCCTGGGTCCTGGTGCGGGACGAGTTCCGCGGCAAGCGGATCATCGAGGTCGTCATCGACATCCCGTTCGCACTGCCGACGATCGTGGCCGGGCTCGTGCTGATCTCGCTGTACGGCCCGCAGAGCCCGTTCGGGATCGACCTGGTCGGCACCCGACGGGGCGTCTTCCTCGCGCTGCTGTTCGTCACCCTGCCCTTCGTGGTGCGGTCCGTGCAGCCGGTGCTGATCGAGCTGGAGCGGGACGTCGAGGAGGCGGCCGCATCCCTCGGCGCCGGTCCGCTCACCACGTTCCGGCGGATCGTGCTGCCGACGGTCGCCCCGGCCATCCTGTCCGGTGCCGCGCTCGCCTTCGCCCGGGCACTGGGGGAGTACGGGTCGGTGATCCTCATCTCGGCGAACCTGACCGGCCGGACCGAAGTGGCATCGGCGTTCATGCTCAAGCAGATCGAGCAGGGCAACCCGGCGGGTGCCGCCGCGGTGGCCACTCTGCTGCTGGTGGTGGCGATCGCGGTGCTCGCGGTGCTGCGACTGCTTCAGCGGGTGGTGGCGCGGCGTGGCTGACGTCCGGTTGCTGAACCGGTCCGCCCACGCCACGGCGGCCGCGGGCGCTGCCGTGGGTGCGGTCACGAAGCCGGACGCAGCACGGGGACTGTCGGCGCGAGGTCCCCGCCGGTCACGGGCCCGGCTGGTCATGCGCGTGATCGCGGTCGGCTACGTGCTGGGCCTGGTCGCGTTGCCGGTGATCACGGTGAGCCTGCACACCTTCGGCCACGGTTTGCGCCCGTTGCTGACCTCGCTGGCGGGCCCGGAACTGCTCGCCGCGGCCAGGCTCGGGCTGCTGGTCGCGCTGATCTCGGTGCTGGTCAACACCATCTTCGGGGTGGGCGTCTCGCTGCTGCTGGTGCGGTACAGGTTCCCCGGCCGCGGCCTGCTGGACGCGCTGATCGACCTGCCCGTCTCGATCTCGCCGGTGGTCATCGGCATCGCCCTGATCCTGGTCTACGGGCAGACCGGATGGTTCGGGGGATGGCTCGCCGCGCACGGCGTCGAGATCATCTTCGCCACGCCGGGCCTCGTCCTGGCGACCGTGATCGTCGCGCTGCCGCTGGTGGTGCGCGAGGTGGTTCCGGTGCTGGCCGAGGCCGGGATGGAGCAGGAGCAGGCCGCCCAGTCGCTCGGTGCCGGTGCGGTGCAGCGCTTCCTGCGGATCACGCTGCCGACGATCCGGTGGGCCCTGGCCTACGGGGTGGTGCTGAGCCTGGCGCGTTCCCTCGGCGAGTTCGGCGCGGTCCGCGTGGTCAGCGGCAGCGTGGCGGGCCGCTCGCAGACCCTGACCCTGTTCGTCAACGACAGCTACCAGCAGTTCGGTCCCGCCGCCGAGCAGGACGCCTTCACCGCGGCGTTCGCCCTGATGGTGGTGTGCGTGCTGCTGATCGTCGTGATCGCGTGGCTTCGGCCGAAGGAGCGGACCTGATGGGAATCGAGCTGACCGGCATCCACAAGCGGTTCGGGGACTTCGTTGCGCTGGACGACGTCGACCTCACCGTGCCCACCGGCGGGTTGACCGCGCTGCTCGGCCCTAGCGGGGGCGGCAAGTCCACCCTGTTGCGGATCATCGCCGGGCTGGAGTATCCCGACGCCGGGACGGTGGAGATCGAGGGCCGCCCGGCCACCTGGCTGCCGGCGCAGAAGCGCAGCGTCGGCTTCGTGTTCCAGCACTACGCCGCGTTCAAGCACCTGTCGGTCTACAAGAACGTGGCCTTCGGCCTGGAGATCCGGCGACGCCCCAGGGCCGAGGTGCGCAGGCGGGTGTTCGAGTTACTGGAGCTGGTGCACCTGGAGAACTTCGCCGACCGCCTGCCGTCGCAGCTGTCCGGTGGCCAGCGGCAGCGGATGGCGCTGGCCCGCGCGCTGGCGGTACAGCCGGAGGTGCTGCTCCTGGACGAGCCCTTCGGTGCGTTGGATGCCAAGGTTCGCAAGGAGTTGCGGGACTGGCTGCGCACCCTGCACGACGAGGTGGAGGTGACCACCATCTTCGTCACTCATGACCAGGAGGAGGCCCTCGAGGTCGCCGACGAGATCGTGGTGATCAACAGCGGACGGATCGAGCAGACCGGCAGCCCGACCGACCTGTACGACCGGCCGGCCAACGAGTTCGTGATGGGGTTCCTCGGTCCGGTGACCCGGTTGGACGGGCGCCTGGTCCGCCCGCACGACCTCGAACTGCTCCGCGCACCCGCGCCCGGCAGCACCGAGGCGACCGTCGTCGGGCTGCTGCGGGTCGGTCATGAGGTGCGGGTCGACCTGCGGACCGGGGACGGACAGTCGTGGGCGCAGCTGACCCGGGGTGAGGCGGACGGGCTGGACCTGCGCGCGGACGCCACCGTGTGGCTGCGGCCGCACCGCACCGCCATCGCCCTGCAGCAACCGGTACCCGGCTGAGGGCTTGGGGTCAGTTGCCGGCCTCGCGGAACCGGGCGACGACGTCCGCGGACAGGCGCCCGCGCGGGGAGACCCGGATCCGGTTGGCCGCGGCCCAGGCTCGGACGGCGGACGGGTCCACAGGGGTCGGCTCGGCGGCCGGTGCAGCGATGCGACGGGTCCGGGCCGGCTGCTTGCTCCTGCCGGGGCGGGACGCCTTGCGTCCGCTCACGGGACGCCCGGCCGCGACGAACGGCGCCAGCGTCTTGCGCAACTTGTTGGCGTGCTTATTGTTCAGGTCGATCTGGTACATCACGCCGTCAAGACCGAACGTGATCGTCTCGGACGCCTTGCTGCCGTCCACGTCATCACGCAGCAGGGTCAGAACCTTGCGGGCCACGCGGGTTCCCTTCCTTCCGGCCGGGGTGCGGCAATCGGGCCCCGTTTGCTGGCACCTTATCTGTTCGGCCCGGATCCGCTCCGCACGGACCGGATCATCACGGTGCGGTGGAGTCGGGCTGACCGGGTCCGGTCGGGCCGATCGGGACCCAGGCGGGCTGCTTGAGTCTGGGCGCCAGCACAACGGCGATCACCAGGGTCGCCCCTGCCGTGATGGTCGCGACCGCGATCACGAGGACGTCCGGGTTGAGCCAGACATAAAGGAACGATCCCGGTACGGCAAGGCCCCAGGCGGCGAAGGACAGCACCGCCGTCCACCACTCGGCGGTACGGACGGCTGCCGCCCAGCCCCGGACCGCCGTCATCGCGGCCCGGCCCGCTGCGTACATGGTGAGCAGCAGAGCGATCACGTAGATGGCGACCCGGAACGGCGTGAAGGTGGCGGAGTCGTGGGACAGCGCGGCCTGGCAGGCCGCGACCACGGCGGTGTAGAAGACGATGATCTCACTGGGTACCGCCCGCTCGAGGGCACCGGGGCCGCCGGCATCCGTGGCCTGGTCCCTGCCCGGCGGGGGTTGCGCGCCGGGCGCCAGCCAGTCGGTCGGGGGCTGCCAGCCGGGCCCCGGCCCGGGGCCGGCCTGCCGTCGCTGGCGGGCCAGGTGGGCCAGGCTGCGAACGCTCATCTCATTCACCACCGGGGGTCGGCTGATGATCGACGTCGGCTGATCGTCGGGCCAAGTATGGCCGGGTCCGGCCCGGGCGCCGATGGGACCTCGAACACCATCGGGGTGGAGACGGTGCGCAACGGCCTGCTCAGGCCTGGATCCGTTCCAGGGCCTGGGCGGCGATCTCGCGCTCCTCGTCCGTCGGGATCACCAGGACGGCCACCCGCGCACCGTCCGGGCTGATCAGTCGCGCGCTCCCGGCGTCGGTGTTGCGGGCCGGATCGACGGCGATGCCCATCGGCTCCAGGCCGGCCAGCGCCCGGGCCCTGATCGGCGCCGATCGCTCACCGATCCCGGCGGTGAACGCGATCGCGTCCAGTCGTCCGAGGGCGGCGTGGTAGGCACCCACGTAGCAGCGCACCCGGTAGCAGTAGACGTCCAGGGCGAGCTCCGCATCCGGGTCACCGGCGCCGGCCCGGCGCAGCACTTCGCGCATGTCGGAGACCCCGGCGAGCGCGAGCATCCCGCTATCCCGGTTCAGGCTGGTGTCCACCTCCTCGCCGGACAGCCCCGCCACGCGATGCAGGTGGGCCGGCAGCGCCGGGTCGACGTCCCCGCTGCGCGTCCCCATCACGAGCCCCGCCACCGGTGTCAGCCCCATCGACGTGTCGATGCTGTGTCCGCCCTGCACGGCGCACGCGCTGGCGCCGTTGCCCAGATGCAGGACGATCGTGTTGACGTCGGCCAGGGGCCGGCCCAGCAGTTCGGCGGCGGTGCGGGACACGTAACCGTGCGAGGTCCCGTGGAAGCCGTACCGGCGCACGCCGTACTCGCTGCGCCACCGGCGGGGGACGGCGTAAGTGGCCGCCCGCGCGGGCATCTGGGCGTGGAAGGCGGTGTCGAAGACGGCCACGTGCGGGAGCTTCGGGAAGGCCCTCAGCGCAGTGCGAATACCCTCAAGATTGGCCGGATTGTGCAGCGGAGCCAGAACGGAAAGATCCTCGATCGTGGACAGCACCTCGTCGTCGATCAGCGCCGGTGCGCTGAACCGCTCCCCGCCGTGCACCACCCGGTGCCCGACCGCGACCAGGCCGGCGTCCTCGAGGTTCGGGCCGAACTGCGCGAAGGCCCGCGCCATCCCGTCGAGCGCGTCAGCGTGGTCGGTGAACGGGCGCTCGACGGTGTGGCTGTCCGAACCGGCCCGGTGCTCCAGGCGGCCGGTCTCCTCACCGATCCGCTCGATCAGCCCGCCGGCCAGGGCCGTTCCGGTCTCGGGCTCGAGCAGCCGGTACTTGACCGACGACGAGCCGCAGTTCAGGACGAGCACCCGGGGGGGCCCGGCGGCCTGCGACCTGGCCATCACGCGGCACCCGACCCGTCGGCCGTGGTCGCGCGGCCCCTGTCCGGTGCCGCTGTGCCGCGGTCCGGAGCCGGGATGGTGGCCTGGACCGCGGTGATCGCGATCGTGGTGACGATGTCGGCGACGGTCGCGCCCCGGGACAGGTCGTTCACCGGGCGGCGCAGGCCCTGCAGCACCGGGCCGACGGCCAGCGCCCCGGCGCTGCGCTGCACCGCCTTGTAGGTGTTGTTGCCGGTGTTCAGGTCGGGGAAGACGAACACCGTGGCGCGGCCGGCGACGGCGCTGTCCGGCAGCTTGATGCTGGCCACCCCGGCGTCCACCGCCGCGTCGTACTGGATCGGGCCCTCGACCTGGAGTTCCGGCGCGCGCTCGCGGACCAGCAGCGTGGCGGCGCGGACCTTCTCAACGCCCGCACCCGAACCGGACTCACCGGTGGAGTAGGACAGCATGGCCACCCGCGGCTCGATCCCGAAGGCCGCGGCGGTTGCGGCCGAGGAGATCGCGATGTCCGCCAGTTGCATCGGATCCGGGTCGGGGATGATCGCGCAGTCGCCGTAGACGAGCACGTGATCGGCCAGGCACATGAAGAACACGCTGGAGACGGCGGCGACCCCGGGCGCCCTGCCGATCACCTCCAGCGCAGGCCGAACGGTCTGCGCGGTGGTGTGGACGGCGCCAGAGACCATCCCGTCGGCCAGACCGACCGAAACCATCAGGGTGCCGGTGTAGGAGACATCCCCTGCCACGTCGAGTGCGAGGTCCATCGTGGCGCCCTTGTGTGCGCGGGCCTGGACGTACTCGGCGGCGAGCCGGGCGCGCAACTGCTCGTCGCGCGGGTCCAGCACGGTTGCCGCGCTGATGTCCGCGCCGGCGAGGGCCGCGGCCTTGGCCACCTCGACCGGGTCGCCCAGAAGGATCACCTGGGCGATGCCCGCCCGCAGCACCTCCGCGGCGGCCGCGAGCACGCGCGGCTCGCAGCCCTCCGGGAGCACGATCCGGGCCTGGGCGTCCCGGGCCCGGTCGAACAGATCCTGCTCGAACATGAGCGGGGTCACCGCCGCGGAACGGCTCAGCTCCAGGCGATCGAGCAGGCGGGAACCGTCGATGTGGCGGGCGAACAGGTCCAGCGCGGCCTTGACCCGGCGCGGCGAGCCGTCGGTCAGCGCGCCCGTCACACGCCCGGCGACGCCGGCCGCGTCGAAGGTGTTCAGCGGGGTCACCCCGACCGGCAGTTCGCTGGCGAGGCCGTCGATCAGCCGGCGGATGCTGGGCACCGGCGTCATCCCCCCGGTGAGCAGCACGCCGGAGAGGTTCGGGTAGGTGTAGGCGGTGTTCGCCGCGAGCACGCCGACGAGCATGTCCTGCCGGTCGCCCGGCATGATCACCAGGCTGCCCTCGCGCAGATACTCCAGGGCGTTCGGCAGCGTCATCGCGGCCACCACGACGTCCAGCACCTCGGCGGCGGCGTCGTCCTGGTCGCCGAGCACCATCGAGCCGTCGCAGGCCGCCAGCATCGCGCCGAAGGTCGGCGCGCTGAGCAGGGGCAGCTCCGGCAGCACGTCCAGCTGCGAGACGTGGCCGTGGGTGCAGGCCGCCTGCAGATGGTGGGCTGCCTCGGTCCGCAGAGCGTCGACGTGCTCCGGGGCGACCCGGCTGGCGACCGCTCCCAGCACCTCGCAGCCCTGCTCGTGCAGCAGCTCGAAGGCCAGATGGGTCGCCTTCATGGTCTCTTGCGGCGACCGCTCGCGACCGCTGACCATGAGCAGCACGGGGGAGCCGAGGTTGAGGGCCAGCTCGCCGTTGCAGGCCAGCTCGGTGGGCGCGCCGACATCGGTGTAGTCCGTGCCCACGCACAGCACGACGTCACAGCGCCGGGCCAGGCTGCGGAACCGCTCGACGATCGTGTGGATGGCCGGGTCGTGGCCGGCGTGCATGTCGTCGTAGACCACGCCGCAGCACGCGGCCGGATCGTCGGCACTGACCAGCCTGGGGAACCGCGACCGCATCAGCGAGATGAGGGGATCGTCCTGCATGGATCGCACCAGCGGTCGGAACAGCCCGACCCGTCCGACCCGTCGCGACATCGCGTCGAGCAGGCCCAGTGCCATGGCTGACTTGCCGGTCGCGGGGCCGGCCGGCGCGATGTACAAGGATCGGGACACGTGGCGTCATGGTAGTCACGTGGTGGGGGCCACCCCGCAGGCGAAGGACCCGGGCCCGCGGTGAGATCGGTCATGGCAGTGCGGGCATGCCCGCACAGACCCGGGACCCGGCGGCCGGGCCAGGGGAGGGATGGATGGACGCGGAGTCGAGCCCGGCAACGGCGGCGGACCGGCTGCTCAGCCGGTGCGAGGACCTGCCCGGCGCCGAGCTGACCTTCCCGTTCGGCCCGGCCCCCGCGGTGTTCAAGGTCGGCGGGCGGATCTTCGCCCTGTTCAGCGGTACCTCGACGTCCGGTGACGCGGCGACGACCACTGACACGGCGACGTCCGGTGACGCGGCGACCAGCGTCGAGCGGGAGTCCGTCTCGCTGAAGTGCGAACCGGACTACGCGGCGGCACTGGTCCGCGAGCACCCGGGCATCACCCCCGGTTACCACCTGAACAAGCGGCACTGGATCACCGTCGACCTGACTTCCCGGCTGCCGCCGGGCCTGGTCGAGGAGCTGCTGATCGACTCCTACGACCTGATCGTCGACCAGCTGCCCCGATCCCGTCGCCCCGGTGGGCACGGGCCCGCCTGACGAGGGCGCCGAACCCCTGTTCAACGGTCGAACCGCTGTCGCGTCACGCGGCCGCGTCGTCAGTTGACGAGTCATCCGATTAGCGGAAAGCTCGTGGCTCGCTCGGGGGGACAAATCGGAAATAAAGATCGCAATGGGCCTGGCTCAGTGGCTGGTACGGGAGGTGTGGTGACAGCGTTGAAGGCCCGGGGGCGTCCCGACATATCGGCGACGGCCGGGGGGCTGGCGCTGTTGCACGCTGCTGCGATCGCCGCGGCGGCCGGTTCCGCAGGGCCCGCGGGCGGGGTCTGGTCCTCGGTGTCGGGGGGCGGGCCGGCCCGGCGGCCGGTGTCCTCCGGTTCGGGCTCCGGCGTGCCCGAGGGAGGTCCCGAGCAGATGCGG
Source organism: uncultured Actinomycetota bacterium (assembly GCA_963740575.1). GTDB lineage: Bacteria > Actinomycetota > Actinomycetes > Actinomycetales > Kineosporiaceae > CAVUET01. Next base: position 256,693 of record CAVUET010000003.1, on the reverse strand, counting down.
GTGGTCGCCCTGGTCGACCTGGCCCGCGGCGGGGACACGGAGGCATTCGCCGAGCTGTACGACCGCTACCTCGGTCAGGTCTACCGGTACGTCTACTACCGGGTCGGGTCGCACTCGGTCGCGGAGGACCTGACGTCCGAGACCTTCCTGCGCGCGCTGCGCGCGATCTCCCGGTTCCGCTGGCAGGGGCGCGACATCGGCGCATGGTTCGTCACCATCGCCCGCAATCTCGTGCACGACCACCAGCGCTCCGGACGCTTCCGGCTGGAGGTCAGCACGGCGGACCTGCTCGGATTCGACGCCGGGGACGGGGGCCTGGAGGACACGGTGATGTCCCGGCTGGAGAGTGAACGGATGCTGGCAGCCGTTCGCCGGCTGACCCCGCAGCAGCAGGAATGCGTGACCCTGCGGTTCCTGCAGGGATTGAGCGTCGCGGAGACCGCACGGGCGATGGGCCGGCGCGAGGGCGCGGTCCGGCAGATGCAGTTTCGCGCGGTGCGGACGCTGGCCCGGCTGCTCGGCATCGAGACGGATCCCGCTGCCGGCAACGGATCCGGGGCGGACGGCCCGTCGGATGAAACGCCGGTCGAGGCGGCATGGCCCGGGACGCGCGGGTAACGCCGGTGCCCGTGACGCCGGTGCCCGTGACGCCGGTGCCCGTGACGCCGGTGCGCCTGGCCCGTTGGACGGTGGGCGGAGTGAGCGGCGGCATCCGGCGGCCGCATACTGAGGGAGGAGCGGTCCGGTGCTGATGTACGTGCCGGCGCTACCGCCGCTCACTCCGCACGGTCGGGCACGGGTGCGCGAGTTAGCCGGCCTGCTCGAGCAGCCCGCGACAGGCTCCCGCCCCGGAGCCGCCCCGGAGCTGGTGCGGTTGTCCGGTCTGGCGCGCTCCCTGAAGGCCGCGGACATCCAGCCCGACGCGGTGTTCCGCGATGAGCTCCGGCTGCGGCTGCTCCGGGAGGACGCCCTCGCGCATCCGGCCCGGCCGGTCCGGCGGGTCCTGCCGCCACGGCAGGCCGGGGAACCCGGCCGGGCCCGCCGGACCGGTCCGCGCGAGATCCGGATCCCCGTGCGTCGCCTGCCCGCTCTGGCCGGGGCCGTGGCTCTGGTGGTGGCCGCCTGCATGGCCCTTGTTGCGATCAGCTCGAACGCCCTGCCCGGCGATCGGCTCTACGGGCTCAAGCTCCGCGTCGAGCAGGCCAGGCTGGCGCTCGAACCGGACGACGCCGCGCGCGGCCAGGCGCTGCTCGGCTTCGCCAGGACCCGGCTCGGCGAGGCGGAGCGCCTGCTGTCCCGGCAGTCCGGTGGCGCGTCGGCGCCCGGGACGGTTCCGCTCGACCGGATCGACGTCGCGCTGGCCGGTTTGCAGCGCCAGGCCGACCAGGGCGGAACCCTGCTGCTGCGGTCCTTCCGGACCGAGCCGCGGCGCGAGGAACTGGTCGGGTTGTCCGGCTTCCTCACCGACGCGGGGCCGCGGGTCACCGCCCTCGAGCCGCGGTTGCCGCCGGGTGCGTCGGCGCAGGCGCTCGGCGTCGAACGGACACTGGCGGAACTGGCGTCCGGCCTCGACGCGGCGGTGCGGTCGTGCGGGCAGAGTTGCGCCTCGATCCCGGTCCCGGCGCTCCGTGGGGCCGGGCAGCCGCCGGATGCCGGCGGCCGGGGCCACGGCACGGCGGGGCCGTCGGCGGCGGGGCCGGGGGCGGGCACGCGCCCCACTGCGGGGGCATCCGGCGGCGGAGGATCAGGCGCAGCTGCCGGATCGGCCGGCTCGGAACGGTCCGGCGGGGGCACCGGTCGGTCATCGGGCGGGGCAGCGGTCAGCATCGGCACCCGTGGGGCGACCGCGTCCGTGGCACCGTTGCCGTCGGTCTCGGCCGGCCTGTCAGCGGGCAGCGGCGGGGTGTCGGTGGGCGCTTCGCTGCCGGTGGGAAGCGCCGGAGTGTCGATCGGACCCAGTCCGGCCGACAGTGTCTGCGTGTCGATCTCGATCATCCACGCCTGCTGACGCCCGAGCCTTGCGGGACCGGCCGCCCAGTGACCGGCGGTGCTACGGTGCCGCTGTGTCGAGTCCCGGTCGGCGGCCAGGGGGGCCGGATCGACAGCTGACCTTGGGCTACTTCAGCCGGTCACCGGTCTCGCAGCTGGCCGACGTGACGGGATGCTATGCGGCGCAAGGTATCCAGGTGCACGAGGTGGCCGTGGAGTCGTCACCGGCGCAGTTTCGCGCGCTGCTGGCCGGCGAGCTGGACATCGTGCTGACCAGCCCCGACAACGTGATGACCTACCGGGTGAACGAATCCAATCCGCTGCAGGCCCGCGCCGACGTGCGGATCATCCGCGCCGTCGACTCCGGGCTCGGCCTGTCCCTGCTGACCGGAGCGGGCATCGACGATCCGTCGGCACTGCGCGGGCAGCCGATCGGCGTGGACGTGCCCACGTCCGGGTTCGCTTACGCGCTGTACACCTTGCTGGAGCGCTGGGACCTGCTGCCGGGGACCGGCTACCGGGTGGTCGCGCTCGGCTCGACCCCGCGGCGTGCGCAGGCGTTGATCCGGGGTGGTTGCGCGGCCACCCTGCTCAATGCTGGGCATGACGTGATCGCCGAGCTGGCGCAGTGCCGCCGGGTGGTCCGGGTGGTGGACGCGCTGGGCCCCTACCTGGGTGCCGTGCTGGCCGCGTCCGGACCCTGGCTGGACGCCAACGGCGAGCTCGTGCGCGACTTCCTGCGCGCCTGGGACGAGGCCGCCGCGCGGGTCCTGGATCCGGCCTGGGACGGGCGGTTGCGCGCCCTGCTGACCGATGAGGAGCTCACCGAGGACGGCGTGGAGGCCGTGCTCGACACCTGGCGCAGCCCGGCCGAGGGGACCCGTCGGGACCCCCGGGTACCGCTCGACGCGCTCTCGACGGTGATCGAGCTGCGCGCATCGGCCGGCGGGTTCGAGCACGGTGTCGACCTGGGCGCGCTGCGGTCCGGCGGGCTGGGCCTGCTCGACGCCCGCTTCTGCGGCACCGCGGCGAGCTGACCGGCTGCCGTCGCGAGGGGCCTAGCGCCGCATCTGGTCGGCCGCCTGGCGGGCGGCGGCGAGGATCCCGCGGTAGCCGGTGCAGCGGCACAGGTTGGACGACACCAGCTCGGCCAACCGGTCCTCGTCCAGGCCGGGGTCGCGCTCCAGTTCGCCGGCGAGCAGGGTGACGAAGCCTGGGGTACAGAACCCGCACTGGAGCCCACGCTGGTCCAGGAAGGCCTGCTGGACCGGGTGCAGGCCCTCGCCGTCCCCGAGCCCCTCGACCGTGCACAACTCGTGGCCACCGGCCTGGACGGCGAACATCAGGCAGGCCCGGACCGGCTCGCCGTCCAGCAGCACCGTGCAGGCACCGCACGCGCCCTGCTCGCAGCCGAGATGGGTCCCGGTCAGGCCGCAGTCCTCGCGCAGCGCGTCAGCCAGCGTGCGCCGGGGCTCGACGTCGAGGACGTGCGGCACGCCGTTCACCAGCAGGGTGACGACCATGACCTCACCCCGTTCCGCCTCGGTCGGACTGGGCCTGGTCGGACAGTGCATGGTCGGACAGGGCGGCGTGGTCGGACAGGGCATGGTCGGACAGGGCATGGTCGGACAGGGCATGGTCGGACAGGGCGGCGTGCAGGGCGTCCGCCAGGGCATCGCCGACGAGCGCCGTGATCAGGTCCGCGAGGTAGCCGGCAGGCAGGTCCGACGGGGGCGCGTCGATCACGTCCGTCCCGACGGCGCGTGCCGCCGCGCGCACGCCTTCGCGCGTGGCCGGCGCTGCGGTGGCGGCCTCCTCGACCCGGGTGAGCCGGATCGGCCGGCCGGTGGCCCCGGATGCGGCCACCCTGCACGAGCCGACCGTCGTGGCGCCGCCCGGGCCCTGTGTGCCGACCGTGATGACGGCGCAGGCTGCCGCCACGGCGAAGGCCCCGCTGGTGCGCGCGTACTCGGCGAACCCCGCGCCGGTGCCCGCTCGCAGGACCGGAAGCACGACCTGGGTGAGCAGCTCGCCCGGGGCCAGGGTGGTGCTGAACGAGTGCCGGATGAAGTCCTCCGCGGGTTCCTCACGGCTACCGTTCCTGCTGTCCACGCGGATCCGCCCGCCGAGCGCTACGGCGACCAGCGGCCACTCCGCGCTGGGGTCGGCGTGGGCCAGGCTGCCGCCGATCGTGCCGCGCACCCGGATCGGAACGTGCCCGACGAAGCGTGCCACCCGGGCCAGGAAGCCGCCCAGCCTGCGGTCGCGCGCCAGCACCTCCGCCGAGCGCAGCTCGAGCTGGCGATGCCGCACCGTGGCGCCCAGCCGCAGCCAGCCGTCCCGGTGCTCGACCCGGGACAGCTCGGCCAGCCCGTTCACGTCGACCAGGAGGTCCGGGCGGGCCAGCCGAAGGTTCATCACCGGCACCAGGCTCTGGCCGCCGGCCAGCGCCCGGGCCCCGTCGCCGTGCACCGCGAGGATGTCCAAGGCCTCCGGCAGCGAGGCGGGAGCCGCGTATGCAAACGATTGCGGCTTCATCTCAGCGGACGTTAGCATCGCGTCCCGGGGTGGGCAACGGCCCCGCTCCACGACGGCGAACCCGTTGCCGTCACACCGCAAACGGCAGCGATCGCAGCCGATGTCCACCCGGCGGGCACGGTGTCCCGCCTCCCGACCGCTTAGGGCCAGCCCCGTGAGTCCCAAGGTCAGTCCCGAGGTCCGTCCCGGAATCAGCCTTCAGATCCCGACGGCGGACCCCGCCGCGCCACAGACCGGATCAGCCACCGTCGCCGAACCGGCCACCGAACCGGCCATCGAACCGGCCATCGAACCGGCCATCGAACCGCCATCAACCAGCCCGCTCGTCGGGCAGTCCCTGCCGAACCCCCACGACCGGGACCTGGTCCAAGGACAGGGGCAGTACGTCGGCGACCTCCGCCCGCCCGGGCTGCTCGAGGCGCACTTCGTCCGGAGCCCCTTCGCGCACGGCGTGATCGACACCGTCGACGCGCGTCCCGCGCTCGCGGTCGAGGGTGTCCTGGCCGCCTACACCGGCGCCGAGCTGGCCGGAGTCACCGTCCCGCCGGCGCCGCGCAGCCGGCAGCCGGAGCAGGTCCGCCGGCCCGCCCTCGCCGTCGACCGGGTGCGCTTCGCGGGTGAGCCGGTCGCCGTCGTGCTGGCGGCGGACCGCTACCGTGCCGAGGACGGCGGCGCGGAGGTGATCGTCGACATCGACCCGCTCCCGGTGGTGTCGACCGTGGCGCAGGCCCTGGCGCCCGGAGCGCCGCACCTGTTCGACGACGTGGACAACGTGTCCAGCACGCGGACCGTCGACGGCGAGGTGACCGCCGACGGTGGCGAGGTGCTGGAACCCGCCGACCTGGACCGGATCCTGGCCGACGCCCACAGGGTGAGCGACACCGTCGCCGCCAGCCCGCGACTGTCCCCGATGTCGATCGAGCCGCGCGCCATCCTGGCGGTTCCGGACGGCGAGGTGGGCCTGCACGTCTGGTGCTCGCACCAGGCTCCGCACCGGCTGCGAGCTGCTCTGGCGCGAACGCTGGGGCTGGCTCCCGAGGCGGTCCGGGTCAGCGTGCCCGATGTCGGGGGAGCGTTCGGCGCCAAGAGCCAGACCTTCGCCGAGTACCTCGTGGTGGCCGAGCTGGCGCGGCGGCACGGCCGGCCGGTGCGCTGGCTGGAGGATCGCCGCGAGGCGCTCACCGCGGCCACCCACGGCCGGGCCCAGACGGCGCGGGTCCGGCTGGCCTCGGACACCGCCGGCCGGATCCTCGCGCTCGACGCCGAACTCGACTCGGACGTGGGCGCCTACCCCGACCACGGTGACTTCATCCCGGACATGACGGCGTGGGTGATGTCCGGCCCGTACCGGATCCCGCGGATCAGGATCCGGCAGCGCAGCGTGCTGACGAACGCCGCCCCGGTGGCGTCCTACCGGGGAGCCGGCCGCCCGGAGGCGGCCTACGCGCTCGAGCGGGCGATCGACGACCTGGCCCGGCTGCTCGACCTCGACCCGGTCGAGCTGAGGCGGCGGAACCTGGTCCCCGAGGACGCCTTCCCCTACCGCTCGGCGACCGGCGCGCGTTACGACAGCGGGCGGTACCGGTCGGCGCTCGACCTGGCCACACGGCTGGCCGACTACCCGGGGCGGCGCGCTGAGCAGGTGCAGCGGCGAGCGCGGGTCGGCGGCCCGGATCCCGTGCCACTGCTGGGGATCGGGGTCTCCTGTTGGGTCGAACGGTCGGGCGGCGAGTCCGGCAGCGACGAGTACGCCCGGGCGGAGGTCCTCCCGGACGGTACCGTGCTCGGGATGGTCGGCACCTGCCCGCAGGGTCAGGGCCATCAGATCACCTTCGCGCAGATCCTGGCGGACGCGGTCGGGGTCGACGTCGCTGAAGTGCGGATCGAGCTCGGCGACACCGCGCTGATCCCGCGCGGGACGGGAGCCTTCGGCAGCCGCTCGGTGCAGGTCGGCGGCACGGCGCTGTACCGGGCGGGACAGGCCGTTCGCGCCGAGACCCGGCAGCGGGCGGCATCCCTGCTCGGCTGCCCGCCGGACGGCGTGGTCCAGTCCGGTGGCACGTTCCGGGACCCGCAGGGCGGCGAGGTGTCGCTCGCGGAGCTGGCGGTCGAGGCGGCTGCCGCAGGGCGGCCGCTGGAGGCCGAGCAGGTGGCGGCACCGCCGCAGGCGTTCCCGTTCGGGGGCTACCTCTGCGAGGTCGAGGTGCACCCGCGCACCGGCGCGGTGACAGTGCGGCGGCTGATCGCGGTGGACGACTGCGGTGTCGTGGTCAACCCGGCCATCGTGGAGGGCCAGATCGCCGGCTCGATCGCGCAGGGACTCGGCCAGGCACTGTACGAGGAGGTGCGCTACGACGACGAGGGGCAGCCGCTGGCTTCGACCATGCTCGACTACACCGTGCCGACCAGCGCCGAGATGCCGCCGCTGGTGCTCGGGCGGCACGTGACCCCGAACCCCAACGTGCCGTTGGGCACCAAGGGCGCGGGCGAGTCCGGGTGCATCGGTACGCCGCCCGCTGTCCTGAACGCGGTCCGTGATGCGCTGGCCGGGACGGATACCTCGGGACTCCAGCTGCCGCTGACCGCCGAACGGGTCTGGGCCTTCCTGCCCGGCCGATCGCCCGAACGAGCACCGGACGGACCAGCGCCTGCCGCGTGATCCCGGGGGATAACCGGTTGCCCTGTCTCGGGGGGCGGGATTGAGTGCCATGGTGGCCTCCGCTCTGCATGCCGATGAGATCCCCCTCGACAACGGATTGGTTCGCGCCTTGGTCGACCGGGCGATGCCCCAGTACGTCGACCTGCCCATCCGACGGTTGGCATCGAGCGGCTCCACGAATGCGCTGTTCCGTCTGGGCGAGAGGCTGCTCGTGCGGCTGCCCCGCCAACCCGGAGGATCGGCGGCGATCTCGAAAGAGGCCAAGTGGCTGCCGATCGTGGGGCCCTCGTTGCCGGTCGGCGTGCCCGAGGTGCTCGCCGTGTTCGAACCCGGCCGTGATTACCCCGAGCGATGGTCGGTGGTCGGTTGGATCGACGGTGAGCATCCCGAGGTGGTCGGGCCGGAAACGCCGATCGATCCACGACGTGGGGACCTGGCGCTGGGTCTGGCTGAGGTGGTGAAGGCCCTGGCGCAGGAAGAGGTACCGAGCGAGGCGGTCATCGACCCGGACCTGCGCTGCTACCGGGGTGAGCCGCTCGCTGCGATGGACGGGGAGACGAGGCAGAACATCGAGCGTTGCCGGGCCTTGGGTGACTTCGAGTTCGACCTCGACGCCGCTGGGCGGCTGTGGGAGGAAGCCATGCGGCTGCCCGGGGCAAGAGATCGCGGGACGCCGCGGTGGTACCACGGAGACCTGGCAGCGGAGAACCTGCTGGTGCGGAACGGGCGTCTGGCCGCGGTCCTGGATTTCGGCGCACTGTCGGTCGGGGACCCCACCGTCGACCTTGCGATCGCCTGGGAGGTCCTCGATCCGCCCGCCCGAGAGGTCTTCCGGAGGCAACTCGGCGTGGACGAGGCGACCTGGCTGCGAGGCCGCGCCTGGGCCCTGTCCATCACGTTGATGGTCTGGTACTACTGGACGACCATGGCGGCGCGACGGGCCAGCCGTGTCGCCGTAGGTCGCAACGTGCTGGCCGACGCCGGGTACCCCGTGTGACCCGCGAATGCTCTGAACTGCCCCCATCCGGACTCCTGCCGCCATCGGATACGTAGCTCGAATACGTCTTTCGTGGGAGCCGATCACGGCCGCGACAGACGACACTGACGTGGGGTTGCGTCGGCGCGCGGCGTGGGGAGTGGGTCACGGTGACGATGGACAAGGGGCCTCGCCGGCTCGCGGTCTCAGCAGCGCTCGCGGCAGGCCTGGGGGGCGCCTCGGTCGGGTTGGCGGCCACCTCCGCGCAGGCGGCGGTCAGCACGGTGTACGTCGCCACGACGGGCTGCTCGGACTCAGGGGCAGGTACCGCCACGCAGCCGTTCTGCACGATCGGCAAGGCCGCGTCGGTCGCGGCCGCCGGGCAGACGGTCCAGGTGGCCTCGGGCGCGTACAACGGTGGGATCTCCGTCGCACACTCGGGAACGGCCGGTAGCCCGATCACGTTCACCGCGGCGTCCGGCGCCGCGGTCACGATCACCGGAGGTACGAACGGGTTCTCGATCTCCGGCCGGCAGTACATCAGCGTCAACCGGTTCACGATCACGAAGACCACGTCGTACGGGATCTCCGTGCGCTCCTCGAGCAACGTCGGGATCTCATCGAACACGGTCACCTTCAGCGGCCGACCGGTGCAGGGCGCGACGGCAGCGGGGATCTACCTGTCCGGGACCACCGCGTCCACGGTGACCGGCAACACCTCGGATCACAACAGCGCCACCGGCGTCTACCTGGCCAGTGGCAGCAGCGGCAACACGGTGAGCCGGAACGAGGCCAGCTGGAACGCCGAGGGCTACCGGCGGAATGCCAACGGCATCAACGTGATCGGCTCGGGGAACACGGTCCTCGGCAATGTCGTGCACGACAACGAGGACTCCGGGATCCAGTTCTACCCGGGCGGCAACAACAACCTGGCCACGCTGAACGTCGCATACAACAACGGGGACCACGGCATCGACGACCTGAACGTGACCGGTGGCCGGCTGGTGGGCAACACCGTGTACCGCAACTGCACGTCGGGGATCAACGTCGAGGGCACGTCCGGGAACTACCTGGTGAAGAACAACATCGCGGTCGACAACGCGGTGTACCCGGCATACAAGGGGATCGCCTGCAGCCGCCGGGCCGGGAACATCGGGATCTGGGACTCGGCTCCGGCCAGCACCACTGTGGACCACAACCTGGTCTGGCTGAGCAGGTCCGGCACGCTCTACGTGTTCGGGTCGGCGTTCAGCTCCCTCGCCGCGATGCGGTCCGCGACAGGCCAGGAGCAGCACGGGATCCAGGCCGATCCGAGATTCGTGGCTCCGGCCGGCGGGAACCTGCAGCTGCTCGGCTCGTCCCCGGCGATCGACAAGGCCACCTCGGCCGCGTCGGGAGAGCAGTCCGCCGACATCGTCGGCCACGCGCGGGTGGATGTCGCCACCGTTGCGAACACCCCCGACGGCGGCAGCCGCCCGTACGACGACATCGGGGCCTACGAGTTCCGTCCCTGACGGTCACCGGCTCGCGGCCGGGAGCAGCCCGGCCAGCCGGCGCATCGCGGCCGAGCCCCAGTAGCGGCCACATGTGTCCGAGGTAGCCCAGGTTGGCGAACCGCGGGCCGGGTCGCGCGCCAACCGGAGAAGGTAACCCGGCCGGAACCGGTCCGCCCTGGCGGTATGCCGGCCCACCCGGATGACAGCCAAGCAGATCAGCCCGCCCAGCACCGACAGCCCGGCGCTGCCACGAACGCCGCCACGGCAGCCAGGCGCGGCGTCGACGATGTCCGGCAGGTTGAGCAGCGCAGAGCCGAGCGCTCCGGCTACGAACCCCAGCTGCACCGAAATGGTCAGCAGGGTGACCTGCCCCGGCGACAGGGACCAGCGCGACCTGCTGCCGGGGACGTCCTGACACCCCGGCCGGAGGTGCCCCGGGCCGTCCTGGACCGACATCCCGGCTCCGTCCAGAGCCCGCCGAGTGGGTCGACGCGATCGCGGTCTCCTCCATGCCGCCGGCGGGGACGGGCAGACCGGACCGGGTCACAGGTCGGCCGGCGCTCCCGGCTTACGGGCCATCCGGTAGTGCAGGACCAGGAACGGGATGCCGAACACGGCGAACGCGTGCTCCGCCCGCAGCCGCCCGCGGTCGTCGACATACACGTCGAGCTGCTCGGCGAACCCGGGTACGGCCAGGGTCGTCAGGCTGCGGTCCCGCTGGTCCACGGCGGTCAGGTAGTGACCGGGGTGGCGAAGGGTCGCGCTGCGACTGGTCAGGACGAGCCCGCCGCCCGGCCGGTTCCGGGGCAGCAGGGTCGCGGTGAAGCTGCCACCCGGGACCGGGAAACCGACGCTGACGTAGCCGCGGTCGCCGTACCGGTAGGTGGTGTAGATGCCGACGTAGATCGGCTCGCCGGTATCGGCGAAGGAGCGGATCCAGCCGCGGATCGTGTGCGGGCGCCCGTCCTGGCCAGGTGGGCCGTCGGGGATGGTGATCGTGTCGATGCGCCCGCGCACGCCGCGCTGGGCCTGGCGCTGGTTCATCGGAACGTTGGCCTGTCCGAGCGGGCGGGCCAGGGCGGTCCGGTAGAGCAGGTAGCCCGGCATCACCCAGGGGCGCCAGGTCGGAACGATGTCGAGGGTGAACCGGGTGGTCCGCTCGTAGAACTCCCGCACCAGCGGGTGCACGGGCAGCGGGTCGAAGTCCGGCCCGGCCAGCTCGTCGAGGCTTTCCACGATGCCGATCTCGGTCGCGTCCGGCGTGTAGGTTCCGCCGAGCATCGAGGCCAGGCGCTCGACGTAGTCGGTGCCGACGTAACCGGCGCCGGCCTCCAGAGGGACGACGAACGGCAGCTCGGCGGCGGCCGCCCGCTCGGCGAGCAGGGTGACCTGCGGGTCACGGAAGACCAGAGCCGAGACGACGCGGTAGCTGAGCATCGTGACCGCCGCCACGGCGGCCGGTGCCGGACTGCGATGCCTCGCCACTCCCACGCGGGACGCGGCGAGGCCGACCAGGCTGCCGATCGCCGGTCCGAGCGCGACCTTCTGCGGGCGGACGCCGAGCGCGCCCGCGACCGTGCCGGACACGGTGCCGACCGCCACCGGGCCGGCGCCGGTGAGGCCCACGGACCAGCCCAGCGGGGCGGCCAGGGCCGCGCTCGCGGCCAGCCGGCTCCAGAACGGAGGGATCTCGTTCGGCCGCTGCCGGGCCCGGGCGAGGGCGTCGATCCCGGCCATGGCGACTGCGGCCCCGGTGGCACCGGCGAGCACTGCACGCCGGCCGCGTCCGGCCGCCATGGACGCGCCCGCGGCGGCGCCCATCAATCCCGCGAACGCCGCGCCACCCGCCCGGCCTGACGCCGCACCCGGAGAGCCGTTCGACACCTGCCCGACGCTACTGCCCGCACGCCCGAGTGGCGCTCCGGCAACCGGAGCGCCACTCGGGTCAAACGGTCAAGCTGCGTGCTGTGGTGCTCTGGGTCGACCGGATCAGAGCCTGGGGGCGGGCGAGTAGGAGGACAGCACCTTGACGTAGTTGCTCCGCTCGAACGCCGCCGGGTCGGGCACCCCGGCGCTGCTGGCACTGCCCCGCAGCTGGTCGACGGACGTGTAGTCGTTGTCCGCGAGCCAGGACCGCAGGTCCTTCAGCACGGTGGCCACGTGGTCCGGACCCTCGCGCAGCAGTGCCGATGTCATGCAGGCCACGTCGGCCCCGACGAGCAGGGCCTTGGCCACGTCGGCGGCCGAGTGCACTCCCGAGCTGGCGGCCAGCGCCGTGACCGGCAGCTGCGGGCGCAGGATCGCCAGCCACCGCAGCGGCAGCCGCAACTCGTACGGCCGGGACAGCTCCAGTTTCGGCGCCACCGCCAGCGAGGCCAGGTCGAGGTCAGGGGAGTAGAACCGGTTGAACAGCACCAACCCGTCCGCGCCGGCCTGCACGGCCGCCGCCGCGAAGTGCGACAGTGAGGAGAAGTACGGCGACAGCTTCACCGCCAGTGGCACGCCGATGGTGGACTTCACCTCGCGGATGACGTCGAGGTACCCGGCCTCGACGTCGGCGGCCGACCGGGACGCGTCGGCGGCGAGCGCATAGAGGTTGAGCTCCACCGCGTCCGCGCCCGCCTCGGCCATCATCCTGGCGTACTGCGACCAGGAACCGAGGCGAGCGGCGTTGACGCTGGCCACGACCGGAACCGACAGCCGCTGCTTGGCCTGCTCGACCAGGCGCACGTGCCGGTCCGGACCGAGGTCGTAGAAGTCCGTCTGCGGGAAGTAGTCGATCGCCTCGGCCTGACTCTCCCGCCCGAGGTCGAGCGCCGCGTTGAGCGACAGCTCCTCGGCGACGATCTCCTCCTCGAACAACGAGGGCAGCACGACCGCTCCGACTCCGGCGTCCTGCAGCCGGACGAGGGAGTCCACCGTCCCGGTCAGCGGCCCGGCCGAGGCCACCACCGGGGAGCTGACCGGCAGCCCGAGGTAGCTGGTCGCCAGCGCGGTCATCACGCCTCCTCGACGTCGTCGTCGGTCCGTCCCGCAGTCTGGTGCGGCACCGTGCGCTCCAGGCCGGCGAGCTGGGAGTAGTACCGCCACCGCTCGTCCGCGTCGGCCTGCGCCAGCTCCTGCAGGTGCTTGCTGCGCTCGGGGTCGGTCCGGGCCAGCATCGAGAACCGGGTCTCGACCTCCATGAAGTCGTGCACCGGAACGGTGGGCTTCTTGGAGTCCAGGGTGAACGGGTGGCTGGCCTCGTCCTCGCTCGGCCGGTAGCGGTACAGCGGCCAGTAGCCGCTGGCTGCGGCATCCTTCTGATGGCTCATCGAGGTGGCCATATCGATGCCGTGCGCGATGCACGTGCTGTACGCGATCACGATCGACGGCCCGGGCCAGGCCTGCGCCTCCTGCAGGGCGCGGATGGTCTGCTGCTCGTTGGCGCCCATCGCGACCTGGGCGACGTACACGTTGCCGTAGGCCTGAGCGATCATGCCGAGGTCCTTCTTGGCGCCACCCTTGCCGGACGCCGCGAACTTCGCCGCCGCCCCGCGCGGGGTGGCCTTGGAGGCCTGGCCGCCGGTGTTGGAGTACACCTCGGTGTCCAGGACCAGGACGTTGACGTTTCGGCCCGAGCTGAGCACGTGGTCCAGGCCGCCGAAGCCGATGTCGTACGCCCAGCCATCGCCGCCGATGATCCAGACGCTCTTGTCGACCAGGTCGTCGGCGAGCGTGCGCAGGTGACGGACCGCGGGGTTGTCGCCGTCCAGCCCGGCCAGCGCCGACTTGAGCCGCGCCACCCGGTCCCGCTGGGCGGCCAGAGCCGGCTCGCTGCTCTGGTCGGCGGTGAGGATCTCGTCGGCCAGCTCGGCGCCGACCTGCCCGGCCAGCTCGGTCAGGTAGCGGCGGGCGTCGCTCTGGTGCCGCTCCCAGCCGAGCCGCAGTCCGAGACCGAACTCGGCGTTGTCCTCGAACAGGGAGTTCGCCCAGGCCGGCCCGCGGCCGTCGGAATTGCTGGTGTACGGCGTGGTCGGCAGGTTGCCGCCGTAGATCGACGAGCAGCCGGTCGCGTTGGCGATGACCAGCCGGTCACCGAAGAGCTGGGTGAGCGTCTTGAGGTAGGGCGTCTCGCCGCAACCGGCGCAGGCTCCGGAGAACTCGAACAGCGGCTGCAGCTGGGCGACACCCTTGACCGTGTCGTGCCGGACCTTGGTGCGGTCCATCTCGGGGATGTCGAGGAAGAAGTCGAAGTTGGGCCGTTCGGCGTCCCGGTGCTCCACCGCGGGTGCCATGTTGATGGCCTTGTGCTTGACCTCGGTCTTGCTCTTGGCCGGGCAGACGTCCACGCAGACGCCGCAGCCCGTGCAGTCGTCCGGCGCCACCTGGACGGTGAGCCGGTGGTCGGGCAGGTCGCGCGAGGCGAAGGACTTGGACTGGAACCCGTCCGGTGCGCCGTCCAGGGCCGCGTTCGGGAAGACCTTGATCCGGATCGCGGTGTGCGGGCAGACGATCGCGCACTTGCCGCAGTCGATGCAGATGCTCGGGTCCCAGACCGGCAGGTCCTGGGCGATGGCGCGCTTCTCCCAGCGGGCGGTGCCGGTCGGCCAGGTGCCGTCCACCGGCAGCGCGCTGACCGGGAGCAGGTCGCCGGCTCCGGCGAGCATCGTGGCGGTCACCCGCTGCACGAAGTCCGGTGCCTGAGGCGGCAGCGGCGGCATCCGGTGCAGGTCGCCGCCGGTCGTGGCGGGCACGGTGACCTCGACCAACTCGGCGATCGCCCGCTCGATCGCGGCGAAGTTGCGCTCCACCACGGTCCGGCCGCGCTTGCCGTAGGCGGCCTCCACCGATGCCTTGATCTTCGGCAGCACCTCGTCCGCCGGGATCACGCCGGACAGGTGGAAGAAGCAGGGCTGCATGACCGTGTTGATCCGGTTGCCCAGCCCGACCTCCCGAGCAACCCGGAACGCGTCCACGACGAACAGCCGCAGCTTCTTGTCGATGATCTGCTGCTGCGCTTCGACCGGCAGGTGCGGCCATACCTCCTCGGCGGTGTACGCCGAGTTCAACAGGAAGGTGGCACCGGGCTTGGCCAGCTCGAGTACCGGCACCTGGCTGAGCAGGTTGAACTGGTGCACGGCGACGAAGTCGGCCTGGTCAACCAGGTAGGTGGAGCGGATCGGGGAATGACCGAACCGCAGGTGCGAGGTGGTCACCGACCCGGACTTACGGGAGTCGTAGACGAAGTAGCCCTGCGCGTAGTCGTCGGTGCCCTCGCCGATGATCTTCACCGAGTTCTTGTTCGCCCCGACCGTCCCGTCCGAGCCAAGGCCGAAGAACACCGCCGAGACGGTGTCCTCGTCCGGGACACGGAAGTCCTCGGCGACCGGCAGGGACAGGTGGGTGACGTCATCGACGATGCCGACGGTGAAGCGCGACTTCGGTTCGGGCTTGGTCAGCTCGTCGAACACCCCCTTGACCATCGCCGGCGTGAACTCCTTGCTGGACAGCCCGTACCGGCCACCGATCAGGGTGGGCACGCTGCGGCCGGCCTCGGCCAGCGCGGCCAGCACGTCCAGGTGCAGCGGTTCGGCGAAGGCGCCGGGCTCCTTGGTGCGGTCCAGCACCGCGACCGCGCGGACGCTCTCGGGCAGGGCGGCGACCAGCTGATCGGCGGGGAATGGCCGGTACAGGCGGACGGCGAGCACGCCGACCTTCTCACCGCGGCGATTGAGTTCCTCCACCGTCTCCTGGACGGCGCCGACGCCGGAGCCCATCAGCACGATGACCCGTTCCGCGTCCGGAGCGCCGGCGTACTCGACCAAGCCGTAGCGGCGCCCGGTGCGCTCGGCCAGCTCGTCGAACACCTCGGCGACGATCCCGGGAACCGCGTCGTAGTACTGGTTGCAGGCCTCCCTGGCCTGGAAGAACACGTCGGGGTTCATGGCCGAGCCGCGAAGCACCGGACGGTCCGGGGACAGCCCGCGGGCGCGGTGCGCCAGCACGTCCTCCTCGCGGATCAGGGCGCGCACGTCCTCGTCGGCCAGCAGCTTGATCTTGTTGACCTCGTGCGAGGTCCGGAACCCGTCGAAGAAGTGCAGGAACGGGATCCGGGCTCGCAGCGTGGCCGCGTGCGAGACGAGTGCGAAGTCCTGTGCCTCCTGCACCGACGAGGCGCAGAGCATGGCCCAGCCGGTCATCCGGGCCGACATCACGTCGCTGTGGTCGCCGAAGATGGACAACGCGTGCGTGGCCAGCGTCCGGGCGGCGACGTGGATCACCGCCGGGGTGAGCTCACCGGCGATCTTGTACATGTTCGGGAGCATCAGCAGGAGACCCTGCGAGGCGGTGAACGTCACGCCCAGTGCACCCTTCTGCACTGCTCCGTGCAGGGCGCCGGCGGCGCCGGCCTCGGACTGCATCTCGACGACCTCGGGCACGGCGCCCCAGAGGTTCTGCCGTCCGGCAGCGCTCCAGGCATCCGCGTACTCGCCCATCGCGGACGCCGGGGTGATCGGGTAGATCGCGATGACTTCACTTACCGCATGGGCAATCCGTGCGGCGGCCTCATTGCCCTCGACACAAGCCCAGACCTTGGCCACTTCGCCTCCCAGTGGTGGACCGAGGGGCCGCTGAGCCATCCGTCGCGTCCGGCGGTTCGGTCCGTTGTTCGCCTGAGGTCAACGTAACCAGGAACACACGGGGCGCGGCCCGCAAAGGTCCCGGGTGGCTGCACGGGCGGGTGTTGTGGTGCCCGGGTCCGGGTATAGCGGCGGAGGTGACCAGCGACGGCCCGGACGGCAGGACCTCTGGTCCCGCGCGGTCCGGTTCGATCCGGCGGACGATGGTTTGAGTGCTCTGAGCCGGGGAGCAGCCATGAGTAGCGTCGAACCACCTGGAGACCGAAGCCGAGCCGTCCCGGCCGCCCACCAGTCCTGGTTGCGGGTGGCCAAGGAGACCGGGAACCCCCTGCTGCGTGCGCCGAGCCGGTGCGAGCGCGGAGCGCGGTGGCTGGGCTGGACCGTGGTTCTCCTGCTCGTCGCCGGGGCGATCGCCTGCACCCTGCTGGTGTACCGCCACGGGATGTCGGCAAAGGGTGACGAGACCCGGGCCCGGCACCAGGTCACGGCCACGGTGCTGCGCTGGGCGGACACCCGGGTGGTCGGGAACCCGTACCTGGTCGCCTCCCAGGTGGACGTCAGCTACCCCGTCGGGCAGCGGACCATGCAGGGCTCGGTGACGACGACCGACCCCGTCCAGCCGGGATCCACCCTCCAGATCTGGATCGACGCCGACGGTCAGATGGTGCGCCCGCCGCGGACCCTCTGGACGGTCGGGTACGACACCACCCTGGCCGGGCTGCTCGGAGCGCTCGGCGTGGGGGTGATCGCGGTCGGCCTGCGGACCTGGTACGTCGCCTGGGTCCAGCGCCACCATCTGGACGAGTGGGAGGCCGAGTGGCTCGTACTGGACCGCGACCACCTGTGCTGACCCGGCCGGAGCCCGTGACCGGCCCGGCTGTTGCCGGGTGACGGTCCGCGGCGCACCCTGAGGTATGCGGAGCCGGCCGGGCGCGGAGTCATGAGCGGGGACGATCCGCGCCGTCAGCCGGAGGTGCTGGAGGCCGGCGGCCGCGGGCAGCGGCGCCGGCCGGTGATGCCGACCCGGTTGGTGGCAGGCGCCCGCCGGATCCGGGCGTCGCTGGACGCCCGATGTCCCCAGCGGCTGCGGCACCGGATGCGCCGGCCGCGCGGGTGGCGGCCGGGCGTGGGCTGGTTGCTGCTGGCCGGGGCTGCCCTGGCCGTTGCCCTGCAGGCCGGGTGGTCCGGACCCGGAGGCAGCGGGCCCGGCGCGGCGTCAGCGGGCCGGGCGAGCGACCGGGCGGCGGACCAGTCCGGTGGTGGCGCCTCCCGCATGAGCGGCGCCGCGGACCGGGACGAGACCCCCCCTCTGCTGCGGCGGATGGTCTCGCTGGCGCATGCACAGGGACCGTGGCGCGACTACGTCCGGCCGGACCGGGCGGGTGGGGCCTGTCCGGCGGGCCCGGCCGGCTTCTCGCCGCCGGAGGTGGTGTCGTTGGCGCTGGCCAAGGCGGTGCCCGGCTTCCGTGTGCTGGACAGCACCCGCACGTTCAACCAGACACCGGGGCTGTGTTCGATGGCGGTGCGCGCACGCAACCACGTGGGCACCGTGACCGTGCTGGAGGTGACGCCACCGTCCGGTACCAGCACCGCCACGTCCGGGGAGCTGGTGCGGTTGTCCAGCGACACCCAGTCGGACGGGACGACGATGAGTACGGCGGTGTCCGCCGTCACCGGGTCCGGTTGGACCATCGAGGTGGGCAGTACCGGGCCGGCCGGATCGCAGCCGAGCATCCGGCAGTTGTTCCTGATCGCGTTGGATCCGACGCTCATCTGGTGAGGCGACGCGGCCTTGGATCCGCACGGTGGGCTAGAGCTCGAGGATCTGCCGCTCGACCACAACGCCGCCGAGTTGAGCTGCGGCCGCGGCGGCCTCGTCGAGGCTGGCGTACCCAGTCAGGATCTCGGCGTCCTCCGGGTGCTCGCACACGTGCACCTCGAACTGGATGCGCATCATCGACTCCCTGCTCACGGCTGCTGTCCATTCCACCGTCGCCGACGCGCCCGCCGGTTCGGGCAGTACAAGGTCCCGCCGTGCGCTCAGCCGTAGTGACTTCGGCAGCACTGCCGGACGATCACGGCGTGCCCGTTGCACTCAGGGGCCGATGAGCACCTCGGCGAGCCTGGCGTAGACGTCCAGCAGGTCCTGCCCGGGCCCGGGCAGGACGTGAAGGGCGACATGGTCCGCGCCGGCCGACAGGTGCTCGGTGACCCGGGCCGCGACCGTGGTGGTGTCGCCGTGTGCGAGCAGGGCGTCGATCAGCCGGTCGCTGCCGCCGTCGGCGAGATCCTCGTCGGTGTACCCGAGGCGACGCAGGTTGGACGTGTAGTTGACCATCGACAGGTATGGCCTGGCGATGGCCGGTCTGCCGAGTTCCCTGGCGCGCCGCGGATCGGGCTCGAGCACCACCTTCTGTTCGGGGGCGAGCAGCGCGCCGCTGCCGACTACCTCCCGCGCCCAGCGGGTGTGCTCGGGGCTGGTCAGGTACGGGTGCGCTCCGGCACTGCGGTCCGCCGCCAGGCGCAGCACCCGTGGCCCGAGCGCGGCGACCACCCGCTCGGTGACCGGCACGCCCGCGCCGTCGAGCGCGTCCAGGTATGCCGCAAGCGCCTGGTACGGCTTGCTGTACTGGCGGATCGCCTCGGGGTGGCCGACGCCGATGCCGAGCAGGAAGCGTCCGGGGTAGCGGGCCGCGATCCGGTGCCAGGAGGCGGCGGTCGGCTCGGCGTCGCTCTGCCAGATGTTCACGATCCCGGTCGCGATCACCAGCGACGAGGTGGCGGCCAGCAGGTCCTCGACCAGGGCGAGGTCGCCGCCGGGCGAGCCGCCGATCCACAGCGCCCGGTAGCCCAGCCGTTCCAGGCCGACCGCCAGTTCTGCGCTGGTCTGCGCCTGCCGCTGCCAGGCACCGATCCGTCCGAGAGCGTCGACCATGACCGTCCTTCCCGCGCACCTCGGCTGCATCGGGACGCTCGCCCCGACGCTCTCATCCAAGCGCAGCGCCGGATGCCGGGCTCTACGGCAGGGCTCGCCCGCCGGTTCGGCGGGTCCGGCCGCGCGGGCGCAACCGGGTGCTCGGCATCGGCGGAGCGGGCAGCCGTGCGCCGGGATAGCCCGGCACCGCGGCGAACCGGTCGGCCCCCGCGGCCCAGTCCGATCGGGCCTGGACGATCTCCTCGTGGCTGCGGGCGACGAAGTTCCACCACATCACCAGTGGCTCCGCGAAGGGTTCGCCGCCGAGAAGCAGCAGGGTGGCCGGGGCGCCGCCCGGCTGGCAGGCGAGGTCGAGGGCGGAGCGCCCGGTGCCGAGGTAGAGCAACGGGCCCGGTCGCAGCCCGGCCCCGCCGATCGTCGCCGTCCCGGCCAGCGCCAGCATGGCGTGCTCGAAGTCCGGGCGCAGCGGCAGCCGGGAGGAGGTGCCCGGGGCCAGCTCGAGCTGCGCCCCGACGATCGGGCTGAAACAGCGGGCCGGGGATACC
This sequence comes from uncultured Actinomycetota bacterium, assembly GCA_963740575.1. Lineage (GTDB taxonomy): Bacteria > Actinomycetota > Actinomycetes > Actinomycetales > Kineosporiaceae > CAVUET01. Next base: position 236,932 of record CAVUET010000003.1, on the reverse strand, counting down.
GCGCCGGCGAGTTCGCCGAGCATCACCGTGACGGCAAGCCCGCCGTGGGACAGGCCTGGCAGGACGGGGTGGTGGTCGAAAGCCGGTGCGGCGTCACGGTCCCCGTCCGGCAACGCGACCCACAGTTGCACCCCGTGCAGCAGCGAGCCGTGCCGATCGGGCGCCGCTGCGGGCGCGGTGTCGTGCCGATCGGGCGCCGGCGGGGTCTGTTCCGAGTGCGCGATCCCGCGACCAGCCGTCATCAGGTTCAGCTGGCCCGGCCTGATCAGGGCCCGGCTGCCCAGGCTGTCCCGATGCAGGATGTCGCCGGCCAGCAACCAGCTGACGGTCTGCAGCCCGGTGTGCGGGTGGGGTGGGACGTCCATGCCGGGGTGCATGCTCAGGTCGGTCGGGCCGTAGGCGTCGAGGAAGCACCAGGCGCCGACCGTGCGCCGGGCCCGGCCGGGCAGGGTGCGGGTCACGGGCAGCCCCCGCGGACCGCCGAGCACCACCGGGACACCGTCGAGCAGTTCCAGGGCGGGCCCTGCGGCGGCGTCGCCCGCCGGTGCGCACAGCGCTTCCTGCGGTGCCCGCTCGAGATTGCTCACACTTCACCGTAACCGCGATCGCGAGCCGTCGCGCCGCCCCGATCCGCCGACGCCGCGATTCTCCTCTACGGTGCAGTGCAGACCGCGCGGGGAGAGCCGGTCGGTGGGTTTGGCAGCGCTGGAGGTGGACCAGGTGCCGGCAGGACCGGTAGCGGGCGGGTACGTGCGAAGTGATCTCGCTGACGGTCTGGTGCAGATCGCAGCGGCGATGGGGCCGGGGAACGGGCGGTTGGTGCTGGTCGTCGGGGAGCCGGCGGCAGCGACGGCCGGTGCATGCCGGCAGGCGCTGGCCCGTCTGGCGGACTCCTGGCGTCTGGTGTGGAGTCCCGTGGACGTCGGGGAACTGGTCACCGGTCTGCACGGGCAGGGATCGGTCGGCCCGCAGCCGTGGACCGTGATCTGGCTGCAGTCCGCCCAGCGCTACCTGGTGCCGGACGATCCCGAGCTGGCCGAGGAGGTCGCGGCGACGCTGCGCGGCGCGCTGCACCGGCCGGACGGCGGCCCGCTGCTGATCCTCGGCACGGTGACGGTGGACCCGCGGCGGTGGCATCGATTGCTGCAGCCGCCGGCCTCCGGCGGCCGGGACCTGTGGGCCCAGACCCGGGCCCTGCTGCAGGTCGCCTCGCTGGTACCGGCCGGCCCGGCGGTGGTGAGCCGGTCCCGCGGCGGGCTCCGGGAGCCGGGCCCGGCGGTCGAGGCCGGCGCCTGGCCGACGGCCATGGACTCGGTGCGGCCGGGCGCGGTGGCGCCGGTGGCGTCGCGGGTCGAGGCCGCGGACACCGGTGCGCCCGAGGCGACCGAGACCGCGGCGACCGAGACCGCGGCGACCGAGACCGCGGCGACCGAGACCGCGGCGACCGAGACCGAGGCGGGTGCGGCTGTGGCCGTAGAGCCGCAGGCCCCGGGGGGCCGGTCCCTGGCGGAGCCCGAGGCCCTGGCGCCAGAGGGCTCGTCCCACACGCAGGCGCCGCCGCCGGCGTCGGTGGGGGACGCGGGCACCGCGGATGAGGCGTGGCCGGAGGTGGGCCAGGACGACATGCTCGCGGACGCCGATGAAAGCGACGCGCTGCTGGACGTCGGCGACGCCGGGCTGGCCGTGCCCGGGGACATGCTGCCGGGCGCGGAGGAGATCCGGGCCCGGCTGATGGGCGCGGGCATCGCATCACTCGGGTCGCTGCCGCCCGGGCCCGTCGTCGACGCGCTTCCGCAGACGGCAGAGGGGGTTCGCGAGCTGGCCGAGGCGTGGGAGCGGGACGGGAACCTGAGCGGCGCGGAACGGCTCTACGAGATCGCCGCGATGTCCGGCGACCTGCACGCGTTGGCCGAGCTCAGCAGGATACGCCGCTCACCCGACGCGCTGCGGGACATGGCGCAGCTCTACACCCAGGCGGTCAAGGAGCGGAACGTCGCGGCACTGTTCAGCCTGGCGGCGGCCGGGCACGGGGGAGCGGTGCGGGCGTTGCGCCGGATCCTGGCTGCCCGGGCGCGGCCCCCGAGGCGGCGCCCGGGCTGAGCCGTCAGCCGGCGGTCCGTCCGTCAGCCGGCGGTCCGGCCCAGCACTGCCGCCGACCCGGTCACCGCATCCAACGCGGACAGGTATCCCTCGCTGTACCCGGTCGCGGTCGGGTGATAGGTGCCTGTGGCCGGCGGGACCGACGTGGGCGCCGCGATCCACGGATCTGCGGAGCACACCTCGTGCCCGGCGAACACCGGCCGCACGTCCACGAAGGTCAGTCTGAACAGCCGCGCCGTGCGCGCGATCGATCCGTCCAGCACGTCGCCCGCCTCGTTGAGCATCGCCCGCCGGGTCTGCGACGGCACCAGCGGGTTCGGGCAGGCGGTGCCCAGCTCGAACAGGTGCGGGTAGCCGAGCACCACGATCCGCGCCAGCGGCGCCCGCACCCGCAGTTGCAGGTAGACCCGGGCCAGCTGCAGCGGAAGCACGGTGCGCGCCGCCGCCTCGGACGCCGCGACCAGTTGCGCGCACTGGGCGTCGGTCTGGGCGACCGTGCAACCGGTGACCACCGGGCTGAACCCGACGTCGTTGCCGCCCACCGTGATCGAGGCCAGCGACGTGGAGCGGGCCACCGCGGGGATCTGGCTGGAACGGACATCCGCCGTCGTCGCCCCGCTACAGGCGACGAAGGTGAACCTGGACGGGTGGTGCTCATCGGCCCACAGCGCCGGGTAGGACAGGTCGCTGCGCAGGCACGACCCGCTGGCGGGATCCGGGGTCGCGCCCACCCCGGCGGAGTAGGAGTCGCCCAGCGCGGCGTACCGGACGGAATGGAAGGCCGCCGCGGCGGGCGTCCGTGCGCCCGAGCCGTTCGTGGCGGTCGCGGTGGCGGACCAGGCCGGAGCGGGGCCGGCCAGGACGGTCGCCATGACCAGCAGGCTGGTCACGGTGGTGGAGATGATCAGCCTGCGCATCCGTCCATTAGAGCGCGGATCCTCTGATCGAGGCCAGATCTGCCGGAACATTTCGTGCCGAAGGATCGTACTGCGCCAAGGAATCAGGCCGCGGCGGATGGGGTGCCCGCCGGGGCGGGCCGGGTGCTTGACTGGCAGCCGCTCCGCCGGGCACCGGCGACGCGCCGGGACGGAAGGGGGAGGCGCCATGATCGAGCGGGTACGCCGGACGGCGGTCGCCGTCGGCCTGATCGCCGTGCTCGGCCCCGCCGGGCTGGCCGGCTGCACGTCGGCGGCCGGCTCCGAGGGCGATCCGCCCGTCACGCCTGCGAGCGCGCCGTCCCCGGGCGCCTCCGCACCGGCGGGATCCAGGACCACGCAGAGCCAGACCGGATCCGCCCCGATCCCGCTGTCCGCAACGGACTGGCCGACCTACCACCGCTCCAACGACCGAGCGGGAGCCGTCCCGGGCCTGAGGGCCGTGCGCGCGGTGCAACCGGCCTGGACGCGCGAGTTGGACGGATCGGTCTACGGCCAGCTCCTGGTGCTCGGCGGGCTCGCGATCGTGGCGACCGAGGGCAACACCGTCTACGGGCTGGACCTGCCGGACGGCCGGATCCGCTGGCAGCGCAACCTCGGGCTGCCGGCGCCCCGCAGCAGCCTTCCCTGCGGCAACATCGATCCGCTCGGCATCACCGGAACGCCGGCCTACGACCCCGGGACCGGCTCGGTCTACGTGGTGGCCGAGACCGTCGGGGCGCATCACGTTCTGGTCGCCCTGGACGCGCGCACCGGTGTCGTGCGCTTCCGCCGGTCGATGGACGTGACCGATCGGGACCGATACGCCGAGCAACAGCGGGGAGCCCTGGTGGTCGCCGGCGGGCGGGTGTACGTCCCGTTCGGCGGGCTGGCCGGCGACTGCGGCAACTACGTCGGCTACGTCACCGCGACGCCGGTCCGTGGCGACGGTCCGACCATGCGGTACGAGGTGCCGACCCGCCGCGAGGGCGGGATCTGGGCGCCGTCGGGCGTGGCGGTCGACGGGGCGGGTGACGTCTGGGTTGCGGTCGGCAACGGAGCGAGCGTCGGGGATCCCTATGACGGCAGCGATTCCGTGCTCCGGCTCAGCGGAGATCTGGGCCGTCGCCTGGACTTCTTCGCGCCCTCCGACTGGGGCAGCCAGAACGCGGCCGACGCCGACCTGGGCTCGACCGGCCCGTTGCTGATCGGTGGCGACCGGGTGCTCATCTCGGGCAAGGTCGGGCTGGTCTACCTGGTGAACGCGGGCCGGCTGGGCGGGATCGGCGGTCAGGTCGCCAGCTTGCCCGGATGCACCGGGTTCGGCGGGATGGCCTGGGACGCGAGTGTGCAGGCTGCGTTCGTGCCCTGTGACGAGGGGGTACTGCGGGTGGACGTGGGCTCGGGTGGGCCGTCCGCCCTGCGGGCCGGCTGGCGGGCGGCGGGAAACGTGACCGGCTCGCCGGTGGTCGGCGGCGGCCTGGTCTGGACCCTCGACCCGGACGGCGGCCGCCTGTACCTGCTGGCGGAGGACACCGGGCAGCTGAGGCTCAGCGTCGCGACCGGCCGGACCAGCCGGTTCGCGTCTCCCGTGGTGTCAGGGCGCTACGTCCTGGTACCCACTCTGACCGGGGTCACCGTCCTCACCGCGTCCTGAGCGCGGCGGCAGCGTGGCCCAGGTGTGCAGGCCGACCGCTTGCCGCCCGGTTTCGCACGGTGGGCGGCGGGTATCGACCGGGTCGTACGACGGCGCGCAGGAGGATCGCATGGCTGTGACTCGGCAGATCCTGTTCATCCAGGGCGGCGGCGGGAGCGTGCACGACGAATGGGACGACAAGCTGGTCGACAGCCTGAGGCGGGAGCTGGGGGACGGGTACGACGTGCGCTACCCGCGTATGCCCGAGGAGGACGACCCGAACAACGCCAGGTGGAGCGCGGCCATCCGGCGTGAGCTGGCAGGCCTGGACGACGGCGCGATCGTCGCCGGCCATTCGGTGGGCGGGACGATCCTCGTCACTGCGCTGGCCGAGCACCCACCGGAGCAGGAGCTTGCGGCGATCGTGCTGATCGCCGCCCCGTTCGTGGGTGCGGGCGGCTGGCCCGGCGAAGGCCTCGAGCTGTCGAACGACCTCGGCGCGAGGCTGCCGAACGGCGTGCGGGTGCATGTGTTCCATGGACTCGAGGACGAGACCGCCCCGCCGTCACATGCTGATCTGTACGCCCGCGCGATCCCGCAGGCGCAAGTGCACCTGCTGCCCGGGCGCGATCACCAGTTGAACAATGACCTGAGGGACGTGGCGAAGGTGATCAGCGCCGACAGACAGGGGCCTGCCACCGCGGTGTAGATCCGGAGACTCCACTTCTGCCAGCGCCCCGGCTCACGGCCGGCCGCGATCCCGGTCGGCCCGGGCCCGCTCAGCCGCCTGCTCGGCGCGGTGCAGGGCACGGTCGGCCTCCTGGACCGCGCGGCCACGCACGACGACCTCGCGCCTGGCCTGCGCCAGCTGGGCCTGCAGCTCCCGCACGCGCTCCTCCGCCTCGCGCAGCAGCTCGGCGGCGCGCCCGCCCCGGTCGGCAGCCTCTCGGGCCTCCTCCTCGGCCCGGGCCAGCCGGGCCTCGTCCTGGGCCCGAGTCCGCTGAGCCTCGTCATCACCGCGGGCCCGCTCGCGGCCCGGGCGGCCGGGGTGGCCGGGGTGGCCGGCACGGCGGGACGGCGGGGCGCCGCCGGCTGGGGGAGCAGGTGCAGCTGCGGCGCGTCGGCCCCGGCGGGGCCCAGCCCGGCGTAGCTGAGCGCGGACGTCAGTGCGGCGGCGCGGACCTGGGCCTCGGCGTCCGGGTCGGCCAGCGCGGCCAGCAGCGTGTTCTCGACCTGCTCACAGACCGCGCGCCCGATGGGATGACCACGATCGGCCGACACCCGCTCCGCCCGCGCGGTGAGGGCGGCGAGCAGGCGGTGCCGCTGCGCGCCCAGCTCCCGCAGCTCGGCGGGTGCGAGCGCTCCCTGACCGGCGCGGAGCCTGCCGGCCAGGTCGAGCAGCTCGGACAGCTCGACGGGGTCGTCGCGGACCAGCTGGTTGAGCGCCCACGCGGCGACAGACGGCTTGCGCAGGGCCGCAATTCTGCCTGCCAGCTCGCCGTCCCCGCCGGCCCGGGCCTGCCGTGTCAGGCTCGCCCTCAGCGCGACGAAGTCCCCGGGGTCCGCGGCGTAGAGCTCGTCCACGACGGCCTTCGGGACATCGGGCGGGGCGTCGGGCTGCTCGGTCGCTGCCATGAGGTCGAGTATCCGTGGTGCGCCCGAGCGGGGTCGCTCAGCCCTGGCCGGCGAGCCACCCGGCGGCCCGGGACCGCAGCGCGAGGCGCGCGGGTCCGTCCAGGCCCGGCAGGTCGGCGGCCACGGTGAAGCCGAGCCCGAGCTGCAGGTACGCCAGGTGCCGGTAGCCCTCGGGGCAGGACTCCAGGCGCTGCCGATCGAGGTCGATCACGGCACCCGGGCGTACCGGGTCGAGCCGGTACTGGACGGGAGCGGCGCGCCATCGCCGCGATCTCGATCACCGGGTACAGCCACCGGCTGAACCTCGAGCAGCTGGGCCCCGCGGTGCGGACCGCGGCGCTGGCGCTGTCCCGCGAACTGGCGGGGGCGGTCACGTCGGCTCCGGCCCGGACCCTGCTCTGGCCGCCCAAGGGGTGGGGCACCCCGGCAGGGGGACGCCCGACGCCGCGGTCCTGACTCTCCGGCCCCGCGCTCCGGCCCGCTCAAGGCATGCCGGCAGGATGCCGACATCGGAGTATGACCGCGGTGCGGGCATCAGAGCCGTCGCTGCCCGGCGGCCGTGCGTCCGCGGTCCGGGTGCGGGGCGCGGCGATGCTCGCGCTCTGGGTCTACCTGCTCGCCCTGGCGGCAGGGCCGCACCACTTCCTGTTCTGGCGGGAGTGGGGCCTGCAACTGTTCACCCTCGGCCTGATCGCGGCCTACCTGTGGCTGCGGATCGCGCAGGATCAGCAGGACCGCGTCTGGCGGCTGGGCCTTGCCGGCTGGGTGACCTTCTTCCTGATCGGGAATGCCATCCTGTGTGCCCACCTCGGGCCCGAGCTGCCGCCCCTGCTCACCCGGCTGTCGATGGTGAGCTTCCTGCTCTGCTACCCCTGCGCGATGGTGGCCACGCTGCAGCTGTTCCGCGGCGGCGGGTGGCGGCCGGAGGACCGTGGCAGCCTGCTCGACGCCCTGGTGGCGACGGTGTCCGTGTGGGCGATGTTCTCCGCCGTGGTGCTGCCCGCGGGGATCGAGGCAGCCCGGACCGGACACCAGCCGGTGATATTCGTGCTGCTGCTGCCCGTCTGCGACCTGACCATGTTGTCGATCACCCTCGCGGCGATCTGCTTCGGCGTCAGTCGCCCGCGGACGATCTCGGGATGGCTGCTGCTGGCCGTCGCCATCTTCGGGCTGGCGGACTCGACCTACGCGGTGCGGATCGCCCAGGGTGACTGGACGTTCGGAACCCTGCTGGACGGGGCCTGGGTGGTCGGTACCGCATGCGCCGCGCTCGGTGCGGGCTCGGGCCCGCCGCTGCGCCCGCGCTGGCGCAGCCAGGACGGGGCGGTCCTGACCGTGCCGCTGGCCGGTGCCGGGCTTGCGATCCTGCTCCTGGCGGTCGGCACGCAGATGTCCATGACGCCCGCCGCGGTGGCCCTGTCCGTGCTCGCGGCCGGCATCGCGCTGCTGCGGCTGGCGGATGCACACGTCCGGCTGGCCCAGCTCGGGCGGACCCGCCAGCTGGCCATGACCGACGACCTGACCGGGCTGATGAACCGGCGTGCCTTCGGCCTCGAGGTGGATCAGATGGTGGCGCTCCCCGGGGCCGCGCCGGTCGCCGTGCTGCTGGTCGACCTGGACCGGTTCAAGGAGGTCAACGACCGCTACGGGCATGCTGCGGGAGACCGGCTGTTGCGCGCGATCGCGCTGCGGATGGAGTCGGCGGTGCCCGAGGGCGGGCTGATCGCCCGGCTGGGGGGCGACGAGTTCGCCGCGGTGATCCCGATCTCGGCCGAGCGCGCCGTCGAGGATCTCGCAGGGGAGTTGCACGACAGCGCCACGGCGCCCGTGCTGATGGACGGGCGCGTGCTCCAGGTCGGGGCCAGCATCGGTGTCTCGCTGTTCCCGCAGCACGGCCTGACCAGGTCGGAGCTGCTGCACTGCGCCGACGTCGCCATGTACCGGGCCAAGCGCACAACCAGCGGCGTGCAGGTGTACGACCCCGGAGCGGCCGGGCCGGCGTCGAGCGGTGGTCCCTGGTCGGCGTCCCCGGACGCCGCCATGCGGTTCCGGTCCGGCTGACCGTTCCCCGCGGTACCGGGACTGGGTCTACCCGGTGGTCCCGGTACCGGTCGGCCAGCCCTGCCCGACCGCCAGGTCGGCGATCAACTGGATGGCGGCCTCGACTCCCGCGGCCGCGGGCACCGACAGCGTGGTGCCGAAGCCGAGATCGCGTGCAGGGACGCCGATCGTCACGGCGGAGGGCACCCGCATCCCGGCGGTCTTGGCCAGCCCGAGCAGGCCCTCCGGCGTGCAGTGATGCGTGATCCGGGTACGAGCGACAGCCGGGACGACGACGCCGACCCGCAGGCTGTCAGCCTGCGGGTCGGCGTCCACGAAGACCGCGCGGGGATGACCCGCCAGGTCCTCCACCAGCTCGGGGAGGAGCTGATGGACCGAGAGCACCCGGACCCCGGGCAATTCGAGGTCCAGCACCCGAGAGGCCACCACCCGGCCCGCGCCATCGTCGCCGCGGAGCTCGTTGCCGATCCCGATCAGGAGCAGCACAGGGGTGGTGGCCTCGTCGCGCACGGTGCTCTCAGCCCCTGAGGGTGCGGGAGAGCTCGGTGCCGCCGCTGTCCCGCACGATCACCTCCATGGGCATGGAACCGACCGCGTGGGTGGCGCAGCTGAAGCACGGGTCGTACTCACGGATCCCGTGCTCGAGCCGGTTCATGACACCCTCGGACGGGTCCGGGCCGGTCATGTACTCATGGGCGATCTGACGAAGGGACTCGTTGATCGCCATGTGGTTCTGGCCGGTCGCGATGATCATGTTGACACTGGTGACGATGCCGTCGTCGTCGACCTCGTAGTCGTGGATCAGGGTGCCACGAGGTGCCTCGGACATCCCCACGCCCCGGTGCCGGGTGACCGATGCCTCGGCCCGGACCGTCTTGTCGAGCAGCATGGGGTCGTCCAGGATCAGTTCCATCCGCTCCAGGCTGGCGAGGATCTCGATCAGCCTGGCGTGGTGGAAGTAGAACGACGACGACACGATCCGGCCGACACTGGACCGCAGGTCCGCCAGCGCCGCATCGGCGGCCGGCGTCCCCATCCGCTCGCAGAGGTTGATCCGGGCCAAGGGACCGACCCGGTACATGCCCTGCGAGAGCGGCTGGCCGTCGGAGACGAACGGCTTGAGGAACGGCATCTTGAGGTAGGAGTCCGCCACTGCGGCCTCGCCGATCCACTCCCGGTAGTGCTGGGGGTCGACGTTGTTGGCCACGACGGCGCCCTTGGCGTCGATCGCCTTCCAGTGCGCCTTGTGACCCTGGTGCTCCCAGGTCCCCTCGGCGTTGGCGAGGCCCGCCCACATGCTCGGGAACTCGCCGTAGGAGTGGATCTCCCGCTCGAACCCGTCCGCGACGGACAGGTACAGGCGGAGTGCCGCCTCGGCCGTCTGCCGAGCTTCCGGCAAACGGGCCCGGAGCTCGTCGCGGACCGCTGCGGGCAGTGGGTCGCGGATCCCGCCGGGCACGATCCCCGGCGAGTGCACCTTCCGACCCGCCACTGCGGAGATGACCGCCTGCCCGAAGGACCGCAGCCGAATGCCGCTGCGGGCGATCTCGGGTTCGGCCGCCATCAGCCCGAGCACGTTCCGGGTCGCGGGGTCGGACTCCATCCCGAGCAGCAGGTCAGGGCCGCTGAGGTGGAAGAAGCTCAGCGCGTGGCTCTGCGTGAGTTGGCCGAGGTTGGCCAGCGTGCGCAGCATCTCGCCGGCTGGGGGCGCTTCCACGGCCATGATCGCATCGCCCGCGCGGGACGAGGCGAGCAGGTGGCTGACCGGGCAGATCCCACAGGTCCGGGCGGTGAGGCTGGGCATTTCCCACAGTGGCCGACCGACACAGAACTCTTCGAAGCCGCGGAACTCGGTGATGTGCAGCCGAGCATCCTCGACCGTGCCGTCATCGGCCAGCCGGACAGTGATCTTGGCGTGGCCTTCGATCCGGGTGACCGGTTCGATCGTTATCTTCTGGCTCATCCTTGTCCTCGCACTCCTCAGCCGAACCGGATGCTCTCGGTGCGATCGACCTGCGTGCCGTTCAGCAGAGCCAGAACGGCAGCGGTGATCCTCTCCGCGGGCGGGGGACAGCCGGGCAGGCAGAGGTCGACGTCGATCACTTGCTGCAACGGCAGTACCTTGGGCAGGAGTTCTGGCACTTCACCGCTGGGGACGACGCCGTCCCGGTCCACCTTGTCGACATAGACCCGGCGCACGATGGCCTTGGGGTCACCCAAGGGGTTCCGCATCGCCGGCACGTTGCCGGTGACTGCGCAGTCGCCGAAGGCGATCACGGTCTTGCTGCGCTTGCGGATGATGTGCGCCAGCTCGAGGTTCTCCTCGTTGCAGATCGCGCCTTCGATCAGCGCGACATCGACATCCTCGGGGAAGACCTTGGCGTCGACCAGCGGGCCGTAGACGATCTCGATCCGCTCGGCGAGGTCGAAGAGCAGCTCATCGAGGTCGAGGAAGGACATGTGACAGCCGGCGCACCCGCCCAACCAGGCCGTGCCGACACGAACTTTGCCGCTCACAGAGCGCCCTCCTCGCGTGCCGTCCACTCCTGGTCACGGCGAGCCGCCACCAGCCAGGAGATGACATCCGGATGTCCCTGGGCCTCGGCCACCGAGGATCCACGCGCCGACAGCGCACCGGTGGGGCAGACCCACACGCACTTGCCGCACTGGGTGCAGGACTTGGATTCGCCCCAGGTCGTGTTGATCCCGGTGACGAGGCGTGCCCCGTGACCGCGACCGGCGACGTCCCAGACGTGTGCGCCTTCGATCTCGTTGCAGGTCCGCACGCACCGGGTGCACAGGATGCACCGGTTCGCGTCGAAGGTGTACCGCGGGTGGCTCGCGTCCACACCACGCTTGGGTGCCTGGTAGTCGAGCCGGACGTGGTCCATGCCCGCTGCGACTGCTGCGTCCTGCAGCTCGCAGTGGGTGTTGGCGACGCACACTGCGCAGACGTGGTTGCCCTCGGCGAAGAGCATCTCCAGGATCACCCGGCGGTGGTGCCGCAGGGTGGGCGTGTCCGTGGAGACGGTCATGTCCGGACGGACCTTGGTGGCACAGGCCGGGACGAGCCCGGGAACCTCGGCCACCTCGACCACGCACAGCCGGCAGGCGCCGACCACGGACAGGCCTTCGAGGAAGCACAGGCCCGGGATCTCGATCCCGTTCCTGCGCGCGGCCGTCATGACGGACTCGCCGTCGTAGGCCTCGATCGTCTGCTCGTTGACGGTGATTTCGACCGTCGGCCGCTTGTCACGCACGAGCGGCCTCCTCTACTAGAGCCTCGTACTCTGATCGGAAGTACTGCATCGTGCTCGACACCGGGTTGGCCGCCGTCTTGCCGAGCGCGCACAGCGACGCGTCCCGGACGACCTGGCTGATCTCGGTGAGCAGTTCGAGGTCGACGGGTCGACCCTCGCGACGGCAGAGCCGGTCCAGAATGCCCAGCAGCTGAACGGTTCCGGCCCGGCAGGGCACGCACTGCCCGCAGGACTCGTCCGTGCAGAACTGCATGAAGAACCGTGCGACCTCGGGCATCTTCGCGGTCTCGTCGATCACGATCAGACCGCCGGAGCCCATGATCGAGCCGAGGGCCTTGAGGCTCTCGTAGTCGACCGGGGTGTCCAGGTGCGCGGACGGGATACATCCGCCGGACGGGCCACCGGTCTGCGCCGCCTTGAACGCCTTGCCGCCCGGCACGCCGCCACCGATCTCTTCGATGATCTCGCGCAGGGTGATGCCCAGCGGGACCTCGATCAGACCGGTGTTGACGACGTCGCCGGCCAGCGCGAAGACCTTGGTGCCGGGGCTGCCCTCGGTGCCCAGAGCCCGGAACCAGGCCGCGCCGTTCATGATGATGGCCGGCAGGTTGGCGAGCGTCTCGACGTTGTTCACCATCGAGGGCTTGCCGAACAGGCCCTTCTCGGTCGGGTACGGCGGCCGCAGCCGCGGGGTGCCCCGACGACCCTCGATGGACGCGATCAGGCCGGTCTCCTCGCCGCAGACGAACGCGCCGGCGCCGATCCGGACCTGGATCGTGAGGTTGAAGTCGGACCCGAAGATGCCCTTGCCGAGCAGGCGGTTACGCCGCGCGGCCCGCAGCGCCGTCTCCAGGTGCTCGACGGCCCGCGGGTACTCGGCCCGCACGTAGAGGTAGGCGTTGCTCGCGCCGGTGGCGTAGCAGGCCAGGGCAACACCCTCGATGACCCGGTGCGGGTCGTCCTCCATCACGGTGCGGTCCATGAACGCGCCCGGGTCACCCTCGTCACCGTTGGCGATGACGTACTTCTCGGGGCCGGGAGCGCTCGCGAGGAGCTCCCACTTGCGTCCGGTGGGGAAGCCGCCGCCGCCCCGGCCGCGCAGCCCGGACTCCTTCACCGCAGCGAGCACGTCGGCCGGGGTCATCGTGGTGATGGCCTTCTCCAGCGCGCTGTAGCCGCCCTCGGTGATGTAGTCCTCGAGCCGCTCCGGGTCGATCTTGCCGGCGTTCGCCAGCACGACCCTGTGCTGCCGGGCGAAGAACGGGGCGCTCTCATCCACGAGCAGGTCGTCTGCGGGTCGGCCGCCGACGATGTGCTCGGTGACGATCCGCGTCCCCTCCTCGGCGGTCACCGCACCGTAGAGCGTGCGGTCCTCGCCACGAGGCTCCACCCGGACCAGAGGTCCGCGGCTACAGGGGCCGAGGCATCCGGTGGGCACGACCTGGCAGTCATTGCCCAGGCCTGCTGCCTCCACCGCAGCCACGATCGCGTCCTTGGTCTTGCCCGCGCCTGCCGAGAGGCACGCCGTCGACGAGCACACCTTGACGCGCCAGGGGTACTGACCCTGACGCTCGCGCTCGCGGTGAGCTATCTCGTGAAGATCAATGGGCTCGGCCACGTCACACCCGCTCCGTGTCGGCCAGGACCTGGCGCACCGCAGCGAGTGCGGTCGGCCCGTCCTGGTGGGAGAGGACTTCGCCGTCCAACACGATCATCGGCGCGAGGCCGCAGGACCCGAGGCAACGGGTCGTGCTGAGTGTGAAGGTCCGGTCCTCGGTCGTCTGACCCGGGACGAGGTTGTAGGCCTGCGAGATGGAGTCGACGATCGCGTCGGCACCCTTCACGAAGCACGCCGTCCCCGTGCACACCGTGCAGGTGTGATCACCCGGAGGGTCGAAGTTGAACAGGTGATAGAAGGTCGCAACCCCTAGCACCATGCTTGGGGGCAGGCGCAGGGCCTTGGCCACGTGCGTCAGCACCTCGTCGGGGAGGTATCCGTATACCTCCTGGGCCACATGTAGCGTTTGGATGAGCTGATCTTGGTCATAGCGAACGCGCTTCAGGTAGCGGTTCACGACGGCAAGTCGCTCGTCCCCTGTTTGATTGGTACCACCCACAGTTGCTCCCCTGAGGTGTCGGTTTGTTGAATCCTTCCGCCTAGTCCCGTATTGCCTGCGGGCCAAAGGTCTCGGTTGGCCGTTCGGGGGCCGGGTAGCACCCGAAAGGCAGCGCAATAACTACCCGTTCGGCTGAGGGGACCGGCTACCCGGGTGTTGCCGTCCGCGGCAGCGCCGGCGAAACGCCCCGGGGACGTGGGCTGGCTCACTGACCGGGCGTCACAACTCCAGATCGGCGTAGATCGCCGCGTGATCGGATGCGGCGTGAACGTCCGCGGTCAGGGTGGGGTAGATCTCCCAGGGATCGCGGGTACGGGAGCCGTGGTAGACGCCCTTGCGGAACACCCCGCCACCGGTGACCCGCCGGAAAAGGCCGGGTGAGAGCAGGAGGTAGTCGATCTTGTTGCGTGCGTTCCCGCCCTTGAACGTGCCCGCCCTCGGGCCCGGGTCGAAGCGGGGGTGGGCGCTGATGTCCCGCAGGTCGGTTCCGGACAGCAGGGGTTCGAGCGCTGCGCTGTCCGGGTCGTCGTTGAAGTCCCCGATCACGGCCACCCGGTCGGCTCCGGCGGCGGTCAGGCCGCGGTAGATCTCCGCGACGCGGGCCGCCTGCCGGCCCCGGCGGGCGGCCCCGATGGGGTCATCCGGTGATCCGTAGCCCTTCGATTTGAGGTGGTTCACCAATACCACGAGGCGTTCACCCGACGGGGTTCCGAGTTGATATTCGCAGCAATCCCGGGAAAACACCGACCCAATGTCGTCGACATCAAAGATGTGGCTGCGAATTCCTTGGATAGGGTAATTCGGTCTGACCAGTATTCCTACATTGATCCCGCGCGGATCATTTCCCTCGATCAGCATGACCTGCTCGTACGGCCGGCCGCCGACCTTGGTCAGCATCGCGGCGGAGAACATCTGCAGCAGGGCCCGGCTCTCGGCCTCGACGACGCCGAGGACGTCCGCATCGACGTCCCGCATCACCATCGCGGTGTGCTCCATGGCGAGCTGGTCGACGTGCTCCGTGGTGAGCTCGACCCAGCCGATCCAGCTGGACCGACCACCGGCCACCACGGACACCTCGCCGGTGCGCCTGCGGCGCAGGAACGCGCCGCGGATCCGCCGCAGTCGGACGTACCGGCTCTCGTCACCGCGCAGCAGGCCCAGCTGCCCGAGCAGCGCGATCATGTCGCGCTTGTCGTCGCCGGAGTACGGGTCCTTCTGCAGCAGCGCGTTCAGCCGGGCGTATGCGGCCAGGACGGCGCGGCCGTGCGGCCAATGCCGGGCATTGAGCACGCGGGCCCGGTCGAAGAGGTTCTCCACATTGAAGGACGCGATCCTCATAGCTCCCCGACGGCCGGCGCGGGCATTCCGGACGCAGCAGAGTGTGGCATCCGCGCCGGTCGGGGCGGATCCGGGGCAGGGCCGCTGGGAATGCGTTCAGCGCGCAGCGGGGGTCAGCAGGAACAGTGCCCGCCGTGGACAGGCGGTGACCGCGGCACGTGCCCGCCTGGCCTCGCCCCGGTCCAACGGCCGGCGCGGCAGCAGCGGGTAGCCCCAGGAGTCGAGCGGGATCAGATGGGGCGCGACGTGGGCGCAGATCCCGACGCCTGCGCAGACCGTCGGATCGATGCCCAGCCGCGGCCCGACGGCGGGCTCGTGGGCCGGCATCAGCCGCGCGCCCGGGGGACGGGCAGCACAGGTCGGGCCGCGGGGTGCAGGCATCGGCCGCGACAGGCGTGCTCTGCGGTGTCCCGCTCGAAGGTGTGCAGCGCCGACCGGGCCAGCCGGGCGGCACCGTCCGGCAGGTGGCATCCGCCCCGGCCATCGACCTCGTCCAGGTACCGGCGCAACCGGCGCAGGCCCGCCGGGCCGCCGCGGCCGCGGGCCAGGTCGAGGAACCGGTCGTGCACGGCGGGCAGGCCGGAACGGCAGGGCCCGCACTGCTGGGCGCCGGAGTCGGCGAGGTAGCCCAGCACCGTGGCGGTCTCGGCGAGGCCGCAGGCGCGGGTCGGCAGCGGGGCCAGGACACCGGCCCCCAGGCCGGCGCCGGCGCGGCGCAGCGCCGCGTGCCGCAGCGGCAGGTCGGCGGCCTGGTCCCAGCGCATCCAGGTGCCGCCGTAGCCGCCGATCAGCACGGCCTGCGCGCGGTCAGCGAGCCGGGCAGGTCCCTGCCGGTCGGATCGCCGCGGGACGAGGCCGCCCGCGTGCCACACCGCTGCCGCGAGGGTTGTCTGCGGGTCCACCTCGAGCACGACCCGGACCCCGCCGACGAGGACGGTGAGCAGGGTGCTGTCGCGGTACCCCGCCGCGCCGGTGCGCGCCGCGAGCGCCACCCGGGCCAGGGTCTCCACGTTGTGCACCACGGTGGGCAGCCCGCCGACGCCCGAGCGCGCCGCGGGCTCGCGCCGGAAGGCGGGCAGGGCGGGGCCGCCGTCCAGGGCCCTGACGACGGCGCTGGACTCCCCGCTCAAGTAGGAGTCCGGCCCGGTCACGAGCTCGATCAGCCGATCGGGACGTCGCTCCGGACGTCGCTCAGTGCGACGCTCGGCGAGCGCTGCGTCGAGCGCCCGTAGGGTCGCCGCCGCCGACCGGTGCAGCCAGACCACGGCGCGCTCGGCACCGAGCGCCTCGGCGGCGATGGCCAGTCCGTCCAGGACGAGGTGGGGTCGATGGCGCAGCAGGGCGGCGTCCTTGGCGCTCGCCGGTTCGCCCTCGGCCGCGTTGGCGACCACCGTGCCGCCTCCGCCGGCGTCCAGCGCGGTGCGCCACTTGGCGGCCACCGGGAAGTGCGCGCCGCCGCGTCCCGC
The DNA here is from genome assembly GCA_963740575.1 of uncultured Actinomycetota bacterium. Taxonomy (GTDB): domain Bacteria; phylum Actinomycetota; class Actinomycetes; order Actinomycetales; family Kineosporiaceae; genus CAVUET01. The sequence continues at coordinate 220,405 of CAVUET010000003.1, read as the reverse complement.
CAGCTCGATCTGGTCCAGAGCATCCAGGAGCAGCCCGCTGCGGGAGCCGGCGCCGAAGTCTGGACGGCCGCCGAACCGGCTGTGGTGTTCCCGCAGGCTCTCGGGCGCGGGACCGGCCAGTGGCGTCGAGCCATTCGCCGGATAGACGGTCGCGCCGTCGAGCAGGACGCCGCGCAGGAACCCGGCGGGGCGGCGCGTGCCCTCGGCGAGGGAATGCGCGGAGACCAACCCGGGCCCGGTCACGACACCCTCCGCAGCCCCGGACCATGCGAGGCCGGCTCGGCGCGGGCCCGGGAGGCTGCCGACAGCAGCCGGAGCCTGTCCTGCGGGCTGGTCGCCAGGTACCGGCTCAGGGCGAGGGCGAGCACCATCGCCGCCCCGGCCAGGTACAGCCCCCGGAGCGCGACGGAGTCGCTGCCGGACAGCATCCCGTGCATCCACACCAGCGCGAACGCGACCGCCGAAACCCGGTGCAGGGGCCACCAGCTGCGGGCGGGCAGCCGCCCCGCGAGCGAGGCGGTGACGCCGCTGATCAGCCCGGCGTAGAGCCCGAGCAGGCCGAGTGTCACCGGGACCGGCCGGTACCCGGCCCCGAGCGGCAGCAGGGCCCCCCGCCAGCCGACTCCGGCGTAGGGGTCGGTGGCCAGCACGACCACGTGCAGGGCGGTGAAGGCGAGCGCCAGCCCGGCGAGGGCGGCATGGGCCCGCAGCCGGGTCACGGCGGACGGCCACGCGATCCGGGCCCGCCAGGGGTGGGCCAGCACCAGCCCGAACAGGACCGCTGCCAGCAGCAGCAGGTAGGCGGTGATGCCGCTGGCCCGGCCCACGATCCACGCGGCTTGCCGGTCGCCGGCCACCCGCTGCGCGGCCCGGCCGAGCAACCAGCAGGTCGACCACCCGGCCGCACCGGCCGCGGCCAGCAGCAGGACCCGCGCCGGCCATCGGTCAGATCGCACAGCAGGCCTCCCAGACGAGCTGGTCGCGGATCGCCGGGCTGGCGTCCATGAGCCCGTCGTCGGTGATCCACAGGGCGGCCAGCCCGTGCCGGTCGCATCCGGCGCGAATGCCGTCTCGGCCGAGCAGGAGCAGCGACTTGCTCCACACCTCGGCCCAGGCGGGGTCCGGATGGACGACCGTGACGGCGCTGAGCCCGCCGCGGGAGCTCTCCCCGGTGCGGGGATCGATCAGGTGGTGCACGTCGTGCCCGTCCACCTGCCAGGTCCGGATCCGCACCGAGGAGGTCGCGCACGAGGCGTCGGCCAGCCGCAGCACGGCGGCCAGCTCCGCAGGGCGCTCGGGCGCCCGGCGGGCGGGGTCCTCGACGCCGACCAGCCAGCCCTGCGCCTCGGGGCCGTTGCCGCCGAAGCTGCAGTCCCCGCCGGCCTCGATCAGGTAGGGCAGCCCGGTGGCGGCCAACTCGGCCGCGGCCCAGCGAACGGCCAGCCCCTTGCCGATCCCGCCGAGGTCGATCGGGTCGGCGCCGAGCCGGACCGCGCGTCGGGTGGCATCGAGGTCGGGTTGCCACGGACGATCCGGCAACGGGCGCAGCGCCGTGCGGACCGGGATCGCGGACGGATGCCCGGGCCCGCTGCGGGTGCGCACCACGACCGGGCCGTCGGCGAACGGCAGCGAGCGGTCGTAGCCGAGCGCCAGCAGGGTGCCCAGCACTCTGGGGTCGAACAGCCCTCCGGTCTCGCGGTGGGCCCGGGAGGCCTCGCGGATCGCCTCGAAGCACCACCAGGGCATCTCGTGCCACTGCCCGGGGTCGGCGTTGGCGAGCATCAGCGGACTGCCCGGGTCGAACCGGGTGCAGGCCGCCTGCACCTCCTCGAAGACGGCCCGGGCCCGCTCCAGGGCCGCGCTGACGGACTCGCCCGTGCCGGCCACGGACAGCCGGATGCCGGTGGCCATGGCGCGCAGCCGGATGCTGGTCGAGCCGGAGCCGGTCACGATCCACCCGTGACGGCGTGCACGGCCGGCTGTCGGGCCGGGACGCGGGCGGTGGTGCCGCGGTTGCCCGACGCGGCGGGAGCGGCGGCCGATCCGGACCTGGCCGCCGTGCTGCCCGAGATCGGCCCCGTGCCGGCTGCGCGTTCCAGGACCCGGGCCTGCTGCTGCAACGAGGCCAGGACGCCCTGCAACGCGGCCAGCCGCGCCGTCTCGGCGTCGATGGCGGCCTGCACCTGCGAGCCGGTCGCCGGAACGGGACTCGCCGGGCTCGCGGGGGTCAGCGGGCTCGCGGGCGCGGAGACCGGGGCGTGCCCGGCGGCCCACCCGGTCGCGGCGGCGAACAGGGCGGCCGCCGCCGGGGCGAGCGCGGTCAGGGCGGTCCACCGGGCCCGCCTGCCGCGCTCAGTCATCCCCACCCTCGCTCTCATGCTCGGAGTGGGCACCGCTGGCGCCGGTCCGTGCGTGCACCGGTGGGGCGGGCACGGGCGCCGGGGGAGCAGTCGCCGCAGCCGCAGCCGCAGCCGCAGCAGCGGCGGCCGCGGCGGAGGCGGCCTGCAGCGCCGCGAGGCGATGGCGCGCGGCGGCCAGCTCCGACTGCAGGGCCCGGGCCTGGGTGGACAACCGGTCGACGGCCTCGCGCAGCCGGCTCGGATCGAGTGGCTCGGCGCGGTCCGCCGGTGGCTCGGGGGCGGGGTCGGCGGCCTTCGGAGTGGCAGCGGCGAGCGCGCCACCCGCACCGGCGGCGAGCACCGACACGGTCGCCACGGTGACCGCGACCCGGCGTGATCGGTTCATGGCAGGACTGTCGCGGGTCCGTGGTTAGCGGGGCGCTAAACGGCCTCCACCTGCCGGTTAAGATCGCGGACCGACATCAGTCGCCGGCGGCCTTCTGCGCCGACTCGGCGGAGGGCTCCCCGTCCCGGCAGGAGCCGTGCACCTCCCACCCGCGGGAGCCGTTGGTGAAGGTCACGGTGATGCTCGACCGGCCGTCCTCGGACTCCTGCCCGATCCGGTACCCGGGCTGCGGTGACGATCGGGCCTGCAGCACGTTCCCGGTGCACGACAGCACGACGGTGCCACCGGGCGTGACCACCGTCCGCTGCCCGGGTGCCGCGACCGCGCCGGTGGATCCGGAACTCGAGGGAGTGGACGTGATCGGCGGTGTCGTGTTCGCGGCGCTGCCGGTGGCGGCGCGGATCCGGCGCTGGACCTCGGCCTGGGAGAGTGCGGACGGCCCCACGGGAGAGACTCGCTCGCCGGCCAGGCCGACGGCCGTCCAGCTCAGCCCGGTGGCGGCCAGCACGGCCACGGTCCAGCCCCCGACGAGGCCGATCATCCGGGTCCGCATCACGGCATCATCGCAGCCGGAGCGCTCACGACTACGGTGTGATCGTGACGAGTGTCCTGATCGTCGAGGACGACGAGCGGATCCGGCAGGCCCTGCTGCGGACGCTGAGCGGCCGCGGGTATGACGTTCGCGTCGCCGCGACCGGGTTGGCCGGGTTGCAGTCCGCGGTGGACACCCCGCCGGACGTGATGGTCCTCGACCTCGGGCTGCCGGACGTGGACGGCCGTCAGCTGCTCAGCATGCTGCGTGCGGTCAGCAGCGTCCCGGTGATCGTGGCCACCGCCCGCGATGACGAGGACCTGATGGTGGCGACGCTGGACGCCGGGGCGGACGACTACGTGGTCAAGCCCTACTCGGCCGACCAGCTCGAGGCCCGGATGCGTGCGGTGCTGCGCCGCACCCGCCCGGAGCAGGAGCAGCCGGTGGTCGTGGTGGGGCCGCTGCGGGTCGACCCCGTGGCTCGGGTGGCCTCCCTGGACGGGAACGAGCTGGAGCTGACGAGGCTGCAGTTCGACCTGCTGGCCTACCTCGCCGGGCGGGCCGGCCGGGTGGTGACCAAGCGCCAGCTGATGGCGGACGTCTGGCACCAGCCGTACGGCGGCGCCGACAAGACCGTCGACGTGCACCTGTCCTGGCTGCGGCGCAAGCTCGGCGAGTCCGCCGAGCGGCCCCGGTTCCTGACCACGGTCCGAGGCGTCGGTGTCAAGCTGGACGTGCCGGCCGCATGAGGCGCCGCATCGTGCTCGCCTCGGGCGCCACCACCGTCCTGGTGCTGATCGCGTTCCTCGTCCCGCTGCTCGTGCTGGTGCGGCAGATCGCGCAGACCCGGGCCATGGCCGAGGCGACCGCGAGCGCGCAGACCCTGGTCACCGTGCTGCTCAGCGGGTCGGGCCGGGCCGAGGCGCGGATCGGGGTGGACAGCGTGAACGCCGCGGGCCCGCTGCGCACGACCGTCTTCTACCCGGACGGGAGCCAGCTCGGCGCCCGGGCGCCGATCGACGCCGAGGTCCGGCTGGCCCGCAGCCAGCTGACCTCGTTCGACACCGCGGTGCCCGAGGGCCGGGCGGTCTACCTCGCCGTCGACCTCGGAGGGCAGGAGTGCTGCGTCGTGGTGCGCACCTTCGTGCCGGAGTCGCAACTGCGGGCCGGGGTGGGGGAGGCGTCGCTGGCTCTGGCCGGGCTGGCTCTGGTGCTGCTGCTCACCGCGCTCGGGGTGGCGCAGCTGTTGGCGCGGTCGCTGGTCCGGCCGCTGCTGCAGGTGTCGGCCGTCGCGCACGGGCTGCACGAGGGGGACCTGACCCGCCGGGCCGAGGAGTCGGGACCGCCCGAGATCAGCGCGATCGGGGCTGCGCTGAACCGCCTGGCGACCCGGATCGACGCCCTGCTGCAGGCCGAACGGGAGACCGTGGCGGACCTGTCGCACCGGATCAGGACCCCTCTCACCGCGCTCCGGCTGAACCTCGACTCGCTGCACGATCCCGACGAGGCCGAACGCCTGGCGGCCGACGTGGATGCGGTGGAGCGTGCCGTCGACCACACCATCGAGACGGCGCGGCTGCCCGCCCGGCAGGCCGCCCTGCTGCCCGGCGACCTGGCCGCCGGGGCCCGGGAGCGGATCGCGTTCTGGTCGATCCTGGCGGGGGAGCAGGAGCGGCCCGTCGAGCTGGCGCTGCCCGGGATGCCGGTCGAGGTCCCGGTTCCCGACGACCAGATCGCCGCCGTCGTGGATGCCCTGCTGGGCAACGTGTTCGCGCATACCCCGCCCGGAACGGGCTTCTCCGTGACGGTCACCGCCGGCCCGCCCGCCCGGCTCGTCGTCGCCGACGAGGGCCCCGGGCTGTCGGATCCCGTGCTGCTGGAGCGCGGGCGGTCCGGGGCTGGGTCGACCGGGCTGGGCCTCGACATCGTCCGGCGCACCGCGGAGTCGACCGGCGGCACGGTGAGGGTCGGCCCGTCGGGTGCGGGGCGTGGCCTGACGGTCACGGTGACGTTCGGTTCCTGACGGCGCCCGCCGGTGGCGCTGTCCGTTCGGTCACAGCGGGTCGGTCCAGGTCCTCGATCGCGGTGCGGCCGGGGCGGGCTGTGCGAGGATGCGCGCCGGCCGCAGGGCGCCGGGCGGGGTCCCGGAGATTCGCTGCGGGACTGGGGGTCGGCATGCGTCGCGCGGACAAGATCGGCTGGAGCCTGTTCTTCCTGGGGATGCTGCTGCTCTTCGCGCTCGGCGGCCCCGGGTGGGAGATGGGCGACGGCACCTTCGCGGGGATCCCGCTGTGGTCCCGATTCGGCACTCTCGCGGGCGGAGCCTGCCTGGGTGTCTCCGTGGTGGTGCTGATCGGAACGATGATCATCCAGGTGGTGGGGTCGAGGCCCCGACGGCTGCGCAACGGCGTGCCGTCCACCGCCACCGTCGTGTCCGCCCGCCACACCGGCGTCGTCATCAACGACGTGATCCTCGTGTTCGAGGTGGAGCTCGACGTCCACCCGATCGGTGGCGGCCCGGCCTACCGGGCCAAGGCCGGCACCCAGGTGGCCACCTTCAACAGCCACCTGCTGGCGCCGGGCAACCTGGTCCGGGTGCGGGTCGACCCGCGACGGCCCGACAGGGTGGCGATCGACCTGGACGAGGCCCCGGCCACGGACGACCTGGCGCAGGTGGCCGCGATGACCGGCCGGGGCTTCCAGGTGCGGGTGACCGGAACCCCGCAGGCGCCGCCGATGAGCTCGGACGAGATCCTGCGCCGCGGCTATCCTGCGCGGGCGACCGTGACGACCTGCATCCCCACCGGGCAGACCACGGGTCAGCTCGGCGCGACGAGCGCCGAGCATCCCGAGCGCGAGCGGTGGCCCGCGCTCGTTCTCGCGCTGATGGTCCACCCCGAGCAGGCGCCGCCATTCGGGGTCCAGGCCGTATACGGCGTCCCGCCCGAGGTGGTCGCCTGCGTGGTGCCGGGCGCGGAGCTGCCGGTCCGCTTCATCCAGCATCCCGAAGCGGGCCCGCTGGCGGCCATCGACTGGCGGAACCTGCCCCGCACCGGATCGACTGCCCTGTACGGGATCCGCTGAGCAGCACCGTGACGACCTGGGTCAGCCGGGCGGGCCTGCGTCCGCCGGACGGGTCGATGACGCGGGAGGCGCCGCGGTGAAGGCGTCGATCTCCGCCAGCAGCCGGGCCCGGACCGGATCCGGCGCGAACGAGGCCCGGACCGACTCCCGGGCCAGGTCTGCCAACTCGGCCCGGCCCAGGCCGAAGACCTCGTGCGCGAGCAGGTACTCGCGGTTGAGGTCCGTGTCGAACATGCCCGGATCGTCGGTGTTCAGGGTGACCCGGATCCCGGCGTCCCGCAGGAGGCCGAACGGGTGCTCGGTGATCGACGGCACCGAACGGGTGCGCACGTTCGAGGTCGGGCACAGCTCCAGCACCACGCCCCGCTGCGCGAGCTCGGCCATCAGCGCCGGGTCCCGCGCGGCGGAGATCCCGTGCCCGATCCGCACCGCGGCGAGTGCGTCGAGACTGTCCCGGACGGTCTGCGGTCCGGTGGTCTCACCGGCGTGCGGCACGCTGTGCAGCCCGAGGTCGATCGCCCGCAGGAACACGTCGCGGAACTGCCCGCGCGGCACCCCGGCCTCGGGCCCACCGAGACCGAACCCGACGCTGCGGTCCGGGCGGTACCGCTGCACCCAGTCGATCGTGCGCAGTGCCGACTCGAGCCCGAGCTCGCCGGGGATGTCGTAGATCCATGCCAGCTCCACACCGGAAGCGGCCAGTACCTCTGCCCGGCCCTGGTCCAGCGCCTCGGCGAGCGCCTGCGGCGGGATCCCCATCAGCAGGTGGCTGTAGGGCGTGACCGTCACCTCGGCGTACCGCACCTGTACCTCGGCCAGCTCGCGGCCGAGCCCGGTGACCAGCGCCCGGACGTCGTCGGGGGTGCGGACCAGCCGGTTCACGCTGATGTAGACCTCGATGAAGTGGGCGAAGTCGCGGAACCGGTAGAACTTCCGCAGCGTGTCCTCGTCCGTCGGTACACCGAGGTCGGGGTGCCGCCGGGCCAGGCCCAGCACGGTCTGCACCGAGGCGGCGCCCTGGAGGTGGACGTGCAGCTCCGCCTTCGGCAGCTCCCGAACGAAACCGCTCAGGTCATCGGTGCGCGTGCTGGCATCGGGATCGGTCACGCAGCGACGATACGGCTGTCGGCGGCAACTGCCGGCTCCGCCTGCGGGCATCCCGCGCGGCGGCTGTCGAGCGGCTCGGGGGGCGTGGCAGGGTGCCTGGCATGTCGACCTACGTGCTGACCCTGTCCTGCGGCGACCGCCCCGGCATCGTGCACGCCGTATCCGGCGCGGTGCTGGCGACGGGCGGGAACATCCTGGAGAGCCAGCAGTTCGGCGACGCGGAGACGGGCCGGTTCTTCATGCGGGTCGAGGTGCAGCCGTCGGGCACCGCCCCAGGCCTGGACGCTGAGCTCGACCGGATCAGGCAGGCCTTCGACCCGGTCGCGACCGCGTTCGGGATGGTCTGGCAGCTGAACGCGAGTCAGCGGCCGCTGCGGGCCCTGATCCTGGTCAGCCGGGGCGGGCACTGCCTGAACGACCTGCTGTTCCGGGTGCGGGCCGGATCGCTGCGGCTCGAGGTGCCGGCCGTGGTGGGCAACCACGAGGCGCTGCGCGGGCTGGCCGAGTTCTACCAGGTGCCGTTCCATCTGGTGCCGGTGACGGCCGAGACCCGGGCCGAGGCCGAGGTCCGGCTGCTGGACCTGGTCAGCCGGTTGCGGATCGACCTGGTCGTGCTGGCCCGGTACATGCAGGTGCTGTCCGACCGGACCTGCGCGGTGCTGGCGGGCCGGGCGATCAACATCCACCACTCGTTCCTGCCCAGCTTCAGGGGCGCCAAGCCGTACCACCAGGCCCACGCGCACGGGGTGAAGCTGATCGGCGCGACCGCCCACTACGTGACCCCCGAGCTGGACGAGGGGCCGATCATCGAGCAGGACGTGATCCGGGTCGGGCACGCGTTCGATGCCGAGCAACTGGCTGCCGCCGGCCGGGACGTCGAGGCACAGGTGCTGGCCCGCGCCGTGAAGTGGCACAGCGAGCACCGGGTCCTGCTGAACGGGCACCGCACCGTGGTGTTCCACTAGCGCACCACGACGCCTGCTGCCGAATGTGACGTTCTGCCCCGATGCCCGGCCCCGGGCGCGGTCTCATTGCCCCAGAACGTCACATTCGGCGGTCGCCCAACGCGCCGGTCGTCAGGGCGGGAATCTCAGGCGAAGGTGCTGACCAGCAGGTAGCCGTTCAGCAGGGTGATCACCGCGGCGCAGGCCGCTGCCGCCGCGGTGGTCCGGGCCCGGTTCACGAACGGGCCGAGCAGGTCGGCCCGGCGGCTGAGCAGCACCAGCGGCACCAGCGCGAACGGGATCCCGAAGGACAGCACCACCTGCGAGATGACCAGGCTCTCGGTGGTCGGCAGACCCAGCATGAGCACGGCGACCGCGGGCAGCATGGTCAGCCCCCGGCGCAGGTACAGCGGGATCTGCCGGCTGATGAAGCCCTGCATGATGATCTGGCCCGCGTAGGTGCCGACGCTCGAGGAGGACAGCCCGGACGCCAGCAACGCGGTGGCGAATGCCAGCGCCGCGGCGCCGGAGGCCAGCTGTGCCAGGCCGGCGTGCGCCGCCTCGATCGAGTCGATCGAGGCACCCTGCCCGTGGAACAGGGACGCGGCGGTGAGCAGCATGGCGAGGTTGATCAGCCCGGCGGCGCCGAGACCGATGCCGAGGTCCAGCCGCAGGTAGCCCAGAACCGTCCGGCGGGCCGCCTCGCCCTGGTAGCCGAGCCGGCGGGTCATCAGCGCCGAGTGCAGGTAGATCACGTGCGGCATCACGGTCGCGCCGATGATGCCGGTGACCAGCGCCGGACTGCCGGGCCCGGCGAACCCGGGAAGCATTCCGGAAGCGGCGGCCACCGGATCGGCGCCGACCACGACCAGGTCGTAGCCGAGCCCGAGGAAGACGATGCCGAGCAGCCCGGCGATGGCCCGTTCGAACGGTCGGTAGCCGCGCTGGTCCAGCGCCAGGACGCCGAACGCCACGACTGCGGTGATGCCTGCCGCTGCCGGCATCGGGACGCCGAAGAGCAGCCTCAGCCCGAGGGCGGCACCGACGAACTCGGCCAGGTCGGTGGCCATCGCGATCAGCTCGGCCTGCACCCACAGACCGCGCGAGACGGCCGGCCGGAAGTGCTCTCGGCACAGCTGCGGCAGGTTGCGGCCGGTGGCCAGGCCGAGCTTGGCGGACAGGTACTGGATCAGCATGGCCATCAGGTTGGCCAGCACGATCACCCATATCAGCCGGTAGCCGAACTGCGCGCCGGCGGAGAAGTTTGTGGCGAAGTTGCCCGGGTCGACATACGCCACCGCGGCGACGAACGCCGGGCCGATCGAGCTGACCGCGGACCGCAGCGGCCCGGGCGGTGCCGGTACCACCGGGCCGCGGAGGGGTGGGCGATCGGTGTCGGGACCGGGAAGCACCGCCGGGGACGGCCGCAGGGAGGCCGGATCCCCGGCGGTCGCTGTCACGTTCCCTCAGCCCACCGACGGGCCGAGCCCGAGGGACTGCGGCGTGCTGGCATCGGGCGAGGGCTGGTGCAGACCCTCGTCCAGCGCGCCGAACTCGGTCATCAGCGCCCGGCTGCCGCCCCAGGGGGTCTGCTCCTCGGCGACCAGGGTGTTCGTCGTGAGCAGCAGGCCGGCGACCGATGCGCCGTTCTGCAGGGCGGAGCGCGCGACCCGGAGCGGGTCGACGATGCCCATCTCGATCATGTCGCCGTACCGGCCGAGCAGCGCGTCGAACCCCTCGTCGTCGCCCATCGTCGCCGTCCGGGCCAGCACCTCGTCGGCCCGGTACCCGGCGTTGGTCGCGATCAGGTAGGCGGGCTCGGTCAGGGCCCGGCGCACCGCGCGCACCCCGACGGCATAGTCCTCGTTGACCTCCATCCCGTCCAGGGCGCTGTCGGCGTGCAGCAGTGCGGCGCCGCCACCGGCGACGATGCCTTCGGCCATCGCGGCCCGGGTCGCCGACAGGGCGTCCTCGACCCGGTGCTGCAGCTCCTTCAGCTCGGCGTTGGTGGGTGCGCCGACGCGGATCACGGCGACCTTGCCGGACAGCGCCCCGATCCGTTCGGTGAGAACGTCCTCGTCCACGCCGAAGGTGGCGCGGGCCAGTTCCGCGCGCAGCTGCCCGAGCCGGAACTCCACCCGCTCGGCGGAGCCCGCGCCGCCGATGATCGCGGTCTGGTCAGCCGTGACCCGGACCTGCGCCGCGCGGCCGAGGTGCTCGGCGGGCATCGTTTCCAGCGTGAAGCTCGCGTGCTTGCTGAGGACCGCGCCGCCGGTGAGCGCGGCGATGTCCTCCAGCTTGTGCAGCCGGCGGTCACCGAACCCCGGCGCCCGCACGGCGACGCTGTGGAACAGCCGGTTGACGTGGTTGTGCACCAGCATGCTCAGGGCGGTGCCCTCGACGTTCTCGGCGATGACGACCAGCGGTCGGGGCGCCCGCATCACCTTGTCGAGCAACGGCATCAGCTGCTGCACGGTGCTGATCTTCTCGCTGCACAGCAGGATGTACGGGTCGTCCAGGACTGCCTCGAGGCTGGCCGGATCGGTGACCAGGTACGGCGACAGGTAGCCGTTGTCGAAGGTGAACCCCTCCACGAAGTCGACGCTCATCCCGTGGATGGGCGACTCCTCGACCGTGACGATGCCGGTGTCGCCCACCGAGTACAGGGCCCTGGCGATCGCCGCACCGACCATCTCGTCGTCGTTCGCGGAGATGGCCGCGACCCGCGCGTAGTCGCGTTCGGTGCTGATCGGGTGCGCCACCTTCTGCAGCCGCTGCACCAGCCGGTCGACGGCCAGGTCGATGCCACGCTTGACCAGTACCGGGTTCGCGCCCGCGCCGATGGCCGCCATCCCCTCCCGGACGATCGCCTGGGCGAGCACTGTCGCGGTCGTCGTCCCGTCCCCGACGATGTCATTGGTCTTGATCGCCGCTTCCTTGACGAGTTGGGCGCCCATGTTCTCGAACTGGTTCTTCAGGTGGATCTCCCGCGCGATCGTCACCCCGTCGTTGGTGACCACCGGGGAGCCGGTGATCTTCTCCAGGATGACGTTGCGTCCCTTCGGGCCGAGGGTCGACTTGACGGCCTCCGCCAGTTGGTCGACGCCGGCGAGCAGGAGGTTGCGTGCTTCCTCGCCGGAGCGCAGTTCCTTGGCCATCGGTCCTCCTCGGGTCGGCGGCTAGGGGACGAGGATGGCGCGACCACGCACCTGACCGGTGTCCAGATCGTGGATCGCGTCGAGGGCGGCGTCGAGCGGGTACGTACGGGTGTGCAGGGTGACCTTCCCGGCCTGTGCCAGCACCATCAACTCCTCGAGCTCGGTGTAGGTGCCGACGATGTTGCCGACGATGTTCCGCTCGGTGGAGATGATGTCCAGGGTGGGGATGTGCACGGTGCCGCCGTAGCCGATCACGAAGTACGACCCGGCCCGGGCGGTCATCGCGAAGCCGTCCTGCTCGGCTCCCTCCTCGGCGACGAAGTCGAGCACGACCTGCGCGCCCGCGCCGCCGGTGAGATCGCTGATCGCCTGGACCTGCCCGCCGTCGGCGACCACGGTGTGGTCCGCGCCGAGTTGCGCGGCCAGGGCGAGCGCGTCCGGGTTGCGATCGACGACGATGACGCGCGCGCTGGTGAGGGCGGCCAGGCACTGGATGCCGATGTGCCCGAGACCGCCGGCGCCGATCAGCACGCAGGTCGTTCCCGGGTACAGCAACGGGATGGCCTTGCGTACCGCGTGGTAGGCGGTGATGCCGGCATCCGCGAGTGCGGCGACGTCCTGCGGCCGGGTCTGCGGGTCGAGCTTGACGCAGGCCCGGGCCGAGGTGAGCAGGTACTCGGCCATCCCGCCGTCGCTGTCCAGCCCGGGGAAGGCGCTGTTGCTGCAGTGCATGTCATTGCCGGACCGGCAGGCGCGGCAGAGCCCGCAGGTCGGCGTCGGGTGCAGGATCACGGTGTCGCCGACCTGGACGTTCGTGACGGCGGAGCCCACCTCGTGCACCCATCCGGCGTTCTCGTGCCCGATCGTGTACGGCAGGCCGACACCCATGGCCGCGGCCCACTGCCCGTCCAGGATGTGCAGATCGGTTCGGCACAGGCCCGCGCCGCCGATCCGCACCACGACGTCCAGCGGCCCCTTCACGACCGGCTCGGGGACGTCGTCGATCCGTGGCTGCTCGTGGTAGGCGTGCACTCGGACGGACTTCATCGATCCTCCTCGCGGTCTGACGGAGCCTCGCCCCGCCCCTGCGTCTGGTACCTGTGCCGCAACATGCCGCGGCAGATCCCGGTGTTCGCCTCGATGCCGACCCGGGTGGTCCGGGCCTTGCGCAGATGCAGCGGCACCTGGCCGGCCTCGATCGCCCGGCCGGTGACGGGGTCGACGAGCAGCGGCGCCCCGTCGTCGGCGCGCAACCCCAGCTCGCGGCGCCGTTGCCGCAACCGGTCCAGCTGCTCCGACGCCGGGACGTCGCCCAGCCGCAGCCGGACCAGTTCGGCCGGCTCGCGACCAGCGGCGACGAGTGGCCGGCACACCAGGTCCGTGCCGGCCAGGACCGCCTTCCGCAGGAAGTCGGCCCGCAACTGGTGCAGCTCACCAGTTGCCTCGCCGCGGAAGGACCGCTCGAAACCCGCTCGTGCGGCCACACCGCCGTTGATCGCCTCGGCCGCGAAGTGGTCCTCCAGGAGGACCTCCACACTGCGCACGCCCGGTGTGGCCGACACCGCGTCGTAGGCGTCGGCCACCATCAGGAAGGCGAAGTTGGGCGCGCAGAAGTACGTCGGCAACCGCAGCGTCACCTGGGCCGAACCGTCGGCGGTGACCGTGCACGAGCCGACGAAGCCGAGCGTCGTGATCGGCTCGTCCAGCTCCGGGTCGCGGACAGCGTCCAGCGCCGCCAGCACCGCCTGCACCGCCGGCGGCACCGACTGCTGCGTCGCCGTGGAGGTCACGACGGCGAGACCAGCGTGGCCGCCTCCTGGGAGCCGGGCGCGGGCTGGCCGGCGTCCAGGCGGTACTCGGCCGGCACGTCGATGCCGTAGAGCCTCGCCGCGTTCAGGCCGAGGATCTTCTTCTTCGTGGCCGTGTTCACCCGGGGGTAGTCGGAGAACTCGTCTCCCGGCGGGTAGTCCCAGTCCACGAAACCCTCGACCTGCCAGCGCGGCTCCCAGATGCCGTAGTCGCTGCCGAAGGTCATCTTGTCCTCGCCGACCCAGAACAGCAGTTCGCCCATGACCTTCGCGAAGAACTTGGGCCTGGCGTGCATCAGGCCGCCGATCACCACGGCCATGCCGGCGTAGACGTTGGGCTCCTGGGTGGCCAGGAAGCAGAAGTCCTCGATCCGTGGCAGCCCCACGTGCTCGACGATGAAGTTGAGCTCAGGGAAGTCGGTGGCCGCGTGATCGACGTCGGCCACGTCGAAGGCATCCTTGTCCAGCGGCCAGATTGTGGGTCCCTTGTGCACGTGGATGTTGACGATGCCGAGCTCCTGGCATGCCTCGAGGTAGCGGTAGGCCTCGGGGTCCTTGAGGGTCCAGCCGCGCGAGCCCTGCCGCCACTCGGCGGTGTAGAGCTTGACGCCCTTGCAGCCGTGCCGGGCGACGTTCTCCCTGAGCTCCTTCAATCCCTCGTCGCCGTCCCGCGGGTCCCAGCGGGTGTTCAGGATGAACTTCCCGGGGTGCCGCTCACCGAGTGCGCCGTTGCGCTCGGTGGTGTTGAACCCCTCCCGGTACCACTCGGTCAGGTAGGTCGGCTGGAAGATGGCGATGTCGACGTGCCCGTCCTCGAAGACGTCCTTCATCAGGTCGTCCTCGGAGTACTTCTGGAACTTCTCGATCGGCCAGTGCGTCTCGGGCGGCCCGAGCCCCTGGTAGGCGTGGAAGCACTCGATCCAGCCCTTGGCGTACTGCTCGGCGCCCGGCACCCAGTTGTCCGGAGCCGCGTTCCAGTAGTGCATGTGGCTGTCCACCACGAAGTACTTCTCGCCGTCCTTCTCGTACATCGTCCCTCCTACTTCGAGTCGGCCGACAGGTCGAAGCCGATGTACTCGGCCGCGTCCTCGGGATTGGCGAACATGATCGTGCGGTCGTCCTCGTGGATCATCCGGCCGTAGTGGGTGGACATGCTCTCCTCGAACTGGGCCGCGTCGAAGAAGCCGGGTTCCTCGCCGAGCGCCTCGGAGATCTCGTCGTAGACCACGTCCATCCGCTTCAGCGCGTCCACCCGGATCATCGATGGCAGCGGCATCACCCGGACGTTCGGCTTGGTCTCCATCACCTGCGCCACGACGACGCCGATCTGGTTGTTCATCAGCGTGAAGCCGCACATGTTGGACGCGGTGCTGTCGGACTTGAACGGGCTCTCGGCCGTCTTGTACGGGGTCACTGGGCCAGCTCCTTCGGGGTGTCGAGACCGAGGTCGGACAGGATGCCCGCGAACCGCGCCTTCGCCCGGTCCAGACCGTCCTCGAAGCGGACCGGCTTCCAGTCCGGCAGCGACCAGATCGGCTGCAGGGTGCGGGACGCCTGGATGGCCCGGGGTACCCAGGTCGCCAGCCAGGTCTGCAGGATCGAGACGTTGTGGTCGGCGAACTCCCGGTCGTTCACGAGCAGTTCGAACATCGCGTTGGTGTACCGCAGGTCGCGCTCGGCGTAGTCGTACTCCTCGGCACCGATCACGGTGGGAGTGACGAAGTCACCGTTGCGGGGCGCGGCCTGCTGCACCAGGCTGCTGCGGAACAGCTCGCCGACCAGCGGTTCGAAGATGACGTTCGCGGCGAAGATCGCCTCGCACCAGTCGTCGATCGCGGTGAGCTGCTCTGCGGTCCGGCGGACTCCCTGCCAGGCCGGTTCGGTGTTCCAGGCCTCGATGTGCGCCGAGCCGTCGAATCCCGCGACCTCCTCGCTCAGGGTGAGGTTGTACAGCGCCAGGTCCTGGGCCGCGCGGATCCGGTGCATGCTGTTCACGGAGATGGCGTTGTTGTGCATGTTCGTCGGGGCCCGCCGGTTGGCGTTGGCGAACAGGTACAGCCCCAGCCCGTGGTCGACGTGCATCCAGGCACCGACGTGCCGCTCCACGAACCGCACCCAGTTCGGGTTCCACTGGTCGAAGGCCTTGGCCTGCCGGGCGGCGTCGATGTTCTGGTTGATCTGCCGCACGACATTGGAGTTGTACCGGTAGAGGGTGAGCTCCCACTCCTCGTTGGGGTCGCGGAACTCGTGCCAGCCGTGGGCCGGCCAGTCGTAGCCCTTGCCGCCGGACCCCGGGAACCGCTCGGGCTCGGGGCGGTCCGACCCCCAGGCCTTCAGCGCGGTCCAGTCCAGGGGGTATCCGCCGCGGCCGTCGGAGAAGCCGTAGAGCCAGCCCTGGCTGAGGTAGTGCCGAGGGTCGGGCTGCACCTCGACGGTGACGTCCTCGTAGTGGGACTGCTTGCGCTTCTGCGGGACGTAGTAGTTGAAGCGCCGTGCGGACGAGTCGGGGAACTCCTTGGCACCGGCCTCCGCGTCAGTGAACTCAGGCTTCGGAACGCTTCGCTCTGGTGTGGTTGTCATCGGTCCGTCCCTCACATCGGATCGCCGGTGGTCGTGAACTTGTCGTAGTAGATGCGTCTGTCGGGCACGCCCAGGCCGGTCAGCAGTGCCAACGCGGCCTCCACCATCGGCGGGGGACCGCAGACGTAGGCGTGCGCCCCGGTCAGATCGCTCTCGTGCCGCTTGACGACGTCCGTGATCAGGCCCACCTCGCCGTCCCACGCGTCGGTCGGGGCGGGTTCGGACAGGGCCGGCACGAACCGGAAGCCGGGCAGCGACGCCTCCAGGGCGCGCAGCTCGGTCTCGAAGCAGAGGTCGCGCCGGGACCGCGCGCCGTAGTAATAGGTCGCCCTGCGGCGGATCCCGCGGTCGGCCATGGACCGCAGCAGGGACAGGATCGGTGCCATCCCGGCGCCGCCGCCGACGAAGACGATGTCGGCAGCCGGCCCCTCCCGCAGGGTGAAGACGCCGAACGGGCCGACCAAGTCCAGCCGGTCGCCGACCGCGAGCCGGGTGTCCAGGAAGTGCGAGAAGACCCCGTCCGGGTAGACCTTGATGATGAACTCGAGCTGCCCCGACTCCCGGCTGGAGATGTTCGCCATCGAGAAGGATCGGGTGATGGCGGTGCCGGGGACGGCGATGTCGACGTACTGCCCGGGGAAGAAGGTGATCTCCTGGGGCTCGATCAGTCCCAGCACCAGGTGTCGCAGGTCGTGGGTGACCCGCTCGATCGCGACCACCTCGGCCACCGCCTCCCGGATCGGCAGCCCGGAGCGGATCATGTCCTCGTCGAAGTTGAGCAGCTCGATGGTGACGTCCTCGAACACGTGCGCCCGGCACAGCAGGGTGAAGCCCTCCTCCCTCTCGTAGTCCGGGAGCGCGAAGGTCGAGTACCTGTCCAGCTCGATGTCGTCACCGTCGAGGACGAAGGACTTGCAGGAGGAGCACTGGCCCTCCTTGCAGCCGTGCATGAGCATGATTCCCTGCTCGGCGGCGGCACGCAGGACGGTCTGCTCCTCGCTGACCTCGATCTCGATACCGACCGGCTCGAACCGCACGACATGCTTGTCGGCAGTGCTTTCGGCATCGGTGTCGGCGTCGGTGTCGGTGTCGGCATCGGTGTCGGCATCGGTGTCGGCCATGACTCCCTCGTCCGGTTGCGCGCTGACGGGTGGCTGGGCTGACGGGTGGCTGGGCTGACGGGTGGCTGGGCTGACGGGTGGCTGGGGTGGGGCCGCGGTGACGCGCGGCCCCACCCGTGACGGCGAGCCGGTTTCTCATGCCTCCTTGGGCGCGGGACGGCCCGCGGGGCCACCGCGGATGTAGTCGGCGTGGAAGGCCGTGCGTTCCGCGTCCGACATCTCGTTGAGCAGGACGTTCGGGCTGGCCAGCGGCGGGCAGCGGCGCAGGTGGTCGAGCGTCCACATCTTCTTGGGGTCGAGGTTCAGGTGCGGCTGGGCGACCAGGGTCTTGCCGTCGTCCCGGACGAAGCCCATGTCGGAGACCACGTCGGCCCAGTTCCAGCCGTGGTACAGCGTCTCCCACTCGCGGCTGCCGATCAGCTGGCCCATGTTCGGGGTCTGCCGGCCCTGGAACTCCGGCCGGAAGGCGACCGTGTCAGTCCACCGGCAGGCCTCGTGGCAGTAGGTGCGCCACTGCCCGTTCACCTCGGCCATCACCATGTCCTCGCGGACCAGGCAGGGGACCATGCAGGTCCAGCAGCGGTGCGGGTACTGGTAGTCCACGTCCTCGAACACGATCGGGTTGTGCCCGTTCGGCGTGGACAGGCGGTTGTAGTTCTCCCACCACTTGCCGTACCGCTCGTACCAGCCCGGGTACTTCTCCTCGAACCACTCGAAGTCCTTGTCGGTCATCGGGTCGATCCGCCAGTAGTTGGCCAGCCAGCCGGTGGCGAAGAACTGAGCCACCTCGTGCACGTAGCCCTTGTTCCAGATCTGGTTCCACGCCTCCTCGATCAGGTCGTGCGGAATGACCAGGCCGTACTTCTCCAGCGGCACGAGGTAGCTGCGGTAGTAGTCGTCGTAGATCCACCGCCGCCACATCTCCGCGTAGCTCTCGCGGTCCTTGCGGCGGTCCTTGGTGCCGTACTCGATGAAGGTGCCGATCGCGGCGTCCACCACCCGGTGGTTGTTCCACCAGGCGTAACGCAGGTCGCGCTCGAGAAGCTGGTGATTGCCCTCGTCCGCCAGGGCCATCAGCAGGGTCGCGTACCCGTTGCTGATGTGCCGGGACTCGTCCGACTGCACCGAGTGGAACACCGTCGGGAGCAGGTAGTCACCGTTGGCGGCCGCCTCGGCCGGCATGGCCACGAAGAGCGTGTTGGTGAACGCGGTCTCGGCCACGATCGTCAGGTAGATGCTGGCCGCGGTGATCGCGTCACCGGTGATGAACCCCTCGGCGAACTGCCGGCCGATGGTGCCGCAGTAGTCGTTCTGGAAGTTGCGCAGGCTGGAGTTGAAGCCCGCGGGGTCGATGTAGTTGTTCATGTACAGGCGCTTGAGGTTCTGCTGGATGGTCGAGTGCCTGACCTCGTCGATCATCTGGATGGCCTGCCCGTTGTGCAGTTCCGGGTTGGGGACCGTCCGGAACAGCAGGGGCATGGCCCGGGCCGCCGAGATCTCCGGCAGCGGGATGATGCTCAGGAACAGCTTCTGCCATTCCAGCCAGCGTTCCTGCACCTGGCGGAACATGTTGCCGCGGATGGCGCCGTCGGAGGCGCCGTAGACGCGGTGGTCCTTCTCCTCCTGCATCGGGAAGTACGAGCGGAGCACCTGCTTGAGCGGGTCCTTCTTCTGCGCCTTGTGGAAGGTGTAGTCGGTGCCGTACTGCGACACCGGTTCGTGGTACATCGGTTCCCAGGACAGCTCCTGGATCTTCTGGTGCGCCCTCGCCACACTCTGGCGACTCATGGCCACTTCCTCTCCGCCGTCGGGGCCGGTCCGGACGGTGGGTCCGGACCGATCCGTCTCCTCGGGACCGGCCAGCCAGCGCCGGCAATGAAGCTGTGACCCCGATCGGGGCCGGTGACCTGGTGACGGGTATCACACCTCGTCCTGGGCGGATCCGATGTCTCAACTTGAGGCAGCGGTTGCAGGGCGGCCCATCCGGGGGGCCCGCGATCGTGGCGGGTGGACCACGCGGGGGGTGCCCGGGCCTGATCATTCCGGGCCGAACGCTCGCTCGCGGAGCTCGGCGAGCTGCGCCCTGACCCGCTGCAGCTGCTGCCGGTCGCCCTCGGCCGCCGGCGTGATCCCCAGCGCCCGGAGCAACTGCGCGGCAGGGGGGCCGGGATCGCCGGTCTCGCCGAGAACGGGGTGCAGCCCGGCATCGACGAGATGCCGGAAGACCACGTTCACGACGGTCCAGGGGTTGAAGGTCTCGGGCTCGTCCGGGCCACCGGGCCCTGCCTGCGGCTCCATCGGCACCTCCTGGACAGACGTCGATGCGTGCCAGCAGATGGCGTCCGCGGCGGTGCGCGGGTCTCAACTTGAGACGCCCTCTGGTGAGGGTGCCCTTATGGTGGAGAAACAGCGACACACCCAGAAGACGCTCCTGTCCCGTCCACCGGTCAGGAGGTCTCTGAGCTGTGCGAGGGGGCGGCCCATGACGGAACAGGTGGCTGGTCCGCAGGCAGACGGCACGGGGCTGGCGACCGTGCGGGAACGATTCCTCAACAACGAGTCCATCGCCGAGGACACGGTCCGGGACGAGATCCTCGCCTCGTGGTGGCGTTCACGGTGGCTGGACGTGGCCGCCGACCGGATCGAGCTGCCCTACCTGGGCAACCCCGACCAGGACACCCCGCTGACCCGAAGCGCGATGCCGGTGCTGCGCCAGCTGCACCAGCACCTCGACGGTCAGCCGATCAGCATCGTCCTGACGGATTCCACTGGCCTGGTACTGACCCGGATGATGGCCCACCGGGATCTGGACAGCCACCTCGACAGCGTCCAGCTCGCCCCCGGGTTCAGCTACGCCGAGGAGTTCGTCGGGACCAACGGGATCGGCACCGCGCTCGAGGGCGGCCGGCCGATGGACGTCTTCGGTCACGAGCACTATGCCGAGCATCTGGAGCAGCTGGCCTGTGCCGGAGTGCCGATCCGGCATCCGGTCTCTGGCAAGACGATCGGCGCCGTCGACCTCACCTGCTGGCGCCGGGACGCCAGCCCACTGCTGATCACCCTGGCGAAGACCACCGCCGACCAGATCATGGGGGCGCTGCTGGCGGAGAGCAGCTCGCGCGAGCTCGCTCTGCTGCGCGACTACCAGCGTGCCTGCCGGCGACAGGCGGGCATCGTCTTCGCCATCGACGACGACCTGATGATGGTCAACGAGTACGCGCGGCAGGTGCTGGATCCGGGTGACCAGTCCGTTCTGGTCGGTCTGGCCGTCGACGCGCTGGCGGGGCGTCGGTCCCGAACGGTCGAGGTGGAGCTGCCGAGCGGGGTGAGCGCTCGGCTTCAGTGCCGGCCGGTGTCCGGGCACGGCCGGCCGGGCGCCGGCATCGCCCAGGTGAAGCTGGTCGAGGCGGCGGACCCGGTCCGGGCCGGTGCAGTGGCGGGGGGCGCCTCGCCGTTGCCGGGGCTGATCGGATCCGGGCGGCTGTGGGTGCGCGCCTGCCAGCTGGCCCAGTTCAGCCAGGACCGCGGGGAGTGGCTGGCGGCTGCGGGGGAGCCGGGGGCTGGCAAGGTTGCCATCCTGCGCGCGGTCTACCAGCGGCGGCATCCCGGTGGCCGGGTACGGGTTCTGGAGCACACCGCCAGCCCGGAGCTGTGGACCGGCACCGTCCGGCTCGAACTCCTGGACGGGCACGGCTGCCTGGTGATCCGCAATGTCGATCGGCTCGAGCGTGCGCGGGTGGTCTTCCTCACCGAACTGCTCAGGGGCGCGGCCGCCAGCGGCCGGCACCCGCCCTGGGTGGCGATCACGCTCAGCGGTCCGGCGGCTGGGGATGAGCTGGCCGGGTTGATGCGGTCGTTCCCGGCCACGGTCGAGGTGCCCCCTCTGCGCCATCACATCGAGGACGTGCCCGAGCTGGTCCGCTTCTTCCTGGGCCGGCTGAACCCGGACGGGGGGTTGTACTGCTCGCCCGAGGCGATGCAGCTGATGTTGCGGTCCACCTGGCCCGGAAACATCGAGCAGCTGTGGCGGGTGCTGCGCCGCGTCGCCCAGCGCCGCCGGACCGGCGCGATCGGGCCGGGCGATCTGCCACCGGAGTGCCGCACGGTCAGCCGGCGCCTGCTCAGCCCGCTGGAGTCGATGGAACGGGACGCGATCGTGCACTCGCTGCGCGACACCGGCGGATCCAAGACCAAGGCCGCCAAGGCGTTGGGGATGTCCCGGGCCACCATCTACCGGAAGGTGCACGAGTACGGCATCGTCGAGCCGTTCTGAACCCGGGATCTGTCCCGGTGGCGGTCCCGGGCAGGCACCCGGTCCGTCCGCCGTAACGGGTAGCGTTCCGGACCGATGGATCCCGACGGCCCCGAGCTCAGCGCGCCGCCCACCGGTCGGTTGCCGGGGGCTGTCACCGGCGAGGCCGGCCGGGCCGCGGGAGCGCTCTGGGGCCTGGCGATCGGCGACGCCCTCGGGATGCCCACCCAGCTCCTCTCCCGCGAACAGATTGTCGCGCGCTGGGGGGGAGCCTGCCCGGGTTCGTCGCCGCCGACCCGGACCACCCGATCGCGGCGGGGATGCCGGCCGGATCCGTCACCGATGACACGAAGCAGGCGGTGCTGCTCGGCAGGCTGCTCGTCCAGGGCCGCGGCGGGGTCGACCCCGGCCAGGTGGCCCGGGCGCTGCTCGCCTGGGAGCGCCGGATGCGGGACGCCGGCAGCCTCGACCTGCTCGGCCCGTCGACCCGGCGGGCGGTCACCGCGATCGAGGCCGGCGTGTCGCCGGAGGAGTCCGGCCGGACCGGCGATACCAACGGTGCGGCCATGCGGATCGCGCCGGTCGGGATCGCGGTCGGCGCAGGCGATCTCGGCGCCCTGGTCGAGCGGGTGGTCGAGGCCAGCAAGGCAACGCACAACACGGGGGTGGCGCTCGCCGGGGCCTGCGCCGTCGCGGCCGCCGTCAGCGCCGCGGTCGCCGGCCAGGCCTGGCCCGAGGTGATCGACACGGCGGTCCGGGCCGCTCGACTCGGCGCGCACCGGGGTGCCTGGGTCGCCGGCGCCGCGGTCGCCGACCGGATCCGATGGGCCGTGGAACTGGCGGACCAGGTGGCCGGCCACGACGCGCTCGCGACCTCGGCCGCTCTGGAGCGGATCGTGCGGCTGGTCGGAACCAGCGTGGCCACCCAGGAATCCGTTCCGGCCGCATTCGGGATCGTGGCGCTGTACCCGCGGTCGCCGTGGGATGCCTGCCGCGCGGCGGCGTCCGTGGGCGGCGACTGCGACACGATCGGGGCGATCGCCGGGGCGATCGCCGGCGCCGGGCACGGCAGGTCCGCCTGGCCGGTGGACGCGATCGCGACGGTCGCCACCGTGAACGGGCTCGACCTCGATGCCCTGGCCACGGACCTGCTCCGACTGAGGGCCGGGGGAGCCGCATGATCAGTGGAGCGGCATGACCGGGCCGAGGCTGTACTGCATCGGTGATGTGGTCGTCGACATCGTGCTGTCCGTCCCGCGGCTGCCGGCCCGTGGCGCGGACGTGCTGGCCGGGTCGAGTCAGGTGGCCGCGGGCGGCTGCGGCCTCAACGTCCTGGCTGCCGCCGCGCGGCAGGGGATGCCGGTGACCTTCTGCGGGCGGCTCGGCACCGGGCCGTTCGGGGATCTGGCCCGCGCCGCGCTGCTGGCAGAGGGCGCGCTGCTCCTGCTCCCGCCGCACCCCGGTGAGGACAGCGGCTTCACCGTGGTCCTGGTGGACGGCGAGGGCGAGCGGACCTTCGCGACCGCCGTCGGCGCGGAGGCACGGCTCGGCCCCGAGCAGCTCGCGGCCTGTGTCCCGGGCCCCACAGATGCCGTTTTCGTGTCCGGGTACGACCTGTGCTACCCCGAGGCCGGTCCCGCGATCAGCGGCTGGCTGCCGGGGCTGCCCGCCGGAGCCACGGTGCTGGCCGACCCCGGCCCCCTGGTGGCGCAGATCCCGGCCGCCGTCCTGGACGCCGTTCGGGCACGAACGGACTGGTGGAGCTGCAATGCGGCGGAGGCGCAGCTGTTGACCGGGCTGGTCGACCCTGGCGACGCGGCACGCGAGCTCGCGTCGGGCCGCGGCCGCGGCGGGGCCGTGGTGCGCTGCGGTGACCGCGGTGCCGTGGTCGCGGTCGCCGGCGGCGAGCCGGTGCCGGTGCCCGCCACGTCGGTGCACGCGATCGACAGCAACGGCGCGGGCGACGCGCATGTCGGGGTGTTCCTCGCAGCGCTCAGCGCAGGGCTGGCTCCGGTGGTGGCCGTCGGGCGGGCGAACCGGGCGGCGGCGGTCGTGGTCACCCGCCGGGGCAGCAACACCGCGCCGACGGCGGCCGAGCTGGGCTGATCGGGGCGCAGCCAGGGGGCGTGCACCGGCCGGGCGACGCTGCCGGAATGGCCGGGATGGCAGCAGAGTGGAATCGACCTTGCCCGCGCCGTCGTTGTGGCCAGCATGGCACGGTCGATGGCGGTTGTGGCGACGGCGTACGGCGGCCCCGAAGTCCTGCGGCTGACGGGGATCGAGGTCGAGGCGCCCGGTGCCGGCGAGGTCGAGATCGAGGTTCGGTCTGCCGGGGTGAACCCGGCGGACCTCAAGCGCTACCAGGGGACCTTCGGAAACGACCCGGCCCGGCTGCCGCTGCGGCTCGGCTTCGAGGCGTCCGGACGGGTGACCAGAGTGGGGCGCGACGCCACCGGGCCGCGGGGCCCGGTCCGCCCGGGCGACGATGTGATCGCCTACCGCGTGGACGGGGCGTACGCCCAGCGCCTGGTCGTCCCGGCAACCGCTGTCGTGCCCAAGCCCGATGGGATGCCCTGGCCCGCGGCCGGCGGGCTGATGCTGGCCGGGGCCACCGCCACCCACCTGCTGACCGCGACCGGGACCGGCCCGGGCGACACCATCCTGGTCCACGCGGCCGCGGGTGGGGTCGGCCTGATGGCGGTCCAGCTCGCCGTCGCCCGCGGGGCGCGGGTGATCGGAACGGCCCGCCCGGACAACCACGACCTGCTGCTCGAGCTCGGCGCCGAGCCGGTCAGCTATGGCCCGGGCCTGGGCGATCGGGTCCGCGCGCTGGCGCCCTCGGGGGTCAGCGTGGCACTTGACCTAGTCGGTACCGACGAGGCCCTCGACACGTCGGTGGAGCTCGTGGCCGACCGCAGCCGGATCGCCAGCATCGTCGCCTTCGACCGCGCCGGCAGCCTGGGCATCCGGTTGCTCGGCGGAGGGCCCGGAGCGGATCCGGGGACGCGGATCCGGGACGCGGCCCGGCTCGACCTCGTCGACCTGGTCGCTGCCGGGAAGCTCCGCGTGATCGTGGACCGGACCTTCCCGCTGGCCGAGGTCGCGCAGGCGCACCGCGCCGTGGCGGGCCGTCACACCCGCGGCAAGGTGATCCTGATCCCCTAGCGGGTTTCCTGTCCCGGTCCCGCTGAGCGGTCGTCAGCGCCGGCAGGTCAACGGTCGGTGTCGTGCTGGTGATCGGCCTCGTGCTGGTGATCGGCCGGGTGCTCGTGATCAGCCTCGTGCTCGCGGACCTGCTCGTGCTCGCGGACCTGGTCCTGCTGGAGCGCGTCGAGCGTCTGCAGGAGGACCACGGCGATCCCGGCGAGGACCAGCCCGACCATGGCGGCCGGAACCCAACCCGGCCGGAACCGGTCACCCAGGACCAGCAGGCCGACCAGGACCGGCGCGATGGTGTTCCCGACGACCATGGCCGCGGTCGCCGTGATCACGGTGCCCCGTTGCAGCGCGGTGGAGTAAAAAAGGAATCCGATCCCGCCGCCGCAGACCAGCGCGAGGGTCGCGGGGTCGGTGAGGACCGTGGGCACGGCCAGGGTGGGCAGGGCCCGGCCCGCCACCGCGACCACGGCGAAACCGAGCCCGGACAGCAGGCTGAGCAGGGACGCCGCGCGTGCACCCTGCCGGCCGCCGATCGCCCAGCCGGTCACCGCGATCACGAGCACGGCGACGAGCAGCAGAGCCCGCTGCCCCGTCGAGGTCCGGGTGGAGCTGCCCGGCATCGCCGCGGACGTGACCAGGGCCAGGCCCGCGCACACCATCAGCACCAGCAGGCGCACCCGGTTGCCGAGGGGTTCGTGCCCGAACCAGCGGCTGACCACCGCGGTCACGGCCACGCTGCTGCCGATCACCGGCTGGACCGCGTAGAGCGGCAGGTGTCGCAGCGCGATCAGGTGCATCAGGAACCCGAGCAGGCTGAGCACCACCGCGAGGACGAACGCCGGCCGGCGCAGCAGCCGGAACAGCAGCAGCAGGTCGACGCCCCGGGTCAGGGGCTCGCCCCTGGCACCGATCGCCTGCAGCATCGAGGCGACCCCGAAGGCCAGAGCGGCCAGCAGGGCGGTGCCCAGGCCTATCAGCATGGTGCTATCAGACACCGACCGCGGTCGGCTGCGGCCGGACGGCCCGACGCTTGACGGTGAGGAAGACACTCGCCGCCAGGTAGTAACCGAGGTAGGCGACCGAACCCGTCAGCGCCCACCCGCTCGGGTGGGGCATCTGCCAGAGGATCACGCCGTAGAGCAGCAGCCAGCCGCCGGTCAGCGCCAGTGTGGTCCGGCGCAGGGTGAGGGTCCGCGACGGGTACAGGTAGCAGACGGGTACCGCCACCAGCGCCGAGCAGGTCAGCAGGATGACGGTCACGGTCCTCGGGCTCAGGTGCATGACGATCGCGTAGAACGCGACGATGTTCCAGTAGCTCGGGAAACCCAGGAAGAAGTGGTCGTCGGTCTTGGCGTCGACCCGGCAGAACTGGTAGCTCGACGCCAGCAGCGGCACCATCGCCAGCACGGTGCCGGGCACGCCCGAGGGCAGGTAGCCGCCGCTCCAGAGCAACAGCACCGGCGCGAAGACGTAGGTGAGGTAGTCGACGATGTCGTCCAGGCGGGCGCCGTCGAACCAGGGCAGGTACTCCTTGACCCGCAGCCGTCGCGCCAGCATGCCGTCGGTGCCGTCGATGATCAGAGCGATCAGCCCGAGCCAGAGCGCCGCGACGGCATCGCCGCGGAAGGCGGCGAGCACGATCAGCAGGGCCAGGGCCGAGCCACTGGCTGTGTACAGATGGACGGCCCCCGCCGTGGCGCGCTGCGATGCAAGGGTGGACACGATGGCCTTCAGATCGCGAGGCGGCTAGGGCTGGCCAATCCTGCCACGGCTCGGGTCACGCTGTTAAGCCGGGCGAGGGGTCACTTCTGCCGGGAAATCGACCGGGAGCGCCTGACCAGCGGCCGGACATGTCCGCGTCCCGGATCAGTTCGGACACCATTCGGTGCCCCTGCTCCAGGGTTTCGGAGACGATCGCCAGCGCGCCGTCCGCGTCGTCCGACTCCAGCGCCCACTTCGCCGCGGACAGGCCTTGCACGATGCTGTCGTTGATCTCGATGGCATCCCGCTGGCGCCTGGCCGCGGCTTCCAGCCTGCGACGTCCGGCCTCCGCCCGGCGCAGCCGGTCGATCGCGTCGCCGAGCAGATAGCCGAGCAGCAGCATCGGCGCGAGACGGGAGATCCAGCCGACCGGAGCGAAGTGGACCTGGTCGATGAGCGCCCAGACGACCACCAGGACCCCGCCGGCCAGCCCGGCCAGGACGCCGGCCCGCAGGCCGAAGGTGATCGCGAGCAGAGCGATCGGGAGGGTGTACAGCAGGCAGATGTCGTCCGCTGCCGCGCCGACGGTGAGCCGGACGGTGAAGATCACGACGAACAGGGCCAGCGACAGCGTCACGGCCAGCCCGGGCCTGCGCACGAACCACGGACCGCCGTGCAGGACGATGCGTCGGATCCCCGCCCAGGCCACGACAACACGGTGCGCGCCGCGTTCGGATCCCCGCGGGGACGAACGTCCCGCCGCGAGGCCGGGACCCGGCTCATCCGGTCGGCGTCCTCCAGGTCCCCCGATGGGAGGGCTCGGGCAGGTTCGGCCGTGACGTACGGAGGGGTCAGCTACGTTGAATCATCCAGCTGGGGATGGAGTCAGTGCTGGGGGCGGGGGCTGAATCGCGCGGAGTGATGCACTGGTGTCGGATGTGTTCGGACCGCCGGGTGCGGGGATCGTCGACCACCGATCGATCGGAGTGCCGTCGGCGGCGTCCGCGGAGATTCCGCTGCGGGTGCTGCTGAGCGGGCTGCGGGACCACGGCATCTTCATGGTCAGCCGGACCGGCATGGTGCTGACCTGGAACACCGGGGCCGAACTGGTGCACGGCTACCCGGCCGAGGAGATCATCGGCCAGCACTTCGGAATCCTGCTGCCGGGATCACCGGCGGCGCACGAGCTCACCGACCAGCTCGAGCACGCCCGGACCGAGGGCGGGCTGCAGCGCGAGGGCTGGCAGGTCCGCAAGGACGGCCGCCGGTTCTGGGCCAGCCAGCTGCTGATCCCGCTGCATGACCGCCTCGGGCGGCTGCACGGCTTCGGTGTCGTCACCCGGGTGCTCGCCGATCGGATGCGCGCGCAGGACCTGCTGGCCGTGCTGGACGCGGCCACCGACGCGGTGCTCGGCGTCGACTCGGACGGCCTGATCATGTTCATCAACAGCGCCGCGGCCGCGCTGTTCGGCTATCCGAAGTCCGAGTTGGTCGGCCGGCCGGTCGAGCTGCTGGTCCCGCTGCAGCACCGCGAGACGCATGTGGCGAGGCGGGCGGGCTACGGGCGGAACCCGATGCCGCGGCCGATGGGCGGCGGGATGGTGCTCGCCGGGCTCCGCCGGGACGGCAGCGAGTTCCCGGCGGAGGTCTCGCTGTCGTCGGTGGACACCCCGCGCGGCCGGATCGTCACGGCGCTGGTGCGTGACCTGTCCGGGGATCCGGTCGCCACGGCCCGCCGGCTGGTGGACGAGCGGCTGCAGGCGCTGTTCGAGCATTCCCCGGCCGGTCAGGCCGAGGTCGCACTGGACGGCCGCGTGGTGCAGGTCAACCGCACCCTGGAAGGCATGCTCGGCCACCGTCGCGGCGAGCTGGCCGACACCTGCTGGCGCGCGCTGGTCGATCCCGCGCAGGCCGAGACGATGGCCGCCGACCTGGAGGCACTGACCCGGCGTGGACCCGGCCGGTCGGTGCACGAGATCAACCTGATCGCGCGCTCGGGCCGGCGCGTCCCCGCTGTGCTGTCCGTCGATCTGCTCCCCGGCCAGCAGGGCCTGCCGGCACGGATGCTCTGGGCCGTGATCGAACGCCCGGCGGCGGAACCGGCGGAACCCGCGCACAACAGAACCCCGGACGCCCTTAGCGTCGGCCCGCCCAGCCCTTAGCCTGGGTACCGGCGGTGAACGCGCGCAGGCCGGGAGGGTAGCGGGGTGAGCGTCCATGACGGGTAGCCAGTACACGGGTGCGAACCCCGAGTTCGACTGGAGCTGGACGGACGAGGACGACTCCTGGGTGCCGCCGGCCGTTGACCCGTCCGTGTTCAGCGTGGCCCGCGTCTACGACTACTTCCTCGGCGGCAAGGACAACTTCGCCGCCGACCGCGCCGCCGCGGAGCAGATCATGGCCATGATCCCGGAGCTGCCGGCGATGGCCCGCGCCAACCGCGACTTCCTGGTCCGCGCCGTGCGCTACCTGGCCGAGAACGGGATCCGGCAGTTCATCGACCTCGGCACCGGGATCCCCACCTCGCCGAGCGTGCACGAGGTGGCCCGGGAGGTGGCGGGGGACGCCAAGGTCGCCTACGTGGACATCGACCCGGTCGTCGTCGTGCACAACCGGGCACTGCTGACCACCGAGCCCGGAGTCATCACCGTTCAGCACGATCTGCGGCAGCCGGCCGCCGTGCTCGAGGACCCGCAGGTGCGGGCGCTGATCGACTTCGACCAGCCGGTCGGCCTGCTGCTGGTCGCCGTACTGCACTTCGTCGGCCAGGACATCGCACCCGAGATCCTCTCCCGCTACCGCGGCGCGCTGCCCGCCGGCAGCCACGTGGTGATCGACGTGGCCTGCCGGGACAGCATGGCCCTGGCCGACGTGGTGCGGTTGGAGAGCATGTACGCCAGCTCCAGCGCCTCCCTGGTACTGCGCACCGGCGCGCAGATCGAGCAGCTGTTCGACGGTCTCGAGATGGTCGATCCGGGGATCACGGAGTTCACCCAGTGGCGTGCGTCCGGCCCGATCTGCTCGGTCCGCGGCCTGGCCGGGGTCGGCCGGATCGTCTGAGCCGGGCAGAGAAAGCCGGACAATCCGGGGCGGAATGGCCGCGTGCCCGCCGCGGTTGATCCGGAACATGGTGGAGCGAGGCGAGCGTCGGGGACTGTCGGGTGCGGACGAGGCCCAGGTGAGGGCCGCGCTGACAGCGGAGCGGGCCGAGGCAACGGCGAGACTCGACTCGCTGGCTGCCGATTTCGAGGGCCTGATCGAGGCCAGCCGCGCGATCGCCAACGATGACGAGCACGACCCGGAGGGTGCGACGATCGCCTTCGAGCGGTCCCAGGTGGCCACGTTCGCCGAGCAGGCCCGGACCCGGGTCGCGGATCTCGACCTGGCACTGGCCAGGCTCGACTCCGGCACCTACGGCATCTGCGAGAACTGCGGCGGTGGTATCGGGGTGGAGCGGCTGATCGCCCGCCCGTCGGCCCGTACCTGTATCGGCTGTGCCGCCGCGGCGCGCTGATCGAGGCCGAGCCTGGGACGGCCCGCAGCGGCACGGGGGTGGTCCCCTCCGCCACCCCCGTGATCGTCCCTCCGGGGGCAAACGGCTAGGGCGGGTCACCGGTTCAATGGAGCCGGATGCCGGCAGGGTCAGGCGCCGGCAGGGTCAGGCGCCGGCAGGGTCAGGCGCCGGCAGGGTCAGGCGCCGGCAGGGTCAGGCGCCGGCGGTCAGGCTCCCGCGGCGGAGACGATCGCGTCGGTGAGGAAGCCGGCCAGCAGCCCGAGCAGCAGTCCGTACGCGACCAGGTCCCGGCGGGCGGAGCGCGCCGCGACGAAGAGCAACTGCATGACGACGTACAGGATCGAACCGGCGGCGAGGGTGAGGAAGAGTACGGCCGTCGGCTCGCTGGAGAAGGAATGCCCGACCAGGGTTCCCGCGAACGTCGGGCCGCCGCCGATCACGCCCAGCATGATCAGGAAGCGCCAGCGGGGCCGGGCCGTGCCCTCCCGCTCGGCCGTGACCGGAGCGATGATGCCGAAGCCCTCCGTGGCGTTGTGCAGCGCGAATCCGATCACCAGCAGAGTGGCCAGGGCCAGCTCGCCGGACGCCGCCGACTGCCCGATGGCCAGCCCCTCGGCGAAGTTGTGCAGCCCGATGCCGACCGCGATGAGCAGGGCCAGCCGGTACGCGGGTGCCCAGGTGGCGATCCCGCCGCGACGCTGGACCACCTCACTGGCCGCCATCGCCCCGGGCCCGACGCGCTGCTCACGTGCGGGCACAGGGCGGCGCGCCGCGCGGCTCAGCCAGTTCTCGTAGCCCACCAGGCCCAGGAGGCCGACGGCCAGCCCACCGGCGAAGAGCGCGCCGTAGCCGATCGCCGAGCCCAGCTGGCCATGGCCGTCGTGCAGGCCCGCCACCGCCGAGTCGATCGGTTCCCAGGCCGCCGACAGCACGTCCCAGACCAGGAACATCAGGATCCCGACCGCGGTGGCGTTGAGCATGGCCCGCAGCGCGGGCGCGGGGCTGCGCATCCGCCCGATCGGCAGCCCGATCAGGATCGTGCCCCCGGCGATCAAGCCCAGAAGGGCGGTCCTGGTCAGGCTCATGGCTGGCTCCTCCACCGGTGCGGCCGGGATCGTCAGGTCTGCGTCGCTCTCAAGTTAGGTAACCCTAACTTGGCTGGCAAGAGCTGCGGCAAGTGGCCCAGGTCACTTCTGGTGCCCACCTGTGGGAGATCGCAGAACGCCGGGGCTGCTGACCGGGACAAAGGTCATTCGGGGCCGGGATTGCGGTCCCGCGGCCCACTCGGCGGGCCTGGTGGTTGTCACCCGTCCGGCCTACCGTTGCCATGTGCTGTGGCTCAGCGTCGAGGTGTTCGACGGGGCCTTCTCGGCCAGGTTGTGGCGGGAGGCCCACGGCGACGCGCTCACCGAGACCGCGCTCACCAACGGGGCTGCCTCCTGGGAGTGGCATGAGCACCGCTGGGGTGTTGTGCTCGAGCTCGCCTTCCTGGAGGACGAGAGCCGGGACGCCTTCCGTGACGTTCCGGCCGTGCGCGCGGCGCTCGACGCGGTGCCGGATCCGGTCAGCGGGTTGCTGGTCTACCGCGGCCGTGGCGGGGGCGCCGGTGCGGGGGTTCCCCGCAGGCCGCGTCCGGCACCGATCGCCGGAGCCGCCGCGCTACCGGATCCGGAGCCGGACGGCCTTGTGGATCTTGCCGGCGAGTCGGCCGCAACCGCTCTGGTCGGGGTGGGCGGAGCCGGTCCGGGTCACCGCCTCGCCTCTTGAAGGGCCCCGGTCAGGCCCCGGTCAAGCTGTCCGTCACGGCGCTGCGTAGCCGCCGTGCCAGCCTGCCGCCCAGCCGTCGCGGCCCGGCGTACGAGATCGCGAACAGGTCGGCGCCGTCACGGGCCCTGAGCAGGTAGTCGTCGCTGGTGATGAGCTCGTCCACGAGATGCAGGTCGAGCGCGCGGCTGCCGTACCAGTACTGCCCGGTACCGACCGTGTCCAGCTCGAGCTGGGGCCGGTGGGCGGCGACGAACTCCTTGAACAGCTGGTGAGTGTCCTCGATCTGCGCGGCCATCCGCTCCCGATCGACGTCCTCGGTCCGCCCGAGCAGGGTGACGGTGCGCTTGAGATCCCCGCCCTTGAACTGCTCGACGTCCACACCGTGCCGGTCGAGCAGCCGGTTCACGTTGGGCAGCTCGGCGATCACCCCGATCGACCCGATCACGGCGAACGGCGCGGCCACGATCCGGTCGGCGACGCACGCCATCAGGTAGCCGCCGCTGGCCGCGACGGTGTCCACGGCCACGGTGAGCGGGATCCCGCGCTGGCGCAGGCGTTGCAGCTGCGAGGCGGCCAGCCCCTGGTCCTGGACCAGCCCGCCGGGGTTCTCCAGGCGCAGCAGCACCTCGTCCCGGTCGGTGGCGATGGTCAGGACCGCGGTGACCTCCCGGCGGAGCGCGACGACCTGGGTCGCCCGCAGGTCGCCGTGGAAGTCCAGGACGAACAGGCGCGGCCGTGGTGGCGCGACGGCTCCACCGCGGGACCGGCGTTCGGCCCGGGCGCGGCGCTTGCGCTCGGACCGTTCGCGCCGGAGCGCCGCGCGGGGGAGTACCCGGGAGCGGACCGAGCGCGCCAGATCGTCGTAGCGACGGTTCAGGTCGATCACCCGTGGCCCGCGCTGCCTGCGGCTGCGCCGGGACGCGGTCGCCAGCAGCGCCACCAGTACGGCTGCCAGGGCGGCGAGCATGGTCAGCGTCTTGGCGAGGAAGAGGAGATACTCGCTCAGCAGGTCGCTCATCCCGGCATCCTCCCCCGGGCGACCGGGCCTGGCCTCCCCCGTCCGGAGGGACCTCTCGGCCGTACGGGCCACTGGTCGAGTCGAACATATGTTCGATACACTGGTGGGCGTGACGAGCGGGTACGAGCAGCGGCACCGGAGGCCGATGAGCCTGCGTGGTGAGCAACTGGCCGGGCACCCGGTCAGCAGCCAGGCCGAGCCGATCCCGGTCCGCGCCTGGATCATCTGGCAGGACGGCCAGACCGAGCAGGTCGAGGGCGTGGTCACCGAGTGGACGTCGAGAGCGGTACACGTCCGGTGGAGGTCAGGGCACCGGATCAGCCACGAGGCGTGGGTCTGGGTGGGCGCGGTCGAGCGGCTGTAGCGACCAGCTCAGGCGACGCCGCGCTGCTGTAACTCCTCGGCGAGCCTGGCGCGGTCGCTGTGTGAGGCGATGCGCGGGTCGGCCTTGACGTGGTCGAGGATCGCCCGGCGTTGCTCAGGGCTCAACTTGTGCCAGGTACGGGAGGCCAGCTGCAGTCCGTGCAGCTGCTCGTTCGCCGACCGGGAGTCCGCCACCGCGGACAGCACCGACTCGGCGTCCGCCAGGGCCAGGTCACCGTCCATCAGCCCGAGGGCGAGGGCGCGCACCACGGGTGGTCCCTCCCGGAAGAGCGTGCGCACCTCCGCCGAGTCGAACGAGTTCGTCATCGCGATCTCCGCGGCCCGCGAGATCAGGGTGTCCTGCAGGTGCACCTTGGCTGCGCGGTACTGCGGCCCGTCCAGGACGTGGTTGATGAACCCGTAGGAGTCCGCGAACCGCACCAGATCGGTGCTCTCCAATATCTTCGCGGTCCGAGTGCCGCCGAGCTCGCGCACCGTCCGGGTCAGACGCAGCGGCAGGCCCGGGTCGCCCGTCGGGATCTCCTCCAGGCGGTCCAGGACGAACGGGGTGAGCACGAGCAGGAAGCCCGCCGCGATCGGGATCGCGGTCACGCCGATCGACGCCTCCCGCAGTGCCGAGGTCGCCCCGATGCCGAGCATGACCACACCGGCCACCACGAGCACGGCCCGAGTTGCCAGCAGCACCCAGTTCCGGTCCGAGTCGGCGTGCACGTCAGTCGGCACGGCCACCGCAGCGGTGCTCGTTGCGTCACCGCGGGTGCGGTCCTGGGCGGAGTCGTCGTCGGCCATGCGCGAAGCACCCCCGGGGGTCACGTTCGTGATGCTGATCGACCGACACCCTAGACCCGCCGTGGGGGTGGCCGGCGCAGCCGGCGGCTCCGGTGGCCGGCTCAGCCTGCGACCAGGACCAGCTCGCCGAAGGCCTGCTCGATCGGCGCGGCGGGGGCGCCGTGCGCGATCGCGGTCAGGGCGGCATCCAGGGCGTCCAGCTCGTCGGGGTCGAAGGCCATGCGGGCGTAGGCGTCGTGCCGCCAGGTGCGCAGGTTCAGGACGTGCAGCGCGGCCATCGCCGCCGTCGGGGGCCGGAACTCACGGATCGTCGAGTGCGCGACGGACAGGCCGCTGCGGCCGGCCAGCTCCTCCAGGCGCGAACCGACGTCCAGAGCCTGCCCGTAGCGGGCCTGCAGTTCGGCCACGAGCTCGTAGTAGCGCCCGAGCGCCGGCTCGCGGCTGACCAGGCGCGCGGTCTCCTGCAGCAGCAACCGTCCGCCGGGCAGCAGCAGTTCGCTCCAGGTGCGGATCGCGCCGGCCGGGTCGGCCAGGTGGGTCAGCAGGAAGCGGGTGTGCACCAGGTCAGCCGGCTCCACGGGCATCCCGATCCCGGTCACATCCGCTCGTACGTAACGGATTCCGGGCAGCACCTGCGCTCGTGCCTGCTCGACGTACTGCTGGGACCGGTCCACGCCGGTGGTCAGGTCGGCCCCGGTGACGGTGTGCAGCAGGCGGGTGGTGTGCCCGGGCCCGCAGCCGAGATCGAGCGCATGCCCGACCTGTGGCGGGGCCCAGCGGGCCAGCAGCGATCTGGTGCCGGGCTCGTACAGCTCGGCGAGCAGGGCAAGCCGGTGGGCGGCCACTTCGTCGTCGCCGAAGGTGTAGAGATCGGCATCGCGGGCGGCCACCACCCGACCCTACCCAGGCTCGGGCTCCGGGGTGCCGGTCTGCGCCGTTCCGGCCGCGGATGCGCCGGCCGCGGGTGCGCCGGGCG
This sequence comes from uncultured Actinomycetota bacterium, assembly GCA_963740575.1. Classification (GTDB taxonomy): domain Bacteria; phylum Actinomycetota; class Actinomycetes; order Actinomycetales; family Kineosporiaceae; genus CAVUET01. The sequence continues at coordinate 185,766 of CAVUET010000003.1, read as the reverse complement.
GTGGAGGAGTGCCGAGGTGGGTGACGAACCAGTCCCTGGCCGCTTCGGCAGCCTCCTGCAGGGCGCCGGGCTCGGTGAACAGATGGGTGGCCCTGGGGACGATGACCAGTCGGGTCGGGCCGTGCAACAGGCGCTGCGCCTGACGGTTCAGGGCCAGCACGTGCCGGTCCCGCTCGCCGACGATGAGCAGGGTGGGGGCGCGCACGGCGGTCAATCGCGGGCCGGCCAGGTCGGGCCGGCCGCCGCGCGACACCACCGCCACGATCGCGCTGCCGGGCTCAGCGGCCGCCCACAGCGCGGCGCCCGCGCCCGTGCTGGCGCCGAAGGCCCCGATCCTCAACGCCCCACCGTCGGGTCGCGCCCTCGCCCAGCGGATCACCGCGCCGAGCCGCTCGGCCAGCAGCGGGATGTCGAAGACCCGCGCCCGCTCGCGCTCCTCGTCCTCGGTGAGCAGGTCGACCAGCATCGTCCCGAGTCGAGCTCGGTTCAGGAGCAGGGCGACGTACCGGTTGCGGGGACTGTCCCGCCCGCTGCCGCTGCCGTGCGCGAACACCACCAGGCCGCGCGCGCCGGACGGGACGGTCAGGTAGCCGCGCAGCCGGTGGGCGCCGATCGGCACCTCGACCGCGTCGTCGCGCAGCGCGGCCGGCTCGGGGGCGGCCGCGCGGTGCAGCACGTCCGCCACCTGCTCGTCACCGAGCTGACCGAACTCGCCGTACCACTGGCTGATCGGACCCAGCCCGGTGACCGGTTCGAGGCACACCACGGCGTCGGCGCAGCGGCGCAGCGCGGCCAGCGGCTCGGTGGCACCCACCGGAGTCGCGACCACCACCCGGGTCGCACCGCGCGCCGTGACCAGGGCACAGCCCACGTCTGCCAGGGAATCGCTGCCGATGCCCTCGTCCACGATCACGACCACCCGGCCGAGCAGCTGGACCGCGGGCCGGCCCTCCCGCCACCGGACCAGGCGGCGCTCCAGTTCGGCACGCTCCCGCTGCTCCACCATCGCGAGGGTGGCGGCCTCGATGTCGGCATCCTGGAGCACCTGGGCGTTCAGCACGCGGGATCCGCCCTCACCGATCGCGCCCATCGACAGTTGGGGCAGGTTCGGGACGCTGAGACGGCTGATCGCCAGCACGTCCAGCCGGGCACCGAGCACCCGCGCCACCTCGAAGCCGACCGACACCCCGCCGCGGGACAGGCCCAGCACGACCACGTCCTGGCCGCGCAGTTCGAGCAGCCGCTCGGCGAGCCTGCGGCCGGCGTCGATCCGATCGGCGAACATCATCACCCCCCGGTACCCAGGCCAGCCGCGACTGTCACCGGCGTAGCACGCCGGCACCCCAGTGCTGCGCTACCAAAGTCCCTACCGTCGGGCTGGGCGCGTCCGGTTGCAGGCCGTGGACGTGGTGGGGCGTGCCGACGGCCGGCCGGGCCGTGCTGCGCCGCCCGCCCGGCAGCGGTCAGGCAGTGGCACCGGAGAAGAGCGCGGACAGGTCCAGCGCCGGCACGTGCCGGCGGCTGGCCATGGACACGTAGGCCCGGGCCAGGGCGTCCTTCCCGGCGCCCATGACCGTGCTCAGCACGCCGATCGGCTCCACCAGCTCGACCTGAGGCAACTCGGCCACGAGGTGGCGCCACATGGCCACCTCGAGGGCGTTGTAGGCCGCCTGGAGCTCCTCGATGCAGAACCCGGCCCGGAACCGCTCCCGCGCGACCCGGTCCGAGTGGCGGATCATCGGGCACAGCTGGCGGTCGCGCATGGCGGCGGTGGCGAGCCAGAAGAGCGCGCGGAGCCGTTGCCGGGTGGCCGCCTCGCCCTGCGCGTCGTAGTGGGACGCGTGCGCGGCGCGGAGCGTGGCGAACGCTTCGTCGATGATGGATGTCTCGGCCGAGGTCAGAGTCAGGTGCGCGTCCATGTCCGTTCCTTCCACCCGTTCCCGATTCCATGGTCAACGGCGGCGATCGGTGCTCGGCGGGCGAACGTCCCGCGGGATCACCCTGCTTCGTCACACCAGCCTCGGCTTCGTCACACCGGCCCGGATTCCGCCCCAGCGGGCCCCGATCTCGTCACACCTGCCACGACTGCGGTGCAGCTCACGCGCAGGGTGAGGGCGCCTCAAGCCGCCCCTGCCGGATGCCGATACCCCGCCTGAGCTCCTCGGGGCGCGAGGCAGAAACAGGAGGGGCCATGGCTGGCTCGACCATCGTGTGTGCCACCGGCGACGACCAGGTGCTGGCTCAGGTGCGAGCCCAGCTGGATCACCGTGGCGACGGCTGGGATCTGCGCTGCCTGCGGTCCGGCCCCGAGACGATCGACCTGCTGCGCACCGTCCCGGTCGAGGCTCTGGTCACGGACTCGACCATGCCGGGCGCCGACGGGGCCAGCCTGCTCGAGTACGTGCACCGGCATCACCCGGCGATCGCCCGGCTGGTGCTGTCCGGACAGCCGGGCCAGGCCGTCCGGATCGATGGGGTCGGGCCCCTGCACGAACTGCTGTCCAAGCCGTGCACCCCCGACACCCTCGAGCGTGCGCTCGACCTCGTCCTGGAGCTGCGCGCCCTGGTGCAGTCCGAGCGGCTGCGCGCGCTCTTCGGCTCCCTGGACACCCTGGCCAAGCCCCCGCACATCTACTCCCAGCTGGTCGCGCTGAGCGAGGACCCGAACTCCACCGCCGAGGACGTGGTGGGCCTGATCCAGCAGGACGTCGGCCTGACCGCCGAGGTCCTGCGCCTGGTGAACAGCGCCTTCTACAGCCAGGCCGCGACCGTGCAGAGCATCCAGTGGGCGGTCGTGCTGCTCGGCCTGGAGACGATCAAGTCTCTTGCGATCGCCGGTGTGGTCTTCCGGCCGGGGACGCCACTGCCCGAGGGCCTGGACAGCACCGAGCTCGCCGACCGGGCCGTGCGGGCGAGCGCGATCGCGCAGCGGATCGCCCGCCGCGAGAACTGGGATCTTGCCACCGTCTCGGACGTGACCCTGGGCGCCCTGCTCAGCGAGGTCGGGCTGCTCGTGCTCGCGCCGGCGAACCCGGACCAGTGGGAGCAGCTGCGCGGCAGTGAGGCGGGCTGGGCCGAGGGCGGCGCGCAGCAGACCGCGTTCGGCTGCACGGTCGGCCGGGCGAGCGCATATCTGTTGGGCCAGTGGGGTTTTCCGGCAGGAGCGGTGGCTGCCACGGCGATGCAGCCGTTGGACGTGGCCGACCCCGCGGTGCTGGAGTCGGCGACGCCGGCGGCGCTCGTGGTGGCCTTCGCCCAGCTCAAGGCTCGCGGGCAGGCCGAGGCCTGGGCCTTCGGCCACAGCGGCTACCTGGACGAGCGCCGGCTGGCGCGCTGGCAGTCCGCCTGATCGCCTGCCGGCCAGCTGATCGCCCGCCGCCCTGGTACCCGGCGGGGTAAACACCCGGCTGCAGGTAAACGCTTGGTTTCGGAGCTGAACACCCGTTGTCCTAGCGGTGGCCGAGGGGGGACAATGACCTCGCGGTCGGGCTCGCCTGCGAGCGGGTCTCCGGCCGTACCCCTTTCCTGTGCACACCTCACGTGTCGATGGCTGCTGCCTGCCCGGCGGCTACTCGTCATGCCTACCCAGCGGGGGAGTACCCGTGTCGTTCTTCCTGCCCGCGGCCGGCCAGGGCGCGCCTGCCGAGACGCCGGAATCCCAAGCGCAGCAACGACATGGGCTGGGTTTCCGGCGGGCTGAAGCCCCCGGTGTCGCCGATGGTCGCGCCGACGGTGGCGCCGAGGTCGTCGTCCATTTCGGCGACGACCTCGCGCGGCTGTACCAGTTGCGCCAGTGGTTGCCGGTGTTCGAGCTGCTCGATCACCGGCACCGGGTCCTGCTGCTCCTGCGGGATCCGCAGGTGCTGGCGGCGGTGCGGTCGATGACGGTCCTGCCGTGCCGCCTCGTGCCGAGCTTCGCCGGCCTCAGCGAGCTGTACCGCACCGGCGGGCACAAGGTGGCGATCTACGTCAACAACTCCAGCCGGAACTTCCAGTCGCTGGCCGCGCAGTCGGTCCTGCATGTGCACGTCAACCACGGGGAGAGCGACAAGGTCTGCATGGTCAGCAATCAGGTGAAGGCCTACGACCGGGTCCTGGTGGCCGGGCAGGCGGCGGTCGATCGCTATCGGGCCGCCCTGCTCGAGGTCGACGGGGTGCGGCTGGTGCCGATCGGCCGGCCCCAGCTGGACCTGCGGCCCGAGCCGGTGCTGCCGCCGTCGGACCGGCCGACCCTGCTCTACGCGCCGACCTGGGAGGGGGAGGAGCCCCGCAACAACTACACGTCCGTGGACGTGCTCGGGCCGCGGATCGTGGCCCAGGCGCTGGCCGTACCGGGCGTCCGGCTGGTGTACAAGCCTCACCCGCGGATCCTGACCAGCCGCGAGCATGGTGTCGCGACGGCGCACCGCGAGATCGTCCGGCTGGTCGAGCAGACCGCCCGGCAGCGGCCCGGGGCCGGGCACCGCGTTCTGCTCGGGGCCGATGTCCTGGCCGTGTTGCCGGGTTGCGACCTGATGATCACGGACGTCTCGTCGGTGGGGCCGGACTTCCTGTATCTGCGGCCGGACTGCCCACTGTTCCTCACCGACCGCTACGGCGACGCCGAGCGCCTGTTCGCGGCGGCCCCGCTGGCGCGCTGCGCGGACGTCGTGACGGCGGCTAGCGTCGACGCGCTGGCCGCCACGCTGGCCGCCCGGCTGGCCCACGACGTGCACGCACCGGGCCGGGCGCGGACGCGGGACTACTACTTCGGCGGCACAGATCCGGGCGTGAGCCCCGGCTCCCTCAGCACAGATCTGGACGTGCGCCCCGGCTCCCTCAGAACAGAGCCGGGGGGCGGTACGGGGCGGTTCCTCGCCGCGATCGACGAGGCCATCGCGACCAGGGACGACTTGGTGGCCCGTCGCGCGGCCAAGCCCGACAGCCGGCTCGATCTGGACGCGCCGGGACTGGATACCGAATTGGCTGTGGAGTGGTCGGCGTGAACGATCTCCAGATCATCCTGCTCGCGGCCGGGATGGGCACACGGCTGGGCATGCCGTTCCCGAAGCCGCTCACGCCGCTGCTGGACGGCCGCAGCATCCTGCAGCAGCAGCTGGACAACCTGCACGGCGGGCTGCCCGTGCGAGCCCGCACGATGGTGGTCGTGGGCTTCCGGTATGACTTGATTATGGAGGCGTTCCCGGACCTCCTATTCACCTTCAACGACCGCTACGAGAGGACCAACACGGCGAAGAGCCTGCTGAAGGCGTTGCGGAGTTCCGCCCAGGGCGGGATCCTGTGGCTGAATGGTGACGTTGTGTTCGACCCGGGCCTGGTCGCGACGATCATGCCGATGATCCGGTCGGACGTCAGCTTCGTCTGCGTGAACACCGCGCCGGTCGGCGATGAGGAGGTCAAGTACCGGGTCGACGAGCAGGGCTGCATCACCGAGCTGTCCAAGTCGGTGCGGGACGCCCTGGGGGAGGCCATCGGAATCAACTACGTCGCGTCGTCGGACAAGGCGATGCTGATCGAGCACCTCGAACGCTGCACCGACCAGGACTACTTCGAGCGCGGGATCGAGTCCGCGATCGAGGAGGGTCTGCGGGTCTGGGCGGTGGACATCTCGGCGCACTTCGTGGTCGAGGTGGACTTCGCCGGCGATCTCGAGCGTGCCAACGTGGAGGTGGGCAAGACCGTCACCTCCGCCGCCTGACCGTCCGGCTCGCCGGCGTCCGGCGGTGGGGATGCGGGCGCTGGTATGGCAGGCAACGGAGTCTTCGGCCCCCGGGCAGTGCTCCTGGGGCATCGCGGCTGCGGCCGCGGCAGTGTCGAGGGGCATCGGGAGAACACCCTCGACTCGTTCCTCTCCGCGGTCGAGCTGGGTATCGACTGGGTCGAGGTGGACGTCCGCCGGACCCGCGACGACGTGCTCGTGGTCGCTCATCACCCGGCGGACGACGACGGCGTCTTCTACGCCGATCTCAGCTTGAGCCAGGCCGAGGCCAGGGGGGTGCTGCGGCTCGACGAGCTGCTGGACGCCCTGCCCGCGCGGATCGGCGTCGACCTGGACCTCAAGTCATCGATGGAGGACGCGCCCCGGGCCGCGGCCCGGACCACGATGGGGCTGGTGGCGCCGGTCGCCCACCGGGAGGCCAGGCGCCGCCCGGTGCTGATCACGTCATTCGACGCCGGGGCCCTGATGGTGGCCCGCGAGCTCTGCCCCACCGTGCCGCTCGGCCTGCTCACCTGGGTCGAGTTCCCGGTCGGGCAGGCCGTCGCCGCCGCGGCCCAGCTCGACGTCCAGGTGCTGGCGCTGCACGGCGGTTCGCTCAAGCCGAACCGGTTCGAACCGGCCGGGCTGCAGCGGCCGCTGTCCTACGTGGTCGAGACCGTGCACGCCAGCGGCCGCGAACTGCTCGCCTGGTGCCCGGGGCCCGCCTTCACCCGCAAGCTGATCGCCGCGGGCGCCGATGCGATCTGCGTCAACGACGTGCCGGCCATGCTGCGCAGCTGCGCGCCGGCCGCAGCGACCCGCGCCAGCTGACCGGGTACGGCTGCCCGGGTACGGCTGACCGGGCACGACCCGGTGGCGCCGGCTCCGCGGCGGCATGGTGAGCTGTCCGGGTGAGCGATCGCAGCGAGGTCGTGGTCGTCGGCAGTGCCAACGCAGACCTCATCCTCCTGGTGGACCGGCTGCCTGGGCCCGGCGAGACCGTTCTGGCCTCCGGTTCCCGGCGGGTTGCAGGCGGCAAGGGCGCCAACCAGGCGGTGGCCTCAGCCCGGTCCGGGGCCCGGACCGAGCTGTTGGCGGCGGTAGGGGCGGATCCGGACGGCCGGCTGCTGCGTGAGGAGTTGACCCGGGCGGGCGTCGGACTGACCGGATTGCGCGAGGTGCCCGAACCGTCCGGGCTCGCCGTGGTCACCGTCGGCGAGGACGGCGAGAACTCGATCGTGGTGGCGTCCGGGGCCAACGCCCGGCTGACCGGGCTCGACCGCTCCGACCGGGCGCTGCTTGCCGCCGGGCGGATCCTGCTCTGCCAGCTCGAGGTGCCGATCGAGGTCGTGATCGAGGCGAGCGCGCTGGCCCGGCGGCACGGGTTGCTCAACCTGCTCAACGCGGCGCCGGCCCGGGCCCTGCCGGTCGAGCTGCTGGCCACCGTGGACCTGCTGATCGTGAACGAGCACGAGGCGGCCGCGCTGGCCGGGGATCCTGCGGTGGTCGCGGAACCCGATCGGGCGCTCGAGGCGCTGCTGGACGTGGTGCCCGGGGTGATCGTGACCCTCGGGCCGGACGGTGCCCGCTACGGCAGCCGCGACGGGACGCGGCTCAGCGTGCCCGCACCCGTGGTGCGTGCGGTCGACACCACCGCGGCGGGGGACACCTTCTGCGGTGTGGTCGCCGCGGCGCTCGCCCAGGGCCGCCCGATCGAGGCCGCGATCGGGCGCTCCGTCGTGGCCGCCGCGCTCTGCGTCCAGCGCGCCGGAGCGATCCCGTCCATCCCGACCGCGGCGCAGATCGACGCGGTGGGAGTCAGCGAACCCCGCGCGGGCGGAACTGGATGCTGATCCGCGGCCCGGCGGGCCTGGCCGTCTTCGGCACGGCGTGCTCCCAAGTGCGCTGGCAGCTGCCGCCCATCACGAGCAGGTCACCGTGCCCGAGTTCGTAGCGCCGGGCCGACCCGCCCCCTCGCGGTCGCAGCAGCAGCGCGCGTGGCGAGCCGACGGACAGGATCGCGACCATGGTGTCCTCGGTCGATCCACGCCCGATCGTGTCGCCGTGCCAGGCGACGCTGTCCCGGCCGTCCCGGTACAGGCAGAGCCCGGCGGTGCGGAACGGTTCGCCGAGGACTCCGGCGTAGTGCGCGTTCAGGGCGTCCAGGACGGCATCGAGGGCCGGGTCCGGCAGCGCCTCGCCCTCGCCGTAGAAGGCGAGCAGGCGTGGGACGTCGACCTCGCGGTCGTACATCCAGCGCCGCTCGGCCTGCCACGGCACCCCGGTCATGAGGCGCCGAAAGAGCGCGTCGGCGCCGCTGATCCAGCCCGGCAGGAGGTCGACCCACGCACCGGCGGCAAGCCTGACCCGCTGCGGCCGATCGGTCAGCGCAGTGACCTCGACGTCGTCGGCGAGGTCGAGCAGGGAACCCTGGTAGGCGAGTTCGGCCATGCGCCCACTCTAACCCGAACTCGTACACCTGTTCGATTGTTCGGGCCGATAAGGTGCCGATCGTGTCGAGCCAGCAGCCGGACCGGGCGGTCGAGATCCACACCGACGGCGCCTGCAGCGGGAATCCCGGCCCGGGCGGCTGGGGAGCGGTGCTGCGCTACGGGGAGCACGTCCGGGAGCTGTCCGGTGGAGACGCGGGCCCGACCACCAACAACCGGATGGAGCTCACCGCCGCGATCGAGGCGCTGGAGACGCTGACCCGCCCGGCCGTGGTGCGGCTGCACACCGACAGCACCTACCTGCGCAACGGGATCGCCTCGTGGCTGGCCGGCTGGAAGCGGAACGGCTGGCGCACCGCGGACCGGCAGCCGGTGAAGAACGCCGACCTGTGGCAGCGGCTGGACGCGGCGGTGGCCCGGCACCAGGTGGAGTGGCACTGGGTCAAGGGCCACGCGGGCGACCCCGGGAACGAGCGGGCCGACGCCCTGGCGAACCTGGGGATGAGTCAGGCCCGCCACGGCGTCAGCCGAACACCACTCCCGTGAGCGTCTGGTTGATGTGCCCCAGCCAGCTCTCGCCGTAGGTGTGGAACCCCGCGGTGGGGATGCCCTGGAGGGCGGCGAGGAACTCCGCGGCACTGCCGTCGGCATCCATCTCCAGTCGGCGCAGGATGCAGTTGAACAGCAGCGCGCCGCTGATCCGGCCGGACAGCCCGGCCCGGGCCTGGGCCAGGGTCTGCCTGGTGTCGGCGATCAGGTCGCTCGCGGCCATCACCTCGACGTAGGCGCCGGTCCTGAGCTGGGCGTAGAACTTCACGCCTCCGCCGGGCGTGACCGCCTGGGGGCTGCGGATCCAGGGCTCGCCGTGGATCATCAGCCCTAGTGGATGGCGCATCCACACCGACGAGTCCAGACCCGACAGCGGGACGCCGACCGCCTCGGCATAGACCTCGGCCGCGGGACGCCCGTTGATCCGGCGTACGTCACGGTTGTCCTCGTCCGCCTCGGTGATCTGCAGCAGTGTGCCCGTGGACACGAACGAGCAGGTCTTGACCACGTGGAAGGGGACCGCTGCCTCGCAGACCATGAGCGCGACGCCCTGGTAGCTGATCTCCTCGCCGGCGGCCACCCAGGTGTGCTCGAACGCAAGGTCGTCACCCGCGGACCCGCCGACGAACTCCAGCAGCGGCGCCGCGTATCCCAGCGTCTCGTTCACCTGCTCCTCGGCGGCGTGCATGCCGTCGATGAGGATGAATCCGATGTGCCGCTCCCCGTCGAGCGCTCGCAGTGGCACGCCCAGGCTGCTCTCCAGCCGCTGCACCGCGATCTGGGTTCCTGCGGCCACATCGGCTCTGAGGTCACCGACCGCGGCGACGGCCCAGCGGATCATCTCCCGCGGGAGGGCCATGGCGCTGATGCCGCCGGTGCCGGTGACCGCGTCGGTGAACTCCCCGGCGGTCGAGCAGCCGATCACCGCGGCGCCCGGGAAGCTGGCGGTGATCGGACCGGCCAGCTCCATCGGGTCGTACGCGCTCGAGGCGAAGTACAGCACCGCGCCTGCGTTCCGTCCGGCGAGGCCGCTGAACAGGTCGGTCACCAGGCTGGCCACGGCGGCGGCGGCCGGCCCGGTGGCATGAGCGCGCACCGCCCCCAGGGCGGTCTCGGTGCCTGTCGTCATCGTCTATCCCGGCTCGAAAGGTCCACGTCGGTCTGACTCATCCCTCGAATGTCCTTGCGCCGGCGGTGCAGTGTCCAGCGGCGGCGGGAAGGTACTGCCGGATCGGCACTGTACCGCGCGGGAGCCGCATGCGCGCTGCTCGATGCGGGAGCGGCGGAGGCACCCGGACCCGTTGCCAGCGGCGACGGCGTGAAGCCCATCAGGAGCAGGCTCTCCAGGACCTGCGCGATCACCACCGGGTCGGTGCGCTGCTCGGGCCGCGGGGCCCGAAGGTCCGCGCCGGTGCGCAGCATGACCCGGGTGCAGATCGCGCCCAGGCCGCGCTCGTTGTCGGCGAAGTACGTGCTGCGCAGCTGTTGCAGCACCTCGTCCAGCGAGGTCGCGGGGCGACGGGCGGTACCGCCGGCCGCGACCCCCGCGGATCCCTCCTGCGGGAAGCCCGGAAGCGCGTCGCCGTCGTTGGCCCGGGCCAGATCCGCCCCGGCCCGCAGGTGGGCGTCGAGCCACAGGTAGTAGGCCACCCAGGCGGAGCTCAGTTCAGAGCTCCAGCCGACCGGTAGCGTGGCCCGGATGCCGCGCAGCAGGGCGTGTCCGATGCCCTGGTAGGCGTCGTCGGGGAAACCCTGGCTGTGGTTGTCCGCGCCCACCCGCTGCACCGTGGCCTCGACCACGTCGGGGGGATCCTGCGTCAGGGCGGCCCAGAGCACGCAGTGCGCCAGGCCGGCGGTCATCGCGGTGCCCCGGGTCGGAGGCAGCACGTGCATGCTCGGCGCGAGCTCGTCCAGCCTGCGGTGGAAGGTGTCCGCGAACTGCGCCTGGACCAGGAAGAGCCGCTGGCATGACAACTGCACCAGACGGGCGACCTCAGGTGCGGGGCGTGGTGTGCCGATTACTGGTCCGATCGAGTTGGACACGCTACGCTGCTCACGGGCGGGCGTCGTCATGAGGCCCTCCGCCGCAAACCTGGACATAGCCGTTCCGTGTGGCCACGATCTCCACGCCTTCCGGTGCTGGAGGTTCGGGCTCCACTCGCAGTCCACCCCATTTCCCGTAGACCCGATGAAGCCCTAGTCGATCCGGCACGGGCCCGGTGGGCGTGCGGAAGCGACTACGACCTGCACCGGCGGACTGGGTGCGGGCTGGTCCTGGTATCCGTTGAGTAGGGCCGTCTGTATACCCGGACAAGGCTAGCGCCTCAGGTGGCGCTTCGGACGTGCTGTTGACATCAGGCTGTGCTATAGCCACCCGTCAGAGTGAACGGGGTCCGGGGCCGCCGGGGTGGGGGACCTATGACCCCGAGCCCCCATAGCAGGGCGAACTACCGTCGACGTTGACCGTCGAGAGGCCAGGAGGGGCGAGTGTCTGGTCACGAGGTCGCGCCGTCGACGCACACGCCGGAGCTGCATCAGCTCGCGGAGATACACGACTGCCTGGACGCCGCCCGGGCGCACCAGATCACGGTGACGGCTGGGGAGCTCGGCGTGGGCGGCGTTCCACCGGCCGCGGAGCTCGACCACCTGTCCGCCGAGGGACCCCCGGACTTCCCGTACATCGTCGGGCATTTCCGCAGTCCGGCAGCGTCCGGCCCGACGCCCGACCTGAGCGTCCCGATGCACACTGCCGGCCTGAGGCTGCTGAGCCAGCGCTTCCACCTCCGGCAGCGCTGGGGCACCTGACCTGGCGCCCTCCCCGGCCGTCGCGGCGGGGGAGGGCAGCCGTGAGACTAGACGCTGCGGGCCTGCGCGGCCATCGAACGCGCCGTCCCGGTGTCGATGCCGTGGCTCACCGCCACGATCTCGGCCATGATGCCGAGGGCGATCTCGACCGGCCCGATGGCTCCGATGCTCAGGCCAACCGGCGCGTGGATGCGGGCCAGTTGCTCGGGCGTCACCCCGTGCTCGGTCAGGGTCCGGACCCGGTCCGCATGGTGGCCGCGCGAGCCGAGGATCCCGATGTAGCCGGCCGAGCCGTTCACCGCCACCTCGAGGGCGGGGATGTCCACCTTGTCGTCGTGCGTGACGACGACGATGCAGGTGGCCGGGTCTGGCTGCAGCCTGGTCAGGGCCGTGGAGGGCCACTCGACGATGAGCTCGTCGGCATGCGGGAAGCGTTCCCTGGTGGCGAACGTGGCGCGCGCGTCCACCACGACGGTGTGCAGGTCGAGGGTCTTGGCGTAGGTCACCAGCGGGATCGCGATGTGCACGGCGCCGACCACGATCAGCCGGGACATCGGCGCGAAGACCTCGACCAGCACGTCCACCGTTCCGGCCGCGGTGTCGAACTGGCGACGGCCGGGCTGCTGTGCTGACATCCGTTCTGCCGCGCAGCCGGCGACCTCGGCGTCGAGCGCGGCGGAGCCCAGCGTCCCCTGCACCCGACCATCCGGCCAGACCAGCATCTGTGTGCCTGCGGCCGGACCCGCACCGGTCCCGGCGCCGGCGTCGGTCACGGCGAGCACCGTGGCCCGGGCCACGGTGCGGGCGTGCAGAAGGCAGTCGCGGATGGTGTTGTAGGGCTCGGGTTGGAGGGCCTCGACCCAGACATGAATGGTGCCGCCGCAGGCCAGCCCCACCGACCAGGCCGTCTCGTCGCTGACCCCGAACTCGAGCAGTTGCGGCCGTCCGGTCTCCAGGACCTCCTGCGCCGCCTCGTACACCGCGCCCTCCACGCAGCCGCCGCTGACCGAGCCGCTGATCTCGCCGGTAGACGTGCAGGCCATCTTGGCGCCCACCGGGCGCAACGCGGATCCGTAGGCCCGGGCGATGGTCGCGACGGCGATCTGCTTGCCGTCGGCCTGCCAGCGGTCGACGTCGGTCAGGATGTCACGCATGGGTTCTCACGTCCTCGATCGAGCGTTTGATGGGGCGGGCCGTGACGCTGCGGGTCGGCTGCACCGTGACGGTGGTGAGGAGGTGGCCGGCGGCGCTCGCCCGGCGCACTGCGGGTACCGACGCCAGGGCGTCCCGGATACGCGCTGAGACACCCTCGGATCCCTGGGCCGCAACGGGTTCCGCCGGCTTGGTGACCCGGGCGACGACCTCCAGACGGTCCTGCCCGCCGTCGGCCGAGATGCTCGCGGTGAAGTCGAGCATGCCGTCCACGGCGAACAGGGCGTCGTCCAGGTCGGCCATGGTCAGGCACGGCTGCGTGCTCCCGGGTACGGGCGGTCCGATCGTGACCAGGCCGGCGAGCCGGGTCCGGATCTGTTGCAGGGTCCGCAACGGGGCACCGCACGGGCAGGGTCCGGGGAGGAACCGGCTGAGGTCACCGGTCCGGTAGCGGATCAGCGGCATCCCGGCCCGGGTGAGGGTGGTGAAGACGACCTCGCCCTCCTCGCCATCGGGCACGGGCCGGCCGCTGCGCGGGTCCGCGACCTCCACCAGGAGGTCGGCCTCGCGCAGGTGGTAACCGCGATGGGCCTCGCACTCCACCCCGCCTCCGAGCCCCATCTCCGTCATTCCGTAGTGGTTGTAGACCTGGCATCCCCAGGCCTGCTCGACCGCCCGGGCCGCCGCGAAGGGCACGTGGTCGGTGCTCAGCAACACGCTGCGCAGCCTCGCTCCCGGGCCGTAGCGCGCCAGCCCCAGGACCTGGGTCGGGATGCCGACCATCCCGTCGACGCGCTCCCGCTCGATCACTGCCAGCGTCTCGTCCACGTCCTGCACCACTCCGTGCCGGAGCGGCCGGGCGCCGAGCCGCTCCAGGCCGGTGGCGAGCAGATCACCGACGCTGCCCGGCCGCTCGCACGGCAGCAGGATCAGCACGGTGTCGCCGGGTTGGGTGAACGTGGACATCCCGATCTGGAAGAAGTCGGTGGTCAACTCCTGGTCCGACGCGGTGAAGTAGAGCCGCTTGGGTTGCCCGGTGGTCCCGGAGGTGTCCAGCGTGACCACCCGGTTGATCTCGTCCTGGGGGACGCACAGCAGGTGCAAGGGGTGATCCCGGACGTCCCGGGCGGTGGTGAACGGGTACTCGGCCAACCGGTCCAGCGTCGCCGGCTGGTCGGGGGCGGCCGCGAGGCGCTCCCGATAGAGCCGGGATCGGTTGCGCGCCAAGGTGATCGTGGACCGTAACCGATCGAGCTGGTAGCGCTCGAGGTCGGCGCGGTCGAAGGACGGTCCCTGGGCGCCGATCTTGCGGGCGATCCAGGGCGCCAGCGGCGACGTCCTCATCGCGGCGTCGCGGGCCGACCGCGGTACAGGGCGGTCCCTGCCGCGTCGGTCAGGTTGTAGGCGCAGAACGGGATCAGGCGCGGCCCGTCGGTCGGGCTCCGGCCGGGCAGGTCGTCGGCCGCGAGGTTGTGGATATAGCAGTCCCGCAGCCGATCCAGATCCAGGTTCCAGGCGTCCTGGAACGCCATCCCGGAGATGCAGAACGTGTGCGTGCGGAGCCGGTCGAGGAAGACGTCCCACTCGCCCAGGCTGGGGCCGCCCGCCTGATCGGTGGTGTCCGGCACCGACCAGCGCCTGGCCACGAACTCGCGGGACTGCGCCGCGCCGGCAGCCGCCGGGATCCGGCCGTCGGAGTCAGTCGATGGGCGGTGCTGGATCTGAAGAGGTGCCGGTCCGCAGCAGGACCCGGAGGCCGGCTGACACGGCGGGCGGGTAGACCCGGCCGGGTCCACCGGGTGTGGCTGGTGCCGGGTCAGCGGTTTCAGCTCGCCGTCCGGCATCAGCACGAAGTTGGCGTGGAAGGAGCAGAGCGCGTTCTCGCCGCCCGGCGGGACGAAGCTCTCCACGCGGATCCGTCCACCGGTCTGCTCCTGGACGGCGCGGATGATCTCCGGGATGGTGATCCGGTCGGCGTCCGACGGCGGCTCGGGGTATCGCCCGAAGTAACTGATCGGCTGGAAGTGCACGCCGCGGACGGTGGGGCTGTGCGCCAGCGCGACGTCGATGATCGCGCCGATCTGGTCGGCGTTCACCCCGGGCACCAGGGTGGGCACGAGCACCACGCCGACCTGTTGCTGCTCGCACGCCGCGATCACGGCGCGCTTCTCCCGATCCAGCTCGCGCCCGCGCAGGGCCACGTGCACGGCGTCGTCGAGCCCGTCGAACTGGAGGAACACGGTGGACAGTCCCGCGTCCCGCAGGCGGGCCAGGTACTGCGGGTCGGCGGCGATGCGGCGCCCGTTGGTGTTCACCTGGAAGAAGGTGAAGCCGAGCGAGCGGCCGAGCCGGATGATCTCGGGCAGGTCGTCCCGGAGGGTCGGCTCCCCGCCGGAGAGCTGGATGTTGAACGGTCCGCCGGCCTGCAGCACCCGCCGGTACCAGCGCTCGATCTCGTCCAGGCCGGGGTCGGGGTCACGGCGATTGCCTGCATCGGCGAAGCAGACGGGGCAGCGCAGGTCGCAGCGCTGGGTGACCTCGAGCAGAACGCAGCACGACTGCTGGCGGTGGTCGGGGCACAGGCCGCAGTCGAACGGGCAGCCGCGGTCGATGGCGGTGAACGGGTTCTCCGGGTGGCTGGGTGCCTTGGGCTTGACCCAGGACTCGATGGCCGGCTGCCCCCGCCAGATCACCGTCCGGAACTGCCCGTGATCCGGGCACACCTTGTGCAGGTAGACGTCATCGCCGCGGGCGACCCGCGTGGCCGGGATGCGCTGCAGGCAGTGCGGGCAGACGCTCTCCGTGTGGGCCACGACCCGTTCCGGTTCTGTGGCGGGTGCATCCTCGGTACAGCTCATGGCGGACCCTCCAGGAGTCAGAAATCCTTGCCGGCGAGGTCGTATCCGTTCTCGACCAGCAGCTCCTTGACCTTCTGGAAGACCCCGCCGACCATCTGCGGGCACCGGGTGGCCATGAACTGGGCATCGGGTCCGAGGATCTGCTCGCACCGAATGCCGCCGAACGGCTGGCCGTACTCACTCTTGAACCAGTCGACCAGGCGGTCGAGCATCAGCAGCAGCACGGGGTCGTCCTCGTCGTCCGGGCTCCCCTTTCCGGCGTACAGCCCCAGCAGGGCGGCACCACCGGTCAGCGCGCCGCACAGCTCACCGACTCCGAGGCCCCCGCACAGGCCGTGCATGGACCGCACCAGGTCGGGGTTCTCCTTGCCCTGCTGCTCCAGGCCGAGTTGGACGAGGATCTGACTGCAGAAGAAACCCTGCCGCCCGAGTTCCAGCATCCGGTCGAGGTCGTCCATGACTCACCTTCCTTGTCTGCGTGCGACCAGCAGGAAATAGCTCGGTCGTGCGTCGGCGACCTTGGCTCGCGCCTGCCCCGCGTCGGGGGCCGCCGAGTCGAGCCCCCAGGCACGGTCCAGCGAGCCGTGCGTCCAGATGAGCTGTGCCGCCAGGTGTCGCAGGGCCCGCTCATGGTCCTGCCAGGCCGATACCTCGAACCCGTGACTTTGGACTCGACCCAGCAACTCGTCGGCGACCACCGCCCCGCGCAGGCACGAGCCGGCCGGCAGGGCCCGCACGGCCGCACGGGCCAGCGGGTTGCGCAGGTAGAGATCGGTGATCACGAGGTGCCCGTCGGGGACCAGCACCCGGTTGAACTCCTCCAGGGCCCGGTCGACGTCATCGAGCACGGACAGGCTGCACTCGGCGAGCACCGCGTCGAGACTGCCGCCGTCCAGGGGCAGCGCCTCGGCCCGGGCCCGCAGCAGCGACCCTGCCCCGGGCGCGGGCTGCACGCATCCTGTGGCACGCGAGGCGTCCACGCCCACCGCGGCCAGCCCGTGCCGGTCGATCAGGTGCCTGACGGTCTCTCCCGATCCGCAGCCCACATCCAGCACGCGAGCGCCCCGGGGGAGCCCGCAGATCGCCAGCGCGACGTCGGTCAGGGCCAGCCCCCCGGGCCGCACGACATCGCCGGTCGCCGCGCGGACCGCGGCGTACCCCCGGTCGAGCCGATCCCGGTCAGGCATCCCCGATCACTTGTCTTCCAGCGCCTTCTCCACCTCGATCATCCGGCCCAGCGCCAGGTCCTCGGGGACCAACGCCTGCCCACAGCGCGGGCACTTGTGCAGCTCCACCTGATAGGTGCTGCCGAGGTAGTCGACGTCCAGCTTCGAGATCTCCAGCGCGACCCCGCATCGCACGCAATCCCAGGGGGATGCTGCCGGGTCCAGGTCTTCGGTCATGCTCCTGCGCCCTCATCCACGTGCATCCGGTGGCTGTACGCGTTGTGGACGACGAACGCGTCCCCCTCCTGGGTGTACTCGACCCAGTAGGTGATCACGTTCAACCGCTGGTGGGCCAGCCAGTGGCCGGTCCGGCGGTTCAGGAGCTTCCCGCCCGTCCGCTCCGCGATCTCGATCACTCGCCGGAGATCCTCGTCCAGGATCAGCCGATCCTCCAGAGTGGCCCTGACGTCGTCGGAGATCTCCATCCTGATGCGCTCGGCGTCCGCCGATCCGTCCATGTCCTCTCCCCACAGCTGCGCCAGCAGGGTCCGCTTCACCCGGGCCCGATTCTCGTGCCTCTCGGAGTAGCCGGGGCCGCGACGCGCGGCCGATTGGTCTGGGTCCGGGCCGAAGATCAGATCCAGCAGATGCACGGTGCGCTTGCCCCGAGCGGCGAAGAAGTCACGGCAGACGGCACAGTACGTGACGAAGTCGAGGTCGCTCTCGCCGATCCGGCGCTGCACCACCGCCTCGGCGAGTTCCCGGTTGGCCAGCCACATGTCACCGCCGTAGCTGCAGCACTCGGTCCGCTCGCGGCTCAGCGGCAGCTCCTCGACCTGGTAGCCGAGGCCGCCGAGGATGCCCCGGACACTGTCGTGCATCTGCGACTCGTGCCGGGTACTGCACGGGTCGTGCACGGTGACCGGTCCGGCGGTCAGCGGCGTGGTCGGGGGCTTCGGCAGGCCCTGCTCGGCCATCAGGGTCCACAACGAGACCACCGGCACGTCCGGGCAGTGCTCGGTGAAGGCCCGGTGGCAGCTGGAACAGGCCAGCACCACGGTGGGCTCGCCGAGTTCGCGGTGCTGCCGGCGGAACTGGTCCATCGACTCCTGCAACAGGTCCGGGCGCCCGGCCCACTCGGCGGGCGCACCGCAGCAGCGGAGCATCAGCCCGACGTCCCCGAGTTGCTCGGTCAGGTAGTCGTAGACCTGCCCGACATACCCCGGCGAGGTGGCCGGCAGCTGGCAGCCGGGGAAGAACACGTACCGGCTGGTGTTCCTGCCGGGCCGGTGCCGGGCCAGGGTGAACGCCTCGCTGTTGCTGTAGGCCATGTCGCGCAGGGCGAAGTCGTGCGCGGACGGGGGCATCCGCTTCTGCTGGACCATGATCGCCCGAGATCGCTTGACGATGTCCGCCATGTTCAGGTCGGTGGGACAGATCTCACCGCAGAGGCCGCACATGCTGCACGAGTTGATGAACTTGTTGGCCTTGCGCTCGCCGGGCTTGACGATGGACAGGTTGTTGTAGATCTCGCGGATGTACTTGCGCGGGTAGTGCCTGTAGTGCTTGAGGTACTCGCAGGACTTTACGCACTCCATGCACTCGCACTGGATGCATCGCTGCGCCTCGCGGGCCGCTCCGTCGCGGTCGAAGCCCTGGCCCGGATCCGCGATCGGGACGGCGGCCAGTGGCTCGAGGCCCTCGGTGTTGGTGTACAGGCGGGTCCCGAGCGAACCCTCGATGACGCGGGAGGCGGTGAGCGACACCTTCTGCAGGTGCCGATCGAGGGACAGCGCGGCCCGGCGGCCGTGGGAGACGGACTCGATCGGCGAGCGTTCGGCAGCGGTGTGCAGCAGGCCGCCGCCGGCGAACACGCCGTCCCGGCTGGTGGCGAAGGTGATCGGGTCGATCGCCAGGCGCCCGTCCTGGTCCAGTTCCAGACCGAAGGTCTCTCCACCCGAGCCGGTGGCCAGGTAGACGCCGTCGAACTCCTCGGCCAGCGCGGCCAGGGTGCCGGCGTCGCACCGCTGACCGGTGTGGATGACGGCGCCGATCTGGGCCACGACGTCGAGCTCGGCGGTGAGGACGTCACGGGCCAGGACGTCCTCGGGGATCTCCCACAGGCTGCCGCCCACCCGGTTGGTGGCCTCGAAGATCTCGATGCCGTAGCCCTTGCGCCCGAGGTCGTAGGCGGCGGTCAGCCCGCTCAGGCCGGCGCCCACCACAGCGACCCGCTTGGCCTTTCGGGGCAGGACCCGGGGTTTGTCGACGTTACCGCCGAGATCGGCGCAGGCGCGCTCCAGGGCCGCGATCTGCAACGCGTCACCGGCCTCGGTGCGCTTGCAGACCGGCTGGCATGGTGCCGGGCAGACCCGGCCGATGATGCCCGGGAACGGCAGGGTGCGGCGCAGGGTCTTCAGTCCGCCCGCGAGGTTGCCGGTGGCGATGTCGGCGAGGACGGCACGAACGTCGACGTGGATCGGGCACGCGGCCATGCAGGTGGGCAGGTGCTCCTGAACGCAGCCGTCCTCGAGTTCGTGCAGCTCTCTCTGGTCAAACACTGGTGGCTCCCGACTGGCGGTCTCTTGCCCAAGTGAATCGCCGCACACCGGCGAGCTGCCGTTGCGCCGCGGCGTGCGAAACGGAGCGGAACAGAGCTGACGGATCGGTGATCACGGACCCGGCCAGCACGCTCACGCCGTAGTCGAACAGGATCGGGCTCATCGGCGTGGTCGGCCCGATCATGATCACGAACGCCCCGGGCCGGAAGAGCCGGCTCAGGTCGTCGAAGGTCCCGTTCAGCAGCGTGGTCGCGGTGATGCCGACCACCTCCGCCTGGGGGAGCAGTTCGGGGGCCGCCCCGGCCGGCTCGTCGCCGGGGCGCGGATCGCGTTCCAGCACCCACAGCCGCTCGGCCACCGTGCGGAGGGCGTCGGTGAACGGGAAGTGCCCGACGGTGGCCACTGTGCGGCCCTCGGCCCGGGCTAGCATGAGTTCCCTCGCGTTGCCGTCCCCGTGCACCGACGGCCGAGGGAACAGCGAGTTCAGGGCCGCCAGCCCGATGCTCATCTCCAGCGGGTGTGCGGAGTGCAGGAAGGGCAACAGGTCGGTCGCCCGCCGCTCGTGCAGGTGACCGATCCACTGGAAGGGCTCGGCGTCGCAGCAGGCTCGGGCGTTGAGCGTGGCGGCGAGGCCGACCTCGCGGCTACGGATGGCTGTGTAGTGGACTCCGACCAGCACGTCCAGGACCGGATCACCCGGGGCATCCGGCAGGACGGACATGATCAGGTCGTCGAGGGCGACCACGGACGTACCTCTCGATCGATCGGCCCCGGCGCAAGGTGGCCGGTGGATGGCGGGTCACGCCATCCACCGGCCACAATCGCGGTCAGGCCTTGGCGCCCTGCGCCTGCAGGCCGGCCAGAACCTTCTCCGGGAGCGCCGGCAGGTGCGTGATCCGCACGCCGGTCGCGTTCTTGATGGCGTTGAGAACCGCCACGTGCGAGGACGTGAGCGGCAGCCTCACCCACGCCTGCGGCACCGAACGGGCCGAGTTCGCGCGGGGTCTCGACGTAGATCAGGTCGAACTTGTCCGGGATGTCCTTGGCGTAAGGGATGCCCGCAGGCGAGCAGGCTGGTGTGCTTGTCGAGGTCCTCGAAGTCCTCGGAGAGCGCCAGCCCGATGCCCTGGGCGATGCCGCCGTACATCTGGCCGTCCACCACGAGCTGGTTGCACGATCTTGCCGATGTCGGCCACAGCGGTGAAGCCCTCGACCGTGGTCTTACCGGTCTTGACGTCGACGGCAACCTCGGCCAGGAACAGGGCGTACATGTAGATGGAGAACGGGTCGCCCTGGCCGTCCTCGCCACAGCCGGTGTTGGTGGTGGCGTAGGCCACTTGCCGGTGTACTTCACCGGGATGCCCTCGGCGACCATCTCGTCGAAGGTACGGAAGCTGCCGTCGTCCTTGCTTCATGGCGGCGAGCAGCTTCTCGCAGCCGTTCTTGATGGCGTTGCCGATCATGACCTGCGACGCGGCTGCCGCCGGCCGGGCCGCCGTTGGGGGCGGTGCCGGTGTCGTTGAGGATCGGCTTGATGTTCGCCGGGTGGATGCCCAGCGGACGCAGAGCCTCGTGCGCGGTGCCGAGCGGTGCCCATGTCCGCACCCTGGCCATGATCCTGCCAGGTGTTGTAGACGGTGACGCCGTCTGTGGTCAGCTCGACGAACGCCTCGGCGCCGTCGGCGCCGTCCAGGCCGCAGCCGTAGATGCCGAGCGAGACGCCGACACCCTTCTTGATCGTCAGCGGTCGACTCGCGCGGCCGCCTTGTCCTTGGCCGCGTAGTACAGCGGCCGCAGCTTGTCGAACATCTCCGGGAAGGACAGGACCTCGGGCGTCTGGCCGGTCGGGGTGGTGTCGCCCGGCGCGGTAGATGTTCTTGTAGCGCAGCTCGAACGGGTCCATGCCCATCTTCTCGGCCAGCTCGTCCACCAGGCTCTCGCTGAGGCAGGAAGGCCTGCGGGGAGCCGTAGGCGCGGAACGCCGAGCCCAAGGCGTGGTTGGTGCAGACGGTGCGACCGAGGCCCCGGATGCTGGGGATGCCGTAGCCGGCGCCGATGTACTGCGCGCCACGCAGGGTCAGCAGGTCACCGAACTCGGAGTAGGGGCCGTGGTCGACCGACCAGTCGCTACTCCATGGCGACGAGCTTGCCGTCCTTGTCGGCCGCCAGCTTGCCGTTCATGACAGAACGGCGAGCGCTTGCCGGTGTAGGTGATGTGACTGCTTGTAGTCGTACTCCAGGTAGACCGGGCGCCCGGTGGCCATGGCGGCGACGCCGAGCAGGGCCTCCATGGTCGGGCGAGAACTTGTAGCCGAAGGT
The DNA here is from genome assembly GCA_963740575.1 of uncultured Actinomycetota bacterium. Taxonomy (GTDB): domain Bacteria; phylum Actinomycetota; class Actinomycetes; order Actinomycetales; family Kineosporiaceae; genus CAVUET01. The sequence continues at coordinate 164,208 of CAVUET010000003.1, read as the reverse complement.
GCCGCCGGCCGGGTTCTGGACCATGCGCAGCTTCTCGGGCTCGATGCCGAGGCCGGGGGCGATCATGGCGTGGTGCAGGTAGAGGCCGATGCTCTTGGAGTGGATGGTCAGCCGGCCCTCCTCGTCGAAGTAGGCGAAGCCGACGTCGCTCTCGATGGTGAGGTGCGGCTGGCGCTGCAGGTAGTAGTCGTCCTCGACGATGTAGGCCGCGCTGCTCCATGATCGGCGCGGTGTCGTGGCCCTTGACGATCTTCTGCTCGAAGTAGACGTTGGGCGTGCCGGGGTGGATCTCGATGGCGTCCTCGGCCATGGCGGCGGGGGCGCTCATGTAGGCGGGCAGGACCTCGAGGTCGACCTTGACCTTCTCGGCCGCGGCGGCCTTGGCCTGCTCGATCGTGTCGGCGCGACGATGGCGATGGCGTCGCCGTACTGGAAGACCTTCTCGTCGCACAGGATCGGGCGGTCCCAGCCGTCACCCTTGTTGGTCGGGAAGGTGATCAGGCCGGTGATGCGGTTCTTGCCCTTGACGTCCTTGTGCGGTGATGACCTTGGCGACGCCGGGCATCTTCTCGGCCTCGGAGGTGTCGACGCCCATGATGTTGGCGTGCGACACCTTGGCCTGGACCAGCGCCAGCTGCAGGGTGTCGGCCGGCATCTTGAGGCCGAGGTCCTGCGCCGTAGTCCAGGGTGCCGGTGACCTTGGCGACGGCGGTCGGACGCGGGTACTTGCGTGCCCCAGATGCGTGCCGTCGGCCGGCATCTTGAACTCGAGCTCTTCGGCTGCCATCTCGCCGCGCATGCACCTTGGCGGCCGTCCATCACCGCGTCCACGACCGGCTTGTAGCCGGTGCAGCGGCAGGCGTTGTGGTGCTTGGTGAACCAGGTCCGGACGTCCTCGCGGGTGGGATCCGGGTTGCCGTCCAGCAGCGCCTTGCTGGAGACGACGAAGCCGGGCGTGCAGAAGCCGCACTGCGGCGCGCCGTGCGCTGACCAGGGCCAGCTGGATCGGGTGCAGCTTGCTCGGGCGTGCCGATGCCCTCGACGGTGACGATCTTGGCGCCGTCGGCGACCCGGCCCATCTTGGCCAGGCAGGACAGGGTCAGCTTGCCGTCGACCATGACGGAGCAGGCACCGCAGTGGCCCTCGTCGCAGTAGACCTTCGTGCCGGTCAGCAGAAGTTGCTTGCGGAGGTAATCACCGAGTGTGGTGTCGGGATCGACGATCGCGGTCTTGTTCACGCCGTTGATGTTGAAGACCTTTTTCTGCACCTTGCGACTCCCTCGTGCGCTTGGACTGGGACAGGCGTGAGGCCCGTTCCATGGCGGGCTGCTCGCGGAACAGCCTTCGTGCGTTCCTGCAACGGAGTATTCCGAGACTTACGGAGTATTCCGGCGGCGGGCGCCTTCCTCTTTCCTCTGCCGCTTGACCCCTTTCCACTTGAGCTGCGGATCGGAATTCGCAGTTTCCTTTTCGCCCGCCTGCTGTGCTAGAATTGAGATGTATTCTCGTGGCAGTCTAATGCGATATCGGGTTAACGGCCATGACCATTCGGGCAAAGTGCGTTACCCGATCGGGTAGAAAACGGTGGCCGATCGGAACGTAATATCGTTGTAGGGATCTTCTACAACGGGTAGGAGAAAGGAGGGCAGCGATGGCAAACCCAGAGCAGCTGAACGCCTTCCGCAGCGATCTCACGGACTTTTCTGCGAATGGCCGAGCGGGGTCGGCCCGGGTGCCGGCGACGAATGATCTTCCGGTTCACACCGATGATCATGACGTGATGGCCGGAGAGCGCTACCGGGTGCAGGTCCAGACGCTGAACCGGACCCTCTCCTCGCTCGAGCGGATCTCCCACGCGCTGACCACCACGACCCAGGGCGTCACGGTCCTGCTGCAGACCATCACCAAGACCGTGGCCGAGGTCTTCGACTGCAGATTCGTCTTCCTGGTGATCAAGAGCGGGTCGAAAGAGGTCTGCGCCGTCTACCCGCCACGCCGGGGGAGCGCCGCCAGCGGTGAGGCCGAGGTGGTGGAACAGGGTTGGTGCATCACGGAGCAGACCTTGCTCGGATGCGGGCCGATGAGCGTCAACTGCATGGCCCAGGACGGCTGCCCGTGCGAGCACCTCGGCGAGGTGATCACCGTGCCGATGTCCCGCAACGGCCTGCTCGAGGGCTCGATCTCGGTGCAGACCAGCCAGGACCGCGCGCTGGACGAGTACGACTCCTCGATCCTGCAGATCCTGGCGAACCAGGCCACGGTGGCGATCCAGAACGCCCGGCTGTTCGAGGAGAGCCAGTATCTGCGGGCCCAGGCCGAGGAGCTGTACCGGGTGGCGGTCGAGCAGCGCCAGGAGGCCGAGCGCAAGCGGCGCGAGCTCGAGATGGCCCAGGACGAGATCGATGCCATGGAACGTGAGCAGATCATCAGCACCGAGCGCGAGCGGATCGCCCGGGAGTTGCACGACGACGTGGCGCAGACGCTGGCCAGCATCGGGCTCAACCTGGAGTGGTGCCGCCAGCGGCTGGCAGCCGATTCGCCCATCCAGGAACGTATCGGCTGCCTGAAGGAGCTGGCCCGCAACGGCCTGTACGAGGTACGTAACGCGATCCTGGGGCTGTCGCCGACCAACATCGCCGAGGTCGGGCTGACCTGCGCCCTGGAGAAACTGGTCAGTGATTTCACGCACATCTCCAGGATCCCGGCGAAGATCCAGTCCTCCGGGCCCGTCCCCGAGTCACCGACCGGTGCCGAGGAGGCGCTGTACCACATCTGCCAGGAGGCGCTCTACAACGTCTTCAAGCACGCGCACGCCGAGCACGTGCACGTTCTGCTGGCCTTCGACGAGGGCTGGACCAAGCTGACGGTCGCGGATGACGGGATCGGCATCCGGGCCGGGATCCCGGGGCATCAGCCCTCGGCGGTCACTTTCGGCCTGCGCAACATGAAGGCGAGGGCGGAGGAGTTGGGCGGTTCCCTTACTCTGAACCGGGGTGACGTCAGGGGCACCCGTGTCACGGCGCGGATCCCGGGATAGAGGGGCAGATGGGAGTCATCAGGATTCTCATGGTGGACGATCATCGGGTCGTCCGCCAGGGCGTTCGTTCGTTGCTCGAGCTGGAGCCCGACTTCCGGATCGTCGCCGAGGCGGGCACCGGCGGCGAGGCCCTGGAGCTGATCGGCAGGCTGCGGCCGGACATCGTGCTGCTCGATCTGAAGCTGCCCGACATGAACGGGACCGAGGTGTGCCAGCGCGCGACCGGGATGTATCCGGACATCGCGATCCTGATGCTGACCGCGATCTCGAACGGGCCGGAAGTGCTCAAATGCATCGATGCCGGGGCGAAGGGCTACGTGCTCAAAGACGTCGACGTGTACGAGCTGGCGCGGACGATCCGGGCCATCAATCGCGGCGAGTCGGTGCTCGACCCGCAGGTCACCCAGGCGGTGCTGGACCGTGCCCGGCAGCAGTCCGGCGGCCCGGTTCCCGGCGGTGCCCTGACGGAGCAGGAACAGGAGATCATCCGGCTGATCGCCGAGGGGCTGACCAACAAGGAGATCGGGGAGCGTCTTTTCATGAGCCCGAGCACCGTGAAGTTCCATATCAGCGACATCATGCAGAAGCTGGACGTCAAACGCCGCGCCCAGGTTGTGTTCAAGGCGGCGGGGGACCATTTGATTTAGCCTTCTGAAGCCGTGAGGCGGGCCCGTGGGGAGTCAAGAGGGAGAAGGCAGCTATGGATGTACCGCCCCCAGGTCATCCCGCGTGGGCTGACCTAGTTAGGGCAAACCAGAAGTACAAACTTGATTTCTTCGCCGGCAAGATTCTGCTCGGTTGGCTGATCCTGAAGGTTCAGAGCGAGCCGACCGAGAGCATGGTGGAGTCGTGCGTCCAGGAGCTGCACAATCTGTTTGCTCAGAATTCTGCCCTGCCCTGCGTCCAGCATGACTTGGAACAGATCTTTCGGGGAGGTGTCCGGTGAGCGGGTGCATGCACGCGATAGCAGCGGTCAGGGCTAAGATCGAGCAGGGCAAGTTCGTTCTCCTGGCCGGCGACGAGCATCTGCTCCGGCAGCTCCCGCTCGGGAACTGGATCGGCGGATCGATCCCGCACTACATGACGGAGCGGGAACTGCACACCGCGGGCGACATGATCCACGTGACCGAACTGCCCGATGACGCCTCCAGCGTGGTGATCCAGGAGTACACCCTCGAAGCGATTCCGCAGGTGCATGCGGACGCGGCCAGAACGGGTTTCAGCATCATCATCATCCCCGCCTCCAGCCCCACCCACCTCGAGTTCGCGCTCAACGCTCCCCACTACCAGGGCTTCGGGATCCGGCCACTGGTCGGCTGGGTGTCCGGGGTGCACATCGAGGACCTGGGCAAGGCGACGGCCAAGGTGTTCAACGGCCGTACCGGCGCCGTGCTCGAGGACGGCGCCGTGGTCATGCACGTGTCGCTGCCGCCTGAGCACGTGGCCGACGTCGGCATCCTGAACATCTTCGAGCAGAGCGACGGGGACACCATCGTGTTTCCCGAGGACGGGTTCAGCGCCCAGGACGTTCTGGTCAACGGGGAGAGGACCAATCTGGCCCGGTATGTACGGGACCGGGAACTGGACACCCGGCTGCCGCTGGTCGCGGACTACGGCGGCGCGATGATCAACGTGAGCTTCCAGTCCGTCGACCTGGAGCGGGACAAGGTCAACTTCTACGCGCCGGTCTTCGCGGGGGTCACCTACAAGCACGCCAAGCCCGTCTACGACTACGTGGAGCAGTTCACCTCGCGGATGCCGAATCGGCTCGACGAGCGGATCGTGTTCTCCTGCAACTGCATCCTGAACTACGTGTACTCCGGGTTGTCGGAGGAGCAGGCCGACGGAGTGACCGGCCCGATGACCTTCGGCGAGGTGGCTTACCAGCTACTGAACCAAACCATGGTGTACCTGACCATCGGTGACGTCAGCGCACGCTGAGTGCGCCGGTGCGCTGCCCCTGCCGACGGGGCAGCGCACACCTGGATCATCCGTGCTTCGGGTCACGACAGCAGCCAGTACACCTCGGTCCACTGCTGGGCGGGATCGTCGTTGTGTGAGCCGTACACCTCCCATCGAGTGCCGGTCAGTCGATACCCGCGCGCCGCGCACCACTCCTGGACGGCAGCATGCGCCGACCCCACGCCGCCGAAAGGGCCACAGTGGACGGACATGGCTGCGGTCCCGGCCGGCAGCGCCGAGGCCACCACGCGCCCCACGAGCGGGCACGGCTGGTCCAGCAGGACGCCGACCTCCACGTTCGGGACGTCGTCCCGGTACACCATGACGTTGCGGCAACCTCGGTCGATCCCGCCCGCACGCAGGCAGTCCCACACCTCGCCGAGGAGTTGCCCCCACAGACTCGAGAACTCCTGCCACGTGGTCGTGGCGACAACAACGGCCGTCGGGCGGGCCTCGACCCGCATGACCGTCACCTCGTGGTCCATGCGCTCATCCTGGCCGGGCGAGACCGCCGCGTCGCCTTGAGTCCGGGTCAGTGCCCGCCGACCTCACCGTCCTGTCCGGCGGCGGCATGCCGGGGGTCGGCGAAGCGCAGGTCGGAGACGGTCGTGGCCATTCCGGCGAGGCGCCCGGCGAACCAGCCGACCCGCGCGCCCGGCCGATCGTCGAAGTCCGGCAGATACGGCTTGACGTCCAGCAGCGGGGAGCCGTCGAGCATGTCGACGTCCTCGACGTGCAGGGTGCACCCGTCCACCGAGACGAGCCGGACCGTGGACAGCCCGATCGGGTTCGGCCGGGCGGGGGACCGGGTGGCGAAGATGCCGTGCTCGCGATCGTCCAGGAAGGGGACGACGGACAGGCGCGGCTCCCGGGCCAGGTGCAGGTGGTAGATCAGCGTCAGGTGGCTGAACTCGTCGAGATCGACGATCGCGGGGGCGAGTTCGGCCAGGAGCTCGATCCGCCCAGCCACGCCGGTGGCGCCGGCCGCCTGGATCGGCATCCCGGCGAGCTCGGTGAAGGGTGTGCGGATCAGCCCGATGGGCCGGAACGTGACGGGCTCGGGCGCCTGCTCGCTCATGTCTCGGACCGTAACCTGTTCCGGCGGTCGGAACCCGGGCGGCTGGTCCCGGAGCGCGCCTAGGATCATCGCCGGAACCGGGAGGGCGTGATGATCACGGCGTGCCAGGTGAGGACCGGCGGCCAGCCACGGCTGCCCCCTGCGACCCCTTCGGGCAGATGCCGGTGAAGCGGCCGGTGCGCTACCTCAGGATCGCCGCGGGCATCGCCGGGCCGCAGCTGCCCGAGCAACGGCTGCGGCAGGCGGTGTCCGGCCGGGTGGTGCTGGTGACGGGCGCGTCAGAGGGGATCGGAGCCGCCACGGCGGTGCGGCTCGGGGCGGCGGGGGCGATCGTCCTGCTGGTGGCAAGGACCCGACCGCGCCTGGATGAGGTCCAGGGGCGGATCGCGGCCGCCGGCGGGGTCGCCCACGTGCATCCGGCGGACCTGTCCGTGCCGGAGCAGGCCGAGGAGTTCGCGGCAGAGCTGTTGCAGCGGTACGGCCGGGTGGACATCGTGGTGAGCAACGCGGGCCGGTCGATCCGCCGCTCGGTGGCCGACACGGCAGACCGGTTCCACGACGTCCAGCGCCTGATCGCCGTGAACCACCTGGGACCGGTCCAGCTGCTGCTGGGCCTGCTGCCCGCGATGCGCGCCCGCGGGCGGGGACACCTGGTGAACGTATCGACCGCTGCACTCGGCCTTCCGTCGGCGAACTGGTCGTCGTACCTGAGTTCCAAGAGCGCCTTCGACACCTGGCTGCGCTGTGCCGCTCCGGAGCTGCGCCTGGACGGGGTGACGGTCAGCACCGTCCACCCGGGACTGGTACGGACCCGGATGAGCGAGCCGACCCCGCACTACCGGCGCATGCCCGCGATGACCGCGGACGAGGCTGCTGCTGTGGTCTGCCGGGCCGTGACCCGTCGCGGGCGCTGGTACCCGTGGTGGTCGAGGCCGGGGGTGGTGCTCGCGGCGGCGCTGCCCGGATCGGCCGAGAGCGTGGCCACGGGGCTGCTGCGGCTGTCCCGGACGGTCGAGCCGCTGCGGGCCGTGGCCGGCAGCGGCCTGCTGCATCCGGTGCGTCTGCTGCGGGTGGCACGGGCCAGACGCCGGTACGGCACCACCCTGACGACCGCAGTGGCGGCCGGGCCACCGTCGGGCCCGGCGCTGATCGATGCGGATGGCGCGCTGACCCGGGGCGAGCTGCTGCGATCCGCCGAGACGTGCGCCCGGGCACTGCACCGGATCGGTGTCCGGGCCGGCGGCAGGGTCGCGGTGCAGAACCTGGCCGGCCGCCACTTCGCCACCGCGGTGGCCGGGCTCGGCAGGCTGGGCGTGACCGCTGTGCTGCTGCCGCCGGACCTGCCCGCCGACCGGCTGGCGCCGGTGCTGGAACGGTCCGGCGTGACCGCCGTCGTGCGTGGGCCGCAGTGGCTCGCCCGGGATCGATCGGTCCCGGGCCTGCGGCTGCCGGAGCTGGTCTGGCCGGACGATGCACACGGCGGGCCGGCGCGCGCCCTACGCGCGCCGGGCTCACGGCCGCGCCGGCACGGTGGGCTGGTCGTGCTCACCTCCGGCACCACCGGCGTGCCGCGGCCGGTCAGCCGGCGGCTGCCGCTGCGCGTGCTGGCCGGCCCGGCAGCCACCCACCTACGGCTGATCCCGATCCGCGGCGGTGAGCCGATCGTGGTCGCGGCGCCCCCGCACCACGGTTACGGGCTGATCTACCTCGCGGCCGGGCTGACGGTGGGCGCGCCGGTGATCATGGCTCACGGTTGGGAGCCGGAGCGCGTCCTGAGCGAGGCGGCCGGGTACCAGGCCACGGTGCTGATCCTGCTGCCGGTGCAGCTCGGCCGGATCTGCGATCTGCCGCAGCCCGTTCGGGACCGGTACCCGCTGCCACGGCTGCGGGCCGTCGTGAGCGGCGCGGCCCCGCTGTCGCCCGAACTGGCCGCGAAGGCCCGAGTCGTGTTCGGACACCGGCTGTTCAACCTGTACGGCAGCACCGAGGCCGGGTGGGCGGCGATCGCGACACCCGCCGATCTGCGCGCGGCGCCCGGAACCGTGGGCCGCCCGCCGCGCGGGATCCGGCTGCGGATCACCGGAACCGAGGGGGACGTCGTACCGCTCGGCAGCGTCGGCCAGGTCGAGGTGCGGGGTTGGGAGCCTGACGGCAGCTGGCGGGCCACCGGGGACCTCGGTCGCCTCGATCCCGTGGGCAGGTTGTTCCTCGCCGGGCGGGTGGACGACATGATCGTGTCCGGCGGTGAGAACGTGTACCCCGGCCCCGTGCTGGAGGCGATCCTCGCCTACCCCGCTGTCGAGGACGCCGTGCTCAGCACAGTTGCCGATCCCGAGTTCGGGCAGCGCCTGCGGGCCACGGTCAGCGCCAGGCCCGGTGCGGCGCTGACCGAGGCGCAACTGCGGAACTGGTTGCGGGGCAGGCTGTCCCGGGCCGAGCAGCCCCGCGACATCGTCATCGTGGACACCCTGCCGAGGACCGCGACCGGCAAGCCGCTGCGCCCTCCGGGGGAGGGCGCAGCCGGGCGGCCGTGAGCGACGACGGGCCGGCTGCGATTCGTCAGCCCGGGGGGACGATCCGTCAGCCTTCCTGGGGATCGACCGGTGGGGCACCCTCCGGCAGGCCCCAGCCGCCGCCGCCCGGCGTGCGCACCGTGATCACCTGTCCCGCGGACAGGTCCCTGCCGGCCTTCGGCGGGAGCGTGACCCCGTCCACGTCGATCCGCCCCACCCCGCCCGGCCCGCCGCCCTGGATCCCGCCCGGCGGGTGGCGGTGCCGGTCGGCCAGCACCGAGACCGTGGCATCGGTGAGCACGCGGATGGAGCGCACCAGGCCCGCACCGCCCGGATGCCGTCCGGTCCCGGAGGTAGCGGGATCGAGCTCGTAGCGCTCGACCCGTAGCGGGTACTCCAGCTCGAGGGCCTCGATCGGGGTGTTCAGCGTGTTCGTCATTCCCACGTGCGCGCCGGAGATCCCGCGACCGCGGGCTGAGCCGCCCTGCCCGCCACCGAGCGTCTCGTAGTAGGTCCAGCCCGGACCGCCGATGACGAGGTTGTTCATCGTGCCCTGCCCCGGGGCGGGCAGCACGACCGACGTGCCCACGGCCTGGCGCAGGGCGTCCAGCACCACGTCGGCGATCCGCTGCGAGGTCTCGACGTTCCCGGCCACGACCGCCGAGGGGCGGCGGGCGTCCACCAGGGAGCCGGCCTCGGTGACGATCCGGAGCACGTCGTAGGTCCCGTCGTTGGCGGGCACGTCGTCCGGCAACAGGACCCGTAGCGCGAAGCAGCACGCCGAGCGGGTCACCGCGAGGGGGCAGTTCACGTTGCCCGCGGCCGCCGCCGAGGTCCCGGTGAAGTCCACGGTGAGCGCATCACCCTCGATCCGGACCTCGACCCGGATCGGCAGGTCGGCGTCCGTCACGCCGTCACCCTCGAGCGCCGTCTCGGCCCGGTAGGCGCCGTCCGGAAGCCCGGCGATCAGGGCGCGGGATCGCCGCCGCCCGTACTCGAGCACCGCCTCGAGGGCGGCCAAAACCATGTCCGATCCGCGCTGCCCGGCCAGCTCGGCCAGCCGCCGCGCACCCAGTTGGTTGGCGGCCACCTGCGCGTGCAGGTCGCCACGGCGCAGCTGCGGGGTGCGGCTGTTGGCACAGATCAGCTCCAGCACGTCGTCGACCCACCGGTCGGCCGTGAGCAGCCGGACCGGCGGGATGACCAATCCCTCGGCGAAGATGTCGCGCGATCCTGCTGGCATCGACCCTGGGCGCATCCCGCCGACGTCCGAGTGATGCGCCCGGGTCGCCGCGTAGCCCACCGGCCGCCCGTCCAGCATCAGCGGGCTGACCAGGGTGATGTCGGGCAGGTGGTTCCCGCCGCAGAACGGGTCGTTCAACACCCACACGTCACCTGGCTGCGGGGCGCGGGCGGCTACCTGCCGGACCGACTCGAACAGGGCGCCGAGGTGCACCGGTACGTGTGCGGCCTGGGCCACCATCCGGGCCTGGTCGTCGAACAGCGCTGCCGAGCAGTCGCGGCGCTCCTTGATGTTGCTGGAGAAGGCGCTGCGGATCAGGACCGTGCCCATCTCCTCGGCGATCCCGGTCAGCGCCCCGGTCAGGACCGAGAGGGTGACGGGGTCGAGCCCGGCGATGCGCTGCGGCCCCGTCACGACTGCTCCAGGACGAGCGAGCCGGCCCCGTCCACCTGACCGGCCCAGCCCTCGCGCAGCAGGCAGGTGGCCTCGGCGAACTCCACCACGGCGGGCCCGCCGATGCCGTCACCGGGGCCGAGCAGCGAGCGTGGGACGACCGGGACACCCTGCCACCGCCCGGAGAGCCACACCTGTCGCCGGCTCGGCCGGGCGGTGCGGTCGGCCGGGGGAGCGGTCAGCGTCGGCCGGTCGGCCGGGACCGTGGCCACCAGCCGGGCGGCCACCACCTCGACGTCGCGGTCCGGGTGCGCGTAGCCGTAGCTGCGGGTGTGCGCCCGGGCGAAGGCCTCGCGCAGCCCCTGCCCGCCGCCCTCGGACGTGTCGCCGGACCCGACCGGCACGGTGAGCTCGTGCGACTGGCCGGCGTACCGGCAGTCGGCGTACCGGGCGTGCTCCGCGCCGGGCAGGTCGGCGTGCGCGCGCCCGGCCATCGCGTCGAAGGCCGGATCGAGGGGCGCCTCGTCGAGCCGCCCGATCACCGGGAGCACGTAGTCCCGGCGCAGCTCACCGATGGCCAGCCCGAGCGCGGACAGCACGCCGCCGGCCAGCGGGACGAGCACCCGCCGGCAGCCGAGATCCTCGGCCAGGGCGCAGGCGTGCACGCCGCCGGCGCCTCCGAACGCCACCACGGTCAGCTGCCGCGGGTCGATGCCGCGCTGCACGGACACCACCCTCAGAGCCCGTGCCATCTCCGCGTCGGCCACCCTGACCACCCCGTCGGCGACGTCGTGGGCGGACATCCCGAGCCGCTCGCCGAGCCCGGCCAGGGCGGCCTCGGCCCGGGCCCGGGACAGCCGGACCCGGCCGCCGAACAGGGCGCCGTCCGGCAGGTAGCCGAGCATCAGGTCGGCGTCGGTCACGGTGGGGTCGGTTCCGCCGCGGTCGTAGCAGGCCGGGCCCGGGTCCGCGCCGGCGGAGGTCGGGCCGACCCGCAGCGCGCCCCCGGAGTCCGCCCAGGCGATGGAGCCGCCGCCAGCGCTGACCGAGTGCACGTCCACCGACGGCAGCATGATCGGCACGCCGCCGACCAGGCTGGCAGCCGTCATGATCACCTGCCCGCCGAGCACACTCGCGACGTCGGTGGACGTGCCACCCATGTCGAAGGTGAGCAGGTCGATCGCCCCGGACTGGGCAGCCACGTAGGTCGCCCCGACCACGCCCGCGGCGGGGCCGGACAGGACGCAGCCGGCCGGGCGGGCGGCGGCCGTACCCAGGTCGGTCACTCCGCCCGAGGACTGCATGACCAGCGGCGGCGGGTACCCGGCCTCCTCGAGCTGCCCGGCCAGCCGGCCGAGGTAGGACGCCAGCCTCGGTGCCAGGTAGGCGTCCGCGATCGTGGTCGCAAAGCGCTCGTACTCGCGGAACTGTGGCAGCACGTCGGCGGAGCAGACCACGCGGACGCCGGGCAGCCGCTCCCGCAGCAGCTCGGCGACCCGGTGTTCGTGCCCGGGACGGGCGAAGGAGAACAGCAGGCAGACGGCAACGGCCTGCAGCCCGTCCAGCGTGGCCAGGTGCCCGGCCAGCCGCCGCACCTCGGCCTCGTCCAGCGGCGTCAGGACGCCGTCCGGGCCGCAGCGCTCGGCCAGCGTGAACCGCGCCTCGCGCGGCACCAGCGCCGGCGGGCGGTCCCGGGTCAGGTCGTACAGCGCCGGCCGGTCCTGGCGCCCGATCTCGATCACGTCGCGGAAGCCCTCGGTGGTCACCAGCGCGACCCGCGCGCCACGACGCTCCAGCAGCGCGTTGGTGGCCACGGTGGTGCCGTGCGCGAGCCGGGTCACCTCGCCGCCACGAAGCCCCGGCCCTGCCGCGACGGCCAGCACGGCGAGCACCGCCGAGGCCGGATCCGCCGGAACCGAGGGGACCTTGGCGAAGTGGAGCGTGCCGTCCGGGCCGAGGCTGACCAGGTCCGTGAAGGTGCCGCCGACATCCACGCCTACCCGCACACCCACCGGCCCAGCCTGGCACGCGCCCGCCGGATCGCTCGCCGCAGGTGCCGGACGGCGTGGCCGAGGGCCAGCACCGCCGTCGGGATCGCAAGGCTGCCGTGCAGGTGCGCGGCCTCCGGCACGCCGAGGACGATCGCCAGTCCCGAGGCGGCGGTCAGCGGGATCAGCACGAGCAGCGCAGCGGCGTGGGCGAAATCGACCAGGACGCGGCCCCGGACCGCCCCCGGGCCAGCTTGCGGGCAATGCCGAGCAGCCAGCGGCGCCTGCTCCAGGCGTGGGTCAGAGCGAGAGCCGCCGCGAGCAGCCCGAGTACGAGGTGGAGTCCGCGCAGCTCGTGCAGCACGAGGCAGGCCAGCAGGGCCACCGCGGTCGCTACCGCGAGGGGCGGGCTGACGGGTCTGCCAATCGGCGGCCGGGTCGGGACGCTCGAGGTCCGGGTGGTGGTCCGGGTGGTGGTGGTGGTGGTGGTGGTGGTGGTCCCGGTGGTCTTCCTGGGCTCCATGCCGGTGATCATGATCGGCCGGCGCGCGACGGGCATCGTCCCGCCGATGCATCGGGCGTACTCCGATAGGAGTACAGCCGGGTGGCGATGACTGCCCGATGTTGATGTTGGCGGCGATGCGAGGCGGTGATCATGCAGACAGGCCGGATCCGCGAGCCGGCCCTTGTCGCGGCGGTTGCGGTGCTCTCGTCGGCCGAGGTGTTCGAGCACGGCCAGGTCACCGGGCCGACCTTGGTCGCCGCCGTGGCCCTGCTGGTTGTGGCGGCCGCGAGCCTGCTCTACCGCAGTCGTGCGCCGCTGATCGTGGTGCTGGTCTCCTCGGCGTGTGCAGGATCGGTCGCGCTGCTCGGTCACGAGGGGCCGCTGATCGGCATCGCGCCGGTCATCGCGCTCTACACGGCCGGGGTCACCGGTGGGCGGCGGCAGTCGGTCCTGGTGGGAACGGCCAGCGGCCTGGTGACCGGTCTCGGGACGGTGCTGGTCCAGGGCGGCACGCCACTCGGCAACGGCGTGCTGGGGCACGTCGCTCTCGGTGCGGCGCCGGTGTTCGTGGGAGAGGCTGTCCGCGTCCGCCGTGCCGACCAGGAGCTCACCCGTGAGCGTCTAGAGCTGGCCGCCCGGGACCAGGAGGAGCGGCAGCGTCGCCGGGTGGAAGAGGAGCGGCGCCGGATCGCCCGGGACCTGCATGACGTGGTCGCGCACGCGCTGACCACGATCAACGTCCAGGCGTCGGTGGCAGGCCACCTGTTGGACGAGCGGCCGGAGTTCGCGAGGCAGGCATCGGCGACGATCAACGGTGCCAGTCGGACCGCGCTGCACGAACTACGTGGGATCGTCGGCCTGCTGCGCGAGTCCGAGCTGTCCGATCCCTCGTCCGCGCCGGGCCCGGGCCTGGACGGCATCGAGGAACTGGTGTCCACTGCCCGGCTCCAGGGCGTCGACCTGTCCTTCGAGCTATCCGGCCGGCCCGCGCACGTGGTCCCGGAATCGGTTCAGCTGGCTACCTTCCGGATCATCCAGGAGGCCCTGACGAATGTGCGCAGGCACGCGGGCGCGGTGGCCGGGTCGGTCAGCGTGCGGGTGGACGACGGGTGCGTGCACGTGCTGGTCCGCAACGATGCAGGCCTGGGGGGCGCGGCGGCGAATCTGGGGAACACGGCGGCGAGCCCCGGCCAGCCGGCCGGCGGTCCGGACCGGGGCAACCGGCCGGTCGGGGTGGGTGCGGGGCTGGTCGGCATGCGCGAACGGGCCCAGTTGCTCGGAGGCGAGCTCGAGGCCGGCCCGTGTACAGGCGGGGGGTTCGCAGTCCGGGCGGACCTGCCGTACCGGGAGCTCGCATGATCAGAGTCCTAGTGGCCGACGACCAGCCCCCCGTCCGGCGGGCCTTCGCGGCGCTGGTCGACTCAGATCCGCAGATGGAGGTCGTGGCCGAGGCGTCCAACGGGCGTGAGGCGGTGGACCGGGCCAGGGCGACGCGGCCTCGCGTCGTCCTGATGGACGTCCGGATGCCGGTGTTGAACGGGATCGAGGCCACCCGCCAGATCTGTGCCGAAGGGTCCCTGAGCATGACCCGGATCCTGGTCCTGACCACGTTCGACCTCGACGAGTACGTCTTCCAGGCGCTGCGGGCCGGGGCGAGCGGGTTTCCTGCTCAAGGACATCGAGCCGGTCGAGCTGCTGCAGGCGGTGCGCGTCGTCGCGGCCGGGGATGCGCTGCTCGCGCCCCGGGTCACGCGCAGGCTGATCAGCGAGTTCGCCAGCCGCGAGCTGTCGACGGGCCCGGTGTCGGAGCCGGACCTGCTGTCTGCGCTGACCGATCGCGAGCGGGAAGTGCTGGTGCTGGTGGCGCGTGGGCTGTCCAACCAGGAGCTGGCCGGGCAGCTGAGAATCAGCCCTCTGACCGCCAAGACGCACGTGAGCCGCGCGCTGACCAAGCTCGGCTGCCGGGATCGGGCCCAGCTGGTCGCGCTGGCCTACGAGGCTCGGCTGGTCACTCCCGGTGAGGCTGGGCCCGGTGGTCGTCCCGCCGGGTGAGGGCACGGATCAGGACGGTCACTCCGAGCCCGGCCACCAGCAGGCCGGCGACCCAGGTCCCGGGGATGTTGATGTGGTCGGCCGCGGAGATCAGCAGGGGCACGCCGATGAAGATCACCGCGATGATGCCGGCGGCTGTGTACCGGCGCTCCAGAACCCGCTCGGCGGCGCCGGCGACGCCGATCACCAGCATGATGCCGGGCCACCACCACCCGGTCACGAGCAGCACGCCGATCCCGAGCAGCATCAGGCCACCAGCGACGCTGGAGCGACGGGTTTGGTTCATCACAGCCCTCCTGAGGGGCGCTTCCCACGAGGCGCCCGGCGCCATTCCTACCGTACCGGCGTGCGATCACCCGCCGGCTCCGCCGCTGCAGGTGCGGCAGTCGGAGGAAAGATCGGCCGGTTGACGGAGCCAACCGGGTGAGGTCCTATCGGGCAGCGGCGTCCACGCTCCGAGGTAACTGGTGTGAACGGTGCCGATCCCGGGCTGACGGCGCCGTCCCCGGACGACGGTCCCGAGGACGCGCCGCGCGGCCTGCTGCCCTTCCCGCTCAAGCGGATCGGCGATGCCCGCCAGGTGGTGATCGTGACGGCGCGCTCGTGGACGAGCACCCAGGCTCGGCTCGAGGCCTACGAACAGGACCGCAACGGCTGGACCCGCGTGATCGACTCCCCGGCGCGGGTGGGGCGGACCGGGATGGTTCCCGCGGAACGCCGGATTCAAGGCTCCGGAACGACCCCGGCAGGCACCTTCCCGCTGACCGTGGCGTTCGGGCTGCAACCGTCTCCGGACAGCCCGATGCCCTACGCGCACATCACCTCTGAGGACCTGTGGTGGGTCGCGGACCCGTCCAGCCAGTACTACAACACCCTCCGGGTGGGCGAGCACGGCGGCTTCCGCTGCACCGAGTCAGGCCGGTCCGGCTCGGAGCGGTTGCTCGGCCGCGATCCGGAGTACGACTACGTGGTGGTGATCGACTTCAACCGGCCGAGACCGGTGCGCAGCCGCGGCTCGGGGATCTTCGTCAGGATCAGCAACGGGCTGGCCACCGACGGCAGCGTGGCCGTCGATCGGCTGGTTCTCGTGGAGCTGCTGCGCTGGCTGAACCCGGCCCTGCACCCGGTGATCACGATCGCTCCGGAGCGATCGGTGGCGATGTTCTGAGCAGCTCGAGCGGCACCACGACGTCGGTCGTGCCGCTGCGGATCTTGACCGAGAAGTCAAGACCGCTGGCGTGCAGCAGCGCCAGCGCGGCGGTGTTGCCGGCCGTCACGAGTGCCGTGAAGCGGTCGATCCCGCGCCCGGTCGCCGCCGCGCTCAACATGTGCAGCAACAGGATCCCCAGCCCCACCTGGCGCCACGCGGGGTCGACGGCGACCGCCACCTCGGCCGAGCTGCAGCCGGGAGTTCCCTCGTAGCGGGCCACGGCCACCCCGCGACCGCCGGGTGTCAGCGCGACCAGGGCCAGCCGGTACACGTAGTCCACGGTGACCAGCCGGCGGATCGAGGCCTCGTCGTGCGGGGCAGCCCCCATGAACCGGGCCTGCAGGGTCTGCGGATCGGCCTCGGCCAGGGCGTGGCGCAGTGCCGCCGCGTCGGTGGGCAGGATCGGCCGGATGATCACCAGCCGCCGGTCCGTGAGCGCGGCGACGCGTTCCAGCTCGGCGGGGTAACCCGGCACGTCAGCGGCGGGTCCGGACTCGGACGAGCCGTCGGCGCGAGCAGCACCCGGCACGGGGCCAACTGTAGGCGCACGTTCGGCTCGCGCCGGGACCAAGGGCCTCCGGCGGGTGGACGAGCCCCGCAGCCGCGGGTGCGGGCCACCGGCGCCGGCTCAGGGCGCCGAGACCGGCACCCCGGGGCTGAGGGCGAACGCGCGGATCGGGGTCATCGGGACCCCGTTCAGCACCACGGTGTCCTGGGTACTCACCGGGACGCAGGCTCCGCTCTGCGCCGCGGTCTGGGCATGCGCCTGGGACAGCGCGGCATGGTTCGTGGCGGACGCCGTGCCGGCGGTGCTGGGGAACCTGGCACCGCTGGTCCAGTCGGAGCCGATCACCAGGGTCAGCCGCCCGGTGCCCGCCTGCACCGCGCCGGCCGGGAGGTGCACCGCCGCGGCCACGGCCCGGGCCTGGGCGAGCTGGCCGGGGCCGAAGCGCAGCACCGTGGCGGTCGCGGGGGACGGGGCGGTCGTGAAGGTGGTGCCGCGGCTGAACCCGTCGGCGATCAGCGCCTGTGCGACCGTGGCGGCCCGGTCCGCAAGACCTGTGGCGTTCTCGACCCGGACCTCGATCTGCGAGGGCGGTGCCGGAGTGGCCGTCGCCGCGGGCGTGCCGCCGGTCCCGGACGGGTGTGCCGCGGTGAGCGGCTGGTCGTCGATGATCGTGGCGAACAGCTCGCGCGCCCCTGGGCCGAGCACCACCCGGTTCGGATTGGCCGGATCGGCCTCGGTCTGCATGGTGGTGAAGGTGATCCGGCTGGTCGGCACCTTGTTCAGGTCGGACGCGAGTCCGAGCAGCCGGGGGATGCTGTTCAGCCCGGTGTCCACGGTCAGGGCCTTGGTGGCCGCGTCGGCGAGGGAGTAGAGCGCGGCGGGGTCGGTCAGCACGCCGGTGCTCTTCAGGCGCCGGATCACCGCACTGAGGAAGGCGTGCTGGGCGTAGGTGCGGCCCAGGTCGCTGCCGTCGCCGAAGCCGTGACGGGATCGGACGAAGGCGAGCGCGGCGTCGCCCTTGAGGGTGTGCTCGCCCTTGCTGAGCTTCAGGTGCGAGTAGGGGTCGTAGACGTTGTTGCTGACGCAGACCTGAACCCCGCCGACGGCGTCGGACATCTTCACGACGCCCGAGAAGTCGACCATGACGAAGTGGTCGATCGGGATCTGCGTGAGCTTGTGCACGGCGGCCACCGTGCAGCCGGGTCCGTGCACCAGAGTGGAGTTGATCTGCCCTGTCTGCGCCGGTGTCACCGCACCGCCCTGCGGGTTCCGGCAGGAGGGCAGATCCGTGACGAGGTCCCGCGGGATGCTCGTCACGGTGGCATTGGTGCGGTCCGCGGAGACGTGCACGATCATCTCGACGTCGGCGTTCGCGCCCGGGCCGCAGTCCCCGCCGAGGTGGCAGTCCGCCGCGTTGTTCCGGCTGTCGGAGCCGATCAGCAGGATGTTGATCGGCGAGCGGCCGAAGGGGTCCACCGCCTCCGTGCCGGCGTTGCCGCTGGTCCCTGCGAACAGTGGCACGCTGCGCAGGTTCCGGTTGAGATGGACGTAGAGGTAGCCGCCGAGCCCGACCGTGACCACCAGCAGGGCGGCGACGCCGAGCACGATGGTGCGCACGATCCGGCGCCGCCGCAGGCGGGCGCGGGCCGCGGTGCGGCCGGCGATCTGCTCTGCCCACGGCGACGGCGTCATCCTGCCCGACGCTGCCCCCGACGCTGACCCCCACGCCGACCCCGAGGCGGATCGCGGCGGCGGCCAGGAGCGCAGCGGAGGTCGTGCGCGCACCGATCTCGAGGGCGACGGCGGGCCTGATGGTGACGGGCGGCCGGGGAAGGGATCGGCCTGATCCCCGCGTCGGTCGGACCGGTCGTCCATCGTCAGGCATCCTTCTCGATCGTCGAGATCTCGCATCTGCGAGAGGTTGGCTCAGGCGCGCGGGTGCACGGCGATGTGGCACCGGTCAGTGCGCCGGTCTATACGATGCCCAGCCCGCAGGCGTTCCATGCGATCTCTGCGCAAGGTATTCGTCCGGTATCCGGGTCACAGCCGGTCGCTGCGATCCGGCGTTGCGTGACCTGCCGCGACCGCGTTGGTTCGGACCGGAACGATCGCCTGGCTGCTGACCCTGCTACCGTGTCGGGCATGAAGCGCGCCGCCACGACGACGACGCCGGAGGGTGTCCCGGCGCGCTGACCGATGTCCTAGTCCGAAGCCCCGGGGCGAGTGCCCCGGGGCTTCGTCGTGCAGGTCACTCGCCCGACATCCGCGAGGAGACTGCCATGCATGATCACCGACGGCTCGGCCGCGAGCTGGGCCTGTTCGGACACCGACCCGCTGATCGGTGCGGGTCTGCCGTACTGGCTGCCGGACGGCGCGGCGGTGCGGCACGCGCTGGAGGAGTACATCCGCTCGGCCGAGGCGCGCGCGGGATACCAGCACGTGTACTCGCCCGTGCTCGGCAAGCGCGAGCTGTACGAGATCTCGGGGCACTGGTCGCACTACCGCGACGACATGTTCCCGCCGATGGACCTGGGCGGTGAACAGGTCGTGCTGCGCCCGAGCCTCTGCCCGCACCACGCGGTGATCTACCGCTCCCGGTCCCGCAGCTATCGCGAACTGCCGCTGCGCATGGCCGAGCTGGGCGGCATGTACCGCTCCGAGCGGTCCGGCGTTCTCGGCGGCCTGACCCGGGTCCGGGCCATCCAGCTCAACGACGCGCACATCTTCTGCACCCTGGAGCAGGTCGCCGAGCGAGGCGCGGGCGGCGCTGTAGATGATCCGGCAGGCGTATCGAGGCCCTCGGCATCAGCCCGACCCGCTATCGGCTCTCGCTGCCGGGACCGGGCGGCAAGTACGTGGCCGCGCCCGAGAGCTGGCAGCGATCCACCGCCCTGCTGACCGAGGTCCTCGACCGCTGCGGGCTTGCGTACGAGGCCGTCGAGGGCGAGGCCGCGTTCTACGGTCCCAAGATCGACGTCCAGTTCACCGACCCGGCGGGCCGCGAGTTCACCCTGTCCACCGTCCAGGTCGACTTCCACCAGCCCGAGCGGTTCGACCTGTCATACATCGGTGCGGATGGCGCGAAGCATCGCCCGGTCATGGTGCACCGCAGCATCATCGGCAGCGTGGAGCGGGCCGTCGCCCACCTGATCGAGCAGCACGGCGGCGCGTTCCCGGCATGGCTCGCACCGATCCAGCTGGCGGTCCTGCCCGTCTCCGATGCGGAACTGCCGGACGCCGTGGCGCTGGCCGGCAAGTGCGCCGACCTCGGGCTGCGGGCGGAGCTGGCCGGGCCGGACCGTGGCACCCTGGCCGCCCGGATCCGCGCTGCCCGGCTGGTCCCGTACGCGGCGGTGATCGGTGCCCGGGAGGCTGCCGACGCCCTGGTGTCGCTGCGGCTCCGGGGTGGGCGCCGTCCGGATCCGCTACCGATCGCCGAGGCCCTCGCCCGGATCCGCGCGGTCGTCGACAACCACCGCCTCGAGCTGTGGGACGCCGACGGAAACGGGTTGCCGTCGCGGCACGGAGCGGCCCACGGTGCTCGCCATGCTGATTCGGCGTGAGGCCGGGGACGAGGCGGCGATCCGCGCGGTGACCTGGGCGGCCTTTGCCCGGCCCGGCGTGCCCGCGACCCCGGTCGAGGTCACTCTGGTCGACGAGCTGCGGGCCAGCAGGGCGTGGCTGCCCGTGCTCTCGCTCGTCGCGACGGATTCCCGGGGCGAGGTGGTCGGCCATGTCGCCTGCACCCGGGGCATGGTCGACCTCGCGCCGGTGCTCGCGCTGGGACCGCTCAGCGTCCGGCCCGACCGGCAGCGGTGCGGGTTCGGCCAGGCGTTGATGCATGCGGTCCTCGGCGCCGCCGACGCGCTCGGCGAGCCGCTGGTCGCCCTGCTCGGCAGCCCGGACTACTACTCCCGCTTCGGGTTTCGCCCTGGCCGCGGGCTCGGCGTCAGCCCGCCCCGCCCGCAATGGCGATCGCACTTTCAGGTGCGCACTCTCACCACCTGGGATCCGTCACTGCGCGCCACGTTCGCCTACCCCGAGCCGTTCGACCGGGCCTAGGTGTGCGGCGCCTCGGCGAGGTCCTGCGCCGGCTGATCGGCCAGGATCTGCTGCCAGTGCCGCAGCCGGTCCGCGTCCAGGTAGCCTTCCCCGTCCGGTTCCCAGGCAGCATGGGAGCTGTTGCGCACGAAGGTGAGCAGCAGCCCGGCCGCCGACGCGCCCGGGGCGCCCGGAAGGGCCGGTTGATCGGCCAGGGCCTGCACCGTGGCGTCCGGAAACCCCCACGACCCCAACAGGTATGCGGAGGCGTGAGCCGGGGCGCAGCCGAGGTGCTCGAGGTAGTAGTCGTGCTCGCGACGAGGGTCCTGGGACGGCGGGTTCCCGGCCGCGGGCCAGCGCTGCGGCAGCGCGGTGGCAAGGATCGGCAGGCCGAGGTCGTGCAGCAGCCCGGCCATCACCACATCCGCGATCGCGTCCGCCGGCCAGTGCTCCGCCTCGGCGATGCGGCGGGAGTCGGTGGCGGCGCGCCGGCCACGTCGTGACAACTCGGCGCCGTCGATACCGGCGGGGAACCCGACATCGGGGCAGAAAGGCCCGCCCGCCTCCACCAGCGCCCGCAGCGTCGCGAGGCCCAGCAGCATCACGGCCTGTGCCACCGACCCCACTGTGGCCGGTCCTGCGACCAGGGAGGAGGAGTTGGCCAGCCGGAGCACCTCCGCGCTCAGGGTGACGTCGGAGGACACCAGCTCGGCGATCTCGCCGAGCTGCGTCCCCGGGTCGGTCACGACCTCCGCCAGACGCAGGCAGGCATCGGCGGGCTTGGGCACGAAGGTCACTGCGCGCAGGAGGTCCCGCATGCTCTGGTCGTCCAGCAGGTGCTCCAGGCCGAGCAACCGGTCCAGGGCCTCGACCAGGGCCGGCGCCTGGATCGGCTTGCACAGGAACTGTTGGCTGGGCCCCAGGGCCGCGATCACCGAGTCGAGGTCGGAGTGACCGGACAGGATCAGCCGGGCCACCCCCGGGAACCGTTCCCGGGCCTGGGCGAGCAGTTGGGCGCCGGTCATCCCGGGCATGATCATGTCCGAGACGACGATGTCGATCCGCTCGCGGTCGAGCACGTCGAGGGCCTCGGCGCCGCTGGTCGCGAAACGGGTGCGCCAGGCCGGTCTGAGCATGTGCAGCGTCCTGCGCAGCCCGGCCAGAAGCTCGGGGTCGTCGTCCACGAACAACACGACCGCCCCGCTCAGGTCAGCCGGCGGACGTGCCGGCATCGGTCCCGTCACGTCATCCCCGTCCTGTCCACCCGAGGCGGTACGCCCGTGGCCGCCGGTTCCCCCGTGAGCGGCCTCCCGGCCACCGGCAGGGCCAGGGTGAACGTGGATCCCTCACCGACCTTGGTGCGGATCGAGATGCTGCCTGCGTGCTTGTCCTGGATGACGGAGCGGGCCAGGGCCAGACCCTGCCCGGTGCCGCGCCCCACGTCCTTGGTGGTGAAGAAGGGCTCGAAGATCCGGGTGCGGATCTCATCCGGCATCCCCGTGCCCGTGTCGCTGATCTCGATCACGGCGTTCGCACCGTCCAGGCGGGTCCTGACCGTGATCGTGCCGCTGACCCCCTTGTCCTCGATGGCATCAGCGGCGTTGAGCAGCATGTTGAGGAATACCTGGTTCAGGTCGCCGATCGTGCACATCACGATCGGCAGATCCCCGAAGTCGCACTCGATCTCGGCGACGTGCTTGAACTGGGGGAGCGCCACGGTGACGGCGGCCTGGAGGGCGTCGTTGAGGTCCGCGCCCGCCTGGACGTCGTGGCCGGATCTGGAGAAGGTCTTCATCGCCCGGACCAGGGTGGCCACCCGGTCCACCCCCTCCAGGCTCTGGTCGATCGCCGGGGGCACCTCTGCCGTGAGGTACTCGAGGTCCGTCTCGGCCTCGGCCGCCAGGATCGCCTCCCGGGACTGCGCCGGCAGGTCCGCGCCGGACCCGTCGGCGGTTGCCTGCCGGTAGGCCGTGATCAGCCGCAGCATGGCCTCGTACGAGGCGGCCAGGAACCGTGTGTTGTCACCCACGAACTGGATGGGCGTGTTGATCTCGTGGGCGAGCCCGGCCGACAGCCGCCCCAGCGCCTCGAGCTTCTGCAGGTGCTGGGTCTCCACCTCCCTGGCCTTGCGCTCGCTGATGTCGGCGATGACCCCGACCAGGCCGCGGCGCCGGCCACTCTCGTCGATCACCGGTCTGGCGATGACCTCGACCGGGACGTCCCCGCCGAACAGCCGCAACAGGCGGCACTCGAAGGTCGATGCCCTGTTGTGCTCCCGCAACTCCTGCAGGTGTGTGAGCAGCTGGGGCTGGTCATCGGGATGGACGAACTCGGGGAGTGGTCGGCCCACCGATCGGACGACGCCGAATCCGGTGAGGGAACACCACGTGGGCGTCACGGAGAGCATCCGGTGGTTGTCGTCGAGCTGGAGAACGACGCGCCCGACACCGTCGACCACGGCCTGGTACGACAGCATGGTGCGGCGCAGTTCCAGCCGGACCATGACCTGGCGGGCGAGCGCGGCCAGCGCCGAGCAGCGGTCCTGATCGAGCTCCACGCTGCAGTCGTCGAGGACGAAGAGCTCTCCGATGTGGTAGCCGTCACTGGTCACGACCGCTGCCCCTGCGCAGCGGGAGAACGAGTCGCCACCGAGGGTGAAGTCACCCCGCAGGGTGATCACCCCGCTGGCGGATCGCTGCTCACGCTCCGCTCGCGGATCGGCGATGCCCCACCGGATCGGGAACCGGGCGCGGGGCACTTCCGGCGTCGACAGGCCGCGCCGGGACTTGAACCAGATCCGATCCCGGTCCACGAACCCGATGCCACCGGCTCGCGCCCCGGTCAGCGTGAGGGCGAGGCCGACCAGGTCGTCCAGGGCAGAATCCGCGGGAGTGTCCAGCACCGCGTAACGGGTGACCGCGCGCCGGGTGAGGGTCTCGTCAGGTCGACCGCGCGAGTCGTTCACATCCTGCACCCGGATCTCCCGTGACCAGTGCTCGTCAGGACTCGCACGACGCGAACAGGTACTCCAGGAACTGCAGCAGCTGGTCGGCCTCGAAAGGCTTGGCCATGAAGTAATCGACGCCGCCGCTCCACGCCTGCCAGCTCTGACTCTCGTCGGCGGCGGCGGTCAGCATGATGACCGGGAGCTGCGGGCCGCCATCGGCTTTGCGCAGCTCTGCCAGGACCTCGTGGCCGCTCATCCCGGGCATCATCACGTCCAGGAGCACGCAGTCGGGGCGGTGTGCCGCGACGTCCGCCAGGGCAGCGATGCCGTCAGCCGCGAAGCGGACGTCATACCCCTCCAGTTCGAGGATGTCGCCCACGTACTCACGGATGGCCGGGTCGTCATCTACCACGAGGACCGTCGCCATGGCCTCTCCTCCCAGGGCTGTCAGTGACCCATCGGCACCACGACGGGGGACCGTATGCACCGATGGGGTGATTCGACCTGGGAAAGGTGTGACGCCAGCGTCAGAGGTTCCCTGCGAAGGCCGGCGCGTCGAACGTAGACGCAAGGCCCGACGGGCCCTCGCGACCCTGGAGGTCGACATGCAGGTGCTATCTCGATGGAGCCATGGACGAGCCTCGGCGCCCGTCAGGAGGTCCGCCGGATCGCGGTGGGCCCGCCTGGGCGCCGTGATCGGCGTCTGCACGCTGGCGGTGCTCGGACTGGCAGCGCCGGCGCCCGCGGCCGCGCTCACTCCGGTGGTGGTGACGGGCCCCGGTGTCGCCTCGACCGTTCTCGCGGTGGAACTCGCCGGCGGTGAGGTGACCGCCGAGCTGCCGCTGATCAACGGTGTGACGGCGGTCCTGCCGGCCGCGCACCGACTGGGCTCGCCGTTCAGGGTGACCCCGGACCGAGCCGTCACCTTCGCCTCGGAGGAGCTGGCGTCCTCGGCGCCGGTCAGCACCGTGCGGTCGACGCTCGGGCTTCCCGCGACCGGGGACGAGGGCCGTGGCGTCACCGTGGCGGTCGTCGACACCGGCGTGGCCGACGTCGCCGACCTGCGGGATCGGGTGGTGGCCCACATCGACGTCACGGGCAGTGGCGGCGGCGACGGACACGGACACGGCACCTTCATGGCCGGGCTGATCGCGGCCAGCGGCCAGGCCTCGGCCGGCGCCTACCTCGGGGTGGCTCCCGGGGCGAAGATCCTCGACGTCAAGGTGGCCCGGGCCGACGGCGGCACCGACCTCAGCTCCGTGCTGAAGGGGCTGCAGGTCGTCGCCGACCAGGGAAAGCGGTACGGCGTCGAGGTGCTCAACCTCTCTCTCGCCTCCGGCAGCCCGGTGCCCTACCAGATCGACCCGCTGAACCAGGCCCTCCGGGCGCTCTGGCGTACCGGGGTGACCGTTGTCGTGCCCTCGGGCAACGACGGGCCCGACCCGGGCAGCGTCTCGGCACCCGGCAACGACCCGACCCTGCTGACCGTCGGCGGGGTGGACGAGAGCGGCACCGCCGACCACGCGGACGACCTGCTCGGGACCTGGTCCGGTCGCGGACCGACCAACCAGGGCGTGAGCAAGCCGGACCTGGCCGCACCGGGCGCCCACGTGATCGGGCTGCGCAGCCCCGGCAGCGTGATCGACCTGGCCTACCCGTCGGCGAGGGTCGGCGAGGAGTACTTCCGCGGTTCCGGTACCTCGATGGCCTCGGCGGTCACCTCGGGCACGATCGCCGACCTACTCGCCCAGTACCCGCGGTTGAAGCCGGACGACGTCAAGGCCCTGCTGGTGGGCACCGCCTACCGGGCTGACGGCCTGTCCGATTCCGCGGCGACCGGCAGCGGGGGCCTCGATCTGGAGGCTGCGCTCGCCGCGGCGCCCAGGCATCGCGCCGTCACCGCAAAGTCGCAGTCCGACAACGTGGCACCGGGCGACCAGGCCAAGTGGAAGGCGCTGGCGAAGGCGCTCGAGCAGGGCGACATCGCCAAGGCCGGCGCGGCGTGGGACGCGATCAGCCCGGAGGGGCGCTCCTGGGCCGGGCGTTCGTGGGCAGCCCTCGATCCCACCACCCAGGAGTGGGTGGGCCGCTCGTGGGCCGGCAGGTCCTGGGCGGGCACCGGTGCGACCGGGCAGGAGTGGGCGGCACGCGCCTGGGCGGCCAGGACCTGGGCCGGTGACGACTGGGCCGCCAAGATGTGGCAGGGCAGGTCCTGGGCCGGCGATGACTGGACCGGCAGGTCCTGGGCCGGCGATGACTGGACCGGTAGGTCGTGGGCCACGAACCAGTGGTCGGGTCGGTCCTGGGCAGCGGCCTGGAACTAACGGCTCGACCCGCAGCGACCGATGAACTGGAGGTGAGCCGGCAACAGACCAATCGGACTGACCAATGCGAACAACTGACCAACCCGAAGCACTGAGCCAAGCGACCAGCCAGACCGATGTGATGACGTGACCGAGGAACCGGCAGTGGCCGGTCGCGCGGCCTCCCCGAGCCGCGCGACCGGCCGCCGGCTGTTTGCGCGCCGACCGACCCCGCTGGTCCTGGTGGTCGGCGGGATCGCGCTGGTGGGCGCGGTCTCGGCCGGGGTGGTGCTGTCCGGGATCGGTCTCGGCGGGCCAGGCCGGCCCATCGTCACTCTCGGCTGGCTGGGCGGTCCGGAACTGGTGCTGGCCCTGACCCTGCTCACCTGCGCCGGGGAGCTGTCGGCGGTACGGCTGCGGCACCGCGATGCGGTCGAGGAGCTGACCCTGATCGACCCCATGGTGCTGATCGACGTCCTGCTACTCCCGCCGCGGGAGGCCATCACAGCCGGGCTCGCCGGGCTCACCCTGGCCTACCTGATCAGACGACGGGCTCCGATCAAGACCCTGTTCAACGTCGGCACCTACGCGGCCGCGGCCTCGTTGCTGATCGTCCTGCTCCGCGCCTGCTCGACGCATCCGGCGAGCTTCGACCTCCGGTTGGTGGCGGTCATGCTGGTGGGCGCGGCGGGGTTCGCCACGGTGAACCTGATCTGCGTCTCGCTGCTGTTCTCCGCCCTGGGCGCGGGTTCGGTGCCGGACCTGCTCCGTCAGGACCTGCGCCTGACCGTCTTCACCCTGGTCACGACCCTGGCGCTGTCCGCGACGGTGGTCACGATCGCGGTCCACACGCCGGTCTTCCTGCCGTTCGCGGTGCTGCCCGCCGCGGCGATCACGTACGCCTACCGTGCCATCGCCACCGAGGAGGAGGAGCGGCAGCGGACCTCGCACGTGCTGACGTTCTCCCAGGCGCTGGCCGCGAACCCGGACCGCGAGCACGCGATCAGTGCGTTCCTCCGGCTGGCCCGGGACGGGTTCGCCGCGGACGAGGTCCTGCTCGGGTTCTCCGGACACCAGGCGGTCGCGATGTCGGGCTCCGAGGACGATCCCCGGCCCGTCCGGCTCGATACGGAACGGGAAACCCTGCTGGCACGGGCCGGGGACGGTCCCGCTCTGGTCGAGCAGCCGGGACTGCACGGGTGGGCCACCGCCGTGGTGGCGCCGCTCGAGGCGGACGGCGCGCGGCTCGGCGGCGTGGCCATCGGCCGCAGCGAGCGCCGACCGTTCCGCCCGCGCGACCTGACCGCGCTCACCTCGCTCGCCAGTGCCCTGGGTGCGGCTCTCAGCAGTGCCCAACACCTCGCCGAACTCGTCGCCGAGACGAGCAAACTGCGCGCGGTGGTCGACCAGTCCAGCGACGGCATCCTCGTGCTCGACGGCCGGGGCAGCGTCTCTCTGTGGAATCCCGCCCTTGAGCGGCTCACCGGGTGGTCGGAGTCGGCCGCCCTGAACCAGCCGCTCGCAGAGCTGCTGACCGCCTACGACCTCGACGGCCGGCCCATCGACGCATTCACCGCCGGGCGGGATCGGCTCTCCCCGGAGGCGCCGCGGGCGGCCGTCGATGCGGAGATCGTGCGGCCGGACGGCGAACGGCGCTCGGTCCGTTGCGCCCACGCGGCCACCTTCGGCGAGGACGGCCTGCTGCGCGACGTGGTCAACGTCCACGACCTCACCCGCGAGCGGCAGGTGGAGCGGCTGAAGTCCGACTTCGTGGCGACCGTCTCGCACGAGTTGCGGACACCCATCACCCCGCTGAAGGGCTACGCGGATCTCCTGCTCAAGCGCGGGGACGAACTCCCGCCCGAGAAGCGGGCCAAGGCGTTGCACGTCATCGCGGACCGGGCCGGGCACCTGGCCCGGCTGGTCGAGGACCTGCTGCTGGCGTCGAACATCAACAGCGACCAGCAGCCCGCGCAGTCCATCCAACTCGGCCACGCCGACCTCGGTGGTCTCGTGCTGCGGGCCATGGAGGACTTCGCGGACGCGGCGCCGCGGCTGGCGGCGGCCACGCCCAGCTCCCCGGTCGAGGTGACCTGCGACAGTGCCCGGGCCATCCAGGTGCTCACGAACCTGATCTCCAATGCCCTGAAGTACTCCCCGGCGCAAGCGGGTGTCGAGATCACCGTCGAGCCGCTGGACGGGCGGGGCATGGTCACCGTTCGCGACCACGGTCGAGGTCTGCCCGACAGCGAGTGCGAGCGCATCTTCGAGAAGTTCCACCGGGTCGAGGACCCCATGGTCATGTCGACCGGGGGCACCGGCCTCGGCCTGTTCATCGCCCGGCACCTGGCCCGCGCCATGCACGGTGATCTCACCGTGCAGTCCGAGCTGGGCACGGGATCGGCGTTCATGTTCTGGCTGCCGCTCGTCCCCGCGCCCGCCGGGCCCGGTGAGCAGGCCTGAGATGCTAGCGTCGGCCCGCGTCGACGCAGCGGAGGCACGATGAGCAGCGAGGTGCGCGAACGGTTCCGCCAGCTGCACCGGCAGGGCACCTTCCTGATGCCGAACGCCTGGGACATCGGCTCGGCCCGGATCCTTGCCACGCTTGGCTTTCCGGCGCTGGCGACGACGTCGTCGGGATTCGCGGCCAGCCTCGGCAGGCTGGACCAGCAGGTGACCCGGGACGAGTTGGTGGCTCATGTGGCGGCCCTCAGCGGGGCCGTCGAGCAGCCGCTGAACGTTGATGCCGAACGCTGCTACTCCGACACCCTGGACGGGATCGGCGAGACGATCGACATGCTTGCGGACGCCGGCGCGGCGGGCCTGTCGATCGAGGACTACGACCCGGCCGCCGAGCGGGTCGAGGCGCTGGACGCGGCCGGCGAGCGGGTCGCCGCCGCGGCCCGGGCGTGCGCGCGACACGGCATCGTCCTGACCGCGCGCGCCGAGAACTACTTGTACGGCCGCCCCGATCTGGACGACACGATCAACCGGCTGCGGGCCTACCGCGAGGCGGGGGCCGAGGTGGTCTACGCGCCGGGGCTGCGGAACCTCGCTGACATCGCGCGGGTGGTAGCGGAGGTCCCGGCCCCGCTGAACGTCCTGCTGCTGCGCGCGGGCCCGGGGGTCCCCGAACTGGCCGGCGCCGGTGCCCGGCGGATCTCCACCGGGGGAGCGCTGGCCTGGGCCGCCTACGGTGCGCTGCGATCGGCCGCCCAGGAGCTGCTCGACCACGGCACCTCGACGTACCGGGACGATGGGTTGACGGACGAGGAGGCCGAGGCCGCGTTCGGGGCCTGAACTTCCGCGGGACGTCACACCCATCTGCACAGCGACGCGGCTCGTTGCAGGTTGGATCGGCGGATGGGCTCAAGCGTGGGGCTGGCGGGTCGACAAATGTGATGCCGGACTATCCGTGCGGCCGACCTGCGCGAGGAGTGGTGAAGCAGTGATGGTGTTGCGCAAGGTGCGGATCGGCGCTCGGCTCCGGGTGTTGACCGGGGCCCTGGTGACGTTCATCGCCGTGCTGGCGGTGGTCGGCTTCACCCAGATCAGCTCCGGCATGACCGCCTCGGCAAACCTGGCCGACGGCAACCTGATGCTGTCGTCGGTGCAGGCGGTGAAGTTCGACTTCGCGGACCTGAACGGGTGGCAGAACGCCTATGCCTTCGACGCGGCCCGGCACGGGCCCGCAGGGGTCGTGGACACCGCCGGCAACCGGAAGACCTTCCTGGCCGTTGCCGAGCGGACCCGCACCGATCTGAAGACCCTCGCGGATGGCCTGGTCGGCGACCCGCAGGCCTGGCGGGATCTGCAAGCCAGCGCGGCGCAGAAGTTCGACGAGTTCATGACCGTGGACGCGCAGATCGCGTCCGCCTACCGCAAGGGCACCCTGGCCGCGTCGGCGCAGGCCGATGCCCTGGTCAACGGCGCCGAGGTGAGCACCTACAACGCCGGGTTCACCGCGGTCGCGAATCTTGCCGGCAAGCTGGGCGCGCACTCGGCCGCAACTGCCAAGGACGCCCACGGCGCCGGTGCCAGCGGTCACACCACGATCGTGATCGCCGCCGTCGTGGCGCTGCTGGTCGCATTGGGAGCCGCGGGTCTGATCACCGCCTCGATCGGCGGCCCGCTGCGTCAGCTGAGGGAGCGGCTGCGCGAGATCGCGCACGGGGACGGGGATCTGACCGTCCGCCTGGACACTGTCGGCCGCGACGAGCTGAGCGAGATCTCCGGGTTGTTCAACACCTTCGTCGAGCAGATCGCCGGCACCGTCCGGGAGGTCAACGACTCCGCCACCGCTCTGGCGGCCGCGACCGAACAGCTGTCCGGCAACACCGGTGTGATCGCCGCCGCCTCCCAGCAGACCTCGGCCCAGGCCGGGGTGGTGGCCGAGGCCAGCCGTCATGTCGACGCCGGTGTGCAGGGCTTCTCCACCGCCGCGAGCGAGCTCGGCGCCTCGATCGCCGAGATCGCCCAGAACACCAGCCAGGCCGCCCGGGTCGCCGCCCACGCGGTGGAGTTGGCCGAGCACACCACCGCCGCGGTCCAGGCTCTGGGGGAGTCCTCCGCCGAGATCAGCGGCGTGGTCGCGATGATCAACGCGGTGGCGCAGCAGACGAACCTGCTGGCCCTGAACGCCACCATCGAGGCCGCCCGGGCCGGGGACGCCGGCAAGGGCTTCGCCGTGGTGGCCAGCGAGGTCAAGGACCTGGCCCAGGAGACCGCCCGGGCCACCCAGGACATCACCGAGCGGATCGAGCAGATCCAGGCCCAGACCACCCAGGCGGTCACCGCCATCTGCGAGATCGGTGAGGTGATCGCGGAGGTCAACGACTACCAGTCCTCGATCGCCGGGGCCGTCGAGGAGCAGACGGCCACCGCCGCGACGATGACCGCCACCGTCACCGAGGCCGCCGCCGGCAGCCGCGACATCACCACCAACATCGACGGTGTCGCCCAGGCCGCGGAGGCCACCTCGCACAGCGTCACGGAGTCCCAGCAGGCCACCGACGAACTCGCCCGGATGAGCGCCCACCTGCAGGACACCGTCTCGCGATTCCGCACCTGAGCCATATTCGGGACCAAGGTCCCTGGTCAGTAAGGGTGCACTGATCAGGCCGCAGTCAGCTGAACTGAACCGCGGAACAGATCATCTCCGGAGAATGTGGATCTTCAAGTATTGCCGTAGCGTCACGACTGATAACGATCCGTTGCCACTGGCTGAGGGCTGCAGGCCCGGATCGACAGTGGAGGCGCGGATGGGCACCCGGCGACCGGACGGTGGCGGCAGGCCCGCCCGGTCGGACGGGCCGTACCGCGTCGACGCACGATGGTGAATCCGTCCGGGCCGGTCGCCCCCGGCGCGCTGACCGTGGAGTACGCCTCGATCCTGGAAGGGCTGACCGACGGGGTTGTGGGGGTGGACGAGGCGGGCCGGATCGTGTTCGCCAACCGGGCCGCCGAGGTGGTCTTCGGATACGAGCGGGGGCAGTTGCTGGGCGGGCAGGTGGACCTGCTCGTGCCGGAGCAGTTCCGGGCCCGGCATGCCGGCTACCGGCACCAGTACGTCGCACACCCCTACCGGCGGGCGATGGGCGGGGGACTGGTCCTGACCGGTGTGCGCAGGGATGGCAGCAGCTTCCCGGTCGAGGTGTCGCTGTCGGCGATCACGACGGGCGCCACGCCGCTGATCGCGGCCGTGGTGCGGGATCTGAGCGCTCAACGTCTGGCTGAGGACGCTCTGCGGATCTCCGCCGATCAGCTGGCCCTGGCCGAGCGGATCGCCCACCTGGGCAGCTGGCAGGAGGACCTGCGCTCCGGGGCCGTGCACTGGTCGGGAGAGCTGTACCGGCTCCTGGGTGCCGACCCCGACCTTGTGCGTCCCTGCATGGAGGAACTGCTGAACCGGATCCACCCCGAGGATCGGGCAGCAGTCGCCCGCCTGCGAACCGCCGTGCTCGTCGACCCCGACGCGGATCTGGAGCCGGTGGACGTCCGGGTCCTGGCCGAGCCACTACCTACGGCTGACGGCCGGGCGGCGATAGGCCAGGTCGCCCGCACGATCGCCGTCCGCTGCCATCTGGAGATCGACGCCGACGGTCTGGCGGCCCGCTGTTTCGGCATCGCGCTGGATGTGACCGTGCCCCGCCAGCGCGCCGCCCGTGACCGGTACGTCGCAGAGGTCCTGCAGCGTGGCCTGCTGCCCGACCTGCCCGACCGGCTCGGACCGGTCCAGATCGCCGCCCGCTACGAACCTGTCAGCCTCGGGGTCGCCGTCGGCGGGGATTGGGTCGACGTGTTCCCCCTGCCCGGCGGCCTGATCGGGTTCGCCGTCGGCGACGTCGCGGGGCACGGTGTCGAGTCAGCCACCACGATGGTCCGCCTCCAGCAGGCCCTGCGGGTGCTCGCCGCCGACGGCGATGCCCCCGCCGTGGTGCTCACCCGGCTCAACCAGGCGATGGTCACCACCATCCCGGCCGACGCCGACATCGAACTGGTGACCCTGGTCTACGGACACCTCGATCCGGTGAGCGGCTCCGTTCAGTACTGCAGCGCCGGCCACCCCCCGCTGATCACCCTGCCGCGGTCGGAACGGCGCCCCGCCCACCCCCGGCGGCCCCTCGCCCGGCTGGCCGCCGACGCGCCCAACCCCCCGCTGGCCGCCCTGACGGGTGTCGAGTACACCCAGACCGACCTGCACCTCCCGCGCGGTGGATCCCTGATCGCCTACACCGACGGGCTGATCGAACGCCGCGGCGTGGCCCTGACCGACACCATCGCCGACCTGCTCGCCCGGCTCGACCAGCTCGCCGGCGACACCAGCTCGGACCCGGAGGTCCTGGCCGACGCCCTCATGCGCCAGCTCGCCGTGCCCGGCGCGCGTGAGGACGACACCGCCGTCCTGATCCTCACCCTGCGCGCCGACTGACCACGGCCGCCGCGAGCGTGAGGCAGTAGGACGAAGGCGACTACCCGGTGCGGCCCAACGTCCCGGAAGGTCCAGGGTCCGCGCTGCGAGATTGAAGCCGTGAGCGAATCGGCGTCGCCGCGGACCTGGCCCATGGGCGAGCGCCGCTCCAGGGGTGGGCGCGCCGCGACCAGACGCTTCCCCGCGACCCCGGAGTCGGTCCACCCGGCCCGGGCGTGGGTCCGGGAGGTCCTGCGCGGGCGAGGGTTCGGCGCCGACGTGTGCGAGTCGGCACAGCTTCTGGTCAGCGAGCTGGCGACGAACGCAGTCCGGCATACCGATTCCCCCACGTTCGACGTCCGCGTCTCGGCCGGCGCGTTCATCGAACTGCGCATCGATGACCACGGCCGTGGCGCCGAACTCGTGCGGGTCCCGGCGGTGGAACCCGGGGACGTCGGCGGGCGCGGCCTGGCGATCGTGGACGCGCTGTGTGACGCCTGGGGAGTCCGGGCCACCAGTTCCGGGACGTCGGTATGGCTCCGACTCGCCCTGCCGGCCGCCTCACAGGGCCGCTGAAGGCGCCAGCACCTCGACGAGGCGCCGCGGTCCCGAAGGCCATCGCCGCGCCGGGGCTACCGCATCCTCATCGGCAGCTGGTGGAGCGGCGGGCATCCTTGTCCTGGTACATGGCGTAGTCGGCCCGGCAGAGGACCTGCTCGACGTCCCGGGTGCCCGGCGGCGCCAGCACGACACCGAAACTGGCGCGCGGATGGACCGCGTGGTCGCAGAGCATCGTGGACTGCTCGATGTGGGTGCGCGCGCGGGCGACGAAGTGGTCGGCGTTCCAGGTGGGCGGCAGCTCGCGAAGCAGCAGCACGAACTCGTCCCCGCCGACCCGGGCAACGGTGTCCCGGGCTCGGACCAGTTCGCGCAGGCGGGTGGTCACCACACGCAGCAGGTCGTCCCCCGCGGCGTGCCCGTAGCTGTCGTTGACGAGTTTGAACTGGTCCAGGTCGACATAGACGATCGCGACCTCCTCCTGCGAAGCGCCCGCGGTCAACGCTTCGGACATCCGTTCCGCGAGCAGTGCGCGATTGGCCAGCCCGGTCAGGGGGTCATGGTTGGCGGCGAACCGCGCGGCATCGGTGGCGCTGGCCAGTTCTCGTTCCCGGCGCGCCTCGTTACTGACGTCGCGCCAGGTGATGACGACACGGTCCTTGCCGGCCGGGGCGATCGTGTTGTCCCACGCGCCGATCCACGCACCGCACGCATCGGTCTCGTGCAGCCGGAAGTTCTGCGTGGCCTGGGAGGCCACGGCCGTGCGCACGACATCCCACAGTCCGGTGTGGAGCGCCGCGGGGTAGAAGTCGCGGATGTCCTTGCCGAGCAGGTCCTCCCGGTCCTGGACCCCCAACCCGTGGACTCCGGCCGCGTTCATCTGCACCAGACGCAGGCTGAGCAGGTGACCGTCGGGGTGGCGGCACGTGTCGTAGACGGCGAATGCGTCCGTGGTCGCGTCCAGCGCGGCCTGCAGGGTTGCCTGGGCCTGCGTGGTCTGCTCGTAGGCCGCTGCCATCAACTGCTCGTCCGCGGCGGCGTGGCTGACGTCGCGGAAGGTGACGATGACGAAGCGGTCCTGCATTCGCTCCATCACGAGGTCCACCACGACCTCACCCCGGTCAGAGGGCTGGTGGACCCGGACCCGCTGCCGTTGCCCGGTCCGGATGACCCTGGCACACAGGTCCCACAGCACAGCCCCTCGCCGGGGGTCGAGCAGCTCCCGTAGCTCGCGATCGATGGCCTCGTCGATCGGCAGGCCCCACCAGGCAGCGGCCGCGGGATTCACGTACCGCAGGGTCAACCTGGTCGCGCGGCCGGAGGCGTCGATGGCGGCACGAAGCACCGCCATCCCATCGGGGCTGGCGGTCAGAACCTCGTGCAACCAGCCGTCCGCTCGGCGGTCTGCACCGGTCATCACCCACACCCCTGCCGTCCGGGCCCTCGAGTGTTCTTATCGGTTGCCGCCGGGATCGGCTTGACGCCGCGACCGGTGGAACGGGCCCGCCAGCCGGCGCTGAGATGCACTTCGGGGTTACTCCGGGGGGTTGAACTGCCGATACGTCTCCAAGATGGCGCCGAGGTGGGAGGTATCTGGTGAATCTGCCAGCGGACGCCAATGGTGCCGGTGTCCCGTCCGATATCGACCTGTTGGAGCTGGCCACCATCGGCATGGTGGTCACGGACCCCTCCGGCTGCTTCCTGCGCGTCAACTCCGCGTTCGCCGACCTGCTCGGGCGCTCTCCGGTGGAGCTGATCGGGGTCTCGTTGAGCGCCGTGACGTGGTCGGATGACATCGCCCGCAGCGAGGCGGTGCGGCGTGAGCTGCTGGACGGGCGGATCGAGACGGCCCGGTTCGAGAAGCGCTACATCCGTCCCGATGGTGCGCCGGTCTGGGTGGACGTGAACATCCGCTCCCTCAAGGGTCCTGACGGGCAGGTGACGGCGTTCCTGACCCAGACGGTGGACATCACCCGTCGCAAGGCCGCGGATGCCGAGCTGGCCGAGGTAACGGCCGAGGCGCAGCGACTGGCGATGGTCGCGCGTGCCACGGCCAACGCGGTGGTGATCACTGGCCCTGACGGTCGCATCCAGTGGGTCAACAGGGCGTTCACCCGGATGAGCGGGTACCGCCTCGAGGAGGTTGTCGGTCGTACCCGGGTCGAGCTGGTGCAGGGATCCGGGGCCAACTCCGTTGAGGTGGTCGACTTCTTCGCCCGCCTCGCCCGCAACGAACCCGCCAACGGCGAGTTGTGGTTGACCGCGAGGAACGGCCGCCGGTACTGCGCGCACCTGCAGGTGCGCCCCGTGGTGGAGGACGGGGCGATCGTGCAGATGGTCCAGGTCGAGCAGGACGTGACCGCGCGCCGGCAGGCAGAGGACCTGCTGGTGGCCTCGACCGCACGCGCGCAGACCCTCACCCAGGCACTCTCCCGGCAGGAGGAGTTGCTCGCCGCAATGATGGGCGCGGTGCCCGAGATGGTCTTCTGGAAGGATGCCCAACGCCGCTACATCGGCTGCAACACCGCCTATCTCACCTTCCGCGGGTACCAGAGCCCGACGGAACTGGAAGGCCGGGACGAGCGGATGCTCGACCCCGATGGCCAGGTGGCGGGCGTGTTGGACGAGGTGGAGCTGGCCGTGCTCGCATCAGGTCAGGCCATCCTCGACCGCCGGGTCTGCCTGCCCGACCGCGATGGGACAGCCAGGGTCGTGCGGCTGAGCGTGCTACCGCTGGGCGGGCCCGAGGGCGCGCACGGGCTCGTCGGCGTCGGCACGGACATCACCTGACCGTGGCCGGTCGATCGGTGGGCCTGTCAGCTGCCGCCCGCCGTTGACACCCGGGCCGTCACGCCGGACGCGCTCGGCCCGGCGATGGGCATCGCCGCGGGGTCCTGGGTCAGGAGGTGGCGCCAGCGCGTCTCGTCGTAGCGGAACGGCGCTGTGGAGCCCAGGAAGGCGTGCAACCCGGGCAGCAACCGCTCGGGCGAGGTCTCGTGCGGGTAGTGACCGGCTCCGGAGATCTCGACGGCGCAGGAGTCCGGCAGTTGCCGGAGGACCGTCTCATGGTGGTACGGCGGGATCGTCCGGTCATCGGTGCCCCAGGCGACCAGGACGGGCAGGTCGGCGAGCAGTCCCAGCTGGCGGGATGCGCTGACGGTCTGGCCCTTCCAGTCGATCACGGCACGGGCCGTGCGGACGAAGGCGCGCCGCTGCTGGGCACCGACCAGGCCTCGGATCCCGTCCGTGAGCGGGCGGACGTCCTGATGGGCGATCACCCCCGGGAACAGGGACAGCATGCGGAGCAGGAGCCGGGTCTGGGCAGCGGGGAACCTGCTCAGGGCGGCGATGACGGCGCGCGCGCCGGGTAGGGTCGCGGCCCGCAGCATCGGGGTGAGCTCGCTGCCGAAACCGCCGCTGCTGATCAGCAGCAGGCGCTGGGTCCGGTCGGGGAACTGGTAGGCGAACTGCAGTCCGATGCCGCCCCCGAGGCTGTGGCCGACGATCGTGGCCCGCGGGTGGCCAAGGGCGACCAGAAGGTCGCGCAGGGCCGCGGCATGGGCGCCGAGCGAGTAGTCCCCGGCGGGCGGGTCGGACTCGCCGTGGCCGGGCAGGTCCGGGGCGATCACCGTGTGCGTCGTTGCCAGAGAGCCGATCACATGGCGCCAGGTCCACCGCGTCCCGCCGAGGCCGTGGATCAGGAGCACCGGGTCACCCGCGCCCGCCGTGGTGTACGCGAGGGTGCCGCCGGGGAGGGTCACCCGCCCGTGCCGCTGGGCCGCGCCGGCTTCCGGGCGCAGGTGACGCGATCCGCGGACGCCACGCCGGTCCCGGACCAGCCACGGTCGCCATGTACGGCCCGACACGAAGGTCACGACTTTCGAACGGCGACAGCGGCGACGTCGTCGACAGGAAGAGCGTTCTCGGACATCGCGACCTCACCTGCTGGTACGTCTGCACAGTGCAGTTCCATCACCAGGGTCCCGAGCGACGTCTCAGCCTACGCCCGTTCTGATCTCGGTCAACATGGCCCGGGCGACCACAGCGGCTCGCGACGTGTGCGGCGCCGACAGGCGAAAACCGTTCCCCCGAGGACGGTCTGGGCTCACCACGTGTGGCCGTCCCCCACATGATCGGGCACGCCGATGAGCTCCGCCCCCGTATTCTCTGTGGACGGTGGCTCGTTGGGGCAGCGCGGTGTGCGGTGGCGGGTCTGGTGCACACGTGGGCGGTGGTGGCATCGATGTGACGGCAGGCCTTGTCGGGCACTCGGCGGAGACCGGGTCGCCGCCGAATGCGCGCGGCATACAGGCGCTGGCGGCGAGTGACGTTCTGCGTTCGTTGGGCACATCGGCGCGAGGGCTGCGGTCGGCCGAGGCTGCGGCGCGGTTGACCCGGTTCGGGCCGAATGAATTGCCTACGCCGCCGCATCGGCGTGTGTGGTTGAAGTTCGCCGCACAGTTCACCGATCTGTTCGCGGTGGTGCTGCTGGTGGCGTCCGCGGTCACGTTCCTGGCCTACGCCGTGCAGCGTCCTCGTGAGGTGGGGAACCTGCAGTTGGCGGTGGCGATCCTGGCCGTGGTGATGTTGAACGCGGTGATCGGATTCGTCCAGGAGTACTCGGCCGAACGCACCGCGGAGGCATTGCAGGCGATGGTGCCGCACACCTGCCGGGTGTTGCGGTCGGGGCAGCGTCAGGAGGTTCCCGCCCGGGACCTCGTCAGGGGCGACCTGGTGTTGCTGGAGGCAGGCGATGCGGTGCCCGCGGACTGCCGGTTGGTGGAGGCGCACGAACTGGCGGTCGACAACGCGTCGTTGACGGGGGAGAGCGGACCGGTGGGGCGCCGCGAGGAGCCGGTGGCGGCCGACCTCGCGGTGTTGGAGGCCCGCAACCTGGTGTTCATGGGGACAACTGTCGCGGCGGGCACCGGCCGAGCGGTGGTCGTCGCCACCGGATCGGCGACGGAGTTCGGCCGGATCTTCCGGCTGACGGCCGACGCGCCCGCGCAGAGGAGCCCGTTGCAGCGGCAAGTCGCGGTGATGGCGCGGCGGGTGTCGGTCGCGGCGTTGGGCATCGGGGCGTTGGTGTTCGCCGTGCGGGTGCCGAGCGGCCAGCCCGTGGTGGCGTCCTTCGTCTTCGCGCTCGGGGTGATGGTGGCTCTGGTGCCGGAGGGATTGCCGGCGACGCTCTCGGTGTCACTGGCGATCGGGGTCCGGCGAATGGCCCGCCACCAGGCCCTGGTCAAGCGGCTGCTCGCGGTGGAGGCGCTCGGGTCGACGACGGTCATCTGTACCGACAAGACGGGAACCCTGACCCAGGCCGAGATGACCGTGACCCGGCTCTGGGCGGGCGGAGTGGTGCGCAGCGTTTCCGGGGTGGGCTACGCCCCGACCGGGAGCGTCGAGGGGGGCACCCCGGTCCGTGGGCTCCTTCGGGTCGCCGCCCTGTGCAACAACGCGCGGTTGCTGCCGCCCTCGGCGGGCAAGGGCTGGCGCGTCCTCGGTGACACCACCGAGGGCGCTCTGCTCGTCGCGGCGGCGAAGGCCGGTGTGG
This sequence comes from uncultured Actinomycetota bacterium, assembly GCA_963740575.1. Lineage (GTDB taxonomy): Bacteria > Actinomycetota > Actinomycetes > Actinomycetales > Kineosporiaceae > CAVUET01. The sequence goes on along the minus strand of CAVUET010000003.1, from coordinate 125,406 downwards.
ACCTCGAGGAGGAGGAACGGCAGACGCCCCGGGTGGGGGAGTACCCGTTCGACTCCACCCGCAAGCTCATGACGACTGTGCATCGCTGTGAGGGCGGCTACCAGGTGTATGTGAAGGGCGCCCCGCAGGAGTTGCTCGCCCGATGCACCCGGATTGACTGGGACGGTGAGAGCAGGCCCGTCGACGACGAGATCCGCACCGCCGTCAACCGCGCGAATGATGCGATGGCACGCCAGGCGCTGCGGGTGCTGGCGGTGGCCTGCCGTGACGTCGACACGCCGAACCTGACACAGGACGCCGCAGAGTCGGAGCTGACTCTGTGCGGACTGGTGGGGATGCTGGATCCGCCGCGGCCGGAGGTGACCGCCGCGGTCCGCGCCTGCCGGCACGCCGGGATCCGGATCGTGATGGTGACCGGTGACCATGCGCTCACCGCCGAGGCAGTCGCCCGCAGAGTCGGGATCGTGCAGGAGCGGGCCCCGGTGGTGGTGACCGGCGCCCAACTGTCAGGAATGGACGAGCCGGAACTGGACGGGCTGCTGGCCGCGCCCGGTGACCTGTTGTTCTGCCGGGTCAGCCCGGAGCACAAGATGCGGATCGTCGCCGCGCTCGAACGGGCCGGCCAGGTCGTGGCGGTCACCGGTGACGGCGCGAACGACGCGCCGGCGCTCAAGCACGCGGACATCGGCGTCGCGATGGGCCGGACGGGCACGGACGTCGCCCGGGAGGCCGCGGTCATCGTCCTTCTCGACGACTCGTTCGCCTCGATCGTCACCGCGGTGGAGTTGGGGCGCTCGGTCTATCAGAACATCCGCAAGTTTCTGGTCTACCTGTTCAGCCATAACATCGCCGAGCTCACCCCGATCCTGGCCGCGACGTTCATCGGATTCCCTCTGGTGCCCCTCATGGCCGTCCAGGTGCTGGCCATCGACCTCGGATCGGACGTACTTCCTGCCCTCGCTCTGGGTGCCGAACCTCCTGAACCTGACGTGATGGACCGCCCGCCCCGCTCCCGCCGCCAGTCGCTGCTGTCCGCGGAGGTGGTGCGCCGGTTCCTGTTCCTCGGGGGAATCCAGTCCCTCGGCGTCTGCGTGGCGTTCTTCTGGCGGGTCCACTCCGCCGGGATTGCCTTCTCAGCCTTCACCGCCGACAACCCGGTCTATCGGGAGGCGATCACCATGACCCAAGCCGGGATCGTGGTCAGCCAGTTCTTCAACGGCCTGACCGTGCGGAGCGATCGACGCAGCATCCTGAAGGTCGGGCTGCTGTCCAACCCGCGGCTCGTCGCTGCCGAATGCCTCGGCGTCGCGATCATGGCGGCCATCAGCTACCTCCCGGCACTGCAGGCGGTCTTTCACACCGCGGCGCTCTCGGCCGGAGACTGGCTGCTGCTGATCGGATTCGGGATGCTCCTGCTGGTCGCCGACGAGACCCGCAAGTGGTTGCTGCGCCGAGGTGACCGACGCGAACCGACAGCCATCCCCGGCAAGGGCGGTGCCACGTGAGGATCATCGTGATCGGCTGCGGGCGGGTCGGCTCCGCGCTGGCAGGCCGTCTGGCCGCGGAGAACCAGGACGTCCGTGTCGTCGACCGTGACCCGAGAACCCGCCGCGGGTTACCCAAGAACTTCCCCGCCACGTTCCAGGTCGGCAACGGCTACAACCGCACGGTCCTGGAGACTGCGGGTATCAAGGAGGCAGACGCCTTCGTCGCGGTCACGTCCGGTGACAACACCAACATCGTGGCCGCCCGCATCGCCAAGGACGTCTACCGTGTCCCGATCGTCGTGGCCCGTATCTACGACCCCCGACGCGCCGACATCTACCGTGATCTCGGCATCCCGACCGTCGCCAGTGTCCGCTGGACCGTGGCGCAGATCCATCAGATGCTGTTGCACCGCCACCTCACCCCCGAGCTCAACTTCGGCAACGGCGAGACGCTGCTGATGCGCTCCCAGCTACCCACCTACCTGACCGGCCGCCGCCTGAGCGAACTCGAGGTCGAGGGGGAGGTCCGAGTCGTCGAGGTCACCCGTGGCGGCAGATCCTTCCTGCCTGGTCACGGCACCAGCGCGGAACCTGACGATCTCGTCACCTTCGCGGTCGCCGCGACCGCCCTCACCCGGCTTCGGGACTTTCTGGACAAGGAACTGGGCACATGAAGGTACTCATCGCCGGCGCCGGGCGTCTGGGCAGCCAGATCGCCCAGGTCCTGGCCACCGCGGGCAATGACCTCACCGTGATCGACGTCGATGAGGACCGCCTCACCGAACTCGGCCAGCACCTGACCGCCCGGCTGCTGCCCGGAGACGCCTGCGAACCGAGCGTTCTCGAAGAAGCGGGTGCCCTGAACACCGACCTCCTGATCGCCGCCACCGGTGAGGACGAGGACAACCTGGTGATCAGTCTGCTCGCCAAGAACCAGTTCAACGTCCCCCGTGTCGTCGCACGGGTCAACGACACCGACAACAGCTGGCTCTTCGACACACGCTGGGGTGTCGACGTCGCCGTGCCCGCGGCCACTCCGCTGGTCTCGCTGATCGAAGAGGCAACCGGCGCCAACGACACCGTCGCCCTGCTGCGGCTGAGCAAGGCGGGGGTGGACGTCGTCGAAACCGTCATCGCAGCCCGTTCGCGGGCTGCCGGCCAGAGACTCACCGACGTCACTCTGCCCGCCGGCGCCATCGTCGCCGCCGTCATCCGCAACGGGGTTCCCACCGTCCCCGGCGCTGATTTCAGGCTCGAGCCAGGCGATGAACTCCTGGTGATATCGGCCAAGGTGGCCCATCAGGATGTGCACGCCGCCTTCCAATGAGGAAGCGCACGACCCGACAGATCAGGGCCGCTGCGGCGGGGGGACGACGAGGACAGGTCGGTCGGCGAATTCGAGGATATGGCGGGTCTGCGCTCCGACGTACGGTTCGCCGCTGACGGATCGGGTCGACTTCCCGATGATCAGCAGGTCGGCCGCCCAGGCCCGGGCGGCAGCCAGGACCGCGTGCCCGACATCGCCGGCGAGCAGTTCGGTGTCGACGTCGACGCCGGCCGCTGCCGCCAGCGACTCTGCGCGCCTGAGGACGGCTGCGGAGGAGGCGTGACGACCCGCGAGGCTTTCGGGGCGGCCGGTGGCGGCTGCGAGCGCGACGTCGAGCAGGTGGTCGGCGGTCACGTGCACGGCGCGTAGTCGGGCGGACAGCTGGCTGGCCAGCTCGATCGCAAGGCGGGTCGCTGCGAGTGAGTCCGGTGAGTCGTCGATGGCCAGTAGGACTCGTTCGATCATTGCGGGTACCCCCGATCGGGCTGTGCGGCTGCGCGGCGCAATCGCATGCCGTCTTCCTGCTCGGCCTGTTCGAGGGACAGCTCGAGCTGGGCAAGAGCCCCCTGCAGCCACGGCAACCAGCGCTTCTCCAGTGCGCGCAGTCGGCGGCGGGTGACCGCTATCTCGGCTTCGACCCGACGGACGGCCTCTTCGGCCGCAGCGACGCGGATCGCCGCCAGGAGAGCCGTTCGGAACGCAGTGGTTGCGGCTGGGACCGCGGCGTTGCCGGCCACGGGCGCAGGTTCTGAGGCCGGCTCGTCGGCCGGGTCGGCGAGCCGGATGTCGGCCGGGTAGCTCAGCCCCATGGCCGTCGTCCAGGTCACGTCGATCTGGGCGAGCTGGGCAGCGGTGGCGTTGCGGAGGGCGTCCTGCCCACCGAGCAGTGTCGCCCGCAGCAGCCAGGTGTCGGCCTCCGTGCAGGCGTCGACCCACCGCTGGTGCCACTGATCTGCTCGCAGGCGCTGCCGTTGCAGTTCCGGGATCAGGATGTGGAGCTTGCGGTCGAGTTGGTCGCGGCCGCGTCCGGCGGTCTCGAGCCGGCGGCGCAGCCACATCCGCCCGGCCCGCCCCGGTGGGATTCTCGCCATGGGTGCCATCGGATCAGCGATCTGCTGCTCGGTGGGCGTCGAGCAACCGGGCGGGCAGCATCGTGAGTTCGCGGGCGGGCAGCACGTCGGCGACGTCCCAGCATCGGTCGAGGGTCTGGTCCATCTGGCGGTACTCGCCATGTCGTTGGGCTACCAGGCGTTCCTCGAAGTCGGTGGCGAAGTGCAGGTAGAGCTGGTCGGTGGCGTTCAGCGCGGAGGTGCCGATGATCTCGGCGAGCTCCCGGACCTCGCGGGCGTGCGCCAGCGAGGCCAGCAGTTGGGCGGCGATGTCGAGATGGTCCTCTCGGGTGCGTCCTGGGCCGGCGCCGCTGCGCATCAGTCTGGACAGTGAGGCCAAAGGGTCGATGGGAGGGTAGATGCCGCGGGCGTGCACCTCCGGGGCCAGCACGATCTGGCCTTCGGTGATGTAGCCGGTCAGGTCCGGGACGGGATGGGTGATGTCGCCGGCGGGCATGGTCAGCACGGGTAGGACGGTGACCGAACCGGGTCGGCCGTGGACGCGTCCGCACCGTTCGTACAGTGACGCCAGGTCGCTGTAGAGGTAGCCGGGGTAGGCCCGTCGGCCTGGCATCTCGCCCCGGGCGGCGGACACCTCGCGCAGGGCCTCGGCGTAGGTGGTCATGTCAGCGAGTACCACCAGCACGTGCCGGTCGTGCTCGAACGCGAGACTCTCGGCGACCGTCAGCGCGATGCGGGGGGTGAGGATGCGTTCGATCACCGGGTCGTCCGCGGTGTTGATCAGGAGGAGCAGCTCTCCGGCGGCGGAGCGCTCCTCCAGCGTCGCCCGCACGGCTGCCGCGTCGGCATGCGTCAGACCCATCGCGGCGAAGACCACGCTGAACGGCTCGGCCCCTGCCGTCGACTGCGCAGCGATCTGTGCGGCCAGTTCGAGGTGCGGCAGTCCGGCCACCGAGAAGATCGGCAGCTTCTGACCACGGACCAGGGTGGTGAGCGCATCGATCGCTGAGATACCGGTCAGGACCGGTTCGGCGGGCGGCTCCCGGTGGGTCGGGTTGAGCGGGTTGCCGGCCACGGCCGCGGTCACCGTCCCCGAGATCGGCGGGCCGCCATCGATCGGCTCACCCCGTCCGTTGCAGACCCGGCCGAGCCAGCCCGGCCCGACCGGGATCCGCAGCGGCCGGCCGGAGAACGAGACCCGGGTGCTGCCCGGCACCAGACCGTCCGTGCCCTGCAGGACCTGCACCACGGCGAGGTCGCGGTTCACCTCAAGGACCAGCCCGTGGCGGACCGTCTGCGGGTCGCCGTCCGACACGGTCCTGATCACGGCGAACTCGTCCCACCCGACGCCGGAGGTGTTGCCGACGACGAGGAGCGGCCCGTGCACGTCGAGGACGGTGGCGTAGTCGACTCCAAGGTTGGCCACCGCGGTCCGGTCACGGCTGGGGCTGCGGCTCGAATCGGTCACCGCACACCGGCCAGGACGTCGACCATCCGGTCTCTGCGCGCGATGACACCGTCGACGTCGTCGGGGGGAGTCTCCTGCGCCGCCCGCAGGATCGAGGAGAAGTCGAGCTCCTCGATCTCGGCGGCGCCGACACCTCGTTGGACCAGCTCGTCGCAGCGGTCGATCGCAGCGAGCACGGCATCGATGAGGGCCGCGGTCTTGGCTGCGCTGCAGTGGGCGTCGTTCGGTGACAGCGCGTTCTGCTGCAGGACGCCTTCGCGCAGCAGACGGCCGGCCAGCAGCACGACGCGTTCGTGGCCGGGCAGCGAGCCCGCGCCGACGAGTTGGGCGAGGTCGCCGAGCCGGTCTGCCTCTGCGAGCAGGGTCATCACCCTGGCTCGACGCCGCGCCCACCCGGTGTCGCCGTTGCGCGCGTACCAGGTGCCGAGCCGGTCCGCGTCTCGGGAGAAGGACCCCGCCCAGCTGACGGCCGGGTAATGCCGTGCGTAGGCAAGGTCCCGGTCGAGATTCCACAGGCCGCGGACGAAACGTTGGGTGTGCGCGGTGACGGGTTCGGTGGTGTCACCCCCCGGTGGGGACACCGCACCGATGATCGTGACGGACGCCTCGGCGCCGCCGAGGGTCGTGACCCGGCCGGCGCGTTCGTAGAAGGCGGCAAGCGCGGACGGGAGCGCGGCGGGGTATCCCTCCTCGGCGGGCAGCGCACCCGAGCGGGACGCGAACTCACGCAGTGCCTCGGCCCAGCGGGAGGTCGAGTCCGCGATGACAACGGTGTGATAGCCCATGTCGCGGAAATGCTCGGCGACGGTGACGCCGGTGTAGATGCTGGTTTCCCTGGCCATCATCGGCATGTTGGACGTGTTGGCGATGATCACGGTGCGTTCGGTGAGGCGACGGCCGGTTCGGGGGTCGGTCAGCTTGCCGAGTTCGGCCAGCACGTCGGCCATTTCGTTGCCTCGTTCACCGCAGCCGACGTAGACGATGACGTCTGCGGTGCACCACTTGGCGATCTGCTGGAGCAGCATCGTCTTGCCGGTCCCGAAGCCGCCGGGGACGGCGGCGCTGCTGCCCTGCGCGAGGGGGAGGACCGCGTCCAGCACACGCTGTCCGGTCAGCAGTGGCTCTGAGGCGTCGATCCGCGCTCGGACCGGGCGGGCCCGGCGGACCGGCCACTCGGTGCTGATGCGCACGGTCGTACCCGCCACGACCGCTACCCGGTCGGTCGACCCGTAGGTCGCAGGGGCGGCCGACCACTCGACCGGGCCGGTGACCCCGGGAGGAACGAGCACGCGGTATTCCACGCCGCCCGCACCGGGGACAGTCCCGAGTGTGCTGCCCGCGGTGACGGTGGTGCCGGCGGCGACGGATGGTTGCCACGCCCATCGGGTGGATGACGGCCGCCGATCGGCCTGCGGGACGAGCCAGGTCGGTGCCGCCGTCAGGGGACGCAGCAGCCCGTCGAAGACGCCGCCGAGCAACTCCGGCCCAAGCCTCGCGGACAGCGGACGGCCCAGACGGGTGGCCTGGTCGCCCGCGGCGAGGCCACCGGTGTACTCGTACGCCTGGACGGAGACATGCGTCCCCCGAATCGCGACCACCTCGCCGGGCAGGGCCTGGACGCCGAGTCCGACCAGTTCGGACATGGCGACATCGGCGAGGCCCTCGACCTCCACCAGGGGGCCGCTGACCCGCACCACCCGTCCGGCCGACGGGACGATGCGACCGTCGCTCACCGTGCGCCCCAAAGGTTCTCCAGGTCCTGTCCGGGGATGACGGCGTCGACGAGGGCGCCGACCGAGGCGTCGATGCTGCGTCCGTCGTCGGTCTCAGCGAGCAGACCGCCGTCCGGTTGGTCGCGGACGGTGCCCCGACCGCCGAGACGGTTCCGCAGCGATGCGGCCAGTCTCGCCCTGCGGTCCGGGTCGTCGAGCAGAGTCCGGACGGCGCTGCGCGCGCGCTCTCTCAGTTGCTCGTAGGCATCGCGTTGCGCGCTCAGGACGAGGCCACGGGCCGTCTGCCGAGCCCGGGCGGCCTCGGTGGCGAGCAGGGCTGTGGCCTCCGCCTGACCTTGAGATCGCGCCCGCGCCAACAGGGCGTCGGCCTCGTCGCGGGCGGCGGCGAGCATCTGCTGCGCGTCCGCATCGGCGGCTGCCCGGACCCGCAAGGCCTCGGTCCGGGCGCGGGTGATCAGGGCCGCCCGGAGCGGTTCCAGTGCGGCCGCACGCACCTGCGTGCTGGTGGTCACGTCGGCATCACCACGGTCAGCGGGGCCTGCGGCGCGGTGCGTTCGTCGCCGAGGGCGCCGGCTGCAGCGTCGGTCAGGATCACGACGGCGACCGTGCCCGGCAGAGCGTGCCACGCTGACAGGGTCTGCTCGGGGCTCTCCGCGGGGTAGACCCGCGCACCGGCGAGGGCGAAACCGGCGACCAGGGCCGGCGCGCCGATGGCTGCCACCTCGCTCATGCCTTGCCGATCAGAATCACCGAAACGATCAGCCCGTAGATCGCGATACCTTCGGCCAGCCCGACGATCACCATCGCTCGGCCGAACAGTTCTGGGCGTTCGCTCATGGCCGCCAACGCGGCGGACCCGGTGTAGGCGACCGCGAACGCGGCCCCGATCGACGATCCGGCGACCGCGATCGCCGCACCGATCAGCGCCGAGCCGTTCAGGGGTGCCGCCGTGCTCGTGGCCGCGACGACAACTGCGGCGCCGGCGTGGGGAACGCCGGAGGCACGTGACGGCGAAGCGGTCGCGGCCATCGCCACCAGAGCGAGGGCCGCCAACAGCAGTACGCCGTTGGCGCACATCAGGATGCGCAGTCCCAGCCGGCCGTGTCGGCGTCCGGTCCAACTGGCGGCCAGCGCGACCGCGATCAGCGCGGGCAGGGCGATCATCCAGATCAACGTTTCTCCTCCGTTGTGGCCAGCGGGACGTGCCAGGGCCGGAACGGCCGTCCCTCGATGTCAAAGACGCGGGAGAACAGCTCGTAGTACTCCAGCCGCAGTGCCTGGATGCCGGCCACGAGCCCTTCCAACGCGAAGGTCACGACGTTGCCGACAAGGAAGATCACGGCCGCGCCCGCCAGGCCGAGCGGGCCGCGGCCGGCAATGCCCGTGACGGCCTGCCAGACCACCGCGCCCAACGCAGCGTGGGTCAGCCCGAACGCTGCCAGACGGGCGAAGCTGACCAGGTTGGACCCGAGCCGCAGCACCAGGTCGAACAGTTGGATCCCGGCCTGGGCAGCCCCCGCCGGGCCACCACCGGCCGACACGAGCAACCCGATATAGGCGACCGCGAGCCCCCCGGCCGCGACGACCGTGCCGAGCACCACGAGCCAGGCGGAGTGCAGGTACAGCCCCCCGGTCATCGCGGCGAGCCCGAGGAACAGGGTCACCCCTGCCAGGCCGGACGGGGCGTACACCGCGAGCCGCCACCCCCCCTCCCGGAATCGGTTCACCGTGCCGAGCGCGTACGCACCGGCCAGCAGGACGGCGCCCACCGCGACACCCGCCCCGAGCAGCAGCACGGGCTGGTCGAGCGGCGCCAGCCACAGCACGGGCACGACCGGCGTGGGACCGAAGAACTCCCCGTACAACGCGCCGAACACCATGCTGGCCAGCCCCGCCCCCGCCAGGAACAACCAGACGGGCCGCAGCCGGGCCAGGCGTGGTGACCAGTTCCAGCGCACCGCCAGCGCAGCGAGGAGCAGGAGTGCGCCATGACCCATGTCCGCGAACATCATCCCGAACATGACCACGTATGCCAGGCCGGCGATCGTGGACGGATTGATGTCCGCGTACGGCACGGTGGCGTACGTCTCGACGAGTGGCGCGAAATCGCGGGACGCACCCGTCTGGGGTAGCAGCGTCGGCGGCTGCACTCCGGGAGGACGCGGCAGAGGCGCCACCGCCCCGCCGACGACCGCGAGACGGTCGGCCAGGCCGGGGATCTCCTTGGCCGGCATCCAGCCGGCCACCACGGACACACTCCCACGGGTGACCGCCGGGGCCGACCGCAGTTCGAGCTGCGCCTCGCCGACCACCAGGTCCAGGCGCCCCTCCCGCTCGCAACGGTCGAGGTCCGGCGCCGTCACGGACAGCGCGGCGACGATCCCGCCGTGGGCCTGGATCCGTTGCAGCCGAGCAGCCGCCGGCGTGGTGCTCTGGGTCGCGTCGGCGTCTGCCGGGGCCTCGTCCAGTGCGACGGTTCCCTGGTCGGCGACGTTGACCAGCAGGTCACGCAACGCATCCCGCGGCGCCAGCAGCGCCACTCGCTGCATGACGACCGGGCTCAAAGCCTCACGCCACCGCATCGAAGACCTCCAGAGGGCCACCTCCTCGAGCGGCCAGTTCGAGTGCGGCGCGCACCCTCCACGCATCGACGGCCAACAGCGCGGCCGCCGCCACCAGCACCTCCGGCCCGGTGAGAACGCGGCGGCCCAGGTCCATGCCGTCACGTTCCACCCGCCCCCACCACCGCGCTTCCGCCTGCCACAGGTCGCCGGGGTCACGAACATCGGCCAGCGCCCATCGCGCGCTGCCGGGCAGCACCGCGACAAGGCCGGGCAGAGTGGTCGCGGCCAGTGCCGCCGGGCCGATGGCCCGGGAGGCAGCCAACCGTGCCGCCGCCGGCAGTTCGCGGCGCTCCACCACAAGCGTCCTGGCCACCAGAAGCGCTGTCGCACCTGCCGCCCATCCGGCGGCCGCAGGGACTGCGGCCATCGTCCGGTCAGCCAGCGACGTGCGCATGGCCAACCCGAGATCACGCAGCGTCCCAGCCCCTGGATCTCCCCACCAGGACGTGGCCAGCACGGCGCGGGCCTCATCAACGCTGGTGGCGGCGGCCAGCCGTGGCCAGGCAGTGGCGAGGGCTCCGAGTCGGTAGGGCGACGGTGACTCCTCACCGGCCGCGCGGTGAAGTTGAGCTTCCAGGTTGCTGATCTCGAGTCCCGCGAGGAGGACACGAAGGATCGTCGCTCCGCCGCGCGGCGCCCAGCCCGCGAGTACCCGCAGATTCCACACCGCCGTATCGGCCACGGCCCGTTGAGCCTCGGCGAGCGTCTGGCCCTGCCGGACCCCGAGTCCGTAAGGGGTCTGGGCCAGCGTGGACAGCGCTGCTGTCAGCGACGGGCTGGCGGCCACGCCGCGGGCCATCGAGCGCCCGACGCGCCTGCGTGACATCGCTCGCGCGCGCACTCCGACGGCAACCCAGCCTGCGCTCACGACGGACCGGCCGATCGTTCGCCGATGCCCTGCGACGAGCCGGTCGACTCGCTCACCGACTCGCCCACCGACTTGCCCACCGACTTGCCCACCAGCTCCAGGACGAGGGTGACGACGGAGTCGACGAAGGGCTGCATGCGTTCGTCGCTTCGCCGACGTACCTGCGCCGCCTCGCGCTCCGCTGCGGCCACCATCGCGGCAGACTCCGCCTCGCCGCCGAGGCGGACCTGACCCATCGCTGCTGACCGCTCGCCGTCGACCCGCTCGTTCGCTGCTGCGACAAGGGAACGAGCCTGGGCCGTGGCCCGCGCGCGGACCTGCGCAGCCTCCAGACCGGCGCGCGCGATCATGTCGGCACACTCGCGCTCGGTCGCAGCCAACTCGGCGAACAGCGGCTCCAGCTCCGCCACGACATCGGCGACCGTGTCTGTCGGCACGCCTGTGGCACTGGCCGGGCCCGGGGCACCCGCAGGGCGAAAGCGGTACAAAAGGTCACGGGCCCGTGTCACACCCAGGCTCCCTCGGGATGGTGGCGCCGGGCTGCTCTGGCCGCCGCGACCGACAACCCGTCCGACGAAGCGCGGTCAGCAGAGACGATTCGCTGCTCCACGGTCACCTGCCCGGTGTGATGACTCGGCACACGACGGACGTCCAGCCACCGGGGTCCCGAGCGACATCCTCAGCCTACGCTTGCGGACCTCTGAGGGCGGGCTGCCCTCACCCGATGACGCGGCCGTAGGCGCGACCCAGCCCGACCAAGCTCTTGTGGTGGACCGTAGGATCGTGCCGGTTCTCGATGACGTGCCGGTTCTCGATGACGTGCCGGTCGGGACGGCGATGGCTGTGCGGTGATCGCCGTCGGAGTGGAGCGGCTCGTGGTGCGTCTCGATCTGGAGCGGATCCGGGCGGCGGTGCCGCGGATCGATCCGGTGTTCCGCGGGACGCCGCAATACGAGTGCGAGCAGCTCGGTGCCCTCCTGGGCTGCCGGATCACCCTTAAGGTCGAGAGCCTCAATCCGGTCCGGTGTTTCAAGGGCCGCGGGACCGAGACGGTCCTGGCGCGTCTGATCTCGGGCAACGGACCCCGGTCGGTGATCTGCGCCAGTGCCGGCAACCTGGGCCAGGCCCTGGCCTACAGCGGCAGACGGCGCGGGGTCGACTGCACGGTGGTCGCCTCGGCCACGGCCAACCCCCTGAAGCTGGCGCGGATGCACGCGCTCGGGGCGAGCGTCCACCTGGTGAACGGTGATATCGAGGTCGCACGCCGCGCAGCGCGCGACGTCGCCGAGCGGGACGGGCTGTTCCTGGTGGAGGACAGCGAGAACCTCGATACCTGCGAAGGCGCCGGGACGATGGGGCTCGAACTCGTCGGGACCCCCGAGCCCTTCGACGCCGTGCTCCTCGCCCTCGGCGGCGGGGCCATGGTGACCGGCGTCGGCCACGTCCTCAAGAGCCTCGCCCCCTCGACGGCGGTCGTCGGGGTGCAGCCGGAGGGCGCTCCCGCGATGGCCCTGTCGTGGCGGGCGGGTCACGTCGTCGAGACCGAGGCCATCGACACCATCGCTGACGGCGTGGCCGGTCGCCACCCGATCGCGGCTGTGCTCGACGATCTGCTCGCCCTCGCCGACGACGTGGTCCTGGTGGGCGAGGGCAGCATCAGGGCTGGAATGCGTCTTCTCTACGAGCACGCCGGGCTGGTCGTCGAACCGTCGGCCGCTCTCGGCGTGGCCGCCGTCCTGGAGAACCGGTCCCGCTACCAGGGGACACACGTGGCCACCGTCGTGTGCGGCGGCAACGTGACACCGGCCGACTTCCACCGGTGGGCGATCGACTGATCCAGTGCCCCGCCAGGTGCGCTCACGCCCGGGCTCCCGGAGGGATGAACGGGAGTCCGGTGGGAGGGCCGGACACGATCAGCGACTCCAGCACGTCGGTGTCGAGGTGGTCCGCGATCAGGTCGCCCAGTGCATCCAGGCGACCGGCCGCACAGCGGGCAACGCTGATGCCAGAAGCCGGGGTGGAGTCCCTGCCCGCGGTCGCTGCGACGTGGCGCAGGAAGGCCCGCCGGAAGGCGTCATTTTCCCAGCCTCCATGCCCGGTGGTCACCCAGACGGCTCCGCTGCGATAACCGTCCGGGAACGGCTCGGCCGCACCGGGTGCGACCGGCGTGGCCACGCCGTGATGGATCTCGTAGGCCGTGTCCACCGGCTCGCCGTACCCGATGCCCCGGGGCCGTCACACCGTCTTGTCCGGGTCGAACCGCACCCTCACTGGTAGGAGGCCAAGCCCCGCGACCAGGCCTGCGCGGGACTCGATCCGGTCCTCCACCTCGACAGCGAGCATCTGGTAGCCCGCCGCAGATTCCGAGCACCGGACGTCCGGTGCTGCCCCGCTGTGTCACCGCGGCGGCGATGCCCGTGGAGCGCAGCCAGGCCAGGTCGGAGACCGTGGCGCGGCTGCCGGGCAGCACCACGAGGTCGGCGTCGCTCACCTCGGCCGGCGAGGTCGTCCAGGGCACCCGCCCCCCCGGTTCGCAGGCCAACGCCTCGACGTCGGTCGCGTTGCTGGTGCGCGGCAACCGGACGGCCGCTACCCGAAGGGTCTGCGCCCCTACCGGGGGGCCGGCATCCGGCAGCACGGTGAGCTGGCTGAGGGAGTCCTCGACATCGAAGGCGAGTCCCGGCCGCCACGGGACGCGCGTGCCAGCACCCAGCCAAGTCACCGGGTGTCACCCCGTCGGGCCTGATCAGCAGTTCTGTCCGGCATCGCCGGGAACTACCTCAACGCCAGCGGTGGCACGTTGCTGACCGCCGGGTCAATCCGGCGACGATCCGCCGCTGAGCAGCAGCACGAGACCGATCAGGGCAGTATCACGATCGGGAGGCAGTCATCTCGTCATGCACCACATCACCGACATCGCCAGTCCACGTCGCCCCGCCAGGTCTGCGTCCACGTCCAGGACGGCGACGTCCGCATCGTCGCCATCATCGCCGTGACCCGCTGGCGGATGCGGGCGTCAGCGCTCTCCCGTCGGGCTTGACGCGCTGCCCCCCACCATCGCCGTCAGCCCGGGAGTGTTCGCGGCGGCCGCGCGCTCCTCGTCCGACGGGTCGAGGCTCGGCAGGATCTGGAAGAGCCCGGTCAATCCGGTGATCAGGAACAGGTTGAGGATGTTCGGCCGGTCACAGACCAGCCGGAGCCTCCCCTGGAGCGAGCGCACCCTCTTGAGCACGGCTACCAGGACGCCGAGGCCGGAGGAGTCGACGAACTCCACCGTCGCCAGGTCCACGACCAGGTCCCGGTGGCCGTGGTCCATCAGTTCGTACATGCGTTCCTGCAGGGCGGGCGCTGTATAGACGTCGATCTCACCGGTAACCGACACGACGGTCCGGCCATCATCTTGCTGGCTGGTCACGGTGAACTGCACCAGACCTCCTGGATCTTCCGTACGCGGCGACGGGTAGCAACCGGCGGGGGACCGCCCACCACCTGAATCTCAGGCCCGCGGGGTGCTCGCCGCAGGGCGATCGACTGCAGGCGTTGACCCGATCTGATGTTGCATAATGTGATGGACTGTGTGCTCACCGTGAAGGGTACTTCTTTGTGGTTGATCCCGGCCGGTCTTCCGGAACACCTCGGCTGCCGCCCTCTGCGGGCATCACGCCGGGCCGGATCGGACCGGAGAGATGGTGATCGTCGAGCATCAAGGCCTCGGCGGGGTCGAACCCGCGCACTCGTTGGCCGGCGAGGGCTTCTGCGTCAGCCCTGCCGGTGAGCGGGCTGCCGCATGGACTGTTCGCGCGCGCGGCGGAGCAGGATGGCGGTGGCGGATACGGATGGCTGTCGTGCTTCGAGGTCTTGCCCGGCGATGGTCTGGATGATGTGGGCGGGCATGCCCCACAGGCCGAGAAGGTAGCCGGAGGCCTGCGCGGGGGTGCAGGTGGCGTCTGGGGCGCCGGCCAGTACGGGCCGGGCGAATTCGTGCAGCAGCCCGGCCGTGAACAGCGTGCAGATGGTTTCGTGGGGCCAGTTCTCGGCTCGGGCCAGTTCGCGGGCGGTGGTGGCGATCTGGAGTGCTTGGGCGGCCAGGCCGGCGGGGTCTCCGGCGGTGCTGGGGAACGTGGGCGCCTTGCGGCATTGGGCCAGCAGGGCGGAGGTGATCGGGCCGATGCCGACCCAGTGGACCGCGCGCTGGATCGAGTCGATCGGCGCGGGGTGGGTGAAGACCGGGTTGTGGGCGATTCGGATCAGGTCCGTGCAGCAGGCCTGGTCGGTTCCGATCAGTTCCGTCAGGGCCTGGGCCGGGTCGTCAGCGTCGGTGGCGAGGCAGATCTGGTTGGCGATCGTGGCTGGTCTGGGCAGGCTGGTGAGGCTGCCCAGGAGCCGGCGGGTCGCGGGGTGGGCGATGGAGCGGCGGACGGCCAGGACCCTGTCGATGGTCGCGATGACGACCTCGCAACGGCAGGGTTTGGTCAGAAGCTGGTGCGCCCGGGAGAGCATCTGGGCGGCGTCGGCGATGTCGATGCGGCCGGACAGGACGATGCGGGCCGTGTCGGGATGGTGCAGGAGGGCGGTGTCCATCAGTTGCCAGCCGGCGCCGTTGGGCATCTGCAGGTCGGTCACGAGGACGTCGGTGGGGTGGTCGGCGAGCAGCTGCTCGGCTTGTGACCCGCTGGTGGCCAGGAGGATCTGCCAGCGGGGTCGGGCCAGGCGGATGACCCGGCGCAGCCCGGCCAGCAGTTCCGGTTCGTCGTCCACCAGCAACACGGTGGCCGGGTGTGGTTCCACCGAGCTGGCCGGCTGGGACTGGCGCGGGTAGACAGCCTCCACCTCGGTGGTATCGGCTGGATCTGCGGGGCGGTGAAGCGGCCGCCGGAGTGGTTCAGGCGGTCCGCAGCCGGCTGCGGCGGGCCTTGACGGCGTACATCGCGGCGTCGGCGTCGGCGAGCACGCAACGGGCATGTTCTCCGGCGTTGGCGATGCGTTGTCCGATGCTGACCCCCACCCGCACGGTGGCGGCCTCGAGGCGGACCGGGGCGTTGATGGCCTTTTCGAGGCGGGCCGCCGCGGCGCGGGTCTCGATCGGCCCAGCCGCGGGCAGGACGGCGACGAACTCGTCGCCGCCGATCCGGGCGACCAGGTCGCCGGTTCGCAGGGTCGCGGTCAGCCGCCTGGCGGTGGTGATCAACAGATGGTCCCCAGCCGGGTGGCCGTAGGTGTCGTTGACCTGTTTGAACGCGTCCAGGTCGCAGAACAGCAGCCCGCAGCCGAGCCCCCGGGCGGGGTCGAGGTGGGTGTTCAGCGCGGCCTCCAGACCGGCGCGGTTGGCCAGGCCGGTCAGTGGATCGGTTTCGGCGCGCGCACGCCAGGTGGCTTCGGCCAGCCGCTGCTCGGTCACGTCGGCGCCGACGACGACCAGGAGAGGCTGCCCGGCCGCGGCGAAGCCGGTGAAGGTCCACAGGATCCGGTGCCGGTTGCCCAGTGGGTCGAGCCACAACTGCTCCACCTGGGTCCCTGCCGCACCGCCGCTGCCGGTGGAGGGTGCGCGGCGGTTGGGTCCGCCGGGGGGCCCGCTCGCCGCCCGATGAAGCGCAGCCCTCAGCAGGTCGGCAGCGGCGGCATCCTGCTCGGTCAGCAGATGGACCAGGCTGCACCCGATCAGCTCCGGCGCCGACCCGGGGAGCAGACGCGCGGCGGCGGTGTTGAGGTGGCGGATGCGGTGGTCCAGGTCGATCACCAGCAGCAGCACCGCGGCCGCGTCGAAGGCCCCCTGGAGCTCCGGACCGGTCGGGTCGGGCGGCGCCAGAGGGTCCACAGGGTCGCCGACGGCGGCCGGCAGCCGGTAATGGTCGCCGGGTACGGACTGGGCCGACCCGCCATCGGTCACGTCTACAAGATCGGCAGCCCGGCCCGGGACGTTAACCGGGGTGGCACGCCCGGCCTGGTCGTTCACCCACAGGAGTGAATGGGCAGCCTGTCCACGCCGGCCTCGTCAAGGGTCATGGACCGGGGGCCGATCCTCGTGCCGGTGACGTGGATCGTGACCGACCCCGCACAGCCACACGGCAGCAGGTGAGCAGGTGTGACCCGGGGCCGCGGCCGCGGCTGAGTAGTCGGAGGCATCAAATGCACGGACCCATGACGCGGACCGGTGCGTCCCTGTGGTCGGACCGGCCGGTGGCAGTGAAGGTGCTCTCCGCGGTGCTGGTGGCATGTGTGGGCATGCTGGTGATCGCCTGCACCGCGACCGTGTACCTGGGGCAGGTCCGCGACAGCGCCGCTGCGATGAACACCCGCGGTGTGCTGCCGATGCAGTCCCTGGACCAGGTCCGCCGCGCCTACCTGCAGACCCGCGTCGACGCGCTGGCCGATGAGTGGATCGGCCAGTCCGACACCGGCCCGGAGCATGCCGCGTACAGCAAGGACCTGATCGCGATGGATGCCGCCGCGGCCGACCTGGCGCGGCGAGCGCTGAGCGGGGACCAACGACGCCACCTGGAGGACCTGACCCAGGCCTGGGACAGCTACAAGACGGTGGTCAGCGGGCCGTTGCTGGCCCGGGCTCGCGCGGCCGACCGGCCCGGCTACATCGCCTTGCGCGACCGGCAGGTCAAGCCCGCCGCGGTACGGATCCAGAACGACCTGAACGCTCTCGCCTCGTCGCTGGAGGACCAGACGAAGGCGCAGGCCGCCTCCAGTACCTCCACCGCGGCTACCGCACGGTCGATCCTTTTCACCGTGGCCGGGATCTGCCTGCTGCTGGCCATCGGGCTCGCGCTCCTGGTGGCGCGGGCGATCGTGCGGCCGCTGCGGCGGGTCCGCGACGTCTGCGTCGCGGTCGCTGCCGGCGACTTGACCCAGAAGGTCGAGCTCCGCGGCCGGGACGAGATCGCCCAGACCGCGCAAGCGCTCGACACCGCCACCGCCAACACCCGCAGCACGGTCGAGGCGCTGATCTCCGCCTCGGCCACCCTGGCCGCCTCGGCGACCGAGCTGTCCGCGACGACGACTCAGATCGCCGCCGCGACCGGGGACACCTCCGCCCAGGCCGGCGCCGCGACCAGCGCCGCCGCCGACGTCTCAGCGAACGTGCAGTCGGTCGCCGCCGGTTCGGAGCAGATGACCGCGGCGATCGGGGAGATCTCCCGCACGGCATCCGAGGCCGCCCAG
Source organism: uncultured Actinomycetota bacterium (assembly GCA_963740575.1). GTDB lineage: Bacteria > Actinomycetota > Actinomycetes > Actinomycetales > Kineosporiaceae > CAVUET01. The sequence goes on along the minus strand of CAVUET010000003.1, from coordinate 107,659 downwards.
CTGGGCGCCCATGCCGGTGAGCTCGCCGAAGCCACCACCGACACCGTCGCCAAGCTCGGCGCCTCCAGCGCGGAGATCGGTGAGGTGATCAAGGTGATTACCTCGATCGCCGAGCAGACCAACCTGCTGGCCCTCAACGCCACCATCGAGGCCGCCCGCGCCGGGGACGCGGGCAAGGGCTTCGCCGTGGTGGCCACCGAGGTCAAGGAACTGGCCCAGGAGACCGCCCGGGCGACCGAGGACATCGCCGAGCGGGTCCAGGCCATCCAGCACGACACCGGCAACGCCGTCCAGGCCATCGCCGAGATCACCGAGGTGATCGGGCAACTCGGCAGCTTCCAGTCCACCATCGCCGCCGCCGTCGAGGAACAGACGGCGACCACCGCCGAGATCACCCGCAACGTCGCCGTGGCCTCCGGGCGCACCGAACAGATCGCCGACGCCGTCGCGGCCATCTCCCAGGCCACCGAGGCCGCCGCCGACGGGGCCCAGCAAGCCCACAGCGGCAGCCAGGACCTCGCCCGCATGTCCACCGACCTGCACGCCCACGTCGCCCGCTTCCGCCACTGATCACGACATCCACCGATCGGGTAGAGCATGAACCGTCGCATGCACCGCTGGGCCGGGCGTCTCCCGGCGGCAGTTCTGATCATCATGGCCCCCGCCCTGCTGGCCGCAGGTGTGGTCGCCGCAGAGCCGTCCGCGACCGACCGGACGATGCCGCACCTGAAGTTCGTGTGTCCTGCCGCGCTCGGCGATCACAAGTTCGCCGGGATCCTGCCCGACGGGCCACGGCAGGAGCAGTGCTTCTTCGACGACGGTCAGGGCTCGAGCTTCGCGGTCGGCGCCTGGTGGGCCCCCGAGCCCGCCGACCCGGGCGACACCCGGGCCGTCTGCGCGGACCCGGTCCGCACGTCCTGGTTCGAGGAGGGGTCCGGCACCGAACGTCTCGGCCGCTCCAGTGCGACACTCCGGGCCGGCGCCTACATCTTCCTGGACCTGTACTGGCCCAACTCAGAGAAGCTGGCGCGCCAGAGGGCGTTGCTGGGCCAGGCCGAGGCGCTGGGCAACCAGATGCTGGCCGCAGCGGAGAGACTCGCGCAGCCGTGCTACCCCGCGAAGGCGACGGTCGATCCGTCACCCTCGGACTCCGCCTCGCCCGACGTATCGTCGTCCGTGGAACCGACCAGCTCGCCGACCGCGTCGGCCGGGCAGGGACCGATGTGCCGGGCCCTGAGCGGGCAGGTCAGCGACACCGCCGGCCGCTCCGTCGAGGGTGTCGTCGTTCGCCTGGACATCACGGGTCAAGAGCCGCTCGAGGTCGCGACCGACGCGCAGGGCCGCTTCCTGTTCGATCAGCTCCCGGACACGGCCGACGCGCGAGCCGTCGACGCGGGACAGCTGCAACTGCTGGTCCGGGACGGCAACGGGATGTGGCGTATCCACGCCGGTGACAAGGAGGCGACGCTCGTCACGACACGCTTCCCGCTCACCGAGTCAGCCGGCTGCACCCACGACGTCGCCACCAGGTCGCTGGACGGCTACGAGTCGGCCAACCCCACCACGACCGCCCGCTGGGCTGATCTGTGGGCGATCGTCACCCGGACCCGGCGAGCTCTGGACTACGTGCAGACCACGCTCGGGGTCGGCCTGCGCGATGTCCCTGTGGTCGTCTACGCGTGGTGCCCGGTGTCGTTGGAGGCGCGGACGTGCATTCCGCACGGCGACGGCGCCTTCGCCATCGATCGTCCGCCGACCGACGCGGACGCCTCGGACGGGCTTGGCGGCACGGGCCGCGTGCCCTACCTGGCGATCGCCTCAGGCCTGAGCGATCAGATGTCCGAGGCTCCGGAGGACGACACTGTCTACCACGAGCTCGGGCATATCGTGCAGGCCGACCTCGCCGGAGGGTTCAGCCGGCTGCTGGTGGCCGACCGGACCGCCCACAACGGCTACGCGAACGCTTCCAGCAACGACTCGTGGGTGGAGGGGTTCGCCTCCTGGTTCGCGATCTCGGTGCGCCAGGCCGACGCCCGCCCGAGCGCCTACTACGAGTGGGCCAACCACGCCCGCAAGAGCATCGAGCCCGACATCAAGGCCTGGGATGCCAACGGCAAGGACGAGGAATGGGCTCTCGCCGGCCTCCTCACCGACCTCACCGACGGCGGACCGAATGGCCTCGAGCAGGGGCAGCCGGTACCGCTGACCGTGACCGGCAGCGGATGGGCCCGACTCATCGACGGCACCGCGACCGGAGCCAGGCCGGGCAAGGACGTGGTCGTCATCGACCTGCTCGACGCGGCCGGCCGGCGCGTAGGCAGCGACCAGGCCCAGCTGTTCCCGGATGGGCGGTTCCTGGACGTCCCGACCGTCGAGTTCGCCCGCGCCCGTGCTCTCCGCCGTCCGGCCGGGGCGGGCGTCGGTGGGGGCGACGACGACCCCTTCACGATGTCTCCGCGCGCCGTGATCGGGCTCATCACCGACCCGCCGAACATCGGCACGCGCGGTGGCCGCACCGATCGCTCCTCCATGATCTTCGACCTTGACGAACTGCATGCCGTTCTCCGGTCGAGGCTGGCCAGGCCCAAGGAGGTCGATGCGCTGTTCATCGCACACGGGTTCCACGAGAACCTTCAGAACCGCAATCGGTACATCGAGGGTGCGGCCGTCGGCATGACCACGCACCCGCCGTTCGACGCCGACCTTGATCCCCGACACCAGGCGCAGATCCTGCCCGCCCAGTTCGTCGAGGTGGACACCCGCGGCGCGCAGGCAACCGTGGTGGTCTTCCCGCAGAACGGCGTGCCCTACAGCGCAACCCCTGACGCGCACCACCGCGTGCCGGTGATGATCCCAGGCTCGCTGGACTCCCGCGCTGCTGTGGTAACACTGGTGAAGGGCTCGGTGCCCGCCGTCACGGTGATCGAGGGCAGGACTTTCTGGCCGCAGGCCGCCCAGCACGACGGACCGTTCCTGGTCATCCAACCCAAGCTCCAACCTCTGAACGCCGCGCACAGCAAGGATTCCCGGACATCCCTGCCCGGCGAGCTATTGCTCGGCACGGGCCTGGCGATTGCCGTGCTGGCCCTCGGCGTCGGCGCGGCACTACTCGGCCGGGCCCGTCGTCGGGGTAAGGCCGTATGACCTGGTGGCCTGGCGGCTACGGGTGTGCCGATCCGGTCCGGGCCGGTGAGCCGCCGCCGACCCAGACGCCGAAGCCGGGACCGTGGTCGGGATGGATCACGGCGACGAACGCCAGGTCGTTCAGCTCCTGCGCGATGTCCTGGTGGCGGACCCGGTGACGGTGCTGTTGAACTTCCGCGGGAGGTTGAACAGGTCGGGCGCGCCGACGAACCGGCGGGTGATCTCCTCGATCGCGGGCGTGGCGTCGATGATCTCCCCGGCATCGATGCCGGCCAGCGGAGAACCGGTGATCGCGTGCGGACCGTCCCCGCCTGTCAATGCCTGCGGTCGAGCGCTGCTGGTGCAGTCCCCACCAGCGCAGCCTGATCCTCAGATCCTCCTCCGTGAGCGGCGTCGAGCCTGCGCCCGGTTCGATCCCCAGCGACCGGTCGCGGACCGTTGTCGCGCCGACCCCCGGCCCTTCCGGCTTCGACCTGGTTCAGCGGGTCCGATCGCCCAGCGCCCACTGCCCGTCTGCGCGCAGGACCGACCCCGGAGGCTCGTCCGATCCGGTCGCGGCACGCACCAGGCAATCGTGGTTGCTCCTGGGACCAGCAGAACCCCAGCGACCAGGTGAGCCGCGTCACCCAGACCAACCCGGCCTGTAGGGCTGACGCTCAACCGGACGTCACGCGACGCCCGGCCTGCCAGGATCGCCACTGGCCCGGGTTCCGGTCCGTGGTCGGGACGGCGTCGGGCGTGGAGTCGTGACCGGATGCGGTTTGGCGGGTATAGCTGAGCAGCAGCCCGAGCAGCGAGGCGCGTGGATCGTCCGGGTGTGCGTCCTGGTTGGCCACTGCGCGGACGACCAGCCGGGGGAATCCCCACAGACCGATCAGGTAGGCCGAGGCTCGCGCCAGGTCAGCGTGAACGTGCTCTGCCGGTGCGGTGGGCGCATGCCGCGTCGCCGCCGGCTCGGCGCCGGCGGCCAGGACGGGCAGAGCGACCTGGTGCAGCAGCCCGGCGGTGTACGCGTCGGCGATCAGTTTCGGCGGCCAATGGTCGGCGCGTGCGATCGCGCGGGCCATGGTTGCGACCTGGTGGGCGTGTGCGGTGAACGCCGACAGGTCAAGTCCCAGAGGTGCCGGTTGTGGCGGCGTGTACCCGGCGCGCAGCAGCGCCAGGGTTCGGATCGTCTGCCGGCCCAGGGCGTGAACGGCCGTGCCGATCGTGTCCACGCGCACGGGTGTTCCGGCCACGGCGTTGACCAGACGCAGGACATCGGTGCAGGCGGCCAGGTCGGTGCGCAGGATCGAGGTCAGCTCCTCGAGGGTGCGGGTCCGGTCGGCGGTCGCGTCCAGCAGCTGCCGGTGAGTGAAGGGTGCCTGTGGCAGGGCGATGACCGTGCCGAGCAGGGCCCGCAGGCGCGGCTCGGTCACCAGCGTCCGGGCGGTCAGGACGCGATCGAGGGCTGCCAGCAGCTCGTGGACGTCGTACGGCTTGGGCAGGAACTGCTGAGCTGGACCCACGGTGACCACGGCGGCGGCGAGGTCTCTGTGGTCCGACAGGCCGATGCGTGCGGTGTAGGGGAAGCGGACGCGGGCCCTCTCCAGGAGCTCGGCCACGTCGGCATCAGCCAGTTGCAGGTCGCAGACCAGCACGTCCACAGGCTCGCTGGACAGCAGCGCCTCGGCGGCCTCGATGGTGGTGGCGGTCAGGAGCTGCCACTGTGGGCGGGCGCTGCGCAGCCTCCGGCAGACGGTCGTCAAGACCTCCCGCTGATCCTCCACCAGCAGGATCGTCGGGGGCGTCGTCCGCGTGCCAGCCGCATCGGCCGGGGATCCGGGCGCCGGGTAGGTCGTGTGAGGGTCCACAACCCTCTATCGGCATCCCTGCCCCGCCGGTCAACCCCACCTCGGTGACGCTCAGGATCTGCGACGGTCGCAGTGGTGGTGCGGTGCGGCCGCATGTCTAGGGCTAACGGGGCTTCGCCCCAGCCCGACGAGTCATGCCCGTGTGGTCGGGTGAGTGTGAGGGGCTCCGGTCGGAGCAGACGGTGACACGCTGGTGTCTCCGTGATGGGCCGCACCAGGCGGCAGGTGGCCCGTAGGGCGGGCCGTTGTCCGACCGGAGCCTTGTGATGACGCTACCGCGCAGTGCCGCCGAGGTCTTGTCCGAGCATGTGGTGTTCTCGCTGGAGTGCATCGACCGGATGTACTTGAACATGTACCAGCCGCGGCTGCAGCACGAACTTGGCGTGATCGGTTACCTGCACGAGCAACTCGGCTGCCCGGTGAACTCCACGGCGCCGTTGGCCAAGGTCAGCGAGGTGTTCGCGGCGCGGATCCACCGGTTCATCGCGGCGGAGGGCGTACCGCTGGTGTCCTTCGCCAAGGGCCAGCGCAAGGACGATGTCATGCTCGAGTACCTGGTGACCGGCTCGGCTCGGACCAGATCGACGCGTTGGCCCGTAAGTGGCTGGCCCGCCTGCCACACCCGTTCACTCCCGCTGACCGGGCCGCGGGCTACCGGTACGACCTGTCGATCCTGCAGGCCGAGTTCTCCCTGTCACACCTGCTGGACAAGACCGTCTCTGGGCGGATCTTCTTCGAGCAGGTGATCCGGGACAACCTCGACATCGGCCGCCCTGACCAGATCGGCTTGATCTTCGACCGGAAGATCATGCGGAAAGGACCACGCGCGACCCCGGGACGGTTCCGGACCCGGGTGATCACCGAGGGTGTCACCCCGAGCCTGCACGTCGACTACAAGAACTCCAAGATCAAGCAGTACCACAAGCTCGGGCGGGCGCTACGGACCGAGACCACCATCAACCAGACCCGTGACTTCGGGATCGGTAAGCGGCTGACGAATCTGCCCGCCCTGCGGGAGATCGGCTTCACGGCCAACCGGCGTCTACTCGACGTCCAACAACTCAGCCACGACCCGATCACCGGAGCCACCGCCTTCACCGCCGTCACGTCCCCGGTGACCACACCGACCGGGGAACGCATCCCCGGGCAGCGGTTCGCCGACCCCCGGGTGCACGCCCTGCTGGCCGCCTACGCCGGCTACGCCAGCACGGCCTGATCGAACGACAGACCGGCACCCACCGCTACCGCGTCACCGACATCGGCCTGGCCGACGCCCTGTCACGTTGACGCGACGACCCATCACAACCTCCCAGACACGGACCAAACCGGCGGACACGAACGTCCCACCTGTCCTGACGAACGATCCCGGCCACTCACCGTGCCGGGCGACGTCGTTGAGGTAGTCGAAGACCTCTGCGGGGGGACGCTCCACCACGACCGAAGCGACCCTTCGTTGCCCAAGCCCTCTACGGACGGCCCTCCAGGTTCGCCTTGAGCCTGCCCAGTCCGCGGGATACGTCGGGCTTGATCAGGAACGTGACGATCAGCGGGAACAGGACGCCGACGGCGCCGCCCGGGCGGGGCATGTCGACAGCTCGCTCCAGCCTGGTGCCCGAGCCCGCCGGGGACAGGGTGAAGGTGTGCATGAACTGCTCGCCACGGTCGGTCGCGGTGAGGATCATCCGGGATCGACAGCCATGCCAAGGGCTGTCACCGTACTGCCCGGCGTGCCTGACGCGTGCCGCCGTCAGCGGGTGTGGTCGGCGCGTTGCCACCACAGGACGGTGGCGGTGGTGCTCGCGACCCCGACCAGGATGACCAGGGTGTAGCCGAGTGGGCCGGGTGGGGGTTGGTCGGGTCCGGCCATGCCGGTGTAGAGGGCGGGGACGGACCAGGGGTAGTACTGGCCGTAGCCGAGCGCGGCGGTGATCTGGGCGGTGAATAGGGCCGTGAACAGGGCCCATAGTCCGGCGAGGTAGCCGCGTCCGGCGCTGGCGGCCAGGGCCAGGGGGCTGGCCAGCAGCAGCGTCATGATGGCGGTGAGTAGTAGGCGCAGCAGGCCGTGCAGCAGTGTGGTGATCGACCAGCCGGGCAGGTGCAGCGGGGTGGCTGCCAGGGTGCCGAGGGTGAACAGGCCGGAGGTCAGGATCAGGCACCAGGTCGCGGTGCAGGCGAGTTTGGCGGTGACGATGGTGGCGCGGGAGGTGGGCAGGGCGAGCAGGTCCTTGGCGGTGGAGTCGGCGAACTCGCGGCCGAACAGCCACACGTAGGTCACCCCGAAGACGAGGAAGCCGGCGACGGCGGTGACCTGGGCGAGCAGGGACAGGTGAGCGGGCCAGGTGGCGGGCAGGGCGGACAGTTGGGCCTTGGTGCCGAGCAGGCCGAGGGAGCGGGCCCGGGCCGGGTCCTGGCCGATGAAGGTGAACAGTGCGGTCACGAGCGCGCCGATGGCGAAGGCGATGCCGCTGATCGCGGGCAGGCGGGAGCGGCGCAGTTTGAGCCATTCCACCGCGAACGCCGCGGGCAGATCGCGCAGCAGGGTGCCGGTCATACCTGTGACGGGCCGGGTCATGGCTGCACCAGCCGCAGGAAGTAGTGCTCCAGGTCTTCCTGCTCGACGGCCAGGCGGGTCGGCGGGCAGCCGGCGTCCACGAGTAACTGCGCGATCCGTTCCGGTGCTCGGACCGACGGCGGGTCCCGCAGGATCAGCACTCTGTCGGGTTTCGGCCCGGCCCCGGGCTCGGGATCGAGACCGTCGGCGCGCAGGGTCTGCTCGGCCAGCTCGGTGTCGCGGGCGGCGACCTCGAGCCAGCGCCGCACCTGTGCGGTCAGTTCCCCGGCGGTGGACTGGCTGACCAGCCGGCCCTGGTGCAGGATCCCGACCCGGGTGGCGATCCGGGAGACCTCGGCGAGCAGGTGGCTGGACAGGAACACCGTGGTGCCGTGCTCGGCGGCGAGGTCGGCCAGCATGGTCCGGATCTCGACCATGCCCGCGGGGTCGAGGCCGTTGCTCGGCTCGTCCAGCACGAGCACGTCCGGCCGGTGCAGGAGGGCCTTGGCCAGGCCGAGTCGCTGGGCGTTGCCCAGGGACAGGGTGGCCGTCCTGCGGTCGGCGTACGGGGCAAGGGCCAGCCGGTCGAGCACCTCCTGGATGCACCCGCGGCCCGGTAGGTGGCGCAGGCGGCGTACCGCGTCGAGGTTCTCCCGCACCGTCAGCTCCGGGTAGGCGACCGGGGTCTCCACCAGGTACCCCACCCGTGACCACACCGACGTCGCGGCCGGGGTGACCGGCGTGCCCAGGATCGAGGCGCTGCCGGCGGACGGGCGGACCAGCCCGAGCAGCATCCGGATCATGGTGGTCTTGCCCGCGCCGTTCAGGCCGAGCAGCGCGTAGACCTCGCCGGGGTGGACCTGCAGGGAGACCCGGTCGACCGCGGTGACCGGCCCGTAGTGCTTGCTCAACGCGGCGGCTGCGATGCCCGGGACGTTCACTCGGGCGAGGTTACGCGGTCGGGATCGGGTGCAGGTCGGTGGTGATCGGGTCGGCTGGACCACACGCTCGTCTGGGAGGATGTCGCCCGGCGTCGGCGGGTGCCGGGCCGGTCGGGGAACAGGTGGCTGATCCGGCCGTGGTGGCGTCGGGGGTGTGCAGCCGTGCTGATGGTGTACCTGCTGGCCTGCGTGGCGGGCCTGGCGTTGCTGGCCCGCGCGGCGGACGCGCTGGTGGCCGGGTCCTCGGCGCTGGCGTCGCGGCTGGGGCTGCCGAGCCTGGTCGTCGGGGTGGTGGTGATCGGGTTCGGGACCTCCACGCCGGAGCTGCTGGTCTCCGGGCTGGCCGCGGCCGGCGGCGCACCCGCGATCGGCGTCGGCACGGTGATCGGCTCGAACATCGCCAACCTGAGCCTGGTGCTGGGCGCGGCCGCGCTGGTGGCCCCGATCGCCGTGCGCGCGCAGGTGGTGCGCCGCGAGGCGCCGCTGTCCCTGCTGGCCTCGCTCGCCTTCGCGGTCGCCGTGCAGGGCGGGCTGACCCGGTGGGACGGGCTGGTCCTGCTGCTGCTCCTGGCCGGGGCGCTGTCCCTGCTGGTGCGCTGGACGCTGCGGGCCCGGACCGGCGCCGGCGACGGGTCACACGAGCTGGAGCAGGACGTCACCGAACTGCTGGCCGAGGCGGACGGCGGCCGGTCCGCGGCGCGGCTGGCCGCGCTGGCGCTGGCCGGGCTGGCCGGCACCCTGCTCGGCGCGCAGGCCCTGGTCTGGGGCGCGGTCTCCGTGGCGCACGCGGCGGAGCTGCCGGAAGGGTTCATCGGCGCCACCATCGTCGCCGCCGGCACGTCCCTGCCCGAACTGGTCACCGCCGCCCAGGCCGCCCGCCGCGGAGAGACCGACCTGATCGTGGGCAACCTGCTCGGCTCCAACATCTTCAACGCCCTGGCCGTCGGCGGCCTGGTCGGCGTCATCGACGGCGGAACAGCCGTCGGCACGGGCCTGCGCGTCGTCGGCGTCGGCGTCATGCTGGCCGTCTCCGCGCTGGCGACCGGGTTCATGCGCCGCCGCTTCACGGTGATCCGCTGGGAAGCCGCAACCCTGATCGCCGTCTACGCCGCAACCATCCCGCTGCTGGCCCAAACCTGAGCCAGAGCACCGATGTACCGGACCGATGCTCACCGGGGCTCCTCCCCGCGGTCGCGGCGCAGAACTGTCAGCACGGTCAGGGCGGCCGCGTCGGCGGGTTCGGCCAGCGTGAACCGGAAGTCCGCGGGCGTGCCCGCGGCGAACAGCCGGTCGCCGTCTCCAACCACGGTCGGGAAGGTGATCAGCCGGTATTCGTCGACCAGGTCCGCCGCGGCCAGCGCGTGCACAAGGCTCAGGCTGCCGATCACGATGACGTCGCGCTGCGTACGCTCGTGGGTGGCCCAGGCCAGCGGGTCGCCGTCGATCGCGGCCGAGTTCGACCATGCGGTGGCGTCGATGCCGGTGCGGGTGGCGACGCGCTTGGGCACGGCGTTCATCAGCCCGGCGTAGTCCCCGTCGCGGCCCGGCCAGAGCCGGGCGAACTGCTGCCAGGTCCGCCGGCCGTAGAGCTGGACGCCCTGCTCCATCCGCGCCCCCAGGCGGAACTTGTCGTCGCTCACCGGCCCTGGTCCGTATCGGAACGCCCAGCCGCCGTGACCGGTCGCCCAGCGCCCGTCGGGGTCGGAGACCACGCCGTCAAGCGTGCAGAACTGGATGACGATGACGTCGCCCATTGCGGGTTCCCTCCTGCCGTGGCGGCTTCGGTCCGGCCGCCCTCACCCGACACCTACCGGCGCCGGGCGACGGACTCATCGCTCCGCGGCGCGGAGATTCCGGCCGCGGTCCGGCGTAGGCTCGCCGGCGTGGCCACGGCGACGACCACGCGGGACCGGGACGAGCGACACGAGGCCTTCCGCGGTGACCTGCTGGCGCACTGCTATCGCATGCTCGGCTCCGTCGAGGAAGCCGAGGACTTGGTCCAGGAGACGCTGCTGCGGGCCTGGCGGGCGGCCGACCGATACGACCCGCAGCGGGCATCGCTGCGCACCTGGCTGCACCGGATCGCCACCAACGCCTGTCTCAGCGCGCTGGAGGGGCGGGCTCGGCGGCCGTTGCCCAGCGGGCTGGGCCCGGCCGGCGACGACCCGCAGGTGCCGCTGGTGCCGAGGCTTGACGTCCCGTGGTTGCAGCCGTTCCCGGACGCCAGGCTCGGGCGACCCCGCGGACGCCGTCCAGCAGCGCGCAGGGCTGCGGCTGGCCCTGGTCGCGGCGCTGCAGCTACTGCCCGCGCGACAGCGCGCGGCGCTGGTGCTGCGCGAGGTGCTCCAGCTACCGGCCGCCGAGGTCGCACAGGCACTGGGCAGCAGCGTGGCCTCGGTGAACAGCAGTCTGCAGCGGGCCCGGGCCACCCTACGGGCCGCCGGGCCGGCGCTTGACGAACTGCGCGAGCCTGCCGACCCCGACGGGCGTGCCGTGGTTGCGCGTTACCTTGCGGCGTTCGAGGCGGCCGACGTGCCCGGCCTGACCCGGCTGCTGGCCGACGACGTGGTGCTGGAGATGCCGCCTGTCCCGCTCTGGCTCGTCGGCCGGGCGCACTACCGCGAGTTCATGGAGCAAGTGTTCGCCATGCGCGGGACAGGCTGGCGCCTCGTCCCCGTGCAGGCCAACGGGAGCCCGGCCCTGGCGACCTACGCCCCGGACCCGGCCACCGGGGGAGCCTGGGCGCACTCGCTCCAGGTGTTCGCGGTGACGGGTGGCCTGATCCGATACTGCGTGACGTTCGCCGACCCGTCGGTCTTCGGTCTGTTCGGACTGCCGGCCGCCGCGCCACCGCCCCACTTCACCCGGCGGTGTTTCGATAGCGGGCGATGGTGACGGGTATCCCTGCGACCAGGAGAGCCGTGACCCAGGCGGCCGCGTTGCGGACCGGGGTGGCCGTCGGACCGCCCAGACACAGCGCGCGCAGGGCGTCCACGGTCACCGTGACGGGGTTGACCTTGGCGAAGGCCTGCAGCCACCCGGGCATGGTGGTGATCGGCACGAAGGTCGAGCTGGTGAACGTGAGCACGATCGCGGGTAGCAGGCCGGCCAGCCCGGCGGACTCGCCGTCCCGTAGGAGCAGGCCGAGCAGCGCGTTCAGCCACGAGTAGCAGGCCCCGACGGCCAGGGCCAGGCAGAGCGCGGCGAGCGCGGTGACCGGGCCGGCATGGAAACGGAACCCCAGCACGTAGCCGACGACGGTCATCAGGGCCAGCACGAACAGGTTGCGGACGGCGTCGGCGGTGGCTCGCCCGGCCAGAACCGCGGTGCGGGCCATCGGCAGGGCCCGGAACCGATCGATCATGCCAGTGCTCAGGTCGTCGGCGACGGCCACTCCGGTCTGGGAGGCGCCGAAGGCGATCGCCAGCAGCCACAGGCCGGGCAGGAGGTAGTCGACGTAGTGCCGGATTGCGGGTGGGTGGATGGCGCCGCCGAAGGCGTAAGTGAACAGCAGGACGAGCAGCACGGGTTGGGCGGTGGCGAACACGATCAGGGTCGGGACCCGGACGAGGCGGCGCAGGTTGCGGGCGGTGATCGTGGCGGTGTTCGCGAGGAACCGGCCCGCACCGCCGGTCCGAGCGCGGCCGGTTGGCGTCGGGGTGGGGCGGTGCGCGCCGGCGGCGGTCTGTGCGGTCATGGCGTCCTGCCTCTGCGGGTTCGGGTGAGGGAAACGAACACGTCGTCCAGGCTCGGGCGGCGCAGCCCGAGATCGGCGACCCGCAGGTCAGCCGCGGCGAGCCGGGTGGCGACGTCGGCCAGGACTCCCGGACCGTCCTCGACCGGGAGGATCACCCGCCCGAGCCCGCGGTCCACCTCGGGTGTCCCGCGGCCGAAGCCGGCCAGAGCCTCGACCAGCGGGGCTGGATCGTGTCCCGGCAGGGTGATCAGCTCCAACCGGTGGCCTCCCACCCGGGCCTTCAACTCGGCGGGGCTTCCGGCCGCGATGACCTGCCCGGCGTCCAGGACCACGATGGTGTCGGCCAGCCGGTCGGCCTCCTCCAGGTATTGGGTGGTCAGCAGCAGGCTGGTGCCCTGGCTGGTCAGATCCGCAAGCAGCCCCCACAGATCGAGACGGCCGTGCGGATCCAGGCCCGTGGTGGGCTCGTCGAGGAACAGGACTCGCGGTGCGGCGACCAGGCCGGCAGCCACATCCAGACGCCGACGCATCCCCCCGGAATAGGTGCGCGCGGTGCGGTCGGCGGCCTCGTGCAGCGCGAACAGGTCCAGCAGATCCCGGGTCCGGCGCCGGGCACCGGCCCGGCTGAGGCCGGCCAGCCGGCCGATCATCCGTAGGTTCTCCCGCCCGGTCAGGTAGCCGTCCACCGCCGCGTACTGTCCTGACACCCCGATCAACTGCCGTGCCCGCGCAGCGTGGGTCCGCAGGTCGAGCCCGGCCACCCAGGCGTGGCCGGCGTCGGGTCGGATCAGCGTGGCCAGGATCCGCACCAGGGTCGTCTTGCCGGCCCCGTTGGGTCCGAGCAGGCCCATCACCTGCCCGGCAGGTACCTCCAGGTCCACTCCGTCCAGGGCCTGCACGCGCCCGAATCGCTTGGTCAGCCCCTCCGTCCGGATCGCCGCAGGCTCGCCCATCCGCGCCTCCATAGCTTGCAGTACTACATATTGCCAGTGACGGTAGGATAACTACTTATGAAGGTGGATGCGCAAGCCCTCAAGGGCCACCTCGACATGCTGCTGCTGGCCGCCCTGGAGGACGGGCCCAAGCACGGCTACGCGGTCCGGGAGGCGCTGCGCCAGAACAGCGACGGCCGGGTCGACCTGCCCACCGGAACCGTCTACCCCGCCCTGCGCCGGGTCGAGGACGCCGGACTGATCGCCGGGTCCTGGTCGGTCGTGGACGGCCGCCGCCGGCGCACCTACCGGCTGACCGATACCGGCCGGGAACGGCTGCACGCCGACCGCCATGCCTGGCGCGACTTCGCCGCAACCGTCACCGGACTGCTGGAGCCACGGCCATGGCCGGCCACCACCTGATCGACGCCCACGTCGCGCAGTTGCGGCGCCGGCTGCCCGCCGATGTCGTGGACGAACTCGCAGACGGGCTGGCCGAGACCTACCAGCGTTGCCTCGTTCTCGACGATCGGCCGGACACCGCTGCCGCGGCGGCCGCGATCGCCGAGTTCGGCGACCCCGACACGATCGTTGCCGCCTTCGTCCGGCAGTCACCCGGCCACCGAGCGGCGTTGACCCTGCTGGCCACCGGACCGGCAGTCGGCGCCTGCTGGGGCCTCGCCCTGTTGTTCGGGCACGCATGGACCTGGCCCGTCCCCGTCCCGCTGCGGCTGACCTTCGGGCTCGCATTGCTCGCCACCGTGATCGTGCTGGTCATCGCCGCGGGCAGCCGGTTCAGCTACACCCGGACCCGGATCGCGGCCGCAGCCTGCCTCACCCTGATCATCCTGGACCTTGCGATGATCACCGCCGCCCTGCTCGCCGCCACTGGCCTGACCTGGCCCATGGCCCTGGCCATCCCCGCCAGCCTCACCCGGCTGACCCTCACGGCTCGGGCCGTCCCGCGCATCCTCACCGCATAGCCGCGGGGGCCACCACCCACTGGCCGATCAGCAGATGAGCGTTCACCTCGACGGTCGTTTGCCGCTGACACGGTTGCCGCGCCTCACCAGCACGGCGGCGGCCAGGCCGCCCAGGAGGTCACGGCGGCGTCGGGCGGGCGACCATTTCGGTCGCTGTCGGGGCTGGGGTTCCAGGGCCGTGTCGGTCAGAGTCGGCTGTTCGGTCGCGGCTGGTTGCCGGCCGGCGCCGGGTGTACCGAGTCGGCCGCCACTGAGGGCGGCGCACAGCCGGTCCGCGCGGGTGCTGACGTCGGCGGCACCGGCGGGGCGCGCCCGCGGGTCCTTGGCTGTCAGCGCGCTGATCAGGGCCGCCGCCGCAGTGGGTACGTCGGCGGGCAGGGGCGGCAGGTCCCGGCTGATGTGGGCGGCGGCGACCTCCACCGGGTCACCGGTGAACGGTGGGACACCAGCCAGGCATTCATAGCCAACGATGCCGAGGGAGTACAGGTCGCTCGCCGGGGTGGCCACTGAGCCGATCACCCGCTCCGGGGACAGGTAGCCCGGCGTGCCGAGCAGCATGCCGGTGATGGTCAGCCGGGCCGACCAGGCTGCGTGGGCGATCCCGAAGTCGGTGATCTTCACCTGGCCGTTCGGGCCCAGCAGCAGGTTGCCCGGTTTGATGTCCCGGTGCACCAACCCGGCCGCGTGCGCCGCGGCCAGCCCGCCGGCGACCCGGGCCACCAGGTGCATCGTCCGGGTCGCGTCCAGCGGCCCGTCGCGCAGCAGCTCGGCCAGGGACGGCCCCTCGACCAGCTCCATCACCAGGTAGGGCGACCCGGCCCCGTCGTCGTCGCCGACGTCGTACACCTGGGCGATCCCCGGGTGGGACACCGACGCCGCGTGCTGGGCCTCGGCCCGGAAGCGGGCCAGCGTCTCCGGGTGATCGGCGAGACCGGGACGCAGCAGCTTCATCGCGACGGCGCGGTTGAGCAGCAGATCAGTGGCCCGCCACACCTCGCCCACACCGCCGGCCGCGATCGGGGCGTCCAGCCGGTACCGGCTCGCGATCGGCACCGCGGTCAGGTTCATGGTCCACCCCATCCCACGGTCTGCGGCCTGTGCTGCGTCGACGGGCGCCAGGGTAAGCCCCGGCCCGCCAGGGGGAGCCGGCCGGGCCGGGACCCGCTCCCGACGTGTGCGGGTACGTCGGAACCGAGGGGCGCGTAGGCCCAATGCAGAAACCAGCGACCGCGGGCCGCGGATCGTTACAGCGAACACAGACCGTGGCGAGAGCTGACCGGTAAAGCAATGTCCACCGATCACCGATCCCGGTCAGCCCCGACCCATTTCGTAGAGGGGGCGGGCCACCCCCGCTCGACGGTCCCGCCGAGTACGGCCGACGCAGTGTGAATGGGCCTGCTATGAGAAGCTGATGGGTGTCCACGTCCGGTTGGGAACCACGCGGGGCATTGGCGTGGGTGAGTCGTGGTATCCCCACGCTGCTGGTCGCGCTGGCAATGTCCGGCCTGATCTTCGCACTGCCCAGGGTGATAGCCGATCCGCTCGGCGGGACCAGGGCGCTGTACGTGGTGCCGGTGGCGTTGCTGGCGGCGCGGTTCGGGTGGCGCGCCGGCGTGATCGCGGCCGTGCTCGCATTCGCCGCGACCGTGATCGCCGGTCGTGGGCCGGCGAACGGCGCGGGTGTGATGTGGTCCCAGGCGATCGTCTTCCTGGTGGCCGGTCTGGGCGTGGGGCTGGCTGCCGAGCGGTTGCACGGTGTGGCCGAGGAACGCAGGCGTCTTCAGGTCGTCAGCAGGGATGCGACCGTGCGCGGCGAGCTCGCCGAGCGGGTGCAGGCCTTGACCCGGGAGCTGTCCCGGGCGGCGACCGTCGAGGAGGTTTCCGGCGCCTTTGCCGCCCGCGGGGTGCCACTGCTGGGTGCTTCCCACGGCGCTGTATTCGTGCTGGACCGCAACGGTGAGTACGTGAACGAGGTGCTGTCCGGGGAGCAGCCGTCCCGGACGCCGAGCAGTTGGCGGTCGTTGCGGCTGTCCAGCCCTGGCGTGCCGACGGATGCCGTGCGCACCGGAGAGCCGATCTTCCTTGCTACTGCGGGGGACATCCGAACCGCCTACCCCGGCCTGCCGCAGACCTCGGACCTGGACGGGACCGGAGCGTGGGCGGCGGCGCCGCTGAGGGAGGACGATCGGCTGATCGGGGCGGTGGCGGTGGGATTCACCGATCCGCAGCCGTTCGACGAGGTGTGGCGGGCACTCTTCCTGGCGGTTGCCGCGCGCGTGCAGGAGGCGATCGACCGGGCGCAACTCCTTCAGGTTGCCGAACTGCAGCGGGCCCGCGCCGAGGCGTCGGAGCGTCGGGCCTCCCTGCTGGCGGAGGTCGGCTCGTTGCTGACTGCCCCGCTGCAGTCCGCAGAACGGATGCAGCGGCTGGTTCAACTCCTGGTGCCGGGCTTCGCCGATGGGGCGACGGTGGAGGCGGTCTCCGCGGCTGGCACGGGATCGGCCCCGGGTTCCGGCCTGGAGTTGCTGGCCGCCGCGCACGCCGTTCCGGCGCTGGTGCCGGTGCTGGAACAGCTACGTCGACGGCACTTCCGGGAGCCGGCCGATGGCTGGGGGACGGCAGCACTGCTGCGCCAGCCCGAACTGCGGCAGTTCAGGCCGCTCGGCGGCCAGGTCGGCGGCCAGGTCGGCGGCGCAGCGCAGGAGGATGGTGGCCACATCCCCGACGAGTTGCAGCCCGGCTCGTCGATCGCGGTCCCGCTGGTGGCGCGAGGCTCGGTGATCGCCGTCATCCTGCTGATCAACGGCAGGGCCAGACGCAGCTTTGACGACGCCGATCTGGCCCTGGCGCAGTCGATCGCGGACAAGGCGGCGCTCGCGCTGGACAACGCCCAGCTGTACGAGCGGCAGGGAGAGGTGGTCAGCCGGTTGCAGCACGCGCTCCTGCCGGGAGCCATGCCACAGATCGACGGCGTGCAGGCGGTCGCCCGGTACCGGCCGGCGACCGAGGTATTGGAGGTTGGTGGCGACTGGTACGACGTGATCGCTCTGCCCGGACAGCGGGTCGGCGTGGTGCTGGGTGATGTGGTCGGCCACGGTGTCGCCGCAGCCGCCACGATGGGTCAACTGCGCAGCGCGGCCGCGGCGATCGCCCCGTACTGTTCCGGGCCGGCCCAGCTGTTGCAGCGGCTGGACAGTTTCGCCTCCACCGTTGCCGGGGCCGCGATCGCCACCGTGGCCTACGCCGACTACGAACCCGCGACCGGGCTGATCCGGTATGCCTGCGCCGGGCACCCGCCACCGCTGCTGATCGACGATCGTGGCCAGGTCCGGTTCCTGCAGGGCGGGCGAGGTATCCCGCTGGGGATGGAGGACCTCGGCCAGCCACGACTGCAGGATGAGACCTCGGTCAGCCCACACGGCACCCTGATCTGCTACTCCGACGGGCTGGTCGAGCGTCGAGGCATCGATATCGACACCCGGCTGGACATGCTGGCGGCAGCGGCGGCAGAACTCGCCGGACGCCCGCTCCCGCAGCTGTGCGACGAGCTGCTGGCCAGGATGGTCGGTGACGGCCCGCTGCGGGACGACATCGCGATCCTCTGCCTCGACCTGCGGCACCGGGCGGGCAGGGCGCTGCGGTACAGCATGCCTGCCCGGCCCAGCGAGCTGTTTCACCTACGCGCCGCGCTGCGACCCTGGGCACGCAGCGCCGGCCTGAGCGACAACAGGATCGACGACCTCGTGCTGGCGGCCAACGAGGCCGCCAGCAATGCGATCGAGCATGCCTACCGGGATGATCCCGGCGGCACCAGAACCGTCGACCTGCGGGCCGATGTCGGCCTGGACGGGATGATCGTGATCGAGGTTGCGGACGCAGGCCGCTGGCGCGAACAGGGCGAGAGCCAGCCCCACCGGGGGCACGGACTTACGTTGATCCGGGCCACGATGGCCTCCGTCCACATCGGGACCTCCGACGGTCGGACCACCGTCACGATGCGGATGCCGACCTGAGGGATCAGTTGATGGTGCGGGCCTCCAGGCGGTGGCCCAGGGACCAGCCGATGCCGTATCCGACCAGCGCGCAGAACCACCCCGCCGCCATCAGATCAACGGCGGCGTGCTGCTGGCTGCGCACGGTGAGAACACCGCCCGCCGCCGCCAGCAGGACCAGTGCGAGCCCTGTTGCGGCCAGCCCCCGCCACACCCACCGCCCGCCGCGGGCGCAGCGCGCGAGCAGCGCGGCCGCCTCGACCAGGATCGCGACGCCGAGGCCCACGTGCAGGTCGAGCGTCGGGTGACGCCCCACGAAGCGCCACGCCTGGCCGGCGGACAGGCCTGTCGGGACCGTGGGGAAGGCGAGGACCACGACGACGATCAGTTCGAGGACCAGCCGCCTCGAGGCACGCTTGAACGCACTGGGATCCATGACTGGACTCCTCGGTGATGTCCTGGGGGTCAACCGGGTGGATCGGGCCCGTCGTGCGACAAGATAATACGGTGCCCAAAGTACCTGCTGGAGGCAATCACTCTGGTCGACGGCGCCTCACCACCACCATCAAGAACGCCCTGCGCGAGGTGCGCCTCAGCCTGACCCTCGTCAACCACCAGGTCGGCACCCGGGCGGAGCTGCGCGACGGCGACCTCGACTGCCTGGACCTGATAGCCCGGCACGGCCCGCTCAGGCCAAGCGAGGCCGCCGGCCGCGCCGGACGGCACCCGGCCACCATGACCGGAGTCCTCGACCGCCTCGAACGCCACGGCTGGATCCTGCGCGACCCTCACCCCACCGACCACCGCGCCGTCCTGGTCCGCGCCTCGCCGGAGCGCGCCCGCGATCTCATCCCCCTCTACGCGGGCATGAACGCCGCCATCGACGACATCTGCCGCCGGTACACCCCCGCGGAGCTCACCGTCATCGCCGACTTCCTGGCCCGGGTCGCCGCTGCGCCCGGCTCCGCCGGCCAGATCCGGCCCTGACGTGGTGCACCGACGGCGGCAAAGGGAGCGGGCCCATGACACCACCTGGGGCCGTGGGCCCCGACGACCGGCCTCGCTGAGCGACATGGGCCCAAGCCACCGACGGCGGGAGCACCTCGGCATCTGGGGTGACGACGAGGCCTGCATCAGAGGTGAGTGGCTCAGTGCGATTCACGGCTCACCCGGGATCCGCTGGCGCCGAGGAGGAAGTCGAGGTCGGCGCCGGTGTCGGCCTGCAGGACGTGGTCGACGTAGAGGCGTTCCCAGCCTCGGGTGGGCTGTGCGTACGCCGCGGCGGCCTGGGCGGAGGGTTCGCGGGCGGCGAGCTCGGCGTCGGGGACATGGACGTCGATGCGGCGGGCGGGGACGTCGAGGACGATCCAGTCACCGGTGCGCACCAGGGCGAGAGGGCCGCCGGCGGCGGCTTCGGGGGCGACGTGGAGCACGACGGTGCCATACGCCGTCCCGCTCATCCTCCCGTCGCAGACGCGGACCATGTCGCGTACACCCCGTTCGAGGAGCTTGGTCGGCAGCGGCATGTTCGACACCTCGGGCATGCCCGGGTACCCCTTGGGGCCGCAACCGCGCAGCACGATGACGGTGTCGGCGTCGACGTCGAGATCGGGGTCGTCGATGCGGGCGTGGAAGTCCTCGATCGAGTCGAACACGAGCGCCCGGCCCCGGTGTCGCAGCAGGTGCGCGGACGCGGCAGCAGGCTTGACGAGGGCGCCGTGGGGGGCGAGGTTGCCGCGCACGACGGCGATGCCGCCCTCGGCGACCAAGGGGTCGGCGCGTGGCCGGATCACCTCGGCGTCCCAGACCCTGGCGTGCTCCGGTCCGGCGGGGGTGCCGTCGTCGAGATAGGCCACCAGTGGCCTGCCGGTGACGGTGAGCGCGGTGGGGTCGAGCAGGTCGCGCACCTCGCGCAGAACGGCGAGCAGCCCACCCGCGCGGTGCAGGTCGTCCATGAGGAACCGCCCGGCCGGCTGCAGGTCGACCAGGACGGGTACCCGCGAGCCGATCTGATCGAAGTCGTCCAGGGTCAGGTCGACGTCGAGCCGGCCGGCGATCGCGAGCAGGTGGACGACGGCGTTGGTCGATCCGCCGATCGCCGCCAGCGCCACGATCGCGTTGTGGAACGACGCCCTGGTCAGGATCGTGCTCGGACGCCGGTCGGCGGCGACGAGCTCGACCGCGAGGCGGCCGGTGGCGTGGGCGGCCTCGAGCAAGCGGCTGTCCGGGGCCGGGGTGCCCGCGACCCCCGGGACAACGGTGCCCAGGGCTTCGGCGAGCAGGCCCATCGTCGAGGCGGTGCCCATGGTGTTGCAGTGCCCGGGGGAGCGGATCATCGCCGATTCCGACTGGGTGAACGCCTCGACCGAGAGCGTGCCGGCGCGGACCTCCTCCGACAGGCGCCACACGTCGGTGCCGCAGCCGAGCGAGGTGCCGCGGAAGGTGCCGGTGAGCATCGGCCCGCCGGGGACAACGACGGCGGGCAGGTCGACCGAGGCAGCGGCCATGAGCAGCGCGGGGATGGTCTTGTCGCAGCCGCCGAGCAGGACGACGCCGTCGATGGGGTTGGCCCGCAGCATCTCCTCCGTGGCCATCGCGGCCATGTTCCGCCACAGCATCGCCGTCGGGCGGACCTGGGTCTCGCCGAGGGAGACCACGGGCAGTTCCAGAGGGATGCCGCCGGCCTCGAGAACGCCGTCGCGCACCGACCGGGCGACCCCGGTCAGATGCGCGTTGCACGGCGTGAGGTCGGACGCGGTGTTCGCGATGGCGATCTGGGGTCGGCCGGTGAAGGCATCGCCCGGCGCGCCCCGGCGCATCCAGGCACGGTGGATGTATGCGTTGCGGTCGTCGCCCGCGTACCACTGCGCGCTGCGCAGGGGCGAGTCGGAGTCTGCGTTGCCCGTCGCTGTCATCGCTGCCTCCCACTGGGCGATCGTTCATCCGCATTCGATTATCGGATCGCAGTTGCCCGGCGGCGCGGTGTCGTAGCTGTCGGTGGTGGCGGGCAGGCTTGTGTTGTCCGCACCGACGAGCAGCCACCGGCCCATCGTCCCGACAGGAGTGGTCATGCACGCGAAGATCAGCTTCATCACTCTGGCGGTGAGCGATCTCGATCGATCGGTCGCGTTCTACCGCGACGGCTTGGGCTGGCAGACCGAGGGCATCGTCGGCCGGGAGTTCCACGACGAGGTCATCGGCGCCGACGGCACCATCGCCTTCTTCTCCCTCGAACCCGGCCTGCTGCTCGGCCTGTACGAGCGCGCCAACCTGGCCAAGGACGCCGGCCTGCGGCCCGACCCGCCCAGCACCACCGAGTTCAGCGTCGGCATCCCGGCCGGATCACAGGCGGAGGTCGACGAACTGCTGCAGCAGGCCGAAGTCGCCGGCGCCACGCTGACCGCTCCCGCGCACCTGCGCCCGTTCGGCGTCTACTCCGGGTACTTCACCGATCCAGACGGTCATCTGTTCGAGATCGCCTGGAACTCCAATGCCTAGGTGTTCGAGGCCAGGACGTTGGTGACACGGTTAGAGGTTCTCAGCGGCCGGCATGCGTTCGGGACGATCAGGGCTCGAGGCCGGTGCCTTCGGAGGGGAAGAACAGGTCCTCGATCGGGCCCTCGAACACGGCGGCGATCTTGAACGCCAGGGACGGGCCCGGGTCGAGGCGGCCGTTTCGATGGCGTCGACCGTCTGTGTGGACACGTCGAGGCGTTCGGCCAGGTCCGCCTGGGTCCAGCGCCGCGCGACCCGCAGCTCACGTAGCCGGGGTGGAAAGTGCGACTCGAACTTTCCAACTTGGCAGGTTCACCCGATGGGCGTTCAACGCTGACGACGTGGCCGGTGCATCTGCTGGCCACTGCCATCGAGGAGGGCCGGGACCTGTCCTCGATGAGCGGCATCCCGGCCGACAGCTCCTATCGTCTGCTGCCCGGTCTGGCGGCCCGGCCTCACGTCAGGTGCCGGGCGAAGAACCGGTTCGCATCATCCCCCTCGAACTGCGGGACCCCCGTATGCCCGCCCATATTGGCGTGCAGCGTCTTCTCCGTGGAGCCGAAGGTGTCGAACAGGTCCAGGGCCAGCTGCCGGTCGTTTCCTTCGTCGTCCCACTGCAGCAGGACCTGCAGCGGAATGGTGACCTGCCGGGCCTCGTCGAACATGGTGCGGGGCACGTAACTTCCGGCGAACAGAAGGGCGGCCGAGATGCGCGGCTCGACCACCGCCAGCCGGATGCCGATGGCGATCACCCCTCCCGAGTACCCGACCGGGCTGTCGATCTCGGGCAGCGAAAGGAGGGCGTCCAGGGCGGCCCGCCATTCCGGGACCGCCTGTTCGACCAGTGGGAGGACGAGGGCGTCGACGATTTCGTCGTCGACCGGCTCGCCGGCCTCCAGCGCCCGGCGCAGGTCGGCGCGGGCCTGCTCGGCGGCGGCGGAACGGGGCCGCTCCCCGCTCCCGGGGAGCTCGATGGTGGCCGCGGCGAAGCCCTCCGCCGCGCAGTGCCGGGCCCGGGCCGCCAGTCGGGGGTACATCTTGTGCAGTCCGCCGGGGTGGCCGAGCAGGATCAGCGGGGTCGGGGCGGATGCGGATCCGGGCGTCCAGAGGATGCCGGGGATCTCGCCGAGGGTGAATTCGCGTTCGAGGACACCGTCGTCGAGGCGCTGTTCGAAAGTGAATCGCATGGTCGTGCCTTTCGGGAGGGCTCGCAGCGGCGCTCCCGGACGACCTATCGCCCGACCGTGACCCCGCAGGGGAGCACCCATGTCGAAACGTTCACGGGTACCACCTCCTCGGTCTCTCGCACGGCCTCCGGAAAACTAGCAGTGGTCGCCGCGGTCCGCCAACGGGTTCTTGCGGAGGCTCCGGGGCCGGCCGCCACGGAGCAACTCGCCTTGGGTGCACGAGGTCACGCCGCCGGCGCACTCAGAGCGACCTGTGTCGGGCGGCGCCGCACCCGAGGGCTGCGTCGAGAAGATACCTCGGAAGCCATCCTGGAGCGCAGGTCGCAGCCAACTCGAAAGCAGCTCTCGTGCAGGGGATTCGTCAATTCCGTCGCCACGTAGAACAACGTTCAGCTCATCGCCGTGCGGGTGGCTCGGGCTGCGGGCGGTCGCGAAGTGCGAGCTCGCGTACCGGACGCCCGGCCGGTCCACCAGGGGCCGTCGCGCTCACCGCTGGGTAGGGTCGGTACGGCCAAGGGGGTTCGCTGTCCGATCAGCGCGGGAAGGCATGGACTGGTGACGCCAGAGGCGGCGCGGTGGTTCGCGGAGCGCACATGGCGAGCGGGGAACTGGTCCCTGCCGGACCTGGTGGAGCTGAAGGCCCGCCGAGGGGCGGCAGCGAGCGTCGTGATCCCGGTCCGCGACGAGGCGGTGCCCTGTGGGTACGGGGTGGAGCTGGCGTCGCTGCTCGACACCTACACGTCGGCAGGACTGGACGCGATCGCGCAGGTGGACCTGGGAGCGCGGGCGCACCGTCACCAGGGGGTGCACGATTTGGGGGTGATGGCTGCAGAGCTGCTGGTGGTGGCCGACCAGCGCCGCCGCCAGGCGGATGGGTCGCCCGCCGCCGAGCCCGACCGTGCCGTGCTCTCCCAGTACCTGCGGACTTCCGGGGCGCGGGACAGGCTGCCGGCCGGCGTGGCCCACCTTGACGGGAGCGCGCGAACCATTGGTGCCGAAGGGGTTTGGCGCCTCCGGGGCGTGCCGCTGTCCGAGCGTCCGCCCGCGGGTTCGGTGCAGCACGCTGTGCCGGATCGGGACCTGCCGGGGATCCGGTCGTGCTGAGGTTGCGGCGGAAGACCTTCTCGGACCACGACCGGCTGGTGATGGCCATCATCAACCGGACGCCGGACTCCTTCTTCGACCGGGGCGCGACCTACGCGGCGGACGCGGCGCTGGAGCGGGTGCACCAGGTGGTGGCCGAAGGGGCAGACCTGGTCGACATCGGCGGGGTGAAGGCGGCGCCCGGGGACGACGTGGACGTCGCGGAGGAGTTGCGCCGGACGGTGCCGTTCGTGGCGGCCGTCCGGGAGGCGTACCCCGACCTGGTGATCAGCGTGGACACGTGGCGACACGAGGTGGGCCGGGAGGCCTGCCGCGCCGGGGCGGACGTCCTCAACGACGCCTGGGGCGGGGTGGACGAGCGGTTGGCCGAGGTGGCGGCGGAATTCGACGGGGCGCTGGTGTGCACCCACGCGGGCGGGTTGCCGCCGCGCACCCGGCCGCACCGGATCGGCTACGACGACGTGGTGGCCGACGTGATCGCGGTGACCACCACTCTGGCCGAGCGGGCGGTGGCGCTGGGGGTGGCTCGGGAGAGCGTGATGATCGATCCCGGACACGACTTCGGCAAGAACACCTGGCACTCCCTCGAGGTCACCCGGCGGGTCGCAGACCTGGTCGCGACAGGGTGGGCGGTGCTGGTGTCGGTGTCGAACAAGGACTTCGTCGGGGAGAGCCTGGACCTGCCGGTGGAAGAGCGGCAGGTCGGCACGCTGGCCGCCGCCGCGGTCTGTGCCTGGCAGGGCGCCCAGGTGTACCGGGTGCACGCCGTCACGCAGACCCGGCAGGCCCTGGACATGGTGTCGACGATCCAGGGGCTGCGACCGCCGCGGCGCACCGTTCGGGGGCTGGCATGACCATCGAGGATCCGGCCGGACCGACCTACCAGGACGGTGCGGCGCGCCCGGACGGGCGAGCGCAGCTGGTCGGGGTGGCGCTGTGCCCGCACCCACCGCTGCTTCTGCCGGGGTTGACGGGTACAACCGATCCGGTGCCCGACCTGCGAGCCGCCTGCCGCGCGGCCGTCGCCGACCTGCTCACTCGCGGGCCGGAGGCCGTCGTCCTCCTCGGCACGGCGACGGCGACCGCCGAGTGGCCCTCGACGGGCCCCAGCGGGGCCGCCCGCTACACCGCCGGCCGCGCGCCTGCTGCCGCCCCGTGCACACCAAAGGATGTGCCGCTGCCGCTCAGCCTCGCGGTGGGGCAGGCGCTGCTCGACGAGGCCGGCTGGCGGGGGTCGCGCCGAATGCTGGCGGTCGCGGCCGACGCCGAGGTCGCCACCTGCCTCGATCTCGGTTCGCTGTTGCTCGCCGGCCAAGCCCCGGGGGAGCGCGTCGGGCTGCTGGTGCTGGGTGACGGCAGCGGACGCCGCACGCTCAAGGCACCCGGTTACCTGGACCCTCGGGCCGCCGGGTACGACGCGCAGGCCGGCGCCGGGATCCGCGGCGAACCGGCCGCGCTGGCCGCGCTCGACCCGGTGCTGGGCCGGGAGCTGCTGGTGGCTGGGCGGGCCGCCTGGCAGGTGCTGGCCGGGGCCGCCGCCACCGCGGGGCCGATCTCCGCGCGGGTGTATTTCGCGGACGACCCGTTCGGCGTCGCGTACGTCGTCGCCGGCTGGGAGTTCACCGGCACCCCGGACAGGGTCGTTGAAGGGAGTTGAGTGGTCAGCCGCGATCACCAACTCCCGGATCGCGGCCCGCTTCACCTCACCGCGACAGTCCCTTTCGCGGGTCCTGACAGCCACCGGTCCACGGGGTTGAATAGACGCCGGGAGGCATGGTGGACGTAGCCGCGGAGCTCGAGCGAGCTCGGGAGTACCACCGCCGGCAGGCGTGGGCGGATGCGTGTGAGGTGTTGCAGGCGATCGACCAGGTCGCCCCTCTGGGGCTCGAGGACTTGGCGCGGCTGGCGGAATCTGCGCACATTCTCGGCCGGGGTGAGGATGCCGTTCGCCTGCTGCAGCGCCTGTACCAGATGCACGTCAGCCGGGGGGCCACTGGCGAGGCCGTCCGCACCGCGTTCTACCTGTGGCATGCACTGATCGCCAAAGGGGAGTTCGCCCACGCGGGGGGTTGGATCGCCCGAGCTTGGCGATTGGCCGAATCGGGGCCCGACGTTGCTGAACTGGGGTTCCTGTCGATCCCAGAGGCGGAGCGCCAGTTCGGCGAGGGCGACTTCGCCGGCGCGTTCGCGACCGCCGGACGGGCGGCCGAACTGGCCGGCCGGCTCGGCGACCGTGACCTGATCGCGATCGCTGCACATATCCAGGGCCGGGCCAGGATCAGGCAGGAGCGGGTTGTCGAGGGTATGGCGCTGCTCGACGAGGCACTCGTGGAGGTTACTGCCGGCGCGACGTCAGCAGCCGTCACCAGCTGGATCTACTGCAGCGTCATCGATGCGTGTGGTGAGCTGCAGGAGTTGCGTCGCGCCCGTGAATGGACCCTGGCTCTCAATGCGTGGTGCGACGTCCGACCTCAGTACACGGGCGCCTTCTCCGCCGTCTGTCGGGTCCATCGGGCCGAGCTGCTGCTCCTGAATGGGGACTGGCCGGACGCGGTCCGCGAAGCGCAGTTGGCCTGCGAGGAGCTGACTCGAGGGTACGGCGAGGCGATGGCCGGATCCGCGTTCTACCAACTGGCTGAGGTCTACCGGCTCCGTGGGGACTTCGACGCGGCCGGTCAGGCCTACCTCAACGCCAGCCGCTACGGCGGGCAGATCCAGCCGGGTCTGGCGCTGCTGTGGCTCACGCAGGGCAAGGTTGAGGTGTCCGTGGCCGCGATCCGGCGTGCGCTCACCGAGACGGCTCGTCCCTTGGATCGTGCGCGGATGTTGCCGGCATACGTGGAGATCATGCTGGCCGGACATGATCCTGCGGCGGCGCGGGCGGGTGCAGGGGAATTGGGTGAGATCGCCAAGGTGTATGACACCGTCGGTCTGCATGCCCGGTCGGCGTACGCCCGTGGTGCGGTCCATCTCGCCGACGGCACTCCAGATGCGGCGCTGCCACCGCTTCGGCAGGCCTGGCAGCGATGGTGCGATCTGGAGGTGCCGTTCGAGGCCGCCTGCACGCGGGTTCTCATCGGGCTTGCCTGTCGCGCGTTGCAGGACGAAGGCTCGGCCGTCATGGAGCTGGACGCGGCCCGCCACACCTTCGCTCAGCTCGGAGCTGTCCCCGACCTGACTCGCACCGAAGCGTTGATCGGCCAGGCGTTGATCGGCCGGGCCGAGATCGGCGACGCCCCTGGACTCAGCCCTCGTGAACTCGAGGTGCTGCGGCTGGTCGCCGCCGGCAGGTCCAACCAGGCCATCGCCGCTGAGCTGCTCATCAGTGACCGGACCGTCGAACGGCACGTGAGCAACATCTTCGTCAAACTCGGTGTCGGTTCGCGCACCGCGGCGGCGGCCTACGCCTTCGTGCACGGGATCGACTGACCAATGCGTGGAAACACCCAGCGCGAACGGGGTGCGCCTACCCCGGCCTGAGTGATTCTCCCGAAGCGACGGGACTTGCCCCGCTCTAGCGTCGGATCCGTCGAATGACGCTGCCTGCAGGAGGTTCGCGATGCGGCCGATCGGTGAGCACGCGGTGGTCCTCGGCGCTGGAGTGGCCGGCTTGCTCGCAGCCCGCGTGCTCAGCGACGCCTACCATCGGGTGACGGTGTTCGAGCGCGACCCGCTGCCGCGTTCGGCTCAGCCCCGCCGGGGAGTGCCGCAGGGCCGGCACGCCCACTTGCTCGTTCCCAGCGGAACGCAGGTCCTGGACGAGCTATTCGAAGGCCTGTTCGCAGACCTGTCGGCGGCAGGCGTACCGATGATCCGCGACTTCGCCGAGTTCCGGCTCTCACCCGGAGGCGGACAGCCGCTCCGACTACGGGGCCCGACCGGAGATCCGTTCATCTGCCAGGCAAGCCGACCGTACCTGGAACAGCACATTCGCGCCCGGGTCCGCGCCCTGCCCCACGTCGAGTTGATCGACCGGTGCAATGTCATCGATCTGACCACCAATGTGGCTCGAAGTCGCGTCACCGGCGTACGTGTGCTGCGCCGCGACGAAAGCGACGGCGAGGAGAACGTCGACGCTGACCTTGTGGTGGACGCAACTGGACGCGGCAGCCGCGCACCGACCTGGCTGGCGACCCGCGGTTACGAGCAGCCGCCTCAGGAACAGCTCACGATCAACCTCAAGTACGTCACACGGCACCTTCGGCTGCGCCCCGGAGCCTTGGACGCGAAGCTGGTCGGGGTCGGCGCCCAGCCGACTCGTCCCACCGGGTTCGTACTGTTCGCGCAGGAGGATGATCGGTGGATCCTGACCGTGTTCGGCTACGAGGGCCACCACCCACCACGGGATCCCGACGACTTGCTCGACGTCGTCAAGGCTGTCGCCCCCTACGACGTGTTCGCTGCGATCCGGGACGCCGAACAGATCGGTGAGATCACTTCCTACCGGTTCCCGGCGAACCTTCGATGGCGGTACGAGCGGGTGCGCCGCTTCCCGGCCGGACTGCTCGTCTTCGGTGACGCGATCTGCAGCACCAACCCCGCGTACGCGCTCGGTATGTCGATGGCGGCGTTGCAGGCGCTTGCGTTGCGGGACACGCTGGCCGACGGTGACCGTGACCTGGCCCGGCGGTTCTTCCGGGCAGCCGCGGAGCCGGTGGACCGGGCATGGCAAGCAGCCGCGGGCGGCGACCTGGCACTGCCACAGGTCACCGGGCGCCGGCCGCTTCCAGCCCGGGTCATCGGCCCTTACGCCACCAGGGTCCTGCGCGCGGCCGAGCGCGACCCCGTGGTGGCCAGGCGATTCCTCGCAGTCGCGTCCCTGCAGGATCCGCCAACGCGGTTGTTCCGGCCCGCGACCGCGCTTCGCGTGCTGCGCTACAACCTGCACCGTGGTCCGGCACCGACAACCGACGCGGTGGCACCGGACATGCGCGTGTCCTAGACGAATCGCGCCGGAGAGAGGTCCACTGCCGCGTCATTGCTCGGATTCGCCGTTGAGCTGCGGGTTTGCCAGCCGTGGTCGCCACCCCAGCGCCGTCTTGGAGGAGTTCGTACGTGAGATCGAGCAGGTGTGGTCGCTACCGCCGAGTGCCGGCGCGGATCACGTGGCGCCGGCGTCCATCGACGGCAGGGCCCAATGCGGTCAGGAATCGAGAAGTCCTGCTCAGGTAGCAGTCGCTAGTGTCCTTGCCGTCCACGAAGCAGCGCCTCAGCCCTGAGGAGAAGACGATGAGTCCCACGATCCGCAGCCTGGTGATCCCGGTGTCCGACCTGCCCGCCGCCAAGAACGTGTACAGCGCGCTGCTCGGCTCACCGCACACGGACCAGCCCTATTACGTCGGCTACAACGTCAACGGCTTCGAGGTAGCGCTCAACACGATGGGTCCCGGCAGCGGTCCAGTGGCTTTCGCCGATGTCGAGGATCTCGACGCGGCACGGGAGAGCCTGCTCGCCGCAGGCGCAACCGAGCGCGACGCACCGCGCCAGGTCGCCCCTGAAATGCGCGTATGCGTGCTCACCGACGCCGACGGCAACCCGATCGGGCTGCGCGGCAAGTAACAACGAAAGCCGATCCGCGCCACGATCCCACCTCGCACCCGCCGCGACCGAAAGCAGATTCAGAATCAGTTAGCGGTGATCATGCTCAACATACGCCCAAGCAACATCCGCTCCTGCCGAATATGCGGGTGATCCCCGGGGTCGTGTCCGGTCGTGGTGGCCGGTCCCCGGCGGAGTGGGATGGCCTGCATGACGAGTCTTGTTGTCCGCCGCACCGACGTCTCCGATCTGGGGTTCGGGGCGTGTCCGGTCCGGTTGGACGTGCCGCTGCTGGATGACTACCTGGTCTTCCCTGTCGGGGCGGTGTCGGCCGAACACGGTGTTGGCGACGGCGTATGAGACGCCTCCGCCCGGTTCACCGAACGGCTACGCCTGCACCAGACCGCGACCGGGCAACAGCTGGGCGACTTCGAGGTCCCGGACCTGGTCGCGGGAACCGGGATCCAGTTCGTGCAGGGCTGGGCCACCGACATCGACCTGGACGCGCACCGCGTCACCGTGGCCGGCGAGGGCGGCACCACCGACCTCGGGTTCGACTTCCCGGTCTACGCGCTCGGCAGCACGACGAGGACCACCGTCGTCCCCGGTGTCGACGAGCACGCGTTCACCCTGAACGGCCCCGGCGCCGCGGCGGCGTTCGCCGCCCGACTGGACGCGCTGTCGGCCGGTGATGCCGTCACGGTGTGCGGCAACGGGCTGACCGGCATCGAGGCCGCCACCGAGATCGCCGAGACGCATCCGGACCCTGGGCGTGATCCTGCTGGGGCGCGCGACGGCCGGCGCGATGATGGGGGACGCCGTGGGCGACGCGGCCGCGGTGCGGCAGGGCTGGGGCGAGATCCACGGAACCTGTCAGAGCGGCATCCCGACCGGAGCACACGCGGCGGACAATGTCGCCCGCCTGATCGCCGGCAGGGCCGCCAAGCCCTTCCGGTTCGGGTACATCCACCAGCCCGTGAGCCTCGGCCGGCACGACGCGGTGATCCAGTTCACCAAGCCGGACGACTCGCCGCGGCGCTGGTATCTCACCGGCAAGCGTGCCGTCCGGTACAAGGAACTGGTCACCAGCAGCCCCCCGGTCACCTACCGGCTGCCGCGCCGATTCACGCTCGATGCCGCAGGCGGTCGGGACGTCCCTGCTGGTGATCGCCATGCAGTCCGGTGCCGGGCTGGCGGGCCACCTGGCCCGCGCGCAACTGCCGCGCCGTCCAGCGCACGGGCCACGTCCGCAAGCCCCCGCAGCGTGTCCGGGGAGATCTGGCCGGTCCCGATGCCTGCGATGACGCAGTCGAGTTGGTCGCGGGCCAGGGTCAGCCGTCGGAGGGCTTCGCTCGGGGTGGCTTGCTCGCCCATCTCGACTCCCCTCAGTGACCGTGAGATCAGCAGACCCGTAGGGGTATATCTAACGGTAGGCGGCCAGGGCCGCGAGCACGGTCACACCTGCCACGACCGACCCGGCGACGACATGCGTGGAGGGTGTCGGTACCGCGCCTTCCCAGCGTTGCCGCGATCGACCCGGACGTGGGCCCGGTTGCCATCAGCAGTGTGGTGTAGGCCCGCTCTCGCCCGGGCTGCTGCGTCACACTGCTGCCGGCACGTGGACCGCGTCCGGCTGGGTCCCGGTGGCCGCCACTCGCAGGGCGGCCAGGTTGGCGGCGTACCGGGATGCCGCTCGGCCGGCGAACGCGGCTGATCCGGCGACCAGAACGTCGGCACCGGCGCCGGCCACGCTGCGGGCGTTCGCGGCGTTGATACCGCCATCGACCTGGATCAGCACGGGGCGCCCGGCGATCAGCTGCCGTAGCCGGCGGATGCGCTCCAGGGAGCCGGCGATGAACGGTTGGCCGCCGTGGCCGGGGTCGACGCTCATCACCAGGACCAGGTCGACGTCGTCCAGCAGCGGCTCGACGGCCTCGATCGGCGTGCCCGGGTTCACCGCGACGCCGACGTCCAGCCCGAACTCCCGCGCGGCTCGCACGGATCGGTGCAGGTGCGGGCCGGACTCGACGTGCACGGTCACGGCGTCGGCACCGGCCGCGGCGAACCCGGCCAGGTGGGAGTCCACCGGCGAGATCATCAGGTGCACGTCCAGTCGTTTGCCGGTGTGCGGGCGGATGGCTGCCACCATCGCCGGACCGAAGGTGAGCTGGCTGACGAAGTGGCCGTCCATCACGTCGACGTGGATCCAGTCCGCCCCGGCCGCGTCGATGTCGCGGATCTCCTGGCCCATCTCGGCGAAGTCGGCGGCCAGGATCGACGGGGCGAGCAGCGTCACGGTGCCTCTCCCCGGTGCACCACGATCGCCATGCCCTGGGTCTGTCTGACCCGGTCGTAGCCGACCAGCCGGACCAGATCGCCGGGGTTGGCACGGACGCAGGCGTCCACCTCGGCCATCACGGCATCGGCATCGCCGGCGTCGAACAGGGGAAGTTTCCACAGGTACCAGTAGGTGTCCCCGGCCCGTCCCGGCTCGACGTGCTCGACCGCGCAGGTCCAGTCCCGGGCGAGGGCGTACTCCACCTGGCGGCCGGTGTCCGACCGGCTCAACACGGGCAGGTAGGAGAAGGTGCCGAACCTGCGGGAGGCCGGATCGTCCCGTCGCGAGCGGAAGGTGTCGATGGTCATGTCTGTGCTCCTGTCTGACTTCAGTCGGGATGCGGGCCGCTTCAGTTGGCGGCGAGCTTGTCCACCACGTCGTAGTCGAACCGGACCTGATCCCAGGTCTGCATCGCCACCGCCAGTTCGGGGCTGTGGCGCGCGGCCCGGGCCAGCACTTCGCGTGACTCCCGCTCCAGGTCCCGCCCCTCGTTCCGGGCCTGCACGCTGGCCTCGACGGCGACCCGGTTCGCGGTGGCGCCGGCCGCGTTGCCCCATGGATGGCCGAGGGTGCCGCCGCCGAACTGCAACACCGAGTCGTCGCCGAAGATCGAGACCAGAACGGGTACGTGCCAGACGTGGATCCCGCCCGAGGCCACCGGGAACAGCCCTGGCATGTGCCCGAAGTCCTGGTCGAAGAAGAGCCCCCGGCTGCGGTCCTCGGCCACGAAGGGCTCGCGCATCAGGTCGATCCAGCCGAGCGTTGCGTTCCGGTCACCCTCGAGCTTGCCGACCACGGTGCCGGAGTGCAGGTGGTCCCCGCCGGACAGGCGCAGGGCCTTGGCCAGCACCCGGAAGTGGATGCCGTGGTGGGGGTTGCGGTCCAGGACGGCGTGCATGGCGCGGTGGATGTGCAGCAGCATCCCGTTGCGGCGGCACCAGTTGGCCAGGGAGGTGTTGGCGGTGAAGCCGGCGGTGAGAAAGTCGTGCATGATCACCCGCATGCCGAGCTGCTTGGCGAACTGCGCCCGCTCGAACATGTCTTCCACGGTGCCGGCCGTGACGTTCAGGTAGTGGCCCTTGCGTTCGCCGGTCTCGGCCTCGGCAGCGTGGACCGCCTCGGCGACGAACTCGAACCGGTCCCGCCAGCGCATGAACGGCTGGGAGTTGACGTTCTCGTCATCCTTGGTGAAGTCGTTGCCTCCTCGCAGCACCTCGTAGACCGCGCGGCCGTAGTTCTTGGCCGACAGCCCCAGTTTGGGCTTGATCGTGGCGCCGAGCAGCGGTCGGCCGTACTTGTCCAGCCTGTCCCGCTCGACCGTGATCCCGTTCGGCGGCCCGCCGCAGGAGAGCACGAACGCCAGCGGGAAGCGGATGTCCTCCAGCCGGAGGGCCCGGACCGCTTTGAAGCCGAACACGTTGCCCGCCAGCGAGGTGAGGACGTTGACGACGGAGCCCTCCTCGAACAGGTCCAGCGGGTAGGCCACGAACGCGTAGAAGGCGTCGGGGTCACCCGGCACCTGCTCGATCCGGTAGGCGCGACCCTTGTAGTGCTCCAGATCTGTCAGCAGGTCGGTCCACACGGTCGTCCAGGTGCCCGTGGAGCTTTCCGCCGCGACAGCGGCGGCGGCCTCCTCACGCGGGACGCCGGGCTGGGCGATCACCTTGAAGCAGGCCAGCAGATCGGTGTCCTTGGGCCGGTACGACGGGTCCCAGTAGGTGAGGGCATAGTCCTTGACGCCGGCGTCATACCGGCGCGTCGTGGTCGAGGTCATGGTCGAGGTCATGGCAGCCTCCTGGAGGCGGTGGGGTGTGGTCAGCCGTTGACGCGCTGCTCGAGCCGCCCGGAGGCGTACCCGGCGGCCATGTCGTGCAGGCTCGCGGGAGCGATCCGGGCGCCATGCCCGGCGGAGCCGAACTGCTCGTAGCGCAGGCGGCACAGTTGTGTCATGGCCTCCATCGCCGGGATCAGGAACGCGCGCGGGTCGAACTCCCCAGGCCTGGTGACGGCGACCTTGCGAATGGCGCCGGCCATGGCCAGGCGGGTATCGGTGTCGATGTTGACCTTGCGGACGCCGTGCTTGATGCCCTCGAGGATCTCCTCGACCGGCACGCCCCAGGTCCGCGGCATGCTGCCGCCGTAGGCGTTGAAAATGTCCTGCAGGTCCTGGGGAACGGACGAGGATCCGTGCATCACCAGGTGCAGGTCCGGCAGCCGCTGGTGGATCCGTTGCACCACGGACATGGCCAGGACCTCGCTGTCCGGCCGGCGGTCGAACTTGTAGGCCCCGTGCGAGGTGCCCATCGCGATGGCCAGCGCGTCGACCCGGGTGCGCTGGACGAAGTCCACCGCCTGGTCGGGGTCGGTTAGCAGTTGGTCGCGGCCGAGTGCCCCGACGGCGCCGTGTCCGTCCTCCTGCTCGCCGGTTCCGGTGTCCAGGCGTCCCAGCACGCCCAGCTCACCCTCGACGGACGCGCCGCGGTGGTGGGCGTACTCGCGCACCTGGCTGGTGATCTCGACGTTCTCCTCGTAGGAGGTCGGGGTGCGGGCGTCCTCGCGCAGCGAACCGTCCATCATCACGCTGGTGTAGCCCTGGTCGATCGCCGACCGGCAGGTCTCAGCGCTGTTGCCGTGGTCCTGGTGGACGCAGATCGGCACGGTCGGGAACATTTCCTCAGCGGCCTCCAGCAGCCGGCGGATCATGGCATCCCCGGCGTAGCTGCGGGCACCGCGGCTGACCTGGAGGATGGCGGGCGAGTCCACGGCCTTCGCCGCCCGCAGGATCGCCACCACCTGCTCCATGCTGTTGACGTTGAAGGCCGGCAGCCCGTAGTCGTGCTCGGCCGCGTGGTCCAGCAACTGCCTGAGGGTGATCCGGGTCATCGGTGGTTCGTCCTCACGGTGAGAAGGTCCAGGTCGAGAGCGGCCCTGGCCGCCTCGGCCACGGCGTCAGCGGTGATGCCGAAGTGCAGGTACAGCTCGGGTCCGCGGCCCGAAGCGCCGAAACCGGTCATCCCGACGAACTGGTCGCCGGGCCGCAGGTGGGCGTCCCAGCCCTGCCGGATCGCGGCCTCGACGGCGACCCGGGGAACCTCCCCGAGCACGCTGTCCCGGTAGGCGGCCGGCTGTTCCTCGAACAGCTCGAGGCAGGGCATGGATGCGACGGCCGCCCGGATCCCACCGGCGTCCAGGAGGTCGGCGGCCCGCAATGCGATCGCGACCTCGGACCCCGACGCCAGCAGGGTGACGTCGCGCCCGCCGGGTGGCTCGGCGATCAGATACCCCCCGTGGGCCACCCCGTCGACCATCCGGCCATCGTGATCCGGGATACGGGGCAGTGCCGAGAGTTCCTGGCGGCTGAGCACGAGAGCGGTCGGGGCGTCCGGGGCCGCCAGCGCGCAGGCCCAGGCCTGGACGGTCTCCACCGCGTCCGCGGGGCGGATCACCCGCAGCCCGGGGATGGCCCGCAGCGACGCCAGCTGTTCCACCGGCTGGTGGGTCGGGCCGTCCTCACCCAGGCCGATCGAGTCGTGGGTCAGCACGTGCACCACGGGCAGCCGCATCAGTGCGGCGAGCCGGATCGACGGGCGGGCGTAGTCGGCGAACGCCAGGAACGTGCTGCCGTAGGGCCGGAAGCCGCCGTGCAACGCGAGACCGTTCATCGCTGCGGCCATCGCATGCTCGCGGACGCCGTAATGGACGTAGTCCCCGTGGTAGTCGCCCGCGGTGACGTTGCGCTGGGCCCGGGTCCGCGTCCCGGTCGAGCCGGTCAGGTCGGCCGAGCCACCGACCAGCCCGGGCAGCACCGGGGCGATCTCCTCCAGCGCGCGCTGCGAGGCCTGCCGGCCGGCCAGCGCGGTGCGCGAGACGGCGAGATCACGGGCCAGCCGGCCCAGCCGTGCCGGAGCGGCCGCCGGCGCTCGCCCGCTGAGGATGTCGGTGAACGCGGACGCGACCTCCGGGTGCGCCCCGGCCAGCCGCCGCAGCCACCCGGCGCGCGCGGCCCGTCCACGCTCGGCCGTGGCCAGCCATCCGGCGCGGACGTCCGCCGGGATCTCGAACGGCGGGTGCGGCCATCCCAGTCGGGTTCGCGCCGCGACGATCTCGGCCGGTCCGAGCGGGCTTCCGTGCGCGCCGGAGGTGCCCTGCCGACCGGGTGATCCGTAACCGATCACGGTGCGGCAGCGGATCAGCGTGGGCCGGTCGGACGCCTTCGCCCGCGCGATCGCGGCCGACACCGCGGCGCCGTCATGGCCGTCGACCCCCACGGTGTGCCACCCGCTGGCGGCGAACCGGCGCTCCTGGTCGATCCCGGTAGTCAGGTCGATGGGGCCGTCGATGGAGATCCCGTTGTCGTCGAACAGCACGACGAGCTTGTGCAGCCGCAGGTGACCGGCCAGGTCGATGGCCTCGTGCGAGATGCCCTCCATCAGGCAGCCGTCACCGGCGATCACGTAGGTCCGGTGGTCCACCAGGTCCGGGCCGAACCGGGCTGCCAGCATCCGCTCGGCCAGCGCCATGCCGACTGCTGTGGCGAGCCCCTGCCCGAGCGGGCCGGTGGTGGTTTCGACCCCGGGGCACAGGCCGTACTCCGGATGGCCGGCGGTCCTCGAGCCCAACTGCCGGAAGGACTTCAGGTCCTCGAGGCTGACGTCGTAGCCGGTCAGGTGCAGCAGCGAGTACAGCAGCATCGAGCCGTGCCCGGCGGACAGCACGAACCGGTCCCGGTCCGGCCAGGCCGGGTCGTTCGGGTCGAAGACGAGGTGGTCGGCGAACAGTGCGGTCGCGGCGTCCGCCATACCCATCGGCAGGCCGGGGTGGCCCGACCCGGCCCGTTCGATCGCGTCCATGCTCAGCGACCGGATCGCGTTCGCCATCGTGGTCCGAGCGCTCATCCGCCTGCCCTCCTGCGGTTGTCCATCAGCCGGGTGATCATCGGCGGGAAGATCAGCTGCATGGCGAGGTCGAGCTTCCCGCCGGGGATGACGATCGAGTTCGCCCGGGACATGACGCTGCCGTTGATCATCGCCACCAGGTACGGGAGGTCGATCCCGGCGGGCTCCCGGAAACGGATCACCACCATCGACTCGTCCGGGGTGGGGATGGTACGGGTGATGAAGGGGTTCGAGGTGTCCACCGTCGGCACCCGCTGGAAGTTGATGTCGGTCTTGGTGAACTGCGGGCAGATCGTGGTGACGTAGTCGGGCATCCGGCGCAGGATCGTGTCGGTGATTGCTTCGGCGGAGTGGCCACGGCTGGTCCGGTCGCGGTGCAGCTTCTGGATCCACTCCAGGTTGACCACCGGCACCACGCCGATCTTCAGGTCGCCGTACTGGGACAGGTCGACGGTCGGCGTGACCGTGGCGCCGTGCAGGCCTTCGTAGAAGAGCAGATCGGCGTCCGGATCGAGCTCTTGCCACTCGGTGAAGGTGCCGGCCGGTCGCCCGTGTGCGGTGGCCTCGATCTCGTCGTGCACGTACTGCCGGGTGCGTCCGGTGCCTTTGGCGGAGAACTCCTCGAAGACGGCCCCGAGCTCGTCCAGCAGGTTCGCCTGCACGCTGAAGTGGCTGAAGTGGCCGTTACCTCGGGCCGCCGCGTCCTCGACCGCCCGGGCCATCCCGGCCCGGTCGTAGGCGTGGAAGGCATCCCCCTCGATGTAGGCGGCACGCACGCCCTGCCGCCGGAAGATCTGCTCGAAGGTGTTCTTGACGGTGGTCGTGCCGGCGCCCGAGGAACCGGTGACGACGATGATCGGGTGCTGCAGGGACACGACGTCCTCCTTCAGCGGCTAACGGCTTGCGGTGAGTTTCGGCGGGCTACGGGCGATCTCAGCTGCGGAACAGGCCACGGGCGCCGAACAGCGGGAAGCGTTCGTGGGCGACCTCGCCTGGCTCGACCAGGTAGCGGCGGACCCGGTCGACCTTGCCGCGGGAGCCGAACACCAGTGGCACTCGCTGGTGCAGCCGTGCGGGCTGCAGGTCGAGGATCGGCGTCGCTCCGTCGGTGGCGGCGCCGCCGGCCTGCTCGACCAGGAACGCGATCGGGTTCGCCTCGTACAGCAGCCGGATCCTGCCCTGCTGGTAGCCAGGGCGGGAGTCGGCGGGGTAGAGGAAGATCCCGCCCCGGGTGAGGATCCGGTAGGCGTCCCCGACCATCGAGGCCAGCCAGCGCATGTTGAAGTCGCGCTCACGCGGGCCGTGCGCGCCGCTGACCAGGTCGGCGATGTACTCGCGGATGCCCGGCCCCCAGTGCCGGGCGTTCGAGGCGTTGATGGCGTACTCGCGCGACTCTGCCGGCACCTGGACGCCTCCGCGGGCCAACCGGAAATCGCGGGTCCGCGGGTCGAGGACGTAGCTGTCGGTGCCCTCGCCAAGCGTGAGCACGAGGATGGTGCTCGGGCCGTAGATGATCATCCCCGCGGCCACCTGGTGACGCCCCGCCAATAGCAGGGCCGCCTCGACGCTCGTGGTCCCGCCGGCGGGCAGCACGCCGAAGACCGTGCCGACCGGAGCGTTGGCGTCGATGTTGCTCGACCCGTCCACCGGGTCGAGGGTGACCACGAAGCTGCCGCCCGGCCGCATCGGGATCGGCCCAGCACTCTCCTCCGACGCCACTGCCGCCACATCGCAGCCGGCGAGGGCATCGGCGAACAGCCTCTCGGCGTAGAGGTCGAGCGGTTGCTGCTGATCGCCGTCGGGATTGATGCCCGGCGGCGGGGCAACCGTCTCCCGGCCCGGCCCGAGGGCGGCCCGTAGGGGGTGGATGGCGATCACAGCGGCCAGTCGGATGCCGGTCTCCGCGATCGTGCGGATCAACTCGGCAAGGACGGCGCGTCCAGGCTCGCGGCGCTCCCACTTGGCCAGACGCGTGGACAGCGACGCGGTGGTGGTCGCTGCCCCAGCCGCGGCGTGGCGATCGGCGAATGTGACCTGAGGCACAGTCTCGGCGGGCATGCCAGCAGTCTGACGATCATCGGAGCCAAAGTGAAGGCATGGTCTTCTTAGTGATAGCAAAGCAGAACTATGCTTCGGACATGAAAGACGTGACCCTGCGGCAGCTTCGCTTCCTCGCCGAGGTGGTTCGGGGCGGCTCGCTGGCGGCCGCGGCGGCCCAGCTGCACCTGACCGGGCCGGCAATCGCCCAGCAGTTGCGGCTGCTGGAGCGCTCCGCCGGGCTCCGCCTGCTCGAGCG
This sequence comes from uncultured Actinomycetota bacterium, assembly GCA_963740575.1. Lineage (GTDB taxonomy): Bacteria > Actinomycetota > Actinomycetes > Actinomycetales > Kineosporiaceae > CAVUET01. Next base: position 68,713 of record CAVUET010000003.1, on the reverse strand, counting down.
CGGGCCGGGCGGCCAGCGGGCAACGGAAGCGGGGCGGCTGCTGGTGGACACCTACGGCCGGCTGGAGTCGGAACTGGCGGTCTGCTGCGAGATGCTGGACGCCCTGCGTTCGGCCCGGACCGGTCAGGTGACCCTGGGCGCGGTGAGTACAGCCAAGTATTTCGCGCCGCACGTGCTGGCCGCCTTCCGGCGCTCGCACCCGGACCTGAGGATCGCCCTGTGCATCGGGAACCGGGACGAGATCCTGGCCAAGCTCGAGGGCTACGACATCGACCTGGCGGTGATGGGCCGGGCACCGGAGCACCTGGATGTCGAGCAGGAGGTGTTCGGCGAGCACCGGTACGTCGTGATCGGCCCGCCGGACCACCCTCTTGCCGGGCAGCGCGGCATCCCGATCGCCAGGCTGGCGGCTGAGACGTTGCTGATGCGTGAGAACGGCTCCGGCACCAGGCTGCACCTGGACTCCCTGCTGACCGCATCCGGCGTGCAGCCGGTGACCACGATGGAGCTGGCGTCCAACGAGACGATCAAGCAGGCCACAATGGCGGGCCTGGGAGTCGCGCTCATCTCCGCACACACCGTCGCCAGCGAAGTCCAGGACGGCCGGCTCGTGGTACTCGACGCATGCGGGCTTCCGATCCGCCGGCACTGGCTCGTGGTACGGATGCGGCGGCGCGCCATCTCGCCGGGAACGCGCGCGCTCTGGAACTTCTTCCTCGCCGAGGGAGCCGGCCAGCTGCCGGCTCTCGACCTCGATCAGCGAACTCGATCGACGCGGACACCCGGCCGCAAACCCACGGCGGGCAGGTGATTCCGTCCGGATCAGCCGGCGGTCTGCTGCTGCAGCCAGGTGCGGAATTGTGGGATGTCCATGCTGTTGCCGCTTTCGACCAGGTCCTTGAGTTGGGTGTAGGCCGGCAGGTCGGCCGGCGCGCCGAAGGCATCCGCGATCTCGGCCGCGGTCGTGCCGGGGGAGGCGTCGGTGATCTGCTGGATGGTCATGGAGCCTTTGACGTCGGTCGGATCGGCGGATGCGGCGGGGGAGCCGTCCCGTCGTTGCGGCGGCTGCGCCGGATCCGCCGGTGCCGCCGCCGGTGGCGGTCGGGGTCAGGGTGGTGGCGGTTCGCCGGGAGCCGCAGTTCTCGCTGCTGGCGGTTGGGCGGGGCCGTGGGGGGTTCGCCGGTGCGGGGTTGGGTCGGGAGGATGGGTGGGGCAGGCGGCCACGCAGTCCAGGCGGCCACGCAGTCCAGGCGGCCACGCAGTCCAGGCGGCCACGCAGTCCAGGCAGCCGATGCGGGCGGTGTCGGTGACGCGGGTGCGGGTGTTCACCGGGATCGCCATCGGGCAGGTGCGGTTGCACAGGTCGCATCCGGCGCAGGCGGCGGCGTTCCGCTGCACGGTGATCGGGCTGATGCGTGCCGCGATCGCCTGGATCGCGCCCAGTGGGCAGGCGTACCGGCAGAACGGTCGCTGGATGAACAGCGCGAGGGCGAAGGTGGCCACCAGCACAACGAAGGCCAGGCTGAGCTCGAACTCGGCCATCGACAGCAGCGCGATCCAGGGGTCGGCCGTGCGGAAGACCATCCGCTCGGGCTGCGAGGAATCAGCCTCGAGCTGCGCCGCTGGTTGCGGGATCCAGTCCAGCACAAGGTCCGGGACATGATCCCATTCATGTCAGGGCCAGCCTGATGATCGAGAGCGTCTACGTGCGAAACGGCTTGTGCGGGGGAGCGATGGGTGAAGGAGGCGTTCGGGGAACAGGGGTTCGGCGTGCTGACCGAGATCGACATGCGCGCGATGCTGCGCGCGAGGCTCGGTGTCGAGCTGGAGCCCTACCTGATCCTGGGCGCCTGCAACCCGCAGTTCGCCGCCGCCGCCCTGGAGATCACGCGGGACATCGGGCTGCTGTTGCCGTGCAACGTGGGGTTCGCGCCGCCGACCAGAGCCGGACCCACGTGCAGGCACTGGATCCCTTGCTGATCGCCGCGGTGGCCGAGCACGACGCGCTGGGGCTGATCGGCAGGGAGGCCACGGGGCCCAGGATGAGCACGGCGGAGGTCCAGTCGTTCAGGCGCAGACCGAGGAGGTGGTTGGCGTGGTCGACGCGCAGCACCTCGATCCAAGACCGCCCGATCGCATAGACCAGGACGTAGCCGGCGAACAACCGTCCGCGCCGCGACCGGAAGCGGCGGTCCAGCCAGACCACCGGGGCTCGGTGCCCAGGTCCCACAGTGATTCGTAGAGGACTGCGGGCTGGTACAGGGCGCGACACGGGGGCGCGGCAGGTGCGGGCGCGCCTGGCCCGGGGGCGGTATCTCGTCGGCTGGATGATCGCAGAAGGCAACCACCGGACCTACCGGCGTTGGGGCTCCCTCCCGATCCCTCCTGCTGCCGGTCCGGCGTCAGGCAGCGGGTATCAGATGAAGGTCACGCCGGAGCCGAACAGGCACCAGACCGGCCGCACGCAGCCGGTCTCGCCGGGGCGGACGTACGAGACGCGCCCGGCGCGGTCCCCACCTCGCAGCGCCGTGGCGCGTGCTCAGGGCCGCAGCGAGGTGAGGATCTCGCGGATCTGGGCTGCGCTGGGGACCCGCCCGGACAGGACGACCTTCTCGTCCACGACCAGGCCCGGGGTGGACATGACCCCGTAGCCGAGGATGGTCGGGTAGTCGGTGACCTTCTCGATGGAGGCCTGGATGCCGAGGTCGGCGATCGCCTGCCGGGTGGCCTTCTCGAGGTTGACGCAGTTGGCGCAGCCAGAGCCGAGCACCTTGATGATCACGACGGTTTCCTTTCTAGCACAACGGTTATGAAAGGGTTCGGGGATGCGGGTTCAGGCCAGGACGGCGTTGAACAGGTATCCGACAGCGACGATCCCGGCACCGACGACACCGACGAAGACGGCCAGCAGCTGGGGTTTGAGGACCCGCCGCAGCAGGATCAGTTCGGGCAGGGACAGCGCGACAACGCTCATCATGAACGCCAGCAGGGTTCCCATCGGCAGGCCCTTGTCGTGCAGGACCTGGACCAGCGGCATGATCCCGGCGGCGTTGGAATACAAGGGGATCCCGATCCCGACCGCGACCAGGACCCCGAAGACGTTGCCAGATCCGGCGTAGCGGGTGAAGAAGTCCGCCGGTGCCCAGCCGTGGATGACCGCGCCCAGCCCGATCCCGACCAGCAGGTAGGGCCAGATCTTCCGCAGGATGGTGAGGACCTCTTCGGCGCCGATCCGCAGCCGCTGGTCGAAGCTCAGCCCGGCGGTGGACTCGATCACCTGCCCGCCGAGGCGGGTCTGGAACACGAACGGCTCCACCCAGCGCTGCACGCCGAGCCGGCCGAGAGTCCACCCCGCGACGATCGCGATCAGCAGCCCCGCGGCGATGTAGACGGCGGCGATCCGCCACCCGAACATGGACAGCAGCATCCCGACGGCGATCTCGTTCACCAGCGGGGAAGCGATCAGGAAACTCAGCGTCACCCCGATCGGCACGCCCGCAGCGACGAACCCGATGAACGCCGGGACGGCGCTGCAGGAGCAGAACGGCGTCGCCACGCCCAGCCCCGCGGCCAGTACGTTGCCGGCGCCCTCGCGCCTGCCTCCGAGCAGGGCCCGGGTGCGCTCGATGCTCAGATAGGAGCGCAGCACCGTGACGGTGAAGATGATCCCGACCAGCATCAGGGTGATCTTCACGGTGTCGTAGCCGAAGAAGTGGACTGTCTCGGTCAGCCGGGCGGTCCGGTCCATCCTGAACAGGCCATACAGCAGGCCATCCCAGATGGGGCCGTTGGCCTCGTACGCGGCTACCCACGCCGCCGCCAGCGCGGTCAGCCCGACCGTCCGCCCGGGCCGGGTGTGCAGCCACGCGGCCAACCGAGTCCGGTTCACACCTGCCCCGGTATGGCCCGGGAGGGACTCGACTGTCCCGTCGGTCCGACCGCGCGGGTGGATCTGCTCGGCGGTCACCGCGAGCACCTCATCACAGAGGCCTGTGGGCGGCGGCTCGCCGGCGATGCGGCGCTGGGCTCCGTCACGTGCGGAACGGCGGCCCGCAGCCGGTCCAGTCCGGCCTCGACGACGGCGTAGTCGATCCACCGGCCGCGCTTGGTACCGACGATCAGGCCGGCCTCCCGCAACACCTTCAGGTGGTAGGACAACCGGTTTCCCGGCAACGGCACCTGCCGCTGCAACTCGCACACGCATCGCGGCCCACCGGTCAGCACCCGCAGCAGGGCCAGCCGGTGCGGGTCTGCTGCCGCCATGAGCAGGCCGGCGGCTACCTCCAGCGGGGTTGCGCCGTCGGTTGTCACGTGCAGAGCCGCAGACACTTCATCCGTCGATGGTTCATCCACGGATGAAGTGTGTAACCCCGGGGGGTACCCGGTGGGGGACTTAGGTCGGCAGCACAGTCGCCGGTCGCGTTGGCGCTTTGCTGAGTCTGGTCGAGCAGTCGCGGCTTGGGTCCGGCGAGGCGGAGGAGGTGAGGCGCAGCCTGTCCGAGGGCTCTTCGTATCCTCGGCGGCCCGAAGCAGGATCCGGGCCGTGACGCAGGGCTCCCTGGCGGCCGTCGGGCTGACGTCGTGGCGGGGGCGCAGGTGAGCTGAGTCGCAGGCGCTGGCGGACCGTGAGTTAAGGTACTAAACTCTGGATGTGACAAAGGACCCTTCGGACGACCTAGCGGCCTTGATCAGCGGCCGACTGGTCGAGGTGTTGGACGCCGTCCTGTATCTGGACAGGAAGCAGATCGTGCAGGCCGGCGGGGTGCGGCTGCACCCCTCGGAGTCCCATCTGCTGGCCTGCGCGGTGGAGGGCATGACCTTCACGCAGATGGCCCGCCGGTTCGGGATCTCCAAGGGCGCGGTGTCGCAGACGTTCGCGCGGTTGGCGGGCAAGGGTGTGGTGGTGGTCACCAAGGACGCCTCGCGCAAGAACGCCGCCCTCGTGGCGTTGACGCCGTTGGGCCGGGTGCTGCACGCCCACGTGCAGACCGTGCGGCAGCGGATGGGCGCCGAGCTGGGCCGCCGCCTGGCCGGATACACGGGCTCGGAGATGGCCGCGGTCGCGCGGTTCGTCGGCGACCTGCAGGCGTTCGTCGAGGAATCCCTGGCCCGGTTGAGCATCCACGATGGGGGACAACAGTGAACGATCCCAGCCGGCTGTTGCGCGCCTCCTACTGGATCGGCGCCGTCGTTGATGCGGGGGCGCTGGTGCCGCTGCTCGTGCCATCCGCCGCGGCGGCCATGCTCGGCCTGCACCGGTTCAGCCCCGGCCCCGACTACCGGTATGCCGCCGGCATGGGCGCCGCGCTGATGGCCGGCTGGACGGTGCTGTTGGTGTGGGCCGGCCGCAGGCCGATAGAGCGGTGCGGGGTTCTCCTGCTCACCGTCTGCCCGGTGCTGATCGGGCTGATCGCGGCCGGAGGCTACGCCGTCGCCAGCGGCCTGGTGCGCCTGCCCCACCTGCTGCCCGTCTTCACCGTCCAGGTCGGCATCGGGGTCCTGTTCATCACCGCCTACCTGCGCGCCACCACCTACCAGCGCTCCGACAGGCAGATGCGGGTCGTGGGCTGACAAAGCCAGGCCCGAGCAGCCGCGGCCAGTCGCTCGCCGCACGGCCGGCACGACAGGCTTCAGTGCACGTCCCGGCTTCGAGTGAGGCCGAGAGGGACAGGGCCGGTCCGCAGCGGCGATTCATGCATACCCATGTGCCGGGCCTGCGCGCCCGCGCACAGGAACTCCCTCGTGAGGCACAGATCCGCCGCCTTGGTTCTGCCCTGGCCGTCGTAGGCGGGGTCGGCATGATCCCGCGCGGCGGGGACGGCAAGAACCCCGAGAAGAGGGTGGCAGGAAGCCGCCGTCCGGGCCAGTCCCGGTTGACCGTGACCTTCAGTTCCGTCGGCCGACGCGCACGGCGACGTGGTGGCGGGAATGCGGGCGGAATGACGGCCGAATTCGGGTGGACGCGGGACGGGCCGGCCAGGGTCGCCCCCAGCCGGCCCGCCCGTCGGGCGCCGGCCTCGCCGGCTACGGCGTGACGGCGGTGATCCGGGTCGCCCAGTTGCCGAAGCTCACCCGGGTGCCCCCGCAGGAACCGAACGGCGCGCTGACGTATTGCGCCAGGGTGCAGCTCTGCGCGATGTACTCGCTGGCCACCCAGACGGTGTTGCCGACGAGTGCGGTGGCGCCGTAATCACCCCAGCGCGGTCGCGGCGGGTCACCGACGATCGCCTTGTACCCGGTGAAGCCGTCCTCCGGACCTACACCGGCGGCCACCACCCGGACCCTGCCCGCGCCCTGCTTGTTCAGGGACGCGATGCCCGCGCTCGGGTAGTAGTCATCGCCGACCACAGTGAAGGTGATGACGCCCTTGCCGCGCGCCGTCACGCCCACCGCGGGGTAGGTGAGGTTGTTGCGCGCCAGGCCGAGGTAGTCCGAGTGCCCGTGCGCCGACAGCCGACCCGACCGGGAGGTGGACGGCCGGACGATGAAGTACTCGATGCCGGCCGTGGTCCGCCCGCCGACCCGCAGTGCGGTGTCCAGCGCCCCGTAGAGGACGCCGTCGGCGTACACGACCTGCTGCATCCGCGTGTCGTTGGAGTCCAGCGGGCTCTCGGTCTCGTTGTGTGCCGGCTCGGTGGCCAGCAGTGCCTGCCAGCATCCGGTGAACGGTGCGCCGAGACTGGTCACGACGGTGCTGGTGTCATTGATGCATTGGCCGAGCGGGAACGGTCCGGCCTTCTGCTGAGCGGGTGGTGGCACCGAGTACCGGCCGACTCGCAGCACCGTGTTGTGCAGCGTGACCGCCGGGGCGCCGTCGAGCGACGACGTTCCGGTCAGCGACCACACCAGGACCTGGCGGGACGTCGTGCCGCCCGCCACCCCGGAAGCCTCCTCGGCGGCGTTGGAGCTGAGGAAGTACTCCGTGCCGCCGGCCGCCGTGGAGTTCTGCCTCACGGGGGCGGTGGCCGGCCAGACGGTGAAGCCCGGCTTGCCGGCGTCCAGGCCGACGGTGTCGAGCTGGGTCACGGCGACCGTCGCCGCACCGGAGGCGAGGGCGCGCTTGGAGAACGCGTAGATCTGCGCGGCGTGGAAGTTCGGGCCGAACAGGTCGTACTCGTTGGTGGTCACGTAGAACCCGAAGGCGTCCGCGCCGATGTGCGGGTAGTCGCCGATGCAGGCGTTCGGGTGGTCCGGGCTGGCGCCGGGCCCGGTGCTGCATCGGTGGTTCGGCGTGCCGTCGGTGCCGTCGTCGGTGACCGGGACGCGGTAGATGTTCCAGCTGCCCGTCGGGGACGACGTGGTGCTCACGGCGATATCGAGGTGGTTGACGCCGGTGAACTCACCGGTGCTCGGCACGACGTCGAGGGTCAGCACGACCTGGTACCAGCGGCTGGTGTCGGGATCGAAGTAGCAGCTGGGGTCGGTGACGAACGGGCCCTGGTCACCGGTGGTCCGGTTGAACTGCGCCGGGTAGCCGTAGAACGTGTTGAGGTCGGCGACGCCGGTGAGCGCGTGGCCCGCGGTGTCGAAGACGCGCAGCACGTCGTTGACTGACTCCATCACGTAGCCGTTGCCGGCGCACAGGCCCTGGTCGGGCGGTTCGACGGAGAACTGGTTCCCGCCGTTGGCCAGCCGCTGGTCGCGCATGGTGAGGCCGGTGAACGACGTGCCGAGCCTGGTCGACGCCGTGGTGGTGGGACCCGCGACGGCGGTGACGGCGGAGCCGGTGTGCCCGTCGGAACGGGAGCGGTTGACCAAGCTCTGGCCGGTACCGGACGCCGAGGCGATCCGGGTCGCCGATGCGGTGGCGCCGGGGGCGGCGTCGGGGCCGGGGGACCTGGCGGGGAACTCGGGGTTCTGAATGCCTCCGCCGTCAGCGGCGGGCGGCCGCGCGGTGAACGTCACCGTGCCGGCGCTGGGGATGAGGCGGGTTCCGCCGGCGGCGTGCGCCGGCTCGCTGGCGACGAGGGACAAGCTGCCTGACACGACGATCGTGATCGCCATGATGGTGATCGGGGTGCGTCTCCTGCTCACTGGCGTCCTCCGGCGGGACCGCTGCGGGCGGCGTTGCCCACAGCCGGGCGGGCGGGTCGGCCGGAGCGCGACGGCGGGCACGCGACATGGTCTTCGGCGTGGCGCAGACGTGATCCGGCGATCCCCGAGTGAGGACACCCTAAGGGTGTGCTGCCGCAAGTTGAAAGGGAACACGGATGACAAACGAGACAGATTGTGTCGATCGCGCCCAGGCGGCGCAGATCCACCGGCATCAGGCCCGGATCCGCAACCCTCGAGGCGAAGCCGGGACGAGGCGGGTCGGGGCTGTCCGGTAGGACACGATGATCAGGGCACTGTCCCGTTCGGCGGCCAGCCGGGGGACGGCATGGGCCTCTACCGGCAGCTGCAGGCGGCCCTGGCCGTCCAGGCCACGGATCAGCAGGCGGGTGCCGGCAGTCCCGGCCGGTTGCGCCCACAGGCCGGACAGGTCGACGCGGGTTCCCGGTGCCTCCGAGGGCGTACCAGCCGCAGGGCTTCGGCGGCCCACCGTGGCGCGCCAACATCCTGACCATCTGGCGGGTCAACGTTCCGCCAGATGGTCAGAGAGGGTGGCCGCGACGCCCCGTCATAGTCCCCAGCGCATGTGAACCACGGCGTCCCCATTCGCAGCGGGTGCAGGGCCGCGGTTCGTCGACGAGGTAGGCCGTGCGGCATGTCGACGATCTTCCGACCCACGCCCGACGCAAGGTTATGCCAACGTAGCCGCAGGACTCGATACGAGGCATACCACGAGTGGCCTCAGCGGGCGATCAGCAGCAGTGACTGAAGACATCGACAGACGTCGCGGTGGCCTTCAACCCGACGCCGCTGCGCGTGCGCGCAGTACCGCGACGCGGTGCTGCGTCACGGTCCCCCTGATGTCTAGCCGCTCTGCGTACTCGACGTCGTCGTTCAGGTGCTCGATCTCGAATCCCCGCCGGTCAACTTGCTCTGCGAGTTCAGGGCCGGAGGCGATCGACCATTGGTGCCGGCGCTCGTAGTTGAAGGCACAGCTGAGGACGAGGTGCCCGCCGGGCATGACCAGTCGCCGGAACGAGTCGAGCGCGGCGCAGGGGTTCGGCACCCGATCCAGCAGGTGCGAGGCCACTACCAGGTCGTACCGAAGGGCTTCGTGCGCGTGTTCGTCGAGGGTGCGGTGCAGCACTCGCACGTCCGGACGGCCTCGCGCCGGGATGGCGGCGGGTGGGAACCCGTAATCGCCGGCATCGACCGGGACTGATCCGCCGGCAGGAGCGTGCAGGATTTCGCGGGCCAGCGCCACCATCAAGGGCGAGGCGTCGACGCCCGTGCAGCGCGCGCCGGGCAGCCGGTCGGCCAGATCAGCGAGGATCCGCCCCGGGCCGCAGCCCATGTCGAGCACGTTCGCCGCCGGCGGCCGGCCGGACGGTACAGCGACCGACAGCAATTGTTGGTAGTAGGGCTCGCTCATCCGATCCGGGTCCGCGACGCCGTAGGCCCAGACCGCGGCGTAGCGGGCCACGAAGGACGACGACTCGTACTTGGTCCGAACGATCGGGGCCTCATCATGTGGCGCCGCCAGGGACGGGATTCGCGGCGCGGGGCCGGACAGCTGCCGGTCTGCGGCCTGGCTCAGGCCGTCGCGGCCTGCGAACCCGGGAACGGTGACCGGGTGGCTCACCGGTCACCTCCGCAGTGCGCCAGCCGACACCGTCCACTTCGCCACATTCCCCTGTCCGTTTCCTCATGCGCCAAGAGCGCCCGATCAGCGAGCGCCCATCGTGCCAACGCAGGGGTTTCCGGCCGGCCCCAACGATTCCGGTTCACCCGTCCGGGTGGCGGATCGCCTTTCGGGCGGATCCGACCCCTGGGGATCAGTGGCACGCACCCGCAGTACCGAAGTGCCGGCCAGACTCAGCCGGGCGCACGGGTTTGTGAGGCACGGTCACGTCCAGCTGCGCCACCACCCAGACGGCCCACCTTGGGGATTGATCTGTGATGCACTGGGCAGGGCGAGTTCCGCCATGACGTCTTTCGGGTTGATCGGCTCATGCCACCGTGGATGTTGTGGCAGCGCAGGGATTACAGGCCGGTTGGGATGGGGCCGCGCCGACAGCAGACGGAGATTCGTTCGGCCCCGCGTACTTGCCGGCGTCGTCTGGAGCCGTTGCCCTGGAACCGAACCCGGCTGCGCGAGCTGCGTTGGTTCACGCGGCTGCCCACCGCGCGGAGCGGCTGCTTTCCGAGGACAAGCAGGCTCCCACGTGGCGGCCGCCGGATGGGATGGATCGGTCCGGGATGGGGATCGGCAGGCACTCTCGGCCGGTGGAGGACGTGCTGGACACAGTGTTCGCCTCGGTGCCGTTGGGCCTGAACACTCGCTCGTCCGGCTACCTGGGGTTCATCCCGGCCGGCGGACTGTTCGCCGCGGCGGTCGCTGACTTCCTTGCCGCGGCCATCAACCCATACAGCGGGTTGGGATCCCTCGCGCCGGGCGCTGTGGCCATCGAGACCGAGGTAGTGCGCTGGCTGGCTGAGGTGGTGGGCCTGCCCGCCGGTTCGTCGGGGCTGTTGACCTCCGGGGCGAGCATGGCCACCCTGACCGCGATCATTGCGGCCCGGGAGGCGTGCGCGGTGGACCCGGCCCAAGCGGCCGGGGCGGCGGTGTACGTGGGGGAGCACCGCCATGTGTGCGTCGATCGAGCATTGCGGTTCGCCGGCCTCGGCCAGGTGGCCCTGCGGGTGGTCCGGTCCGATCAGGCGCATCGGATGGATGTCTCGGCACTGAAGGCGGCTCTGGACGCCGACTGCCGCGAGGGCGTCCGGCCGTGGCTGGTGGTGGCGACCGCCGGGACCACAAGCAGCGGCAGCGTCGACCCGTTGCGGTCGGTGGTGGACGCGGCGCACGCTCGCGGCGCCTGGGCGCATGTCGATGCGGCCTACGGCGGCCTGTTCGCCTTGTCGGAGTTGGCTCGGCCGGTGCTCGACGGGATGGGCGAGGCTGACAGCGTTGCGGTAGATCCGCACAAGAGCCTCTTCATGCCCTACGGCACCGGGGCGTTGTTGGTTCGGGACCAGACGACCCTGGGTCGGGTGTTCGCGCTGTCCGCCGACTACCTTGCGACGTCCAGCCCGCCCGCATCCGGCTCGCCCGCGGAGTTGGGCGTGGAGCTGACCCGCCCGTTCCGCGGGTTGGGGGTGTGGCTGCCGGTGCAGCTGGCCGGGGTGGACGCGTTTGCGGCGGCCTTGACCGAGAAGCTGGAGCTGGCCCGCGATGCCGAACGCGAACTGCGCGCCCAGCCGGGGTTTGAGACCGATGGGCCGCCCGACCTTGCCATCGTCGCGTTCCGCTACCTGCCGACCAATGGCTCCGCTGACGCATTCAACCTGGCGCTTGCCGAGCGGGTGCAGGAGGAGGGCCGGGTGTTCGTCAGCACGACCCGGCTGCGCGGCCGGGTGATGCTCCGGGCGGCGATCGGGTCAGTGCACACCCATGCGCGGGACGTCCAGGAAGCCATAACCGCGGTCGCGGCTGCCGCCCGGCGCCTTGACCGGGAAGGGATTTCGAGAATGCCCGCTCAATCGACGCAGGAGTACCGGTTGGTCTTCGAGCTGGCGCAGGATGTCGATCCGGAGGTGACCCGCTGCGAGCTGGACGTGCTGGGCCACTGGTACGGCGACACCGCCGAACTGATCGACACCGCCTACGGCCGGTACCGACAGCAGACCGCGTTCCTGGCGGTGCGTTCTGCCGATGGCCAGGTGGCGGGGATGTGCCGGTTGATTCTGCCGGGGCCGCTGCCGTTGAAGACTCTTGCCGACATCGGCGGGCCGCCGTGGTCTGTGGATCCTGGTCGGTCGCTGGCGGCCGCAGGGATCGACCCGGCCCGCACGTGGGACCTGGCCACCCTCGCGGTGCGGCGCGAACGCGGTGCAGCGCGCCGAGTGATTGCCCCTGCCCTCTACCACGGACTGATCCAGGCGGTTGTTGCCAACGGCGCTGAATGGGTGATCGCCATCGCAGATCGTCATGTCCGGTCCCTGCTATCCATGCTCGGGCTGGAGCAGTACGCCCTACCGGGCACCGCCGCCGCGCCGTACATGGGTTCGGAGGCGTGCTGCCCCGCGTACACGCACATACCATCCATGATCGAGCGGCAGCGAACGACCAACCCGGACGCCTATCGGCTGATCACCCTCGGGCACGGACTGCACGACGTGGCGCTGCCCGCACGGCAGGACCTCCTTCTGCCGCTGGATCGACCCGGGACGCAGGGCGTCGCCAGTGATGGCTGCCCTCCGATGGTGGACGTCAGGGCCAAGCAGCCGGACGTGACGATCGACGCGGCGCCGCGGACGCCCTGACCGGGCTAGCGGCCCGATTGGTCTCGCCCGGCCGCAGTGACCGACCTGCGGGCGGGCAGGCGCCGCTCGAACCAGTCCGCGACCTCATGGCCGGGCATCGGCCGAGCGAAATGGTAGCCCTGCAGCACATCGATACCGATCTCCCGCAGCGCGTGCACGGTGGCGGCGTCCTCCACGCCCTCGGCGACCGTGCGCAGGCCTAGGCCTCGGGCCAGTTCATGCGTGGCCTTGACGATGATGCGGTCCCGCGGATTGGTCAGGATGCCTGCCACGAAGCAGCGGTCGATCTTCAGCTCCTGCACGGGCAGGTCTCTGAGGTAGGACAGCGAGGAGTAGCCGGTCCCGTAATCGTCGATCGAGACTTCCAGGCCCTCGGCGCGGATCTCCTCGATCACGTCCCGGGCACGGGCCGGATCGGCAAGGAACGAGTCCTCGGTGACCTCGATGATCAGGCCCTTGTCGGCAAGGCCCGAGGCCCGCACCCGGGTGAACAGCTCGGTCATGACCTTGGGGGCCAGCAACTCGGTGGGGGCGACGTTCACTGCCGCCTGCAGTTGCAGGCCGGTCGTGCGCCATCGGCTCAGGTCCGCGACCACAGTGGTGAGGACCGCCATGGTGAGTGACGGCATCAGCCCCGCGCGGCGGGCGGCGGGCAGGAACGCCACCGGTGGGATCAGTCCCTGCGTCGGGTGACGCCAGCGGACCAGTGCCTCCACCCCGTGCGGCCGGCCGGTGGCCGTGAGGATCTTCGGCTGGTACCACACCTCGAGCTGGCCGGACTCGATCCCGGTGCGCAGCTCCTCGGCGATCCGCAGCCGTTCCCGGGAGAACTCGTCCGTCTCCGCGTCGTACACCTGCGCCCCGCTGCCGCTGGCCTTCGCCTGGTACATCGCGATATCCGCCTGGCGCAACAGGTCCGCGGGGCGTGCGGTGTCCGCGGTGCGGATCGCGATGCCAACCGATGCACCGATGGCCACATCCAGGCCGTCCACGCGGACGGGCTTGTGCACTACCTCCCGCAGTTGATGTGCGAGCTCCACCAGCTCCAGGGGGTCGTCACGCCCGATCAGCACGGCGAACTCGTCGCCGCCGAGCCGAACTGCCAGGCCGCGGCGGTCGGCGCTTGCCTGCACCCGTGCGGCGATGGCCTGGAGCGCACTGTCTCCGGCGGTGTGCCCGAGGGTGTCGTTGATGTCCTTGAACCCGTCCAGGTCCAACAGCAGCAGGCCCAGTGGCCCGTCGTGGCGCAGCTCTGTGCTCAGCCGATCGTTCATCGCCCGCCGATTCGGTAGGCCAGTCAGCTCATCCGTGCGGGACAGCCGCAACGCCTCGTTCATCTGGCGGGATTCGCGCAGTGCCAGGACCAGCCGCAGGCCCACGGCAGTGAGCGTGGCGACGGCTGGAACCAGCACGTAGGGCCGCGCGGCAGCTGGCGGTTGCGCGGTTAGCGTGGTCAAGGCGATGGCGGCCGCCCCGACCACCGGAATGGAGCTGGGCCGGGGCGCCCGAGCCTCGCTGGGCGCGTCCATCTGACTGCGGGGCCGACCCGATGCCGGTGTTCCGGCAGCGTCCACCAGCAGCAGGAACCCCGCGCACCAGGCCAGGTCCGCCAACACCCCGTAGCCGTAGGTTCCAGAGCTGATGCTCGTCAGGAAGCTGGTGTCCGCCACCATCAACATCGTGAGACCGACGATCAGTCTGAGATATACCCGCGCACCTGACCGTTGCCGCAGGATGACCTGCCCCAGCACCAGCAGCAGCAACACCAGGTCCAGCAGGGGGTAGATCAGCGCCGTCAGCAGCGAGACGTCCCGGTCTTGAAAGCCTCCTGCCAGCGGGGTGATGAGCAGGAAGCCGGCCAACCCTGCGGCGCCGCCACAGACGATGACCGCGTCCAGCCAGCCGCCCGCGGAGGCACGAGAGGCGCCGGCCCGGTCGAGCACGAGGAACGTCGAGAAACCGATGTAGGCGGACAGGAAGAACCACTCGCCCGGCGCCGGGAACCGGATCAGCTGCGGCGCCGAGGAGGCATTCAGCACCATCGCGCCCGCCACCCACAACACCAGACCCGCCGCCAGTGCCGCCAGTGCCACCCGCCGGCCGGGGCTGACAAAGGCGATGATCACGGTCCGGATGATCAAGCTCGCGAAGATGACGGCCATACCGATCACCAGCACGTCGGCCGGTGCGGGTCCGGTGGAGGTCGCGTAGCCCACCCGCGCCCACGTCAAGGCCACGAGCGGAGCTACCCAGGACGTCAGCCGCAACCCAACCGACAGCCACCAGGACAGCGGCCGTTGCCGCCGTGGTTGCCGCGGGCGGTCCTGACGGCCCCGAGGCGGACTCATCAGCCGACAGGTTGCAGGCACATATTCCTCGTCGGCAGAAGGGACGGTCTTCCCAACCCCTTCCCGGAATCTTGTCAGCGGGCGCGGTGCCCGGATGCCTGCTACGACACTCCGGACCCCCGGCAAGCGATCGGCTGCGCTGATCGCTGAGCTCGAAACCGAAGTTCCCGACCGCCGGATCGGTGGGGTCGGTGGGTAGGGTCGTGAGGGCAGCCGGCGGCCGGGTGTAGGTGTCCGCTCGTGGCGAGCGGCTTCCCACTGGAGACTGGGGCAGCAGCCGGTGAGCGCACCTATCCGATCTTGACCGTTCCGGACCTCGATGAGGCGCGGGAAAGTCGCCGGCCGCCCAACCGGGCACACCTGTTCACCCGCGGCGTCGCTCAGAGCTTCCGGCCCGCGAGGGCGATGAAGGCGAGGCCGGAGAATCGGCCGATGGGGATCAGCCAGCCGGCCGGTTCGGCAAGGAAGTACGCGGGACAGCTGATCCCGGCAACGCCGGCGACGGCTCCGAGTGTGGCCGTGGGCCTGGTCAACACCCCCGAGCGGGCACCGGTTGCCGTGAGCGCGCCGACCATGATGCCGAAGCCGATGCCGTGGACCGGGCCGCCCGCGACGAAGGCGCGGCGCGAGAGCATTGCGGCAGTACCCGGATCCATGCGGTCGGCGGCGCCGAGTCGGGCGGTGCTGGCCGCGGAGTAGCCGAGGGCGATCGCGGCTGTGCCGCCACCGATGGCGTTTGCGACGCGCGCCGAGGCGGGACTGTTCACCCTGGTCGCGAAGCGGTCGACGGCCAGTGCGAATGCGAACAGGCTTGCCGCGGAGGTGATCTGGCCGGCGGCGCTGATGATCGCCGACCAGGGGTTCGCCTCGTAGTACTGCTTGACGTCCGCGTCCGCAGATCCCAGCCGGGGGAACCGGCGGTCGGCGATGGCGATGGCTCCGAAGACGCCGCTCAGGAAGGTTGCGCCAACCAGCGGGCCACTCCATTTCGCGAGGCGCCGAACCGTGTTCACGTGGGGTCCTCGGTGCGCGTCACGGGCCTGGTCGTCGTGGCCGCAAGGTTCGTGGCGGCGTCCGGGGAGACACTCGTGTACTGGATGGCGACGAGCTGCCAGCCGCGGGCGGCCTGCACCCAGACGCTCAGGACGCGGTAGAGCCCGGTGATCACCTCGCCCTGGAAGATGCACTCGGAGTGCTGCAGGTCGCAGCGCACGACGGTTGTTACGTAGCGATGAACCTCGGAGTGCAGCTGGTCCAGCGCGACCTGCTGGTAGACCTGCGAGGAGTGGGTGCTGACCCATTCGTCCTTGCTGATCTGGAAGCCCTTGGGGCCGATGATCTGGCAGGTGTCGGCCACGCGGACAGCGAGGGCGTGGGTGTCCCCGGCGACCAGGGCATCGATCAGTTCACGGTGGGCGTGGGCGACCTCGTCGATGACGGGCGTGCGGGGGTGTTGGGGGGACATGGGTACTCCTTGGGTGTCGTGGTGATGTGGGTGCGCGGGCCGTCTTCGGGTGCGCGGCGGGTAGCGCTCTGGCTAGGGGCTGCTGGCGGGGCGCAGGCAGGCCAGCACCAGGACCGCGCCGGCGAGAAGGGCTCCGGCCGCTGCTGTCGTGGCAGTGGCGTATCCGTGCACCAGCGCCGCGGTCGCGGGGCCCGGGTAGTCTGCGGCGGCGGTGACCGCGATGGTGTTGAGGACGGCGGTGCCGAGGCTGCTGCCGATCTGCATGGCGGTGTTCGCGGTGGCTGCGGCCACGCCCGCCTGGCGGGGGTCGACACCCCTGGTGGCTACCGCGATGGCCGGGGTGAAGACGCAACCGATCCCCGCGCCGACGAGGATCTCGGCCGGAAGCATCGTGGTCGGGTAGGCGCTGCCCAGCTGCAAGGTGGCCAGCAGTCCGAGTCCGGTGGCGGCGACCAGGAGGCCGGGTGCGACCAGCAGTCGCGGGGCCACGCGATGCATCAGCCGGCTGGCGATCCCGTAAGAGCTGGCCGCGACGGCCAGGCTCATCGGCAGGAACGCGAGGCCGGTCCGCACCGGGCTCCAGCGGAGCACGACCTGGAAGTGGTAGGTGAGCATCAGGAACATCCCGAACGTGCCGACGACGCTGATGCCGGTCGCGACGTAGGCCGTGGCGCGGCTACGGTCGGCCAGGATGGAGACCGGAAGAAGCGGGAAGGCCACGCGACGCTGACGGAGGATGAACAGGGCCAGCAATCCCAGGCCGGCAGGGGCCGGGATCAGCACCTGAACCGAGGTCCAGCCATGGCCGGCGGCCTCACTGCCTGCGAGCACCAGTCCGGCGAGCCCAGCGGTCGCCAGCAGCCCCGAGACGATGTCGATCCGGGTCGGATAGCCGGGGTCGGCGGGCAGCACGCGTCGTCCCGCGGTGATCACCAGCGCGGCCAGGACGACGTTGACGTAGAGGCACCAGCGCCAGCCGGCGTACTCGGTGAGCAGCCCGCCGAGCATCAGTCCGATGACGGCACCGCTGCTGGCCACGGCACCGAAGACGCCGAAGGCCTTGCCGCGCTCACGGGAGTCGGTGAAGACCGAGGTGATCAGGGCCAGGACGGCCGGCGCCATGAACGCGGCGCTGGCGCCCTGCAACGCGCGCCCGGATACCAGCAGGCCGAGGTTCGGCGAGGCGCCGGCAAGCGCGGAGCTGACGGCGAACCCGGTCAGTCCCGCAACGAGGGTACGGCGGCACCCGAACCGTTCGACCGCCTTTCCGCCCAGGAGCAGCAGTCCCGCGAATGTGAGCGTGTAGGCGGTGACGACGTAGGCGCGGTGCGGGTCGTCGAATCCGAGGTCTCGCTGCGCGGTGGGCAGGGCGACGCTCGCGATCGTCGCGTCCAGCGCGACCATCAGTTGGGCCACGGCCACGACGGCCAAGGCCAGCTTGCGGTGGCTCGTGGGTGGCGCACCGGGAGGTGCGCCGCGTGACCCGCCGGGCGCCAAACGGGTCTGTGAGCCACCGTGTCCTGGGTGTCCGCTGGTGCTGGCCATGTCCGCACCATCCCGTCATAAGTGGAGGAAATGTCTCCGTTCGAGAATGCTCCGATCCGCTGCGACTGTCAAGCGTTGTGGAGGGTATATCTCCGTTTAGCTGCTAGGGTGGGCTCGTGGGAATGCGAGCCGACGCGAGGCGCAACCTCGAGCAGCTGTTGACGGCAGCCCGGGAGGCGGTGGCCGAGAAGGGGGCCGGAGTACCGCTCGAGGAGGTCGCGCAGCGAGCCGACGTCGGCATCGCCACGCTCTATCGACGATTCCCGGACCGCGGCGCGATGCTGCAGGCGGTGGTACTGGACGCCCTGACCAAGACGCGGACCGCAGCCGAGTCCGCGGCCAGAGATCACGACGGCCAGCCGTTCGAAGCGCTCGCGGCCTACCTGCGCCTGGCGCTGGAGCTGAGAGTATCCGCGGTGATCCCGCAGGTTCTCGATGTCATCGATCTCACCCAACCCGAGCTCGACGCCGCTCGAAAGTCCTCGGCGGCCGCCACCGAACGGTTGGTGGAGGCTGCACATGACAGCGGCGAGCTCGCCGACGACGTCACGTTCGCCGACATCGGCATGATGCTCGTCCGGCTCGCCCGACCGCTCCCCGGACCTATCCCGACCGCGACGAAGCACGAACTGGCACGCCGACACCTGGAGCTCTTCCTGCGAGGGCTGCGCGCGGACGCCCGGGCCGGCGAGCCTCGTCCCCTTCTTGACGGACCGGCCCTGTCCCCGAGCGAGCTCAGTCACCTGGGTGCGGGCGACCGCTCGTGACGTGTGGCCGTCCGAGCCGACGGGCAAGAACCGTCGAGCGAGTCGTTCGCGAGAGGAGCGGGGGTCTCTGTCCAAGCACCGCGGGCTAACGGCCCATGCAGTGAACGGTCATCGTCGGGTGGGCTCGGCCTGTGGGCGGGCTTGGCGTGCGGGTTCGCGATGGCTGTCGGCTCTGGTGGCCAGGACGGTCCGTAGGTCGCTGAGTGCCTGCTGAGCCTCGTCCTCGGTCGGGTCGAGGTCGGCGCGTACGTCGTTGAGCAGGGCCAGGAACGCGGTGCCGGCACGCGCGTGGGCGGCGCGGCCGGCGCGGGTGAGCGGGGCGTGGGCCCCGCACCTGTTCCAGGCCGGATCGCTGGGCGAGACGGTGCTCTCCTGGGCGAGCTGGCTGGCCCTTCTGGCCCTGGTGACCCTGGTAGCCCGGCGAGCCGTGCTGGCCCGGCGCGGGGCGCGCGGCGGGCGCTCGCCCGGCCGCCCGCCTCGATTGCGCGTCTGGCGGCAGTCGTCGTGAGTCGTCCGGCCCCGGGTGTGACCTCGATGCTTCGTGGCTCCCCGTCGGTTCCTCCGCGCAGCCGCAGTGGTCAGCGCCCGGCACGCCGGTCGGTCGGGTGGAGGTGCCCGTCGACCCACTTCGCATTGCCTGCCACGTTCGGGCCGTGGTCGGCGGGAAGTTCGTGGGTGTCCGAGGGCGGATGGAGCCCGAAGCCCTACTGACCGGTCTGGTCGTTCGTGCTGTCCTCCTGCGTACCGGTCGGACGACCGGCTGAGGGGCGCGTGGCCTCGCGCAACTCTGCCGCCGTGATGATCCGGGCCCCAGCACGAGGATGCCCGGGCTAGCCGCGGCGGCCTGTTCCTGGACGAGATGTCGGTGTACAACGGGCCAGAGCGGCGCGGCCTCCGCGGCACGTACTGTCCGGCCGCGGCACGGGAGGGGAGACCCGGCGTGGGTCAGGATCGTCCGGGACGGGTCGGCCACCCCGTCTTTGCTGCGGCCTACGGGCGGATGGCCGCCGGGATGGAGGCGGGTCCGATCGGGGCCGCCCGCCGGGCTCTGCTGGTCGATGCCCGGGGCGTGGTGGTGGATCTGGGCGCCGGGATCGGGTTGAACCTGCCGCACCTACCGCGGGCGGTGACCGGTGTGCACCTGGTCGAGCCGGACCCGCATATGCTCCGCCGGCTGGAAACGCATCGGCCCGAGGATGCGACGGTGCACCGGGCCGGCGCTGAGCGGCTTCCCCTGGGCGATGCGTCTGCGGACACGGTGCTGGCCACGTTGACGCTGTGCACTGTCACCGATCTGGCCGCCGCGGTCTCGGAGATCCGTCGGGTGCTGCGCCCTGGCGGGCAGCTGCTCGTGCTGGAACACGTTCGCTCGCTGGACCCGCGGCTGGCCGGTTGGCAGGACCGCCTGCACCGGCCGTGGCGCTGGTTCGGTGCGGGCTGCACCATCAACCGCGACACCACCGCCGCGCTGGCGGTCGGGGGCTTCGACACCGCCGGCCTGACCCGGTTCCATGCACCCGGGCCGCCGGTCACCGGTGAATGGGTCACCGGCCGGCTCACCTGAGGCCGGGACGAGGCAGGCTCTCCCGCATCCGGGTGGCGACCAGCAGGCCGGAGGCGGCGGTCAAGGCGGCGACGGTCCAGATCGCGGGGCGGATCCCGTACGCGTCGGCGATGGCCCCGGACAGTAGGGCGCCGACGGCGAAGCGGCCGTCGCGTCAGAGCCGGTAGACCCCGACCGAGCGGGCCCGCCAGGTGGGGTGGGCGATGTCGCCGATCGCGGCCAGCAGGGTCGGGTAGACCAGTGCGGTTCCGACCCCGAACGCGACGGCGGAGGCGGCCCCCCGATCCGCCCGACGGGCAGGCCCGCGGTGGCGAACAGCAGGGGGAACAGGCCCCAGGCCAGGCCGTCGTTGAGGTTGTTGACCATCCCGCCTGGCTGGCGGCCGGCGCGGGCGAGCAGGCTGGCCGCGGCACGTGCTGCAGGAGGCGGCTGGGGGAGGCCCTGGACGCCGGGGTCGCTGGGGATCAGATCACGTTCACCGTCGAGGCGTCCGAGCGTCAGTTGTCGGCCAAGCACGCCGCGATGGCCGCGCACGGCAGCCAGATCGGGGTGGAATACCTTGACCCGCAACGGTTCCCGGCCGCGTATGGCCGGGAGTGGTTCGTCCGCACGGGTGATCCGGTGATCGAGCCCCTGCTGGACGGGCTGTCCCTTGGCGCACCCGTGCCGGCAGGGCATGACCGGCTTCGGGGTCTGCCCGAGGCCGTCGCGTCATAACACCGAGCCGTCAGTGAGCCTGTGGGCGTGGGGAGGAGCTGGCATGGATCCATACCGGACTCATCAACCCGCTCGTGTCAGGCGCCTTCCGTTGATCCGCCGTCGTCACATCGACCTGCTCCGGACCGGTCGAGTTCCAGGACGGGCAGTGGTCAACCGCCTTGTGAACGCGGCTATCGGTGTGGCCGGCCACACCGAGGGGCGTGCCGGCGGGGGCACGGGGAGACTGAAGCGGTGGAGGTGCCGGGGTGGGGCGCGGGACGGCCGGGGATCGGGCAGCTGGTGCGGGTGGCCGATCGCACCCTGACGGCCGCGCTGGTGTTGACCGGCTCCGGGATGGTTGTCCCGGTGCGCCCAGATCGGTTGGTGGCGATGGGCCTGGCGCTGCGTCGGTGGGGGATGTCGCCCGCCGCCGCATTGGCCGTGGCGGCCGTTCGCAGTCCTGATGGCGTGGCGGTGATCGACGAAGCCGGATCGATCACCTTCGCCGAGCTCGACCGACGCAGCAGCGCGGTGGCAAGGGGTTTGGTCGACCTCGGCGTCGGGGAGCGGGACGTGGTCGGACTGCTGATCCGTAACTCGCGGCAGTTCGTCATCGCCGTGGCTGCGGTATCGAAGATCGGCGCGGATCTGCTCTACCTCAACACCGGCTTGGGGGCCCAACTGGGGCAGCTGCTGGTGCAGGAGAGGGCGGCTGCGGTGATCGCCGATGAGGAGTTCGAGCCGCTGCTCGGCGAGATCGCGCCGCAACTGCCCCGGGTACTGGCCTGGGTCGACGCTGCCCGCGAGGACGTCCTGACCCTGGACGGGCTTGGCGCGGTCGCCGGCCCGCCGCCGCCTGGTCCGGAGCACATCAGCCGGCACATCATCCTCACCAGTGGGACGACCGGCCACCCGCGAGGCGCCGCCCGGGACGCCCCGGCTCCGCTGAGCGGCCTGGAGTTGGTGGTGTCCCTGGTCGGGGCGATCCCGCTGCGGGCAGGCCGTACGACGCTGCTGGCCGCGCCGATGTTCCACTCCTGGGGGTTGGCGCATCTGGTGCTCGCCCTGTTGCTGCAGTCGACCCTGGTGCTCCGGCGCAGTTTCGACGCCGAGACGACGCTGGCGCTGCTCGGCCAGCACGGCGTCGATGCGCTGATCGCTGTCCCGGTCATGCTGCAGCGGATCGTGGAGCTGCCGGAGGAAGTCCGCGGCCGGCACCCGAGGTCCGCCCTGCGGGTGGTGGGGCTGTCAGGATCGGCGATTCCCCCGACGGTCGCCGAACGGTTCATGGACGAGTACGGCGAGGTGGTGCACAGCTTGTACGGCTCCACCGAGGTGGCCTACGCGACCGTGGCGACTCCGCGGGACCTGCGCGTGGCGCCCGGCACTGCCGGCCGGCCGCTGCACGGAGTGCGGCTGCGGATCCTGGACGTCGATGGCGTTCCGGTGCCAGTGGGGGACAGCGGTCGGATCTTCGCCGGGAACGCCCTGACGTTCGCGGGGTACACCCACAGCCCGGGCGACGGCCAGGACAGGGAACGGCACGCCGGGCTGGTCGCGACCGGAGACATCGGGCGGCTGGACGCCGAAGGGAGACTGTGGGTCCAGGGCCGGGTCGACGACATGATCGTGTCCGGCGGGGAGAACGTGTATCCCCGCGAGGTGGAGGAGTGCCTGCTGCGGTACCCAGGTGTCATCGACGCCGCCGTGGTCGGCGTGCCGGACGCGCGGTTCGGTCAGGCTCTGGTCGCGCACGTGGTCCTGCAGCCGGCCGCCGGAGTCGACGCCGACCAGCTGCGCCGGCACGTCAGGAGGGAGTTGGCCGGTTACATGGTTCCCCGGAAGGTCATCTTGCACGCCAGCCTGCCCCGCAACGAGACCGGCAAGATCCTCCGGACTGGGCTGACCGACGGCGCCGACGCCGCCGACGCAGCCGACAAGCCGGCGCGAACAGGCAGAACCGGCTCCACCCACGGGCCACCGTCGCCGTAGCGGTGCGCCACCCGCCCACCAGTCTCCCGGCCGTGATGTACGGGCAGACCCGCTGAACAAGGGTGTGGTCGAGGCTCGTCCCACATACCGCTCGAAGGCGCTACACCTGGTGCGGGAGGGAGGCGGCACGCGCTTCACGGGTCAGACCGGCCAGAACCTCGCGCTTTCACACAAGTCGACGATTCAGTTTCTGCCACCCACGGGCGGCGTCCGGTCACGGCCACGAACTCCGCGTCGAGGCCACCTTCGACGACGGGGTCGTACCGCGTGGGCACCTGGCTCGCTGCTTGCCTGCTGGCCCTGGACGATGGTCCGGATGTGAACGATCCGCTCGCCCTTCTTACCCGAGATCCGGGTCCAATCGTCCGGGTTCATCGTGTTGGCCAGGTCCTCAATCTGCTTGAACTCGTCCACGCACGCGTTCAGCAGGTGCTCGACCCGGATCCCGCCCTCCCCGACGTCCAGCAGGTCCTTGATGGCGTTCTTCTTGGCCCGGTCGACGATGTTCTGGATCATCGCTCCGGAGTTGAAGTCCTTGAAGTAGAGGATCTCCTTGTCACCGTTGGCGTAGGTGACCTCGAGGAACTGGTTCTGCTCGGTCTCGGCGTACATCCGCTCCACGGTGCGCTGGATCATCGCCTCGACGGTGGCCACCGGCGTGCCGCCGTTGGCGGCGAGGTCGTCCGGGTGCAGCGGGAGGTTCGGTGTCAGGTACTTGGAGAAGATGTCCCGGGCCGCCTCGGCGTCCGGCCGCTGGATCTTGATCTTCACGTCCAGCCGTCCGGGCCGCAGGATCGCCGGGTCGATCATGTCCTCCCGGTTGGAGGCGCCGATCACGATCACGTTCTCCAGCCGCTCCACGCCGTCGATCTCGCTCAGCAGCTGCGGCACGATCGTGGTCTCGACATCGCTGGAGACGCCGGATCCGCGGGTGCGGAACAGCGAGTCCATCTCATCGAAGAAGACCACCACGGGCGTGCCCTCGGAGGCCTTCTCCCGGGCCCGGGCGAAGATCAGCCGGATGTGCCGCTCGGTCTCCCCGACGTACTTGTTCAGCAGCTCCGGGCCCTTGACGTTCAGGAAGTAGCTCTTGGACTCCTTCTCACCGCGCACCTCGGCGGCCTTGGCCGCCAGCGACTTGGCCACTGCCTTGGCGATCAGCGTCTTGCCGCAACCGGGCGGGCCGTACAGCAGGATGCCCTTCGGCGGCTTCAGACCGTGCTCGCGGAACAGGTCGGGGTGCAGGAACGGCAGCTCGACCGCGTCCCGGATCTGCTCGATCTGCGCCGCCAGGCCGCCGATGTCGGTGTAGTCGATGTTGGGCACTTCCTCCAGGACCAGGTCCTCGACCTCGGCCTTGGGGATCTTCTCGTAGACGAAACCGGCCCGCGGGTCCATCGTCAGGGCGTCCCCGATCCGCAGCTTCTCGTCCAGCAACTGCCCGGCGAGCTGGACCACCCGCTCCTCGTCGGCGTGCGCGACCACGAGGGCTCGGTCGCCGTCGAGCACCTCCTTGACGATCACGATCTCACCGAGCCGCTCGAACCCACGGGCGGCGACCACGTTGAACGCCTCGTCCAACAACAGCTCCTGACCCGGCCGCAAGTGCCCGACCTCGACCGAGGGCGCGCACGCCACCCGCATCTTGCGCCCGGAACTGGCCACGAAGATGTGACCATCCTCGTCCGCGCCCATGAACGTCGCGCAGGTGTTCGGCGGCTGAGCCAGCCGGTCCACCTCAGCCTTGAGCGCCACGATCTGATCGCGCGCATTCCGCAGCGTGGACGCCAGCCGATCGTTCTGCGTCGACAGGTGCGCCACCTGAGCCCTCAGCCGCGCCACCTGGTAGATGTCCGGCCCGCCACAGACGTCGGACCCGCCACCGAGGACCATCCGGAGCCGGTCCACCTCCCGCGCGATCTCCTCATCCAGCCCGGCCTCGTCGAGGCCCACCTCGTCACCGACCATCGTCAGGTGCCTCCCTCGTCACTGCAGGGCGGAACCCATCGACACTAGGCCGAGATGATCAGGTTCACCCGGAGGCATAGGTCCTTGGCTGATAGACCTCTCTCACAGGGCCCGAGGTCAATTCGCCTCTGGTCGCGCTTGTTCTCCCAACTGCGAGCATCACAACCTCCACACAGAGTCGTCATGCCGCTTCAAAGAGCAGTGGTGCTGAACAATCCGAAGACCAACTGCCCCGGGCCGCAGCACCAGGCACCTCCACAGGTTGCGGTCACTCCGGATGCCAACCCCGCGCCGCGGCCTGCACCCATGACGGGCCGAATCCGGGCTCGAGTCCCCGATTCGTTTCCGGAGGGGCGGCACGGCTGCCCCGGCCCAACGTGCCCGGGGTGCCTCAGCCGGTCGGGTCGGTTCAGGGCGGTGGTGTCATCCGGTGAGCGTTAGGTCGAGGACGAGTAGTCCGACGGACAGGCTGACGGCCAGGCGAGAATCGGGCAGGCCGGCTACTGCCAGCGCCTCGTGGTGGACCGGTATGGTCCGGACCGGTCTGGCGGTGGCTGGATCCCACAACCGCACTGTCCCGTCGCTGCCGGCCGAGGCGAGCAGCATCTGCCTCTCGAGGCGGACCACGCAGACTCCGTAGACCCAGCCGGTATGTCCTTCCAAGCAGAGCCGTTGCGTGCACGTCACCGGGTCCCACAACCGCACCCTTCCGTCGCTGCCGGCCGAGGCCACCAGCACCCCCTCCCCGGCCATGGGCACCGCGCAAACCCCGTAGAGCCAGCCGGAGCGCCCCGTGAGCTGCGCCTGCTCCGTGCACGTCACCGGGTCCCACAACCGCACTGTGCCATCGCTGCTGGACGAAGCCAGCAGTTGTTCGCCCGCTAGTGGCAGTGCGCATAACCCCGTAACGGCGCCGAGGTGCCCCTCCAAGCGCGCGCGGTTGGTACCGGTTGCCGGGTTCCACAGCCGGACCCTCCGGTCATCGCTGGCGGAAGCCAACAGCACCTGCTGCCCCACAGTCACCGCGCACACTGCTCTGACCGCACCGGTATGCCCCGCCAGCCGGGCACGGCTGGCGCCAGTGACCGGGTCCCACAGCCGGACTGTCGCGTCGGCCCCGGCGGAGGCCACCAGCATCTCGTCCCCAACCCGGACCTGGCACACCCCGAGCACTGACCCCGTGTGTCCCTCCAACCGTCCCCGCTCAGCACCAGAAACCGGATCCCACAGCTGCACCGCCCGGCCAGCCCCGGCGGATGCCAGCAGCACCTCGTCCGCGACCTGGACAGGACAGGCCGCGCGGATCCCGCGCGTGGGCCCGCCCAGACGGATCCTCCGGCCGCGGGCCACGGGATCCCACAGCCGCACCATCGCGTCGCTGCTGGCGGAAGCCACCAGGACCCTCCCCCCGACCGGGACTGCACACACCCCGGCGACCCACCCCGTCTGCGCCTCCAACCGTCCTCGCTCAGCACCAGTGAACGGATCCCACACACGCACGGTCGCGTCGTCCCCGGCGGAGGCCACCAGGACTTCCTCCCCGACCCGGACCGAGCAGACGCCGGTGATCCATCCCGTGTGCCCCTCCAAGCGCGCCCGCTCGGCTCCGGTCATCGGATCCTGCAACCGCACCGTGCGGTCGTCACCGGCGGACGCCAGCAGCACCGCGTCCTGGGTCCGGATCTCGCAGACCGACCTCACCCCGCGGGTGTGCCCATCGAGTCGGGCCCGCTCGGCTCCGGTCAACGGATCCCACACACGGACAGTGGCATCGTCACCGGCCGAGGCGACCAGCACTTCCTCTCCGATCCGGACGGAGCAGACGCCGGTGACCCGCCCGGTATGGCCTTCCAGGCGGACCCGCTCGGCTGCGGTGACCGGATCCCACAACCGCACCGCCCCGTCACTACCGGCCGAAGCGACCAGGACCTCCCCAGCGACCCGCACGGAGCAGACGCCGGTGACCCGCCCGGTATGGCCTTCCAGCCGGACCCGCTCGGCTGCGGTGACCGGATCCCACAACCGCACCGCCCCGTCACTACCGGCCGAAGCGACCAGGACCTCCCCAGCGACCCGCACGGAGCAGACGCCGGTGACCCGCCCGGTGTGGCCTTCCAGCCGGACCCGCTCGGCTGCGGTCACGGGATCCCACAACCGCACGGTGCCATCACTGCTGGCGGACGCCACCAGCATCTGCTCCCCGACCGGGACCGCGCACACGCCCGTCACCGCACCGGTGTGGCCCTCCAGCCGGGCGCACTCGCTCCGGTGGCTCCAGGAGGCCCACGCCACTGTGCTCGGCAACTCCGACCCTCCCCCCGAAGACACCTGAGCGTAGGCACGGCAAGCCGATCGTCGGCCATGTCCAACGTCCCCAGCGCAACGCCTCGACGGGATGGCTACGACAGCGCAGTCGGTGACGGCTCCTGTACCTGCAGGCCGCATCGATGGCAATCGACCACCCACTCGGTCGAGAAGCCATACTCGCCCACCGAACCCCACTCGAAACGGGTCGGCACCTGCGACCACTCCGCCTCGGAACCGCACACGGGGCAGGGAGCGCTGAACGTCACGTCCATGGCAATCACCACCACCATTCGCCTATCCATGCTAGCTGCGTCGTCCCTGTTCGAGTGCCACACCCTCTCTGCCAACCGCGTTTGAGACACCTCGGCAATGCTGGTGTGGTCTGTGCCGGACTCCGTGGGACTGCGGCCACACACAACGGGTCGACTGGCCTCGACTCGCCGGCCCCGCTGTCGTGCACCTGTATCCCAGTACGCCGCCACCAGCGCCTTGTCTTCGTCCGTCCTTGGCAAAGCGGCTGCGAAGAGTCCCGCAAAGCTGTCGAAGGCGGCGCCTCGTTGACAACCACCTGCTCCTGGAATGCGCCGTCGGTCGCTCGCTCGCTCTCTCCTGCTCTTGGTGGCAGTTCCTTCCGGGCTACCTCGGCGGGCCGCCGACCTGCTCACGCGGAACGGCTCGGCCGCCCAACGCAGGACGCACCCTTGCGCGACCGCGTCGAGATCGGCGAGTGCCGTCACCAACCCTGACATTGCCTCGATCTCCCGTCCCGCCGGTCGAGGATGATGTCGGCGGGGAGCCGGCCGGTGCCTCCCGGACCGAGGAGGGCGCCTCGCGTGGGCTTCAGGTGGCCCTAGGCCATCATCCTGATTTCCCCGTCATCGCAGGTCAGCGCGATTGTCCTGGTTGAGCAGGAAGCGAAGATCACTCCAGTCGTTGCGCGGGAATGATGCTTCTCTGACCGCGGTCGATGGGGTGAGTCGCGTCGGCAAGTCTCGGGCTCCTGTGCGGTGATCGGGGACGGGGTGCCAGCTACCTGCCGCGGGACGCGGCCGCTGGCAGGCGCCGGGTCCTCGTTAGTGGTCGTGGAGGACGCCTGCACGGTTCAGCGCTGCGGCAGCATCGCTGCGGGGGTGCGCGTGCTCGTGGTGCGTGGTGAGCACCATGGCCACCTGCCCGGGTCGGTAGACCCGATGCAGGGGTGGTGATGACCTCACAGCGATCTCGCCCAGTAGCGATTTCGCATCGCAGCGGCACCCAGGACGGACGGAGGGCCACGTCCGCGGCAGTGGGCCGGTGACGCCAACCATGAGCGGGGGCTGGTCCAGCCCGGTGAGCGTCGCGGGTTGTCACCCAACCGCTGCTTCGGCGAGAACGTGCTCGACCAGGCCCGCGGATCAGCCCCGCGTCGACCTGTTCGCAGAGCAGCTGCGGGCCTAGACAACCGAGAGTGTCTTGATCACCGGCGCAACAAGGGTCTCGGAGCCGAGACCGCGGACCGGGCTCGCACGCTTGGCCTGACCGTCTGGCTGGGCTCGCGCGACTCGCTGCCCGGGGAGGAGACCGCGGTCAGGATCCGTGCTGACGTTTCGGACACCCACGTTCGGGTCCTCCCGCTCGACCTCATCAGCGACGAGTCCGAGGCGGCCGCGTGCGCGACGGTGTCCGCGGCCGGCACCGGCCTCGGCGTACTCGTGAACAAGGCTGGTGTGCCGGCGACGGGTACCCGCGGCCGACGTCGTGCCCGCCGACTTCTCAGCGGTGTTCGACGTGAACCTGTTGGGTCCGGTGCGGACGACCCAGGCATTCCTGCCGCTGCTGCGCAAGGCCCCGCGGCCACGGCGGGTGATGGTGTCCAGCGTGATGACCTCGTTCGGGGTGACCATCGATCCGACGCGGCCGGAATCCACGATCACCGGGCTGGTCTATCCCGCGCCGGAGGCGGCGCTCAACATGGGCACCGCCCGGTATGGCAAGGTGCTGCCCGAAGTCCGGGTCGTCGCTGTCGACCCGGACTACACGGCGACGGCGCTCAACGGCTTCTCCGGCACCCAGACCGTCGCCGAGGGCACCGACGCGATCGTCGAGGTGTGCACCGCCGACGAGCTGGCCGGCCCCTTCGTCGATCGCCACGGTCCCGTGCCGTGGTAGCACCCAGGCGGGCGGATCGGTCGTCAGCGATCGTGGAGCCCGTCGGCGAGCAGCTGGAACGCCGCACGCGCAGCGGCGAGGGTCCGCGGGCCATACGCCGCCGGGTCCTGCCCGTCCAGGGCTGCGCGCCGGTAGGCGTCGATGACCGCGCGATGCACGCCCATGACCGCGTCCGCGATGACCAAAGGCACCAGGTCGGGGCCATCATCGGGGCTCTCGCCAGCCACGGCGATTTCCGCGGCCAGGCGCGCGGTGGAGGCGGCGATGATCCGCTGCTCGCGCGCCTGCAATGCGGGGCAGTCGGCAACGATGCGCGAGAGCGCCACGTGACGATCGGCGCCCGCGCCGGGGAACGCGGCATAGACGTCGAGAAGGTGGCGGCGGAGGGCCTCGAAGACCGGCAGGCCGGGTGCTCTGTGCACCACCGCGGCGACCAGGTTGTCGCCGAACTCGTCGGCGCGGGCGTAGACGAGGTCCTCCTTGGTGCCGAAGCGGTTGAACACCGTCTTCTCGGTCACGCCGGCCGCACTCGCGACTGCTGCGACGGTGACCTTGTCGAAGCCGTGGCGGGCAAAAAGATCCATCGCCGCGGAGGCGATCCGCTCCCGGGTCTCCAGGACGCGGGCCGCTCGGACCCCTGGCATCCGCATCCTCCATTCGTTACAGTCACTGTAAGCAAGTATCGAGGCAACCATCGGAAACCGAGGGTACTTTCGTGACTGGTTCGTCCAGCACCGTCGCGCTCGTCGTGGGCGCGAGTCGTGGCATCGGCGCGACAACAGCACGACGGCTTGCCGCGGACGGGGCGCTGGTCGTGCTCGCGGCACGCGACTCGGCCACACTGACCGAGGTCGGGCGGGACATCGCGGCCGCCGGAGGCCGAGCGGAGGTCGTGCCAACGGATGTCACCGACGCTGACGCCGTGGAGGCGCTGATCGCCGGCATCGTCGTCCGCCACGGCCGGTTGGACGCGGCTGTCAACGCTGCGGCAGCGCACGGCCGACGCCCCACCCGGTTGGCCGAGACCGACCTGGCCGACTTCGACGACACGTTCGCGGTGAGCCTGCGCGGCGTCTACCTGTGCATGCGCGCCGAGATCCGGTCAATGCTGGCCCGAGGGCGCGGGAGCATCGTCAACGTCGCCTCCACAGCCGGGCTCCAGGCCGTCGGTGGCCTCGCGGCGTACGTCGCCGCGAAGCACGGAGTGATCGGCCTGACCCGGAGCGTCGCGCTCGACTACGCCGGCGACGGGATCCGGGTCAACGCCCTCCTTCCGGGCTCGACGCACACCGAGCAGCTGGACCGGGCCGGCCCGGCGGCACGCGCACGGGTCGCGGCCGCGATACCGGCCGGTCGCCTGGCGACGCCCGCCGAGATCGCCGACGCCGCGGCGTGGCTGTGCTCCGCCGGCTCGTCCTACGTCTCCGGATCGACGCTCGTCGTCGACGGAGGCCTGCTCGCCGGGCAGCGGCCCTTCGGCTCATCACCGCCCAGAGCCTTCGACACGACCTCCAATGACACGGAACGGAAGAATGCATGAGTGAGCTCGTCAACAACACGTACATCACCCTCGACGGCGTGATCGAGCGCCCCGAGACCTGGCCCGAGATGGGTGGCTTCGGGGTGGAGAGCAACAAGATCCAGAGCGACCTGGTGCTCGGTTGCTCCGCGGTGCTGATGGGGCGACGTACCTATGAGAGCTTCGCCGAGGTCTGGCCGACGCTGTCAGGCCCGCTGGCGGACAAGATGAACGCGATGCCCAAGTACGTCGCCTCACGCACCCTCACCGAACCGACATGGACCAACACCCGTGTGATCGACCGAGACCTGGTGGACGCCGTGGCGCGGATGAAAGCAGAGCCGGGCGGCGAGATCGTTCAGTTCGGCTTCGGCGAGGCGATGTCCGTCGCGCTCATCCCGAGCAGCGCCGACACCGCGTCGAACGGGCTCTTCCCGCCGTGATGGTGGCCAGTCTGGGTCACCCGGCTCGTCGCGGTCGAGGTGAGACTGTTGATCGAACTGACGGACATGGCCGTCTCCCTTCCGAGCCGTGGACCGACTCGTCGAAAGGCACTTCGGCCGGCAGGCTGACGATGTTGACCTCTTGCGCCGCATCCACAGGGCATTCACATCTGCCACCCGCCGGTTCACGGAGAGGCCCCGCCCATGGGCGCCGAATCCGTTCACAGCCAACGCATCGCTGGCATTCAGCGAACCCGCAACCCGCACTCAGCGACCTCGACCCAATCAGCTGCCGGCGATCGCCGCGGCCGCCAGGCGGCTCACCCGCTCGACCGTCGCCACCCCGTACGAGAAGCTCGGTGAGCGCCGGCTGAGCACCGCCACCAGCAGCGTCGAGCCTTTCCCCGTAGACACTCGCCCGATCGAGTTCACCAGCCAGCGGTACCCGTCCCGGCTGTAGGGCAGCCAGCCGTTCTTCAGCGCTTTCGCGCCACCACCCGCGGCCGCGCTGACTCCCCACGCCTGCTCGTGGTCGACCTGCTCCATCAGCCGGACGGCATACGCCCTTTGCGTGGCCTTGAGGACGCCGACGTTCCCGGCCACACCCGCCTGGACTAGCACGCCGCCGGAGCCGGTGACGACGGTCAGCAGCCTGATCTGATCCGCGGCGGTGGTCCGGGTGAGCCCCCACAGCCTCCCGCTTCCGGGGACGGTCTGGCGCAGCCCGAGCCGCCGGTTGGCTCTTGCTAGGCCGCTCGCCCCGCCGATCCGTTGCCACAGCGCCGATGCCGCATCGTTGTCGCTCTCGGTGATCATGCGGCGGGTGAGGGCCTGCTCGGCCGAGGTGGGCAGGCGTCCGGCGTCCTGCCGTTGCAGCAGCAGGGCCGCCAGGATGTCGAGCTTGACGATGCTGGCGGTGAAGGACGCCGTCTGCGCCGAGGACGACACAATGACGCCCGTCCCGACGTCGACGGCCATCACCCCGACCGATCCGGACCTGGAGTGCAGATACGTGGACGCCGTCCGGCTGAACGTCGCCTGCGCCCGCGCGGTGGACGCCGCCCGGACTGCGTCCGCCACCGTCGACGCCGCCCCGTCAACCGAGGCCGAGGCCCGGACGGCGCCCTCTGCAGACGAGTGGACCGAGGACGTGGCCGAGCTGGTCGCGGCTACCGGCGTGGTGGCCCGCGCGACCGATGAGCCGCCCGGCCACCCACGCGAGATCACGGCCGGCGCGACGAGGCGGGTGATCAGGCCGCTGCCCACAAGCAGGACGGCGGCGGCCTGGAGCATGCGGGACGGCCGGCCGCGGCCCGATCGCCGCGCCTGGTGTCGGGTCGGGGTGGGCACGCACGCAGCGTGGTCAGCCGGCCTGCAGCTGGCCTGTAGCCGCCCTGTTCACCACCTGCCGGGAGGCCAGGGAGCCCGCCGGAGCGCTGTGACCCACGTCACCCGGGCCCCGACGTCCATCTCCTGAGCGACGGGGCCGTTGGCGCCGCACCGACTCACTGCGCAGGTGCGCCGGTCGGCCCCTCATCGGGCACCGCCTGAAGCATCCGGTGGGCCCCAGCCGGCTTGTCCGGTTCGGCCGGGGTCACGGCGGCGGGCAGGATCACGGTGAACTGGGCGCCGTGCGCGGGCTCGGTCTGCAGGCTGACCAGCCCGCGGTGAGCGGCCACGATCGAGTGGACGATCGCGAGGCCGAGTCCGGTGCCGGTG
This sequence comes from uncultured Actinomycetota bacterium, assembly GCA_963740575.1. GTDB lineage: Bacteria > Actinomycetota > Actinomycetes > Actinomycetales > Kineosporiaceae > CAVUET01. The sequence continues at coordinate 35,851 of CAVUET010000003.1, read as the reverse complement.
CGGCTGCGGCTGCCGTCAGGGCGGTAGAAGCGTTCGAAGATGTTCTTCGCGACGTCGTCCGGCATCCCGGGGCCGTTGTCGGCGACCACAAGGATGACCTCGGTCTCGGCCGGGGTGACCGAGACCTGGATGGTGGTCCCGGCGGGGGTGTGGACGACGGCGTTGCGCAGCAGGTTGGCGAGCACCTGACGCAGGCCGGCCTCGTCGCCGAACACCATCGGTGGGTTGGCCAGGGGCGTCGGCGGGACCATGCGGACGACGTGACTGGGGTCGGCGGCGGCGGTGTCCAGCACGGCGTCGCGAGCCAGCTGGTCCAGATCGACCGGTTCGACGTCGAGGGGGCGTTGTTCGTCCAGGCGGGCGAGCAGGAGCAGGTCCTCGACGAGCCGGCCCATCCTGGCTGCCTCGGCCTCGATCCGCTGCAGCGCCTGGGCTCCGTCCGGGGAGACGTCGAGCGCCCCGCATCGGAACAGCTCGGCGTAGGCGCGGATCGACGTCAGGGGGGTGCGCAATTCGTGGCTGGCATCGGCGACGAAGCGGCGCAACCGGTTCTCGCTGCCACGGCGGGCGTCGAACGCCTCCTCGATCTGCTCGATCATCCCGTTGAAGCTGCGGGCAAGGCTGCCGACCTCGGTCGGCTCGTCGGCGTGCTGGGCCCGCACCGACAGGTCACCCGCCGCGATCCGTTGGGCGGCGGTCTCGACGTCGGTCAGCGGCCGCAGCCCCACCCGCATGACCACGAACCCGACCACCAGCAGGGCGAGCACGACCGCAAGGCTGACGCCACCGTCGACCGCCGCCACCTTGAGCACGGTGTCCTCCACCGCGGCCAGAGACGCCGCGATCACCAACACGGTGCCGGTGGGCGCATTGGGCAGAACGCGGATCCGGTAGTGGTACCCCGAGTCGTCGACCGCACCGACGGACAGCACCTCGTCACGGACCGTGCCGGCGTGGATCCGGTCCCGGACGGCGGCCAGGTCCGGTAGCGGCGCTGCGGACTGCAACGGGCCCTTGATCTGGTCCACGACGGCGCCGGTCCTGGCGTCCAGTCGGCTGATCACGAGACTGGACAACAGTTGGCTGTCCTGCTGCGGCTTGACGCCGCCCGGGGGTTGGCCGGGCACGCCGTTGCTGAACTGCCTGCCGACGGGGGCCGCGCCCGGGACGCTGTGCAGTTGGCGGTCCACCTCGCGCAGCAGGTTGCCGCGCACCGTCGCCAGGGCCACCACATTCACCACGCCGAGCGCCACCACGACCAGAGCGAGTGCGGCGGTGAGCACCCGCGCCCGCAGGGAACGGATGCGGCGCAACCGCTTCGGACGACGGTGCCTCACCGGGACCTCATCGAGGGGCACGCAGGACGTACCCGAACCCGCGGACGGTCTGGATCAGGGGAGGGCCCGCAGCGTTGAGCTTCTTGCGCAACAGGCTGACGAAGGTCTCCACCACGCCGGGGCTGCCGCCGAAGTCGTAACGCCAGACGTGGTCGAGGATCTGGGACTTCGACAGCACGCGTTCGGGGTTCTGCATCAGGTAGCGCAGCAGCACGTACTCGGTGGGGGACAGGTCGAACACGGTGTCGGCGCGAGAGACGAGGTGACGCTCGTCGTCCAAGACGAGATCGGCGTACCTCAGGACACTGTCGCCCCCGGGGGCCTGCCCGATGACACGGGGGCCACGCAGCAGGACGGCCCGGACCCGGGCGATGACTTCCTCCAGGCTGAACGGCTTGGGCACGTAGTCGTCCGCGCCGACGCTGAACCCGCGGACCCGATCGGAGACCTCGTCCCGCGCGGACAGGAAGATCACCGCTGTGTCGTGGCCGGCCATCACGAGCTCGCGGCAGACGTCGTAGCCAGTCAGATCGGGGAGCATGACGTCGAGCAGCATCAGGTCCGGTGACCACTCCCGGGCCAGTTCGAGAGCGCCGCGACCGGTGAACACGCAGCGGGTGTCGAATCCGGCGTGCCGCAGGGCCGTGGTGAGCGCCTCGGCGATGAACACCTCGTCATCGACGACGAGCAGCCGCTTGAGCGTCGCCTGCTGGGCCTGCGTGGTCATGATCCTCCCTCCGGCGATACCCCGGTCGCCGCGGCCGTCCTAGGACGAATCGGCGACCGGACCGCCGGTCCTGAGGCCGGGCTGTCAAGAATCGCAGGCCTACCTGAAGGTTTGCTGCAGGTCCCGGAGGGTCGCGAGCGCTGCGATCCGGGCCTGGGACCGGCAGCGGGAGCCGGTGCGCCGCCCTGGGACGGCGCTGATCGGACGCCCCCCGCTGGCCGCTCCCTAGCTGTTGGTCGGCGCACCGGTCGGCATCGAGATGCCGCAGGCCTTGAGGGCGGCCTGAACCTTGGGGTCGTTCAATAGGCCGCCCCTCCCGCCGGGTGCCCCGGACGGGATCCCGCTGGGCGCGCCGGACGGGATCCCGCTGGGCGCGCCGGACGGTCTGCCGCTCGCCCCGCCGGGCAAGCCGGTCGGTATCGAGATCCCGGCGGCCTTGAGGCACTTCTGGATCGCCGCTATGTCGATGCCGCCCGGGCCCCGGCCGGCGCCGCCGGGCCTGCCGGTGGCGGTGGGTGTGCTGGAGGACGACGCAGACGTCGATGACCCAGAGGAGGACGAGCCACAGGCGGCGAGGCTGACGGTGGCCAGGGCGACTGCGGCGAGGCTGACCGCGGGACGCCGAATGTGGAGCGACATGGATCACCTTTCTGGCCGCCGGTTTGGCGGGGGCTGGACGGCTGTTGCCGCCTGTCGGTTATCGGGCTGGTCGGTTATCGGGCTGGTCGGTATCGGGCTCGTCTGGTACCGGCTTCGGCGTTGCCGGCCGCGGCGCTATTGGCCGCGGTCGGTGACCGCGCTGGCGGACACGTTCTGGCCCGACTTGGTGCCCTCCACGCTGACGGTGTCCCCGGCCTTCAACCCGGTGAGCGGGGTCGAGGTAGACCGGGTCACGGTGGTAGAGGTAGTCGTGCGGACGACGTAGGTCTTGCCGGACAGGTCCTTGACGGTGACGTTCGTGCCGTCGACCTTGACCACGGTGCCGATGAGTACCGGGCCGGACGACGCGCCCGCGGACGTGCCGGTGTTCCCGCCGGAACCGGTGGCCGAGCCGCTGCCGGGGAATCCCGACAGGCCACTGGGCAGCCCCCCGGAACCGCCGGGGAACCCCGATACGCCGCTCGGTAGGCCGGAGGCCGCCGCCGTGCTGCCGGAGTCGTGACGCTTCTGGACGACGACGCCGCCGGTGAACGCCAGACCGAGTGCGATCGCACCGACCAGGCCAGCGGTCAGCAGCGGGACCCGGCGGTGCGGCGGGATCTCGGCGATGTCCTCGTCGTACCGGTCGTCCTGACCCGGCGGAACCGGATCCGACCCGGTCGTCGGATCGGAACCGGGGCCGGTGTCTGTCCCGGACTGTGCCCGCCGGCCACCACCGGAAGCCGGACCTGGTCCGACCAGGTCGGAAAGGGAGTCGTTGGTCATGAGGTCCTCGTCACTCGTAGCGCAGGGCGTCGATGGGGCGCAGGGAGGCGGCGCGGTTGGCGGGGTAGAGGCCGAAGAACAGGCCGGTGGCGATGGCGACGGCGAAGGCCAGGAACACCGAGTACGACGCGACGACGGGCTTGACGCCGACGATGGTGAACTGCGAACCGATCAGCCCCGCGACGACCCCGACGACCCCGCCGAAGACGGAGAGCATCACCGCCTCCATCAGGAACTGGCCGACGATGTCCGCCTTCTGGGCGCCGATGGCCTTGCGGATGCCGATCTCGCGGGTCCGTTCGGTGACGGTGACGAGCATGATGTTCATGACCCCGATCCCGCCGACGAGCAGCGAGATCGCCGCGACGGCGCCCAGGAGCACGGTGAACGTCTTGCTGGAGGAGGTCGCCGCCGACAGGATCGAGGAGGAGGAGAAGACGCTGTAGTCGCGGTCGCTGGACGAGACGTGGTGGCGTCCGTCAAGGATGGCCTGGACCTCGTTCTGCGCGGCCGTGGTCGTGGCCGAGGAACTGGCCTTGACCGAGATCGAGGACAGGTTGCCGTAGCCGGACAGGGTGTCCTGGACGGCGGTGGCCGGGGCGATCACCCGGTCGTCGGAATCCTGCGGGCCGGTGCTGCCCTTGGCGGCCAGGATCCCGACGACGGTGAACTGCTTACCGTTGAACCGGACGGTCTTGCCGACGATGCTCGTGCCGTCCCCACCGGCCAGGTCCTTGGCCACTGTGGTGCCGAGCAGGGCGACCCGCTTGTGCGCGGTGTAGTCGGCGTCGGTGAACGAGGCCCCGACCGTCACGGAGTCGTTGTCGATCAACAGGTACGTCGGGGTGGTGCCGGTGAAGGTGCTCACCGAGTGCGAGGCGCCCTCGTAGGTGGCGGTGACGGACTGCGCGGAGACCACCGGGGCGACTCCGAGGATGTCGGGAGCCTGGGTCTTGTCCGTCAGTGCCTTGGCGTCCTCCATCGTCAGCTGGGGCGTGCGGGTCTTGGTCCCGTTGTTGGTGCTGCCCGTGGTGGCGCTGGCGCCGCCGAACAGGCGAGCGAAACCGCCGCCTCCGCCGGGGCCGCCGCGTCCACCGCCAGCGGTCGAGCTGGCGTTGACGGTGAGGGTGTTGCTGCCCAGGCGGCTGATCGAATCGGCGACCGCCTTGCTCGATCCGGTCCCCACGGCGACCAAGATGATCACCGCGGCGACACCGATCAGGATGCCCAGCGTGGTCAGCGCCGAGCGCATCTTGTTCGCGCTGACGCCGCGGCCGGCGAACCGCGCGCTCTCCCGCAGGTTCATGCCAGCGCTCCCACGGTGAGCAGGCCCTGCCCGGCGCCGCTGAGGGCCGGGGGTGGGCCGTCGACGGTGGCGTGTCGTTGGTCGGAGACGACCAGCCCGTCCCGCATCCGGATCACCCGCTTCGCCCGCTTGGCGACGTCCGCCTCGTGGGTGATCACGACGAGCGTGCGCCCGCCCAGGGACAACTGGTCGAACAGGTCGAGCACCTCGGCGGTGCTGTGGCTGTCCAGGGCGCCGGTCGGTTCGTCGGCCAGCAGCAGCACGGGGTCGGTGACGATCGCGCGGGCTACGGCGACCCGCTGCTGCTGTCCGCCTGACAGCTGGGCCGGCACGTGCCCGACCCGATCGTTCAGGCCGACCTTGGCCAGGGCGGCCAGGGCCCGCACCCGTCGTTCACCGGACCTGAGCCCGGCGTAGGCCAGCGGGAGTTCGACATTGCTCAGGGCCGTGGTACGCGGGATCAGATTGAAACTCTGGAAGATGAACCCGATCTTGCGGTTGCGGATGGTCGCCTGCTGGTGCTCGACCAACCGGCGGACGTCCACGCCGTCCAGCAGGTACCGGCCGCGGGACGGGGTGTCCAGGCAGCCGATGATGTTCATCAGCGTGGACTTGCCCGACCCCGACGCACCCATCACTGCCAGGTAGTCGCCGCGTTCGACGACCAGGTCCACCCCGGCGACGGCGTGCACGACCGTGTCGCCCTCGCCGTAGGTCTTCGTCACCCCGGCCAGTTCGATCACCCGCCTGCTCACGAGCCGGCCCCGCCGCCCAGGCCGCCACTGAGACCACCCGGCGCGCCCCCACCCGGGAAGGTGAACCCGCCGCTGCCCGAGCCGCCGGTGGAGGTCGGCAGGACCACCTCGTCGCCCTGGGACAGGCCACTGACGATCTCCGTCAGGGTGTCCCCGGCCAGACCGGTCTGCACCGGGACCGTGCTGTCCTTGCCGTTCCTGCGCACCGTGACCGTGCTCACCGCGCCGACCTTGGTGATCGCCGAAGACGCCACTTCCAGAACGTTCTGCTTGCTGCCCGTGGTGATGCTCACCGTCGCGGTCTGGCCGAGCTTGAGCCCGGCCGGAGGGTCGGTCAGGGTCACCGTGACGCCGTACTGGACCACGTTGTTGCTCACATTGTCCTGCACGTCGATCGCGGTGACCGAACCCTTCGCCGTCAGGTTCGCCGCGGAGAAGGTGATCGAGGCCGACTGGCCCACCTTCACCCGGTCCGCGTCGGCCTCGGCGACCTGCGTGGTCACCTGGAGGCCGGACAGATCCGTCAGGACGACGAACCCGCTGGTCGAACTGGAGGAGCTGGAAGAGCCGGAGGAGCCGGACGAGCCCGTGGTTCCCGAGCCGCTCGTGCTCCCGCTGCCGGACGTGCCCGTGCCGGAGGAGCTTTCCCCCACGACGCCGGAGACCGAGGCCACCGTGCTGGCCACCGGTGCACGCAGGACGGTCTGGTCCAGGGTGGTCTGCGCCTGGTCCACCTGGACCTGCGCGGAGGTCACCTGGGCTTTGGCCGATTCCACCGACCCCGCCTTGGCGGGCTGGGCGTCGACCGCGGCCGACGCCTTCTGCGAGGTCAGCGCAGCCTGCGCCGAACGGACCTGCCCCTGCTGACTCTGGATCTGTTGGTCATCCTTGAGCAGGGTGGTGTCGCGGGTGTTCTTCGCCTGGGTCAACGACGACTGGGCGGTGGCCCTCGTGGTGGAGTCCGTGGCGCTGTCGACCGCAGCCTGGGCCGAGGCGACGGCGGCGTCCTGCTGCTTCTTGTCCAGTGCCCGCGACGCCTTCGCCTGCGCCAGGGAGGTCTTGGCGTTCGCCAAGCTGATCTCGGCGGACCTGATCGAGGCCTGGTCCCGGGCCCGCTCCTGGCTGGTCTGACCCGCCACCGTGGTGTCGTACTGCGCCAGGGCCGAGGTCAGACTCGCCTGCGCCGACTCCAGGGATTGCTTGGCCGAGGTGTCGTCGACCTTCGCCAGGGCCTGACCCTTGGCGACCACCTGACCAACCTTGACGTAGATCGCGGTAACCGTCCCGCCCGAGCCGGAGAAGTTGACCCCCACCGAGGTCTGCGAGGCGAGGTTGCCGGACGCGGAGACGCTGGCCGTCACCGTGCCCTTGGCGACCTTGGTCGTGCGGGTGGTCGTGGTGGACGCCGTACTCGCATCCCCGACGGACAACACCGCAGCGGTCACCGTACCGGCGAGCGCCAACACCAGCGTCCCGTTGATGATCCACATCTTTCGGGTCACGGTGCACCCACCACCCGGGCCGCGGGATACCCCATTGCGTCAGTCCCTCCTCGCTTCCGCACCGCCCATGCGGCGCCGGCCCCGCAGAACCTAGGAACCGGCGCTCGAGGAGTCCTCCAGGCTTCCTGCAGCTTTCCTGTTGATAGCCAGGCATTCGGGTGATGCGCGCCTGAGGGGGCGGATGTCCATCGCCGCCGACGCAGCCCCGATGGCGGCCAGCACCAGGCTGATCCCGACGGCGAGCAGGGCGCGGGACCCGACCGAGGTACCGAAGGCGAGGCGCCTGGCGACGTCGACGGCGTAGGTGATCGGGTTGAGGTCGGCGACCACCAGTTGGACCAGATCGGTCGGGGTGACCACCGCCAGCGGCCGAGACAAGTAGGTCAGAGCAGCCTGTATCCCGACCGTGGTTCGGTGATGATCATGGCTGGCTCTCCGGGGGTCTCCAGCTTGGCGCGTAGCCGCCGTATGTAGACGCGCGTGTACTCGGTGTGGGTGGCGTATCCGGGCCCCCATACTCGGCGCAGAAGCGTGGCGTGCGACAGCAGGGAACCGCGGTTCATGACCAGCTCGCGCAGCAGCGCGAACTCGGTGGGGGTAAGCCGGACCGGGGTCCCGGCCTTGGTCACCAGCTGCGCGCCGAGGTCGACGACCACGTCGCCGATGGTCACGATGGCCACCCGCGAGTCCTGCGGTCCGGGCCTGCTGCGGCGCAGGGTCGCGTGCATCCGGGCCAGCAGCTCTTCGACCCCGAACGGCTTGGTCAGGTAGTCATCCGCGCCCAGGTTCAGCGCGCGGACCTTGTCGGACTCGTCCCAGCGGGCGGAGACCACGATGATGCCCGACGTCGACTGCTGGCGCAGGGTCCGGCAGAGTTCGAAGCCGTCGGTCCTGGGCAGCATGAGGTCGAGCAGGACGAGGTCAGGTTCCTCGGTGCGCAGGATCGAGACAGCGTCGGAGCCGTCGCGGGAGACGACCACTGTGAACCCGCGCGCGACAAGGTTGCTGCGGATCAGGTCGACGATGTTCGCGTCGTCCTCGATGAGCAGCACGCAGGTTTCGGCTTCTCTGGCCGGTCGTCATCGGGCGCTGTCCGGCTCGGCGCGCAGCGGGAGCGTCACCCGCACCCTCGTTCCGTGCTCAACGTCCAGGATCCGCAGGTCTCCCTGATGCGCTTCGACAATGGCCTTGCAGATGGCCAGACCCAGGCCCGCCCCGGGCTGCGCTGTATCGCCTCGGACGTAGGCGAGGAAGGCGCTGTCGCGCAACCCGGCGGGGATGCCCGACCCATCGTCGGCCACATCGATCTTCATCAGATCGCCGTCGACCCGCGCCTCGAGGGTAATGTGCTGGCCGCCGTGGGTCACCGCGTTGTCGACCAGGTTCACCAGCACCTGCTCCAACCGGTCGTGGTCACCCCACAGCGGCGCGAGCAGGCGGGTGCTGATGCTGACCCGCTGTCCCCGGTCGGGGACCGCGTCGACGGCGGCGCGGAGCACCGTGCGCATGTCGCACCAGTCCTCGTGCAGGGTCATGTTTCCCGACGAGATGGCCACCGTGTCGAGCAGATCCTCGACCAGCCGGCTCATCCGCTGCGACACCGACACGATGGCGTCGAGGAACCGGCGCTGGGAGTCGGAGTCCCAGGTGACGTCGGTCGCCCGCAGCGTCGTCGCGTAGCCGGTGATCGCCGTGAGCGGGGTCCTCAGCTCGTGGCTCAGCCGGTGGATGAAGTCGTTCTGCAGGTCACGGATGCGGCGCAGCAACTCGGTCTCGGCCTGGGCGGCCTGCGCGAGGTCCCGCTGCACCGCGAGGCGCAGCGACCTGACCGCGTTGACCAGGAGCTCCTCGGTGTCGGCGCGCCGCTCGCCCGGCTTAGCCCACTCCACCCCGAGGACGAAGTCCCGGTCGCCGACGTGGAAGGGTAGGACGTCGACGGGCGGGCCGGCCCGCCCGCCGACAGTGGACGACCGGAAGCCGGGGGGCGACCCGTAGTCGGGTTGGGAGAGAATCCGAACGACGGCCTGCGCCTCGTCCAACGGCTCGGTGGTCGAGGTCGCGTGAGTGGTGATGCGCTCGGGATCGGTGCGCTCGACCAGCGCGGCGCTGCGGGCACCCAGCCCGCGGGTCAGGGCGTCCAGGGCAGTCGCCATGCTCGATGACAGGGTGCCCGGCCCGGCCAGCGCGGCCAGGACACCCCGCAGGGACTCCAGCACCCGGTTGCGCTGCGTGGCGTCGTTGAGCAGTCCCTCCCGCTCGATCGCCGTGGCGGCGAGGCTGGAGTAGACGCTGGCCAGGCGGACCTGGTCCTGCTGGGGGCGCCCGAGCGCGTCCGCCAGCCCCGTCAGCACCCCGTACACCTCGCCCGCTGCCTGGATCGGCACCGACCACATGCTGGCGGGCCCGGGCGTGGCGCGGCGACGCAGGTCATCGGCGACGACCGGGAGCCTGCTGGCGGCCGCCTCGCCGATGAGGCCACCTGAGCGGCCGACAGGAATCGTCCGGAGCTCTGCGAGGTCCGACTCATCGGCGCCCACCCAGGCGCGCAGCACGAGCTCGCCGGGGGTATCGGGGCTCATCAGGTGCACGCACAGCTTCTGGTTCCCGATCGCCGTGGACAGCGCCGTGACGATGACGGGCAGCGAGGCCGACGGTTCGACCTCGGCCAACTGGTCGACCAGGCCGGACAGCTGGGCCAGGTGACGCCGGGCGACGGAGTCCACCTCGAGCCCCGACATCAGGGCGATGACGTCATCGACGTGCGACTCGACCGTGGACAGGTTGCCGACGACTCGGCCGTGCCGCAGGGCGACCACCCGGTCCGCCAGGCTGAACACCTGCTCGATGCGGTGGGACACCAGGAGGATGGCCAGCCCGTCCCGGCGCAGGTCCCGCAACAGGCGTTCGATCCGGTGGGTCTCCTGGACGCCAAGGGCGGAGGTGGGTTCGTCCAGCACGAGCACCCGGGGCTGGACCATCAGGGCCCGGGCGATGGCGACGGCCTGGCGTTCGCCGCCGGACATATCACCGATCCGTCGCCGCAGGTGCTCTGCCCCCAGCCCCACCCGGGCCAGTACCTCCAGCACCTGCCGGTTCATCTTCCGCCGGGACAGGAACACCCGCCCGATCTCCATGCCGAGGAACAGGTTTCCGGTGACGCTGAGGTTGTCGCACAGGGCCAGGTCCTGCCACACGACCGTGAGGTCGCCGTTGTGGAAGGCAGAGGCGGGGTCGCGTCCGTGCACGACAACCCTGCCCCGCTGCGGGGTGAGGGCACCGCTGAGGCAGCCCACCAGGGTGCTCTTGCCCGCACCGTTCTCGCCCACGACGGCCACCAACTCGCCGGCGTGGACGGTCAGGTTGACGTCCTGCAGGGCCGGACGCGACCCGAAGTACAGGGACAGGTCGCTGACCCGGACAGCTACATCACTGCCCGCCGCGTCACCGCTCTGCGTGCCCGTCACACCACCCTCCAACACCGCCGGGAGAGGTTCTGAGACCGGTGCAGCGGGGGCGCGTCCGGTGCCGGCGCCAGTGTCCCACCCCCGGACGAGCCGTCGGCCCAGTTCTGGGACCCGTGCACCCATCCATCTGGGGTGTCCTGTCGCCTGCGAACCGGACCGACGGCACTCGTGTGGGTCAGCCGTTGCCCTCCGCCATCAGGGCCGCGACGTTGCTGGCGTCGACCCGCTGCGTGTCGATGATCTGCCGTTTGTCAACGGTCTGGCACTTGGCCAGGATCTGGTCGCTCGCCTCCAGCGCCTGGGGCACGCCGTTCGGGTAGACGAAGGTGGCCAGGAGCTTGCCGTCCTTGACCTCCTGCATGCCGCCGGCCGGATCCTTCAGGCCGTCGATGCCGACCTGCTTCGCCTGCTTGTCCTTACCGGCCGCCTTGAGCGCGTGCCACCCGCCGTTGGACTCCTCGTCGTTGGCGTAGATGATGCCCGCGAGGTCGGGGTTGGCCTTGACGATCGCCTCGACCACGGTCTGGGCATCCTCGGCCCGCCACTTGGCGGTCTGGTTCGCGACGAGCTTGAGGTCGGGGCGGGTCTTCAGTCCCTCGAGCGCCCCTGCTTGCCGCTCGGTGGCCGCATCCGAGGCGAGGTCCCCGGTGATCAGAGCCACCTTGGCGCCCTGGGGCAGGTTCTGCGCCAGATAGGCGGCCTCCTGCTTCGCGATATTCCTGTTGTCACCACCGAGCAGGGCGTCGTACTGCGTGGCGTCCGGCGTGCTCCGGTCCACCTCGAGCAGCGGCACGCCCTTGTCGTGCACCTCCTTGACCGCGTTCTGAAGGCCGGCGGAGTCGCCGGGGTAGAGGATGATCAGGTCGACCTGCTTGGTGAGCAGGGCCTCCACGTCGGTGATCTGCTTGTCGACCTTGCCCTGGGCGTCCATCTGCTCGAGCGTGAACTGTGGGTACTTCTTCACCAGGCGGTCGTAGTCGGCCTTCGCCTGGGATCGGTACGGTTCCTTCAGATCCCACTGGGAGATGCCGATCGTGAATTTCTTGGTGGCGTTGGTCTGCGGGTCGCACTTCGCGGCCGCCGTGCCGCCGGTCGAACTTCCGCCGGCGCAGCCGGCCAGCAGGAGCGCGCCCACCAGCGGGGCCGCGATGGCCACGTGCCGAGGAGAAAGGTAGCGGGACATCTTCGTGCCTCCGAGAGGTGTGGAAACGGGCAGGTGAACCTGAGGTCTGGAGGGACCTCAGGGGTGCGCCGACGCGATGGGCGACTCCGGCACGTGGGGCGAGGAGGTGCTTGCGTGGTGGCGACACCGCGGGGTTCTAGGGGTTGGCGCGCCGGGCCGCGAGGTTCTGCAGGACGACCGCGACCACGATGATGAAGCCGGTGATCACCGGCTGTTTGCTGGGATCGACGGTGTTCAGGGTCAGGATGTTCTGCAGCGTCCCCAGCAGCAGCGTCCCGGCCACCGTCCCTAGCACGCTGCCCGTTCCTCCCATCACGCTGGTGCCGCCGATGACGACCGAGGCGATCACGATGAGCTCGAAGCCGACACCCTGGTTCGAGCCGGCCACGTTCAACTGCCCTGACTGGGCGATGCCGCCGAGTGCCGCGGTGAACCCGCAGATCACGAACGTGCCGATGATCACGGCCTTGACGTTGATCCCGGACAGCCGGGCGGCCCGCGAGTTGCCTCCGACGGCGAACACGTGCTGGCCGAACCGGGTCGTGTTCAGCACAACGGCGCCGACCGCCGCGACGGCGAGAAAGATGATGACCGAGACCGGCACCGCGGTCCCCGGAATCTTGCTTCCGAGGACGTCGAACGACGACGGGGCGTTCCGGCCGGCCACGATCTGGATGTGCTCGTTGCCGGAAACGATCTCGCCCAAGCCGAGTGCCACTTGCAGCCCGGCCAGCGTGGTGATGAAGGGTTGGATCTTCAAGGCGGTGGACAGGACACCCTGAACCAGCCCGAACGCCGCGCCCACGAGCAGCGTCGCGGCGATCGCCGGGAGCAAACCCCAGCCATGGTGGACCATCGTGGTCGCGAGCACGATTCCCGAGAAGCCGAGCAGGGCCCCGACCGACAGGTCGATCCCGCCGGCGATGATGACGAAGGTCATCCCCACCGCGAGGATGCCGTACACGGAAACCGACCGAATGATGTCCGCCATGTTGCCCAGGGAAAGGAACACGTTCCGCCCGTGAACGGTGGGGGAGAACATGATCCCCGCGATCACGACGGCCACCAGTCCGAATGCGGCCTGGAACCGCAGCACTAGGTCAAGGACCCCACGCGGCGAGGTCGGTACGCCTCGCCCCCGCTGGCGCTGCACGTCGCCTGCCGCCGCAGTGGCTGATGGTTTCGATACCTGGGCCGCCGCATCCTTGGCCGGAGAGGCACCCCCTGCCGCGATCTCGGCGGCGTCTCTAGTCTCTGCGTCCACGTCGTGCCTCCATTGGCTATTCCTCAGTCAGCGGCGAGGGCGAGCACCTGCGCGGGATCGGTGTCGGGCCCCACCTCGGCGACGACTCGGCCCCGGTTCATCACCAGCACCCGATCGCACCAGCCCATCAGCTCGGTGAGTTCGCTCGAGGCCACCAGCACCGCGAGCCCTCGGGCCGCCAGTGCACGGATCAAGCGGTAGATGTCGGCCTTCGCGCCAACGTCGATGCCGCGGGTGGGCTCGTCCAGCAGCAGCACCTTCGGGTCCCGAAGCAGAGCGCGGCCGATCAGGACCTTCTGCTGGTTGCCGCCGGACAGGGTGCCGATCGACGCGTCTTGCGAGGCTGTCCTGATGCCGAAGTCCCGAATGGCGCGGGCTGCCGCCTCACGGCGACGTGAGCCGCGCACCATACCTGCTCTGGCCAGCGGAGCGGCGACCGCCAGGGTCAGGTTCTGACCCACAGACCTGTACCCGACCAGGCCACCGGTGCGCCTGTCGTCCGGGACGAACTGGATCCCGCAGCGCTGCGCCGCCCTGATGGAGTTCGTGGACACGGCCCGGCCATGGACGGTGACGCGGCCGCGGCCGCGGCCCGCCGGCGCCGCGCCGAAGACCGCCTCCAGTAACTCGGTGCGCCCGGCGCCGAGCAGGCCCGCCAGCCCGACGATCTCGCCCTGGCGCACGGTCAGGTCGACCGAGGTGGGCTCCTGCCGGCTCGGCGTCACCCGTCGGGGCCGGCGCCCGAAACCCTCCAGCCCGAACGCGATCTGCCCCGCCCCGCCGGTGCGCGCGGGGAACATCTGGGTCTCGGACCGGCCGGTGAGCAACGGGGACAGCTCGGCAACCGGTGTGCCGGCCGACACGTTCGCCACCACCCGGCCATCCCGCATCACCGTGACCCCATCGCCGATCCGGGCGATCTCCTCCAGCCGGTGGGAGATGAACACCTGCCCAACACCCTGAGCGCGCAACGACCGCATGACCGCGAACAGCGCCTCGACCTCATGCTCAGACAACGCGGCCGTGGGCTCGTCCAGGATAAGGACCTTGAGGTCGTACGACAGCGCCCGGGCAATGGTGACCAGCTGCCGCTCGCCCAGACGCAAGTCGCCGACCAGGCTGCGCGGGGAGATCTTGCCACCGACCCGCTCGAGCAGCTCCCCAGCCCGGAACCGCATCTGCCTGCGGTCCACCAACCGGCCCCACCGCAGCAACTCATGACCCAGGAAAAGGTTCTCGCCGACCGTCAACCCCGGGACGAGGTCGAGCTCCTGGAAGACGGTGGCGATCCCGGACCGCTGAGCCGCATGCGGCGAGGTGAACCCGACCGGCCGACCGGCGAGCAGGAGTTGGCCCTCGTACTCGTTCAGCACCCCGGAAAGGATGTTCATGAGAGTGGACTTGCCGGCGCCGTTCTCCCCGACGAGAACGTGCACCTCGCCGGCCCGGACCTCGAAGTTCACACCGTCGAGCGCCCGCACCGCGCCGAAACTCTTGCCAGCACCCCGCAACTCGAGCAAAGGCGTTCCGATGCCAACCGCTGTGTCCATCCGGCGCCACCTCCTCGTCGTCGAGACGACCCGACGATAGGAGCGAACCCATGAACAGGATGCAAACAGATCAGCCCGGGACGAAAATCTTTCGAAATACCAGCCCCGGATCGGAAATGCAGCACTAATCCGGGCGTAACCGTACCGAATGCCCCTTGGATCGCGTCGCTGTGACCGGGAGCGAATGCCCGCTGCCGGTCAGGTTCCGAGGCGGCGGCCGCAGCCGGTCCTGTGCAGCCGCGTCTCACAGGGTCCGCTGTTCGGCGCTCAGGGGGTGGGGTGGGTCCGGCATCCCGAGCAGCACTTCTGATCAGCCGACGCGCCCGGTGCGCGCCGACCGGCGCGGGCCTGACCCCGGCGCAACGCAGCCGCCGGGCCCGGATCGCGGCCCACGGCTCCTGGTCCGCCACCGCCGACCGTACCGCCCGCATCACGCCCGGCACGGCCGCGTTCCTGGCCGGTTCGAACGCCAGGTCGACCCCGAATCCGTTCGGCCCAAAGACGTGCGCACCGCCTACATGCTCCAGCTCGCCGAACGCTCCACCCGCCGACGCCGAACCCGCGACCAGCAGGGACGTCCCGCCGGCTGATCACTTGACTCGCGCGTCAAGGCGACCGCCCACAGGCCCGGCATGTCAGTGTTTCCTCACGTCAAGGAGTCAGGCTCGGCAGTCGGGAAGCTTCGTGGGTGGGGCATCGGCTCAGCGGTTGGCGAGCCGGTCGCCGTAGGTCATGGCGAGGGTGTTCAGGAAGGCCTTGCAACCGTTGATCTTGCCGGTGGGGTTGGCGCGGTTCGGTCTCTCTCCCGGACCGTCAGGTAGAGGATCTTCGTTGCTGACTGCTCGGTGGGGAAACGCCCGCGGCGGCGGGCCGTGGCGGGGGTTTGCCAGCAGATCCCGGCCTGGACGCCTGCGTGGTGCCGTGGTCTGCGGGGTTCTTGGGGTGTGGTGGGCATGAGGACTTCTTCCGATCTGGCTGCCGTGGCGGTGGCCTCGGGAGTTGCTGCGGTTGCCGGGGACGCTTCAGCCGCTGGCAGTGGCGCTGGCAGGCCCTGGCGCACTGGGTTCTGGGGCGGCGATGCCGCCCAAGGTGGTGTCGATGACGTCTCGGACGAACCGGTCGTTGAGGGAGGCGTGGCCGTGCAGGAGCCGGTGGTAGATCGCGCCGTAGAGGAGGTCGAGCGCGACCTCGATGTCGGTGTCGGGTGAGATCTGGTCACGTTCAACGGCGCGACGCAGGACTGCGCGGCCCTGGTCGCGGCGTGGTTGAACGAAGCGCGTCCGGTACTGGCGGGCGAATTCGGGGTCGGTCTGGGTGTGGGTGATCAGGGCGGCGATGATGCGGCCGTAGGGTCGGCTGCCGGCGAGCTTGGCCCAGGGCCGCAGCAGGCTGAGCAGGTCCTCCCGTAGGGATCCGGTGTCCCGTGGTGTGGGCACCGCGGCCCATTCGTCGTAGAGGGCGTCCAGGGCGAGGGTCTCCTTGGTGGGCCACCAGCGGTAGATGGTGGCCTTGCTGACACCGGCCTGCGCGGCGAGCGTGTCCATGCTCACCGCCGTCAGGCCCCTGTCCAGCAGGAGTTCTGCGGCGGCGGCAAGGATGGCGGTGCGTGCTTTCTCGCTGCGGGGGCGCCCGCGCGTGGGCGCCTCGCCGGTCACCTGGCCTTTCGCCTGGCCGGTTACGTGGCCGGTTACGTGGCCGGTCATGCGGTGCTCCCGGGGACGGTTGGCACGGCTGGGGTGCTGGCAGGGCGGTTCGCTGTGATGGCGGCCAACGGCAGTGGCCTGAGCCACCCCATCGTGGGCTGTGTTGCGTGCATGGCTCCCCTCCGTGGCTCCCCGGTACCCGACCGAGTCAGGCCCGGCAGTCGACCTTCCCAGCCGGAACTCGCCGTTTCGATATTGACTTCGCGTGAACCGCGTCGCCGGGCCGCTGCCTCAGCCGGCTGGGTTGAACTCGTCCGGGTCCGGGCCGGTGCGCTGGTCCCGGTCCAACGCGCTGATGTCGGCAATGTCCGTGTCCGTCAGGTCGAAGTCGAAGACGGCGAAGTTCTCCTCGACGCGACTGCGCGTGATCGACTTGGGGAAGACGATGTCCCCGCGCTGCAGGTGCCAGCGCAGCGTCACCTGCGCGGGAGTCCGCCCGTGGGTCCGGGCGATGCGCACGATGGTCGGGTCGTCGAGCACCAGGCCCTGAGCGATCGGGGACCACGCCTCGGTGGCGATGCCGTGTGCGGCGTCGAACGCCCGTACCTCGTCCTGGATCAGGTACGGGTGCGCCTCGATCTGGTTGACCGCCGGCACCGTGGCGGTCTCCGCGAGCAGCCGGTCCAGGTGATGGACCTGGAAGTTCGACACGCCGATCGCTCGCGCCCGACCGGAGCGGTAGATCTCCTCCAGCGCCCGCCAGGTGTCCACATAATCGCCGATTCTCGGCAGCGGCCAGTGGATCAGGAAGAGATCGACGTGGCCCAGGCCGAGCTCCTCGACCGTGCGGTCGAAGGCCTTCAGCGCATCACCGTGCGCGTGATAGGCGTTGTTGAGCTTGCTGGTCACGAACACCTCGCTCCGGTCCAGGCCCGAGGCCCGCACGGCCTCGCCGACCTGCCTCTCGTTGCCGTACATCTCGGCGGTGTCGATGTGCCGGTAACCGATCTCCAGCGCCGCCAGGGTTGCCTCCCTCGCCAGGCCCGAGGGGATCTGGAAAGTGCCGAACCCGAACTGGGGGATCAGAACTCCGTTGTTCAAGGTGATTGTCGGTACGTCGGTCATGTGCCGTTCTCTCCTTTTGGGTGTGTGCTCGTAGCGGGCACGTCGGGCGCAGGTCAGACACTGATGGAGCGCTCAAGCGGCTGGCGGTTCGCCTGCGGACCAGATCGCCCTAGCGCGTGCCATGGCTGTCGCGCCCCCGGGATTAGTCGCGACCCAGACGGTCTCACTCCAGGTCGACGGCAGGTCGGTGGCCGGCGAACGGGGTGTGACCTGTTTGGTGCAGATGACTCCTCTGCCGATCCTTGGCTCTGGCCTCGGTTAGAGATGGACCGCGTATTCATGTATTCCAAAACTAAACCACTAGTTTCGATAGAGCAAGAGGATTGGGTAACCGGCTCACGCCCACAGCGGCCGAGGGCCAGGGACTGTCCGAGGCCGCGGTCGTCTGACGAAGTGCGCACGCTAGGGATGCGGTCGATCACGCATTGGTCGAGGGCTCGGACCAAAGGGGCGGATTTGGGTTTCTGTTGTCCGCCGGCGTGTGCGACCTCTCCCTTGGGTGAGCGGCGTCGCGGGATGCGGCGCCGGCGGCGTGAGGGGAGGTCTGGCGGCGGTCCACGACGACGGACTGGTTCGTGTGTTGTTCGATTCGGAAACCTAGACCTCTTGATCCTTGACCTGCGCCCAGATGGGGAACACACAGCAGCCGACCACCAGCACACCCTCGGTGACCGCGATGTCGACCCGGGTGCCCCGGCGCCCAGCCCAGCGCCCGCAGCAGGCCGCGGGCGTTCACCCGGCCGGAGGCGTCCAGGCGGCGGTCTCGACCAGCAGGTCTGCCGGCCCGGCTCCGCTCGTCAGGCCCGGTGTCGGCAGCATCGGCAGGGGAGCAGGCATCGGCGGCCGACCACCCGCCGGCCGGGGCGGAACCAGGGCAGTGATCAGCTGCTCATCGCGACGCAGACGTGGTCGTCCGGGGAGGGGTCATGCGCCCATGGTCGCCGTGCGACATCGCCGAAGCAGTCGGACGACGGGATTCAAGCGGGTGTGCTGCGAGGTGGACTCACCTTGGTGGGATCCCACACGTCTGGTGGAATTCCACCAAGACCGGTGTCCGAGGGGGATCGCCCACCGTCGGGTTTGACGGTGTCGACCGTAACTGGGCGACACCATCAGTCGTGATCACATTCGAAGGTGACCTTGTTCGCCGCAACCGGCGTGGGCGTCACCGAACCTTGCAGGGAATTTACCAATCCGTTCGCGCCGAGCGAATCTTGTCACATCGAGAACTGTCCCGGACCCCCGTTGCGGCCGCGAGGAGGGCGGTTCGAGGGTGGGGATCGGCTGGGACGCTCGCCTGGTCGAGGAAGCGCATCCGGATTAAGGTACGCCCGTGTTAGCCCATGTCGCTGATCAGCCAGGCCCCACAGTCGGCGGATCATGCACTCAGCATCCAGCGCGACCGGCCCGGCCGGACCGAGGATGCTCGTGCTGGCGCATGTCTGTGTGGAAGGCGCCTCTCCTGGGCATTCGAATGTCGAGCCGAGTTCTGCAAACGCGCCGTCTCGGTTGCCGGTCGGGCTTCCGGCGCTCCGCCTCCTCCTTGCACCCGCCGAGAGCCAGCCGCTGTTGCATCAGGTTGATCACCGGAAGGGGCTCGACCGGATTTCGGTCCAAACGCGCGCGTGGTCGCCGGCCGGCTCCTCGCAGAGAGGGTGGCCGAAGCGCGACATCAACTCTCGCAACCAGCTTCAAGGGAAGCTGACCGTCACCTCCGAAACCGCCGAGCATGCTGTCTGGACGCGTCCCCGAGGAGGCCTATGTCTGGGCCGGTTCCTGTCCCACGCCTGCTGGGTCGGAGCAGGGAATCCGGAGCCCTAGATCACCTGCTCGGAGAGGCTCGGGCAGGTCGCAGCCAGGTGCTGGTCATTCGCGGCGAGGCCGGCATCGGCAAGACCGCGCTGTTGCACTATCTGGCCGCGAATGCGACGGACTACCGAGTCGCCCGGGCGTCAGGGGTGGAGTCGGAATCCGAGCTCGCGTTCGCTGGTCTCCATCAGCTCTGCGCGCCGATGCTGGGCCGGATCGGCGCCCTTCCCGAGCCGCAACGGAACGCGCTGGCCACGGCCTTCGGTCTGGCCGCGGGGGAGCCGCCGAGCCGCTTCATGGTGGGCCTCGCAGTGCTGAGCCTGCTCGCCGAGGTGGCGGCGACCCAACCATTGCTGTGCCTGGTCGACGACGCGCAGTGGCTAGATCGGGTCTCCGCGCAGACGCTGGTCTTCGTGGCGCGGCGGTTGGCCGCGGAACGGATCGCGTGCGTGTTCGCTGTGCGCGAGCCGAACGACGCCCGGGAGTTCTCTGACCTGCCACAGCTGCGGTTGAAGGGTCTGCGCGGCAACGACGCGCTGGCCCTGTTCGACTCGGCGATTGCCGGCCGGATGGACGCCCGCATCCGGGCTCGGATCGTGGCAGAGGCGCGGGGCAACCCGCTGGCGTTGCTGGAGTTGCCTCGTGGCCTGACAGCGGCCGACCTGGCCGGCGGGTTCGCCATGCCCGCCGAGCATCCGGTGGCGGGTCGCATCGAGCAGAGCTTCCTGGTTCGAGTCCGGTCGTTGCCGGAGGAGACCCAGCAGTTGCTGGTGACAGCAGCGGCCGAGCCGATCGGCGACGTTTCCCTGTTGCGGCGTGCGGCTGAGCTGCGCGGGATAGGTCCGGGCGCCGCCGCGGCCGCGGCGGCGGCCGGTCGGCGGTCTATCGCGCCGCGGCCCGTTCCGACCGCCGGAGCGCCCCCCGCGCACTGGCCGAGGCCAGCGACCCGGACGCAGAACCTGATCGCCGGGCCTGGGATCGGGCCAACGCGGCAGAAGGAGTGGACGAGTCCGTCGCCGAGGAACTGGAGCGCTCGGCCGGGCGGGCGCAGGCGCGCGGGGGTATCGCAGCCGCGGCTGCCTTCCTCGCCCGGGCCACCGAACTCACCCCGGATCCGTCCCGCCGTGGGCTGCGGGCACTGACGGCCGCGCGGGCGAAACACCAGGCCGGGGGGTTCGACGCCGCGCTGGAGTTGTTGGACGCAACGGCAGCAAGCCCCCTCGACGAGGTGGAGCGGGCACGGGCGACATTGCTGCGCGGGCAGATCATGTTCGCGTCGCAGAGCGCCCACGTGGGCCTGCCACTGCTGGTCGCAGCCGCCGGGCAACTCGAGTCGCTCGATCCGGCGCTGGCCCGCGAGACCTACCGGGACGCCTTCTACGCGGCGTTGACGGCGGGCCGGTTGCCGGAGGATCTGCTCCGGGAGATCGCCAGGGCTGTGCGCAACATGTCACCGCCGCGGCAACCGGCAAGCACCGATCTGCTGCTGCGTGGGTTGGCCGAGATCACGACCGACGGATACGCCGCTGGCGCGCCGACACTCATTCAGGCCGTCCGAGGTTTCCGCACCGCGGGTTTCTCCCGGGACGAAGAGCTCGGCTGGCTCCCGCTGGCGTCTCGCATGGCTCACGCTACCTGGGAATTCGACAGGTGGTCGGCACTGTCGGCGCGGCTGGTCGAGCTGTCTCGCGAGACAGGAGCGCTGTCCGTGCTGCCGTCGGCTCTACTCCTGAGCCTGTCCAACCGGGCCTTTGCCGGAGACCTCGCCGATGCGGAGTCCCTGGTCGCGGAGGCAGTGGCGATCGGCGCGGCGACCGGAAGCCGTTTCATCGCGCACTACGGAGCGCTGGTACTGGAGGCGACCAGGGGGCGGGAATCCGCTGCGCGCGAGGCGATCGACGCCATCACCCAGGACCTCATCCTGCGCGGGGAGGGCAAGGTCGTCACCGCCACGCAGTGGGCGGCCTCGGTGCTCTACAACGGCCTCGGTCGGTATGAGGAGGCCTATGTCGCCGCCGTTCGTGGCTGCGAGAACCCCAAGGAGATGGGCCTGTCCCTCCAGTCGATGGTTGAGCTTGTGGAGGCCGCGGCACGACTCGGCAGACCGGAGCTTGCCGACGACGCGGTCCGGAACCTCGATCTGATGGCTCGGGCAACGGGCACCGACTGGGCGCTCGGCACCGCGGCCAAGGTTCGTGCTCTCGTCAGCGCTGGGCCGGTCGCCGATGCCCTGTACGTGGAGGCAATCGAGCGGCTCGGCAGCACCGGACCGCGGATGGAGCTCGCCCGCGCCCGCTTGGTCTACGGGGAGTGGCTACGCGGGCAGAACCGCCGTGCCGACGCCCGGCTCCAGTTGCGCACCGCGGACGACATGCTCGACCAGATGGGCGCGGAGGCATTCGCGGAACGCGCGCGCCGCGAACTGCAGTCCACGGGCGCGGCGTTTCCCCACCGAACTGCCACCACACTCACGGCCCTCATCCCCGCAGGAGGCGCAGATCGCGCGATTGGCCGCGGAGGGGATGACCAACCCGGACATCGGGGCGCACCTCTTCATCAGCCCGCACACCGTTGACTGGCACCTGCGCAAGGTATTCGCCAAGCTGGGGATCAGCTCGCGCAAGGATCTCCGCTGGCGTCTGCCCGGGGTCACGGCCGCCTCGGCCGGCTGACTCGCGTCACGAGGCGCTGGCGCCGAGCGGGTCGACGATTCCGTCGAACATGAGGCCCGGGTCGGCGAGGATCTTCGCCTCGCGGACCAGATCAGCGGGATCGGGCAATCTCAGCCTGGCCCCTTTGCTCCCTGGTTCGGACCACCACGGCGGTGTTCCGCCCGAGGACGTCCCTCGGCCTTGATCTCCATCCTCCGTTCAGCAGCGGGTCACCCGCAGTGCCTGGATCGGAGACCGCTGACCGTGCTCCCCCGGATGCGCCACGCACCGGGACCCCGCGGAGACTACGCACGCACCCACGCACCTCCAAGGGCGCGGCACCCCCGGGCCAAGCGGGACCTTAGTCCCGTGGCGGAGACAGCCGAGGCTCCGCGGGAAGAGAGGGACAGTCATGAAGATCGCAGTGATCGGTGGGACCGGCCTGATCGGCTCGAAGGTCGTCAGGATTCTGGGCGAGCACGGTCACCAGGCGGTGGCAGCCTCGCCGGACACCGGTGTCAACACACTCACCGGTGAGGGGCTGGCCGCTGCCCTGACCGGAGCCTCGGTGGTCATCGATGTCTCGAACTCTCGGTCGTGGGAGGACGCCGCAGTGCTGGAGTTCTTCCAGACCTCCACCCGGCAGCTTCTGGCTGCGGCCGTGGAGGCCGGCGTCGGTCACTACGTTGCCCTGTCGGTGGTCGGGACCGAGCGCATGCAGGACAGTGGCTACTTCCGGGCCAAGATGGCGCAGGAGAAGCTGATCGAGGGCGGCTCGATCCCGTACTCGATCCTGCACGCGACCCAGTTCTTCGAGTTCGTCGCAGGCATCGCCGACGGGACCACCGAGGGCGGCACGGTCCGGGTGGCGCCGGTGCTCTTCGCCCCGGTAGCGGGCGACGATGTTGCTCGGGCTCTCTGCCACATCGCGATCGGCCCGCCGATCAACGGGCGGGTCGAGGTGGCCGGGCCGCAGCAGTTCCGGATGGACGAGTTCTTCCGCCAAGCGCTGGTCGCCCGCAACGACCCGCGTGAGGTGGTCACCGACGAGCATGCCCGCTATTTCGGGACCGAACTGAGCGAGCGCACGCTGGTCCCGCAGGGCGAGGCGATGTCCGGCACCACGGCCTACGCAGACTGGAAAGGCGAGTCGCGCAGCTACCCCGTTGGCAGCTCGAGAGCGTAATGGCCGCAGCCGCGCTGATCACCAGGTGCCTGACAGGGTTTCCCGGCCGCACCGGGCCAAGCAAACACGGAAAGGGAGATAACGGTGCCACGCGATGACAGCCAGTTTCTGTACTCCCTCGAGATCGAGGTCGAAATGCGACTGGACCTGGTCCGGTCGAGTGATCCGACGGAGGAACTCGCCGTCCCTCCGGCCGAGTGGCTGTTCGATCCGACGGAGGTCGAGCGCGAGGAGATCGGGCTCGGCAGCCTGCTCGGCGCGATCAAAGCGGTGGAGGGCCACTCGGAGCCGGACACGGACCGAGGGCCCGGTGAGTAGCGGCGCTGCAGCAAGGAACCCGAGGCGAAGGGCACATCATGAGCGAGCGATCCTCCTCCCCGACCGATACCAGTTCGTCGAGACGGATAACCGTGGGGGAGGTAATGAAGCCGACGACAACGATCGAACCGGGAGCCCACCTGGCCGCGGCCGTCTACCTGATCAAGCACTCCCACGACGACGGCCTGGTGGTAGAGGGCAGCAATACCGAGGAACCTGTCGCGACGATCACTGCGGCCGAGATCACCAAAGCGATGGGTCACGGCCGGGACCTCGAGCGGACGCACGTCAGCGAGATCATTACCCAACGGCCACTGCCCGTTGGCGTCGACACCGCTGCTGAGGATGCGGCCCGGCGGATGCTGCTCCGGGCGCGAGTCCGAGGGCCGTCTCGAACCAATTCCCCATGCCTGTTCACGTCGTGCGTCTGCCGGGTCCGCCCCAAGAACAGCGCCCATAGCCCGGTTCGGTATCGTCACGTCCCCGATCCGCGAGGCGCAGGCCCCTCCCGGCCCCGGCCAGCGGGTTTCCGCCTCCCCGCCCTGGAGCGGCGCCGCGCCACGAGGATGGCCGGGCAGAAGGCGTCAAGCGAAGCCGTCGGTCGGACGGTGGTCAGGCGCCGACGACGTCCACGCCTCGGGCATGGCCAGCCTTGACGAGGCGGTCATCGAAGGTGGCCAGGCGCGCCTGCTGGTCCAGCGCGCTGAGCAGGACGCAGCAGTCCGGCATCTTCAGCGCGGTTTCGGCACGCAGTTGAGCCAGGGCCTCGGCCGCCCCCTCCGGGAACTGCAGCGTCTCCACCGCGAGGTCGGTGAGGATGCTCAGCACCGTGTCGCGTTGTTTGGTCCGGGTCGGCGCGACCAGGATTTCGGCGAGGGTCAAGAGGTTGACAGCGAAGTCGTCGTAGATCTCGCGGGTGAGCAGCGCGGTAGCCCGGTCGTGGTGTGCGTCGCTGGCGTCGAGATAGCCGATCAAGACGCTGGCATCCAGGACGATCACTCGGGCCAGTCCTCCCGCAGGGCCTCCAGGTGGCCGTGCGGGTAGACCCCGGTCAAGGCGCCGCTGTGTCGCCTGAGTGCGTCCAGCCGCTCACTGCGGTGCCGACGCTGCCGGACAACCGCGGCCCGGTGCCCTTCCAACGCGAGCCGAGTGATCAGCTGACCGCGGCTGAGCTGAGGCCAGCGCGCGGCAGCCTCGTCCAGGGCAGCAGCCAACTCGTCAGTCTCCGTGATCTGGTGGCGGGGTCTGGTGGTCGGCACCCCTCGAGTGTACCACCGCGCCTTCTAGGTGGAACACCTCAGGAGTCTGCGGTCGCTACGAGCGGGCGTGCGAGGAGTCGGCAACGCGCCGATGGTCGGCGAGGCGCGTCGGGGGACGCCTCGGTCTGGGCATTCGGGAGAGCCGACTCAGCTGCACTGCCAAGCGAGCTTGATCGCCGCCGGCTCGGCCGCAACCAGCGGGCAGGTCCTCAAGTCCGGTAGCCGGTTCGCCTGATCGGGGCTGAGCAGCACGCGGTGACGCCGCGGCGCGGGTCACCGTCGCGGCTGCGG
The DNA here is from genome assembly GCA_963740575.1 of uncultured Actinomycetota bacterium. Taxonomy (GTDB): domain Bacteria; phylum Actinomycetota; class Actinomycetes; order Actinomycetales; family Kineosporiaceae; genus CAVUET01. Next base: position 11,056 of record CAVUET010000003.1, on the reverse strand, counting down.
CGTTGCCCAGGATCAGTGGTGGGTAGGCCCAGTCCAGGCTGCCCTTGGATGCGATGATCGCCCCGCGGCGGGTGCCGGGTTCGCGGCTGAGTGCGCGTTGGATCTCCTCGCGGACGATCCGGCGGGCTGCGTCCTCATCGGTCTGGGTGGTGGGGAGTCAGCGGCGAGAGACATCGACGAGCACCTCCTGTAGGCGTTGTCGGCGTTCGCGGACCGCGCGGGCCGTGGTCTCGGCCTGGGCGGACCAGTGCCCGGCGGTGTTGCCGAGCAGGGGGAGCGCGGCGCAGTGCCGGGCGGCCCAGCGGTCGGCCTGCTCGCCGAGCCGGTCCAGGACGGCGATCGGGTTTTGGTCGAGTAGGCGCGCAGCACGTAGGAGCGCTCGCCGACCCGCATGCCGAGGCCGTGTTCACGGGCGCAGCGGGTCAGGTCCCGGCGGGTCAGGAGGATGCCGCTGCGGATGGGGGTCAGCACCGCGCGGAGGAAGGCGGCGACACCATCCATGTCTCATCCATGTCGTCATCCATGTCGTCCCGGTCCGCAGCCGAGGCGGGCAGCGGCGGCACCGCCCGCAGGTGCGCGGCGAGCAGGTCAGGTGCGCCGGTGGTGGCGGCTTCAGCGGCGAGAACCTCGGCCAGCAGGGCGGCCCAGTCGGCGTAGAACGCGGCTCCGGTCTCGACGACGGCGGTGGTGTAGGCGGGCAGCCAGGTGAGCAGGTGTTCCCACAGCAGGGTCTGCCGGGCGCGGCCGAGCAGGAACTGCCGGGCGGGGGTCGATTCGTCGAGCTCGGCCTCGCGCAGGCCGGCATACAGCCCGAGCAGTGCGACCAGGTGGTCCGGTTCGGCCAGGTGGGGTGTGGCCGAAGGCGCGCCAGAAGCCGTCGGACCCGGCTGCCTCAACTCGGACATGCCATCCAGCATCTACGTAATTACGTAACTCCGTCAAAAGGCCGACAAAGGCCGTCGCATGCTCGGGTCCTGTCCGGCGGCGGCTGATCGGCGCACCCGTGCGCCACCGCGCGGCTTCGGTAGCCTCAAGAGCAGGCAGCCGGATCCGCAAGATCAGGTACGAAGGTTCGGGGCCGTCGCCCGGCGGGGCCGCACGGCTCTGCGGTGGGCTTCGGCTGCGGGCCCGCCAGCACGCGGCGGGACGTGCACCGGTTTCGAACCCCGGCCGGGCGGAGGCGGAAGTGCTCTGGTGGAGGTCCGGCCGTGATGCGGGAGGGACGACGTCCCATCCGGAGCAACTGACCCTTGACCTCGACGTGCAGGGGCTTCCCCCACGCCGCCTCCGCCGTCCCAGCGGGGAATCTGTGCAGTCCTTGTCTCGTGTGCTGGTGTCACTGGTGGTGGGAGTGCTCACGGCGTCGGCGGCTGTCACGCTCTGGCCGTACCGCTCGTCAGTGGCCGGTGTCAGCTTCGTCGCCTCGGCCTCGGTGACGCCCTCCCGACAGGGCCTGACGATGGACACGAGTCTAGGCGCGCTGCAGTTCCGGGACGTCACTGTGCTCCCGCTGGGATTGCACGTGACGCCGAGGATCGATCTGTCGGTCGTGCGAGCGGCCACAGCTCCAGATGGGGATTTCACGGAGCGGGTCCGGTCGGACCTGCGGTCGCAGGCCGAGCCGCTCATGATCCACTTCGCAGGGCTGGCGGTGACCGGGCTACTTGTGGGGTCGGCTGCGGGCGACTTGCTGGTAGACGGTGTTCTGGCGGTGGCGGCAGGGGCGGTCTCTCCTACCCGGCGGAGGCGGTTCCGGCTCGCCCGTGACGGCCTCATCGTGACCGGGGTGACTGCCGTGGTAACGATGAGTATCGCGACGGTCGCGCTGCTGACTTACCAGTCGGACTGGTACACGCGCTACTCGGTGACCGGCGTCCTCGCGGACGTCGCGGCCACGCCGGCGCGGCTGTCCGCGCTGGACACCCGGGATAACCAGACGGCGGACAAGATCCGGGCGGTACTGAGCTTGCAGGATGCGCTGACCAAGCCACCGCCTGCCAGTACAGCGCCGCCGACCGCTTTCGCGATCATGTTCATCTCGGACGTGCATCGCCGGGACATCTACCCCTACCTGCAGCAGTACATCGATGCCAACGATGTGAAGCTAATCGTCGACACCGGCGACGAGACACTGTTCGGCAAGAGCTTCGAACTGACCCGCGACTACCTGGCGTCGATAAGGAAGGTCACCAGCCGGACGCCGATGGTCTGGGTGAAGGGCAACCACGACTCGGCCGAGATCGCCCGAGCGATGGCCGCGATCCCCGGCGTGACCGTGCTGGACGGCACGATCCTGCCAGCCTTCGGACTGCAGATCTACGGCACGGCCGATCCGCGCGTCTACGGCGCCGCGGGGGACCTGGGCTCGGACGATCCCCGGGTCGTCACCCGGGTGGAGACGCAGGCAGCCGCGGATGCGCTGTCCGCGCTGAACCGCTCCACCTATCTCGACCTCTTGCTTGCCCACGAGCCGGTGGAGGCGGACTCCCTCGCCACTGCACTGGGACCGGGAGTTCGGGCGCAGGCGTCGGGACATGTGCACCACCAGAATGCGGCGAGCGACCTGCAGCGCGCCGATCAGGCCGACATCCGCCTGATCGAGGGCACGACCGGGATGGGCGGGCTTCTCGCCAACAACGGCGACCCGATGGAGTTCTCGATCATGTCCGTCGCGACCAATTGCCAGTTCACCCGGATCGTCCGGTACCAGTTGCAGGATCCGGCTCTGCCAACCGAGGCACTCTCCTCTTCGTTCGGGACCAACTCGTCCTTTGCCGTGCACTACTTCCACCGGCAGCAGATCACTGGCGACCGCATCTGCTCGACCGACCTCGGCATCACGAACCCAGTGGGCGCCGACTCCAGGACCCTGAGCACCCTCCAGCAGTGGGCGACCGGGGCGATGCCGAATACCACCGGGTCGGTGCAGACGCCCACACCGGCCAACAGCGGCGACGAGGCCGGCGACAAGTCCGCCGTCACCCCGACGGCAACGTCCTCCAGCCCGTGAACCAACGCCAGACTGCGCGGCTCGCGACCTGCGGCCTGCGTCCTGCTCGGCGACGCCATCCTGCGCCACGTTCTCGACCATGGCCCGACTCACTTGGTGCCTCCTCCTCCGCCCGGCCACCAGCCAGGCCCTCAGATGAGAGTTACGCCAACGGCCGGATCCGCGGCCACTGTCGACGGCTGGTCGATCGCATTGTCGGTCGCGTTGTCGACGGCGCTGGCGGCCGGCTGGACGAACATTTCAAGGCATGCGGGATAGCTGTGCGTGGTGGGTGGCGCAGCACCTGGTCGTGCAGAGTCGCCAGCATGGACGCCTCCGCCGCTTCGAAGGGGCCGGCAGTCAGGTCACACTCGGGACATGCCCAGCCGGTGAGCTGCCGCAAGGAGCGCCGCACACGCCGCGCTGAGTCAAGATCGATGACCTCGCCGACGGTTGAGGTTCAGGTCGCGCTGGGCCCGATCGACGATGAGGCGGCGAACCGGCCCGGCGGGACGGCTGGTCGGACTGCTGGCATAGCGGCTGGCATAGCGGCTGGCGTAGTGGCTGGCGTAGCAGCTTGTCTGGTCACGTCGCCTCCACCTGCTCTGCGTCCGCGAGGTGGGTCTGCGCCAGACAGGGCAGAGCGCTCGCAGTCGGTGTTCCGATAAGTCCGTCGACCCTTGGCAGAAGGTGACCATGGTGGCGAACCGGCCGCCCCCAAGGATGGTCTCGTCGGCAGTCATCACCTCGATCGTCGCCGACCGCTTGTGCGGGTCCATCCCGATCACTACCCGACCCACTCGTCCCCGACGCCTCGTCCCTGCAACAGGTTTCGAACGGGGAGGGCAACGCTACTTCGAGCCGGACAAACCCTTAAGTAGTGCTTTGTTAGGTCGTTGCGGTGTGTCGCTTGTTTGAGCTCCGTGACTACCCGGATCTCCACCGCCTGATCGAGCGCCTGGAGCCGGAACAGGCCGCCCGGGTACGCGAGCAGATCCTGCGCCTGGTGACCCCGCCCCGTGGCCTGCGGCTCCTCAGCGTGTTCGACGGACCGGAAGCCGATCTCGGGCAGCAGTCGGAGGAGATCATCCGCGGTGAGGCCGGCGGGCAGTGATCCTGGTCGACACCGGACCGCTCGTGGCGGCGATCAACCGGCGCGATCCTGCGCACCAGGTCTGTTGAAAGCTGCTGGAGTCCCGCGCGGATGACCTTCTGGTGACGCCGTACGTGATCGCGGAGGTCTGCTGGATGGCCTCGTCGCGGATCGGTGCCCCGGCCGAGGCCAACGTGATCGACGCCGTGGCCGCCGGAGACCTGCAGCAGGTCACGGTCACCGACGACGAGTTGCGGCGGATCGCTGAGCTGCTCCACCAGCACGCCGACCTGCACGGCGGGCAGGGCCTCAGCCTTGCGGACGCCTCCGCGGTCGCCGTCGCCGAACACCGAGGCGTCCGCGAGATCGCCACCCTCGACGTCACCGATTCAGCCTCGTTCGCCCCCGCCACGTACCTCACTTCACACTGCTGCCCTGACCGCCACAGGGCATCGATACGCCGCCCTCATGGCGAGCAGATCCCCGACCGCCTCCAGGCCGGGGAGATCACCATCGCCTGCCCCTCGGGTGCGCGGAACCCGTCACAGGCATCCCCCACTGCGGCCCGCCACCGTCAGCGCGAAGTGCCGTCGCGGCCTCAGGCGCGGGCTTTCCGGGCCCAGGCGAGCGCAGCGTCGGCCTCGGCTGCCGAGAACGCGGCGGGTTCGAAGCCCTCCGGAACCCACGCGAGAAGGTCGTCGTGCTCGGGGTGGGTGGGGTCGGCCAGCGCTGCGAGCAGGTTCTGGTAGCCGGGGGCTCCGCCGCAGTCTTCGGGCGGGGTGGCCCGCCGGCCCCCGGCGCAGCGCGGGTAGGCGAGCCCGTCTACCGGGTCGGGGCGCTCCTCCAGGACGATGCGGTGGTCCCAGTCGTCGCCGAAGTCGTACCGGTAGTGCAGGACGTCGTCCTGCTGCGCGAGCAGCGCCCCGACCCGCAGCCGCCGCTCGCGGCCGTCCGAGACCCGGTCGCGCCGAGGCCGGCCACCGCGTCCACGCTCCTCCGGGGGGACGGGGCGCTCGAAGGCGTGCAGGTGCGCGTCGTCCCAGCCGAACACGCACTGCAGCACGTCGTGGAGTTCGGCCAGGGTGAGGGCGGCCGGCACCTCCAGGCGCCGCCAGACCGGCGGTCTGACGTCCATCAACTGCACCTTCAGGCGCAGGATGGCCGCGCCGTCATCGACCGGGACGTCGTCCGCCGCAGGCCCCTCGAGCACCTCGGCCGGTACTGACAGTCCGGCCAGTTCGGCCAGGAACACTGCCCGGGAGCGCAGCAGCGCGTCGGTGTCCGCCAGCGTCTGCAGCTGCTCCTGGTGTTCGGGGCACGGGTCTTCCAGCAGCGCCTCGATGAGCACCTGCGCGGCCCGTGCCGCGTCGACGTCCTGGATGACCGCGGCCGGGTCGTCCGCCAGCTGCTCCCAGGTGACGTCGCGCAGGCGGGAGGCCCGCCGGCCCTCGACCAGGAAGGCGTCCTTCACTCCGCCGCCGAGGCTGTGGTCGATCAGGGTGAGGATGGCGTGCTCGCGCCCGGCATAGTCGAACAGCAGGCCCACACTCGTCTGCTGACCGAACACGTCCTTGTATTCCCAGGCGCGCACGAACCGGAGGCGTCCGATGCCGCTCGCCCAGAGCGGCTCGGGCAGGCCCCTCGCCGCCAGGCGTCCGGCGTGCCGGCCCGCCCGTTCCCGGGTACTGCGCGGTCCGACGGCCTGCAGCGCCCGCAGCACCGCGAGTCCCTGCGGGCCACCCGCGGCAGCTGCCAACTCGATGGTCACGGTGAGCAGCAGCAACTGCGCCTGGATCCACTCGGCCGGATCGGAATCGTCCGGTGCGGCCACGATCGTCGCCCCCAGCAGCGAACTGAGGGTCGACTCGACGTCCAGCGCTCGCCGACAGTCCAGGACCGCCCGGGCCAGAGCGTCGGCCACCTCGACCACCGGAACGCGGTCAGGGCCGTCCCCGGAAAGCAAGGCACCGATCGCGGCAGCGGACCCCGCCGGCACCTCGCGACCGTCGAGTTCGGCCTGCAGCGCGGCCACCGTGCCCGGATCGAGGACCCCGGTCAGGTGCCACTCCACCTGCCCCGGGAGTACCTCCGCGCCGACCACGCGCAGATCCTGCCGCCGCGTCGCGGACCGGTGAGGGGCCTTCGAGCCTCGCTTCGCCACGCACCCATCCTGCCAGCGCTCCGTGGGGGCTGGAGCACGCTCCACCCCCCACGGAGCGGGTGCGGTGGGAGCGCGGCTTCGGCGGCGAAGGCCGGGGGAGCGGCGTCGGGCCTCACCGAAACCTGGGCAAGGCGGCCGAGTGCCTGGCGAGGCTGTCGCGATGGGCATACACCTCGAGCAACTCGATCTTGGACTCGATCTCCTTCCGATGCGGTTGATCGGCAGCTGACGGCCTGGGCAGCGCACGAGAAGCGTCCTCGGCGTCAACGCTCCGATCAAGAACGGGTCTGCAGAGGAGTGCGGTTCGCGTTGTACGGGCGGGTGTCAACCGTGGAGTATCAGCACTGCGAGTCCTCCCTGGGCTGGCAGCGCGACAGTGCCACCGACGTGTTCGTCGATCGGGGCCGGATCGTGGCTGAGTTCTTCGACGTCGGCTACTCCCGCACGGTGCCCTGGGCCCGGCGACCGCAGGCCGCGCGCCTGCTGCAAGCGGTCGCCAGCCCGCACCGGGGGTTCGATGCGATCATCGTGGGGGAGTCCGAACGTGCGTTCACCGGCACCCAACTCCTGCACCTGGCCCCGATCTTCCTCGCCCACCACGTGCAGGTGTGGCTACCCGGACTCGACGGGCCGGTCGACCTGACCGACCCCGCCCACCAGGCACTGATCCGGCGACTGGGTGAACGGGCCCGCCGCGAGGTCGCCCGCGCCCGTCACCGCACCACGGCGGCGATGCGGGTGCAGGCCCGCGACCAGGGCCGCTACCTCGGCGGCCGACCCCGTACGGGTACCGGCTCGTCGATGCCGGCCGCACCCGAACGCCGCCCACGCCGCGTGGGCCGTCGCCCGGACGGCCCTCCCGCGCGGATGAAGATGGGTGGGGCATCGCCCCCGAATAGGTAGCTCTTGCCCATGTGGGCGGCCCTGCGGGTGGATAGACCAAAGGGCACACACCCGGACGGCGTCCCGGCGGGCGGGACACGCCGGTGAGGAGAGGACTCTCGATGCCCTTGTTCATGGACGTTCATCACCTCGGTAACGGGGTCAGGATGGGCGGTCTCGCGCCGGCCCATCAGGCCGATCTGGCGGCCGAGGCCGCGAACGACGTCGACCGCCGCGCCCACGGCCTGGTCGCGGACGATATCTACCAGGTGCAGGAAGGAGTCTGACCATGCGCCGTCGAAGCCTGTTCGGCGCCACCATGGCCACCGCAGCACTGCTGTTGACCTGCATCGCGTCCACGGCTCAGGCCCACTCTCGAGACAGCCTGGACGGGGTCCGGGCGGCCACCGCGAGGTTCCACAGCATCGCGGTCGCCGAGCAGCACGGCTACGCCCTGCTCACCGACGCGCAGGGCATCGCCTGCATCGACATGCCCGGCACAGGTGGGATGGGGGTGCACTGGGCGAACAGCACCCTGGTCGGGGACAAGAGGATCGACGCCACGCACCCCGAGGCAATGGTCTACGCACCGCAACACGATGGGACCCTGAAGCTCGCAGCCGTCGAGTACGTCGTCCTCAAGGCCGACTGGGACGCCACTCATCATCACCCGCCGGCGCTGTTCGGCCACACCTTCAACCTCACCACCGCTCCCAACCGATTCGGGCTCCCCGCGTACTACTCCCTGCACGCCTGGGCCTGGAAGGCGAACCCCGCCGGCCGGTTCGAGATGTGGAACCCGAAGGTGACCTGCCCGTCCGAGTAGGAGTGGAGCCACACTCGCGATCCGATCCGCGACCGTCATCGCCGCCGTCGCCGTGAGCCACGGCGGCGATGACGGAGCGGAGCAGAGGGGGTCGTCGCGGACGGCCATTCACCGACGCTGGCCCTTGAGGAACCGCGCACCACTCGGTGGCCCGCGGTGAGGTCACGGGCCGTGACCGGGCGCCGAGCGGGATCTCCCTGGTCCCCCTTCGGGCTCGCCCGAACGGGGAGCAGGATCAGGACGCTGCAGTCCAACTGTGGCAGGCCCACTCGTGGGTCACGATGCTGCCCGGCAGTAGTCCGCCCATCCCGCACGACCCCGGTCGCAGTCGTCCTCGAACACCAGTGACCCGGTCCGGCGAGCCCACGCGATCAGCTCGTACCGCCGCCCCGGCGGAAGCGTCACGCCGGTGGGGTACTGGTGGGCCGGAGTCACGATCGCGGACCTGTGCGAGCTCGCAGGAGCCCAGTCGCGAAAGTCTGGGCGCCCAGGGCGTCCACGGGCAACGGGACAACCGTGAGCCCGGCGCGCGGTGACCGCCCCTGGTTCGTCGAGCCGGACAGGCCGGACTCGTCGCGCAGGATGGTGCGTTGCCCGTCGGGTCAGGAGTACGACGTCGTCGATCCTGCGCTGGCCGTCGAGCTCGGCGTCGGGGTACGGGTGTTCATGCTTGACCGCGGCGTCTTCGACGCGCTGCCGCTCTCGCTGATCACGACCCAGACCGTCAACGCGGTCGGTGCACTGGTCGGGTCCGAGCTCGATGTGCTTCGGTTTCGACCGAACGTGCTGATCGAGGCCGCGGGAGGCGGCGACTTTCCCGAGGATGCCTGGGTCGGCAGTACCTTGCGAGTCGGCGGGGTACGGATGCGAGTCGACACACGCGAAAAGAGATGCGGCGTGGTTCAACGTCGACCCGTCGACCAGCGAGCGTGATCCGCGGGTCCTGCGCGCAATCACAGAGGAGCGGCAGGTACTCCTCGGCGTGTACGGCTCGACCGTCGAGCCGGGACGCATCACCGTCGGCGATCCGGTCCACATTGACGTGTGAGGCCAGCGGCGGGTGTCTACGCTCGACGCGGTGACCGCGACTGTCACCGATCACGCGCATGGCGGGCGGTCGGCGGATCGACGGATGTGTCGGGGGAGTTGGGGATCGATCCGTCGACCGGGGACCCGGTTGTGTGATCGCCTGGTGCGCAAGGGCCTGGTGCGACGCCAGCGGTCGACCTCGGACCGGCGGGTGGTGCGGGTGACACTCACGCCCGCCGGTCGATCGCTGGTCGATCAGGTGACGGTGCGGCGCCGGGAGGAGCTGTCGAGGATCGTGGCGGCGATGCCCGGTTCCTGGCCGGCTGGGGTGGTGGACGCGTTGCTGGGGTTCGCCGCCGCGACCGGTGAGACACCGGAGGAGCAGTGGTGGATGGGCTGGCAGGCGGCCGAGTCCACGGAGTCCACGGACTCCTGACGGCGTCTCGGCTGCACCCGCACCTCACCGGGCGCAAGGCGGTCCGCGGTTGGCCCCGGCGTCGTCAACGTCATCCGGAGCGCTCCCGGACGGCCTGGGCCAGGTCCAGGCGGGAGACGGCGCGCAGACCGGGCCATTGGGATACCGCGGCGACGACGAGGATGGCCAGGGCGGAGATCGCGAGGGTGGTCGGGCGGACGATGAGGTCGAGGCGGAACTGGTCGTTGGAGTAGGAGGCCAGGAAGGCTTTGCCGCCCAGGACGCCGATCGCCAGGCCGGGGATGATGCCCAGGCCAGTGGTGAGCAGGTTCTCTCCGGTCACCATCGCGGCGATCGTGCGGCGGTGGACTCCGGCCGTGCGCAGGGTGGCGATCTCGCGGCTGCGTTCGATGATGTTCACCGACATCGTGGTGAAGATGATCGCGAAGGCCATCAGGGCGCCGAGGGCGAGCATCGAGCCGATCATGCCGATGAACAGCCCGGTGAAACTGTCGAAGGAACGCTTGAGCGCTTGGCTGTCCTGGTAGGCGGCGACGTCGGGCAGGGCGGTGATGGCGCGGCGGACGGCGGTTCGGTCGGTGCCGGGGGCCAGTTTGATCAGGGCGGAGGTGGGCGTGACCGGACCGGTGACGGCGTCCAGGTGAGACAGGGGTGCGTACAGGTAAGTGCCCAGGGGTTCATTGAGCAGTCCCGCGATCCGGACGGTGCGGTGGCCGCCGTCGGGTCCGAGCACGGTGAGGGTCGCGCCGGTGGTGACGGCGAGCCGGTCGCGGATGCCCTGGCCGACCAGCACGGAGCCGGCAGGGACCGCAGCCAGGGTGGTCGTCCCACCGTCGACCAGGCGGAACCCGTGCAGGTCCGTGGCGGCGGGCAGCCCGATCGCGGCGGTGGTGTAAGAACGGTTGCCTGCCTGGAGAGTGACGGGGACTTGGGCCATCGGTTCGACCTGCGCGACTCCGGGGACGGCCCGCAGCCTCGCCGCGGCGGCCGTGTCCACCGGAGTGAGCAGGCCCACTTGGGCGTCCTGGCGGGTGACCTGATCGAATTGCACGCCTAGTAGGCCGTTCATGGTGTCGAGCATCGTCCACGAGGTGAGGATCACCAGCAGCGACAGGACGACCCCGATCGCGGTGAACGCCGTCCGGCGCCGATTGCGCCCGACACCGCGCAGCACGAGGCGGACCACGGTCGGGGCCCGGCGCAGCGGAGGGACCAGCCGCTCGAGCAGGCTGCGGGTGGCCGGGCGTGGCGGCTGCACGCCGCGCATGGCCTGCGCCGGAGCCATCCGCGCGGCCGTCAGGGCCGGTGCCAGCGCCGACAGGGTCCCGGCGACGACGCCGAACAGCAGCCCGACGATGATCGTCGACGGGCGGGCGATCGACAGCACGCCCAGGGAGGGCGGTAGGTTGATCGCCTGCAGGTAGGCGCGGCTGACCAGGCGGGCCAGCCCCTCCCCGATGAGCACTCCCAGCAGCCCGCCGGCGGCCCCGAGGGCCAGGCCGTAGCCGAGGTAGTGGGTCAGGACCGTCCGCCGGCTCACCCCCGAGGCCAGCAGCATCCCGATCACCTCGCGTTCGGCGTCCACCCGTCGGGTCAGCAGCACGTAGGCGGCCATCGCGGCCGCGCCGAGGAACAGCAGC
>CAVUET010000002.1:0-533734 GCA_963740575.1 uncultured Actinomycetota bacterium | reverse complement strand
GTGGAAGATCGCCTCGGGAGGCAGCTGCAGGTTCGCGGCCGCCATCCGGATCGCTTTCTGGATGAGCGGGATCTTGTAGTTATCGTCCATCGCCCAGCCGACGATCTTGCGTGAGTAGCAGTCGATCACCAGGGCCAAGTAGACCCAGCCCTGCCAGGTGCGCAGGTAGGTCGATGACATCGGGATGCTCCCGGCCGGCCAGGCCGCCGGCGAAGCCTTCTACCGCCTGATCGACGCCGCCTACGAACGCCGATCCGTGGCCGTGACCAGCAACATCCACCCCAGCGGCTTCGACACGATCATGCCCAAAACCCTGGCCACCGCCACCGTCGACCGCCTCCTGCACCACGCGCACGTCGTCCTCACCGAAGGCACCAGCCTGCGCCTGACCGAAGCCACCGCCGGAGCGGGGGTGATCCCCTTGACCTAACCGCGCGGGAGATCAGCTGACCGCGGACAGGGAAATGATCTTGTCCGTTGACAAGGACTTCGCCGACGGTTCTACAGGGAAACCAAGATCCCGACCACATCCCGCGGCTGACGTGCAGCGCCGTGACCGGACGCAGGCGTTGTCCTCGCCTCGGTCCGCAACTGGGCCACGCCCCCGCACACCCGTGCTGGCCAACCCAACGGTCCCGCCCACCGCCGCATGGGCCAGCTCATGCCGGGCAAGAGCGCCGTCGGCGGCAGAACGTGGGATGACGCGTGGCGCGACGGCCCCGACCCGGGGATCGTCGAAACCGCGGGCAACAGACGGTCCAGCCAGCCGGGTGTGGCGAGGCAGCGCCGTCCGGCGCGGTCGCCCAGCGTGCTGCTCCCCAAGATTCGGATGCCGGGGCTGCGCCGCTCGCCGCTATCGGCACCATGACGCGCTCACCGGCGGCTGCACAACATCAATGACACCCCACCCGCGGAAGCCGCGGCGAGCCACCTGACGGGCACCGCGTCCGGGGCGAGGTTCCCGCCGCCCCCTGCGCGCGGGCCCGGACGACCAGCGCGAGCGCCGCCGGCGCGAGGCGCGCGACGCCCCACGGGGAACCCGAGGCCACCGCGCCGCGCACCCGCACCCGCACCCGGGGATCGAGGACTACCGGAACGCCGTCGGGCAGCCCGCTGGCTCGGTGCGACGGCGCAGCGGCCGACGTATCGGTCACCCGCACCTCCCGGATGTCCCCGCGATGGGAACGTTCAAGTTTGACTGACAAGCGCGCTCACCCTGCAGGCCCATGTCCGGAATGGACAAACGCCGACGTCGGGGACGGGAAAGACAACCGACTCCGTGGGGGATTCACTCACACCACATCAATCGAGGAGGTGGAGAGATGGCTGACATGCCTGGGTCGGAGTTCTGGAAGGACCTCAAGCCGCTCGAGAACTCGCAGAAGCCGGACGCGCTTCCCGAGGTCTACCTGGCCAAGGTCGCCACGGATGACGACCGTTACTACGTGCCGTTCACCGACACCGTCGGATCCCGCCCGCTGTGGATCAATGTAAAGGACAACAGTTGGGCCGACATCCTTCGAGCCAAGGAGGCGGGCCTGGTCAACCGGCATTACCACCCGCACGAGGTGTTCGCATACACGATCTCCGGCAAGTGGGGCTACCTGGAGCGGCCCTGGACGGCGACCGCCGGCGACTTCGTCTACGAGGCGCCGGGCGAGGGCCACACGCTGGTCGCGTACGCCAGCGAGGAGCCGATGAAGACCTTCTTCATCGTCAAGGGCCCACTCGCCTGGCTCGACGAGAACGGCGCGGTCACGGGGATCTTCGATGTCCACGACTACATCGCCATGTGCCGGGAGCACTACGAGGCGGTCGGGATCGGCGCCGACTACGTCAACTCGCTGTTCCGCTGATCGCACGGGCGAGTGGGGGCACGATGACCCGCATCACGACCTCCTGCGCGATCCGGTGGGAGACGGCGTGACGAGGGCCGCGGTCTGGTGGGCAGCCGGGGACGTCCGCGTTGTGGACGTCGAGGCCCGGTCCCCTGGCCCCGGGGAGGCGGCCATCGCGGTGGCCTACTGCGGGATCTGCGGCAGCGACCTTCACGAGTACGCCGACGGGCCGTTCGCGATCCCAGTCACCGAACCACACCCCGAGTCTGGCGCCATCGCACCGCTGGTTCTGGGTCACGAGTTCTGTGGCACGGTCGTCGAGGTGGGGCCCGGCAGTTCCGGTCTGGTGGTCGGCGACCGGGTGGCGGTGGAGCCGCATTACCGCTGCGGCGCCTGTCCCCGTTGCGAGAACGGGGAGTACAACCTCTGCCGGCACTTCGGTTTCGCCGGGCTGATGGGCGACGGCGGGATGGCGGAGCGGGCGGTGGTCCCCATGTACATGCTGCACCGCCTACCCGACGTGGTCCCGCTGGAGCAGGCCGCCGTGTTCGAGCCTGCCGCCGTCGCCCTGCACGCCCTGCGCCGTGCGCGCCTGCAGCCGGGCGAGACGGTTGCCGTGGTGGGCCTTGGCCCGATCGGACTGCTCGTGGTGATGTTCGCCGTCCGCCACGGCGCGCGGCGCGTTATCGCCACCGACCTCTCCCCCGCCCGGCTCGCGCTGGCTCGCGCGCTCGGGGCCACCGACATCGTGCCGGCGCACCCGCCGGACGCCGTGGCCCGCCGGATCAGGCAAACCGTCAGTCATGAAGGGCCGGACGTGGCGTTCGAGGTCGTCGGTTCCGACGGGACGCTGCGCACCTGCCTGGAGGCCACCCGGAAGGGAGGCCGGGTGGTGCTGGTCGGCCTGGCCGGGACGGTCGAGATCGACGCCTTCGCGATGGTGAACAAGGAGCAGTCGATCATCGCCAGCGTGGGGTACCGCGACGTCTACCCGGACCTGATCCGGTACGTGGAGGAGGGCATGGACCTCACCACGATCGTCACCTCGACCGTCGCCCTGGAGGACGTCGTCCGCGACGGGTTCGACGCCCTGTCCCGCGGCGGCGAGCAGATCAAGATCCTGGTTCACATGACTGAAGGGAGCAGACGGGGATGACGGGCCTACCCATGGAGAGCGGGCTGAGGGCTGACCTGTTCGAGGGGCGCACGGCGTTCGTCACCGGCGGGACGTCGGGGATCGGTGCGGCGACGGCGATGCTGTTCGCCGATCTCGGCGCCGAGGTCGTGGCGCTCGGCCTCGCCCCGCGCGACCACCGCGAACTACCCGTCCACCCGGGCGTGCGAGTCGTGGAGCACGACGTGCTTGACCGGGACGGCCTGGCGCGGCTGATCTGCGCCGAAGGGGAGCTTGCCGTCCTCGTCAACTGCGCAGGCATCAGCCACGACCGCGGCGAGTACGACCTCGACCGGTGGGACCGCGTCCTGGGGATCAATCTCACAGCCACCATGGTCGCGTGTCAGGCGGCGCGGCCCGGCCTGGCGGGAGCGGGCGGCTGCGTCGTGAACGTCTCCTCGATGTTCGCCTTCTTCGGCAGCAGGGATCGGCCGGCGTACAGCGCGAGCAAGGGGGCCATCTCCCAACTCACTCGGTCGCTCGCCGCGGAGTACGCCCCGGAGGGCATCCGGGTGAACGCGGTCGCGCCGGGGTTCGTGGACACCCCGCTCGCCCGGGGCCTGCTCGACGATCAGACGGCGGCGGCGGAGGTGCTCGCTCGCATCCCGCTGGGGCGGTACGGCACTCCCCACGACGTCGCCACGGTGATCGTGTTCCTGTGCTCGCCGTCCGCGGCGTACGTCTCGGGGGCAGTCCTTCCAGTGGATGGCGGCTACCTCTGCGTCTGACCGCGGATCAGCCCTGCGGCAACACCGGTGAAGACGCGGGGGCCCTCACCAACCCGGTGAATACGTCCTGAAACCTCCTCGCGAAAGGAGACACAATGATGTGGCTGTCACACCATGACGTCCGGTTCGGCTCGCTCACCGGTTCCCGCCGGGTCGCCGCGATCGTGGCTTCATCCGCCATCGCCGTCGGCTTGCTCTCGGCGCCAGCCGCGCAGGCCTCGCTCCGTTCGGGGCTGCAGGGCAGCCTGCCCCCCGCCACCCTGACGCGGCTCGTTGTGCCTGGCACGACACCGCTCGGAGCCGCCGCGGTAGATCTGGGAGCCGCTGGCTACACCGAGCGTGAGTTCTACGCCGACGGGGTCGCTCATCGTTACCGAGGTGCCGTCGCCAACGCCACCGCTAGTGCCGCCATCGTCGACGGGAACTGGCCGTATCGCACCCGCGTCCTGGTACGAACCCCCGATCCGCGACACTTCAACGGCACCCTGATCGTCGAGTGGACAAATGTCACCATCGGCGTCGATGCGGACTTCGTGTTCGCCGAAGCTCACGCTGATCTGCTCCGCCTCGGCTACGCGTACGCCGTCG
Organism: uncultured Actinomycetota bacterium; assembly: GCA_963740575.1. Classification (GTDB taxonomy): domain Bacteria; phylum Actinomycetota; class Actinomycetes; order Actinomycetales; family Kineosporiaceae; genus CAVUET01. Next base: position 529,406 of record CAVUET010000002.1, on the reverse strand, counting down.
TCTCCGCCCAGAAGGTGGGCGTGGATCGGCTGAAGTCGTGGAGTCCCCAGCGATACGGGACCCTGTCCGTCGACGCCAGCAACGTTGACCCGCAGACCGGGGGAAATCTCGACGCCTGCGGCGTCAGCGCCTGCGCCGGCGACCCGCTCTCGTGGGACGTCTTCACGCAGGTGTCCGAGGCGCTCAAGGTCAACTCCGGACGGAACGCGCCGTTGGCCGGCCTGAAGGTGCAGAACGTGATCGCGACGGGACAGTCGCAGTCGGCGTTTCGTCTCACCTCCTACTACAACGCAATCCAGCCGCTTTACCACGTCTTTGACGGCTTCGTGTTCTGGGATCGGGCTGCGGCGGTACTGCGGCCTGACGTCGCTACTCCTTCTGTCAGCGTCAATTCTGAGGGGCTGTCTCCGCTCGTCCCGCCGTTCGGAACCTCGGGCTTCTCACGCGAATGGGAGGTCGCCGGATCCACTCACGGCTCGACGATCGCCGAGCACTACGTGGACGCGATGTTCGGCCGCGACAAGGCTCTGATCGGACCGAACGGACAGCCGGAGTCCTTTACGCAGTGGGTGGAGCCTTCGTGTCAGATGCTCCCTGCCTTCAGCCCGGTCCCGAACGGTGAGGTCGTGGCTGCGGCCACGGAATCCGTAAAGAGGTGGATCGAGAAGGGCAAGCCTGCCGCACCATCGGTCTACTTCGACCGTGATGCGAACGGCCAGGTGCTCCGTGACGCCGACGGCAACATCAAGGGTGGCATCCGCCTCTCCGAGTTCGCCGTGCCCACCTCCAAGCTGGGCGCGCTGAACGGCACAGCATTCCCTTGCTCGGTATCCGGTTGGCACCATGACTACACAGCCCAGGAGCTCAGAGGGCTCTACGGGAATCACGGTCGCTATGTCGCGAAGGTGGCTTCCGCCGAGGCGGCCATGGCCGCGTCGAACTACCTGCTCTGGTACGACGCCGCGGCGACCGTGGATGAGGCCGCACGTTCGAGCGTGGCTCGCTGATCTAGCCGGGGCGCCGGGACCGTTCGAGGGGCGGTCCCGGCGCCGTTGGGCATCCGCCCGAAAGGCAAGACCCTGTGGGGGAAGGCGATGACCCGGCCTCTCACCGGTGACGGGCGGCGGCGCCCGAGCGAGCCTCGCTGGGAGTGCGACCGAAGCGGTGATGAAAGGCCCTGGCGAAATGGGCCTGGCTGGAGAACCCCCAGCGGTAGGCGACGTCCGCGATCCTCGTCTCCTCCGCTCGAGGCGCGGTGAGTTGGGCGTTCGCCCGTTGCAGGCGGCGCTCCAGGATGTGCCGGGTCGGCGTGGTCCCGGCCGTCTCGAAAGCCCGCGCCAGGTGTCGCACCGAGATACCCAGGACGCCGGCTACCTCGGCGGCGTCGAGCCGTGGATCGTGCAGGCGCCGCTCGATGTGCTCCTTCGCGGCGATCAGATGGGCCGTCGCGGAGGTCGAGCCGCCGCACCGCTCGACGATGAGCAGCCCGAGCAGGTCGAGCAACGCTCGCTGGGTCTCCTCGGGGTCACGGTCGCCACCAGGGAGCGCCACCAGGCCAGCGAGCAGCGCGCGCAGGCTGGACAGGAGCCCCGCCTCATGTGCGCTTTCCCTTCCGAAGAGCATCGGCTCCGGAACGCCACGCGACGAGCACGCCTCGACGAACGCCTCACGCGGGATGTCGACCAGGATCTGGCGCATCGACGACGAGAATCCGAACAGGTACGGCTGCCTCGTCTCGTAGATCACCAGGTCACCGGCGGCCACCGGCACACAGCCGTTGCGGTGTAGGAACGCGCCGGCACCGTCGATCAGCAGGGTGGCGAACACGGAATCCTTGGGGGAGGACCGCGCCATCGCCGGCGACCGCTCGACCACGTGGGCGTTGCCCGCGATGTCCGCGAGCAGGACGTCACGGAGCCGGATGTTGGTCTCGGTGGCGCGCAGGCCCTGGTCGGAGTAGGACCGGCAGGACAGCCCCACCAGAACCTTGCGGTTGTAGTCCTCCCAGAACTCGACGCGTTCGGCGGGAGCGACGTCTTCCGTGGCCGCAGAGGAGATCAAGGAGACGGTCTGGGTCGGCATCGCGAGACCTCCTGTGCTGCTGCTAGCCCGCAGCGTTCGGTCAAGCAGCGTTCCGTCAAGCAGCGTTCGGTCAAGCAGCGTTCGGTCAAAGCTTTCGACTAGTTTGCGGATGGTACGTCAGGGCCTCCCTGATCGGGAAGGGCCCGGGCGCGTGCCGCCGCAGCCGCCCTGAATGCCACCCGGCGAGGCCGGGCGCCGCCCGGCGCGGGCTAGCCTGCGACGGTGAACACGGGAGCTTCCGAGCGCCTCGACTTCGTTTCCTTTGTCGACCACGCCGTCCGTCAGGTCGCCCAGGAGGTCCCGGGTGTGGACGCCGAGTCGCTGCACACGATCCTGCTCCTGCACCGCGCGAGCGATGTCGTCGTGTACGACCTGGAGTCCTCGGTCCACCGACCCGCGGGCTGGAGCTTCGCGGGATTCCGCCTCATGTTCGTCCTGTGGCTCGCCGGTGCGATGCCGTCCGGACGCCTGGCCCGGCTGATCGGGGCCAGCCGGGCGGCGACGTCCGCGCTCGCCAAGACACTCGAGCGTCAGGGACTCGTTACCCGCCGCAACGACGAGGCGGACCGGCGGGCCGTCGTCCTCGAGCTCACGCAGGCGGGTCGGGAACGGCTCCTGACCACGTTCGCAGCTCACCACGAGCGTGAACGGGTCTGGGCGGCGCGGCTCGACTCGGTGGAACGTCAGACCTTGATCCGCCTGCTCGGCAAGCTCGTCGATGGTGCCGGCGATCCGCAGGTCCGCAGCCGGGACTGAGCAGGCACGGAGCGAAGGAGGGCGAGCACCGGCATGACCCGGGGCGATCGTCAAAGGTTTGACATTCACCGGATGCGTGCTCACCATGGAAACCCATCCGGCGGCGGGCCGGGACTTCCCACAAGATGTCTCACCACGACGCAGAGGCGGCCATGGCGTATTACCGGCAGGTCGGGTCGGTCCCGGCCAAGCGGCACACCCGGTTCGACGACGCAGGTGGCCGGCTGCTCTACGAGGAGCTGATGGGCGAGGAGGGCTTCTCGAGCGACTCCGCGCTCCTGTACCACCAGTACATCCCGTCGGCGCTGGCGGCCGCCGAGGAATGGGCTCTACCTGACCAGTGCCTGGTCGCCAACACCCCGCTCCTGCCGCGCCACTACCGGCTCCACGAGCTCTTCCCCGGCGACGGTGAGAGCCAGGACGTGGTGATGGGTCGCATTCTCCTGCTCGGCAACTCTGACGTCCGCCTCTGCTACGTCGTCGCCAGCCGGAGCAGCCCTCTCTACCGCAACGCGATCGGCGACGAGCTGGTGTACGTGGAAGAGGGCCGGGGGATGGTCGAGACCGCCTTCGGCGTGCTGCCCTTCCGGACCGGCGACTATGTCGTCCTGCCTCGGTCGACGGTCCACAGATGGGTGCCCGAGGGCATCGTGCGCTGCTACGTCGTCGAGGCGACCGGACACGTCATGCCGCCGAGGCGCTACCTGTCGGCGCAAGGCCAATTCCTTGAGCACGCCCCGTTCTGCGAGCGTGACCTGCACGCGCCCACGGAACCACTCGTCGTCGGCGGCGGACCGGTCGAGCTGTTCGTCAAGCACCGCGGCGTCGGCGGCGGCGCGGTGGGAACCCGCTGGGAGCTCGACCACCATCCCTTCGACGTCGTCGGCTGGGACGGCTGCCTCTACCCGTACACCTTCAATATCAGTGACTTCGAGCCGATCACCGGCCGGATCCACCAGCCGCCGCCCGCCCACCAGGTCTTCGAGGGCCGGGGCTTCGTCGTGTGCAACTTCGTGCCCCGCAAGGTCGACTACCACCCCCTGGCGATTCCCGTGCCGTACCACCACTCCAACGTGGACTCCGATGAGGTGATGTTCTACTGCGGTGGGGACTACGGGGCACGCAAGGGGTCGGGCATCGCCCAGGGCTCGATCAGCCTGCACCCGGGCGGCCACCCCCACGGACCCCAGCCGGGCGCGGTGGAGGCCAGCATCGGGCGCGAGTCCTTCGACGAGCTCGCCGTTATGGTCGACACGTTCGCACCACTCCTCGTCGGCCCGGGCGGCCTCGCGAGCGAGGACGCCGCCTACTTCCGGTCATGGTCCCGATGAGCCTTCCGGCCCCGTACGGCCTGTGCGACCTAGGAGCGTGGGTCGGTAACACGTGAGGTGGGGTGCTTCGCGGGTGTCCGGTTTGGCGGGATCATCTGGTGTGGCTGGTGATCGGGACGACGAGGGCCTGTTCGAGTTGGCGCCGGCGCCGGGTGTTGGGGGCATTCCCGGGGAGCTGAAGCTGCCGGTGGACAAGAGGTTCCGGGCGTTCGACCCGGACCAGATCTTGTTGTTGCCGCCGTCGCTGGATGAGTGGCTGCCAGCGGATCACCTGGCCCGGTTCGTCGCCGATCTGGTGGATGAGCATCTGGACCTGTCGCGGATCCGCGCGAAGTACACCGAGTCGCGGGGTGGGCCGCCGTACGACCCGCGGTTGATGGTCCGGCTGCTGATCTACGGGTACTGCACCGGGGTCCGGTCCTCCCGCAAGATCGAGAAGGCGTGCAGCGATGTGGTGGCGTTCCGGTGGCTGGCCGCCGGTGCCGGCCCGGACTACCGGGCGATCGCCCGGTTCCGCAAGCGGCACCTGTCCGCGTTGGGGCACCTGTTCACCCAGGCGTTGGCGTTGTGCCAAGCCGCGGGCATGGTCCGGCTGGGGCAGGTCGCGTTGGACGGCACCAAGGTCCGCGCGAACGCCTCCCGGCGCAAGGCGATGAGCTACGCCCGGATGACCACCCGGGAGAAGGCCCTGGCGGAGGAGGTGTCGGCGATGTTGTACGACGCCGAAGCGGTCGACAAGGCCGAGGACGCCGCCTACGGCCGGCATGGCAGGGACGACGACCTGCCCCCGGACCTGCGCCGCACGACCGACCGGCTGGCCAAGATCCGCCAAGCGAAGGCCGCGTTGGAGGCCGAGGCCGCCGCTGCGGCGGGCGAGCACGCCGCCGACCTCGCTCGCCGTCAGGGCGCCGACGAGGACACCGTCGCCGAACGCGCCGCCGCCGCGGCCGCGGCCGACAAGGCGGTGCCCAAACCGAAAGCACAGCGCAACTTCACCGACCCCGACTCACGGATCATGAAGACGTCCGACGGGTCGTTCCACCAGTGCTACAACGCTCAGGCCGTCGTCGACGCCGACCACCAGGTGATCATCGCGACCGGCCTGGGCCAGTGCGCCGCTGACGTCGCCAACCTGATCCCGATGACCGAACAAGCCACCACCAACACCGGAACCGCACCCGGGCAGGTGTTGGCCGACGCCGGGTACTGCAGCGACGACAACCTCGCCCAGCTGGCCGACCTGACTGCCCAGACCGGGACCGAGTTCTTCCCCACCGGCCTCCTGGACGACGCCGCGGTCTTCCCGCCCGGGAATGCCACGCTTGCACAGGCGGTCCGCGCCTATCTCGAGCGCCGGGCCGCGCCGCACGCTGCCCTCATCGGGACGCTGGTGGTGACCCCCTCCCAGGTCGCGGCCCTGCCCGCCCACCTGGATGACGTCGTAGCGGTCGCGTTACCGCTGTCCGTAGTCGTCCGCGACCCGGCAGACCTACCGGGCGTCGTTGCGGCCGTCTCCGCGGACCGACGCCTACGGTTGGCGGCCGTCGAGATCGCCGCCCCGGGCGAGGGCGCGGTGCGGGCCGCCGTCGAGGCGGCGGCCCGGCTTCCTGCCGGGGTGGGCATCTGGGTGGAGCCCGGCTGGGGACGCCATCTCCCGGTCGCCACCGACCTGCTGGGCGAGCGGGGGTTCGGCCTGAAGCTGCGCACCGGCGGGACGACCCCGGACGCCTTCCCCACCGAGCGAGTCCTCGCCGAGGCACTGACCTGCGCGGTCACCCGCGGGGTCCGGGTCAAGGCGACGGCCGGGCTCCACCGCGCGGTGCGGCACCGGGACCCCTCCACCGGCTTCGAGCACCACGGGTTCCTCAACCTGCTGCTGGCCGCGGACGCGGCGGACAAAGGCATGGTCGCCGCCGCCCGTTGGCTCTCTGAGAGGCGCCCCGAGGCGGTCGAGGCCGCCGTCGCCGCCCTCGGCCCGAACCGGCTCGCCACCGTCCGGGCGAGGCGGTTCGTCTCCTTTGGCACCTGCGACGTGGACTACCCCCGTCGCGACCTCGAGACCCTCGGGATCCTTGCCCATCAGGAGGTCGAGACGTGACCCGTTCCCCCCGGCGGGCCTGGGTCGACTTCGCCGACGACAGTCCCTGGGGACCCCAAACCCTCCCCTATGCCGTGGCCGACCTCGCCACCGGGCCGCGCGTCGTCGTCCGGATCGGCGATCACGCCGTCGACACGGCGGCAGTCGCGCACCGCCTCGCACCTGATCTAGGCCCGCTCCTGGACACGCCGACCCTCGACGCCCTGCTGGCGGCGGGTCCGGCCCGATGGGCGGCGGTCCGGGCCCGCATCGTCGACTGGCTCACCGATCCCGCCCACCGCCCGGATGTCGAGCCGCACCTCACCCCCGTCGAGCACCTGCGCACCCGGATGCCGTTCACCGTCGCCGATTACGTCGACTTCTACTCCTCCCGCCATCACGCCGAGAACCTCGGGGCGCTCTTCCGACCAGGGCAGCCGGCGCTCACGCCCAACTGGTTGCACCAGCCGATCGGTTACCACGGCCGGTCTGGCACCGTCGTCGTGAGCGGGACCGACATCGTCCGGCCGCACGGCCAGACCAAGCCTGCCGACGCCGTCACGCCGCAGTTCGGCCCCTCGCAGCGGCTCGACATCGAGGCAGAGGTGGGATTTGTCGTCGGGGTGCCCTCCCCCCCGGGACGGCCGGTCCCGGCGGAAGCCTTCGGGGACCACGTCTTTGGCGTCGTGCTGGTCAACGACTGGTCGGCCCGCGACCTGCAGTCCTGGGAGTACGTGCCGCTCGGCCCGTTCCTCGGCAAGTCGTTCGCGACCTCCGTGTCGGCATGGGTCACTCCGCTCGCGGCGCTGCGAGACGCCAGGGTTCGTGTCCCCGAGCGGGTGGTGCCGACGCTGCCGTACCTCACCGCCGGGCAGGACGAGGGCCTCGACATCCGGCTCACGGTCGAACTGGATGGCGAGGTTGTGTCCCGGCCCCCGTTCGCACCGATGTACTGGTCACCTGCGCAGCAACTCGCCCACCTGACGGTCAATGGCGCCAACCTGCGCACCGGAGACCTCTTCGCCTCCGGCACCGTCTCGGGGCCGGAACGGGACGAGCGGGGCTCGCTGATCGAGCTCAGCTGGAACGGGGCGGAGCCGCTCACGCTGTCTGACGGGAGCGCCAGGGCTTTCCTCGAGGACGGTGACGAGGTGGTCCTGTCCGGCGTCGCGCGGCGCTCCGACGGCGTCCCTGTCGGCCTCGGCGAGGTCCGGGGGCGCATCCTCCCCGCCCCTTGAGGGCGCCTTTCGCGCACGTCTGAGCGGCCAACCTGAACGGCCCGGTCACCCGGCCGGGCGGTTCGGCACTTGTGCGCTCCTCCAACGTGTGCTGTGCACCCCGCGTCAACTGCCGGTGCACCCCAGGTCAAGCTGTCACGGCCGGACAGGCGCAATGTTCGGGGTCACACGGACCGATCGCCGAGCCGGAGGGTACGCGTTATGGATGTCAAGGAGCAGCTTCTGATCGGGGGCGAGTGGGTCCCGGCCCGCTCGGGACGCCGGCTCACCACCCTCGACCCCGCGACCGGCGCGCCCCTTGGCACCGTGGCCGATGCCGGGGCTGAGGACGTCGACCTCGCCGTCACCGCTGCGACCGCCGCCTTCGCCGACCCGGCCTGGCGCGACCTCACCCCGGCCGACCGGGCCCGTCTCCTTTGGCGGGTGGGTGACCTCATCGAGGAGAACGCCGCCGAGCTCGCCCGTCTGGAGACGAGCGACCAGGGCCAGCCGTTCGGCATCGCCACGAACGTGAGCATTCCGTTCGCCGCCGAGGTGTTCCGCTACTACGCCGGGTGGTGCACCAAGATCGAGGGCACCACGGCGCCGGTCTCGGTCCCGGACACGCTCTTCTACACCCGCCGTGAGCCGATCGGTGTCTGCGCGCTCATCACTCCGTGGAACTTCCCGTTCATGATCGGCGCCTGGAAGGTCGCCCCGGCGCTGGCGACCGGGAACACCGTCATCCTCAAGCCGGCGGAGCGGACCCCGCTGTCGTCCTTGTGGCTGGGGCGGCTCGCCCTCGAGGCGGGCATCCCGGCCGGCGTGGTCAACGTCCTGACGGGCGGTCCCGAGGCGGGCAAGGCCCTCGTCGCCCACGACGGGGTCCGCAAGGTCTCCTTCACCGGCTCCACGGAGGTGGGACGCGAGATCGTCCGCGCCTCCGCCGGCAACCTCAAGCGGGTCAGCCTCGAGCTCGGGGGCAAGGCGCCGAGCATCGTCGCCCGGGACGCCGACCTCGCCAAGGCGGTGCCCGGCAACCTCCAGGGTGCCTTGCTCAACAGCGGTCAGGTCTGCAAGGCGTACACCCGCTTCTTCGTCCACCGCAGCATCGCGGACGACTTCGCCGAGCAGCTCGCCGTCGCCGCCGGGACGCTGAAGGTTGGACCGGGCCTGGAGGAGGACACCGTGCTGGGCCCGCTCGTGTCCGCGGAGCACCTCGCCCGGGTTGAGTCCCTCGTCGGGGCAGGTGTCTCGGAGGGCGCCCGCCTTGTCGGCGGCGGCACGCGTCGAGCCGACCTGGGCGACGGCTACTTCTTCGCCCCGACTGTCTTCACCGACGTCGAGGACTCCATGACGATCGCCCGCACCGAGATCTTCGGCCCGGTGCTGTCGGTGCTCCCCTACGACGACGAGAGCGAGCTCGTCCACCGGGCCAATGACACCCAGTACGGGCTCGCGGCATCCGTGTGGACGAACGACCTGTCGACGGCGCACCGGCTCGCCGCGCAGATCGACGCCGGGACCGTCTACGTGAACATGCTCCCCCTCCTCGACCCCGCCGCCGTCCACGGCGGCTTCGGTGCCAGCGGCTCCGGCCTTGAGCTCGGTCCCGCGAGCATCAACGAGTTCACCCGGACGAAGGGCGTCTGGCTCGGCCTGTGAGGCCACCGCACGGCCAGTGTCCACCCACCCGTTCCCCCGACGACGACGGACGACGAGGAGCCACGATGAAGACGAAGGGCGCCATCTGTTGGGGTCCCGGACAGCCCTGGCAGGTCGAGGAGCTCGACATGGGCGAACCGGTCGCCGGTGAGGTGCAGGTGCGGCTCGCGTCGTCCGGGATGTGCCACTCCGATGAGCACCTGCGCGCCGGGGACGCCCCCTCCCTCTACCCGCTGCTCGGCGGTCACGAGGGTGCCGGCGTGGTGACGAAGACCGGCCCGGGGGTGAGGTCGCTGCGCGAGGGCGACCATGTGGTGACGGTGTTCATCCCGGCCTGCGGACGGTGTGTGTGGTGCGCCCGTGGTCAGTCGAACATCTGCGACTACGGCGCGAAGATCATGGGCGGCGTCTCGATCGCCGACGAGACCTTCCGGACGACGGTCAAGGGGCAGGGCGCCGCTCCGATGGCCCTGCTCGGGACGTTCTCCCCGTACGTGACCGTCCACGAGTCGCAGGCGGTCAAGATCCGCGACGACGTCCCGCTGGAATACGCGTCGCTACTGTCCTGCGGTGTCCCGACCGGCTACGGCTCGGCGACGAAGGTGGCCGAGGTCCGGACCGGCGAGACCGTGGTCGTCGTCGGCGCGGGCGGGATCGGCACGAACGCCGTCCACGGTGCGAGCTCCGCCGGCGCGGCGCGTGTCATCGTCGTCGACCCCGCACCAGTCAAGGAGAGCCTGACGAAGAACTTCGGGGCAACGCACTGGTTCGCCTCGATGGAGGCAGCGCTCGAGCCGGTGCGCGAGATGACGTGGGGCGTGATGGCCGACAAGGTCATCCTCGCCGTCGGGGAACTGCAGCCGGAGATGGTGCAGCAGGCACTCGCCCTGACGGCCAAGGGCGGCGTCCTGGTGGTCACCTGCCTGGGCAAGGTGAGCATCGACCACGTCGCCCTGGAGCCGTTCTGGCTCTCAATGATGAGCAAGCAGATCCGCGGCACCGTCTTCGGTGGAATGAACCCGCGCTCCGACATCCCCCGGATCCTCGACCTCTATAAAGCGGGCCGGTACCCGCTGGAGCAACTGGTGACCCGGGAATACCGCCTCGATCAGGTCAACGAGGGCTACACGGACATGCTCGCGGGCGTCAACGTCCGCGGCCTCATTCGCTACGGGCAGGACGACTACTAGATCGGGCCGCCTTCCCCAACTCCGTACCCGCGCCCGCACGAGCAGATCAGCACTTCCCGGTGCGTCACCCGACGGCCGCACCGTCGCACGTCGCGCTCCACTACCTCCCCGTCCACACCAAGGAGATCCCATGAAGGCACCACGTCTGCGCGGCGTCGCAATAACCGGCTTCCTCGCGCTCCTTCTCGCCGCATGCGGCTCGGCCAAGACGGGCGCGGACTCGGACATCGCCTCCGCCTCACTCGCCGGCGGGGTGAAATGCGGGCTCTCGAACGGGAAGAAGGCGACCGGCGCCCCGATCAAGGTCGGTGCCATCGCGACCATGTCCGGCGGCATCGACTTCTCCTCGTCTCCCAAGACGGCTAAGGCCTACTTCGACTGCGTGAACGCCAACGGCGGCATCAACGGCCATCCGATCCAGTACGTCATCGAGGACGACGCCCTCGACCCGCAGAAGGCCTCCGCCCTCGCGTCGAAGTTCGCCACCGACCCGGACGTCGTCGCGATGACCGGCGGGGCGTCCTTCATCGCGTGCGCCGGCAACCAGCCGATCTTCGAGAAGGCGAACCTCTACGACATCCTGGGCGTCGGCGTTCCCAAGCCGTGCTACTACTCCAAGAACATGTCGGCACTCAACGCGGGACCGCGGCTGTCGCTCATCTCGGCGGTCCAGATGCAGGTCAAGGACTTCGGCATCAAGAGTTTCGCCTCCGGCGGCTACACGATCCCCGGCCTGGGCGACTGGGTCAAGGACGGCGCCCAGCAATACGCCAAGAGTGCAGGGATCACCCTGTCGTACTTCGACCTCGTCCCGCCGCCCATCAAGGACGCGACGAGCCTCGTCACCCAACTCGGCGCCAAGAAGCCCGCCGCGATGATCCTCGGCTTCGCCGCCCCCGACAACGCGACATACCTCAAGGCCGCCGAGCAGCAGGGCCTCGCCGACAAGATCCACTTCTCCAGCCTGACCCCGTCGTACGACACGACCTTCCCCAGCCAGATCGGGCCGACCTGGAACGGGAAATTCTACTCGAACTCCGAATTCGCACTGCTCAACTCCACCGGCGCCGACAACCTCAACTGGCGCGAGGTGCTGAAGAAGTACGGGTCCGCCGACCAGCCCAGGGACTCGTTCTCCCAGGGCGGCTATCTCGCCGCCCGGGTCCTCGTCGACACTCTGCTCAAGCTCGACCCGGCGACGATCAACCGGGCCGCCGTGAGCACAGCCATCCAGGGCATCAAGGGCTTCAAGAGCGACATGCTCTGCACCCCTTGGTACTTCTCGGGTCCGGGCGGACACAACAACGCGAACCACCAGTTGCGCAACGTCAAGCTCGACGCCTCCGGAACGTACGTCTCGGCGGCCAGCTGCTTCGAGACCGAGGACCCCGCCCTGGCGGACATCCTTGCCGCCGAGAAGTCGGACCCGAGCCTGCTCGGGAACTGACTCCGGCCGGCTAGCAGCCGAGCCCGCCCACCCGGTGCCGGGCCGCAGGACCAGCCTGCGGCCCGGCAGCGGCCCAAGCGTCGCTGCCAGGAGGCACCGTGCTCCCCTTCCTCGTCGCCGGGGTCGCCCTCGGCTCCCTGTACGCCCTCTCCGGCATCGGTCTGGTGCTCCTGCACCGCGCTTCCGGGACGCTCAACCTCGCCCAGGGCGCCTTCGGCGCGATCGCGGTCCTCGTCTCCTGGGAGCTGTACGAGGTGTATGGCGTCGCTCAGGGACCTGCGCTCGTGTCCGGGTTCCTGCTCGCGCCGGCTCTGTCGGTGCTGTGGGGGTGGCTCGTCGGGCCGCGGCTGTCCCTGCGCGAGCCCGTCGTCCGCGCCACGGCCACCCTTGGCCCGGCGCTCGCCCTCCTCGGCCTGGCGAACTATCACTGGAACGACAAGGCCCGCACCCTGCGGTTGCCGACGGATCTGGCTGGGTTCGACGCCGCAGGGGTCCGGATCTCGCTCACCCAGGTCCTTGCTCTGGTGCTGGCGCTCGGCACGACCGCCGTCGCGACCGTGCTGCTGCGGGTGACCCGGACCGGCACCGCGATGCGGGCGCTCGCCGATGATCGCGAACTGTCGAGCATGCTGGGCGTCAGGGTCCGGCGCGTGGAGGTGCTCGCGTGGGCCGTCTCGGGGATTCTGGCCGGTGCGAGCGCGATCCCGCTGGCCGACCTGACGGTGCTGTCGGCCGGCAACCTCACCTTCCTGGTGATCCCCGCCCTCGCCGCCGCTCTGATGGGGCGCCTCGTGTCATTGTGGGCAACGCTCGCCGGCGGCCTCGGGATCGGCGTGCTGCAGGCCGCGGTCACACCAGTCGTGGCGCTGTCGCCGTACCGCAACGTTGTCCCGTTCGCCTGCGCGGTCGCCGTGACCCTGTGGCTGAGCCGGCACGTTACGTACACGACCCGGACGGCGTCGGCATGAGCGCGCGCCTCCCGCTGCCTCCCCGCGGGGCCACCGCCGGCGTGGCGATCGCCGCCGCCCTGACCGTCGTCGCACCCTTCGCGGTCGGGGAGTACTGGACCAAGGTGCTCCTGCTGTGCGTGGTGTACGCCGTGGCGGCCGCCGGCGCCCAGGTGCTGTACGGCCGTCTCGGGTTCGTTTCGCTCAACCAGATCGCGCTCGTCGGCGTCGGCGGGTGGGTCTTCCTGCGAGTCGGGCACGCTGTTGCGCTGCCGCACCCGGTGCTGCTCGTCGTGGCCGGGTTCGTGACGACCGCCGTGGGCGTGCTCATCGGACTGCCGAGCCTGCGCCTCAGCGGGCTGTTGCTGGCGCTGGTCACCCTGATGGCAGCGGCAGCCTTCGAGGTCGTCTTCTCCGCGGTGGGCTTCCCGAACGGTGGCCCGGGCATCACCGGCACCGTGAGCGGCGGTGATCTGCCCGTCTCGCTCCCCCGTCCGGGCTGGCTGGAGTCGGACGCGACGCTGCTGGTCTACGCGACGGCCGTGGCCGGGGCCTGCTTCACGCTGCTGTGGCTGCTGGTCCGCGGCCGGGCCGGCCGGGCCTGGATGACCATCGGCCAGTCCGTCCCTGCGGCGCTCGCCACCGGCGTCGACGTCACCCGCTACCGGCTCTTCGCACTCGCGGCGACGTCCTTCGTCACCGGAGTCAGCGGCGGGCTGCTCGCGACCGGCGACGGACGGCTCGACCCGGTGAGCTTCCCGGCCCAGCAGTCGATCGTCCTGTTCGCCGTCGTCCTCATCGGCGGTGGCTACAGCCTCCTCGGCGCCGCTCTCGCAGGGCTCCTGTACGCCGGTCTCCCCGCCGTCCTGGATCAGTTGGGCCTGCAGGGGAATCTCATCCTCGTCGTCTTCGGCGCCGGACTCGTGCACTCGCTCATGACCGCGCCGCAGGGCATCGCCGGGCAACTGCTCGGACTCGGCCGCCGACGACATCCACCGGACGCTGACCCCTTGCGGCGATCCACCCCCGCTGCTGCACCCGAACGGTTGGACGAGGTGACCAGGCGTGCTTGAGCTCACTGGCATCACCGTCCAGTTCGGCGGCGTCCGACCACTCAACGACGTCACCCTGTGCGTCGCCCCAGGCGTCACCGGGCTCGTTGGACCGAACGGAGCCGGCAAGACCACCCTGCTCAACGTGTTGTCCGGATTCGTCACGCCGTCCGCAGGCACGGTCACTGCTCATGGCGACCGTATCGACCGCCTCTCGCCGCACCGCCGTGCCCGGTGGGGGTTGCGCCGCAGCTTCCAGGCCGAGCAACTCGTCCTCACCCTGTCCGTCCGGGACAACGTCCGGGTCGTCGCGGAGAACCTCGGCGCACCACCCCAGGACGTCGACCGAGTCCTCGACACCGTAGGCCTCGATGACCGCAGCCGCGCAGCGGGCGTCCTGAGCATTCTGGAACGGCGCCTGCTCGAGCTCGCCCGAGCCATGGTCGGCACCCCCCGGCTGGTCTGCCTCGACGAACCCGGCGCCGGGCTCGCGGAGGCGGATGCACGGCGGCTCGTCCCCCTGATCGACGCGCTGGCGGCTAGCGGCGACGTCGTCGTCCTGGTCGTCGACCACGACATGGACCTAGTGCAGACGGTGTGCCGGGACCTCGCGGTCCTCGACTTCGGCCGGCTCATCGCCACCGGCCCCACGGCGCAGGTCCTCACGGATCCCGTCGTCGCCCGTGCCTACCTGGGAACCGAGGAGGTCCTCACATGAGTGACACCCAGCCACCCGCCGGACCGGAGCTGCCCGCCGGTCCGGGTGACACGCTAGTTATCGACGAGCTCACGGTGGTGCGCGGCGGGCGTGACGTGCTGCACGGGGTGTCGCTCACGGTGCCGCGCGGGGAGATCACCGCGCTCCTCGGACCGAACGGGGCGGGGAAGTCCAGCCTCGTCCTGGCCGTCGCCGGCATCCTGCCTGCCCGGGCCGGACAGGTGAGGGTCGGCACGATACGGCTGCTCGGCCTGACCCCCGACAAGGTGCGCGCGCACGGCGTCGCGGTCGTTCCGGAGGGCCATCGGGTCCTACGCACCCTCACCGTGTCCGACAACCTGCGCGTCGCGGCCGGCCGGATGACCAAGGACGACGAGGCTGCCGGCCGCGAGCGGGTGCTCGCGCTGTTCCCCGAGCTGCGCGAGCTCCTGGACCGCCAGGCGGGCACGCTGTCCGGCGGCCAGCAGCAGATGGTCGCGCTCGCTCAATCCGTCCTCGACCCGCCGGACTTCCTGATCATCGACGAGCTATCACTGGGGCTCGCGCCGGTGATCGTGAGGCGCCTCGTGCCGGCGCTCTCGCAGATCTCGGCATCCGGGGTCGGGGTTCTGCTGATCGAGCAGTTCACGACGGTCGCGCTGGCCGTCGCCTCGACCGCCGGGATCTTGGTCCGCGGCCGGATGCGCCTCGTCGAGAGCGCCGAGACGCTCAGGTCACGGCCGGAGCTTGTTCACAAGGCGTACCTCTCCGCCGCCTCGGCCTGACCGCACCACGTCACCGGCAGAGGTAAGCGCACGCATCCGATACTCCCGCGGGCTGAGGCCGAACGCGCTGCGGAAGGACCGACTGAACACGGCGGCGTCGAACATGCCCCAGCGGGCGGCGAGCGCCGCAACCGAGAAGCGGACGAGCATGGGGTCGGCGAGGTCTCGACGACAGCCCTCGAGCCGACGGTCCTTGATCCAGCGGGAGACACTCGTGCCGTCGGCGGCGAAGAGCTGGTACAAGTAACGCAGCGAGATGTGGTGGGCGGCCGCGATCGTCTCCGGCGAGAGCTCCGGGTCCCCGAGCTTGGGGTCGAGCCACTCCTGGATCGCGAGCCGGCGCGCGGTGCTGACCCGTTCCGGCTCACCCGGCGCGACGGCGGCGCGCTGGCAGTAGACGGTCTCGAGCAGGGCCAGGACGTTGCGGGCGACCCGGGGGGTCAGCACCTCGGACTCCGTGCATGTCGTCTCGGCGAGGGCACGCATGAATGGGGAGACGATTGCGCCGAGGCCGTCGGTCGCGCTGACCCTGGTAGCGGTGACCCGGCTGACGGTGTCGCGGGGTAGGCCGAGGCCGTCACCGGGAAACATCACGACGAAGGCGCCGAAGTCGGTCCGGTCGTCGAAGCTCAGGGTGTACGGCCGCGTGGTGTCGTAGATCGCGAAGTCGCCGGGGCGCATCTCCGCCTCTCTGCCGTCCTGGCCGATCCGACCTGTGCCGCGCAGTTGCAGGCAGACCTTGAGCAGGCCGGGGTCGTTGCGCGCGATTCCGCGTCGCGTCCGCAGGACTGTGTGGGGCGCGGCGGTTACCCGGGAGAGCTGGACATCGCCCAGGCTCACGTTGACGATCTCTCCCTGGAAGCCGGCCGGGGTGTCGGTCCGGCACTCCAGGGGGACGAACGTCGAGGAGACGGCGTCGTTCCAATAGTCGAAGCCCTCCCGGGCATCGACTGCGGTCGTGGTCAGCCGGGTGGTCGGCGTCGAGCTCATCGGTCCTCCTGGCGTCGTTGCCAGCGTGCGGATTACAGGTCAGAAGGTCAGGTCAGAATCGTCAGCCGGTCAGGGCCTCGACGGGGAGGCCGAGGGTCCGGTGTGCGGCGTCGACCAGCGCCGCCGGGGACGTGGTGATGGCGGCGATGTGCCCGTCGGGACGCACCAGCCAGGTCTCGCCCTCCCGGACGCCGAGACAGCGGCGCGCGAGACCGTCGACCGTGAGCGTGTCCACGTCGATGACGGTCACGGGCACCGGCAGCGACGACAACGCATCGGTCGCCTCGGCCACCGTGGGCGACCCGCCGGTGACCACGGCGAGCAGGCCGTCCCGGACCAGCTGGCGGAACCGGGTGATCTGTGGCCGGCCCGACGCCGCGCACGGGAAGTCGGGGACGAGGACGCCTGGCGCGGGCGCCGGGTACTCCCCCTTGGGTGGGCGGGCCGGCATCGGCCGGCTCGGATCGGGGGTCACGAGCGGAGAGCCGTGGTACCAGAAGGGCTCCGCAAGCCGCCCGGAGTCGACGAGCGGGTGGACCGACGGATCCTCGAGCGCGCGCTCGAGAACTGTCAGCCGGTGCGCGGCCGCTGTCTCGTCGCGCGGGACCAGGAAATCCATCGTCGCGGTCGAGACGGCGATGTTCTCGGTCGCCGCGGCGATGCGCTCGTCGTGATAGCTCTCCAACAGGCTCTCCGGATCACCCCAGCCGTTGCGGGCGAAGGCGATCTTCCAGGCGGCGTTCTCGGCGTCCTGCACGCCGGAGTTCAGTCCACGGGCCCCGAACGGGGACACCAGGTGCGCGAGGTCCCCGGCCAGAAGCACCCGTCCCACCCGGAACCGGTTCACGCAGCGCGAGTGGAAGCGGTAGACGGACTTCCAGACGATCTCATAGTCGCGATCCCCGACGATTCTGCGGATCCGCCGGTCGAGGGCTCCCGAGGCCTCCTCTTGCGCGAGGTCGTACCCCGGGGTGACCTGCCAGTCGATGCGGTACACCGAGTCCGGACACGGATGCACGAGCACCTGGCGCCCTGGATTCCACTCGGGATCGAAGTAGAAGCGCCGCTCGCGGGCCCAGTCCCCCAGGTCCGTGCGGATGTCGCAGATGAGGAACGGGTCGGTGAACGACTCGCCGTCGAACCCCACCCCGAGGATGCTGCGCAGTGCGTCCCCGCGCGAACCCGCGCAGGCGACCGCGTGGCTGCCCCGAAGCGTCGTGACGCCGTCGCGCGTGCGGCACGTGGCGACGACGCCGTCGCCATCCTGCCGCAGGTCGACGACCTCGTGCCCCCAGCGGACGTCGATGAGCGGGTCACCCGCGATCCGCTCGTCGAGGAGATCCTCGGTGCGGGTCTGGGAGATGTTCACGAACGCGGGCAGCGGCGAGGCGCCCCGGTCGACCCATTCCGTCGTGAGCACCTCCCGGTCACGGAACATCGTGCGGCTGGTGGTCCAGGTGACGCCCTCGGCAGCGATCTCGTCGCCGGCCCCGACAGCGCACCACACGTCGATGACGTCCCGTTGCTGCACCAGGGCCTTGCTGCCTATCGGGTCGCGTTGCGCCCGTGCGTCGAGGATGACGACGGGCACTGCCCACCGGGCCAGGAGCAGCGCTGCCGTCTGGCCCACCGGACCGCACCCGATCACGAGAACCGGGTCCTGGCGGGTAGTTCGGGCGGACACTGGTAGGTCCGTGCCCGACCTGCCCGGGACCCTCACCCGGGGGACCTCTCTGTCCATCGTCGTCACGCTCCCGCGTGTTCGTGTTCGCCTTCACGCCTGCAGTTCGTTCCAGACCTCGCGGTCACGCTCCGCAGTCCAGATCCGGGGCCAGTCGATCCCGTTCAGCTCGTCCCACAGCCGGGCGACGTCGAAGGGCATGCAGTGCTCGAAGATCGGCCACCCCCCGAAGTCAGCGACCAGGGCGGCGTGCGTCGCCTCGAAAGCCTCTTTGAGCGAGCCGCCCCGCTGATGCACGGCGCCGGCCTCACGCAGCATCGTCCGCAGGAACCCACGCGTCTGCTCGACCGCCGCGTCCACGGCGTCCCGACCGTGGGCGACGCCTCCTCGCCCACCGACCAACGCCTCGGCGGCCAGGGCCTTCACCGCGTCGAGCGTGCCGTTCGACCAGTCCCGGTGGAAGGCGTCCCCGGTGTAGAGCGCGGCCTGGGCTTCGACGAGGTCGCCGGCGAAGAGAACCCGGTCCTTCGGCATCCAAGCGACGATGTCGCCAGCCGTGTGACCCCGCCCGCAGTGCTGCAGGACGAGGTCGCCCCGGTCGCCGCCAAGGTCGATCGTGAGCCGGTCAGTGAAGGTGACGTCCGGCCAAGTGAGCCCCGGGATGGACTCGGGCTCCTTGAACAGCCGGGGCATCCGGCCGAACTCACTGTCCCAGTCCTGCGCGCCGCGTTCGGCGATGAGGCGCCGGGTCTGCTCGTGAGCGATGATCGTCTCCGCCTGGAAGGCGCTTGCCCCGAGCACCCGCACCGCGTGGTAGTGGCTCAGCACGAGGTACTTCACCGGCTTGTCGGTGTGCTCGCGCAGCAGGGCGAGCCAATCCCCGGCCGCGACCGGCGTCGCCCTGGCCTCGAACGCGACGAGGAAGTCCTCACCCTCGACCCCACCGACGTTGGGATCACCCTCGGCGGTGAGGGCGTAGACCCCCTCGGCGAGAACCTCGAGCCTCTCGGTCTTCTCGGCAAGGTCCGCGGAGGAGGCGAAGGGCTTGACCGCCATGCGAGGCTCCGTTCTATATTAGAATGAGTCGTTCGGTATACGAGTTGGTTTAGTGCAAGGTAAGCCTCACCGACCCTGCTCGTAAAGGGTTTGACGAACTTGACGCCTCGGGAAGGACTCGATGATCCACCAAGCGGTCGACGGCACGCGGTCTCAGACGCTCCATCGCGGGCTCGCCCTACTGGCCCTCGTCGCGGAGGCGCCGGCCCCGCCGACCTTGCCCGACCTGGCGCGTTCCAGTGGCCTGCACCGCTCGATCGTCTACCGGTTGCTGCGGACCCTCGAGGACCATCGCCTCGTCGAGCGGACCGCCGAAGACCGTTACCTCGCAGGCCTGGGACTGCTCATGCTCGGTCGCGGGGTTGCCGGCGACCTGCGGGCGGCGGCCGCCTCGGTCCTGCCGAGCCTCGCCGACGACCTGACGATGACCGCCTTCGTCGTCGTCCGTGACCACGATGAGGCCGTGACGCTGCTGTCCGTCGAGCCCGTCGCCTCCAACGCGCACGTCACGTACCGCCCCGGCACCCGACACCGGGTCGATCGCGGGGCACCGGGGCTTGCCCTGCTGGCAGCCGGACCGGAACAGCCGGACGAACGGACCGAGGTCACCGCAGCGCGCCGCGACGGCTGGGCGATGACGCACGGCGAGGTGCTGCCCGGCCTGTCGGCCGTCGCTGCCCCCCTGGTCACCCCGGGTGGTGCGCCGGGGGCCGTCTGCGTCGTCTTCGCCGGATCACCCGACGATGCACGATCACTCACATCTCGGGTGATGGCAGCGGCGAAGGAAGTTGCCACAAGACTGCGGTGACCCCAGCGCTTGCCCGGAACATGCCGACCAGGCGTGCCATCCCTTGCGACTCAGCCCGCGCGGCGGCATGACCGGTCCCGGTGGGGCCGTGGTCGACGAGGTCGGTCGCGCGCCGGCACACGACCTTGAGGCGATCCTCAGCCATTTCGCACTTCTCCAGCGCCGCAACGGTTCTCAGATCGTACTTCGGGGTCCGCGGGGCCCGTGCACGCACCGGGTCGGCTTCAAGGCCGCCCGCAGCGCGCGGCGAACTGGACCGCCCCCAAGACCAATGAGGAAGTCGACCGGCGCGTGGTGGTCAACCCGAAGCAGGCCCGCGCCTTGCTGGCGGCCGTGGCGGACATCGCGCCGGATTTCGAAGCGTTCTTCGGCTGCATGTACTACGCCGCTCTACGTCCGGAGGAATGCCTGCATCTGCGTGAGGACGACTTCGAGCTACCGGCGAAGCCCGGTGGATGGGATCGTTCAATCTGACCGGCGCCACCGTCACCACAGGCCCTGAGTGGACCGACGGCGGGACAGCCACCGAGGATCGCGGACTCAAGCACCGCGCGAAGGTCGCCACACCCGCCGTGTACCCGTGGCCCCCCCTGGTGACCCTCCTGACCTGCCATCTGAAGGAATACGGAACGACCCGAGACAGCCGGCTGATCGTCACGCGTCGCGGCGCCGGAGGCCGCTACCTGCCGACCACGGGCCGAGCGCTGTCCAACAACGCCTACACCCGCGTCTGGCACAAGGCCAGGGCCATGGCGCTCACCGAGGCCGAGCAGCGCTCCCCGTTGGCCAAAGTGCCCTGCCACCTGCGGCACGCGGCCGTCTCCTTGTGGCTGAATGCGGGCGTACAAGGCCCGCAGGTAGCCGAGTGGGCCGGCCACAGCGTGCACGTCCTGATGAAGGTCTACGCCAAGTGCATCGATGGCGAGGACGCGGCCGCTCGCCACCGGATCGAGGCTGCCCTCGGGCTCACGCCCGGGGGAAGACAGTCAATGACCGCTGTCGGACCTGCCGCGCTTGGCCGGTCGACCGCTCTTGGCTCCGCGTCTCCGGGCCGGCGACGCAGACTCGCGTTGCGGTTGCCGTTCGGCGGCAGCTGGGTCGTCAAGGGCGAGCCATCCCGCGCTCGGTCTCTCCCTGGTCCAGGCGATGTCTTGGCGGATCAGGGTGAGCAAGTGGGGCGGGATCTTCCCCGGGAAGTAGTTGTACCCCTCGGGAGACACCTCAAGCTGATCCAGCACGATGCCGTCCACGGCCCAGACGTCGACCGGGCCGCCGGTGTTGTTCATGCCGGCGAACCACTCGGCGTCGCCCGGGTCCACGCAGAGGAAGCAGCCCTCGACCTCGGGCGCACGGCTGCCCGCGATCCCTGAGGCGGCCCTCATCCGGGTCCAGTCCAGTCCGTGCGCCCGGATGGAGTCCCGGTTGCGAACGGAACTGACGTGGTGGAAGCGGGGCATCAGCGCAGGGTAGAGCCGCAGGCCCCTTCCCCGCAGCGTGGTCGCGGAACGGCGACGCGTATACGACGCGATCAGTGGCTCCGAGCGAGATCAAGCGGGACTCAGTGGGACCACGCAGAACGGCCCCTGACCGGCATACGTGCTGGTCAGGGGCCGTTTGTGCTGCTGCGGCGGGTGATGGATTCGAACCAACGTAGGACTTCGCCGACGGTTTTACGGGGGTTGTACGAAACTGCCCCCACCTGCAGCTTTGACGTCCCGTCCGCCGACTTTCCCGCGCATTTCCCGCGCCGGATCGGACACCGACGTTGACCGTCGTGGAGGACCGCTGACTCCTGCCTTGAGCGGAGATCCGGTGCGGTGCTGTCGGTGCGGTGGGTCATGATTTGGCGCTGTGACCCCTGATCCGCGTGATCGGCGCAGGCGGAACCCGGCAACATCGCGCAAGCCCCCGCGCGTACGCGCCGGGCCCTCCCCCCACGACGCTCACGAGATCGTCTTCTTCCGTCGCCATCCTGACGATGATCCGAACCAAGCGGTCCCTGGTCGTGACGCGCTCAACTCGTACCCGGTGTCCGTGCGCGCGAAGATGCGCGCGGTTCTCATCGCAGTCGCGGCCGCGGCCCCCGAAGCATTTTGCCGGAGGGGGCTACTGGGAGGCCATGCGGGGAGACATGCGTGGCTGGTTCGAGGTCCGAGCAGATGGACCACATCGACACCATTACCGGCTGTTCTGTCTCCTCGACTACGAGGCCGACGGCCGGGAGAAGCCTCTGCTCGTGGTGGTTGCCGGCCGCGACAAGCCGTTCCGGACGATTCTGTCCGACGCCGACTATGCGGAGGTGAGGAAGCTCGGGCAGGAGTACCTCACGCGCAATCCCAGGTCTCTCAGCTGATGAGTCAGGCGGGGACCCGTGGTTTCCGCTGGCGCAGACTCGCCAGGTGGCGGGCCAGACTCGCCGGGTCTGCCGTACGACCTTCCAGGAGCGGCTTCGTGACCTGCCCTCGCTCCGCTTCCGGAAGTGGTTCGAGCGTGATCCGCATGCCGAGGGCTGCAGCAACCTCAGCGAGGGTACCCAGCGTCGGGTTGGACTTGTCCGACGCGAACAGCCGACGAATCGTCGCTGGCTCGACCTGGATGGCTCTGGCCAGTTCTGCCTTGGACAGCCCCGCGGCTTCGCGCGCCTCGTCCAGGGCGTTGACCACGGTGTCGATGGTCGCAATGCGGATCGATTCCACGACGTACTGCCGGAGGAAGTCCGGGTCCTCCAGGTCACGCGCCAGGTCGTCCCAGAAGACACTCTGTGCCATCGCGATCACCCGTCCCTCCACTGTAGCGTAGCAAATATGTTACGTCTGCGCTAGCGCGGTCTCGCCCACAGCGTCCGATCTCAACGCGCCACCAGCTCGACAGCCCATTTGGCGGCCCAGCCACCCGCTACCAACGCGAGCGCCGACGACGCCCGGCACGCCGCCGCCACCGATTGGCCAACCTCGGACCGGTCAATCCGGCAGCCAGTCCTCCAGGTGGCGGTGGCGCCCCCAGGCTCAGGGAGTCGAACTCGTCCCGACCGTTGCTTGCCCGGGCCCCGACCGCCGCAGGGCGGCATTGATCGGAGACTCGGGCGTGACCGCAGCGGCCGCCGGGAAGCGCTGGACCAGCGGGCCGAGAACCGGGTTCCCTCCATGCCAGACCACCGCGGCCTGTTCGCCGACTCCACCGAAGAACTCAGCCTCCACGTAAGCGACCGGCTCATGCGCCGACGCCGCACGAGCTTCCGTGGCGACGCGTTCGACCAATCCCCACCAAAGGGGCTTCACGTGGCCGACCGGTTCTTCACCATCGACAACCGGGCCCGGAAGCAGGACCAGCCCCTGCCCGACCGCGACGGGCACTCCTCCGAGCCGGCTCACCGCATCATTGATCGCCAACTCGGCGGCGATCAACCCGCGCAGCACGTACGCCACCACTCCATCATCGGGGAGGGAAGGCGGCACTGCTGGAGGAGTGCCACGCCGTAAACGCTGACCGGCGCGTCCTGCTGCCAGCCCGGCTTCGTCCCATCCTTCCCGGTGATGTATGGGCGGCCCTCGCCGTAACGCCGCCACCGGGCCACCGTCGCGCCACTCGGACAGTCTCGTCACCACCGGCCCGATCCCGGAGCGACTCGATCGAGCTTCCGTCGCCAGCCAGTACACGTAACTGGGACGGGTCGCAGCGAGGCTGCGATACCCCGCCGGGGTAATGGAGAGGCTGCCGCGTATTTGCCACAGATTTGCCGCAGCGCCCCGAACGCAGGTCCTCAGTCGGAGGGTGATCTGACATCTGCGCAGGTCACAGCCACGAATTCGGACAAGCACACCGGCGCCGACGATTCGTGGAACCGTGGTCCGTTCCCGGAAACCAGTTCGGGCCCGAACCGGCGTTTCCGCAGGTCACGGACCCGTTCCTGGTGGTGGCGGGTGATGGATTCGAACCAACGTAGGACTTCGCCGACGGTTTTACAGGGCGACGTCACAACCCTGGTTGACCTGGGCCTTTGCCTCGCGAGGCTGCTTCTCCCCCGTGCATATGCCGCGCCGAACCGCACGCCGTCGGCGACCGCCGCAGACGACTGGACGCCCACGTGCTCCCGCTCTGCGCATCCACTGATGGCTGTCGGACAACTAGGGACGCCGGGGGCGGCATGCTCACGAACGGTCGAGGTCGGACTGATGGTTCGGGTCGGGGCGGGGTGTGGGCCGGTGATTGTTGCTCCGGGAGTGCGGTGGTTGGCGGGCCCCGAGAAGGCGTCGATACCCGTCGAGGAACTGATCGAACGCGGCGACCATGTCGACCTTGTTGTTGAGTAGCCACTGCAGCTGGAGGCCGTCCAGGACCGCGATGAGCTGTTGGGTCGCCTGGTTGAGATCGACGTCCTCGCTGATCTGGCCGGCGTCGCGGGCGACCGCGAGCTGGTCGACGAAGTACTGACTGACCTCCTCGTACCGGGCGACGAAGAAGTCGTGGGCGGGGTGGTCCGGGTCGGTCGCCTCGGCGGACAGGGTGACGAACAGCTGGATGAGCCCCGGGGTGGTGGCGTTGTGGGCAACCAATTCGCGCAGGCCGTCGAGCAGCGAGAGGCCCTCCTGCGGGGGACGCCCTTCGCGGGAGAGGGCCTCCCGGCGCTCGAGCACCGCGATGAGCAGCCGCTGTTTGGAGCCGAAGTGGTGGAGCACGCCCGTGTCGGTGAGCCCGACCCGTTCGGCGATCTCGCGCAGCGATCCGCCGCGATACCCCAGCCGGCCGAAGACCTCGATGGCGACGTCGAGGATCTGCACCCTGCGGGCGGCGGTCTTGGCGTACGGCCCACGGGGTCCGCGCGCACCTGCTGCTGTGCTCATGTCGTCCAATCTACAAACCCTTGACGAAAACCTGGCGTACGCCATGCTTTAGAGTATAGAGTCAGGCACGCCGACCCGCAGACTGATCGTCCGGGTCACCAATAGCTCGCAGCGCGCCAACGGGCCCGGGCCCAGGACGGCGTGGCCATTGTCAGGGCGAGGGCCTATCAACCATCGCCTCTGTAGGAATTCCCTCAGACCTGCATGCCGTCATGGCTCCCGCGGCGGCAATCCACATCACCGACGATGGATGGAGGAACCTCGATGTTGCGAAGGAAAGCCATGCCTGCGGCCGCCGTCTTCCTGGCAGCCGCGCTTGTCCTGACCGCCTGTGGCAGGAGCAGCGACGCCGGCTCTGCACCTAAGGCTGCGAGCACGATCTCGTCCGGCAAGGCCACCGGGACGCTCAACGTGTGGGCGCAGGCGGGTGAGGGTGCGGCGCTGCCGGCGTTCGCGAAGGAGTTCGAGGCGGCGAACCCCGGAGTGAAGATCAATGTCACCGCCATCCCGTGGGATGCGGCGCACAACAAGTACCAGACCGCCATCGCCGGTGGCACGACTCCGGACCTGGCGCAGATGGGGACGACGTGGATGGGTGACTTCGCGGATGCCTTCGTCCCGACGCCAACCTCCCTCGACACCAGCGTCTTCTTCCCCGGGTCGGTGAAGTCCACGGTGGTCGGTGGCACTGCGTACGGGGTCCCGTGGTCGGGTGATACCAGAGTCGTGTACTACCGCAAGGATCTTGTGGCGAAGGCCGGCTACACGACGTTCCCGACCACCTGGCAGGACTTCAAGGCGTTGGCGAGCGCCTTGAAGACCAAGGAGGGCGCGAAGTGGGGGGTCGGACTGCCGGCGGGAGGCGCCGACTCGTTCCAGTCGATGCTGTTCATTCCGTGGTCGGGCGGCGCAGAGCTGACGAACCAGGACCAGACGAAATGGACTCTCGACACTCCGGCGTGGGTGGATGCGATGAAGTACTACAAGAGCTTCTTCACTGATGGCCTCGCGAACCCCAACCCCAACACCGGGGCGGGTGCGCAGGAGGCGGCCTTCGTGGACGGTTCGATTCCGATGTTCGTCTCCGGGCCCAGCGGAATCGGCGAGCTGAGCAAGGCCGGTGGCGCCGGTTTCCAGGACAAGATCGGTCTGGCGATGGTCCCGAAGGACAGGTCGGCGACCTCTTTCGTCGGCGGCTCGGACCTGGTGGTGTTCAAGGGCAGCAAGAACCAGGACTCGGCGTGGAAGTTCATCCAGTGGCTCTCCCGGCCGGAGGTCCAGGTCAAGTGGTTCAAGGCGGCCACCGACCTGCCCGCGGTGCAGAGCGCATGGAGCGACCCTGCTCTGGCCGGCGACCCGTACCTTTCCGTCTTCGGTGAGCAACTCAAGAGCGGCAATTCACCGCCGCAGCTGAAGACCTGGACCCAGGTCAGTGCCGCGGCGGACACGGTCCTGGAGCAGATCGTCAAGGCGGGCGCGGATCCGTCCGCGTCGATGAAGAGCCTGCAGAGCACGGCCGATTCCCTCGGCACGGGAAGCTGACCATGTCGACCGCGACACGTCCGGCCGGCGCCCTCACCGGCGCCGGCCGTCCGGCCGGAAGGGATCCGGGTAAGGCCCGGCGCCGCAAGCAAGCGTTCGTGGCATGGATGTTCTCGCTGCCGTTCATGCTCAGCTTCGGCACGTTCATGCTGCTCCCGATCGTGTCCTCCTTCCTGATGTCGTTCACCGACTTCACCAGCCGCGACGTCCAGGACCCGCTGGCCGTCGGGTTCGTGGGAGTGCGCCAGTACACCGACCTTTTCTCCAACCCGCAGTTCCTCAATTCGATGAAAGTCACCGGCATCTTCGTGCTCGGCGGGATCCCCCTCACGATGATCGTGGCCATGGGCCTGGCCGTCGCGCTCAACAGCGGGATCAACCGGTTCCGCACGGCCTTCCGGGTCGGCTTCTACACGCCGGTGGTGACCAGCATCGTCGCGGTAGCGGTGGTCTGGAGGTTCATCCTCCAGGACGACGGCCTGCTGAATGGCCTGCTCGGCCTGGTCGGCATCAACGGACCCAACTGGCTCAACAGCACCACCTGGGCGCTGCCGTCACTGATCTTGATGGCTGTCTGGCGGAACATGGGCACGCTTATGATCATCTTTCTGGCTGGGCTGCAGGCCATTCCGGAAGAGGTGAAGGAGGCCGCATCGATTGACGGCGCGACAGCGTGGATCAGCTTCCGGCGGATCACCCTGCCGCTGTTGCGGCCCACGCTGCTGCTGGGCGCGGTGCTGCTGTCGGTCGGGTACCTCCAATTCTTCGAGGAACCCTTTGTGATGACCAAGGGTGGACCGCTGGACTCGACCCTGTCGATCAGCTACTTCACCTACAACGAGTTCGGATTCGGCAAGTACGGCACAGCCTCCGCCGCGAGCTACGTCCTGTTCGTGGCGATTGCGCTGCTCAGCCTGGTGCAATTCCGGGCCTTGCGGTCCAAGGATTGAGGGTGCACTCATGACGATCTCCCAGGACACGCCGCTGGCCCTCGAGCCCGTCGGCGCCGTCCCCACCCCACGGTGGCGCAGAGGCAGGATCCGGCGGCAGTGGTTGATCTACACCGCACTGGTCGTCGCGGTAGCGGCCACGATGCTGCCGTTCGTGTGGATGCTGCTGAGTTCCTTCAAGAAGCAGGGCGAGATTCTGCGTAACCCCACCGGGTTCTGGCCGGCGAACCCCACCTGGAGCAACTACGCCAAGTGGTTCACCGAACTGAACATCGACAAGTTCTTCCTCAACAGCCTGGTCGTCGCTGTCGTCACCGTGCTCGGCAACTTGGTGTTCTGCTCGATGGTCGGTTATGCCCTGGCGAAGATGGAATTCCCAGGAAGACGTGTCCTGTTCGTGCTGGTCATGATCACCCTGATGACCCCCGGGGTGGTGACCTTCGTGCCCTTGTTCGTGTTGGTCAGCAAGCTCGGGCTGGTCAACACCTACCCGGCGCTGTTCCTGCCGTTCCTGACCACCCCGGTCGGGGTGTTCCTGATGCGCCAGTTCATGCTCGGCATCCCGGAACCACTCATCGAAGCCGCCCGGCTCGATGGGGCGGGTGAGATCCGGATCTTCGCGCGGGTCGTCCTGCCACTGTGCGGGCCGCCGTTGGCGACCCTGGGGATCCTGACGTTCCTCGGGTCCTGGAACAACTTCCTATGGCCGCTGGTCGCCGCCCAAAGCGAAGACAAGTACACCCTGCCGGTGGCGTTGTCCCTGTTCTCCACCGGCCAGGACGCCACCGACTACGGGTTGCTTCTCGCCGGCTCGGTCCTGGTCATTGCTCCCATTGTGTTCATATTCGTGTGCCTGCAACGGTTCTTCATCCAGAGCGTCGCTGCCACCGGCATCAAGTGACGGCCGCAGGCTCGGCCCCGGCAGAGCTGGTTCACCCCGCGGGACCGAGGGCGGACCGGCGGGCCGGGCATGTGAAGGGGGCGGTTCGGTGTAGCCGAGGCGGTTACCAGCTTGATTCACCCAACTGACACAGGAGAGCCCATGGCGTATTCGCGCCGGACTAGCCCGCAAGACCAGGCCGAGGACGACCTGGTCCCGTATCGGGACCCCTCCGTGCACATAGATCAACGGGTCGATGACCTGCTGACCCGGATGAGCGTCGCGGAGAAGGTGGGCCAGCTCCTGCAACTCAACGCCCAGGACGACCTTGAGGACATCGTTCTCAACCGGTACGCGGGATCCATCCTGCATGCCTCGCCCCAGCGGTTGATCGACGCGATGGCGTTGACGGCGCAGACCCGGCTCGGTATCCCACTGCTGACGGCCGAGGACTGCATCCATGGCCACTCGTTCTGGCCGGGGGCGACCATCTTCCCGACCCAGCTGGGGATGGCCGCGACATGGGACGCCACGTTGATCGAACAGGCCGCCCGGGTGACCGCGGTCGAGGTCGCCGCCACGGGAATCCACTGGGTCTTCTCCCCCGTTTTGTGCATCGTTCGTGACCTGCGGTGGGGTCGCGTGGACGAGACCTTCGGTGAAGACCCGTTCCTGATCTCCGAGTTCGGCGCGGCCATGATCCGCGGCTATCAAGGTAACGGCCTGGACGATCCGACATCAGTGCTGGCCTGCGCGAAGCACTTCGCCGGCTACTCCGAGACGCAAGGCGGCCGGGACGCCAGCGAAGCGGACATCTCTCAACGCAAGCTCCGGTCATGGTTCCTACCACCCTTCGAGCGTGCGGTCCGCGAAGGCTGCCGGACGTTCATGCTCGGCTACCAGGCCATGGATGGTGTACCCGTCACGGCCAACCGATGGCTGCTCAACGACGTCCTGAAGCAAGAGTGGGGGTTCACCGGAACCCTCGTCACGGACTGGGACTGCGTCGGCCGCCTGGTGTGGGAGCAGAAAGTGTGCACGGACCAAACCGCGGCAGCTGCGGTCGCCGTCCGCGCCGGCAACGACATGATCATGGTCACGCCGTCCTTCTTCGAGGGCGCCCAGGACGCCCTTGCCCTGGGGCTGATCAGCGAGGAGGACATCGACGCGGCCGTGCGCCGGATCCTGCGCATGAAATTCGAGCTGGGACTATTCGATAACCCGCGTCCGCCCGACCCCGCCCGCCAGGCAGAGATCATCGGATGCGCCGACCATGCGGCGCTGAACCTCCAGATGGCGCGCAGATCACTTGTGCTCCTGCGCAACGACGGAACCCT
The DNA here is from genome assembly GCA_963740575.1 of uncultured Actinomycetota bacterium. Lineage (GTDB taxonomy): Bacteria > Actinomycetota > Actinomycetes > Actinomycetales > Kineosporiaceae > CAVUET01. The sequence continues at coordinate 500,075 of CAVUET010000002.1, read as the reverse complement.
TCCCCTGGACGGCCAGGCGATGGCTCAGCGTCGGGACGGTCTCACCGACGCAACCCCAACACCACCGACGCTCGCCGTGATCGGGCCAAACGCCGACGATCCACACGCTCAGCTGGGTGACTGGGCCGGCGCCTCCGGACAGGCCGACTGGATGCCCGATGGCCATCCCCGCCAGACCGTGGAAACCGTCCTCGACGGCTTCCGCGCTGTCGCCGGGGCCGACTGGACGATCGCCCACGCCCGCGGCGCCGAAATCGGGCTCCTGAAACCCCACCCGGACGGGCCACTGTTCCCCGACGGTCAACCACGTTTCCCCGTGATCGAGCCCGCCTCACCGGACCCTGTGATGATCGCCGAGGCCGTCGCCGCCGCCCAACGGGCCGAGTACGTCGTCGCCGTCGTCGGCGACAACGTGGCACTCACCGGTGAAGAACGCTCCACCGCGACCTTGGAACTCGTCGGCGGCCAGGTCGCCCTCCTGGACGCTCTGGCCGCGACCGGCACACCCATGATCGTGGTCCTGGTCAACTCCAAACCAGCGGTCCTACCCCCCTCGGCTCTCAACGCCGCCGCGATCATCCAGGCCTTCAACCCCGGCATGCGCGGCGGACGGGCCATCGCCGAACTCATCCTGGGTCAGATCGAACCCACCGGCCGGCTACCGGTGACCTTCCCCCGGCACGTCGGCCAGCAGCCGGTCTACTACAACACCGTGCGCGGCCAACGCGGCGACCGCTACGCCGACCTCACACAAGACCCGCAATTTGCCTTCGGAGAAGGACTTAGCTACTCCAGCGTGGAATACACCGACCTCGTCGTCCACACCCCTGACGTGACCCCCAACGCGTCCATTCAGGCCAAGGTGACACTGACCAACACGGGAGCCCGGCCCGCACTCGAAACCGTTCAGTTCTACGTGAGCGATCTCGTCACGAGCGCCACCTGGGCAGAAAAGGAACTCAAGGCCTACCGGCAGATCCACCTCGGCCCAGGCGAAACCGTCACCGTCGACCTACAACTGGCCGCCGCAGAATGCACCATCGTCACCGCCGACTCTCGCCGAATCGTGGAACCAGGCGAGTTCGCCCTCCTCGTGGGACCCAGCTCCCGCCCCACCGACCTCCTGCACGCCAGGTTCCACATCCGACCCGAGAGCCGTTTAGCCAATGGGCGCGACCTAGGTGCCCGGCCCTCCTAGCTGACTCGTGGGACGTTCGGGACCGGGCGGCGCAGGTCAGCGGCGAGCCGGCGTATGGTCGTGCGGCGGATCAGGTCGCTGAAGGGGCCGATGAGCAGCCAGTAGCGTCGAAATCGTCGGCGGCTGGCATCGTCGGTGACCGAGACCCGGGTCTCCATCGTGAGGATCGAGGACCGGTCCCCGTAGGGATCGACCCGCAAACTAGTGGCGATCTTGGCGAACCCTGGCTGGTCGAAGCTCATGAACCGGTCTGCGGTCATGGGTGATCCGGTCGATGTGGGTAACGCCTTCCAGGGTCTGCTGACCTGGCCAAGAACCATCTCCGACCCCGGGGTCTCGCCGAGCAGGGTCCAGCCGAGGCCGACCATGTCCTTCAGCCGGAAGGTGGGCCGGGATGTCCTCGGTGACGCCGGCCTACCCCGCCTTGTCAGGATGCTCGCGAGACGCTGCGGGCCTCCCCGAAGGTCGAGCAGTGCCCGCACCAGTGGGGCCCTGAATAGATCCACCTCGCTGGCCGCCCGGAAACACTCCGCCGGCGGTACCCGAAAGACGTGGGCGTGCGCGACGGCCAGGTCGTACCGCAGCAGGAACTGATCCAGGAGCAACCGCGGATCCACCGTTCCTCGAGTCGCGGCAGCTGCGCCCTGTTCACGCGGCGGTACGGGTGAGGTGCTCATCGGGATCCCTCCACGTGAGTTCCGGGGTCACTCCATGCGGGTGTCGAACCGGCGCAGCAGCGGCTGCGTCCTGCCGCTGCACAGAACCCGTTCGCCTGCGCTCCAGGCATGCGCGACAAAACCCTCCTGACCTGCCGCCATGCGCGCGGGACCGCGCCGCGTTGAGTGCCGACCCTCGCGGGTTTCGGTGCCTAGCCCTGCCTGGCAAGGGGGAGTTCGTCGGTCCAGGAATCGATGGCGGCCCAGTCCCGAAGATCGCGTCGCGGCTGATCTCGTCTCGGCTTGGGGTCGACTCCCCCGAAGACGGTGACCGCGACAGGGCGCAGCCAATCGCGCTTGGCCAGGGCGCGATCCAGTTGCGCGCGTGAGCGGATCCAGGATTCGGTCTCGTCCGTGCGGGGGCCCATCCCGAACACGGCGACCGGGACCCCGGCGAAGTCCCGGCGGTGGCGCTTGAGGAACCGGTGAGCGCCGGTGTGCCAGTGCCCGCTGTAGATTGCCCCACCGACGATGATCAGCTGGTACCCGTTCGCAGGGGTGGTGACCCGGCCCGCATCCTGGAGGTCGACCTGGTGCCCGGCCTGCCTCAGGTGCTCGGCGATGCGGGCGGCCACCTCAGTGGTCGAGCCGTGACGACTTGCGTGCACCACGAGCATCTGCGCCATGACTACCTCCGACCCGGCAGCGGCCGTGATGAGGTTCTCGACGCGTCCATCCTCCCCCGGCGATCCCGGTCCCCGCCGGGACCCAGGTCCAGACTCCGCCCACACCCGCCCGGCCGCTCGACCTGCACCGCATCCCCGCGCACGGCGGACCCACACGCCAGTCGCCGCGACGGTCCCGACACGGGCGACGTCGCCAACCAGGCAACGTCCCAGCCGGGCCCGTCGCGTGCCCAGCCATCTCTGCGAACCGGTGATCCCTGACGGACCATGGATCCATGACGCAACGGTACGAGTACAAGGTCGTGGAACTGCGGGAGAAGATGATCGGCGGCAAGATGTCCAGCGACAAGCTGGAGAGGGTCCTCAACGACCACGCCGTGCAGGGCTGGCAGCTCAAGGCCATCACCTCGGCCGAGGTCAAGGGACGCCTGGGACCGGGTGGCGTCGAGGGCGTGCTGGTGACCTTCGAGCGACCCACCGCGTAGCCTCCCCGCACCTTGCCCTCACGGGGCAGTTAGCCGCGGCCTGTGCCGGGCACGTCGGGCGGGGTGAGGCCGGGAGCGTCCCAGCTGAGCCCCTCCCCCGGGGCGTTGCTTTCGGTGACCTGCGGGGTCTTGCGGGCAAGCCAGGCGTCGACGAACATCCGCTCGCCGTCGGTGTGGCTCGCCGTCACCCCCTCGGGCGGAGCGGCGTCGTGGAGGGTCACCGTCTCGGGCAGCTCGGGGCGCGGAGCCGGGCCGCCTGACTCCGGGGCCGGCCTCGGGCGGGTCCGGCATGACGATCAGGGCCATCCGTGGCGGCAGCGTCATCGTCGCTGGGAGGGCTGCTGGCCGCCAGCAGCCGCTTCCAGTCTCGTCGCGGGGCCTGGGCCCACACCAGCCAAAGCCAGCGGTTCGCAAACCCCGTGAATCCCCCGTAGCCGATTCGAAGGGCTGGGGACGGCTGGGCACAGCTGGACATGGGTCAGCACCTAACGAAGACGGCCCCCGATCCGCGTTTCCGCTGGTCAGGGGCCGTTTTCACGCAGAGTGGCGGGTGATGGATTCGAACCAACGTAGGACTTCGCCGACGGTTTTGCAGAGTGCACGCGTCACCGCTGTGACCTGGTGAAACGCTAGGAGCGTGGGTCGGTAACCCGTTCGGCGGGGGTGGTGGCGGCGGTGCCGGGGGTCGGGGCGGAGCGTGGGCCTTGGGGGCTGGCGGGGGCCTGCTGAGGCGTTCGAGGGGCCGGGAATCGGTTGGTGGGAGATGGGAGGCTGGGCCGGGGGTCTGGCCGAGGGCCGGTTCAGGGGGTCGTCAGGTCGGCCAGGCCCGGGACACCGAGGTGGGCGTGGAGTTTGCGCAGGTTGTGGCAGGCGGCCAGGAGTAGCCATTCGCCGCGGGCTGCGTCCAGTCCGCGGAGGAGGAGGTGTTGGGCGTTCTGCAGGGTGGCCATCTGCCCGAACACCGGCTCCACGATGGCCTTGCGTCGGGCGTAGGCCGCTCGTCCGGGTTTCGTGCGTAGCTTGCGTGCCATCCGCTGCCGGCGGGTGGCGTTCTTCGGGATCCTCCCGCGCGGTGCGGCGGGACCGGCTCGTCGTGGCTGGTGCGGCCGGTGGCGATGAAGAACTCGGTCCCGGTCTGGGCAGTCAGGTCGGCCAGCTGGGCGAGGTTGTCGTCGCTGCAGTACCCGGCGTCGGCCAACACCTGCCCGGGTGCGGTTCCGGTGTTGGTGGTGGCTTGTTCGGTCATCGGGATCAGGTTGGCGACGTCAGCGGCGCACTGATCCCGCCCAGCTAAAGGTGAGGCTCTGATTCGCCGAAGGATCAGTCATGCCAGCACCGAGGAAGTATCCCGCGGAGTTGCGGGAGCGGGCGATCCGTCTGGTGACGGAGGCGCGTGAGCAGGAGTCTGGGCTGTCGTTGAATGCAGCCGCCAAACGGATCGGGCCCAGGGTGGGGATCAACCCGGACACGTTGCGGACCTGGGTCAAGCAGGCCGACATCGACGCCGGGCGACGGCCGGGGATTCCGGCTCCGGACGCGGCCCGGGCGCGGGAGTTGGAGCGGGAGAACCGTGAGTTGAAGCGGGCGAACGAGATTCTTCTAGCGGCTTCGTCTTTCTTCGCGCGGGAGCTCGACCCGCGTCTTCCCTGGTAGAAAACGAAGCGGAAACACCTGTCGAGTCCGAGGGTATTCCCTGCGCTGACGTGCCCGCTGGTGACGGTGAGGCGACGGCGGAGCGCACGGGGGCGCCCTTGGTGGTGACCGCGTTGGGGACCTGGCTGTCCACGCCGGTCCTGGTCGCCTTCGTTGATTCGGTCAAGCAGCGGTTCGGGGTCGAGCCGGTCTGCCACGTGCTCTCGCAGTTCGTGTGCAAGATCGCCCCGGGTACCTACTACGCGACCAAGGCGCGTCCGCCCAGCGCTCGCGCGTTGCGGGATGAGAAGGTCAAGGAGGTGCTGGCGGCGATCTGGCATGACCCCGAGCGGGGCCAGGAGTTGCTGGGCGCCCGCAAGATGTGGCAGCTGATGCACAAGCTGCACATCACCGTCGAGGGCCAGCCCTGACATGGCGATGTAGATCTTGCATGGTCAGGGGTGGGGTTTGACCTGGTAGTGCAGGACGAGGTTGGTGCCGGGGTAGCGGGTGCGGGTGGTGTTCAGCTGCTGGCAGAGGGCGGCCAGGGCGGCGGTCCGCCGGGGCGCGGACAGCGGGTCGAGCCGGATGTGCAGGACTTCCTGGTCGGGGTGGATGTCGCCGCTGCCGGCCAGGGCTTCGCGGATGAGGGCGTAGGCCTCGTCGTCGGCGCGGGCGTAGTGGCCGTGCAGAGCGGACGCGAGAGCGGTTTCGGTGTTGTAGGCGGTCATCCGGATGGCGTGGGTGATCAGCTTGGTCTCGGTGTCCAGGACCACCATGTCCGGGGCCAGGTCTCCCAGGCGGACCCGGGCAGGGGTGGCCGCATGGGCGGCCTGGGCGGTGGACAGGTACTCGCGGGCGGCCTCGACCGGGGAGTTGAGGTTGTTGAGGATCTGGTTGCTGATCAGCACGGTCTGGCCCGCTGGTGGGGTGCGCAGCGCCAGAAGCGCTGCGTCGCGGCCGGTTTCGGTGTCGGCCAGGTGAGTCTCGGCATCGGTGACGGCGGTCTTGGTGGTGGCCCGGACGGGGTTGGGCACCGCCCGGTCGGGGTCGTCGGGGGTGGCGGCGTAGGAGTCCAGGGCGTCCAGGTCGAAGTGGGTGCGGGCGTAGCGGAAGTAGTTCTCCTCCCGCCAGCGGGAGAACATCCGGTGCGCGACCTGCTCCGGTGTCAGGTCGGTGCGGGAGGTCAGGATGTGGGTCTGGCGCAGTTCGCCGTGCCGGTCGGTCTTGCGGCGGGTGACCTGCCGCAGGACCACGGTCTGGCCTTTGCGCCGGCCTTCGTGGATGGCCAGTTCCGTTGTCCCGTCAGCGATCTCGACGGTCCGGACCCGCGCCCGGTCGTCGGTGAAGGTGATGGTGGTGAACGCAGCGTCCGGCAGGTCGGGAATGGCGCCCTTGCGGTAGGTCAGGATGTCGAACCCGGCCTCGATCAGGTCGGCGAACACCGCCGGGGACCAGCCGCCCCGGTCGAAACACACCGTGGTCGCCCGACCCTGCCCGACGATCTGGCGTAGCTGGGGGGCCAGCCGGGTCAGTTCGCTGGCCAGGGACGCCGAGGGTTCGGCCAGGACCACGAACAGCGGGTCCCCGTCCGCATCCGTCACCCAGGTCTCCAAGGTGGCGGGGGCGGGGAACTTCAACCGGGCCACATGGGTCTTCTGCACCTGCTTGGTGCCGGTGTAGACGCGGGTGTGCCCGTCCACGTAGAGGAACCCCAGGGCCTCCGGGCGGGTCGCGGCGTGGTGACGGGCCAACGCCAGCATCCACTCCGACGCCTTACCGGCGGACGCGAGTTCGCCCAGCTTGCGGCGGATGGTCTTGACCTCCGGGGCCCGGTCCAACCCCAACACCCGACCCAACGCGCTCGGCGGGACCCTCGTGGCGCCCTCCGCGCGCGGCTCACGCAACAACGCCAGGAACACCAGTGTGACCAGCACGGCCTGCAGGTCGTAGAACCCGTCCCGCAACCTGCGGTACGTCGACCGGGCCGTGGCCAGCAGGCCGGTGGCCTGCAGGGCGGGCAGCGCCAACAGCAGGCCCGCCAACGGATACCGCGCCCCCGAACGGAACACCGGCGCCGCACCCTCACCCAGCAACCCCCACCGCGCCAGCACCCGCTCACCGTCCCGGTTGACCGGATCCGGTAACACCGCCAGCTCGCCGACGGCCTCCTGCCCGCCGTCATCGCCGATACCGGGCGCCGGGCCGGCATCGGCTACCGGGTCGGACCCGGCCATCTCCGCCGGGTCGAGTCCCGACTGTTCAGCGGGCTCAGGCACGGCCTCGCCGAGCCGGGACTTCGTGCGCCCCAACGCATTACGGACACTGAACGTGGACACCCCGACCTCCGCCGCGATCACGGTAAGGGTCGCCCCCGCCCGGTCCAGTTCCCGGATCCGCGCCACCACCGCCGATGTCAGCTTGGAGGCGCCCTTCGGGCCCGGCCGGCCCGCGACCAGCCCGGCCACCCCCTGCTCCGACAGCGCCTGACCCCACCGCCACACCGTCCCCGCCCGCACTCCGAACGCGGCCGCGACCTGGACCTGGCTGGCCGCCTTCACCCGCACCAACTGCACCGCCGCCAACCGCCGCGCGGTCTCATCCCCGCGATCCCAGGCGAAGGTGGCCAGGCCATGCACCCACACCACGCCCCCGTCCCCGCCAGCCACCAGATACACCCCGTCGGCGACCTGCACCGCCTCCGCGGGCGGCACCGGCAACGGCAACTGGCTGAGCATCCCCGCCATCCTCCACCACCCCGAAGAACCCGACGACTACACCTGAATTATCTCAAGCCCGGGGCGTTCAAACAAGGTCAGGACAGCAGAAAACATGCACGTCAGCGACGGTTCAGCCCCCGAACCTCATGTCCCCATGTCAGGAGTCCTGGGGGCGGCCGGTCGCGCGGTGCACGATCGAGCGGCTGATGCGCGAGCTGGGCCTGTACGGCGCACGTCGAGGGGACTGCTTCTACCGCACCACTGTCGCCGACCCGGCCGCGGAACGGGCGCCGGACCGGGTGGGTCGCGACTTCACCGCGTCCGCCCCGAACCAGCTGTGGGTGGTCGACTTCACCTACCTGGAGACCGAGGCGGGCAGGGCGTTCGCGGCGTTCGTGCAGGACGTGTTCTCCCGTCGGATCGTCGGCTGGGCGGTGGCCGATCATCACCTGACCGAGCTGCCGCTGGCCGCCTTGGAGATGGCCTTGTACGCCCGCGCCCGCGCCGGGCAGGACACCAAGGACCTGGTCCACCACTCCGACGCCGGCGCGGAGTACACCGCGATCCGCTACCGCAACGTGCTGGCCGATTTCGGTGCCCTGGCTTCGATCGGCACCGTCGGGGATTCCTACGACAATGCCATGGCGGAATCACTGAACGGGGTCTACAAGACGGAATGCTATAACCGTCGAGAATCGTGGCAGGACGCGCCGGAAATCGAGCTCGACACGAGTTCCTGGGTGGCCTGGTACAACACCGCACGACCGCACTCAAGCCTCGGGTGGACGCACGCCGACAGAATATGAGAACGCCTACAACAACGGCGAACTCCCCGAACCTCGGGGACAACCCCGAAGACCAGGCGCTCCGCGGACCCGACGGACGCTACCTCCCACGGGACAACGACCGCGACATCAACCCCCGCACCTACCAACCTGCGGGATAAACCAGCCTCAACCGAAGCCGGGCTCACTCACACTGGCCCAGGCCGGTCGCGATGATCACCTGGTGGTCGGCGTCGACGACGGCCTGAGCGTTGTAGCACTGGTGGAACGACCCGTCGGACGTCTTCATGATCCGTGAGTCGGGGTCGGTGAAGTTGCGCTGTGCTTTCGGTTTGGGCACCGCCTTGTCGGCCGCGGCCGCGGCGGCGGCGCGTTCGGCGACGGTGTCCTCGTCGGCGCCCTGACGGCGAGCGAGGTCGGCGGCGTGCTCGCCCGCCGCAGCGGCGCCTCGGCCTCCAACGCGGCCTTCGCTTGGCTGATCTTCGCCAGCCGGTCGGTCGTGCGGCGCAGGTCCAGGAGCAGGTCGTCGTCCCTGCCATGTGCCGTAGGCGCGTCCTCGGCCTTGTCGACCGCTTCGGCGTCGTACAACATCGCCGACACCTCCTCCGCCAGGGCCTTCTCCCGCGTGGTCATCCAGGCGTAGCTCATCGCCTTGCGCCGGGAGGCGTTCGCGCGGACCTTCGTGCCGTCCAACGCGAGCTGCCCCAGCCGGACCATGCCCGCGGCTTGCACAACGCCAACGCCTGCGTCAACAGGTGCCCCAACGCGGACAGGTGCCGCTTGCGGAACCGTGCGATCGCCCGGTAGTCCGGGCCGGCACCGGCGGCCAGCCACCGGAACGCCACCACATCGCTGCACGCCTTCTCGATCTTGCGGGAGGACCGGACCCCGGTGCAGTACCCGTAGATCAGCAGCCGTACCCATCAACCGCGGTCGTACGCGGCCCACCCCGCGACTCGGTGTACTTCGCGCGGATCCGCGACAGGTCCAGATGCTCATCCACCAGATCGGCGACTAACCGGGCCAGGTCATCCGCTCGCAGCCACTCATCCAGCGACGGCGCAACAACAAGATCTGGTCCCGGTCGAACGCCGGAACCTCTTGTCCACCGGCAGCTTCAGCTCCCCGGGAATGCCCCCACACCCAGCGCCAGCGCCAACTCGAACAGGCCCTCGTCGTCCCGATCACCAGCCACACCAGATGATCCCGCCAAACCGGACACCCGCGAAGCACCCCACCTCACGTGTTACCGACCCACGCTCCTAGCAGGGGCAAGGTGCGGTCGCGCATTGGTCGCGTAAGTGCCCTCGAAGGAGCAGACGTCGTGAGAACGAGTGGCAGTCGCCAGCGACGACGGGTTTTTCGGCATGGGCCGTGGACCTGGAGCTCAGCGTGCAGGGGTCGCAGGGCCGAGGCGTCCAGGTTGGTAACGGGAACTGGCAAAGGAACTGGTTCGGCGGCCACGATGAGCACCACTACTACCACCATCCACCACCCCGGCAGTCCGGGATCGCCTGCGTCATAGGCGATCCCACCTTTCGGCGACATCCCGCATCCAGTCGCTGCCCCGGCTCTGTCGAAGCGGCTTGAGTTCGACCTGGTCGTCCTAATCGACCCAGAGGCCTTCGGCAAGGGCATCGAAGGGCCGTCGACCGCTATGTCGCGATGACCCGAGCGACTCAGCAACTGGTCACCTGATCAGGGCTCAGGCTCCGGGGATGCCCCAGTCCCGCAGGATATCCCGGGCCCGGGCCACCAGCTCGGGCATCCCGGCCTCCGCGTCTGGGCTGAGCCCGTAGCCGGTTTCCAGGCAGCTGGGCACCATGCCGACGGCGGCGAGTCGTTGCGGTGCGCAGCCGGCCAGGGCGGCGACCGCTAGGGCTTCGGACACCCCGATCTGATGGGCCGAGACGGTCAGGTATCGGTTGGCCGGGACCTGATCGCCGCGCAGCACCAGCAGTTCGCCGGGCAGGGCGTCGTGGCCGACGACGGCATCCAGGACCAGCAGGGCGGATCGTCCGGCGATCTCGGGTAGCAGCGCGAGCCCAAGGGTGGCCCCGTCCAGCACCTCGACACCGGGTAGGTCCAGCTCGGCTATCCGGCGGCCCGCGGCACAACCGAGCCCCTCGTCGGTGAACAGCTCGTTGCCCGCGCCCAACACCAGTACAGCGGCCCGCGGCCGGCACGGGTTTTCCGTTCCGGCCGCCTCAGGGCGGCACCCGATGACCGCAGGTCGCCGCGAGGTCATCGCAGGAAACGCTCCCGGCGATCCTGGGCGTTCCGGTCCAACTCGGCCTGAACCCGCTCGGTGGGCAGTTGCTTCCAGCCGCCGATGATCGAGCTGATCTCGCCGCTGCGCTCGATCCTGTCGCTGAGGGTCGCGGCGTAGACGTGGGTGATGACGAACCCCCAGATCAGCCACATCAGAAGGTGGTGGACGAACCGTAGGGTGGGCAGCGGCAGGCCGGCCGTGAACCAGCCGGTGAGGGCGTGCTCCCAGCCGTGCATCCGGTCGCCCGTGGCCATCAGTGCGATGCCAACCAGGGCCTGGGCGACCAGGACCACGAACACGGCGACGTAGACCAGGCCGGCCATCGGGTTGTGCCCGACCACCGGCGCCGGCTCGTGCTCCAGAAACAGGTAGTAGCGCACGGTGTGCGCTAGCGCGGCCCGGCGCTCCCGGCAGCGAGGGATGAGCTGATCCCAACGTGCCCAGGGGTTTCCGGTGAAGGCGAGGAACACCCTGCCGACCAGGACGGCCATGAAGACCCACGCGGCGACCAGGTGCACGAACCGCGTGTCCGCCATGAGTTCCCACCGGGATGGCAGGCCTGCGGTTGGATTGGCGATGTAGAGGCCGGTGATGGTGAGGACGGTGACGCTGCCGGCAAGGGTCCAGTGCAGGGTACGGATCCAGGGTTGCCATACCTTGACCGAGGAGACGCACTGGCTGCTGACGATCACGTCCGGATGCATCGGGGGCCGATGCATGGCGCCCGTCATTGGATCGTCACTTGGGTCACGGGGTTGCCGTCGGCGTCGAGGATGTGGGCGGCGCAGGCCATGCACGGGTCGAACGAGTGCATGGTGCGCAGGATCTCCAGCGGCTGGTCCGCGACCGCCAGTGGCGTGCCGACCAGCGCGGCCTCGTACGGCCCGGGAATGTCCTTGGCGTCACGGGGACCGGCGTTCCAGGTCGTCGGTACCACGGCCTGGTAGTTGGCCACCTTCTGGCCGTCGATCACGACCCAGTGCGACAGGCCGCCGCGGGGTGCCTCATGGAAGCCGACGCCGCGTGCGTGCTGCGGCCATGACGAGGGGTCCCAGCGGGAGTCGTCGTGGATCCTCAGGTCGCCACCGGCGATGTTGCCCTGCAGCCGGTCCAGCAGGTCCATCGCGTGCCGGGCCAGGACGACGCTCTCCAGACCTCTGGCCAAGGTCCGCCCGAGCGTGGAGAACAAGGCCTGCGGGGTCGCGTTCAGCGTGGTCAGCGCGCCGTCCACCAGCGGCACGAAACGCTTGTCCTTGCGCCCGTATGCGATCAGGACCCGAGCCAGCGGTCCGACCTCGACCGCCATGCCGTCGTAGCGCGGTGACTTCAGCCACGAGTACTCGGCGTCGACGTCGAGGTGCTGGTACGGCGGCTCGGGCCCGGTGTAGTGCGCCGTGGTCTCGCCGTCCCACGGCGCCAGCCCGGCCTCACGACCCTCGGAGTAGCGGTACCAGGAGTGTGCGGCGAACTCGGCGATCTTCGTCGGGTCGACCCGCTCCACCGCGGACAGGTTGCGGCCGCGGATCACCCCGCTGGGTAGGATCCCGTTCTCGATCGGGGCATGCGCGGGCTGCGGTCCGGCGTTGAAGTCCCCGAACGACAGGTAGTTGCCGACTCCGCCGCCGATCTTCGTCCACTCCGGGTAGGCCGACGCGATCGCGATCAGGTCGGGAATGTACGCCTGGTTGACGAAGTCGAGGCCCTGCTGCAGCAGTTGGCGGATCTGCGCCATGCCGCTGTCGTTCAGGGTCGATTGGTTGCTCGGGTCGATCGCGGTGGACATCCCGCCGACCAGGTAGCTCTGCGGGTGCGGATTCTTCCCCCCGAGCAGGGCGTGCACCTTCACGTAGTTGCGCTGGAACTCCAGCGCGTCCAGGTAGTGGCTGACGGCGATCAGGTTGACCTCGGGGGGCAGTCGGTAGGCCGGGTGACCCCAGTAGCCGTTGGCGAACGGGCCGAGGCGCCCACCGGTGACGAACTTCGACAACCGTGTCTTGACGTCGGTGAACCGCGTGGTCGACGACTGCGGGTAATCCGAGATGGTCTGGGCCAGTTGCGATGCCTTCGCGGGGTCGGCCTTCAGTGCGGACGTGACGTCCACCCAGTCCAGCGCATGCAGGTGGTAGAAGTGCACCACGTGGTCGTGCACGAACTGGGTCGCCGCGATCAGATCCCGCAGCAGCATCGCGTTCGGCGGTGGGGTGATCCCGAGGGCGTCCTCCACCGCGCGGACGGACGCCAGGGCGTGCACGGTCGTGCAGACGCCGCAGATCCGCTGAGCGAAGTACCAGGCGTCGCGCGGGTCGCGACCGGTCAGGATCTTCTCCAGGCCGCGCCACATCGTGGCCGAGGACCACGCCTTGGTCACGACCCCGGCTTCTGCCTGCGCCTCGATCCGCAGGTGGCCCTCGATCCGGGTGATCGGGTCCACCACAATCCGACTCACGACGACTCCCCCTTCTCGCTGGGGTCAGAGGGGGGTTTCCCGGACGGCGTGGGTGCCGTCGGCGGGTTGATCGCATCAGCGCTCCCGGCTCTGGGCGCCAAGACGCCCGGGACCCGGTGTGCTGCCGTTGATGCGTGTGCCGGGTAGAGGTTGGAGGCACCGGACTCGGCTCGTTCGGCCCGGAAGTAGCGCCGGCTCTGGACAGCCTTGGCCACGCCGTGCAGCGAAGCCCCGGCGAAAGTCGCGCTCAGGAGAGTGAATCCGATCTTGTCCGCGGTCCAGTCCAGCCCGGCACCGTGCACCTGCGGGAGCCGGTCGTAGATCGGCGTCATGGTGTCCCAGAAGGCGGGCTCGGAGCAGCCCACACACGGCGAGCCGACGCCGATCGGCCAGCTGGTGTGCTCGTTCCACTGCTGGGTGGGGCAGTTGTGGAACGTGTTGGGACCCTTGCAGCCCAGCTTGTACAGGCACCATCCGCTGCGGTGCCCCTCGTCCCCGAAGGCCACGGCGAAGCGCCCCGCGTCGAAGTGTCCGCGGCGCGGGCAGTTGTCGTGGATCCGCTCCCCGTAGGCGAACAGCGGCCTGCCGCGGTCATCGGTGGGCGGCAGCGCCTTGAAGGTCAGGTAATGCACCAGCGTGGCGGTGATGTTGTCCGCATTGGCGGGGCACCCCGGCAGGTTGATCACCGGGACGCCGTTGACCACGTCCTGCACGCCGACGGCGCCGGTCGGGTTCGGCGCCGCGGCCGGCAGCCCGCCGAACGCGGCGCAGGTGCCCACGCTGACGATCGCGGCCGCGCCCTTGGCGGCCTCCTCCAGCCGCTGCCGGGCCGTCCTGCCGCCGATCACGCAGTACGTCCCGTTCGCCCCCATGGGGACCGAGCCCTCCACCACCACCAGGTGCCCGCCGCGGGCCAGCGCCTCCGAAAGCGACCGCTCCGCCTGACCCCCCGACGCAGCCATGATCGTCTCGTGGTAGTCAACCGACACCATGCCCAGGATCAACTCACCCACCCCCGGGCTGCGCGAACGCAGGAACGACTCGGTGTCACCCGTGCAGCCCTGGAACGCAAGCCACAACAAGGTCGGACTCTGAGCCTTCTCCACCGCCTGAGCCACCTGCGGCGCGAGGACCGGCGGCAGCGCCAGCACCGCAGTGACACCGGTCGCCCAACGCATGAACGACCGCCGACTGACACCCAGTGCCAACAGCCTCTCGCCCAGCGTACCCTGTTGGCGGGTCTCGCCCGGCGCCCTCGCCTCGTTCGGTACCGCAGGAAGTCTCTCCATCGGAATCCCTTCGTCGGGAGCGCATCCGCGCCTCGCCTGCTCAAGGGACTGCCAGTCAGTCAGTGCAGTGTGTGTGGCGCCGGACACATCCACATTGGGACGTTTGTCCCTTTCGGCACTCAGTGCCAATACGGCGCTCAACGTCAGGCAACTGGTGAAGAGCCCTCGCCACTTGATCAGTCGCGAGCATCTCTCCGGACACCCGTACGAGGCGCAACATCGGTACATGGGTCACCGTGTCGAGGTCAGCTTGGTGGAGCGGGTCCTGCAGTTAGCCGGGCTGATCCAGGGGACCGCGGCACGGCGATGCCCTTCACCGGCCGCGAGGGTGGCGCGCGGGTGCTGCGCTGGCGTGAGCGCCTGCTCTGGGAGACCCGGCCGGCCCCACTCGGACTGCGGCGATCGGCACCGGCGCGATTGCGTTGACCTGTTCCAGCGGGTGATCAGTGGCCGACCGCGGGGCTGGATCTGGAGCCCGCCAGGAACCATTGCAGGACGTGAGCCACCCCATCGATGTAGGTAAGCTCACCCGCGAAGGAGTCTGGCAGGACCGCCGGGATCCTCCACGGATCCGATGGTTGCCGCTCCGCCGCACGCAATTCGGCAGCAGCCAGGTCGAGGCCCGCCGCCGCTGGCGTCTTCGTCACCGGAGCCACCACCGTCTCCCCCAGCAGCCAGGCCAGCGCCGCCTCGTGGCCCTCCTCGAGCGCCAGCTCGTACTCCCCGAGATAGTCGATGCTCCCGCGACGCCGGAACCGCCGGGCGCGCTCGCGCCGCCTGCGGACCGCTGACCTGGTTTCCTGGTAACGAAGCCGCAGTTCTTGATCTACCGGCATCGGGATCATCCCCCGCCACGTCAGCTCGTGACCGCCACGCTATGAAGCCGCACGGACCGCCGTGAAGTGGCCTTCGTCCCGTCTTCAACAACTGGCCCGGGGATGACTCGCGCGCCAGTTGCCGACTGGCCGCCTTGTCGTGGCGGACGGTCGGCGCAGGGGGTGCGGGTTGGCTGGCAGGCAATCGCGTGCAACCACGCGCCTTCGGGCGGGAACCCCGGCCCGGCAGGGCCAGCCCGACCACCGCCCCGGCCAGTCGACAGCCTGCGCTGAGGCGCCGTCGGCGGCCAGGAGCGTGGTGATCGGCAGTTGCCCGCCCACACGATGGACCAACACTGGCCGACACTGTCACACACCGCTCCCCCAACGGGGCGCGAATCGGTCGCAGGCACCCTCGACCAAGCGATACCAGTAACGGGCGATCACGCTACGGGCCTGGTTTCCGCCAGAGGAAGGAGTGGGTTCAGCATCCGGCCGCTTCCCGCCGGACAGCTGGCTGTAATGGTGGGCGGAAGTTCGTCGGTAGCGGACTCCGCCGAGGGCAGGTGGTAACGGGTGCTTCGTGGCCTTGCAAGCAGGGTACTCATGCCCATTACCCTGTTAGTCGTCCTTTCCTTGAGCGTTCTCATGGCGCCCCCCGCCATGGCCAGCGACTGGGTGGTGGTGACTCCCAGCACCTTGGATTTCGGGACGGTAGCGCCCGGGTCGAACGTCACCCGCGAAGTCGTCGTGACAACCCTGACCAGCGTGAGCCCCGGGGCGAGTGTCATCAGGGGGGCGCCCGGAGTCGAGTTGATCAAGGACACTTGCAGCGGAACCATCGTCCCGTCCGGAGGGACGTGCGTCTTCGACCTCTGGTGGAAAGCCGGCACCCAAACGGGCCCCCTTTCGGGGGAACTGTACTTCAACTACAACGGGCCCGGAATGGGCTACGGGTATACCGTACCCATGTCCGGGATGGTGGCGGCGGCTCCTCCCAGCCCACCGTTGGGCGTATCGGTCGTGCGCGCCAAAGATTCTGCGATTGTGTCCTGGCGCCCCCCTGTGTCCAATGGCACGTCACCGATTCTCGGCTTTTCGGTGACTTCGACGCCCCAAGGAGGGCGTGCACGACAACCGGTGAGTTGTCCTGCACCATGAACGACTTGGCCGTCGGGCAGTCCTATACGTTCGCCGTGGTGGCCCTCAATCAAGTGGGCGCCAGCATGCCCACCTCCTCACCGCCGATGGCCCTGAACCCGGATCGCGCACCGGATTCCGGCAACTGGTATTCCGCTCCGGTAACGTTCTCGGCGACGAGTACAGCCCCGAATTCCACCTGTGATACACCCACTACCTATTCAGGACCCGACCCGCCCAGCGTGTCGCTTTCACTCTCATGTGCAGACGACAACGGAGACAGCACCACCACCGATTCCCCAACATTCGGCTATGACAACTCACCCCCCGTTCTGACCATTGCGGACGGGCCTGTCGATGGTGCTGTCTACGCCGCCGGAACGGTCCCTCCAGCACCGACCTGCATCGCCAGCGACACGACCTCCGGCCTAACCGCGGAAGGATGCACGATCTCGGGCTACGGCACCGGGGTCGGTGCGCAGAACCTCACGCTCACCGCAACCGATCTCGCGGGGAACACGACGACCCAAACCCGGTCATACACGGTGGCCCAAGCAGCACAGGTGATCTCGGTGGCCGCGCCGCCAGCGGCGGTCTACGGCGGATCGGCGACCTTGACCGCCACCGGCGGGGGGTCGGGTAACCCGGTCACCTATACCCTCGCCCCCACCAGCGGAACCGGCGTGTGCACAGTGTCCGGCACGAACGCGGCGACCGTGTCATACACCGGAACCGGGTCCTGTGTTCTGACCGCGTCCCAGTCCGGCGACACCAACTACACCGCGGCCACCACCACTGTGACGATACCGGTCAACCCCGCCGGCCTGACCGTCACGGCGTCTTCCGCGACCTACACCTACGGCGACCCCGCGACGGCCACGACCGTGACCCCCGCCTACAGCGGATTCGTCGCCGGTGACGACGTCAACGTCCTGACCACAGCAGCCACCTGCAGCGCCGACACCACCCTTGGCGCCGGCCTCCACCCGGGCGCCACCACCTGCACGGGCGCCACGGCGGACAACTACACATTCACCTACCTCCCGGGCACGCTAAGCGTTCTCAAGGCCACTCTGACCGCAGCAGCGCACAGCGCCAGCCGCCTCTACGGCGCGACGGCCAGGCCACGCTCCAGCACCGCCTTGAGCAGCTCGGGCAAGAAGCCGCCCTCACCGGTCAACGCCAGACCGCCGCCGTCCACCTCGGACAGCAACCCATCGATCATCTCGTCGGACAACCACCGCCGGCGCAACACCCGCGCCGCCGGCTCCACGGACTCCCTGGGCCCAACAGACGCCACAGGAGTAGGACCGCTCGTCAAGGTCATGAGGAACTCCATCCTCCTCACCCGGACTTCACTCCCGGTGAGGGGGTCAAGAGCGTTCCCTCACACACAGACCATCTGACACGCCCTCATCCGGCGGGTCAAGGACGACCTGACCGGCTGGAACCTGCACCGGATGGTGTGGGTCGCCGACCGCGGGTTCGCCTCCGCGACCAACCGGGCGTACCTGACCCGCGGTGGCGGGCACTACATCCACGCCGAGAAACTGCGGCACACCAACCGCGAAGCGACCGCCGCGCTGGCCCGGCCCGGCCGGTACAAGACCGTGGCCGGCAACCTGCGGGTCAAGGAAGTCGCCGTCGCACCCGGCGGCGACGGCGACGGGGACGGCGGCGCCCGCGCGGTGCGGTTCGTGGTCTGCCACAACCCAGAACAAGCCGAACGCGACGCTGCGGTGCGGGCCAACCTGATCGCCCACTTGACCGGGCTGATCGAGGGGTCGGACACCTGGACCGCCCGCCGCCGCGACGAACTGGTCGGCACCCTGAAAACCAAGCCCGGCCTGCGCCGCTACCTGCGCCGCACCGCTTCGGGACTGCTACGCATCGACGCCGCAGCCGCCAAGCGAGAGGCCCACCTGGACGGCAAATGGCTGCTGCGCACCTCCGACGCCACCCTCACCCCCGAAGACCTCGCCGCCGCCTACAAGCAGCTCCTGGCCGTCGAACACGGCTGGCGGGACAGCTTGGGGACCACGAGGGTGTCGCCGGTACGGACGGCGGCTAGGAGCGTGGGTCGGTAACCCGTTCGGCGGGGGTGGTGGCGGCGGTGCCGGGGGTCGGGGCGGAGCGTGGGCCTTGGGGGCTGGCGGGGGCCTGCTGAGGCGTTCGAGGGGCCGGGAATCGGTTGGTGGGAGATGGGAGGCTGGGCCGGGGGTCTGGCCGAGGGCCGGTTCAGGGGGTCGTCAGGTCGGCCAGGCCCGGGACACCGAGGTGGGCGTGGAGTTTGCGCAGGTTGTGGCAGGCGGCCAGGAGTAGCCATTCGCCGCGGGCTGCGTCCAGTCCGCGGAGGAGGAGGTGTTGGGCGTTCTGCAGGGTGGCCATCTGCCCGAACACCGGCTCCACGATGGCCTTGCGTCGGGCGTAGGCCGCTCGTCCGGGTTTGGTGCGTAGCTTGCGTGCCATCCGCTGCCGGCGGGTGGCGTTCTTCGGGATCCTCCCGCGCGGTGCGGGCGGGACCGGCTCGTCGTGGCTGGTGCGGCCGGTGGCGATGAAGAACTCGGTCCCGGTCTGGGCAGTCAGGTCGGCCAGCTGGGCGAGGTTGTCGTCGCTGCAGTACCCGGCGTCGGCCAACACCTGCCCGGGTGCGGTTCCGGTGTTGGTGGTGGCTTGTTCGGTCATCGGGATCAGGTTGGCGACGTCAGCGGCGCACTGGCCCAGGCCGGTCGCGATGATCACCTGGTGGTCGGCGTCGACGACGGCCTGAGCGTTGTAGCACTGGTGGAACGACCCGTCGGACGTCTTCATGATCCGTGAGTCGGGGTCGGTGAAGTTGCGCTGTGCTTTCGGTTTGGGCACCGCCTTGTCGGCCGCGGCCGCGGCGGCGGCGCGTTCGGCGACGGTGTCCTCGTCGGCGCCCTGACGGCGAGCGAGGTCGGCGGCGTGCTCGCCCGCCGCAGCGGCGGCCTCGGCCTCCAACGCGGCCTTCGCTTGGCGGATCTTGGCCAGCCGGTCGGTCGTGCGGCGCAGGTCCGGGGGCAGGTCGTCGTCCCTGCCATGCCGGCCGTAGGCGGCGTCCTCGGCCTTGTCGACCGCTTCGGCGTCGTACAACATCGCCGACACCTCCTCCGCCAGGGCCTTCTCCCGGGTGGTCATCCGGGCGTAGCTCATCGCCTTGCGCCGGGAGGCGTTCGCGCGGACCTTGGTGCCGTCCAACGCGACCTGCCCCAGCCGGACCATGCCCGCGGCTTGGCACAACGCCAACGCCTGGGTGAACAGGTGCCCCAACGCGGACAGGTGCCGCTTGCGGAACCGGGCGATCGCCCGGTAGTCCGGGCCGGCACCGGCGGCCAGCCACCGGAACGCCACCACATCGCTGCACGCCTTCTCGATCTTGCGGGAGGACCGGACCCCGGTGCAGTACCCGTAGATCAGCAGCCGGACCATCAACCGCGGGTCGTACGGCGGCCCACCCCGCGACTCGGTGTACTTCGCGCGGATCCGCGACAGGTCCAGATGCTCATCCACCAGATCGGCGACGAACCGGGCCAGGTGATCCGCTGGCAGCCACTCATCCAGCGACGGCGGCAACAACAAGATCTGGTCCGGGTCGAACGCCCGGAACCTCTTGTCCACCGGCAGCTTCAGCTCCCCGGGAATGCCCCCAACACCCGGCGCCGGCGCCAACTCGAACAGGCCCTCGTCGTCCCGATCACCAGCCACACCAGATGATCCCGCCAAACCGGACACCCGCGAAGCACCCCACCTCACGTGTTACCGACCCACGCTCCTAGGGCCTGGTCCAGGCCGGGCCGGGCGCGGCGGGTGCCGGTCAGACCGTGGTCGAGGTAGATCCGCTCCTCGGCCACGCCAAGCTCGAGAAGAACCTGCCGTTGGGCGGTGAGGTCCTGCTCGTCGGTGGAGCAGCGGGCGTACCCGATCAGGATCCCGGCCCCGGCCGATGGGCTCGTCATGGGCGGGGAGCGTACGGATAGGCCCCGACAGGTGAGACGTTCACCGGACAGGTCTACTGCGACGCCATCGGCCCTGGTGGCTCGTGCGGGTGGCTTCGATCAACGGGTGTCCGGTGGGGGTTCGGCCTGCGGGACCTGGCATGGACTCGGGGGCCGGGGATTGCGACTTGGTCTGGTGCCATGCGCGTGAAGCGTTGCCGCGGCGGACTGGTCGACTCCAGCCGCTCCCGTGGTCGTTCGACAGACCAGACAATGCAGAGAGCAGCGTCGTTGCACCCATAGGGGGCGGCCATTCGGCAGCTACACGAGGGGAAAGCGCACGCTTGCACCTTGGATGTGTATGTGGCACGCCGCGCGTGCCGTCCAGCCTGGCCCGCTACGGAGCCAGATCCCCGCGAACCTCAACCACCACCGACGTGCGCCGGTGGCCGGTCCGCTTCGATGGGGGCAGGGCGGGCACTCCAGTTCACGCCCGGGCCGTGTCCTTGCTCATTCGCCATGCGGCGCCGGCCACGAAGAGGCCGAACCACACCACGGTGTTGAGGATCGCGTACCAGGGCAGTTCGTGCGTGAGGGGCGCTCGGGCGATCTCGGAGACGCCGTACATGGGAGTCCAGTAGGCGACGTGCCTCACCGCGGAGGAGTACTGGTTGAGGGGGATGAACACGCCGCCGAGGAACGACAACAGGGCGAGGCCGGGCCCCAGGACCTGCATTGCGTTCTCGCCCGGGACGATGTAGCCCACGAAGACGCCAAGGGCTGCGAATGTCAGCGTGCAGAACAAGGTCACCATCGCACTGAAGATCCAGACGTGGGTCGGCATCTCGGCCCTGCCCTGGAGGAGGCCGACGACGTTGACTGCCGCAATCGCGAGGCCGCCCAGGACCAGCGCCACTAATGCCTTCATCAGGATGTACACGATCGGGTTCAACGGGGTCAGACGCAGCTGCCGCGACCAACCCAGCGACCGCTCCATGGCGACCATCGAGCCGCCCGCCGCCGCGGTGAGCGCCGCGCCGTACAGGGCCATGGATACCAGGATGTACGCCGCCACGTTGCCCGAGCCGGCCTTGTCCTGCCAGCCCTTCTGGCCGCCGAAGCTGAGCAGTAGCGCGGCCGGCAGGATCAGGGTGAAGACGATTGTGCGCCGGTTGCGCAGCATCCGCCTCAGCTCGATGCCGAGCAAGGTGAGGTTGAACCCGCCGAACGGCGGGACGCGCCGGGTGGCGGGGTCGAGGGTCTGGATGGTCATCGCTGTCTTCCTTCTACGTCGTCGCCGCCGGTCAGGCTGAGGAACGCGTCCTCGAGCCCGCGGGCGGTGATCTCCAGGTCGTGGGCACCGGTCTCGTTCAGCAGGTAGCGTGCCGCCGCGTCGGTGTCCCTGGCACGGATGTAGACCGCGTCCCCGCGGACGTCGACGCTCTCGACACCCGGGAGGGACAGGAGGCCATGCTTTTCTGGGTTCTCCATGGTCGCCCGCACGGTCCGCCCGGTTGCGAGGGCCTTGATCTGGCTGCCGGTGCCGTCGGCGACAATCTTGCCGCGGCTGATCAGCACGATCCGGTCGGCGTACTGGTCGGCCTCCTCGAGGTAATGCGTCGCGAAGAGGACCGTGCGGCCCTTCTCGGCGTCCGCGCGGATGGCGGACCAGAACGCATGCCGCCCCTCGACGTCCATGCCGGTGGTCGGCTCGTCGAGCAGCAGCAGGGCCGGGTCGGGCAGCAGCGCCATCGCGAAGCGCAGGCGCTGCTGCTCACCCCCGGAGCACTTGCCGACCTTGCGGTCGGCGATCGACGAGATGCCCGCGGTGCGGAGCACGACGTCGACCGGAGCAGTGTCGGCGAAGAGACTGGCCGTGTAGGCAACGGTCTCGCGGACCGACAGGTCCTTGAGGAGGCCTCCGGTCTGCATCACCGCGGAGACCAGGCCCCGTGCGATCGCCTGCCTGGGGTGGAGTCCCAGGACCTCGACGGTGCCGGTGGTCGGCCTCGAGAGGCCGAGGACCATGTCGATGGTCGTGGTCTTGCCTGCTCCGTTCGGGCCGAGGAAGGCGACGATCTCACCCCGCTCCAGGGACAGGTCGATGCCGCGAACGGCGTGGACGTCACCGAAGTCCTTGGTGACTCCGGTGATCTGGACAGCGGGTACCGACCCGGCCGAGGTGCCGTGGGTTCCCGAGATGCGGATCTGGTCCTGGGTCATGTACCTCATCCTTATGCGCGACAGCCGACGGAGCGCCTCACACCGGTCACAGATCGACGTCGAAGACGATCTTGCGGTCAACAAGGACCCCAGGCCCCGATCTTCAAGCTCGTCGACCCCGGTATGTGGGGCGACATCCACACCGCCCCGGGGCGGAGATCCGAACCATGCGGGCGGGAGCGTGGCGATCTCGTTCCGGCTCCCCTCCTGACCTGACACCCAGGCAGCGTTGAGGTGAGGGGCACGTCCGGTCGGGAGTTGCGCCGCGTCGGCGACGCCGGCTCCGGCGCTTGGCTGATGAATGGTGCTCATTGGATCGCGTGCCCGTTATCTTCAAGGGTCCGTACCGCGATCCCCGCTTGTGCGAGGGGTTCGACAACCCGTCCCAGGGTGAGGACCTCCTCGGGGTACCAGGCACCCGGCTTCGCGGCCTCGCCGCCGTCGCGACCGAGCAGCGCGTCGGCGAAGACCACGCTCGTGTCGGCCGCCATCCGGAAGTCCCCGGTGCCCACGACACGCCGGGTGCCGAGTCGCCGTCCTGCGGCGAGCAGTGCGACATGGTGGGCGACCGGTTCCCTGCTCGCATCGGCGATCGTGGTGGGTCGGCGCGAGCGGAGCGCGGCTCTTGGCAGCCGCGAGATCAGGTGGGCCCGGTTCAGCGCGAGCATGAGTTCTTGCACCGGGCGCTCGGCCAGGCAGATGTAGGGGCTCACGGTGACGCCGTCGGCCGACGGGCCGAGCCAGCCGCCGTCGGGCTCGGCGAATCCGAGCACCTGACGCGTCCCGAAGGGCGGTGCCAGCCGCACCTTGGCGACCCGGTGGCGACGGAGCCCGGTTAGCCCGCGGTGGGCGAAGTCTGCGGCTGCCTTGCCGCCACTGCCCTTGGTCGTCACGGTGAAGACCAGCTCGACCTCGTCTGCGTCCGGGTACTCCTCGAGGAGGGACGCGGCCACCAGGTTCGTGACCCCCGGGGCGATGCCGGCGTTCATCACGACGGTCCCGTCCGTCGCGCCCACGCCCCGCAGTGAGTTCAGTGCGCTGGCTGGCTCCGCCGACAGGTTGAGCATGAGGCCGCCGTTCTCCAGGATGTGCCGCTCGGCGGCCAGGGTCGGGTCCGGGACCGTGCTGACGACTAGGTCCACGCCCTCGAGCGCTGCAGGCAGGGTCGAGGGGAGGGTCGAGGCGGCGGCCAAATCGACGTACCGGAAGTTGTGCGACGCGGTCCGCGTGCGGCCTGCTTCATGGACCGTCCATCCACGACGCTGGAAGGCATCGACGACGAGCGCGCCCAGCGCACCTGCGGCGCCGATCACGAGCACGTTCTGCCTGGAAACGAGGGGCTTGGTCATGAGGGTCACCTGATCCCGAAGATCTTGACGAACATGGGGGTATCGATCAGCGTGTGTGGCGCGATCGCGTGGTAGGCCCACACGTGCGCCCACGCGTTGCCTGTGCGCAGTGTGATGAAGGTCTTGAACATCCCGGGCGCGGTGTAGAACAGCAGCACGTAGAGCGCGGAGAGCAGGGCGTCTGTGGGCGAGGCGAGGTTGGTCCAGCCGTCCGAGAAGTGCAGTGACGCGTAGGTCAGCCCTCCCAGGACCACTGTGGCCGGGAACGACCCGGTCAGCCGCAGGTACCGAGGTGTGAGGATGCAGTAGACGAACACCATCGTCGGCAGCACCGTGCCGGCGAACGAGATCACAAACGTTAGCGGGGCACCGAGCAGTAGCTGCCTGGAGTCGAGGTGAAGCACGGCGGGGTCGAGGAGCAACTGCACCGCCGACTCCAGGACCAGCACGACCAGGATCACCTTGAGATCGGCACGCCAGTTCGACGAGCGCAGGCTCAGCTGGCGCGTGGTGTACCGGCGTCGGAAGAAGAGGAAGGGTGCCACCGCGTACGCAACGACGTTGTACGCCGCCCAGGCGAGCGCTTCGTGGGGGACCACCGCCCGATCGGTGCGGATGATCATCCCGTCGAGGTGGAACCCGAACGCGTGCCATCCGAAGGCGTGCGCGACAAGATAACCGCCCACCATGGCGAGCACCCCGTAGGCCAGTACGACTGCGGTCTCCCTCGCCGCCAGCTCTCGCTCGGGTGCGCGCGCAGCTACATCGGGCACCGGATGCCGCCGAGTGATGAGGTGCACGACCCCCATCAGGGCAAAAACCTCGAAGAACATCGCGTTGGTCTGCAGCACCGCGCCCGCGGTCGGCGGGTGGGCGAGCTTCGAGGCGTGAAACGGCAGGTGCCGACCAGCCAAGGCAACCAGCGCCACATTCGTCCCGACCCAGGCCACCAGCGCGATCCGCACAACGGGCTGCCTCACCAGACTGCGCAGCGGAAACCCCTTGTCAGACGCGCGCGTCGGTGCTTCCAGTCGTGGTTCAAGGTGTGTCATACTCGTACCATACGATCGTATTATACGACTGTCCAGTACGTTTGCATCTATGCTGGGTGGGAAAGGTGGGGATCCATGCCAGAGTCGCCGAAGGACCGTCTGCTCGACGCCCTGGTGACCATCACCGCCGAGCGGGGCCTCGACCAGGTGAGCATCCGTGAGGTCGCCGCCGAGGCCGGTGTGTCGGTCGGGACGGTGCAGTACTACTGCCGCTCCAAGGACGAGATGCTCGAAATGGCCTTCCGGCACATCCTCAACCGGATGTCCGCCCGAGCAGCTGCGACGCCACGGTCAGGGACGGTCACCCAGGTGCTGCGGCGCGCCCTGCACGAGTTCCTCCCCCTGGACGACCTCCGCAGCCGCGAGTGCCGCGTCTACCTTGCTTTCGCAGCCCGCGCCGCCGTGACCCCCCGGCTCGCCGAGGTGCAGCACGAGCTCCTCGGAGACATGCGCGGTCGATGTGCTGGGGTCTTCCAGGCAGCGAAGGACGCTGGCGAGGCGACGAGCGAGTTCGACCCGAAGGAGGCGGCGGTCGTGACCACCGCACTCGTCGACGGAATGCTGATGCACATGCTCACCGACCCCACCGGCCTGCGGCGGACGACGGCGACGCGGATGCTCGACGACCACCTGCGGCGGTATGTGCACCTCGGTGAAGCGGGCACGGCACGTCAGTGAACCCCGGAGGAAGGAACTCAGTGGAAGGGAGCTCGGACATCATGGACGTACCGACCGACCAGACGCACAGGACCATCGATCGGCCCGCGGTCGTATTCGGTGCCAGCCCGATGAGGAGCCTGCTCGACACACGGGTGCGATTCGACCTCGCCGAGAGCACCTGCCCAGCAGTGAGCGTGGGCGAGATCGGTGGCTGGTCCGAGCTCGAGGGACTCCAACTCGGCTATGGCACCGTCCAGGGAAACCCGTCCTTGCAAGCGCGGATCGCCGAGGATCACGGCGTGGAGACCGAGCAGGTGATCCTGACGTCGGGGTCGGCCGCAGCGATGCACCTGATCGCCCAGGACCGCTCCCATGGTCGGACGGTCCTGGTCACGCCGTGCTACCCGCCGGCGCTCCTGGGGCCACACGGGCTCGGCTCGCCGGTGGACAAGGTCCAACTCAGGTTCGACGGCGGCTACCGGATGGGGCTCGATGAGATTGCCGACGTACTCACGGCGCAGACCACGTTGGTCTCCGTCGCCTCGCCCCAGAACCCGTCAGGAGTCCGGTTCACCACCCAAGAGTTGGGTGGGCTGATCTCGTTGATGGCCGACCGCTCGCCTGATGCCTTCCTCCTCGTCGACGAGACCTACCGAGCCTCGACGTACGGCGAGGATCCGGTGCCCGAGTCGGCCGCACGTCTGGGACCTCGCGTGGTCACCTGCTCCTCACTCAGCAAGGCCCACGGCGCGCCAGCGCTCCGCATCGGCTGGCTGGCAGCGACCGACCCGTCGTTGATGGAGCGGTTGCACACCGCGAAGTTCGTCGGTTCGATTGCTTCTCCCGGTATCGACGAAGTGCTCGCCGACCGGTTGTTGGAGCGGCAGGAAGCCATCCTCCGGCCTCGCGCGGACTTCCTCGAGGACAGGCTTGCCCAGCTCACCGACTGGGCCGCGCACCAACCGGTTGACCTGTTACGACCGGACGGTGGCGCACTGTGCTGTTTGCGGCTTCCGCCCGATCGCGTCGAAAGCGCACAGGTGCCGGCGTTCTACGCCGAGCTCGAGGATCGGAAGACACGCGTTGCTCCCGGATCGTGGTTCGGCGAGGAGGACCGGGTCTTCCGGCTGGGGTTCGGGCATCTCGGGACGGACGACTTCACCGAGGCCCTGGCGCGGTTGGCCGACGCGTTGGCGGCCTCGGGACGCACTTGCGAAGGGTAGCGCTGACTGAACAGGCAGTCCGTCTCTCCGAGTCAGAACTCGCGCTGGCTTCCGGGGTCGGCCCCGTCCGGCGTCGACCAGGACGTCATGCGGATGGTGCTCTCTTGGAGCGGCGTGGCGCATGACGTCCCGCGACAGATCGCGGATCGTCCATGCCCACGGATATGCAGCGACCAGCCATATCGCCGGAAGAGGCCATCGGCAACTACACGCCGAGTCATGGTGGGATCCCGCACCAGCACGCTCCGCATGACCATCGGCACGCGGAGCGTGCCACAACGGGATCGGTCTCCGAAAAGGGATCGGTCGACGGGCATAGGAGCGTCGCAACCACATGGACACCGCCTCCCGGCTGACAGCAGTTGCGCCCAAGTGTCAGCCGTCGTTCCTGCTGCCGATTTGATCTTCATTCGTGGTGCTGATGTGGGGCAGGGAACGGCCCCGCCGGTGGGTCCGGCGGGGCCGTTGTTGTCTGCAGGTGACGGGGAGTTCTTCGTGATGGTGACGGTCGGAGTGCCGATCCGGTGCTGGGGGTCAGTCGGAGGCGGTCTCGGTGAGGGTGGCGCGGGCGGCCTTCTCGTCGACGACGGGGTTGCCTCGGGCGTAGGCCGCGGTCAGGGCGTGGACGGCGATGTTGTTGATCGCTCGGGGGTAGCCGCGGCTGGCGGTGTTCTGGCGACGCGGGGTCACGGTGCCGTTGGGGAGGCAGGACGAGAGGGCTGGCTCATCACTGCGGCCGTTGATCACGCGTGAACAGTCGCGACGGGAACTCCTCTGGAAGTGCCCCGGTGCGGTAACGCATCTCGGGGGTTGAGGAACATCGGAACCGGATCGTGCGCTAACCCGAAGTTACGTGATCTTGGATGGGTGAACCCCCTGCTGGGCAGGGGGTTCACTGTCTTGTGGGGTTTGGTGTTCTGTCTACAGTCGGCTCAGGTGCAGTGGGATTGGTGCCCCGAGGAGGGTGAACGCTCGTCGTTGCAGGGTGGTGGGTTCGGTCAGGGTGGGGACGGTGGGTCCGTTGGTGCCGTAGCGGATGTCGTTGCGGGTCAGGGTGGCCAGGTGGTCGAGCAGACCGCGGAAGTCGTGCAGGGGGTGGCCGTGGTCGCCGGTGTGGGTGGCGGCCTTGTGGTCGGCGTGTGCGGAGCGGTGGGCGGGGGCGACGGGGTTGTCGCGCAGGGGCGGGTGCTGGTCGGTGTAGGTCAGCGGGGCCAGGGCTGCGCGTAGGTGCCAGGTCAGGTAGGCGGCGAGCATGCAGATCAGGACGTGGGCTTTGACGCGGTCGGTCAGCCAGTGCCGGACCGGGCGCAGGTCCAGGTCGTCGGCCTTCATGATTCTGAAGCCGCGTTCCAGGTGGGCGAGGTCCTTGTAGGCGCTCACCACTGCGGCGGTGTCCAGGTCGGCGGCGGGCACTGTGGTGCGCAGCACGTAGATCCCGTCCAGGGCGGCCTCGGCGTCGATCGCGGCGGTGTTGCGGGTAACGGTCAGGGTGGTGTCGGTGATCGTGATCTGGAGGTGTTTGGCCATCTTGTGCTTGCCCACGACCTTGCCGACCCTGAGCCCGATCTGGTCGGCGCCCTTGAGCCGCCCTGCCTGGACCGCGGCCACGATGGGGGCCAGCAGGGCTTGGGTGGATTCCAACAGGGCGTGGCGTTTGCGGCCCCGTTCGACCGCGAGGGCGGGGTTGCGGCAGGCGATCAGCCGTTCGCCCGGGTAGTCGGGGTGGGTGATCTCGGCCAGGTCCTGTTCGTCGAACAGGCTCAGCTGCAACGGGCCGGTCTCGGCGGCGAGCTTGGCGATCGCGGGGGCGCGTAGCGCGGTCAGCCAGCCGAGGCCGCCGACCTTGCGCAGCGCGGCAATCCGCGCGGTGGTGATCATCCCGCGGTCCCCGACCATCACCATCTGCTTGAGCCCGAACCTGTGTTTGACGATCTCGACGGCTTCGAAGAACGCGGTCGGGTCGCCGGTGTTGCCGCCGAAGACCCGCACCGCCACCGGCCTGCCCGCGGGATCGGTCAACAGCCCGTACTCGATCTGCGGAAGACCCTTCTTGCCGTCCCGGGAGTAGCCGCGGGCGGCCAGCTCGCAGCACGAGCCGGTCATCCAGGACGAGGAGAGGTCGAACAACGCCATCCGGGACGGGTTGACCGCCGGCGCGAGGTGCCGGCGGGCCAACCCGGCCTCGATGGCGTCCTGACGGCCCCCCAGCCAGTCCATCGCCGCGTAGACCTCATCGGTCGAGACCGCGACCAGGTCCAGGTCGACGCCCAGGGTGGTGTCGGCCCACCAGGCGCGGGTGGACAGCTTCGAGGCCGGGTGGACCACCCGGGACACGATCAACGCCAGGGCCAGGTCACGCTCACGTCCGGGCGGGCCCAGCAAGGCGGGCAGGCCCACCTTGGCGGCCATCGCCCAGACCGCGGCGAGGTGGCCGTGCGGCAGGGACCGGGTCACCGCGGCCGCAGCCTCGGCCGGCACGAAGGACTCACCCTTGAGCGCAGCCCGGATCATCTCGATCAGGTTCGACGGCAGGTGTGAGAGGTTGGCGAGGGTCTCGTTGCGGACCTTCCCGTCGACACGGACCGAGCGGCGCAGCAAGTGGGTCTCGTAGACCCTGTCCTTGTAGTGGCGACGAGTCGTCGTCACGTGCATCGCACCGCCGCGTTTCGGCATAGGCAGATCATACCGGACACAGCGCCGCATGTCACCCAATTTAGTGGCTACAGTCCCGGTCTCCGTGACAGCCAAAACCGCACGTCACAAGGCAGGCACCCACAGATCAGGGACGTAACTTCGGGCTAAGCCGCACCGGGGCTGGTCGAGGGCCCTGACGGTGGCCGTCTGCCGCCGATGTTGGGAAGGGGCCGAGGTGGTCCGCAGATAGTTGATGGTTATCTGCGGTAGCGTCGGATCCGTCCTGCGGGGACGGCCTTCGGCGCGAGGGACGAATGCCGCTGCTTATCTGCGATAGAGCGTCAGGGGTGCCCGGTGGAGGGTCTGCGGCGGATCGGGACGGGCGCGAATGCGCCGGCACTGGGGCGGGCGGCCGGGGCGTTCCTGGGGACGGTGGCCAACCCGAACACAGCCCGTGCCTACGCCACGGCACTTCGCGCACTTCAGACCGAGTTCGGGCCTGCCGCGCCGCTGGGTGTCCTGGAGGGCGAGGCAGGTGTGGATGCGGTGGCGGACTGGTTCGCCCATACCTGGGGGCAGCGGTCGCCCTCGACGGTGAACCTGCGCCTGGACGCCTTGGCGTCGGCGTGACGGTGGTGGCGGGATCAGGGGTGGCTGGCCGGCGACCCGCTGGTGCGCATCGCACGCCGGTCGCGGACCCCGGACCGCACGAGGGCTCTGTCCCGCGCGGAAGTCGAGGAGCTGCTGGGCGATCCTGGGACCCGGGTGCGGGAGAAGACCCTGTGGCGTCTGCTCTACGAGTCCGCGGCGCGGGCAGGGGAGGTCCTGGCCCTGGACGCCGACGATCTGGACTTGCGCAACCGGCGGGCGAAGGTTCGCCGCAAGGGCGGGGCCGTCGACATGATCGTGTGGCGGACCGGCGCCGCACGGTTGCTGCCCCGGCTCCTGGTCGGACGCACCAGCGGCCCGGTGTTCTTGACCGACCGGGCCGCGAAAGTTGAACTGGCTGCCGGTGACCTGGACGCCGCGTCGGGGCGGGCGCGCCTGTCCTACCGGCGGGCCGCGGAGCTGTTCACTGCGGCGTCGGGCGGGGCGACGCTGCATCAGTTGCGTCACTCGGCGCTGACCCGACCCACGCCGCCGAGGACGGCGCGAACACCTCCACGTTGCTGGCCTACTCCGGGCACACCTCCGTGGTCTCCCTGGCCCGCTACGCCCGCGTCTCTCCCGAGGCGCTGGGCCGTTGGCAGGCCGAACGCGACCCAGCCCGGCGCCGGTAGCGGCGAAACGGGCTACGGCGAGGCGAGCAGCTTGCAGGTGATGAAACCGTTGGGGTCTTCCAAGCAGATCTCCTCACCAGGCAGAGCCTCGTACCGTTCGCTGATCGCTTCCGGCGTGGTGCGCGCACCCACAGGTGTCTGCCCGACCACGATTGGGTAGGGTTCTTGCTCGGAAATCTCTAGCTATGTAGAGTTCCCGTGTGCCGCGACGCCGAAGGGTTCCCTCACCTCAGACGTGCGTCGTGCTCGGCGCCTTGGTGGTGCGGCCCGGGGCGTGGCGCTACGGCTACGAGTTGGGGGTTGAGGTTGGCCTGAAGTCCGGATCGCTCTATCCGATCCTCATGCGTCTGGCCGACCGCGGCTATCTCGAGGCCTCGTGGGAGTCATCCTCGCCGGCGGGTCGCCCGCCACGTCACCTGTACCGGTTGACGCTGGAGGGGCTGGACTTGGCGCGATCGGTGGTGGCGGACGACGCGTCGAGGACCGCCGTGAGTCGGGCCGGTTTCCGGCCCGCCTTGGATGGTGGTTCGTGATCCTGCTGGCGGCCGTCGCGGTCGTCGTTGTGGCGGTGGTGCGGTTCGGGCGCCGGGCTTGGGCTGCGCGCGGCGATCTGGCTACATTCGTGGTTGAGGGGTCCTCGCGTCTGCTGGGGTCCGCGAGACCTGGATGGGCGCAGGCTCTTGTGGCGGAACTGGGGTTCATCGACGGCCGTGCCGCCCGATGGCGGTTCGCCCTGGGGACTGTCCGGGTGGCACTGATCGCTGCTCCTGGGGTGTCTCGCCGGGCCACATCGCAGCGGGTGGGGGGTGTCGCGGTCGTTGTGGCGGTGCTTGCGCTGGCAGGGGTCGTCCAGCATCGCGCGGTCGCGCGGGGCGGCGGGGTTGACTCACGGACGGGAGTCGAAGTCGTTGCGGCCCTCGTGATCGTGGCTGTTCTCGCGGGCCAGGGGTGGGTTGCGGGGCGGCAGACCCAGATGTTCTGCCTCGGGGCCGTGACGGCTCGCCGTTGGGGGGTCACGGCCGGAGTCCCGATGGGCATTGCGGTCCTGCTCGTGGCGACTCCGCTGACCGGCGACCTTGGCGTCCCGGTCGCAGTACTGCCCGGGCTGGTTCCCGGCGTCGGCGTGGTCGGCTGTCTGGTTGCCGGCGTTGGTGCCGCACGGGCCGCCGGGGATCGGACCGCGGGTCGCCGTGCCGGTGGGTGGGCAGCGCGGGTCGCCGGGGCGATCCTCGCCCTCGGGCTCCTGTCCGCCACGCTCTGGGCCGGTGACTGGTTTGCCCACGACCCGGTGACCGTCAATGCCTACCGCGCCGCGGCTGGGTCCCGGCCAGCGACGAGGTCTTCACCCCACGTCGGGAGCATCACGGAATTCGTGGCTGCCCAGAACCTCGACACCGCGTTGATGGTAGGGGTGCTGGTCTTCCCGCTCCTGGGGTTCGCGTCAGGCACCCTTGGCGGGCTGCTCGGCGTGCACCGAGGTTCAACCCGCCACCAGGAGGGGACCACCCCGTGATCCTCCTCGCCCTCGCCCTGCTCGCCGGGCTCACCTGGTGGCTCGCATCCCGCCGATCCACGGGCCGGCGGCCAGACCGCGACGTCCCGGAGCCGAGCAACGGTCCTTCCCCGGCCCCGGTCACCTGGGTGCTGGGGTCCCCGACCGGGGATGTCGCGCTCAGCATGATCGGGCTGTCGAAGGCCTACGGACGCGGCTCCGGGCAAAGGCACGCCCTGGCCGGCCTCGACCTTGTCGTACCGACTGGCACGGTGGTCGGGCTCGTCGGTCGCAACGGGGCCGGCAAGACCACCGCGCTGCGCTGTGCCCTCGGGCTGGTCCGCCCCGACGCCGGGACCTGCCGGGTCCTCGGCGCCGACAGCGCACGCGACCTTGACCGAGTCATCGATCGGGTGGGCGCCCTGATCGAGACACCCGGGCTCGCGGCCGGCCTGTCCGGACGGCAGAATCTGGCGACGCTGGCCCGCGTCGGCCGTCTCGGGCCGTCCGACGTCGCACGGGCTCTGGCGAGCACGGGGCTGAGTGAGCGCGCCGACGACCCCGTGGCGACGTACTCCCTGGGAATGCGACAGCGGCTCGGCATCGCGACCGCGCTGCTGCGAGATCCCGAGCTGCTCATCCTCGACGAACCCGCGAACGGGTTGGACCCGGCCGGCATCGCGGACATCCGCCGGCTACTGAGCGAGCTGACGGGCGAGGGCCGGACCATCGTCGTGTCCAGCCACATCCTGGATGAGGTGGAACGCACCTGCGACCGGATCGCCGTGATCGACGCCGGACGCTGCCTGGCGGTCGGCCCCGTGCAGGAGGTCCTGGCGATCGCTGGAGCCGGCACGCTGACCGTGAGGGTCGACGACCAGGGTGTCGCGCAACGCGCCCTCGCCTCCGCCGGGATCCCGACCACGACGACGGTCGGGGGCCTGCAGGTCGCCATCCGGGACGCCGACGCGGGCCGTGTCGCGGACGTGCTGGCCGACCAGCGGATCCGGGTCACCGAACTGCGCCATGACCGGCCCAGCCTGGAAGACGTCTTCCTCGGCCTGGTCGCCCACCACGAGCATGGGGACGCAGATGACTGACCTGCTGGTCGCCGACCTTGAACGGATCTTCTGGCGGCCGCTGAGCCGGGCCGCCGCTTCCCTCACGGTTCTGATCATCGTCGCCGCGGCTGCTGTCGTGTTCATCCGGACCCGAGGCCCCAACCACCTCGATCCGGGCGCCGGGATGCGGACGGCGTTGCTCAGCGCGGCAGCCCCGCTCGCCCTCACCGGATTCACCATTGGCGCGGCAAGCCTGGGGGCTGACTACAGCAGCAGGGCGCTGGCCACCCTGCTGACTTGGCAGCCGCGTCGCATGCGCGTCCTGGCCTCACGGGCCGCGGCCGCCGCCACCGTCACCCTGGCGGCGTCACTGGCTGCGCAGCTCCTGCTCGTCGCTTCCCTTGCACCCGCCGTGCTGGCCCACGGCACGACCACAACACCGCTCCGGCAATGGCTCCCCACGACCGCGTGGCTCAGTCTGCGATCCGCATTGCTCGCGGCCACCATGGCGGTCATCGGAGTCGCGCTGGCCGCCATCAGCCGCAGCACGGCCGCCGCCATCGTCGGTGCCGCCGCTTATCTCGTGCTGCTGGAACGCACCATCCTCGCGACGCTGCCCTCCGCCGGCCGGTGGCTCCTGATCGGCGATTCCATCGCGTGGGTCAGCGGCGATCCCGGCATCCACGTGGCCGGTCCATCAGGCACCACACCCCACGCCGGTGCCGCCGGGCTTGTCCTGCTCGCCGTCACGGCCGGCCTCTATGTCCTCGCCACCGTCATCTTCTCCAGACGCGACATCACCTAACCACCATCTCGCGGCGGCGCTGTCGACCTGTGGCGGCGTCGGAGATCGTCCGTGCGCGCGGAGGTGGATTCCGCCGGGTACGTGGGATCAGGTGTCCGCGACCGGCCCGCCTGGCTCGCTGATACGCGGTGATGCCAGCGCGGACGGCGCTTCCGATGGGCGGACGGTCAAGCTGAGGGCCAGGGCGAGGAGCAGTCCGGGCAGGTACACGACGACGCCGTCCACCAGCCGTGTCGAGGGGGGTGTAGTCGGGGTCGGCGGCGCGTTGTTGGCGACCCAGGCTCCGGTGAGTGGGAGTAGGTCGATCAGAACGTTGATCGCCAGTGCGGCGCCCGCCGAGCCCAACAGGGCGGGCACGACGACGCGCCCCGCCCACTCTCCTGCGGGCAGAGTGCGGGCGCGACGACTGAGCAGCGCGGCCGCCAGGCCGGCGCCGACCATTGCCGCCAGAGCAGGACCGGCCAGGCTCCCTGCGCCCGGATCCCGAGCAACCAGGCCCAGCCACCCGGCCGCGCAACTAGCGGCGGCCCACCCACCGACCGCCACGTCGCGGGCCTCGACGGCCGAGCTGCCCGCCGTCACCCGCGCCAGCGCCATCAGATAGACGCCCAGGCTAAGGACCAGCCAGGTGAGCTTCACGGCGGCGCGTCCGGTGTCGGGAACCCCGACCGTCGCATTCCATGGCAGCGTCAAGGGAGGGTCTGCCCCGAGCCGGCGCAGGCTCAACACGGTCTCGAGAACCACCAAGGCCGCGCCACAAACGGCCACGACCCGAACCGAACGGGCGGGCGAGACCGGCCCGTAGCCGGCCCAGTTGCTGCGCGCCAGGACCGCCAGGACCACCAGCACCCCACCGCGGTCACCGCCTCCAGCCGTGTCGAGGGGACCTGGATCCGGTCAGCCATCACCAGTGCTGACGCCACCGACCCGGTCACCACCAACAACCGAAGGACCAGCCAACCTGCAGCCGGCAGACCCCAGGGCCGAAGAAGCACAGCGCGGGCGCAGCCCAGTACGAACCCCCAGCGCGGCCTCGTCCCGCCGATGGCAGCAAGTTCGGCCTGCATCGCCGCCCCCCATTCGGCGAACCGATCGGGCAACACAGCGACCAGGCGGCGTAGCAGCGCTGCGGGTGGGTCGATACTCACCGGGCGCCAGCTCCTGACGCGCGCAACGAGCCAACGGCTCGACCGGGTCGGGCCGGCCCCCGCGCAGCAGCGACCTGCGCTGCCGCCCACTCACCCGCCGCGTGAAGCCCGGACGGGGTGAGGCGGTAGAGGTGCCTCGGTGGCCGCCCCGCCGCCGCCGAGGGTTCCCACGAACTCTCCAGCAGACCCCGCTCAGCCAGTCGCATCAGGATCGGGTACAAGGACCCGGCCTTCACACCGAGCTCAAGGATCAGCTCATATCCGTAACGCCAGGCCAGGGGATCGCTACGCAGCGCCTCAAGGACTGCCATCGTCCGGGCGGAGGGCCGTCTGTCCACCCGTGAACTCTATATAGATAGAACAGCTGCTGTCCGACGGACTGGGGAACAGCTCTTCTCAGAGGTGGTCCACATGGACAGGCCTGTCCATCGCTTGGTCGCGGCGGTGGTCCGGTCTCGTACCGCAGGACCGCGACTGCTCTGCTGGCGGGACCGCGAGCAGTGCCGGCGAGGCGGTCGGCGGCCGCGGCCAGCTCTCACGAATCGTCTCGTGCCTTACCGCCACATGAGTAGAGTTAGGCCTGTGCGACGCAGTCGAGCGCCTTCGCCGCGGATGGTTCGTGTCCTTCAGGCGCTGCCGGCGGCCCGTCGACAGCGTCGACTGCGGGAGGCGTCATGGGTCTGATCATCCTCGCGTTGGTTGTGCTCGCCGTCACGGCCGGCGGCTACCGGGCGCGGCGCCGACGACGTACTGGCAGCGGTGACATTCCGGCTGTGGTGGTGGGGTGGGGGGCACGGCTGCTGTCGAGCGACCGGGCCGAATGGGGGCAGGCGATGGTGGGCGAACTGGGGCAGTACCAGGGTGCCGCCCGGTGGCGGTTCGCGCTGGGCTGCGTGGTGGCCGCGGTCGGCCTGCCGCGCCGTGACGGCAGCGGACGGTGGGTCGTGGCGTCGGTGCTCGTGGCGTCGATCGCCAGCGTGGGGCTGGTCGGCTACGGCTTCCTGCGTTACCCGGGCATGGTCACCGGCACGGGCACGTGGCTGGCGTCAGCGACGTTCGCGCTCGTGTTGGGGGGATTCGTCGTGGTCACCGGTGTCACCACGCGGCTATCCCCGATCGGGATCACCGGGCTGGTGTCCGGTAGCGCGCTGGCCGGGATCTGGATCGTGGTCGGTGTGGTCGCGCTGTCCGCTCGCAGTGCGGCGTCGATGTTCGCGCTGCTGATCCTTCCGCTGGTCTCGATCGTGGTCGGCGTGGTTGGTGCGCGAGGTGGTCGGACCCGAACGGCGGCCCGGTGCACGGTACTGGTCTCGGCCGTCGTGGCCGCCCTCGCCGTGTTCCTCGTCCTGGCCGCCGACACACTGATCACCGGCGGGCGGCCCTACGACGCCGGGCAGTTGCACGACTTCGCGACCAGCGGCTATCCGGACCTGGCGACCTACGCCGTCAGCGACAACCTCGGCACGGCGATGGTCCTGCTGCTGCTCATGTCCGCCATGACCGCCGTGCTCGGCACCGCAGGAGCCACCCTGTCCACCCGGCGCGGCCGGTAGCCATGCGACGTAACCGACCCTTGTCCGCGCAGGCGATCAGCGTCCTGCGGGCGTTGGCCGCCGACCCGTCGCGGTGGCGCTACGGCTACGACCTAACCACCGAAGTCCATCTGAAGTCGGGCTCGTTGTACCCGATCCTGGTCCGACTGGCCGATCGTGGCCTGCTGGAGGCGACCTGGGAACCCAGCCGCGAGGGCCGGCCACCCCGTCACCTATACCGGCTCAGCGGAGCCGGCCGGGAGTACCTGGCAGCACTACGGGGCTGCTCAAGCCCCGACTCCCAGCTACGCCAGGGCGGTCCTCAGCATCCCGGATCTAGCCGGCCAGACCTACGACTCGTCCTCGGCGGGCGTTTCCGGGCTCCTCAGCGGACGTAGGCCGTCGGGGAGTTCGGGCAGGGTGAAGGAGTAGCGGCCGAGCATGTTGATGTGGCTGCGGACGAAGGGCGACAGGTGCGCGACGTCCTCGTCGCGGACGTCGAAGCCCTCGGCGCGCAGCCGGGCGACGGCGGCGTCGGTGTAGCGGGTGTTGAACAGGACGACGGCGTTCAGGACCAGGCCGAGGGCGCCGAGCTGGTCCTCCATCCCGTCCTGGTAGCGCTGGTGCAGCTCCCCGCGGCCCCCGTGGAAGATCTTCCGGGCGAGGGCATGGCGGCCCTCGGTGAGGTTGGCCTGAGCCTTGATCTGGTGGCGGTAGTCCGAGTCGTCGGCCAAGCGCAGGACGTGCAGGGTCTTGGCGATGCGCCCGTAGTGGGCGATCGCCTCGCCAAGCACGGTGGGGCGCCCGTCGCGCGACAGCATTCGGATCACGTCGTAGGCGCGCACGGCCCCGGTGTGGATGGACGCCGTGATCCGCAGGATGTCCTCCCAGTGGCGTTCGATCCTGGCCAGGTCGATCCGGCCCCGGGCCGCGTCCTGGAACGGTCCGTAGTCCGCGCCAGGGTCGATGCGCCACAGTTTCTGGTCGGGCAGGTCGGCCAGTTGGGGTGCGTAGGTGTAGCCGGACAGGGTGAGCAGCCCGAAGACGATGTCGGAGTAGCTGGCGGTGTCCGTGACGATCATCTCGGGGCGCAGGCCGCCGTCGCGGTCGTTGAGGACGTCCAGGACGTACAGGGAGTCCCGCGGGGTCCCGGCCACGACCTTGCCGCCCAGCCCGGCGGCCTGGTCGTTGAGCAGGTTCAGCCAGGTCGCGCCGCCTCGGCGCCCGAAGTACTTCGGGTTCGGGCGGGCGTAGACCGAGGCCACGGGCACCACGAACCGCATCCCGTCGACCGAGGCGACCAGGCCCCCGCCCCAGGCCCTGGCCTGCTCGATGCCGGCCTGGGCCTCGATCAGGGTCGCGTTGGCCGCCCGGTAGGTGCCCGCCCGCAGGTAGGTCTGGTCCACGTGGGACAGGCGGTCGCGGGTCAGGGCCGCCCCGGGCCCGATCACCGGGGTGTACCCGACGTTGCATGCGTGGGCCACCAGCAGCGCCGTGACCGAGGTCCGCAGGTCGCCCAGCCGGGTCTCGGCCCCGCTCAGGGAAGTGAACGCGGAATCTGCGCCGGTCCAGGCGAAGACCTCCAGGAGGAGTTCGGGCAGGTCCACCCGGGGCAGCATTGCCTCCACCGCCGTCCGCAGGGCAACCAGGGAGGCCGGGTCGGGGACGGCGGCCAGGGCGGCCAGGTGCAGGCGCCCGTCCTCGCCGACGCTGGCCTGGGTGTTGGCCGGCAGGCGGGAGGCGACCTCCCGGTAGGTGGCGTCCAGCAGCGCGGCCCGCTCCTGCAGGTGGGCTGCGGCTGTATCGGGCAGGCCCAGGCTGGCCAGGGCCACCGGCCGGGTCCGCTCCCAGGCCGGCCCGTCCAGCAGCGCGGCGCGCGGGTCGGCCCACTTGGAGGAGTTGCGGGCGTAGATCTCCCGGTGGCGCAGCATCCGGTGGAAGGCCTCCAGCACGCAGAACACGTACGCCTTCCAGTCCACGCACCCGGCCTCGGCCTGCGGCGATGCCAGGACCAGGCGCCGCCAGGATCCGGTCAGCAGGCTCGTGTCGATCCCTGCCGGGGTGACCTTCTTGCGCCCAAGCAGGCCCGGCAACCCTCGTAGGGCCGCAAGGACCGCTCTGCCCTGGGGCGTGGCACCGAAGTCGATGACCTCGCTCAGCAGGGACAGGAACGGGCGGACGGTGGGGTAGCGGGTGACCAGCACGGCCCGCCACGCCTCGTCCGCGTCGGAGTCCGGGGCCGGCGCGAGCTCGGTGAGGGTCTCCACCGCGGCGGCCAGGTCCCCGCGGGGCACCACGGCCTCGATCCGCTCCCACAGCGCCGCCACCGTGGCGACCCCTGGTTCCCTGATCTCCCCGGTGGTGGTGTCGATGCCCTCGGTGGTGGCCTCGATCAGGATCCTGACCGCGGCCGCCACCTTCGCCGAGGCCCGCTCCACCCGCGGCAGGGTCCGTAGCTTCTCCCGCGCGCTCTCGCGTTCGGCCCTCGCCAGGAGCCTGCTGGTGATCAGTACGTCCAGCAGGTCCAGGGCGTCGTCCACGGCCCTCGTGCCCAGGTTGGAGATCGTGGCCAGCATCGTGGCGGCCCGCCGCGTCGGCGGGTGGCGGTTCAGCAGCGTGGCCTTGGCCTCCATCCCGTACCGGGCCAGCTCCACCAGACGCCGCGGGGGCACCACCGACAGGTCCACCCCGCCCACCCCCAGGCCGGCGATCTGCCGGGCCCGCACCAGAGCGGCGGCCATCGCCGGTCCCGACACCCGCGCTGGCCCGGTCCGCAACCGGTCCAGCTCCGAGGTCCGCGCACCCTCGGGAACACCCAGCAGCCCGGCCAGGGCAGCGTGACGGTGCTCGTCCACCTGGTCGTGCAGCGTGCGCCACAACCGCTCGGTCGCGTCCTGACGAACCTGGGCGACCATCCGTGCCAGAACGCTCACCCCCGGCAGCAGCACCCGCCGCTCCCGCAGCCAGGCCACCGACGCGTCGAACAGGGCCTTCGGCCCGTCTCCCGTGGTCCACGCCCGCGCGTCCATCCACACCCCGAGCTGGGAGGAGACCTCGGCGAAGTCCCGCCAGCCTCCCGCTGCCTCGATCTCCCCGGCGTGCGTGCGAGCTGTCCCGTCACGCTCCCCGTACGCCTTCAGACACGACGCATCCCCGACCCGCAGTTGACCCGCCAGGTACTCCACCACCCCGACCGGCACCTGCCTCGGGTCGGCCATGAACCGCCCCAGGAAACGCACCGTGCACAACTGGACGGCGAACCCCAGCCGGTTGTGGTCACGGCGCCTGGCCTCCACCAACTCCCGGTCCGCGTCGTCCAGGAAGAAGAACCTCTCCAGTTCCGTCCGGGAAGGAACCCCCCGGTACGCCGCGTACCCCGCAGCCTGCTCATCCGACAAGAACTCGACCGGCACCCCGAACCTCCAACAGCCGACAACACGACCGCCGAAGACTCATCTACTCAAACCGCGAGGTCAACGTCATGATCCAGACCGGAAGGGCTTAGCGCACGATCCTGTTCCGATGTTCCTCAACCCCCATCTCGTCGATGAAGATCTCGACGAGTGGGTCGGGGTGTCCGTAGGGCATCAGGGTGGTCCAGGTGAAGTGCGGGGTGACGGTGCGGCGGACCTCGTTCTGGAAGCGTGCGCGTTCGGTGTCGGAGCCGAAGGGCAGCTCTCTCCAGTGCGGGGAGGCGAGGATCTGGGGTGAGGGCGACGATCTGGGGGTAGGCGCAGGCTTCGACGGTCGGGTCGGCCTCGAAGATCATGACCTCGGGTGGGTGGAAGCGGTCGAGGAGACGCTCGAACTGGTGCATGTGGATTCGGCGTTGGCGCCAGCGGTCGCAGACCCAGCGTGCGTGGTTGTAGGCGGACCTGGCGGCGGCGGGTCCTGTGGCCCGGATGATCCTGCGGTGTCGCTTGTTGGCGTGGAGGATCTCGGGGTGGGCGGCCAGGCTGGGCTGGTGTTCCTGGCCGGTCCGGTTGTCACCGATCCAGCGTCGGTGCCGAAGGCAGACGACGTCCTGCGGTTGCAGGTAGATCGACGCCCATCCGATGATGCGGGCGGCGGTGCACCAGCGGCAGGCGTAGCGGACCAGCCTGTTGCGGTCGCGGCGCCCGCCGGATTCCAGGTCGCGTAGAGCGTGGCGGAGTGCGTGTTCGTTCTGCCCGGACAAGATGGCCAGCCGCCGGACCGGGATCGGGACGCTCTTGCGGGGATCACCTGTGGCGTAGGCGCGTAGGGCGTCGTCGTCGAGTCGGTTGGCGCGGGCGAGACGGGCCAGGTAGGAGTCGGTGGTCTCGTCCGGCACCGGTTTGACGGGGCGGGGCAGGGGGCGCAGCAGCCGCGTCTCGACGAACGGGACGCTGGTCATGCGGCGCCTTGGCCGTCTGACTGGGCGGCGTGGTCGAGCAGGATGCCGTCGAGCAGGTCCCGGGTGATGGCTTCGGTGCCGTCGAGGATCGCGGTCAAGGCGGCGGCGCGGATCAGGTGGGACAGGCTGCCGATCATCCCGCCGGTGCGTTGGTGCAGGTAGCGGCCGAGGTCGGCCAAGGTCCCGAGCCGGTGGCGGTGCAACCGCAGAGCGGCCTCCAGGGTGGCGATCAGGCCGTCCCATTCCTGCTGGCACGGGAAGGGCCCAGTGTTGATCAGCACGCACCGTCCGGCGATCTGCTTGCCCCGCACCCCCGTGAACAGGCCGGAGCGTTCGACGTTGATCCCCGCGTAGACGAACGTGGCGGGCAGATGCTCGGCGAAGTACTTCAGGTGGTCGGACATGTCCTCCCCGGCGCTGGTGGCCAGGTTGAGGTTATGGATCTCATCGACCAGGACCAGGTCGACCCGGGCCTCGATCAGGACCTGGCAGACGGCGTCGGCGATGTCAGTGGCGTTGTGGCTGCGCCGGATCGGTGGCAGGCCGAGGAACCGGGCGAACTCCAACGCCAGCTTGCGCGGGGACCCTTTCGGCGGGGTGGTGACGTAGACGACCGGGATCCGGTCGCTGCCGGGGTGACGGTCACGGACCATCAGCTCGTGGGTGCGGCCCAGTTCCTTCAGGGCGGTGCTCTTGCCGGTGGTCTGCAGCCCGGACACGATCAGGCCGCGGCGGGCGCTGATCTCCCGCCGGTTGAGCAGGGTCAGCAGTCGGCCCTGCCGGATGACGTCACGGACGGTGGAGGTGGCCACGACGACCATCTCGGAGTGGTAGTTGATCCGGGCGTCGTCGTAAGCGGCCCGCTGCAGGTCGGACAGGTCTTGCCAGCGTTGCTCGGGCAGCAGGTCGAACGCCGCCGGGACGCGTCGACGAAGCGGCGCCAGCCGCTCAGCGTCATCGTGGGCTCTCGCCGGTCGGCGTTCAGGTCCTCCTCGGTCACCGGGGTCACCACCGTTTCTTGGCCTCCTGCCGGGCGTCGAACACCGCCAGCGGAATCACCACCGCGGCCTGGGTCCCCGCCTCATCCGGGTCGGGAGTGGCTGCGACGTCGGGCGTTTCGGACGGACGGGCTGCGGCTGAATGGTCTGAGTGTGCCGGTGGGCGTGGCCAGGCTGGCTCGGCGGTGGCGCGGGTGCGGGCGGCGACTCTGCGGTCCGGCTTGATCTGGCTCTTCGACCGGGCTCGGGTCGGTCCCTTGGCGGCGGTGTCGAGCAGTGCGTCCACGGCGGCGGCGATCTCGGTCTCGGTCGCGCGGTCCTGACCCCGGCGGGCCAGGATCTGCTGTGCCTGGGCCCAGGCCCGTTCCCCGAACGGGACAGGGGTGGACTGCAGGTGGGTCCAGGGGACGGCGATCCAGCCGCCGTCGTGGTGGTTGCGGACCCAGATCCGGGTGACGTCGTAGGGGTCGTGGTGGACCTCCCAGCGGCCGTTGTGGGCGCTCACCCCGGAGTCCTGGCGCCGGTAGGGGTTGAGGGCCTTGGCGTCGTAGCGGCGGTGGTTGATCGTGATGCCGTAGCTGTTTATGACCCGCCAGGTCATCGGCAGCAGTTCGATGTAGTCGTTGGTGCTCAACGAGACCGGCACGTAGCCGGCGATCTCGACCAGGGCGGCGTACTGCTCGTTCGGGGTCAGCGCCTTTCCGGGCGTGAGCGGGTGCCGCAGTCCGTCGTGGGGCCGGTTCTGCCAGCAGGCCACCAGCCACTCATCCAGCAGCGCCTGCAACTCACCGATCGACCACACCACGTCGGCGTCGGCGTACTTGCCGCGCCGGTCCACGATGCGCCCGACGTAGCCCTTGACGTACTGGGCGAACAGGGAGGCGACCGAGGCGAAACTGCGTTCGACCTCGCCCTTCTCCCATGGGCTGCCGTCGTGGGTGGGCTGCACCGTGGCGCCGATCGAGCGGCAGGCCGCCCGGAACGCTGCCGACTGATACACGTTCCCGTGATCGCAGACGATCGTCTCCGGGACGATCACCGGCCGTGCCGCGGCGTGTTCCAGTCGGGCGTCCAGGTCCAGTAGCCGCCGGTAAGGCAGCACCGACCGGGACATCCGCAGGGCGTCGGTCCAGCCCGGGCGCATCGGCTCCGGAGTCAGGCAGCGGGCCAGTAACAGGGAGGCGTCGACCGACTTGGTCGTCGGGCGCAGCACCGCCGCCGGAATGGTCCGGGTAGCCACGTCAATCATCCAGGTCAGGTCAGCCCGGTCGACCGTCCCGTCATCGAGCACCACCCGCACGTCCAGGGGAGTGGAGTCCACCATCAGCCACTCGCCGGGACGGACCACCGTGACCGCGCCGAACGGGCCGCCCGGCCGCTGGGCCAACGACCGCCGGGTGGGCGCCGAACCGAACGTGTGTTTGCCGACCGCCAGCCGGTTCACCAGCCGGTAGAAGGTGGTGCTCGGCGGCATCACGGTGTCCGGGTCGATCTGGTGGCGTTCGGTGAGGATCTGACGGACCCGCCGCTGCAACCGTCCCACGGTGCCGGTGGACCGGTTGGTCTCCTCACCGATCGCCGTGCGGACCGCCTCGACCACCCGGGGATCGATCCGGCTGCTGCGTTTGGGGTTGCTGCGGCCGTCCACCAGACCGAGCAGGCCCTGCCGCTCGTAGGCTTGGCGCATCCGCTGGAACGAGTTCAGCCGGATCGGTGTCCCAGCGTCGACCAGCTCGCTGACCTTGGCCAACTCGCGTTGACGCAGACTGACTCGCTGCGGGTCGTAATCCGGTCGCGGGTCGGTTCCGGCCGCAGCGTCCGGGGCAGTGCCGTGCAACACCTCCTCGACGTGCCGTTGCCACCACTCGGCCTTCGCCACGGCCTCGGGGGACAGTCCTTCCAGGATTCCTCGCGCCGGCAACGGCGCCTTCGCCGCGCTGCGGGCGAGGAA
Source organism: uncultured Actinomycetota bacterium (assembly GCA_963740575.1). Taxonomy (GTDB): domain Bacteria; phylum Actinomycetota; class Actinomycetes; order Actinomycetales; family Kineosporiaceae; genus CAVUET01. The sequence goes on along the minus strand of CAVUET010000002.1, from coordinate 456,212 downwards.
GTGGAACCCGGGGCTGGCCAGCAGTGCAGCGGCCTTGACCTCGATCACCAACCCGGTCGGGTCCGCCAACGACACCGTGCGACCGTTCAGTTGCCGGACCACGTGCGCGTCTCCGGCGAACCAGACCTGGTCCCCGATGGCCAGCCGGACCGGCTCGACGCCGGTCATCCCGCGCGCACCTGGGCCATGCTCACCAGTGACCGGCCACCCAGCACAGCCCCTTCCAGGTCGGTGACCAGAGCCCGGGTCCACAGCAGGTGGAACGCCACCGGCAAGACAGCGATCGGGTCCCCGACCTCGCCGACGCCATCGGCCAACTCCCGGGTGGTGGAGAAGACCCGTAGCAGCGCCTCGGCCCGGGCCCGGTGGAGGCAGCGGGGATGTCGGTAACCAGCCAGCCAGCGCACATTCGCCGCCAGAGCCGGATCCACCCGCCCGACCCGCCGGTACTGCCACCCGACCTGCTCACACGCCCGGGCGGTCACCCCGAACGCAGCCGCGGCCTTGGCCGTGACCCGCTCATCAGGCCGGACGTCGACCACCAATCCCGAGCCGTCCGCGAGCCTGGCGAAGAAGTCCGGCGCATGCCGGTGGGTGGCACCGTCGGCAGCGGTCCAGTGCAGCCAGAACGGCTGGGAGGACACCCCGACCACGTCCGGGTCGAAGTCGAGCAGCATCAGATGACCTGTTGACCGAACTAACCCGGCTGTGTCTTCTCCCTGAGGTTCTCGGTCGTGGTTGCAGGCGGTGAGGGTCGTCGTCCTGCGGAGGTGAATGTGCCCGTCGGGAGGGGCTCTGGTTGTGCTGTGATCTCGGGCCAGTCGGGTTCGTGACGGTCCGGGAGGACATGTGCGCAGTGAGCCGGAGCGGTGTGTCGACGATTTGGTGGTCCCGCGGGTCGGTCGGGTCGAGGGGGTCTGCGGCGGGCCGGTGCCCTACCGGCTGGTGGATGGGCGCGGCGGCGAGGTTCTGGCGGTTGGCGAGTTCCTGCGGGACCTCACGGCCTGTGACTGCTCACCGGCCACGGCCCGTTCGTACGCCTTCGAGTTGCTGAGCTGGCTGCGTTTCTTGTGGGCCGTCGAGGTCGAGTGGGATCGGGCAACTCGGACGGAGGCCCGCGACTATGCCCTGTGGCTGGGCCGGACGCTCAAGCCAGCACGGCTCCGGCGCGAGGATGCCCCGGCCCCCGGCGCGGTCAACGCGGTGACCGGCAAGACGGTCCCCGCGCAGACCTATGCGCCGGCGACCCGTCGGCATGCCCGGGCCGTGATTCATGCGTTCTACGAGTATCACCGCGTCCAGCACGGGCGCCCGCTGATCAACCCGTTCCCGGCCGGGCGGGGGGCGGGGGCGGTGAACGCGCACCACAACCCGATGCAGGCGTGGCAGCGGCCGGGGCGGGCGCCGTACCAGCCCAAGGCGTCCAAGCGGATCCCGAAAGCGATCCCGGACGAGCGGTTTAACGAGGTGTTCGCTGCGTTGGCCTCGCACCGTGACCGGGCGCTGCTGGCGTTCTGGATCTCCACCGGGGCCCGAGCTCGGGAACTGCTCACCGTGGTCCGGGGCAGGCTCGACCCGGCCGAGCAGCTGATCGGGGTGGTCCGCAAGGGCAGTCGCGCGGTGCAGATGCTGCCGGCTTCAGCCGATGCGTTCGTGTGGCTGAGGCTGTACCAGCACCAGCTTGCCGACCGGGTCCCCTGCAGTCTCGAGGACCCGGTGTGGTGGACGCTGCGTCGTCCGCACCGACCACTGTCCTACGACGCTGCCCGGATGATGTTCGGCCGGGCCCAACGGTCCCTGGGTTCCAACTGGAGCTTGCACGATCTTCGCCACAGCGCCGCCTATCGGATGATCAGCGATCCGCAAATGTCCCTGGTCGACGTGCAGTGGGTCCTCGGCCATGCCCATATCACCACGACCGAGATCTACTTGACGCCAAACCCCGACCAGTTGGTGGAAAGGCTCCTGGCGCACCACGCCCGGCAGGCCGAGGGCGCCGCAGCGTCGCCCCCGCCTGCTGCCGGCTATCGGCCCGAGGTGCTGCACACCCTGTTCGGCACCGTGCCGGACGCTGGGACGGCGACGTCGTGAGCCTGGACACCGCCACGCCGACAGACCCGGTCACGCTCCTGCCGGCTGACGTCGGCCAGCCGATGGTTGACCGAGGCGTATACCCGCCTCGCGCGACACCTCGAACGTGGCCGCAGACTCAGCGATCCGGCGACGAACTGCTCGAACGCTTGCTGCAGCCGCCGTTTCGGCCGGACAGCGACGAGGTCCGGCGCGCGATGAGGCGAGGACTGACCGCCTTGCTGGGCTGGCTGGCCCAGCAGTCGGGGAAGACGTGGCAGGAGCGCTGGCTGGCCAGCGGTGCCGAGGCCGCAGGCGCTGGATGGACCGGCCTCGTGCTGGCGGAAGCCGGGTCGGCGATCGTCTCCGCAGGGGCTGGCAAGCGGACCCGCAACGATCTGTTGTCCGGGATGCGTCTGCTGCTGACCGGACAGGTTCTGCGCCCGGGCTATCCGTGGCTTCTGCGTTACCGCCCCTCAGCGTTGCTGCAGGAGGCTCGCGCCCGCCTCGATCCGGCCGGGTTCGCCCGGCTGCTGGCTCATTGCGACGCCACCGGCCGACGCAACCCGGTCGACCGGCGAGACGCGATGAACCGGGTCACCTGGATCCTGCTGAACAAGGGCGGTCAGATCCAGGACATCACCGTCGGCGACTGCATCGAGTTGACCAGAGCGTTACGGGAACATCAGTGCAGCGGGTCGAACAACCGGCCCTTGTTCTATGCCCTGCTGGCCGAGGTCGGCGTGCTTCCCGCCTCGGCGCCGCCGAGGCTGCGGGCAGCCTGGATGCCCGGACAGCGCAGCCCCGCCGAACTGGTCGAGAAGTACCAGTTGCGTGACCGCGCCATCCGCGACCTGTTCGTGTCCTACCTCGCCGAACGCGCTGTCGAGGTGGACTACGTGACCCTGGTGAGTCTGGCCAACACGCTGTGCGGCCTGTTCTGGCGCGACCTGGAACATCATCACCCATTGATCGCCTCGCTGGCCTTGGACCCCGCCGTCGCGACCGCCTGGAAGCAGCGGCTGCACCAGGTCCGTGACCCTGACGGGCGTCCGGTCGGCGATCGCGCCAACGTCCGCAGCCAACTGCTGACCGTGCGCGCCTTCTACCTCGATATCGCCCAGTGGGCCGCGGAAGACCCCGCCCGGTGGGCAGCCTGGGCCGTTCCCTGCCCGATCAAGGCCAGCGAATGCTCGATGGACAAGGACCGTAAACGCGTCAAGGCCGCCATGGACCAGCGCACCCGGGCACGGCTGCCGGTCCTGCCCGCCCTCGTGCTCACAGCCGAACAACAACGCCGGGGCGCCCGCGCTCGACTGGACGCGGCATCGGCCGTCGCGACCGGGGAGACGTTCACCATCGACGGTGAGCACTTCGTGCGTCGTCGCACGGTGGCCGCACGGATGTATGTCACCGACCTCGCCACCGGTCGGCGCCGCGATCTCACCTACGAAGAAGACTTCGCCTTCTGGGGCTGGGCAACCGTGGAAGTGTTACGGCACACCGGAATTCGCGTCGAAGAACTCACGGAGCTGTCCCATCACAGCTTCATCGCCTACAAGCTGCCAAGCACCGGCGAGATCGTCCCCATGCTGCAGATCGCCCCCTCGAAGACCGACGCCGAGCGGCTACTGCTGGTCTCCCCCGAACTCGGGGAGGTCCTCGCCGAGATCATCCACCGGGTCCGGCGCCGCCGAGCTGACAAGCAAGCTCGCCGAGCTGGCCTCGGGTGAAGTGCTGGCCCGGATCAGCCGCGCCGCGGCCGCCTTGCCCGGGCTGGTCCTGCCGAGCTAGTCCCGCGTTTCGCCACCGGCCTCTCACGGCGGTCTCTGTACGGTCGGTGACTGTGACGACGAAGATTGACCACAGCGGCCGTGATGATCCGGCCCGACTCGTCTGCCCCGCCCCCACGACCGACACGCCGAGCACTCTCACCCTGGCCGGACTTCCGCAGGTGGTGGGCACATGATCGGGGTGGATTCGTGGGCTGACCTGGGCGGATGCCGGTAGCGGCGTTGAGGGGTCGTGTTACTACAGGCCGCGGATGTTCGGCGGGCGGGTCAGTGGTTGGTGGCTGGTGTGAAGTCGAAGAACCGGGATGGTTCGGGTAGGTCGAGCAGGCGCAGCAGGTCGCGTTGACCGGGGGTGGCCTGGGAGCGTTGGGCGAGGGTCCCGTCGGGGGTGGCCAGGGTGACCAGGTGCATGCGGTCGAGTTCGTGGCGGGCGTTGCGCCAGGTGTGCGCGGTGGTGTTCTCGACCACCCGGATCAGCAGCAGGGCGAGCCAGCACAGTTGGACGTGGGCGCGGATGCGGTCTTCGCGGTGGTGGTGGACCGGGCGCAACCCCAGGCTGGACTTCATGTCCCGCCAGCCGCGTTCGACGGCCAGCAGCTGCTTGTAGGCGGCGGCCAGGTCCTCGGCGGTCAGGGTGGCGTCGCAGGTGCGTAGCAGCCACTTGCCGTCCAGGTGGGCCTCCCGTTTGGTGGCCGCGTGGTCGATGCGCAGCAGCCCGCCGGGGGTGCGGCGCAGGTAGCGGCGCAGGCCCGGCTTGGCGCGTAGGGCGCCGACCAGTTCGTCGCGGCGGCGGGCGGTCCAGGTGTCGGACCCGTCGATCAGCTCTTGCAGGTGGGCGATCAGGTTCGCGCGGACTTGGGCGTCACGTTCGGCTTGTTCGGGGTTGTGGCAGACCACGAACCGCACCGCCCGGGCCCCGCCGTCCCCGTCGCCGTCACCGCCGGGAGCAACGGCGACTTCCTTGACCCGCAGGTTGCCCGCCACGGCGCGGTAGCGGCCGGGGCGGGCCAGCGCGGCGGCGGCCTCGGTGTTGGTGTGCCGCAGCTTCTCGGCGTGGATGTAGTGCCCGCCGCCGCGGGTCAGGTAGGCCCGGTTGGCCGCCGAGGCGAACCCGCGGTCGGCGACCCAGACCATCCGGTGCAGGTTCCAGCCGGTCAGGTCGTCCTTGACCCGCCGGATGATCGTCGTGTCCTGCTCATTGCCGGGGAAGGTCCACACCCGGATCGGGATCCCGTCCCGGGTGACCGCCATCGCGATCACCACCTGCGGCAGGTCACTCCGGTGGTCCTTGGAGTGCCCGAACCGGCGGGCGGCGGCCTCAGTCGGGCTGGTGGCCTGGTCGTCCTCGGGTTCGGCGCGCAGCGCCTCGGCCAGCTCGTCGGGGACGTCGACTTCCCAGTAGGTGGACGTGGTGTCCACGAACACGATGTCCAGGTCCAGGTTCAGCAGTGTCGCCACCGACGCGAAGACCTCCCCGGCGATCTCCTCCAGGGCGGCCAGCAGGAAGTCCATCGCCCGGTAGGCCTGACCGTCGCTGAAGCCGGCCAGGTGCTCGATGAACACCCGCTCAGCCACCCACCGCGTGCAGGCCAGCTTGCTGCCCGGTTCCAGCGCGCGCTGGGCGACCATCGCGTAGATCACCCGCTCGGCGAAGTCCCCGTCGACCTTCCTGCCGGCCGCGACCCGTCGGATCGCAGCGCCGATCCCCAACCGGGTCCAGACCTGGTCCAGCACCCAGGCCCCGCCCATCCGGCGGGCCTCCACGATGTCCACGCCCCCGCCGGCCCCCGCGGCGACCGCCTGGTCAGGGTCGAGGAACCGGGAGATCGAGGCCACCAGCCGGGCCAACCCGGCCCGATCCACCGTCTCGGCCCGCCCGAAACTGTGGATCACCTTCGCCGTCGGCGCGCCGGTCACCGGGTGACGCTCGTTGTGCGCCAACTGCAGGTAGGACACCGTCGACCCGTCCCGGTTACGGCGCCTGGTCTCCCGCAGGTACACACCTACACCCAACCAGCGCAAGCGCCGCCTATCAAGGCAACACACCCAAACTCGTGTGCCTACACGATTCCGGGCCCGAGCACCCCAAGCAAGCCGCTGACCAGGCACGATACCGACGAAGGACCCTCTACATGCCTACCATCTGCGGAACTCGGGCCTGGCCCTGCGCGACATGCGGACGGCCAATGGTCGCAACCCCGAGACTGGTGCCGGCATGGGCAATGAGTCCTTGGTCGCCCTGGTGATGGCGATGATCGTGCTGGACACGCTTGCCGGGAAGCCGGGGGTGGATGTACGTGAGCAAGGCAAGCGGTTCCGCCGGCTCCTCACCGACCACCAGGTGGGGCAGATGGACGCCGACATCACCCACGCGCTGAGGTGTTCCCTGCTTCACGGCTATGGCATCCCCGGCCCAAACGCGGAGGGAGCCCACGGCCGCAGGATCGTGCTCACACCCGCCACAGACGAGGCCTACGCCATCGACACCGACCGTCCCGAACTGGCGCTGCTGAGCGTGCCCGTCTTCTGCTGCCGGCTCGCCGAACGCATTGCCGCCAAGGCCTCCGCATCCTGGGACGAGACCCTGGTGGACGTCACGATAAGCCTCGAGAGCCTGAGTAGCCTGAGCCGCCCCGTCCGCGTCGGCGACCTCGGGCAGAACATCTTCCGTCTGGCCGACAACAGCGCCACAGCAACCGGGAACGGGCTTCCGGCAGCGTCCGGTGCCTACATCGACTTCGACCTGGACAATAGCCGGCGGCCTACCCCCCACTACGGGCCCGCCCCCTGCACCCCCTGGGGCCAGAGCAAGGCGTAGTGGGCGGTCGCGGCAACAGCGCTGATCACCACGCCAGGCGGTGCGCTATCACCCGGGATTCCGGGCATTATCCCGGGTGATAGAACAAGATCCAGAAGGCCGCTCAAGGGTGGTACCGGGCTCAGAACTCGTCTGCCGCCGGTCCGCCGGGACGGCCCCGGGAGGATCAGCACGGGCTACTCGCGGATCAGCGGCGGTCTGGACGGGAGGCGTCCATGGAGTGCGGCACAGGATCGATCCGGATGATGATGCGCTGATGGTGGCCGATGCAGTCCACCTGCTTGACCACCCCGGCCACCAGGTCCCGCCGGTCTGGATCCTGGGTGAGCTCGACGAGCGAAACGCCCGTGATCGCCGCGGGATCCACCGTGCCTGCGCTGCGACCTGGCCGCCGTCACCGCCGGTCTGACCCTGCCCTACAGCTCCGACGCGGTCGAAGGCAACGGGAACCGGATCAAGACCATCAAGCGCCAGATGTCTGCCGCGCCGCCTTCGACCTCCTACGCCGACGCATCCTGCTCACCGCGTGACCCAACGCAGCGTGAGGCCACCACAAGATGCGCGCCAGAGCCGAACACCTGACCGACCTTCAGCCAGCCGCGCCCTGACGCCCCGCTCCAGTGCCCCGGCAGGCCGCGTTGGCAACGCTGTGCCGCCAGCAGCGTCACCTTCCGGTAAGATGTGACAACTCTATGTAATCGGACATTTAGATCTTCTCCGGTAGTTGTGGACATACTGTTCGAGACCGATTACATTGAGCTTCCTTCAGCGGGGGCTGAGCGTTCCTTCTCCACATGGCTGTCGACAGCGTCCTGACCGATTGCCGACAAGTCGAAGATCCTTCTGTGGGACGCCCTCTGGACGGGAGAGCCCGTCGGTGCTCTGGACCAGCCTGGGAGGCCGGTTGTGAGCGAACAGGTCATCGCGGCTCCGGCTGCCGGGTGGACCATGTTGGCCAAGGTCCCACGCTGGGCCGGCGCAGGATCGGTCGTCCTCGGGGTTGCCGCCCTGGCCGGTTGGGCGTGGGACAACAACGTGCTCAAGCGCGTAGGACCCGGGCTTCCGACTGTGCGTCCGGTGACCGCGGTGTGCCTGATCCTGCTGGGCGTGGCGCTGGTGAGCGTTGCCGAAGGTCGACGGCCGCACCTCATCGGCGGCCTGACGGCGACGGCGGCCGCAGGGGTCGCCGCCGCCAGCCTGCTGGAAGAGGTGCGCGGCTGGGATCTGCTCGTGAAGTTCCCGAACCAGGTCGAGGTCGATCCGAACCGCGGCCGGATGGCACCGGCCACAGCGGTCCAGATCCTAGTGATCGTGGCCGGCCTGCTGGCCCACTCGCGTGGGCGTCACGCCGCCGCCCAAGTGCTCGGGCTGGTCTCGCTCGCCGGGTCGACGACTGCCCTACTGAGCTTCACCTACGGTGCGCACAATTTCTACGCCGCTGTCCCCCGATACGGGATGTCGCTGCAAGCGGCACTAGGGATCGTGCTGCTGTCGACGGGGTTGCTGGCCGCCGTGCCGGGAGGCCTGTTGCACCGCATCACTACGTCTGCTGCGTCCGATTGCGGGACCCTGTTGCTGCGACGCCTGCTTCCCATGGTGTTCCTGGTGCTGCCGCTGGTGGGGTGGCTGCAGCTGCAAGGCGAGCTGCGAGGGTGGTACGGCGCCCCCTTCGGGGTGGCGATCATGGCCATCGTGGGAGGAGCGCTGTTCTGCGTCACGGCCTGGTGGGCGGCCGCCCTCGCTGACCACAGCGCAACCCTGCTGCGTAACGCCTGGCGCCGCCTCGGGGAGACCAACGCGGCCCTGGAGACGCGGATCCGCCAGCGCGATGGCGAACTGGCCGACGGCCAGGCCTGGATCCGTGGCCTGCTGGAAGCACTGCCGAGTCCGGTCGTCCTGGTCCAGGACGAACGCATCGTGCTGGCCAACCGGAAGGTCCGGGAGACCCTGGGGTACGGCGGCGACGAACTGGTCGATGAGAAGCTCCAACTCCTTCTGCCTGACTGGCCCGGCGTGTCCGGGAACGGCGCGAATCCTGATCCGGGTCAGTGGCAGCTCGCTCTCGAGGCTCGGCACAAGGACGGCCGGTTGATCACGGTGGAGGTCCGGTTGAGCACCACGCCGGCTGAGCGGGGACCATTGGTGACAGTGGCCATCTGCGGCGTCACCGACCGTTCGAACTGACGTCAGATTGAGTGACGGGGAAGAAGCCCGGCCATCCCAGCCGCTGTGGCACCAGCAGTCACGGACGCGCAACACTGGCCAGGCCCCCTGGATGATCACCTGGGCATCTGTCGTGGTTTCCCAGCTGGGTGGTGCCCCCGGCGGGGGATGTCGTCCACGCCCCGCCAGCCAGCCCCCGCAGCTGCCACTCGATGCTGGCGAGGTGTTGGCAAGGAGCGTGTCACCCGCCGCCGAATAGATGATCTGTCGTTGAGATCGACCCCGATCCGAGGCGAGCCACGGATCGGCTCTCGCTGTCCAAGCCCCGATCTGGGATGCGGCCCCAATGGACCGGTGATCAGGGCCAGCGGGTCCCCGGCAACGTGCCCATCGAGGACTGCATGCACGTCGTGGCGGTCTGGGTGCAGGACGGCACCGATGATCTATCTGCGGTGCCCCGGTTGCGATGCCCAGCAACTGCCGGTCAGCAGCACCCCCACGCAGCGAACGGAGCCGGGCAGGGACTGGCTCGAATCGAACACCTGTGCGAATCTGCGGGGATGGGTGGGCCGTCTCATTTGCCGCGAACGCTGCGGGCCGAGGCTGCGATCGGGCTGACCGACGAGCAGCTCGCAGGCCAGCGACGGGTATCGGCCCGCGACCCGATTCCCGTCTTCGCCTGGGTACTGTTCGGTAAGGGGGCGCATCGCGAGGTGGAAGCGATGGCGGTGCGCTGGACCTCTCGCGCGGTCGAGCTCATCTGGCCCGATGGGCGCGGGAACAGGCAGCGGGCGTGGGTGTGGGCTCAGGCCGTACGTCGACGAGAGCCGTCCGACGCTGCGGAACACCCGGACCCTGGCCCGCCGATCCTGCACGGCGTGCCGGCGACCCACCGACCTGGTCTGGTCGCCAACCGCGGACCCCACTGACCGGGAGGGGGCGGCCCGCTCGTCACGGACCCGGCCGCCTCCTCCCGACCCGCACTTCAGACCGAGCAGAGCAGACGGTCATGACCCCCGGAGCTGGGGTCAGCGTCGTGAACCCCGCGCCGGGATAGCGGGCCTGGCTGGGATGCGCGGTGGGCGCGGCGGCGCCAGGTCTGTCGTGGGCGCGTTCACTGGTTCCAGCGGGGGGTTGGGTCGGGCCGGGCGTGGTGTGGCGGCCACCGGCCAGGCGGCGATGAGCCGGTAGCGGAGGCTTTGGGCGGGCCGATCCGCTGGTAGCGGCTGGTCGGCGACCAGGTCGGGCAGGAGCGCGGCCAGGTCTGCCCAGGCCTGGTGGGCCCGGTCCATGGCGGCGGCCAGGGGCGGCCAGTCCCGTCCCTGGGTCAGCCGCGGATCCAGGCCGTCGGCCAGACCCCGCCACCGGGTGGCGGCGTCGGCCAGGGTGACTGGCGGCCGGCCGGCCTGGCGGTTGGGTCGCCCGCCCGGTGCGGCGAGGCGGGCCTGCTGGGCGGCGTGGCCGGCCGGGTCGAGGGTCCAGGCGGGCAAGGCGTTGAGGATCTCGGTCTGTGTCAGGTGGGACGGCAGGCCCGCGGTGGTGAGCCGGTCGACGTGCGCCGGCCACGTTTCGGGTGGTGTGGCGACGATGACGGCGGCCGCGGCGCGGGCGGCACCGACGCGGCCTTCGACGGTGTCCAGGACGTCGGTGAAGGCGGCGACCCGGTCGCTGATCAGCTGCTCGGCCAGGACGCCGGGTGCGGCCAGGGCGGCGCGCAGCGCGTGCGGGTCCCGGGTGTACAGGTCGGCCGGGTCGATCCCGTCGGGCAGGACCAGCTGGCCGGGGTTGCCTCCGCGCGCGGACAGCTGCCAGAACGCCCGGGCGGCGGCCTGGCGGCCGGCGGGGTCGGGGTCGGTGCCGATGACCACTCCGGGGCCGCCGGTGCGCAGGTAGGGGCGCAGTAGGTCGGCCTGGGCGTCGGTCAGGGCGGTGCCGAGGGTGGCGATCCCGACGTGCCGGCGGGCGCCGGCGAGGGTGACAGCGATCGCGTCGAGGGGGCCTTCGACCAGGACGGGGACGGCGCCGGCGGCGAGGGCGCCGTCGGCCTCGTGCAGGCCGTACACGTGGGCGCCCTTGGTGTAGGCGGGGGTGTCGCTGGTGTTGAGGTACTTCGGGCCGTGCCGCTCCCCGGCGGTGTCGTGGTCGTGGTCGGGGTTGCGGCGGGCGACGAACCCGGCGATCCCGTCGGTGGTGCGGATGGGCAGGACGAGCCGGTCGCGGAACCGGTCGATCAGGTTGCCGTTGGAGGCCCGCATGGCCAGGCCCGCGGCGAGGATCTCGGTCGCGGTCGCGCCGTGCAGTTGCAGGTAGCCGACCAGGGCCCGCCAGCCCGCGGGCGCGTATCCGGGGGTGACCCGCGGGTCGCTGGCCAGGTCGTCGCCGAGCCGCCGGCAGGTACGCCCCCGCCCACGAGGTCGGGTAGCCGGCGGCGAAGAAGTCCTGCGCGAGGGCGTTCAGCTCCAGGATCCGTTGCCGCGCCACCGTCTCGTCCACGCCAGCGGTCCGGGACAGCTCGGGCGGCGGCGGCGTGGTCGGTGCCGCGGCCAGGGCGGCCCGGGCGATCGCCTCGACCTCGGCTCGGGTCTGGGCGTCCGGTTCGTCGGGGCTCGACCGGTCGACGACCGGGGGCTGGTGGTCGGTGTCCCGGCGGGCGTGGACCTGCTCGGGTGGCAGCCGGACGTCGGAGTGGTCGGGCGGCTCAGGTTCATCCGGCTCAGGTTCATCCGGCTCGGGTTCATCCGGCTCGGGCGGTGGGCCGGTGGGCGACCAATCCCGGCCGAGGACGGGATCGGGGTCGGCGAGCAGACCGACCCGCCAGATCAGGGCACCGGTGAGTTCCTCCGGGCGCAGGGGCGCGACGTCGTCCTGGCCGGCGGCCAGCAGCTCGTGGGCGGTGGCCAGGACCTGCCCTGGTCGCCAGCCGCGGTGGGTGGCGGCGGCGACGGCGGCGACCAGGGCCGGCCAGGCGGGGTCGGCGACGATCCGGGTGGCGGCGAACGGGCCGAGCAGGTCGACCAGGGCGGGCGTCCAGGGCGGCCGCAGCCCGTGCGCGGTCGACCCGGTGAGGGCGGCGGGCAGCTGGTGGGCCAGCCGCCGCCACAGGGCGGCTGCCGGTTGCTCGTCCGGCAGTGGCCGGGTGCCGGCGACCGCGTGGGTCAGGGCGGCCACGTCGACGCCGGCGCGGGCGGCCGCCGCCATCCGGGCGGCCAGGGTGGGCCAGAACGGGTCGGCCAGGATCCGCGGTTCGATCTGCTCGGCCAGCGGCTGCCACCTGGTGGTGGCGGCGTCCGGTGCGCCCAGGACGGCGGCCAGACGGGCGGCCAGAGCCTTGTGGTGTCGGGCGCGGACGGCGGCTGGTTGGGCTGGTCCGGTGGGCCGCGGGTCCGCGGCTGGCACGCCGACGCCGGCGCGCCAGACGGCCAGGTCGGCAGCCAGTTGCGGGTCGCGGTCGATCAGGGTGGTGGCCCAGGACGGCGCGCCGGCGGGTGTCCACTCGCCCGCCGCGACGGTCAGGTCGACGGCCAGGTCGGCCACCAGGTGGGAACGGGCGGTCAGGTAGTCGCCCCAGGCCGGGTGGTCGGCGAGCGCGGCGGGGATGCCAGGCAGCCAGGGCAGCGGCCCGACTGGGCCGGAGCGCAGGCCGGTGGGGTCCAGGCGCCAGTCCAGGACAGCGGCCGGGTCGAGGGCACTGTCGAGTTCCCGCTCGCCGATCGCCTGCTCGAGCACCACGCTCGGGTAGTGGCCGGCGATGGCGTGCAGGGCCAGGTGCGCGCGCAGGGTGGGCCAGGCCGGTTCGTCGGTCAGTCCGGGCCGAGCGGTGTCGCCGGCCCGGTCCAGGTCGGCGACCCGGTCGGGGCCTAGGACATGCTCGGCGGCCGCGCCGAGGGCGTGGGTGTACCGGTCGGCGGCAGCCTGCAGCCGGCGGGCCGGGTCGGACAGGTCCCGGATCGTGCTGGTGGCCGAGACCTGCGCGCCGTCGCGGGCCAGGATCCGGGTCAGGATGTCCACCGCGGTCGGCGGCAGCAGCGCCTCCCGGGTGATCACGGTGTGCGGGTCGCCGTCGCCGGCGACGACCAGGTACAGGTGGTTGGCACCCCGGCCGCGGGTCAGCGCGACGTACAGCAGTTGACGGTGTTCGGCGCCGGTGGCCACGGCGTGGGTGACGTCGGCGGTGACGCCCTGGGCGCCGTGCACGGTGGTCGCGTAGCCGAGGCCGACGTGCTCGCCGACGTAGGCCGCCGGCAGATGCACGGCCCGGCCGGTGCCCAGGTGGACCACGTCCAGGCCGCCGTCGGTCCGGACCGCGACCACCTGCCAGCGGTCGCCGTTCTTGACCAATCCGTGGCGGTGAAGGTCAGCCGGCGGTCGTTGCTGCGGGTGATGATCGTGTCCCCGGCCCCGGCCCGGGTGCCGTCGGCCAGATCCACCTCCAGGCCGGCCACGCCGGGGTCTCTCCCACCCAGGCCGGCGGCGGTGAGTCGGTCGGTGCGGGCGCGGGCGTTCAGGTCGGCGACCAGCTCGCGGGTCGGGGCCAGCATGACGGCGTCCCTGCTGGCGGCGATGTCGGCGGCCCAGGCAGTGTGGGTCTGCTCGACGGCGGTGGCCAGGTCCCCGACGCGGATGCGACCGCGGTCGGTGTAGTAGCCGATCGCGGCCGCATCCCCGGCGCGCAGGGCCAGGCTGGCGGCGCCTTCGGCGGGATCGGTGAACCGGACCACTGGGACAGGCTCACCGCGCCGTGGGTTTCGGCGATGTCGCGCAGCACGCCGCCGGCGCCGATCGCGGCCAGCTGCTGGTCGTCGCCGATCAGCCGGACGCTGCCGCCGCGGCCGGTCACGTATGTGGCGACGGCGGCCAGGTCGGTGATGGCGGCCATAGCGGCCTCGTCGATCACGACCAGGGTGTCCGGGCCGATCCGGGCGACCCAGTCCGGCAGCGGCCGGCCGGTGTCGGCGTGGACGGCGAGGGCGTGTTGCAGCTTGGCCAGGGTGTCGGTGTGGGAGTCCAGTTCGCGGCGCAGCACCGCCGCGGCCGCGGCCGAGGGGGCCAGGCCGAGTACCTGCCCGCCGCCGTCGCGCCAGGCCCGGGCCAGCACCCGCATCGCGGTGGTCTTGCCGGTCCCGGCCGGGGCCAGCGCCAGCTGCAGCCGGGTCCCGGAGGTGGCCAGCTCGCGCACCAGCTGGACCTGACCGGCGTTGAGGGTGATCCCGTTGGCGGTCTGCTCCAGCAGCGCGAGCTTCACGACCGTGGCCGGCACGGCCCGCCCGTCGCGCCGGCCGGCCAGGCGCAGCAGGTGTTGTTCGGCGGCCAGGATCGCCGCGGACGTGTACATCCTCGAGCCGGCGACGGTGTATACGCTGGACGCGTCCCGGCGGCGCAGCATGGCCGGCTCAGTGACCGGATCGGACTCCTGCAACGGGACTGAGTGCCGCGGGGACAGCGCCTCGGCGACGACGGCGTCGACGATGGCATCGACCTGATCGCCGGGGTAGGTCGGCGGCCCGGGCGGCCCGCTCGGCCTCGGCCCGCACGTGCGCCTCCTGCCACGTCGCCCGGCCGGCCGCCACGGTCGCCACCACGGCGACCGCGGTGCGCTCGACCCACCGGCGCGCTACCCGGCGCCGCCGGCCGCGCGCCGGGGACAGCACCGAGGTGAGCATGGCCTGCACCGGCGCCGCGCCGCCGAGCACCTCGCGCGCCTGGTCCGCCCATGCCTGCGCGCTGCTCGGCCAGCGACCGCGGCGGGTGCTTGCCCTGCCGGGTTTCCAGGGTGGCCTGCTGCGCCAGTGCGATCGCTTCGGTCGGGTTGGGGGGCCGGTGGTGCTCGGCCTGGAATCCGACGGCGAGCTCGCCGCGGCGGACCTCGATCAGGGCCCGGCGTTTGGACCAGGCGGCCAGCAGCCGGGCATCCATCCCGACCAGTTCCCGCACCGGTCGCTTGCCCGGTTCGGTGCCCGGTCGTGGCGCGAACGCGACCCCGAGCCGGGCGCGCCAGTTCGGCCTCCAGGCGGGTGTTGTACCGCTCGGACGCGGCGACGGTCAGCTTGTGGATCGGCCGTCCGTCCAACGCCAACCACCGACCGTCCGTGGCGGTCTGGACCTTGTTGGAGATCGCGACGTGGGTATGCAGGTCCGGGTCGCCGGCGCGGGAGTCGCGGTGCATGAACGCGGCCGCGAGCAGACCGGTCACGTCCACCTGGGCGACGCCCTCGCGCGCCGGTGCGGGTGTAAGCGGCGGTCTCCTCCGACCAGGCCAGTGCGTCCGCGACAGCAGCGCGGTGGGCAGCCTCGACCTGCTCTGCCACCGGTCTGGGGGCGATCGCCCACAACGCCGACACGCTCTTGACCGGGCTGAACGTGACGTCATAGCCGGCGACAGCAGTAGTGGCCTGTCGGGAGATCCTGGCCAGGAACCCCGCCCGTTCCCGAGTATCGGATGGAGGGCGCCCGTACTGCTCGCGAAACAACGTATCTGCGATCTCGGTGCGGATCCGGGCCCGAGCGTCCGGAGGCACAGGCCAGTCCCGTGGCAGCCCGACGCCGGCGTTGTACTCGGCGAACTGCTCGGCGCACCGGTAACGGAATCCGTTCCTCGCCGAGTACACATGGAGGGGCTGCCCCAGCCGCGTGGCCGCCTGAGTCTCCTTTCGCTGCGGCCAGCTGCCCTCAGCATGGCTTCGATCCGGGCCGCGTCCGGGTGACGCCCCTCGCCGAAGAGCGCCCGCATCTGCTCCTCGCTGACGCCTCCCTCCGCAGCGAATCCCGGCAAGCCGGAAAGCCCGCGACCTATCCACTCCCCCGGCGACTCACCCCTCTGCTCGTAGTAGTCCCCCAGCGAGGAATACCCCCGGGCGGTCACGTCGTGGGCCGCGACCTGCCTGGTCAGGTAGGTGTAGCCGTCGCCCGCAGTCAGCTTGTGCAGGCTCATCACGGCCCGACCGTACGAACGAGTGCGGCACGCTCAGGCCGGCAACCGCCGGAATGGCCGGCTCGACCATCAGTAAGCAACATGACCGGCCGTAGCGGACGGAAACGCCGACCGGCTGCTGGCCGCTGTCGACATGGCTGGCGCGCTCGGTGCTGGGGGTCAAGGGGTCGCGAGTTCGAATCTCCCCGTCCCGACGGGAAGCTGCTTGTCAGGAGGCACTCTCGGGAGAATCTGGAAGAAGATCTTGAAAACCGGGGCTGCAGCATCGGTGCCGTCACTGTTGCGCTCGCGATGGCCGCCTCCCCCGACGCGCTGAGAGGCTGGTTGCCGTGACTCGCCCAGCGGCGCTCACAGCCGGCCCGAGCGGCCCCGGGACCGCAACACCCCGAGCGTTCCGCCGGTGAGCCCCACCGCGAGCCACAAGGCAATCGGCCTCGCGATGGCGGTCGTCAACGCCACGAGTCCGATCCCCAGCATGCCGGCGATCAAGGGGATCAGCAGGCGACTCCTGGCCCGGTGGAACCGCGCCCGCAGGCGCCCGGCCCAGGTCGTCCGCGGAGTCGGGACGTCCTTCCGCGGTCGCTCACCCTGATCGATCGACGTCACCTCGGCGAGGTGTCGCTCCAGAAGTGACCGCAGCCGGCGGCCATCCCGCCACAGGGTCGGTTCGACGCTTACCCGGCAGGCATCCTCACCGACCAGTTCCACCGCGCCGTCCGGCCACCTCAGCACGCCCGCCAGCTGGTGGAACCGAACGGTGGCCACCGGCGCGCCAGCGTTGCGCACGGTGACGCCGTAAGGGCTGACCGACAGTCGGGTGTCGACCACGGGCGCATCCCGGTGCCGGAAGACGTGTCTGCCAGTGACCGGCTCTGCGACCGACGCCGGCGCGGCAGTGCCGAAGACCGGCTCCAACCGGGTCCGGTTCGGCAGTGCGAACAGGGCCGAGGACAAGAGCTGGCGGCCAACTGCGTGAACCTGGTCCGTGCCGACCGATTCAGCCTCTACCAGCTGTTCGGCGATGGTCTGGGGCTCCCAGCCGTGCAACAGAGCCCGCGCCAGCGACCCCGCTTCGGCCCACTCCGCCACGCCCGGCTGGGTCAGGTCGAGCCGGGCCCGGCGCAGGAAGGTTTCCCGTGCCGTCTCGATCAAGTCCGGCGCTGGATCGCCCACCTGACGGATGACCTCGGCGAACTCCGTCGCCAATTCACTCCGGCGCTCCCCCGGACCATCGGCGAACAGGACCACGTGCGCCACGCCGGCCACCAGCCGGTCGTGCCGGACCCACGGGGAGTAGCTCAGTGCCCGCTCCGTCCGCAGGACGTGAAAAGGCGCTCTTCGACTGGCAACGACGCGTATTCGATCGTCGCCAATTCCCTTGAGCCAACCTCGGCCTTTCACGTGCCGCCCCGCTGCTGATACTGATCAAGCCGCGGTCGCTCAGGGCAATCGCCGACCGCCGCATCGCGCAGCGGGTCCCAGCAGTGCATGCCGACACCCACACCGGTGCGCGCCCGATCATCAAGCGCAAGTCATGCCCGGCGGCCCTGCCAGACTGCTGACGTGGACGTGCTGCGGACCCCCGCGGAGCGGTTCGAGGTGGTGGTCGACTACCCCTATCCGCCGCGGACGGCGGTACTGCCGGACGGCCTGCGCCTGGCGTACGTGGACCAGGGGCCGAGCCAGGCGCCGGTGGTCGTCCTCGTGCACGGTGAGCCGACCTGGGGCTACCTGTACCGCGCGTTCGTCGGCCCCTTGACGGAAGCCGGGCTGCGGGTGGTGATCCCCGATCTGATCGGGTTCGGCCGCTCGGACAAGCCGGCGGCGATCGGCGACCACTCCTTCGCCGGGCAGGTGGAGTGGCTGCGGGCGGCGCTGTTCGACGTCCTAGACCTGCACGACGTCACCTACGTCGGGCAGGACTGGGGTGGGTTGCTGGGCATGCGCCTGCTGGCCGAGCATCCGGGGCGGTTCGCCCGGGTGGTGATGGCCAACACCGGGCTGCCCACCGGCGAGGTGGCGATGCCGCAGGCGTGGCAGCGGTTCCGGCGGATGGTCCAGACCGCCCCGGGGCTGGACGTGGGCCGGATGGTCGACGCCGGATGCCTGCGCAGCCTCGCGCCGCAGGAGCGAGCGGCGTACCAGGCGCCGTTCCCCGACGATCGCTACCAGGCCGGGGTACGGGCGTTCCCCGGCCTGGTGCCCAACCGTCCGGACGACCCGGCCGCGGCGGCCAACCGGGCGGCCTGGCAGGTCCTGTCCGGCCTGCAGATCCCATTCCTGTGCGCGTTCAGCGACGGCGACCCGATCACCCGGGGCGGCGACCGGCGGATGCGCGAGAAGATCCCCGGCGCGTCCGGCCGCCCGCACACCACGATCACCGGGGCCGGCCACTTCCTGCAGGAAGACCAACCACGAGCATTCGCCCAGGTCATCACCGCCTTCGTCGAATCCGGCGCCTAACCTCGTCGACTGGGCCAACGCGCACACTGCCAGCGCGTCGCAACAGCTGGGAATAGGACCCGACCTCACGGCCGGACTGTCACCTTTCCGTGAACAGGCGGCTCTTCTGTCGGTGCAGGCGCGTATTGCACCTGCCCCCTATCGGCGGTCGGGTCGGCGAAGTCTCAGACCGAGTTCCTCGACGCACCCGCGATCGCAGGCACGGGCGCGAGTCAGCTGATGGTGTGGCGGTCCGGGTCGGTGAAGTAGCGGGCGAGTTCGTCCGCGACGCGGAGCGGTTCGCCGGTGTTATCGGGTGAGCGGGGGGACCGCCGTGACCGCGCCCGGGAGCGGAACGACGCCTGCCCGGGCTGTGGTCGTGGTGAACCCCCGCTCCGGTGACGGGAAGGTGTCCCGGTTCGGGCTGATCGAGCGGGCCGAACGTCTCGGGGCTCGGGTGAGTGTGACCGACGGGGGTCTGGGTGCGGCGGCGCTGGCGAGACTCGCGGTCGAGCAGGGTGCGCAGGTGCTCGGGGTGGCCGGGGGAGACGGAACGGTGTCGGCGGTGGCCGCGGTGGCTGCCGAGACCAACCGCCCCTTGGTGGTCATCCCGGCCGGTACCCGCAACCACTTCGCCCGGGACCTGGGCCTGGACATCAGGAACCCCCCGCGCGGGCCCTGACCGCCCTGGTCGACGCGGAACAGGTCAGGGTGGACCTGGGTTCGGTCGCCTCGCACGTGTTCGTCAACAACGTCTCCTTCGGGGTGTACGCGGAGGCGCTGCTGGAGCCCGGCTACCGGCAGGCGAAGGCACGGTCCTTCGCCTCCGTCGCCCCCCGTTACCTGGAGGGGCAGCGGTGGGTCGACGCCAGCATCGACACCCCCGCCGAAACCATCGAGGATCCGCAGGTGGTGCTGCTGTCCAACAATCCCTACCACCTGGCCACCCTGCGGTCCCTGGGACGCCGGTTCAGCCTCAGCACGGGGAAACTGGGCGCGATCGTGATCAAGCGCCCTTCCGGCCCGCCCCCGCCGGACCTGATCCCTCGGCTGCGCCAGGACCTCCGGCGGCACGGCACCACGGGATCCGCGGGCACGGGCGTGGTCACGTGGTCCGCCGCGCAGGTCGAACTGGTCGGCACCGGCTCGCTCCTCACGGCCGGGATCGACGGCGAAGCCGTAGAGCTGCAGCTCCCGATCACCTGCCGCATCCGGCCGGCAGCCTTGCGGATCCTGCTGCCGAGGGAACGTCCCGGGGTCCCCGAAGAACCTGCGCCCGACCGTCGGCAGATGCCTGGGCGGAGGCCTGCGAGAGCGGTACGCCCATGACGGTTCCGGAAGTCCCGCCCGTCGCAGGCGGGTGGGCCTCGCCCTTGGGGGTGGGGGTGCTCGCGGCTATGCGCACATCGGCGTGATCGACGTCCTGATCGAGCAGGGGTTCGAGATCGTCCCGTGGCCGGGTCGTCGATGGGTGCACTCGTTGGCGGCCTCTACGCGGCGGGACAGCTGGAGCCGTACGGCGCCTGGGTCCGCTCGATCGGGCAGCGCGAGGTGCTGCGCCTGCTCGACCCACGCCTGCGCGGGCCGGGTGCGATCGGTGCGGACAAGGTGATGACCAGGGTCGGGGAGCTGATCGGCGACGCGCACATCGAGGGCCTCCCGATTCCGTTCACCGCGGTCGCGACCGACCTGCTGGCCCGGCGGTCCGTCTGGTTCCAGCGCGGCCTTCTGCAGACGGCGATCCGCGCCTCGATCGCCCCCCCACCGGCGATCACTCCCGTGGTGGTCGATGGACGGCTGCTCAGCGACGGCGGCTTGATGGACCCTGTGCCGATCGCCCCCATCGCCTCCGCCCCGGTGGACACCATCGTCGCTTTGTCGCTGAACGGCTTGCGGGGCAACGGGTTGCCGGTGTCCATGAGGGAGCGGGCCGGAGGTCGTCCCCTGTCTTGGCTTCCGGCGTTGCGCTCCGACAGCACAACGACCACACCGGACGACCCTTCGGACCTCGACTGGCAGACGGAGAGCATACGGGCAGGTCTGCGCAAGATCGACGTGGTGAACCTGTCAATGGAGGCGGTCTCCGCACTGTTGACCCGTTACCGGCTGGGGGGGCTGCCACCGGATCTGCTGATCGAGGTTCCGGTCGACGCCTGCGGCACCTTGGACTTCCATCGTGCGCAGGAGATGATCGAGCTGGGCCGCACGTACGCCCGGGAGGCTCTGGACCGTTCCGGCCTGGCCGGCTGATCCCGCGAGCGGCAATCCCCGCGTATACAGGGCGGCTCGCACCGGGCCGGACCTGACCCTCGATGTGAACAACCGAGCCGCTGCGGGGCCGGGTTTCCGGGCCCCGCGGAGCGGGCGATCTCTGGTGGTCGGGGTATCAGATGTCCGCAGCGAGCCAAGGTCCTGTCGTCGGTAGTTGGGTGGCGACGAGGCGTGCGGCGTCGTCGGCAGGGGCGCCGAGCATCCCGAGGCTGGCCTCGGTGAACTGGTCGATGGCCGTCTCGTCGACGCGCTGGGGGTGTCGCAGGCGGCGCCGGAACAGCCAGAGCAGACGGCCGGTAGCGGCACCGAGGGCCACGTCAGCGTCGGCGATAGTGAATCGTCCCACCGCCTGTCCGGCCTGGACGTCCCGCAGGGCGCGCGGGGCCAACCCTGTGGGCACGTCGAGAATGTCAAGGCAGGTCTCGATGAGGGCGTTGGCGAGTTGCGGGTGGGCACAGCCGAGACGCCCCAGGAGCCGCAGCCCGACTGCAACCCGCTCGGCAGGGTCCTCGATGCCGACGAGTGCCCGGTCGATCAGTTCTGCCGCACGATCCAACGCGGCCAGGGAGGCTGTGGAAGAGCTGCTCCATGCTGCGGTGACCGCCGTCGGCTCCACCACCCAGACCATGACCAGGCTCGGGGAGTCCAGCCGGGAGATCGGCGACGTCGTTCGACTGATCACCGCCATTGCCGAGCAGACCAACCTGCTCGCGCTCAACGCCACCATCGTGGCGGCACGGGCAGGTGACGCCGGCAAGGGCTTCGCCGTCGCCGACGAGGTCAAACAGCTGGCGCAGGAGACCCGACGGGCCGCCGAGGACATCTCCCGCCGGATCGAGGCGATCCAGATCGACGCCGGCGAAGCGGGGGAGTCCATCACGCAGATCGTCTCGGTGATCGGCAGGATCAGCGAGTTCCAGACCACGATCGCCGGTGCCGTGGAGGAGCAGACCATTACGACGCAGAGCATCAACCGGGACGTCGGCAGGCCGCGCAGACGTCGTCGGAGATCGCTCAGGGCATCGACGTCCTGGCCGGATCGGCCCGGGTGGCGTCCTGCGCGGCGGACAGCACGCGCAGCACCGCGGACACGCTCGGGCAGCTCAGCACGGAGCTGGGGGAGCTCATCCGAGACTTCCGCTACTGACAGGCGCGACGGCGCGCTCGGACCCGCGGCCTCCGGGAGGAGTGGGTCCGAGCGCGCGTCCGTCAGCGCTGGGCGAGTTCCCGCTTGAGGATCTTGCCCGTCGCGGTCATGGGCAGCTGCCCGACGAACTCTACGATCCGCGGGTACTTGTAGCTGGGCAGCTGCTCCTTGCTCCACTCACCCGCACGCCCTACCTGCCTGCTGTAGCTGCGGAAGTCCGGTCAGCCGTACCTGCTCTGTGGCGCTGGCAGTGATGTCCGTTCGGCGGGCTCGGTTCAGGCTGAATGCGACAACAGTCGGTACCAGAACGGACAGCGGCGCTCAGCGACGTACCCCTAGCCGGCATCCCTGGGACCGTCTCCTGCGACGTGAAGGGACCAGGGCGATGTCCACGACAACAGTCACCTTCGACAGCTTCACCTACTACTGCGAGGCGTGTCACGTCACGTCCGATCGCTTCAGGAGCGAAGCCGAGCGCGACTACTTCGAGACCCAGCACCGACGGCTCGACCGCATCCTGTCCTGGCACTGATCCGGTCGACGTACAAGCCAAACCGTGAGCCGAGAGAAGCGGTCATGTCCACCGATGAACCTGCTGCGAGCGTCGCGCCTTTCGACATCAAGATCGAAGCGATCGCGCATGAGGGGCCGACGGCCCGAGAGACCGGGCCTCCTCATCGCACCACAGACCTCTCTCCTGTCGTCGTGGGGGCGCTCACGGCGGCGCACGCCTTTGCGACCGAGGCGGTGCGCCGGTACCACCGGCTGGAGATCATCCTCCCCCCGGACCAGCTTGATCAGCCCGTTCTGTTCGTCGCCAACCACGGCTTCGGCGGGATCTTCGACCTCAACGTCTTCGCTACCAGCGCCGTGCTGGAGGAGTTGGAACTCACCCGCCCGGTCACCGTCCTCACCCATCAGATTGCGTGGACTCTGCGCGTGGGAAGGCTGATCGAGGCTCTGGGTGCCCGGCCCGCCTCCCGTGCTGCGGCGCTGGAGTCCTTCGCCCGAGGTGAGCACGTTCTGGTCTTCCCCGGCGGCGACCTGGACGGTGGCAAGTCGTTCATCGATCGCAACAGGGTCGTCTTCGGCGGCCGCCGAGGATTCGCCCAGCTCGCCGTTGACGCGCAGGTGCCGATCGTGCCCATCGTCACCGCGGGGGCGGGCGAATCCCTCGTCGTGCTGTCCGACGGCCGGTGGCTCGCCCGGGCGCTACGACTGGACAAGACATTCCGCATGAACACGTTGCCGGTGAGCGTCTCACTGCCCTGGGGGATCAACATCGGCGGCGTCGGGCTACTGCCACACCTCCCCATGCCCACCAAGCTGCGGACCTTCGTGCTCGGCCCCCTGCGGCCAGAGCCGAACGAACCCGTCGAGCAGTACGGCGACCGGGTCGAGGCAGTGATGCAGGCCGCGCTCACCGATCTGACCCGAGGCCGACGGTTCCTGTTCGGATGACCGCTCCGGCCCGCCCGCACGGCGACGACACCGCCACCCAAAGGAGTACTCCCATGGCGATCCCTTCCGAACGCTCGACGACACCGGCGAGCCGGGCGAAGACCGATTCGGGACCGCTCGTCCTTGCGGCGGGCGCGGCGCGGCGCGCGAGCACGACCCATGTGCGCCGGTACCACCGGTTGGACATCACGATGCCGGCGCGGATGCCTGACGGTCCCGTGCTGTTCGTGATGAACCACGGCTTCGGCGGCGCCGCCGACCTCAACGTGGTCGCTGCCCTCGCCGCGCTGGACGATCTCTCGCTGACCCGCGACGTCACGATTCTGTGCCACCAGATCGCGTGGACCATGGGGTGCGGGAAGATCGTGGAGGCCGGAGGCGCACGACCGGCGAGCCACGAATCCGCGACCCAGGCATTCCGGCTCGGCCATCACGTGCTGGTCGCGCCCGGAGGCGACGTCGAAGCGGCCAAGTCGTTCGCCGACCGCGACCGGATCGTCTTCTCCGGTCGCCGAGGGTTCGCCCGCCTCGCCGTCGAGAATCGTGTTCCGATCGTGCCGATCGTCACTGCCGGGGCGGGTGAGTCATTGCTCGTGCTCTCCGACGGCCAATGGCTGGCGCGGGCACTACGCCTGGACACGGCGCTGCGACTGAAGGTGCTGCCGGTGTCGCTGTCGGTCCCGTGGGGGCTGACCCTCGGATTGCCCGCTCTCCTTCCGTACCTGGCGCTTCCGACGAAGCTGACGACCGCGGTCCTCGATCCCCTGTGGCCCGAGGATGGCTGCTCCGCCACGGCTCTCGGGGAGCGGGTGGAACGCGTTATGCTAGAGGCGCTCACCCGCATGACCGAGCACCGGAAGCTCCTCCTCGGCTAGGAGGCCGCTGAAAAGGGCATGTCGTTCATGTGATGGTTTGTGCTGGTCCTCGAGAATAGGTTCATGCAGGGTCGCGAGGGCATGGACCGCACGTTCTTGGACGCCGCCAGCGTGGTCGGGTATCTGATCGATCCGGGCAGCATGTTCGCGTTCCTGGGCTCGCATCGGGGTGAGCTGTTCCCGGACGGCTTGTTCGCCGACCTGTTCCCGTCCAGCCAGGGCGCGGCGTCGATCCCGGGGTCGGTGATGGCCTCGGTGATGACGTTGCAGACCTTGCATGACTACTCCGACCGGGAGACCGCCGAGGCGGTGCGGTGCGATCTGCGGTGGAAGGTGGCCTGCGGGCTGGCGTTGGACGACGCGGGGTTCCATCCCACGGCGCTGGTGTACTGGCGGCGCCGGCTGGCCAAATCTGATCGTCCGCACCGGATCAACGACGCGGTCAAGGCGGTGATCGCGTCGACCGGGATCCTGCGTCAGCGGCGGGCGGTGGACTCCACGATCCTGGCCGACGCGGTGGCGACCCAGGACACGATCACTCAGTTGATCGCCGCGGTCCGGCGGGTGGCCCGGGTGGTGCCCGGTGCCGGCGAGGTGGTGGCGGCGGTGTGTACCGGCCACGACTACAGCACGCCCGGAAAGCCGCGGATCGACTGGGATGACTCGGACGCCAAGGACGGCCTGGTCTCGGCGCTGGTCAACGACGCGGTCGCGTTGGTGAACGCGTTGGCCGGCAACGAGTTCACCCCGCAGGAGTCCGAGGCGGTGGCGTTACTGGCGTTGGTCGCCGGGCAGGACGTGGAACCGGCCGAGGGGTCCGACGGCACCGATGGACGGTGGAAGATCGCCCAGCGGGTCGCTGAGGATCGGGTGATCTCCACCGTGGATCCCCAGGCCCGCCATACCCGTAAGTCTCCCGAGGCCCGCCGGGACGGCTACCGGGCGCATCTGGTCGCCGAACCGGGCACCGGACTGATCACCGACGAGGAACTGACCAAGGCTGCCGGACCCGACAACAGCGATGCCGCGATCGCGGAGACCTTCCTGGCCAACGACATCGCGGACAACACCCAGGCTAGCGGCGCCGGTACCGAACCCACCCACACCGACCTGCAGGCAGATGGTGTCGCTGAGCCCGTCCCGGGATCCAGGGTGGCCACCAGGACCGGCGACGACCAGGCGGGGCTGGTCGAGCTGGTGCGGTCGTGGTTCGCCGACTCCGCGTACGGGACCGGGGACTTGCGGGCGGCGATCGCGGCGGCCGGGCACCGGGCGGTGATCAAGCCGAAGCCGTTGCAGGTCGCGGTGAAGGGCGGGTTCAGCGTCGATGACTTCATCGTCGACACCCAGGCCGCCACGGTGACCTGCCCGAACCGGATCACCCGCCCGATCAGCCCCGGCCGGGTCGCCACCTTCGGGGTCGCCTGCCGTTCCTGCCCACTGGCCGCCCGGTGCACCACATCCAAGACCGGCCGGAAGATCGTCCTGCATGAGCACGACGACCAACTGCGCGCAGCCCGCCGCACCTGGGCCGCAGACCCCGACCTGCGGGCGGAGTACGCCAAGCACCGACCCAACGTCGAACGCACCGTCGCCCAGGTCGCCACCCGCGGCGGGCGCCGCCTGAAACTGCGCTACCGAGGAACCGACAAGAACAACGCCTGGCTCAAGCGCCGCACCGCCGGGCTGAACCTACGGAACCTGATCGGCCGCGGCCTGGACTACGTGAACGGCACCTGGATCGTGGTCATCGCCTGACCACCGCCCCGGGTCATGGGCCCAACGTATCCCTTCCCGGTCCACAGCCAGACCCGCAAGACCACCCAGCAACCGCCGGCGCACCGGAACCGTTCATCCCACCCAGGCTGACCCGAACCCAGGGTGGTCAAGCCCGAAACGCCGATCTCAAGGCGACCTCAAAACCCGGCCCATTCAGCGGTCTCCTAGAGGGCTTGAGTCAAGGCCGCGAAGTTAAGCCGTTGCGGGTGCTGTCAAGTGGTTGTGGCGAGCGTGTAGGTCGCTGGGCCGATCTTGTTCAGCAGTCCCTTGTGTGCCCATTGGGACATCCGGGTGCAGAAGCTGTTGATGTTGGTGACGCCAAGACGGCGCGCGATGTCGCCGCCGTGCCAGGCACGGTCGGAGTCGCTGCGTAGCAGGTCGAGGACCTCGGCGGCGGTGGGGGCCTGCGGGTGAGGCGGAACGGCGTGGGTGGAGCTGGTCGTGGTCGGTAGAGGCCGTCGTGGCCTGCGCGGTCGCGGGGTTCGGCCACGACGTGGACGCCGCCGTGACGAGGCCGGTTCGGTTGGGGTGGGGACGGTCTGGGCCGCAACGGGATCGGGGGCGAGCGGCTGGTGGATCTGGGTCATCACGGCGGTGATGCTGGTGGTGACCAGTGGCCGGTTGTCGTCGCCGGGCCGGGCGTGGTAGCGGGAGATCGGGGACTTGACCTTGCGGGCGCTGTAGCGGGCCCGCCGTGCCGGTAGTGGGTCGGCCAGCACGGCCCGGCCGATGACGCCGACCAGGTCGATGCGGGGGTGGTGGTCGTCGGGCAGGATGCCGGTGGCCGTGGTCAGGGTGTCCCGGGCGGCTTCCAGTGCGATGGTGAAGCTGGCCCGGTCGGGGTCCAGTCCGCCGGCCTCGGCGGCACTGGTGATGGCCATTCGCAGCACCTGGTAGGTGGCCAGCAGCCCCCACAGTTCCTGCCGTAGGCCCGGTTCGTCGCCTGAGCGCAGTACCCGCCCGCCCAGCAGGGTGTGCCGCAGCGCGTAGTAGGCCGACTCGATCTCCCACCGCTCGTGATAGAGGCGGACGAGCCGGTCGGCGGGGTCGGCGCGGTGATCGGTAAGGGTGGTGAACAGCCGGTAGGTGCCGGTGACGCTCGACCCGTCGGCGCCGGTGACCGTGATGGCGGCGTCGATGACGCGTAGCTTCAGCCCGCCGACGCGGGTCAGCCAGGACCCGTCGGGCAGCACCGCCAGCACCGGTGGGCGACGGGTGGACTTGGCCCGGACCAAGAACTGCGCCCGCGTCCCCGCGACGGCCGCCAGGAAGGTGTTGGCGTCGAACCCGCGGTCGGCCAGCACCAGCATCGAGGCGTCCAGCAGGCCGATCAGGTGCTGGGCGTACGTGGTCTCACCGGCCGCCGTGGGCCCGAACGCCGCGCCGAGCAGCCCTCGGGTTCCGGTCTCGACCAGGCACATCAGTTGGACCATCGGGTAACCGGCCCAGCCCATCCGATGCTTGATCTTCCCCAGCCAGGACCGGTTGGCATCAGGGGCCTTCAGCGAACTGCACCCGTCGAACGCGACCGTCCGCCAGCCCCGGTAGCCAACACCGGGCGCGTGCGGGCCGGCCAGCGGCCCGGCCAACACCTCGAACAACGCCTTCACCGGCGCCGGGCCGACCCGCCGCCGTAGATCCCGCAACGCCTTCTCCGACGGCAACGCCACCCCCAGCCCGGGCAAGCCGGCCAACCCGCCGACCAGCTTGTCCCACACCCGGGCCTGACCCAGATGGGCATACAACCCCAGCGCCAGAACGAAGTACACCCCAACCCGGCTGGGCAGATCCCGCAGCCGCTGCTGCACCCTGCCGGTCTCGGTCAACACCGCATCGACCAACTCGAACGGCACCTGCTGGGTCAACTCACCAATGTGGCCCGGCGCGAACACCCCCTGCGCCACCGTGACCGAACGCGACAAGCAAACCGTGGGACACTGAACAGGCAACGGGACCCCTGGAACGTAGACGATCTTCGCGGATCTCCTACCTACCAGCGGTCCCGTTGCTCGTTCCCGATCAATCCCCGCAACACGCCGACCAGCTTCCTTGACCTCCGACGTCAACACCTAACTTCGCGGCCTTGGGGCTTGAGTAGACAAGTTTGATCTGCTGAGTCAAGTTCTACGCGATCAGGTTCTGCCGTAAGGCGTAGGCGTGGATGGCGGTGTCGAGTTGGTCGAACCGGCGTCGCAGCGGGGTGGGCTGGCTGTGGTCGTCGAGGAGTTCGGCCAGACCAGGGCGGATCAGCCGGTTGTGGGCGCGGGTGAGGAAGATCGCGATCCTCAGTCCACGGTCGGTGACGGTGTATCGGTGGGTGCCGGTGATGCGTTCGATGAGGCCGTGCAGGCGTAGCCGTCGCAGGTCGTAGCTCATCCTGCCCTGGGTCATGTCGGCCGGGGTCAGCCCCAGCAGGGGCGCCAGGTGGGCGCGGAGGTCGGCGTTGCGGAACCCGTGGGGCAGTAGGCGGAAGATGACCAGGGCTGAGAGCAGGGCCTGGGTGCGGGCGGAGTCGAACGGCAGGGCGGACGCGCGTTGAGCACCGACGGTGACCGGGTCGGCGACGGCCCGGAAGGCGGCCTCGCCGATCGTGGGGTCGGTGGTGAGACGTTCGACGTCGAGCAGACGTCGGTTGGCGTGGTAGCCGATCTGCGCCAGGTCGGGCAGATGACACAGCCGCTTGCCGATGCCGAAGTCGCGGCTGTCGTTGATGGTCGTCTCGGTGCGTAACGCGCGGCCTTCCTTGTGGTACTGCTTGATCTTGGAGTGCTTGTAGTCGACGTGCAGGCTCGGGGTCACCCCTGAGGTCAGGACCCGGGTCCGGAACACTCCCGGGGTGGCGCGGGGGCCGCGCCGGACGATCCGCCGGTCGAAGACCAGCCCGATCTGGTCGGGCCTGCCGATGTCGAGGTTCTCCCGCAGGAGCTCCTCGAACAGGACCCGCCCCGACAGCGGCCGGTCCAGCGTCTGGGTCAAGGAGAACTCCGCCTGCAGGACCGAGATGTCGTACCGGTAGCCGGCCGCACGGTCCGCGGCGGTGAACGGGTGGGGAAGGATCTTCAGCCACTTCCTGAGCAGCCGGTCGACCGCGGCCGGGGTCAGGCCGTGGCAGATCCGCTGCAACCGGACCGGGTCGGCGCAGGCGGCGAACCCGTTGTCCAGCGGCGGTGAACTCGATCCCGACCTCTGCGGCCTCCCGCTTGGCCCGCTCGTTGCCGTTCACGCACAGCCTGCCGTTATACGGGAAGTAGGAACAGAACTTGAGGAAGAACGGACCGAACTCCGCGTCCACGCAGTAGAAATAGAACTGGTTGACCACCCCGGTCGAACGGACACGATCCACGGGTAGGGCGCACCGGTGACCGGGTTGCGGCGCTTCTCGGTACGAAACACCCGGGTCTTCTCCTGCGCCACGCCCGACGAACAGCACCCCCTCGACCCGAGCGGCGGCCTCGAACTCGGCCAGGTACTCGTGCGCGATGTCGTCCTTGCGCTGACCCTTCTCGAAGTTGACCACCGGCACGCCCTGGTCACGGGCGAACCGGTGGATCGAGGCGACGAAAGTCTTGCTGATCGGGTCCATCAACGCCGAGGAGGCGAACCGGGCACCCCGGTGTCCGACGAGGAACGCCGCAGCCCCGGCCGGGTACTGCAACCGGGGCTGGTAGACGTTCAGGTAGAGCCGGTCGATGCACTCCACCTCCAGCACCACGTGATCGTGCAAGACGTCGGCGAGGGTCCGAGGTAGCGTCATGACAAGCTCCGGTCGCGGTGTCTTGACCCCCTCAAGGGTCACCTAACCGCCACCGAGCGGTCCATGCACGGGGAGCACGCTCCCCGGAGTGACCCGCGGCCGGAGCCCACCCACCACACCGCTCGTCGGGCTGGGGCGAAGCCCCGTTAGGTGTTGGGGGGCTGCTTCCGGATTGCTCAGGTTTGAAGGGCGTCGACGATGGTCTTGAACTGCTCGATGGTTGGCCGGAGCCGGGCGAGTTCGGCGTCTCGCTTGTCCAGCGCGATGTCGGGACTGGATGTAGGTGTCGGCGGGCTCTCCTGTCGGGGGCGGATGACTTGAAGAGCAGCAAGAGCGTCGTCGTGGGCGTAGGGCAGGGCGTGTAGGTACTTCTCCGTCGTGGTGATCGAACCGTGACCGAGGCGTTCCTTGACCACTTGCAGGTCGGCGCCGCCTGCGAGGAGCCATGAGGCGTGGGCATGGCGTAGGCCATGCGGGGTCACGTGGAAGCCGAGTCCGGCCTTGTCCAGCGCGCTCTTCCAGACGTTGGTGCGGATCCATCCGTTGGGGATATGCCCGTCGGTGTTCACGGTGCGTGCACGGCGGGGGCTGTCCTTGCCCTCCGCTCGTCGTCGTGCGCGGTAAGGCGGCGACGGCGTCCTTGCAGTGGCGACAGCGGCACTTCGCGGCCTGGTGGGCGGTGAGTGTGCCATGCCGGTACTGCTTGCCCTTGGGGTTCAGTTCGGTGTGGCCGAGCGTCTCCGGATCCGGGAGATGAGCCGGCCGCTCACGGCGGGCTGGACCTGCCGGCTGCGGCATGGGGAAGAACAGGTCCTCGGCCGTGAGGCCTCGCTGCGACATACTGCTTGAGCTGGGTGATCAAGTGCGACGCGAGCTTGAGCTGCCTCCACTCCTTGTCCTTGGGGTAGTCCTTGACGATGAACCGCTTGCCGTCTCCTGGACGTGGCCACGACGCCCCGCCGAGTGAACCGTCCCGCACACATGACCGGCGTGGCGGGTCAGAAGGTGGCGAATAGCTGGCCGGCGGCGTCGAGCGGGTCGTGGAGGTGCCCGCTGTCGTGGTGGGCCAAGACGGCGATCACGACCTCGTGTGCCGAGTAGGTGGGCAGGTAGTCCGCCGCGTAGCTGGCGCAGGACGGGCAGCGCGCGACATGGGCATACGCGGCCAGCACCCGGGCCGGGTCTACACGGTTCGAGGTCGGCCAGATGGCCTCGGTGGCCTCGGTGGCCTAAGTGGCCCCGTGGCCTAAGTGGGCTCGGTGCGGGTCGGGCACTGCGGCACGGCCGCCACGGGCGACGCGGCACGTTGACAGCCCGTTCGTCTACGCCCGCGATGGACCCGCCGGGGCTGGCTCCCCCAGGCCAACCCCGGCCACCCCGACATCGAGTTCACGCCACAACACGGCCGGCGGGTGGGCCATGCTGCGTCACGGCCGCCGGGAGTCGATCCGGCTGCAGGAGATCGAACCGGCCGCATGGGCCCCGATCCTGCGCGCCTACCTCGCCAGCGCCCTGGGCCGCGCCCACATCCGCATCGACAGGCACGCGCCACTGCCGGAGATCGCCGCCATCGCAGCGAAGATCCCCGTGTTCCGGATCGTCCCCGCCCCGGTCCGCCTGAATACGCCCGGTGCGGTCAGTCGACCGTCACCCGCCCGAGCCGTCGCGGACCGGATCGGGAGCGGTCCTGGCGGGGATCAGTTCGCCGGTGTGGCCCAACGCTGGACGTCGGCGGGGCGGACCCCGAGTTCGTCGGCGATCTCGTCTGGGGTCCAGCCCGCTGCTAGCGCGGCCCGGACGCTCTCGTTGCGGGTGCGGATGGTGGCCAGGCCGCCGCCGTCCCAGATCTGCCGGTCGGTCTGCACGACCAAGTCGAGGATCTCGACCGTGCGGCCACTGTCAGTCATAGGGCCTCCTCCGATCCATCCAGTATCGCCGCCCAACGTCACCGGCTGGAAGCCCAGCGTGCCATCGCCTTGCTGTGATGTTGCTGCAGGTCACAGGCGCTGCGAGATGGCGAACGGGAGGCGCGTAGCACGTTTCGGGCGCTCGGGCAAAACCGATCGGTTCAGTGGCCGACGGGCGCGCCGGTCAGATGGTGGCGGCGAAGTGCTGGCTGGCCGCGCAGAGCGGGTCGTGCTGGTGGCCGCTGTCATGGTGGGCCAGCACGGCGATGACGACCTGAGCGCCGGGGTACAGCGGGAGGTAGTCGGCCGTGTAGTCGCGGCAGAAGGGGCAGGACGCGATGTGGGGGTAGGCCGCCAGAACGGGCCGGGGGTCGAGCTCGGTCAGCGGGGGCCGGGCAGGCGCCGGCACACACGGTGCCGGCGTGGTCGCTGCCTGGGTCACCGGCGCAGCCGGTGCCTGGCCGGCCGGTGCCGGTGGTGGCACCGCGGTCGTGGCGCCGGTGGGCGGTGAGGATGTCGAGCCGGGCATGATGCCGGTTACTGTGGCCATTGCTTGGCCGCCTTCTTGATCACGGTGCGGGTGGCGGCCAGGCTGGCCGTGGCGTCGCCCTCGCCGCAGGCGTTCTGCCCGTAGAGCACGCCGTAGGTGAAGGCGTTCTCTCCCGCCGCGCTGGCGTGTACTGCCAGCTCGGCCAGATCCTGGCGGGCCAGCAGGCTGTCCTGGTAGGCACCGAGAACCTCGTGCACGGTCTTCATCCGGGCGGCGAACGTCGTCGCGCGCGCGCCGAACACGCCCGTGACGGCCTCGCCGGCGTAGCGGGCGCGCCTGGCTGCTTTGCGAACCTCATGCCTCAGCGCCTCGCGGGTCTGCGGGTCCACGGCGGCCTCCGCGGCGGTCAGGGCCCGCTGCACCCGGCGCAGGGCATGCCCGACCCGGGCGTGCAGCAGGTCGATGGCCGGCCGGGCGGCCAGGTCGGTGACCGGCGGCGCGGCCACGAAGGCGTCCAGCGCCTCCAGCAGCTCCCCATAGCGGTCACCGTTCAACGCGGCGACCACCGCCGCGTGTCCGTCCCCGTAGGCCTGCTCGAACTCGGCCGCGATCCGTTCGGCGATCGGTCCGACCACGACCTCGGCCGGCAGCGTCGCGAGGGCACCGGTCAGCCGCGCCCGCATCACCTCCGCGTCCCGCGCCACCCCGAGCAGCCCGGCCAGCCACGCCAGTTCCCCGCGCAGCCCGGCCACCGGCTCGGGATCGAACAGCGGACCGAAGGTGGCCAGCGCGCTGCGCAGCCTCCGGGTTGCCACCCGCATCCGGTGCACCGCGTCCGCGACATCCAACCGGACCTGCGGGTCACCCCGGACAAGCTCGTCCACCTGCGAACGCAGATGGGCCACGGCCACCGTGCCCGCGCTCGACTTTCTTGCCGAGTTTCTTGCCCGACCCGCGGCTCGTGCCGGCGGGCAGGTCACCATCCTCGTGCAGCTTGGGCAGCGCGAGTTCGCTCAGTGCCCGGGCCAGCTTGCTCGCGGTGGCAGCCGGGCGGGCCCCGCCCCGGCGCAGCCGCTTGCCGACCCTGGCCAGCAACGGCCGGTCCCCCTCAACCAGCTCGACCTCAACCTCCCGCCAGCACACCGACCCCGGTCGCCCGTTGCCCGCCACCCCCGCCGAGGGCCTCGTGCCGTTGCCCGTCCCGGTCCGAGACGCCGGGCCGGTCACCGGTTCGGCGGTCACGCTGTCATCGGCGACCTCCGCCAGCACCTGCCCATCAGCACTCAGCAGCCGGGTCACCGCCCGGCTGGTCCGCAGCCGCACCACCGGGCCCAGCGCCTGGCCCCGCGTCTGGGCCCGAACCAGGTCGACCAGCTCCACGGGCACGGCCGCCGCCGACCGGCCGGACGGACGGCGAACCTCCAGCCGATCCCCCGCCACCGGCAGCATCAAGTGCCACCCGGCGTCACTGCCGCCGGTCCGGCGCCGCAACGTCACCCCCGCCCGCCCCAGCCTCAGGTCCGGGGTGTCGAAGTAAGTGGCCGTCAACCGCCGAGCCCCCTCCTCCTGGTACGGCCCACACCGGCCACGTCGGCGAGGTCGGGCAGCGGGTGCTCCGGTTCGAGGTCGAACTTGGCCTCCACCTCCAGGAGGAGATCAGCCGCGCGCATACCCATCACTCTCCGCAATCTGCTCTCTTCAACCCCACAGAGCATCATCGGCACCCGGGCACGTCGCCTTAGCACCACACCCGCCGTGACCAGGCCAACTACGACACCCGAAATCTTGGTGAACAACGAGTGTACGACACGCGAGTGAATGACGATCAGACCAAGATCCGTCACAGACAGTTGTGGATCCGTCGGCTGTTCCGTCCCGGGGGCGGTCCCTCGCCCGCGGGTCTACGCCACCACCTGGGACCGTTTCCCGCCGGGCGGCCCTGCAACACCGCCACCGCCGACATGATCATCTCTTCGCCCGTGCTGGCCGGGGCCCACCAGCCGACCAAGCCCCGACTACCAGTGCCGAGCGCTCCAGCCCTTGCTCGAACCGCAGACCCATCAGCAGGTAAGCGCGGCCGACGTCACCATCAACGGACCGCGTCAGGAGGCGGCAGTCCGGTAGATCCGGCCACCCGCGGACCCGCCGGATCCGGACTGCACGACCACGAAGACCCGCTGGCCCACTGCCGCCGACGCAGTCCCGGCCACAGCCCCTCTGCGGCGCTGACCGCAGTGGAAGGATCAGGTTCGGGTCGCCCCCCGGTGGGTGCGGCCCACCTCGGATGCGTCGGGGCGTCCATGTTCACAACCGCCACACCACCGCGGCGAATCCCGACACCAGGTGAGGGTCGACATGAGACCGGAACATCGCCGCCGCCCGGACCAACAAGTGCATCGCTGGCGGCCTCCACTGCCGGCGAGGCGAGCTCCGTGGTCGCGTATTGGTCGCGGACAGCCGCAATCAGTCGGTCATCCCCGGAGACAGTCGGACACGACGACAACGGCCCCTGACCGGCGTACGTGCTGGTCAGGGGCCGTTTCGGCTGGTGTGGCGGGTGATGGATTCGAACCAACGTAGGACTTCGCCGACGGTTTTACAGACCGCTCCCTTTGGCCACTCGGGCAACCCGCCATGCGAGTAGGGGCTGCGCTGCAGTCCCGTTCGCGGATGCGAGGATAGCAAGTCGCGCGGGGTTCTCGTGCACGGGGCCACCGTGCCGGGCGGGCCCGCGGGACAGACAGTATCTGCGAGGTAGAGAGGGGCCGCACCGTGGCCGGCGAGTCGTCGTTCGACGTCGTGAGCAAGGTCGATCGGCAGGAGGTCGACAACGCACTCAACCAGGCCGCGAAGGAGGTGTCGCAGAGGTACGACTTCAAAGGCACAGACGCCTCCATCGCCTGGTCGGGCGAGCGGATCTTGATGCGGGCGAACAGTGAGGACCGGGTCAAGGCCGTGCTGGACGTCTTCCAGACCAAGCTGATCCGCCGCGGCGTGTCCCTCAAGGCGATCGACGCCGGCGAGCCCAAGCCCTCGGGCAAGGAGCACCGGATCGAGGCCGACCTCAAGGAGGGGCTGAGCCAGGAGAACGCGAAGAAGATCGCCAAGATCATCCGGGACGAGGGGCCTCGCGGGATCAAGGCCCAGATCACCGGCGACGAGCTGCGCGTGACCAGCAAGAGCCGGGACGACCTGCAGGCCGTCATCGCCCTGCTCAAGGACTCCGACCTGGACGTTGCCCTTCAGTTCGTCAACTACCGCTAGGCGCCCCGCGCCAGTTCCGCCACGCGGCATGTCGGGGGCGCCCTGCAGGATGGGAATCGGCCACCCCGCGGCGCGCTGAGACAGTGCGCCGCTTCCCGGACCTGCGAGGCAAGCATGGCGCTGGATCTCTACATGGTCGGTGTGATCGTCGCTGACATGCCCGCGGCGGTCGAGTTCTACCGCCGGCTCGGATTGTCCCTGCCGGAGGGCAGCGAGCAACGCGAGCACGTCGAGGTCGCGATGGGCGACCTGGTCTTCTTCCTCAACAGCGAACAGCGGGAGCAGGGCTTCGATCCTGCGTGGACGAAGGGTTCCGGGGGGTATCGGATCATCCTGGAGTTCTCGTTGGACACGCGTGACGCGGTCGACTCCAGTTACCGACGGATGACTGGCTTCGGCTACACGAGCCACCTGGCGCCCTACGATCCGCTGCCCGGCCTGCACGCGGCCATGATCGACGATCCGGACGGGAACACCATCCTGCTTTCGGCGGACGAACGAACCGGCCATGCGCGGCCAGCGAAGTGAAGCGTGCTTGACACTCGGCAGTCCCGGCCCGACCCGCAGCCGGCGCTCCCGCCAACGCGCGGTGACCGTCCCGCCGCGATCCGCCGGCTCACCCCAGGCCTCAGCGTCGCGTCAGGCCTGGCCCTTGGGGGGCGCTGCCTGGCTGGGCGGGCACCCGGGACTGGGTGCCTTCCCCCTGTGCGTCCGGGGCTAGACCCTGCGGCTGTCGCCCCTTTCGTTGTGCCCGTTCCGGTTGTGCCCGTTCCCGTTCCCATTGTTACCGTTCCCGTTCCCGTTACCGTTCCCGTTGCCGTTCTCGGTCACCAGCCAGGAGTCCGACCCCCGGAACAGCCGCCCCAGATCCGCGTGCGCAGCCTCCGCCGGGGTGGCCATCTGCTCGGTCATCAGCTCCTCGTACGTCGGCATCTCGACGTCCCGGAACACTCCCAGCGGGGTCAGCCGGGCATCGTCGTCGCCCAGCCGGGTCAGGGCGAAGGCGTAGCTGGGATCTTCCCTGGTCGGGTCGTGCACGATCACGTCGGGATCGTCGGCAGCAGCCCGGCGGCGGACGGCCAGACCGAACCCATCGGGCGACCTCACCACCGCCGAGCCGCCGTCGGTGCCGAAGCGCAGGGGCTGCCCGGTGACCAACGGGATCGTCCACTCCGCCCGGGTCTCCGGCTTGGTGAACAGCTCGAACGCGCGGTCATTGAAGATCTCGCAGTTCTGGAAGATCTCGATAAATGCGGTGCCCTCATGGGCCGCCGCGGCGCGCAGCACCGAGGTCATGTGTGTCCGATCGGTGGCCAACGTCCGAGCGACGAAGGTGGCGCCCGCCCCGAGCGCCAGCGACAGCGGGTTGAACGGGTAGTCCACCGAGCCGAGTGGTGAGGTCTTGGTGACCTTCCCGAACTCCGAGGTGGGCGAGTACTGCCCCTTGGTCAGGCCGTAGATCCGGTTGTTGAACAGGAGGATCTTCAGATTCACGTTGCGCCGCAACGCGTGGATCAGGTGGTTGCCGCCGATCGAGAGCGCGTCGCCGTCGCCGGTGACCACCCAGACCGACAGGTCCGGCCGGCTCACCGCGAGACCGGTCGCGATGGCGGGCGCGCGGCCGTGGATCGTGTGCATGCCGTAGGTGTTCATGTAGTACGGGAACCGCGACGAGCAGCCGATCCCCGACACGAAGACGAAGTTCTCACGTGGGATCCCGAGCTCGGGCAGGAAGTGCTGCACCGCGGCGAGGATGCCGTAGTCCCCGCAGCCGGGGCACCAGCGCACCTCCTGGTCGGTCTTGAGCTCCCGAACGGTCATGGCCATTCCGTCGCCGGTCACTGCTCGATCACCTCCGCCAGTGCCACCACGAGCTCGTCGGCTCGGAACGGCAGTCCGCGCACCTGCGTGAAGCTGTCGACCTCGACCAGGTAGGCGGCCCTGAGCAGGTGGGCCAACTGGCCGAGGTTGAGCTCCGGGACGATCACCTTGCTGTACCGGGCCAGGACCTCGCCGGTGTTGGCGGGCATCGGGTTGAGGTGCTTCAGGTGTGCCCGCGCCACCCGGACCCCGGTTCTGCGCAGCCTGCGGCAGGCGGCCGCGACCGGTCCGTAGGTCGAGCCCCAGCCCAGGATGAGCGTCCGTGCGGTGCGGCCGTCCTCGTCCGGCGGGTCGTCCACCTCCAGCAGCGGCACGGTCCGCTGGATGGCGGCGATCTTGGCCGCCCGGGTCCTGACCATGACGTCGTGATTGTTCGGGTCGTGGGAGACCGTGCCCACCCGGTCCAGCTTCTCCAGGCCGCCGATCCGGTGCTCCAGACCGGGGGTGCCCGGCACAGCCCAGGCCCGGGCCAGAGTCTCCGGGTCCCGCAGGTAGGGCAGGAACTGCCCGTCCGGACCGTTCGGTTCCGTCGCGAACGACACCGTGAGGTCCGGCAGGTCGTCGAGCTCGGGGATCCGCCACGGCTCGGACCCGTTGGCCAGGTTGCCGTCGGTCAGCATGATCACCGGCGTCCGGTAGGCGGTCGCGATCCGGACGGCCTCGACGGCCGTGTCGAAGCAGTCGGACGGCGAGCGTGCCGCGATCACCGCGAGCGGCGCCTCGCCGTTGCGACCGAACATCGCCTGCATCAGGTCGGCCTGCTCGGTCTTGGTCGGCAACCCCGTGCTCGGGCCACCGCGCTGTACGTCGACGACGACCAACGGCAGCTCCATCGAGACCGCCAAGCCGAGCGCCTCCGACTTCAGCGACAGCCCGGGCCCGGACGTCGTGGTCACGCCCATGGCGCCGCCGAAGGATGCGCCGATGGCCGAGCAGATCCCGGCGATCTCATCCTCCGCCTGGAACGTCTTGACCCCGAAACGCTTGTGCCGCACCAGATCCTGCAGGATGTCCGTCGCGGGCGTGATCGGGTACGAGCCGATGAACAGCTGCAACCCGGCCCGCCGGGCGCCGGCCAGCAGGCCGTACGACGTCGCGATGTTCCCGGCGAGGCTGCGGTAGCGGCCGGGCGGCAGCGGCGCGGGCGCGACCTCGTAGGCCACCGCGAACGACTCGGTGGTCTCGCCGTAGTTGTACCCGGCCTTGAAGGCGGCGATGTTGGCCCGCGCGATCATCGGTCTGGACCCGAACTTCTCGTTCAGGTAGGCGAAGGTGGACTCCACCGGCCGCTGGAACATCCAGCTGAGCAGGCCGAGCGCGAACATGTTCTTGGCCCGCTCGCTCTCACGCCGGGACACCTCGAGCCCCTTGAGGCTGCCCACGGTCAGGGACGTGATCGGTACCGCGTGCACGTCGAACGAGGACAGCGAGCCGTCGCCCAGTGGGCTGTGCTCGTACCCCGCCTTGGCCAGGCCGCGCGCGGTGAACTCGTCCACGTTGACGATCACCACCGCCGCCTGCCGCAGGTCGGCCCGATTCGCCTTGAGCGCGGCGGGGTTCATCGCCACCAGCACGTCTGGCGGATCCCCCGCGGTCAGCACGTCGTGGTCGGCGAACTTGACCTGGTAGGACGACACCCCCGCCACCGTGCCGGACGGCGCCCGGATCTCCGACGGGTAGTTGGGCGCCGTGGACAGCGCATTACCCAGCGCGGCGGTCTCCTGGGTGAACCGGTCACCGGTGAGCTGCATCCCGTCGCCCGAGTCTCCGGCGAACCGGATCACTACCTGATCGAGATGTCGGATCTGCTTCACCATCGACCCGTGCCTCCTGGACGGAAACCTCTGCCGCGCCTCGGTGCCCGCGTCAGGACATCACGCGGCGGGGCCCCGATGGCTGATCCCCTCGCTGAACCCACGCTCCGGCACTGCGGAGCGGCTGTGGACCGCGGGTCTTTGAGGGCCAAACGGACCATAACCAGACAGCTCGATACCCCAGGGGGGACCAAGGCCCTCCCGGGGTCAGCGGAGCGCTCGGGACGGCGAGCGGTGCCTCAGGCACGGCCAGCGGCGGCGAGGGCGTGTAGCGCTCGGCAGCCCGAGACTGGCGCGGTGGCACATCGCGCCAAATAGTTAGGCGCGATGTGCCACCGCGCCAAAGAAAGGGGCCAGAGAAGCCGCGCCAGAGGAGCGGGCGTCAGCCGCGCAGGAGCGGGGTCACGATGTTGCCGGCGATGCCGAGCCCGGCCAGCACGTACAGCCCGGCCAGCACGGGCATAGCCGGCAGGTCGAGCGCAGCCGCGATGATGCGCAGTGCCTCGGGACCCCAGATCGGACGCGGCAGTTCCAGGATCGGCCCGCGGCCGAGCGCCACGCCGGTCAGCCCGACGCCGGCGAAGCCGATGGTCACCGCGATCAGGTAGGGCGGCGTGCCGCCGTGCTGGGCCAGGACGAACCCGCCGGCGACGGCGAAGCCGAGCGTGAAGGCGAACATCCCGGCCAGGATGGCAGCCGCGCGGCCACGGGCGATCGGCGGCGTGGCCGCGCGGCCGGCGCTCACCTGCGGTACCCCGCCATCGACTCCAGCCGGGCGATCCGCTCAGCCATCGGCGGGTGGGTGCTGAACATCCGGGCCACGCCCTCGCTGCGGAACGGGTTGGCGATCATCATGTGGCTGGCGTTGACCAGTTCGCGGTCGGGTGGCAGCGGCAGCTGCCGGGTGCCGTACTCGAGCTTGCGCAGCGCCGAGGCCAGGGCCAGCGGATCGCCGGTCAGCCGCGCGCCGTCCTCGTCCGCGTCGTACTCGCGCGTCCGGCTGATCGCCAGCTGGATGATCATCGCGGCGAACGGCGCGACCAGGGCCAGCAGGAGCAGCGCGAACGGGTTCGGCCGGTCCTCGTCGTCCCCGCCGCCGAAGTAGCTGAAGAAGACGGCCATCTGCGCCAGCGAGGTGATCACGCCGGCGATGGCCGCGGCCACCGAGGAGGTGAGAATGTCGCGGTTGTACACGTGCATGAGCTCGTGGCCGAGCACGCCGCGCAGCTCCCGCTCGTCCAGCAGCTGCAGGATTCCCTCCGTGCAGCAGACGGCCGCGTTGCGCGGGTTCCGGCCGGTCGCGAACGCGTTCGGCGCCATCGTCGGGGACACGTACAACCGCGGCATCGGCTGCCGCGCCGCGGTCGACAGGTCCCGAACGATCCGGTACATCGCGGGCTGCTCGGCCTCGCTCACCGGGCGGGCCCGCATGGCGCGGATCGCCAGCTTGTCGCTGTTCCAGTAGCCGTAGGCGGTCGTGCCCAGCCCGATCAGCGCGAACAGCCAGATGAACCGCCCACCGCCGATGAGGCTGCCCACACCGAGCAGGAGGGCCCAGATCGAGCCGAACAGCAGCGCGGTCTTCAACCCGTTGAAGTGCCGGTGAACCATCGTCGAACCCTGCCCATCCTCCCCTGCCACCTGGCAGGCCAGGTTACCCGGACGTTCCGGGGCCCCGTGTACGGGATCAACGCCGGCCCGAGAGCACTCGTTCCCCGCCCGGCTGAGGGCATGCTGTGAGCATCCTGAACGGAGGCTCGGACGCGCCCGAGCCGGCCTTCCGGACGCCGACCCGATCTGCGCGTTGCGAACCCCTGAGGCCTGGAACGGTTCAGCGCAGCACGGCGGGCAGCAGCCCGGCGATCGCCTGCGGGGCCACGGACAGGGCCACGATGAG
Source organism: uncultured Actinomycetota bacterium (assembly GCA_963740575.1). GTDB lineage: Bacteria > Actinomycetota > Actinomycetes > Actinomycetales > Kineosporiaceae > CAVUET01. The sequence goes on along the minus strand of CAVUET010000002.1, from coordinate 415,458 downwards.
CGCACCCGCTCCGCCCAGGGCCAGCCCTTCGGCGGCGGTCACCCGCCACATCGGGGTCGCACCCTCGGGACGGCTCACCAGCAGGGCGGCCCAGCGCAGGTAGTACACGACGCCGAGGGCGACGTTCGCCGCGGCGACCACAGCCAGCGCCCAGGAGCTCGCGTCCACCAGCGGCCGGATCGCGATCAGCTTGGCGACCAGACCGACAACGCCCGGTGGCAATCCGGCCAGGCACAGCAGCGCGAACCCGAGCACGGCGGCCGCGACCGGCTCGCGCCGAGCCAGGCCGCGGTAGCTGGACAGCGAGTGCTCCTCCCCTGCCGGGTGGTGGCGGGCCAGGACGATGACCACGGCGAAGGCGGCCAGGCTGGCCGCCGCGTAGGCGGCGAGATAGCCGATCGAGCCGGCAGCCGCCGCCCGCATCGCTGACGGTGTGGCCTTGACGGCACCGGCCAGCGGAAGCAGCACCCAGCCGGCCTGAGCCACGGTCGACCAGGCCAGCAGCCGGATGGCAACGGTCTGCCGCAGCGCGACGAGGTTCCCCACGGTCACCGTCACGGCGGCGACCACGCCGATCACGGGCGCCCAGGTCGAGGCCAGGGCGGGGACGCCGACCAGCAGCAGCACGACCAGGGCGGCCAGGCCGGCGGTCTTGGACACCACGGCGAGGAACGCCGCGATCGGCATCGGGGCGCCCGCGTAGGTGTCCGGCGTCCAGAGGTGGAACGGCACCGCGGACAGCTTGAACCCGATGCCCGAGGCTGCGAGCAGCACGCCGAGCACGGCCACCATCCGGACCTGCGAGGGCAGTCCGGGCTGGCTCAGCGCCGCGTCGATCCGGCTCAGGTGCAGCGAGCCGGTGCTGAGCAGCAGCATGGCGGTGCCGAGCAGCAGCAGCCCGAGCGAGCCGACCGCCGTGAGCAGCAGCGTGACACCGGCCTGCGCGCCGGGCGCGTCGCGGCGTAGCGCCACCAGCCCGACCGCGGGCAGGGAGGCCATCTCCAGGGCGACCACCAGCGAGGCGAGGTCGCGGGCGCCGCCCAGGGCCAGTGCCCCGGTCACCGCGATGAGCAGCAGGACGTGGTGCGGCGTGCGGTTGCGCGCGGCCGGGCCGTCCAGGGTGAGCAGGACGCAGCCCACCGCACCGATGACCACGATGGCCTGGAGAGTCAGCGTCAGTGGCGAGACGACGAACGAGCAGGCCCGCAGGACCAGCCCTCCCCCGGGCACGCAGAGCGTCTCCCGGGTGCCGCCACCGTCCAGCGCGAGCCAGGCGATGGCCACGCCGGACCCGACCAGTCCGGCCAGGGTGATCAGGTCGTGCACGCGGCGCAGTTCCGGCGCGTCCGGCCGGATCGCGTCGACGACGATGATCAGCATCACGGCGACGACCGGGACGGCGATCGGCGCGAACGCGGCCCAGTCCAGCGCCTGCACGTGGTTCACGGCGTCACGCCTCCCTTGCCCACGGCACTCACCAGCAGCCGTACAGCATCACCGGTCACGTCCAGCAGAATCCACGGCAGCAACCCGACCGCCACGATCCCCGCGACCAGCGGAGCGGTCACGCCGACCTCGATCGGGCTGGCGTCGTTGGTGACCGGGTGGTCTCCGGTCAACCACCGCTCCTCGCGTGGCCCGTGCCAGACCAGGCGCAGCACCCGCAGCAGGTAGGCCGCGGCGAGGACCGTCCCGATCACCGCGAGCACGGCGAGCGGGCGGGCCAGGCTGCCCAGGGCGTCCGTACCGCGCCAGGCGCCCAGGATGGCCAGCAGCTCACCCCAGAATCCGGCCAGGCCGGGCAGCCCGAGTCCGGCGATCGCTCCGAACGCGAGCAGCCAGCCCATCCGCGGCAGCCGGTCCCGCAACCCGGAGCCGAGCAACGCCAGGTCCGCGCCGTGGTGGCGGTCCTTGACGCCGCCGGCCACGAAGAACAGCAGGCCGGTGATCAGGCCGTGGGCGATGTTGGCGAACAACGCGCCCTGCAGCCCCTCGGGCGTCATCGAGGCGACGCCGAGCAGGATGAACCCCATGTGCGCGACCGAGGAGAACGCCACCAGGCGTTTCAGGTCGGTCTCGACCAGGCAGGCCAGGCCGCCCCAGAGGATGCCGGCCACGCCGAAGGCGCCGAGGTACGGAGCGACGTTGTGCATCCCGTCCGGCAGCACCGGGACGGCGACCCGGATCAGGCCGTAGGTGCCCATCTTCAGCAGGACGCCGGCCAGCAGCACGGAGCCGCCGGTCGGGGCGATCGAGTGCGCCGGGGGCAGCCAGGTGTGCAGCGGGAACATCGGGGCCTTGACCGCGAGCCCGAGCACGATCAGCACGGCTGCGATGGTCTGCACGTTGGTCGACATGCCGGCGCCGGCGCGGTGCGCCAGGACGTTCAGGTCGGTGGTGCCGGCGCGCAATGCCACCAGCAGCAGCCCGATCAGCATCAGGGCAGAGCCTGCCGCGGTGAACAGGATGAAGCGGTTCGCGGCGTCCCGCCTGGCTTCCTCGCCGCCGGGCAGCGGGGTGGACCTGCCGGCGTAGCGCGGCTTCTGGGTGTCGTCGCCCCAGAACGCGACCGTGAACCACATCGGCACCAGGACGGTCTCGAAGGCGACGAAGAACAGCAGCAGGTCCTGCGCCGTGAAGGTGGCCAGCGCGCCGCCCTCCACCACCAGGAAGCAGGCCACCAGCCCGTTGACCTGGCCGGAGTGCGGCCGGACCCGGATCGAGTGCGCGGTCACCAGCAGTCCGAGCAGCGCGGTGAGCAGGACCAGCGGCGTGGAGATGCCGTCCATCGCCAGGTGCGCGTGCACGCCCAGGGACCGGATCCAGACCGCGTCCACCGAGATGCCCGGCCCGTCGCCGTTGAACGGCCACGCGGCCAGCGATGCCAGCACGGCCAGCCCGAGCGTCGCGGTGGCGAGCCCGGTGGCGATCCAGGCGGCGGTCGCCTCGGCCAGTCGGCGCCAGACCAGCAGCAGCAGCGCCCCGGCCAGCGGCAGCAGCACCATCGTCGGCAGCAGCCAGCCGCGCACCACGGAATCGAGCCCGTTCATGCCAGCACCACCCCAGCGAGGCCGACCGCGACAGCGCCGAGGACGAGCCAGATCACGTACCCGTTGGCCAGGCCCGACTGGGCTCGGCGCAGCGCGGCTCCACTCCAGTAGCTGCCCTTCACGGTGGCCCGCACGTACGAGTCGACGATGTCCCGGTCGCTGCTGCCCACCACCCGGGCCAGCGCGCGGATCGGCCGGACGACCAACCAGTCCTGGACGTCGTCGAGCCGGTACCCGGCCAGCATGAAGGCCCGCAGCCGGGCCGGCAGCAGGTCCGCGATGTCGGCCTCGCCGAGCTTGGACGCGCTCAAACCCCAGCCCACCCCGGCGATCGCGACCGCGGTACCGAGGACGGCCGTCAGGATGGCGATCTTGACGTCCCCGAACAGGCTCGGCGGGTGGATCAGCACCAGCCCGATCAGCAGGGTGGGGGCTGCCAGCAGCCACAGCACCCAGGTCATCGCCCGGGGCAGGTGATGCCCGTCCACCCCGTCCGGCACCGGGCCCAGCGCGACCAGCGCGAACGCCCGGCCCGAGTAGATGCCGGTCACCAGCCCGGTGAGCAGCCCGCAGATCAGCACCAGCCAGGCCGACCAGCCACCCCCGTGCGAGGCCGATTCCTCGGCCGCGGTCAGCACGGCCTCCTTGGACCAGAAGCCGCCCAGCGGCGGGATCCCGGCGAGGGAGAAGACGCCGAGGCCGAACAGCACCGCCAGGCTCGGGTGGCTGCGGACCAGCCCGCCCATGGCGCTCATCGAGTTCGAGCCGACCAGGTGGATGACGCAGCCCGCGAGCAGGAACAGCAGCGCCTTGAAGGCCGCGTGCGAGAGCAGGTGGAAGACGCCGGGTCCGGCCTGGTCGGCGTTCTGCGCCACCGCGACGCCCGCCAGCATGTAGGCCACCTGGCTGATGGTCGAGTACGCCAGCAGCCGCTTCAGGTCGTCCTGCGCGATCGCGGCGATGGCCGAGCCGAGCATGGTGATCGACGCCATCACCGCCGCCACGGTCAGGGCGCCGTTCGCCGCCACGAAGACGGGCAGCAGTCGGGCCACCAGGTAGACGCCGGCGGCGACCATGGTCGCCGCGTGGATCAGGGCCGACACCGGGGTCGGGCCCTCCATCGCGTCCGGCAGCCAGGTGTGCAGCGGGAACTGCGCCGACTTGCCGGCGACCCCGGCCAGCAGCAGCAGCGCGGCAGCGGTCACCGTCGTGTGGCTCAGGGTTGCGGCGCGGTCCAGCAGTTCGTGGATCGAGGTGGTGTGGGCGTCGGCGATCAGCACCAGCACGGCGATCATCGCGCCGAGGTCACCGACCCGGGTGACCAGGAACGCCTTGACCGCGGCGGCGCGGGCCGTGGCCCGCTCGGAGTGGTGGCCGACCAGGAGGTAGGAGCAGATGCCCATGCCCTCCCAGCCGATCAGCAGCAGGACCAGGTCGTCGGCGTGGACGACGAGCATCATCGCCGCGGTGAACAGCGAGACCGTGGCGGCGTAGGCCGGGTACCGGGTCGGTGCCTCCGGCGTGCCCGGGCCGTGCAGGTATGCCGTCGAGTACACCTGGACGCAGAACGCGACCAGCCCGACCGCGAGCGAGACCAGCGCGGACAGTTGGTCCGAGCGCAGCTCCAGGTGCAGGGTGACGACGCCGGTGTCGACGCGGCCGAGGAAGGCGATCTGGTCCAGGTCGCCGGAGTTGAACACGCCGATCGTTTCGACGATCGCCGCGATCATCGCACCGAGCGCCCCCAGGATCGCCCAGTCCTGGGCCCAGCCGCGGGAGCGGCGCCCCAGCGGCAGACCGAGGGCCGCCGCGGTGACCGGGATGACGACCGTCAGCAGCGCACCGGCGCCGTTCACGAAGCCACCTCCTGCTTGCCCTGCGTCGGGTCAGCGTCGCCGGTGGCCTGCTGCGGCCAACCCGCTGCCTCCGGCAGTTCCGAGTAGGTCGGCGAGGTCTCGCCCAGCTCACGGATGGCGCCGAGATCCGAGGTGGCCCTCCGCCGGTACAGCAGGAGCACGACGGCAAGGGCCAGGCCGATCTCCGCCGCGGCGATGGTGACCACGAAGATCGCCATCACCTGGCCGGGCAGCAGCGGATCCGCCGCTGCCGTCGCGGCCACGCCCCCGCGCAGCGCGATCAGGCCACCGGCCGGCAGCGTGCCGGCCGTCACCAGCAGCACGTTGGCGGCGTTGAGGATCAGCTCGGCCCCGATCAGGACCAGGATGGCGTTGCGCCGGGCGAGCAGGCCGTACACGCCGGTGCCGGCGAGGGCCGCAGCCAGGAACACCGGGCCGATCAGGTGGATCATCGCCGAGCACCTCCACGGGACGCGCTGCCACGGGAGACGGCGATCGCCGCCACCAGAGCGGCGAGCAGCAGCAGCGAGAGCAGCTCGAACGGCAGCAGCCAGCCGCCGAAGATCGCCTGCCCGAGTGGCTTCGGGGCTCCCCTTGCCAGGTCCGGACGGACCGACTCGCCCTGCACCGCGGCGTACAGGCTGCCGCCGATCAGCGCCGCGACCGCCAGCCCGACCAGGGCGGCCACGATCCGCTGGGACGCCGGTGCGTCCAGGTCACGGTGCACCCCGATCGGGGCCCTGGTCAGCATCAGGGCGAACAGCACCAGGACCACGACCGCGCCCACGTAGACCAGCAGCTGGACCAGCGCCACGACTTGCGCCCCGAGGGTCAGGTAGACCCCGGCGAGGCCCCCGAGCGCGACCACCAGCCACAGCGCCGCGTGCACGACCTGGCGGCTGGTCACCGCCAGCAGACCGGACCCCCAGGCCAGAAGGGCGAAGGCGATGAAGACCAGTTCGATCCCACTCACGACGGCTCCTCGCTCGGCAGCGCTCCGGGCTGCCCTGACGGAAGCAGGCTCGCGGCTCGGCTGAGCCCCGGATCATGCCCGACTGCCGGCACGCCCGGTTCGACCTGCCCGCTCACGCCTCAGCGTCCGGTTCGACGGCAGGCTTCTGGGCGGCAGGCTTCTGGGCGGCAGGCTTCTGGGCGGCAGGCTTGGCTGCGGCCGGCGGCTGCTCGCGCGCCTTCTGCGCGCGCTCGAGGGCCTTGCGAGCGCCCTCATGCTCCTTGGACTCCGGCACATGCGGGTCGGCCTGCGGCGGGGCCGGCACGGTGGCGGCCCACTGTGCCAGGCGCTCCTTCTCGTGCAGCAGATCATGGATGTCAAGTTCGGCGTACTCGAACTCGGGCGACCAGAACAGAGCGTCGAACGGGCAGACCTCGACGCAGATCCCGCAGTACATGCAGAGCGAGTAGTCGATCGCGAACCGGTCGAGGACGTTCCGGGTGCGCTCCCGGCCTCCGCCGACGGCGGGCAGGGTCTCCTTGTGGGAGTCGATGTAGATGCACCAGTCCGGGCACTCCCGTGCACACACCATGCATGCGGTGCAGTTCTCCTGGACCAGCGCGATCACACCGCGGCTGCGCGGGGGCAGCACAGGAGCGACATCGGGGTACTCGGCGGTGTGCGTGGGCCGCGCGAAGGCGCGCGCGGTCGCAGCAAGTCCCCGGACCAAGCCGACATTCACGCTATGCATCCTGCCGTTCTCCCGGGGGCGTCCGCGACCACCCGCGCCGACTGGGTCGATCCAACCTCGTCCTCGCGACCCACACCAAGGACTGACGGCCCTGTCGTGAGCCGACCAGGAGCGAGCCCCACCCCGAATATCCCGCTTTGCCAGGCAAGATGCACAGCGCACGGGGGCCATCGGCCATTCGGTCGGTCCGAAACGGTCCACTTGGTCAGGCCCGCCTGACGGTGCCGGGGTCGCGGCCGGGCCGCCGACGCCGTGAGGCGGACCACGTCGCCGGGCAACCGCGCGGCGCCGGGCACCGTCATGCCAGGCCGAGTTGGTCCAGCACCCAGGCGATGATCTCGGCCTCGTAGCCCAGCGCCGCGTACCGGCCGCTCGGGCCGGTGTGGGCGCCCTGCCCGAGCTCCGTGCGCAGCAGCAGCGGGGCCGGCGCCCCGACGTCGTCGGTGGCCCGCAGCCGGGCGACCCACTTGGCCGGTTCGTGCACCAGGACCCGGGGGTCGTTCAGGCTGCCGGTCACCAGCAGCGCGGGTCGCTTGCCGGGCGGCGGCGGGTTGTCGTACGGCGAGTAGGCCAGCATCGCGGCGAAATCGTCGCCGTCGCGGACCGGATCACCCCATTCGTCCCACTCGCCCACGGTGAGGGGGATGGCCGGGTCGGACATGCTGGTCACCACATCGACGAAGGGCGCCTCTGCGACGACCGCCCGCCACCGCTCGGGCGCCTGGGAGAACACCGCGCCCTGCAGCAGCCCGCCCGCCGACAGCCCGCGGGAGACGACACCGTCCGGGGCCGCCCAGCCGGCCGCGACCACGGCGTCCCGGGCCGCGACGAAGTCGGTGAAGGTGTTCTGCTTGCTGCGCAGGTGGCCGTCGCGCCACCACCGCCGGCCGAGCTCGCCACCGCCGCGGACGTGGGCCACCGCGTAGCAGACACCCCGGTCCAGCAGGGCGAGGGTCACCGGCGAGAACTCCGGCCAGGAGCAGGACTCGTAGGCGCCGTAGCCGTAGAGCAGGCAGCCGCGGGCCTGGCCGGGTTCGAGCTCGCGCGGCCGGGCCAGGGTGACCGGCACCTGCTCGCCGTCCGGTGCGGTCGCCACGAGGCGCTCGGTCACGTACCGGGTCGGGTCCACACCAGGGGTCTCGCGGCGCTTGAGCACGCGGCGTTCGCCCGAGGCCAGGTCGATCTCCACCCAGCGGGGCGCGGTGACCAGGTTCTCCTCCACCACGACCACGGTGGCCGCGGCCGGGTCCTCGGGGTGCCAGAGCCGGACCTGGCCGCACGGCAGTCCCGGGTGCACCTCCCGCGCGGTGCGATCCCCGTCGGCAGTGCCCGGGCCCCGGCCGAGCACGCGCAGGAACGGCTCGCTGTCGCGGCGCAGGGACAGCACGATGTGCCGGGCCAGCACGCAGGCCGACTCCAGGCGCTCACTGGCGTCCGAGGCCACCGCACGGGCCACCGGCCGCCAGTCCTGGTGGTCACCGCGACCGCCGGGTGCGGGCACACCGGTCCACATCAGCCGGAACTCCGGTGCCCCGTCATCTGTCACCAGGAGCAGCAGGTCCTGACCCTTGCCGTCCCAGCCACCCGGCATCGGCTCGACCACGTACTCGACCCCGCGGCGACGTCCGGCCACCAGCCTCGGCGGGTCCTGCGGGTCGGCGGCGCTGACCAGGTGTACCTCGGTGGTGTCCCGGCTGGCGGAGGACAGCACGACCCAGCCGCCGTCGCGGGAGGCGTGCACGGTCAGCTCGAAGCGGCGGTCCAGCTCCTGAAGGACCAGCGGGTCGGTGTCCGCCGGGGTGCCGATGCGGTGCCGGAAGACCCGATCGGGCCGGTACACCTCGTCCTGCACCGTGTAGAAGAACGTGGACGAGTCGGCGCTCCAGGCGCCGCCGTAGTAGCTGCGCTCGATCCGGTCCGGCAGGTCCGCGCCGGTCTCCAGGTTTCGGAAACGCAGCTCGTAGACCTCGTCACCGGTCCGGTCCAGCGAGTAGGCCAGCAGCCGCCCGTCCGGGCTGGGCTCGATCAGGCCCAGCTCGAAGTACGCCGAACCGGTAGCGAGCTCCTGCGGATCGAGCAGGAGATCCTCCCGGCCGGAAACCGGATCGACACGGAAGAGGCGCTCGTACTCCTCGCCTTCCCCGGTCTGCGTGAAGTACAACCTGCCGCCGCGCCGCCATGCGACTGACGATTCAGCACCGGGTGTCCGTGACGTCAGCTCGTCCACCAGCCCGCCCCGGAGGGCCTGCAGGTGTGCCACGGCCCTGTCGTAGTACACCCGCTCCGCTTTGAGGTATCCCAGCGCCTCCGGGTCATCCATGGCGCGCAGCCAGGCGTAGTCGTCCTCCCGGCGCACACCGTGAGCCTCGTGCACGGTCGTCCGGCGCGGTGCGAGCGGAACAGGCATCCGCGTGGCCTGGTACATGCGCGCACGGTAACGCCGGGAAGACCACGATGACCACGAAATCGACTCCTGACCTCCGGACGCCACATCATCGGACCCAGTCACCGGGACGCGTCCCCCCGCTGGGTGCCGGCCCGTCGCGCGCGGCGGTTGACCGTCGACCGGGTCACTCCGGGGCCGCGGGTCTGGCTGGCCGGACCCAGTGCGGTGAGACTGGTGTCGTCGAGCGGACGACGGAGGGCCGATGCCGAGCAGCGACCACGACGTGGTGATCATCGGTGGCGGGCACAACGGGCTCGTCGCAGCCGGCCTGCTCGCCCGAGCAGGGTTGTCCGTCCTGGTCTGCGAGGCGCGTGAGGTCGTCGGCGGGGCGGCGGTCAGCGAGCACCCGTTCGGGCCGGACTACACCGTGACCTCCCTGTCGTACGTCGTGTCGCTGCTACCGCCGTCCATCGTGCGCGCGCTCGACCTGCAGGCGCACGGCTACCACGTCTACCCCCAGGGCCCGTACTTCGCGCCGCGCGTGGACGGGCGCGCCCTGCGACTGCCGGGCGACCCGGCCGCCCGGCACACGGAGCTGGCCCGGTTCTCCCGGCACGACGCGGACGCCTACCCGGCGTGGGACCGGGACATGGCCCGGCTCGGGCAGCTGCTCGGGCCGCTGCTGGAGGACATCCCGCCGCACCTGGGCTCACGGCGGCCCCGTGACCTGGCCGGCCAGGCGATGCTGCTGCGCCGCCTGCGGGGCATCGACGAGCGCGCCGCGGTCGACCTGGTGCGGCTGATGTCCTCGTCCATCGCCGACCTGCTCGAGGACCGGTTCGAGTCCGACGCCGTGCGCGGCCTGCTGTCGGTCTCGGGCGTGATCGGCACCTGGGCCGGGCCCCGGTCGGCGGGCACCGCCTACGTGATGCTGCACCACCACGTCGGGGATCTCGGCGACGGTCAGACCGGGGCCTGGGGCTTCCCCCGGGGTGGGATGGGCGGGGTGACCCGCGCCCTGGCGTCGGCCGCGCAGGCGCTCGGCGCGCGGATCAGGACGGGGGCACCGGTCGCCCGGATCGACGTCCGGGACGGTCGGGCCACAGGCGTCACCCTGGCCGACGGCAGCCAGGTGAACGCCACGACGGTGATCACCACGACGCACCCGCAGGTGTCCTTCCTGCGCCTGCTGGACCGGGCCGACCTGCCGCCGGACTTCGTCGCCGAGATCGAGTCCTGGAAGACGCGCAGTGGCACCGTGAAGATCAACCTGGCGATCGACCGGCTGCCGACCTTCACCGCGCACCCGGACTTCGACCCGCAGGTGTACGGCGGCACCATCGTCCTGGCGGAGAGCCTGGACGACCTGGAGGCCGCGTTCCAGCAGGCGGTCACGGGTGCGCCGGCCACGCTGCCGTTCGCGGACGTCTGCATCCCGTCGGTGTTCGACGACTCGCTCGCGCCGCAGGGCCGGCACGTGATGTCGATGTTCACCCAGTGGGTCCCGCACACCTGGGCGCGGGAGCCGCACGACGGCGAGCTGGAGCAGTACGCCGACCGGGTGCTGGCCCGGATGGACGCCGTGGCACCGGGTTTCACCGATTCGGTGCTGCACCGGCAGGTGATCGGCCCGCACCGGATGGAGCACGAGTACGGGCTGATCGGCGGCAACATCTTCCATGGCGAGCTGACCCCGGGGCAGCTGTTCCACGCCCGCCCGGCAGCCGGCTACGCCGATCTGCGGACGCCGATCCGCGGGCTCTACCAGGCTGGGTCGGCCACCCACGGCGGCGGCGGGGTGACCGGGATCCCCGGACGCAACGTGGTCCGCCAGGTGCTCGCCGACCGGCGCCGCGAGCGGGTCCTCGCCCAGGTGCGGGCGGGGCTGCGGCGGACCTGGCCGCGCCGACCGGCCCGGACCGGCTGAGCATGGCTGCCGTGAGAGGGGGGCCGGACGCCGAGGTGATCGTGGTCGGGCTCGGGGTGCTGGGCAGCGCGACCGCGTGGCAGCTGGCCCGCCGCGGGGTGCGGGTGCTCGGCCTGGAGCGGTTCGAGCTCGGACACGTCCGAGGGGCGACGCCCGGCGACGGCCGGATCGTCCGGCGCAGCTACCGCACGCCCGCCTACGTCGCCGGCGCCATCGAGGCCTACCTCGGATGGGCCGACCTGGCTGCCGAGACCGGTCGCAGCCTGCTGCTGGAGTGCGGCGGCGTGGACGTGTTCCCGCCCGGTGCGGCCGGGCTGGCCCGCAGCTACACCGACAGCCTGGCCGCGTGCGACGTGCCGTTCGAGCTGCTGGACGCCGGCGGCGCGCGCCACCGCTGGCCGGCGATGGCCTTCCCGGACGGCGCCACGGTGCTGTACCAGGACCGGACCGGGGTCGCCCCGGCGGACCTCGGCGCGCAGATCATGCAGCGGCGTGCGGTGGCCCGCGGCGCGCAGCTGCGACGCGGGCACGAGGTGGTCGAGCTGGATGACACCGGCGGCGAGGTCGAGGTCAGCTGCGCGGACGGCAGGACCTTCAGGGCAGGGTCCGTCGTGGTGACCGTGGACGCCTGGACCAACCGCGTGCTGGCCTGCCTGGACGTCGAGCTGCCGCTGACGGTGACCAAGGACCGGGTGGTGCACTTCGACGTCGCCGATCGCCAGGCGCGCTACGCACCGGCCGAGTTCCCGGCCTGGAACTGGCTCGGCGCGCCCGGGTACTTCGGGTTCCCCGCCTACGACGACCCGAGCATCAAGGTCGGCCAGGACAGCGCCACGGACGGCTGTGGCGGGCCCGAGCCGAACGGGTCGGTCGACGGGCTGGCCCGGCTGCGTGACTTCGTCGCCGGGTTCATCCCCGGTGCGGACCGGGTGGCGAAGGTCAGCACCTGCCTCTACACGCTCACCCCGGACCGCGATGTCGTCGTGGGCCCGGTGCCCGGGCACGAGCGGGTTCTGATCGGGCTCGGCTCGGCGCACGGCTCGAAGGTCGCGCCCTGGCTCGGCCGGATCCTGGCCGACCTCGCCGTGAACGGCTCGACGGCCTTCGACATCAGGCCTTTCGCCGTCGAGCGCCCGGGGCTGACCGCGCCGGCCGGGCTGGGCGGCGCCCCGGGATGGCGGATGTAGCCGGCCGCACCGGCTGGGTCCCGGACAGCAGCTGCGGGGAGACCCCTACCTCGGCCGCGGCGTGCTCGATCGCCCAACGGGCGGCCCGGGCTCTGGGTACGGTCCGCCGCACCTGGCTGGCCACCGCGAGCCCGTCGAGCATCGCTGCGATCCGCTCGGCCGAGGTCCGCGGATCGGGGCAGTGGAACTCGCCGTCGCGCACGCCGTCCGACAGCACCTGCTCGATGGCCTGCCGCCAGCGCCGGTCCACCGACCGGGAGGCGTTGCGGATCCCGGGACTGCGCAGCGCCTCGGCCCAGGCGTCGATGTCGAGCGTCCAGCCCGAGGCGTCCCCGGACGGGGCGTACAGGCGCAGGATGGCCCGCAGCCGCCGGCTGGCCGGTGCCGGACCGGCGACGGCCCGGTCCAGCCGGGCCAGGTCGTGATCGGCGGCCGCGACGAACGCCTCGGACAGCAGGCGTTCCTTCGTCTCGAAGTGGTAGAAGACCAACGCCGGGCTGACCCCGAGCCGGTCTGCGATGTCGGACACCCGGGTCCGGGCGAAGCCCCGCTCGCGCACGACGTCGGCTGCGGCGCGCAGGATCTCGTCCCGGCGGGCCTGAGCGCGCTGGCGTGCCATGCTCACCGAGGGTAGTGGTGCGATGCGCAGACAGCACCTGGGCTTGCAGCGCAGCAGGATCGCGCGCGCATCGGGATCCACGCCGGCTGGGTGATGCCCGGCTCCGGAGAGGGGTTCACGCCCGCACGAGCAGCGGCAGCAGGCGATCCACTGGCAACGCGGGCACCGTGCGCCCGTCCCGGCCGGTGACGGTGGTGGCGGCGAGCAGGGAGTTCAGCACCGCCTCCTCGGTCGCCTCCACCGCCGCGGCGAAGTACGGGTCGAGGTCGCGGCCGCTGACCGGGACCCCGGGCCAGGCCCAGGGCCGCGCGTCGCGCCAGCCGGGTGCAGCCGTACGCGTCCACCGGTCCGTCGGTGACCAGGACGGTGATGCACGAGCCCCGCGATCCCCGGCCCGGCGGACCGGCATCCCGCACGCCGGGGTTCGTCGCCCGCCGCAACCCCGATCACGACCACGACCCGGCGGTGGAGCGGCATGGCCCGAAGTACCTCAACACCGGCGACACACCCGCCTGCTCCGCCCGCACCTGCGCCCCGGCGGTACCGGTGTCCTGGTCGGCACCGATCCCGACTCGGCCGGGCGGGCGGCCGGCGCCCGGGCGTTCTGGCAGGACTGAGGATCCTGTGCCCTCGGGCGTGCGGGTTCGAGTCCCGCCTCCCGCACCGCCTCCCGCACAACGACTCGGGGCTACGTGACCAGCCTGACCACGGCAGAGGTGCAGGAGATCGACATGACCCTGCGCCTGTTCCTGGACCTGGGCTGAACCCGGCGGCCCGGTCAGAAGTCAGGCCATGGCGCATTGACCGTCACGCTGCGTCGTGACCCTGTGGCTTGCCAGCCGGTTGGATACATATCACTAGGGGGTTTCTGGACTAGCGGGCCGATGACCCTCGCAAAGCTGCCATCATCGTCGCGCTCAGTCACCGCTGAGCTCAGGCTGATGGTCAATCGGGGTGTGCCATGTCCAGTCGCCCGTCGGTGCGACGAACTCTTTCTCTAGCTGCCGTTCTGGCGGTTCTCGCCAGTCTCGGCGGGCCGGCCCTGGCGGCCGACCACGCTGCCGTCTCGGTCGGGAAGCTGCGCCCGGCGGCAATCACTCCCAAGCAAATGAGCCCGGCGCAGCTGGCGCGCCTGGCCACCCTGCAGCGGAATGCAGCCACTCGCGCCGACGCAGCCTCGACCACCCGGGCGCTACGGCCGGCGATCTTGTCCAACGGTGTTCCAGAATTCGGCTGGAGCGATGGCAACCGGGCCCTGCACAACACCACGACCGGCTATGCGCCGCTGCTGGCCTCGGCGACCCGGAGCTTTGACTGGGCACCCGATGGCTCCCGGTATGCGTTCGGCAACTCCACCAACTTGTTGCAGACCGCGCACGCCGACGGCAGCGGTGTGGTGACAGCCGATACCTTGAACGGCTGGCTGGCGGACATCAGCTACGTCCAAGGCGGTCAGATCCTCGCTACTACGAACACATCGAATTTGGGGACGCTGCGGATCAGCGACACCGTAGGTGCATACAACAAGATCATCGGTGTCTCGGCAGTCGTGCCGGTACACGACCTCGACTTCCTCGACTTCACCCACCTCGTGGTCTCTGGTGGCGGCGCCGCAGCCGCGGGCGACCAGCGACTGTTCACGCTCACCCTCGACCTCAACAACGGCACCGCCACAGCCACCCCGTTGACCCCGAGCGACCCCGGGGCGTCGACTCCCGGCACGTCCCTCGTAGACGTGGCGGTCAGCCCGGATCGCACCAAGATCGCCTACGTCGAGGTCACTGAGACCACGCAACAGTTGTGGGTGGCTGATCTCAACGGTGCCAATGCCCACCTGATCACAGGCGCGTACCTCAGGGGTGGCCCGGTCTTCAGTCTGGACGGCTCCTTGGTCTACCAGGCCAGTGTCGATTCCGGCACCGGCCTGGTCGGGATCCGGTCCTGGCCAGCCGATGGCTCCGGGTCCGCCACCGTGCTGGTCCCGGACGCAGGGGGCGACGTCAACAACCTGAGCGTGCGGCCTGATCCGACGTCGATCACGCCTGACCGGCTGGCCGGGACTGACCGGATCGGGACTGCGGTCGCGGTGTCCCAGTACGCCTGGGTGGACAAGGGAACGCAGACCAGCTGCGACAAGTGGGCCGCGCAGAGCGTGGTGCTGGCCCGCTCGGACCTGTTCCCGGACGCCCTGTCCGCCGGTCCGTTGGCCGCGGCGAAGTGCGGGCCGCTGCTGATCACCAAACCGACCAGCCTGGACTCCCGGGTCGCGGCTGAGATCCAGCGCATCCTGCCGGCCGGTCGCACCGTCTACCTGGCCGGCAGCACCGGCGCGCTGTCCGCTGGGGTCGAGACGGCCCTGAAGGGCATGGGTTACACCACCGTACGGCTGGCCGGCGCCGACCGGTTCGCTACCTCGGTGGCAATCGCCAAGGCCCTGCAGCCGACCAACACGACCAACACCTTCCTGTTCGCAACCGGTCGGAACTTCCCGGACGCACTGTCCGCCGGACCGGCGGCCGCCGTGAACGGGTACGCCATCCTGCTCACCAGTGACACAGTGATGCCGGCCGCGGTCATCAACTACATCAACTCGTTCCCAGCGGGCGTGTTCGGATACGCGGTGGGCAAGCAGGCAGCAACTGCCGCGCCCTGGGCCACGCCGCTCTGGGGCGCCGACCGCTACGCCACCAACATCGCAGTGAACCGCGCGATCTTCTACCCGCCCTACGCAGTCGGCATAGCCACCGGGCAGAACTTCCCGGATGCCCTGGCCGGGGGCGCCTTCCAGGGCATCATCGGGCAACCGCTGATCCTGACCCCCGGATCCTCGGTGCCCGCCGTGACCTCCAGCTACCTGGACGCCAGCTCCGCCTCCGAGGACTTTGTCATCGTCTACGGAGGCACCAGCGTCGTGACTGACCCGGTAGTGAACTCGGTGGTCGCGCTGGCGGGGGGCCGCATCCCGTTGTGACCTGATACAGGGCACGGCCTAGCCGAACGTGGCCGGTGCTACTCGGGCGGAACAGCCCGAGTAGCACCGGCCACGTCTTCTCGGGATCAGGTGTAGTGCCACCCGAGCAGGTTCCACTGCACCAGGAACCAGGTCAGCGCCACGAACCCGGTCAGCAGCGTGAGCTGGTGGACCTTGCCGGTGCGGGTCCCGCCGCCGGCCCCGACGCAGCCCTCCTCGGGTCCGATCCCGACCCCACCGCGGCGCGGGCAGCGTCCCAGGCCTGCTCGATCTGCTCGTCCGTCAGCCGGGCCCAGCGAGGATCGGACAGCCCCGAGTCGTCGCACTCGGCGACCACCGGGATCACCACGTCCTCGACCCCGACCCGCGGATGAGGAACACCGGCGTCTCGCACCGGCCCCACTCCGCGATGGTGACGAACCCGGTGCACTCCCTCATCCCGTTCAGCACCGCGCCGCCGGCCGGGATCGGCGAGCCGAACCCGTCCCCGTCGAGGTGCAGGACGCTCACCCCGGTGCGCACCGTGCCGCGCCCGCTCGGCGGGTCGGGCTCGTCCAGCCAGAGCGGCGCGTGGACGAGACGCCATGGGAGCCTGCATCGCACGGCGGCCCGGCCACGGCGGCCCGGCCAACCCCGACGGGCACGGTGTCACACCGTGCCCGTTCCAGGCGGCCGGGCGATCGGATGCTGCCAGGATGGCCCGGTGATCCCCTTCGTCTGGTCGGACGCCGTGCTCCGGCACGATCCGCGGCACGAGATCTGGGTCGGCGCCAAGATCCCGGGCACCGAGGTACCCGAGCGGGCGGAGGTGATCCGCTCGGCGCTGGTCGCGGCCCGGCACCCGCAGGTCCCGGCGACGGCCTACGGCGACGAGCTGCTGGACGCGGTGCACGAGCCTGCGATGACGGCCTGGCTGCGCACCGCGGCCGAACGCTGGGAGCAGGGCCCGTACCGGGAGCAGGTCGGCGCCGACCGGGTCGTGCCGTACGTCTTCCCGACCCCGATGATGACCGCGGGCGTGCCGTGGCGGTACCCGACGGCTGCCCATGCCCAGGCCGGCGTCTGGTGCTACGACACGATGACCCTGATCGGGCCGGGCACGTGGGAGGCCGCCCGGGCCGCGGTGGACGTGGCGCTGACCGCCGTGGACCTCGTCTTCGGCCTGGGTGAGAGGGCGGCCTACGCGCTCACCCGCCCGCCCGGACACCACGCCACCCCGGCCGGGTTCGGCGGATCGTGCTACCTGAACAACGCGGCCGTCGCCGCGGAGGCGATCAGCCGGCGGGGTCTGCGGGTGGCCGTCCTCGACGTCGACGCCCATCACGGCAACGGGACCCAGGCGGTGTTCTGGAACCGGCCCGAGGTGCTCTACGGATCGGTGCACGTCGATCCCGGTGCCGGCTGGTTCCCGTACCTGCAGGGCTTCGAGCAGGAGACCGGCGGTGAGGCCGCACCGGGTGGCGTGGTCAACGTTCCCGTAGCACCGGGCTCGGGCGACGAGCCGTGGCTGGCGGGCGTGCGCCGGCTCGTGGACGCCGCGATCCGGTTCGAGGCCCAGGCGCTGGTCGTCTCGCTCGGGCTGGACGCGATCGCCGCCGCCCCGAAGAGCCCGCTGCAGGTGACCCCCGAGGGCTATGCCATGACGGCCGCTCTGCTGGCAGCGCTCGACCTGCCCACGGTGCTCGTGCAGGAGGGCGGCCACCGGCTCGACTCGCTCGGCGAGCTGGTTGCCACCGCCCTGGCACCCTTCTGACCTGAGGTCACCGGCCGCCGGCGGAGCCGGACGCGGCCGTCAGCGCAGGACGACGAGCACGGAGGTCAGGGCCAGCTGCGCCAGCGCCACCGGGACCAGCAGGCCCCAGGCCAGCCGCTGCAGCTGGTCCTCGCGGATCCGCGGCCAGGCGACCCGGACCCAGATCACCAGCACCACGGTGATGCCCATCTTGAGCAGCGTCCACATCGGCCCGAGCACGCCGGAGAAGGGGCCGCGCCAGCCGCCGAGGAACAGCACCGCCATCAGCCCGGCCAGCACGATGATGCCCGCGTACTCGGCGAACAGGAACAGGGCGAACCGCAGCCCGGCGTACTCGGTGTACGGCCCGACCACGAGCTCGGAGTCGGCCAGCGGCATGTCGAACGGGGGCCGCTGCAGCTCGGCCAGCCCGGCGATCAGGAAGACCGCCATCGCGGGCGCCTGCCAGATCAGCCACCAGGGCTTCCACGCCTCCACGATCCCGGTCAGGGACAGCGTGCCCGCGGCCATCGCCACGCTGCTGGCCGCCAGCACCACCGGCAGCTCGTAGGCCAGCAGCTGCGCGGCCGAGCGCATGGCACCGAGCAGGGCGTACTTGTTCGCGCTGGACCAGCCCGCCATCAGGGTGCCGAGCACGCCGACAGCGCTGGCCGCGAGCACGAACAGCAGCCCGCTGTCCAGGTCGGCGCCGACCCAGGTGGCCGACAACGGGATCGCGACCATCGCGACCATGTACGGGACCAGCGAGATCCCGGGCGCCAGCAGGAAGACCTTCCGGTCGGCAGCCGCCGGGACGATCTCCTCCTTCTGGGCGAACTTGACCCCGTCCGCGACCAGCTGCGCCCAGCCGTGGAAGCCGCCCGCGTACATCGGGCCGAGCCGGCCCTGCATGTGGGCCATCACCTTGTGCTCGGTCTGGCCGGCCAGGAGCGGCAACACCAGGAACGCGACGATCACCGCAACCGCCCGGATCACCGTCTCGAGCAGGGTGCCGGCATCCATCCCGAAGTCAATCACCGGTGCCCTCCTGGCCCGTCGCATCGCCGGACGGAGCCGGCTGGGCATCCTCAGCGGCGTCCTGAGTGCTGTCCTGAGTGGTGTCCTGCGTGCTGTCCTGAGCAGCCGGCGCGGCGGCGGGCCGGTGCAGCCACACGTCTGGATCGGGCTGGCCGATCGCGAGCGGCTTCTTCCGGCCCGATGCGACCTGCGACTCGCCCGGCTCCTTGGCCCCCGGCCACGGCTTGACGGCGCGCGCGGCCAGCACGAAGGACTTCCGCAGCGGCGTTCCCTCGAAGCCCTCCGGCAGCAGCAGCGAGCGCAGCCCGCGCCCGCTGCCGTCCTCGAAGCCGGAGAACACCACGCCGAACATCTCGAAGGTCTCGCGCTCGTGCCATGCCGTACCGGCCCAGACCGCGGTCAGGCTGGGCAGGGTCAGGTCGGCCTCCGGAACCCGGGTGCGCAGCAGCATGCGGCGCGCCGGTGCGGCGGAGGTGGCCACGTGCAGCACGACGTCCACCCCGGGCGGGTCGCCGTCCGGCGCGTCCACGGCCGACAGCCAGTCCATGAAGTCCAGCCCGAGCCCGTCCCGGGCCCGGGTGGCGGCCTCGACCCAGCGCTCGCGCGGCACGTCGACGCATGCCGTCCCTGCACCGTCCACGGATCCGGCCACGCCTTCGGCGGCGCCCAGCCCGGCCACCATCACGGCAGCGAGGTCGGCGCCGCGCAGGCCGTCCGTCGCAGCCTCCGCGCTCACTGCTCGCCTCCGTTCTGCCGGAACGGCAGCGGCTTCGGGTGGTGGTCGTGCACGACCGGTGCGCTCGGGTGGCTGGGCCGGGCGGTTCGGGCGGGCGGCGGCACCAGGCTGCGGGTGGCCGCGCCGGCGGTCACCCGGCGGGAGCGGCCGGGGCCGCGGTAACGGTCGCGCAGGTTCTCTTCCGAGATCTTCTCCTGCAGCTTCACGATGCCCTGGAGCAGCGCCTCGGGCCGCGGCGGGCAGCCCGGCACGTAGACGTCGACCGGGATGATCTGGTCCGCGCCCTTGGTGACGCAGTAGGAGTCCCAGTACGGGCCGCCGGAATTCGCGCAGGCACCGAACGAGATGATGTATTTGGGCTCGGCCATCTGCTCGTAGAGCCGGCGCAGCGCCGGGGCCATCTTGTCGGTCACCGTGCCGGAGATGATCATCAGATCGGCCTGGCGGGGCCCGTGCGCGAACGGGATCACCCCGAGCCGGATGAAGTCGTGCCGCGCGGTGCTGGCCGCGATGAACTCGATCGCGCAGCAGGCGAGCCCGAAGTTGAACACCCAGAGGCTGTACCGCCGCCCCCAGTTCAGCACCACCCGGATCGGGTAGGGGGCGGCCTGTAACGGCCCGACAGTGGGCATCCCGAGCTCGACCTGCCGGGAGTCGGTCATCGCGTCACGCCCGTCATCACTCACGACCACTTCAGGGCTCCGCGCCGCCAGGCGTAGAGCAGCCCTGCTGCCAGCACTCCGATGAACGCGCCCATCTCCGCCAGCGTCGCCCAGCCGAACTGCTCGACCACCGTCGCCCACGGGAACAGGTACACCGCATCCACGGCGAAGACCACGTACAGGTACGCGTAGAGGTAGTAGCGGACCTGGGTCTGGGCCCAGCCGCGCCCGACCGGGTCGACCCCGCTCTCATAAGTGGTGAGCTTCTCCAACCGGGGCACATGAGGGCGGAGCAGCCAGTTGGCGCCGACCGCCACGGTGAGGAACAGGGCCCCGCCGATGACGACGGCGAAGACCACGAGCCACGGCTTGGCGGCGCCGCTGGACGCCGCAACAGCCAGCGCGGGCGCATGCGTCACGCCGGCCGCGCCCAAGAGGGATCCGACCACACGGCGACTCTAATCCCGGGCGGCCCGGAGCGGGCGTGCGGGAGGGCGCGCAACCGGATGACCCGACCACTTGGCGCCCGGCACTACCCTATCGGCGGTCGCCCAGAACCCGCCGGAGGTCCCGATGTCCCAGGTTGCACGCCGACTCGGCGCTGTGACGCTGCCCGCTGTCGCCCTGCTCGCGCTCGTCGCCTGCGCGCCGACCAGCGGCGGAACGTCGGCCTCGTCCGGATCGTCCGTCTCGCCCTCCCCGGACACCTGCGCGGAGTCCAGCCTCCCGCTGAAGTCGCCCGGCAAGCTGACCATCGCCACCGACAACCCGGCCTACGAGCCGTGGTTCGTCGACAACAAGCCCAGCAACGGCAAGGGGTTCGAATCCGCGATCGCCTACGCGGTGGCTGCCAAGATGGGCTTCCTCACCACCCAGGTGACCTGGACCACGGCATCGTTCAACGCCGTGATCGCCCCCGGGCCGAAGAACTTCGACTTCGACATCAACGAGGTGTCGATCACCGCGGCACGCCGCAAGGCGGTCGACTTCTCGTCCGGGTACTACGACGTGACCCAGGCCGTCGTCACCATCAAGGGCAGCAGGATCGCCGACGCCAAGGGCATCGCCGATCTCAAGAACGCCAAGCTCGGCGCGCAGGTGGGCACCACCTCGTACCAGACGATCAAGAACGTGATCAAGCCGGACAAGCAGGCCGCCGTCTTCAACACCAACGACGACGCCAAGCTGGCGCTCACCAACGGGCAGGTCGACGGGCTCGTGCTGGACCTGCCCACCGCCCTGTACGAGGCGAACGCCGACCTGAAGAACGGTGTCCTGGTGGGGCAGTTCGCGAACACCGGTGGAACGCCCGAGCAGTTCGGCCTGGTGCTCGACCTCGGCAGCAAGCTGACCCCGTGCGTGAGCAAGGCCGTGGACGCCCTGCGCCAGGACGGCTCACTCAAGCAGATCGAGCAGCAGTGGCTGACGGACAGCGCCGGCGCGCCGGTCCTGAGTTGAACGCGACGGCAGCGCCGCAACCGCCCCTGCCGTGACCGGACTGCCCGACACGCCGGCCTGGCTGCCGAGCGCGCGGCAGCGTGAGCGGGACACCCACCGCCGCAGGCAGTCCCGACGCTCGGCGGTGATCGCGGTCACCAGCACGCTGGTGCTGACCGGGCTGCTGGTCAGCGCCGTGGTCACCGCGCCGGGCTGGCCCCGGGTCAAGGCGACCTTCCTCGACCTCGGGGCGGCGCGCCAGGCCCTGCCCGACGTGGCCCTGGGCCTGTGGTTGAACATCCGGGTGTTCGTGGTGGTCGGTGTGCTGATGCTGCTGATCGGCCTGCTGATCGCGGTGCTGCGGACGCTGCCGGGTCCGGTGCTGTGGCCGGTCCGGGCGCTGGCCACCGGGTACGTCGAGGCCCTCCGCGGGATCCCGCTGCTCGTACTGCTCTACCTGGTCGGCTTCGGCGTGCCCGGGCTGCGGCTGCAGGGCCTGCCCAACAGCGCGACGGTGATGGGCGGGGTCGCCCTGACCCTGTCGTACTCGGCGTACGTGGCCGAGGTGTTCCGGGCCGGGATCGAGTCGGTGCACCCGAGCCAGCGGGCCGCGGCCCGCTCGCTCGGGCTGACCGCCGGGCAGGCCCTGCGCCTGGTGGTGCTCCCGCAGGCGGTCCGCAGGGTCGTACCGCCGCTGCTGAACGACCTGGCCAGCCTGATCAAGGACTGCGGGTTGATCTCTCTGCTGGGCCCGCTGGACGCGATCCGCTACGCCCAGATTCATCAGGCCGAGCTGGCCAACTTCACCCCGTTCGTGGTGGCCGGGCTGCTGTTCATGGTGCTGACGATCCCGATGACCCGGTTGACCGACGCCGTCTCGCGCCGGTACGGGTACGTGTCCCTGGGCGGGCACCTGTGACCGCGCCGCCGTCGCCGCTGCTGTCGGTCCGCGGGTTGCGCAAGGCGTTCGGCCGCGCGGTGGTACTGGATCAGCTGGACCTGGACGTGGCCGCGCACGACGTGCTGGTGCTGATCGGCGCGTCCGGCTCGGGCAAGTCCACCCTGCTGCGCTGCATCGACCTGCTGGAGACCGTCGACGACGGCGTGATCGAGCTGGACGGGCAGGAGATCACCGACCCGCGCGCCGACGCGGACGCGATCCGGTCCCGGATGGGGATCGTGTTCCAGTCGTTCAACCTGTTCCCGCATGTGACCGTGCTGGACAACGTCTCGCTGGCGCCGCGCAAGGTGCACCGGCTGCCCCGCGACCAGGCCGAGGCCCGGGCGATGGAGATGCTGCAGCGGGTCGGGCTGGCCGACCGGGCCCGCGCGCACCCGGACGAGCTGTCCGGCGGCCAGCAGCAGCGGGTGGCGATCGCCCGGTCGCTGGTGAACGAGCCGGTCCTGATGCTGTTCGACGAGGTGACCTCGGCGCTGGACCCGGAGCTGGTCGGTGAGGTGCTGGCCATGCTGCGGGATCTGAAGGCCGAGGGGATGACCATGCTGGTGGCGACGCACGAGATGGGGTTCGCCCGCCAGGTCGCCGACGAGGTCTGCTTCCTGGACGGCGGGAGGGTGCTCGAGCGCGGGCGCCCCGAGCAGGTCCTCGGCGACCCGGCACAGGAGCGGACGCGCCAGTTCCTGCGCCGGATCATCGACGCCGGACGGCTGTGACCTGCTCGGCCGCCGTGATCCGCTCCGCCCCGACCGTCCCGATGGTCCCGAGGACGACGAGCAGCACGCCGATGGCCCAGGCCAGGTGGATCCCGGCGACGGCCCCCGGGTGGCGGAACCACCACAGCGAGAGCCCGTGGCTGGTCTGGTAGCGGCGGGCGAAGTCGGTGACGAACGGCTGCCAGAGCGCCAGCACCGTGGCCAGAGTCGTCCACGGCACCCGCCACCGGGTGCCGAGCAGGTCGTAGATCGCAGCCGCCAAGGCGGCCCCGGCGGCGTAGTAGGCGATGTCCTGCGGGTCGAGCACCAGCCGGACGGCGATGGCACACAGCAGGGCGCCCGGCCAGGCTCTGCGCAGCACGGCCACCAGGGCGATCAGCACCGGCAGCACCAGCTGAGCGGTGCGGTCCCAACTCGGCAGGACCTTTCCGCCGTAGCCGAACCAGGCCAGCACGGACGAGCTGTTCACCCCCAGCGGGGGCCGCAGCGCGGTCAGGGTCCCGGAGTCGGCGAGCAGGAAGGGGCCCCAGATCGCGGCGATGCCTCCGGCCGCGGTCAGGGCGGCCACCGTCCTGCGGCGGCCTGACAGCAGCAGCACCAAGGGGAGTGCGCCGACGGCCCACGGCTTGGCGCCCACCGCCGCGGCCAGCGCGAGCCCGGCCAGCACCGGCCGCTGCGCCGCCAGCGCCCGGATCGCCAGGCAGACCAGGAGCAGCGCCAGGACGTCGTCCGGGTGGGCCCAGCGCACCGAGAGCACGGTCCAGGTCGGGGCCAGGACGAGCGCGGCGAGCAGCAGCCGGATCCGCCGGCGCGGCGGCGGCAGCAGTGGTGCGAGTAGGGCCAGGGCGGCCGGCAGGGCTGCCGTCATGAGCACCTGGGCGCAGGCCCGGGCCGCACCGGCCGACAGCAGGGTCAGCGGGCTGACCAGGAGGAACGTGACCGGCCCGATCTGCAGTTCGGGGTGGCGGGCGTACAGGTGCAGGCCGCTGCCCTGCAGCAGCAACCGCGCCCCGAAGGGGAAGTAGTGCCACGAGATGCCCGACGGCTGCGCCCGGAGCCAGCCCCAGGTGGCCGTCCAGGCCAGCACCGCGAGCCAGAGTCCGGCCTCGCGCCATCGGGCCTGCAGGTCGCGGGCGGCCACCACGGTGGTCACCCTACGGCGCTGACCCGGCTGGACTGCCGCCGCCCGCGACGATCACGCCGGAGGCCCCCCGTCCCGGTCTCCCGCGACCGGGACGGGGAGCGTCCGGCACCGGCCGGGCAGATCACCCCGACGCCGCGATCCGCCGCCCTGACCGGCGGCCCCCGTTGCCGCCGCGGCTCGTTCCTTTCGGAGCGGGCCAGGCGGTCCGTGCAGGGATCCCCGTCGGCAGTTCCGGGCAGGTCGTGAGGCATCGGCCCGTGGCTGGGCCACGATCACCCGATCGACGTATGGCGGGCTCCGAGGCCTGCCGGGACGGTCTCGCGGCCCGGGTCTTCAGGCAGTGCCATAGGGCTTCGGGTGGCGCCGTGAGGTTGGGGCAGTGCCGGGTCTCGACTGTCGCCGGACCTGGCCTGGCACGAGGCACGCGGTGTGAGATCCGCGCCCAGAATGTGAGATCTAACCTGCAGAACAGGAATGCGTGCCGGATGCCTGCGCGTACCTGGCAAAACAGTCGACCGATCGGCGGGACCATCGGGCCCTTCCGGCTGCCCCGGCCTAGTATGAGTGAAGGTTCAAAATCTCGGCGTCAAGCCGGGCGAGCCAGGACAAGCGCGATACGGCGATCTTCAGGACAGGAACCCCGGGACCCATGAGTACCAAAACCGTCGAGCGGGTCGACCGGGTAGTCATCCGCTTCGCCGGCGACTCCGGTGATGGCATGCAGCTCACCGGTGACCGGTTCACCGCGCAAACCGCAGCGCTGGGTAATGACCTGGCTACGCTGCCCAACTTCCCCGCCGAGATCCGCGCTCCGCAGGGCACCCTGCCGGGAGTGTCCAGCTTCCAGCTGCACTTCGCCGACCACGAGGTGATGACGCCCGGTGACCGTCCGGACGTCCTCGTGGCGATGAACCCGGCCGCGCTGCGCACGAACCTGTCCGACCTGCCCCGCGGCGCGATCATCATCGCCGACGCCGATGAGTTCACCGCGCGCAACCTCAAGCGCGTCGGGTACTCCGGCAACCCGCTGCAGGACGGCAGCCTGGACTCCTTCCGGGTCTACCCGCTGCCGCTGACCTCGCTGACGGTCGGCACGGTGAAGGACATCGGCATCAGCCGGAAGGACGCCGAGCGGGCGAAGAACATGTTCGCGCTCGGGCTGCTGTCCTGGCTGTACACCCGGCCGACCGATGTGACCGAGCGGTTCCTGCGCAGCAAGTTCGCCGGCAGCCCGCTGCTGATGCAGGCCAACCTGGCGGCGTTCCGGGCCGGCTGGGCATTCGGCGAGACCACCGAGGTGTTCGCCGGGTCCTACGAGGTGGCGCCCGCCCCGGCCGCGCCCGGGATGTACCGGAACATCACCGGGAACACAGCGCTGGCCTACGGCCTGGTCGCCGCGTCGCACCGGTCCCGGCTGCCGCTGCTGCTCGGCTCGTACCCGATCACCCCGGCGTCGGACATCCTGCACGC
Organism: uncultured Actinomycetota bacterium; assembly: GCA_963740575.1. Lineage (GTDB taxonomy): Bacteria > Actinomycetota > Actinomycetes > Actinomycetales > Kineosporiaceae > CAVUET01. The sequence continues at coordinate 389,866 of CAVUET010000002.1, read as the reverse complement.
GCTGTCCCGGTTGAAGCGGTTCGGGGTGACCACGATCCAGGCCGAGGACGAGATCGCCGGGATCGGTGCCGCGCTCGGCGCCTCCTACGGCGGATCGATCGGCGTCACCACCACGTCCGGCCCGGGTCTTGCCCTCAAGAGCGAGACGATCGGCCTGGCCGTGTCGCTGGAACTGCCGCTGGTCGTGGTCGACGTCCAACGCGGCGGGCCGAGCACGGGGCTGCCGACCAAGACCGAGCAGGCCGACCTGCTGCAGGCCATGTTCGGGCGCAACGGTGAGGCTCCGGTCCCGATCGTGGCGCCGCGCTCGCCGGCGGACTGCTTCGCCGTCGCGATGGAGGCCGTCCGGATCGCCACCACCTTCCGGACGCCGGTGCTGCTGCTCTCCGACGGGTACCTGGCCAACGGTTCCGAGCCGTGGCGGGTCCCGACCGTGGACCAGTTGCCGCAGCTCGAGGTCGAGTTCGCCAGCACCCCGAACGCGGTGTCCGATGACGGGCAGGCCGTGTTCCGCCCGTACGACCGCGACCCGGACACCCTGGCGCGGCCCTGGGCGGTGCCCGGCGTCGCCGGGCTCGAGCACCGGATCGGCGGGCTGGAGAAGGCGGACGGGACCGGGGAGATCTCCTACGACCCGGACAACCACGACCACATGGTCCGGCTCAGGGCGGCCAAGGTGGCGGGCATCGACGTCCCGCCGATCGAGGTGGACGACCCGGACGGCGACGCGCGGGTGCTCGTCCTCGGCTGGGGGTCGACCTACGGGCCGATCGCCGCCGGAGCCAGGCTGGCCCGGGCCACCGGAACCCCTGTGGCCACCGCGCACCTGCGACACCTCAACCCGTTCCCGGCCAACCTGGGCAGTGTGCTGCGCCGCTACCAGAGGGTGCTGGTCCCGGAGATGAACCTCGGCCAGCTGGCTCTGCTGCTGCGCGCCCGCTACCTCGTCGACGCGGTCGGCTACAACCGCGTCCGAGGGCTGCCGTTCTCGTCCGCGGAGATCGCGGACGCGATCGTCAAGCTGGCTGAGGAAGACCAGCCGGCACATGAGGAGCAGCTGTGAGCACCGATCTGGGGATGCCTGCCCCACGCTCGGGCCTGGACGGCGTCCCGACCGTGCCCGACGGTGCGCCGCGGTCCGGGAAGAAGGACTACACCTCCGACTCCGAGGTGCGCTGGTGCCCCGGCTGCGGCGACTACGCGATCCTCGCCGCGGTGCAGTCGTTCCTGCCCGACCTCGGGCTGCGGCGGGAGAACATCGTCTGCATCTCGGGGATCGGCTGCTCCTCACGGTTCCCGTACTACCTGGACACCTACGGGATGCACTCGATCCACGGCCGGGCACCGGCGATCGCGACCGGCCTGGCCACGTCCCGCCCGGACCTGTCGGTGTGGGTCGTGACCGGTGACGGCGACGCGCTCTCGATCGGCGGCAACCACCTGATCCACGCCATGCGCCGCAACATCAACCTCACGATCCTGCTGTTCAACAACCGGATCTACGGGCTGACCAAGGGTCAGTACTCCCCCACCTCCGAACCCGGCAAGGTGACCAAGTCGACCCCGGCCGGCTCGGTGGACCAGCCGTTCAACCCGGTCTCGCTCGCACTCGGCGCCGAGGCCGGCTTCGTGGCCCGGACCATCGACTCCGACCGGCAACACCTGGTCTCGGTGCTGCGCGCGGCCGCCGAGCACCGTGGCACCTCCCTGGTGGAGATCTACCAGAACTGCCCGATCTTCAACGACGGCGCCTTCGACGTGCTGAAGGACCGCGACGAGGCGACCGCGCGGCTGATCAAGCTCGAGCACGGCGCGCCGATCCGGTTCGGCCCGCCGGGCCCGGACGGGCTGCCGTCCCGCGGCGTGATCCGCGGTGGCGACGGCCTGCTCACCGTGGCCGACGTCGCCGAGGTCGGGGTGGACGCGGTCCTCGTGCACGACGCCGAGGCCACGGACCCGTCGCTGCAGTTCGCTCTGTCCCGGCTCGACGGCGGCGACATGGACCACGTCCCGATGGGGGTGTTCCGGTCCGTGATCCGGCCCAGCTATGACGACCAGGTGCGTGACCAGGTGAAGGCCGCCGTCGCCAAGGCCGGTGGCCCCGCGTCCGACGAGGACCTGTTCGGGCTGATCGCCGGCAAGGACACCTGGACCATCGACTGACGGCACGTAGGATCGTCCTATGAATCAGGAAGGGCGCCGAGGGATCGCGTACGGGTTCGGCGCCTACTTCCTGTGGGGGATGTTCCCGCTCTACTTCCGGATGCTGGAGCGTTCCGGGCCGGTGGAGATCGTCGCGCACCGGGTCTTCTGGTCCCTCGCGGTGTGCACCGTGATCGTGACGGCGCTGCGCAGCTGGCACGAGGTGTCGACCGCGCTGCGCTCCCCCCGCCGGCTGACCCTGCTCGCGACCGCGGCCGCGTTCATCTCGGTCAACTGGGGCGTCTACATCTATGCCGTGAACTCCGGCCAGGTCGTCGAGGCGTCGCTCGGGTACTTCATCAACCCGCTGATCACGGTGCTGCTCGGGGTTGTTGTCCTGCGCGAGCGGTTGCGCCCCGTGCAGTGGGCCGCGGTCGGCATCGGCGCCGTCGCGGTTGCCGTGCTGACCATCGACTACGGTCGCCTGCCCTACATCGCACTGACCCTGGCGGTCAGCTTCGGCAGCTACGGGCTGCTGAAGAAGAAGGTCGGAGGGACGGTCGGGGCGCTCGCCGGGCTGACCACCGAGACCGTGCTGCTCGGACCGATCGCCCTCGCGCTGATCGTCTGGCTCCAGCTGACCGGCCGGGGCGGGCTGACCGCGAACCCGCCGTGGCAGGGCCTGCTGCTGATCTCGTCCGGCGTGGTCACCGTGGCCCCGCTGCTGATGTTCGCCGCCTCCGCCCGGCGGGTGCCGCTGTCGACGCTCGGGCTGCTGCAGTACCTGACGCCCGTGCTGCAGCTGCTCTGCGGGGTGGTGATCCTCGCCGAGCGGATGCCCACGTCGCGCTGGATCGGCTTCGGGCTGGTGTGGGTCGCGCTGCTGATGCTCACCGTGGACGGTCTGCGCGCCGCCCGCCGGGTTCGGGCCCTGCCCGAGCGCGAGCCCGTCCCGGCCTGACCCCACCGCCGCGCCGGATGTTGTGCGGGCCCGAACGGTGCCAGGATGACGCAGATGGATCTGCCAGTCCTGCCCCCGGTCAAGCCGATGCTGGCCAAGGCCTCCGCCACGGTCCCCGAACAGCCGGAGGTGGGCGACCCGGCCTGGCTGTACGAGCCCAAGTGGGACGGTTTCCGCTGCGTGGTCTTCCGCGACGGGGACGAGGTGATCCTCGGCTCCCGCAACGACCGACCGCTGACCAGGTACTTCCCCGAGGTCGTGGACGCCGTCCGGGCCGAGCTTCCGCTGCGCTGCGTGCTCGATGGTGAGCTGGTGGTGCCTCGCGCCGTGGACGGCCGGACCCGGCTGGACTGGGAGTCCCTGTCCCAGCGGATCCACCCTGCGCAGTCGCGGATCCTGCTGCTCTCCGAGCAGACCCCCGCCCACCTGATCGCCTTCGACGCGCTGGCCCTGGCCGACGACGACCTGACCGCACGGCCGCTGCGCGATCGCCGGGCCGCGCTCGAGCAGGCGCTCGCCGGGGCCGGCCGGTCGGTGCACCTGACCCGGACGAGCACCGACACCGCCACGGCCAGGGACTGGTTCGCCACCTTCGAGGGCGCCGGCCTGGACGGCGTGGTGGCCAAGCGGCTGGCCGGCCCGTACCGGCAGGACCAGCGGGACATGGTCAAGGTCAAGCATCACCGCACCGCCGACTGCGTGGTGGCGGGTTACCGGCCGCACAAGAGCGTGGCCGGGATCGGGTCGCTGCTGCTCGGCCTGTACCGGGACGGCGAGCTGCGAATGGTCGGCGGCGCCGCGGCCTTCGACACCAAGACCCGGATCGAGCTGCTCGCCCGCCTGCAGACGTACCGGCTCGGCGAGGACGTGATCGCGGCCGGCGAGCCGAACCGCTGGAACGCCCGCGAGGACCACTCCTGGGTACCGCTGCGGCCGGAGCTCGTGGTCGAGGTCGAGTACGACCAGATGGAGGGCGACCGGCTCCGGCACGCCGGCCGGGTCAAGCGCTGGCGGACCGACAAGGCCCCGGAGCAGTGCACCTACGACCAGCTCGACGTCCCGGCCCGCTACGACCTCGAGGATGTGCTGGCCCGATGAGCCCGAAGCCCCCTGCCGAGGAGCTGGATGTCGCCGGGGTTCCCGTCCGGCTGACCAACCCGGACCGGGTGTACTTCCCGGTGCTGGGCACCGACGGCGGCACCAAGCGGCACCTGGTCGAGTACTACCGGACGATGGCCACCTCGGACGGGCAGCCGATCCTGACCGCCCTGCGCGACCGGCCGACCCACCTGCAGCGGTTCCCGGACGGCATCGAGGGCGAGGAGGTGTACCAGAAACGCCTGCCGACGAAGGGGGTGCCCGAGCACGTGCAGTCCTGCCGGGTCACCTTCCCGTCCGGCCGGTACGCGGACGCGTTGCGGGTGACCTGCCCGGCGGACGTGGTCTGGGCGGCGAATCTCGGCTGCGTCACCTTCCACCCGTGGCACGTGCGCTGCGCCGACGTGAACCACCCGGACCAGTTGCGGATCGACCTCGACCCACAGCCCGGGACGTCGTTCCCGCAGGCCCGCGAGGTCGCGCTGGAGGTCGTCCGCCCGCTCCTGGACGAGTACGGCTACCGCGGCTTCCCCAAGTCCAGCGGCGGCCGCGGGGTGCACGTCTACCTGCCGATCGAACCGCGCTGGACCTTCACTCAGGTCCGCCGGGCGGCGATCGCGCTGGCCCGCGAGATCGAGCGACGCGCCGGCGGACGGGTCACCACCGCCTGGTGGAAGGAGGAGCGCGGCGAGACGATCTTCATCGACTACAACCAGAACGCCCGGGACCGGACCATCGCCTCGGCGTACTCGGTGCGGCGAACCCCGCGCGCGACCGTGTCGACGCCGCTGACCTGGGAGGAGCTCGCCGACGCCGAGCCGGACGACCTGACCATCGCGACCGTGCCCGCGCTGCTGTCCCGTCGCGGCGACCCGATGGCCGGGATCGACGAGGTGGCGCACTCGCTGCAGCCGCTGCTCGAGCTGGCCGACCGGGACGAGGCGGACGGCCTCGGCGACCTGCCCTACCCGCCGAACTATCCGAAGATGCCGGGCGAGCCGAAGCGGGTGCAGCCGAGCAAGTCCCGGCCGGACACCGTCGGCAATCCCCCGCCGCACGGCCTCGGCCTGCCCGACCTCGACTAGATGACACCCATCGCCGGCCGACCTCTGGTGACAGATGGGGGTATCGACCGCCGGCGATAGGCCGATTCCATACCAGATGTTCATGCCGCGCCGTTGGCGCCCTTGGGTGGGTGAAACTGGGGGCGCGTCTCCCGTTGACGTCGTTCCTGTGTGGTACCTGGTGAGTCCGGATACCAGATTGACGCTGGAGCCCGCCCGGTAGGTGCCCCGGGTTGCTGCCGTAGAGCGCGTGTCTCAGAGTCTTGATCTTCACGGGCTCCCGGGAGGCGCTGGTCAGCGGTGACGACGAAGGCGGGTGAGTGGTGTGGAGATCGTGCTTGAGCGGGTGGCGGGCATCGATGTCGGGAAGAAGGAGATCGCGGTCACCGTCCGGGCCCCCGGCGGCGGCCCGGGCGCCGCGCGGGTGGAGACCACCCGGAAGTTCAAGACGTTCTACCCGGTGCTGGCGGTGATGACGGCCTGGCTGGCCGAGCAGGGTGTCACGCACGTGGTGATGGAGTCCACGGGGATCTATTGGCGGCCGGTGTTCCACGCCCTGTGCGAGGGCGAGGTCGACTTCGAGGTCCTGCTGGTCAACGCCGCGCATGTCAAGACCGTCCCGGGCCGTAAGACGGACGTGAAGGACAGTCAGTGGCTGGCCCAGTTGCTGGAGGTCGGCCTGCTGCGGGGCAGTTTCATCCCGCCCAAGGAGATCGCCGCGATCCGGGAGATCACCCGGTACCGCAAGAAGCTCATCCAGTCCCGCACCAGTGAGTTGCAGCGGTTGGGCAAGGTGTTGCAGGACGCCGGGGTGAAGATCGACTCGGTGGCCTCCAGCCTTTCCACCAAGTCCGCCCGGGACATGATCGAGGCGCTGATCGGCGGCCAGCGGGACCCGCGGGTGCTGGCCGATCTGGCCCGGGGGGTGATGCGCAGCAAGATCCCGGACCTGTCGATGGCGCTGGCCGGCCGGTTCGGTGACCACCACGCGGTGCTGGCCCGGCTGCACCTGGACATGATCGACCATCTGGAGCAGATGATCGCCCGGCTGGACGGTCAGGTGGAGGCGATGACAGTCCCTTTCTGCGCGCAGATCCAGGGCCTGTGCACGATCCCGGGGATCGCTGAGCGCACCGCCCAGGTCATCATCAGCGAGATCGGGGTGGACATGTCCCGGTTCCCGACCGCAGCGCACCTGGCGTCCTGGGCCGGGTTGTGTCCGGGCAACAACGAGTCGGCCGGCAAGCACCACAGCACCCGTACCCGCAAGGGCAACCGGGAGATCCGCACCGCGCTGGTCGAGGCAGCCTGGGCGACCGCCCGCACCAACACCTACCTCGGGGCGAAGTTCCGCCGCCTACACCGCCGGTTCGGCCAGAAGAACGGCGGCAAGGCCGCCGTCGCCATCGCCCACGACCTGATCATCATCGCCTGGCACGTCCTGCACGACGGCGTCGCCTTCTACGACCTCGGCCCGGACTACTACACCCGCCCCGACACCCCCGCCCACCACCACCGCAAGGACTACCTCGTGCGGGAACTGCAGGCCCTCGGCTACACCATCCAGATCAACACCCCAGCAGCCTGAACAAACCAAACAACCGATCCCGGCTACGCTGCGCTCCGCCGGGAGCCTCCGGCCTGCCCGCTCACCATTCAGTTACGTCTCAGAGGATGGCGCAGGCGCAGGCGCGGGGTCAGCTGGTGCGGTCCACCACGGCGCCGGCGAACGCGCGCAGTGCCTGCTTGGCCGCGCCGTCCGGCAGCGGGTCGATCGCCTCGATGGCCTCCCGGGCCCAGCGGGCGGCCTCGTCCCGGGCAGTACCGGTGGCGGGGTGCTCGCGCAGCCCGGCGACCGCCTCGGCGAGCCGGCCGTCGTCGGACAGGTCACCGTCGAGCAGTCCGACCAGCTCCAGGGACGCCGCGTCCCGGTGCTCGGCGGCATGCCGGCGGGCCAGCAGGACCGGCAGCGTCGGCACGCCCTCGCGCAGGTCGGTGCCGGGCGTCTTGCCGGACTGCGCACCGTCGCTGGCCAGGTCGATCACATCATCGGCCAGCTGGAAGGCGACGCCGACCCGCTCCCCGTAACGGATCAGCACGTCCTGGATGTCCGGGCCGCACCCGGCGAACATCGCCCCGAACCGCGCCGAGGTGGCGATCAGGGAACCGGTCTTGTCCGCCAGCACCTGCAGGTAGTGCGGCACCGGGTCCTGGCCCGGCGCCGGGCCCACCGTCTCGTGCAGCTGGCCGAGGCAGAGCCGCTCGAAGGTGCGGGCCTGGATCTGCACCGCCTCGCTGCCCAGCCCGGCGACGATCGTCGACGCCCGGGCGAACAGCAGGTCGCCGACCAGGATCGCCACGGTGTTGCCCCACACCTGGTGCGCGGCGGGCGCCCCCCGCCGGACGGGGGCGGAGTCCATCACGTCGTCGTGGTACAGCGTGGCCAGGTGGGTCAGCTCCACCACCACGGCCGCGTCCACCACCTCGGTCCGTCCGGGGTCGCCGAGGTGGCTGGCCAGCAGGGTGAGCATCGGCCGGACCCGCTTGCCGCCGGCCAGGACCAGGTGCCGGGACACGTCGTCGGCCAGCCGGTCGGCCTGGCCGACGGCGTCGTGCAGCCGGGTCTCGACCGATGTCAGGCCGGCACGGACCATCTCGTCCAGCCCGGGCTCGATCAGCGAGAGGTCCAGCGCCGCCGTCACCGGCGTCGCCGGGCGGACCCGGGTCAGGGCGTCCTCGTTCACGGCGGGCACCATCGGCAGGCGGGCGTCACGGCAGGAACACCCCCGCCCGGTTCGCCAGGTCGAGCACCTGGGACGGCACGACGCCCAGGACGATGGTGACCAGCGCGGCCAGCGACACCGCGAACACGGTGGCGCTGCCGGGCACGGCAACCGTGGTCCCGGCACCGGTCGGCTCGCTGAAGTACATCAGCACGATCACCCGGATGTAGAAGAACGCCGCCACGGCGCTGGCCAGCACGCCGACCAGGGCCAGCACCCAGGCGCCCCCGGCCACAGCGGCCGAGAACACCGCGTACTTGCCCATGAAGCCGCTGGTCAGCGGGATCCCGGCGAAGGCCAGCAGGAACAGGGTGAACACCCCGGCCACCACCGGGTGCCGACGGCCGAGCCCGGCCCACTGGGACAGGTGGGTGGCCTCGCCGCCGACCGTCCCGTCCGGCCCGGCATCACGGACCAGGGTGATCACGGCGAACGCACCGATCGTGGTGACCCCGTAGGCCAGCAGGTAGAACAGCACCCCGGAGACGCCCCGCTTGTTCATCGCCACGATGCCGGTGAGCAGGAACCCGGCGTGCGCGATCGAGGAGTACGCCAGCATCCGCTTGACGTCGGTCTGCACGATCGCGATCACCGAGCCGACCGCCATGGTCAGGATCGCCACGGCCCAGATCGCCGGCGCCCAGTCCCAGCGCGCCGCCGGCACCGCGACGTAGGCGATCCGCAGCAGCGCGCCGAAGCCCGCCACCTTCGTGGCCGCCGCCATGAAGCCCGTCACCGGGGTCGGTGCGCCCTGGTAGACGTCCGGCGTCCAGGCGTGGAACGGCGCCGCGCTGACCTTGAACAGCAGCCCCACCGCGACCAGCGCCACGCCGATCAGCAGCAGCCCGTCCTGGTGCAGCACCGGGCTGCGGCCCGTACCGGTGATGGCGTTCGCGATGTCGGACAGCCGTACCGACCCGGCGAAGCCGTAGAGCAGGGCCGACCCGTAGAGGAAGAACGCCGATGAGAACGCGCCGAGCAGGAAGTACTTCAGCGACGCCTCCTGCGACAGCAGCCGGCGCCGGCGGGCCAGCCCGCACATCAGGTACAGCGGCAGGGACAGCACCTCGAGCGCGATGAACATGGTCAGCAGGTCGCCGGCCGCGGGGAACAGCAGCATCCCGCCGACCGAGAACATCAGCAGCGGCAGCACCTCGGACTGCACCAGCCCGGCCCGGACGGCCTGCTCCTCGGCGACCGACCCCGGCACCGCCGAGGCCTGGGCGGCGAACGCCCCGCCGGAGTCCGTGGACCGCTCGGACATGGTCAGCACCGCGAGCAGCGCCAGCAGCAGCACCGTGCCCTGCAGGAAGAGGGTCGGCCCGTCGACCACGACCGCCCCGGCGACCGCCTGCCGGCCGGAGCTGCCCGAGCTGACGAGCACGCCGGCGGTCTGCAGCCGGGTGCCGTCGTAGGCCAGCAGCGCGACGGCCACCAGCGCCGCGCCGAGGCCGGCCACGCTCACCACCACCTGCGTGGTGAACCGTGCCGCGCGCGGCACGAACGCCTCCACCAGGACCGAGACCATCGCGACGCCGAACACGATCAGCATCGGCGAGACCGCCCCGTACGCCACCTTGGGCGCGGCGATGGTCATCAGGAGCGCGCTCACGGGTTCGTCCCTTCGGCGGCGGGAATGCCCGTCACGGTCGGAGCGGGATCGGTCATGCCGACCTGCTGCATGGTCCGCGCCACCGCCGGGTTGAGCACGTCCAGCACCGGCTTGGGGTAGAAGCCCAGGGCGAGGATCACGGCGATCAGCGGCCCGACCACCCAGGCCTCGCGCAGGTTCAGGTCATGCCAGCCGGCCGAGAACTCCCGGCGCGGGCCGGTGAACATCCGCTGGTAAGTCCACAGGATGTAGATCGCGGCCAGGACGACCCCACCGGTGGCCACCACCGCGGCAGCGGGGTACCGGGTGTACGTGCCGACCAGCACCAGGAACTCGCTGATGAAGGTGGACAGCCCGGGCAGCGCGAGGCTGGACAGGCCGGCCACCAGGAAGGTCCCGGCCAGCAGCGGGGTCCCGTGCTGCAGGCCGCCGTAATCGGCGATCTGGGCGGATCCGCGGCGGGAGATCAGCATCCCGGCGATCAGGAACAGCGCCGCGGTGGAGAACCCGTGGTTGACCATGTACAGCACCGACCCGGATTGGCCGGTGGAGGTCATCGCGAAGATCCCCAGCACGATGAAGCCGAAGTGCGAGATCGAGGTGTACGCGATCAGCCGCTTCAGGTCGCTCTGCCCGATCGCGAGCAGCGCGCCGTACAGCACCGAGACCACGGCCAGCGCCAGCACGACGGGCATCGCCCAGCGGCTGGCCTCCGGGAACAGCGGCAGGCAGAGCGTGAGCATGCCGAAGGTGCCGACCTTGTCCAGCACCCCGACCAGCAGGACGGCGACGCCGGCCGGAGCCTCGGCCGCGGCGTCCGGCAGCCAGGTGTGCACCGGCCACATCGGCGCCTTGATCGCGAAGGCGAAGAAGAACCCGAGGAACATCAGCCGCTCGGCCAGGGTCGAGGTGAAGTGCAGCCCGGTGAGGTTGCTGATCAGGAAGCCGTCCGGCCCGCCCTTGCCCTGGAAGTACAGGGCGATCACGGCGACCAGCATGACCAGCCCGCCGAGCAGCGAGTAGAGCAGGAACTTCACCGCCGCGTACCGGCGCTGGGCGCCCGCCGAACGATGCCGATCAGGAAGTAGACCGGGATCAGCATCGCCTCGAAGAAGACGTAGAACAGGAAGACGTCGCGAGCGGCGAACACGCCGACCATGAACGTCTCCAGCACCAGGATCAGCGCGAAGAAGTGCGCCGCGGACGGAGCCCTCGACCTCGTTCCAGGCGGCCAGCACGCAGATCGGCACGAGCACCGCGGACAGCACGATCAGGGTCAGCGCGATGCCGTCCACGCCGACCGCGTAGCTGACCCCGAGCTGGGTGATCCAGTGCACCTGCTCGGCCGAACTGGAACGTGCGCGCCTGCGAGACGTCGAACCTGACCGCCAGCACGACCGTCACCGCGAGGGTGACCAGCGACGTCACCAGCGCGACCAGGCGGGCGGATGCGGCGCTGCTGGACCGCAGCAGCAACCGGATCCAGATCACGGCGGCCCCGGCCAGGGGCAGCACGCCGATCGTGGTCAGCCATCGGAACTCCGTTCAGATCCGGACGGCGAGCACGGCGAGCACGAGGATGATCACGCCGGCGAGCATCGAGGTGGCGTAGGAGCGGACGAACCCGGTCTGCCAGCGGCGCAGCCGCCCGGCCAGGCCCCCGATCAGGGCGGCCAGACCGCGGACCGCGCCGTCGACGCCGCGCACGTCGGCGAAGACCAGGCTGCGGGTCAGGTACTGGCCGGGCCGCATCAACACCGCCTCGTTCAGGTCGTCCTGGAACAGGTCGCGACGGGCCGCCCGGGTGAGCCAGCGATCCGACCGGAGCGGTCTCGGGAACCGGTGCTGGCCCAGTACATCCGCCAGGCCAGACCGACACCGGCCAGGCACCAGCAGCAGGGTCAGCACCTGAGCGAGGACGGCCGGGCAGCACGGGGCTCGCCTCGGACGCCGCCGCCGGTGACCGGCTCCAGCCAGTCCTGGAAGGCGTTGCCGATGACGAGCGATCCCGCCGAGCGCGACCGAGCCGATCGCCAGGATGATCATCGGCACCGTCATCAGCCGCGGCGACTCGTGCGGGTGCGCCTGCCCGGGCCAGCGCTTCGTGCCCGTGGAAGGTCATGAAGAACAGCCGGGACATGTAGAACGCGGTGATGCCCGCGCCGATCAGCGCGGCGCCGCCGAAGACCCACGGCCGCCAGCCGTCGCCGGTGGCGAACGCCGTCTCGATGATCTTGTCCTTGCTCCAGAAGCCGGAGAACGGCGGGACGCCGAGGATGGCCAGCCAGCCGCAGCCGAAGGTCACCCAGGTGATCTTCATCGCGCCGGACAGGCTGCCGAACCGGCGCATGTCCACCTCGTCGTCCATGCCGTGCATCACCGAGCCGGCGCCGAGGAACATCCCGGCCTTGAAGAAGCCGTGGGTCATCAGGTGGAAGATCGCGAACACGTAGCCCGACCGGCCCGAGCCCGGCGGCCAGCATCATGTAGCCGATCTGCGACATCGTGGACGCGGCGAGGGCCTTCTTGATGTCGTCCTTGGCGCATACCGACGATCGCCCCGAAGAGCAGCGTGACCGCGCCGACGATGACCACGACGAGCTGCGCGGTCGGCGCGTTCTCGAAGATCGGGCCGCTGCGGACCACCAGGTACACCCCGGCGGTCACCATCGTCGCGGCGTGGATCAGCGCGGACACCGGGGTCGGGCCGGCCATCGCGTCCCCCAGCCAGGACTGCAGCGGGAACTGCGCGGACTTGCCGCACGCGCCGAGCAGCAGCATCAGGCCGATCGCGGTGAGCACGCCCTCGCGCCGCCTTGCCGGCGTTCGGCGAAGCACCCCGGCGAAGGTCACGGTGCCGAAGGTGGCGAACATGATCATGATCGCGACGGACAGGCCGAAGTCACCGACCCGGTTGACCACGAACGCCTTCTTGGCCGCGGTCGCGTAGGGCGGGTTGTGGTTCCAGAAGCCGATCAGCAGGTAGACGCCAGGCCGACACCCTCCCAGCCGACGTACAGCAGCAGGTAGCTGTCGGCCAGCACGAGCAGCAGCATCGAGGCCACGAACAGGTTGAGGTAGGCGAAGAACCGGCGCCGGTCGGCGTCGTGCTCCATGTAGGCGATCGAGTAGACCTGGATCAGCGACCCGACGAAGGTCACCAGCAGCACGAAGGCCATCGACAGCGGGTCGATCAGCAGCCCGGCCTCGAGCTTGAAGGACCCCTTCGACGCCCCTGCCGGCATCCAGGAGAACAGGTGCAGATCGCGGGCCCGCTCGGTCGGCGCCGCAGGCCGCAGCAGGTTGCAGGAACAGCAGCGCGCCGAAGACGAACGCCGCCCAGGACAGCACGACCGCCAGCAGGTGCCCCCATCGATCGGTGCGCCGGCCGCCGACCAGCAGCACGGCGGCGCCGAACAGCGGCATGGCGACCAGCAGCCAGGCGCCGGACTGCAGCCCTCCGCTGGCGTGGTGATCGCCGCGCGGGTGCCCTCGCGACGGCGGGGACGGCCGACAGCACCTGCGCGCCGGCGCCCGACAGCAAGACAGTCACGATCCGCCTCTCAGTACTTCAGCAGGTTGGCGTCGTCGACCGAGGCCGACCGGCGGGTGCGGAAGATGCGTCATGATGATCGCGAGGCCGACCACGACCTCGGCGGCCGCCACGAGCATCACGAACAGCGCGATCACCTGACCGTCGAGGTTGCCGTGCATCCGGGCGAAGGTGACGAAGGCCAGGTTCGTCGCGTTGAGCATCAGCTCGATGCCCATGAACACGATGATCGCGTTGCGGCGCACGAGCACGGTCGTCGCGCCGATCGAGAACAGCACCGCCGACAGGTACAGCCACCAGTCAGGTTCATCGGGCTCATCGCTCCGCGTCTCGGCGCATGTCGTCGACTCGGCCTGCGTCGGAGGTCTCGGCTCGGTCCGGGGTCCGGCTGTCCTCCAGCGGGTCTCAGCCGCTCGGCTGGATCGTCGCGATCGCCCGGACGCTCTGCCGGCGCGTCCGCTCCTGGCCGCGCGCGCGCAGCACCCGGGAGACCGACAGCTCGCTCGGCGAGCCGTCCGGCAGCAGGGCCGGGGTGTCCACGGCGTTGTGCCGGGCGTAGCACGCCGGGCGCCGGCAGCGGCGCCTGGATCGCGCCGCTCGCGGATCCGCTCGGATCGGACAGCTCGCGCTGGCGTCGGCCGTGGCGTGAGCCGCTCCCGGTGGGCGAGCACCATCGCGCCCAGCGCCGCGGTGATCAGCAGCGCGCCGGTGACCTCGAAGGCCCACACGTAGCGTGCCGAAGATCATCGCGGCCAGGCCGAGACGTTGCCCTGCCGCGTTCGCGTCGGCCAGCCCGGCGCCGGCGGCGTAGCTGACGTGGCCGAGCACGGCGATCAGCAGCACGGCGAGGCCGAGCCCGAGCACGACGGCCAGCGCCCGCTGGCCCTTGATGGTCTCGACCAGCGAGTCGGCTGGAGTCGACGCCCGACGAGCATCAGGACGAACAGGAACAGCATCATCACGGCGCCGGTGTAGACGAAGACCTGGACGACGCCGAGGAACGGCGCCTCCTGGGCGACGTAGACGACGCCCAGGCAGATCATCACCAGGGCCATGCACAGCGCGGCGTGCACGGCCTTCCGCGCGACGAGCAGCCCGAACGCGGCGATCACCATGATCGGCCCGAGCATCCAGAACAGCGCCATCTCGCCGCCGCCCATGTCGTGCTGCCGGCGGCCAGCATGTGCCGCCGCCGCTGCGCGGCCCGCTCACGCTCAGGGCTCGACTCGTCGCCGGCCCGCTCCGGCCTCGGGGCGCCGTGCGTGGCCTGCACCCAGGCCCGCTGCTCGGCGACGGCCCGGTGACCGCCCGCGGTAGTAGTCCTTCTCGGTCGTGCCGGGGACCATCGGGTGCGGCGCCGGCGAGCATGCCCGCCTCCATCGGCGCGAGCAGGTCCTGCTTCTCGAAGATCAGCCCGGCGCGGGTCGGCCCGGCGAGCTCGTACTCGTTCGTCATGGTCAGCGCCCGGGTCGGGCAGGCCTCGATGCACAGGCCGCAGAAGATGCAGCGCAGGTAGTTGATCTGGTAGACGCGGCCGTAGCGCTCGCCCGGCGAGAACCGCTCCTGCTCGGTGTTGTCCGCGCCCTCGACGTAGATCGCGTCCGCGGGGCAGGCCCAGGCGCACAGCTCGCAGCCGATGCACTTCTCCAGCCCGTCGGGTGCCGGTTGAGCTGGTGCCGCCCGTGGTAGCGCGGCATCGGTCGGAACCTTGACCCGCGGGTACTGCTCGGTGACGGTCGGCCGGAACATCTCCGTGAAGGTGACGCCGAAGCCGGCCACCGAGTCGTACAGCTGGGACAGCCAGCCGCCCGGGTCTCGTCGCCGGGACGAGCCCGGTCCGTGTCCGGACGCCGGTGGTCGGGGTCGGTCACCTCAGGCCTCCTGCGGATCGTCGGGGTTCGCCGGCCCGGAGCCGCTCTCGCCCGAGCTGTTCACGGCGCCGCGGTCACCGCCCAGGTCTTCGATTCGGCCTGTCCGCGGCCGCGGCACCCGGCCGGAGGTGCGGATCAGACGCTGGCCCGGCAGCGCGGGCACCGGGAAGCCGCCCGCGAACGGGTCCACCTCATCGGGGACGCGCTGGTGCATCGCGTCCAGCACAGCCTCCCGCTTGCGCAGGCCCTGGTCGATCGCGAAGTAGACGAGCGCGAACAGGACCAGCAGCAGCGCGGTCACGCCGATCCGGGACGACCCGGTCAGCCGCCCGGAGCGCAGCTCCCGCAGGGCCGAGACGGCCACGATCCAGATCAGCCCGGAGGGGATCAGCACCTTCCAGCCGAACCGCATGAACTGGTCGTAACGCAGCCGCGGCAGGGTGCCGCGCAGCCAGATGAAGAAGAACAGGTAGCCGAACAGCTTGCCGAGGAACCACAGCACCGGCCACCAGCCGGTGTTCAGCACCCCGTGCCCGATCGCCGACAGCGGCCACGGAGCCCGCCAGCCGCCGAGGAACAGCGTGGTCGCGATCGCCGAGACGGTGACCATGTTGACGTACTCGGCCAGGAAGAACAGCGCGAACTTCAGCGACGAGTACTCGGTGTGGAAGCCGCCGACCAGCTCGCCCTCGGCCTCCGGCAGGTCGAACGGCGCGCGGTTGGTCTCGCCCACCATCGCGATGATGTAGATGACGAACGCGGGCAGCAGCTGGATCGCGAACCAGGACGGCAGCGCGATGCTCTGGCCGAGCAGGTGCACGTGGTTGGCGTTCGCCTGGGCGGCCACGATCTGGGACGTGGACATCGATCCCGCGTAGAGGAACACGCTGATCAGGGCCAGCCCCATGGCGATCTCGTAGGAGATCACCTGGGCCGAGGAGCGCAGCCCGCCGAGCAGCGGGTAGGTCGACCCGGACGACCAGCCGGCCAGCACGATCCCGTACACGCCGACGGCCGTCACGGCGAGCACGAAGAGCACCGCGACCGGCATGTCGGTCAGCTGCAACGGGGTGTGGATGCTGGTGAACGGCAGCCGTGCCACGGGCCCGAACGGCATCACGGCGAAAGCGGTGAACGCTGTGGTCGCCGAGATCACCGGCGCCAGCAGGAAGACGAGCCGGTCCACGTTGGCCGGGGTGATGTCCTCCTTGAGGGCGAGCTTGATCCCGTCCGCGAGGCTCTGCAGCAACCCGAACGGTCCGACCAGGTTCGGCCCGGGACGGGACTGCATCCGGGCCACGATCCGGCGCTCGGCCCAGATCGCGAACAGCGTCGCGACCACGAGGAAGACGAAGGTGAACAGCGCCTTGCCGAAGATCACCCAGCCGTTGTCGTGGCTGAAGTCGAGCACCGGGTTCTCGGCCGCGAGCCAGCCTGCGGTGGCACTCGACATCGGAGTGGACATCAACCGTCAGCCCCTTCCGCGGCAGCGGATGCGATCGACACCAGGGAGCCGGAGTCGGCGGCCAGCACCGCACGGACCCGGCTGCCGATGGTGTTGGCCGGCAGCCAGACCACCCGGTCCGGCATCGCGGTCACCGCGACGGGCGCCGTGATCCCGCCACGCCCGGTCGAGACCCGGACCGGCCGGCCTTCGGTCACCCCGATCTCGGCCGCAGTGGCCGGGGACAGCCGGGCCACCGCCCGCCGGGCCGTGCCGGCCAGGTACGGCTCGCCGTCCTGCAGCCGCCCGGCGTCGAGCAGCAGCGGCCAGGTGGACAGCACCGCCTGACCCGCCGCCGGCTGGGCCGGTTCGGCCGCCGGATGCGGGGTCAGCGCGGCCCGCGTGCCCTCCCAGGCGTCCAGCTCGGCCAGCTCGCCGCGGATGTGCTCGGCGCTGCGCAGCCCGAGCGGGGCGTCCATGGCGTCGGCGATCGCGTCCAGCACCCGGAAGTCGGGCAGCGCGGCGGACTTCAGCGCGGCCGGGAACGCGCGCCAGCGCCCCTCCCAGTTCACGAACGTGCCGGCCTTCTCGACCACCGGGGCCACCGGCAGGACGACATCGGCCTGGCTGGTCACGGCACTGGCCCTGACCTCGAGGCTGACCAGGAAGGTCACCGCCCCGAAGGCCTGGCGGGCCAGTTCCGGATCCGGCAGGTCGTCGGGGTCGACACCGCCGACGACGAGGCCGCCCAGCTCACCGCTCGCCGCGGCGGCCAGGATCGCCCCGGTGTCCCGGCCGGGGCTGACGGGCAGGCCCTCGACCTCCCAGGCCGCAGCCACATCGACCCGGGCAGCGGGATCCGAGACCGGGCGACCCCCGGGCAGCAGGCCGGGCAGTGCACCGGCCTCGAGCGCGCCCGGCTCGCCGGCCCGGCGGGGGATCCAGGCCAGGGCGGCACCGGTCGCGGCAGCCAGCGCGGTCACCGCCGAGAGCCCTCCGGCCACCATCGCCAGCCGCTCGCCGACCAGGATCACAGCGCCCTCGGCGCGCAGCGCCTCGCTGGCCGCGGCCACCTCGGGGGCGCCGTCGGCGATAGCCGCCAGCACCTCGACCTCGGTGCCGGGCGCGGCCTGAACGAGCGTCCCGTCCAGCTTCTCCAGCCCCCGGGTTGCCCAGGGCGCCACCGCGTGCACCGACTGCCCGCCGCGGGTCACCGCCTTGCGCAGCCGGAGGAAGACGATCGGCGACTCCTCCTCGGGCTCGAACCCCACCAGCAGCACCGCGGGTGCCGCCTCGAGCGCCGCGTAGGTGACCCCGAGCCCGCTCCCGGCCACCGTCGCCGCCAGGAAGTCGGCCTCCTCGGCCGAGTGCGGCCGGGCGCGGAAGTCGATGTCGTTGCTGCGCAGGGCGACCCGGGCGAACTTCGCGTAGCCGTAGGCGTCCTCGACGGTGACTCGGCCGCCGGGCAGCACGCCGACCCCGCCCGCCGTCCGGGCCGCCTCCAGGCCACGCGCGGCGGCTTCCAACGCCTCCGACCACGACGCCGGCTCCAGCTTGCCGGACTGCGGATCGCGCACCAGCGGCAGGCTCAGCCGGTCCGGGGCGGTGGCCCAGGTGAACGCCCACCGGCCCTTGTCACAGTTCCACTCCTCGTTCACCGCGGGATCGTCACCGGCCAGCCGCCGCAGCACGGTGCCGCGGCGGTGGTCGACCCGCAGCGCGCAGCCGGACGCGCAGTGCTCGCACACGCCCGGGGTGGAGACCAGGTCGAACGGGCGGGAACGGAACCGGTAGGCCGCGCCGGTCAGCGCGCCGACCGGACAGATCTGGACCGTGTTGCCGGAGAAGTAACTCGAGAACGGCTGCCCGCTGGTGTCGAGCATGCTCGCGCCCACGCTGGCGTGGCCGTGGTAGCCGAGCACGTCGGTGGAGAACGAGCCGATCTGCTGGTGCGCACCACGCTCCTGCAGATCGATGAACGCGTCCCCGGCGATCTCCTTGGAGAACCGCGTGCAGCGCTGGCAGAGCACGCACCGCTCGCGGTCCAGCAGCACCTGGGTGGAGATCCGGATCGGCTTGGGGAAGGTCCGCTTGGTCTCGGTGAACCGGCTGCTCGCCTGCCCGTTGGCCATCGCCTGGTTCTGCAGCGGGCACTCCCCGCCCTTGTCGCAGATCGGGCAGTCCAGCGGATGGTTGATGAGCAGGAACTCCATCACCCCGCGCTGCGCCTTCTCCGCGGCCGCGGACGTGCGCTGGGTGTTCACCACCATGCCGGGCGTGCACTCGATCGTGCAGGATGCCTGCGGCTTGGGCATCTTGCGCACGGTGCCGTCCGGGCCGGGCATGGCGATCTCCACCAGGCACTGCCGGCAGGCCCCGGCCGGTGACAGCAGCGGGTGGTCGCAGAACCGCGGGATCGCGACGCCGATCTGCTCCGCCGCGCGGATCACGAGCGTGCCCTTGGGCACGCTCACCTCGATGTCGTCGATGGTCAGCGTGACCAGGTCCGGCGGCTGTGTCGATACCCCGGCGGGCCGCTGCGGCCCGGGGGCACCGGTGGGCGGGTTCGCGGTGACGGTCATCAGGCGTTGGCTCCGGCGAAGAGGGTGCTGGCCACGGGGTCGAACGGGCAGCCGCCCTCGGTGAAGTGGCGGATGTACTCGTCGCGGAAGTACTTGATGGAGGACGTGATCGGGCTGACGGCACCGTCGCCGAGCGCGCAGAAGGACCGGCCGAGGATGTTGTCGCTGATGTCCAGCAGCTTGTCCAGGTCGGCCTCGGTCCCGTTGCCCTCCTCGAGCCGGTGCAGGATCTGCGCCATCCAGTAGGTGCCCTCGCGGCACGGCGTGCACTTGCCGCAGGACTCGTGCTCGTAGAACTCGGTCCAGCGCAGCACGGCCCGGACCACGCAGGTGGTGTCGTCGAAGATCTGCAGGGCCCGGGTGCCGAGCATCGACCCTGCGGCCCCGACGGACTCGAAATCCAGCGGGGTGTCCAGGTGCTCGGCGGTGAACAGCGGCGTGGACGAGCCGCCCGGCGTCCAGAACTTCAGGGCCCGGCCTTGCCGGATCCCGCCTGCCATGTCGAGCAGCTCACGCAGCGTGATGCCGAGCGGCGCCTCGTACTGGCCCGGGCGGGCGACGTGTCCGGACAGCGAGAAGAACCCGTAGCCGGACGAGCGCTCGGTGCCCATCTGCTTGAACCAGTCGGCGCCGCCGACCACGATCGACGGGACCGAGGCGATGGTCTCCGCGTTGTTGACCACGGTGGGGCGCGCGTACAGGCCCGCGACGGCGGGGAACGGCGGCTTGAGCCGGGGCTGGCCGCGCAGGCCCTCGAGCGAGTCCAGCAGCGCGGTCTCCTCGCCGCAGATGTAAGCGCCTGCCCCGGCGTGCACGACGATGTCCAGGTCGAACCCGGAGCCGAGGATGTCGGTGCCGATGTAGCCCTTGGCCCTGGCCTCCTCGACGGCGCGCAGCAGGCGGCGGTAGACGTGCACGACCTCGCCGCGCACGTAGATGAACGCCTTGTGGCAGCCGATCGCGTAGCTGGTGATGATCGAGCCCTCGATCAGGTACTGCGGGGCGGCCATCATCAGTGGGATGTCCTTGCAGGTGCCGGGCTCGGACTCGTCGGCGTTGACCACCAGGTAGCGCGGCTTGCCGTCCGCCTTGGGCAGGAAGCTCCACTTCAGCCCGGTCGGGAATCCGGCGCCGCCGCGGCCCCGCAGGCCGGAGTCCTTGACCAGGGTCACCAGGTCGGCCGGGTCCATGGCCAGCGCCGCGCGCAGCCCCTGGTACCCGCCGTGCCGCTCGTAGCCGGCCAGCGTCCAGGACCTGGGCTCGTCCCAGTGCGCGCTCAACACCGGGGTCAGGGTGGTGGACACGGGGTTCAGCTCTCCTTCCGGTTGCGGGGCCGGGGCTTCGACCCATCCGCTGCGCCGCTCTGCCCGCCGGCCGGACGCGAGGAGGCCGGCACCGGCGGGGCGGTCCAGCCCTGGCGACGCGCCAGCAGGGTGCCCTGCAGGCTCGCCGCACCGGCGCCCACGCCCTCGTCCGCCCGGCCGTCGGGGAAGCCGGCCAGCACCCGGGAGACCTCCTTGAAGGTGCACACCTTGGCCGCGCCCCGGCTGGGTGCCACGTCCTGGCCGGAGCGCAACTGGTCGACGAGTTCCCTTGCGCTGGACGGCGTCTGCTGGTCGAAGAACTCCCAGTTGACCATCACCACCGGTGCGTAGTCGCAGCCGGCATTGCACTCGACCCGCTCCAGGGTGATCATGCCGTCGTCGGTGGTCTCGTCGTGACCGATACCGAGGTAGTCCTCCAGCGAGGCGAAGATCGCATCGCCGCCCATCACCGCGCACAGCGTGTTGGTGCAGACGCCGACGGTGTACGTGCCGTTGGGGTGGCGCTTGAACTGCGTGTAGAACGTGGCCACCGCAGAGACCTCGGCCGCGGTGAGGTCGAGCAGCTCGGCGCACAGCGCGACGGCGTCCGGACTGATGTACGCCTCCTCGCTCTGCATCAGGTGCAGCATCGGCAGCAGGGCGGACCGGGCCTGCGGGTAGCGCGCCATGATCTCGCGCGACTGCGCGGTCAGCCGTTCGCGCACGGCATCAGGGAAGGCCATCAGCGGTCCACGCCCCCCATCACAGGGTCGAGCGAGGCCACCGCGGCGATGACGTCGGCCACCTGGCCGCCCTCGCACATCGCCGCAACGGCCTGCAGGTTGGTGAACGACGGGTCCCGGAAGTGGGCCCGGTACGGCTTGGTCCCGCCGTCGGAGACCAGGTGCACCCCGAGCTCGCCGCGCGGGGACTCGACCGCCTGGTACACCTG
This sequence comes from uncultured Actinomycetota bacterium, assembly GCA_963740575.1. Classification (GTDB taxonomy): domain Bacteria; phylum Actinomycetota; class Actinomycetes; order Actinomycetales; family Kineosporiaceae; genus CAVUET01. The sequence goes on along the minus strand of CAVUET010000002.1, from coordinate 368,500 downwards.
GCCGGCCGGTACCCGGAAGCCCTCGGTGACCAGCTTGAAGTGGTGGATCAGGGCCTCCATCGAAGTGCTCATGATGGTGCGGATGTGGTCGAGGCTGTTGCCCATCCCGTCGCTGCCGATGGCCAGCTGCGCCGGCCAGGCGATCTTCTTGTCCTCGATCATCACCGGGCCGGGACCGAGCGCCTGCAACCGGTCCAGGCACTGCTCGACGATGAGCAGCGACTGCTTCATCTCCTCGATCCGGATCCGCATCCGCCCGTAGGCGTCGCAGGTGTCCCAGGTGATGACGTCGAAGTCGTAGTCCTCGTACCCGCAGTACGGCTGGGACTTGCGCAGGTCGTGCGGCAGCCCGGCCGAGCGCAGCACCGGACCGGTGATGCCCAGCGCCATGCAACCGGTCAGGTCGAGGTAGCCGACTCCCTGCAGCCGGGCCTTCACCACGGGGTTCTCGTTGGCCAGCTTCTCGATGTCGCTGATCCCGCGGCGGATCTTCGGCAGCTTGTCCCGGACGTCGTCCAGGGCCCCGGGCGGGATGTCCTGGGCCAGGCCGCCGGGACGGATGTACGCGTGGTTCATCCGCAGGCCGGTGATCAGCTCGAGCAGCCGCAGCACGTTCTCCCGCTCGCGGAAGCCGACCGTCATCACGGTCAGCGCGCCGATCTCCATCCCGCCGGTGGCCAGCGCCACCAGGTGCGAGGAGACCCGGTTGAGCTCCATCATCATCACCCGGATCACGGTGGCCCGTTCCGGGACGTCATCGGTGATGCCGAGCAGGCGCTCGATCCCGAGGCAGTAGGCGGCCTCCTGGTACAGCGGCGTCAGGTAGTCCATCCGGGTGCAGAAGGTGACCCCCTGCGTCCAGTTCCGGAACTCCATGTTCTTCTCGATGCCGGTGTGCAGGTAGCCGATCCCGCACCGGGCCTCGGTCACGGTCTCGCCGTCGATCTCCAGGATCAGCCGCAGCACGCCGTGCGTGGACGGGTGCTGCGGGCCCATGTTGACGACGATCCGCTCCTCGCCGAGGCTGGACGCCTCCTCGGCGATGTCACTCCAGTCCCCGCCGGAGGCGGTGAAGACGCGCGCCCTCCTCGGCCGCATCCGGTGTCGCGTACGGGTCGGACACGGGCGTGGTCCGCTGTCTCGCTCATCAGCTGTATGACCTCCGCGTGTCCGGGGGCGGGATGGTCGCGCCCTTGTACTCCACGGGAATCCCGCCCAGCGGGTAGTCCTTGCGCTGCGGGTGCCCGGGCCAGTCGTCCGGCATCTCGATCCGGGTCAGCGCCGGGTGGCCGTCGAACTGGATGCCGAAGAAGTCCTAGGTCTCCCGCTCGTGCCAGTCGTTGGTCGGGTAGACCTCCACCACGGACGGGATGTGCGGGTCGGCGTCCGGGCAGGACACCTCCAGGCGCACCCGCCGGTTGTGGGTGATGGACAGCAGGTGGTACACGGCGTGCAGCTCGCGTCCGGTGTCGTGCGGGTAGTGCACGCCGCTGACCCCGAGGCACAGCTCGAAGCGCAGGTCCGGGTCGTCGCGCAGCGCCCGGCAGACGGCCACGACGTGGTCGCGCCGGATGTAGAGGGTCAGCTCGTCCCGGTCCACGACGACCTTCTCGACGGCCCGGTCGAACGTGTCGCTGCCGTCCGGACCGTCCGCGGCCAGCGCGGCGGCGAGGGTGTCGGCCACCTCGTCGAACCCGCCGCCGTACGGGCGCCGGGCCGGCGCGGGCAGGGTGATGGTCTGCACCAGGCCGCCGTAGCCGGAGGTGTCGCCGGAGTCGGAGCCGCCGAACATGCCGCGCCGGACGGCGGCGACGTCGGCCTGGCCGGAGGTGGTCGCGGGCAGCGCGCCCTGGCCGGCGTCCGGATGTTCGGTCTCGTCCTGACCGGGGGTCGTGGTCACCTCAGCAGCCCCTTCATCTGCAGGGTGGGCGTCGCGGTCATGGCGGCCTCTTCGGCAGCCTTGGCCGCGGCCACCCGGTTGGCCCCGAGCGGCATGTGCGCGATCTGCTCGTGCAGCTCGAGAATCGCGTTGATCAGCATCTCCGGGCGGGGCGGGCAGCCGGGCAGGTAGATGTCCACCGGCACCACGTGGTCGACGCCCTGGACGATGGCGTAGTTGTTGAACATCCCGCCCGACGAGGCGCAGACGCCCATCGACAGAACCCACTTGGGCTCGGCCATCTGGTCGTAGATCTGCCGCAGCACGGGTGCCATCTTCTGGCTGACCCGGCCGGCCACGATCATCAGGTCGGCCTGGCGCGGGGAGGCGCGGAACACCTCCATCCCGAACCGGGCGAGGTCGTACCGGGGCGCCCCGGTCGTCATCATCTCGATGGCGCAGCAGGCCAGGCCGAAGGTCGCCGGCCAGAGCGAGCCCTTGCGGAAGTACCCGGCAAGGTTCTCCACCGTGGTGAGCAAGAACCCTGCGGGCAGCTTCTCCTCGATACCCATCGCGTCCCTCTCAAACCCTCGCGCTCGAAACCCTGGCGGCCCGGTCGGTCAGTCCCACTCCAGACTCATCCCATTCCAGCCCGCCCCGTTCCAGACGTAGGCGTAGGCCACGAACACGGTCACGATGAACAGCACCATCTCGACCAGCGCGAACAGGCCCAACTGGTCGAAAGCCACCGCATACGGGATGAGGAAGACGCTCTCGATGTCGAAGACGATGAAGAGCATCGCCACCAGGTAGTACTTGACCGGGAAGCGCCCGCCTCCGGCCGCGTGCGGGGTCGGCTCGATCCCGCACTCGTACGCGTCCAGCTTGGCCCGGTTGTACCGGCGCGGGCCGGTCAGCGCCGCCGCGGCCAGTGAGAACAGGGCGAACCCGGCACCGATGGCGATCAGCACCAGGATCGGCACGTAGGGGTTCACGACCTCACCTTTCCCCACTCGTCCGGCGGCGGTGCCCCAGGCTCGTGCGCAGCTGCTGCGGCCCGTTCCCGCCGGGTCGGTCGCCGGGGCCTGCCCCGGCTACGGAGGGCGACGGACCCCACGTCGGGGCCCATCCTAGGCTGACGCTCCGGGTGCACCGGACGGGGTGCCCCCGGCGTGCCGCGGCATGCCTGACGGCCCCGAACGAGTCAGTCACCGCCACGCTTCCCGCTCCCCCCTGCTCGCATCGCCGGCCGCCCTCACGCCGCCGGGGCGAGCCGGCACAGGCCGTTGATGACCCGGTCCATCGCGTCGCCGCCGCGCGGGTCGGTCAGGTTCGCCAGCAGCTTCAGGGTGAAGCGCATCAGCGTCGGATGCGGCAGCCCGTACGTGGTCGCGACCCGCATCACGTGCGGGTTGCCGATCAGCCGGACGAACACCCGGCCGAGCGTGTAGTAGCCGCCGAGGCTGTCCTTGAGCAGTTGCGGGTAGGCCTGCAGGGCGCGCTCGCGGGCGGCGGGGTTGCGCCGGACCAGGGCCTGGGCGATCACCTCGGCCGCGAGCCGGCCGGACTCCATCGCGTAGGCGATCCCCTCACCGTTGAACGGGTTCACCATGCCACCCGCGTCGCCGACCAGCAGCAGTCCGCGGGTGTAGTGCGGGGTCCGGTTGAAGCCCATCGGCAGCGCGGCACCGCGGACCGGGGCGGTCATGTTCTCCTCGGTGAAGCCCCATTCCGCCGGCATCGTGGCCACCCAGCGGCGCAGCAGGTCCTTGTAGTCGACGTTGCCGAAGGCGGAGGACGAGTTGAGGATGCCCAGCCCGACGTTGCTCGTGCCGTCGCCGACCCCGAAGATCCAGCCGTAGCCGGGCAGCAGGCGGGACCTGCCTGGTGTGCCCGTCCCACAGCTCCAGCCAGGTCTCCAGCCAGTCGTCGTCGTGCCGGGGACTGCGGAAGTAGGTGCGCACGGCGACCCCCATCGGCCGGTCGTCCCGCTTGCGTACGCCCATCGACAGCGCGAGCCGCCCGGAGTCGCCGTCCGCGGCGATCACCAGCGGGGCCCGGTACGTCACCGGCTCACCGATCTTGCGGCCCTGCTCGTCGACCTGACGGGCGGTGACGCCGACGATCCTGCCGACCCGCTCGTCCAGGACCGGACCGGTCACCGTGACGTGCTCGAGCAGCTTGGCGCCCGCTGACTGGGCGTGCCGGGCAAGCGTCTCGTCGAAGTCGCGCCGCGGCCGGACCAGGCCGTAGTCGGGGAAGTTGACCAGCTCGGGCCAGGGCAGCTGCAGGCGCAGCCCGCCGCCGAGGATGCGCAGGCCCCGGTTACGGATCCAGCCGTCGTCCTCGCGGGTCTCGATGCCGAGGCTGGTCAGCTCGCGCACCGCCCGCGGGGTCAGCCCGTCGCCGCAGACCTTCTCCCGGGGGAAGGCCGTCTTCTCCAGCATCAGCACGGTGAGGCCGCAGCGGGCCAGGTAGGTGGCCGCGGTCGACCCGGCGGGCCCCGCACCGACGACGATGACGTCGGCATCCTCGTCCGCCCTGCGGGCGGCGACCTGCGCTTCGTCGTCCTCGCGCGGCCCGCGGGGCGTGGCTGGGTTGCTGGGGTTCACAGGTGCCCTCCGCCGATCCTGCTCCCGCTGGCACCCGTTCGGGCGCCGCGCCATGTGCGCTTGTGAACTGGTTCACGAGTGCTCGCGGCGAGTCTACGGCGGCGGTCGGGAGGCTGCCTCGGCTGGCCGACCCGCACGAGTGCGGGCACTTCAGCAGAGACACACCGGCGTGTCACTGCACAACTGCCCGCACTCGCGCGGTGACGAGGTGCTGACCGGTCGGGCTGCCGGGTCAGGCCCGGACGGCGCGGTGCAGGGCGACGATCCCGCCGCTGAGGTTGCGGTAGGCCACGTCGGTCCAGCCGGCCGCCCGGATCCGCTCGCCGAGTGCCGCCTGGTCGGGCCAGGCCCGGATCGAGTCGGCGAGGTACACGTAGGCCTCGGGATTGGACGCCACCCGGCGGGCGACCAGGGGCAGCGCCCGCATCAGGTAGCCGGTGTAGAGCAGCCGCCAGGGCCGCCAGGACGGGTGGGAGAACTCGCAGATGACCATCCGGCCTCCGTGGCGGGTGACGCGCAGCAACTCGGCCAGGGCAGCCTGCGGATCGGCGACGTTGCGCAGCCCGAACGTGATCGTGGCGGCGTCGAACGCACCGTCCGCGAACGGCAGGGACATCGCGTCGCCGGCGACGAACCCGAGGTCGGGGCGGCGCTGACGGCCGACCCGGAGCATGCCCAGGGAGAAGTCGCAGGGCACTGTGCGCGCCCCGGCCTGGGCGAACGGCTCGCTGGACGCGCCGGTCCCCGCGGCCAGATCGAGGACCAGCTCGCCGGGTCGCAGGTCCAGCGCCTGGCGCACCGCTTCACGCCACTTGCGGTCCTGGCGCATGGAGATCACGCCGTTGGTCCGGTCGTAGCGCTCGGCGACGTGATCGAACATCGCCGCGACGTCATGGGCCTGCTTGTCAAGACCTGCACGGGGCATGACCGCATCGTTCCAGACCTGCGCAGCGTGCCGCGACGCATCCGGACAGTCGCCGGCCCGCCGCCGATATGGCCCGAATCCGTCCGTGCTGTGCAACGCAAGGTCACGATCCCGGCCCAGGTGCCGGGGGTGGGGCCGGTTGCCGCGAAGTCCACACCTACAGTTGGCCTCGATGACCGCTGCCCCCGCGACGGCTCCGCTGGTGACCCGGACCGTGCGCCTGACGGACCCCGGGTCGCTGCTCCGGCTGCTGCCGCGTGAGCGACCGCTGGCCTGGCTGCGGCGCGGGGAGGGACTGGTCGGCTGGGGCGAGGCTGTCCGCCTGGAGGGCGGTGGATCCGGCGCAGGCCGGTTCGCGGACGCCGAGCGTGCCTGGCAGGCGTTGCTGCGCCGGGCCGTCGTCCGGGACGAGGTCGGGCTGCCGGGCACAGGGCCCGTGGCGTTCGGATCGTTCGCCTTCTCCGCCGCGTCCCCGGCGGGTGGGGTTCTGGTGGTCCCGGAGGTCGTGGTCGGACACCGGGCCGGGCAGTGGTGGCTGACCACGGTAGGCACCGGCAGCCTCCCGCCCGGGGCCTCGATCCCACCCGGACCGAACGATCCTGCTGCCGAGCCGATCGGACGACCCGGCCAGGTGGCCTACGCCGACGGCGCCCTGTCCGCTCCGGAGTGGCAGGCGGCCGTCGCCGAGGTGATCCGCCGGATCGCCCGGGGCGAGGTGGAGAAGGTGGTGCTGGCCCGGGACCTGGAGGCCCGCAGCGAGGCGGACCTCGACACCCGGTGGCTGCTGGACCGGCTCGCCGACCGCTACCCCGGCTGCTGGACCTTCAGCGTGGACGGGCTGGTCGGGGCGACGCCCGAGATGCTGATCCGCCGGAACAAGGGCATGGTCACCTCCCGGGTGCTGGCGGGCACGATCCGCCGCACCGGCGACGACGCGCACGACCTGGCCCTGGCCGGATCGCTGGCCCGTTCGAGCAAGGACCTCGAGGAGCACGAGTACGCCGTGCGGTCCGTGGCCGACGCCCTGGCGCCCTACTGCACGTCGATGAACGTCCCGGAGTCCCCGTTCGTGCTGCACCTGGCCAACGTCATGCACCTGGCCACGGACGTGACCGGGGTGCTCGCCAACGGCCCGACGTCGCTCGGGCTGGCCGCCGCGCTGCACCCGTCGGCCGCCGTGTGCGGCACGCCGACCGCTGCCGCCGACGCCATGATCGCCGAGATCGAGGGCATGGACCGGGACCGCTATGCCGGGCCGGTCGGCTGGATGGACGCCTCCGGCGACGGCGAGTGGGGCATCGCCCTGCGCTGCGGCCGGATCGACCGGGCCGACCCGCGACGGATGCGGCTGTTCGCCGGCTGCGGCATCGTGGCCGGCTCCGATCCGGAGACGGAGTTCGCCGAGTCCGCCGCCAAGCTGGTGCCGATGCGGGACGCCCTGGCCGAGGGCTGATCCGGTCGGCTGGGCTGTCGTCCATCGCCGACTCGCCCTGGGTTGCCCGTAGGTGCAGGTTCGGCCTGCCCGCCTTGTCCACCATGATCGGCGCTCCTACTGTGCTGGAAACACCCTCGGTGGCCCCGGAGTTCGCCGTTGGTCCGAAGCGCCGGGCCAGTGATTCCGGCAGTGTCGGAGCGACGAAGGAGTGGTGGCCGTGACCCTCGGCTCGCAACTGCGGGGGTGCAAGGGACTCCTGTCTCGCTGGCTCACGGCCGTCCTGCTGACCGGGCTCATGGCGGTGGGGTTGCTCGGGGCGGGCTACGCGCCGGCTGTGGTGTCCGGGTTCTCCCGACGGGTGTGGCTGGCCTCGTCAGTGGGTGAGGTGGCCCGGTTGGACGGGTCGTCGGCCGACGTGATGGCACGGGTTCGGCTGGCCTCGACGGGCACCGGCCTGCAAGTAGCTCCTCTCGGTGAGGATGCCGTGGTGGTGGATCGAGCGTCAGGAACCGTCGGCCGGCTGTCGGCGGCCACGCTTGCCGCAGGCCCCCGCGTACCCGCGCTGCCACGCACCTCCTCGGATCTCACGGTGCTGACCGGCGGCGGCGCGGTCTGGGCCGTGGATACCGCCGCCGGCACCGCTGCGTCATTGGATCCGACCACCCTGGCGCCGCGTTCGGGACTGCGTTCTCTGCCGGTGGGGGCCAGTACGGACGCTGTGGTCGTGGACGGCAGCGGCAGGCTGTGGGTGTACGACCCGAACCTCGGCGTCCTGGCCTCGGGCGGGTCACCTGGCCAGCAGCGAGACCTGGGCTCACGCGGGGCGGCGACTCTGTCGGTGGTCGGCGGGCGGATCGTGGCGCTGGATGCCGCCGGCTCGGCCCGCACGGTGGACCCTTCCTCGGCAGGGCCGGGGACCGTCACAGCCGTCGGCGTGAGCGCCCGGAACGCGGTGCTGGCCAGAACCTCGGCCCGTTGGCTGGTGGTGGCCGATTCCAGCCGCGGCCGGCTCGTGCTGACGGGCCTGGCCGACGGAACCCGGGCGGAGATCCCGCTGACGTCGGCGTCGGCGGTCCGGTCCGTCGCGTTCGGGGCTCCGGTCGAGCTGTCGGGACGGGCCTTCGTGCCGGAGCTGGCAACCGGCACCGTGTTTGTCGTGGATGAGGCCAGCGCCTCGGTCGTGAAAGCGGTGCGGATCCCCGGCGGCGGGTCACCGTCGCTCGAGGTGGTGGCCCGTGACGACGTGGTGTTCTACAACGACCCGGCGTCCGAGCGGGCGGGTGTGATCCGGCTCGACGGCTCCTCGACCGCGGTCGCCAAGTACCGTCCCGCGGGCCGATCAGGGCAGGGACCGGCCAAGCCCGGCTCCGCGACGCCCGCCCCAGGCCAGTCGGGTCCGGCGCCGGCCCGGAGCTCCGACGCGAAGGTAGCCGAGCTGTCGATCGTGCTGTCCACGGCGGAACCCGTGGTGGGACAGCAGGTCGGGCTGGCGGCGCGAATGGCCGACGGTCGCCTGCCCAGGCGGGCCCAGTGGTCGTTCGGGGACGGCGCGTCCGCGACGGGGCCGGCAGGGCTGACCCATGTCTGGGCCACCGCCGGGCAGTACCGCGTCTTCGTCACCGCGATCACTCCCGCCGGCACGACGCTGTCGGCGACCCGCTGGGTGACCGTCTCCCCTCCAGGCGGCCGAACCGGGCAGGGCAGCACCGGCGGCGGCAGCACCGGCGGCGGCGGCAACACCGGCGGCGGGGGTCAGAGCGCGACACACACGGTGACCGTCACCGATGGCGGCGGCGGGAGGATCACCGCAGTGGCGGCCGGTCAGTCCCAGGACTGCACCACCAGCCCCTGCACCTTTGCCGTCACCACCCCCGCGCAGGTGGACCTGACCGCCGCTGCCGACACCGGTTACCAGCTCACCAGTTGGGGAACCGCCGATTGCCCGGCCACCGCGACCCGCTGCTCGTTCACGGCCACCGGCAACCAGGCCGTCACCATCACCTTCGCCAGCACCGCGCCCGCCGGCCACACCGTCACCGTGACCCGTCCGGTCGGGGGCTCGATCACTGCGCTTCCGGACGGCGGCACCTCGACGGACTGCACGTCCGGGTGCAGCCTCCCGGTGGCGGATGGTCAGGGCGTCGCCCTGACCGCCACCCCGGCAGCGGCCTATCGGCTCACGAACTGGGGCGTCGCCGGGTGCCCCGTCAGCTCGACCAGCTGCCGGGTGACGGTGACGGCAAACCGGACGATCACCGTAACCTTCGCCCAGGCCACCCTCTCGATCTCCCGGCCGACGATCAGCGGCGACGGCGTCCAGTCGTGCCCGGCGAGCGTTACGGTCCGCAGCACGATCAGGACGGATACCCCCGGCACCGTGACGTACACCTGGAGCGGTGATGTGACGCCACAGGGTGGCTCCTTGACCTTCGCCGCTGCCGGCAGCCAGACCGTGACAGGGCGGATCAGCTTCCCCGCGAGCGGGAGCATGACCGTGGCGCTGAGCGCCGATCTCAGTTCCCGGGTCTTCTTCGACTCGCTCCCGGCGACGGCCTCAGTCACCTGTCAGGACACCACGCCACCCCAACTGACCTTCACCATCGCCGGCACGACCGCACCGGACACGATCGCGTTCTCGACCGGGGCCAGCCTGCCCGTGTCCGCCACCGCGACCGATGGGCAGAGTCAGGTCACCAGCACGGTGATCACCTACAGCTACGACCTGAGCTGCCAAACGGGTGTGTCGAGCTCGGTGACCCGCTCGTTCTCCGGCACGGTCGTCCAGTCAGGCGACGGCAGCGCCTCCGCATCCTGGGCCTCGGCCACCTGCGACGACATCGCCACCCCGCACGGGCCTGGCATGGGCTCCGGCACGATGACGGCCACCTCGGTCAGCGCCGGTGGCACGACGACCAGGACGATGCAACTGGGCCTCATCGACTGACGTCACGCGAGCCGCGCCGTGTCCCGCCCCACGGCGCCCGCGACAAGGACCGCCGACGGGCTACCGGGCAGCTGCCACCGCTGCCCGGAACCGGGCTGCCAGGGGCCGCTCGGCGACCCGGTCGATCGGCACGTGCAGCACGCAGATCCCTTGCCCTGCAACGCCTTCCGCCAGAGCCGCACGGAGCGCGGCGAGCCGGCCCGGTCCCGAGCCGCCGATCGAGGTGAACCGGGCGCCGTGCGCGGCGCACAACGCGGCCAGGTCCACGGAGGGCGGCGTGGCGAACACGCGCTCGAAGACCGCGGCCTCGGCCGGGCCGCGCGCGGCCAGCTCGCCAGGTTCGAGCAGCCCGAAGATGCCGCCGCCCCGGTCGTCGAGCAGCACGATCTGCAGGTCGGGCCGCTGCTCGGCGGTCGGGATCAGGAGGGCGTTCGCGTCGTGCAGGAAGGTCAGGTCCCCGACCAGCACCCGGACCGGCAGTGGTCGCCCGGATGCCGCCCGGGCCAGCGCGACACCGGCCGCCGTGGACAACGTGCCGTCGATCCCGGCCAGCCCCCGATTGGCCAGGATCACCTTGCGCTGCAACGTGTCCCGGTCAGTGTGGTGGTGGCCTTTGGTGCCCATCGCGATGCCGGGATCCGGATGCCCGGCCAGGTCGAGGTCGCGGATCGCGTTGCTCGACCCGGCGAACAGCGCCTGCCCGGGTCGTAGCGCCGCGACCACCTCGCGCGCCACCAGCGGGCCGGACAGCGCGCCGGGTGCGGCGTCCGCGTCGAGTACGGCGTCGATCGCGGCGCAGGCCGCCCGGTGCGCCGCCTGCCACAGCCGCAGCCAGGCGTCCGGCCCCGGCGTCCGAGAGCCTCTGGGCCTCCCAGGGCCGGCGGCCAGGGCCCAGGGCGGCAGGACCCGATCCGCCATCCCCGCCGGGTCGGGCCAGCCCGGCCGCTGCGAGACCACGACCACCTCGACGTCCGGGCGGGCCAGCAGCCGGGACACCGGGCGGGACAGGGTCGGGCGGCCGAGCACGACAACCCGTTCGATGGCGCCGCCCAGCTCCGGGTCGTTCAGCAGCAGCCGGTACGGGCCGACCGCATGGTCCCCGCCACGCGCGCCGGAGGACGGCTCGGCCAGCAGCGGCCAGCCGCCGCGCTCAGCCAGGTCCACGGCCGCCGGACCGGCACCGTCCCCGGCCAGCACCACGGTGCGCGGCCCCGGCGGCAGCGGCCAGGCACCACTCCCGCCGGGCGCCCCCGGCGCCGGCCCGACCCGGGTGAGGCCGTCCGTCCCGTCGAGTCGTTCGGGCCAGCCCGGATCGTCGTCCGGGACCAGCGGCTCCCGGAAGGCCGCGTTCACGTGCACCGGGCCAGGCACCCCGGCCGGCAGCCCGCGGGCGGCGGCGACGGCCCGGGCCATCGCGTTCCGCCACCGATGTGCTTGGCCGGTGCGGGTCTCGGCCGCCGGGAGCTCGATGAACAGCCGGACCGCGGCCCCGAAGAGCTTCACCTGATCCGTGGTCTGGTTCGCGCCGGTTCCGCGCAGCTCGTGCGGCCGGTCCGCGGACAGCACCAGCAGCGGGACGGCGGCGTGCGCGGCCTCGAGCACCGCCGGGTGCAGGTTCGCCACGGCCGTCCCGGACGTGGTGACCACGACCTCGGGCATGCCCGTCTCCCGGGCCAGCCCCAGGGCGAGGAACCCGGCCGACCGCTCGTCCACCCGGACGTGCAGCCGGAGCCGGTCGGGGTCAGCACCGGCACCGGCACCGGCACCGGCATCGGCATCGGCATCGGCATCGGCATCGGCATCGGCATCGGCCAATGCATAGGCGAGCGCGGAGGACCGCGATCCCGGACAGAGCACCGCATGCCGGACACCGAGGTCCCGTAGCGCCGCGACCAGCACGGTGGCCATCGCCGTCGAGGGATTCACGCCGTTCATCGTGCCAGTCGGCCGGGGTGGCACGGCGCAACCCCGCTCCCGGCACCGCGTCCATCCGGCGGGGACCGAACGTTCTCACCCGTACGACCAGGTTCGCCGCGAAAAGTCTCACCAGAAGGGCGACGTACGCGCTTAGGTCTCCCTAAGATCGGGGCTGTGCCGGGTCGGGGGTCGCCAGCACCGGAGCGGGTGTCGGTGGTCGTTGGGGTTGACGGCGCCGGACGGACGCATCGGCTGGACGCGATTGCAGCGGCAGGGGAGCTGCCGGTGGCGCGCTTCGTCGCGCCCACGACCGGCGCCGAACCGGACCTGCCCGACCCGCCGGCCGAGGCGGACGGCAGCCCCGGGCTGCTGCTGGTCGACGACGCGCACCGGCTTGACGGCGCGAGCCTGCGCGCCCTGGCGGGAGCGGCCCGCTCGGGCCGTCCGATCGTGATCGCCCGCCGCCCCACCATCGACCGGCCCGAACTGGCCGAGCTGGACGAGGCGGTCGCCGCCGGGGGCCGGGTCGAGGTGCTGGCGGCGCTCGACCGGGACCAGGTCGGCGCGCTGGTCACCCGGATCACCGGCCGGCCCTGCACCGAGGAGACCGCGACACAGGTCTGGGAGGCGTCGGGCGGCCTGCCGGCGGTCGCGACCGCTGTGGCCTCCGCACTGGACCGCGGGCAACCCGCGGGGCCCCCGCCCGGGCTGATGGCCCGGCTGCAGCGACGGCTCGCGGTGCTCGCCCCGGAGCAGGCGCAGGCGGCCCGGATCCTGGCGCTGCGGCTGGACCTGCCGGACGACGTGCTGGCCCGGGCCTGCGGTGTGGACCTGCCGGAGCTGGCCGGGCTGCTGCGGGCGTTACGGGACGAGGGCCTGCTGGTGCCGGACACCGAGCGGATGATCCCCGCCGTCGGGCAGGCCCTGCTGGCCGACCTGCCGCCGGGCCCCCGGCGCCGGCTGCACGACGAGGTGGCTCGGGCCCTGGTCGACTGCGGGGCACCCGCGCTGCTCGCCGCGACCCAGCTACGGGCCGCCCGCGCCCGCGGCGCCGACGCGGCGGCCGCCTACCTGGCCGCCGGGGAGCGGACCCGCTTCGAGGACCCGGCAGCCGCACTCGGCTGGTTCGACGACGCCGTGGACGCCGGCGCCGACCCCGCGGCGGCGGCACCCGGGCAGGCCGAGGCGGGCGCCCTGCTCGGACTGCCGGTCGACCCGGACGCGGCGGCGGACGACGCGCAGGCAGCGGCCCGGATGGCCCTGGTCGCAGGCGCGGCGCAGGCCCACCAGGGCCGCTCCGAGCGCGCCGCCCGGACCCTGCTGGACGCTGCCGGGGCCGGTCCGGCGCTGGCCGCCACGGCGCTGGTCGCCACCGGGCAGCTGGGCGCGGCCAGGGACGCGGTCCGGGCGGGCGCCGCATCGCGGTCCGCGACGGCCCTGTCGATCCGGCTGCTGTCCGAGGCTGCCGTCGCCGCGACCGACCCGTCCGACGCGCTGCCGCTGGCGATCGAGGCCGCCGAGGCGGCCGAGCGCACCCCGCCGGTGACGGTGCTGCCGGACACGCCGCACGCCCTGGGCGCCGTCCTGGCGGTGATGACCGGCGACCTGACCACCGCGGAGCACCTGCTGGACCGTGCGCTCGCCACCGGCGTGGGCGGCCCGGTCGCCGCCGACCGGCACCGGCTGCTGCTGGCCTGGGCCCGGTTGCGAGCAGGACACCCGGACACCGCGGCCGAACAGGTTCGCCGGCTCGCCGGGGCGGAGCTGAACGGCCGCGACCGGATGGTGCACGCGGCGCTGGTGAGCGGGCTGGCCCGCCGCACCGGCGACATCGCCGCCCTGCGCGAGAGCTGGGCAGCGGTCGAGCGGGTGCTGGCCCGGCGCAGCCTCGACCTGTTCCAACTGGAGGCTGCCGAGGAGCTCGCCGTGGCCGCCGCCCGGCTGCGCCGCCAGCCCCGGTCCGCCCCGACACTGGCCGGGTTCGAGCAGATCGTCCAGAGCCTCGGCTCACCGCCCGCGTGGGTGATCAGCCTCGGCTGGCTGCACCTCCAGGTGGCCGTCGCGGCCGACGACCCCGACGCGGCAGCCATTGCCGCGCAACGGATCTCGGCCGCCCAGGCGCCCACCGAGCGGCAGCAGGCGCAGCAGCGCGCGGCCGCCTGCTGGGCGGCAGCCCTGGCCGGGCAGGTCGACGCCGATGCGGTGCTGGACGCGACCGAGGCCCTGGCCGGCGCGCAGCTGCCCTGGGAGGCCTCCCGGCTGGCCGGGGACGCGGCCATCCGGGTTCCCGATGCCGGCGCGGCCCGGCGCCTGCTGGAGCGTGCCCGCGAGCTCGCGGCGCCCGAACCCGCCCGGACCGCGGACCCCGCGCAGCAGGCCGGGCTGTCCGAGCGCGAGGTCGAGGTGGCCCGGCTGGTGCTGGCCGGCCGGACCCACCGGGAGATCGGCGCCCAGCTGTACATCGCCCCCAAGACCGTCGAGCACCACGTGGCCCGAATCCGGACCAAGCTCGGCGCGAGCACCCGGGCCGAGTTCGTCGCGGCCCTGCACGGCCTGCTGGACGGAGGTATCGCACCCCCCGGGTCCCCCTCCTGAGCATGGGGGGGTTCCCCGATGTGGGGACCTTGGTCCCCGATCCACTCTGGACACAGCCCAGCCACCCGGTAGGGCACCAGCCAAAGGAGAACGACGATGCCTGATGTGACCGCGGCGGCGGCAGAGGTCGGCCAGATGTTCCTCGACGCGCTGCAGAACGCGCTCGGCAAGGACCCCAACCAGGCTCTGGCGGACGCCAAGGCCAGCCACGGCGTCACCGACGCCCAGATCAACCACGCCGACATGGGCCAGGTCTTCGACTACATGTGCACCGCGCCCGGCGTCTCCCCCGAGCTGCAGAGCTACATCGCCTCGGCGCAGGCGAACTACAACAGCTACGGCAACGTCAGCCAGAGCGGCAACAGCTACTCCGGCGGCGGCTCGTCCGGTGGCGGGTACTCCGGCGGCGGCTCGTCCGGTGGCGGCAGCGCGCCCAACGCCCAGATCGTCCAGCAGGTGACGAACAACTACGCCACCACCGAGATCAACGACAACCACATCGACATCAACGGCCCGGTCAGCGGCGACATCGACATCGACCAGGACAACGACCACACCGACGTGTCCGGCGACGGCAACGCAGTCAACACCGGGCACGGCGACCAGAACGCCGCCACCGGCGACCACTCCTCGGCCGCGCAGGCGAACGACGGCGGCGACGCGCAGTCCCAGAGCGGCAGCGGCGTCCAGGCCGGCGGGAACGTCGACGGCCCGGTCAACACCGGCACCTTCACCGGGATCCAGAACGACGACGGCACCGTGAGCGACAGCCCGGTCGGGGACGGCAACACCGTGTTCCACAACGAGGGCAACATCCAGGACAGCGCGATCGGCTTCGGCGAGGGCGACACCGGCAACGTGTCCCACGACTACCTCGAGGAAGGGGCCGCGGCATCCGGGACCGGCGACGCCACCGGTCAGAGCGTGGACACCAACGTCAACTCCAACGTCCAGACCGAGCACGGCCCCGGCGACCAGAACAACGGTTTCGGCGAGCCGGTCCGCGAGCCTGTGATCCTCACGCACGACGTTCCGACCTTCGACCGCGGCGAGCCCGACCCCAGCCACGACGAGGGCCACGACGGCGCGCACGACAACAGCCTGCTCTCGGACAACTTCTCCCCGCCGGTCGAGGTCAACGTCGAAGGCGGCGCCGGCGACCAGCACGTGGACCACAACGTCGACCACAGCGGCTGATCCAGCACTGCTGACCACCGCACGGCAGCGGGTGCCGAAGCCCCCCGGGGCACCGGTACCCGCTGCCGCACGTCGGAGCCGGCAAGACGGCGCCAGGCCCATCCGGAGGGTGGCCATGACCCAGCAGGCGAACCCGCAGCAGGCGGCCACAGCGTCCGGCCGGCCGGCGCAGCCGGCGACCGGTGACGGCGCCATCGCGGCGGCGCTGGCCGCGGTCGAGCAGGGTCTGCAGGCCTGCACCGCCTACAAGCGGCCCGATCTCGCCGACCGGCTGGACCGGGCCCGGCGCAAGCTCGCAGAGCCCGGCATCCACCTGGTCGTGGTCGGGGAGTTCAAGCAGGGCAAGAGTTCGCTGGTGAACGCCCTGCTCGGGGTGCAGGCCTGCCCGGTGGACGACGACGTCGCCACCGCGCTGCCCACCTACGTCCGGTTCGGGCCCGAGGTCGGGGCCCAGCTCGTGCTCGACGGCGACCCGCCGCAGCGGCAGCCGATCCCGACCGACCAGATCCGCAAGCACGCCGTCGAGGGCGGCAGCATCACCGTCGGCGACCGGAAGATCGCCGGGGTCGAGGTGCTGCTGCCCCGCAACATGCTCGCCGGCGGCCTGGTGGTGGTGGACACCCCGGGCCTGGGCGGACTCGGCTCCGCGCACGCGGCGGCCAGCCTGACCGCCACCTCGATGGCGGACGCCGTCCTCTTCGTGACCGACGCGTCCCAGGAGCTGACCCGCACCGAGGTCGACTTCCTGCGCCGGGCCAAGGACCTGTGCGACACCGTCGTGGTGGTGATGACCAAGATCGATTTCTACCCTGCCTGGCGCACCATCCGGGACATCAACGCCCGGCACCTCAGCGGGCTCGGCGACGTCCCGCTGCTGGCCGTCTCGTCGGCACTGCGGCAGCGCGCGGTGCAGACCGACGACGCCGCGCTGAACACCGAGTCAGGCTTCCGGGAGCTGGTCCGGTTCGTCACCCAGGACGTCGGTGCGGACGGCCACAAGCGGGCCGCGGCCGAGGCCGCGCGCGAGGTGGTCGCCGTCTGCCAGCAGCTGCAGGGCCAGTTCGGAGCCGAACGAACGGCGCTGGCCGATCCGGCCTCGGCGCAGCGGGTGATCGACGAGCTGACCACGACCAAGAAGCGGGTCGAGACGCTACGCACCGCCGCCGCCCGCTGGCAGCAGACCCTCAACGACGGTGTCGCGGACCTGAACGCGGACGTCGATCACGACCTGCGCGGCCGGATCCGCAAGGTGATCACCGAGGCGGACGACGCGATCGAGGACAGCGACCCGGTCGACTCCTGGCCGCAGATGGAGCCCTGGCTGGAGTCGCGGGTGTCGTTCGAGCTGGTCACCAACTACACCTATCTGCGGGACCGGGCCGGTGAGCTGAATCAGCTGGTGGCCGAGCACTTCCAGGAGGCGTCCGGCGCGGACCTCGGCCAGCTCGCGGTCTACGACCCGGAACCCCTGGTCACCCAGACCCAGCTGGATCCCGATATCAAGCTGGAGAAGATGGGCGCGCGCAAGCAGACGATGGTGGCGCTGCGCAACAGCTACAGCGGGATCCTGATGTTCACCATGCTTCCGCACCTGGTCGGCATCACCGGCCTCGGCCCGATCGCCATCCCGATCGGCCTGCTGATGGGCCGCAGCAGCGTCCGGGAGGAGAAGCGCCGTCAGCGGACCCAGCGCCAGGCCCAGGCCAAGAACGCGATCCGCCGCTACTGCGACGAGGTGCAGTTCGTGATGGGCAAGGACTCCCGGGACACGCTGCGGCGGATCCAGCGCCAGCTGCGCGACCACTACGGCGCGCGGGCCGAGGAGCTGAACCGGTCGACGGCGCAGGCGCTGGCGGCGGCCGGCGAGGCGGTCCAGCGGACCCAGGCCGAGCGCGAGCGCCGGCTGAAGGACCTGAACGCCGAGCTGTCTCGGATCCAGGCCCTTCGCCAGCGGGCCGAGGTGGTGCTGAGTTGAGCACCCTGGTCGAGCGGACCCGAACGACCCTGGCGCGGGCCATCGAGGTGTACCGGGGAACGCCGCACCAGGGCGCGCTCGCCGGCCTGATGTCGCGGCTGGACGAACCGCTGCGGGTGGCCATCGCGGGACGGGTGAAGTCCGGCAAATCCACGCTTCTGAACGCTCTGGTCGGTGAGCGGCTGGCGCCCACAGACGCCGGCGAGTGCACCCGGATCGTCACCTGGTACCGGGACGGCCACACCTACCAGGTGATGCTCTTCCCGCGCGGCGGCCAGCCCCGGCAGGCCCGGTTCACCCGCGAGGACGGCGCGATCGAGGTCGACCTCGGCGGCCTGGCGCCGGACCAGGTCGATCAGCTCGAGGTCAGCTGGCCGTCGCAGGCGCTGCGGACCGCGACGCTGATCGACACCCCGGGGATCGGGTCGCTCTCGGAGTCGGTCAGCCGCCGCGCCTGGGAGCTGCTGGCCACCGACGACGAGGAGACCCCGGCGGACGCGGTGCTGTACCTGATGCGGCACCTGCACTCCGGCGATGTGGAGTTCCTGCGGGCTTTCCAGGACACCGAGGTGTCGCGGCCGAACCCGGTGAACGCGATCGGGGTGCTCTCCCGGGCGGACGAGATCGGGGCGGGGCGACCGGACGCGATGACCTCCGCGCGCCGGATCGCGGCCCGGCTGTCGGCCGATCCGGTGGTGCGCCGGGTGGTGCAGACGGTGGTTCCGGTGGCCGGGCTGCTGGCCGAGACGTCCGTGACGCTGACCGAGACCGAGGTCGCGCACCTGCGCCGGCTGGCCGAGCAGGCACCCCGGGACGTCGAGGCGCTGCTGCTGTCGGCGGACCGGTTCCTGGAGCAGATGCCGGAGCTCGGGCTGACCTCGTTCGAGCGGCAGAACCTGCTCGACCGGTTGGGCATCTTCGGCATCCGGCTGGCCTCGATGATCCTGCGCCGTGGGCCGATCACGGCCACCGAGCTGTCCAGGGACCTGGCCGAGCGCAGCGGCCTGGACGACCTGCACGGGGTGCTCTCGTCGCTGTTCTTCACCCGCCGGGACGTGTTGAAGAGCCGGTCGGCCCTGCTCGCGCTGGACACTCTGGTGCGCGAGCAGCCCCGGCCGGGCAGCATGCCGCTGGCCGTCGAGGTGGAGGAGATCCTCGCCTCGGCGCACCCGTTCAACGAGCTGCGCATCCTGTCCGCGGTGCGGGCCGGCTGGGTGTCCGGCAAGCCGGAGGTCCTCGAGGAGCTCGAGCACCTGATCGGTGGCGCCGGGACGGCCACTCCACAACGGCTGCGGCTGGACCCGGACGCGAGCCGCACCGAGCAGACGGCCACCGCCGAGCAGGCGCTGGCCCGCTGGCAACGCAGGGCCGAGAACCCTCTGACCTCACACGAGTTGATGCTCGCGGCGCGGGTGGCGGTGCGTTCCTGCGAGGGCATGCTGGCCGAGCTCGCGGCCTCGCCATGAGGCGGCCGCGGGCCGCGCCCGCCCGGTCACTCGTGCAGCGGCGGGCCGTCGGGGTGGTCGTCGAACTCGACATCCTCGACGTGGTGCTCGAGGGCGTTCTCCATCGGGGTATCGGGCAGGTGGGCCTCGTCCACGTCGTGCGAGGGGGTCTCGTCCAGCGGCGGATCGCCGAGGTGCGACTCCTCCAGGACGTGCTCAAGCGGGGAATCGCCGACGTGGTGCTCGGCGTCGAGCCCGGATTCCCCTCCTGCCCCAGGCTCGACGCCGAGGTTCTCGTGGCCCGCGCCGAACTCGTTCCCGGCCTCGAGGGTCGGGTGCGCGGTGTCGTGCAGGGTGTCGTGCAGGGTGTCGTGTTCGCCGCCCGCCGCGCCGTGCTCGGACGCCGGCGAGTCTCCGTCGTGCCAGCCGGCGTCCAGGTGGTCGGCGACGTCGAGCCCGTGCACGTAGCTGTCGTGCCCGAGGCTGTCGTGCCCGAGGCTGTCGTGCCCGAGGCTGTCGTCGCCCAGGCCGTCGTGCGCGGCCGGCTCGCCCGGGTGCAGCGGGTCGACCTCCACCTCGCCGTCCCACGGACCGGCCGGTGCCGAGGACAGCAGGTGCAGCCCTTCCAGCCCGCTGTCGCCCTCTCCCGCGGGGTGGGCGGACAGGTACGGCGACAGGTGCTCGGCCACCTCGGCCGGCGCCGTGTCGGCATAGCTGCCGATCGCGGTGGCCAGCAGGTCGCCCGGCAGGTCGGCGTGCCCGTGCTCGGCCAGGAATGCCTGAGGGTCCTCGGGCGGCGGCGTGTCCTGGCCGGCAAGACCGGCCAGGACATCGCGAAGGGGCTCCACGGGTTCCATACCGTCAACTGTAGGAAGCGCCCCCGGGGTCTGATTCGGGGACTTCCCCCCTGGCACCCCCCTGATCGGAGCCTTACGGTCTGATCACCCCGACCACCCGGAGCAGCGCCATGTATGCACTCGGCATCGACCTCGGCACCACCTTCACGGCCG
Organism: uncultured Actinomycetota bacterium; assembly: GCA_963740575.1. Lineage (GTDB taxonomy): Bacteria > Actinomycetota > Actinomycetes > Actinomycetales > Kineosporiaceae > CAVUET01. The sequence goes on along the minus strand of CAVUET010000002.1, from coordinate 348,566 downwards.
CTGCCGTATGGCGGGACGGGCGCGCGGAGATCAGCTCGCTCGGCAGCCGCACCGCCGCCATCCCGTCAGTCGTGCTGCTGCGCGAGGACGAGACCATGATCACCGGCGAGGCGGCCAACCGCAGGGCGCTGACCGCCCCGCACCGGGTGGCCCGCGAGTTCAAGCGCCGGCTGGGCGACACCACGCCGATCATGCTCGGCGGCGTCCCCTACTCCGCCGAGGCGCTGACCGCCCGCCTGCTGCGGGCCGTCCTGGACGAGGTGACGACCCGCGAGGGGAGTGCGCCGTCGGCGATCTGCGTCAGCCGGCCGGCGAACTGGGGGCCGTACAAGGCGGACCTGCTGCAGCAGGCGGTCCGTGGTGCGGACCTGGACGAGGTCACCTTCATCACCGAGCCCGAGGCTGCCGCGATCTTCTACGCCGAGCAGCAGCGGATCCCGAACGGGGCGGTGGTCGCCGTCTACGACCTCGGCGGCGGGACGTTCGACGCCGCCGTGCTGCGCCGGTCCGCGGGCGGCTTCGAGATCCTCGGCCGGCCGGAGGGCATCGAGCGGCTCGGCGGGATCGACTTCGACGCCGCGGTGTTCGCGCATGTCGCCCGTGCGATCGGCTCGGCCCTGACCGACCTGGATGACGAGGACAGCGCCGCGATCACCGCCGTGGCCCGGCTGCGGGAGGAGTGCACCCAGGCCAAGGAGGCGCTGTCCGCGGACACCGACACCACCATCCCGGTGCTGCTGCCGACCGTCACCACCGAGGTGCGGCTGACCCGGGCCGAGCTCGAGACGATGGTGCGCCCGGCTCTGCAGGACAGCATCGACGCGCTGCGCCGGGCCGTTCGCTCGGCCGGGGTCACGCCTGAGGACCTGCGCGCGGTGCTGCTGGTCGGCGGCTCGTCCCGGATGCCGATCGTCGCCCAGCTGGTCGGCGCCGAGCTGGGGCGGCCGGTTGCCGTCGACGCCCACCCCAAGCACGCGGTCGCGCTCGGCGCGGCGTCCCTGGCCGGCCGGATCATGACCGGCACCCCGCTGCCCGACGTCGGCGGTCCGGCCGCCACGTCGGCCGGGGCACCGAGCGTGCCCGTGGTCGGCCCGGCGGTCGCGGGCGCGGCAGCAGGTGCGGCGGCTGCCGCGTTGACCTCGCCATCCGTCCCGCCGGTCGTCCCGGCCGGCTGGCAGCCGGCCGCCGCGGGCTCCGCCGAACCGGTGCAGCCGGGCGGACCGCCGCCCGTCCCGTGGCGTCCCGCGACCCCGACCCCGCCCCCGCCGACCACGGTGATGGGCGCGCTGCCGGCGGGCCGCACCGAGTACCTGGCCGCCGACCTCGGCGGTCGCGCCGGGTCCGACCGCGCCGGCGAGCCCTTCGGCGGCGACTCCCTCGGCAGCGACCCCCTTGGCAGCGACCCCCTTGGCAGCGATCGCGGCGGGCCGCGGCGCGGCCGTGCCGGTGCGGGTCCCGGGCTCACCCGGGCGCTGAGCGCTGCGGCGGTCGTGGCCGCGATCGCCCTCGGCGCCGGGGGCATCGCCGCGCTCGTTCGGACCCAGCTGATCAGCGGCAACCAGCCGAAGAACACGCTCACCGCGACGTCCGGCACGGCAGCGGCGACGCCGGGCGTGCCCGCCTACGAGCGCTGCGACGCCCAGCTGAAGGCCAACCCGCGCTGGGTCTGCCTGACCAGCGCCACGTTCGACGGGACGAAGCTGACCATCACCTACGACGCCGACTTCCACGGCCAGCAGCCCACCGTGAAGGGTGGCTACCACCTGCACATCTACGGCAGCACCGACGGGGTCAACCCGCCGGAGAGCAGCGAGGGGACGCAGGCGTCCGCCCCCGGCGCCTGGTACGTCGAGGACCAGAACCCGTCCGTGCGCACCGCCTCGAGCAGCGACTTCAAGCACGCGATCGGCGACAAGCCGCTGGTCTGCGCCCGGATCGCCAACAGCAAGCACCGACTCGTGCAGGACAACCAGGGCGGCTACCACACCGGCAACTGCATCCCGATCGAGCGCACCGGCAACAGCGCCAGCACGAGTGCGGCCGCGCCGGGACGTACCCACCGGCCGGTCGTCACCTCGACCGCCACCCCGACCACGACTCCGACCAGCAGCACCACCCCGACCCCGACCGACACGGCCACACCGACCGACACCACCGGGGGCATGGGTTCGATGAGCCCGAGCGCCTGAGCGCGGCGGCAGCCACCTATCCTCGCTGCGTGGCCGGTGACCAGGTTTCCGAGACCTTCGACCCCGCGGCCTGGCAGCCGGTGGCCGGCTTCGGGTTCAGCGACATCACGTATCACCGCTGCGTGCTGGACGGCCCCGCCGGGGGCACGGTGCGGATCGCCTTCGACCGGCCCGAGGTGCGCAACGCCTTCCGGCCGCACACCGTGGACGAGCTCTACCGGGCCCTGGACCACGCCCGGATGACGCCCGACGTCGGCTGCGTCCTGCTCACCGGCAACGGCCCGAGTGCCAAGGACGGCGGCTGGGCCTTCTGCTCGGGCGGCGACCAGCGGATCCGCGGTCGCTCCGGCTACCAGTACACCGAGGTCGATCCGGTCACCGGGCTGCCCGGCGAGACCGTCGACACGGTGGACCAGGCCAGGGTCAGGGCCGCGGGCGGGCGGCTGCACATCCTCGAGGTCCAGCGGCTGATCCGGACCATGCCCAAGGTCGTCGTCGCCGTGGTCGGCGGCTGGGCGGCCGGCGGTGGGCACAGCCTGCACGTGATCTGCGACCTGACCATCGCCAGCCGCGAGCACGCGCGGTTCAAGCAGACCGACGCCGACGTGGCCTCCTTCGACGGCGGATTCGGTTCGGCCTACCTGGCGCGGATGGTCGGGCAGAAGTTCGCCCGCGAGATCTTCTTCCTCGGCCGGACCTACGACGCCGAGCAGATGCACGCCATGGGGGCGGTGAACCTGGTCGCCCCGCACGCCGAGCTGGAGCGGGTGGCGCTGGAGGTGGCGGCCGAGATCAACGGCAAGAGCCCGACCGCCCAGCGGATGCTCAAGTTCGCCTTCAACCTGGTGGACGACGGGCTGGTCGGGCAGCAGGTGTTCGCCGGCGAGGCGACCCGGCTGGCATACATGACCGACGAGGCCGCCGAGGGCCGGGATGCCTTCCTGGCCAAGCGTTCGCCCGACTGGTCCCCGTACCCCTGGTACTACTGAGACGGGCTGTCCGACCCAGCGCCCAGCCACAACGACACTCAAGTGGCGGATAAAACGGTCAGCAAGCGCTTTCACAGTGTCTTACGGTGTGGTTGTGGCCGCCGCGGCAAGCGTCGGGATGCGATGAGCGCCGCGGCGTCGGACGATCAACGGCAGGGCCGTCACGGCCCGCCCCATCACTCCGGCCGGTACTCCGGCCCCTCCGCCGCAACTCGGAGCGCCCGTGATCCACCTGATGCCCTGGCCCCCGATCGTCGTCGAGATCGGTTTCGGCGTCTTCTGTTTCCTCGACATCCTGTTCGCTCGCGAGGCGGAGTCCCGGTGGCTGCCGCGCTGGGGCTGGGTCCTGGCCGTCCTCGTCTTCCCGATCGCCGGCGGCATCGGCTGGATCGCGGCGGGCCGTCACTGGCAGATCTCACGCGCAGGCCGCAGAAAGGCCGAGCCGGAGGTCCCGAGCCGGCCGACCGGTGAAGGGCCCGACGGCAAGCACCGGACGTGGGCCCACGAGCCCTCTGCCGCCAGCCTGCGCGAGGCGCACCGCAGCGACGCCGAGCTGGCCCTGCAGCTGTCCGCGATCAACGCCGAGCACGAGCAGACGCTGATCCGCTGGGAGCAGCAGCTCCGCCATCGCGAGGCGGCCATCCGGCGCCGCGAGCTGGAACTGCAGGGCCGCCGCGGCGACCGGTAGCCCGGTCGCCGGCATCTATCGCGGCCGACTCACAGCGGCAGGATGTCCCGGTGCAGGACGCGGTGCCGAAGCGCTGCGCGGAACAGGTCCCCGGCACCGGGCCGGGCCTGCAGCTGCCGGTCCAGCAGGGCGCCGCTCTCCTGGATGAGTTCCAGCCAGCGCAGTTCGCGCAACACCGAGAAGAACAGCGGCGAGGTGTCGGCCTCGGACGGCTCGCGCCGCGCGGCGAACCGCCAGCCGGACTCCGTGACCACGGACTGCACCAGCTGCCGGACGTCGACCTCCGGGACCGTGTCGCCGGGCTCCAGCACTGCGAGCACGATCTCCCAGACGTCCGCCACGGCGGACGGCTCAGGGCCGATCAGCGCCGAGGCGACCTCCATCCACAGCGCCCGCCCGTCGGCCAGCGCCGTCCGGCCGCTCGGCGTGGCGACCAGCCGGCCGCCGCGGCGGCGGACCAAGCCGAGCCGGGTGGCGGTCTCGCGCAGCACCAGCACGGGGTAGGCGTCGACCTCACGGCCGGCGGGCCCGAGCAGCTCCTCGCGCCAGCTCATCACGTCCAACGCGCGGGCGACGGTCCGGGGCGGCAGGTAACCGGCGGCGGTCAGCGGCAGCCCGTCGCCCACCTCGGTCAGCAGCCAGTCCAGCGGCCGCAGCAAGGCCCGCGCGGGTGCCGCCATACCCGGGTCCACCGGCTCGAGCAGCCTGCCGAGCAGGGGTGAGAGCAACCCGCGCCGGGTCGTGGACGGCGGGCGGCGGATCCAGGCGTGCAGCCGCTCGGCGAGGATCAGGTCGTACGGCGTCGCCCCGGACAGGTCGGTCCGGGGCGTGGTCAGCACCGAGATGGCCAGATCGGACTGCTGGTCGCGCCAACCCCGGGAGCCCGGCTGGAAGTCACCCACGGCGACCGCGAGCTCGAGCCGGTCGGCGACCAGCTCCAGCCCGTGTGCCTCGGCCGGTCCCATCACCGCACCCCAGGTCAGCAGCTCGGTGTCCGGCGGCTCGATACCGGAGCGCTGCGAGGCGCGCCGGGCCATGCTCCGGCCCCGCGCCGGCGTCTGGTCACCGGCCAGCAGCACCTGGCGGGTGACGTCACTGCGGGCGATCGCGGCATACCGCGGCAGACCGAGCCCGGCCAGCAGGGCGGCCAGCGCCTGCGCGACCCGCCAACGGCCCTGCCCGTCGTCCGGCCAGGTGGAGGCCAGCTCACCCCAGCAGAACCGCTGCAGCCGCCACTGCGTGACCACCGCCGGCCCGTGTCCGCCGGTCAGCGTCTCCCAGGCCAGCCGGGCGTCCTCGGCCAGGTCGGGTTCGTCCCGGCTGAGGGCGGCAAGTGCCTGTTCAACGGACTGCACTGCGCCAGCCTGCCACTTCGGGCCGACCCGGGGAACGCGCCGCGCGAGAGACCACGCACCGACTGTGTTCGGATCCCACCCGGTCGGCGGGCCGCCGTCGCAGTCCGAGACCGACCGTCCCGGGCATCGCCGCCCGCGGGCCGCCGTACGCTGACCGGGTGAGCCGGGTCCTGCTGCCGTTGCCCGTCCCGTCGGGCGAGGCCGTGCTCGAGGTGCTGCCCATTCTGCGGGCCGCGCTCGCCGGGGACGGGCCCGCGCTGCTGCCGTACGCCCCCGGCAGCCCGCCGGACGAGGCGCTCGGGCCCGGCACCGAACTGGCTCCCGGCGAGGACGACCCGGACGATCCCACCGTCGCCGTGGTCCCGACCTCCGGCTCCACCGGCGATCCCAAGGGCACCCTGCTGCCGGCAGCTGCCCTGCTCGCCTCCGCCAGCGCGACCCATGACCGGCTCGGCGGGCCGGGGCGCTGGCTTCTGGCCCTGCCCGCCCATCACGTCGCCGGGCTGCAGGTCCTGATCCGGTCCCTGGTCACCAGCACCCGCCCGGTCCCGATGGACCTGTCCGACGGCTTCGAGCCGGACGACTTCGCGGCCGCCGCGAGCCGGATGAGCGGCCCCCGGCGGTACACCTCGCTGGTGCCCACCCAGCTGTCCCGGCTGCTGGCCGCGGGCGGGCCCGGGCTGGCCGCGCTGGCCGGATTCGACGCCGTCCTGGTCGGCGGTGCGGCCACGCCCGAGCCGCTGCGCGAGCGCGCCGCGGCGGCCGGGGTCCGCCTGGTGACCACGTACGGGATGAGCGAGACCTGCGGCGGCTGCGTCTACGACGGCCTGCCGCTGGACGGTGTCGAGGTGGACGTGGACCTCGACGGCGGCGGGCGGATCAGCCTCGGCGGGCCGGTGGTGGCACGGGGCTACCGGGGCCGGGCGGCCGAGTCCCCGGACGGGCCGACCTTCACCGCGGACAACTCCGGGCGGCGCTGGTTCCGGACCGACGACGTCGGCCACCTGTCCGGCAGCCGGCTGGTGGTCGGCGGGCGGCTCGACGACGTGCTCGTCACTGGTGGCCTCAAGGTGGCACCCGGAGTGATCGAGGCGGCGCTGCTGCGGTTGCCCGGGGTCGCCGAGGCGGTCGTGGTCGGCGCGGACGACCCGGACTGGGGTCAGCGCGTGGTCGCCGCCATCGTGCTGCACCACGGAGCCGCGGCGCCGACCCTGGACGCGGTCCGCGATGTGGTGCGCTCGGATGTCGCCGCCTACGCAGCCCCCCGCCAGTTGCTCGTGCTCGACCGGCTACCTCTGCGCGGTCCCGGCAAGCCGGACCGTGAGGCCCTGACCCGCCAGGCCATGGGCGCCTGACCCCTGCCTACGCTGTGCCCGCAGGCCCGGCACCGCCGGGGGCGGCACCGGCGGCGAGGAGGATCGGGATGGCCACGGCTGTGCAATGGGTCTCCGGGGCGCGACCGCGCACCCTGCCGGCAGCCGTGTCTCCGGTGATCGCCGGCACCGGGGCGGCCGCGGCGCTCGGCGCGGCGGACGGGATCCGGGCCGGACTGGGCCTGGCGGTCGCCCTGGCCCTGCAGGTCGGCGTCAACTACGCCAACGACTACTCCGACGGCGTTCGGGGCACGGACGACCGCCGGGTCGGGCCGTTCCGGCTGACCGGGTCCCGGGCGGCGCTGCCGGGCCAAGTCAGGGCCGCCGCGTTCGCCGCCTTCGGGGTCGCGGCCGTCGCCGGGCTGGTCCTGGTCGCGCTGGCGCACGCCTGGTGGCTGGTGGCGGTCGGCGCGCTCAGCATCGCGGCCGCCTGGTACTACACCGGCGGCGCCCGGCCGTACGGCTACGCGGGGCTGGGCGAGGTATCGGTGTTCGTCTTCTTCGGCCTGGTCGCCGTGCTCGGCACGACCTACACCCAGGCCGGCCGGATCAGCGTGGCAGCCGTCGCCGCCGCGATCGGCACCGGGGCATTGGCGTGCGCGATCCTCGTCGTGAACAACCTGCGGGACGTGGCGGGCGACGGGGAGTCCGGCAAGCAGACGCTGGCGGTGCGGCTCGGCGAGCGGCTGACCCGGTCCCTGTACATCGGACTGATCGTGATCGCCGGGCTGGCCGTCCTGTTGGCGGCGGCGAGCAGGCCCTGGGCGCTGCTGGCTCTGCTCGCCGCCGGTCCAGCGGTCAGGCCGGCGCGCCTGGTGCTCGGCCCGGCGAGCGGTCGCGACCTGTTGCCCGCGCTGGCCGACACCGGACGGCTGGAACTGGTGTATGCGGTGCTGCTCGCGATCGGCCTGGCCCTGTAGCCGTCAGCGCGGCGCACCTTGGGCTGGAGCTACGGCGCGGGGTTCTCGCCCGGCACATGATCCTCGACGGCGGAGCGCTCGACTTCAGCCGGGGCATCGCCCGCTGCGTTGTCGACGGCGGCGTCCTCGGCCGCCGAGTCGTCGTCCAGGCCGAGCATGCCGCGCGAGCCATCCGCCGGCCCGTCGAGCCGGCGGCCGACCCGGCCCGCGACCTCCTGCGCGAGCGCCTCACGCGGGCCCCGGAGCAGCAGGTACGACAGCAGCATCGACACCACCGCGGCAAGGGCCAGGTTCAGGATGCCGCGGGCCCCGAGCAGGTACAGGACGCCCATGGCCGCTACGAACAGCGCGAGCCGCAGGACCGTGTACTTGATCAGAGCCGGCACATCGTCAGCGTAGCCCGGGCCGCTCACGCCATCCGCAGGCAGGCGTCGGCTGCCGGGCTAAAGCAACCCGCGGAGCGCGCCGAGAAGCATGTCACTCACGCCATCAGGCACGTCGGCCGTCACCGGCCAGCGCCCGACAGGGGGCACCAACCGATGTTTCCCGAACCGGCCACCACGCCACGGCAGGCGGCCGTCGCCACCCCGGACCGTCCCGCGCCCGAACGGCTGCCCGATCCCGGCTCGGCAGTGGACGCCCGGGCCGTCGGGTCGAACACCGTCGGGTCGAACACCGTCGGGTCGAACACCGTCGGGTCGAACACCGTCGCGCCGAACCATCCCGTTCCGCTCGGACGCGGTGAGCCGATCCTGCTCGCGGCCCTGACCGCGGCCGGGTTGCTGCAGTGCACCGTCAGCCGCACGACGGCGCCGGGATGGCTGGCCACCGGCATGCTGGGGGTGGCTCTGCTCCTGGCCGTGCGGGAGGCTCGCCCCCGGCGCGGGGCGCCCGTCGCCGGCCCGGGCACCGCCGCCGCGACGCTGCGGTGCATGGCCGTCCTGGGTGCTGCCGCGCTGATCGCCGCGCCCGACGGCGCGCTGTCCGTCCTGTCCATCTGCTGGGTCCTGGCCACGGCCGCCTGGTACCCGCTGGTCGTGTCAAGGCGTGCCTCGCAGCTGATCTCCTCGACGTCGGCGCTCGTGCTCTGCGTCCCGGTCGCGGTCCGGCTGGCCGGCCCTGCCCCGGCGGACCGGGTCGAGCTCGCCCGGCTCGCCGGGCACGTCGCCGCGGCGATCGTCGTCGCCGGGATGGCAGCCCGGGCAGCGGTGGTGCGGGCGGACCGGAACGAGACGCTGCCACACGGCGCGAGCCTGCCCGGTGGGGCTCTGCCCGGCATTGCCCTGCCCGGCATTGCCCTGCCCGGTGGGGCTCTGCCCGGCATTGCCCTGCCCGGCACTGCCGGAGCGCCGGACCCGGCCCGCGATGAGGCAGCCTCGGTGCAGGACCCCGATCCGGGCACCGGCCTGCCGGGCCGCGCTGTCCTGGTCGATCGGATCGGTCAGGCCCTGGCCCACTCCGACCTGCTCGGCGGCCCGGTCGCCCTGCTCCTGATCGAGCTGGAACCCTCCGGCCCGGACGGCGAGGGGGCGGACCCTGAACTGGTCCGCCAGGTGGCCCGGAGGTTGCGCGCGGCGATGCCCGCGCACGACGTCGTCGCGCGGATCGCGCCGAGCACCTTCGCGCTGCTGGCCGGCACCCTCGAGGCTCCGGGCTGCGCAGTCCTGGCCCGACGGCTGTCCGCGCTGGTGGCCGAACCCCTCGTCGACGCCCCACCGCGACCGCCGGCGGGCTGCTGGATCGGTGCCGCGGTGGAGAGGCCCGACTCCCGGACCCCGGAGGACCTGCTCCGAGCCGGCGCCGACGCGCTGCGTGCGGCCCGTCGTTCCGGAGGCCCCCGCTGGATCGTGCATGACCCGGCGCTGCGGGCGTACCGGCTGTCCCGACACGAACTGGGGGGCGAGCTCCGCCGGGCGATCCAGGCCAGGGCGATCGAGGCGGAGTTCCAGCCCGTGCTCAACCTGGACCCGGACGGCTCCGACCGGATCGTCACCGTGGAGGCCCTGGCGCGCTGGACCCGCACCGGGCCCGAGACCGTGTCACCGCAGCGCTTCGTCCCCCTCGCCGACGAGTTGGGCCTCGGCCCGGCACTCGGCGCGTTGATGCTCGACCACGCGACGGCCGCGCTGGCCGGCTGGCAGCGGGCCGGTGCCGCCATCCGGACCGTCTCGATCAACGTCACCCCCGCGCAGCTGGAGGACCCCGGATTCGCCCGGGCCGTCGCGGACCAGCTGGCCGAGCGGGCTCTGGAGCCCGCGGACCTGACCGTGGAGGTCCCCGCCGAGACGTTCGTGGACACCGAACAGTCCCGGAACACGCTCGCCATGCTGCGCTCGCTCGGGCTCGGCGTCAGCCTGGACCACTTCGGACGGACCGGGCTGTCGCTCGCGGCGCTCGGCCAGCTGCCGCTGACCGAGATCAAGCTCGACCGGTCGCTGACGGCGTCGCTCGGGGCCGACAACCGGTTGCCCGAAGCCGCCATGGCGATGTCAGGCGCCCTCGGCCTGCGCTGCGTCGTCACCGGCGTGGAGACCCAGCGCCAGCTGGACGCAGCCCGCGCGCTCGGGGCCCACGCTGCGCAGGGGTTCCTGATCGGAGCGGCGGCGCGACCCGGCCGGCTGGCCGTCCCGGGGCTCTGACCAGCAGAGCCATAGGTACCGGCGCCCGCTGGACCATAACGACCTACAGTGGGTGCATGGTGCGAGTCATCCTTGCGCTGCTCGCGATCGGCGTGACGATCTACGGGCTGATCGACTGCTTGCGCAGCAGTGATGACGAGGCGCAGCTGCTTCCCCGTCAGGTCTGGTGTCTGATCACTCTGGTGCCGCTGGTCGGATCGGTCGCCTGGCTGGTGTTCGGCCGGGTCGCGGCACCGGATCTGCCCAGCGGGCTGCCATCCGTGGTCGCCCCGGACGACGACCCCGAGTTCCTGCACTCCCTGGACCGCGGCTTCCGCGAGCGCCGTCGCCGGGCCGCCGAGGACGCACGGCAGCGGCGCCGACAGGAGGAGGCGCGCCGCAGGGAGGCCGCCGAGCGCGAGGCCCAGCGTTCACGCTCTGACGGCGGCAAGACGAACGGCGGCACTCCGGACGGCGAGCACGGCCGGCCCGGTGACGCCGCGCCGACGAACCGCCCTGACGGCGAGGACCACTCCGGCTGAGTCAGACCCCCGCGTAGGAGTGCATGCCCACGAAGAAGACGTTCACGACCAGGAAGTTGAACAGCACGCACCCGTACCCGGCCAGCGCCAGGTAGGCGGCTCCACGCTGATCCCAACCCCGGGTGACCCGAGCGTGCAGGTAGCCGGCGTAGACCACCCAGATGACGAAGGACCAGACCTCCTTCGGGTCCCAGTTCCAGTACTTGCCCCAGGCTGCCTCCGCCCAGATCGAGCCTGCGATCACCGTGAAGGTCCACAGCGGGAAGGCCACCACGTGCAGGCGGTAGGCGGACCGCTCAAGATCAGCTGAGGTCGGCAGGGCGTCCATAAAGTTGCGCCGCGCGGGACGCCCCATCACGCCGGACTGCTCGCGGTGCTGCTGGACCAGTTGCAGCACGGTCGTGGAGAAGCCGAGCGTGAACAGCGCCGAGGCGACGAACGCGACCGACACGTGGATGAGCAGCCAGAAGCTGTGCAGCGCGGGCACCAGTTGCGCCGCCTGGGTGTAGAGCACGCTGACAGCGAGCCCGAGGGTGAGCAGGACCGGGCCGATCACGAAGGTGCCGAGGTAGCGGACGTCCCGGCGCAGCAGCACCGCCAGGTACACCGCGGTCACCACGACCGAGCCGGTCAGGGCGAACTCGTACATGTTGCCCCACGGCGCCCGGCTCACCGACAGGCCCCGCGCGGCAACCGATCCCGCGTGCAGCAGCAGCGCGAGCCAGGTCAGCGAGACCGCGATCCCACCGGCCTTGGAGTGCCCGGCGGGGCTGCGATCCGGACCGGCCTGCTCTTCGCGGCCCCGGATCCGACCCGGAACCCGATACGGCTGCGGCCCGCCGGTCGACGCCGCCGCACTTGCCGTGGCCGCCGCGCCGGCGCCGACCAGTTCCGCGGGTGCGACGTCGGCCGTGGCCCGGTCGTGGGCCGCTCGCCCGCCCCGCCCGGACAGGTCCACCGCGAACGCGCCGAGCGCACCGGTGTACACGAGCATCGCCGAGTAGATGAGCGTGTTGCTCACCTGGGCCAGGCTCTGGTCGACCGCCACTGTCACTCCTTGCTGTCCGGAACCCGGGTCGGCCCGGCTCCTGCGGGCTCTGCGTCTGCTCGTTCTGCGTCTGCTCGTTCTGGGTCTGCTCGTTCTGGGTCTGCTCGTTCTGCGTCCGGTCGTTGGGCGTCCGGTCGTTGGGCGTCATTTCGTTCGGGAATGGGTTGTTCGGGGCCGATCCGATCCAGCAGAGCCAGCGCCTCGGTCGCCAAGCCAGCGTCCTCGCCGCGGGCCAGGCCCGCAACCTCGACCACGGTCAGGCCGTCCGGCCCCCTGCGGGCGCTGACCCAGACCCTGCGGCGCCGAACGAACAGCGAGATGGTCACGCCGCCGAGCGCGGCGATCGCGGCCACCAGCGCCCACATCTTGGATGGGTCGTACCGGATGTCGAACGCCGCATAGCGCCGGTAGCCGTCGAAGGTGACGGACCCAGCACCGCCCGGCAGGGTCGCGGACTGCCCGGGCGCCAGCAGCATGGTCAGCGGATCACCCTTGGACCCCTTGAGCTGGATGAGCTTGCTCGGGTCCAGGACGTACACCGACTGCGGCACGCCGGTGTCAGCCTGCAAGCCGTCCTGCCCGGGGGCGGACACGTAGGCGGTCAGCACCAGGCGAGGGTCACGGGCGTCGGGGAACACCGAGACGGGGCCGAGTGCCGGGTCGAACACGGCGGTGGGCAGGAAGAAGCCGCGCAGTGCGATCTGCCGCGGCTGCGCGTCAGGCACCTTCACCACGCCGAGCGAGGTGTAGTTGCCGTCCCGGGGCAGGAACACCACCGGCCCGGACGACACCACCTGACCGCGCCCGTCCCGGACCGTGATGATCGGGGCATACCCGTTGCCGGACAGGAAGACCCGGGTGGCGCGGATGTCCAGCGGGTGGTTGACCTGGACGCTCACCGTGCGGGCCGGCGAGGACGGGGTGTCCTTGACGGTGAGCCGCGCCGCGAAGGCCCGGGGCGCGCCGAACTGGTCCCCGGACGAGGTGTCGTCGAACCGGACGTCCATGGCGTCGAGCGAGAAGGAGAACGGCGGCAGGTCGCCCGTGTTCACCCGGGTCCCGCTGGAGAAGCTGTCGTAGCTGGGCAGGGTGTCGGCGAACTGCTGCCCCTCGACCACGATCGCCTCGCCCGAGTAGGCGAACATCGACCCGAGCGCCACCGCCACCAGCAGGGCCAGCAGGGCGAAGTGGAACAGCAGGTTGCCGGTCTCGGCCAGGTAGCCGCGCTCCCCCGCCACGCTGGCCCCCTGCCCGGAGCGTGCCGGGGCCGGATAGTACGCCGTCCGGTAGTGCCGCCGGGACAGGACGGTCCGGGCGGCCGCGAGCGCCTCGTCCGGGTCGGCCTCGACGGTGCGCACCACATGCACCGGCATCCGGCTCATCCGCCGCGGCGTCTGGGGTGGCTTGGCCCGCAACGCCTTCCAGTGCTGGCGGGTGCGCGGCAGCAGGCAGCCGACCAGGGACACGAACAGCAGCAGGTAGACCGCGGCGAACCAGGGCGAGGCGTAGACGTCGAACATGCCGATCCGTTGCAGCAGCGGCCCCGCGCCCGGATGGTCGCTCAAGTACTGCTGGACCCGGGCCGGGTCGACCCGGTTCTGCGGCAGCACCGATCCCGGTACCGCGGCGACGGCGAGCAGCAGGAGGAGCAGCAGCGCCGTGCGCATGCTGGTCAGCTGCCGCCAGGCGAAGCGTGCCCAGCCCACCGCACCCAGCCGGGGCAGCACCGGCGACGCGTCCCGGGAGCTCTCCGGTAGCAGGTCCGTCACCTCGCCGTCGTCGACCGCCGGCTCGACGTCGCCGGTCACGACCTCGGTGTCCAGATCCTTCACTCAGATCACCGTCTCGAATCCGCTGATCGACCCGCGCAGATCGTCCATCAGGTGCGTCCACACGCCGGTCACCAGCAGCACGCCGACGACCACGAGCAGGACGCCGCCCGCCCGGCTGACCGTCAGGCTGTGCCGCCGCAGCGCGACGAACGCGCCCATCGCCCGCCGGTATGCGATCCCGGCGAACAGGAAGGGCAGGCCGAGGCCCAGGCAGTACGCGGTGGCCAGCAGGGCGCCGCGCACCGCGCTGCCGCCGATCCCGGCAAGGGCGAGGATCGCCCCCAGCGTCGGCCCCGTGCAGGCCGTCCAGCCCAGCCCGAAGACGGCGCCGAGCAGCGGGGCGCCGGCCAGACCCGCGGTGGGCCGGACGTCGATCCGGGCGGACCCCTGCAGGACGGGCAGGGCGCCGAGGTAGATCAGCCCGAGCACGATGGTGACCCCGCCGAGCACCTGCGTGAGCCCGGTCTGGTGCCGTTGCAGAGTCGCGCCGAGCGCGCCCGCGGTGGCCCCGATCGTCACGTAGACCGCGGTGAAACCGAGGACGAACAGGCCGATCCCGGCGACCATCCGGCCACGGCGCTGGTGCGCCAGGTCGACGCCGGTCAGCCCGGTGACGTACCCCAGGTAGCCGGGGACCAGCGGCAGGACGCACGGCGACAGGAACGACACCGCCCCGGCGGCGACTGCGATGGGCACGGCGGCGAGCAGCGAACCGTCGAGGATGGTGCTCTGGATACCGCCGATCACGCCCTGCCCTTCGGGGAGCGCCCGGCCTGGACATCCTGCACGAGGCCGACCAGCGTGGCCCGGTCCACGGCGCCGTTCACCCGCGCGGCGACCCGCCCCTGCCCGTCCAGGATCAGCGTGGTGGGAACGGATTTGGGGGACGCGGCCCCGCGCAGCGAGAGCAGGACCGAGCCGCCGTCGTCCACGATGCTGGGGTAGGTCACGCCGAATCTCTGCTGGAAGGCCTTGGCCTGGGCGGGATCGTCGTCGCGGGTGTCGATCCCGACGAACGCCACCCCACTGCCTTTGAGCTGCTGATAGGCGGATTCGAGCGCGGGAGCCTCGGCGCGGCAGGGGGCGCACCAGGAACCCCAGACGTTCACCACCAGGACGTTCCCGCGGTAGCCGGCGGTGTCCAGCTTCGACCCGTCGAGGGTGGTGCCGGACAGGTTGACCGGTTGCGGCCGGTCCTGCTCGGACACGTAGGTGATGGTGCCGTCGCCGGACACGAACGAGGTGCCCGATCCCGACGAGGTCCCCGACGAGCAGGCGGACAGCGTGGTGACCGCCGCGACCGCTGCCGCCACCGCGAGCACACGGACCCGACTCCTGCCCCCTGCTGTCATGCACCGACCGCCTTGTTGGATGCCCGGACCAGATCGGCGGCGGGCTCGACGTAGTCGAGCCTGACCAGCCGCTCCTCCTCGTAGACCAGCGAGGTCAGCGACGCCAGCGAACACTGCCTCCGGCGCGGGTCGTGCCACAACCGCCTGCCCTCGGCCGACCGGCGGGCGATCCAGATCGGCAGCTGGTGGCTGACCAGGACCACTTCGTGCCCGAGTACCTGGTCGCGTGCCTCCTCCGCGGCGGCATGCATCCGCGCCGCGATCTGCAGGTACGGCTCGCCCCAGGACGGCCGGAACGGGTTCCACAGCCGGCGCCAGTGCCGCGGATGGGCGAGGCTGCCGTCACCCACTCCGAACGTCATGCCTTCGAAGGAGTTCCCGGCCTCGATCAGCCGGCCGTCGCTGCCGATGTCGAGGCCGAAGCGGGCAGCGATGGGAGCGGCCGTATCCTGCGCCCGCTCCAGTGGTGACGCGATCACCGCGCGGATGTCGCGCTGCACCAGGTACTCGGCGGCCACGTCGGCCATCTTCCGCCCCAACTCGGACAGGTGATACCCGGGAAGGCGCCCGTAGAGCACGCCGTCCGGGTTGTACACCTCGCCGTGCCTCAGCAGGTGCACGATGGTTCGCTCGCTCATGAGCTGATCCTCGCATCGCTTCCTGCGGACGCGGCACGGGCGGCGTGCGGCAGCGCATCGATGATCCGGTCCAGCGCCGCGTCATCGTGCGCTGCGGACAGGAACCACACTTCGAAGGCGCTCGGCGGCAGGTAGACCCCGCGCTCGAGCATCGCGTGGAAGAACGCCCGGAACGCCGCCAGATCCTGGGCCTTGGCACCGTCGTAGTCACGTATTGGTGATGTGTTCTCGCTGTCAGTGAAGAAGACGCTGAACATGTTGCCCGCGTGCTGGATCCGGTGCGGGACCCCGGCGGCGTCCAGGGCAGCGTCGACCTCTGCGGTCAGGATGGCGGCGGCAGCCTTCAGGCGGTCGTACACCGCAGGTGTGCAGGCGCGCAGCGTGGCCAGTCCTGCCGCGGTGGCGATCGGGTTCCCGGACAGCGTGCCGGCCTGGTAGACCGGGCCCGCCGGTGCGAGCCGGCTCATGACATCCGCGCGCCCGCCGAATGCGGCGGCCGGGAAACCGCCGCCCATCACCTTGCCGAAGGTGAACAGGTCCGGCGCCGACGGGACACCCGAGCCGTCATCGACGGGCCCTTCGAGGCCGTACCAGCCGGCCGCCGACACCCGGAATCCCGTCATCACCTCGTCCGAGATGAGCAGGGCGCCGTGGCCGCGGGTGATCCGGCGCAGGGCGGCCGTGAAGCCCGGGTCGGGCGGGACCACGCCCATATTGCCGGCCGCGGCCTCGGTGATCACGCAGGCGATCTCGTCCCCACGGGCCGCGAAGGCGGCCTCCACCGCGGCGATGTCGTTGTAGGGCAACACGATCGTGTCCGCGGCGCTGGCACCGGTGACTCCAGGGGTGTCCGGCAGGGCGAACGTCGCCAGGCCCGAACCCGCGGACGCCAACAGGCTGTCCACGTGACCGTGGTAGTGCCCGGCGAACTTGACCACCCGGGCCCGACCGGTGAACCCCCGCGCCAACCGGATCGCGCTCATCGTGGCCTCTGTCCCGGACGAGACCAGCCGGACCTGCTCGAGCGGCTCGACCCGCGCGACGAGTTCCTCGGCGAGCAGGACCTCGCCCTCGGTCGGCGTGCCGAAGGAGAACCCGCGCCCGGCGGCCGCGTTCACCGCCGTCAGCACGTCTGGGTGGGCATGCCCGAGGATCATCGGGCCCCACGAGCAGACCAGGTCGACGTATTCGCGGCCGTCGACGTCGTACAGGTAGGGACCCTGGCCGCGAGCCATGAACCGGGGCGCCCCGCCGACCGCCCCGAACGCGCGGACCGGTGAGTTCACCCCACCCGGGGTCACCGCCCTGGCACGCTCGAACAGCGCCTGGGACGCCGGGGCCTGCCGGGGGTAGGAGTGACGGACGGGCTGCGGGCGAGTCACGGCTCCAGTGTCGCAAGCCACAGCGCGCAAGGCCGCACCGGGAGGGAAGGCTGCCCGTACCAGGGCGGGTGGCCACGAGGGTTGCGGGCCGTCGTATCGCGTCGAGTAGCGCGACATGCTCCGCCGGACCTCTCGCAGCAACGGATTGCGGTAGAAGGTCTCAGGAGGCCGGTAGAGACCGAATACATCGCCCCACCATTCGCCCGTGAACGGGTCGACGATCAGCGGGAGGTGAGCGGGGTACCGCCGCTCCGCCCCGTCCCTGCACTCACCGTCCACTTCCTCCAGAGGTGAGACGAACGCCACAGCCGTCCCGTCCCGGACCGGCTCGACCACGATCAGGAAAAGCCCGGCGAGCCCCAGCAACCGCTCAAGCACCGGGATACGAGGCCGGGCAGCCCCGGACTCGATCCGGGCAACGGTCGCCGGTGAAAGGCGGGCGACCCTGGCCAGCGCCCGCTGGCTGAGCTCGAGTCGCCGGCGGACCTGGCGGACGTAGTCGCCGCAGGGGAACCCGGATGGCCACATACGTTGATCATGATCTGCTTCGGTTGCGGCCGGACTGTGCCGGAACTGGTCCTGTGGACAGCGCAGGACCAGCTCGCCTGTGGACGGATCGGGCACGGCGCATCCGCCGCCCCCGCCCGGCGAGTCCCGGCTGCGGCATCGTCTCGCCGGGACGGGCATCTTCATCGCAACGCTTTGCGCTGCGATCGTTCTCGCGTCAGGCCACGTCTGTCGGCCCGATCGCTATGCGGTCGTTGGCGATAGCAGAGCCGCTCTGCACGCAGGAACGAGTGCGCGTGCCGGTCGGGCCGTGCCGGTCGGGCCGTGCCGGTCGGGCCGTGCCGGTCGGGCCATGCCGGTCGGGCCATGCCGGTCGGGCCGTGCCGGTCGGGCCATGCCGGTCGGGCCATGCCGGTCGGGCCATGCCGGTCGGGCGGGCGGACGTTGCCAGCCTGCCGGCGCCGGGACGGGCGGGCGAGGGGGCCGGAGCAGGGGCGCTGGTCAGCTGAGCAACTGCGCTCGTTGTCGATAGCAGCGCAAAGCATCGAGAAGAGGAACATCACGGGCGCGCGAGATGAACGCCGGGACCAGACCTAGTCAGCATGGAACGGCCGGCTCGCATCCGCTGCACCCCTTGGGTGATCTTCGTGGGTCATCCACGCTGGAGCGGATGGAGCCACTACCGGAAGGAGCCGGCCGCCATGTCCAGTGTTGCGCTGTCCGTTGGTCCGATCCATCTGGGGATGGACACGAGTAAGGACAAGATCGCTGTCGGGGTCCTGGGGTGGGAGGAGCAGGTCCCGGATGTCGAGGTCATCAGCAATGACGAGCCGTCGGTCCGGCGGTTGATCGGCCGGTTCGGTGACCCTGGCGGGTTGCGGGCCTGTTACGAGGCTGGCCCGACCGGGTTCGGCCTGCACCGGCTGCTGACCTCGATGGGGGTGGCCTGCCAGGTGGTCGCGCCGTCGTTGATCCCGAAGGCGCCGGGTGATCGGGTCAAGACTGACCGGCGTGACTGCCGGCGGCTGGCCCGGTTGCACCGGGCCGGCGAGCTGGTCGCGATCCGGGTGCCGACCGAGGCCGAGGAGGGGGTGCGGGATCTGTGCCGGGCACGCGCCGATCTGGTCGAGGACCGGACCCGGACCCGGCACCGGTTGAGCAAGTTCCTGCTGCGCCACGACCGGATCTGGCGGGCGCAGGCCTGGACGATGGTGCACGAACGGTGGATCGCGGGCCAACGGTTCGACGACCCGGGCCTGCAGGCCACGTTCGGGCACTACCGGGGCGTGTTGGCCGCCCGGGACGCCGAGTTGGCCGCGATCGAGGCGGACCTGGCGTACTGGTACACCCACGGGCCGTTCGCCGACGCGGTCACCCGGCTGGCCGCCTACCGTGGGGTGGCCCGGCTGGGGGCGTTGACGATCGCCAGCGAGGTCGGTGACTGGCGCCGGTTCCCGCGCCGCCCGCGCGTTCATGGGCTTCACCGGCCTGGTGCCCAGCGAGTACTCCTCCGGTGTGTCGGTCCACCGCGGGCACATCACCAAGGCAGGCAATGCCCACCTGCGCACCCAGCTGATCGAGTCCGCCTGGGCCTACCAGCACCGGGCCAGCCTCGGCGTCGTGCTGCGCCGCCGCCAGGACGGCGTCGATCCGGCCACCGCCGCCCGGTCCTGGAGCGCCCAACAACGGCTGTGCGCCCGGTTCCGGCGGCTGAGCCCACGCAAGACCAGCCGCAACCTCGTGGTGGTCGCCGTTGCCCGCGAGCTGGCCGGGTTCCTGTGGGCCGAGATGACCGCCGACCTGACCCACCCCGACCTCGTGCTGCCCGCCGCGGTCAGCACACCCATCCGCTGAAGCCCCCTCATGAACCCGCGCACGCACCCTCCAGTCGGTGCCCCAACGGGCAGGCGGACCGTGCGCGCCCAACCCACGACGCGTCGCAGCACGCCGTTGCAGGACCGATCCCCGTCCGTTCTATGGCCTACCGCCTCGGCGGCCAAGGCCGCACCTAGTCAGGGGCAACTACCTGCGCACCACCGACTTGCGATCTCGACACGCGAACATCAGACAGGCGGCGCACCGACCCGCTGTGCTGCGACGCGTCGTGCCCACCCCGCCCGCCCACCACCCCGGGCATCCACGACCGCACTCCCTGGCCCCAACGCCCGATCATCCGCTCCCGGGCAGGCCGCCTCAAGGGCGCCTACGGCGTCGCCGCGCGAGCGCTACGCGCCCCTTGACCCGACCCACCCGTCCGCAGGCTCAGCCGCGATCAGGAACCAGGGAGCAGCCTGACCCGTGCCCGAAACCCAGGCACGCCCCTCAGATCAACACCAAACCGGCACAAGCTGTCGTCCCATTCTTGACAGGCCGTTCCACATCAGAACGGGCGGAGGTTGGCCCGCACCTTCTCCATCGCCATGCCGAGCATCCGCACATCGTCCTCGCCCAGCGGGTCGAACAGCGCCGAGCGAACGGCCTCGACGTGGCCGGGTGCCGCGTCCACCAGGCGGTCGTAGCCCTCGTCGGTGAGGCTGCACAGCACCCCTCGACCGTCCTCGAGGCATGACTGGCGGCGGACCATGCCGCGCGCCTCCATCCGTCCCACGGTGTGCGTCAGCCGGCTGCGCGAGTTCACGATCCGATTCGCGAGCTCGGACATCCGCAACTGACGGTCCGGCGCCTCGGACAGCTGCACCAGCACCTCGTACTCGCAACTGGTCAGGTCACTGTCCTCGACCAGCTGGTGCTGCATGCGATCCATCAGGAGGCGCATCACATCGAGGTAGGCGCGCCAGACGCCTTGTTCCTCATCGGTGAGCCAGCGCACCTCTGCCATGGTCAAATACTAGACCAACCAGCTCGCAGCTTCGGCGGCCCAGTATGTGAGGATTATCGTAGCGCCGGCCCGCCGGATACCCGTCAGGGTTTCCAGCGCGGTGCGTTCGCGGTCGATCCAGCCCGCCGCAGCGGCCGCCTCGATCATCGCGTACTCCCCCGAGACCTGGTACGCGGCCACCGGGACGTGCACGATGTCGGCAACCCGGGCGACCACGTCCAGGTACGCCATGGCCGGCTTGACCATCACGATGTCGGCGCCCTCGGCGAGGTCCAGCGCCACCTCGCGCAGGGCCTCCCGACCGTTGGCCGGGTCCTGCTGGTAGGTGCGCCGGTCCCCCTGCAGGGACGACTCGACCGCGTCCCGGAACGGACCGAAGAAGCCGGAGGAGTACTTCACCGCGTAGGCCAGCACGGCAACGTCCTGACGCCCGGCACCGTCCAGGGCCGTCCGGATCGCCGCGACCTGGCCGTCCATCATTCCGCTCGGCCCGACCATGTGCGCGCCCGCCTCGGCCAGGGCCACGGCCATCTCGGCGTAGCGGACCAGCGTCGCATCGTTGTCCACCCGCCCGGCGGCGTCGAGCACACCGCAGTGCCCGTGGTCGGTGAACTCGTCCAGGCACAGGTCCGCCATCACCACGAGCTGGTCGCCGACCTCAGACCGGACGTCCCGCACCGAGGCGTTCAGGATCCCGTCCGGATCCGTTGCGCCGGAACCGATCGCGTCCTTGTGCTGCGGGACGCCGAACAGCATGATCCCGCCGAGCCCTAGCTTGGCGGCCTCCACCGACGCGGCGCGCAGGCTGTCGCGCGTGTGCTGGACCACGCCGGGCATGGACCGCACCGGCACCGGCTCGGACGCGCCCTCCTTGATGAAGACGGGCAGGACGAGGTTCGCGGGGTGCAGCCGGGTCTCGGCGACCAGCCGGCGCATCGCCGCGCTGCCGCGCAGCCGGCGCGGGCGCACCGCCGGGAACCCACCCACCGCCGGGATGCCCCCCGGGGTCACTTCGCTGTCCGCCGGGTCGTGCCCTTGCGCTGGCTGGGCCGCAGCACGGGCTCGCCCGCCTCGAGCGCGGACAGCCGCAGCCCGGTGCCGTACTCGGCCAGCGCCTGGACCAGCGCCTCGCTGCTCGGCTCCGGCGCGAGCACGTCGACCCGCAGGCCGTGTTCCTCGGCGGTCTTCGCCGTGGCCGGGCCGATGCAGGCCACCACCGTGGTCGCGTGTGGCTTGCCGGCGATCCCGACCAGGTTCCGGACCGTCGAGCTGGACGTGAACACCACCGCGTCGAACTGCCCGGTCTTGATCGCCTCGCGCACCTCGGCCGGCGGTGGTGCCGCCCGGACCGTCCGGTAGGCGGTGACGTCGTCGACCTCCCAACCGACCTTCTGCAGGCCCGCCACCAGGGTGTCGGTCGCGATGTCGGCCCTCGGCAGGAAGACCCTGTTGATCGGGTCCAGCACGTCGTCGAACGGCGGCCACACCTCGAGCAGGCCGCTCGCGGACTGCTCGTGATCGCCGGTCGGCACCAGGTCCGGCTCGATCCCCCAGTGCCGCAGCGCCGCCGCGGTCACCCCGCCGACCGCCGCCACCTTGAGCCCGGCGAAGGCGCGGGCGTCCAGGCCGAACTCCTCGAACCGCTCGCGGATCGCCCGCACGGCGTTGACCGAGGTGAAGCCGATCCACTCGTACCGTCCTGTGACCAGGCCCTTGACGGCCTTCTCCATCTGGTGCGGGGTACGGGGCTGCTCCACCGAGATCGTGGGCACGACCTCGGCGACGGCGCCGTGCTCGACCAGGCGGGCCACCATCGAGCCGGCCTGCTGCTTGGTCCGGGGCACCAGCACGCGCCAGCCGAAGAGCGCCTTGGTCTCGAACCAGGACGCGGTGTCCCGCATCCCGGCGCCGGCCCCGACCACCGCGATCACCGGCCACTCCAGCCGCGCCCCCGGCACGGCGCGGGCGACCTCGCCCAGGCTGCAGCTCACGGTGCGCTGCCGCACCGTGGTGCCGTTGGAGGTCACCGCGACGGGGGTCGCCGGGTCACGCCCTGCCGCGAGCAACCCATCCGCGGCGAGCACCAGGTCGTCCAGGTGGCCGAGCACGACAAGGGTGGTGTCCGCCGCGGTGTGCGCGGACCAGTCCACGTTGGCGTCGTGCGGGTGGATCACGTGCACGCTGACCGTGCCGGCCGGCGTCAGCGGAACCCCGGCGTAGGCCGGGACGGCGGACACCGCGGAGACCCCGGGGACGATCTCGAAACCCAGGCCCTCCTTGCGGCAGGCGGCGATCTCGTCGGTGAGGCCGGTGAAGGTCGCGGGGTCGCCGTCCATCAGCCGGACCACCCGGGCAGCGCGGCGCGCGGCGCGGACCACGAGCTTGGCCCGCGCGGCCCGGGTCATCGGCTGGCCGTCCTCGCCGAATCCGGCCTCGAGCACCTCCACGTCGGCGCGGCAGTGCCGGTCGATCAGGGCGCGACGGTCGAGCTGGTCCAGGACGACGACGTCGGCCTCGGCGAGACGCTCTGCTCCGCGCAGGGTGAGCAGGCCCTCATCCCCGGGGCCGGCACCGACGAACGAGACCTGTCCGCCGGCCGTGCTGCCATGGGGGCTGCCGTGGATCGATGTGCGCGTGCGGGGGGAACTCACTGGTCACCCTCTCCTGCCAGGCTGATGGTTCGACGTTCAGGGGCGGCGGACCGCCCGGCGGCCGCGGCTGCGACAAGGTCGCCCGCGCCCTCGGCCAGCAGTTCGGCGGCGAGCCGCCGGCCCAGATCCTCCGGTCCCTCGCCCGGCGCCGCGAAGTCGCTGCGGCGCAGCCGCCGGGTGCCGTCGACGGAGGCGACGACGGCGCGCAGTTCCAGCTTCCCGTCCGACAGCTCGCCGAGCGCGCCGAGCGGTGCCGAGCATCCCGCCTCGACCGCGGCCAGCAGCGCCCGCTCGGCGAGCACGGCTGCCCTGCTCGGACCGTCGTCGAGCGCCCGGAGCCCGGCGAGCACGGGAGTGTCGTCGTCGCGGCACTCCACGGCCAGCGCGCCCTGCCCGGGCGCCGGGAGCATCAGCTCCGGGTCGAGGATCTCGGTGATCAGCTCGGTCCGGCCGAGCCGGCGCAACCCGGACAGGGCCAGCACGACCGCATCCAGCCGCCCCTCGGTCACCTGCGCCAGGCGGGTGTCGACGTTGCCGCGCAGATCCACCACGTCCAGCCCACGACCGAGCGCGCGCAGCTGGGCCGCCCGCCGCGGCGACCCCGTCCCGACCCGGGCGCCGGCGGGCAGGTCGAGCACGCCCAGGCCGTCCCGGGCCACCAGGGCGTCCCGCGGGTCCTCGCGAACCGGCACGGCGGCCAGCGCCAGGCCCTCGGCGGGCGCGGTGGGCAGGTCCTTCAGGGAATGCACGGCGAGGTCGACCCGGCCGTCCAGCAGCGCCGTCCGCAGGGCGGAGACGAACACGCCGACCCCGCCGAACGACGCCAGCGGAGCGCGGGAGACGTCCCCGTCGGTGGTGACCTCGACCAGCTCGATCCGCAGCGGCCGTCCCGCCCGGGCGGTTGCCGCCTCGATCCAGGACGCCACCTGCCGGGACTGCGCCAGGGCCAGCGCGCTGCGCCGGGTCCCCAGCCGCAGGGTCCCCGAGGCGCGGGTCAGCAGGTGCGGCGGTCCGGTCGGCATGGTCACCTGGCGCCTGCCGGGCAGGCTGTCGTCGGTGATGATCTCCGCCGGTGCGACGGGTGCGGCCGTCTCGGGCAGCTCCGAGACCGCGGCCAGCTGGCCGGGGTCGAGCCCGAACAGCTGGCGTAGGGCATCCGCGTAGGACGAGCCTCCCGGCTCGGCTGCCAGCTCCTTGACCCGCACGGTCGGGGTGTGCAGCAGCTTCTCCACCACCCGGTGCACAGTCTGGCGGACCTCGGCCCGGATCCGGTCGTCCACCGAACCGAGCCGGCTCTCCAGCCGGGCCAGCTCGGTATCGACCACCGAGCGGGCCAGGGAGCGCAGCGCCACCACGGTCGGGGCCACCGCGTCGGCACGCTGCCCGGCGAGGTATTCCGCGACCTCGTCGGAGATCAGCCTGCGGACCTGCTCCAGGTCAGCGCCCACCGCCTCCAGGGCGAGGTGGCGGCCCAGCTCCTCCAGGTCGATCCGGCGCACACCGTCCAGGTCGGCGACGGCCGTGTCGACGTCGTGGGGCAACGCCAGGTCCACGTACACCTGGGCCCGGCCGTCGCGTGCGGCCCTGGCCTGGCGGGCAGCCTCCAGGCCGATCACCCGGCCGACTGCGCCGGTACAGGACAGCACCAGGTCGGCGGCGGCCAGGGCGTCCGCCAACCGGGCCAGCGGGACGGCGTGCCCGCCCCAGGCCTCGGCCAGCCGCTCGGCCCGCTCCGGGGTCCGGTTGACGATCGTCAGCCGGCCCACGCCGGCCCGTGACAAGGTGGCTGCGGCGAGCCCGCTCATCGCGCCGGCTCCGATCACCACAGCATGTGCCGAGGTCAGCGGCCCGAGCGTCTCGGCGGCCCGATCCAGGCCGGCCTCGACCAGCGAGTGCCCGGCGCGGTCCAGCCCGGTCTCGGCGTGCGCCCGCTTGCCGACCCGCAGCGCCTGCTGGAGCAGGTTGCCCAGCACCCGGCCGGCCGAACCGGCCTCGATCCCCGACCGCAGTGCCTGCCGGACCTGGCCGAGGATCTGCTGCTCCCCGACGGCCATCGAGTCCAGGCCGCAGGCCACGGTGAACAGGTGCGAGACCGCGGCGGCCTCGTAGTGGACGTAGAGGTGGTCGGTCAGGTCGGTCAGCGCGACCGAGGTGGCCGCGGCCAGCCCGGCACCGATCTCGGTCACCCCACCGTGGAACTTGCTCACCTCGGCGTAGATCTCCAGCCGGTTGCAGGTGGACAGCACCACGGCCTCGGTCGTGTGCTCACCACGGCACAGCGTCTCGGCCAGCGACCGGCAGGCCTGCTCGTCCAGTGCCGCCCGCTCGAGCAGCGCGATCGGAGCCGTCCGGTACGACAGCCCCACCGCGAGCACGCTCATCGAGCCACCTCCGCAGCACCCGCCGTGCCTCCGGTCTCGCCGTCCACGGCCGCACGCGACACATCCATGGTGAGCCTGGTGGCGATCCGGCGCTGCTCGTGGAAGGCGAGGATCTGCAGCTCGGTGGACAGGTCGACCTTTCGGACCATCACGGTGTCCGGCACGGCCAGGACCACCGGCGCGAAGTTCAGCACGCTGGTCACGCCGGCCGCGACCAGCCGGTCACAGACCGGTTGCGCCACGGTCGCCGGGGTGGCCACCACGCCGATGTGGATCTCCTCCTCGGTGACCACCTGCTCGAGGTCGGCCACCGACCGGACGGTCAGCCCGCCCACCGTCTCGCCGATCACCCGCGGGTCGGCGTCCAGCAGTGCGGCGACCATGAAGCCGCGGGAGACGAACCCGCCGTAGTTGGCCAGCGCATGCCCGAGGTTGCCGACCCCGACGATGGCCACCCGCCAGTCCTGGGTCAGGCCCAGCTCGCGGGAGATCTGGTAGACGAGGTAGTCCACCTCGTAGCCGACCCCACGGGTGCCGTACGACCCGAGGTGGGACAGGTCCTTGCGCAGCTTGGCCGAGCCCACCCCGACGGCCGCGGCCAACTCCTCGGAGGACACCGTCTCGACGCCGCGCTCAGCCAGGGTGGTCAGCGCGCGCAGGTAGACCGGCAGCCGGGCCACCGTCGCGTCGGGGATGCCCTGCCGCAGCGGGCGTGCCTGTCTCACCAGGTGAGCCGGGCGCGGGGTGGACACAGCGGAGCCTGCTCCTTCGGGAGTGGGAGGACCGGACCAGGGTAGGCACTTGTGAACGAGTGCACAAAGTTGACGAAGACAGTTCCAGGTGGCAGGGGCCCGACCGGCGGGTACCGGCCACGAGGGGTACCGGGTCGGCTACCGACGCCGAGAGCCGGCGCCCGCCGCGCCGGTCAGTGCCGCAGGGACCAGGGCCAGCGTCCGGCCAGCGCCTTGCGCAGCCGGGTCTCGTCCACCCGCCAGTAGTCGTGCTGCCGGCCGTCCACCAGGACCACCGGGATGCTCTCCCAGTACCGTTCGGCCAGGTCCGGGTGATCCAGGATGGACAGCTCCTCCCAGGACGCGCCGACATCCTCGGCCACCCGTTGGATCACGGCCCGGGCGTCCTCGCACAGGTGGCACCCGGGCTTGCCGATCAGCGTGATCCGAGCCATGGATCCCAGCCTACGTGCGCCACCCGACCCGGGTCCGGGAGTGATCGGTCGGCGACCGCCCGATTACAGTGGCGGTATGCCTGCCGGCAGCACCGGTCACCAGCACCTCCCAGCCCAGCCGCCCCAGCACTCCGGGCAGCACCCCGGGCGGCACGCTACGGACCGCAGCCCGATCGAGGACGACGAGCCCGCCGGAGCGGCCGTTCCCGAGCTCGAGGCCGCCCTGACCGTCCCGGTCGACCCGTACGGCGCGGCCTTCTTCGACGTGGACAACACGATCATGCGGGGCGCCTCGATCTTCCACCTGGCCCGGGGGCTGTACGCCCGCAAGTTCTTCACCATCCGGGACATCGCCCGGTTCGCCCGCCAGCAGCTCCAGTTCGTCCTGGTCGGGGAGAACGCCGGCCACGTCGCCGAGATCCAGGAACGGGCGCTGGCCTTCGTCGCCGGCCATTCGGTCACGGAGCTGCGGCTGATCGGCGAGGAAGTGTTCGACGAGGTGATGGCGGACAAGATCTGGCCCGGCACACACGCGCTGGCCCGGATGCACCTGGACGCCGGGCAGCGGGTCTGGCTGGTCACCGCGACCCCGGTCGAGGTGGCGGAGGTGATCGCCGAGCGGCTCGGCCTGACCGGAGCCCTGGGCACGGTCGCCGAGCACGTGGACGGGGTGTACACCGGTCGCCTGGTCGGGCTGCCGATGCACGGCTCGGCGAAGGCGGACGCGGTGCGGGCGCTGGCCGAGCGGGAGGGCCTGGATCTGGAGCGCTGCGCGGCGTACAGCGACTCGGCCAACGACATCCCACTGCTGTCGCTGGTCGGCCACCCCTGTGCGGTGAACCCGGACGGCAGGCTGCGGTCCCACGCACACGCCAAGGGCTGGCGGATCAGGGACTACCGGACGGGACGCAAGGCGGCGAAGGTCGGGCTGCCGGCAGCCGGGTTCGCCGGGGCGCTGGCGGGAGCCGTCGTGGGGGCGCTGGCCGTTCGCCGCCGCCGCCCGGGGGCCGAGCCGGGCCGGCAGCACGAGGGCCGGCAGCACGAGGGCCGGAAGAGCCGCTAGAAGAACACGGACCGGCGCTGCACGAGCAGCGAGTACAGCGTCTGCTGGATGGTCTGGCGGATCCGGTCGGTGAGGTCGAAGACGAGCATCGGATCATCGGCGGATCCCGAGCCGATCTCGTCGGTCGTGACCGGGACGCCGAACTCGATCAGCCACTTGCTCGGCAGCGGCAGCAGCCCGAGCGGGCCGAGCAGGGGCCAGGTCGGCGTGATCGGTACGTAAGGCAGGCCGAGCAGCCGGGCCAGCGTGGGCAGGTTGCCGATGATCGGGTAGGTCTCCTCGGCCCCGACGATCGAGCACGGGATGATCGGGGTCCGGGTCCGCAGCGCCGCCGAGACGAAGCCGCCCCGGCCGAAGCGCTGCAGCTTGTACCGCTCGCTGAACGGCTTGCCGGTCCCCTTGAACCCCTCCGGCCACACCCCGACCAGCTCGCCCGCGGACAGCAGCCGCTCGGCGTCGGCGTTGGCGGCCAGGGTGGCACCGGCCTTGCGGGCGATCTCGCCCACCACGGGCGTGCGGAAGACCAGGTCGGCGCCGAGCGGGCGGAGGAACCGGTGCTGCGGGTGCTCGTCGTGCACGGCGATCTGGGTCATGAACGCGTCCAGAGCCACCGCGCCGGAGTGGTTCGCGACCAGCAGGGCGCCGCCGACATCCGGGATGTTCTCCAGCCCGCGGACCTCGACCCGGAACCAGCGGCGGTACACCGGGCGCATCAGGGCGAAGATCACCGTGTCGGTCAGCTCCGGGTCGAAGCCGAACTCGTCCACCTGGTAGTCCCCGGTCAGGCGCCGCCGCAGGAAGGCGAGCACCTCGCCGATCCGCTCCTCCAGCACCCCGGACGGCAGCGACGCGCCGAGCACCCCGGCCAGGTCCTGGCCCGCCTGCTCGGCCAGCGAGGACACGGCGACCAGGCGCTCCCGGCGGGAGGCTCCGCTGTCGGTGCCAGGCCCGGTCGTACGGGCCCGGACGGTTGGGGTCTGCCTGCGGCCGGTCGCCGTGGCGGACCCCGCCCGCTCCCGACCGTTCACCGCGGCCGGGCGGGGGGTCGCCGGGCGCGGGGTCGCCGGGCGCGGGGTCACCGGGCGGGCGCTCGCCGGGCGGGGGGTCACCGGGCGGGGCGGCGTGGCCCCGCCCCGGGACGGTGCGGGCTCTGACAGCGGCGGTACCGCTGCGGGCGCCGCTGCCGGGCGCAGGCGGGCCGGCCGGCGCCGGGCGCCGGCCGTCTCGCCGGTGGGCTCGCCGGTGGGCCTGGTGGCACCGAGCACCGGTCGCAGCGCGGGCGGCTGGACCGGCGGCGTCGGCCGGACCGGCGGCTGCACCGTGCCGGGCTCGGCGGCGGGCACCGGCTCGGCGGGCACCGGCTCGGCGGGCACCGGCTCGGCGGGCACAGGCTCGGCGGGCACAGGCTCGGGATCCGTCAGCAGGGGTGTCGTCCTGCGGCGCCGGTTGGCCCGCTCACCCGAGGCGCGCAGCGCGGCGGCGGCGACCGTCGCGGACGCCTGCCGCTGAGCGGCTGCCGATACCCGTGGCCCCGGTTCGGTCTGCGCCATCAGACGGCCCTGCCGGCCGGGTCGAGGCTGCGGGCCAGGTCGAGCAGGCTGCGCTCGGCCGCGTCGACCCGGTCCGGGGACAGCAGGCCGTGCAGCCGGCGGCCCCGAACGAAATCGGCGAACGCCTGCTTCGAGGTGTACTGCGGCTCCAGGCCGAGGACCGCCCGCATCCGGGTGGTGTCCAGCCCGCGCCCGAAGCTGAGGAAGCGCATCTGTTCCGGGGAGAAGTCCGCCATCCCGGTCCGCCGGAACGCCTGGCCCAGCGCGCCGGTCAGCATCGGCGGCACCGGAACGGCGACCCTGCCGGCCATCCGGATCGCCTGGCTGAGCAGCACCACGCCGTCCCCGGACACGTTGATCACGCCGGTCGCGGGCCCGATCGTCGCCAGGCGCAGGGCCTCCATCCCGTCGTCCTCGTGCACGAACTGCAGGCGCGGGTCGAAACCGAGCACGGTCGGGACCGCCGGCAGGCTGAAGTAGTCGGTCAGAGCGGTCCGCACGCCGGGCCCGATGAAGTTGGCCAGCCGGAGCATGACCACGTCCACGTCGGGGCGGCGCCGGGAGAACCCGCGCACGTAGCCCTCGACCTCGACCGAGTCCTTGCCCCAGCCGGACCGCGGCAGCACCTTGGCGCCGGTGTCCTCGGTGAACATCGCCGGGTCGCGCGGGCTGGAGCCGTATACGGCGGAGGTCGACTTCACCACCAGGCGGCGCACCGAGGCAGCCTTCTGGCAGGCCGCCAGCAGCTGCATCGTCCCGATGACGTTGATCTCCTTCATCGAGGCGCGGCCACCGGCGCTGGTCGGGGTGGCGATCACGTTCATGTGCACCACGGTGTCCACGCCTGCCTGCGCGATCACCTTGGCGATCACCGGGTTGCGGATGTCGGCGCGGACGAAGTCGGCGCTGCCGATGTCGTGCGGCGGAGGTACGACATCGACGCCGATCACCCGGCGGACCCTCGGGTCCCCGGTCAGGATGCGGGCGAATCGACCGCCGAGGTATCGCGACACACCAGCCACAAGCACGACCCGGCCCATCGCACCCCCTGGAACCTCGCGGGGCCGGCCACCGCCACGGTGGCCGACCCCCGGTGTCACTTCTTGTTGCGACGCTGGTGGCGAGTCTTCCGCAGCAGCTTGCGGTGCTTCTTCTTCGCCATCCGCTTGCGACGCTTCTTGATTACGGAGCCCACAGGTCCTCGCAGTGTCTCGGGTAGTTGGTGGTGCCGCGCCGCGCACGGCACGCGCCGTCGCAACCCTAAGGCATGGTCTGTAGAGACAGACTACCCGCGCACGCCGGGCCTCGATGCCGACGATGATCCCGCCCGGCATCGGCCGGTCTCAGGCGGTGTCCACGTAGGACTGCCGGAGGTAGTCGTGCACCGCCTGCTCCGGAACCCGGAACGAGCGGCCGACCCGGACCGCAGGCAGCTCACCCGAATGGACCAGCCGGTAGACCGTCATCTTTGACACCCGCATGATCGCGGCCACCTCGGCCACCGTCAGGAAGCGCACGTCGGCGAACTCACCCGGCATCTCGCACATCCCTCGAACCCGCTGCGCCGAGACCCTTCCGGCGCGATCGCTCATTGTCACCTTAGGGGCAGGTGTGACGGATGGGGAAGGTCAGTCGAACCACGCGTTCAGACCGTGCAGCGGGAACACCGCCTTGCGGGTCAGCATCACGGCGCGGTCCACCGCGTCCTCGGGGTCGTGCCCGGTGGCCCAGGACCGCCACCAGAGCTCCCGGCCGTCCGTCATACGCGCCGGGGCCTGCCGGCCTAGCCGCTCCGAGACGTACTGCCGCCAGTTCGCCGGCACCTCGGTCTCGAACGGCACCGGGTGGTGGGCGGCGATCCCGACCAGGTGCGCCCAGGCCCGGGGCACGACGTCGACGATCTCGTAGCCGCCGCCCCCCACCGCCACCCAGCGGCCCTCGCACACCTCGTGCGCCAGGTCGTGCAGCACCTGGTACGAGGTCACCTGGCAGTCCAGGGACAGGGCCAGGTGCGCCAGCGGGTCCTGGACGTGGGAGTCGCACCCGTGCTGGGTGACCAGCACCTCGGGCTCGAAGGCCCGCACCAGCGCGGGCACCACGGCGTCGAACGCGCGCAGCCACGGACCGTCCCCGGTGCCCGGGGGCAGGGCCAGGTTGACCGCGTTGCCCTCGGCGGCCGATCCCCCGATGTCCGTCGGGTGTCCGGTGCCCGGGAACAGCACCCGGCCGGTCTCGTGCACCGAGATGGTCAGCACCCGCGGATCGTTCCAGAAGATCCGCTCCACCCCGTCCCCGTGATGGACGTCCACGTCGACGTAGGCCACCCGCCGGACACCGGCGTCGAGCAGTGCCTGGATCGCGACGGCGATGTCGTTGTAGACGCAGAAGCCGCTCGCCCTGGCCGGCATCGCGTGGTGCAGCCCGCCGCTGAAGTTCACCCCGTGCGCGGCCTCGCCGTGCCAGACCGCGAGCGCCACGCCGCGGCTCGCCGCCGCGATCCGGGCGCTCGCGTCATGCATGTTCGGGAACGTCGGAACGTCGTCCGTGCCGAGCCCGTGGTCCTCGTCGATCAGCCGCGGGTCGATGGAGGCCGCCTTGACCCGGTCCAGGTAGTCCTGGGTGTGCACGGTGCGCAGCACTTCGTCCGGAGCCGGATCCGCTCCGACGACGACCACGCCGGCGTGGTCGAACAGGCCGAGGTCGCGGATCAGCCGAGCCGTCAGTTCGAGCCGGATCGGCGACATCGGATGCTGGGGGCCGAAATCGTATTGCGTGAACGACTCGTCCCACGCGATCCGAAGGGCCTCCATTGGCTCACCGTACCCATCCGGCGGCGTCCGGTCGTGCCCCAAAACAGCTATCACCGCCGGACGGCCCAGCCGGAGCGCCGACCGGCGAGCCACTGCGGATCATGGGTAGCGTGAGCGGGGACCGCCCTGGGGCGGTTCGGAGAGCGAGGGTGACGTGACCGCCAGCAAGGGACGCCGGGAGAACCACGTCATGGTCTGCGGGCTCGGGCGGTTCGGGGCCGCGACGGCCGTGGCCCTGACCCGGATGGGGCACGAGGTGCTCGCGGTGGATCGGGATCCCCAACTGGTCCGGAACTGGGCCAATCAGGTGTCGCACGCCGTCGAGGCGGACTCGACCAATCTCGAGGTGCTCGAGCAGCTCGGGGCGAGCGAGATCGGCATCGCCGTGGTCGGGATCGGCACCTCGATCGAGTCCAGCGTGCTGACGTGCGCGAACCTGGTCGATCTCGGGGTTCCGCAGATCTGGGGCAAGGCGCTCACCCCGCCGCACGGCAAGATCCTGGAACGGATCGGTGTGCACCACGTGGTGTACCCGGAGAAGGACGCCGGCCAGCGGGTGGCGCACCTGGTCACCGGCAAGCTGATCGACTACATCGAGTTCGACGACGGCTTCGCGATCGTCAAGATGCGCCCGCCGCAGGAGACCCAGGGCTTCACCCTGGCCGAGGCGCAGGTCCGCAAGAAGTACGGGGTGACGGTGGTCGGGGTGAAGTCGCCCGGCGAGGACTTCACCTACGCGCTGCCGAACACCCGCGTGCTGCCGCACGACATCCTGATCGTCAGCGGTCGCAGCGGCCTGATCGAGAAGTTCGCCGCGCGACCGTGACGGCCTCGACTGCGCGGCGCAGGGCACACCGGCTGCGACCCGGCTGGACCCGGCGGGGCCCGGCCGGACCCGGGCTGTGGGAACACCCCGTCAGCGGGCTGCTGGGCGGGTTCGCGGTCATGATCGTGATCGGCACCGTGCTCCTGCTGCTACCGGTCTCCACCAGCGGCCCCGCAGGGGCCGGGCTGAGCACCGCCTTCTTCACCTCGGTCTCGGCGTCCTGCGCGGCCGGGATGACCGTGGTCGACACCGGGGAGTACTGGAGCGGCTTCGGCCAGTCGGTGATCCTCGTGCTGGTCGAGATCGGCGGTCTCGGCCTGATGATCTCGGCCGCGCTGCTGGGTCTGGTCGCCGCGACCCGGCTCGGGCTGCACACCCGGCTGACCCAGCTGTCCGGAACCCGGACGGTGGACCTGACCACGATCCGGCGCGTGGTCCGGGGCAGCGCCCTGATCGCGCTCGCCGTGCAGGGTGGCGTGCTCGTGGTGCTCACCCTGCGGCTGTGGATCGGCGACGGCTACGGCTTCGGAAAGGCCCTCTACTACGGCCTGTTCCACGCCATCTCGGCGTTCACCGACGCCGGATTCGCGCTGTGGCCGGACAACCTCGCCCGGTTCGCCGGCGATCCGGTGGTGCTGGTGCCGATCGCCCTGGCCGTGCTGACCGGCGGCCTCGGCTACCCGGTGCTGCTGGAGGGGTTGCGGGTGCGGCCGATCCGCCGGTGGTCGGTGCACACCCGGCTGACCCTCCTGGTCACGGTGGTGCTGCTGATCGCCGGCCCGCTGGTCATCACCGTGGGCGAGTGGCGCAACCCGGGCACCCTCGGGGGTCTGCACCCCGGATCCCGGCTGTTGTCCGGGATCTTCGACGGGGTCGTGCCCCGTACGTCGGCGTTCCACACCTTCGACTACGGGCACGCGGACGCCTCGACGCAGCTGTTCACCGACCTGCTCATGGTCATCGGCGGGGCGAGCGCGAGCACCGCGGGCGGGATCAAGGTCACCACGATCGGCGTGCTCGTCCTCGCGGTGCTGGCCGAGATCCGAGGGCAGGCCGACATCAACGCGTTCGACCGGCGGATGGCGGCGGGTACGATCCGCCAGGCTGTCGCCGTCTGCGCGCTGGCCGCGGCGGTGATCATCGGGGTCACCCTGGCGCTGTTGGAGATGACCGGCGAGAGCCTGGACCGGGTCCTGTTCGACGTCACGTCCGCGTTCGGCACGGTCGGCCTGAGCACGGGTGTCACCGCCGCGCTACCCGACGCCGGGCGGTACCTGATGGCGGCCCTGATCGTGGTCGGACGGGTCGGACCGATCTCGGTGGCCACCGCGCTGGCGCTGCGGCCGACCCGACGGACCTACCGCCATCCCGAGGCCCGCCCGATCCTCGGCTGAGACCCGGGCCGCCGTCGGACCGGCCGGGTGGGAGATGCCGTCGTACGGGCGCTTTGCGGTGCTATCGACAACGCGAGCAGCCCCCCGCTATCGGAAGTGCGTGCAGAGCGGCTCTGCTATCGACAGGCGGCTATCGACAGGCGGCTATCCACAGGCGGCTATCCACAGGCGGCTATCCACAGAATGGCCACGACAGAGCGAGGGCGTCACCGTGGCGCGCACTCGTTCCTGATAGCACCGCAAAGCACCGTGAACGCAGACCCTGGCCGGGTCCAGGACCCGGTGCAGCTGATGGGCCGGCTTCAGGGCGTCCCGCTGGACAGCTCGCGCGACCGGTCGCGGGCAGCCTCCATCGCCGTCAGGAACGCGGCCCGGACCTTGTGGTCGTCCAGCTGGCGCAGTGCCGCCATCGTCGTCCCGGCCGGGCTGGACACCTGCTCGCGCAGCACGGTCGGGTGCTCTCGGGTCTCCTTGAGCATCGTGGCGGCCCCGTACAGGGTCTGCACGACGAGCTCGGTCGAGGTGGCCCGCGGCAGTCCGAGCAGCACACCGGCCTCGATCATGGCTTCGACCACGTAGAAGATGTAGGCCGGGCCGGAGCCACTGATCGCCGTCACGGCGTCCTGGTGGTACTCCGGCACCTGCAGCACCTTCCCGGTCGCCGACAGCAGGGCCTCGGCCCGGGCCAGGTGCTCGGCGTCGCAATGGCTTCCGGGGCTGATCGCGGCCATGCCCTGATCGACCAGGGCGGGGGTGTTGGGCATCACCCGCACCACGGCGACCCCCGCCGGCAGGCGCTGCTCCACGAAGGCGGTGGTGATGCCGGCGGCGATGCAGACCACGAGGCACGCCGGCCGGAGGTGGTCGTGGATCTCCTCGAGCAGCCCGGCGATGTCCTGCGGCTTGACCACCAGGACGACGGTGTCCGCGGACCGCACCGCGTCCGGGTTGCCGGCAACCTTGACGCCGTAGCGCTCGGCCAGCTCGGCGGCGCGCTCGGGCCGGCGCTCGGTGATGACGAGATCCCCAGGGTTGCGCCCTGCCCGGACCAGCCCGGACAGCAGCGTCTCCCCCATCACGCCGGCCCCGAGGATCGCGATCGTCTCAGTCACGCCACATCAACGCCCTTCGCGTTGTCGCCTCTAGCCCCTGGTGGCCAGGGACCGCAGGAAGAAGGCCAGGTTCGCCGGCCGCTCGGCGAGCCGGCGCATCAGGTAGCCGTACCACTCTGTGCCGTAGGGGACGTACACCCGCACGGTCTCGCCGAGGGCCGCCAGCCGCAGCTGCTCCTTCGGCCGGATCCCGAACAGCATCTGGTACTCGTACGATCCCGGCGCCCTTCCGCACTGCACCGCGAGCGCGCCCGCGATGTCGACGAGCCGCGGGTCGTGGCTGGCCACCATCGGGTATCCCTGGCCCCGCATCAGCACCTTCAGGCAGCGGACGTAGGACAGGTCCACCTCCTGCGCGGATCGGTAGGCGACCGACTCCGGTTCGTCGTAGGCCCCCTTGCAGAGCCGGACCCGCGAGCCCGGCTGAGCCAGGTCCTTGCAGTCGGACTCGGTGCGGCGGAGGTACGACTGCAGCACGGCCCCGACCCAGGGGAAGTCCTGCCGCAGCTCGCGCAGCACCGCCAGCGTGGAGTCGGTGGTCTCGTGCTCCTCCATGTCCAGGGTCACGGTGGTGCCGGCCTCGTCAGCCGCGATGCAGATGTCGTGCGCGTGCTCGAGCGCGATCTTCTCCCCGTCCCGCCCGAGTGCCTGGCCGACCGCGGAGAGCTTGACCGACACCTCGACCGGCGCCACGTCGGAGTCGCTGCGGGTCAGTCCCGCCTCGGCCAGCCGCCGCAGCACCGTCCGGTAGGCATCGCGGACGGTGCGCGCCTGGGCCAGGTCGTGGGTGTCCTCGCCCAGATGGTCCAGGGTCGAGGCCAGCCCCGACTCGGCGAGCCGCCCACACGCGGCGATGGCGGCGTCGTCGTCCGTCCCGGCCACGTAACGGGCCACCACGTCCCGCGACACGGGCGCCGTCTCGACGATCCGGCGGATGCGCGCACTCCGCGCCGCCTGCAGCAGTACCTGGCGAACCACACGTCCTCCGTCATCACGGGCTCCTGCGCCGAAGGCTACGCCCGGGGGCGGCGGGCAGGCCGGTACAGTGGCGCTCCGTGCCCGAATCAGACCAGCCCGAGCGCACCGTCGCGGCTCCTCCCGGCGGCCTTGCGCTGTCGCTGGCCAAGCGCGGCGCCGAGTATGCGCTGTGGAGCCGGGTGGCGGTTCAGCGCCGCTGGGAGGGGGCCCGTTCGCGCGCCACCGGACCGGAGGGACGACGCCCCAGCCCCCACCCCGTCCCACCGACCGACCTGCTGCGCACCGCCGAGGAGTGGCAGGCCGCGGTCGCGGAGTGCCGCCGGCTCAGGCTGCCGTTGCACCACGACCGGCCCAAGAACTGGGACGCCCTCGGCGCCGTCGCCACCGTGCTCACCGAGTGCGGTCCCGGTGCCCGGGTGCTGGACGCGGGCAGCGCGCGGTACTCGTCCGTCCTGCCGTGGCTGCGGCTGTACGGGCTGTCGGACCTGGTCGGCAACAACCTGGAGTTCGGCACGGACGTCCGGCGCGACGGTGTCCTGTTCCGCTACGGCGACATCACGGCGACCGACTTCCCGGACGCCCGGTTCGACGCCGTGACGTGCATGAGCGTGGTCGAGCACGGCGTGCCGCTCGAGCCGTTCCTGGCCGAGTCGGCCCGGATCCTGCGCCCCGGCGGGGTTCTGGTGGTGTCGACCGACTACGACGTCGATCCCCCGGACACGACCGGGATCATGATGTACGGCCAGCCCGTGCACATCTTCTCGCCGGACGAGATCCGGGACCTGGTCACGCTGGCAGGCAGGCACGGGCTGGACCTGATCGGGGAGCTGTCGCTGGACAATCCGGAACACCCGGTGCACTGGCAGCGCACCGGGCTGGACTACACCTTCATCCGGCTGGCCTTCCGCCGCCGGTGACGGCGGCGGAAGACCACGACCGCTGCTTCAGGGCGTGCGGCGCCGCAGGGTCGCCGAGCCCGCCGCGATGGCCGCGACCACGAAGCCGAACACGACCACGATGTCCCGGGCCACGTCGGCGCCACCGGTGCTGCTCGACGTGATCGTGCCCATCGCATCGACGGCGTAGGACAGCGGCAGCACGTTCGAGATCCAGTGCAGCACGTCCGGCAGGCCGTCCCGAGGCACCAGCAGGCCGCAGAGGAAGAACTGCGGCAGGACGATGGCCGGCATGAACTGCACTGCCTGGAACTCGGTGGTCGCGAAGGCGCTGACGAACAGGCCGAGAGCGCTGCCCATCACCGCGTCCACGACCGCTATCACCAGCAGCATCCACAGCGACCCGGCCACGTCCAGGCCGCAGACCCAGACCGCCCAGGCGGTGGCGACCAGGGCCTGCAGGGTGGCCAGGACGCCGAAGGCCAGGGCGTACCCGGCGACGAAGTCCGCCTTGCCCAGCGGCATGGTGAGCAGCCGTTCCAGGGTTCCGGTCTGCCGTTCCCGCAGGGTCGTGATGCTGGTCAGCAGGAACATGATGACGAACGGGAAGACGCCCAGCAGCGGGGCGCCGATCCGGTCGAAGACGGGGGTGTTCTGGAAGATCCAGGCGCCGAGGCCCATCAGCACGCAGGGCACCACCAGCAGCATGGCGACGGTGCGCCGGTCGTGCCGGATCTGCCGCAGCACCCGGGCCGCGGTGGCGAGGGTGAGCCGCGGGCTCATGCCGTCACCTCCGTGGCGGACTGGCCGGCGGCGCCGGCCCGGTCGACCAGGGCGAGGAAGGCCTGCTCGACGTCCGGCGCGCCGGTCGAGGCGAGCACTCCGGCGAGGGTGTCGTCGGCCAGCATGAGCCCGGCGCGCATCAGCAGCAACCGGTCGCAGCGGACCGCCTCGTCCATCACGTGGCTGGACACCAGGAGGGTCACTCCCTGCCTGGACAGCCTGCGGAAGATCGCCCACAGGTCACGCCGCAGCACCGGGTCCAGCCCGACGGTCGGCTCGTCCAGCACCAGCGCCTCCGGTACTCCGACCAGGGCAGCGGCCAGGGAAACCCGGGACTCCTGGCCGCCGGACAGCGATCCGGCCCGGGCCTTGGCGTGGTCGGTGAGGGCGACCAGGTCGAGCACCCGGGCCACCTCGTCCGCCAGCCCCCGGTGCGGGGTTCCGACCACGGCCGCGAAGTAGCCGATGTTCTCCTCGATGGTCAGATCGGGGTAGATGCTCGGCGCCTGGGTGAGGTACCCGACCCGATCGCGCAGTTCACGGCTGCCGGCCGGCAACCCGAGCACGGTCACCGTGCCACCGGCCACCCGTTGGACGCCGACGATGCTGCGCATCAGGGTCGACTTGCCACAGCCGCTCGGCCCGAGCAGCCCGACCACCTGTCCCGCGGGGACCTGGAGGGTGAGCCCGGGAATCACGACCCGTCCACCGCGGACGACCCTCAGGTCGTCCACCAGGATCGCGGGATCGGCTCCCGCCCCCTGACTGTTTTTCATCATGTGATGAAAAATAGCAGTCGGCGCCCTCCCGGACAAGGACCGCACGCCACCCCGTCCGGGTCACCCCGTCCGGGTCACCCCGTCCGGGTCACCCCGACCGAAGCACCCCGACCGGGTCACGCCGGAAGGTCCCCGACCAGGTAGCGCTGCAGCGTCGGCGCCAGCAGCGGGACCAGTTCCTCGACGTCGGCGGAGGCCAGCGGTTCGACCTTGACCACATAGCGGATGACCGCGACCCCGATCATCTGCGCCGCGGCCAGGGTCGCCCGCAGTCCCCCGTCCTTGACCTCCATCGCGCCGGTGATCCGTTCCAGCAGCTCCCGCCGGATGAACTCGCGCAGCATCCGGGCCACCTCGGGGTTGGACGCGGCGCCGCCGAGCAGTGCGACGATCCGGGGCCGCTGCTCGGGCCCGTCCCAGGCGTTGAAGAACAGCCGGACGACACGCTCACCGAGACCGTCGGGCCCCTGGCCCATGATCGGCCCGAGCACGTTCGCGGGCCTGATCGGGAAGTCCAGCGCCTCGACGAAGATCTCTTCCTTGCCCTCGAAGTAGTGGTGCACCAGGCGGGGGTCGACGTCGGCGGCACGGGCGATGCCGCGCAGCGTCACGGCGTCGTAGCCTCGGGCGCCGAACTCCACCCGGGCCGCCTCGAGGATCACCGCCCGCATGTCCTGACCGGCCGGCCGGCGCCCGCGCCGACGTGGCACGTGCGGCGTCGTCTGCGCTGTCATGCCCGCTCCACTCCGGCCGGCGCGGCAGCCAGGTTCAGCCTGGCGAACGCCAGCGACTCGGCCAGGTCGGCCCTGCGCTCGTCCCGGGACCGGCACCTGCGGGTGCTGACCTCGACCACCACCGTGCCGGACCAGCCCCGCTCGGCCAGCAGCCCGAGCAGTTCCGCGCACGGCTGACTGCCCCGGCCCGGGACGAGGTGCTCGTCGCGGGCCGAACCGAGCCCGTCCGCCAGGTGCAGGTGCGACAGCCGTTCGCCGAGTTCGGTCGCCATCTGCAGCCCGTCCGAGCCGGAGGTCGCCGCGTGCGACAGGTCGAGGGTCACGTCCCGGTACGGCCGCGGCAGCGGATCCCAGCCGGGCAGATAGGCCAGCACCTCGCGGTTGCCCGCTCGCCACGGGTACATGTTCTCCACCGCCAGCGCCACGCCGTGGCGCTCCGCCCGCTCCGCCACCCCCTCGACGAAGCCTGCCGCGTACTCCCGCTGCCAGCGGAACGGCGGATGCACCACCACCGTCGTGGCTCCCAGCTGCCGGGCCAGCTCGCAGGACCGATCCACCTTCGCCCACGGGTCACGGCCCCAGACCCGCTGCGAGACCAGCAGCGTCGGTGCGTGCACGGCGAGCACGGGAATGTCGTAGTGCCGGGCCAGGGCGGACAGCGCCGCGGCGTCCTGGCTGACCGGATCGGACCAGATCATCACCTCGACCCCGTCGTAGCCGAGCTCCGCGGCGAGGCCGAACGCGTCCACGCAGGGCTGCGGGTAGGCGGACGCGGTGGACAGCGCGATCCGGGCCGACGGCACGCGGACCGGCTCCCGGGTGGCAGCTGTCTGGGGCCCGACCATGCCTTCAGGCTAAGGCGTCGCTCGCAACGGGGGGCTCGCCGACCGCCTCGATCGTGTCCAGCCGGCGCAGGATGATGCCCTCCCGCAGCGCCCACGGGCAGATCACCAGCTCCGAAACGCCGAGCAGGTCCATGGCCGCATCCGCGACCAGGGCACCGGCGAGCAGCTGCGCCGCCCGACGGGCCGAGACCCCCGGCAGCCCGGCCCGCTGCTGCACGGTGCTGCCCGCGAGCCGGCCGAGCGCAGCGGTCAGGGCGTCCCGGCGCAGCAGCCGCGGCACGTACGGCCCCTCGGCGCTCGGCGCCGAACCGCAGATCCGGGACAGCGAGCGGAACGTCTTGCTGGTGCCGACCACGAGGTCCGGATCGCCGAGCTTGCTCACGTCCCGAACGACCTTGGCCACCTCGGCGCGGACGTACTTGCGGGCGGCCTTGACGGCGTCGGCGCTCGGCGGGTCGCCGGGCAGCCGGTCCCGGGTGAGCCGTCCGGCCCCCAGCGGAAGGGACGCGGCGACGTCGGGCAGCTCGTCGACCCCGGCCGCGACCTCGAGCGAGCCCCCGCCGATGTCCAGCATGAGCACCCGCCCCGCCGACCAGCCGAACCAGCGCCGGACCGCGAGAAAGGTCAGCCGCGCCTCGTCCCCGCCGGGCAGCACCTGCAGGTACACACCGGTCTCGGCCCTCACCCGGGCCAGCACGGCCTCCCCGTTGGGCGCGTCGCGCAGGGCCGAGGTGGCGAAGGCGAGCAGCTCCTCGACGCCCTGGTCGTCCGCCACGTCGAGGCAGGACGCGACGAAGCGGACCAGCGCCTCTTCGCCCTCCGGGCCGATCCGCCCGTCCGCGGTCAGCAGCTGCGCCAGCTGCAGCTCGACCTTGTGCGAGGTGGCGGGCCACGGGCGGGCCCCGGGATGGGCGTCGACGACGAGCAGGTGCACCGTGTTCGACCCGACGTCGAGCACACCCAACCGCATGTACGGGGACGGTACCGCAGCCGCGCGCGGATACGCTGACCGGATGCCGCACGCGCCGCTGGAGTCCCCGCTGGACAGCTCCCGCACCTGGCTGGAGTTCCCGGACCCCGACGAGTCCGCCGACCAGCCTCCGGAGCGCGTCTTCCGCTGCGACCTGACCTGGCTGACCTCGTCCTGGACGTGCATCTTCGGCGCGGGCTGCGCGGGGATCTACGCCGACCGCCCGGACGACGGCTGCTGCACACTCGGCGCGCACTTCGCCGACCGGCAGGACGAGAAGCGGGTCCGTGCCGCGGTCAAGCGGCTGGACTCGAGGCAGTGGCAGCACAAGGACAGTTCGCGCCGCGGCGGCTGGATCGAGAAGGACGCCGACGGCGCGCGCAAGACCCGCGTCGTGGACGGCGCCTGCATCTTCCTCAACCGGC
The DNA here is from genome assembly GCA_963740575.1 of uncultured Actinomycetota bacterium. GTDB lineage: Bacteria > Actinomycetota > Actinomycetes > Actinomycetales > Kineosporiaceae > CAVUET01. The sequence continues at coordinate 306,911 of CAVUET010000002.1, read as the reverse complement.
CGGGGTGGCCGGCGGGCGCGGGCTGCGCGCTGCACCTGCTCGCGCTGGACGAGGGCGAGGAGCCGTTACGCACCAAGCCCGACGTCTGCTGGCAGCTGCCGCTGCGGCGCTCGTACCGCACGGTGGAGCGCCCGGACGGCACCAGCTACGAGGAGGTCACCGTCGCCGAGTACGACCGGCGAGGCTGGGGCGCGGGCGGTCACGATCTCGACTGGTACTGCTCGGGAAATGCGCTCGCGCACGTCGGCTCCGAGCCGGTCTACCGGTCGCTGCGGGCCGAGCTCGTCGAGCTGATCGGCACCAAGGCGTACGACGTGCTGGCCGGACACTGCGAGCAGCTGATGACCGCCCGGCGCATCCTGCCGCTGACGGTGCACCCGGCGACGCGCGCCGCCGAGGCGGAGCGGCTCAAGGCCCGGTGAGCCCGACCCCCTGGCAGCCGCCCTGGCAGCCGCCGAACCGCTCAGGCAGGCCGGGGTGGTAGCTCTGGACGGGGTGATCCCCAGCCCGAACATCTGGAACGCCCCGGACGTCTACGAGTTGGAGAACCGCGGCGTCGACCCGGACGGGGTGATCGAGTCCGCGATGTCCCGCATCCGCGACTGGGACGGCGCGGTGCTGCTGGACGTGGGCTGCGGGACGGGCTTCCACCTGCCACGGTTCGCGACTCGCGCAGCCCGGGTGATCGGCGTCGAGCCGCACCCTCCGCTGCGGGCCCTGGCCGCCCGCCGGATCCGTGCCGCCGCCGGGCCGGGATCCCCTGGCCGGGGACGGATCGAGGTGCTGGCCGGTACCGCACAGGCGCTGCCCGTGCCGGACGCATCGGTCGACGTCGTGCACGCCCGCTGGGCGTACTTCTTCGGCCCCGGGTGCGAGCCGGGACTGCGCGAGGTGGACCGGGTGCTGCGCCGCGGCGGTGCCGCCTTCGTGATCGACAACGACGCCACCGCCTCGACCTTCGGACGATGGTTCCGCCAGGCCCTGCCCGACTACGACCCCGTTGCCGTGGAACGGTTCTGGGCGCTGCGCGGGTGGCAGCGCACTGCCCTGCAGATCCGCTGGGAGCAGCCGAGCCGGGCCGCGTTCGAGGCCGTGGTCCGGATCGAGTTCAGGCCCGAGCAGGCCGAGCAGATCCTGGCCGAGCACCCCGGCTGCAGCGTCGACCACGCCGTCAACCTCTGGTCGAAGCCCTCGCGCTGACCGTCCTCATGACGGCTCGCCCCGGCTCAGGCGGCGCCTGTGGTGTTGCCGGGCGGCAGCCAGTAGCGGGACACGGTGTCCGTGGCCGGGTGGGTCAGTCCGGCCCGCGGGTGGGCGAACGCCGCGAGGATGTTCGCCGTGATCCGGGAGAGCACCGCGGCGGCCCGCCGCGGCCGAGGGATCGTGCACCGGTGCCCGGCGGCGCAGGTCCAGTTCATCGTCCCGGCGGTGAAGACCCCTGCCCCGGAGCCGGCCACCCAGTAGGCGCTGGTCTGCGCGGTCGCCCGCCCGCGGCAGCTGAACCGGGTGTAGGCCACCACCTCCATCGGCCTGGGACGGTCCGGCAGGGTGTAGACCCGGTCGGACTCCGGCCCGACCACGCCCGGGAGCGACTCGCCCGCGTGCAGCCCGGCCCCCGCGAAACCCCACCAGCCGGGGTCGGACACGGTCCAGGCGGCGGCCGCGGGGAAGCAGTCGTAGCGCAGCCCGGTCAGCAGTTCCTCGTGCCGGGCGTGCGGCACGGCCCGGAACCGCGTGGTCGCCCCGCCGGGATCGGTCTTCGCCAGCGGGTCCAGCGCGGCGTCCTTGGCCCCGACGATGATCCTCGGCAGGCCACCGCTGCGGCCCCGGTCGCCCGGCACGCCGAGCGCCCGCCCGGCCAGCCGGACCCGCCAGTACGCCGTGTTCGCCCCGAACACGGCCAGGTTGGTCCCGCGCCCGGCGGCGGCGAGCACCGCGTCCCACATCGGCCCGGTCCAGTACTCCGCGTGCCCGCCGAACACGATCGCGGCCGCGCCGTCGAGGATCGACGGGTCCCGGGCCAGGTCGTAGTCCGTGATCCAGGCCAGGGGCAGGCCGTGCTGCTCACCGATCTGGTCCAGCGGCAGGTCGAAGGGCAGGAAGTGCCCGGCGCCGAACTCATCCGCGTAGGGCCGGTCGTAGGAGACCGCGAAGCTGCGGGCCGCGAACCTGTCACCGTCACCCTGGTAGAGCGACCGCCCGCCCCACCGGTTGTACGCCTGCCAGGTCATCGTCCCGGCCACCAGCAGGACCCTGCCCTGGGCGTCCGCGCTGCGCACCGTCAGGGGGACGAACCGGCTCGCGGTCCGGTTGTCGATCCGGATCAGGTACTCCCCCTCCGGCCACCCCGTGGTGCTGAGCAGCGTGGTCGGGTGCCACCGGGCCGTCATCGTCCGGGTGGCGCGGATACCGCCGGCGTCGGCCAGCGGCGCGCTGATCGTGACCGCGGCCGGCTGCGGGTGCGCCACAGCGCTGCCGGACCAGACCAGCCGGGCCCCGACCCCGCCGTACCAGCCCATCCGCAGCGCCCGCACGGTGATCGGGCCGCTGCCGTTGACGTAGAGCCCGACCGTCTCGCCGGGCAGCACGGACACCCGGTCGGCGTAGGCGTCCAGCCCCGGGGCCGTGCCGCGACGGCGCTGGATCATCCAGCCGGGCAGCCCGGGACGCGCGTTCTCGGCCTGGAGCACGGCCGCCCAGGTAGCCGGGCCGACCACGCCGGTGCCGCCGAAGGCCTGGCCCGGCCAGCCGCCGGGCCAGGAGAGGGCGGGTGCCGCGAGGGTACGGCGGTGCGGCTCCTGGCCGGAACACCCGGCCAGGGATCCGGCCAAAAGCCCCATCGCCATCAGGGCCACGGTCGCGCGGCGCAGTGCCGCGGCAGTGGTCGCGCGCTGGGTCATCGGCCTCCTCCAGGTCATTCTCCGCCGGTGGCGGCCACAGTGGCCACGCCGGACCACATCCCCGTATTCCCGCAGGCCCGGCTGTTTCCCGCAGGTCCGGCTGTTCCCGCAGGTCCGGCTGTTCCCGCAGGTCCGGCTGTTCCCGCAGGTCCGGCTGTTCCCGCAGGTCCGGCTGTTCCCGCAGGTCCGGCTGTTCCCGCAGGTCCGGCGCGGTCCGGTGGGGTAGCCCTCGACCCGGAACGGCGGGATCGTTGGGGGATGGCATCCACTGGCACCTCCCCGTCCCGGCAGGGAAACAGCGGAACGCCGCACGCGCAGGCGCCCATCCGCTGGCCCCGGCCCGAGCGCGGGACCGTGATCGCGATCGTGGCCTGGGTCGTCGGGCTCCTGATCGCCCTCATCGTCCCCGCCCTGATCGTCTCCCCGAGCAAGACCACGGCCCCGGTGGACCAGGCCTGGACGGCCTTCGGGTTCACCGCCCTCGGCGCCGTGATCATGTTCGCCGCCACGATCTCGCAGTGGCGCCGGACCGGCGACGCCGCATCGATGGTCCTGGGCGCGGTCCCGGCGTCGACCGTGGTCGTCGGCGGGATCATCCTGACCACCTCGAAGATCTACGGCGGCTGATCGCGGTAGCTTTTGGAGCCGAACGACAGTCGTTCGGTCGGAGGAGGTCGGGGATGGACGGCAACGGCGACGGCGGCGAGCTGCTGGTCTACGGGACGGCATGGTGCACGGACTGCCGCCGGAGCAAGCAGTTCCTCGGCGAGCAGCGAATCCCGTACACGTTCATCGACGTGGACTCCGACGCTGACGGCCTGGCCGTGGTGGAGCGGCACAACCAGGGCAAGCGGATCATCCCGACGATCCTCGTCCCGGGCGGCCAGGTGCTGGTCGAGCCGAGCAACGCGGAGCTCGCCGCGGCGCTCGGGATCCGCACCACCGGCGCCCGCAGGTTCTACGACCTGATCATCGTCGGCAGCGGTCCGGCCGGGTTGACCGCGGCGCTGTACGCCGCCCGCGAGGGGATGGACGTCCTGGTGCTCGAGCGCGGCGCCGCCGGCGGCCAGGCCGGGATCACCGAGAAACTGGACAACCTGCCGGGCTTCCCGGACGGTATCGGCGGCGCGGAGTTCGCCGACCGGCTGCGCCGCCAGGCAGAGCGCTTCGGCGTCGAGGTGGTGACCGCGGTCGAGGTGAGCTCGATCGCCGTCGACGGGTCGTACCGGGTGGTGCGCACGGCCGGTGGCGAGGAGTACCGCTGCTTCGCCCTGCTGGTCGCCACCGGCTCGACCTACCGCCGGCTCGGGATCGAGGGCGAGGACGACTTCATCGGAGCGGGCGTGCACTTCTGCGCCACCTGTGACGGACCCTTCTACCGCGGCGGGCGGGTCCTCGTGGTGGGCGGCGGCAACTCGGCCGCCGAGGAGAGCCTGTTCCTGACCCGGTTCGCCCGCGAGGTCGTGATCATCACCCGGGGACCCGCGCTGACCGCCTCCCGGACCGTGGCCGACAACGTTGCCGACCACGCGGCGGTCGAGGTCCGGCACAACACCGTGCCCAAGGCTTTCCAGGGCGACGACTCCGGCAGCGGCAAGCTGGCGACCGTGCTGCTGGACGGGCCGGACGGCGAGTACGAGGAGAAGTTCGACGGCGTGTTCGTGTTCATCGGGCTGAGCCCCAACAGCGAGCTGCTGGCCGGCATCGCCGATCTGGACGCGGCCCGCTTCGTGCTCGCCGACGGCATGCTGTCCACCAGCGTGCCGGGGATCTTCGTCGCGGGCGACGTCCGGCAGGGCTCCACCAAGCAGGCGGCCAGCGCGGCCGGCGAGGGCGCTACCGCGGCGCTGGCGATCCGGCGCTACCTGGAACCGCTGGCCTCCGGGCTGCGGCCGGGCATGCAGGAGATGGCCGCCCCGATGCTCTGACGTCCCGTGGCGACCTCTCACCGCTGCCGGGCCAGTAACATGCGCGGCCAGCGAGGAGCCGGTCTGGAGACGGGAACGAACATGCGGCGACGTCAGGTGGTGGCGCTTGCCCTGGCGTCGGTGGCGGCGGCAGCGGGCTGCAGCAGCGCCGGCAGCGGTGGCCCGGCAGCGCCCAGCGGATCGGCCGGGGTGGCGGCCGCCGCCGTCGGCCCGGCCGTCACGATGACTGCCTCCGCGACCGCCACCCCGAGCCCGAGCCCGAGCCCGAGCCGGACCCCGTCCCCGAGCACGACCCTGGCGGCCGGCCTGGGCGCGCAGGCGAGCCTGCACGGGCGGCGGCCCTTCCCGGCTTCGAACGCCTGGAACACGCCGGTCGCCGGCGCCGCGCTGGATCCGAGGTCGTCCACCCTGATCGCGTCGATCGGGCTGACCGGCCACCTGCACCCGGACTTCGGCGCGAACTGGGACGGCGGGCCGTTCGGGATCCCGTATGTGGTGGTGTCCGGGAGCCAGCGGAAGGTGCCGGTCAGCTTCGACTACTCCGGCGAGAGCGACCGCGGGCCGTATCCGATCCCGGCGAATGCCCCGATCGAGGGCGGCGCGAGCAGTGACGGCGACCGGCACGTGATCGTCATCGACCGGGACCACTGGCGGCTCTACGAGCTGTACGCGGCCTACCCCCGCGGTGGCGGCGCATCCTGGACGGCGGGGTCCGGCGCGGTCTTCGACCTGACCACCGGCGCGCCGCGACCGGCCGGCTGGACCAGCGCCGACGCCGCCGGACTGCCGATCTTCCCCGGGCTGGTGCGCTACGACGAGGTGGCCGCGGGGCACATCGACCACGCCCTGCGGTTCACCGTCAGCCGGTCCCGGGCGGCCTACGTCGCGCCCGCCCGGCACGCCGCCAGCAGCGACACCAGTGCCTCGCTGCCGCCGATGGGGACGCGGGTGCGGCTCAAGGCGTCCTTCGACATCTCGCACTTCCCTGCGCAGGCCCGGGTAATCCTGCAGGCGATGAAGACCTACGGGATGATCGTCGCGGACAACGGCAGCAACTGGTACGTCTCCGGGACGCCGGACAGCCGCTGGAACGACGACGCCCTGAGCACGCTGAAGTCCGTGCCCGGCAGCGCCTTCGAGGTCATCAGGATGGGCACCGTGCACACCGGCTGAGCTGCTGCCGCTCGGTGCTTCCGGCGGGTCCGGCCATTCTGTCGGCGGCCTCGCCTAGGTTGTCCGCCGTGGCTACCGAACCGAGGAACCCCGCCAAGGGCAAGGGTCCCCGCGGGGACCGTCCGGCCTACCGCTGCCTGGAATGCGGCTGGACGGCCGCCAAGTGGGTGGGCCGGTGCGGGGAGTGCCAGGCCTGGGGAACGGTGACCGAGGTCGAGGCCGCGCCGGCCGGCGTGACCCGGGCCCGCACGGTGGCCAGTCCCGCGCGGCCGATCGCGGAGATCGAGCCCGACGCGGCGATGCGGTGGGCCACGGGCGTCGACGAACTCGACCGGGTGCTCGGTGGCGGCGTGGTCGGCGGTGCCGTGGTCCTGCTGGCCGGTGAGCCGGGCGTCGGCAAGTCCACGCTGCTGCTGGACGTCGCGTCGCGGGCCGCGTCCAGTGCCCGGACCGTGCTGTACGTGACCGGCGAGGAGTCGGCGGCCCAGGTCAGGGTCCGGGCCGAGCGGATCGGCGCGCTGCGTCCACGACTGCTGCTCGCGGCCGAGACCGACCTGGCCTCGGTGCTCGGCCACGTCGAGGCGATTCAGCCGGACCTGCTGGTGGTCGACTCGGTGCAGACCATCGCCAGCGACGCCGTCGAGGGGGCCGCCGGGAATGTCAGCCAGGTCCGCGAGGTGGCCGCCGCGCTGATCCGGATGGCCAAGTCACGGCCGATGGCGATCATCCTGGTCGGGCACGTGACCAAGGACGGCGGGATCGCCGGGCCGCGGGTGCTGGAGCACCTGGTCGACGTGGTCTGCCAGTTCGAGGGCGACCGGCACTCCCGGCTGCGGCTGATCCGCGCGGTGAAGAACCGGTACGGCCCGACCGACGAGGTGGGCTGCTTCGACCTGACCGACACCGGGATCGTGGGGCTGGCCGACCCGAGCGGGCTGTTTCTGTCCCGGCACGCGGAACCCGTTCCGGGGACCTGCGTGACCGTGACGCTGGAAGGCCGCCGCCCGCTGGTGGCCGAGGTGCAGGCCCTGGTCGCGCCGAGCGCGCTGACCAACCCGCGCCGGGCCACGTCCGGGCTGGATGCCAGCCGGGTGGCCATGGTGCTGGCCGTGCTCGAACGCCGGGCCGGCACCGCGCTGGTCGGCAGGGACACCTACGTGGCCACCGTCGGCGGTGCCCGGCTGACCGAGCCGAGCACCGACCTGGCGATCGCGCTCGCGGTGGCCGGGGCCGCCCTCGACCGCCCGATGCCGCAGGGGGTCATCGCGGTGGGCGAGGTCGGGTTGGCCGGAGAGGTGCGCCCGGTGACCGCGATCGGGCGGCGGCTGGCCGAGGCCGCCCGGCTCGGCTTCCGAACGGCGATCGTCCCGATCGGGACCGACGATCCCGCGCCGGAGGGGATGCTGGTGGTCGAGGCCGGCGACATCCACGCCGCCCTGCAGCAGGCCACCATGCTGCCGATCCGGGGGTGAGGCCGTGCCCGACGACGATGAGCGGCCCTGTCTCGCAGTGATCTTCACCTCCCGGTTGAGCGCCGAGACCGACGGCTACGCCGAGGCCGCCGACCGGATGGCGGAGCTCGCCGCCGCCCAGCCGGGCTACCTCGGGATCGAGTCGGCACGCGGCGACGACGGGCTCGGCATCACTGTGTCCTACTGGCGAGATGAGGAATCGGTCGCCGCCTGGCGCCGCAGCCTGGAACACCTTGCGGTCCAGGACAAGGGGCGCGGGCAGTGGTACAGCTGGTACACCGTGCGCGTGTCGCGGGTGTTCCGGTCCTACCGGTTCACCGCCGCGGGGACGGCGGGTCCGGACGGCGCGGCTGCGGCGGCGTCCCGATGACGTTCGGACCCGGATGATCGGGAGAGCAGTCCGGCCGGTGGCGGGAAACTTACGTCCGGCGCGCTCTCCGGCACGCCGGGCGACGGCGTGCGCGGCAGGCATCCTCCGGCTGCGTACACTCGTCACCGACATCGCTGCACCGGGGGTATCGCCCGGTCACGCCCGACGGTCGGGCCCCGCGGCCGCAGCTCCATCAGTACGCGATCGGACGTTCAGGGGGTGAACGTGGCCCACGACCGCTCCACCGAGGAGCAACTCCGCGCCACGCTCGCCGCGGTGGCACCGGGGACGGAGCTGCGCGACGGCCTTGAGCGCATCCTGCGCGGCCGCACCGGGGCGCTGATCGTGCTCGGCTTCGACAAGGTCGTCGAGGACATCTGCACCGGGGGGTTCCCTCTGGACGTGGAGTTCTCCGCGACCCGGTTGCGCGAGCTGGCGAAGATGGACGGCGCCATCGTCACCGACCGCGACGTGTCACGGCTGCTGCGGGCCGCTGTCCAGCTGCTGCCGGACTCGACCATCGAGACCAGCGAGTCCGGCACCCGTCACCGCACCGCGGAGCGGGCCGCCAAGCAGACCGGCTTTCCCGTCATCTCGGTCAGCCAGTCGATGCGCATCGTGGCCCTGTACGTGGGCAGCCTCCGCTACGTCCTCGAGGGTTCGGACGCGATCCTCGCCAAGGCCAACCAGGCCCTGGCGACGCTGGAGCGGTACAAGGCCCGCCTGGACGAGGTCACCGGCACGCTGTCCGCGCTGGAGATCGAGGACCTGGTCACCGTCCGGGACGTGTCGATCGTGGTGCAGCGGTTGGAGATGGTCCGCCGGATCTCCGAGGAGATCGCGCACTACGTGGTCGAGCTGGGCACCGACGGCCGCCTGCTCTCGCTGCAGCTGGACGAGCTGATCGGCGGGGTCAGCCCGGACCGCGAGCTGGTCATCCGGGACTACCTCGACAGCGCCCGGCGGGAGCGGACCATGGTCGACGTCCTGGTCGACCTCGCCGCGATCACCTCGTCCGAACTGGTCGACCTGGCCACCGTGGCGCGGGTACTCGGCTTCAGCACCGGTGGCGAGGCCCTCGACGTGGCGGTCAGCCCCAAGGGGTATCGCCTGCTGAACAAGGTCCCGCGGCTGCCCGGCGCGATCGTCGAGCGGCTGGTCGACCACTTCGGCGACCTGCAGAAGCTGCTCGCCGCGAACCTCGACGACCTGATGACCGTGGACGGGGTCGGCGAGCAACGTGCTCGCGCCGTCCGTGAGGGCCTGTCCCGGCTGGCCGAGTCCAGCATCCTCGAGCGCTACGTCTGACCCGGGCCCGGCCGGATGACCCCGACCCGGCCGGACGTGGCGGGCCACGGCGACGCTGATGCGTCGATGGCCGCGATGTCCAGCCACCCGCTGCACCGGCCGGTGCTTGCCTGGTACGCCGTCCACGGCCGCGACCTGCCATGGCGTCACCCGGACTGCTCCCCCTGGGGCGTGCTGGTCAGCGAGGTGATGCTGCAGCAGACGCCGGTCGCACGGGTGATGTCCGCGTGGCAGGCCTGGATGGCACGCTGGCCGACACCCGCAGACCTGGCCGCCGAGCATCCGGCCGAGGCGATCCGGATGTGGGACCGCCTCGGCTACCCCCGCCGCGCCCTGCGCCTGCACGAGGCGGCCGGCGTGCTCGTCCAGCGGCACGACGGCCGGGTTCCCGCCGACCATGCCGAGCTGCTGGCCCTGCCCGGGGTGGGGGTCTACACAGCCGCGGCCGTCGCCTCGTTCGCGTTCCGGCAGCGGCACGCGGTCGTGGACACCAACGTCCGGCGGGTGCTGGCCCGGGCGGTCACGGGCATCGCTCTGCCCGCACCGGCACTGACCGCCGCCGAGCGCAGCCTCGCCGCGGAGGTGCTGCCGGACGATCCGGGCACCGCGGCTGACTGGGCCGTCGCCTCGATGGAGCTCGGGGCGCTGATCTGCACCGCCCGGGTCCCCCGGTGCGGCGGTTGCCCGGTGGCGGCCCACTGCCGGTGGCACGCCGAGGGGCACCAGGCCGACCAGGGCCCGCCCCGGCGCGGCCAGGCCTACGCCGGCACCGATCGGCAGGTGCGCGGCCGGCTGCTCGCCGCGCTGCGGTCGGCCTCCGGACCGGTGTCCCACCGCCGGCTGGTCGAGGTCGCTCCGGACGCCGTGCTGACCGATCCGCTGCAGCGCGACCGGTGCCTGGACGCCCTCGTCGCCGACGGCCTGGTCGAGCCGCTGGCACGAGGCCGCTTCCGGCTGCCGCAGTCCCCGACCGGAGGGCATCCACGACCGGGGCGTCACGCGCCCGCGCGGTAGTCCCTGCTCAGCAACCCGTACAGGGCCGAGTCGCAGACCTCGTCGGCGACGATCCAGCGCTCGCGCAGCAACCCCTCCCGGCGGAAGCCGAGCCGCTCCAGCACCCTCACCGAGCCCTCGTTGCGCGGGTCGACGTCGGCCTCCAACCGGTTCAGCCCCAGGGTGTCGAAGACGTACCGGATCACCGCGTGCCCGGCCTCCTGCGCGTAGCCGCGTCCCCACGCCGACCGGGCCAGCGCGTAGCCGATCTCCGCGCGCCGGCTCAGCTCCAGCAGGGCGAACAGCGAGAACGTGCCGATCAGCACGCCGTCGTCTGCCCGGAGGACGGCCAGGCGCACGGACGACCCGGCCGCCAGGGACATCGCCTCCTGCTCGACCAGCTCGCTCGCCTGCTCCGGCCGGGTCCACGCCGGCGTGCTCCAGTACCGCATCACCGCCGGGTCGGAGAAGACCTCGAACAGGCCCGGGGCATCCTCGCTCTGCACCGGCCTCAGCCGCAGTCGCGCGGTCGCCAGTTCCGGCGCCGTCCCCCACAGCTCGCTCACCGCGCGCCTCCTACTGCCGACCGGCCGGCCGTCCTCCGCAAACCTAGTCGCGGGCCCTGACGGCTCCTCCACGGTCGGCGGGCGCACCGTGCACGCACAGCGGACCTAGCATCGGATGATGCAGCGGCTCGACGATCTGGTGGACCGGCTGGCCCGCGAGCACGGGTTCTGCGGGGTGGTCCGCGTCGATCGCGGCGGCGAGATCGAGTTCGCCGGTGCCTACGGACTCGCCGACCGCGCCCACGAGGTCGCCGTGACGGTCGACACCCAGCTGGCCATCGCCAGCGGATCGAAGGGCCTGACAGCACTCGCGGTGATGAGCCTGGTGCAGGACGGCCTGCTCACCCTGGCCACCACGGCCCGGTCGGTGCTCGGCGAGGACCTGCCGCTGATCGGCGACGACGTGACGGTCGAGCACCTGCTGGCGCACCGCTCAGGGATCGGCGACTACCTGGACGAGGACGTGGAAAGGCCGATCAGCGACTACGCGATGCCGGTCCCGGTGCACGAGCTCGCCGACACCGAGCAGTTCCTGGCGGTGCTCGGCGGCCATCCCGCCACGTTCCCCGCCGGGCAGCGCTTCTCCTACTGCAACGGCGGGTTCGTCATGCTCGCGCTGATCGCCGAGCGGGTCAGTGGTGTCGGCTTCCACGAACTCGTCCGCGACCGGGTCTGCCGGCCGGCGGGCCTGGCGGACACGGCTTTCCTCCGCTCCGACGCGCTGCCGGGGCGCGCGGCGATCGGCTACGTCCAGGTCGACGGCCAGTGGCGGACCAACGTCTTCCACCTCCCGGTGCTGGGCAGCGGTGACGGCGGCGCCTACACCACCGTCGCCGACGTGCACCGGTTCTGGTCGGCGCTGCTCGCCGGCCGGATCGTTCCCCGCGGAACGGTCGCGGAGATGCTGCGCCCGCGCAGCGAGGTGCCGTCGGAGTCGATGCGCTACGGGCTCGGCTTCTGGCTGCACGAGTCCAGCGACGCCGCGATCCTGGTGGGCTACGACGCGGGCGTGTCGTTCCACAGCCTGCACGATCCCGGCACCGGCCTCACGCACACGGTGATCGCCAACACCTCGGACGGCGCCTGGCCGATCACCCGCGCGCTGCAACAGCACCTCGCCGCGTCCGCCGCGCCCGGATGACGGCCCGGCATCAGCAGGCATCGAGTCCTACGGTCCAGCCATGGCCCTGGCTGTAGCGGGCGGTGAAGGGCATACCGCCGATGGTGCCGTCCCAGACGCTGCCCGGGGCCAGCACGATGTGCTTCCAGACGATCCGATACAGCACCACCGGCCGGGGGACGTACCCTCCGCAGGAGTCGCAGCCGTTGTTGTGCAGCGCGATGCCGTAGGCGCGGATCGCCATCTCGGCAGTGCGCCGGGACGAGGCGGGCGCGAGCGTGACCGGTCGAGTGGCAGCAGCCAGGTGCCGGGCGGCGGCCAGGTCAGCGGCGTACGACCTGGCCGGCGCGGCTCCGTTGCCGAGGCAGCGGATCAGATCCTCGGCCTCGGCTCCGCCACGCGGCAATGACCGGCCCGCGAACTCGCGCACCCGATTGAACGCGGCAGCCCGGGAGGACAGGTCGGCGTAGACCTGCAACACCGAGCGCTGCAGCGCGGGCGGTAGCCCGCCGGGGATCGCCCGGGCCGTCGCAGCCAGGTCGATCGCCTTGACCGCGGCCAGGGCGCGAGCATCCAGGCGGATCGTCTCGGCGCCGATCCCCTGGTTGATCAGGACACCGGCCCGCCGGATCTGGCTGTCCGCGCGGCCTGCCGCCCCGAAAAACCCTGCCAGCTGATCGGCCGCCGAGCGCCGGGTGCCCGTGACCGCGGGCGAGGTGGACGGTGATGTAGAGGTGCTGGGGGGCGCAGTTGCGCCACCGGTGCCGGGCCCGCCGGGCGCTGCCGACCACCGGACCCGCCGTCCCGCTCGTCGCGCCGGGCGTGTTCACCGAGCGTCCGGCCTGCCCGCATGCCGAGCCCGCGGCCAGCATCGCCGCCACCAATGCCACCGCGGGAACGATCCGCGGCCTCCCCCAGACTCTCTGATCCTGACGTGCCGGACGTCCCGCACGGCCAGTTCCGCGCATCGTGATCGCCTCCGAGAACCGAGTGATTCCGTCCCATCCGGGCGGAGCCACACGCACTAGACACGCAGCCGACCACCTGACGGTTGTCAGTCCTCCGGAGCGCCTCGAGGCCAGCGGACTCCCCGGGCTGGTCAGATAGTCTTCATGATGATAGTCTTCGCGTAGTTCAAATATGCCTGGGTACGAAGATGCCTGGGGTCCGAACATGCCTGGGGGTCATCGTGTGGGAGTACGAGCACAGCCTGGAGACGTCGGCCGGCCGCGGGCGGCTCTGGCAGCTCTGGTCGGACATGGCGGCCTGGCCCGAGTGGAACGCGGGCATCGCGACGATCGATATCGACGGACCGCTCACCGTGGGGACCACCTTCCGGATGACCGCCCCCGGGCAGGACGAGCCCATCGCTCTGCGCCTGACCCGGATCGTGCCGGGAGAGGCGTTCACCGACGAGCTGGACGCCGGCGATTTCGTGGTGAGCACGTCGCATCGGCTGGAGGAACTGGCGGACGGGCGCACCCGGGTCCGCTACCGGACCGAGATCTCCGGCCCCGCAGCCGACCAGGTCGGGCCGGAGCTGGGCCCCCAGATCACCGCCGACTTCCCCGACGTGCTCGGGGCGCTGGTCCGGCTGGCCGAAGGCTGACCAGTGCCCACCGATCCGGAGGCGAACCCGGGCTTCCTGCTGTGGCACGTCACGTTGCGCTGGCAACGGGACGTCGCCGCCGCCCTGGCCCCGTTGGACCTCACCCACGCCCAGTTCGTGCTGCTGGCCAGTACGTGGTGGCTGAACCGGCACGGCTGCGACCCGAACCAGCTGGCCGTGGCCCGGCACGCGGGCACCGACGTGAAGATGACCTCGCAGGTGCTCCGCAGGCTCGAGGCCAAGGGGCTGGTCCGGCGCGAGGTCGACCCGAGCGACACCCGCGCCAGGAAGCTGACCGTCACCCGGCGCGGCGCGGAACTCGCCGAGCGCGCCGTCACCGTCGTCGAGGCGGTGGACGCGGCCTTCTTCAAGAACACACCGGACCCCGCGGCCCTGGCGGAGCTGCTGCGCCCGCTGGCCGCCCGCGACGCCCGCGGCCGCCGGACCGGGCCTGATCGGCCGGGACCGGACGGCGACGCTCCTACAGCGTCCTGAGCATCCGGCTGTTCCCGAGCGTGTTGGGCTTCACCCGGGCCAGGTCGAGGAACTCCGCGACGCCCTCGTCCATCGACCGCAGCAACTCGGCGTAGACGGCGGGCTCGACCGGCGTCCCGTCGATGGCATGGAAGCCGTGCCGGCTGAAGAAGTCCACCTCGAAGGTCAGGCAGAAGAGCCTGCTCACCCCGAGCTCGACGGCCTGCTCGACCAGTGCGTCGAGGATCAGGCGGCCGACGCCGTGACGGCGCCAACCCCGGTGCACGGCCAGGGTGCGGACCTCGGCCAGGTCCTCCCACATCACGTGCAGCGCCCCGCAGCCGACCACGGTGCCGTCCGGCGCCTCGGCGATCCGGAACTCCTGCACGTCCTCGTACAGGGTGACCCGCTCCTTGCCGAGCAGGATCCGGTCCCGGGCGTAGCCCTCCACCAGCTCGACGATCGACGGGACGTCGCGGGTGCGGGCCCGGCGCACGATCAGCTCGGCCACGGCCTGTGTGCTCACGCCGCTGATCCTGCCAGCGCGCGACCCCGAGGCGGCGGTCGGCCCGGCGGTGCCCCGCTGACGACCGCAGCCCGTCACGACGGCCTGCTCGGCAGGCCTGCTGTGGTGGTCAGCGGGGCTATTCCGGCGTCGGACGCAGAACTGCGCGCACCTCCGCCGGGCCGGCCACGGACAGTGCCCGCGTTGCGAGCCCTGCCGCCTCCTGGTCAACGCTCCGGACGGCTTCCTTGATCCCGGGTACTGCCGGTGGCGCTACCGACAGCTCACGCACCCCGAGCCCGACCAGCACCCCGGTGGCCGCCTCGTCCGCGGCGAGCTCGCCGCAGACCGCGACAGTGGCACCGCCCGCCTGCCGGCAGACCGCCGCGATCAGGTGCAGCACTCCCGGATCGAGAGGATCGCCGAGCGCCGCCACGGAGTCGTTGCCGCGCTCGGCGGCCAGCGCGTACTGGGTCAGATCGTTGGTCCCGATCGAGAAGAAGTCCACCTGCCCGGCGAAGGCCGCGGTCTTCAGCGCCGTGGCGGGCACCTCGACCATGATCCCCACCTGCAGCCCGGTGGGCATCCCCCTGCCGTCGGACCGGATCGCCTCGTCCAGCAGCTCTCGGGCGCGGGCCAGCTCGGACACCGCAGCGACCATCGGGAACATCACGCTGACCGGCGCCTCGTGGGCCACCCGCACCATGGCCAGTAACTGCTCGGTCAGCATCGCCGGCTGGGTCAGCGACAACCGGAGCCCGCGGACCCCGAGGAACGGGTTGGCCTCCGGGGCCGTGGGCAGGTAGTCGAGCGACTTGTCGCCTCCGACGTCCAGCGTGCGCAGGGTGATCCGGCGCCCGCCCATCGCTTCGGCGATCGCCCGGTAGGCCTTCTCCTGCTCGTCGACGTCCGGAGCGTCGGCACGGCCCAGGAAGAGGAACTCGGTCCGCACCAGCCCGGCCAGGTCGGCGCCCGACCCGGCGGCCACCCTCGCCTCGTCCACGCCGCCGAGATTGGCGCCGACCAGGACGCTGACCCCGTGCCGGGTCACAGCCGGCTGCCCCGCCCGCGACATCGCCGCGGCGCGCCGCCCGGCCAGCTGGTCGGCGCGCGCCCGCAGCTCAGCCAGCAGCTCCGGGGACGGATCGGGCACGACCTCGCCGGTCTGCCCGTCCACCGCGAGGACGGAGCCGTCCGGCACCGACAGCACCCCCGGCCCGGCGCCCACCACGCAGGGGATCCCTCGGGCCCGGGCCAGGATCGCGCTGTGCGCCGTCGGGCTCCCGAAGGCCAGGACCACGGCGCGGACGGCGTCCGGGTCCAGCTCGGCCGCCTCGGCGGGGGTCAGGTCGGGTGCCACCAGCACGCCGTGCGGCCGGGCCCGGACGGCGGTCACCCCGAGCAGCTCGCGCAGCACCTGGTCGCCCACCGCGCGCACGTCCGCGGCCCGGGCCTGCAGGTAGGGGTCGGGCAGGGCGGCAAGCTCGGCGGCAACCCGCTTGACGACCGCAGCCCAGGCCGGCGCCGCCGCCTGGCCGCCGCCGATCCGCGCGTGCACGTCGTCGAGCAGGTCGCTGTCCTGGAGCATCAACAGGTGGGCGTCGAAGATCGCGGCCTCGTCCTCGCCCAGGTCGCGCCGGGTCCGCGAGCGCACCTGGCGGATCTGCCGCCGGGCGGCGGCGAGCGCCTCCTGCAACCGGCGCCACTGTCCGGGCGGGTCGTCGCTGCAGGCGTCCGGGACCTCGGGGACACCCGAGCGCAGTGATCGGGCCGGCCCGATCCCGATCCCGGGCGAGACGGGCAGCCCTGTCCACGGCCCTCCCGGGGCAGGATTCACCGGGAGGGCCGTGGAACCTTCGGCCGGCGGTCCGACCGTGGGCGCCGCGGTCCTGCCCTGGCGTGCGGGCGCCACCAGTGCCACAGCGCCCGCCACGGCCACGGTGTCCGGTTGCTCGTCGAAGTCCCGGGCGGCCAGCGCCAGGATGTGCTCGAGCGCCTCCCGGGCCTGGCTGCCTGTGGCGCGGACCTCGACCTCGTGCCCGGGCAGGGCGGCCAGGGTGGCCACCCGGGACAGGCTGCGCCCCGACACCGGTCCGGCCCCGGTGGTCAGGTTGCGCAGCTCAACCTGGGCCTCGAGCCGGCCGACCTCCTGCACCAGTCGCGCGGCCGGCCGGGCGTGCAGGCCGTGCCGGGTGCGCACGGTGAAGACGCCGACCGCCGCATCGCCGGCCGGTTCGGCGACGTGGTCACCCATGCCGGATGCGCCCCCCTGCCCGCCCCCGGCCCGGACGCCGCCGGTGGCGTCGCCCGGGCTGAGGTGCGCCAGCTTGGCGGCCAGCGCTGCCGACGCCTCCGCAGCCACCACGTCCCGGTTCGCCCCGGACGCCGCCGAGACGGCGGCCACCACCAGGCCCTCGACCAGCGGGGCCGGGCAGAGCACGACCCGGGCCCGGACCTGCTCGTCCAGCAGGTCCAGGGCCAGCTCGGCGGACAGCACGGCGCTGCCCAGGTCCATCAGCACCACCACGCCGGAGCCGTCGTCCGCTGCGGTGATCGCCTCGCAGATCGCGACCGCGTCCGTGCCGAAGCTGCGCTCGTCCAGCCCTGCTGCGATCCCTATCCGCAGCTGCTGGCCACGCACCATCTCCTCGGCGAGCGCCACCGCCGCGCGCGCGAGCGCCCGGCTGTGAGCCACCACGACGATCCCGACCACCGAACCCACCTCTCTACGGCCCTGCCGAATCCGGCGCCGGGCCACCGGCTGCGCCGAAACCCGGCGTCAGCCCACCGCCTCCGCCAGCGACGCCAGCATCAGCGCGGCCGACGTCGCACCGGGATCCTGATGCCCGACACTGCGCTCGCCCAGGTAGCTGGCCCGCCCCTTGCGGGCCAGCATCGGGGTGGTCGCGTCCCGCCCGGTCGCCGCGGCGTCCGCCGCGGCCCGCACCGCCTCGGCCAGCGGTCTGCCGCCGCCGAGTGCCTCGTCCAGCGTGTCGCACGCCGGGGCCAGGGCGTCGAACATGGTCTTGTCCCCGGCCTCCGCCTTGCCCCGGGCGACCACGCCTTCCAGCCCGGCCCGCAGTGCCTTCGCCAGGCCCGGCGGGTCGAGCGCGGCGACCTCACCCGCGGATGTCGCCATCCGCAGGAACAGCGTCCCGTACAGGGGGCCGCTGGCCCCGCCCACGGTGCTGACCAGCGTCATTCCCACCTGCTTGAGCAGGGCGCCGACCGTGGACGGCTCAGCCCCCCGCAGGGCGGCGACCACCGCGGTCAGGCCCCGATCCATGTTCAGCCCGTGATCGGCGTCGCCGATCGCCGCGTCCAGCCGGGTGAGCAGATCCCTGTTCTCGCTCACCGCCGTGGCGAAGGCGTGGATCCACCGATCCAGTACGGCAACGTCAATGCTCGGGCCCGGCCCGTCCGCAGTGGTCATCCGCCTATGCTCCCCAGCGCAGTGCGGGCGTGCGCACCGGGGCGTCCCAGAGCCGGAGCAGGTCCTCGTCCAGCTTGAGCAGGGTGATCGAGCAGCCGGCCATCTCCAGACTGGTGATGTACGGGCCCACCAGGGACCGCACCACCGTGACCCCGGCCTTGGCCAGCAGCCGGGACACCTCGTTGAACATCAGGTAGAGCTCGATCAGCGGCGTGCCGCCCATCCCGTTCACGAACGCGATCACGCCCTCGGAGGCGGTGAAGTCGAGGTCGCCGAGGATCGGCTCGACGAGCAACTCGGCGATCTCGGACGCCGCGGCCATCGGGACTCGGCGCCGGCCCGGCTCGCCGTGGATGCCGATCCCGATCTCCATCTCGGTCTCGGGCAGGTCGAAGGTCGGCGTGCCCGCGGCCGGGACGGTGCACGAGGTCAGGGCCATCCCCATGCTGCGGCCGTTCGCGTTCACCCGGCGGGCCACCTCGGCCACCTCGGCCAGGCTGCGGCCCTGCTCCGCGGCGGCGCCGGCGATCTTCTCCAGCAGGACGGTCACGCCGACCCCGCGACGGCCTGCCGTGTACAGGCTGTCCTGCACGGCGACGTCGTCGTCGGTGACCACCGAGATCAGGTCGACACCCGTCTCCGCGGCGGCCAGCTCGGCGGCCATCTCGAAGTTCATCACGTCGCCGGTGTAGTTCTTCACGATGTGCAGGACGCCCGCCCCGCCGTCCACGACCTTGGTCGCGGCCAGCATCTGGTCCGGGACCGGCGAGGTGAAGACCTCCCCGGCGCAGGCCGCGTCCAACATGCCGAGGCCGACGAAGCCGCCGTGCAGCGGTTCGTGTCCTGAGCCTCCGCCCGAGATCAGGCCGACCTTTCCCGGACCGGGGCGTCGGCGCGGTAGACGATCTTGTTCGCGTGGTCGACCCTCAGCTCCGGGTGGGCCGCTGCGACACCGAGCAGCGCCTCGGCGACCACGTCGGCAGGGTCATTGATGAGCTTCTTCATCGACTGCTCCTTCGCCCTGGTTCGGTTCCTCGTGATGGCGTAACCCGATGGTTCACACCTGCGCGGCCTGCGGGGTGGCCGCGGCGTCCCGGGCCGGCGCCTCGGCCCTGGTCCGGGACATGGCCACGTAGGCCAGCCCGGCCAGCGCGCCGCCCAGGAGCTCGGCAGCCCAGTACACCGGCAGCTGGCCCCACTCGACCGTGCCACCCGCGATCTGCTGCACGAGCATCGGCCCGAACGTGCGAGCCGGGTTGATCGAGGCGCTGGTGGCCGGCGCCACGACGATGATCACCGCGAAGACGACCAGGCCGACAGCGAGCCCGCCGAACCCCGCCGCCGCCTTGCGATGGAAGGCCCCGAAGACGGTGAACACGAGGATGAACGTACCCACGAACTCGGCGGTGAAGGCCTGACCGGCACCGACGCCGGTGTGGTAGGCGGCGACGCCGAGACCCAGGTCGACGGCCTGGTGGCCGAGGACTCCGATGATCGCGGCGGCGCCGATGATCGCGCCCAGGAGCTGGGCGCCGAGGTAGGCGGGCACCTGCGACCACGGGAACTGCCTCGTGGCGGCGAAGCCCAGGGTGACGGCGGGGTTGATGTGACAGCCGGAGACGTGGCCCAGCCCGTAGACCGCCGCGACCACGACCGTGCCGAAGGCGAGGGAGATCACGCCGAGATCGGCCATGGTGAACGGCGCGGAACCGTTCACGATCAGCGTTGCCGGGATCGAGCCGACGCCGATGAACACCAGGAACGCCGTCCCGATGACCTCGGCCGTGAGCTTCTGAGCCATCGTTGGCTCGTCCATGGTGCCCTCCAGAGGAGCCCGGGCCGCGCGGCACGGATCAGGACGGAGCACCCGCGCCTGCGACGCTTGACCGAATGTCATTCGACAATGTCGAATGTGATGAGGAAGTTACGCGCCCGATGCGCGCATGGCAAGGGGGTTGCGGGCAGAATCTGCCCAAGCAGCATCCGGCGCCGGCACGCCCGGCCCGGCCCGGCCCGAGCAGCAACGAGCCACCGGACCCCCGGCGGCGGTCGAGAACGGAGTGACCTGTCCGGATGATCCAGTCGGTGGACCGAGCGGTACAGATCCTGACCGCGCTGCAGGGCGCGCGGCGGATGAGCCTCGGCGAGGTGGCTGCCCGACTGGAGCTGCCGCCGTCCACCGTGCACGGGATCATGCGCACCCTGCTGGCACACGGAATGGTGCTGCAGGAGCGCGACTCGGGGCGCTACCGGCTCGGCCCGGCCACGCTGCGGCTCGGCAACGTCTACCTGGACACCCTGGACCTGCGTTCCCGGGTGGCCACCTGGTCGCAGGATCTGGCCCGACGCACCGGCTGCGCGGTGCGGACCGCGGTGCTCCTGCTCACCGACGTGATCGTGGTGCACCACGAGCCACGGCCGGACGGGTCACGGCAGATGATCGAGGTGGGCATCGTGATCCCGGTACACGCCTCCGCCCTGGGCAAGGCGATGATCGCCTTCGACCCCGCCGCCTGCGCCCTGGCACTGCCGGAGGGCGCCGTCCTGCGGTCGATGACGGGCGAGACGATCACCGACCCGGCGACGGTGCGGTCGGGACTGGACGCGGTGCGCGCGACCGGGATCGCGGTCGAGGTCGAGGAGGCGGTGCTCGGCGAGTGCTGTGCCGCCTCACCGGTGCTGGACGCCGTGGGGGACGTGGTCGGCGCGATCGGCCTGGTGGTCCCGAGCGCCGACTGGCCACTCGGTCCTCAGGCGCTGGACGCACTGCGGGCGGCGGCCCGGGCGGTGTCCCGCGAGTTCGGAGCCTCCCAGTGGCCGCCGCCGCCCTCGGCCTGACGGACGGGTCTGGCAAAGGGCTGATCGCCGCCGCCCGGGTGGGCGGCGGCGATCAGCTCGCACTTTCGTGATCTTCTCTGGGCCGGTCAGCCCTGGGCCGGTCAGCCCTGGGCGGTGTGCTCCTCCGCGCCGCCGGCGGGCTCGAGCCCGGCAGCTGTCGTCTCCACCGGCGCCAGGTCGGGCAGTGGCGACTTCGTCGTACCGGAGAAGGTGAACCGCGCGTTCTCGCCCTCGCCCTCGACATCGACCAGGACGATCTGCCCGGGCTTGAGCTCGGAGTAGAGGATCTTCTCGGACAGCGCGTCCTCGATCTCCCGCTGGATGGTTCGGCGCAGCGGCCGGGCGCCCAGCACCGGGTCGTACCCCGTGGTCGCCAGCTTCACCTTCGCCACGGGGGTGAGCTCGATGCCCATGTCCTTGTCGCGCAGCCGCTCGTCCACCTTGGCGATCATCAGGTCGACGATCTCGACGATCTCTTCCTGCGACAGCTGCGGGAAGACGATGGTGTCGTCCACACGGTTGAGGAACTCCGGGCGGAAGTGCTGCTTGAGCTCGTCGATGACCTTGTTCTTCATCCGCTCGTAGCCGGACTTGGTGTCGTTGCCGGCCTGGAAGCCGACCATGACGCCCTTGGCGATGTCCCGGGTGCCGAGGTTGGTGGTCATGATGATCACGGTGTTCTTGAAGTCGACCATCCGACCCTGGCTGTCGGTCAGCCGGCCGTCCTCGAGGATCTGCAGCAGCGAGTTGAAGATGTCCGGGTGGGCCTTCTCGACCTCGTCGA
The DNA here is from genome assembly GCA_963740575.1 of uncultured Actinomycetota bacterium. GTDB lineage: Bacteria > Actinomycetota > Actinomycetes > Actinomycetales > Kineosporiaceae > CAVUET01. Next base: position 285,438 of record CAVUET010000002.1, on the reverse strand, counting down.
ACAGGACCACGGAGAACGGTCGCCGGCGCACCTTCTCGGTCAGCTGGCCACCCTCCTCGTACCCGACGTAGCCGGGCGGGGAGCCGAACAGCCGCGAGACCGTGTGCTTCTCGCTGAACTCGCTCATGTCCAGCTGGATCAGCGAGTCCTCGTCACCGAACAAGAACTCGGCGAGCGCCTTCGCCAGCTCGGTCTTCCCGACGCCGGTGGGGCCGGCGAAGATGAACGAGCCGCCCGGACGCTTGGGGTCCTTCAACCCGGCGCGGGTACGGCGGATCGCCTGCGAGAGCGCCTTGATCGCGTCGTTCTGGCCGATGATCCGCTTGTGGATCTCGTCCTCCATCCGCAGAAGGCGGGAGGACTCCTCCTCGGTCAGCTTGAACACCGGGATGCCGGTCGCGGTGGCCAGGACCTCGGCGATCAGTTCCTCGTCCACCTCCGCGACGACGTCCATGTCGCCGGCCTTCCACTGCTTCTCCCGCTCGGACTTGGCGGCGAGCAGCTTCTTCTCGGTGTCGCGCAGTGACGCGGCCTTCTCGAAGTCCTGCGCGTCGATCGCGGACTCCTTCTCGCGCCGGGTCTGGGCGATCTTCTCGTCGAACTCGCGCAGGTCCGGCGGGGCCGTCATCCGGCGGATCCGCAGCCTGGCGCCGGCCTCGTCGATCAGGTCGATCGCCTTGTCCGGCAAGAACCGGTCGTTGACGTAGCGGTCTGCCAGGGTGGCGGCCGCGACCAGCGCGCTGTCGGTGATCGAGACCCGGTGGTGTGCCTCGTAACGGTCGCGCAGGCCCTTGAGGATCTCGATGGTGTGCGACAGCGTCGGCTCCTGCACCTGGATCGGCTGGAACCGCCGCTCCAGGGCCGGGTCCTTCTCGAGGTGCTTGCGGTACTCGTCCAGCGTGGTCGCGCCGATGGTCTGCAGCTCGCCGCGGGCCAGCATCGGCTTGAGGATGCTCGCCGCGTCGATCGCGCCCTCGGCGGCGCCGGCGCCGACCAGGGTGTGCAGCTCGTCGATGAACAGGATGATGTCGCCGCGGGTGCGGATCTCCTTGAGGACCTTCTTCAGCCGCTCCTCGAAGTCACCGCGGTACCGGGAACCGGCCACCAGGGCGCCGAGGTCGAGGGTGTACAGCTGCTTGTCCTTGAGCGTCTCGGGCACCTCGCCCTTGACGATCGCCTGGGACAGCCCCTCGACGACGGCGGTCTTGCCGACCCCGGGCTCACCGATCAGGACGGGGTTGTTCTTGGTCCGGCGGGAGAGCACCTGCATGACCCGCTCGATTTCCTTCTCCCGGCCGATCACCGGGTCGAGCTTGCCCTCGCGGGCGGCCTGGGTCAGGTTGCGGCCGAACTGGTCCAGCACCAGCGACCCGGAGGGGGTGCCCTCCTGCGGTCCGCCCGCGCTCGCCGGCTCCTTGCCCTGGTAGCCGGACAGCAGCTGGATGACCTGCTGCCGGACCCGGTTCAGGTCGGCGCCGAGCTTGACCAGGACCTGCGCGGCGACGCCCTCGCCCTCGCGGATCAGCCCCAGCAGGATGTGCTCGGTCCCGATGTAGTTGTGACCGAGCTGCAGCGCCTCGCGCAGGGACAGCTCGAGCACCTTCTTGGCCCGCGGCGTGAACGGGATGTGACCGGACGGGGCCTGCTGGCCCTGGCCGATGATCTCCTGAACCTGCTCGCGTACCGCATCGAGGGAGATGCCCAGCGACTCGAGTGCCTTCGCCGCGACGCCCTCACCCTCGTGGATCAGGCCGAGCAGGATGTGCTCGGTCCCGATGTAGTTGTGGTTGAGCATCCTGGCCTCTTCTTGAGCCAGGACGACGACACGGCGGGCGCGGTCGGTAAATCGTTCGAACATCTGCGCTCCTCGTGCGGTCGTGCGGCGGAGGGGTCCCTCCGGGCTGACCTTGTCGATGCTATCCGTCGGTACCGACCCAATCACCCCGCGCCTACGGTGAGATTCGATCGGAACCCGTGCATCGGCCAACGGAGACCTCGACTTTCGTGTTCCGCCAGGGCGGTACGGGCCGGTTCTGTTCGCTCCTGGCGGAAGTGGCCGGGCCGGTCCTAGGCTCGTCGTCGTAACGCCCGTTCGACATGCGAACGACCTGCCGTTCTGGTCTGGTTCTGGTCCGGTTCGGGTCCGGTTCGGGTCCGGTTCGGGGATGTCCGGTTCCGGCCTGAAGGAGGCACCGATGGCCACCCTGGCCACCCTGGCCGGCCTGACCGACGCGATCGCCGAGCTCGTGCACGACGGCGACACCGTCGCGCTCGAGGGGTTCACGCATCTGATCCCGGTGGCCGCCGGCCTGGAGATCATCCGCCAGCGGCGGCGTGACCTCACCCTCGTCCGGATGACGCCCGACATCGTCTACGACCAGATGATCGGCGCCGGCTGTGCGCGCAAGCTGATCTTCTCCTGGGGCGGCAACCCCGGGGTCGGCTCGCTGCACCGGTTCCGGGACGCGGTCGAGCACGCCTGGCCCGTCCCCCTGGAGCTCGAGGAACACAGCCACGCCGGGATGGCCAACCGGTACGTGGCGGGCGCCTCCGGGTTGCCGTTCGCCGTCCTGCGCGGGTACCAGGGCACCGATCTAGCCGCGCACACCGCCACCGTCAAGCCGATCACCTGCCCGTTCACCGGCGAGGTGTTGACCGCGGTGCCCGCGCTGAACCCGGACGTCGGGATCGTGCACGCGCAACGGGCTGACCGCAGCGGCAATGTCCAGTTGTGGGGCCTGATCGGAGTTCAGAAGGAGGCCCTGCTCGCGTCCCGCCGCACGCTGGTCACGGTCGAGGAAGTGGTGGACCGGCTCGAGCCGGTGCCGGGCGCCGTGGTGCTGCCGTCCTGGGCGCTGACCTTCGTGGCCGAGGTGCCGAGCGGGGCGCATCCGTCCTACGCGCACGGTTACTCCAGCCGCGACAACGAGTACTACCGGTGGTGGGAGGGGATCAGCCGCGACCGCGAGACCTTCGACGGGTGGCTGCGCTCCGAGGTGCTCCAGGCCCCCGCCGGCGGTGCCCGATGACACCGGCCGGGGCCGTCGCCGGGACGGCGCAGGGGCGGGCCTGGAGCGCCGACCAGATGATGACCGTCGCGGCCGCCCGGGCGCTGCCCGACGGGGCGGTCTGCTTCGTCGGGATCGGCCTGCCCAGCACCGCGGCGAACCTGGCGCGGCGCACGCACGCCCCGGGGCTGGTGCTCGTGTACGAGTCCGGGGCGCTCGGGGCCAAGCCGGCCACGCTGCCGCTGTCGATCGGCGACGGCGTTCTCGCCGACACCGCGGACGCGGTGATCAGCGTGCCCGAGGTGTTCAACTACTGGCTCCAGCCGGGCCGGATCGACGTCGGTTTTCTCGGTGCGGCGCAGATCGACCGGTTCGCGAACATCAACACCACCGTGATCGGCGACTACGCCGCCCCGTCCGTCCGCCTGCCCGGTGCCGGAGGCGCGCCCGAGATCGCCGCCTCGTGCGGCGAGGTCCTGGTCGTGGTCCGGCACAGCCGGAGGATCTTCGTGGATCGTGTCGGCTTCGTCACCTCGCTCGGCTTCGGCGCGGGCCCTGGTGACCGCCGGCGCCACGGCCTGCGCGGTCGGGGCCCTCAACGGGTGATCACCGACCTGGGCGTCCTGGAGCCGGACCCGCGCAGCTGCGAGCTCACCCTCACCGCCGTCCATCCAGGGGTCACTGTCGGGCAGGTCACGGCGGCCACCGGCTGGCCACTGGCGGTCAGCGACGAGCTGTGCACGACCCGGCCCCCGACGGAGCATGAGCTGGCCGTACTCCGGGACCTGGAGTCCGCCAGGGGCTTGTGAGCCCTGCCCCGGCCCGTGGGATGACCGGCGTCATGACCGGTGTGATTGAGGTCCAGCCGGCCGAGCCCGCAGGTTGTCAGCGGCCCGGGTTAAGATCACATTCAGGCCCGAACCGATCCCGTCAGCATCCCGCTATGCACGGAATCGGGAGGACGTATAGGGGGCATCGGCGCCACCGCGCGCGGGTGGGACACCGCCGGGCGGAATAGTGCCGGGGGGTATGCCATGCCGGGCGAACCGCCGACGATTAGGATCCTGCGAGGCTGTGTCGAGTCGTGGTCGCTCGGGACGAGGCCCGAAATCAGAAGAGCTGGGCTCGAGACAAGGGGATATCGCCCAGTGAGCACCGCGGTTCCCGGCACGGGCGCTCGTGCGATGGCGGACGTGCGCGGCCGCTCGCGGGGCTGGGGGGATCACCTCGCGTCAGGCCGCACAATGCAGCCCCCACGGACCGAGGAGCGCGGATCGTGACCTTCACCCGTCCACCGCGGCCGTGCGGTGTCTCGAGGTTTCCGTCCGACTCACCGGCCCTGCCGCCCACCCGGCCGGCGCACCAGGTCCCGCGGCTGCGCAGCTGGCTGCGTGAGGTGACCTGGACCTCGCTGTGGACCGCGATCCGGACCCGGAACTGGGTCCGGATGCCGTGGCCCCTGGAACTGCTGGTCTGTGTCCTGGGCAATGCCCTCTACGAGGCCGTCCGCGCCATGGCGCAGGCGAGCCCGAGCGCCGCCTTCGCCCACGCCCGTGAGATCGAGGCCATGGAGCCCGAGGCCATCCGCGCCCTTGAGCGCGGGCTGAACGGGTGGCTGTCGGAGCACTCGATGCTGGCCACCTCGGCCGGGTATTACTACACTTGCCTGCACCTCACCGTGGCCATCGTGCTGCTGATCTGGCTCTGGTTGCGTTGGCCGCTGGTCTACGCCCGGGCGCGCACCGTGCTCTTCGCCATGACTGTGGGTGCGCTCGCGGTGTTCTGGGCCTTCCCGGTCGCGCCGCCGCGGCTGAGCGTCCCCGGCGCGGTCGACACCCTGGTCCAGCAGCACATCTTCGGCGCCCAGGGCGGAAGCACCGGGCACGGGCTGGTCAACCTGTACGCGGCCATGCCGTCCCTGCACGTGGCCTGGGCCTGCTGGGTGGCCTGGGCGATCAGCGCCACGACCCGGAGTCGCTGGCGCCTGCTCACTTGGTGCTATCCGGTGCTGACCACGATGGTGGTCCTCGCCACGGCCAATCACTACCTGCTCGACGCCGTGGCCGGCGCGGTCACGCTGGTCTTGGTCATCATTCTCGTGCCGCAGCCCGGCACGGCCGCGAGGGCCACTCAGTCAGCCCGGCAACCATCGAGGCAGGCGGCCTGACTCCTCCCGCGGCCTGACTCCTCCCGCGGCCTGAATGATCTCGCGGCCATGCGCAACGAGGCCGGTGCCGGGGATCCTGTCAGATCACCCCGGCGCCGGCCTCCTGCCTGGTTCGGGCTCACCTGTGCGGACGCCGCTGCGACCCCCTGCGCCGTAGCCGATACCGCGAGTGCGGCCCGTTCAGTGTACCGAGTCGTAAGCCGCCAGCACCTCGGACGAGACCCGTCCACGGTCGCTGACCTGGTAGCCGCTCTCGCGGGCCCAGGCCCGCACCGCCGACAGGTCGGCCTTGGCCGAGTTCCCCGCCGCACCGCTGGCCCGGCCCTTACCGCCACGGGCACGGGCGGAAGCCCGGCCGCCGACCCGGCGGGCGTGCCCGATCCACTCCGCGAGCCCCTCGCGCAGGCTCTCGGCATTTCCTTCGGAAAGGTCGATCTCGTAGCTGACGCCGTCGAGAGCGAAGCTCACCGTCTCGTCAGCCTCTCCACCGTCGACGTCGTCGACGAGGATCACTTGCACTTTCTGGGCCATTTCTTCTCCCATGCCGCCCGAATGTTGCGCCAACAATATCGATCAGGCACCGGGAAATGTCAAAGAGGCGGACCGCAACTGCGGGCCTGATCACTCGGTCGGAGGTAATGCGATCGGGTCTTCCACCCTGACCGACAGCATTGGGACACAGCCTCGGAACAGGATTGGAGCCGGGTTGAACAGCCCATTTTTTGGGAAGCGGCGGGATTGCCGGTCCACCCATTGACGGCGGGTAGCACCATTGACCGGCCCGGGCAGGGTCACCCGACCGCCTTGCGGACGAATCGGTAGAGGCCCGGCGGATCCGATCAGCGCCGCCCGTTGGGCTGATCGGTGCCGGACGGGGGGACCTCCCGCACCGGGCCCGTTCCGTTCGGGGCGGCCGCTGCGGGCGGCTCCGCGACCGGGGCCGGGCCGGTGGAACCCCTCGCGGTGACAGCCTCCCAGTGCGCCTGTGCCTTCCGCTCGCGGCGGTCGGCCTCGATCAGCGACTTGATACCCAGCCAGAAGAGGAACAACACCCCGGCAGACGGGAGGATCGCGAGCAGGACCTTCAGCACACCAGGAGCATACGTCCCGCCACCCGGTCCGGCAGCGCCGCTATTCGGGCTTCACCAGCGGGAACAGGATCGTCTCCCGGATACCCAGCCCGGTTAGGGCCATGAGCAGCCGATCGACCCCCATCCCCATTCCCCCGGCGGGCGGCATCCCATACTCCATGGCCCGGAGGAAGTCCTCGTCCATCTGCATGGCCTCGACGTCACCCCGAGCAGCCAGCACGGTCTGCCTGGCAAACCGTTCCCGCTGCACGACCGGATCGACCAGCTCCGAGTAGGCGGTGGCCAACTCGAAGTGGCGCACGTACAGATCCCATTTCTCGGTCAGTCCGGCCGCGCTGCGATGTGCCCTGGTCAGCGGCGCCGTCTCCTCCGGGTAGTCGCGCACGAAAGTCGGCGCGTGCAGGGACGGCACCACCAGTGCCTCGAACAACTCTTCGGCGAGCTTTCCCGGGCCATAGTGCGCCAGTACCGGGACCTCGAGCTTCTCGGCGTAACCGACCAGCCGGTCCATCGGAGTCTCGACGTCCACCTGCTCGCCGAGGGCCTCGGACAGCGAGCCGTAGAGGGTGATCTCGCGCCACTGCCCGCCGAAGTCGTACTCCTCACCATCGGCCAGGGTGACGGTCGTCCCGCCGTACACGCCGGTCGCGGCCTCCTGGACCAGCTCCCGGGTCAGCACCGCCATCGTGTCGTACGAGCCGTAGGCCTGGTACGCCTCGATCATGGCGAACTCCGGCGAGTGCGAGGAGTCAGCGCCCTCGTTGCGGAAGTTGCGGTTGATCTCGAAGACCTGCTCGATGCCGCCGACCACGCAGCGCTTGAGGTACAGCTCGGGCGCGATCCGCAGGTACAGGTCGAGGTCGAAGGCGTTCATGTGGGTGACGAACGGGCGGGCCGCCGCACCGCCGTGCAGCACCTGCAGCATCGGCGTCTCGACCTCGAGGAAGCCACGGCGGTGGAAGGACTCACGCAGCGAGCGCATCACCCCGGCCCGGGTCCGGACGACGTCCCGCGCCGCCGGCCGCACGATCAGGTCGACGTACCGCTGCCGGACCCGTGACTCCTCGGACAGCTCGTGGTGCAGCACCGGCAGCGGGCGCAGCGCCTTGGCCGTCAGCTGCCAGCGGCGGGCCAGCACGGACAGCTCACCCCGCCGGGACGAGATCGCCTCGCCCTCGACGAAGACGTGGTCGCCCAGGTCGACGTCGGCCTTCCAGGCGGTCAGCGCCTCCTCGCCGACCTCGGCGAGGGAGATCATCGCCTGCAGCCGGGTGCCGTCCCCCTCCTGAAGGGTGGCGAAGCAGAGCTTGCCGGTGTTGCGGACGAAGACCACCCGCCCGGTCACCCCGACCGTCACGCCCGACGAGTCGCCCGGCTCCAGGTCGGGGAACTGGTCCCGGACGGCCCTCAAGGTGTGCGTCCGCGCGACCTCGACGGGGTACGGGTCCTGCCCGTCGTCCAGCAGCCGCTGCCGCTTGGAGTGCCGGATCCGGATCTGCTCGGGCAGATCGTCGGGCTGGGCGTCGCCCGGCCGGTCGCCGGAACCCGGCTCGGCAGGGGTACCCGGGATCGCGGCGGTACCGGCCGCGGGCCGGTCAGCAGCTGCCGGACCGGACTGGGAGGGGGAACTCACAGTGGACCAGGCTATCCGCCGCCCTGCCCGGCCCCGCCCGGCGGCCCGGCGGTGCCCGGCCGCGACATGCTTCCGGACGGCTCGTCCATGCCGGTCTCGTCCATGCCGGTCTCGTCCATGCCGGTCTCGTCCATGCCGGTCTCGTCCATGCCGGTCTCGTCCATGCCGGTCTCGTCCATGCCGGTCTCGTCCATGCCGGTCTCGTCCATGCCGGTCTCGTCCATGCCGGTCTCGTCCATGCCGGTCTCGTCCATGCCGGTCTCGTCCGCTGCGGTCAGGTCGATCAGGTCCGGCGAACCGTTGCGGCCCGCCGGGTCCGGGTCGTGCGGGGCCGAGCGGCCCTGCAGGTGACGCGCCGTGGCACCCTGCCCGCCGGCCTGGCGTCCGGGGGCCGCGAGCGCCGCCCAGACCTGAGCGGCGACCTGGAGGTCGGCGGGGCTGGACAGCAGGGTGGTGCCGTCGGTGCCCGGAACCTCGGCGGGCTCGGTGCCGACGTGCTCGACGAGGGCAACCGCGAGCCGGCGGAGCCGGACGTTGAAGTACTGGCTGGCCCGGGTCAGCGTCCCGAAGGCCGCACCCGCGTCCACGCCGAGCGCGGCCATCAGGAGCCCCTTGGCCTGCTCGATGACGCGCCGGTACTGGACCATGTCCTGGAGCTGATCGGCCCTGCGCCGCTCGGCCATGCTGACGTCCACCAATTCCGCGGTGCGGGCCAGCAACCGCGCCAGGGTGTCCAACTGGACCACGGCCGTCCGGTCGGGCGGCGCGGACAGGTAGATCGAGCAGAGTGCCATCGCGCTGTCAGGACGCGGCCCGGGCGCCGAAGGGACAGGTCGCGCAGCATGGTCCTTCGCGGGTCGCCCGGACTCGCCGGCTGCGGCACCCTCGCCGTTGGCGGAGCCTGCCCGGGTTCCGGTGCCTACGGGCGAGACCGCCACGGCCACCACGAGGCCGCCGACGCCCGACGCGGTGCCCCCCGCCAGCAGGTGCGGCCACCGACTCAGGTCGAGGCCCTGCCCACGCTCGGGCAGCACCAGATCCCTGGTCGCCGCGGCCGCGTCCCAGAGCGGCCCTTGACCGCTGGCCCACTGCGCGGCCTCGATCGCGCCCGCAACCCCTGCCGTCGCCAGGGACCGGCCCCCGCGCCGGTCGACGACGCTCACCCCCGCTCCCACGCATCCCTCGACCGCACCCGTCAGGTCCTCCAGGAGCAGGCCGAGCAGGTCCGCCCCCGGCGCGCGTGGCTCACCGGCCCCTGCTGCTCCACCCTCCTCCGGCATCGGGGCCACCCCCTTTCCCGGGCCCCGGCGCCCTGCAGCACCGCGGCCCAGCACGTTCAGCGCGTCGGGCCCGCGCGGTTCGCCCCTGTCCGCGAGCCACTGCGGTGCGTGACCCGCTCCTACCAGTGAACGCCCTCCACGGGTTCCCCGCGATCCCGATATGTGGCCATCTGTTCAGTGCTTGATTAGCGTTGTCTGGCCAGGCACCGCGTTCAGGCACTACCAGGCGTCACCAGCAGGCGTCACCAGCAGGCGTCACCAGCAGGCGTCACCAACAGACCAGCCCGCGTGCCCACCCGCGCCGGCGATCACCTCACCGCCGGGCTCGCACCGCCGAGAGGACCGCGTGCCCCCGACTCGCCGCCGAGCCACCCCGTCCTGGGCAGGCCGTCGCCTCATCACCGTGGCGCTGCTGCCGGGACGGGATCTCTACGCGCGGCACCTCGGTCATCCCGAGGGCCTGGACGCGGTGCACCGGGCGGCGGCCGGGCCCGGGACGGGATCCGGCGGATCGGCTCCCGGCCCGGCGCTCAGCCGCGCCTGGCTGCACCGCAACCTCGACGACGTCGACCTCGTGCACGTCCACGGCCTGCACCCCGCGGTCAGCCCGGCCGAAGTCGCCGGCTGCCTGGCCACCATCCGCGCCACCGGCAAGCCGCTCGTCGTCACCGGCTACCACCTGAGCGATCCGGCCGGGCGCAACGGCCGGGTGCACGCCGCCCAGCTGGACGAGCTGATCCCGAACGCCGACGCGGTGGTCACGCTGACCGACTCCGCCGCGGCGGAGATCCAGCGCCGCTGGAACGTCACCGCCACCGTGCTGCCCCACCCGCACGCGGTGGACTTCGTCCGGATGCACAAGGAGCGCCCGCGGTTCCACGGCGGTCAGTTCCTCGTCGGGCTGCACCTGGGTGGGCTCAACCTGCAGACCGACCCGGTCCGGTTGGTGGACGGGCTGACCCGGGCTGCGGCCGGGCTAGAGCGTATCCGGCTGATCATCCTGTTGCACCGGTCGGCGGTGGATCCGGGCGCGACGGGTTACGACCTGGCCACGGTGCGGGAGATCGACCGCCTGGCCAGGACCCGCGGGGCCGGCCTGCGGGTTCATCGCCCGTTCACCGAGTCCCAGCTGTGGGAGCACCTGTTCTCGCTCGACGTCTCGGTGCTGCCCCGGCTGCACGGCTCGCACTCGTTTTGGCCCGAAGCCTGCGCCGACCTCGGCACCCAGGCTCTGCTGGTCGCCGGCAGCCACGCCGCCCGGCAGCGCCCGTGCCTGGTCTACGACGACAACCTCGAGGTGGACAGCCTGGCCGAGTCCCTGGCCGGGTCCCTGACGCTGGCCCGGGACCAGGGCTGCATCGGGCGTGCCGACCCGCAGGCACGCTGGTCGGAGCGGGTCGCGGTGGCCGAGGCGGTGCGCGCGGTGTACGAGCGACTGCTGCTGCTCGACCAGCGGTGACCGTCCCGCCGGACGGTGGTGAACGCTCGCCGCACCGGCGGTGAACGCTCGACCAGGGGCAGACCCCGGGCCAGCGGGTGACGCCCGCCGCTGCCACGATGTCGCCCATGACCGTTGGCAGCGGAACCCCGCCCCCCGGCCCCGCCCCCCGCCCGACCGGCCCGATCGACATCGAGGTCGCCCAGCCCGCGCTGCTGTTCGACCTCGACGGGACGCTCGTCGACTCTGTCTACCAGCACGTCACCGCCTGGCAGGAGGCGCTCGCCGAGACCGGCATCGCGCTGTCGGTGTGGCGGATCCACCGCCGGATCGGGATGAGCGGGGGTCTGTTCCTGGACGCCCTGCAGCGCGAGACCGGGACCACTCTGGACGCCGGCACGCTGGCCCGGCTGGCGCAGGCGCACGCCGAGGCCTACCTGCGCCGCGCCGGCACCGTGGTGGCCCTGCCCGGCGCCCGGGAGCTGGTCGCCAAGCTGCACGAGCGCGGAGTGCCGTTCGCGATCGCCACCAGCGGGGCCCGGCACACCGCGCAGACCGCGCTCGATCTCATCGGGCTGCCGGACAATGTGCCGGTGGTGACCCGGGACCTGGTCGAGCGGGCCAAGCCGGATCCGCACCTGTTCCTGGCCGCGGCGCGCCTGCTCGGCGTGGACCCGCGGAACGCGTTCGTGGTCGGCGACAGCATCTGGGACCTGCTCGCCGCGCAGCGGGCCGGGGCGCTCGGCGTCGGGCTGCTGTCCGGCGGGTACGGCCGCGAGGAGCTGCAGGCGGCCGGTGCCTATCGGGTCTACGCCGACCCGGCGGACATGCTCAGCCGCCTCGAGGAGGTCGGCGTCCGCCCGAGTCGCTGAGTCCAATCGCTGTCGACGCTGAGTTCAATCGCTGAGTTCAATCGCTGAGTTCAATCGCTGAGTTCAATCGCTGAGCTCAATCGCTGAGCTCAGGTGGGCACGGCGGGTCAGGCCGGGGCGTGGCCCACGAGCAGCAGGGCGTTGTCGATCAACCGGGTGGTGCCGACCCGCGCCGCCACCGCGAGCATCGCCTCGCCGCGGTACCACTCGGGCACGTCCTCGAGTGTCTCCGGATGTACCAGGACGAGGTAGTCCACCAGGCACAGCGGCTCGCGCACGAGCACGTCGCGGGCCGCCCGCCGGATCGCGCTGGCGCCCTCGGGCGCGGCGTCCTGACCGATGGTCAGCGCCCGCGACAGGGTCAGCGCCACCTCTCGGTCCAGGGCCGTCAGGTACATGTTCCGGCTGCTCATCGCCAGGCCGTCCGGTTCGCGCACCGTCGGCACGGCGACCACCTGGCAGCGGAAGTCCAGGTCCTTGACCATCCGGCGGATCAGCAGCAGCTGCTGGGCGTCCTTCTGCCCGAAGTAGGCCAGGTCGGCACCGGTCAGCTGGAGCAGCTTGGTCACCACGGTCAGGACGCCGTCGAAGTGCCCCGGACGGCTCTGGCCCTCCAACAGCGCACCGAGCCTGCCGGCGCTGACCCGGACCCCAGGGTCACCGTCGGGGTAGACCACGTCCGGCCCGGGGGCGAACACCAGGTCGACGCCCTCGCGGGTGCACAACTGCAGGTCCTCGTCGAACGTCCGCGGGTACTTGGCCATGTCCTCGTTCGGCCCGAACTGCAGCGGGTTGAGGAAGATGGTGACGATCACGCTGTCGGCCTCGCGCCGGGCCTGGCGGACCAGCGCCGTGTGCCCCTCGTGCAGGGCGCCCATCGTCATCACGACCGCCACGGTGCCGGTCAGAGCGGCCCGCGCCCGGCGAGCTCCGCCCGGGTCCGGGCCACGACCGGAGCAGCGGTACGTGCCGGCGCCTGGCTCTGCCCCGTCACAATGCCTCCTCTTCCTGGCGATCGCCGGTCAGGCTACCTGCTCCCCTCACGGCCCCGAGCCGGCCACTTGTGAGGCAGCTCACAGGTGTCAGGAGGGAGCGGGCCCCTCGTCCGCGAGCGCCGCCAGCAGCGCCGCGGCCAGCTCCGTCCGCAGCCGGCCCGCCGCCAGTGCGCGGTCGGCCGTGGCCCGGGCCAGAGCCCGGTAGGTACCCAGCGTCTGGGTCGCACCGGCCGCGCCGATCGCCTCCAGGTGGGAGGCGACGGTGCCGGCGTCCCCGCGGGACACCGGGCCGGTCAGGGCCTCGTCGCCGCTGCGCAGAGCGTTGTCCAGGGCCGCGGACAGCAGCGGGCCGAGCACCCGGTCAGCCGGCTCGACGCCCGCCGAACGCAGCAGCTCCAGGGCCTGCGCGACCACGGTCACGAGGTGGTTCGCGCCGTGGCTGAGCGCCGCGTGGTAGAGCGGCCGGGCATCCTCGGCCACCAGGACCGGCTCGGCACCCATCTCGACCACCAGCGCCTGCCCGATCGGCAGCACCGCCGTCGGAGCGGTGACGCCGAAGCAGCAGTCGGTCAGCCGGACCAGGTCCAGGCTCGTGCCGGTGAAGGTCATCGCCGGGTGCAGGGCCAGCGGGATCGCGCCCGCGGTCACGGCCGGATCGAGCACCCGCCAGCCGAATCGGCCGCTGGTGTGCAACACGAGCTGTCCGGCCTGCCAGGCTCCGGTCGAGGCCAGCCCGGCGACCAGCTCGGCCAGCGCGTCGTCCGGGACGGTGATCAGGACAAGCTCGGCCCGCTCCACGACGTCCGGCACCGGCAGCACCGGGACGCCCGGCAGCAGCGCGTCCACCCGGTCACGGCTGGCCCGGGACACCGCGGACACCCCGACCACGCTGTGGCCGGCCGCGCGCAGGGCGCTGCCCAGGACGGCGCCGACCCGGCCCGCGCCGACGACGCCCACGCCGAGCCGGCCGGGCCGCTGCCGGCGTTCCTCGGGCTGGGTCGCGTCGGGCTGGGTCGCGTCGGGCTGGGTCGCGTCTGGCTGGGTTGCGTCGGGCTGGGTCGCGTCGGGCTGGGTCTCGTCTGGCTGGGTCGCGTTTGGGTGGGTCACCTCGGGACCTGACTCTCGTTCGGCACTCTCGTTGACCACGTCCGGCGAGGCTAATACGCCGCCCGCGCCGCCCGGCGGACGACCCTGGTGAGGACCTGCTCGCGCCCTGGTCAGGAATGCCCTGGTCAGGAATAGGGTGCAGCCGTGGGACGTCACGACCGGGTCGCCGAGCTGGCCGACCTGTCCGGCGGACAGGGCGATGCGCCCCTCGAGGTCGCGGATCTGGCCACCGGTTACGGGCGGACCGTCCGGGCCCTGCTGGCCGCGGCCACCGGACCGATCAGGGTGCACGCCGTCGACTCGGCCTCGAGCCTGGACGACGACGTCCTGCACGATGAGCGGGTCCGGTCCGTGATCGCCGACCTGGACGAGGCGCTGCCGTTCGATGACGGCACGCTGGATCGGGTGATCTCCGTCAACGTGGCCGAGCACCTGCCCGACGCCCGCGCACACGTCGCCGACTGCCACCGGGTGCTGCGCCCGGGCGGCCTGCTCGTGCTGTGCCACAGCGACTGGGACACGGCGCTGTTCACCAGTGCCGACGACCGGCTCACCCGGACCCTGGTCGACCGCTTCGTGGACGCGATCCCGCGGTGGGCGCAGCGTGCGGACGGGTTCATGGGCCGCAAGCTGCTGGGCCTGACCTCGGCGGCGCCGTTCACCGTCGAGACGGTGGAGACCTGGGCGGACTGCCACCAGCGGTTCGACGTCGACTCGGTGGCCTGGAAGGTCGCCCGCGGAGTGCTGGCCGCCGTGGCCGACGACGCCGAGCTCGCCGCCCGGGCGCAGGATTGGTTCGAGGGCCTGCGCCGGCTCGCCGATGAGGGCGGCTTCCTGTTCACCGTGACGGACGTGACCGTCCTGCTGCGGCGCGCCGAGTAACCCGGTGCCGCAGCCTGACCTCGTCCCCTGGCAGGCCGCCTGGGACGGCGCGCTGTACGGGCCGAGCGGGTTCTACCGCCGCCCGGAGGGGCCCGCGGGGCACTTCCGGACCGCCAGCCATGCCGCCGGTGAGCTGCTGGCCACCGCGATCGCACGGCTCGCGCAGCTGTCGGGCTGCCGGTCGGTGCTGGACGTCGGCGCGGGCCGGGGCGAGCTGCTGACCGGCCTGGCGGCCGTGACCACACACGCCCACGACCCCGGACCGGCCGGGACCGGCCCTCAGTCGTTGCGGTTGCACGGCGTCGACGTGGTGACCCGCCCGGCCGGCCTGCCGGAGGCGATCGGCTGGTCGCAGGGCCTGGCGGAGTTGCCGGACGGCAGCCTCGACGGCGCCCTGCTGATCGGCTGGGAGCTCCTTGACGTCATACCGTGCGAGGTGGCCGAGGTGGACGAGGACGGGGTGACCCGGCAGGTGCTGGTCGATCCGGCAACCGGCGCGGAGAGCCTCGGCCCGCGGCTGTCCGGTCCTGATGCGCGCTGGTGCGAGCGCTGGTGGCCACTGGACGGGGCCGGCGCCGGGGCCCGGGCCGAGGTCGGGCGGAGCCGGGACGAGCTCTGGGCGGGTCTGGTCCGGCGGGTCGCGGGCACCCCGGGCGGCGGCGTGCTGCTGGCCGTCGACTACGCCCACGACCGGGATGGCCGGCCGCAGCCCGGAACCCTGGCCGGGTACCGCGGCGGCCGCCTGGTCCCCCCGGTCCCGGACGGCTCGTGCGACATCACCGCGCACGTCGCCCTCGACGCCGTCGCGGACGCGGGCCGGGCGGCCGGTGCCACCGGGACGCTGCTGGCCTCCCAGCGGGACATGCTCACGGCGCTGGGCGTCACCGGGCGGCCACGAGCCGGACCGCGGCCTGGTCCCCCAGCCGGGCCACAGTCCGGCGCCGCGATCCTGGCGGCGCTCGCGGCGCGCTCGCAGGCCACCGAACTGATGGACCCGAACGGTCTGGGCGGTTTCGGCTGGCTGCTGCAGGCCGCCGGACGCCTGCTGCCGGAGCTCGACCTGCCCGCGTCGGCGGCGGTCAGGAGCTGAGTGCCGGGCCGGACGGTCCCGGCAACGCGGTCGGACCAGGCCCGTCCGCGCGTTCCATCCAGCGCTCCGGACCGGCTGCCAGGCGCGCCGTCCCCGCCCGCTCGACCTGCTCGCGCAGCAGCACCGCGGCCGCGTGCGCCGACAGATGCGGCACCACCGGCGAGACCGGCCCCGGAGTCGAGTGCAGGTGGAAGGAGGCCAGGCCGAGCAGCCGCTGCAGCAGCGCCTGCCGGACGCCGCAGCTCTGGGTCCGGGCGTGCGGCACGACGTCGACGTGCCGGTGCAGGCGGCCCCGCCGGATCACCAGCGCCTGCCGGGTCACCCGGTAGCCGTTCCGGCGCCAGGCGAGCGGATCCAGCCAGCGCGCGGCCGGCGGGTCGGTGACGAAGCCGTGCTCGCCCCCGCTGCTCGACAGCCCGGCGTCGATGATCACCCGTGGGCTCTCCGTCGGCTCGACGCCGAGATCGGGCAGCACGAAGGCGAGCACGGCGACCGCCTCGTCCCGGGTGCCGACCGGCAGCAGCACGCTCTCGGTGTCGCGGGAGCTGTCACCGCGATGGCCGTAGCCGGCGACGTTGACCCGCACCCGCCACCAGTCGGACCGGCGCCACAGCAGCGGCTGGCTCAGCTGCAGCGCCTGCACCCGCCCCGGCGGGACCGTCTGGGTGCGGTGTTCCAGCAGCCCGTGCCGCAGCCGCAGACCGTCCGGCGAGGTGGCCACGCGGAACCCGAAACCGGCCGCGAAACGCTGCCAGAGCACGCTGCCGAAGGCCAGGCCGATCGGGAAGATGCCGGCCACCGGGGCGAACGACGCAGACAGCACCGCGCCCACGATCACGCCCGCCAGGACCACCGCCAGCCAGATGGTCGCCGACGACATGACCAGCGAGCCGACCAGCCGCTGCAGCGGGACCTCGAGTACCTGGTGCTCGGGTGCCTCGGGCGCCTCCACCGTGTCGTACCGCACGCCCGCCGCCCGGGCCAGCAGGTGGTTGCGCAGCCGCTGGGCCTGGTCCTGGGTCAGGTAGGACAGCTCGATCTTGGAGTCGGTCCCGCCGGCCACCTCGACCTTGAGCCGGGCCAGGCCGACCATCCGGGCGACCAGCGGCTGCACCACGTCCACGGCCTGCAACCGGTCCAGCCGGGCCCTGCGCTGGCGCCTCGAGATCACGCCGTGGTGCAGCTCCAGCGCGTCCTCGGTGATCCTGAACCGGGTCATCCGCCAGGACAGCCAGGCGAAGCCACCGGCGAGCAGCAGCACGACCAGGAGCACCAGCCCGCCGCCGGCCAGCGTCCGGCCGCCCAGCCGGCCCAGATCGCTGGTCGGCCCACGTGACTCACCGCGCAGGGCCGACTGGCCCCAGTCCTGGCCGATGATGACGAGCAGGACGACCAGCGCCTGCCAGGAGCGGATGGCCGGGGTGAGCGGGTGCACCCGGTGCCAACGGCCGTCGGCCTCGTCCGCCCGCACGCCGGTCTCGGGAACGGCCAGCGGGTCGGGTCGGCCCGTTGAGGTCACAACCCCGCCAGCTGGCTCTGCCCGCGCGAAGCCAGCCGGTCCCGCAGCCGGGCCGCTTCCTGCGGCGGCAGGCCCGGGATCACCGCGTCGGTTGCCGCGGAGGCGGTGTGCAGCTGGACCCTGGCGATGCCGAACACCCGGTCCACGGGGCCCGCGTGCACGTCCACGTACTGCATCCGTCCGTACGGGACGACGACGATCGAACGCCACATCAGGCCGTGCCGCACCAGCAGGTCGTCCTGGCGTTCGGCGTAACCCCAGGCGGGCACCTGGCGTCCGATCAGCCACCAGCCCCAGCCGGCCAGCGCCAGCGGGACGACGGCCAGCCAGGCAACGGAGGGCGAACCGGCCAGCAGTGGCACGAGCAGCGCGATCGTGGCCAGGATCGCGGCCGGGACGACCACCATGACCCGGCGGGCGGTGGCGAGCCGCGAGGACACCAGGGTCCAGGCCACTCCCTGCGGATCGAACGGTTCCCCTGCACCGGACGGTGCGGCCGTCGACATGTCGGAATCATGTCATGAGCGTCCGATCACAGCAGCAGCCGTATGGGTATCCGGGCCTGCGCCGCCAGGTCTGGAGGTCCTGAACCTCGCGCCCGCGCGCGTGGCAGACTCGGCTGCGTGACTGGCCCCGTTGACATGACCGGCTCCGTTGACCTGACCGGCTCGGTGGACCTGACCGGCTCGGTGGACATGACCGGCTCGGTGGACATGACCGGCTCGGTGGACACAGCCCCCGGGCAGGAGATCACCGTCGACGTCGGGGCCGGCGACCTGGCCACCGCCGACATGATCCTCAACATCGGTCCCCAGCACCCTGCGACGCACGGCGTGCTCCGGCTGCGGATTCTCGTCGACGGCGAGCGCATCATCAGCGCCGAGCCGATCGTCGGCTACATGCACCGGGGCGCCGAGAAGCTCTTCGAGGTGCGCGACTACCGGCAGATCATCGTGTTGGCGAACCGGCACGACTGGCTGTCGGCGTTCGCCAACGAGCTGGGCGTCGTGCTCGCGACCGAGCAGCTGCTCGGCATGGAGGTCCCGGTCCGCGCGGTCTGGGCCCGCACACTGCTGGCGGAGCTGAACCGGATCCTGTCCCACCTGGTCTTCCTCGGCTCCTACCCGCTGGAGCTCGGCGCGATCACGCCGGTGTTCTACGCCTTCCAGGAGCGGGAGGAGCTGCAGGCCGTGATGGAGGAGATCTCCGGCGGCCGGATGCACTACATGTTCAACCGCGTCGGCGGCCTGAAGGACGACCTGCCGGCCGGTTGGCTGGGCCGGGCCGGCAAGGCGCTCGCGGCGGTCCGGCAGCAGCTGCCGGAACTCGAGGCGCTGCTCGTCGGCAACGAGATCGTCCGCGCCCGCACGCTCGGCGTCGGGGTGCTCTCCAGCGAGATGGCCTGCCAGTACGGCGTGAGCGGCCCGATCGGACGGGCCAGCGGCGTCGACCTGGACGTCCGCCGGGACGAGCCGTACCTGGCCTACGACGAGTTGTTCGTGCCCGATGGTCCGGGCCGGGTGGTCGGCCGCAGGGCCGGGGACTGCCTGGCCCGGCTGGAGGTCCTGCTCGAGCAGGTGCACGTCTCGCTGGACCTGGCCGAGGCCTGCCTGGACAAGCTGGCCACCCTGCCCCCGGGGCCGATCAGCGTCCGCCTGCCCAAGGTGCTGCGGGTCCCCGAGGGCCATGTCTACCGGTGGACGGAGAACCCGCTCGGACTGAACGGGTACTACCTGGTGTCCCGTGGCGACAAGGTCCCGTGGCGGCTGAAGCTGCGGTCGGCGTCGTTCAACAACGTGCAGGTGCTGTCCCGGATCCTGCCGGGCTGCCTGGTCTCCGACATGGTCGCGATCATGGGCTCGATGTTCTTCGTCGTCGGAGACGTCGACAAGTAGCCCGGACAGACTGCTGGGACACATAACTCAGACGAGTAGCCCGGACGAGTCATCCCGACGTGAGAGCCCGACGGTCAGGCGGAGTGTCGGCCGCGGACCGGTAGCCCGGACGAGTCGGCGACCGTCCGCGCGCCGACCACGACCAGGCTGCCCGTCGCGGGTGCCTGCCCGTCCGGCAGCCGACCGGCGTGACGTCCCGCGCGGGGATCGGTCGTGAAGCCCTGCGGGGCGGGCTGCGGCAGCCGGCCCTCGAGCACCAGGGACAGCTCGTCCGCGTCCGCCGACGCGAGCGCCGCGTAGACCCGCGCGTCGACCTCGACGGGCGTCAGCGGTTGCGGGGATGCCGTCTCCCGCGGCACCGCGGCCAGGTCGACCACGATCGCCATCGGCCCGCTCACCGGCTCCCTGGGCCCCGGCGGCAGAGGGTGCACCGGCGGCCCGGAAAGACCCGCCGGCAGGCCGGAGCCTGCCGCGATCGGACCTGCCGCGATCGGACCGGCCGGGACCGCAGCCGGTGCGGGTCGGGCGATCCGCGGGATCTGCAGGGTCGCCGGCTCCGTCTCGAACCAGGCCGACGTCACCGGAGGCGCCACCCGGGAGTTGGTAGCGGCACCGGCGGCACCGGCGGACCCCAGCAGGCCGGGGCCGGTCAGCGCGGGTGCCTGCTGCAACGCCGCCAACTGGCTCTTCAGCCACAGGTCGAGAGCGTGCTGCGCATCGGCCGCCGCACGCCGGGCACCATCGCGTTCGGCGCGGGCCTGGTCCACCTCGCCCCGAAGCTCCTGCAACTGGCTGCGGTGCTCCCACCGGCGGCGGCGCATCCGGCGCCGGACGGTCCTGCCCTGCAGCCTCTCGACCAGCAGCCCGCCCGCCGCCAGCACGGAACCGGCGGCGGCGAGATCGCTGCGGTGCAGCAGGTATCCAGAGCCTGCCGCGCCCAGCGCGACCAGCAGAGCGGCTGCAGGCGTGATCGCGGCGACGGCGGTGAGCGCCGTCGGCGCCCACTGCTTCAGCTGCCGCGTGACATGACGACCCGACACGGCGGTCAGCCTAGGGGTGCGGCCCTGAGCGGAGCGGTAAGGCACGCGGCGCGCCCCGGCGTGTCCGGCCCGTTTTCACACCCGCAGGGTGACGACATGTCCCGCCCGGCGGTGGCGGCGCTACGATCCGTGGCCGGCCGGGTCAGCCGGCGGCTCGTCGTCGTCCTGCGGCGGGACCCGGCACCAGCGCTGCACCACGAGCCCGGCGACCGCCAGCCCGACCGCGGCCAGCGTCGCGATGCCTGCCAGCACCAGATGGGTCACCCGGCTACCGACCAGGTCCGGCAGCAGGGCCAGCCCCTGGGCCGCGTACCAGCCGGCGAGCAGCGCGCCGGCGTATGCCGCGGCCTTGGCGAACACCACGGTCCGCGCGGCGACCAGGGCGTCCAGCGGGCGCTCCCGGCTTCCCTGCACCCAGCGCCTGACCGGGAGCCCGGCGGCCACCACGGCCAGAGCCAGCGCGACCGTCCCGGCGATCGCCGTCCAGGGCAGCGGCGGGGGATCGCCGCCGCGTCCGGACCAGGTGTCCAGCGCGAGCCAGCCGAGCACGGTCGCGACGATGCCCGTGATCAGCAGGCCGAGTGGGCGGGCGGGCGTCACCGGGGCACCTCCAGGCGCAGGTCGGGGCGGGGGCGCAGTCCGCCCCGGTCGGGGGCTGCGGCCAGCAGCTGCGCGACGGACACCGGGCCGCCTGGCCCGGGCAGGGTCGCATCCGGGTCGACGTCCAGCCACGGTGCGAGCACGAACGCCCGGATGCGGGCGCGCGGGTGCGGCAGTTCCAGCTGCGAGGTCCCGGCCGCCAGGTCGTCGTAGCTGATCAGGTCGATGTCGAGCGTGCGTGGCCCCCAGCGGACGGTCCGGGTCCGGCCGTGCGTGGACTCCACCTCCTGGCAGGCGGCCAGCAGCGCCATCGGAGACAGCGAGGTGTCCACCAGGGCCACGGCATTGAGGTAGTCGGGCTGCGGCGGCCCACCGACCGGCGCGGTCTCGACCGGCGTGGAGACCGCGCGGACGTGCAGCCCCTCGAACCCGGCCAGATCGAGGATCGCGGCCCGCAGGGCGGCCGAGCGGTCGCCCAGATTGGCGCCCAGCGCGAGCACCGCGCGCACCGGATGATCCGGAGGCAGATCGAGTTCGTTCACCGAGAACCCGGCTCGTCCGGCTCGTCCGGCTCGTCCGGCTCGTCCGGCTCATCCCGGTAGCGCCGGATCTCGACCACCACGTCCCGCAGCTCCTCGGTGACCGGCGCGTCCGGCTTGTGCACCGCGACGTCCACCGCGAGCACCCCCAGCTCCCCCAGGCACACACTGGCCACCTGCGCCGCGAGGGTCTCGATCAGCTGCACGGGCTCGCCCCGGATCAGCTCGCCGACTGCCACCGAGAGCCGGCCGTAGTCGACCGTCCGGGACAGGTCGTCCCCGGCGGCGGCCGCGCGGGTGTCCAGGTGCAGCACCACGTCCACCACGAACCGCTGCCCGTCTCGGCGCTCGTGCTCGAAGACCCCGTGCCGCCCCCGCGCCGCGAGCCCGGACAGCACGATCCGGTCCAGCGGGCGGCCTGCGCCGTCCAGCACGTGCGAGCCGGTCACCGGCGCCACCCTGCCCCGGACGCCCCCTGGGAGCCCGGATCCGCACCCGCTCGCCACGCCGCCGCCACCCTGACGGCGTCCACCGAGCCGCGCACCTCGTGCACCCGGACGCACCAGGCCCCCGCAGCCGCCGCGAGCGCGCTGGTCGCCGTGGTCGCCTCGTCCCGCGCCCGCGGCGGGGGCGGGCCCTCCGGCCCGGCCAGGACCGCACCGAGGAACCGCTTGCGGGAGGCCCCGATCACGATCGGCCGCCCGATCGCGGCGAGCCGGTCGAAGTTGGCCAGCAGTTGCCAGTTGTGGTGCGGCTTCTTGGCGAAGCCCAGGCCCGGGTCGAGCAGGACCTGGCGCGGATCCACGCCGGCGGCCTCCAGCGACGCCAACCTGGCGGTCAGCTCCGCCGCCACGTCCTCGACCACGTCGGTGTACTGGGTCAGGGTCTCCATCCGGTCACTGTGCCCACGCCAGTGCATCGCGATGTACGCCACCCCTGCCTTGGCCACCAGGGCCGCCATATCAGGGTCGGCCAGCCCGCCGCTGACGTCGTTGATCAGCACGGCGCCGGACGCCAGGGCTGCGTCGGCGACCTCGGCCCGCATGGTGTCCACGCTGACCGCGACGCCGGCCTCCGCGAGCTCGGTGACCACCGGCAGGATCCGGCGCAGCTCCTCGGCGGGGTCGATCCGGGACGCGCCCGGCCGGGTCGATTCGCCGCCGACGTCCACCAGGTCGGCGCCCTGCGCGGTCAGCCAGAGCCCCTGCGCGATGGCGTCGTCGCGGGCGAACCACCGGCCGCCGTCGCTGAAGGAGTCCGGGGTCACATTGACGACACCCATCACCAGACACCGGCCCCTGTCAAGGCGGTCCGGCAGTCCCACGACCTCGGTCACGGACAAACCCTAATCTGGGGGACCCGACCGGCCGGACTCCACAGGCTCTCCACAGCCGCCGCGCACGCGTCCACAGGGCCCGCGCCGGTCCTCCACACCTTACCCACAGCGCTACCCACAAGCCTGTCGACAACCACGAAAACCATTGTCGAGCAAGGGAAAATGACAAGGCAGTCAGACCCTGTGACGGGCAAGTTTTTGGTCGCCAACCCCTTGCGCGCACCCTCGCGGCGAGAGTAGAAATCTGCCCACGCCAAGGGAAACGGCGATCGAACCCGGAGGGAATTCCGGGGGATCCGAGGCTCGGCCCAGCCGATGCCGAGGGGCCGGGATCGGTGAGCGCGGCACACGGCGGGGCAACCCGACGGTGTGGCTGCTGCAACCGGTTTCGGGGAGCGGCGTTCCGCGCGGCGCCGGTGCGGGCACCGGGTACGCGCGCCGCCGGGAGACCGGTGGCACCGCAGTGGACGCTGCGGGCGGCCACGGATCCGCGCCGTACGGCCGAACGAGTTCCGCCCGGGACCATGGTTCCGCCCGGTGTCCGGATGTCCCGCCGGACGCGGGGCGCCGATCCCCCGAGCGGGTAGGCAGGCGGATCCGGCGGCCGCGGCAAGGCCCCTCGAACTCATACTTCGAGGGGCCTTGTCGTATGTCTAGCGCGTCGGGGCCGGGGATCCGTGGACCGACACGCGGCAATCTGCTCCGACGGGTTCGCGGCCCGCTCGGCCCGGCTCACACTGCGTGAGCCCGACGGGCGGCACACTCGCAGGATGACCACGCCCGTGCTGGCGGGGGCGCTGCCGATCCTGCGCTGGCTGCCTCATTACCGCACCCGGGACCTGCGGGCCGACCTGCTCGCCGGTGCCGTGGTGGCCGCGCTGGCGGTGCCCCAGTCGCTCGGCTACGCGGCGGTCGCTGGCGTCGCCGTCCAGATCGGCCTCTACACGCTGCCGCCGACCCTGCTGGCCTACGCGGTGTTCGGCTCCTCGCGCCAGCTCATGGTCGGGCCCGTGTCGACAGTCTCGCTGCTGTCCGGCAGCCTGGTGGCCCAGGCGTCGCACGGCGACCCGCATCGCGCGGCCCTGCTGACCTCCGCCCTGGCCGTGTCGGCCGGGATCGTCCTGGTGGCCGCCGGCCTGCTGCGGATCGGCTGGGTCGCCGAGTTCCTCTCCGAGCCGATCGTCGCGGGTTTCGTGACCGGGTTGGTCGTCCTGGTGGTGGTCGGCCAGCTGCCGCTGCTGCTGGGGTTGCCCGCGGCGCACGGCAGCCTGATCCAGCAGGTGCTCGAGACCGTGCGCAGCTCAACAGGTGCGCCGCTGCAGACCCTCGCCGTCGGTGCCGTCGCGCTGGTCCTGCTCTTCGGCGGTCAGCGCCTGTACCGGCGCGTGCCGTGGGGCCTGGTGGTGCTGGCCGGCGGGATCACCTCCTCGCGGCTGCTGGACCTGCCCGCCCTCGGCATCGCCACCATCGGCAGCGTGCCCTCGGGCATCAAGGTGCCCGCCCTGCCGGTCATTCCGACCGCCGACATCCCCACCCTGATCACCGGCGGGCTGGCCGTCGCCATGGTGGGCCTGGCCGAGGGGTTGGCCGCGGTACGCCTGTTCGCGCAGGCCCACGACGAGCAGGTGGACACCGACCAGGAGCTGATCGCGCACGGCGTCGCCGACCTGGCGGCGGGGCTCACCGGTGGGATGGCCGTGGCGGGCTCGCTGTCCAAGACGGCGGCGGCGGAACGGGCCGGCGGGCGGACCCAGGTGGTCGGCCTGGTGGCGGCCCTGCTGGTCGTGCTGGTGGTGCTGGTCGCCGCGCCGCTGGCGTCCGCGCTGCCCGCGGCGGTGCTTGCCGCCATCGTCGTGCACGCCGTCTGGGGCCTGGTACACCCCACGGCCTTCCGTCGCTACTTCGGCATCCGGCGCAACGACGGGATCGCCGCGATCGTGGCTCTGATCGGCGTGCTCGTCCTCGGTCCGCTGTACGGGCTGCTGGTGGCCGTCGGACAGTCCCTGCTCGGGCTGATCTACCGGTCCGTCCAGGTGCACATCGACGAGATGGGCAGAGTTCCCGGGGAGAAGGCCGCCTGGGGTTCTGTCGCCGACCATCCCGAGCGCAGAACGGCCGACGGCGTGCTGGTGCTGCGACTGGACGCGCCGCTGTTCTGGGTCAACGCAGCCACCGTGATCCAGCGGCTGCTGCAGATCGTTCGGGACCGACCCGACGTGCGCGCGCTGGTGCTCGACCTGGAGGCCACCAACCAGCTCGACGTGACCACCGAACGCCGGCTGGAGTACCTGCTGTCCACCATCCGGGCCGGCGGGCAGGACCTCTACCTGGTCCGGGTCTTCGACCAGGTCCGGGTCGTGCTCGGCGCGGCGGGGTTCTACGACCGGCTGGGGGATCAGCATGTCTGGCACTCGATCGCCGCCGGGGTGCGTGCCGCCCGGCATGCCGCCGAGGAGGCCGTGGACCTGCCCGAGGACGCAGCCGCCGCCGAGGACGCCGACGAGCAGATCGTCAGCCGCTCCACCCAGTGACCCGCACCCTGCCAGGGCGACGGGCGGTCGCGCCGAAGGGCGGTCAGTGCCCGTGCAGGATCAGGCTCATCGCCTCGGCCCGGGTGGCCGGGTCGCGCAGCTGACCGCGCACCGCAGAGGTCACCGTGCGGGAGCCCGGCTTGCGCACCCCGCGCATGGTCATGCACATGTGCTCGCAGTCGATCACCACGATCACCCCGCGCGGCTGCAGGTGCTCGACCAGCGCATCGGCCACCTGGCTGGTCAGCCGCTCCTGCACCTGCGGACGGCGGGCGAACACGTCCACCAGCCGGGCCAGCTTGGACAGGCCGGTGATCCGCCCGTCGGCGTTGGGCACGTACCCGATATGGGCGATCCCGTGGAACGGGACCAGGTGGTGCTCGCAGGAGGAGAACACCTCGATGTCCCTGACCACCACGAGCTCGTCGTGGCCGAGGTCGAACGTCGTCCTCAGCACGTCCGCAGCGGACTGCCACATGCCGGCGTACATCTCGGCGTAGGCGCGGGCCACCCGGGCCGGGGTGTCCCGCAGCCCGTCGCGGTCCGGGTCCTCGCCGATCGCCAGCAGGATCTCGCGCACCGCGCGCTCGACCCGTTCGGCGTCGTAGGGCGGCCTGGGGTCCCGCCGAGTCATCTGACGGTCGGATCCGTCTGCCACCAGGGATTCGCTCAGCGGAGCTCTCCCGGCGACTCGGGGCTGCCCGGCGCCGCCGCTGCCGGGGACGAGGCGTGCCCGTTGGCGGCGGCCCGCTCGGCCGGGGTGAGCACCGGCGGGATGTCCGAGACCACCCGGCGGTCGCTGGACATCCAGACCGGACGCTCCTGCCGCTTGGTCACCGGGGCGAACACGGTGGCCAGGTCGTCCTTGTTCAGCGTCTCCCGCTCCAGCAACTGCAGGACCAGGTAGTCCAGCACGCCGCGGTTCTCGACCAGGATCTCCCAGGCCTCGTCGTGGGCGTTCTCGATCAGCCGCCGGACCTCCTCGTCGACGACGCTGGCGACATCCTCGGAGTAGTCCCGCTGGTGGCCGTAGTCCCGTCCGAGGAAGACCTCGCCCTGCTCCTGCCCGAGCTTGATGGCACCGACCCGCTCGGACATGCCGTACTGGGTGACCATCTTGCGGGCCAGGGTGGTGGCCTTCTCGATGTCGTTGCTCGCGCCCGTGGTCGGGTCGTGGAAGACGAGCTCCTCCGCGACGCGGCCGCCGAGCGCGAACGCGAGCTGGTCGAGGATCTCGTTGCGCGTGGTGGAGTACTTGTCGTCCAGCGGCATCACCATCGTGTAGCCGAGCGCCCGGCCACGCGGCAGGATCGTCACCTTGGTGACCGGATCGGTGTGCCGCAGTCCGGCCGCCACCAGGGCGTGACCGCCCTCGTGGTACGCGGTGATCTTCTTCTCCTTGTCGTTCATGATCCGGGTGCGCTTCTGCGGGCCCGCGACCACCCGGTCGATCGCCTCGTCCAGGGCCCGATCGTCGATCACCCGGGCGCCGGCCCGCGCGGTGAGCAGCGCGGCCTCGTTGAGCACGTTGGCCAGGTCCGCGCCGGTGAAGCCGGGCGTCCGCCGGGCCACTGCGAGCAGGTCGACCGAGGGCGCCGTCGGCTTGCCCTTGGCGTGCACCTGCAGGATCCGGAAGCGACCCTGCATGTCGGGGGCGTCCACGGCGATCTGCCGATCGAAGCGGCCGGGTCGCAGCAGCGCCGGGTCGAGGATGTCCGGCCGGTTGGTGGCCGCGATCAGGATGACGTTGGTCTTGACGTCGAACCCGTCCATCTCGACCAGCAACTGGTTCAGGGTCTGCTCGCGCTCGTCGTGACCGCCGCCCAGCCCGGCGCCGCGGTGGCGGCCCACGGCGTCGATCTCGTCGACGAACACGATGGCCGGCGCGTTGGCCTTGGCCTGGTCGAACAGGTCGCGGACCCGGCTGGCGCCGACACCGACGAACATCTCGACGAAGTCCGAGCCGGAGATCGAGTAGAACGGCACGGCCGCCTCACCGGCCACCGCGCGGGCCAGCAGCGTCTTGCCGGTACCGGGTTGGCCGTAGAGCAGGACGCCCTTGGGGATCTTCGCGCCCACGGCCTGGAACTTGGCCGGCTCGGCGAGGAACTCCTTGATCTCCTGCAGCTCCTCGACCGCCTCGTCCGCCCCGGCCACGTCGGCGAAGGTCACCTTCGGCATGTCCTTGTTGACCAGCTTGGCCCGGGACTTGCCGAAGTTCATCACCCGCGAGCCGCCGCCCTGCATCTGGCCCATCAGGAACCAGAACAGCCCGAGGATCAGGATCAGCGGCAGCACCGTCAACAGCAGGCTGGACCACCAGGACTGGCGCGGGTTCTGGTCGTTGAAGCCCTTGCTCGGCTGGTGGGAGTCGAGCAGGTTGACCAGCTCGCCGCCCCGGGCGTCGACGTAGTGCGCCATCACGTCGCTGTGCCCCTGGTAGGGCGTCTTCAGCTTCAGCTCGATCCGCTGGTCACCATTGATCATGGTGGCGTGCTCGACCTGGTTGCTCTGGATCAGCTGCACCACGACAGAGGTGTCGACGCTCTGGAACTGCCCCGGCGCGAAGATGCGCGCGCCGATGAACACCACAATAAGAGCCGCCAACACCCAGATCAGCGGGCCACGGGTCAGTCGCTTGAAGTCCATCTGGCGGGGGCGGACAGCCCCGTCCCTCCTGCTCGCACGCGCTTGTGACGACGGTACACCGCCGACCGTGCCGGTTCCCGGCGTCGTCCGGTGCAACGGGTGGGTGCGTGCAGGTGTTCCTCATCCTCACCTGCGGCGATGGCCCTGGCCTTCCGGACACGCCCACCGGGACATAACGGTCAGGCCGGGGAGTAGACGTGCGAGGCGAGCGTACCGACCACCCGCAGGTTGCGGTACCGCTCGGCGTAGTCCAGGCCGTACCCGACGACGAACTCGTTCGGGATGTCGAACCCGACGTACCGCAGCGGGACCTCGACCTTCGCCGCGTCCGGCTTGCGCAGCAGGGTGCAGACCTGGACCGACGCCGGGCCCCGGGAGCCCAGGTTCGCCATCAGCCAGGACAGCGTCAGGCCCGAGTCGACGATGTCCTCGACGATCAGCACGTGCCGGCCGGTGATGTCCCGGTCCAGGTCCTTGAGGATCCGCACAACCCCGGACGACTTGGTCCCCGAGCCATAGGACGACACCGCCATCCAGTCGCACTCGACCGTGTTCCGCAGGGCCCGGGTGAGATCGGCCATCACGGTCACTGCGCCCTTGAGAACCCCCACCAGCAGGGGGTCGAGTCCGGCGTAGTCGGCATCGATCTGCTCGGCCAGTTCGGCCAGCCGGGTGAGGATCTGCTCCTCGGTGAGCAGGACCTCCTTGAGGTCCCCGGCCATGTCGCTGGCGTCCACGTCACTCCCGCCCGTCGTCGTCGCACGGCACGGCACCCTCGCGCCCGGCCAGTTCCTGGCGTCTGGCCAGCAGCAGCCTGCCACACTCGCGCCGGGCGACGACGCCGCCTGGCAGGGCCACCGGCCCCTGCCCGCGCCAGCGCATGACCAGCGCGTCGACGGCCAGGACGTGGCGGCGGCCGAGAGCTCCGGCGGGGCTGCCTGCCTGCCGCGCGGCCAGCAGCAGCACCCGCCGGCGGATCGCATCCGGGGCACCGGCCAGCCGGTCCGGCTCGAGCAGCACCGGGGCTTCGCGCTCGAGCGGGGTGACGCAGGCCTCGGAGAGCAGATCGGCGGCCAGCGCGTCGAGCGCATCGGCGTCCTCGCGCAGCAGGTCGGCGCTACGGGCCAGGGCGTCCCGCAGGCCCGGGCCGAGGGCAGCCTCCACCAGCCCAGTGGCCTGCCGCAGCCGTGCCCGGGCGTAGGCCGGGTCATCGTTCGCCGGGTCGTGCCACGGGCGCAGCCCGAGAGCCGAGCACGCCTGGGTCGTGACGGCGCGCGGCAACCCGAGCAGCGGGCGGCGGTAACGGCCGCGCCGGGCCGGCATCCCGGCCAGCGAGCGGGCACCGGAACCGCGGGACAGCCCGAGCAGCACCGTCTCGGCCTGGTCATCCAGCGTGTGTCCGAGCAGGACGGCGGCGGCGCCGAGCCGGTCCGCCACCGCGTCAAGAGCCCGATACCGCGCCTGCCGGGCCACCGCCTCGGGCCCGCCGCTGCCCGGCACCGGCCGGGCCGGCGCGACGACGCCGACCACCTCGACCGGATCGAGCCCCAGGGCCCGGCAGGCACCGGCGGCCCGGTCGGCGATCCGGGCTGAATCGGGATGCCAGCCGTGATCGACGACGACCGCCGCGGCCCGGATCGGTGCGGGCTGTCGGCCGGCGAGGAAGGCTGTACCGGCGGCCAGCGCCAGCGAGTCCGGCCCGCCGCTGCAGGCCACCAGAGCGAGCTCGCCCGCGGCCAGGTCGGTCAGGCAGCGGGCGATCGCCGAGCGGACCGCCGCGACGGCCGGATCAGGCCCGCCCACGACGCCTCCCGCCGGCCGGCCGGTCAGCCGTGCACGCGGCGGACCCAGGCAACCGGATCCGCGATCTCCGCGGGCAGTGGCAGGCACTCCGGCCCGGACCAGACCCGGTTGAACCCGTCCCGGCCCACCCGGGAGGTGACCTCGCGGACGAACCGGGCCCCGTCCGCGTACTGCCGCATCTTCGCCTCGAGCCCGAGCAACCGGCGCAGCAACTGGTCGACCGCGCCGCGGCCGGCCCGCCGCCGGGTGAACCGGGCCCTGATCACCTCGACGGTCGGGATCACCTGCGGGCCGACCTCGTCCATCACGACGTCGGCGTGCCCCTCCAGCAGCGACATCACCGCAGTCACCCGGGCCAGCTGCTCGCGCTGTTCGGGCGACTGCACCGCCTCCAGCAAGGAGGTCCCCGAACCGCCGCTGCGCAGCAGGTCCGGCAGGCCCCGCGCGGCGGACGCGAACCGTTCGGCCAGCTGGCCAGGGTCGATCATCAGGTCGCTGACCAGAGCCCGGATCCGGCTGATCAGGTGCGGCGCCAGCCAGGGTGTCGCCTGGAACTGCACCCGGTGGGTCTCCTCGTGCAGGCACACCCAGAGCCGGAAGTCTGCCGGGTCGACGTCCAGCTCCCGCTCGGCCTGGATCACGTTGGGCGCCACCAGCATCAGCCGTCCGGCGTCGTCGGTGAAGGGGTCGTACTGGCCGAGCACCCGCGAGGACAGGAAGCCCAGCAGCGAACCGACCTCGGCACCCGTGACGCGGCTGCCGACGGTCACCAACGGCGCGCCCGGCAACCGTCCGCGGCGCTCGAACACCTCGGCCACCACCGGCGCGAGTAGCCCGCGGAAGGCCATCGCGTTGGCCCGGGCCCAGCCGGGACGGTCCACCACGATCGGCGCGTCGCCGTCCGGGACGCGCATCCCGGTCACCCCGGCCACGTGCGGTGCCGCGCCGGCCGCGAGCCGGCGCAGCTGCTCGACGACCTCGGCCGCCTGGACGGCGGTGACCTGTGGGCCGGGACGGCCGACGACCGCGGCCGTGCGGGCGGCCAGCTCCCAGTCCACCAGCAGGTCGACGGGTGCGGGGCTCACGGATGCCATCCCTTCACGGTACGGGTCGGTCCGGATCCCGGCCCGGCCGTACCCGTGCTCACCGGCCACCGGCCTGCTCACCGGCCCCGTGCTCACCGGCACCCGCAACTGGTCAGGGCCACGGCAAGGTTGTCCAGGGCGGCCCGGGCGGCGTTCGTCGTGCCGCTGCGGTTCGCCAGGACGGCGAAGGTGAGCAGCCGGCCGTCCACGTCCACCACCGTCCCGGCGAGCGAGTTCACCCCGGTCAGGGTCCCGGTCTTGGCCCGGACCACCCCCCGCGCCAGGGCCTGCCGCCCGCCGCCGAACCGATCGGACAGCGTGCCCGAGGCTCCGGCCACCGGCAGCCCGGTCAGCACCGGCCGCAGTTCCGGATGCGACGAGGACGCCGCGAGCACGAGCAGGCTGGTCAGCGTCCGGACCGTGACCGTGCTCCCGGCCGCGAGCCCGCTGCCGCCGACCATGTGGGCCCCGGCGGTCGGCACTCCCAGCAGGCCGATCCGGTCGAGCACCGCGAGGCCGGCGTCGACGAACGTGGCCGGGCGGTCGCTGTGCAGCGCCACCACCCGGGCCAGGGCCTCGGCGACGGTGTTGTCACTGGCCGTCAGGGCGTACTCGACCTGGTCGCCGATCGATGCGGACTCGACCTGGGCCAGGACCGTCGAGGACGCCGGAGCCGCGACCCGGGCCACCGACCCCAGGACCCGGATCCCGTGACGGGACAGCAGGCTCGCGAACGTGCTCGCGGCAGCCATCGCCGGATCGGCCTGGCGTGCCGGCCGTCCCGGGATCATGCCCGCGTCCACCTCGAGGGCCATCACGGGCGCGACGAAGCCCGCGCTGACGTCGCTCGGCTTCCAGGCAGGGCTCACCGAGGGACCGGCGAACAGCGTGTCGTCCAGGTGCACCGCCACCGCGGTCCGGCCCGAGGCCTGCAGCGCGATGGCCGTCCGGTCCGCCAGATCGGCCAGCCCGGCCCGGCCGACGACCGCGGACGGGTTGCCCGCCCCCGCGCCCAGCAGCACGTCACCGCCGCCGACCAGCACCACCTCGTCCGGGGTGGCGCCCTGCACGACCTTCGTGGTCAGCGTGGCCTGCGGACCGAGCAGGGACAGCACGGCCGCGCCGGTCAGCAGCTTCGCCGTCGAGGCGGGCACCAGCGGGCGGGTGGGCGCGACCGACATCAGCGACCGCCCGGTGCTGACGTCGACCACGTCCACCGAGACGGCCGTGCCCAGACCCGGCGCCCGCAGCAGCGGCGAGAGCACGCGCTGCAGGCCTGCCCGGGTCGGCATCGCGGCCGTCGACGGCAGCGAGGCCAGGACGTCCGCGGCCGGCCCGGGCACGGTGGCGCCGGGCGCACGGGCCCCAGCCGTGACGGAGGGTCTGGGCACCGGAGTCGTCCGCCGGGGCGAGGAGTCGGCGTGCGTCGGCGCGAGCAGGCCGCGCACGGCGAACAGGACGCAGATCAGTCCCGCTCCGACGGCGCCGACCCGACCCATCACGCGGGCCTTGCCCTGCACGCAACTCCCCTGTCCACCCTGCGAACCTGTCCACCCCTGCGAACCCACCAGCGGGCAGGACACTAGTCTGTGCCCGGCGCGACAACGCGCCCGGGGCAACCGCGCGGACAGGGGCAGCCGTGGAGTTTGATGTGATCATCGAGATCCCCAAGGGTCAGCGCAACAAGTACGAGATGGATCACGAGACCGGCCGGATCCGGCTGGACCGGATGCTGTTCACCTCGACCCGCTACCCGCACGACTACGGCTTCATCGAAGGGACGCTCGGCGAGGACGGCGACCCACTCGACGCGCTGGTGATCCTGGAGGAACCGACCTTTCCCGGCTGCCTGATCCGCTGCCGCGCCCTGGGCATGTTCCACATGCGGGACGAGAAGGGCGGCGACGACAAGGTTCTGTGCATCCCCGCGGGGGACCCCCGTGGCGCCCACATCCAGGACCTCCACGACGTCAGCAAGTTCGACCTGCTCGAGATCCAGCACTTCTTCGAGACCTACAAGGACCTCGAACCCGGCAAGAGCGTGGAGGGCGCGCACTGGGCGGACAAGGCCGCGGCAGAGGCCGAGATCGTCACCTCGCGCGCGCGCCTGGCCTCCGCCGGCCAGCACAGCTGACGCGTCAGCCCCACCCGCGGCCGGCTGCCGCTACCGGCAGTTCGACGCCGCTCAGGGTCGGCCCGCCCACGGCATGGCCCCGCCCCACCGGATCGGCACGATCCGGACGTTCAGCCCGGTCATCGGCGCCTCGACCATCAAGCCGCCGCCGATGAACATCGTGACGTGGTGGATGCTGCTCGGCCGGTCGGTGTCGGTGGCGTAGAAGATGAGGTCACCCGGGCGCATCGAGCTGTACGGGATCTTCTCCGACAGTTGGTACTGCGAGGCGGCGTAGTGCGGCAGGCTGACCCCAGCGTGCTGCCAGGCCCGCATGGTCAGGCCCGAGCAATCGTAGGAGCCCGGCCCCGCGCCACCCCACTGGTACGGCAGCCCGACCTGCCGCTTCGCCCACGCGACGGCGGTCCGGCCGCCAGAGGCGGTCCCGCGCGACGATCCGGAGGAGTCCCGGGATCCGCCGGAGGAGCCGGAGCTGGAGTCTGACCCGCCCGACCCGCCCGACCCGCCCGACCCCGACCCGCCCGCCCCCGACCTGGCCCGGCGGGCGGCCTCCTCGGCGGCCCTACGTGCCGCGGCCTCGGCTGCCCGGCGCGCCGCGGCCAGCCTGGCCTGGCGCTGTGCCTCGAGGGCCGCCTGGCGCTGGCGCTCCAGCGTCACGGAGACCCGCTGCAACTGCGCCAGCTGCGTGACCAGCGCCGCCTGCTGTGACTGCGTCTGGTGCAGGGCGGCCAGTGCCGAGGTCGCCGCGCCCTCGGCCTTCGATCTGGCGGCGGCCAGCTGGGCCGCGGCCCGCTGTTGCCGGCGCAGGGCAGTGTCGGCACGCTGCTGGAGCAACTGGGCCGCGAGCCGTGACGAGTCGAGCTGCTGCAGGACGCGGTCCTGACGCCCGGCGAGATCATGGATCAGCGCCATCCGGTCGAGCATGTCCTGCGGTCCGGCCGCCGAGAGCAGGGCGTCCAGCTGGGCCAGGTTGCCGCCGTCCCGGTACGCCTGCGAGGCGAGCCGGCCCGCGTCCGCCTGCGCGGCGGAGTACGACGCTGCGGCGCGGCGCGCGTTGGCCCGGGCCAGGTCGGCGTCCTGCGTCCGCTGGGCGAGCTCGATCTGAGCTGCGTCGAACGCCTCGGCCGCTTGACCGACCGCCATCTGGGCCCGCTCCAGCCGGGCGTTGCCGGCCGCCAGCTGGGCCTGGATCTGCTGCACCTCGGCGGCCTTGGCCCTGGCCGCCTGCTGAGCCTGCTCGACCTGGCCCGCACTGGGATAGCCGGGGTCGGCCTGCGCCGCCGACGGGCCGACCACCCAGCACAGCGGCGCGATCAGGATGCCGAAGACCAGCGCCTTGACGGCGCCCGAAGGTTTCCTCATCTCCGCCTCCAGCGCAGCGGATGCCCGCCCGTCGGCCCGGACGATCACCGAGCCCGACGTCCGATCACCCAGGGATTGACGTGGCGTCACCCGGACAGCGCGACGTCACCGAAACGCAGCAACGCTACACGCGTTGTAGCAACATGTGAATCACCAGTCACGTGAGTCACGCGAGTACCTGGCTCGCTGCACCGGCGCCTGACCGGCGATCTGGTCAGAGTCCGACCAGCGAGCCGATCACGGCCATCTCGGCAGCGAAGAAGGCCTCACGCAGCGCCAGCGGGTCGGCCACGACGTTGTGCCGGTGCCCGAACAGTTCGAACGAGACCGCCCCGAACAGGTATGTCCAGGCCATCACGGCACGCGCCACGACCTGGTCCGGCACGTCGGCCGGGAAGAACGAGCGGATCGGCTCGATCGCGGCGGTGGGTACCCGCGCCTGCTCGCTGAGCGGCGGAGCCTGCCAGGCCCCGGTCCGGATGCCGTCCAGGAGCACCCCGGCCAGCAGCACGCCGACCCTCGACGCCGGGCCGATGGTGTCCTGCGGAGCTGCGTAGCCCGGCACCGGCGACCCGTAGATCAGCGTGTACTCGTGCGGATGCCGGCGCGCCCAGGCCCGGACCGCGCGGCAGGTCGCCATCCACCGCCCGGTCAGGTCGGACCGCTCCACCCGCCGCTCGGCCCGCTCGGCGGCCGCGCCGAGGCTGTCGTAGGCCTCGATGATGAGCAGGGTCAGCAACTCGTCCCGGCTGGCCACGTAGCGGTAGACCGCCGACGAGGCCATTCCGAGCTGCCGTGCCACCGCTCGCACCGACAGCCCGGCGGCACCGTCACCGACCAGCTGTTCCCGGGCCGCCTCGACGATCCGCCGGGTCAGCTCGTCCCGCGCCTGCCGCCGGACCAGGCTCGCCGCCGATTCCACCGCCATCTGTCCATCATGCCCCGCTCCAAGAGCGGCGACAACGTTCGAGAGCAGCGCTCTTGACGCCGGGCGCGGCAGCGGTGCAGGCTGGGTCTGAGAGCAGTGCTCTCGCAACAGAGCATCGCTTCCGAGGAGAGGGTGGATCATGAGCGGGCAGGTGCACGTCGTCGTCGGTGCCGGGGCGGTCGGGTCGCGGGTGGCCCGACTGCTGGCGGATCAGGACAACCGGGTCCGCCTGGTCACCCGGTCCGGCACGCCGGTCCCGCATCCGCAGATCGAGCCGGTGGCCGCCGACGCCGGGGATGCCGCCCGGCTGGCCGAGCTCAGCCGCGGCGCGCAGGCGATCTACAACTGCGCCAACCCGCCGTACCGCCGCTGGGCGCGGGACTGGCCGCCGATCGCGCAGGCACTGCTGTCGGCTGCCGAGCAGTCCGGCGCGGTGCTGGTCACCACCTCGAACCTCTACGGCTACGGCCCGGTCGACGGCCCGATGACCGAGGACACGCCGCTGGCCGCGACCGGCACCAAGGGCCGGATCCGGGCCCAGATGTGGCTCGAGGCCCTTGCCGCGCACCGCTCCGGGCGGCTGCGCGCCACCGAGGCCCGCGGATCGGACTACCTGGTCGCGACATCGCAGAGCGAACTCGGGGACCGGGTGGTGCCACGGCTGCTGGCGGGCCGGTCCGTCAGCGTGCTCGGCGACCCGGACACCGTGCACACCTGGACCTCGACCGACGACATGGCGGGGCTGCTGGTCCGGCTGGCCCGCGACGAACGCGCCTGGGGACGAGCCTGGCACGTCCCGTCCAACCTGCCCAGGACGGTCCGCGAGGTGATCGGCGAGCTGTGCCGGATCAGCGGCGTGGCACCGGTGACGGTGCGTCGGATGTCGCCCGTGGTTGTCCGCAGCGCCGCCCTGTTCGTGCCCCTGCTGCGCGAACTCCCCGAGGTGATGCATCAGCACACCCGTCCGTGGGTGATGGACTCCTCCGCCGCGCAGGAGACGTTCGGCCTGCACCCCTCGGACTGGGACGAGGTGCTGCGCCGGCACCTGGGCCAGTACCAGGACGGCAGCCGGGCCGACTGACCGCGCGCGGGCCCATGTGAAAGCGCATTCCCGGCCTGACCTTGCTAGGGTCGCGCGCCATGGGGACCGCTGACGGGGGCCAGGCTCCCGCGATCGAGGTCGAGGGCCTGGTCAAGGCCTATCAGGATGTGCACGCGGTCGACGGGGTGAGCTTCTCGGTCCAGTCCGGCGAGTTCTTCGGGATCCTCGGCCCGAACGGCGCCGGCAAGACCACCACGCTGGAGATCATCGAAGGCATCCGGAAGGCCGATGCCGGTCGGGTGCGGCTGCTGGGCGAGAGCCCGTGGCCGCGCAACCCCGCGCTGCTGCCGCGGATCGGCGTTCAACTGCAGGCGAGCTCGTTCTTCGACAAGCTCACCGCGCGCGAGCAACTGCAGTCCTTCGGCGCGCTGTACGGGGTTGCGGCCCGGCAGGCCGAGACGATGCTCGAGGTGGTCGGCCTGGAGGACAAGGCGGACACTCCCGAGAGCAAGCTGTCCGGCGGCCAGCGGCAGCGCCTGTCGATCGCCTGCGCGCTGGTGCACTCCCCCCAGGTGGTCTTCCTGGACGAGCCCACGGCCGCGCTGGACCCGCAGGCCCGGCGCAACCTCTGGGAACTGCTGCGCGGCATCCAGAACCGCGGCGTCACCGTCCTCTACACGACGCACTACCTGGACGAGGCCGAAGCGCTCTGCGACCGGGTGGCCATCATGGACGCCGGGCGCATCCTCGCCATGGACACACCGGCCGCGCTGGTCCGCGGGTTGGCCGCACCCACGCGGATCGCGCTTCCGACAAGGGTTCTGGACCTCGCGACAGCCCGGCAGCTGCCGGGCGCCGAGCAGGTCGATCTCGACGATGACGAGGTCATCGTGACGTCCCGGGCACCCGCCCGCGTGCTGACCGCCCTGGCCGAGGCGGACCGGTTGGACGGCGTGAGCGTGCGGACCGCGACCCTCGAGGACGTGTTCCTGCACCTGACCGGGCGGGAGTACCGGGCATGAGCATCTCGCCGTGGACCCAGCTGCGCACGCTGGCGACCGCGATGCTGCGCGGCTTCTTCCGGGACCGCACCGCGCTGTTCTTCACGTTCTTCTTCCCGCTGATGTTCCTCGTGGTGTTCGGCCTGATCTTCCGCGGCTCGGCCACCAGCGCCAGCACGATCGCCGTGGTGGGCAACGGGCCGATCGTGTCCCATCTCCCGGCGCAGGTGCTCAAGGGGGAGCACTACGACTCGGCCGACGCGGCGATCGCCAAGGTCCGGGCGGGTGACCTGCCCGCGGCCCTGATCGAGAACGGCGACGACCTCACCCTGCGCTTCGCAGCCTCCGACCAGGTCAGGGCCGCGCAGATCCAGGGCATCGTGCAGGCGGTCGTCGGGCAGGCCAACATCGCTGCTTCGGGCCGCCCCCCGACCTTCTCGCTCACCTCGAGCCGGGTCGAGGACAGCAGCCTGAAGGCGATCCAGTTCATCACCCCGGGGATCCTGTCCTGGGGGGTCGCGACCTCCGCCGCGTTCGGCGCGGCGCTGACCCTGGTGTCCTGGCGCCGCAAGCAGTTGCTGCGCCGGGTCCGGCTCTCGCCGGCGCCGGTCTGGACCGTGGTCGGGGCCCGGGTCGGGGTGAGCATGGTCGTCGCGCTGGTCCAGGCGGCGGTGTTCGTCGGCGTGGCACTGACGCCGCCCTTCGGGCTCAAGCTGGCCGGTCACTGGTGGCTGGCGATCCCCCTGCTGCTGGTCGGGACGCTGTCGTTCCTCTCCATCGGGCTGCTCGTCGGCGCGATCGCCAAGACCGAGGAGGCGGCCAGCGCCCTGGCCAACTTCATCGTGCTGCCGATGGCCTTCCTGTCCGGCACCTTCTTCGACATCTCGCAGGCACCGAGCTGGCTGCGGGCGACCTCGAAGGTCTTCCCGCTGCGGTGGATGAACGACGGGATGCTGGACGTGCTGTCCCGCGGCCAGGGCACCGGCGCCGTTCTGGCGCCGGTCGGCGTGCTCCTGCTGTTCGCCCTGGTGGTCGGGGCCATCGCCACCCGCGTCTTCCGCTGGGACGATGCATGATCCATTCTGTCGGTGGTCGCCTCTAGCGTTGTCGACGTGGGCAGAGGCAGCGACTGGTGCGATGAGGATCCGGACGGCGCGAGCCGACCGCATCGCCTGCCAGGTCACGCGTGCGACCCCGCCCTGTTGCAGGCCCTGGAGCGAGTCCGCGATGCCACGGAACGGCTTCAGGGCTGCGGCAGCTGGGCGCTGTCCGATGGCGAGGTACGCGACGCGCTGAGCGCGGCCACGGCGCTGGTGACCCGGCTGGAATCGGTACGGCTCGGCCTGGTTCGCGAACTGGACTCCCGACCTGACGCGGTGCCGGGCGCCCGTCCGGAACGGGTGGCTGCGACCTTCCTCATCCATGCCCTGCGCAGCGCTCCGGGTCAGGCATACCGGGATGTCGAGGCCGCGCGCGAGCTGTCGCCGGACGCTGGGCGGCTACCCATGATGGGCCGCGAGCTGGCCTCCGGAGAGGTGTCCCGGGCGCACGTCGACGTCGCGGTCAGGGCGCTACGACGCATCCCGGCGCAGGCGCTCGCCCGGGTCGGCGGCGATGGCTGCACCGGCGCCGCTCGGGTGGACTCGTTCCTCACCGAACAGTCCCGGAGGTTCTCACCGGCCGGCACGCAGCGATTGGCGCGGCACCTGCTGGCGGTCGTCGACCCGGACGCGACGGATCGGTTCGACCCGCTCGCGTTCCAGCGACGCTCGCTGAGCTGTGCCGTGGACAGCACCGGGATGCTGATCGGCTCGTTCCAGCTCGATCCGGCCGTAGGGGCCATCGTGCGCGCCGCACTCGACCACTTCGCGGCGCCACACCCCGCCGGGGCGGCGGAACGGGAACCCGACGGGGAGCAGGTTCTGGTCCGGGACGACCGATCCCGAGCCCAGCGTTACGCCGACGCCCTGCACACGGTCTGCGGGATCGCCCTGCGGCACACCGGATCTGCAGCGCCGGTCCCCGCGACCGTCCTGGTGGTGGCGGACGTGGATCAGCTCCGCAGCGAGCTCCTCGACGACCGTGCCGGCGCCGGTCAGGCGGACTGCCTGCAGACCGGTCCGTTGCCGCCGGGGGCACTGCGGCGGCTGTCCTGTGACGGTGTTCTGCACCGGGTGCTGCTCTCGCCGTCCGGTGCGGTGCTCGACCTGGGTCGGGCGGTCCGCACCGCGTCTGCTGCCCAGCGCCGGGCCCTGGCGGCCCGCGATCGAGGCTGCGTGATCCCGGGGTGCACCGCGCCGCCGGCCGGGTGCGAGGCACACCATGTCCATCCCTGGCAGTCCGGCGGCCGCACGGCCCTGGGCAACCTTGCTCTGCTGTGCGGGCAGCACCACAGCGCGGTGCACACAGGCGCATGGACGATCGACATGCGGGCGGGCGTGCCGTGGGTCGTCCCCCCATCGTGGATCGACCCGGCGCGGCGCCCCCTGCGTAACCTCGCCGCCACCGCCGCCCGCACCGCGCGAAGGGTGGGTCAGCAGCTGCGGATCGACCTCGACCCCGGTTGAGCGCGGTTGTCGTCGTCGTGTCCGGTGGCGAACAGGTCCGCGGTGAAGATCGACATCGCCAGGCCCCGTTCCAGCGCACGGCGGTGCGCCGCGGCGAGAAGCTCACGGTCTCTACCTGGACGGCCCGGCGCTGAGCCAGGCTCTGGTTCGGCCGCACAGTGGATCAGCCGTCGATCCACGACCCCGCACTGCGGCAACGGATCCATCAGGCGCACCTGCGCTGGCCGAGCGCAGCGACGGGTTACAGGCCGTGAGCCGGCTGGCGCTGATCGTCGACTCGATCGGGCCCGGCGACTGCTGCTCGCCGGGATGCCCGCGAGCCAGGTCGCCGCGGCCGTCGGCTTCTACGACCAGGCCCACCTGAGCCGGCACTTCAAGCGCCACCTCGGTTCCACAACCGGCCGGTACGCCGTCAGCGCGCGACCAGCTTTCGAACCGGAGCTGAACATTTGACGGCGAAGGGTTCTGGGCCGGTCCGGCCGGGACCTTCGGCCACCAGGAGCGACCAACGGTAGTGGCAGTCTCCTCGCTGCCGCGCAACGGAGCGCGCCTACGAAGGGTCCACCCGGGCGCTCGCTCCATGGTCAGGAGGGGTGCCGATCAATCCTGCCTGGAGGTTCCGTGGCTCTGACCATGTCGTGCCCGACTGCGGTGTCCGTGTCCCGCCCGCTCACCGATCCCGACCCGGCGGACGCCCTCTTCGCGGCCGAACGGCCGGCCCTGCAGTCGGCCCTGCAGTCGGCCCTGCAGTCGGCCCTGCAGTCGGCGCTGGAGGAGCGCACCGTTCAGATCCGCCGCTGCACGCCCTTCTCCCCGTTCAAGGAGCAGTTGCGCGCGGAGGTTGCCGCGCTGCGCGCCGTGCTGCGGGACGGCGAGGCGGTGACGACCGAGCAGGTGGCCGTACTGACCGCGGTGATCGGCGCGCGGGTGACCCGGCTGACGAACCAGCAGCGCCGCAGCAGCACCCCTGAGTTCGCCAAGCGGCTGCGCGCCGAGGCGGCAGAGCTCGAGGCAGCTCAGGACGCGCTGATCGGGCGGGCCGCCACCGGCGGGCGGTCGAAGAACCTGCCATGACCACCGCCGTCGACCAGACGCCCCTGGACGTGCAGCGCTACGTGCAGGACCTGACCCAACGCAGGCTGGGCGTCGAGGTCTTCTGCGCCGCCATGCGCGCGGTTCACCAGGAACGCGCTGCCGAGCGAGCCCTGCGGGAATGTTCGGAACAGAACGATCAGGTGACAGCTGCGTTGCACCGCCTCGTCCCCGGCAGCTGACGCCGAGCGGCAGGCCGGGCGGGCTGTCGGGTGGAGGCGAGGCGAGCATGAACCAGCCCGACCAGACCCAGCCCGACCAGACCCAGCCCGACAAGACCACCGCCGAGATCGCGCCGACCATCTTCGATGCGCAGCCCGACCCCGAGGCGCGGGTCGATCTGCGCCGCCTGCCGGGCCTGTCCGCTCAGGGACTGCGGATCGTCTGGCGCGCCGCAGGCCCTGCAGTCCATCGTCGGGGCCACCCAGCGGCATGCGGGCCTGGCGTCCCTGCTGCCCTGGGCCGTCGCGCTCGCGTGGTCTCGGCGGTCAGCCTGACCGCCGCCGCGGTGCAGAACGAGCAGATGGTCGCCCGGATCCACGAGGTCGCCGTCGCGGTGGACCTGGCCGCGTTCGACACCCCGGCCTTTCACAACCGGCTGCAGCGGATCCAGCTCAACCCGCACCGGCCGCTCAGCCTGGTCTACGCGCTCTCGTCGTTCGTGCAGGCCCTGTCCGGCGCGCTCGGGGTCACGGTCGCGCTGCTGGTGATCCAGCCGGTGCTGGTACCCCTGCTCGCCCTCGTCATCGTCCCGGCGTGGCTGGTCGCCTCGCGCCGCGGCGAGGCGTTCTACGCCTTCTACCGGCGGATGACACCGCCCGATCGCGAGCGCCGCTACCTCAGCCAGCTGCTCACCGGTCGTGACCCGGCGAAGGAGATCCGGGCCTTCGACCTCGCCGGGTACCTGCGCGAGCGGCACGACCGGCTCTACGACGAGCACCTGGCCGGGCTGCGCTCGGTGTCCCGCCGTCAGCTGACCTGGACCGTGGCCGCGAATCTCGGTGTCGGCGCGCTGATGCTGGCGCTGCTCGGGCTGGCCGGATGGCTGACCACGAGCGGTCGGATCACCCTGCCCGAAGCCGCCACCGCGGTGCTCGGCGTCGCTGTACCTGGACGACTTCCTGCCCTCGGCGAGCTGCTGCCCGGCAACGGCGCGGTGCCTTCACCTACCCGGCGGCGACCGAGCCCGCCCTGCACGCCGTGGACCTGCACATCGACGCCGGTGAGGTGGTGGCCCTGGTCGGCGAGAACGGGTCCGGCAAGACCACCCTGGCCAAGGTGCTGGCCGGTCTGTACCGCCCCGGCGGCGGCTGGATCCG
This sequence comes from uncultured Actinomycetota bacterium, assembly GCA_963740575.1. Taxonomy (GTDB): domain Bacteria; phylum Actinomycetota; class Actinomycetes; order Actinomycetales; family Kineosporiaceae; genus CAVUET01. Next base: position 243,433 of record CAVUET010000002.1, on the reverse strand, counting down.
TTGGGATGGAACGGATCTGGCCGACCTCGACCCCGCCGAGCTGCGCCGCCAGGTGGCCGTCATCTTCCAGGACTTCGAGCGCTACCACCTGCCCGCCCGGGACAACATCGGCCTCGGCCGGTACGAGGCGATCGGCGACCTGGACGGGATCCGCGCCGCCGCCACGTTCGCCGGGATCCACCCGGCCCTGACCGGCCTGCCGCACGGCTACGACACCATGCTCGGGCCCGAGTTCCTCGGCGGCACCGACCTGTCCATCGGGCAGTGGCAGCGGATGGCCCTGGCGCGGGCCTTCTTCCGCGACGCGCCGCTGGTGATCCTGGGCGAGCCGACCGCGGCGCTCGACCCCCGCGCCGAGCACGACCTGTTCGCCCGGATCCGCGAGTGGTCGAGCACGGCAGCCACGACCAGCTGATGGCCGAGCGCGGGCACTACGCGGACCTGTTCACCCTGCAGGCGTCGGCGTATCTGAGCCGAGGTCAGGGGAATCGCCCGCAACCCGGTCCGACGTGACCGGCCGACCCGACCCGCCACCTCCGACGGGCCCCGCCGCCGCACGGCGGCCGGCCAGCAGGCCCAGCAACTGGGCGACCTCAGGCGGTCCGCCGACCCGGTGCCGGGCCGAGGTAGGGCCCTCGCCGACCTTGACCGTGACATCGCCGCGTGCGTCGTCCAGGACCGCGAAGGCACGCTCGTCGGTCACGTCGTCACCGGCGTAGAGCACCCCGCCCCGGCCCGACGGCAGCCCGAGCCCGGCCCTGAGCCGGTTCAGGGCGGCCCCCTTGGTGGCATCGACCACCGCGAGGTCGACGACCTCCTTGCCGAGGGTCAGGTGCACTCCGGGCAGGGCGGCCGGGCCGGCCAGCGCCTCCTCGGTGGCCTGCGCCGCGACCGGGCGCGACGCCTGGCGGGTGTGCAGCACCGCCCCGAGAGGCTTGAGCTCGACGAAGGTGCCGGGGTGGCGGGCGCTGATGTCCTGCAACTGCTCGGCCGCAAGGGCCAGCATCCGGCTCGCCGGCGCGTCCAGCATGCCCTCACCGGCGGTGGGATCCCCGAGCAGGTCCGTGCCGGCGAACTGCGCGCCGTGGCTGCCGATCAGGACCGCGCCGGGTGGTGGCCCGGCCAGGCGGCGCAGGTCGGCCAGGGTCCGTCCGGAGACCAGCGCCAGCGTCACCCCCGGCGTCCGGGCGAGCCGGTCCATCGCCGCGGATGCCTCCGGCAGCGGTCGGGCGGAGTCCGGGTCGAGCACGATCGGCGCCAGGACCCCGTCGAAGTCGAGCGCCACGAGCAGGCGCTCCCGGTGGGCGAGCGAGTCGACGGCCGCGACCAGACCGGGCGGCAGCCCGCCCTCGACCGCGATCGGGCCGGGCTGCCCTTCGCGCGCTCCGGTCACGGAACCTCGCCGGTGGCCAGTTCGCTCACCTCGAGGGCGGACACGTCCAGCAGTCCCGCCGCTCCGCCTCCGACCGGCGCCGCTGCCGGCTGGCTGCGCCGCAGGGCGTCCAGGAACTCCGTGGCCCAGCGGGTCACGTCGAACTCGAAGACCCGGCGGCGCAGGGCCCGCATCCGCCGGGACGTCTCCCGCGGCCGGGCCGACGCCGCCGCGACGATCGCCGCCTTGAGCCCGTCGATGTCGTGCGGGTTGATCACGTAGGCCTGCTTGAGCTCGATCGCCGCACCGGTGAACTCGCTCAGGATCAGTGCCCCGCCCTCGTCGAACCGGGTGGCCACGTACTCCTTCGCGACCAGGTTCATCCCGTCCCGCAACGAGGTCACCAGCATCACGTCCGCGGCCAGGTACAGGGCGACCAGTTCCTCCCGGCGACTGCGACTGGTGCAGGTAGTGCACGGCCGGCGAGCCGAGCTGCCCGTGCGTCCCGTTGATCCGCCCGACGATGGCCTCCACCTGGGCGCGCATCTGCTGGTACTGCTCGACGCGCTCGCGGCTGGGCGTGGCCACCTGCACCAGGACGGCGCCGGGGGTGGCCAGCCGGCCCTCGTCGAGCAGCTCCCCGTAGGCCTGCAGCCGGTGCAGGATGCCCTTGGTGTAGTCGAGCCGGTCGACACCGAGCAGCAACAGTTCCGGATCGCCCAGCTCCTTGCGGATCTGGACGGCCCGGGCCTGGACGTCAGGACGCCGGGCGATCTCGTCGAACGTCTGCGCGTCGATGGACACCGGGAAGGACGCGGCCCGCACCGCGCGCCCGGTCTGCACGTCGCCGCGCCCCGGCTGGATCGGCCCGTCCAGCCGGACCACCCCGGACTGCGACGGGATGCCGTTGCGCCGGCAGGCTCGCAGGAAGTTGTTCGCGTCCGCGGGACGCTGGAAGCCGAGCAGGTCCGCGCCGAGCAGGCCCTTGATCACCTGCCGCCGCCAGGGCAGCTGGGCGAAGATCTCGTACGGCGGGAACGGGATGTGGTTGAAGAACCCGATCCGCAGGTCCGGCCGGGCCCGGCGCAGCATGCGTGGGACAAGCTGCAACTGGTAGTCCTGCACCCACACCCGCGCACCGGAGGCGGCCACGGCCGCAGTGGCGTCGGTGAAGCGCCGGTTCACCCGTACGTAGGCCTCCCACCAGGTGCGGTGGAACGTGGGCGCCACGATCACGTCGTGGTACAGCGGCCACAGCGTCCCGTTCGACATGCCCTCGTAGTACCGCTCGACCTCCTCGGCGTCCAGGCCGATCGGGACCAGGCGCATACCGTCGGCGTCGAACGGCTCCGGCGCGGGACCCGCGGAGCCGGTCCAGCCGATCCAGACACCCTGGTGCCGCCGCATCACCGGTTCGAGCGCCGCGACCAGGCCACCGGGGCTGGGCTGCCAGCTGTACTCGCCGTCCGGTCCCTCGCGGCGGTCCACCGGCAGCCGGTTGGCCACCACCACCAGGTCGTGTCCGCTGGCCGGGGCGTCGATGACCTGCCCGCGGTCGGGCGCCGGATCGGGCGCGGGCTCCAGATCGCCGTCCTCGAAGTCCCCCAGCGTCGGGATGGGTCCGGTGCCTGTTGGCCGCCCATTCGTATCGAAGGACGTGGGCTGGCCCTGCACCAGTAATGCCTCCGTTCGGTCGGCAACGGTGGAAACCGACCCCGAGCTGAAGGCCGGTCCACGTCGTCGGGTCACTTCGACCATACCCATGACACCGCCACCACACCCGGACGAAAGGGATCGAATGCAGGCCAGAAGAACCGCGCGCGCCCGTCCCCGTGGGGCCTCGGGCGCAGTCTCTCGCATCCCTCGGTAACTGCACGCACACGAACAGACGCACTGTGTCACAGGTTAGCGTGAGAACCATCACGGTATGAAGGCTTCAGGGCTCCAGCCCTTCAGGGCCTCGGCGTCAGGAGTCGAACCCGAGCCCGACGCGGTCGAGCAGTCGCAGCCATAGGTTGCGCCGTCCCGCGTCCCGGTCGGCCCGGTCCAGTGACCACCGGGTCAGATCGATACCGACGCTGCGCAGCGGCTCAGGCGGGAAGGGGAGCGGCCAGGTCCGGACCATCTCCAGCCGCGTCCGCTCGGTGTCCCGGCCGTCGAGCAGGTCGAGCAGCGCGGCAGCTCCGAACCGGGACGCCCCCACGCCCAGGCCGGTGTATCCGGCGACGTAGCCGACCCGGCCACCGTGGGCCGTGCCCCAGAAGGCGCTGAACCGCGAGCAGGTGTCGATCGCGCCGCCCCAGGCATGCGAGATCCGGATCCCGGCGAGCTGCGGGAAGGTCTCGACCAGGTGCTCGGCCAGCAGCGCGAAGGTCCGCGGCCGGCTCTCGTACCGCGGGCCGAACCCGTTGCCGCGGTAGTAGACGGCGTCGTAGCCGCCGAACAGGATTCGCTCGTCACCGGTCAGCCGGTAGTAGTGGAACTGGTTGCCCGCATCGCCGATCCCCTGCCGCCCGGCCCAGCCGATCCCGCCGCGCTGCTCGGGGGTCAGCGGTTCGGTCACTAGCGCATAGTCGTAGACCGGCACGAGGTAGTGCCGCAGGCGCCTCAGCAGTGGCGGAAACGCGTTACCCGCCAAGGCGACCCGGCCGGCCCGGACGCTTCCGGAGGCCACCTTCAGGCGAACGGCAGCACGATCGGCGGACATCCCGGTGACCGGCGTCCGTTCGTAGAGCCGGACCCCGAGCCGCAGGCAGGCCTCCCGCAGCCCCCAGGCCAGGCGGGCCGGATCGACCATGGCCGCGAGCGGGTCGGACACCGCGGCGAGGTACCGCGGCGAGTCCACCTCGGCGCGTACCGCGTCCCGGTCCAGCCATCGCGACGCCAGACCGTGGGCGTCCGCCAGGCGGTGGAGATCCTCGAGCTCGTGCACGTGGTGCGGGTCGGTGGCGACGTGCAACTCGCCGGTGCGCTCGTAGGCGCAGTCGATGCCGTACCGCTCGACGGCCGACTCGATCCCGTCCAGGTTCTTGGCGCCGAGGCGGAGCAGCCGCGGCAACTCGCCGGGATAGCGCGCGGCCCCGTTGGCCAGCCCATGGGTCAGCGAGGCCGAGCAGAAGCCGCCGTTTCGGCCGCTCGCGGCGTGCCCGGCCGTCGCGCCCTCGAGCAGGACGACGTCCCGCTCGGGATCGGCCTCCTTGGCCAACAGTGCTGTCCACAGCCCGGTGTAACCCGCACCGACGATGGCCAGGTCCGCCGTGGCGGCGCCGTCCAGCGGGTCCGCCGGCTCCGGGCGCCGGGGCGAGTCCAGCCAGAACGGCACCGGTCGGGCATCGCGCAGGGCGGCCACGGCGTCGGGACCTGCGGTCCGGGCGAAGGGCATGGGCTATCGGGCTCTCGGGCGCTCAGACCGCGGCGCGGTGCACGCTCAGCCGTCGCACCGGGCTTCAGGCGGCGGGAGCGCGGTCGGGAGTCAAGGCAGGCGGTGTGAGCGGGTGCTCGATGACCCGGTCCGGAGGCAGCTCGGCCTCGACCTCGCGGGCGCTGATCGTGTGCCGCATCGCCCACGCGATCATGCCGAGCAGGATGACCACGACCGCGCCCACCAGCGGGACGGCGAGGGGCCGCGGGAACTGGGTCAACCGGTAGACCGCCCAGCTGACGATCGCCGCCGCGGGCATCGTGATCCCCCAGGCGAGCACCATCTCGCCGATCACCCGCCAGTTGGTGCCCCGCCGGCCGGCCACGCCGGCCCCGATCACCGACGACGCGGCAGCATGCGTGGTGGAGATCGGAACGCCCATCGCCGTCGCGCCGAAGATGGCCGTGGTGGCACCGATGTTGGCCGCAACGCCGGTTCGGGCGTTCAGGTGGGTCAGCCGTAGCCCGACCGTCTCGATGATCCGCCAGCCGCCCCAGACGGTACCCAGCGCGATCGCCCCGTAGGCGCACAGCGCCGCCCACCGCGGGACGGGAAGGCTGGAGGAGTTCGCCGCGGCCGGAAGGTACCCGGCAGCCGCGAGCAGCGCCGCGATCAGGCCCATCGTCTTCTGCGCGTCGTTCGCCCCGTGGCCGAACGACACCGCGGCGGCCGAGACCAGCTGGAGGCCCTTGAACGGGCGGGCGTTGTCCGGCCAGCGGGTGATCCGCTGGATCACCACCACGAGCAGCGTGGCCACCACGGCGATCACCAGCGCCACGGCGGGCGAGACCACGATCGCGATCACCGTCTTGCGGACGCTGGACCAGTTGATCGCGGCGGTGCCGCCCGCCGCCAGGCCCGCGCCGATCAGGCCGCCGATCACCGCATGGCTGGAGGACGAGGGCATGCCCACGTACCAGGTGGCGTAGTTCCAGGCGATGGCCGCGATCAGCGCGGCGAACACCACCGCGATGCCCTCTTCGCCCGCGTGCACGGTCTTGGCCACCGTATTGGCCACGGCGGTGCCGACGAAGAAGTACGCAGCGAAGTTGCACACCGCCGAGAACCAGACTGCCCAGCGCGCTTTCATGGCCCGGGTCGCCACCACGGTGGCGATCGAGTTGGCCGCGTCGTGGAATCCGTTCGAGAAATCGAACAGCAGGGCCAGCCCAACGAGTCCGATTACGCTGAGCAACGTCAGGCTCATGGTCGCCCTCCCACTCACCGAGCCACTGCTGCGCCGACAGGATGTCAGATCCGGACCCGGATGGGGATGGGACGCAGACCAGGTCGATCCGTCGGCGGATCCCGACGACACCTCCCGTTAACCCCTCTGACCAGGGATTTCATGGTCAAGTTGGGACATCATTGAGACGCCGTTCACGTTCCGTTCGCCCGGCGTTAGACGAAGATTCCGCGAGCCGGCGGCCGGGCTGCGTGTCGCTTCCCGCCGCGCCTACTCTGAGTGACTGAAAACGGTTACTCCGCGCGATCCTTCGGCTGACTACGAATGGCACCGGCGAACTGGGCCGGGCGACACCCTCCGATATCGTGCCAGTCGATGTCGTGCCAGCCGCCGGCGCCGCCGAGAGCCGAAGGAGGGCACGTGACCACGCCAACGCCGCGTCCCGCTCCGGCCGGACCCACTGCCGACGCTCCCGACAGCCCAGCAGGGTCGCTCTCCCCTCGCGGCATCCGCTGGCTGCGGCGGCGCTGCGCCCGGCGCGGTCACGTGCTGGCCTTCCTCGACGACCCGATCGCCGATGTGATCACCGGGGCCGGGCCGCACGGCGTCCTGCTGCGTTGCCTGCGCTGCGGGGCGTTCCTGGATGCGGACGGGTTGCGCCCCACCGGACGAGAGGGCGCCGGGCACGGCCCGGGCGGGCGCCGTCGCTGGGCACCGGACCTGGTGCTCGGTTCGCAGGACGAGCCGATCGCCCTGGCCGACGTCCCGCAGGTGGTGCGCGGGGCGCACGGGCGCAAGCTGTCACTGCTGCGCGTGCTGGCGGTGGAGCGCGGCGGGCGCGGGCTGCTCCTGCTGGTGGCCGCCGCGGGCATCGCCCGGTTGGCCAGCAGCCATGTGGCGATGGCGGAGTGGCTCGGGCGGCTGGCCACGGCGGCGGAACCGCTGGGTCGCCAGATCGGCTGGGACGTGCTGCGCTCTGACCTGCTGGCCCGGGCCCAGGACCTGCTCGGACACTCGTCCAGCAGCTATCTGACGGTCGCCTGGCTGCTGGCCGGCTACGGCGGTCTGCAGGTCGTCGAGGGTATCGGCCTGTGGGGCGGCTGGCGGTGGGCCGAGTACCTGGCCGTGGTGGCCACGTCCGCCTTCGTGCCGCTCGAGGTGTACGAGCTCGTGCACAAGGTGACCGTGCTCAAGGGTGTGGCCCTGCTGGTGAACCTGATCGCCGTGGCGTACCTGGTCTACAAGGGGCGGCTGTTCGGGACCCGAGGCGGGCACGACGCGTACCGGGCCGAGGTCCGTGACGCGACCCTGCTCGCGGACGAGTTGCGCGCGCGCGGGAGGGACACCGCCCTTCTGACCAGCCATCACCTGCACTGAGCCGCGAGGAGTCACGACCGCCGCTCACGAGATGATCCGGACTGGGAGTGATCCGGGAACATAGCTGGCACACAGCACGCCCCCAGAGTTCGGCCAGCGCGTCGGTCGAGAGTCGGAGCAAGAGCGTGGATCGGCGGCCTCGCCGTGTCCGGCCGCGGCCGGCGCGCAGCCGCCGCCCACCAACTCCCAGCGGAGGCGAGATGGAGACCAGCACCGACGCCCAGCCCACCGTCGGCCCGTGGGCCGTCCCCGCCGGCACGCAGTCCGGGCAGCCGGTCGCGGCCGGCCACGACCCGCGGTGGGTCCGTGCCGCGCTGCTGACCCTGCTGGCGGCCACGGCCGGCCTTAACCTGTGGGGGCTGAGCGCGTCGGGCTACGCCAACTCCTTCTACGCCGCCGCCGTGCAGGCCGGGACACAGAGCTGGAAGGCGATGTTCTTCGGCTCGCTGGACCCCGGCAACCTGATCACGGTGGACAAGACGCCCGCCTCGCTGTGGGTGATGGAGCTGTCCGGGCGCATCTTCGGCTTCTCCAGCTGGAGCATGCTCGCACCGCAGGCCCTCGAAGGGGTCGCCGCCGTCGGGCTGCTGTACGCGACTGTGCGCCGTTGGTCCGGGCCGACCGCCGGGTTGCTCGCCGGTGCCGCCCTGGCTGCGACCCCGGTGGCCACTCTGATGTTCCGGTTCAACAACCCGGACGCGCTGCTGACCCTGCTCCTGGTCGCCGGTGCCTACGCGATGGTCCGGGCCCTGGAGCGTGGCCGCACCGGCTGGCTGCTGCTCGCCGGGGCTGCCGTCGGCTTCGGCTTCCTGACCAAGATGTTGCAGGCGTTCCTCGTCGTCCCGGCCTTCGCGCTGGCGTACCTGATCGCTGCGCCGACGCCGGTGCGGCGGCGGGTCCTGCAGCTGCTCGCGTCCGGCGCCACGCTGATCGCGGCCGGGGGCTGGTGGGTGGCCGTCGTCGAGCTGCTGCCCGCCTCGGCGCGCCCGTACGTCGGCGGGTCCACCGACAACGACATCCTCCAGCTCGCCCTCGGCTACAACGGGCTCAGCCGGCTGACCGGCGGCAGCGGCCCCGGTGGCGGGCCGTCCGGTGGCGGGCCGTCCGGTGGCGGGCCGTCCGGTGGCGGGCCCGGCGGCGCCGGGAACCTCGGCTTCGGCGGCGCTCCGGGGGTGCTGCGGATGTTCGGTGACAGCTTCGGCACGCAGATCTCCTGGCTGCTCCCAGCGGCCCTGATCGGCCTGGCAGCCGGGCTGTGGTGGCGCCGGGCGGCCCCGCGCACGGACCGCGTCCGGGCGGCGCTGCTGCTGTGGGGCGGTTGGCTGCTGGTCACCGCGGGCGTGTTCAGCCTGATGTCCGGGATCGTGCACGCGTACTACAGCATCGCGCTCGCCCCCGCGGTGGCCGCGACCGTGGCCGTGTCCGGGCGCGAGCTGTGGCGGCATCGGGACGGGCTCGCCGCCCGGATCGTTCTGGCCCTCATGGTCGCGGCGACCGCGGTCTGGAGCTGGGTACTGCTGGACCGGGACGCCGGCTGGCATCCGGAGCTGCGCGTGGTGCTGGTCCTGCTGGCGGTCATCGCGGTCGCCGCGCTGCTGGCTCCCCTCCGCCGTGGTCGGGTGCTGACCGCGAGCGCGCTCGCGTCCAGCCTGCTGGTGGGTGGCCTGGGCAGCACGGCGTATGCGGTGCAGACGGCCTCCAGCCCGCACAGCGGCAGCATCCCGACCGCGGGACCCGCGTCCGCCGGTGGATTCGGCCCGGGACGAGGGGCTTTCGGCGGTCCCGGGCAGCAGCCGGGCGGGCAACAGCAGGGCGGCGGGCAGCCGCCGGGCGGTCAGCCGCCGGGCGGTCAGGCTCCCGGCGGCACCGGTGGTCCAGGTGTGGCCGGCGGCCCCGGGATCACCAGCGGCGCCGTCGACAGCCAGCTGGTGAACCTGCTCAAGGCGTCGAAGTCCACGTGGGCCGCCGCAACCGTGGGAGCGCAGGCGGCCGCGGGGCTGGAGCTGGCATCGGGTGCCTCGGTGATCGGCATCGGTGGCTTCACCGGCAGCGACCCAGCGCCCACCCTGGCGCAGTTCCAGGCGCTGGTCTCCGCGGGCCGGATCCACTACTTCGTCACCGGCGGCGCCGGCGGTCTGGGCGGCGGGCCCGGCGGCGGAGGTATCGCCGCCCAGATCACCAGCTGGGTCCAGCAGAACTTCACCGCCACGACCGTCGGCTCGCAGACCGTCTACGACCTGACCAGCGGCAGGTCCAGTTCCAGCTGACCCGACCCGAGCCTGGTGCCACCACATCCCGGCGATGTGCACTGCCCCGCCGCGGGGGGCAGTGCACATCGCCGCGACAAGACCACCCTCCCCGCACGCTGCCGAAGCATTCATAGCTGTCACACAGCATGAGCACAGACCCCGGCGAGGGCGGGGCCGGAGGTTGGACCCATCGGCGGAAACCCGCACGACCACGGACCCCAACGATCTGACCGGCTGCCGGAGGTGGCCTGATGAGTACCTACCTCACCAACTCGCTGTGGTACCTGGCGCGAGGCACCGGCCTGGTCACCCTTGTCCTGCTCACCCTCGTCGTGGCGCTCGGGATCGCGACCCGATCCGGCCGGCCATTGCCCGGCCTGCCCCGCTTCGCCGTGGCTGCTGTGCACCGCAGCGCGAGCCTGCTCACCATCGTGCTGCTCGGCGTGCACATCACGACGCTGATGTTCGACCCCTACGCACAGCTCAAGTTCCTGGATCTGGTACTGCCCTTCACGGCGACGTACCGCCCGCTGTGGCTGGGACTCGGCACCCTGGCCAGCGACCTCATGATCGCGCTCGTGATCACCAGCCTGCTGCGGAATCGCCTGGGCGCCAAGGCATGGCGGGCCATTCACTGGACCGCCTACGCCGCCTGGCCAATCGCCCTGCTGCACGGGCTCGGCACCGGCACCGATGGCGGCCAGACCTGGATGCGGCTGCTCACCGGAGGCTGCGTGCTCGCCGCGGCGACCGCCGTCAGCTGGCGGCTCGCACCGTCCTTCTCCCGTCCCGCGGGCCCCGGCCTGCCCACCCGCTCCCCCGCCCCCAGCACGACCACCCGGCCCGACGGCTCGGCCCGGCTGCTCGAGGAGATCTCCCGATGACGACCACCACCCAGCCCCTCGCGCAGCATGCGAGGACCGGCGGGCAGCGCCTGCTCGCCGCGGCCGCCGCGGACCTGACCGCACACGCCGCGGAACTCGGCCCCCTGCCCTGGCAGGACCGGCCCGCCGCGCTGATCGAGGAGCTCGAACGCGCCGGGCTCACCGGTCGTGGCGGCGCCGCCTTCCCGACCTGGCGCAAGGTGCTCGCCGTGTCCGATGGCCGGCGCGCCGTCGTGGTGGGCAATGCCGCTGAGGGTGAGCCCGCCAGCGCCAAGGACGCCACCCTGCTCACCACGGCGCCGCACCTGGTCCTGGACGGGTTGCAGCTCGCCGCGGACGCCGTGGACGCCCGCGAGGTGTTCCTCTACGTCAAGCCCGGGCCCGGCGCGGCCAGTGCGCGCCGCGCCCTGGCCGAGCGCGAGCTCGGCGGCTGGGACCGGCATCGGGTCCAGGTCCGGGAGGCGCCGGACGCGTTCGTGGCCGGCGAGGAGTCCGCCGTCGTGGCGAGCATCGAAGGCGGCCCGGCGCTACCCCGGTTCAAGCGCCGGCTCGTGGTCGAGTCAGGCGTGCACGGGCGTCCCACGCTGGTCCAGAACGTCGAGACGCTGGCGCACGTGGCACTGATCGCCCGCTTCGGGGCGGGCTGGTTCCGCCGGGCCGGCGTCCCGGACCAGCCGGGTACCTTCCTGGCCACGATCAGCGGGGCGGTGGCCGCCCCGGGCGTGGTCGAGGCCCCGTACGGCATCCCGCTCGGCGGGCTGATCGCGCAGGCCGGCGGCCCCAGCCGACCGCTCGGCGCGATCCTCATCGGCGGGTATCACGGGGCCTGGCTGCCGGCCGAGGCAGCCTGGCAGCTGCCGGTGTCCCGCTCAGGATTGGCTGCGTGGGGCGCCACCCCCGGCGCCGGTGTCGTGATCGCCATGCCGCGGGACGCCTGCGGTCTGGACCTGAGCGCGCGGATCGTCGGCTACCTGGCCGGCCAGAGCGCGCGCCAGTGCGGCCCCTGCTTGAACGGGCTGCCGCACCTGGCCGACGTGCTGGCCCGGCTGGCCTCCGGCAGGGGTGACGCGAGCCTGGTCACCGCCACCGAACAGCTGTCCGCCCTGGTCGAGGGTCGCGGGGTCTGCCATCACCCGGACGGCACCGTGCGTCTGGTCCGCAGCGCCCTGCGCACCTTCGCCGACGACGTGAACGCCCACCTGTCCGGCCACTGCCTGGCCGCCGCGGGCTGACACCCCGGATCACTCTTGCCGATCACTCTCGACGATCACTCTCGACGAGGAGGCAATCATGAGCACGACTGTCCCCGCCGCCCGCGCGGGACGTCCGCCTGCCGCCACCGGGTTGCGGCTGCAGGTGGACTGGACCGCCTGCGATGCCCGCGGCCACTGCATCGAGCTGCTGCCCGAACTGCTCACCGAGGATCCGTGGGGCTACCCGATGCCGCGGTCCGGCCCGGGCGCCTCGGCGCGGTCGGTGCCCGTCCCGGACCACCTCGCCGCGCACGCCCGGCGGGCCGTCACGTCCTGCCCCCGGCTGGCCCTGCTGCTGCGCGAGGACTGAGCGCCGGTGGCAGGCTGTCGGCCATGACCACCGACCCCAAGGACGACCTGCACCGCTACCTCCAGCTGGCCCGCGAGGCTCTGCTCTGGAAGCTCGAGGGGCTGTCCGAGTATGACCTCCGCCGGCCGATGGTGCCGACCGGGACCAACCTGCTCGGGCTGGTCAAGCACGTGGCCAGCGTCGAGGCCGGGTACCTCGGCGACACCTTCGACCGGCCGTTCCCCGAGTCGTTCCCGTGGTTCGCCGACGATGCCGAGCCGAACGCCGATCTGTGGGCAACCCCGGACGAGTCGCGTGAGGACATCGTGGACCTGTACCGGAGGGTCTGGGCCCACTCGGACGCCACCATCAAGGACCTGCCGCTCGACACGCTCGGCGTGGTGCCGTGGTGGCCACAGGTCCGGGCCGAGGTGAGCCTGCACCGCGTCCTGATCCACATGATCGCCGAGACCGACCGGCACGCCGGCCACGCGGACATCGTCCGGGAACTGATCGACGGCTCCGTCGGGCTGCGCGAGGGGAACGACAACATGGCCGAGGGCGACCGGGACTGGTGGTCGGGGTACCGGGATCGCCTCGAGCAGGCCGCACGGGTCGCGACTGCGGTACCAGGGCTGGTGATCGACCCCGGCCTGCTGGAGGCCTGGCACCGGATCGGCGCCCCGGAGCCCATCGGCCTGGCCGGAGCCCTCGCCGGTGGCTGCGGCGCGGTGGTGGCTGTGCTCGCCGGTCCGGACGACGAACGCTGGGGCGAGATCGCGGCTCCGGCGATGGCCGCGGCGCTCGGGGTCAGCTCCGTGGAGGTGCTCGCCGTCCCGGGTTCGAGCCTGGCTGCACTGCTGCGGGAGTGGATCTACCAGGCCGCGCAGGGCAGTGGTCGTGGCGTGCACCTGAAGATCGATCCCGAGGGCGGCACACCCGATCCCGACGGCCGGCCCGGGATCCGGCTGCTCGTGCACGCGATCGACAGCTCCGCCCGCGAGCTCGCGATGCGGCTGGCCAGTCCGCAGGACCCTGCCCTGCCCGCGCTGCGGGCTGTGCTCGGTCGCCCGGTGGACGTGATCGATGCCGAGGACCTGGTCCAGGGGCACGGCACGACGACCTAGGTGGTGCAGGGCAGCGACCGGGGCAACCTGACCGGAGTGGTCCCCCGATACGCGGTGCAGAACGAGAGCCCCCGTGCCGCCAGGCCGGACTTCATCTGGGTCAGGGCAGCGGGCGTGAACCCGTTCCAGCCCATGTGCATCAGGACCGTGTCACCCGCCTTGCTGTTGCTGACCACGTAGCTGACCACGGCGGCCGTGGTCTTGCCCTGGTAGTCCAGCGTGTCGACCGTCCAGGTCCATTGGCGCATGCCCATCGCTGTGTAGGCGGTGGCAACCGTGGTGTTGGTGGCGCCGTACGGTGGGCGACCGAAGTTCGTCACCACGCCGGGCGCCCGCAACTGCTGGAGGACGGACGCATAGCTGATCTTCGTCAGGTACGGGTGCGACACGGAATGGTTGATCACGTACTGGCCGTTCGCACGCGCCAGCGCGGCGATGTCCGTTCCTTGGGCCTTGTACTTCGTGATGCAGTTGCCCGTCGGAGCGAGCACCAAGCCGATGTTCGCGGCCTTGGCTGCCTGCACCATGGTCCGGAACGCGGCGAGCGACGTCGGGCAGTCGTCGAAGGTCGCGATGATCCGCGACGTGTAGTTCGGTCCCCTACCCCTGTTGTAGGCGGGCCCCGGGCCCAGCTTGCCCCAGGTGAGCGGGCCGATGATTCCGTCGGCCGACAGGCTGTACTCCCTCTGGAACGCCTTGGTGGCGGTCAGGGTCGCGGGCCCGAACTGCCCGTCGATGCCCGCGGATCCGACGCTGTACCCCTTCGAGACCAGCGCCTGCTGGGCGACCTTGACACAGCTGCCCGTGTCTGCGGATCGCAGGGTGGGACGCTGAGCCAGAGGGGTTGATGTGCTGCAGGTCCGAACGGCGGCCTGTGCCGTCGGGCCGGTGACGAGAATTCCTCCTGCGGCCAGCAGGACTGCGGCCAACGGGGCAACGAGCGAGACCCGCTTCATTGCCACCACCCCCGAGGTTCAGGACTCCTGACATGGCGATGTAGATCTTGCATGGTCAGGGGTGGGGTTTGACCTGGTAGTGCAGGACGAGGTTGGTGCCGGGGTAGCGGGTGCGGGTGGTGTTCAGCTGCTGGCAGAGGGCGGCCAGGGCGGCGGTCCGCCGGGGCGCGGACAGCGGGTCGAGCCGGATGTGCAGGACTTCCTGGTCGGGGTGGATGTCGCCGCTGCCGGCCAGGGCTTCGCGGATGAGGGCGTAGGCCTCGTCGTCGGCGCGGGCGTAGTGGCCGTGCAGAGCGGACGCGAGAGCGGTTTCGGTGTTGTAGGCGGTCATCCGGATGGCGTGAGTGATCAGCTTGGTCTCGGTGTCCAGGACCACCATGTCCGGGGCCAGGTCTCCCAGGCGGACCCGGGCAGGGGTGGCCGCATGGGCGGCCTGGGCGGTGGACAGGTACTCGCGGGCGGCCTCGACCGGGGAGTTGAGGTTGTTGAGGATCTGGTTGCTGATCAGCACGGTCTGGCCCGCTGGTGGGGTGCGCAGCGCCAGAAGCGCTGCGTCGCGGCCGGTTTCGGTGTCGGCCAGGTGAGTCTCGGCATCGGTGACGGCGGTCTTGGTGGTGGCCCGGACGGGGTTGGGCACCGCCCGGTCGGGGTCGTCGGGGGTGGCGGCGTAGGAGTCCAGGGCGTCCAGGTCGAAGTGGGTGCGGGCGTAGCGGAAGTAGTTCTCCTCCCGCCAGCGGGAGAACATCCGGTGCGCGACCTGCTCCGGTGTCAGGTCGGTGCGGGAGGTCAGGATGTGGGTCTGGCGCAGTTCGCCGTGCCGGTCGGTCTTGCGGCGGGTGACCTGCCGCAGGACCACGGTCTGGCCTTTGCGCCGGCCTTCGTGGATGGCCAGTTCCGTTGTCCCGTCAGCGATCTCGACGGTCCGGACCCGCGCCCGGTCGTCGGTGAAGGTGATGGTGGTGAACGCAGCGTCCGGCAGGTCGGGAATGGCGCCCTTGCGGTAGGTCAGGATGTCGAACCCGGCCTCGATCAGGTCGGCGAACACCGCCGGGGACCAGCCGCCCCGGTCGAAACACACCGTGGCCGCCCGACCCTGCCCGACGATCTGGCGTAGCTGGGGGGCCAGCCGGGTCAGTTCGCTGGCCAGGGAGGCCGAGGGTTCGGCCAGGACCACGAACAGCGGATCTCCGTCCGCATCCGTCACCCAGGTCTCCAAGGTGGCGGGGGCGGGGAACTTCAACCGGGCCACATGGGTCTTCTGCACCTGCTTGGTGCCGGTGTAGACGCGGGTGTGCCCGTCCACGTAGAGGAACCCCAGGGCCTCCGGGCGGGTCGCGGCGTGGTGACGGGCCAACGCCAGCATCCACTCCGAGGCCTTACCGGCGGACGCGAGTTCGCCCAGCTTGCGGCGGATGGTCTTGACCTCCGGGGCCCGGTCCAACCCCAACACCCGACCCAACGCGCTCGGCGGGACCCTCGTGGCGCCCTCCGCGCGCGGCTCACGCAACAACGCCAGGAACACCAGTGTGACCAGCACGGCCTGCAGGTCGTAGAACCCGTCCCGCAACCTGCGGTACGTCGACCGGGCCGTGGCCAGCAGGCCGGTGGCCTGCAGGGCGGGCAGCGCCAACAGCAGGCCCGCCAACGGATACCGCGCCCCCGAACGGAACACCGGCGCCGCACCCTCACCCAGCAACCCCCACCGCGCCAGCACCCGCTCACCGTCCCGGTTGACCGGATCCGGTAACACCGCCAGCTCGCCGACGGCCTCCTGCCCGCCGTCATCGCCGATACCGGGCGCCGGGCCGGCATCGGCTACCGGGTCGGACCCGGCCATCTCCGCCGGGTCGAGTCCCGACTGTTCAGCGGGCTCAGGCACGGCCTCGCCGAGCCGGGACTTCGTGCGCCCCAACGCATTACGGACACTGAACGTGGACACCCCGACCTCCGCCGCGATCACGGTAAGGGTCGCCCCCGCCCGGTCCAGTTCCCGGATCCGCGCCACCACCGCCGATGTCAGCTTGGAGGCGCCCTTCGGGCCCGGCCGGCCCGCGACCAGCCCGGCCACCCCCTGCTCCGACAGCGCCTGACCCCACCGCCACACCGTCCCCGCCCGCACTCCGAACGCGGCCGCGACCTGGACCTGGCTGGCCGCCTTCACCCGCACCAACTGCACCGCCGCCAACCGCCGCGCGGTCTCATCCCCGCGATCCCAGGCGAAGGTGGCCAGGCCATGCACCCACACCACGCCCCCGTCCCCGCCAGCCACCAGATACACCCCGTCGGCGACCTGCACCGCCTCCGCGGGCGGCACCGGCAACGGCAACTGGCTGAGCATCCCCGCCATCCTCCACCACCCCGAAGAACCCGACGACTACACCTGAATTATCTCAAGCCCGGGGCGTTCAAACAAGGTCAGGACAGCAGAAAACATGCACGTCAGCGACGGTTCAGCCCCCCGAACCTCATGTCCCCATGTCAGGAGTCCTGAGGTTAGGTGAGCAATCACCTGATTTTACCGAATTGGATCTTCGGCGCCGTGGGACCACGGTCCTCGAGCCGTGCCGCTCGGCGACGTCGTCCCAGCGAGGACTCCCGGTAGACAAGTCGCCGCGCCCCACGCCCGGTGTTAGCCTCCCGGCGCACCGCCGACGACTGCCGGGGAGACGCCGATGACTGCTCGAACCACGCCACCGTTTCGTGCCGATCACGTCGGCAGCCTGCTCCGCCCGCAGCGGTTGCTCCGGGCCCGCGCGGACCACGCGGCAGGCACCGTCGACGACAAGGCCCTGCGCGCCGTCGAGGACGACGCGATCCGCGAGGTCGTCGCGAAGCAGCGCGACGCAGGCCTGACCTCAGCCACCGACGGCGAGTTCCGGCGGGCCTCGTGGCACATGGACTTCATCTACTCCCTGGGTGGCACCCACCAGAGCGACGAGCGGATGAAGGTCACCTTCCACAACGAGCAGGGCGACCTCGAATTCAGCCCGGCCGCGCTGAAGATCGACGAACGGATCACGCTGCAGGAGACCATCTTCGGCGACGCGTTCAGCTTCCTGCGGGACACGGTGGCCGCGCTCCCGGCGGGCGCTGCCCGGCCGGTGCCGAAGCTGACCATCCCGTCCCCGAGCATGGTCCACTACCGCGGCGGCCGGGCGGCGATCGATCCCGTCGTCTACCCCGATCTCGAGCAGTTCTGGGCCGACCTGTCCGCGGCCTACGCCGAGGAGGTACGCCGCCTGGCCGAACTCGGCTGCGCCTACCTGCAGTTCGACGACACCAGCCTCGCGTACCTGAACGACCCGCAGCAGCGCGAACTGGTGGCCTCGATCGGCGGCGACGCGGAGCACCAGCACGAGCGTTACATCCGCCAGATCAACGCGGCCCTGGCTGATCGGCCCGCGGGACTGTCGATCACCACGCACATGTGCCGGGGGAACTTCCGGTCCTCGTGGGTGGCCTCCGGCGGTTACGACTTCGTGGCCGACGCCCTGTTCAACACCCTCGAGGTGGACGGCTTCTTCATGGAGTGGGACGACGAGCGCTCCGGCGGCTTCGAACCGCTGCGCTTCGTGCCGCCCGGCAAGTACGTCGTCCTCGGTCTGGTCACCACGAAGCGGCCCGCCCTGGAGAGCAAGGACGATCTGAAGCGCCGGATCGACGAGGCCGCCCGCTACGTTCCGCTGGAGCAGCTGTGCCTGTCCCCGCAGTGCGGTTTCTCCTCGACCGTGGAGGGCAACTCGCTCACTGAGGACGAGCAGTGGGCCAAGATCCGGCTCGTTGTCGAGACGGCCGCCGAGGTCTGGGGCGAATGACGTGGCGCTGATCACGGTCGCTGCCGTGATCAGCCGGGTAGGGTTCCGCCGTGCGACACGGATCGCGGTGGCGATGGCCGGTTGCCCTCGCTGGACTGGCACTCCTGGCCTCGGGCTGTAGCGGAACCGATGACGGGCACCCCTCGGCGGTAGCCGCCCGGGTGCGGACCCCCTCTGCCACGGGCACTCCTGCGAACGGGGTCTCGACCGCCACGCCGACCCCGACGCCGAGCGCGGCCGGGTCACCGTCGTGCCGGTCCCAGGGCGGCAAGGCCGCTGTCGCCAGGCCCAGTCTCGTCCGGAACATCCGTTCCGGGGAGACCGGCTGGTACTCCTCGCCCGCGCTGGTGAACCTGGACGGCAGGCCCGGGCTGGAGATCGTGGCGCCGTTCTACTCCACCTTCGTCTACAGCTCGACCGGCAAGCGCCTGGGCACCGGGACCGCCTCGAAGGGCCGGGTCTACGCCCCGGGCGTGGTCGCCGACCTCGACCACGACGGCGTCACCGACATCGTCGTCGGCGGGGACGAGGGGACGGTCGCCGCGTACGAGTTCCGCGGCGGGCGGCTACGGCTCAAGCCCGGCTGGCCGGCCTCGACCTGCAGCGGCGGACAGTGCCCCGAGACCCGCGGGATGGCGGCGGCCGACCTGGACGGTGACGGGACGATCGAGGTCGTGGTCACCACCACGAACACCTCCGACACCGGCTCGCAGGTCTTCGTCTTCACCGCCGCGGGCAGGCTGTACCACCCCAAGGGGGCGCCGTCGACGTCGTGGCCCCGGTACAACACGCTGTCCGGCGCGGGTAACGACGCCACCTTCAACGGTGCCGGCAACCACGGTTACGGGGCGTTCGGCGAGAACGTCGGGATCGGCAACCTGGATGACGACCCGCAGCTGGAGATCGTCGTCACCTACGACAACCACGAGATCAACGTCTTCAACCCGGACGGTACCTCGGTGCTGGCCTCCCGCTGGTACACCAACCGGCAGAACGACTTCGCCGGCCGGCGGCTCGGCTGGGGCCAGTTCATCCGCTGGCTCAACCCCGTGGTCGAGGACGCCCAGTACCACCGACACACCGGCGACTGGCCGGACGTCAACAAGACGATGTGGCTGCAGTGGACCGCGTCCCCGCCCTCAGTGGCCGACCTCGACGGGGACGGCCACAACGAGGTGATCGGGCTGCCCAACGCCGAGATGAAGGAGCCCTACGAGACCCAGGGCTACGCGTTCATGGCCTTCGACGGGGCGCAGAACGCCGGTGCCCGCTCGGCGCGACGGCACGCCGGGTTCACGGTGCCGGTGATGTCCGGCAAGCCGGCGGTCCGTGCCGACGGCGACTGGTACCCGCCGAGCGGCATCCCGGCACCGACGCTCGTCGACCTCACCGGCGACGGCAAGCCGGAGATCATCGCGTCCGTTCCGGACGGAAAGGTCTACGCGGTGTCCTCCACCGGCAAGAAGTTGTGGACCTACCACTACGCCCACGGCGCGACGAAGACCTTCGCGTCCGAAGTGTCCGCGGCGGACCTGAACAAGGACGGCGTTCCCGAGTTGGTGTTCGGCACCTACTCGTTGACGCCGGGGGGCGGGCACCTGATCGTGCTGTCGGCGCAGGGGAAGCTGCTGTCCGACACCAAGCTGCGCCACCAGGGGCAGGACGGCAACGGGATCGGGATCCCGGCCGCGCCGTCGATCGGGGACCTGAACGGTGACGGTCAGCTCGAGATCGTGGCGACGACGTTCGATCACGGCATCGACGTCTACACCGTCCCCGGCTCAGGCACCGCGTGCCTGCCCTGGCCGACCGGCCGTGGCTCCACGCTGCGCGCCGGCACCGGCCCGTTCACGGCCGTCCCCAAGACCTGACCCGACACCGCCGGGCGGCTGCCCATTCCTTATGGGCACGGTGGTGTCTAGAAGATCGAGTACCGCTCGCGGGCGAGCAGGAACCCGTGCCCGGTGCCGAGATCCTGGCAGCGGACTCCGGTGGTCAGGCTGGCGCAGACCATCGTGCCCAGCCGGATCGCGGTGCCATAGCCGAGCACCGCCGAATCGGGCATCGCCACGACGTCGCTCACGCAGTTGACGTGGACCTTTCCGGCGTCCAGGGTCAGCCCGCTGCCCCAGTCGAACTCGCAGGACGCAGGCTTCGGCGGTGGTGTCCAGGCCTTCTGCAGCACGTCGCAGCGGGCGCGCTGCTGGAGCATGCTGCAGCCGATGTTCCTGCTGGGAGACCAGAACATCACCAGGTCACCGTCACCCCTCACCGTGGTGCGGATCGCCGCCGGTGTGCTGCTGGGCGATCCGGTGCCGGGTGAGCTCGCCGGCGAGCTGACACCCGAGGCAGTGACGGCCGGGCTTGAAGTGCCGGGCGACACCCTGCCCGACCCGGACGCCCCGCCCGACCCAGACGCCCCACCCGACCCGGACGCCTGGCTCGTCCCCTTCGAGCATGCCGCCAGCGCCGCAACCATCAGCAGCCCACCCACCAGGCAGCCAGCAGTCCTGCGGCCGCGCCTGCATCCCGGTCTCGACAGGTATCCGGACATCTCGGCCCCCTGGACTCAGCCGGTCCCGACCGACCGGCGGTCACGGAGCGTACGCCGGTGTGATCACCTCGGTCCACCAACCCGCCGGGACCCGGTCCGGACCGGACGCCCCAGGGTCAGCGCAGCAGGCCGACCGCGCGAACGACCAGGGGGTCGACCCCGTCGGAGTCCTGCTCGATCCGGACCAGCAGCTGCTCGCGCATCCGCGGGTCCCAGAACGTACGCAGGTGCCCGGCGATCGCCGTGACGGCAGCCTCCTGCGGCAGGTGCGCGAACTGGGCCGCGATGTCGTTCGCGAGTCTCACCTGGGTCCCGGTCGCCATCAGTCCCCCGCGCCCGCGACCGGCACCTGATCGATCGGCACCGCATCGATCGGCACCGCGGGCACCGGCTCAGCGCGCTCCGCCTCGACCGCGCTACCGGCAGCGATCCGGCGCTGCACCTGCACGGCGGTCACCTTGTACTCCGGGCAGTTGGTCGCCCAGTCGGAGTTCTCGGTGGTCACCACGTTCGCGCCGGTGACCGGGTAGTGGAAGGTCGTGTAGACGACGCCCACCGGCATCCGGTCGGAGAGCTGCGCGTGCAGCGTGGTCGCGCCGACCCGGCTAGCTCAGCGTCACCTGGTCGCCGTCGCTGATGCCCGCGCACCTCCGCGTCGTGCGGGTGGATCTCCAGGACGTCCTCGGGATGCCAGGCGACGTTGGCGGTGCGCCGCGTCTGCGCGCCGACGTTGTACTGGGTCAGGATCCGGCCGGTGGTCAGGATCAGCGGGAACCGCCGGGTGGTGCGCTCCTGGGTCGGGACGTACGGCGTCGGGACCAACCGCCCCAGCCCGCGGACGAACCCGTCCACGTGCATGACCGGCGTGCCCTCGGGCGCCGCGTCGTTGCACGGCCACTGGACGCTGCCCGAGCCGGTCGAGCAGCTCGAACGAGACCCCGGCGAAAGTCGGTGTCGTGACAGCGATCTCGTCCATGATCTCGCTCGAGTGTCGGGTAGTCCATCGGGTAGCCCATCGCCTGCGCGATCTCGCAGACGATCTGCCACTCGTGCTTGCCGTTCCCCTCCGGGCCTTGCGCGGCGTCATCACCGGGCGCACCCGGTTGATCCGGCGCTCGGCGTTGGTGAACGTGCCGTCCTTCTCCAGGAACGACGTCCCGGGCAGGAACACGTGCGCGAACTTCGAGGTCTCGTTCAGGAACAGGTCCTGCACGACGACCAGGTCCATGCTGGCCAGCGCCTGCGTCACGTGCTGCGGTGTTCGGGTCGGACTGGGCGATGTCCTCGCCCTGGATGAACAGCGCCCGGAAGCGTGCCGTCGATCGCGGCGTCGAACATGTTCGGGATCCGCAGGCCCGGCTCGCTGACCAGTTCGCCGGCCCCACAGCGTCTCGAAGACCGTCGCGCACCGCGTCGTCGGAGACGTGCCGGTAGCCGGGCAGCTCGTGCGGGAACGAGCCCATGTCGCACGAGCCCTGCACGTTGTTCTGCCCGCGCAGCGGGTTGACGCCGACCCCGTCCCGGCCGATGTTGCCGGTGGCCATCGCGAGGTTGGCCATCCCCATCACCATGGTCGAGCCCTGGCTGTGCTCGGTCACGCCGAGGCCGTAGTAGATCGCGGAGTTCGGCGCCGCCGGCGTACAGCCGGGCCGCGGCGCGCAGCTCCTCGGCCGGAACGCCGGTGACCTCGGCTCAGCGCCTCCGGGCTGTTCTCGCGGCCGGAGATGAACTCGGCCCACTCCTCGAAGCCCTCGCATCGCGCGCGCCACGAACTCGTTGTCGACCAAGCCCTCGGTGACCGACGACGTGCGCCATCGCGTTGATCACCGCGACGTTGGTGCCGGGTGCGAGCTGCAGGTGGTGTGCGGCCTCGACGTGCGGCGAGCGGACCAGGTCGATCCGGCGCGGGTCGATGACGATCAGCTTGGCGCCCTGGCGCAGCCGGCGCTTCATCCGGGAGGCGAACACCGGGTGCCCGTCGGTCGGGTTGGCCCCGATCACCATCGATCACGTCGGCGTCGTCGACGCGACTTGAAGTCCTGGGTGCCGGCGGAGGTGCCGAAGGTCTGCTTGAGGCCGTAGCCGGTCGGGGAGTGGCAGACCCGGGCGCAGGTGTCGACGTTGTTGTTGCCGAACGCCGCCCGCACCAGCTTCTGGACGACGTAGACCTCCTCGTTGGTGCAGCGCGAGGAGGTGATGGCGCCGATCGAGCCGACGCCGTGCTCGGCCTGGATCTCGCGCAGCCGCCGCGCCACGAAGGCGATCGCCTCGTCCCAGCTGGCCTCGCGCCACGCGTCGGTGATCGTTCTCGCGCATCATCGGCGTGAGTCACCCGGTCGGGGTGGGTGGCGTAGCCGAAGGCGAAGCGGCCCTTGACGCAGGAGTGGCCCTCGTTGGCGCCGCCGTCCTTGTACGGCACCATCCGGACGAGCTCGTCGCCGCGCAGCTCGGCCTTGAACGAGCAGCCGACCCCGCAGTACGCGCAGGTGGTCAGCACCGAGCGGGTCGGCATGCCGAGGTCGACGACCGTCCTCTCCTGCAGGGTCGCGGTCGGGCAGGCCTGGACGCAGGCCCCGCAGGAGACGCACTCGGAGTCGATGAACGACTCCTCGCCGCCGGCGCGACACCTTCGAGTCGAACCCGCGGCCCTCGATGGTCAGCGCGAAGGTGCCCTGCACCTCGTCGCAGGCGCGCACGCAGCGCGAGCAGACGATGCACTTGGTCGGGTCGAAGTCGAAGTACGGGTTGGACGTGTCCTTGCTGGCCGAGGTCGGTTACCGGCCGCCGTGCCTCGTCGCCCGCGTAGCCGTAGCGGACCTCGCGCAGCCCGACCACGCCGGCCATGTCCTGCAGCTCGCAGTCGCCGTTGGCCGGGCAGGTCAGGCAGTCCAGCGGGTGGTCGGAGATGTACAGCTCCATCACCCCACGGCGCAGCTTCGGTCCAGCTTCGGGGTCTGGGTGCGGACCACCATGCCGTCGGCGACGGGCGTGGTGCACGAGGCCGGGGTGCCCGCGCCGCCGTCGACCTCGACCAGGCACAGCCGGCACGACCCGAACGCCTCCAGGCTGTCGGTGGCGCACAGCTTCGGGATGTCGACGCCGGCCAGGGCGGCCGCGCGCATGTACCGACGTGCCCTCGGGCACGCTGACCGGCATCCCGTCGACCTGACGGCGACGGTCGGCGGCTCCGGGGCGGCCGGGTGTCCCGAGGTCGGGTTCCTTGAGCAGGCTCATGGCTGCACCTCCGTCGGCGAGTGATGCGGCATCGCCGGGAAGGGGGTGCCCGCCAGGCGGCGCGGCGCGGCCGAGTGTCCCCGGCAGCGGCGCGGGCCGCCGGAAGTCCTCCGGGAAGTGGGTCAGCGCGCTGCGCACCGGCATCGGGGTCAGGCCGCCCATGGCGCACAGCGAGCCGTCGGTCATCAGCTCGCACAGGTCCTCCAGCAGCGCCAGGTTCGCCTCACGGTCCGCGTCCTCCCCGCCCCTCGACCGATCCGGTCGATCACCTCGACGCCGCGTACCGAGCCGACCCGGCACGGCGTGCACTTGCCGCAGGACTCCTCGGCGCAGAACTCCATGGCGAAGCGGGCCTGCGCGGCCATGTCGACGGTGTCGTCGAAGACCACCACCCCGCCGTGCCCGACCATCGCGCCGGCTGCGGCGAACGCCTCGTAGTCCATCGGCAGGTCGAACCGGGACGGCGGCAGGTAGGCGCCCAGCGGCCCGCCGACCTGAACCGCGCGGACCGGGCCGGCCGGACGCGGTGCCGCCGCCCACTCCTGACCAGCTCGCCGAGGCTGATGCCGAAGGCCGTCTCGATGATCCCGCCGCGGGCGACGTTGCCGGCCAGCTGGAACACCTGGGTCCCGCGCGAGCGGCCGACCCCCAGCTCGGCGTAGGCCTGCGCGCCACCGGTCATGATCGCCGGGACGGTGGCCAGCGTGAGCAGGTTGTTCACCACGGTCGGCAGGCCGAACAGGCCCTCCAGCGCCGGCATCGGAGGCTTGGCCCGGACCACCGCCCGCTTCCCCTCGATGCTCTCCAGCATCGAGGTCTCCTCGCCGCAGATGTAGGCACCGGCGCCGACCCGCACCTGTAGGTCGAAGGACAGCTCGCTGCCCAGCGCGTGCTCGCCCAGCCAGCCGCGGGCGTAGGCGATGTCGATCGCCCGCTCCAGCGCTCGCGATCGCGTCCGGGTACTCCGAACGGATGTAGATGAAGCCCTCCCGGGCGCCGACAGCGTGCGCGGCGATCAGCATGCCCTCGATGAGTGGAGAACGGGTCGCCCTCGAGCAGCATCCGGTCGGCGAAGGTGCCGCTGTCGCCCTCGTCGGCGTTGCAGCAGACGAACTTGCGCTCGCCCGCGGCGCCTGCGCGACCGTCCTCCACTTGTTCCGGCGGGGAACCCGGCGCCGCCGCGACCGCGCAACCCCGAGGCGGTGACCTCCTCGACCACCCGTTCCGGCGGCAGCTGAAGGGCCCGGGCCAGCCCTGCCATCCCGCCGTGGGCGAGGTAGTCGTCGGCGGACTGCGGGTCGACCACCCCGACCCGGGCGAAGGTGATCCGCTGCTGCCGCTGGAGCCAGGGAAGCTCCTCGACCGGGCCAAGGGCCAGCGGGTGCTCGACCGCCTCGGGCGCTCCGGTGAGCAGCCCGGCGGCGATCAGCGCCTCGACGTCCTCGGGTCCGACGGGACCGTAACCCCAGCGCCGCCCGTCGGGCCCGGCCACCTCGATCACCGGCTCCAGCCAGAGCAGGCCGCGGGTTCCCGTCCGGACCAGGCGCAGGTCATGCCCGCCGGCGCCGGCCGCCGCTGCCAGTCGCTCGGCCACGTCATCGGCACCGACCGAGCGGGCCGCCGTGTCACGGGACACGTACGCCGTGGCTTTCGCCGCTCCTGCTCCCACCCTCGCCACAGGCGCCGGATCGGACGCCGCACCCGACAGGACATCGATCAGCCGGGCTGCGTCCATCCGGCCGAGCACGGTGGAACCGAGCTGCACGGACGGGCCGAGCGCGCAGTTGCCCAGGCAGAACACCTCGTCCAGGGTCAGCGCACCGTCCGGGCTCGTCCCACCCACGGCCAGCCCGAGCCGATCGACGGTCGCGGCGACCAGTTCCTCGGCACCCACCGCCTGGCAGGCCTCGGCCCGGCAGATCCTCGCCACGGTTCGCCCGGGCGGCTCGGTGCGGAAGTCTCGGTAGAAGCTGATCACCCCGTGCACATCGGCCCGGGACAGGTTGAGCTCGTCGGCGATCACCGGGACAGCCTCGGGTGGGATGCAGCCGATCTCGCCCTGGACGGCATGCAGGGCGGGCAACAGTGCGCCGTCGCGCTCGCGGTGGGCGGCCATGACTGCCCGGACCCGGTCAGAGACGCCGGGTCCGGTCGGTGGTTGCTGCGATCTACTCGTGTCGTGCCCGGCGGTCATCCCCGTCCGCTCCCGGTCCGCGCAGGTGCCGGTCCCGATGCTGGAGTCGATGCTTGGGTAGTGGCTGGAAGAGGTGGCTGGCTGTGGCTGACTGGTGGCTGGTCGAGTGCTGGCCCCTACACGGTGACGCCGAAGGTCGAAGTCCGCATCAGGAGACCCATCAGGAGATGCCATGGCGACGATGACAGCACGGCGCCCCGTGGTCCGGATCGGCTCCGGATCCCGGACCGCCCGGCCGGACACCCTGGCCGTCGAGGAGCCGCTGGAGCTGCGACTCGGTGACCGCCCGTACACGGTGACCATGCGGACTCCCGGGCACGATCTCGAGCTGGCGCTGGGCTTCCTGCTCTCCGACGGCGTGATCCGAGGGCCGCGGGACGTGCTGTCCGCGATGCACTGCCCCGACGCCGCCCGCGACGCCGACGGCAACCCGACCCACAACGTCGTCGAGGTGGCCCTCGCCCCGGGCCTGCCCGGGGTCAGCCGCCGGGGGCTGCCGGTCAGCAGCGCCTGCGGGATCTGCGGTACGGAGAGCATCGATCAGGTCCGGACGAGCTCGGCCTTCGATCTGCACGATGACGAGGCCCGGCTCGATCCCGAGCTGATCGCCGACCTGCCCCGACGGCTGCGGGAGGGGCAGCGGGTCTTCGCCCGCACCGGCGGGCTGCACGCCGCCGGCCTGTTCGACACCTCCGGACGGCTGGTCTGCGTGCGTGAGGACGTCGGGCGGCACAACGCCGTGGACAAGGTGGTGGGCTGGATGCTCGAGCACGGGCTGTTCCCCGGCCGCGGACACGTCCTCCAGGTCAGCGGCCGAGCCTCGTTCGAGCTGGTGCAGAAGGCCTGGCTGGCCGGGATCCCGACCCTGGCGGCGGTCTCGGCTCCCTCGTCGCTGGCCGTCGACCTGGCCGTCGAGGCGGGCATGACGCTGATCGGCTTCTCCCGCGGCGACACGTTCAACGTGTACGCGGGCCTGACCCGAGTCCCGGACCGAACGGAGTCCCGGACCAGCGCCGAAGGGAGACAGCACCGTGCCTGACAACCCCACCGTGCCTGACAACCCCACCGTGCCTGACAACCCCACCGTGCCGGACAAACCCACCGTCGCCCTGCTCGGGACCGGGACGATGGGCGCCGCGATGGCGCGCAACATCGCCGCAGCCGGCCTGCCGCTGCGGGTCTGGAACCGGAACGCCGAGCGCGCCGAGCCACTGGCCGACGCGGGAGCGACGGTTGCCGGATCCCCCGCCGAGGCGGTGGCCGGCGCCGACGTCGTGATCACCATGTTGTGGGACAGCGACAGCGTCGCCGCGGTGCTCGACCAGGCGGGCGAGGCGCTGGCACCGGGCACGGTCCTGGTACAGATGAGCACGGTGGGCGTCGAAGGGCTGCAGCGCCTGGCGGAGCTGGCCGAGCAGCGCGGGCTGGTACTCGTCGACGCACCGGTACTGGGCACCAAGAAGCCGGCCGAGGACGGCGCCCTGGTGGTGCTCGCGGCAGGTCCGGACAGCACCCGGCCCGTGCTCGCGCCGATCTTCGAGGCGATCGCCGGCCGGACGATGTGGGTCGGGGCCGCCGGGGCCGGGACCCGGCTCAAGCTCGTCGCGAACGCCTGGGTGGTGACCATGATCGAGGGCATCGCCGAGTGTGTGACCCTGGCCGAGGCGCTGGGCCTGGACCCCGAGCAGTTCCTCGAGGCGGTGCGGGGCGGCGCCATGGACGCGCCCTATCTGGGTATGAAGGGCCGCGCCATGCTGGCCGGCAGCTACCAGCCGGCCTTCACGCTGTCCGGTGCCGCCAAGGACGCCGACCTGATCCTGGACGCGGCCCGGGCGGCCGGTGCGGATGTCGGCGTGCTGCAGGCGGCGCGGGACCACCTGGTCCGGGCCGTCGCCCAGGGGCACGGCGACCTCGACATGGCGGCCACCTATCTGGCGCACCGGCCGGCCTGACGCCCCGGCCCGGCGGGAGCCCGGCGATGGTCCGATGATCGCAGGCGGCATACTCGTGCCGCCGACTACAAGGAGGGCCGATGGACGCCGCGACGTGGGACGACCGGTACTCGGGGCAGGATCTGGTCTGGGGCCTGGCCCCCAACCTCTGGGTCGCCGAGATCTGCCGGGACCTGTCTGCGGGTCGCGCCCTCGACCTGGCCTGCGGCGAGGGCCGCAACGCGATCTGGCTGGCCGGCCTCGGGTGGACGGTCACCGGTGTGGACTTCTCCGGGGTCGCCCTGCAGCGGGCTGCCGACCTGGCTGCCGGCCGGCCCGACCTGGCCGCGCGGCTGACCTGGGTGCAGGCGGACCTGTCCAGCTACCGGCCGGAACCCGGCAGCGCCGATCTCGCCGTGCTGGCCTACTTCCAGGTCCCGGCCGCGCAGCGGCGGCAGGTGGTCCGGGCCGTCGCGTCCGGGCTGGCCGAGGGCGGCACGCTGCTCGTGGTCGGTCATGACTCGCGCAACCTGACGGACGGGTTCGGCGGCCCGCAGCACCCGGACGTGCTGTTCACGGCCGAGGACGTGGTCGCGGACCTGGACGGGGTCGCGGACCTGGACGGGCGCACAGCGCTGCAGGTGCTGCGGGCCGAACGGGTGATCCGCCCCGTCGAGACGCAGGCGGGACCGCGGCAGGCCCTGGACGCGCTGGTGGTCGCGCGCCGCAGCTGAGCACCGCTGAGCACCCGATCGAGCGGCGCGGCTCGGCGGCGCTCAAGGCCCGGCGGCCTGGATGCCGATCAACTCGACGTGGCTGGGCAGCCGTGCCACGCCCGGGGTCATCCGGCCCGATCCGCAGGGGGAGACGATACGTGACCGTCACTCAGCAGACCGCGCATCACCAGGACGATCGACGTCATGCCGGCGCCTTTCCGGGGCCCGTGTTCGCGGCCGAGCAGTTGCGGACCGTCGCCGGGCAGCGGGTCGACCTCGAGGTCTACGGGAAGCTGCTGAAGGGCGTGGTCCTGCGTCCGGGCCGGGGCTCCGCCGTGATCGACGTGGACAGCTCCTCCCAGGTCCGGCGCCTGCGCCTGGGTGTCAAGGTGCACGCCAGCTTCGCCACTCCCGAGGGTGCCGCCGAGGTGGATGCCACCCTGGGGCAGGCCCATGACGGGATCGTGCTGCGGTTCGTCGGCGAGGCGAAGCTGATCAACCGCCGCCGCTACCCCCGGGCGGCGATCACCGTTCCCGCTCAGCTGGCCTGGAGAGAGACGGGGCGGCTCGCGATCCGCACGGCGGCAGTCGTCACCGTGAACCTGTCCGCAGGCGGCGCCATGCTGGAGCTGACGGGTCCGGGCGCCAGACCGGTCATCACGGCCGGCACCCTCGCCCTGGTGGCGCTGGACCTGCCCGGCCACGCCATGGACCTGCCCGCCAGGGTCCTGGAGCAGTTCGGTTCCCGGCTGCGGGTCCAGTTCGCGGGGCCCGCAGACTCCGACGTGGCGACCCTCGGCCAGCTGATCACCCACCATCACTTGGACTCCCCGGCCGGCCAGGGCTGACCTGCCCCGCTCCGGACCGCATCCGCGATGCCTAGACGGGGTCGATCAGGGCGCCGCCGATCGTCCGGCTCCGGCCGCGGAACTCCGCTACCACCTGCGCCGCGGGGTCCGCTTCGGGCTGCCCCTGAGGCGCCAGGCGCCGGACCGTGACGTCGTACACGCCGTTTCGTCCCGAACGGTGTCGTTCGACGGCCTCGGCGATGAGCACGTCCCCGTGTCGGACCGGGGCGAGGAACTGGATGTCCGCGCCCGCCGCCACCGTCCGGACGTCATAGCTGTTGCAGGCGAACGCGAATGCCGTGTCAGCCAGCAGGAACAGGTAACCGCCGTGCGCGATCCCGTGACCGTTCACCATCGGCCCGGTGATCTCCATCCGCGCCACCGCGCGCCCGGGCTGTACCGTATCCAGCACGATCCCCAGGGCTCGGGACGCATGGTCCTGGCTGTACATGGCGTCCGCGCAGGCGCGGGCCACCTGCTCGGGCGAGGTCATTCCCGCTATCCCTTCCGGCCCACCCCGCACAGACCGACGGCTGAGTGCGGCCTACCGTCCGCCCGCCACTGGGTGATGTCGCGCAGCCCGGGCTCGACCAGGTCGAAATCGCCGAAGAGGTCGCGGATCTGTTCCGTGGTACGGAAAACGAAGGGGGCGCTCGCGCGGGAGTAGACCGCCGCGTTGTGCTCGATCGCCGCGTCGTCGGTGCCGTCCTGGCACGCCGTCGAGATCGCCATCAGGCTGCCGGGCGGCAGCGCGTGGCGGTAGGCGGCGACGATGCCCGGGGCCTCGTCCAGCCCGATGAAGTGCAGGACGGCGACCAGAAGCAACCCGACCGGCTGGTCGAAGTCGATCAGCGCGCGCAGCCCCGGGACTGCCTCCGGTTCGCGCAGGTCCGCCTCGACGGTGGTCACCCCGGCGTCCACGGCACGCAGCGCGCGGGTGTGCGCGGCGACCACCGGATCGTTGTCCACGTAGGCGACCCGGGCCTCGGGCTGACGCGCGCGGGCGACCTCGTGCACGTTCGGCGAGGTGGGGATCCCGGCTCCGAGATCCAGGTACTGCCGCACCCCGGACCCGGCCATGAAGGACACCGCCCGGGTCAGGAAGCGCCGATTCGACCGGGTGATGTTGCCGATGTCCGGGAACGCCTCGGCGGCGCGCTCGGCGGCTGCCCGGTCCACGGCGAAGTTGTCCTTGCCGCCGAGGAAGAAGTCGTACATCCGGGCCACGTTCGGCTGAAGCGCCTCGGGGCGCAGCTCATCCATCCCGGTCATCGCCAGCCTCCAGCCACGCGCGACAAGCCAGGACAGGCTACCTGCGCAGCAACAGCCTCGCCGCCGCGCGCGCGAAGGCAGCCGGGGGCATGGTCGCCACGAGTCGCAGCTCCTCGGCCAGGGTGGTGTCCTCGTCCAGGAAGCGCAGCACCCGGGCAGGCGGGTTGCGGGCGAACATCGCGGCCAGCGCCGGCTCGATCCGCTCCTGCTCGCGGCGGATCACCTCGAGCATCAGCCGGTCCAGGACCCGGTGCCGCCACCGCGGGCGCGGCAGGTCGAAGGGATGGCCGCGCCGGGCCAGCGAGGCGACCACGGCCCGGGCGTCGCGATCGGCCCGCTGGAAGCCGTACCCGGTGGACGGCTTGAGGATCCCCGCCGGCCGGCCGATGGCCAGCACCCGGTGGCCCCGGCGGCGCGGCCACGCCGGGTACAGCGGCAGCCATCCGGCCTCGGCCCGCGTCACGCTCCAGGACGGCAGGCCGAGCGTGTCGCGCAGGTAGGCGCTCAGCGCCTCCCGGCAGGCGCCCTGCGCAGGGGCGGACCACCCGATGCAGGCCAGCTCGACCAGAGCCCGATCGGGCGCCGTCGGCAGGACGTAGCAGAAACGCGTGATCGCGGCCTCCGGCCGGCCGGGGAGCCGGAAGTCCATCAGGGTCGCCACCGTGGGGTCGAAGGACGCCACCGGGGTCGCGATCTCCCAGCCGAGGAAGCCGAGCTGCGGCTCTCCCTGGCGGGCCGCGGCCGGCGGTCTGCTGTCGAACACCCAGCCGGCCTCGATCACCGCGCCGTCCACGCCGACCCGCGCCACGTCGGGACCGTCCAGCACGCCGGTCACGTGCCCGGTGATCTGGGACAGCGGGGCTCCGGCCAGCGCCTGACCAGCAGCGGCCAGCAGGTCACCGCCACGCACCAGCTGGTAGTGGTACGGGTCGAGGCGCAGCCGGAGCCGCTCGCCGGCCGCGTGCACGTCCAGCTCCGACCAGCGCTGACTGACCGCCCCGGCCAACTGGCCCCGCCCGTCCAAGCCGTGACCGGGCGCCCAGAACGCCCAGGCACGCTCGTGCAGGGGATGCCGGCCGTCATCGATCAGGACGACGTGACCGGGCGGCCGGGCTGCGCCCAGCATCCGGACGGCCAGCAGCAGGCCCGCCGCACCGCCGCCGATGATCGCCGCGTCGCAGCGCGCGAGCACGCGGCCGCCGCCAGGCATCAGCCTCCCCTTCGCCGGCCCGCGGCCGGTTCGGACCACCAGAGTCTCCCGCCGGGACGGGCCTGGCCAGAAGCCACCCGAGGTCCCCCGCAACGACACAAAGATCTATCGGGATTGACGATGGATTCCTTCCGGCGAAGGCTACGAGCCGTGACCCACGATCCGGCCGCGGATGCCGAGACCTTCAGCGAGCTGTTCCGGCAGCTGTACCTGCGATTCCACCGCAGGGACGCCAAGCACTCCCAGCTGTCGGCCGCTTCACGCGCGGTCCTGATCCATCTGTCGCTGACCGGGCCGCTCACCGTGGGCGAGGCCGCCCTGCACCTGGACCGCGCGCAGTCGGTGGTCAGCGAGATCGTCCAGCAGCTCGAACGCAAGGGCCTGCTCGAGCGCGAGCCCGATCCGGCCGACCGGCGCCGAACCCTGGTCTGGCTCACGCCGGCTGGTTTCGAACTGCTCCGGCAGGACCGCGAGGTGCTGTCCTCGCACCTGCTGGAACGCGCCATGGGCGCGATGGCCCCCGCGGATCGGGGCGCGCTGCTCGACGCGCTCCGCGCCCTGATCGCGGCGGACACCGATGCTCCGCCGATCCAAGCCCCGCCGATCCAGAACACCCATTCCCACCAGGAGGACCCACGATGAGCACCGACCCCACCGGCAGCACAACAGGGACCACCGGTTGCGAGAGCTGCGGCATGCCGATCGAGACCGGGCGCTACTGCGGCTACTGCACCGACGAGTCCGGGCAGCTGCAACCGTTCGAGGAGCGTTTCGAGCGGATGGTGTCCTGGCAGGCCCGGCGCAGCCCGCAGTCGACCCGCGAGGACATCGAGGCCGCCACCAGGGCGTACATGGCCACCATGCCCGCCTGGCGGGATCACCCCCGCGTGCGCGGCTGACCGGCTACTGTGAGCCGGCCCGGTTGCAGGCTCGACCGGCGAGTGGGTTGGCGTTGCCCCCCTGCGGGTGCTAGCGTCCCCAACGGTTGCTATCGCAGTTCCCGTACGTTTTCGAACGCCCGCGGAGTTGTTTCCGCGGGCGTTCACTGCATCTGGGGCCTCACGATCGGGCCTGGGCCACATCACGTGGTCCTGATCCGATTCAGAGTTGGGATGGCGTCCACCGCACCAGCCGGGGAGGTGCACCGCACCCCGGTGATCACCCCACTGAAGGAGAAGGAAGAACATGGCTCAGGGCACCGTGAAGTGGTTCAACGGCGAGAAGGGCTTCGGCTTCATCACCCCCGACGGGGGCAGCGCAGACGTCTTTGTCCACTTCTCGGCCATCCAGGCGGACGGTTACCGCAGCCTGGACGAGAACCAGCGCGTCGAGTTCGACATCACCACGGGTCAGAAGGGTCCGCAGGCCGCGAACGTTCGGCCGCTCTGACCCCACTCCTCGGCCCGCGCCCGGCCTGACCAGCTGGTCACGCCGCGGGCCGTCCAGCACCGCCGAGTGCGACGCACCAGCCTGACAGCATGTTTCAGGCCCCGGTGTGACGCTTTGGGGCACGGTGTGGCGCAGTGCCTGCCCAGTGGGCACTGCGTCACACCGTGCCCACACGTTTGGGTCACGCCGATACCGCGCTCGAGCGTTTCGTGCCCCCGCGTCCTGCCTATCGCAGGGCCGCCTATCGCAGGGCTTCCAGCAGGTCCGACCGGCTGAGCCGCAGCCAGTCCCGACGGCGCAGGACCGCGTCGCCGACGCCCTCCTGCCACATCCGTGCCCACCCCCCGCCGAGCTGCTCACCGGCCGCCTTCATCCGCCGCCAGGTCACCTCCGCCCGGGCGATCCCCAGGTCAGGCAGCCGTGCCCGCTCCCCCGCGTCCAGCCCGTACGCATCGGCGACGATCCGCAGCCGCCGGCCCGGGTCCATGCCCTGCCAGCCCGGCCAGACGTCCTCGGGCGCGCGCAGCGGTACCCAGTGGGTCGCGGTGTTGCACACGTCCAGCAGCCGGGTGGTCGGCCCGGCCAGGTCGAAGTCGATCAGCCCGGTGGCGACCCCGTCCCGGACCACGATGTTCTGCGGGGTGACGTCCAGGTGCGAGATCAGTTCGGGAGCGGGCTCTTCGGGCGGCGGGTCCAGCACCACCTGGTCCCGGCCCCACACCGAGCCGGGTGGCGCTGCGAACCCCCGGTCGGCGCCGTACCCGGCGGACGCCTCGTGCAGCCGCCGCAGCAGGTCCCCGACGCCGGCCAGCAGATCCTCGCCGGCCGCCCACGGTTCGGGCGGATCGCCGGCCACCTGGCCGGAGAGGAAGCTGAGCACGTCCCGTCCCTGCCGGTCGCGCCCCAGGTACCGGGGTGCGCCGTCGAAGCCCACCCGTTCGAGGTGGTCGAGGTAGCCCGCGACCGCCAGGCTCTGCGGCTGGGCCGGGCGCCGGACAGTCTCGCCGACCCGCATGACGCCCTGCGTGACGTCGCCCCGGGGCAGCGCGATCTCCGGGGAATCCGGACCGTGGTAGCGCCGCAGCTGCGGGGCCGTCCCCTGCCCGGCACCGTTCACCCGAGGCCGCCCAGCGCAGTCGCCAGCGGCTGGAGCATCCCGGGGTCGGCGCGGTGCGGCAGGTTCATCACCACGAGGTCAACTCCCGCCCGACGGAACGCCTCGGCCTTCTGCACGGCCGCGTCCATCCCCGACGCCGAGGCGATCAGGACGTTCACCGAGCAGGTGATCTCGGCCGGATCGCGCCCGACCTCGGCGCACCGCTCGACCAGGATCCCCTTGAGCCCCAGCCATTCCTGGGGGTCGTCGGTGATCACGTTCCACTGCTGCGCCCATCGGGCCACTGCGCGCAGGGTCCGCTGCGGGCCTCGGCCTCCGATCGTGATCGGAGGGTGTGGGCGCTGCACCGGCTTGGGCTCGCACCGGGCGTCGGTGAGCCGAACGTAGCGGCCCGGCATGGAGGTCACCTCGTCCCGCAGCAGCCGGATGATGGCCTCGACGCCCTCGTCGAAGCGGTCGAACCGCTCCCGCAACGGTGGCAGCTCGATGCCGTAGGCGTTGCACTCCATCTGGTTCCAGCCCGCGCCGAGACCCAGCTCGAGTCGCCCGCCGGAGATGATGTCCACCGTCGCGGCCATGTTCGCCAGCAGCGCCGGGTGTCGGTAGATCATCCCGGTGACCTGGCAGCCGATCCTGATCCGCCGAGTGGCCTGCGCCATCGCGGCGAGCATCGTCCAGGCCTCGACGTTGGGCCCGTGCAGATCGCCGGTCAACGGGTAGAAGTGATCCCAGTTCCAGGCCGACTCGAACAGCTCGATCCCGTCCGCGGCCACCCACACATCGCGCATCTGTTCCCAGGTGGTGTGCTCCGGCCTGGTCTTGATCGCGAAACGCATCCCTGCCCCTTCCCGCATCGATGGAGCGGGACCGGACCCGACCCGCCCCGCGGTCCCGTCCCGGCCTCGGACACCCTAGACGTGGCCCGGCGACCCCGCGATCGGCGATCCACCGTGATCGGCCGGCGGCGATCACCGATACTGCCCAGGTGGAGCCCGACCTGGACGTCACCCCGGCGATCACCATCCCCGCCCGTGAGCTGGCCTGGCGCTTCTCGCACGCGGGCGGTCCCGGCGGGCAGGGCGTCAACACCGCGGACTCGCGGGTCGAGCTGTCCTGGGATCTGGGCGCCTCGTCCGCGCTGAGCCCGGCGGCACGTGCCCGCGCGCTGGATCGCCTGAGCGGCCGCCTGTCCGGCGGCGTCCTGACCGTGACCGCCCAGGAGTTCCGCTCCCAGCTGCGCAACCGGCGCGCGGCCCGGGCCCGGCTTGCGGCGTTGGTCCGCGAGGCCGTGGCGCCTCTGGCTCCGCAGCGGCGCTCCACCCGGCCGTCCCGGGCCGCGCGGGCCCGTCGGCTGGAGGACAAGCGTCGACGCGGCGAGATCAAGAGGCTGCGCAGGCCCGAAGCCTGAGCGCACGCCGGCCAGGGGCCCTTCCGGAAGGGTTGGGGCAGTTTGCGTCCGGTCGAATCCCGTTTGCCTTCGGCAGAACCGGAACCGTGCATCCTGGCGGACGGAACGATCCCGCCGGGCTGAAACTCCGGGCCCCTGCTGCACGTCCTTAACCCAGGGAGCGACCCGGTGGTTCGCGTCCCAATGATTATCGATCATGCGACGCGGCAACCGCTTCCGGGTCCGCGCGGAGAGAGGCGACAGAGCGTGTCGAGCGTGCCCCCCAGCACTCACCCGGCATCCCGGGCGGTCACCCTGCTGGTTGCCCTGGTGGCCGGAAGCCTGCTAGCGGGCGCTCTGGCCGCGGGATTGGTCCTGCCTGCGGTCGGGGCGACGGGGCTGCTCACCAGAACCGGCGTCGACTACTTCAACTCCCTGCCGTCGACCCTGCAGACATCCACGCTGCCCGTCCGCAGCACCATGTACTACAGCGACGGCAAGACCGTGCTGGCGAGCTTCTTCGTGCAGAACCGGGTGCTCGTGCCGCTCTCGCAGATCGCACCGGTGATGCAGAAGGCCATCGTCGCGATCGAGGACTCACGCTTCTACTCCGAGGGCGGGATCGATCCGAGGGCCGTGGTACGCGCGGCGATCAGCGACGCGCTCGGAGCGCAGATCCAGGGCGCCTCGACGCTCACCGAGCAGTACGTGAAGAACATGAACCTGCAGCGGGCCTACCAAGTCGGTGACGTCGCCGCGGAGCAGGCGGCGACGGCGCGCTCCTTGGCCCGCAAGCTGAGCGAGATGCGGCAGGCGATCGCGCTCGACCACACCATGAGCAAGAACCAGATCCTCGACAGCTATCTCAACATCACGCTCTTCGGGGAGAACACCTACGGCATCGAGGCGGCCGCTCAGTACTACTTCGACGAGCACGCCGCCAAGCTCACCCTGGACCAGGCGGCGATGCTCGCCGGCATGGTTCAGGCTCCGGCCGTGTACGACCCGTTCTCGCCCGACCCGCAGGCGATCAAGGCCACCACGCAGCGACGTAACGAGGTACTCACCCGGATGTACGAGCTCGGGGACATCTCCAAGGCGCAGTACACCACGGCGATCGCCGCGCCCGTCCGTACCCATCGCAACGTCCCCCGCAACGGCTGCCTCGACGCGGGCAACGCCGCCTACTTCTGCCAGTACGTGGTGAACGAGATCCAGCAGGATCAGGCCTTCGCGGCACTCGGCAAGACCCCGGAGCAGCGCCTCGCCGCGGTCACCGGAGGCGGCCTCAAGATCGTCACCACTCTCGACCCGCAGATCCAGGACGAGGCCTCGGCGGCCGTGGACGCGAAGATCCCGGTGACGGACCGCAGCAACCTCGCTGCCGCCGCGGTCACCGTCCAGCCCGGCACCGGCCAGGTCCTGGCGATGACCCAGAACCGGATCTACGCCCTCGACAACAAGCGCGGCGACACGGCCCTGAACTACTCGGTGGACAAGGCCTACGGCGGGTCCACCGGCTTCCAGACCGGCTCGACGTTCAAGGCCTTCACCCTGGCCGCCTGGCTGGAGGCCGGTCACTCGCTGAGCGACACGGTCGACGCCTCCGCAGGTTCTGAGCCGTTCAGTGCCTTCACGTCCTGCGGCTCACCCCTGCACGACGCCACCACGGGGCCGTACACCTACGGCAACTCCGAACCCGGTGTGAACGGGCCGATGTCCGTGCTGGACGCAACCGCCGACTCGGTGAACAAGGCCTTCGTGGCGATGGAGACCAAGCTCGACCTGTGCGACATCGCGCAGACCGCCGACCGGTTCGGCGTGCACCTGGCCGAAGTTCCGCGCACGCCGATCTGCGCCGACACCGGCACCTCCCAGAAGGTGCCCGACTGCCTGCCCGCGCTCACCCTGGGACCGCTGAACATCTCGCCCCTGACCATGGCGGCGGCGTACGCCGGATTCGCCGACCAGGGGACCTACTGCTCGCCGGTGTCCGTGCTGGCCGTCCACACCCGGACGAACCAGAACCTCCCGGTGCCGACGACACAGTGCAGCGAAGCCGTCAGCCCGCAGATCGCCGCCACGGTGACCACCGCGCTGCAGCAGGTGCTGATCCGCGGCACCGCAGCGGGACAAGCGTTGTCCGGACGTGACTCGGCCGGCAAGACCGGCACCACCGACGCGTCGAAGAACACCTGGTTCGTCGGCTACACCCCGCAACTGACCACCGCCGTCTGGGTCGCCGACCCCACCTCCTACCCGCGTTACGGCGGCCAGCGCCCGTTGCGGAACCTGCACGTGAGCGGGCATTCCTACGCCGGCGAGATCTTCGGCGCCACCCTGGCCGCACCGATCTGGCACGACATCATGACGGCCGCCTCCAGCGGTCTGCCGGCCGAGTCCTTCGCCTCCGGCGGCTGACGGAGCGGGGCTGACGGCCGCACCGATCGCGGCGTTTGCGCCTGTGCTGGTGGCGCGCTGGCATCCGGCTGTCGACGTGCTGGCATCTGCCGCGAGTGGGCGATATCCCGGCTGAGCCCGGTCCTTGCCCGGCGTTAAGGTGTCGACACCAGCCAACATCGAGGTCGGATCATGCCCGCTCTGCTCCTGCGTTCCATCAAGCCTCACGCCTCCAAGGTGGGCGTGGTCATCGCGCTGCTGCTGCTGCAGGCGATGGGCAACCTCTACCTGCCGAGCCTGAACGCGGACATCATCAACCGGGGCGTGCTGCTCGGTGACACCGGATACATCCTGTCGGCGGGCGGCCTGATGCTCCTGGTCACCCTCCTGCTCGGTGTCGCCTCGATCGCCGCCGTCTACCTCAGTGCCCAGGTCTCGATGAGGGCCGGCCGCGAGATCCGCAGCGACCTGTTCCGGCACGCGCAGGGATTCGCGCTGCGCGAGGTGAACCAGTTCGGCGCACCGTCCCTGATCACCCGGAACACCAATGACGTCCAGCAGTTCCAGATGTTCCTGCTGCTGGCGATGACCATGATGATCTCCGCGCCGATCATGGGCATCGGCGGGATCATCATGGCCGTCCGGGAGAACGTCCGGCTGTCCGGCCTGCTACTGGTGATCGTCCCGCTGATGACGATCGTGATCGGCATCCTGGTCCGGCAGGCCGTCCCGTTGTTCCGGTCGATGCAGGGCAAGATCGACCGGATCAACCAGGTCACCCGGGAGAACCTGGCCGGGATCAGGGTGATCCGGGCGTTCGTGCGCACCCGCCACGAGCAGGACCGCTTCGCCGAGGCGAACGAGGACCTGACCCGGACGGCGTTGCGGGTGAACCAGCTGTTCGCGCTGATGTTCCCCACCCTGATGCTGATCCTGAACATGTCCAGCGTCGCCGTGATCTGGTTCGGCGGGCACCTGGTGAACGACGGGAACATGCCGATCGGCAACCTGACGGCGTTCCTGTCCTACCTGATGCAGATCCTCTTCGCGGTGATGATGGCCGTGATGATGCTGGTGATGGTGCCGCGTGCCGCGGCGTCCGCGGAGCGGATCCAGGACGTGCTGGAGGTCACCCCGGCCATCACCGACCCCGAAGAGCCGGTGCAGGTCCCGCCGGGCGACGGCTCGATCGAGTTCCGCGGCGTGGAGTTCCGCTACCCCGGCGCCGCCGAACCGGTGCTGCACGACGTCAGCCTGACCATCTACCCCGGCCAGATCACCGCCGTGGTGGGCAGCACCGGCTCCGGCAAGAGCACCCTGATCAACCTGATCCCCAGGCTTTACGACGTGACCGCGGGCAGCGTTCTGGTGGACGGCGTGGACGTCCGCGAGATGGCCACCGAGGCGCTCTGGTCGCGGATCGGCCTGGTGCCGCAACGCGCGTTCCTGTTCACCGGGTCGATCGCCGACAACATCCGGTTCGCCGCGCCGCAGGCCACCGAGCAGGAGGTCTGGGAGGCGCTCGAGATCGCCCAGGCGGAGGACTTCGTCCGGGCCATGCC
Source organism: uncultured Actinomycetota bacterium (assembly GCA_963740575.1). GTDB lineage: Bacteria > Actinomycetota > Actinomycetes > Actinomycetales > Kineosporiaceae > CAVUET01. Next base: position 203,690 of record CAVUET010000002.1, on the reverse strand, counting down.
GGACGGCCTGCAGTCCTCCGTCGACCAGGGCGGTGCGAACCTCTCCGGCGGCCAACGACAGCGGATGGCGATCGCGCGGGCGATCGCGCGCCGCCCCGAGATCTACGTCTTCGACGACAGCTTCTCCGCACTCGACTACGGCACCGACGCCCGGCTGCGCGCCGCGCTGGCGGCCAACACCGCCGGCAGCACGGTGCTGATCGTGGCTCAGCGGGTGAACACGATCATGAACGCGGACCGGATCATCGTGATGGAACGGGGTGCCGTGGTCGGCGCCGGCCGGCACGAGGAACTGATGCGGGACTGCCAGGTCTACCAGGAGATCGTCTCCTCCCAGCTGGGCGCGCAGGAGGTGGCGTGAGCATGAGCAACCTCAACCGCGCCGCCGCTGCGCGCCGGGGAGCGATGCGCGGACCGATGGGCCACATGATGGCCGGGCCGGCGCTGGAGAAGCCCAAGGACTTCAAGGGTGCCGCGCGCAGGCTGCTGGCCCGGTTGCGACCGGAGCGGACCAGGGTCGGCCTGGTCATCCTGCTTGCGGTGGTCAGCGTCGGGTTCGCGGTCATCGGCCCCAAGCTGCTCGGGAACGCGACCAACCTGCTGTTCGAGGGGGTGGTCGGCGCCCGGCTGCCGGCCGGGACCACCAAGGAGCAGGCCGTGGAGGGGCTGCGCGCCTCAGGGCAGGGCAAGGTGGCGGACATGGTCTCGTCCATGCACCTGACCCCTGGGGTCGGCGTCGACTTCGACCGGCTGGGCAAGGCGCTGGCGATCGTGGCGCTGGTCTACCTGCTCAGCTCGCTGTTCAGCTGGGCCCAGAACTTCATCATGGCCGGCGTCGCGCAGCGAATGATCTACCGGTTGCGCGAGGAGGTCGACCTCAAGCTCGGCCGGTTGCCGCTGAAGTACTTCGACGAGCACCCCCGCGGTGACGTGCTGAGCCGGGTCACCAACGACATCGACAACATCAACACGACCCTGCAGCAGAGCATGACCCAGCTGATCACCTCCGCGCTGACGGTGCTGGGCGTGCTCGGCGTGATGCTCTGGATCAGCCCGCTGTTGGCCCTGATCGCGCTGATCACGATCCCGCTGTCCTTCGCGGTCACGATGATCATCATCAAGCGGTCCCAGAAGCAGTTCGCCGCGCAGTGGCGGTGGACCGGGACCCTGAACGGTCACGTCGAGGAGATGTACTCCGGGCACGACCTGGTCAAGGTGTACGGCCACCGGGAGAAGGCCATCCAAGACTTCGAGAACGCGAACGATCAGCTCTTCGAGGCCAGCTTCCGGGCTCAGTTCGTCTCCGGGATCATCCAGCCCGCGATGATGCTGCTGGCGAACCTGAACTACGTCGGGATCGCTGTGATCGGCGGGTTCCGGGTGGCCTCGGGCACCATGTCGCTCGGCGATGTGCAGGCGTTCATCCAGTATTCGCGGCAGTTCACCATGCCGATCACCCAGGTGGCCAGCATCAGCAACGTGCTGCAGTCCGGGATCGCCTCAGCGGAGCGGGTCTTCCAACTCCTGGACGAGCCGGAGGAGATCCCCGACGCCGAGCCGGCACGGGAGCCGTCCGGGATGCCGGGCCGGGTGAGCTTCGAGCAGGTGTCGTTCCGGTACGCGCCGGACAAGCCACTGATCGAGGACCTCGACCTGGAGGTGGCCTCGGGCCAGACAGTGGCGATCGTGGGTCCCACCGGGGCGGGCAAGACCACGCTGGTCAACCTGCTGATGCGGTTCTACGAGGTGGACTCCGGACGGATCACCCTCGACGGGGTGGACATCCGTGACCTGCGCCGCGACGACCTGCGGCGTTGCTTCGGGATGGTGCTGCAGGACACCTGGCTGTTCGGCGGGACCATCCGCGACAACATCGCGTACGGCGCGGTCGACGCCACCCCGGAGCAGGTGCTGGCCGCGGCGGAGGCGGCCGAGGTGGACCACTTCGTCAACACCCTGCAGGACGGCTTCGACACGGTGCTCGAGGACGAGGCCACCAACGTCTCGGCCGGGCAGCGCCAGCTGCTCACCATCGCCCGTGCCTTCCTAGCCGACCCCGCGATCCTGATCCTGGACGAGGCGACCAGCTCGGTGGACACCCGCACCGAGGTGCTGGTGCAGAAGGCGATGGCGGCGCTGCGGCAGCGGCGGACGAGCTTCGTGATCGCGCACCGGTTGTCCACCATCCGCGGCGCCGACGTCATCCTGGTGATGAACGACGGGCAGATCGTCGAGCGCGGCGACCACGAGGAGCTGCTGGAGCGGCGCGGGTTCTACTACGACCTGTACAACAGCCAGTTCGCCGGCAGCTTCGACGAGGTGGCCTGACGAGAGATCCTTAACACGGCCCGTACATCTGCCGATTCAGCCATTCATCCCGGTCCGGGACGGTGTGACGGCCCGGGCACGGAGCTCGGACGGCACCCCACGGCGTGCCCGAGCGCAGAGGACTGACCATGAGGATGCTGATCACCCACCGCCCCCGGGTGGCTGCGGTGCTCGTCCCGACCGCCCTGCTCGCGGCGTCGATCGGCCTGGCCGCCCCCGCACTGGCCGCTGACGGCGGCAGGGCCGCGCCGGCCGCCCGAACCGCGCCGAGCAGCACACAGCCGACCGGGCTGAACGCGATCAAGGCCGCCTCGGCGGCTGCGATCGCCGCCCGGCAGGCGTCGCTGTCGGCCCGGCTGACCATGGTCACCAGCGGCAGCCCGCACCTGACGGCCGCCGACCGGCAGGCGTTGCAGAGCCTGATCAAGGCCGATCAGTCCGGGCTGAGTGCCCTGCGCCGGAAGATCGCGGCGGACACCGACGTCACCACCGCCAAGGCGGACCACAAGCAGATCTTCACCGGGTACCGGGTCTACGCCTTGGTGATGCCCCAGGCCCGGCTGGTCCGCGCCACCGACACCGTGCAGACCGCCGTCATCCCGAGGCTGACCGACGCGCAGGACCGGCTGGCCAAGGCCCTGGCGGCGGCGAACAAGACCGGCCAGGCATCCGCCCAGATGGCGGACCTCGCGACGCGGCGGGCGAGCATCACGGCCGCCGCCGGCGGCCTGTCGGCCAAGCTGCTCGCGCTCACCCCCGCGGACTGGAACTCCAACCACAACGTGCTCGCGCCGATGCGGCAGACGCTGCGCCAGGTCCGCTCCGACGTGCTCAAGGCCCGGTCCGACATTCTCGCGGTCGAGGCGGTGCTGAAGTCGTGACAAGGCGGATCGGGGTGGCCGCCGCCGTCCTGCTCGCCATGGTCGTGCTCTGCGGCTGCCGTGGAGTGGGCCAGGCGGCCCGGTCGGACTCGGGGGCCGGCCATGCACCCGCACCGGGTGCGAGCAGCGCCGCGGTGCAGCCCGCCGGGAACGGGTCCAGCGGCCGGCCGGAAGCCGGTTCGTCCGCCGACCTGGAGGGTGTCAACCAGGATCTGGCCGGGATCGACGCGGCGAACAGCTCGATCGGCTCCGACCTGTCCGGCGCCGCCGCTGACGCCTCGACCCCGGACAACGGCTAGTCACCACGGACTCCGGCCCGCGAGGTCCCAGGGGGCGGGGCTTCGCGGGCCGGTCAGCTGGTGCGGCGGGCGGGCGTGCCGCGGACGACGAGGTCTGCCAGCAGGGTCTCGGTGGCAGCCGCGACCTCCTGCACGGCACGCTCGAAGGCCGCCACGTTGTGCGGTGCGGGCCGGTGGAAACCGGACACCTTGCGCACGTACTGCAGGGCGGCGGCCTGCACGTCCTGCGCGGTGACGGACTCGACCTGCGGAGGGCGGAGGGTCTTGATGCTGCGGCACATCCGTGCAGTCCAGCACAGGCGCCCGGATCGGGCGCGCGCTGCCGCCGCCCGAGACGCTCCGGGTCGGCCTCAGCCCGCTGTGGGCTGGGGCGTGCCGATCAGCTCAGCGACCCGCCGCACGGTCGCGAAACGGCCCGCCAGGACATACTCGGTCCGGGACATGATCTCGTCCGTCGACAAAGTCCTCGGGTCGTCCAGGATCTCCGCGACACTCCGCCCTTCAGGGGCCTGGGGGTGCTCCAGGGGTGTGGTGGCCGTCGCGTCGATCACGAAGGTCACCTCGAACCCGAGATCGCTGCCGACCCGTGCCGTCGTCTCGCAGCACTGCTCGGTGCGGATCCCGCAGATCACCAGCTCGCGAACCCCTTCGGCGGTCAGCAGCTGGTGCAGGTTGGTCGTGGTGAACGCGTTGTGCGAGGTCTTGGTGATGCGGGGCTCTCCCGGCAGCGGGTCCAGGCCCGGCATGAGCCGGACGTAGCCGTTCGCGGGATCGAACGCCCCGCCGCTGCCCGGCTCTCCGTGCAGGACCCAGACGACCAGGTCGCCGGACTCGCGCGCCGCGCTGACCAGCCCGCTCACCGCGTCGATCAGGCCGGGCGTGGACGCGGCCTGCCAGATCGGTTGCTGCCGGAAGGACTCCTGGATGTCGATCACGACAAGGGCTCTGCTCATGTCGTGCATCCTGTCCGAGCGGCACGCTCCCGTCGAGGCCGACCGTCGAGGCCGACCGTCGAGGTGGACCGTCGAGGCCGACCGTCGAGGCCGACCGTCGAGGTGGACCGTAGACTCCGACGACACCGGCCCGGCGGCGCATACCCTGATGCGATGCCAACGGGTTCCGGTTCACCGCCGGCCGCCGGCGACCTCGGCGCGCACAGCCTCGCTGACACGCTGACCGGCCGCCGGGTGACGCTGCGGCCCGTGGCCGGCGATCACGTCGAGGACCTCGTCCGGATCCGTAGGGCACCGCAGGTCCGTGAGCGTTGGGGCGACGTCGACGCCGAGCCCGGCTGGCCCTTCGACGACCCTGAGACGGTCGTCCTCACGATCCTCGCCGACGGGCAGGTCATCGGGCTGATCCAGTACGGGGAGGAGACCACTCCGGCGTACCGGCACGCCAGCATCGACATCTTCCTCGATCCGCAGGTGCACGGTCAGGGCCTCGGCCGCGAAGCGGTACACACCCTGGCCCGGCACCTGATCGAGGATCTCGGCCATCACCGGCTGGTGATCGACCCCGCAGCCGACAACCTCGCCGCCATCCGGTGCTACTCCGCTGTCGGGTTCCGTCCCGTCGGCGTGATGCGCCGGTACGAGCGGGACGCCGACGGCGGCGCCTGGCACGACGGCCTGCTGATGGACCTGATCGCCGGCGAACTGGTCGAGGGCCCGGCCTAGGTATCAGCCACCACCGGCTCGTCCGCCGTCCGTCGCCCTGCAACGGCTCACCCGGTTCGGTGCGCTCCTGCCTCGGGGATCGGGCTGGCGCTGATCGGCGCAGCGGTCCTGGTCCCGCTGCACGCCAGCGGGATGTTCTGATCCGCCCCTAGCGGCCGTCCACCATGCCGTCTCTGGCCGGCCTAGCGGCCGTCCACCGGGATCTCGGCCAGGCGGCCGACGAGCTCGGGGACGAGGGTGAACGCGTCAGGGTCGAACACCCGGGGCAGCTGCACGATGGCGTGGTCCACCCCGATCGCGGCGTACGCAGCGAATCGCTCGACGGCCTGATCCACCGTCTGGGTACCCTCCCTGCCGTCCCGGGACAGGGCCAGCGGCCCGAGCGTGGTCCGCTGGATCTCGGCGTAGTCGCGGCCGACGCTCTCGCAGTGACCGCGCAGCACGTCCAGCTTCGCGGCGACCGCGGCCACGCCCATCTCGAAGATGTTGCAGGCATCGGCGTACTGCGCGACCAGCCGCAGCGTCTTCTTCTCGCCTGTCCCACCGATCAGGATCGGCGGGTGCGGGTGAGCCAGCGCCGGCGGGGAGTTCAGTGGGCGCTCGAGCTGGTAGTGCTTGCCCTCGAACGGCTTCTCGTCCCCCGCCCACATCTGGTGCGCGATCTGGAGCGCCTCCTCCAGCCGCTCGAAACGCTCCGAGACCGGCGGGAACGGAACCCCGAGCCCGCGGTGCTCCTGCTCGTTCCAGGCGGCGCCGATGCCCAGCCAGGCACGGCCACCGGACAGCACGTCCAGCGTGGTCGCGGTCTTCACCAGCAGCCCCGGGTACCGGTAGGTCACGCCGGTCACCATCGTGCCGAGAGTGATCCGCTCCGTGACGGCGGCAGCATGAGCCAGCGCCAGCCACCCCTCGAGCATCTCGCTCTCTGCCGGACCGATGACGGAGATCTGGAAGAAGTGGTCCATCACCCACAGGCTGGCAAGCCCGGCCTGATCGGCATCCTGCGCGATCCGCCGGAAAGTGGGGCCCAGCGCGGCCGGGTTTCCCGGCCAGGTGAAGTCCGGTACCTGCAGTCCCAGCAGCATGGCGCCATCCTGCCCTGCCCGACCGGTCCGCGCCCCCGCGGGGTCGCGCCGCCGCCCCTGGCGGGTTGCGAGCAGCGGCGCGACCCCGACGGCACGGGACGGCAGGCCCCGGCCTCAAACGGGTCAGACCGTGCGTGGCACCTTGCCGGTGAGCTTGAACAGGAAGCACATCACCTTGTGGCCGCCGTCGGCCGTCGGGCCGAACATCAGCGGGCAGCCTCCGTCGATGACGGTGATCCCCTTCGAGCGCCCGTATGCAGTGGCCGCGTCCGACACGCTGCCGGCCCCGAAGGACCGGTGCATCCACACCTTGCTGATCCCCAGGTCGGCGCACTCGTGCATGGTCGCCTCGGCGTGCTCGGGTGCCGTCCCGATCACGACTGCCTCGACCCCGCCGGGAATGGAGGCCAGATCATGGAAGCACTTGTCCCCCTCCACCGACTCCGCGTTCGGGTTGACCGCGAAGACCTCGTAACCCCGGCTGCGCAGCCGCTGGTAGACCGCGTTGCTGCCATGCCCGTGCGGAGCATGGGAGACCCCGGTGACGGCGATCCGCTTGCTCTCCAGGAACTGCGTGGCAGCCTCTCCTACCTTGACCACGATCGCGTCCTCTCCTGCTGTTGCCCTCAGGGCCTGCCCGGCGCGGGCACAGCCCTCGGGATCAACGCTTGAACGCCGATGCGCCCCAGGGAAGGTCCCAAGGTCACTGCTTTCAGCCCGCTCGCAGTGGGCTGCGGCCTCACAGGTCCCGGCGCGCGAACGAGACCGTGCAGACGGCCAGCATCAGCGCCACCCAGGCCGCCGCCCAGGCCGCGTAGGCGCCGGTCAGGGAGGTGGTGCCGAGGAACGGATCGGCGACTGCCTGCGCACCCACCCGGCCGAGCACCGAGGGCGCCTGCAGCGCGTTCATCGTGCCGTGCCACAGGCCGTCGGTGGGCAGCAGCACCCGGGAGACGGTGCCGATCCTGGCGACACCGTCGTTGCCGATCGCGGTGCCGACCCCACCCACCACGCCGGCCACCCAGGCCGCGCCGAAGATGCCGACCGAGACCACCCCGGACGCCAGCGGCGACAGCACCGCGGACAACATCATGGCCAGGGTGAGCAGCACGATGCCCTCAGCGCTGAGCAGGGCGAGCGCCACCAGCGGATGCGGCGGCGAGTAGCCCACGGTCACCTGCACCGCGGCGAACTCGGTGACACCGGCCAGCACGACGTAGCCGGTGGCGAACGTGGCCAGGCCGAGCCACTTGCCCAACAGCACCCAGATCCGGCGGACCGGCCGGGCGAACACCGCCAGGGCGACGCCGGACTCGAGCTCTCCAGAGAGCGTGGGCCCGGCCAGGAAGGCCGCCCCGAGGGCCACGATCAGGCTGACCGTGAACATCACCAGGTTGAGCAGCTCCGCGGCGATCAGCTGCGCCTCGCCACTGGTCAGCGTGCCGACATCGGTGTGCAGCGCCGGCAGCTTGGCGAAGCCCCAGGCGTTCAGCCCGAGCAGGATCACGGTCAGGCCGAGCAGCGCCCAGACCACCTTGCGCCGGATCGCCTCGAGCAGGGTCAGCCGGGCCACGGTGAGGACGGTCATCGCGGGCCCCCCGTCCGGCTCGGTTCGCCCTGCACCGGTCGCGCCGCCCGCTCGGGCGACGGCCGGGTCCAGGCGGGGCCGGCGGCCTGGCCACCCGGCGCGCCCGGGGTCCCGTTCTCGCCGCGCAGCACGTCCAGCAGCCGCTCCTCCAGCGACATCCGCCCCGGCTCCACCGCGTATACCCGCACCCCCAGCCCGACCAGCCCGGCGACCAGGTCCGGAACCCCAGCGCCGTCCACCCCGCGCACGGTCACCCACTCCCCCGACTCGGTCACCAACCCGTGCCCTGCCAGCAACTCGCGGGCGGTCGCGGTGAACCCGGTCAGTCGCAGCCGGACCTCGGACTCGCCCAACAACTCGTCCAGGGTCCCGGCCGCCGCGACCCTGCCGTGGTCGAGGATCACCACCCGGTCGCAGACCCGCTCGACCTCACCGATCAGGTGCGAGTTCAGCAGCACCGCGATCCCCCGGGCCTTGAGGCCGCGAACGATCTCGCGCACGTCGACGCGCCCCACCGGGTCGAGGGCCGAGGTCGGCTCGTCCAGGACGACCAGCTCGGGCTCGCCGAGCAGAGCCACGGCCAGGCCGAGCCGCTGCTGCATTCCCTTGGAGAACGCGGCCACCCGGTCACCGGCCCGCTCACCCAGCCCGACCAGCTCGAGCAGCTCGCCGCGGCTGCGCCGGTCGGACCGCTGCCGGGCCAACCGGGCGTGCAGCTCCAGCACCTCGTCAGCGGTCAGCCACGGCTGATACCGGAACAGCTCAGGCAGGTAGCCGACCCGCAGCCGGGAGTGCGGGTTGCCCCCAGGCTGGCCGAGCAGCATCACCTCGCCCGCGTCCTGGCGGACCAGCCCGAGCAGGATCTTGATCAGGCTGGTCTTGCCGGCGCCGTTCGGCCCGAGCAGTCCCAGCACCTCACCCCGGGAGACGTGCAGCGAGACCGAGCTCAGCGCGATCCGCCGGCCGTAGCGCTTGCTGATGCCCGCGCACCACGCCGCCGGGGACGGCCCGTCGGCCACCCCTTCAGCCGAGCTCATGAGCGACCGAGAGCAGGTCCGACGAGCTGAGCAGGCCGAACGCCGCATTCAGCGTGCCGTCTCGGATCCACACGATCGCGCCTCCGGAGCCGTCTCGCATGGACAGCAGCGTCGCGGGGACCCCGCCCACGGTGGTCGAGCGGCTCGTGGCCACATCACTGGGCACCGGGATCGGCAGCACCGAACCGTCCGCGGGCAACGCCTTGAGCTGGGCGGCGAGGCCGGCGGGGATGCCGGGCTGGGCCAGCAGGTAAGTCTCCAACGTGGTCAGCGAGACCCCCTGGCTGGAGACCTTGGGCGCCTTCATCCGCACCACCGTGAGTGTGGGGACGTTCTGGCTCTGCATCCACGACTCGACCAGGCCGGGCCCGAGGTCGAGCCGGAGCGTCGACCCGTCGATCCCGGACGGCATCGGCGGCAACGCCTCACCGTGCCGGGCCGCCGCCGCGCGCGCCTTCTCCGCCGAGAAGGTGAAGTCGGCGTGCCCGACGGGCAGGACCGCGTAGGCCGGCCGCCCGGTCACGCCCGGGGGCAGCGTTCCGATCGACGGAACCGCGATCCCACTGCGCGCAGCGGCCGTCGCGGCGTCCGTCACCACCTCGGGCTGCCAGTTCTGGGGCGTGGACAGCGTGCCGTACGCGGTCAGGTCGGGCAGCGACGCGAAGCTGCTGACCGAGAACGTCACCGGCTTGACCGTGTGCGGGGAGAAGATCGGCAGCCAGTTCGCCGCCGCCGCTGCGGCCGTGGTCCCGATCGCGAGCACGACCGCCGCGGTGACCGCGACCACCGGGCGGCGCAGGCGCAGTCCCCGGTGGGACACCGGCCGCCCACCACGGGCCGGCGCTGCGGCCGGCTCGGCGGCCAGCCGATGCCGCACCGCGGACCAGGCCTGATCCAGCTCAGCCGCGTCGGCCGGACCAGCGTCGAGCAGGGCCGCGACGGTGTCACGGTCCGCGCGAGCCGCGGCCAGTTGGGCGCCGCAACGCTCGCACCTCGCGGCGTGCTGCCGCTCGGCGTCCCCGACCGCGACCGGCTCGTCCAGGACCCGGCGCAGCATTCCGTCAGAGAGGTGACTCATCGCCCTCGAACTCCTTTCGCACCGCGGCCTCGGCCCGGCGCAGCGTGGTCCCGACGCTGCCGGGCGACATCCCCAGCGCAGCACCGACTTCCTGATAGCTCATCCCGCTGTGCCGCAGCACCACGACCAGCGCCTGCTTCCTGGGCAGCCGGGCCAGCGCCTGCCGGACCCGGGTGCGCCCCTGCGCCACGATCACCTGCTCGGCCACGTCGGCCACCTGATCCCGTTGCGCGGCAGCCGACTCGCGCCGGGCACGCCGGGACTCCGAGCGCAGGCTGTTCAACGCCGTGTGTGCCGCCGCGACCGTGAGCCAGCCGCGCGCCTGATCACGCGGGACGCTGGCCCTGCCGAAGGCGATGAACACGTCCTGGGCGACGTCCTCCGCCTGCGGACCAGGTCCGAGCACCCGCCTGGCCACGGCGAGCACCCTGGAGTACTCGGACCGGAAGACCTGCTCCAGGTCCGGTCGGGTCAGGTCCGCCGCGGACGGCGGCCGGCTGGGACGCTCCACGACCGCGGAGGTCAGCATCCCGAACCGGCGGATCGCGCCGGGATTGCCCATCTGCACACCTCTCAAGCACCGCCGGAGGCCGGAATGTGACACCCGGGACGTGACACCCGGGACGTGACACCACGAGGTGGCACCGGGGCCGGATCCCCATCATCGCCCCGGGATCCGCATGGCCGGGCGATCACGCCGCGGAACGCACGGTTTCCCCACACCTTCCCCACGACCTTGCCTGCCAGTACGGTCTGCCTGGTCAGGAGGACCACTCCTACCCGCTCGGGCGCCAGCCCGGTCCACCGCCTGGGAGAACCGATGGCCCTGCTCGATTCGCTCGTCGCTGCCCTCGCCGTCGGCCAGGTCGAGGTCGTGGACCTCACCGCCCCGCTGGACGAGGAAACTCCGATCCTGATGCTGCCCGAGCCGCTGGGGAACACCTGGCGGTTCAGCCGGGAGCAGATCAGCCGTTACGACGAGCTCGGGCCGGGCTGGTACTGGAACAACTTCCGCACCGGGGAGCACACCGGCACCCACTTCGACGCGCCGGTGCACTGGATCACCGGGCAATACCTGGACGACGTCTCACAGGTGCCGCCGCAGCGCCTGGTCGGGCCGGCGGTCGTGATCGACGTGGTGGACGAGGCGGCCAAGGACCCCGACTTCCTGCTCGAGGTGGCCCACCTGCGCCGGTGGGAGGCCGAGCACGGCCCGCTGCCGGCAGACGGCTGGCTGCTGCTTCGGACCGGCTGGGACGCCCGCGCACACAGCCAGTCCGAGATCCTCAACGCGGACGAGAACGGGCCGCACACCCCGGGCGTCAGCGTGCAGTGCGCCCGCTGGCTGGCCGAGGAGGCGCCGGTGCTCGGTATCGGGGTGGAAACCGTCGGCACCGACGCCGGTGCCGCGCATTCGTTCGACCCGCCGTTCCCCTGCCACGCGATGATGCTCGGCGCCGGCAAGTACGGCCTGACCCAGTTGCAGAACCTGTCCCGGCTGCCGGCCACCGGCGCGGTGCTGATCGCCTCGCCCCTGCCCATCCGGGGCGGGTCCGGCAGCCCGTGCCGGGTACTCGCGCTGATCGAGCACTGAGCCGGGCCGGCACGGTCGTGGACTCCCCCGTCGTGAACGTCGCGGAAGCCCCGTCGTGAACGTCGCAGAAGCGGTCGGGACGGCCCTGGCCCGGCTCGGCGTCCGGCAGGTGTTCGGGGTGGTCGGGAGCGGCAACTTCCACCTCACCAACGCCCTGATCGGGGCCGGGGCGAGCTACCTGGCCGCCCGGCACGAGGGCGGTGCGGCGACCATGGCCGACGCCTACGCCCGGATGAGCGGGACCGTCGCGGCGGTCAGCCTGCACCAGGGCTGCGGCCTCACCAACGCGATGACCGGACTGGCGGAGGCCGCCAAGAGCCGCACCCCGCTGCTCGTGCTCGCCGCCGAGGCGACCCAGCCGACGTCCAACTTCGCCGTCGACCAGGCCGGGCTGGCCACCGCCGTGGGCGCGACCTGGCGGCGGATCGACTCCGCGCAGGAGTGCCTGCGGCAGTGCGTGGACGCCTTCGTGCAGGCGCGTGACGAGCGCCGGACGGTGCTGCTGAACCTCCCGCTGGACGTCCAGGCCCAGCCGGCTCCCGAGGAGGTCGCCGCGAGCCTGGACGGCCTCAAGGCGCCGCTGCCCGCCGCGCCGCCGGGTCCCGCGGCGCGGGATGTGGAAGCGCTGGCGGGCCTGCTGGGCTCGGCGCGGCGCCCGATCCTGCTGGCCGGTCGGGGGGCCCGTCACACCCGGGCCGAGCTGCTCGCCCTGGGCGACGCCTGCGGCGGGCTGCTGGCCACGTCGGCGGTGGCCAAGGGCCTGTTCCACGGCTCGCCGTGGAACCTCGACGTGTCCGGCGGGTTCGCCACACCGCTGGCCGCCGAGCTGATCCGTGACGCGGACGCCATCGTCGCCTTCGGCTGCAGTCTGTCGATGTGGACCACCCGGCACGGCAACCTGATCGGCGACGGCACCGCCGTCGTCCAGGTCGATCTCGAACCGGAGGCGATCGGCCGGCATCGGCCGGTCCGCTCCGGCCTGGTCGGCGACAGCGCCGAGGTCGCGCGCGGGGTCACCGCGCTGCTGGCGGGCCGGCCGGCCGCCGGCTACCGCTCCGAGGACCTGCAGGCACGGATCGCCGCGACCGGGCGCTGGCGGGACGTGCCGTACCGGGACTGGGGCACCGGCGAGGAGCCTCGGATCGACCCGCGCACCCTGAGCATCCTGCTGGACGGGATCCTGCCCGCCGAGCGGGTGATCGCCGTCGACTCCGGCAACTTCATGGGCTACCCGAGCATGTTCCTGTCCGTCCCGGACGAGTACGGGTTCTGCTTCACGCAGGCCTTCCAGTCGATCGGCCTCGGGCTGTCCTCGGCGATCGGTGCCGCCCTGGCGATGCCGCACCGGCTCGCGGTCGCGGCGCTCGGCGACGGCGGGATGATGATGGCCGCCGCGGAGCTGGACACTGTGCGACGGCTGGGATCGCCGATGGTCGTGATCGTCTACGACGACGCCGCCTACGGCGCCGAGGTCCATCACTTCACCACGGGCGAGTCTCTGGACACGGTGGTGTTCCCGGACACCGACCTGGCTGCGATCGCCGGCGGGTACGGGTTCGACGCGGTCACCGTCCGGCAGGCCGGCGACCTGAACCTGGTCCGGGAGTGGGTGTCCGGCAGCCGAGGCCGTCCACTCCTGATCGACGCGAAGGTCGCCTCGCCACGTGGATCCTGGTGGCTGGAGGAGGCCTTCCGCGGGCACTGATGGGAGACTCCGGCCATGGCCTACGACGAGGAGCTGGCCGACCGGCTGCGGGAACTGACCCAGGCCGAGGCAGGGCTCACCGAGAAGCGCATGTTCGGTGGGCTCGCCTTCCTGATCAACGGCAACATGGCGGTCAGCGCGAGCGCGCGCGGCGGCCTGCTGCTGCGGGTCGACCCTGCGCAGACCGGCGAGTTGGTGCGCCGTCCCGGCGCGAGCCGGTTCCAGATGCGCGGTCGCGAGATGGACGGCTGGCTGCACCTCGACGCCGCCGGCTTCTCCGACCAGCAGTTCGAGGAGTGGGTGCGGCGTGGCATCACCTACGCCCGCTCACTGCCCGCCAAGCGCTAGAAGATCACGGCGTTCGGCGCCTGTGGCTGATTCGTTTCGTGTTGCCGGCCCGCGCTACCGCCAGGCCGGGTCCGGCATGCCAGATCACAGGTACTTGCCGCATCACCAGCGCGCTGTCCAGACGGGCCGTGCCAGGAGGGAAGATCTGGGCGTCGTCGAACAGGCTCGAGCGTGCGTGCGACACGGCGCACGGCTCGATCGCCCAGGTCAGGGGCCGCATCTCCACCGCGTCGAGGTGTCCCGCGCGATGGCCGGGCGAGTACCCGACCGTTCCGGTGCGGAAGAAGGTGGACGCCTCCTCCAGGCCGCCGAACAACTGGCTACCGGGCTGCCACCGGTCGATGATGTCCACCGCGACATCCACCTCGCAGGTGCCGTCGCTGCCGGCCAGCGCCACCCGCAGGGCTGCCGATGACTCCCGCACCGTGAACCGGGCGAGATGGTGAACGCCGGGGAACAGCCGTCCACCGAGCCCGGCCACGGCGCAGGACCCGGTGTGCCGCAAGGGGATGAACACGCCGTGCCTGGTACCGCCCGCTGCCGCGTCGTCCCAGCAGACGGCGATCCGATGAGCGGCGTTCTCGGTGCGCCACCCTATCCGCGCAGGCAGCCACGGCGGGCGAAGCTGCCCCAGCCTGATCAAGCAGATCCCGGCCACCGCCGCACCCCGGACCAGCTGCGGACGTAGCGGAGCGGGAAGCATGGTCGCGGCGATCTCGGGCTCGACACGGTAGTTGACCAGGAGTCGGCGCTCCACCGTCGAGGCCATCGCCGGAACACGCATCAGGCCTCCTTCCTGCGCAGTCGGCGGCGGCGCAGGACCACCTGCTCCGGACAGACCGTCGAGAGGAACCCACCGACGCAGACGGCGAGTCGGTCTTCGACCAGCCGGTAGTAGATCCTGTTGGCCTCACGTCGCTCCCGCACCAGCCCGGCTGCCTTGAGCACGGACAGATGCCGGGACACCGACGGCGGGCTGATCGGGAACCGCGACGAGATCTCACCGGCCGTGAGCTCACCATCCAGCAGGTCCTGCAAGATCTGACGACGGGTGGGATCGGCCAGAGCCCGAAACACGCCAGCCGCTATCGGGTCGTCCACGTCAGCAGTTTCACACAGTCGCTAATTAGCCACAATGCTAATCAGAAGACCGTGTAGCCGCCATCGATGACCAGCACCGAGCCGGTCATGAAGGACGAGGCGTCACTGGCCAGGTAGACCACGCTCGGCCCGAGCTCCTCGGGCGTGGCGTAGCGCTGCATCGGGGCGTCCTCGATCCAGTGTCTGCGGAACTGCGGCTCGTCCACCGGCGCCATCTCCGTCTTGATGTAGCCGGGAGCCAGGGCGTTCACCCGGACGCCGCGCGGCGCCCACTCCGCCGCCAGTGACTTGGTCAGCTGGTGCACAGCGGCCTTGGACGCGTTGTAGGCGGGCTGCCACTGGGGCCGGTTCACGATCATCGCGGAGATCGAGCCGATGTTGATGATCGAGCCGTAGCCCTGCTCGGTCATCTGCCGGCCGAAGGCCTGGCAGCAGTTCCACACCCCGGTCACGTTGACGTCCATCACCTGCCGGAACTCCGCGTCGGTGACCTCCAGCGCGGGCCGGTGGATGCAGCTGCCCGCGTTGTTCACCAGCACGTCGACGTGCCCGAAGGATCCGACGATCCCGCCCACCGCCCGGCGAACACCGTCGGCATCGGTGACGTCCGCGGCGAAGGCCTCGGCGCGCACGCCCCGGCCGGTCAGCTCCTCGATCAGCCCGACGCAGCTGTCCGGTGAGCGCACCAGCAGTGCGAGATCGCTGCCCGCCTGGGCCAGTGCCACGGCAAGGGCATGCCCGATGCCGCGCCCCGCGCCGGTGACCACGCTGACCCGCCCGTCCAGCCGGAACGCATCCAGTACGGTCATCTGCCCTCGACTCCTCGCTCGTGGTCCCGTCGTCCGGCGCCGGCCGGAGCCGGGCGCCCCGCGGGCCTGGCCCTACGGGTTGACGATCACCTTGACAGTGTCCGGATTGGTCCGCCCCGCGAGCAGCGCCTGCTCGGCGCCGCCCAGCGGGAAGTGGTCGGTGACCAGCACGTCGAGGTTGACCCGGCCCGAGGCAACCATGGCGATGGCTGCAGGATAGGTGTTGGCGTACCGGAACGTTCCGGTCAGAATGAGTTCGCGGCTCTGGATCAAGGTGACCGGCAACCGCGCCTCGTCGCCGCCCATCCCGACCAGGACGGCGTGGCCCGCCGGGTTGAGCGCGGCGATCCCGGCCTGGACCGCAGGCTCCGCTCCGGAGCACTCGATCAGTACATCGGCACCGAGCCCGGCGTCGCCGATCGTGGTCTGGTTCAGGTCGATGATGCCGGTCGCGCCCAGTTCCCGGGCCAGGGCGAGCCTGCGCGGGTTGAGGTCGGCGACCGTGACCTCGGCCGCTCCGACCGCCAGCGCGGCCTGCAGCGCGCAGAGCCCGATCGGCCCGGAGCCGGTGACCAGGACGGACGTTCCCGCGGTGACCTGAGCCTTGCGGCAGGCCCAGACCCCGACCGACAGAGGCTCGATCAGGGCCGCGGCGTCGAAGCTCATCGTGCCCGGGACGGGGAAGGCGAAGTCCTCGTGGATCCTCACGTAGCTCGCGAAGGCACCGTCGATCGGTGGGGTGGCGAAGAACTTCACGTCCGGGCACAGGTTGTACCGGCCGCTGCGGCACTGCAGGCAGCGCCCGCACGGGATACCCGGCTCGAGGGCGACGCGGGAGCCCACCGGGTGCCGGGTCGCCTCCGGCCCACTGTCCACGACGACGCCGGCGGACTCATGACCGAGCACCATCGGCTCGCGCACCACGTAGGGCCCGATCCGGCCGTGGTCGTAGTAGTGCACGTCCGACCCGCAGACGCCCACCGCCCGGATCTCGATCAGGACCTCCCTCGGGCCGGGCACGGGCACGTCCCGAGCCTCGATCCGCAGGTCCGTCACGCCGTGCAGCACGGCCGCCCGATTCGTCCGGCTCATCGCCGTCTCACTCTCCCGTCACCGCTCCCAGGGTCAGGCCCGTGATCAGCCATCGCCGCACCGCCAGGCCCGCCACCACCATCGGCAGTACGACGATCGTGCCGATCGCGGTCACCTGCCCCCAGTCGATGCCGGTCTGGGTGATCAGCTGTGTGGCGGCGATGGGCACAGTCTGCGCCGTTCCACCCGAGAACGTCTGCGCGAAGGCGTAGTCGTTCCACGAGAAGGCCAGGCAAAGGATCCAGGTGGTGACCAGACCGGGCGTGGTGAGCGGGAGCGCGACCCGCCAGAACGCCGCCCAGCGGGAGGCGCCGTCCACCTGCGCCGCCTGCTCGAGATCCGGCGGCAGCGCGGCGAAGAAGGCATTCATGATCCAGATCGCGAACGGCAGGTTCACCGTCAGGTAGGCCACGATCAGGCCCCAGATGCTGTCCAGCAGGTTCAGGTACCTGAAGATCAGGTAGAGCGGCAGCAGCACCGCCGCGATCGGCGCCATCCGGGTCGAGATGATCCAGAACGCCAGATCGGCCTTGCGACGCATCCGCGTCCGGGCCAGCCCGTACCCGCCCAGAGCCCCGAGCGCGGTCGCGATCGCCGATGAGATCCCCGCCGCCAGGATGCTGTTGACGATGTAGGTGTCCAGGCTGTTGCCGCCCGTGAACAGCAGCCGGTAGTGCTCCAGTGTCGGGCTGAAGGCGAACGTCGGCGTCGCCGAATCGATGTCCGCGGTCGGCTTGATCGACGACAGGGCCATCCAGAGCAGCGGGATCACGGACACCAGCACGATCAGGACTGCGAGCACGCCGACGGCGATCCGGGCAGGTCTGCTCAGCCGGTTCATGCCGTGGCCCCCCGACTCTGCAGCAACCGGACGAAGAGCTTGGCGACCAGGATGGTCACGGCGAGCATGCCCAGACCCAGAGCCGACGCGTAGCCCAGGTCGAAGAACCGGAAGGCGGTCTCGTACAGCCGCAACGGCACGACCTTGGTGGAGTCGGCCGGGCCGCCGTTCGTGGTGATCCAGATGATGTCGAAGTACCGGATGGCATCCATCGCCCGGATCAGCAGGGCCACCAGCAGCACGCCCGAGATCGACGGCAGCACGACGTAGCGCAGCCGCTTCCAGTACCCGGCACCGTCGAGGGTGGCTGCGTCGATCAGGTGCTGGGAGACGGAGGTCAGGCCCGCCAGGGTGATCAGGAAGATCAGTGGGGTCCATTCCCACACGTCCATCAGGATGGTCGAGGGCAGGGCCGTGCTGGTCTCGCCGAGCAGGTTGTCAGAGCCTCCGAGGTGGCGCACGATCCAGGCGTACAGGCCGAACGTGGGGTCGAGCATGAAGCGCCCGAGCAGGCCGACGATCACCGGCGCGACGAACATCGGCATCAGCAGCAGGGAGAGCACCACGCTGCGGGCGAACACCACCTCGTGCACCACGAGCGCGATCCCGATGCCCAGCAGCATCTCCAGCGCCAGGGAGCTGACGAAGTACACGCCGCTGATCCGCCAGCTCGACAGCACCGCCGAGTCGGTGAACATGTGCGTCCAGTTCTCCCAGCCGATCCACCGCATCTTCACGCCGCCGAGCAGGGAGACGTGCGAGAAGCTCATCCGGACGATGTAGACCAGCGGGACGAACGAGATCACCGCGAGCGGCAGCAACGCGGGCAGCATCATGCGGGTCTCGAAGGTGGGTAGGCGCAGGAACCTGCGCCTACCCACCGTCACCCGCGAGGGTTCACCCACGTCAGGCGCCGACCACCTTGTCGATCTGGCTCTTGGCGCTCTTCATGGCCGCCGCCGGAGCCTGCTGGCCGGCGAGCATCTTGGACAGCTCGGTGAAGATGATCGTGTCGGCCTGGTTCCACTGCGGGATCTTCGGCCGCAGGTAGATGTTCTCCGGCTTCCACTGCTCGCGCACGGCGGCGGTGCCGAGCAGATTGGGCATGGTGGACGGGTACTTGGAGTTCTTCACCACGTCCGGAAGGGCGTACACGGACGAGCGGGTCGGCGTCCCGCCCCCGACCTTCGAGGAGAGATCGGCCACCTGGGCATCCGGGGAGGTGGCCCAGAGCAGGAACAGGTAGGCGGCCTTCTTCTTCTTGTCGTCGGCATTCCCGTTGATGCCGATCCCGGTGCCGCCGTAGATTCCGGCGCAGCGGGCAGGCCCCTTGGGCAGTGCGGCGAAGCCCACCTTGTCGCCGAACTTGGCGACGTGGCTCGAGGCGAACTCGTGCCAGTTCGGCGTCATCACAACCTGACCGGCGTTGAAGGCGTCAGCCGCACCACTCCAGTCCCAGGTGGTGGATCCGGGTGCCGCGATCTTCAGCAGCTTGGCGTAGAACTCGGCGGCCGCGATCGCCGCGGAGGAATCCAGCTTGCAGGCGCCCGGGGTCTTGGTGCCGATCCCGCCGACCTTGGTGTCATCGCTGAAGTAACCGCCGCCCCACGCCGCCAGGACGTTGGAGAAGTCGCACATCAGCGAGTCGTACTGCTTGGCCTGGTGCCCGGTTCCGTACTGGACCCCGGTCTTGCCGGCATTCGTGTTGAACCACTGGGCGATCGAGTAGTACTGGTCCCAGGTCAAGTTGTTGCCCGGAGTCGGGTCGAACCCGAGGTCGGAGGACATCTGCGCCGTGAACTTGTCGAAGACGTCCTTGCGATAGATCCAGATCATCGTCGGGCAGTCGTACGGCAGGGTGTACAGCTTCTTCTCGTCCGCGAAGCGCGAGTCACACATCAACTGCGTGGGGATGAAGTCGTCGAGCCCACCCGGGATCGCCGGCAGGTTCTTGTCACCGATCAGTGAGTTCAGATCGACCAGGCCGTCGGAGTACGGCGCGAGGACCTGGTAGGGGTCGGCGTAGATGACCTCGTACGAGGAGCGCCCGGACCCGAAGTCGAGAGCGACCTTCTGCACCAGGGCGCCGAGTTCCATCTGGGAGATCTGCACCTTGATGCCGGTCTTCGCGGTGAACGCCGAGCTGTCCGCCGCGATCGCGGCCGACGGTGCGGTGTTCTCCGAGATGAAGTTCAGCGTGGTGCCTGCGAACTGCCGCCAGGGGTCGGAGCTCCCGCTGGCGGACGACGAACCAGAACTGCTGCTGCCGCACGAGGCCAGTGCCCCGGCGGTCCCCACGCCGAGTCCTGCCGCGGCAATGCCGCCGAGCAGGGAGCGGCGGCTGATCTTCGAACCCGAGAACGAGGTCACACGAGCCTCCGTGAGAAGTCTGGCCGAGAACCGGATGGCGAGAACCGAGGTGTGCCGCAGCCGGCCCCCGGCACGGACACGAGGGCAGGGGCCGACTGCGGCGTGAGTAGGCGGCCATGGACGCACTGGGGGTGTGCCGCGGTTGAAGGGCGGGACGCATCCCGGTCCGGCAGATGGGCCCGCAATCGGGTTCGATCCCATCCGACCTCCGGGACAACGGTGTCAGCACCAACGGCGCAACCGTAGCGTCGGCTCTGAACAAACGTCCAGCACAATTGTGCAACGATCTGGGGGTCATTCGCGGAGGACCTCAAAGCACGAGGCCGGCCGATGATCGGTGGCGTATCGTGCGGCCGGAACGGGCAGCTCCCGCGATCGAACCCGATCCGCGGTCGCCACGTATGGACGGCAGGAACCGTCCTCCAGCAGGGCAGGTGATCGTGGTGGATCCGGTCGGGACCGACGGCAGCGGTCTGAGGTTCACGGCGCAGCAGCTGTACCTGGCCGCGCAGCTCTACTACGTCCAGGACGCCACCCAGGCCCAGATCGCGCAGACCCTGGGCACCAGCCGGGCCACGGTCAGCCGGATCCTGGCCGAGGCCCGCCGCACCGGGGTCGTCCGGATCGAGGTCATACCGCCGCGATCGCGCCGCGATCTGGCCGATGCCGTGGCCGCCAAGCTCATGTTGGACGCGGTCTACCTGGTGCCGACCATTCCGGCCGGCGCACCCGCCGGGCTGGCCCTCGCGCCGGGCGTGGTCCAAGCTCTGGCCGACCTGGATCTGCATCCCGGCGAGGTGCTGCTGGTCTCGTCCGGGACCACGGTCTGGGGCGTCGCCCAGGCCGATCTGCCCCGAATGCCCGGCATCGTTCTGGCCCCGATGATCGGCGGCCAGGACGAGGTGCACCCGTGGTTCCAGACCAACGAGCTGACCCGGCAGACCGCCGAGCGGGTCGGCGGCCGCGCCCGACTGCTGTACGCGCCGGCGATGCCCGGACCGGAGTTGCACGCGATGCTGCTCGCCGACGAGGCGACCCGCTCGGTGCTGCGGCTGTGGGACGAGGCCCGCACGGCGATCCTCGGGATCGGCCCCGCCCTGCCGGACCGCTCGCTGCTGCCGACCTTCCTAGCCGGAGGCGTGGCCGAGCTGGGCGGTGCGGTGGGCGACGTCTCGTCACGGTTCTTCGACGAGCAGGGCGCGCCCATCGCCTACCCGGGCGAAGCGCACCTGATCGGCGTCTCATGGGAGCAACTGCGGCGGATCCCGGCCGGGATCATGGTCGGCATCGGGGCGCACAAGGTCCAGGCGCTGCTGGCGGCGGCCCGGGCCCGGCTCTACCGCCTCCTGGTCACGGACGAGTGGACGGCCAACGCACTGCTGTCCCTGGTCGAGCGGACCGGCGCCGACGGCGCGGCCCCGGCGTCGCCAGTGCCGTAACCGCAGGTGCCGTAACCGCAGGTGCCGTAACCGCAGGTGCCGTAGCCGCAGGTGCCGTAGCCGCAGGTGTGCCGTAGCCCTCGCCCGACAGCCGTGTCAGCCTGCGCCCTGCGGCGCCGGCTGCAGGCGGCCCGTCACCGAGCACCGCACGCAGCATCGCGAGCAGGGTCGAGGCTCCCAGACGAGGGAGCCGGACACCGGGATCAGGCAACCCGAGCAGCGCCCGGTGCATGGGCTCGAGGGTCGAGCACGCCCCGGCGAACAGCACGGCATACCCGGCCCGCGCCGGAGCGGCCAGCGGCGGGTCGCGCAGGAAGGCCAGGGTGGCGCGCGTCGCCGCGGTGCCGGCCAGCTCCCCCTGGAAGCCGTCCAACGCAGCGCGCAGCTCGGCCACGCTGCGAGGCGGGGCCACGCCCACCAGCTCACCGGCGACGGCCCACTCGGCCACGTAGCGATCCGGGCCGCCGGGCACCGGCCCGGACAGCGCCTCGTGGGTGACGAGGAACGAATCGGTGAACGCGGCGTGCACCCAGGCCAGCAGCCGTTGATCGGTTGCGCGGTAGGGGTGATCCGCGCCGTCCGGACCCCGGTAGCTGCCCGACACCCTGCGGTGCATGCCCCGGACCCGGGCCGCCTCGCGGTCGGCGGCGGCCCGGGATCCGAAGGTGGTCACGGTGATCCAGCGGTTGGTCCCGGCGAGCCGGCCGAAGGGGTCCTGCCGGTAGCTGGAGTGCTCGTCCACCCCGGCCAGCACAGCCGGGTGGAGCGACTGCAGGAGCAGGGCCCGGATCCCGCCGACCAGGGTGGCCAGGTCGGCATGCACGGCCCAGACTGCTGACCCCGGCCCGAAGTAGCCCTCGTCATCGCCGTCCTCGAGCGCCGAGACCCAGTCCGGCGTCCCGGTCGGATCGCCGCTGACGATGGCGCGAAAGCCCGCGGTCACTCTCGACCTCAGCCACGTCCGCGGGATCGCCACCACCGCTGCACCCCCTCCCGGCCGCACCGGGCGCCCCTGCGCGGGGCGTCAGCCTTCACCATGGATCGGCCGGCCGGACCGCGCCAGGTGGACCCGCCCGGACGTCACGTCAGGCCACGTCGCGCCGCACCGTCACCGCTGTGGCCGCCACGCCGAAGACCGCCGCGTAGCCGGCCAGGACGGCCATCGCAGCCGGCTGGGACAGGTCACTCAGGCCCGTCGGAAGCCGGCCGAGCGCCGTGGCGGCCCCGAACGGTAGCCAGTCGGAGCCACCGATCAGCTGGCCGACCAGCCCTTCGACGACCGCGATCCAGACCAGCGCGGCCGCGATGGCCCCGGCCAGATTGCGCAGCAGAGCCCCCACGGCCACACCGACCGCGGCGAAGGCGCCGTTCCACAGCACCGCGCCCACGACGGTCCGCCACAGCGCCCCGTCCAGGTGCAGCGTCGTCCCCGTGGCGACGTACCAGCTCACGATCTCGATCAGCGCGACCATCCCAGCGACGACGCCGAAACCGAGGCCCACCAGGGTGTAGACGGCCGTCTTGGCCGCCACCACCTGTCCCCGGCGCGGGGTGCTCAGGTAGGTGTCGGTGATGGTCCGGTGCCGATGCTCCCCCGCGACGGCCGTGATGCCGAGGACCAGGGGGAACAGCGCGACCAGGCCGGCATGCCCGGCGGCCCCGGCCGGAGCGGCGGGATCGGTCAGGGTGTTGTTCAGCAGGAAGCCGGTGACCCCGATCAGGACGGCGACCTGCGCGGCCGCCAGCAGCAGCCACGGGCTGCGGACGGTCCGCAGCTTCAGGACCTCGATGCTCGGCAAGGCGCTCACCTCGCCACCCTCCCCGTCTGCGGAACCGGCATCGGGCCGGTCAGGCGCAGGAAGGCCGCCTCCAGCGTCTCGCCGGGCACCGTCACGTCGTCGAGCTGTCCCTGGAAACGCAGCCTCCCGTCGCTCACGATCACCACCCGATCCACGGTCTGCGCGACCTCCGCCAGGACGTGGCTGGAGATCACCACCGCACGGCCGCGCCCGGCGAGATCCCGGACCAGGCCGCGTAGCCACGCCATCCCCGCCGGGTCCAGGCCGTTCGCCGGTTCGTCCAGCACCAGCACCTGCGGGTCGCCGAGCATCGCTGTGGCCAGTGCCAGCCGCTGGCGCATGCCGAGGGAGTAGCCCCCGACCCGCCGGTCGGCTTCACCGGCGAGGTCGACCAACTCGAGCACCTCGTCCGCACGTGCCCCGCCGGCCCCCAGCGCCCGCGCGGCGATCCGGACGTGATCGCGCGCCCGCCGGCCGGGATGGAATCCCGTGGTCTCCAGCACCGCGCCCACCACTCGACGCGGATCGTCCAGACGCGCGTAAGGTCGCCCGTCGATCAACGCCTCACCCGCGCTCGGTGCGGCGAGCCCGAGGACCACCCGCAGCGTCGTGGTCTTTCCTGCCCCGTTCGGCCCGAGGAACCCGGTCACCTGCCCGGCCGGGAAGACTGCGCTCAGGTCGTCCACCGCCCGTACCCGGCCGAAGTCCTTGCTCAAGCCCCGAATCAGCACATCCGCCATGTCCAGCCTCCACACGCCCGCACCCTGCGGGCAGCGCGTCCACCCTGGCGCCCGGGCGCCGCCGTGTCGTCGCCCAGCGGCTGCATCTCGGCCGTACCGCGGCCGCGGTATCCGAGCTACCACCACCGGGTGATGCCCTTGCCTGCGGCGGAGCCCTACGGTTCTGTCATGGTCCGCGAGCAGGCCGCCCAGGGACCGGACGCGCGCGCACAGACTGCGCCCGCCCGGGCTGTGCCAGGGCAGGCCACGCCGGACCAGGACGGCTCGAACCGGGCTGAATCAGGGCATGGCGCACCAGGACACGGCGCACCAGGACACGGCGTGCCGGGGCCCGGCGTGCCGGGGCCCGGCGTGCCGGGGCCCGGCGCGGGCGGATCATTCGCCGTCCGGCTCCGGCACATCGCCGCCCGGCGCCCGCACGCCGATATCGCCATGGCCACAGTCCTGTTCGCCGTCACCCTGATCACCACGGTGGGCGGCCCGGCACAGCAGCGAGCCCGACTCACCGGCGTCGCGGTCGCCGCCGCGGCCGTGGCCTGCGCCGCGCTCGCCGCCCGGCGCTACCGGCCGGTGCTGGCGCTGCTGGTGTCGATCTGTGCGGCGGAGGTGTACCTGGCGCTGTTCCAGGGCAACGAGGGCACCCTGATCCTCGCCGTCCCGCTGATCGCGATCTTCACCGTGGTCGAGGCGACCGGCCGGCGGACGGCGCTGAGTGCCGGGGTGCTCGCCGTGCTGGCGATGGCCGGCGCGCACATGCTGATCAAGCCGAGCTCGTGGCTCGGAGCGGAGAACGTCGCATTGGCCGCGCTCGGTGGGCTCGCGGTCGCCGCGGGCAGCGCTTCCCGGCACCGCCGGGCCTACCTGGCGGAGATCGAGCAGCGTGCCCGGCGGGCGGAGAGTGATCGCCAGCTCGAGGCCCGCCGCCAGGTCGTCCAGGAACGCCTGCGGATCGCCCGGGACCTGCACGACGCGGTCGGCCACAGCCTCGCCCTGATCACCGTGCAGGCCAGCGCTGCCGCGCAGTTGCTGGACGAGCGGCCCGCGGCAGCCCGGGAGGCGCTCGGCCACATCCGCCAGGCCAGCCGGAACGCTCTGACAGAGCTCAGCGACACGATCGGGCTGCTTCGCGACCCGGACCAGAACGCCGCTCCGGTCGAGCCTGCTGCCGGGTTGTCCGGGCTGTCCGAGCTGCTCGCCGCCTTCCGGCGGTCCGGCCTCGAGGTACGCGAGGAGGTCGATGGCACTGTCCGGCCGCTGCCGCCTTGGGTGGACCTGGCTGCATACCGGATGATCCAGGAATCGCTCACCAACGTCGCCAAGCACGCCGGTGTACCGCTGGCCCGGCTGCGGCTGGAGTACGCGCCCGACCTGCTGAGGATCGTGGTCGAGGACCATGGGCGGGGCTGCCCGGCCTGGCCCGGCAACACGGGGTCGGGCGACACGGGGTCAGGCGACACGGGGTCGGGCGACACGGGGTCGGGCGACACGGGGTCGGGCGACACGGGGTTGGGCCTGGTCGGGATGCGCGAGCGGGTCGGCGCCCTGGGCGGCACGCTGCAGGCGGGGCCCGGCGCCGGCGGAGGTTTCCGGGTGACCGCGGACCTGCCCCTGCGTCCGTCGGCAGGGGTGACGGGATGACGATCCGGGTCCTGCTCGCGGACGACCAGCCGTTGCTGCGCAGCGGTTTCCGAGTCCTGATCGACGCCGCGCCCGACCTGGACGTGGTCGGCGAGGCCGCGACCGGACGCCAGGCGGTGGAGCTGGCCCGGCAGACCCGCGCGGACGTCGTGCTGATGGACATCCGGATGCCGGATCTCGACGGGCTGGCCGCCACCCGGATGATCGCACAGGACGAGGACCTGGCCGGGGTGCACGTGCTGATCCTGACCACGTTCGAACTGGACGAGTACGTCTTTCAGGCGTTGCGGTGCGGTGCCAGCGGCTTCCTCGGCAAGGGCGCCGAACCGGAGGAGCTGCTGGCCGCCATCCGCACCGTCCACCGCGGGGACTGCCTGCTGTCCCCCGCCGCCACGAGGACCCTGATCACCCGCTTCCTCGAGCATCCGGATCACGCGAACCCGGCCGCCCCGGAGCAGCTCGCCGCGCTGACCGAGCGCGAGCGCGAGGTGCTCACCCTGGTCGCCGCCGGCCTGACCAACGACGAGATCGCGGCCGATCTGGTGGTCAGCCCGGCTACGGTGAAGACCCACGTCAACAGGGCCATGGTCAAGCTCGGTGTGCGCGATCGGGCGCAACTGGTTGTGATCGCCTACCAGTCCGGCCTGGTCCGGACGGTCCACGGTGCCGATCGTCCCGGGTCTGGTGAGCCGGCGGCCCCCTACGGTGGCTGTGCCTGACCGGCGCTGTCGATCATGAACGGCGCGGGGGGTCGAGGAAGGGATAGGTGCGGTGACTGGCGGCCGGCACAGCAGGCTCGCCGCCCGGGACGAGTCGAAGTCGTGGGGGGTCCAATGCGGCGACGACCAGATCGTCTGGGTGGACGACGAGGCTGCAGCGGATCGACTGCTGCACAGTCTGGTGGGCGCTCAACGGGTCGTGCGCCGGCCTGACGGGTGCAGTTCCATGGCCCACAAGGACGCTTCGTAGGGACGCGCTCAGCGCGTCATCGGTGCTCCAGCAGCACCAGCTGGATCAACCGCGAGGTCTTGGCCTGGTATCCGGCGTAGTTCGGGTGCTCCGCGATGACCAGTGGCCAGAGCCGGTTCCGCTCCTGCGGCGAGGCGACCCTGGCCATCATGGGTTCAGCCGGGTGGCCCTGCATCGCCACCTGAACCTTTGGGTTGCTCTCCAGGTTGAGCAGCCAGGCGGGGGGAGCGTCGTCTCCGCCGCGGGACGCGACGACCACCGTGATCTCGCCCTCCTGCAGGGGCGTGGTCAGCAGCACGGTCCGGGGCAGCCCGGTCCTGCGGCCTATCGTCGTCAGCTCCAGAACCGGCATCCGCATGGCCCGCCAGCCGAGCCGGCCGCCACTGAGTCTCAGCACGCTCCGATGCAGGGCGTTCACGGCCTTCATGGTTCGGTCATTCGACACGTGCAGAACCTACTTCCCGGTGTCCGGCGACGCTCAGCCACGGCCGGCCGCGACCCGGGACCCGGACCCGGACCCGGACCCGGACCCGGACCCGGGACCCACAATCGCCGTGATCCAGCTCACATAAGTCGTATCACCGAGGGGTCACCCACCTCCATCATGGAGTCACGGCGGCCTCCAGCCCGGCGGGGTCGCCACCGCCGAGGTGGCGAGGGGCCCGAGCATGAACCCCGAACGCAGCGCGTTTTTCGACGCGACCATGTACGCAGCGCGGATCACCGGCTGGCCGGCTGAGAAGTTGCGCCCGGCCGAACCCGTCCGCGCCCCCGCCGGAGCCCGGTTCGAGCTCTGGCAGATCGATCCCGACGACGCCCGGCCGGATCCCGACCCCGACGGGTCGACACAGCGTTGGGGCAGCACGACGTTCTCCCTGGTGAACAGTGGGAACCGGACGAAGTTCGCCCCCAAGCGCTCGTGGCGGGTCAACCTCGAGCCGGGCGACGACCACGACCGGATCACCGGGATGGAGCGGCTGAACCTCAAGTCGATGTACAACGACCCGTCCCAGCAGCGGGAGGCCCTCGCCTGGTCGCTGTTCGCGGATCTGGGCATCGCCGCGCCGCGGCACAGCTACACCCGGCTGTCCATCAACGGCCGCTACCAGGGACTGCTCTCGCTGATCGAGCAGGTCGACCGCCGGTTCTTGCATGACCGCTTCGGGGCGGACGACCGGGGCAACCTCTACAAGGCCGGTTGCGGCGACCTCGGCTGCGCGACCCTGGAGTACCGGACCGGCGACGGCGGGCGGGACGACGGTAGCCAGTACCGCAGCTCGGACCCGGACGATCCGACCTACAAGCTGTCCACCAACGAGGACGACCCGGCAGCCAACGGCCATCAGGACCTCGCGCAGCTGATCCGGACGATCAACGGGATCGGACTGCCCGGCGGCGAGCGGCGGTTCGGGTCCGACGCCTTCCGCGAGTCGGTCGAGCAGGTCCTCGATGTGCCGTCCTTCCTCACCTGGGCCGCGCTCAACGTGCTGCTCGGCAGCTGGGACAACTACTTCGCCACCCCGGCGAACTACTACCTCTACAACGGTGGAAGGCCAGGCGCCGGAGGGGATTTCCTCGACAAGCCCTACTTCCGTCTGATCCCCTGGGACTACGACAACTGCCTCGGCATCGACTACACCGGCACCGCCTGGCAGTACACCGATCTGATGGACTGGCCGGCCAACACGGTGCGGTACTGGCGGCGCTCGGGGCGCCATGACCACGTGTCCCGGATCCCGCTGGTGACCAATCTGCTGGCCAACCACGACCTGGCCGAGTTCTACCTGGACCGCGTCGAGCAGTTGCTGGACAGCGGGTTCAGCACTACGGCAATCTGCGCCCGGATGGGCACCCCGGACGGCCAGGGGCTGTGGCAGCGCGTCTGCCGGTCGGCATACCTGGAATCGGACAGCCCGGGCGGGCAGCCCTTCACCGGTCGCCAGTTCAGCAACGACGAGGTGTACCAGGCGGGCTTCGCCCAGCGCGAGCTGCAGCACGCGAACGCCTCGATCCTGGGCATCTACCACTACGTCCGGATGCGGTACGACAGCGCGCGCGGGCAGCTGGGCCAGCTGCGCGCGCAGGGGTACCGCTCCGGCGCGACGACCCCGTCCGGCCCGGGTCCTGCCCTCGCCGCCGCCGGTACGTCCCGATGACCGGGACGACGACCGCCCGGCGACGGGCCGGGCCGGACGAGCTCGTCCTCGCCGGCACCCTCCGCCTGGTCCAGGAGGCCCGGGTAAGGGATCTGCTGCCGGCCGGCGCCGGTGACCGGCTCGAGGCCAGCGGCGTGCTCGCCGCGGACGGACGGCTGTACGTGATCTTCGACAACGTGTCCTCGATCGCCGTGCTCGACCAGGACCTGGGCCGGATCGGGGGCAACCTCCTGGTCGAGCGGACCGGCGATGCCGTGGTCGGGGCCGAGGACATCGCCCGCGATCCGGTCAGCGGTCACTACTACGTGCTGGTCGAGGCATTGCCCCGCGGCGACGGCTTCCAGGCCTGGGTCGAGGAGCTCGACGAGCGCTTCGAGCACGTCGCCGGGCAGTGGCTCGACTTCCCGCTGCCCTGCATCAACAAGGGCCTGGAGGGCCTGACCTGCCTGCGCCGGGACGGCGTGACGTACCTGCTCGGGCTGTGCGAGGGCAACCGCTGCCGGGGTGGTGCGGCCGGGCGGCGGCCCGGCGACGGGCGGCTGCAGGTGTTCCGCCGCGACGGGCCGCGCTGGGTGCACGTCGGCAGGATCCGGCTGCCGGGCACCGCGTGGTTCGAGGACTACAGCTCGGTGTCGGTGCACGGCGACCGCATCGCCGTGGTCTCGCAGCAGTCCTCGGCGCTGTGGGTGGGGCACCTGCCGGGCAGCGGCTGGGTGCTGGAGGACCCGGGCACGGTGTACGCGTTCCCGCGGGACGACGACGGCCGGCCGCTCTACTGCACCGTCGAAGGGGTCTCGTGGCTGGACCGGCGCCGGGTTACGGTGGTGTCCGATCGCGCCAAGGCCGGCCAGGGCGGGCGGTGTCGCCGGAAGGAGCAGTCCGTGCACATCTTCGAGCTCCCGGCGAGCACGTCCGCCGGTAGGGGGCCGGCCTGATCGACGTCCGCGCGCTGTTCCAGCAGAGGTTCTCCGGGGACGACGCCCTGTTGCGGCTGGCCGGGATCCGCTTCGCCCAGGCCGGCATGCCCGCCGAGGTCTACGCGGACGACCCGGACCAGCTCGAGTACGTGCTGCGCTTCGTGCCTGAGCACAGCGCCCGCCCCGTGGTGCACCTCAACCGCCGGCTGAACCTGCTGGATCCGGGCGGGCAGGCGGCCGTTCGGGCCTTCACCAGCCGGTTCGCCGGTCGCGTACACGGCCTGGTGGTGCACGACCGGAGGGAGATGCGCGACCGGATGCCCGAGGTCCGGGACGTGCTGTCCGGGCTCGGCACACCCCGACCCGGCGAGCCACCCGGCCCTGTCGTCCTGCTGGAGTACGCGGCCGGGCTCGAGCTGGACTGGTACGTCGAGCTGGCCGGGCAGCTCGCCGGGATCGAGCGGGCCGGGTGCTGCGTGGACATCGGCCACGTGGGCATCCGGCTGTCCCAGCGGGCGCTGGCCGACGCCCGCCCCGAGCTCGCCTCCCGGCCGCTGACCCCGCGCGATCCCCGGTTGCCGGACCTGCTGCCCGAGGTAGAGGCCGCCTCCCGTGCTGCGCTGCCTGCAGTGCTGGAGCTGCTGCGCGGGCTGGGTGCGGCAGGCACGCGGACCCACCTGCACCTGCACGACGGTCACGTGCTGGTTCCCGGCCTGTCCGATCACTTCAGCTTCCTGACCCGCATCCCGGTGCCCTTCGCGGTCGACGGCAGGAGCTGCCTCGACCCGCTGTACGGCCCGGTCGGTCTGGCCTCGATCCTGCGGTGCGCGACCGGCGCGTTCCCGGCCGGCGCGATCACCGCCACCCTGGAGATCCACCAGGTGGAGGGGAGGCTGCCGCTGCCGCCGGACGAGGTGTCCGGCCTGTTCGGGCGCTGGCGGGACCTGACCAACGCGGAGCGGATGAACTACTGGCTGTCCGTCCTGGCGGACAACCACCTGCTGGCGCAGTTGGCGCTGGCAGGATCGATCCATGGCTGACCCGACCCATCGCTGGATCACTCTGGACCGCATCGATCAGGGCGTGTACCTCGCCCGCAATCCGCGCGGTGGCGAGCTGCGCTTCGGCAGCTCCGCGGGCGAGGGTTTCTCGCCGGTCGAGCTGCTGCTCGCGGCGATCGCCGGCTGCTCCGCCGTGGACGTCGACATCGTCACCGGCAGGCGCAGCCCCGCCGAGAGGTTCTCGGCCCGGGTCGACGCGCACTCGGTCCGGGACGGCGGCGGGAACATCCTGCAGGACGTCACGCTCACGTTCCAGATCACCTTCCCGCCGGGCGAGGCGGGCGATGCGGCCCTCGAGGCGCTGCCTCGCGCGGTCAAGGTGTCGCACGACCGCACCTGCACCGTGTCCCGCACGATCGAGGCCGGCACCCCGGTGACCGTTCGGATCGCGTAGCCCGCCACAACTCGTCGGGCTCCCCGTCTGGCCCTGGGCGGGATCGGCTACAGCGGACCGACGTGCCGGCCGGTGACCTCCTCGATGTCCAGCCGGAGCACCGTGTCGCGGTCGCCGTACGCCCAGGCCGTGATGTGCGCGATGGCCGAGGCGACCTGCTCCGGGTCGGGCTCGCGACGCAGGCTCCCGGTGGCGATCACCGACCAGCCGGACTTGCCGACCTGCAGCGCGCTGTCCACCTCGAACGCGGCATGGACCACCGCGCCGCCGTCGGTGAGCCGGGCCGGCAGCGAGTCGTCGCGGGTGCGGAAGAGCAGGTGCTCACCCACCACGGCGTGGTTGAGCACGATGAGGCGGGGCAGGCCCGCATCGACCAGGGCCAGCCGTCCGAAGGTCGTGGCGGCGAGCAGCCGGGCGCACGAGGCCGCGTCGATGGGCTCGAGCGTCTCGTCCGGTTCGGAAGGCGAATCCGCAGTCATGCGTCCTAGTGTCCTCGCTGATCCCACGCCGCGGCACCCCGCCTCCACTCGACCTGTCGGACCCGGCTCCTGCGCGGCGCCGCGCCAGCTGACAGGAAGCCGGCGGCGAGCCGGAAGGCCGTCGTGGCAGGTGAGTGCGCAGGCCGTGCCCCAAATCTGAACCCACGTTCAGGACGGCGGATGTGAACACCTGGTGTCACGCGGATTTCGTTCGCGCTCCACGGGTTCCGGGAAACGCGAAGAGCTGCCGACACGCGGCGTGGCGGTGCCACGAGTTGCCCGTCCCGCCCCGCAGACTGGATGCGCAATGGTTGTCAGCGTCGCCCGGGGATTCGCCAGGAGTGGCGCGGTATGAAGAGGAGTGCCACATGATCCGGCGAGAGAAGAAGAAGAACCAGATCCGCATCACGTTCGCCCTACCCGAGAACGACCTGCCGGGCCGGGTCTCCGTGGTCGGGGACTTCAACGACTGGACGCCCGGCGTGCACACGCTGGTCCGCCGTGCCAATGGGACGCGCAGCGTGGCGGTCGACCTCCGTCCAGGATCCGCCTACCGGTTCCGCTACCTGGCCGAGGGCGGCGCCTGGTTCGACGACCCTGACGTGGACGCGCGTGACCGCGAGGACGGCGTGCTGCACGTCTGAGGTGGAGCACCGGGCCGAGGGCACGACCTCGGTCCGACCATCGGGGCCGGCCGAGTTCACTTGCACCCCTCGGGCCCGGGCACGACCATGATCTGATGGCCTGGACCGCCCCGGACGTGACCCGCCCCGACCCCCCGGACGTGAGCCCCGAGCGGGAGGCGCTCGATGGCTGGCTCGATTACCACCGAGCGACGCTGCTGTTCAAGTGCCAGGGACTGACCGGCGAACAACTGGTCCAGCGCGCGGTCGCGCCGTCTTCACTCACCCTGCTCGGGCTGGTCCGGCACATGGCCGAGGTCGAGCGGTCCTGGTTCCGCCGCCGGTTCGCGGACCTGTCCGAGCTGGGATTTCTGTACTGCAGCGACGAGTACCCCGACGGTGACTTCGATCTCGTCGATCCGGAATCCGCCGAGGCCGACTTCGCCGCCTACGCGGTCGAGTGCGAGCTGGCCCGCGGCACGGCCGCGGGCCATTCCCTGGACGAGACCTTCCTCTCCCGCCGGGGCGGGCGGATGGACCTGCGCTGGATCCACCTGCACATGATCGAGGAGTACGCCCGGCACAACGGGCACGCCGACATCCTGCGCGAGCAGATCGACGGCACGACCGGGGACTGAACCCGGGACTGAAGCAGCGGCGTGGCCGGGCTCACCTGAACGGCTGGGCAGATCGGGGCCGGGCCTCGCTCGGCAGGGAAGAGAATCCCCGGTGTGCCCGGACAATCGGACGACGCGGATCGACGGGGGTGGCGCGCGGTCGCGATCGTGCTCGTCGGTGCCTTCATGGCGCTGCTCGACACCACGATCGTCAACGTCACGCTGCCCAGCATCCGCACCGGGCTGCACGCCTCGTCGACGAACCTGGAGTGGATCATCTCCGGGTACGCGCTGGCCTACGGCCTCGTGCTGGTACCGGCCGGGCGGGTGGGCGACCGCATCGGCCACAAGCTGCTGTTCGTCGCCGGGCTGGCACTGTTCACGGTTGCCAGCGTCGCCTGCGGGCTGGCCCGGTCGCCGGACCAGCTGGTCGCCGCGCGCGTGCTGCAGGGCCTGGGGGCGGGGATCTTCTACCCGGCGATCGCGGCCACTATCCAGCTGTCCTTCACCGGCCCGAAGCGCTCGCGCGCCTTCGGCCTGCTGGGCGCGACGATCGGGGTCTCGACGGCGCTCGGTCCGATCCTGGGCGGCCTGATCATCGCTGCGGCGGGCGAGTCCGGGGGCTGGCGGTGGGTCTTCCTGGTGAACCTGCTGATCGGGGCCGTGATACTCCCGCTGGCCTGGTGGCAGCTCCCGGCGAGGGCGCGCGGCAGCCGCCGCGGCCTCGACCCGGTCGGACTCGCCCTGCTGACCGCCGGGCTGCTGCTCCTGCTCGTGCCGCTCACCGATGGGCAGTCGGCCGGCTGGCCCCTGTGGTGCTACCTGTCCCTGGGCGGATCGGCCCTGGCGCTGTGCCTGCTCGCGGTCTGGGAGCGGCGCACCGACCGCAAGGGTGGCGATGCGCTGCTGCCCCCTGGGCTGCTGGCCCGCTCGTCCTTCTCCGCGGGGGCGATCTTCGCGATCGCCTACTTCGCCGGATTCACCAGCGTCTTCTTCGTCCTGTCCATCCTCTGGCAGGTCGGGCTCGGGCACTCCGCGCTGGCCGCCGGCCTGGTCGTGGTGCCGTTCGCGGTCGGCAGCCTGATCGGCTCGGCCAACAGTCACCGGCTCTCCGCGCGGCTGGGGCGGATGGTCCTGATCGCCGGTTGCCTGCTGGTGGGTTGCGGTCTCGGGCTGACGGTACTGATCCTGCATCTGAATGCGGCCAGCCCCGCGGGCTGGGCGCTCGCCGCCCCGCTGCTGATGGCCGGGCTGGGCAACGGCATGGTGATCGCCCCGAATCAGGACTTCGTCCTGGCGTTCGTGCCGCGTCGGGACGCCGGGACAGCAAGCGGCGCTCTGGGCACCGCGCAGCGGATCGGCAGCGCTGTCGGCATCGCCGTGATCGGCACCGTGCTCTTCGGCACCCTGCAGGTACGGCCTGGACCAGGTGGGCTCGCAGCCGGCTACACGCACAGCGCCCAGCTGGCGATGCTGGCCAACCTCGGCCTGCTCGCCCTGGCCCTGCTGCTCATCCTCGCGCTGCCGCGCCAGATCCCCGCACGACCCTGACCGCCGATCCGACGCGACCCGCCACTATGAGATCGTCACGGTCGTGCTGGCCGCCTTGGTCAGGTTGCCGAACGGATCGGTCACCCGGATCTGGTAGCTGTGCGTCGACCCGGACACCAGCCCACTGTCGGTGTAGCTGAAGCTCGGCAGCTGCCAGAAGGTCGACTGCGCGGTCGTGGTGTAGGCCGGCGTAGTCGTCTTGCCGTCCCGGATCACTTGATAGGTCAGCGTCTGGTTGTCCTGGTCATAGGTGGCTTTCCAGCTGATCCTGGCCGTCCCCTTGGAGGGTGAGGTCACGGTCGGCACGAGCGAGGCCGACGGCTTCGGCGCGACCTTGTTCGGGGCGATGCTCGCCACCGCGAACCGGACCAGACCCTGCTGCGCGGTCCCGTTGACCGAGGGGAACTCCCCGCCGAGCGCGAGGTAGCTCCCGTTTCCGGTGGCGGACCAGGCGGCCTGGGTCTGGCCGGTGAACGAGCCGACGGCCAGGTCGGGGTACCAGTCGACCTGGGTCGGGCGCGGGTTGCCGAAGAAGTCGAAGTAGCCGGCGTACGGGTTGTGCGTGATCGTCCCGGTCGCGTTGGTGGTGAAGGCCGTGGCCCGGCGGAACGTCCAGGGGTTGGTCTGCGGCCAGGCGCCGATGGTGCCGCAGTAGTGCTCGTGGGCCACCGCGTACACGACCTGCCCGGTCGAGAACGTGTCGTAGGTGTCGCCGTGGCAGTCCTCGATCCAGCGGATCGTGCCGCTGTTCGGGTCGGCGGCGAACACCCCTTCGAGGTTGCCCGGGCTGCCGAAGACGTAGCCGCCGCCGTAGATCTGCTGGCCGTCGGTCCGTAGGAAGGTGATCGCGGCGTTCGCGCCGTAGTCCTGGATCAGCCGGTTGGCCGCCCAGGACAGGGTCGCGCCGTTGCTCACGGCCAGGGCTCCGAGCCCCCTGGCGGACTGCCCGTTGAGGGTGCTGAAGTGCCCACCGACGATCACCCGGCTCAGATCGGGGGTGAGGATCATGGCTGTCGCCGCGCCGTTGTCCGCCTTCGGCGCCCAGGACGTCAGCGCCCCGGACGAGGCCGTCGCGGCGGCCAGATGCTGGCGGGCCACACCGCTGACCGCGGTGAAGTCCCCGCCGAAGTAGACCGTCGAGTTCGTCGCGGTGATGGCCCGTACCGACGAGTTCGCCATCGGCGAGAAGCTGCTGACCAGCGCGCCGGTGGCCGTGTCGAAGGCTGCGATCCGATTGTGGTTCACGCCGTCGACCTGGGTGAAGTCGCCACCCACGTAGACCCGCGAACCGTTCGACGATGCGGTGATCGTCACGCCCTGGGCGTTCAGGCTGTGGTTGAACGCCGTGATCAGCTGGCCCGTGCTGAGGCTGTAGGCGAGCAGGTACTTGCGGCTCACCTGGTTGCTGCCCGGAGGCGATCCGGCGGGCCGCGCGGTGGTGAAGTTGCCCGTGGCGTAGACCGTGTTGCCGACCGTCACCTGGGACCAGACCACACCGTTGATCTGGACGGTGGGCAGCGGGTCGGCGCTCACCGTGGCCGGCACGCCGGCGGGTGGCCTGGTGTCGGCCCTGGCAGGCCAGGCGGCCGCCAGCAGGCCGGTGCAGGCCAGGATCAGCGCGCCGAGCGCAGCGACGGCGGACGTGCGGGGACGGACCCGGCCGATCGGGGTTGCTGCTGTGTTCACGAGCTCGTCACCTCACAGCGACCTGGGACAGGGCGAACGGTTCGCTTTGCCGAACAACAGCGAGTATTCCCCACGCTGGTTCGGTATCACCCGATTTCAGCCAGATTGCCGGTGACGCGGTGTCGTGCAGCGTGGAGCCGGCCGAGCCCGGTCCGGGCGCCCGGTCCGGGCGCCCGGTCCCGCCGCCCGGCCCGCCGGGTTGCTCGACCGGCTTGTTCGGTGATGAATGGTTCCGCCCCCTTTCGCCCGGTCTGACCAATGGAGGTCTACATGTCGCGTTCACGCCCAACCGGCGGAAGTCCAGGAAGCGGAGGTACCGGGGACACCGGCCTCGGCAATGCAGCTTCGTCAGGGATGACCCCGCGCAGGATCATGCTCGGGGTGACGGTACTGGTCACTGCCGTGGGAGTCAGCCTGCCGGCGGTGGCCCTGCAGCGCAGCGCGGGCTCGAACCCGTCCAGCCCGTGGCTGGACCGGAGCAAGTCGATCTCCACCCGGGTCAACGCGCTGCTGGCCGCCATGACCCTGCCGGAGAAGGTCGGCCAGATGGATCAGCAACTGGTCGACAACGTCACCAAGCAGGGCCAGACCAACTGCGGTGCAAGCGGTTTCAGCATGCCCGACACCGCCTGCATGAAGCAGGTCCTGGTGGACAACCTGACCGGTTCCCTGCTCGCCGGAGGTACCGACAACCCACCCGACACCACCGGCGCCGGCGGCGTCGGCAACACCGGGCTGGATTGGGCGAACGAGTACAACACCATCCAGCAGTACGCGATCAAGAACTCACGGCTGCACATTCCGGTGATCTTCGGGGTGGACGCGGTGCACGGGTTCGGCCACCCCTGGCAGGCGCCGCTCTTCCCGCAGTCGATCGGGGTGGGTGCCACCTGGGATCCGTCCGCCGCGCAGACCGCGGGCACCGTCACGGCAAGCGCCCTGCGCGCCACGGGCTGGGTCTGGAACTTCGCGCCGGTCCAGGACCTGTCCCGGGACAACCGCTGGGGCCGGACCTACGAGACCTGGGCCGAGGAGCCGGTGCTGGCCAGCGCGCTGGGTAGCGCCTTCGTCCGCGGAGTGCAGTCCCCGGGCACGGCCGGCTCCCTCGGGGTCGCCGCCACCGTAAAGCACTTCGCCGGATACTCCCAGGCGGTGAACGGGCACGATCGGAACGAGGCGCTGCTGCCGCTGAACTACCTGCAGGACCTCATCCTTCCGTCCTACGCCGGCGGGATCCAGGCAGGGGCGGGGACCGTCATGGTCAACTCCGGGTCCATCAACGGTGTGCCCGCGACGGCGTCGCACTATCTGCTCACCGACATCCTGCGCAGGCAACTGGGCTTCAAGGGCGTGGTGATCAGCGACTACCAGGACGTGCCGGCACTGCAAACCGCTTACCACGTCGCTCCCGATCTGGCCGGTGCGATCGCACTCGCGGTGAACGCCGGTGTGGACATGAGCATGCAGGTCAACAACCCCGACCAGTGGCAGGCGGCGATCCTCCAGGACGTTTCGACCAGAAAGATCTCGAGGGCCCGGATCAACGAGGCCGTCCGGCGGATCCTCACCCTGAAGTTCCAGCTCGGCCTGTTCGACCAGCCGTGCGCGGCCGACCCGAGCACGCCCTGCGTCGACGCCGCCGCCGCGAACGCGGCCGTGACCGCCGGCCGGGATGCCACCCTGCAGGCCGCGCAGGAGTCGATCACCCTGCTGCGCAACGACGGCGGCACCCTGCCGCTGTCCGCGAGCGGCAAGGTCGTGGTCACCGGGCCGAGTGCCGACTCGATGACCAACCAGCTCGGCGGCTGGAGCGTGAGCTGGCAGGGCGTCTTCGGCGCCGGGCACGTGTGCTGCATGGGTCCGGCCAACCAGATCCCACCCGGGACGACGGTGCAGAAGGGCATCCTCGCGGCGGACCCGAAGGCGGTCTACGAGCCGGATCAGGCCAAGGCGGTCGCGCTGGCCGACTCGGCGAGCGCCTACGTGGTGGCGGTCGGCGAGAAGGCCTACGCAGAGGGCCTCGGGGACAATCCGGCGCCGGCGCTGCCGCCGGATCAGCAGGCCCTGATCGCCGCCCTCGAGGCCACCGGCAAGCCGGTGGTCGTCGTGGTCCTGGCCGGGCGCCCGGTCGGCCTGGGCGCGGCGGCCGAGAAGGCAGGCGGCATCCTGATGGCCTACCAGGGCAGCACAGAGGCCGGCCAGGCGGTGGCCGACGTCCTGTTCGGGAAGGTCAACCCGAGCGGCAAGCTCCCGGTGAGCTGGCCGTCCGACGCCGCCGCGGTGGGCGGCGACTTCGACGGCGGGGCTGCGTCGCCGCTCGGCGACCAGCCCAAGTTCTTCGACCAGTTGCCGGGCACCGGCTCCGGCCCAGGGCATCAGTACAACCCGCTCTACCCGTTCGGGTACGGCCTGTCGTACACCAGCTTCGAGACCAGCGGCCTGAGCGTGACGCCGACGGTCTCGCGGTCGGGCAGTGCGGTGGCGACCTTCACCGTGACGAACACCGGCGACCGGGACGGTACTGACATCGTGCCGGTGTACGTCAGCCAGCCGGTCAGCTCGGTCGTGGTGCCGCCCCAGCGGTTGGTGGGCTTCGCCCGGGTCAGCGTCGCCGCCGGGAAGGCGGAAGTCGTCCGCGTCCGGTTCCGGGTGTCCACCCTGGCCGTCTCGGCGGGTGACATCAACGGGTCCGGGCGGCCGACGGTGCAGCCCGGCGGGTACGTCGTCCAGTTGGACAAGAACACCACGACGCCGTACGACGTAGCCGTGTCGGCGAACTTCACCATCTCGTGATCCTCGAACTCGGAATCACCTGAACCGCAACACATTGCGGGGCCGGGTCCGCCAGTCGGCGACCCGGCCCCGCTGCCGTCAGGTCGGGCCGGTGCCAGCGTTCCCCAGCCGGCCAGGGTGTAGGTCCTGCCACCCAGGTAGCTGTTCGCGGAGTTGCTCGCGTCGTAGGTCACCGTGTGCCCGTTGCCCTTGATGTTGGAGATCGTGCTGCCACTGATCGCGGCGCCGGTGAGCGCGGTCAGGTGCGAGTTGGCGGTCACGGACCAGGTGCTGGTGGAATCCAGCGTCAAGGTGGCGGCCTTGGCCGTGTCCGCCGCATCGACGGCTCCGGCCAGCGTCGAACCGCTCTTCAGGGTGATCGTCACCGTGCTGAGCTTGTCCGCCACCACGCTGCCCGCGAGGGTCTGCCCGGTCGCGGTCAGCACTGCTGTCCCACCATTCGATCCGCTGGTGCCCCACTGCCCGGCCGCCGCCTTGACCAGCACGCCGCTGGCCGCGGTCACCTTCACCCCGGACAGGGTGATCACGCCGGTGGAGTTGGTGACGTAGAACAGCGGGCTGTCCGAGGTGGTCTCGGTCAGGGAGCCGCCGGTCTGGGTGTACGTCCCCTTGGCGCCGGTGGCGTCACCGGACATCGACTGGTAGATCATCACACCCCACTTGCCGGCCTTGCTGGCCGTCAGCGCGGAGCCCTTCAGCGTCACCGAGTTCGCGCCCTCGATCACGACCACCTCGGAGCCGGTCGCGGTGAAGGTGGCGTTGGTCGCCGTGATCGAACCGGTGGAGTAGATGCCCGGGGAGTTGTTCCCGCTGCTGGTGTACGTCCCGCCGTTGACGGTGATGGTGCCGCCGCCCCGGTCGGTCGCGACCGGTGCGGAACTGCCTCCGGTGGTGGACACGGTGAGGCCGTTCGCGGTGATGGTGCCGCCGCCGCTGGTCATGATCCCGTGCGCGTACTGGCCGGTGGCCTTGATCGTCGTCCCGGTCAGCGTGATCGCGGCCTTGCCGTAGGCGAACACGCCGTTGGCGCCGTCGCCGGAGGTGACCACCGACCCGCCGTTGATCGTGATCCTGCCGCTCCCCTTGGCCAGCACGCCGGCGTTCAAGCCGTAGAAGCTGCTCTCGTCACTGCTGCTGGCACCCGACGTGGTGATGGCGGCGTTGGTCAGGGTCAGGGCCCCGCCGGAGACCAGAACCCCCGACTGGTCCTTCTTCGCAGCGGTGATCGTGCCTGACTTGGTGGCCGTGCCGGTGGTCAGGCTGTAGGCGCCCGTCGGCGTGTACTGCGCGGTCGTGCTGCCGCCGCGCTGCTGCCCACGGTGGTGGTGGAGTCGGCGGACCCGCAGGCGGTCAGCACGAGGCCGGCCGCGAGGCTCACCGCCAGCACTCTAGGAGCGTGGGTCGGTAACACGTGAGGTGGGGTGCTTCGCGGGTGTCCGGTTTGGCGGGATCATCTGGTGTGGCTGGTGATCGGGACGACGAGGGCCTGTTCGAGTTGGCGCCGGCGCCGGGTGTTGGGGGCATTCCCGGGGAGCTGAAGCTGCCGGTGGACAAGAGGTTCCGGGCGTTCGACCCGGACCAGATCTTGTTGTTGCCGCCGTCGCTGGATGAGTGGCTGCCAGCGGATCACCTGGCCCGGTTCGTCGCCGATCTGGTGGATGAGCATCTGGACCTGTCGCGGATCCGCGCGAAGTACACCGAGTCGCGGGGTGGGCCGCCGTACGACCCGCGGTTGATGGTCCGGCTGCTGATCTACGGGTACTGCACCGGGGTCCGGTCCTCCCGCAAGATCGAGAAGGCGTGCAGCGATGTGGTGGCGTTCCGGTGGCTGGCCGCCGGTGCCGGCCCGGACTACCGGGCGATCGCCCGGTTCCGCAAGCGGCACCTGTCCGCGTTGGGGCACCTGTTCACCCAGGCGTTGGCGTTGTGCCAAGCCGCGGGCATGGTCCGGCTGGGGCAGGTCGCGTTGGACGGCACCAAGGTCCGCGCGAACGCCTCCCGGCGCAAGGCGATGAGCTACGCCCGGATGACCACCCGGGAGAAGGCCCTGGCGGAGGAGGTGTCGGCGATGTTGTACGACGCCGAAGCGGTCGACAAGGCCGAGGACGCCGCCTACGGCCGGCATGGCAGGGACGACGACCTGCCCCCGGACCTGCGCCGCACGACCGACCGGCTGGCCAAGATCCGCCAAGCGAAGGCCGCGTTGGAGGCCGAGGCCGCCGCTGCGGCGGGCGAGCACGCCGCCGACCTCGCTCGCCGTCAGGGCGCCGACGAGGACACCGTCGCCGAACGCGCCGCCGCCGCGGCCGCGGCCGACAAGGCGGTGCCCAAACCGAAAGCACAGCGCAACTTCACCGACCCCGACTCACGGATCATGAAGACGTCCGACGGGTCGTTCCACCAGTGCTACAACGCTCAGGCCGTCGTCGACGCCGACCACCAGGTGATCATCGCGACCGGCCTGGGCCAGTGCGCCGCTGACGTCGCCAACCTGATCCCGATGACCGAACAAGCCACCACCAACACCGGAACCGCACCCGGGCAGGTGTTGGCCGACGCCGGGTACTGCAGCGACGACAACCTCGCCCAGCTGGCCGACCTGACTGCCCAGACCGGGACCGAGTTCTTCATCGCCACCGGCCGCACCAGCCACGACGAGCCGGTCCCGCCCGCACCGCGCGGGAGGATCCCGAAGAACGCCACCCGCCGGCAGCGGATGGCACGCAAGCTACGCACCAAACCCGGACGAGCGGCCTACGCCCGACGCAAGGCCATCGTGGAGCCGGTGTTCGGGCAGATGGCCACCCTGCAGAACGCCCAACACCTCCTCCTCCGCGGACTGGACGCAGCCCGCGGCGAATGGCTACTCCTGGCCGCCTGCCACAACCTGCGCAAACTCCACGCCCACCTCGGTGTCCCGGGCCTGGCCGACCTGACGACCCCCTGAACCGGCCCTCGGCCAGACCCCCGGCCCAGCCTCCCATCTCCCACCAACCGATTCCCGGCCCCTCGAACGCCTCAGCAGGCCCCCGCCAGCCCCCAAGGCCCACGCTCCGCCCCGACCCCCGGCACCGCCGCCACCACCCCCGCCGAACGGGTTACCGACCCACGCTCCTAGTAGTGCTTCGTTAGGTCGGTACGAGTGCGTGGCAGAGTGGGCAGAACCCGAGCCGGGTCGCGAGTAGGTACTGCAGTTCGCGTAGGAGGCCGTACAGGCTCAGGTCTGCCCAGCTGCTTTTGGGTTGTCCAAGCGGAGTTTGGTCAGGAAGAGCTGGGCGGTCGCGGCGAGGGTGACGTGGCGGTGCCAGCCGATCCAGGAGCGGCCTTCGAAGTGGTCCATGCCCAGGCCGGTCTTGAGTTCGCGGTAGTCGTGTTCGATCCGCCAGCGGGCCTTGGCCACGGCGACCAGTTCGGTCAGTGGGGTGTCGGCTGGCAGGTCGGACAGCCAGTAGTCGCTGGGTTCGCTCGTGCCGGGTGGCCATTCGACCAGCAGCCAGGCTTCGGGCAGGACGCCGTCGTCGCCGCGCGGGATCGACTGGCCGGCCGGGTGGACCCGGATCGCGAAGAAGTGTCCGGACAGTTCGCCGACGGGCTTGTCGGGGTCGGCCCGGTCGGGCAGTCGGGGGCGCCAGGTCACCGGCTGCGCTGCCGTAGCGCTGTGCGCCACGGCCAGGGCCTTCACGCTGAGGGCGGTGTCGGGGTAGGCGGGCTTGGGGCTGATCAAAAGTGTCGCTGTTGCGGATTGATCGGAACGAGCAACGGACCGCTGGTAGGTAGGAGATCCGCGAAGATCGTCTACGTTCCAGGGGTCCCGTTGCCTGTTCAGTGTCCCACGGTTTGCTTGTCGCGTTCGGTCACGGTGGCGCAGGGGGTGTTCGCGCCGGGCCACATTGGTGAGTTGACCCAGCAGGTGCCGTTCGAGTTGGTCGATGCGGTGTTGACCGAGACCGGCAGGGTGCAGCAGCAGCTACCGGTGCTGCCCAGCCGGGTTGGGGTGTACTTCGTTCTGGCGCTGGGGTTGTGTGCCCATCTGGGTCAGGCCCGGGTGTGGGACAAGCTGGTCGGCGGGTTGGCCGGCTTGCCCGGGCTGGGGGTGGCGTTGCCGTCGGAGAAGGCGTTGCGGGATCTACGGCGGCGGGTCGGCCCGGCGCCGGTGAAGGCGTTGTTCGAGGTGTTGGCCGGGCCGCTGGCCGGCCCGCACGCGCCCGGTGTTGGCTACCGGGGCTGGCGGACGGTCGCGTTCGACGGGTGCAGTTCGCTGAAGGCCCCTGATGCCAACCGGTCCTGGCTGGGGAAGATCAAGCATCGGATGGGCTGGGCCGGTTACCCGATGGTCCAACTGATGTGCCTGGTCGAGACCGGAACCCGAGGGCTGCTCGGCGCGGCGTTCGGGCCCACGGCGGCCGGTGAGACCACGTACGCCCAGCACCTGATCGGCCTGCTGGACGCCTCGATGCTGGTGCTGGCCGACCGCGGGTTCGACGCCAACACCTTCCTGGCGGCCGTCGCGGGGACGCGGGCGCAGTTCTTGGTCCGGGCCAAGTCCACCCGTCGCCCACCGGTGCTGGCGGTGCTGCCCGACGGGTCC
The DNA here is from genome assembly GCA_963740575.1 of uncultured Actinomycetota bacterium. Classification (GTDB taxonomy): domain Bacteria; phylum Actinomycetota; class Actinomycetes; order Actinomycetales; family Kineosporiaceae; genus CAVUET01. The sequence continues at coordinate 160,405 of CAVUET010000002.1, read as the reverse complement.
TGGCTGACCCGCGTCGGCGGGCTGAAGCTACGCGTCATCGACGCCGCCATCACGGTCACCGGCGCCGACGTCGAGCGTCACCGGCACCTACCGGCTGTTCACCACCCTTACCGATCACCGCGCCGACCCCGCCGACCGGCTCGTCCGCCTCTATCACGAGCGGTGGGAGATCGAGTCGGCCTACTACGCGCTGCGGCACACCCTGCTGGGCGGGCGGGTACTGCGCTCAGGCGACGAACCGGGCCTACGGCAGGAACTGTGGGGGCTGCTGGCCACCTACCAGGTGCTGCAATGGCCATCACCAGTGCCGCCGAGGCCGGCGGACTGGACCCCGACCGGGCCAGCTTCACCATCGCACTGGAAGCCGCCCGGGACACCCTGACCACGGCCACCGGCATCCTGCCCGACGACCACCACCCCCGCATCGACCTGGTCGGCGTCATCGGCCGGGCCGTGCTGGCCGACCCACTACCGGCACGGCGGGCCCGCTACAGCGCCCGCAAGGTCAAGTCCCCGATCTCCCGCTACCACGCCCGGCCCGGCGACGACAACCGGCCACTGGTCACCACCAGCATCACCGCCGTGATGACCCAGATCCACCAGCCGCTCGCCCCCGATCCCGTTGCGGCCCAGACCGTCCCCACCCCAACCGAACCGGCCTCGTCACGGCGGCGTCCACGTCGTGGCCGAACCCCGCGACCGCGCAGGCCACGACGGCCTCTACCGACCACGACCAGCTCCACCCACGCCGTTCCGCCTCACCCGCAGGCCCCCACCGCCGCCGAGGTCCTCGACCTGCTACGCAGCGACTCCGACCGTGCCTGGCACGGCGGCGACATCGCGCGCCGTCTTGGCGTCACCAACATCAACAGCTTCTGCACCCGGATGTCCCAATGGGCACACAAGGGACTGCTGAACAAGATCGGCCCAGCGACCTACACGCTCGCCACAACCACTTGACAGCACCCGCAACGGCTTAACTTCGCGGCCTTGGGGCTTGGGCGCCGGCCCCGGGCTGCGCGCGACTTGGTGACCGGGACGGCGTCGCCGGGCTGCACGGTGGTGGTGGAAGTGGTCGCCAGGACGTAGCGGATGTCGCGGTCGCTCAGGCCCTGGCGGAACTCGGCGACCTGCCCGTAGCCGGCATCACCGGTCAGTACCGGCGGGTGCAGGTCCCAGCCGGCCAGTTCATCGAGCAGTTCCAACGCGATCATCCATTTGGGCCGGTACCGCTGGGTGTCGGGGATCCTCGCGGCGGCCCGCCGGTTACGGATGTCGCTGATCTGGTCCTCGCGCGGCAACCTCTTGCGCACGTACGGTTTCTTCGCCCCGTCCACACCTGTCGTGGTGGGCTCGGTGTGCAGGCGGCGGGCGTGTTCGTTGGTGATGTTGCCGTCCGGGTCCGGCATGCAGGTCTCATCCCAGGAGGCCGGGACGAACAGCCCACAGCCGAGCATCGCCGACGCCGCGGTAGTCGCCGCGTGCACACTGACCGCGATCTGGCAGTTGGAGACCTTCCCCAGCGCGCCGGAGTACTGCCGGGACACACACGCCGAAGCCTTACCGTCCTTGGGGAATCCGGTGTCGTCGACCACCCACACCCGCGGGCCGATCACGTCCACGGCCATCGTCGCCAGGCGACGCCGCACCCCGGCCACGTCCCAGGTCGACGACGTCACGAACTGCTGCAACTGCTGGTAATCGATCCCGAGCCGCTCGGCCATCGGCTGCATCGACTTGCGCGCACCGTCCAACATCAACCCGCGCAGGTACCGCAATCCGGTCGCCCGCTGATCCGAACGCGGCAACCCCGCGAACACCTCCGCGGCGAAACCCTCCAGCCGTGCCCGAACCTGCGTGAGCCCCCGCTCGTCCATGCCCCGAAGTCAAACATGATCACCAGGCTCAAACAAGCGACACGCCGCAACGACCTAACGAAGCACTACTAGGGCCTGTCGACCCTCGCTTCAGTAGTCCTCTCCCGGGCCTCATCGCCACGCCTCCTCAGATCCTGTTCGGGGCCGCTCCCGACCGAGCGCCTGCGATGACCATCCCGGCGCCCACGTTCGATCACCTGAGGCCGTGCTGTGCAACCGCTGTGATCCGTTCCGGCGGGCTGTGATCTCGATCGCCCGGCACCGGTTCAGTGATCCCACCGCGCCATCGCGGGCCGCCTGGTTACGCTCGAACGGTGAGGCTCCCGGGACGGCACGATCGGGCGCGCCGGGTTCGGCCGGGCGCCCTTCTCGCGCTGTTCGCCTGCCTCGTACTGGCCGCCTGCGGATCCGGGCACGGTGGCAGCAGCCCGTCCACGGCCGCGTCGGGGCGGCGCGCCGCCGAGGGCAGCCTGACGCGGCTGGTCGACTACTTCGCCCCGCAGTTCACCGGCGAGGGCCGGATGACCTTCACCCGGCAGCTGTTCAGCATCCGGTCCGATCCGACCGTCGGCCCGTACCTGCACGTCTACTACCCGGCCGGGGCGACCTCTCCGGGAGCCGGTGACGCCGGCGGAGCCCAGGTGATGATTCCCTCGGCGATCGGGCCGGTCGACGAGGCAACGCTCAGCTACCGCCTCCGCTTTCCGGCCGGCTTCACCTGGATCCGTGGCGGCAAGCTTCCGGGCCTGTGCGGCGGCGGCTGCAACACCGGGGGCAACGATCCGAACGGCGTCGACGGCTGGTCCGCCCGCTTCATGTGGCGGCCCGGCGGCGCCGGGCAGGTCTACGCCTACCTGGCCACGACACAGGGCTACGGCACGGAACTGGGTACCGGCGACTGGCACTTCGCAGCCGACGGCAAGTGGCACACGCTGACCCAGCACCTGCGGCTCAACACTCCCGGCTCGAGCAACGGCAGCATCGCGGTCCGGCTGGACGGCCGGCTCGTCTACCGCAACGCGGGGTTGACCTTCCGCACGGCCGCAGCCCTGCACATCGACGGGCTGCTGTTCTCCACCTTCTTCGGCGGGCACGACGGGACCTGGGCGCCGGCCAGCCTGCAGACCGCCGACTTCGCCCAGTTCCGCGTCACCGTGCCACGCTGATCGCGTCCGGCCGATCCTCGGTGGGCGTCGTGCTGGGCAGCCGCCCGGGCAGGAACGCCAGTGCGAGCAACGCGCCGATCAGCGAGATTCCCCCGGAGACCGCGAGCAGCACGTCCATGCCGTGCAGGAAGGCGTTGCGCACCATGGCGAGCAGGGCGTCCGACCCGAGCCGTTGGGCGGTCACCACCCCGCTCGAGACGCCGTCCCGGATCGCCGCGGCCGCCTGCGCGGGAAGCCCGTCCACGCTCAACCGGTCCCGGTAGGCGCCGTTCAGCACCGAGCCGAGGACGGCCACCCCGAAGGTCGCGCCGATCTGCCGGATGGCGGAGATCAGCGCCGACCCGACCCCGCTGCGCTCCCCCGTCAGCTGGCCGAGCGCGGCGCCCATCGCCGGGGGCAGCGCGACGCCGATTCCGAACCCGACCACGGCCAGCCAGCCCACCACGAAGCCCGTGCCGCTCTGCGGCGAGGTCGTCGCCCCGACCAGCAGGCCGGCCGCCACGGCCGCGAACCCGATGGTGACGGCCACCTTCGCGCCGGCCCGGCTCGAAATCCGATCACCCGCCGCCAGCCCGACGACCATGCCGCCGATCATCGGCAGCAGGCGCAGCCCGGCACCCATCGCGTCGTAGCCGAGCACCGCCCGCAGGTACTGCGGGACGGCGAAGAGCAGCCCGATCATCGCGAAGGACAGCAACGTGGCCAGCAGCATTCCCCAGCTGAACCCTGCGGACCCGAACAAGCCGAGGTCGACCATGGGCCTGCCGCGTCCGGACCGTGCTGTCCGCCGCTCCCAGACCACGAAGGCCAGCAGGACGGCCAGCCCGGCACCGACCCACGCCGGCGATGTCCCGCTCCCCCAGCCCTTCTCGCCGGTCTCGATCACCCCGAAGGTGAGGGTGAACAGGCCGGCCGTGGACAGGCACACCCCCAGTGGATCCAGCCGCGGCGGGACGCTGCCGCGCGACTCGGGCATGAGCACCGCGACCGCCACCAGGGCCAGCGCGATCACCGGCACGTTGATGAGGAACACCGAGCCCCACCAGAAGCGGGTCAACAGCCAGCCACCCAGGATGGGGCCCAGCGGGTAGGCGGCGATCGCGGAGCTGGCGACCACGGCCAGCGCCCGCTGCCGCTCGCCCTCGTCGAAGAGCACGGGCAGCACCGACAGGCTGAGCGGGAGGATGAAGGCCGCGGCCAGGCCGAGCAGGGCCCGGGCCACGATCAGCTGCCCCGACGTCGTCGCGTACGCGCAGGCCAGCGAGCCGATCCCGAACAGCGCCAGGGCGATCAGCAGCAACCGCTTGCGGCCGAATCGGTCACCGAGCAACCCGGCGGGCAGCATCAACGCCCCCAGCACGAGCAGGTAGGCGTCGACGAACCATTGCAGCTGCGAGGTCGAGGCGTGCAGATCGGTGGCCAGTGTGGGCAGCGCGAGACTGAGCACCGTCACGTCCACGCCGATCACCACCCCGCTGAGCGCCAGCGCGCCCGCGGTCCACCACCTGCGGTTCCCGGTCCCGGTCATGGCAGCCCCTTCCCGTCGTGCCACCTCCGGCGTGGCTGAGCATCCATGACAGCTTGCGCCGACTTGGCAGTTACTGTCAATTCGGCGAGCAATGTCAAGTGGGCAGTTCAGGACAGTTCGACATTCTGTGTCGATCTAGCTGCTAGGCTGCTGGTGCCGCCTGCCCTCATCGGCGGCAGGGAGCGGACGATGTCAGATCTGGGTGCCGGCAGGCCCGATGGGCGACGCGACCTGCGGGAACGCAGGCGGGTGCGGACCAAGATGCTGGTGCAGACCGAGGCACTCCGCCTGTTTGCCGAGAAGGGCTACGAGCAGACCACGATCGACGACATCGCCCATGCCGCGGCCATGTCGCCGAGAACCTTCTTCCGGTACTTCCCGTCGAAGGAGGATGTCGTGCTCTGGGATGAGTACGACGAGCGGAAGCTGGGCGAGCTGTGGGTGACCCCGGCAGTCGGGGACCCGCTGCTCCAGGTGGTCTCGATCTTCCGCGAGACGCTGACCGGCCTCTACGCACACGACCGCGAGCGCCTCCTGGCCAGGGTCAGGCTCAGCTTCGAGGTCCCGCAGATCCGGGCGCGGTTCCTGGATGCCCAGATCACTGCGATCGGGCCGTTCTACGCGGAGCTGCTGACGTTGCTCGGTCTCGATCAGGACGACCTGCGGCTGCGGGTCAACCTGGCGGCCCTGTTCGCGGCGGTCATCGTGGCCGTCGAGCGGTGGCAGCACGACGACGGCCGAGAGGACCTGATCGAACTCCTGGACAGGTCGATCGACGCCATGGCCGAAGGCATGTCCGACCTGCAGTCGAGCCTGCACCCGCCACGCGGCCGCGCTGCATCGGGCAAGGCCGGATCGGGGAGCCGGACGGTGGCTGGGGGACGGCGCCACTCCTGACGGGACCCGGCACCCGGCACTTGTGCTGTCCGCCGGAACCGACTCGGTCCGGCGAGTAGCCGGGCCATGGCCACCCGCGGACCGAGACGGAACCGGCGCGCCGGTCCATCACCGACTGGCGTCACAATCGCCCAACGCCGACATAACGCTACTGGCTCCCCGCGCCGGAGTCATTCTCTTGCCTGAAGGTGCGGGTCAGAGCCGCACCCGCCGCGCCGGTGCGTGGCGGGCCGGCGCGGCGGCAACTCTCCGCGATCGCCGGCGGCACCCGGCCGGCGGCGCGGCCCGCGCTGTCCAGCGGCGACAGTTGAGCGGGTGGCCGGGCGCACGGCTGCCCAGCATCCGCGGCTGCTCGCCTGAGCGCTGCCCGCCCGAGCGGCGGCCGAGCATCGATGACGACCCGACACGGCGTTGACATTTCGCCACATGATGAATAAGACTTTCATCACATGATGAAATTCGTCCACCGGAGGATGCCGTGAGCCCGACCGACCTGCTCAGCCCTCGCCGAACGCGGATCGTCCTGATCGTGGTCGCGTTGGCATTGATGACGGTGGTGTCCGCGGTCAGTGGTCTGAACGTGGCGCTGCCCAGCCTGGCCCGGGACACCGGCGCTACCCAGACCCAGCTGACCTGGGTCGTCGATGCCTACACGGTGGTGTTCGCGGGGCTGCTGCTGTTCGCCGGCGCCCTCGGAGATCGCTACGGCCGCAAGGAACTGCTGATGGCCGGGCTGGTCATCTTCGGCGCCGCGGCGGCTGCCGCGACGACGACCACGGATCCGCACGTGCTGATCGCCCTGCGGGCCGCGATGGGCGTCGGCGCCGCGGCGATCATGCCCACCACTCTCTCGGTGATCACCACGTCCTTTCCGGAACAGGAGCGCCCCAGGGCGATCGGGCTGTGGGTGGGCGTGGCCGGAGGGGGCGCGGTGATCGGCCTGTTCGGGGCGGCCCTACTGCTGAAGTTCTTCGCCTGGAACTCCTTCTTCGCCTTGAATGTCGCACTGGCGGGGCTGGCCCTGGCGGGCACCATCGCGGCGGTCCCGCGCTCGGCCGACGAGCACCCGTCGCGGCTGGACGTGCTCGGCGCCGTGCTGTCGCTGATCGCGGTCTCGGGCGTGGTCTTCGGCATCATCGAGGGCCCCGAGCGGGGTTGGAGCGATCCGGCCACCATCGCGGGTCTGACCGGTGGCGTGCTGGCCGCCGTGACCTTCGTGGTCTGGGAGCTGCGCGCCAGCCAGCCGATGCTCGACCCGCGGCTGTTCCGGCTGCCCGGCTTCAGCAGCGGATCCCTGTCCATCATCGTGCAGTTCTTCGCCGCCTTCGGGTTCTTCTTCATCACCCTGCAGTACCTGCAGTTCGTACAGGGCTACTCGGCGCTGCGGGCCGCCGCGGCACTGCTGACGCTGCCCATGGTGCTCATCCCGCTGGCACGGATCACGCCGGTCATCGCCGTCCGGCTCGGCTTCGCCCGGGTCGGCCCGACCGGCCTGGTGCTGATGGCAGTCGGGTTCGCGATCTTCTCCCGGGTCGGTGTCTCGATGACCTATTGGGTGTTCGCGGTTGGTCTGGTGGTCTTCGCCGCGGGCATGGCCATGGCGGCGACCCCCGCCACCACGACGATCACGAGCTCACTGCCGCCGGACAAGCAGGGCGTTGCGTCGGCCGTCAACGACACCTCACGAGAGCTCGGCAGCGCGCTCGGCATCGCCCTGCTCGGCAGCATCCTCAACCAGCAGTACCGCAACGGAATGGCCGATGCCGTCGCCGGGCTGCCCGCGCCGGCCGCGGAGCACATCAGGAGCTCGATCGCGTTCACCCAGTCTCCGGCCCTGGCCAGGCTGGGCAGCGCCGGCGCCCGACTCGCCGAGCAGGGCCGGTCGGCCTTCGTGGACGGCGGTCACGTGGCTTTCCTGACCTGCTCGGCGATCCTCGCCGTCGCGGCGGTGCTGGTGGCCGCTCTGGCCTCCCGACACCGGCAGGTCGACGACAGCCCCGTGAGCGTCGGGCGGGAGCCGGCTGGGGCGCACACCCGCTGACGCTGGTGCGGCGCCCCGGGCCCGGTCAGGCCACGGACTTCCACTGCTGCCGGGAGAGGATCTCGCGCACGGGTGCGGCCTCGGCGTCGGCGTAGCGGTCGAGCGTGGCCTGCAGGTCGGCCAGCTCGGCGTCGGAGGTGAAGACGGCCAGCTCGCGCTCGAGCTGCTTGCGGGTGGCCTGCGCCGCCCGGCGAGCCTTCAGCTCATCGAAGACCGTGACCCACAGCAGGGTCAGCTTGGAGCCGCGGTCCTGAGCGGTGTCCTTCGGCTGCGTGTTGTTCATGAGTTCAAGTGTCCAGACTCCCGACCCATGCGTCCAATGAGATATTGCTATTGAACCCATGCAGTTTCGTCATGGATATGGCATCGTCACGGGGCATGGACACCGAGGCGCTGCGCTGGTTCCAGCAGGTCTGCGAGGGGATCACCGTCACGCAGGTCGGGGAGGTCTACCGGGTCACCCAGTCCGGGGTCTCCCGCGGGCTGGCCAGGCTCGAGGACGAGGTGGGCACACCGCTGCTGCGCCGCTCGGGCAGGACGCTGCGGATGACCCACGCCGGGGCTGTCTTCAAGCGCTACACGGATGCGGTGCTGAACAGCCTCGACGACGGGCTCGCCGCCGTGGCCCAGCTGATCGACCCCGAGACCGGGACCATCGCGGTGGCCGCCCAGGTATCCCTCGGCACGTGGCTGGTCCCGCACCTGATCGGGCGCTTCCGGACCGCCTACCCCGAGGTGCGGTTCGACCTACGGCAGGTCAGGAACGAGCTGACCTCGTCGGTCCTCGGCGGGGACCCGGTCGACCTGGAGATCACCGCCCTGCGGCCTGTTGGCCGAGCCGTTCGCTGGCACCGCCTGCTCTCCGAGCCCCTGTGCCTGGCGGTCCCGACCGGGCACCGGCTCGCCGGGTCGGACCGGGTGGCACTGGCCGAGGCCGCCGGCGAGCGATTCGTCACGCTACGACCTGCTTCGCTGCTGCGCCGGCAGGGCGCGGACCTGTGCGAGCGGGCCGGCTTCACCCCGACGGTCGAGTTCGAGGGTGACGACCTGGCCACCGTTCGCGGCCTGGTCGGGGCCGGGCTGGGCGTCGCGATCGTGCCCGCACCACGGAGCGGCTCGGCGGAGCCGGACGGGGCGGCGGTGCGGCACCTCCTGATCAGCGACCCCGGCGCCACCCGTGAGGTCGGCCTGGCCTGGTCCGCCGAGCGGCGGCTGCTGCCGGCCGCCGACCGGTTCCGCCAGTATGTGATCGATCGCGCGGCGGCCCGCGACCTTCCTGCGGCCCTGCCCCGGTAGCACGTTCGGGCGATCCAGGGTCGCCGCGCACGAGTCGATGACCTCTGGGTGCGACACGAGCGGCCCGCGCCCGAAGCTACTTGGGTGCATGTCGCGCGGCAACCCGTCTACGACGCGGCCGGGACGCTGTTCGGCTACGAGTTGCTGTTCCGGCCCAGTCGGGACGCGACCGAGAGCCTGGTCTCCCCCGATGACGGGGACGCGGCCACCACCTCGACGATCCTGACCGCGCTCTCGGAGTTCCAGCCGGCCGACCTGCTCGGCGGCAGGCCCGGGTTCATCAACCTGACCCGCACCTTCCTCGTCGGCGACCTGCCCGTCCCGTTCGACCCGAGCGTCGCCGTGCTCGAGGTGCTCGAGTCCGTCCAGCCGGACCCAGAGGTCATCGCGGGTGCCCGGGAGCTGGCAGAGTCCGGCTACAGGCTGGCGCTGGACGATTTCGTCTGGACGCCAGCCAGCGCGCCGCTGCTCGAGATCGCCGACATCGTCAAGGTGGACATCCTGAACCTGCCCTGGGAGCAGGTCCTCGCCACGGTGCGACGGGTGCCGTCGACCACGACGATGCTGGCCGAGAAGGTGGAGAACGCGGCCGCGTTCGCCGCGGCGCGGGACGCGGGATTCACTCTATTCCAGGGCTATCACCTCGGGCGCCCGCAGACCATGGCCGCCGAGAGCGTCACCCCGGGGCGCGGCCTGGCGCTGCGGCTGGTCTGCCTGCTGTCCGATCCGGACGCCACGGCGGTCGAGGTGGAGAGCCTGCTGCGGACCGATCCCGCGCTCACCTATCGCGTGCTGCGCTTCGCCAACGCCGCCGCCAGCGGCCAGTGCCGGACGGTGTCGTCGATCCGCGATGCCGTGATCCTGCTCGGCATGGCCAAGCTGCGGGCCTGGCTGGTACTGCTGGCGTTCTCGTCCGGCACGGGCTCGAACGAGTTGTTCCTGAACGCGCTGACGCTGGCCTGCACCTGCGAGCTGCTCGCCCGGAACAACCCGCCCGCGGCACCCGACGTCGCCTTCACGGCCGGCCTGCTGCAGGGCATTGCCGACGCGCTCGCCACGCCGGTCGGGAACCTGCTCAACGGGTTGCCGCCGCTCGGCGAGGAGCTCGCCTCGGCCCTGCTGGGCGAACCCGGCCCACTGCGCACGATCCTCGACGTGGCGCTGCACTACACCGGTGGCAGGCTGACGCCACTCGGGAGTGACATGCATCTGCACACAGACCTGGCGCACACCTACCTGGCAGCGCTGATGTGGGCCCAGACCGCCTACACCCACGCCGTGGCCTGATCGTCCGGTCAGGCTTCTGCGCTTCCGGCTCAAGGCAGACCTCGCCGGCGCCGATTCCCTAGGAGGCCATCAACGCAGGTAGGGAGCATCAGATGGGTGGGCTCGTCAGGCCGACGTCCGGGGCTCTCCAACTCTGGCACGACCGTCCGGTGATGCTGAAGGTGCTGGCCGCCGTCAGCGTGGCCTGCCTCGGGATGCTCGTCATCGCGGTGACGTCAGCCGCCCATCTGGGTGACCTCCGGGACAGCGCGCGGACCATGGACACCCGTGCCGTCCAGCCGATGGCGGCCCTGGACGAGGTGCGCAGGGCGTATCTGCAGACCCGGGTGGACGCCCTGGCCGACGCGTGGGTGGGCAAGAGCGACGCCGGGCCCGAGCACAAAGCGTTCCTGGCCGACCTCGATGCGGTGGACCACGCCGTGCAGGCCCTCGACGGCAAGCAGTTGAGCGCAGCCCAGCACGCGATGGTCGAGGAACTCGGCACTGCCTGGAGGACGTACCGGACGGTCGTGGCCGGTGCACTGCTGAAGACGGCCCGGGCCGGGCAGCTCGACGGGTACATCGCCTTGCGCGACCGGGACGTCAAGCCCTCGGCGGCCACCATCGCCAAGGACCTCAACGGCCTGACCCAGTCCCTGGCCGAGCAGACCTCCGCGCAGGTCGTCGAGAACGAGCAGGGCTACCGCTCGGCGAGGCTGACTCTGTTCGGGGTGGCGGGAATCTGCCTGCTGCTGGCGCTCGGCCTGGCGCTGATGGTGAGTCAGGCCATCGTCCGGCCGCTGCGCCGGGTACGGGACGTCTGCGCCGCCGTCGCCGCCGGCGACCTCACCCAGCGAGTGGGCCTGCAGGGCAAGGACGAGATCGCCCAGACAGCGCTGGCGCTGGACACGGCGACCGCCACCACCGAGCGGACGGTCCAGGCGATGTCGACCTCCGCCACGGCTCTGGCCAGCGCCTCCGAGGAGCTCGCCACCACCGCCGCGCAGATCGCCGCGTCCGCCGCCGAGACCTCGGGGCAGGCGGGCACAGCGACCTCTGCCGCGGCCGAGGTCTCCGCCAACGTGCAGTCGGTCGCCGCCGGGGCGGAGCAGATGACGGCGGCCATCAGCGAGATCGCCAGGAACGCCAGCGAAGCCGCGAACCTCGGCACGCACGCCGGCTCGCTCGCACAGTCGACCACCGACACGGTGAGCCGGCTCGGGGACTCCTCCACCGAGATCGGCAACGTGGTCAAGGTGATCACCGCCATCGCGGAGCAGACCAACCTCCTGGCCCTCAACGCCACCATCGAGGCGGCCCGGGCCGGCGAGGCCGGCCGGGGGTTCGCCGTGGTGGCGACGGAGGTCAAGGACCTCGCCCAGGAAACGGCTCGCGCCACCGAGGACATCGCCCAGCGGGTGCAGGCCATCCAGAACGACACGGCGGGCGCCGTGCAGGCCATCACCGAGATCACCGAGGTGATCGGCCAGCTCAGCGCCTTCCAGAGCACCATCGCCGCGGCCGTCGAGGAGCAGACCGCGACCACGGCGGAGATCACCCGCAGCGTGAGCGCCGCTTCCGGCAAGACCAGCCAGATCTCCGAGGCGGTCTCGGGCGTCTCGATGGCGACCGAGGGCACTGCCGCGGGTGCCCACCAGGCGAGCGCCGCGACCGAGGAACTGGCCAGGATGTCGACCCAACTGCACGACCTGGTGGCCAGCTTCCGACACGGGTGAACCCCGGCGCCCTGGCTCAGGCGGGGCAAGCCCTGGGCCGATCATGAAACGGGCGGGTCGCCCGGCCCGCCCGACGGTTTCCGGCTCAGGGGGCTCCTGACGATGACGAGCAGTACGCACGTCGGAGCATCGACGGCGCAGCAGGCATCCTCGGTTCGGGTCCGAACGACCTCGACGGACGAGCGCGACCCCGCGGTCGCGGTCGCCGCGCTGGTCGCCGAGCTCGGCACCGAGGCCGACCTGTACCTGGTCTTCGTCGCCACCCCCTACCCGCTGGACGACCTGGCCGTGGAGCTGTGCCGTGCCTGGCAGGACCGGGTGATCGGCTGCACCAGCGCCGGGAACCTCGGCGCCAAGGGCTATCACGAGGGGGCGCTGACAGCCATCGCCCTCAGCGGCGGAGGCCTGCGTGCGCAGACGGTGGCGATCGAGCCGCTGGACCAGCTGGCGGCGGGCCTGCGCCGGGCCGAACCCGCTCTGCGCGAGCTCTGCCAGCAGGCCGACCCGGAGCACACGGTCGCGCTGATGCTGGTCGACGGGCTGTCCCTGCAGGAGGAGCACGTCGCGGCCTCACTCGGCACGATCCTCGGCGACATCCCGCTGATCGGCGGGTCGGCCGGCGACGACTTGTCCTTCCGCGCCACCGCGGTGCTGTCCGGCGGGCGGTTCTCCAGCAACGCCGCGACCACCACCGTGATCACGAGCCGGGCGCCGTTGCGGGTGTTCCGGATACAGCACTTCGAGCCGGGCGAGAAGGTGCTGGTGATCACCGACGCCGACCCCGCGGTGCGGACGGTACGCGAGATCAACGGGATGCCCGCCGTCGAGGCGTACGCCGACGCCCTCGGCCTGGCGCCCGAGCAGCTGGACACCGGTGTCTTCTCGGCCCATCCGGTGATCATGCGTGCCGGGGGCTCGAGCTGGGTCAGGTCGGTCTCGCGGGCGCTGCCGGACGGCGGACTGGCGTTCTTCGCGGCCGTCGATGCCGGTGCCGTGCTGCGGATCGCCCGGACCCTCGACCCGGTGGACACGTTGACGTCGCAGTTGGACGTGCTGAACGCCGAGCTCGGCACGATCAGCGGGATGATCGCCTTCGACTGCATCCTGCGCCGCATCGAGTTCCAGGACGCCGGCCTGCTTCCGGCCATCGAGCCGCTCCTGCAAGGGGTCGGCGCGGCGGGTTTCTCCACCTACGGCGAGCAGTTCGGTGACTTCCACATGAACCAGACCATGGTCGGCGTCGCCTTCGGCGGGCCGCCCGTCCCCACCGGAGACGCGCCGTGAGCGCCGGGCGGCTCGCGCCGCCGGGCGGCGAGGGCTGGGCGGTGGAGGCCGAGCTGACCGCCACCGTCGAGTCGCTGAGCCGGCAGGTGGAGCGGCAGGCCGCCACCATCAGCGCGCTGGTGCTGGCGGCGGAGCGCCGCCTGGACCGGCCCGCGGCTGATTCGGCCTTCGCCCGCTGGGAGCAGAACATCGCCCTGCACCAGCTGGTGGAGGACCGCACGGCACGGATCCGGACCGCGGAGCGCCTGCTGAGAACGGTGATCGACTCGGTCGAGGACACGCTGTGCATCCTGGACGGGGACGGCCGCATCCTGGGTACCAACCGGGTATGGAACGAGACCACCGGCGACGCGGCGGCCGGTGCATCGGGAGCCGGTGCCGGCGCGGGCTTCCTGGCGGCATTGCCGGCTCTCGGGTTCACAGCGCAGGATGCCGACCGCATCGGCGAGGCGGTCCGTGGTGTCCTGGCCGGCACCCTGCCGGACGCCTCGCTGCGCGCGAGTCTTCTGCGGGACGGCGTCACCCAGCACGTCGTGGTCAGGGTCCACCAGGCGCAGGGCCACGGCGAGGCCGCGGCGGTGGTCAGCATCGTCGACGTCACCGTGACCATGCAGGCCCAGCAGCAGGCGGCCGCGTTGGCGCAGGCACTGGCCGTGGAGAAGTCGATCCTGGCGGGAATCCTGGCCTCGATCCCCCTGCTGGTCTACTGGAAGGACGCCGGCCTGCGGTACGTCGGCGTCAATCAGGCGTTCCTCGCAGCGCGGGGGCTGACCGACGAGCGCGAGGTACTCGATCGCACCGAGGACGAGCTCCCGGTGCAGGACGCGATGTCGGAGCAGATGCTCGCCGTCGAGGGCCGGGTCCTGGCCAGCGGCGAGGCGTGCAGTGACCTCTACGTCCGGGTGATCCGCCCGGACGGCACCCGTCGTGACCTGATGCTCAGCGTGCTGCCGCGTGCCGATCAGGCCGGCGGGCACGAAGACCGGTCCGGCGGCGTGATCGGCGTGGGCGCCGACGTCACCCAGTTGCGGCAGCTGGAACGCCAGCTCGCCCAGGCCAGCCGGTTGGAATCGATCGGCCAGCTCGCCTCCGGGGTGGCGCACGAGATCAACACACCGGTGCAGTACGTCTCGGACAACACGGCGTTCGTCGCCCAGGCGGCACAGGAGCTCCTGGACGCCGTGCAGGTCCTGGCTGAGATGGTGACTGCCCTCGACGAGTACTCGGCCCAGGACGGCAGCCTGCCGGCCGAGCCCGGCACGCGTTACCAGGACATCCTGCGTCGGGCACGGGAGACCCTCGAACGGGTCGAACTCGACAGCCTCGCAGAGGAGATCCCCAGCGCGCTGGCCCAGTCCCTGGAAGGGCTGCACCGGGTGGCGGAGATCGTTCGGGCCATGAAGGAGTTCGCGCATCCCGGGTCCAGCTCCCGACGCGCGGACGTCAACCGCGCCATCGAGACCACGGTGCAGGTGTGCCGCAACGAGTGGAAGTACGTGGCCCAGGTCGAGCTGGATCTCGACCCGGAGCTGCCGCAGGTCGCCTGTTACGAGGGCGAACTGAAGCAGACCCTGCTCAACATCATCGTGAACGCCGCCCAGGCGATCGCCGGGGCGGGAACGGGTTCGGCGCCCGGATCGCTGCCCGGCTCGGGGGTCCGCGGGCGGATCCGGGTCTCGACCGAGCACGACGCGCAGGCTGCGCGGATCATCATCAGCGACAACGGCCCCGGCATGGATCAGGTGACGCAGCAGCGGATCTTCGACCCCTTCTTCACCACCAAGGAGGTCGGGCGAGGGTCCGGTCAGGGCCTCAGCATCGCCTACACCAGCATCGTGACCAAGCACCACGGCCAGCTCATGGTCGTCTCCGCACCCGGCCAGGGCGCGACCTTCACCATCTCGCTGCCGCTGACCCCGCCGCCGGACCGCGGCGCGCACTCCGGGAAGGCCGGCTGACCGCTCGGGCCTGCGGGCTGCCTGTCAGGGCGCTGGCCTGAGCCGGTAGTACAGCGTGTTCCAGCGCACCTGATCACGAAGCGAGCCGACCGTGCTGCCGGCGCCGATCCGCAGCAGCTCCAGGCCGGCGATCTCCGCGAAGGCGTCCAGCGTCCCGATCGGGACCGCGGTGCTCAGCACGGTGTGGTGCGGGCCGCCGGCGGTGATCCAGGACTCCGCGGACGTGGCGAAGTCGGGCAGTGGCTTCCACACCGCGTGCGCCACCGGCAGCCGTGGCAGCGGCTCGTCCGGCGGGACCAGCTCGATCTCGTTGGCCACCAGTCGCAAGTGGTCGCCGAGGTCGCACATGCCGAGCACGAACCCCTGGCCGGGGGTCGCGGTGAAGACCAGCCGGACGGGATCCTCGCGGTTGCCGATGCTCAGCGGGTGGATCTCCAGCGACGGCCTCTGCTCGGTGATCGAGGGGCAGACCTCGAGCATGTGCGCGCCGAGGATCTTCGGCTCACCCGGGTGCAGGTGGTAGGTGTAGTCCTCCATGAACGACGTGCCGCCCGGCAACCCGGCGCCCATCACCTTGAGGATCCGCAGCAGGGCGGACGTCTTCCAGTCCCCCTCACCGCCGAAACCGTAGCCGTCGGCCATCAGCCGCTGCACGGCCAGGCCCGGCAGCTGGCGCAGCCCGCCGAGATCCTCGAAGTTCGTCGTGAACGCGCCGAACCCACCCTTGGTGAGGAACTCGCGCAGCCCGAGCTCGATCCGCGCACCGTAGCGCAGTGACTCGTGCCGCTCGCCGCCGGCGCGCAGCGCGGGCACCACGTCGTAGGTGTCCTCGTAGGCGGCCACCAGCGCGGTCACGTCCTGCTCCGCCACGGCGTCGACGACAGCGACCAGATCGTTGACGCCGTAGGTGTTCACCGAGACCCCGAGCTGGAGCTGCGCCTCGACCTTGTCCCCCTCGGTGACGGCGACGTCGCGCATGTTGTCCCCGAAGCGGGCCAGCCGGAGAGACTGCGCGGCCCGCCAGCCGAGCGCCGCCCGGGTCCACTCGCCGATCCGCTGCAGCACCGCGGGATCCGCGGTATGGCCGGCCACCACGGTGCGGGCCAGGTGCATCCGCGCGCCGAGGTAGCCGAACTCGCGGTCACCATGTGCGGCCTGGTTGAGGTTCATGAAGTCCATGTCGATCTGCGCCCATGGCAGCGCCTCGTTGGCCTGCGTGTGCAGGTGCAGCAACGGCTTGGTCAGCGCCGTCAGCCCACCGATCCACGCCTTGGCCGGCGAGAAGGTGTGCATCCAGGTGATCACCCCGATGCAGGAGTCGGCTGCACTCGCGTCCCGGCAGCAGGTTCGGATCTCCTCGGCGGAGGTGAGCACGGGCTTCCAGACCACCCGCACGGGAACCGCATCGCTGCCCTGGATCCGGGCCGCGACCTCGCGGGACTGGTCGGCCACCTGAGCCAGGGTCTGCGGCCCGTACAGCGCCTGGCTGCCGGTGAGGAACCAGATCTCGACGTCGTCGTCAGGTGTCACTGTGGCTCCTCGGGGCGCTGGCCGTAGACGTTCTGGTACCGGTCGTAGAGCCGGTCGACGGCGGACGGGTCGATCGGGGCTACCTCGCCGAGCTGGCGGGCCAGGTGCACCGTACGCGCCGCGTCCTCACACATCACCGCGGCCTTGACCGCGGCCTCGGCGTCCCGGCCGATGGTGAACACCCCGTGGTTGCGCATCAGCACCGCGGGCGAACGCTGCCCGCGCAGGGTCTCCACGATCCCTCGGCCGATGTCGTCCCCGCCGATCAGTGCGAACGGCCCCAGCGGGATGCCTCCCGCCGAACTCGTCGGCCATTGCCGTGAGCGTGCACGGGATCGCCTCTCCCCGAGCCGCCCAGGCGGTGGCGTACGGCGAGTGGGTGTGCACGACGCCCCCGACCTCGGGCATCTCGCGATAGACGTAGGCGTGCGCGGCGGTGTCGCTGGACGGGGTGAGCGTGCCCTCGACGACGGTGCCGCCCAGGTCGCAGACCACCATGTCGGTCGGGCCCAGCGCGTCGTAGCTCACCCCGCTGGGCTTGATCACGAGCAGCTCGGTTCCCGGGACGCGCGCGGAGACGTTCCCGGAGGTCCACGCCACCAGCCCGTACCGGCGCAGCTCGGCATGCAGCGCCGTGAGCTGGATCCGCAGCCGCGCGATCGTCTCCGAGACGGCCTCCACCTGCGCTCCGGGCAGCCCGTCGGCCGTCATCACGACAACGCCTGTCGGCGGGTCGCGCGCAGCCGGTGCAGCACGTCGTTGCCACCCCGGCCGAAATAGTCGTGCAGTAGGCGGTATTCGGCGTACAGGGCGTCGTAGGCGTCCGCCCGGGCCGGATCGGGGAGGAAGGCGCCCGGATGCTTGCGGCCCATCGCCTCGGCGGCGGCGGGAACGTCCGGGTAGGCGCCTGCCGCGACGGCCGCGTGGATCGCGGCACCGAGCGCCGGCCCCTGGTCGGAGCCGGTGACCGACAGCGGCCTGCGCAGGACGTCCGCGTACACCTGCATGACGAACTCGTTCTTCACCAGCCCGCCCGCGACGACGAACTCGCGCACCGGAACACCCGAGCTCTCGAAGGCGTCGACGATGGTCCGGGCGCCGAACGCCGTCGCCTCGACCAGGGCGCGGTAGGTCTCCTCCGGGCGGGTGGACAGCGTCTGCCCGACGATCACTCCGGACAGCTCGTGGTCAACCAGCACCGAGCGGTTCCCGTTGTGCCAGTCCAGGGCGATCAGGCCGTGCTCCCCCACCGCCTGCCGGGACGCCAGCTCGCTCAGGTGGGTGTGCAGGTTCACCCCCCTCGCCTGCGCCTGTTCCCGGTAGGACGCGGGCACCGAGCTGTCGACGAACCAGGCGAAGATGTCGCCGACTCCCGACTGGCCTGCCTCGTATCCGTACCAGCCCTTGACGATCCCGCCGTCGACCACGCCGCACATCCCCGGCACCTGGGCCAGCACGTCGCCGTTCATCACATGGCAGGTCGACGTGCCCATGATCGCGACCATCTGCCCGGGTGCGACCGCGTTCGCGGCCGGAGCCGTGGTGTGCGCGTCCACGTTGCCGACCGCAACGGCGATCCCCTCGGGCAGCCCGGTCCACCCGGCGGCCGCGGCCGTGAGCCGCCCCGCGGGCTCTCCGAGCTGCCCGATCGGTGCCTCCAACTTGTCCCGGACGAAGCCCTCGAAGGCCGGGTTGAGCGCCTTGAGGTAGTCCTCGGACGGGTAGTGGCCGTCCTGGTAGATGCCCTTGTAACCCGCGGTGCAGGCGTTGCGGACGTAGCTGCCGCACAGTTGCCAGATGATCCAGTCCGCTGCCTCGACCCAGAAGTCCATGGCGGCGTAGATCTCGGGATCCTCCTCCAGCAACTGCAGGGCCTTGGCGTACTCCCACTCCGAGGAGATCCGCCCGCCGTACCGGTCCAGCCACGACTCGCCGCGCTCGGCCGCCAGGGCGTTGATCCGGTCGGCAGCGGGCTGGGCCGCGTGGTGCTTCCACAGCTTGATGTAGGCGTGCGGGCGGTCGGTGAACTCGGGCAGCTCGCACAGCGGCGTCCCGTCCGAGGTCACCGGAAGCATGGTGCAGGCGGTGAAGTCGGTGCCGATCCCGATCACGTCGGCGGGGTCCACCCCGGACGCCGCCAGAGCAGCCGGCACGGCGTTGCGGAGTACCGCGATGTAGTCGGCGGGAACCTGCAGCGCCCAGTCCGGCGGCAGCTGGCGCCCCGACACCGCCAGCTCCCGGTCCATGACCCCGTGCGGGTACTCGTGCACGGCGCTGCCCAGCTCCTGCCCGTCGGCGACCCGCACCACCACGGCTCGGCCGGACAGGGTCCCGAAGTCCACACCCACCACCACAGCGCCCGAGGTCCCTGGCATGGCGGCACCTCCTTGACGAACCGCTCCGGACCTTCTCCTGAGAGCGCTAACAGGCGAGGTGCCGGTACCGCGGGCACCACCTCAGGGGTGCAGGCACCTCGCGCTCTACCACCGGGCCGGCTTACGAACCGGTGAGGTTCGCGTCATTGCCCCGGTCTGCTCGCAACCATCGGAAGAGCCAGGTCGATGAGATTTCTGATAGCGATACCATAAGCAATTCTGGTGAGGATTCCCAGGGCCCGCGGCACTCCGGTCGCGCGAATCACGGACCCGCCCGGAGGGATCACGCCCGGCGTCAGACAGGAGCTGAACCCGGGCCCGGCCGGGGCGGAACCAGCCGCAACAGGAGCGCGGCCAGTTGGTGGCCCGCCGCCTCGCTCAGCGGGGCGTGATCTACCAGCAAGCGGTACCAGACCACGCCGAAGACGACGTCGATCAGCAGTTCGAGGTCCTCGTCCGGCTCGAGCTCGCCCCGCTCGACGGCCCGCGCCAGGATCCCGCGCAACACCGCCCGGCGCCCGAACAGGAACCGCTCGCGGAACACCGTCGCGAACTCGGGGTCCAGGACCGCCTGCGCCATCAGCCCGACCAGGATCGGGCGCTGGCCGCGCTGCCGGAACGTGGCGACCAGGAACGCATCCAGGTCGGCGGCCAGCCCGCCCTCGTCGGGGACGGCTATCCGCTCCGCGACCACGTCGAGCAGGGCATCCAGGACGACGTCGGCCTTGGAACGCCACCAGCGGTAGATGGTCTGCTTGCCGGTTCCGGCCCGCGCAGCGATGCCCTCGATGGTCACAGCCGCGTAGCCATGGTCCGCCAGTTCCTCCAGGGCCCCGGCCAGGATCGCCTTCCGGGCGGTCTGACTGCGCGGCCGCCCCGGCCTGCGGTCGATCATCACGCCCCCACTTTACGAGCCGTCACGTCTCGATATAGAAACGAGTCATGGCGTCTCGAAATGGAGGACCGATGAAGGCAGTGATCATGGGCGGTACGTCCGGCATCGGCCTGGCCACGGCGGAGCAGCATCGATCATCTGGTCCTGGCGTTCAGCGCGGGGGCGATCGGACTGGGGCCGCTGCGGTCCACGGTCGGCGCCGACATCCGTGCCGCGTTCGAGGGGAAGATCCTGGGCTACCTGCTGGCGATCCGGCACGCGCGGGTGACCGGCTCGATCACGATGATCTCGGCGGCGAGCTCGCGCGGCGCGTTCCCGGGCACCGCAGTGCTGGCCGCGGTGAACGGCGCGATCGATCGCATGGTGCCTCCGCTGGCGGCCGAGCTCGCTCCCGTCCGGGTCAACGCCGTCTCACCCGGATTCGTGGACACTCCGTGGTGGTCCTTCCTGCCCGGGGAGCAGCGGGCGGCGCAGTTCGCGGCCGCCGCTGAGGGTCTGCCTGCGAAGCGGATCGGCCAGCCGGACGACATCGCCGGTGCCGTCGCGTACCTGATCGACGCGAGCTACGTGACGGGAACGGTGCTGCCGGTCGACGGCGGTGCGGCCATGCCCTGACAGGCGCCCTGACCGCGCCGGGCGGCGGGTCAGGGGCGACCGTCAGGGCGACTCCTCGGGCGGGTCTTGAGCGGGCCCGTCGCCAGGGCGCTCACCCGGCCGGCCAGGCTCGCCGCGGCCGGCGGGAGGCACGATCCACAGCCCATAGCCACTGACTACCGTGCCGCAGCCGCACCGCCGCCAGCCGCAGGACGGCGAGGTGCAGTGCGGCTGCCGGCTCGCATCGAACGCGGCACCACAGACCGGGCAGGAGACCAGGCGGGTCGCGGGCACGGGATCAACTCCTCTACCGGAAGGTTGGACGGTGCCCATCGGCAACCCGTCGCAACCCGTCCGAGCCTGGCTTTCCCCGCTATCCCTGGGCCAGGCGAAGCCTGTGCGGCCGCTGAGAGCCCTGCCGGGCCGCAGCCTGGAACCCCGGTGTCCCTCAGGCCTGGGTAACCCTGGGTGGCTCAGGCCTTGACGGCGGCTGCCACTGCGTCGGTCAGCGAGGTGGTGGAGCGCCCGATGAGTCGGTGCAGGTCATCGCTGGTGGTGCTGAGATCGCCGCGGGCGATGCCGACATCAGAGTCCGCCACCAGGGCCGCGTACGCCTCAGGCAGCCCGACGCCGACCAGGATCTTGGTGTACTCCTCGGCCGGGACATCCTGGTAGCGCACCGGCTTCCCCGACTGGGCGGCCACCTCGGCCGCCAGCTGGGCCATCGTGAACGGCGCGTCGCCGCCGAGCTCGTAGACGGTGTTCTCGTGGCCGCTCCCGCTGACCACGGCGGCAGCAGCAGCGGCGAAGTCCGCACGGGTCGCAGCGGCGATCAGCCCGTCGCCGGCCGATCCGTAGATCACGCCGTACTCCAGCGCCGGAGCGAGGTTCTCGGTGTAGTTCTCGAGGTACCAGCCGTTGCGCAGGAAGGAGAACGACAGCCCCGACTCGCGGATGAGGGCCTCGGTCGCCTTGTGCTCGGCAGCCAGGTCCATCCCGGTGGTGTCCGCGTTCAGGATCCCGGTGTACGCGATCAGGCCGACACCCGCGGCGACCGCAGCCTCAACCACGTTGCGATGCTGGTCGAACCGCTGGCCGACCTCGCTGGACGAGATCAGCAGCAGGCGATCCGTCCCGGCCAGGGCTGGGCCCAGGGTCTCGGGGCGGCTGTAGTCCGCCTGCCGGACCTGGATCCCGCGCGCTGCCAGGTCAGCGGCCTTCTGCGGGTCGCGCACCGCGGCGACGATGTCGCCGGCGGGAACGCCGCCCTCCAGCAGTGACTGGACGACCAGCCGACCGAGATGCCCGGTGGCTGCGGTGACCGTGATCATGTGCGCTCCTTCGTCGGGATGACCGATGTGCCACCCACACGAAAGCACTTTCCATGAGAGAGTGCAATGCGAGGGAGAGCACTGTGCCTGGCGGGGGTACCGGAGCCATGGCACCATGGGGTTCATGGGCAGCCTGGTCAGCCGGCGCGCGAGCGACGTCGAACCGATCGACGAGCTCGTGGCGGACGTCTTCGCGCGCGCCTGCCCCTCCCGGCGGACCCTCGAGAACGTCGCCAGCAAGTGGGGCACGCTCGCGCTGGTCGCCCTGCTGGAGGGCAGCTACCGGTTCAACGCCCTCCGCCGGCGGGTGGACGGCGTGAGCGAGAAGATGCTCGCCCAGACCCTGCACACCCTCGAGCGGGACGGGCTGGTGCACCGCGAGGTGCTGGCCACCATCCCGGCGAGGGTGGAGTACACCCTGACGCCGCTCGGTGAGCGGGTGGCGGCCAGGCTTTGGGAGCTGATCGAACTGCTCGAGGCCGAACTCCCGGCCGTCGTCCAGGCCCGCGCCCGCTATGACGGCACGTCCAGCGCACCGGACGGCCGCACCGGCAGCTAGCGCGCCGAGCCGTACCCCTCGATCGCTTTCAGCGCCCGCAGGACGGGGACGATGTGCTCCACCTCGTGGGTGCGGAAGATGCTGCAGCCTCCGAGGTGGGCAATCACCGCGAAGAAGCCCTCCGCCTTGCGGAACTGATCCTCGAACAGGTCGAACGCGTGTGGGAGAGCCTGGCAGATCGGCAGCCCCAGTCTTCTCAACCGGAACGTGTTCAGCAGGACGTCGACCTGGCGGTGCACTCTCTCGTCGGAGGTGATCCGGCTGTCGAACGAGAACCCTATTCCGGGGTCGATCGCGATGTTCTCGACGCCGCGCCGCCGGGCCTCGGCGATTCGCCCGTCGAAATGCTCGGAGAGTTCCGGGATCATGTCGTCGTACCAGGTCGATCCCCGGACGTCGCGCACATGGCGGCCGGGGACGTAGCAGATGAGAACCGTTGCACCGAACTGCGCGGCCAGGTCGAACAGTTCGGGGTCATGTGGCTCACCACCGGTGTAATTGATCATGGTGGCACCCGCTTCGAGAGCCGCGCGCGCAACAGCGGGGTCGTATGCCTCGGCAGAGACCAACGTGCCGCCTGACGCGAGCCGTTCGATGACCGGGACCATCAGGGCTACCTGCTCGCCCGGGCTGACCCTCGCCGCCTTCGCGCTGCTCGACTCCGCTCCGACATCGACGAGATCCGCACCCTGGGCCTCCAGGACACGCCCTCTGCGCGCGGCGGCATCGACGGAGACCGCCACGCTCTCGCGATAGGTGGAGTCGCGGGACAGGTTGATGCAGCCCATCACGACCGGTCGCTCGTTCACGTCGAAGCGCTTGCCACCCACCTGTAGCGCGGCCACGGGCTGGTCAAGATCGTCACGATACTTCTGTGCCAGCTCTCCCAGCGACGACAGAGAAATCACTGGTAGCCCTTCGGCGAGTCGACCTTCGAGGAGGCGTTGAGGTATCTGGTGAAGAGAAAGCCGTCCGAGAACAGCACCTGGACCAGCCGTAAGCGGGTCGGGACCGGACCCGCCTCTCCCAAGGGGATCTGGCCGCCGCCCATCAGGACCGGGGACACGGTCAGATCCAGCTCGTCAAGGAATCCGGCCTGGACGATCTGCGCCAGCAGATGCGGGCCGCCTTCACACAGGATCCGCTTCAGCCCTCGTTCCGACAGGACGTCCATGAGGTCACTCACGCGCAGGTGCTCCCCGGGGAGTACCGCGACCTCCGCGTGCCGCCTCGCCGTGTGGAGCCGCTCGCGGTCACACGCCTGAGTGGTGACGACGAGTGGCCGCACGGTGGAGTCACGAAACGTGTCCTCGTGCCACGGCAGGTCCAGGGATCCGCTCACGATCACCATCGTCGGAGCCGGCCCAAGGCCCAGTGCTGCACGCGAACCGGCCAGCTCTTGGGTTGCCTTCTGCGGTCGATAGCGCTCGGCGCGGAAAGTGGCCGCGCCGATCAAGATCGCATCGCTGAACTTTCGCACCTCGGCCATGACGGCGCGGTCAGCCGGCCCCGAAATCTGGCCGCTGCGGCCGTCGGCTCCCATGCCCGCACCATCGACTGTGGTGACCATCATGCCGCGGACCCACCGCTCCCCCGAGGGCGGCCACGGGTAGGCATTCCCCAGATCCTGTTCATCGACCGGACCGAAGCGGGGAGCCAGGCCCCCGGCCATGTCCACCAACGCACTTCCTCTCCTCACGCCAGGCCGCCTAGCGTAGGGGCCGCCCTTCCCCCGACACCGGAGGACGCAGTGCCGCTGCCCCGCCACGACTCCCCTGAGCCGGATTCCGACAGCCGCGGCGGGCCGCTCGCCGGCCTGCGCGTGGTCGAGCTGGCCGGGATCGGTCCCGGACCGCACGCCGCCATGCTGCTCGGGGATCTCGGCGCGGACGTGGTCCGGGTGGAGCGACCCGCGAGCCCTCGCGATCTCGGGCTGGACCGCGGTGGCAGGCCCGATCAACTGCTGCGCAACCGCCGCTCGGTGGCCGCCGACCTGAAGGAGCCGGACGGCCGGGCGACGGTCCTCGCCCTGGTGGAGCGGGCCGACGTTCTGATCGAGGCTCTGCGCCCCGGTGTGGTCGAGCGGCTCGGGCTCGGCCCGCAGGAGTGCCTGCAGCGCAACCCGCGACTGGTCTACGCACGGATGACCGGCTGGGGCCAGGACGGCCCCTTGGCGCGTGCCGCCGGTCACGACATCAACTACCTGTCGCTGACAGGCATCCTGCATGCCATCGGGCCCTCTGACGGGCGGCCCGTGGTCCCGCTCAACCTCGTCGCGGACTTCGGTGGGGGGTCGATGTTCTGCGTGCTGGGCATCCTGGCGGCCGTGGTGGAGCGGGCGACGTCCGGCCGGGGGCAGGTGATCGACGCCGCCATGGTGGACGGCGCGAGCACGCTCTCGCAGCTGATCTGGGCCCTGCGCGGCCAGGGCCTGTGGTCGGACCGGCGAGGGGAGAACCTGCTCGACGGCGCGGCCCCGTTCTACGACACGTATGCCTGCGCGGACGGCCGGTTCGTCGCCGTCGGCGCCATCGAGCCGTCCTTCTACGCCGCGCTGCTGCACGGGCTGGACCTGGACGGTGAGGATCTGCCCGGCCAGTTCGACCGTGAGCGGTGGCCGCACCTGCGGGAGTGTCTCGCAACAGCCTTCGCCCAGCGGGACAGGGACGCGTGGGTGGCCGCCTTCGAGGGCACCGACGCCTGCGTCACGCCGGTGCTCACCTTCGCCGAGGCTCCGGACCACCCGCACCTGTCCGCCCGCGGCACGCACCTGAGGCTGGACGGGATCGTGCAGCCCGCACCGGCTCCGCGCTTCTCCCGCACCCCCGCGCCGGCACCGCAACCGCCGCCTGATCGCGGCGCGGACACCGAATCGGTGCTCCGCGACTGGGGCATCGCCGCGAACTGATGGTGCAGCACGTCCCGGCACGTGCAGCCTCAGTGGTGGTGGCCTGCGTGCGGGTCCTCCTCCTGTGCAGGCTCAGCCTGCTGTACCTGGTGTACGTGCTCGGCCTGCTGTGTCTGCTCGGCGCGATGGTGGGCGTGCTCACCCTCGGCAGGCGGCGCTCCGCCCATCATCCGCAGCATCGCGGCCCCACCGGTACGGGAGAAGCGCCACACCAGCACCGCCGCCAGGATCAGGAAGGCGATGTTGAGCCAGGTCGTGTAGTTCCACGAGATGCTCGCCTCCATGACGGTCGCCGACCGCTCGTGCGGGATCAGTTGCGTCGCACCGAACAGCAGCTCCACCAGGTAGCCGGCGATGACCATGGACAGGTAGAAGGCGCCGAGCACCACCAGCATCATCCGGGTGCCGTAGTAGCGGCGGTAGATGGCCAGGATCGGCAGGATGATCAGGTCCGCATAGATGAAGGCCACCACGCCGCCGAAGCTGATGCCGCCGTTCCACAGGACCGCGGCCAGCGGGACGTTGCCGATCGAGCAGACGAACGACAGGATCGAGACGACCGGCCCGACGATCGGCCCCCAGAGCGCCGCGAGGAACCGGTGATCGGTAAGGAAAAGGTTCTGCCAGAACGACTCCGGAACCCATGCCCCGATCGCACCCGCGATCAGCAGGCCGAGCACCAGGTCGCGCAGGATGGCCAGCCACTCCATCACGAACAGGTGGGACACCGAGGTGAAGCCCTCGGCCGAGCCGAGCCTGCTCCAGAACGAACCGTGCCTGCGGACCGACATGTCCATCGCGGCATGCCCCTCCATCGAACCGGCCAACCCGCGATCAGCCTGCTCCTTGGCCTTCGCGACCAGCTGGCGGCTGAGGAACAGCCTGAACAGCACGGCCAGCACCGCGATCATCAGCGGCCCACCGACGTACTCCGCCGCGGTGAACTGCCAGCCCATCAGCAGCGCCGTGATCACGCCGAGCTCGATGACGAGGTTGGTCGAGCCGATCTCGAAGGCCATCGCCGAGGTGAAGTTAGCGCCCTTGCGGAACAGCGAGCGGGCCAGCGCCACCGCAGCGTACGAGCAGGACGAGGATGCCGCACCGAGTCCCGCCGCCACGGCCAGCGTGCGCGGACGGTCGTCACCCATCAGCCTGACGATCGTCGACGGTCGCGCCACGGCCTGCACCACGGCGGACAGCAGGAATCCGAGGATGAGCGCCCAGAGGACCGCCCAGGTCATCGACCCGGCCAGTGCGAGCGCATGCCCTATCGCAGCCATGAACCCTCCCGACATCTCGAGGCTGCATCGTCAGGGCCCAGTACCGGGGACGGCCGTCACTGCCCGCCCGATGGCCCTGTCCTGCGGACTTCTCGGTTCAATGTATACCCTACGGGGGTATGGTCAAGGGGGCGAGATCCGGGCGCCGCGGGGCGCAGGTTCCGCAGCAGTGCCGACAGCCCGACCGACAGCGCGACCCGTTCCCGCTGCGTCATGCCGGACAGCACCTCGAGGTGGCGCTGATGGAATGCCGCGCCGACCCGGGAGTGCGCTGCCCGCCCCTCGTCGGTGATCCGCAGCCGCCAGATCCGCCGGTTGCCCGGATCGCGCTCCCGGACCACCAGGCCGCGCTGCTCCAGGGATGCGACCAGGCGGCTGACGGTGCTCTTCTCCAGCCGCAGCCGCGCCGCCAGATCCTGCTGGGCCAGGCCCGCGTTGCAGTCCAGCTCGTGCAGCGCGAACGCCTCCGACGGTGAGGCAGCCAGCCCCGAGCCGGGATCGACGACGTGCAGCAACCCCACCGAGCGGACCAGTTCCAGCAGCAGGTCGTGCAGCTCTCCCGGATCTCCCGCCGCCACGCGGCCTCCCAACAGTTGCGTCGTACAACCATGCAGGCGTAGGCTGCCTGACAGTTGCATCCTACAACCGTTGGAGGATGAGATGCGCATCCCCCGCCCGGCCCATATGCACCAGACCGGCGCCATCGGCTTCGAGGGTACGTCCGTGCGGCACTACGACCGGGCGGCCAGGTACCTGCTGCGCGGGCCCTACCGCCGGATCGCCAGGGACGCGGTGTCGCAGGCCCCTCCCGGGGCTCGCATCCTGGACGTCGGCACCGGACCCGGCCGGCTGCTGGTCGAGATCGCCCGCCTGCGCGACGACGTCGCGCTGACCGGTGTGGATCTGTCCGCGGACATGGTCGCGGCGGCACGTCGGAACCTGGCCCGGTTCGGCGACCGGGCGACTGCCGAGCAGGCGGACGTGGCCGACCTGGCCTTCGAGGACGGCAGCTTCGACGTCGTCGTCTCGTCGCTGAGCCTGCACCACTGGGCGGATCCCGCTGCGGGCACGGCGGAACTGCTGCGAGTCCTGCGGCCCGGCGGCCAGATCCGGATCTACGACGTCCGCTCCGCGCCGTTCGCCGCTGTGATCTCGGCCGCCTCGGACCGCCGGGCCGCGGGCGCCGGACCAGCTGACCCGATGGACTTCCGCGTCACCAGGCTGCCGCTTCCCCTGATCCGCAGGCTCGTGCTCTGATCAGGGCGCCACCGGCTTCAGCCCCGTGCCCCGGGGGCCGATTCCTGCAGGGAGATGGAGGATCAGCGAGGCCGGCTGGCAGCGGCCCTGGACGACCTGGAGTACCACCGGGCCGTCGGGGTGGACTCGCGCATGGCCGAGGCCAGGCGGGTGGAGCGGGAGGCGGCCGCAGCCGGTGCGATCGATCTCCAGATGCGGGCGCAGCTGGTGTGCGCCGACATGTTGCAGCGGACCGGGCAGGTCACCGAGGCGGCCCGCCAGGTGATGGAGGTGAACGCCTGGGCCGGCGAGCACGGCCCGGCCAGCCTGCTCGCGCGCAGCCACCTCGTTCTGTCCTCGACCTTCGAGACCATCGGCGATCCGGCCTTCTGCCTCGACCACGCGGTCCGCGCCGTCGAGCTCCTCGATGCGGGCGCTCCCCCGCGACTGCGCGGCAACTTCGTCCTGCGCCTGGCCGACGCCCTGGCGGTAGCCGGATCGTTCGAGGCCGCCCGGGAGCGCTACCGCGAGGCCGAGAGCCTGTTCGTGGTGGCCGGCGATCTGGAGCGTCGGCTCAACGTCCTGAACAACCTCGCCTACGCCGAGTACGAGGCGGGCCATGCGGAGCCCGCCTGGTCGGCGGCTCAGGAGTTCTGCACGCTGAGCGAGCGGAACGGCAAGCCGCTCAACCCCTCCTTCCTGGACACCCTCGCGCGCACGCAGATCGCGCGCGGGCGTCCCGACGAGGCCGAGGCGAGCGTGCACCGGGCCATCGCCGCGCTGGCAGCGGACGGCGACGTACAAGCCGTCACACCTGCTGAACTCCTGCTCACGCTCGCTGAGGCCCAGCGGCTGCAGGGCCGCCTGGACACCGCGCAGGCGACTCTCGAACGGTGCCGTCAGGTGTGCGTCCGGCGCATGCTCCGGCGGATCGAGGTGGACATGTTGCGGGAACGGGCAGCGCTGCACGCCGCGGCCGGGGAGTTCGAGCAGGCCTACCTGGAGCACACCCGCTTCCACCACGAGTTGCTGCGACTGACCTCGGACCAGCGGCAGTCCGCGGCCAGGACCCGGCACGCCCTGTTCGAGACCGCCGAGGCCAGGCAGGAGGCGCAACGCTTCTGGCGGCAGGCTCGCACCGACCAGTTGACCGGGCTTCCGAACCGGCGCTACCTGGACGAGGAACTGCCGGTCCTGCTGGGCCGGGCAGGTGACAGGCATCCGGTCCTGGTCGCGATCATCGACGCCGACGACTTCAAGCGGATCAACGACACGGTGTCGCATGCCGCCGGAGATGCGGTGATCCGGACCCTGGGACGGCTGATCCGCTCGGGGCTGGAGGCTGACACGGCGTCGGAGACGATGGTCGCCCGGCTGGGCGGCGACGAGTTCATGGTCGTCATCCAGGCCCCGCCCGCACTCGCCCGGGCGACGCTGGAACGGATCCGCCACGCGGTGACCAGCCATAGCTGGAGGCCGATCACCGGGAGCCTGGACATCACGCTCAGCATCGGGGCGACATTCGCCTCCGAAGGGGACACCGAGTCGTCCGTGCTGGCCCGGGCCGACCGGAACCTCTACACGGCCAAGTCGAGCGGCAAGAACTCCATCCAGATCGACCCCGACCCGGCCGGGTGATCACGAGCTCGATCAGCCCCCCACCACCGACTCCCACAGCAGCCGGGCGTCGACGGGCCCGCGGCCGACATCCGATCCGGCACCGTCGTCGCCTCGGCCTTCAGCGGTGGCCTGGCCCAGCAGCAGCCACCCCGTGTGCTGGACATGGCTCCACATCGCCGCCTCGGCGGCACCTGGATCACGCGATGCCAGCGCATCGATGATCGGCTCGTGCTCCGCGGCGATATCGACCAGGGTGCGCGATCTGCCCACGGTCGAGGCGCCCAGGAGGCGGGTGAGGTCCCGCAGGTGCCCGACATACGCGGCCAGCCGCTCATTCCCGGCTGCGGCGAGGATCAGTCCGTGCAACTGCTTGTCGTGGCGCATGAACCGGGTCTCGTCCTGCTCGGCGGCAGCGGCGGTCATCTGCCTCAGCTCTGCATGCAGGGAGGCGATCACGTCCGGCCCCGCGTCCCGTGCAGCCCGGGCCGCTGCCGGGGCTTCGAGCAGCAGGCGCAGGTGGAAGACCTCCGCGATGTCCCGGGCCCCCGGGACCACGACCCGGAACCCGCGATTGCGCTCGAGCTTGACCATCCCGATCTCGGCCAGCCGCAGCAACGCCTCGCGAACCGGGCTGCGGGAGATGCCGATCTGGTCCGCTAGCTGATAGGTCGAGTACAGCCGTCCGGCCTGCAGGTCGCCGCGCAGGATGCCGTTGCGGACCTTCTCCACCACCTGGTCGGTCAACGAGACCACGCTCTCCAGCGGGCTGAACACCGGGGATTCGGCGGCGGGCGTCACGGCGCCAGTCTAGGCCGCTACCTGGCTATTGACCTGTAACATGTTACATGCGAAAGTCATTCGACAGCCCCACACCTCGCCCAGAACCGGCATTCCCCGTCCACCGGGAGGCGTCATGGCTACAGCGCGGAAGCTGCACGTCCTCGACTGCGGGTCGATGAGCTGCGACCTGACCTGGCTACTGCTCAAGCCGGGACGCAACATCAAGTCCCGGTCGAACAAGGATCAGCCCACGGAGTGGTACTCGTGCACCACGCATGCCGTCCTGGTGGAGACCGACGAGGGCACGTTGCTGTGGGACACCAGCTGCCCCCGGGACTGGGAGACCCGGTGGGCACCGACCGGCCTGCAGGAGTTCTTCCCCTATGACCAGGTGAGCGAGGAGCAGTACCTGGACTCCCGGCTCGGCCAGCTCGGTGTCTCCCCCGAGCAGCTCGACTACGTCGTGCTCTCCCACCTGCACTTCGACCACGCCGGCAACGTCCGGATGTTCGCCGGCGCCGGCGCGAAGCTCGTCTGCAACGCCAAGGAGAAGGAGTTCGCCTTCACTTTCGAGGGCGCCTTCACGGGCGCACATCTGAAGGCCGACTACGAGGGCCTGGAGTTCGAGACGGTCTCAGGCGACACCGAGTTCCTGCCGGGCGTCACCCTGATCGAGGCCCCGGGGCACACGCCGGGCACGATGGCCCTCCAGGTCGAATTGGCCGACAGCGGGACGATGCTGTTCACCTCGGACGCGATCTACATGGGCGACTCCTTCGGCCCACCCGCCGTCCCTGCGGCGATCGTCAACGACCTGTCCGCCTGGTACGGCTCGGTGGAGAAGATCCGTGGGATCGCGGAGAAGACCGAGGCCACGGTCGTCTTCGGCCACGACGCCGATCAGCTGCGCTCCCTGCGGCGGGCGCCGACCGGCTTCTACGCCTGAGGGAGGGCCGATGAGCACAGCGCCGTCCACGGTCCTGCCGGCTCCGGCCAGCCCCGAGACCGTCTTCACCTACGGTGCGCCGCAACTGAAGTTCGGCTTCGGCGCCGCGGACGAGATCGGCTTCGACCTCCGCCAGCTCGGCGCGCGCCGGGTCCTCGTCGTGACCGACCCCCGGGTTGCGGCCACCGGGACCCCGCAGCGGGTGGCAGATCAGATGGCCCGATTCGGGATCAGCGCCGAGGTGTTCGACGGCAGCCACGTCGAGCCGACCGACGCCAGCCTGCAACGCGCCGTCGAACGCGCCCGCGCGAGCGGCCCCTGGGACGCCTTCGTGGCGGTGGGTGGCGGGTCGAGCATCGACACCGCGAAGGCCATCAACCTGCTGACCACGAATCCCGGCGAGCTGATGGACTACGTGAACGTCCCCGTGGGTCAGGGACGGGCTCCGGTCAACCAGCTCAAGCCGCTGGTGGCGGTGCCGACGACGACCGGGACCGGCTCAGAGAGCACCACGATCTGCGTCCTGGATGTCTTGTCGCTCAAGGTGAAGACCGGGATCAGCCACGCCCGGCTGCGCCCGACCATGGCGGTGATCGACCCCGACCTGACCCTCACCCAACCCGCCGGGGTGACGGCGTCGGCGGGGATGGACATCCTCTGCCACGCCCTGGAGAGCTACACGGCCCGGGATTACACCTCATACGAGCACAAGACGCCTGACCAGCGGGTGCCGTACTGCGGCTCGAACCCGATCGCCGACCTGTGGTCGGAGAAGGCGCTGGCCCTGATGGCCGGCTCGTTCCGGCGCGCCGTGCGGGACGGTTCGGATCGGCAGGCCAGAGCGGACATGGCGATGGCCGCGACGTTCGCCGGGATGGGTTTCGGCAATGCCGGGGTGCACATCCCGCACGCCAACGCCTACCCGATCGCGGGCCGGGTGAAGGGGTTCCACCCCAAGGACTATCCGGCTGACGAGCCGATGATTCCGCACGGCATGTCGGTGGCGTTGACCGCCCCGGAGGCCTTCCGGTTCACCTTCCCCGCATCGCCGCAGCGTCACCTGCGGGCGGCGGAGCTGCTCGCCCCGGACGTCGACAGGCCTTCGGACCCGTCCGAACTCCTGCCGATGGTGCTCACCGGCCTGATGCGCGACATCGAGATCCCGAACGGGGTTGCGGCGGTCGGCTTCGACGAGGGCGACGTGGATGGCCTGGTCGAGGGCAGCCTGAAGCAGCAGCGATTGCTGGCGACCGCGCCGCGCCCGGTGCAGGCGGACGACCTCGCCGGGATCTTCCGCCGATCGATGAGCTTGTGGTGATCCGATGGCCATCTACGATCTGCGCTGCGACCAGGGCCACCGATTCGAGGTCATCCAGCCGTTCGCCGCCGCGTTGCCACCGTGCCCGACCTGCGGCGGTGATACCGGCAAGCTGCCTTCGCGGTTCGGCGTCGGGGGCCGGGCATCGCTGCCGCCGGCAGCCGAGCAGCTCCCGCAGACCTGGAAGGGCACCTACGACGGTGACCGCGACTACGTGACGCACCTGCGCCGCACCGCGCAGCAACGGCAGGGCCTGGAGGAGCGTCACCCGGAGCTGGCCGGGGATCGACGTCCGATCCTGGCGCACGAAGGGCGCTACGAGGGCAAACCGCTTCGCCATGGCGACCCCGTGCCACCATCGGCGACCGGGACGCACCAGCATGGTCACCATGGGCATGAAGGGCACGCGGACCACGGGCACCCGGACCACGGGCACCCGGACCACGGGCACACGGACCACGGGCACGCGCATCCCGGCGGGTGACCTCGCCCGCGTGCCGGAGCTGGTCGACGGGCTCCGGCGCGCGGGCATCCAGGACGTGGACGCCGGCCCCCTGGCTCGGGTGCTGTACTCCAGCGACGCCTCGCTCTACCGCGTCCCCCCGATGGCCGTGGCCTACCCCCGGGACACCGATGAAGTGGTCGCAGCCCACGAGGTCTGCCGCTCGCTGGGCATCCCGATCACCTCGCGCGGGGCGGGCACCTCGATCGCCGGCAACGCCGTCGGCACCGGGCTCGTGCTCGACTACAGCCGGTCCCTGAACCGCATCGTGGACCTCGATCCGGACGACCGCTCGGCCGTGGTGGAGCCCGGCGTGGTGCAGGCCCAGCTGCAGCGGGCCGCGGCGCCGCACGGGCTGCGGTTCGGCCCCGACCCGTCTTCCCACAACCGGTGCACGATCGGCGGGATGATCGGCAACAACGCCTGCGGTTCCCGGGCTCTCGGCTACGGCCGAACGTCGGACAACGTGCTCGGACTGGACGTGCTGACCGGTACCGGCGAGCGGCTCACGCTGCCCGGCTCGGCGGCGGCGGAGCAGGCGCACGCGCCGTCGGCCGCACTGGATGCCCTGCGCGGCGCCGTGTCCGCGGCCCTGGGGCCGATCCGCCTGGAGCTCGGCCGGTTCCGCCGGCAGGTCTCGGGGTACGGGCTGGAGCATCTGCTGCCCGAGCACGGGTTCGACGTGGCCCGGGCACTTGTCGGCAGCGAGGGCACTCTGGCCACCGTTCTGCGGGCCAGGCTCCGGCTGGTCGCCGAGCCGCTCGCCAGCTGCCTCGTCGTGCTCGGCTACCCCGACATGGCCGAGGCCGCCGACGCCGTCCCACAGGTGCTGGCTTACAACCCCACCGCTTGCGAGGGCCTGGACTCCCGGATCCTCAAGGCGCTGCGCGCCGCGCACCCCGGTAGCCGGGTTCCGCCGCTGCCGCGCGGATCAGGCTGGCTGCTGGTCGAGCTGGCCGGCCAGACGCAGACCCAGGTGCGAGCGGCCGCGGTCGAGCTGGCCGCCCGCGCGGACAGCCTGGACGCGGCTGTCATCACCGATCCCGGCCAGGCGGCGGTGCTGTGGCGGATCCGCGAGGACGGCGCCGGGCTGGCGTCCCGGACCGCGGACGGCCGGCCGGCGTTCCCGGGCTGGGAGGACGCGGCGGTGCCGCCGGAGCGGCTCGGCGCCTACCTTCGCGACTTCGAGCAGCTCCTGACCGAGCACCAGCTGACCGGGCTCCCTTACGGGCACTTCGGCGACGGCTGCGTGCATATCCGGCTGGACTTCCCACTGCACCGAACGGACGGCGCCTCCCGGCTGCAGTCCTTCCTCGTCGACGCCGCCCACCTGGTCGCCTCCCACGGGGGCTCGATCTCCGGCGAGCACGGTGA
The DNA here is from genome assembly GCA_963740575.1 of uncultured Actinomycetota bacterium. Lineage (GTDB taxonomy): Bacteria > Actinomycetota > Actinomycetes > Actinomycetales > Kineosporiaceae > CAVUET01. The sequence continues at coordinate 126,108 of CAVUET010000002.1, read as the reverse complement.
CGGCCGGGCCCGAAGCGCTCTGCTGCCGCTGATGTACTCCCCCGAGCTGATCGACCTCTTCGCCCGGGTCAAGGGGATCTTCGACCCGGACGGGCTGCTGAACCCCGGGGTTCTGGTGAACCCCAGGCCGGTCACCGCGGACCTCAGGTCGGTCGGGCTGCACCCGCGCACGTCCGGGCTCGGCCTGTCCTACCGGCAGGACGCGGGCGACTTCGCGGCAGCCGTGCACCGCTGCAACGGCGTCGGGAAGTGCCGTGCGGACGCCACCGGCAGCGGCGACGTGATGTGCCCGTCGTACCAGGCGACACGGGACGAGAAGGACTCCACCCGTGGCCGTGCGCGGGTGCTGCAGGACCTCGTGGACGGCTCCCCGCGCCCGGACTGGCGCTCACCGGTGGTGCGCGAGGCGCTCGAGCTGTGCCTGTCCTGCAAGGGATGCGCGACCGACTGCCCGACCGGCACCGACGTCGCCGCGTACAAGGCAGAGGTGCTCTACCAGAGCTATCGGCACCGCCCGCGCCCGCGCTCCCACTACACCCTGGGGTGGCTGCCGCGCTGGGCCCGGCTGGCCTCGACGGCGCCGCGCGCGGTGAACGCCGCGCTGTCCGTGCCCGCCGTGGCGACGTCCGCGCGCTGGCTGGCCGGCATCGATCAGCGGCGGGACCTGCCCGCCTTCGCCGCGCGGACCTTCCGCCAGTGGTTCCACCGCGAGCACGTCGGGCCCGCCACGGGCGATCCGGTCCTGCTGTGGGTGGACAGCTTCACCGAGCACTTCTCCCCCGAGGTCGGCGCGGCGGCGGTCAGGGTGCTCGAGGACGCGGGGTACCGCGTGCAGATCCCGGACCGCTCGCTGTGCTGCGGGCTGACCTGGATCACCACCGGGCAGCTGGACGCAGCCCGGCGCAGGGTCGGGCGCAGCGTCGCCCACCTGCGGCGGCACGCGGAGAACGGGGTGCCGATCGTGGGCCTGGAGCCGTCGTGCACGGCCGTCCTGCGCTCGGACAGCCTGGACCTGCTCGACCATCCGGCAGCCCAGTCGGTGGCCACGGCCACGGTGACCCTGGCCGAGCTGCTGGCCCGCACACCAGGCTGGGAGCCGCCGGACCTGTCCGGCCGGCACCTGATCGCCCAGCCACATTGCCACCACGCGGCCGTCCTGGGCTGGGACGCCGACCAGGACCTGCTGACCCGGTCCGGAGCGAGCGTGCAGCGCCTCGGCGGCTGTTGCGGCCTGGCCGGCAACTTCGGTGTCGAGCGTGGGCACCACGAGGTCTCGCTCGCCGTCGCCGAGCAGAGTCTGCTGCCGGCGGTGCGCAGCGCGCCACCCGGGACCGTGGTCCTGGCCGACGGCTTCTCCTGCCGGACGCAGCTCGCCCTCGTGCCGGCGCCGGCTCTGCACCTGGCCCAGCTGCTCGCAGCGGCCCTCGACTGACCGTTCCCCGCTCGGCTGCGACCGTTCAGCACGCGGGAGATCCCACTGATCGACGCATGATCACCACTGGGACCATGGTCCCCCTGGGGGTATCCGGCCGCTGTCGGAGACTGGCCGCTGCCGCAACGCGATCAAGAGGCGTATCCGAACGAGGCCCTGGCGCTGTGCGCGGCGATCTGCTCGTACAGAAGGGATCTCGATGGAGCGGACCCGCTCGAACCCGGACCGACCTGATCATGCGGACCTGAACGAGAATCTCACCAGCCTCGGCGACAGGCTCACCGCCAACGGGGTGAGTCGCCGATCCTTCATGCGCTGGGCCACGGGGATAACTGCGGTCCTCGCGCTGCCGCCGGCCTTCGCGCCGCAGGTGGCGCACGCGGTCGAGAAGGCGCAGAACCCCACCTTGGTCTGGCTGGCATTCCAGGACTGCACCGGCGACACGGAGTCCTTCCTGCGCTCGCGCAGCCCCGGGGTCGGCGACCTGATTCTCAACCTGGTCTCGGTCGACTACCACGAGACGATCATGGCCGCGTCCGGAACGCAGGCCGAGAAGTCGCTCGCCGAGGCGCTCGCCCGCGGCGGGCACATCGTCGTGGTCGAGGGCTCCATTCCCACCGGGGCGAACGGTGCGTATTGCGTCATCGGGGGCCGGACGGCGCGGCAGCGGCTGGAGGAGGCCGCAACCGGCGCGGCGGCCATCGTCAGCGTCGGGACCTGCGCCGCCTACGGCGGGCTGCCGGCCGCGGCGCCGAACCCGACCGGCGCCGTCGGCGTGCAGGACGTGGTCAACGGCGTCCCGGTGATCAACCTGCCGGGGTGCCCCGCCAATGCGGACAACATCACCGCGACCCTGGTGCACCACCTCACCTTCGAGGAACTGCCGCCCACCGATGACCGCGGCAGGCCGCTGTTCGCCTACGGGGAGCGGATCCACGACAACTGCCCGCGCCGCGGACACTTCGACGCCGGGCGCTTCGCCGTGGCCTTCGGGGACGAGGGGCACCGCAGCGGGTGGTGCCTGTACAAGCTGGGGTGCAAGGGCCCGAGCACATACCACAACTGCCCCACCCAGCAGTGGAACGAGCACACCAGCTGGCCGATCGGCGTCGGCTCACCCTGCGTCGGCTGCTCCGAGCCCGCCTTCTGGGACACCATGACCCCGATGTACGACCGGCTCCCGCACGTCAAGGCGGCGGGGCTGGACCTGACCGCGGACAAGATCGGCATCGGCCTACTGGGCGCGACCTTCGTCGGCGCCTCGGCGCACGGCGCCGCCAAAGTGGTCCAGCAGAAGCGGTACTTCCGGGCCGAACGAGCCGAATCCACCACCCACGCGCCGACCATCGGCGTCGCGGCCGTGACCCCGCCCAGCCACCAGCCTGCCGGCCCCAGCGATGACAGCCAGCAGAAGGGTGACCAACCGTGAGCCGGATCGTCGTCGACCCGATCACCCGGATCGAGGGCCACCTGCGGATCGAGGCGCAGGCAGAAGCCGGGGTCGTGACCAAGGCGTGGTCCTCGGCCACGATGTGGCGCGGCCTGGAGAAGATCCTGACCGGTCGCGACCCGCGCGACGCCTGGTACTTCGCTCAGCGGATCTGCGGCGTCTGCACGACCGTGCACGCCCTGGCGTCCGTCCGCGCGGTGGAGGACGCCCTCGGGATCACCCCACCGCCGAACGCGATGCTGCTGCGGGATCTGATCGCGGCGACCCAGTTCGTGCACGACCACGTGGTGCACTTCTACCACCTGCATGCGCTGGACTGGGTGGACGTCACGTCCGCACTGAAGGCCGACCCCGCGAAGGCATCGCAACTGGCCCAGACCATCTCGGATTACCCGCAGTCGTCGACCACGCGGTTCACCGACGTCAAGACACGGTTGTCGAAGTTCGTCACCGGTGGGCGCCTCGGCCCGTTCGCCAACGGCTACTGGGGTCACCCGGCCTACCGACTGCCCCCCGAGGTCAACCTGATCGCCGTCAGCCACTACCTGGACGCGCTGGAGTTCCAGCGCAACTACGTGAAGGTGCACGCCCTGCTCGGGGGGAAGAATCCGCACCCGCAGAGCTACCTGGTCGGCGGGATGTCCACCGCGATCGACCCGAGCAACCAATCGACCCTGAACGACAGCGGCATGGCGCAGATCCGCCAACTGCTGCAGCAGGGCCTCGACTTCGTCAACCAGGCGTACATTCCCGACCTGATCGCGATCGCGTCGGCCTACCCGGAGTGGACGAAGATCGGCGGCGGAGTCGGCAACTACCTGTCGTTCGGGGACTTCAACGCCGGACCGCAGCCCGCGCATGCCCCGATCGAGAACGGGATCCTACCCAGCGGGGTGATCCGCGGCCGCAACCTGTCCGCGGTGGAGCGGGTCGACCCGACGAAGATCGCCGAGTTCGCCGCACACTCCTGGTACCGCTACTCCGAGGGTCGTGAGGCCGGGCTGGCGCCGTGGGACGGCGAGACCACGGCGCACTACACCGGGCCCGAGCCGCCGTACCAGCACCTCGACGTCGACGCTGAGTACTCGTGGCTGAAGTCACCGCGCTACGACGGCATGGCGGTCGAGGTCGGACCGCTGGCTCGGGTCCTGATCGCATACGGGCGCAAGGACAAGCGTTTCGTGCCGCTGGTGGACGGCGCGCTGACCACGCTGAACGCGACCCCGCAGGCCTTGTTCTCCACGCTCGGGCGGACCTTGGCCAGAGGTCTGGAGAGCGTCGTCCTGGCCCGGCACGCGATGGACCTGCTGGACCGGCTGCAGGGCAACATCGCCGGTGGCGACCTGAGGATCCACGACGACTCCCGCTGGGACCCCTCGTCATGGCCGCAGCACGCACGCGGCGTCGGCTTCCATGAGGCACCCCGCGGCGGCCTGTCGCACTGGGTCGTGATCGACGGCCAGAAGGTGGCCAACTACCAGGCCGTGGTACCGACGACCTGGAACGCCGGTCCCCGTGACGCCAAGGACATTCCCGGGCCGTACGAGGCCGCGCTGGTCGGCACGCCACTGGCGGTCGCGGACCAGCCGCTGGAGATCCTGCGCACCATGCACTCGTTCGACCCGTGCATGGCCTGCGCCGCCCACATCCTCGACGCCGACGGCAACCCCGTGACGGAGGTGACGATCCAGTGATGGGCCGCACGCACCGCCCGCCGGTACACCCCGACGTCATCGTGAGCACGGACTGCGTCTCGTCCGTGAAGGTCTGGCAGCCGTGGATCCGGACCCTGCACTGGACCCTTGCGGGCAGCGTGACGGTGCTGTCCATCACCGGTTACTACATCGCGAATCCGAGCCCTGGTGTCTTCCGCAGGCTGGGCATGATGTCCGACATGCGGACCGTGCATCTGGTCGCGGCCTGGGTGTTCATGGCCGTCCTGGTCGGAAGGCTCTTCCTCGCCTTCACCGGGAACCCTTGGGCCCGTTGGGATCAGCTCATCCCGCGGGACCGGCACCGACGCGACGGCCTGCGGCACACCCTGCGCTACTACCTGTTCCTGGAGAAGGAGCCGGCGCCGGTGGTGGGCCACAACCCGATGGCCGGCCTGGTCTACGTCGTGGTGTTCCTCGTGCTCGTGACCCAGGCCTTCACGGGGATCGCCATGATGGCGGCGGGTCACAGGTCCGGCTGGCAGCACCTGCTCACCGGCTGGTTCACCTCGAGCCTGCCGCTGCCGACCCTGCGTTTCGTCCACCACCTGCTGATGTGGCTGATCTGGGGCTTCGTAGTCACGCACTTCTATGCGGCGACCCTCAGCGACAGGATCGAGCGCAGCGGCGAGATCAGCTCGATGATCGGCGGCTGGAAGCAGCTGCCCACCGACCGGGTGCAGGCCGAACTCGAGACCGACGCGCGCCGGCGGCGGCGCCGGTACGCACCACGATGACAGCCGGGATCCTGGTCCTCGGCGTCGGCAACGAGCTGTTCACCGACGAGGGCCTGGGATGCGTTGCGGCGCGCCGGATCGCAGAGCTCGACCTGCCCGGGGTCGAGGTGCTCGACGGAGCCACGCTCGGCATCTCGCTGCTGCCGGAGCTGTCCGGACGGTCAGGGCTGTTGCTGCTGGACGCCGTGGTGGGCCACGGTGCCCAACCGGGCGAGCTGCTGGAACTACACGGGGACGAAGTCCCGGCCAACCGTTACCTGACGGTCTCCGCCCACCAGATCGGCGTCTGCGAGGCCCTGGCGGTGGCTGCCCTGGCGGGCTGCGCGCCGCAGCGGCTGGCGGCCGTGGGCATGGTCCCCAGGTGCCTGGACACCGGCTACGGGCTCAGCCCTCAGGTGAGCAGCAGGATGCCCGAGCTCGTCACCCGGGCTCGGGACGTCCTGCGCGCATGGGGCGTGACCGGGGCCTGAGGCCAGGCCCGGTCGCCGTCCTCCGGTATGAGATCGGGGTATCACCCTGCTTCGATACCCCGATCTCATACCAGAGGTTGCTCCACGAGGCGCCGGTCGGAGGTCACCCTGGCCAGGATGTGCCGGGCGATGTACTCGGCGTCCCGCCCGGCGCCGCCGATCAGCATGGAGTAGAAGCCCCGCTGGTAGAGCAGCCCGACGAAGTACAGCCCGGGTGACTCGGGCACGATCCCGCCGCGGTCACGCGGCCACCCCTGCGGGTCGGTGACGGACGGGTGGATGAAGCTGAAGTCCTGCCGGAAGCCCGTGCACCACAGGATGTTCGCGACGTCGGGCACCGTGCCGTCCGCCAGCACCGGCCGCCCGTCCGGCGAGACCCCAACGGTGCGGGCGTCGACCCGCCTGACTCCGGCCTGGTCGAGGTGAGCCCTCTTGACCCGGACCAGCGGCGTGCCGGTGGTCCTGATCTTCGGCTTCAGGGCCCGCCCGCGCTTGGTGCGCTCGGTCAGGACGTGGGAAGCCAGGAACCACAGCACCGGCGCGGCCAGCCGGCCCTTGAAGCTCGTGATGTCGATCGGCACCTCACCCGTGATCGTGCCGGACAGCCAGGTCTCGTGCCCGGTCTGGGCGCACTCGAGCGCGAGGTCGGCGCCGGACTGGGAGGCGCCCACCACCAGTACCGGTCCGGGCAGCAGCTGCGACGGGTTGTGGTAGTCGCTCGAATGCAGTTGGCGGATCCCGGGATCGACTTCGGCGGCGAACTCGGGGACCCGTGGGTGGTGCTCACCGCCGGTCGCGACCACGACGTTGTCGGCGCGCAGGGTCCCGTTCCCGGTGGCCAGTTCGTAACCGCCGTCCGGCAGCCGGTCGACCCGCAGCACCGCAGTGCGATGCGCGACCTCGATGCCGTGCACCTCGGCGTACCGCTCGAGGTAGTCGGCCATGTCGCGGCCGGTCGGGAAGGAGTACCGGCCCGCCGGGAAGCGCATGCCCGGCAGCCCGTCCCAGCCGGCCGGGGAGTTCAGCCGGAGGGAGTCGTATCTGGCCCGCCACTGGTCGCCGACCCGGCTGCCCTCGTGCAGGACCAGGCATTCGTGGCCTGCACGGGTGAGGAAGTACGCGGTGGACAGGCCGGTCTGGCCCGCCCCGATCACGATGGTCCGCACGTGCCGACCGGGGGTGGCCCCGTGCTCGCGGTTGCCGCTGCTGGTCATGATGTGCCCCTCCTGTGCTGTTGAACCGCCGGTCGGCAGTTCCCCAGCACCTGACGCTAGGAGCGGCGGCTACGGCGCGGCATCGACAGCGTCACCCATTCACCGGCGGCCGGCATGGGTCATTCTGTGCAGAAAGTTCAGACCAGGCCGTGGTCGTAGGCGTAGGCGGTGGCAGCGGTGCGGGAGGAGACATCGAGCTTGGCGTAGATGTTGCTCAGGTGCCGCGCCACCGTCTTCTCGCTGAGGAACAGCCGGCCGGCGATGGCGCGGTTCGTATGCCCGACCGCCACCAGGCGGAGCACCTCGACCTCACGCGCTGTCAGCAGCCCGGACGGCGACGGGCTCGCCTCTTCCAGCGCGGCCAGGTCGAAGCCGGCACCGAGCTGCTCGAACACCGTCCGGGCGGCGTCGAACTCCATCCAGGCCGAGTCGCTGTCCCCGATCATCTGAAGGGCGGTGCCAATGAGCACCCGGACCCGGGCCGCGTCGTGCGGCATCCCCATCTCCTGCCAGCGTCGCCACGCCCTGCGCAGCAGTGGCAGCGCCGCCGGGGCGTCGGAGCCCGCCAGCAGGACCGCGGCGCTCGCCTGCTCGGCACGGGCACGCAGCAGCGGCACGTCGACGCGGTCGCTGAGGGAGACCAGCTCGGTCGCGGCCGCCCTGGCCTCGTCCAGCCGCCCTGCCCGGGTCATGATCTCGGCGTACGCGGCCAGGATCTCGGCCCGGTCGGTGCGACCCTGCTCGGCGTAGACGGCCTGGATGGTGCGAGCTGCCGCGTCCACCCTGCCCTGTGCGAGCCTGAGCAGGGACAGCCCCGGCTCGGGCTGCCGTCCTCGCCCGTTGGCCAGCCGGTAGGCGGTCTCGGCCTCGCCGGCCTGCCCGAGCAGCCGGTGCAGCTCACCCAGCTGGTAGTGCGCCTCGCCCTGGCTGGGACCGTCCATCCGGTCCCTGGCGGCACCGGCCTCGGCCAGCGCGTCGGACCAGGACCCCTGCATGGTCATGACGTGCGCGCGGTGCACCAGGCACAGGCCGCGGTAAGGCACCTCGCCGGACTGCGCGTCGCACCAGGAGGTCAGCGCCACGGTCCAGTCCCGGGCCCGGCGCAGATCGAACAGGTGCAGGCATGCGGCGATCGCCGCGCAGTAGGCCAGGCCAGCCACGGGCGGGCTGAGCGGGTCGCCCTCCACGGCAAGGATCACCCGGTCCATCTGGTCCAGCGCCTCAGCCGGGCGGCCCAACCCGATCAGGGCGTGCCCGGCCGTGAGCCGGTTCAGCACCTCGAGGTCGGGTTCGGCCTCGGCCCGGCCGATCGCGATGCCTGCCAGGGCGATCTCCAGTGCTTCCTCAGGCGCACCCCGGTCGACGAGCTGATGCGCCCGCATGCATTCGTGGTACGCCGCGGGCGCGCCGGCCACTGCATGCTCGGCGATCACATCCCTGGACCGGCCGGACCAGGCGCTGGCGTGCACCACGTCGCCGAGGTTCATCAGCATGAAGCAGAGCCAGAACGAGGACATCGCGGCGGTGTGCCAGTCCTCGGCCGCGAGCGAGCCCTGGTAGCAGCGGGTGAGTGCCTGCACGCTGTCGCCGTCGAGACCGCACAGGTAGGAGCTGATCGACAGCAGGATCAGGTCCGCCGGAGCCAGGGGTGTCCGGGCGTCCACCTCGCGCAGCACCTCGCGGCAGGCCGCCCAGGCACGCTCGGCGTACAGTTCCCGCCCGCGCAGCAGCACGCCGTCCACGCTCGCAGCGGTCCGCTCCATGAACCGAATGTATGCCGTCCCCGCCCGCCGCCGTCAGGATGCCAGCCTGTCTACGCCTCCCCGGCCAGGGGCGAACAGCGAGCTGTTCACGGATCAGCGCCGGTGAGCGACCACGTCGATCTCCACCAGGATGCCGAGCAGGTCCGAGCCCACCGTCGTCCGGACCGGGTAGGGCGGGCTGAAGTATCTGCGGTACACCTGGTCGTAGCCGGCGAAGTCACGCTCCAGGTGCCGCAGATGCACGGTCGCCTTCACCACGTCGGGCAGCTCCAGCCCGGCGGCCGCGAGGATGGCGGCCAGGTTCCGCAGCACCTGCTCGGTCTGCTCGGCGATGTCCTCGCCGACCACGGCTCCGGTGGCGGGGTCGATCGGCCCCATACCCGCGGTGAAGACCAGATCGCCGACCTCGATCGCCTGCGAGTAGGCCCCACCGGGTACCGGTGCCGCTGCGGTCCGGATCTCGCTCTTGCCGCTCATGTCCATCCTCCCGTTCGCTCTCCCGCCGGCCATGCGCCGCTCGCCGGCGTCAGCGAGTCACCTGGTCGGCGGCGGTGCCGTTCAGGGCGAGCTCGTCCCGGGACGGGAACCCTTCCCAGTCGCGGGGAACGGATACCGCGTAGGACCCGACCGCCAGGGCCATCTCGATCCGCCGGCAGACGGGCTGGTCGCGTACCCGCTCGGCGAGGTAGGCCGCCAGCACCCGCAGCGGCCGGCTGCCTGAGGCACCGGACAGCGCGTCGGACATCAGCCGTACACCGTCCAGGGAGTCGGCGTAGCAGAGGAAGTCGAGGCCGTCCTCGATCGCCCCGGCCAGCCAGCGCAGCGGTGCAGCGTCGACCAGTTCATTGGCCAGCGGGATCCGCCGCAGCCCGAAGGCATGGTAGGCGAGAACCTGGTTCGCGATGGCAGCCGTGATACCCCAGGCTCCGGCGCGCAACTGGGCGGCGGACAGCCCGGGCGCCATCGTGGTCTTGCCGTGCGGCGCGAACTCCAGCCCGTGCCGGGCGCAGAAGGCTGCCAGGACGGCAACGTCGTGCTCGATGGCGGGCAGCCTGGCGACCATCACCGGCCAGGTGAGGGTGCCGTCGAAGAGGTCGTGCCGCGCAGCGAGGTACTCCTCAAGAGCGACTGCGGGGCCGGGCCACCACAGACCCTTCACCCGCCAGTCGATCTGTTCCCTGGGGATCAGCACGTCGGGCACCGCTCTCGCCTCCTTCGTCCGTGCCGTCGCGTCCGGCGATCACCTGGCGACCGGCCCCTCGGGACGGCCACGGGCCGCGCCGGACTCCGTGCGTGAGCCGAGCGCCTTGGAGATCTCCCCGGCCGTGCGGACCATCAGTGGCGCGATCTCACGAGCCCTGGCCGGAGTGATCCGTGAGGTCAGCCCGGACACGCTCAAGGCCCCTGCCACGGAGCCGGTGTGGTCGAACACCGCTGCACCGAGGCAGCGCACCTCGGGCTCGTTCTCGCGGTCGTCGATCGCGTAGCCACGTCGCCGGACCCGTTCCAGCTCGGCCCGGAACCGGTCCGGTTCGGTGATGGTGTGCTCGGTGATCGCGGGCATGCCGGCGGCGAACACCACCTGCAGGTCCTCCTCGCCGAGCCACGCCAGCATCGCCTTGCCCACTGCAGTCCGGTACGCCGGGACCCGGCTTCCGATCCGGGACCCCATCCGCACGGTGCGCTCGTTCTCGACCTTGTCGATGTACACCACGTCCGGTGGGTCGTGGACGACCAGATGGCAGGTCTCCCCGGTGGCCTTGGCCAGCAGGCGCAACGGCTCCTTCGCGACCGTGCGCAGGTCGAGCGAGGACAGATACGCCTGACCGAGGGCGAGCGTGGCAGGCCCGAGCCGGAAGGCCCCGGTCTCGGGATCGCGCCGGATCAGGTCGGCCTCGACCAGCGGGGTGATCAGCCGCAGCACGGTGCTCTTGCTCAGGTCGAGATCCTCGGCAAGCCGGGTCAGCGTCAGGCCGCGTCCAGCCGGCGCCCGGTCCCGCACGTGTCCGAGCACGGCCAGGGCTCGTCGCAGGGAGCTCGACTGGTTGCGGGGGGCGGACGTCGGGCTCATGTCGTGCTCGGACGTCTCATCAGCTGTCCTTCCCAAGGATGGGCCGGGCCGAGGCAATCCTCTCGGAGCGCTACCGAGGTGTCAGAGCCCTCCCCGGCGAGGCGGCACGAGCCGCAGGGGTCGGCGTGCCGCCGGTCAGGACGCACACCCCGGAGACGAACACGTGCCGGACTCCGTCCGCCGGCGTGCGCGGTTCGGCGTAGTCGGCCCGGTCGGTGATCTCATTCGGGTCCAGCACGACCAGATCGGCGACCTGACCGGCGCGCACCAGGCCGCGGTCGGTCAACCGGAACCGCCGGGTGGCGCTCGCGCTCAGGTGCATCGCCGCCTGCCCCCAGGTCCAGTCACCGAGATCGCGGACGTGCCGGCCGAGCAGCCGGGCGAATGCCCCCCAGCCACGCGGATGCGGCCGCCCTCCGAAGTAGATCCCGTCCGATCCGGCCAGCTGCACCGGGTGCCGGAGCAGGGCCCGGACAGACTGCTCGCTGTTCGTGTGGGGGTGGTCGAAGACGCAGCCCGCGCCGAGCTCGGTGGCCACCAGGAGCCGGCAACTGAGCGCCGCCGGGGTCAGCCCCGCGAGCTCGGCTGCTTGCGCCAGGCGCAGACCCTCCGCCCAGCGCCACGAGTCGCAGGGCAGGTGCGACAACGTGATCCGCGAGCCGAGCTCGGGCCGCTGCGCGAACCAGCCCTGCTCGAGGCTGCGCGCCGTCGCGGGGTCCGCCAGCACGGTCAGCGTCCGGTCCAGGTCGGCGCTGTGCAGCTGAGGTGGTAGCGCGACCATGGCCAGGATCGATGACCCCCGCAGGTAGGGATAGCTGTCGAAGGTGAGATCGATCCCTTCGCCCAGAGCCGAGTCCACCAACGGGATGAGCACCTCGGCCGGTCCGTGGTAGTGCGAGACGTGCACCGGCGAGCCTGCGCGCCGGCCGATGGCCAGCGCTTCCCGCATCGCCACCGGGGCGCCGTCCTCGTAGCCGCGCAGGTGAGTCACGTATGGCAGGCCGGCGTCCGCCACCGGGGTCGTCAGGTGAGCCAGTTCGTCGACGCCGGCCGCCGAGCCGGGCGCGTACTCCAGCCCACTGGACAGCCCGACCGCGCCGTCGCTCAGGCCGGCCTCGACCAGGGATCGCATCGCGGCGAGCTGGTCCGGTCCGGCCGGGCCGGGGTCGGCCCCCATCACCTCGTACCGCACCGTTCCGTGCGGAACGAGGTAGGCGGTGTTGACCGGCAGGCGCCGGTCGTACCCGGACAGCAACCCGGCAACGCTGACGCCGGCGTCGGGATCCAGCATCGGATGCCGCCCGTTGACCGCGCCGAAGTAGCGGGTCACCTGGGCCAGCGTCCGGGGACTTGCGGGAGCGAACGAGAGCCCGTCCTGGCCGAGGACGACCGTGGTGACTCCTTGACGGAGCAGGGCGAGCTGAACCTCCGGCTCGAACACGGCCGCCTCGGCATGCACGTGGGCGTCGACGAGGCCCGGCATCACCACGCAGGAGGTGGCGTCGAACTCGGCCGCGCCTTCGGCATCCGGAAGCCGACCGACCTTCACGATGCGCCCGGCGGATACGGCCACGTCCGCCCTGACGAGCGGCGCCCCGGTGCCGTCGGCCACCTGCCCGCCACGAATCAGCAGATCGAACACGACCGCCGTCACCTCATCCCACCTGTCTTGATGGATCGCGAGGAGCCGCGCTGTTGGACGCGAGGATAGGAGAGGCGCTCCGGCGGAACCAGAATCTGCAGCACGACGTTCTGCATTGCAGAATGCCCATGGCGGCGATGCCGATCGGCGGATCACCCCGGCTGGCGGCGGGACGCGCCGGCACGGCGGGATCTAGCGGTCCGGCCGAGGTCCTCCTCCGGTGGACGCCGAACGATGGAGGTTCACGATGAGGGTCCTGCTGGTCGGCGCCTCAGGCCTGCTCGGCAGCGCGATCGGTTCGGCGCTCGAGGCGGATCACGACGTGGTCAGGGCATCACGCACGGCCGAGCACAGCGTGGACATCACCGACCCGGACTCCATCCGTGCCCTCTACGACACCGTCGGACCCATCGACGCGGTGGCATCGGCAGCCGGGGTGACCCCGTTCGGCCGGATCACCGAGCTGTCCGTGAACGACTACCGGGCCGGGATCACCGACAAGCTGCTCGGCCAGATCGAGCTGGCCCGCCAGGGGATCGAGCGAGTCACGGATGGCGGCAGCTTCACTCTGATCAGCGGCATCCTCGCTGACGATCCCATTCGGACGGGAACGGTCGCGTCCACGGTGAACGGAGCGCTGAACGCCTTCGTCCGGGCATGCGCGATCGAGCTGCCGCGGGGGCTGCGGATCAACGCGGTCAGCCCCACGGTGTTCCGGGAGGCCTGGGACTCCTACGGCGCGTTCTTCCCCGGCTACCGGCCGGTCCCGGTTGCCGACGCCGCGCAGGCCTACGTCAGGTCCCTCGACGGAGCCCAGACCGGGCGGGTCTACCGGGTCGGGTACTGACCCGGTAGACCACCGACGCAACACCGGGCCGGCCGTCATCGGTCCGACCGCAGGCACAACCCTGCGATCGATCCGAGCATCAGCGTGGCGCCCAGCACGACCGGCCAGGACAGCGGCTCGCCGAGCAGCCAGACGGCCAGCAGGGTCGCGGTCAGCGGCTCCAGCAGGGTGATCAACACCGCGACCTCGCCTGCCGTCGAACGCAGCCCGGCGTAGAACAGCCCGTATGCCAGCGCCGTACAGACCGTTCCGAGATAGACCAGCCCGGCGGCCGGGCCGGCGTCCGTGACCAGCCACGGCCCGGTCAGGACGGCGATCGGGATCAGCGCCAGCGCGCCCACCACGCTGGTCCCCACGGTCGTGCCCAGCACGCCGCCCCGGAGCGCGACCCGCCTGTTCACCAACACGGTGGCGCCGTACCCGGCGCCTGAGCCGAGCGAGGCCAGGACGCCCATCGCGACGTGCCCCGATCCCGCACCGGACCGCATGCCGGGCAGGCTCACCAGCACCAGTCCCGCCACGGTACCGGCCAGCACGGCGAGCACAGCGGGGTCGGGCCGGCGCCGGCGTCCCACAGCAGCCGCCAGCGTGGTGACGACCGGCGCGAAACCGACGCTCACCAGGGTGGCAATGCTGACCCCCGCCTCCTGCACACCGAGGAAGTACAACGCCTGGTACAGGCCCAGCCCCACGCCTGACGCCAGCACGGGTCCGGGCCGCCGCAGGACCGCCCGCAGGTCGCGCACGACCGTCCGGGGCCGAACGATTGTGAGGATGACGGCGGCCACGCCGAGCCGGTAACAGCCGATCGCGGCGGCGGACAAGCCGGTGGCCGCCTGGACGGATCGGACCACGACGCCGGTGGTGCCCCAGAGGATCGCTCCGGAGCTCACGGCGAGCAGCCCCCGCCGGTGTCGGATCGCAGCGGGCAATCCCCGCCGGGCAGTTGCAGGGACGTCCGGGGTGTTCAGGCTATTCGGGGCAGGGTTGATCTGGGCAGGGTTGATCTGGGCGTGCGACGGCACAATGCGCTCCTGGGGTCCGAGGGCCAGGACTCGGGCCGAGCGCGGCAGGACCGGTCAGCCGGGCGGCGCGAGGCCACACAGCATGACGTCGGCGCGCTCCGTCAGGAGCGCGGAGGGGGCAGAACGGCGCGCAGAGGTCCCACGCGGCTGACTGTAGTGAATGCCGCCCCCGGGTTCATGGGCGTTTCCGATTCGCTCCCGGTCGGGCATCCGGCCGACGACTGCGGGCTAGGAGCGTGGGTCGGTAACCCGTTCGGCGGGGGTGGTGGCGGCGGTGCCGGGGGTCGGGGCGGAGCGTGGGCCTTGGGGGCTGGCGGGGGCCTGCTGAGGCGTTCGAGGGGCCGGGAATCGGTTGGTGGGAGATGGGAGGCTGGGCCGGGGGTCTGGCCGAGGGCCGGTTCAGGGGGTCGTCAGGTCGGCCAGGCCCGGGACACCGAGGTGGGCGTGGAGTTTGCGCAGGTTGTGGCAGGCGGCCAGGAGTAGCCATTCGCCGCGGGCTGCGTCCAGTCCGCGGAGGAGGAGGTGTTGGGCGTTCTGCAGGGTGGCCATCTGCCCGAACACCGGCTCCACGATGGCCTTGCGTCGGGCGTAGGCCGCTCGTCCGGGTTTGGTGCGTAGCTTGCGTGCCATCCGCTGCCGGCGGGTGGCGTTCTTCGGGATCCTCCCGCGCGGTGCGGGCGGGACCGGCTCGTCGTGGCTGGTGCGGCCGGTGGCGATGAAGAACTCGGTCCCGGTCTGGGCAGTCAGGTCGGCCAGCTGGGCGAGGTTGTCGTCGCTGCAGTACCCGGCGTCGGCCAACACCTGCCCGGGTGCGGTTCCGGTGTTGGTGGTGGCTTGTTCGGTCATCGGGATCAGGTTGGCGACGTCAGCGGCGCACTGGCCCAGGCCGGTCGCGATGATCACCTGGTGGTCGGCGTCGACGACGGCCTGAGCGTTGTAGCACTGGTGGAACGACCCGTCGGACGTCTTCATGATCCGTGAGTCGGGGTCGGTGAAGTTGCGCTGTGCTTTCGGTTTGGGCACCGCCTTGTCGGCCGCGGCCGCGGCGGCGGCGCGTTCGGCGACGGTGTCCTCGTCGGCGCCCTGACGGCGAGCGAGGTCGGCGGCGTGCTCGCCCGCCGCAGCGGCGGCCTCGGCCTCCAACGCGGCCTTCGCTTGGCGGATCTTGGCCAGCCGGTCGGTCGTGCGGCGCAGGTCCGGGGGCAGGTCGTCGTCCCTGCCATGCCGGCCGTAGGCGGCGTCCTCGGCCTTGTCGACCGCTTCGGCGTCGTACAACATCGCCGACACCTCCTCCGCCAGGGCCTTCTCCCGGGTGGTCATCCGGGCGTAGCTCATCGCCTTGCGCCGGGAGGCGTTCGCGCGGACCTTGGTGCCGTCCAACGCGACCTGCCCCAGCCGGACCATGCCCGCGGCTTGGCACAACGCCAACGCCTGGGTGAACAGGTGCCCCAACGCGGACAGGTGCCGCTTGCGGAACCGGGCGATCGCCCGGTAGTCCGGGCCGGCACCGGCGGCCAGCCACCGGAACGCCACCACATCGCTGCACGCCTTCTCGATCTTGCGGGAGGACCGGACCCCGGTGCAGTACCCGTAGATCAGCAGCCGGACCATCAACCGCGGGTCGTACGGCGGCCCACCCCGCGACTCGGTGTACTTCGCGCGGATCCGCGACAGGTCCAGATGCTCATCCACCAGATCGGCGACGAACCGGGCCAGGTGATCCGCTGGCAGCCACTCATCCAGCGACGGCGGCAACAACAAGATCTGGTCCGGGTCGAACGCCCGGAACCTCTTGTCCACCGGCAGCTTCAGCTCCCCGGGAATGCCCCCAACACCCGGCGCCGGCGCCAACTCGAACAGGCCCTCGTCGTCCCGATCACCAGCCACACCAGATGATCCCGCCAAACCGGACACCCGCGAAGCACCCCACCTCACGTGTTACCGACCCACGCTCCTAGGCGGGCGACCGGCTGCGGCCGCGACCAGGATCGAGGTGACCGACGAACGGAATCCCCGTAGACGACAGGGAGGCGCGATGAGGGTCGCGGTGCTCGCCGACATCCACGGAAACCTGCCGGCGCTCGAGGCCGTGCTCCGCGAGGTCGCGGCCAGCGAGGTGAACGCCGTGCTACTGAACGGCGACATGGTCACCGGGCCGATGCCGGCCGAGACCCTGGACCGGCTCGCAGCGCTGGGCGAGCGTGCGATCTGGGTCGGCGGCAACTGCGAGCGCGAAGTGGTCGCCGCCGTCGACGGCCGGCTCGATCCCAGGCTCCCCGAGGTGGCCCGGGTACCGACCGAGTACTGCGCCTCCCGGCTGTCCCAACGGACATCGGGACCTGATCGCCGGGCTGCCCCTGTCGATCCGCCTCGACGTGACCTGGCTCGGCCAGGTTCGGTTCTGCCACGCCAGCACCCGCAGCGACACCGAGATCGTGCTCGTGGACAGCGCGGTTGAGCGCTACCGGGAAGCCTTCTCCGGCATCGACGAGCCGCTCGTCGTGCTCGGTCACACGCACATGACCTTCGATCGACTGGTGGATCGGCGCCGCTTCGTCAACCCCGCCAGCGTCGGGATGCCCTACGGCAATCCCGGTGCCTACTGGGCTCCGCTCGGTCCTGACGTGGTGCTCAAGCGGACGGACTACGACACGTGAGCGGCCGCTGCCTCGCTTCGGGCGGCCGTTCCGGAATACCCGAAGATCGCCGAGTTCGTCGCGGAGAACGTCGTGAGCGGGCCGTCGGACGCCGAAGCACTGGCCGCCTTCTCCCGCTGAGCTGCGGCCCCCGATCGTGCTCTTCCCTTTCGGCATCGAGTGCCATATGGTGCCGGAGTAGGCGAATGAGACCTAGATCACACGATTTGTCGCTCCTTCTTCAGGATCCGCGCCCCTCGTCCCCGAGGCCTCACGGCGCCACCGCGCGCCGCTGGGTGGAGCGCGGATCCGTTGATCCGCAAAGCCTTCCGAGCACGCCTGGAACATGCCGGTCGGTGCCGCAGACCTGCGCGCTCGCCGACCGACTCAGATCACGACACGTTGAGGAGTCACGCGATGGGGCGTGTTGAGGGACAAGTCGCGTTCGTCACCGGAGCCGGCCGCGGCCAGGGCCGCAGCCACGCGGTGCGCCTGGCCGAGGAGGGCGCGGACATCATCGCCGTCGACGTCTGTGCCGACTACGAGACGGTCGCCTACCCGCTGGCCACCGAGGAGGACCTGGCCGCGACCGTCAAGGCCGTGGAGGCCCTGGACCGGCGGATCGTGGCCACCAAGGCCGATGTCCGCGATCTGGACGGCCTGAGGGCGGCCCTGGACGAGGGGATCGCCCAGCTCGGGCGGCTCGACATCGCCGTTGCCAACGCCGGGATCTGCACCGTGCAGCCCTGGGACGAGGTCACCCCGCAGGTCTGGCGGGACACCCTGGACACCAACCTCACCGGCGTCTGGAACACCTGCGCCGCCGCGATCCCGCACCTGATCACGACTGGCGGCGGGTCCATCGTCATCACCAGCTCGACGGCCGGGATCAAGGGCTTGCCGTTCCTCCAGCCCTACGTGGCCGCCAAGCACGGCGTTGTCGGCATCGCCAAGTCACTTGCCAACGAGCTGGCCAAGCATCGCATCCGGGTGAACACCGTGCATCCCACGGGGGTCGACACGCCGATGGCCAGCGGACTCGGCGGGATCGCCGCCCTCGCGGAACGCGAGCCGTTGCTCGGCCCGATCTTCATGAACACGTATCCGGTCGAGATGGTGGACGCCCGTGACATCAGCAACGCGGTGCTGTTCCTGGCGTCCGACGAGGCCCGCTACGTCACCGGCCTCGAGCTCGCCGTGGATGCGGGCAACACCATCCGCTGATCAGCATCGAACCACCGCAGAGCGAGGGGACCGTCATGGAGACACTCGAGGGCAAGGTCGCCTTCATCACCGGCGCGGCACGAGGCCAGGGGCGCAGCCACGCCATCCGGCTGGCCCAGGAGGGCGCGGACATCATCGCCGTCGATCTCTGCGAACAGATCGCCACGGTGGCCTATCCGATGGCCACCGAGGACGACCTGAACGAGACCGTCAAGGAAGTGGAGGCGCTGGACCGGCGGATCGTCGCGCGCAAGGCCGATGTCCGCGACCGGTCGGGTCTGCAGGCCGCATTCGATGCCGGGGTCACCGAGCTCGGCGGCTGCGACATCGTCCTTGCCAACGCGGGCATCGCACCGATGGCCATCGGCGTGGCGGAGGCGCAGCAGTTCTACGACGTCGTGGACGTCAACCTGACCGGCGTCTGGCACACCGTCGAGGTAGCCCGGCAGGCGATGATCGATCAGGGCAGGGGTGGCGCCATCGTCCTGACCAGCTCCACCGCGGGCCTGAAGGGCATCGCCGGGGACCAGCCGGGCGGGATCGGCTATACCGCGGCCAAGCACGGCGTGGTCGGATTGATGCGCACCTACGCGAACACGCTTGCGCCGCATAGCATCCGGGTCAACTCGGTGCACCCCACCGGGGTGAACACGCCGATGGTGGTCAACGACGTGATGGCCGAGTTCCTGGCCCAGGCCGGGATGGACAGCGCGCTGACCAACGCACTGCCGGTCGAGCTCGTCGAGGCCGTCGACATCAGCAACGCCATCGTCTGGCTGGTCAGCGACGCCGCCCGGTACGTCACCGGCGTGACCCTTCCCGTGGACGCCGGCTTCACGGTCAAATGACCGTTTGGGGCCGAGCGACGGGAGGCGGGGCGTGACCGGACCCGACCTCGAGCTCACCCGGCGGCGGGTCACCGCACTCCTGGTCGGCCGGGAGCGTGAGCTGGAGCTCGTGCCCTGGTCTTCGTCGAGGGCAACGCCGACCTCACCCCGGGCGAAGCTGGTCGGACACCACAACCCGGCCCGGGTGCTGCGGGAGGACCACTCCAGCGAGAACTTCGTCGCCGGGCCCCTCGTGGAAGCCATGCAGCGCGGCGGGTTCCTGTACATCGAGGAGTTCAACCGCGCACCCGAGGACAGCCTGAACACACTGCTGACCGCCATGGCCGACCGCGCGATCACGGTCCCGCGGGTCGGCACCATCCGCGCCCAGCCGACGTTCCGGGTGATCGCCTCGATGAACCCTTACGACAGCGTCGGCACGACCCGCTGTCGACCAGCGTGCACGACCGGCTTTGCCGCCTCTCGCTGGACTACCAGGACGAGGAGGCCGAGCGGGGCATTGTCGCGTTGCGCACGCGGGACGCCGGCGCGGCGGAGGGCAACCTCCGGCCGGAGTTGATCGTCGACGCGGTCGCCGTAACCCACGCCACGCGGACCCATCCCGACCTGCGCCAGGGCAGCAGCGTCCGCGGCGCGATCGACATCGTGCTCATCGGCATGCAGCTGGCCGTGCTGCGCGGATGCACCCGGCGTGCCGACGAGCGCTACCCGCCTCTGGTGCTGGATGCCATGCTGCTGGCGCTTTCCGGCCGGATCCACCTCGACGAGGCCGCGGCCACGACGCCCGAAGCCGTCCTGCACGAGATCTGGACCGACCACTTCGTCCTGTCGCCGGCCACGGCAGCTCCGGGTTGAAGGCCCGTCGGGGCTGACACCCCGCTGCGCCGGCCGTCCGCGCGCCGCGCCGGGCCGAGGTTGCGTCCGTTGCGCAGGCGGCACCGGCCATCACCGACGACATGGCGGAGGTCGTCGCGCCGCCGGTCGGGCGGCAGCTGGCTGGCCAGCATGCCCTACCGCGACAGCAGCGACGACATCGAACTCGACCGCACGCTCGAGGTCCTCGCCGAGCGGCCGGTGCCCGACGACGTGGACATCGTGGTCCGAGACCGGATCCGGACCCGCCGGGCCGTGGTGCTCGCGGTCGACGTGTCGGGATCGATGCGCGGAGAGCGGATCCGGACCGCCGCCGCCACGGTCGGCGCGCTGGCGGGCAGGCTGGACCGCGACGCTCTCGGCGTGCTGGCCTTCTGGTCGGATGCCGCCGTGGTGGCCCGGCTCGGCAGCCCCGTGACCCCCGGGCGGCTCATCCATCGCCTGCTGGCACTGCCCACCCAGGGGTTGACCAACCTCGCCTTCCCGCTCGCCGTCGCCCGGCGGGAACTGGCCCGCGCGCCGGTGCACGACGCGCGCGTCGTGCTGCTGTCCGACTGCGTGCACAATGCAGGCCCCGACCCGCGCATGGAGGCGGCCCGGCTCCCCCGGCTGGACCTCCTGCTCGACGTCACCGGTGAGCACGACACCGAGCTCGCCCGGGAGCTGGCCATGGCAGGGCACGGCAGGCTGTTCCTGACCCGCACCGATCGCGACGTCGCGCCCGCCCTGAGCGAGGCCTTCGCCGGTTGACCGCCATCGGGCTAGCGTGGGGACGGGCGGCACGGATCCACCGGCCGCACTGATCCGCGGGCGGCCCCGACCGTCCGCCGTGCTGCCGGAGGAGGGGCATGCTCGCGTCCGCGCCGTGGATTCCCTCGCCCGGGGTGCAGCTGATCGCGCCGGACCCGGGCCTGGACTCGGCGCCGTTGCTGCGCCGCGAGGTGACGCCTGATCCGGGTCACGGCACCGTCACCCGCGCCGTCCTGCAGGTCACCGCCTGCGGGATCGTCGAGCCCTACCTCGGTACGGCGCGGTGCGGCGATGACGTGCTGAGCCCGGGCTGGAGCAGTTTCGAGTGGCGGTTGCGCTACCGCAGCTACGACGTGACCGAACGGTTCCTGCCGGCCGCGGCACCCGAGGGGGCGACGGGGCTTCCGACGCTGGTCCTGGGCCTGGCCCTCGGCAACGGCTGGTACCTCGGCCGGCTCGGCTGGAACGGACGGCGCAACTTCTACGGGGACGAGCCGGCCGCCGTGGCGGAGCTCGAGCTCACCTTCCAGGACGGGCACGTGCAGCGGGTGGGCACCGACACCGGCTGGCAGGCCGGGCCGTCAGCGGTGCTGGCCGATGACCTCTACGACGGGCAGACCATCGACGCCCGGCGGGCCGACCAGGCCTGGCTGCAGCCGGGGGCGCAGCTGCCGGGCTGGGTCGGCGTGCACGCCGTCCCGTTCGATCCCGCCCGCCTGACGCCCTACCTCGGCCCGCCGGTACGCCGGCAAGAACTGCTGCGCCCGCTGCGGGTGTGGGCCACCCCGGCCGGCCACCACCTGGTGGACTTCGGGCAGAACCTGGTCGGCTGGGTGCGCTGCAGGGCCACAGGCCCGGCCGGTTCGACGATCACGGTGCGGCATGCCGAGGTGCTGCAGGACGGGGAGCTGGCGACCCGACCGCTGCGCAGCGCGCAGGCCACCGACCGGTTCGTCCTCAGTGGCGACCCGGACCGCTTCGAGCCCACGATGACCTTCCACGGATTCCGGTTCGCGCAGGTGCAGGGCTGGCCGGGAGAGCTCACCCCGGACGACCTCGACGCGGTCGTGGTGCACTCGGACCTGCGCCGAATCGGCACCTTCGAATGCTCCGAACCGCTGCTCAACCAGCTGCACAGCAACGTGGTGTGGAGCCTGCGCGGCAATGCGGTCTCGGTGCCGACCGACTGCCCGCAGCGGGACGAGCGGATGGGCTGGACCGGCGATCTGGCCGTGTTCGCGCCGGCCGCGGCCTACCTGTACGACGTATCCGGGTTCCTCGACGACTGGCTGGCCGACCTCGCCTGCGAGCAGCGCGCCGCGGGTGGAAGCGTGCCGTTCGTCGTCCCGAACCCGTTGAAGTACGAGGAGTCCCGGCCGTTCGGGAGCACCGAGAGCACCGCGATCTGGGCGGACGCCGCAGTCTGGGTACCGGCCGCGCTCTGGCAGGCCTACGGCGACATGAGCGCGCTCGCCCGACACTACCCGGCGATGGCGGCACACGCCCGGCACGTGCTGACGCTTCGATCGCCGAACGGGCTGTGGGACACCGGCTTCCAGTTCGGTGACTGGCTGGACCCGACCGCGCCGCCGGACGCGCCGCTGGCCGCCAAGGCGGACCCCGCCGTGGTCGCGACGGCGTGCCTGTACCGCACCCTTGACCTGGTTGCGGCGGCAGCCGGCACGCTCGGGCACGATGACGATGCCGCGACCTTCTCCTCCGGGCGTGACCTGGTCCGCGCGGCCTTCCTGCAGCACTACCTCGATCCCGGCGCGATCGTCCGCAGCGACTGCCCCACCGTCTACGCACTGGCCATCACCTTCGGGCTGCTGGACGGCGCTGTGCGGGAGCGCGCCGGCGCGCGGCTGGCGGAACTGGTCCGACAGAACGGCTTCCGGATCTCCACCGGATTCGCCGGCACGCCCTACCTGCTGGATGCGCTCAGCCGCACCGGTCAGCTCGATACCGCCTACCGCCTGCTGCTACAGCGGGAATGCCCGTCCTGGCTGTTCCCGGTCACGATGGGCGCGACCACTATCTGGGAACGGTGGGACTCGCTGCTGCCGGACGGCAGTATCAACCCGGGCTCGATGACCAGCTTCAACCACTACGCGCTCGGTGCGGTGGCTGACTGGATGCACCGGATCATCGGCGGCATCGCCCCGCTGCGGCCGGGGTACTCCGAGGTGCTGGTCGCACCCCAGCCGGGTGGCGGGATCAGCTGGGCCCGCGCCGCGCTGCAGACCCCGCACGGGCGACTGGCGAGCAACTGGGCCGCGTCGGCCGGCGGCGGGCTGACCCTGGAACTCGAGATCCCCGACGGGGTGACCGCTGCCGTCCGGCTGCCCGGGACCGAGCCGGTGCGCGTCGGCGCGGGCCGACACCGGCTCACCGGTCCGGTGCCGCCACATGCCGAGAGCGCGTCGTGAGGGCGGAGGTGTCAGCAGGCCCGCCACCCTGGGACGTCTACCGCCTGGTGCCGTCAGCCGCGACCGCGCTACAGACGGTCGCGCAGGGCGGTGCCACCCGCTGGCGATTCTGACCGTCCGCGCCCGAACGTTCTGGCCCGGCGGCGATCGGCGGGTGACCGCGGGCATCGCGGATTACCGTGTGCGGCAGGAGGGCGGCGATGGGTGTCGCCCGCACGGAACTCGTAAACCGCAGGGCGCCCGGCGCCGTACGGATCACACGACGGGCTGCGGCGGGTCGGTGCGGGCCGCCGAGCCGGAGCGGGGCCGACAGGAGGAGCGCCATGCCGAGCCCGGTGATGAGCCGGCCAGGCCCGGTGATACTCCGGCGCGGCCCTGCAGCGGTGCTGCCGACCCTCGCGGGCCTGGTGATCGCCGGGTCGTTGGCGGTGCGGCTCACCATGCTCGGCCGCCAGAGCTACTGGATCGACGAGCTCTTCTCCGTGAGCCAGGCTAAGGCGGGCTTGCGACACATGGTGAAGCTGGGGTCGACCGAGGTGCACACCCCGCTGTACGCGTCCCTGCTCTGGGGCTGGGTGCGGATCGGCGGCACCGGTGTTGCCTGGACCCGGCTGCTCAGCACGCTGTGCACGGCCGCCGCCGTGGCCGTGGCCCACCGTGGGCTGCGAGGGATCGGGCTGTCCGACCCGATCCGATGGGCGCTCACCGTCGCGACGGCCGCGGGCGGCACCTCGATCGTCTACTCGTTGGAGACCCGCAGCTACGCGCTCCTCACGCTGGCAGCGGTCGGGCTCACGGTGACGACCCTGCGCGCCGCCCTGCTCACCCTGGACGGTGCTCCGCCGACCCGGGGCACCCTCGTCGGCTGGACCGGCTGGAGTTGCCTGGCCGCGACCGCGCACCTGTTCGGTGCCTTACTGACCCTGGCCGCCCTTGCCGTGCTCGCCGTCACGACGCTCCTGCGGGCGCCACGGCCCGCGGCGCGCCTGCTCACCTGGACGCTGCTCGCCGCTGCCGGCTGTTCGGTCCAGGCGGGCTGGCTCCTGGCCGGACTGGCCCGGCCGGGCTTCGCCTCGGGCACGTCGTGGATCCGGGCCCCCCGCGGCCACGACGTCTGGGACCTGCTCACGACCACCTTCAGCTCAGGTGGACTGACGGCCCACGCCGACGGCTTCGCCTGGACGTCCCCCGCCGGGGTGCTGATCGTGGCCGCGATGTGCGCGGGCGCGGCCCTTGCCGGCCGCCGGTCGGCCCGGCAGCCTGGCGACGCCGGGACGGCCGAGGGGCGGGCGGCGGCAGTCCTGCTGGCGGTCGCCGCACTGATGATCGCGTCCGTCTTCGGCGTCTCGCAGTGGACGCACCTGTGGACGCTGCGCAACATGGCGGTCGTCGCCCCTGCCTTGTCATGGGGGGTGATCTGCCTGGTCTCGGCGGTGGCCGGCACGCAGACAGGTCGTCGGTGGGTCGCCACCGCGATGATCGCGCTGCTCGGGATCGGCCTGGTCCCCACGGCCATCGGTGTGGTCCACCCCTACAAGACCGACTTCCGCGGGCTGTTCGAGTACCTGGCCACCGTGCGCCGGAGCCACCCGGACGCCAGTCTGTTCTTCGTCGGCCCCGGGCCCCCGCTGGGCTGGGCGCCGGTGAACGATCCACCCGGGCCGGGCCGGGAGGCACCCGGGCGTGACCTTGACCCGCGCCCGGTCGGCTCGCAGCGCTCTGTGGTCCGCACACCGGGAACGGAGGTCGTCGTCCTGTACCGGGGATCCGCCGATCGCCACCCACGGCCGGCGGTGACCCAGCTCATCGCGCAGCTGGGCGCGAGCAGCTGCCGGAGCATCCCGATCTACGGCCTGGGCGTCGTGCGCTGCGACTGATCCGCGGCTGCGGGGTGGTCCGGCGCGGACTGGTGAAGATCAGATTGAAACCTGTTGAGGGGTTCTTACGTATCGAACCAGTGCACGCACTTTCTTCGGAGGCGCGTGCCGGACGCGGGTGCCCTAACAGGGCCCCGGCCCTCCTCCCGGGCGGACGTTCGCGGCACTGATCGGTTCCACCAGGTTCCGCACGGAAGGATCTTCGGATTGTCGATCTTCACGCGCACCAACCAGCCACCGGAGCGGGCCCGGACGCCGGTCGAGAACGACGAGCCGCTCCCGGACGGGGCCGCGCTGACGACCGTCGACGAGCCGATGACCAGCGCCGATGTACTCGGCGCCGGTGTGCTCGGCGCCGAAGCACCCGGCACTGACGTCCAGCCGGACCCCGCACCCCGGGCGTGGCGCCGCAGGGCCCGGGTCGCGACGAGGTGGGCGATCAACCTCGCCGCCGCCGTGATCGTGATGACCGCGCTCCTCGCCCCGGACCGGCTCAACTACACGACCCTCACGGATATGGCGCGCATCCCGGTGGAGGCGTTGGCGGGTGCCGCCCTCCTGCTGGTGCTGCCGCCCCGGCTGGGGCGCGTGCTTGCGGTGGTGGGCGGGCTGGGGCTCGGCCTGTTGAACGTTGCGAAGGTGCTGGACACGGGTTCCTACCTCGTGTTCGCCCGGCGGTTCGACCCGACGGTCGACTGGACCCTGCTCGGCGACGGGGTGAACTTCATCGCGACGACGTTCAACCGGTGGGTCGCGTTCGGCGTGGTGGTGGCGGTGCTGGTGGTGGTCCCGCTGGGGATCATCACCCTCACGCTGTCCGTGCTGAGGATGTCCCGCCTGGTCGTGGAACACCGGTCGGTGACCAGCGTTCTGGTTGCCGTGCTGTCGCTGGTCTGGGTGGCCAGCACGGCGTTGGGCGTGCAGCTCGTCTCGCGCAGAGCGTTCGCCGCCAGGATGGCGGTGGGCATGGCCCGCCAGGAGTGGAATCAGGTCAGCGCCAGCCTGAAGGATCAGCAGAAGCTCGCCGCGCTGGCGGCTGTGGACCGGTTCGAGGGCGTCCCCGGCGACCAGTTGCTGACCGGGCTGGGCGGCAAGACGGTCGTGCTCGCCTTCGTCGAGAGCTACGGCCGGAGCGCGGTCGAGGATCCCAGAATGGCCCCCCAGGTCGACACGCTGCTCGATGACGGAACCCGGAAGCTGGCTGCTGCAGGATTCGCGGCTCGCAGCGGGTGGCTGACGTCCCCGACCTACGGCGGGGGCAGCTGGCTGGCCCATTCCACCCTGCTGTCGGGGCTGTGGATCAACAGTCAGGGTCGCTACCGCCAGCTCATGTCGACCACCAACCGGCTGACCCTGAACAAAGCCTTCCGCAGTGCAGGGTGGCGGACCGTCGGTGTCGAGCCGGCCATCCGCAAGGCGTGGCCGGAAGGGCTTTTCTACGGCTACGACAAGGTTTATGTCGATGCCGATCTGGGGTACAGGGGTCCGACGTTCGGTTACGCGACCATGCCCGACCAATACATCATGTCAGCCTTCCACCGCAACGAGATCGCTCAACAGCAGACCCCGGTTATGGCGGAGGTCGTCCTGCTCTCCAGCCACAATCCGTGGGCGCCACTGCCCAAGATGGTCGACTGGAATGCTGTCGGCAACGGCTCCCTCTACGCCGCGATTCGCGCCCAGGGGCGCAGTCGCGCGCGGGTATGGCAGAGCTCCGACAGCGTCCGGGCTGCCTACACCCAGTCCATCGAGTACTCGCTGGACACGCTGATCTCGTACCTGCGGACCTATGGAGACGACAACACCGTGCTCATCTTCCTCGGCGACCACCAGCCCGTCTCGCAGGTCACCGACAACAAGTTCGGCAGGGACGTGCCGATCACGGTCGTCGCCCACGACCCGTCCGTTCTGAACCGGATCGCCGGGTGGGGCTGGACGCCAGGGCTGCGGCCGAGTGCGTCGGCTCCGGTCTGGTTGATGAGCGACTTCCGCAACAGGTTCCTGACCGCCTTCGGGCCCCATGGCGGCACCACCGCGACCACCGCGCCCGTCAGGCCTGCCTCGCCGACCCCCTCACGGCAGCCGTGATGATGCTCCTGCCGGCCATTTCCTCGCCGCCTTCACGGTCCGGAATGGACCATCACCCGCTCGCGCTCGCGCGCCCGGGCCGACCGGGCCAGCCAGACCACGTCGCGGCCGAACGACCAGCACAGCGCGGCGAGCGCCGCCTGGACGGCCACGACCGTCAGGGTCCGCGGCAGGACCCCGGCGACGGCCACGACGAGTACCGTGCCCTGCGCCGCGGCGACCACCTTCCGGGAGAACAGCGGCGGCAGGTCCGCGGTCAGCCAAGGCAGCACCTGGCCGGTCGCCACGAAGACGTACCGCAGCCCGCCGATGGCCAGCACCCACGGGCCGATTCTTCGGACCAGAAGGACGCTGAGCACGAGGATCAGGAACGCGTCCACCTCCATGTCGAAGCGGGCGCCCAGCCTCGACGCGCTCCCGGTGCGCCGGGCGACCTGACCGTCCACGCCGTCCAGCAGCAGGGCGACAGCCGTGAGCGTGACGACGGCGGCCAGCGGCACGGCCCGGGTGAGCGAGTCGGCGGCCAGCGCCGCGACACCACCCACCAGAATCGTTCGGGCCAGAGTGACCTGGTTGGCCGGGCCCAGCGAGCGAGAACCCGACCGGCGCAGGCCGTCCCCGAGCAAGGCCCACGTGCCCACGCCGACCGCGCTTCCGGCGACCCAGCCGGCGGCCTGCAGGCCGGCGGTGGCCGCCAGCCCGGCCAGCAGGCCGACCTGGAGTGCCAGCCCGACGGTGGTCCCGTCCACGCGGGATTCCACCACGATGCTGTCGCTGGTGGTCACGGTTTCTCCTCGGATCCGGTGGGGTCGGGCCGGGCATGCCGGCCCGCGCTCGCCCCCAGTACGTGTCCACCTGCGATTCGGTTTCGTTCCGGCCGGGGGTGGGGGCGGTGACCGAGGTGGCCGAGGCGTTCTGGCTGCAGCGGCCGGGACTCGGGGAGATCCGGCCTGTCGACCTCGAACGGCCGCGGGTGGGCGAGGTTCTCGTCCGCACCCTGTACTCGGGGGTGAGCCGGGGCACCGAGAGCGTGGTCTTCCGCGGCGCCGTCCCGCCCAGCCAGCATGCGGCCATGCGAGCGCCGTTCCAGGAGGGTGACTTCCCGGGCCCGGTCAAGTACGGGTATCTCAACGTTGGCGTGATCGAGGACGGCCCCGCACGGCTGGCTGGGCGCACCGTCTTCTGCCTTTACCCGCACCAGACCCGGTACGTGGTCCCGGCAGCCGCCGTCGTCCCCGTGCCGGACACCGTCCCCGCTGCGCGGGCGGTGCTGGCGGGCACGATGGAGACGGCCGTGAACGCGCTGTGGGACGCCGCGCCGCTGGTCGGCGACCGGGTCGCCGTTGTCGGGGCGGGCATGGTCGGCTGCTGCGTCGCGGCCCTGCTCGCCCGCATACCCGGCACCACGGTGCACCTGGTCGACGTCGATCCCAGCCGCGAGCAGGTGGCCAGGCGGCTCGGCGTGGGCTTCGCGCTGCCGGAGTCCGCCGCCGGGGACCGGGATCTCGTCGTGCACACCAGCGCCACGTCGGCGGGGCTGGCCCGGTCGCTGGAACTGGCGGCCCCGGAGGCGACGGTGCTCGAGCTGAGCTGGTACGGCGACCAGGTGGCGCAGGTGCCGCTCGGTGACGTCTTCCACCCGCGCCGGCTGGTGCTGCGCAGCAGCCAGGTGGGCTCGATCTCCCCGGCCCGGCGGCACCGGCGCAGCTTCGCCGACAGGCTCTCCCTCGCCCTCGACCTGCTCGCCGACCCGGCTCTGGACGCACTGATCACCGGCGAATGCGCGTTCGCCGAGCTGCCCCAGGTCCTCCCGCAACTGGCGGACGGGCGACTGCCCGGCCTGTGCCATCGGGTCCGTTATCCCAGCACCGAGGAGGGCTGACCGGATGTTCAGCGTCACCGTTCGGGACCACATGATGATCGCCCACAGCTTCCGTGGCGAGACATTCGGGCCCGCGCAGCGGTTGCACGGCGCGACCTACGTCGTGGACGCCACGTTCCGCCGCGCCGGGCTGGACGAGGACGGCCTCGTCGTCGACATCGGCCTCGCGGCCGGTCAGCTGGCGGACGTCCTGAGCGCGTTCAGGTACCGCAACCTCGACGACGATCCTGCTCTGGCCGGCGTGAACACCTCGACCGAGTGGATGGCCATGATCGTCGCCGACCGGCTCGCCGAGCGGGTGAGCTCCGGCGCTCTCGGCGAGGGTGCCAGGGGACTGTCCGGCATCACGGTCACCCTGCACGAGTCGCACATCGCCTGGGCCAGCTATGAACGCTCGATCTAAGGCCCGCGCCGGCGGCACGCGCGGGCGCGGCGCAATCGCATCCCCGGGCGTCCGCGAGGTCCACGTGGTGCTCCCCGGCGACATCGACGACCCGGCAAGGCCGAGCGGCGGCAACGGGTACGACCGGCGGGTGTGCGAGGGGCTCGATGCGGCCGGCTGGTCGGTGCGGGAGGTCGCCGTTCCCGGCACATGGCCGCGGCCGGCCAGGGCCGCGTGTGCTCGGCTGGCCGAGGCGCTGGACGGCATTCCCAGCGGCGCGACCGTTCTGCTCGACGGGCTGGTTGCGTGCGCCATCCCGGAGGTGGTGGTCCCGCACGCCGGCAGGCTCCGGCTCGTCGTGCTGGTGCATCTGCCCCTTGCCGACGAGACCGGGCTGGCCCCCTCGGACGCGGCCGCGCTCGACGCCGCGGAACGGCGCACCCTGCGCGCGGCGGCCGCGATTGTCACGACCAGCGCCGCGCTCGGGCACCGGCTGGTGACACACCACAGGCTGCCCCCCGATCTGATCCACGTAGCCGCCCCGGGCGTGGACGGCGCGCCGCTGGCGGCGGGTACGCCGGGTGGCGGCCGGTTGCTGTGCGTCGCCTCGGTGACCCCGCGCAAGGGGCACGACGTGCTGATCGAGGCGCTGGCGGGCCTGGCCCACCTGGCCTGGACCTGCGTGTGCGCCGGCCCGCTCGACCGTGACCGCCGATTCACCGGCCTGGTTCGACGGCAGGTAGGCGCCTGGGGGTTGCAGGACAGGGTCACGCTGGTCGGCCCTCGCGCCGGGACCGACCTGGCGGAGCTGTACGCGCAGTCGGACCTGCTCGTGCTGCCGTCGCGCGCCGAGACCTACGGGATGGTCATCACCGAAGCGCTGGCGTGCGGGCTGCCGGTGCTGTCCACGGCGGTGGGCGGCATTCCGGAGGCCCTCGGCCGGGCGCCCGGCGGCGAGCTGCCGGGGTTGCTGGTCCGGTCCGACGACCCCGCCTCGCTGGCCGCGGCGCTGCGCGACTGGCTCGAGGAACCCGCGCTGCGTGACCGGCTGCGGTCGGCGGCCCGTGCGCGGCGCGTAAACCTGCGCGGCTGGGAGGAGACCACGACCACCCTGACCGACGTCCTGCACCGGGTCGGGCTGGAGCGGGCCGGACTTCAGCGGATCGAGCACGGATCGGGAGCCCCCGATGAGTAAGGCGCAGACGGTTCGGTACAGCCCGGCCTGGCTGGGGCTTCGCGAGAGCGCCGACGCCAAGGCCCGCGCCCGGGAATTCGCCACCCTGCTCGCCACCCTGCTCGCCAACTTGCTTGCCGACCGGCCCGCCACCTCACTCGTCATCCACGATCTCGGCTGTGGGACGGGCTCGATGGGACGTTGGCTGGCTCCGCTGCTACCAGGCCCGCAGCACTGGGTCCTGCACGACCGTGACCCCGAACTGCTCGGCCTGGCGTCGGCGGGGATGCCCCGGGCCGGGGCCGACGGACACCCGGTGACCACCGAGGTCCGTCCGGGAGACCTCACCCGGCTGACCGCCGCCGACCTGGCCGGTGCCCGGCTGGTCACGGCCTCGGCGCTGCTCGACCTGCTCACCCGCCAGGAGGTGGACCGCCTCGCCACCGCGTGCGCGCAGGCTGGGTGCGCGGCCCTGTTCACGCTGTCGGTCATGGGCAGGGTCGAGCTGGCTCCGGCGGACCCCCTGGATCGGGCCGTGGGCGAGGCCTTCAACGCCCACCAGCGCCGGGAGGTCGGCGGGCGGCGGTTGCTGGGCCCGGACGCCGTCGTGACCGCCGCCGACGCGTTCAGCGAGCTGGGCGCCGGCGTCGAGGTCCGCCCGAGTCCCTGGCGGCTGGGCGCGGACGAGCCTGCGCTGATCGCCGAGTGGCTGCGCGGGTGGGTGGGCGCGGCCGGCGAGCAGTGCCCTGACCTGCCCGTGGACGGCTACCTGGCCCGCCGGTTGGCGGCTGCGACCGCCGGTCGGCTGCGGGTGACCGTCCATCATGGCGACGTCCTGGTCGGATGGGAGCGAACGCTTTTGCCTCCTGCCTCGTATCCATCTGCGACACCGATCGGGTGAGGGAGCGGGCGATGGTGCACGCAGGTGCGATTCGGGCGGCCGGTGCCGCTGGCGCGGTGCTGCGGCGGCGGGGTGGCATGCTCGGCGGTGGAGCGCTCCTGGCGCTGCTCGCCTGGCGGCTCGGGACCGGCCCGTTCCTGGACGCCGTGCATGTGGTCAGCGGCAGGGCCCTGGCCGTCGCCCTGGTGATCGGTGGCGCGACCACCGTGCTCAGCGCCTGGCGATGGGCAATGGTGGCGCGCGGCCTGGGGATGCGCCTGCCGCTGTCCGGGGCCATCTGCGACTACTACCGGTCGCTGTTCCTCAATTCCGTCCTGCCCGGTGGGGTTCTGGGCGATGTCCACCGGGCGGTGCGGCACGGGCGGGACGTCGGTGATGTTCCGCTCGCCGTGAAGGCGGTGGTGCTGGAGCGTGCTGCCGGCCAGATCGTGCTCATGGTCATCGGCGTGGCCGTCGTGCTGACTGGACGGCTGCCGCTGCACGCGCCGTCGCTCGGACCCGATGGCCGCCTCGCGGTCGCTGCAGTGATCATGGCGGCCCTGCTCGGGGCGCTCGCGCTCGGCCCCGGCGCTCCGGCCCGGTGGCGCGGGTCCAGGGCCGCCGGTGCGCTGCGCACCTGGGCCGCCGACGCGCGGCGCGGCCTGCTGTCCCGGGGAAGCTGGGCAGGGATCCTGCTCACCTCCGCCGCGGTGCTGGCCGGGCACCTGGTGATGTTCGTCGTGGCGGCGCGCGCCGCCGGGTCGACCACCTCGGTGCTGCGGCTGGCGCCCCTTCTGTTGCTGGCGCTCGTCGCGATGGCCGTGCCGCTGAACATCGGCGGCTGGGGCCCCCGGGAGGCAGCCACGACCTGGGCCTTCGCCACCGCCGGGCTGAACGCCGCGCAGGGCCTCACCATGGCCGTGGTGTACGGGCTGCTGGCACTGGTCGCGAGCCTGCCCGGTGCCGCTGTCCTGGTCGGTCAGCGGATCGTGGCGTCCCGGGCCCGGCGGGCCCTCGAGATCGCGGAGGCGGGCCCGCCGGCAGTGCCAGCACTCGCCGAGCTGACGGTGCAGAACGATCTGATCGAGCCGAGCGAGCTCGTCCTGCTGACCTGCGAGGTCCCGTGATCGGCTCAGGACGAGGAGAAGCGCTCGGACAGCCCGTAGCGGAGCAGGACGACGTCGCCGATCCGGTGGACCTCGGCCAGCACCGCCCGCTCCCCGGGCCCGGCGGGAAGCGCCCGCTGCCGAGCAGCCGCGGCGCCCGCGGGTCACCCACGAAGAACGGGGCGACGACGAGGTGCAGCTCGTCCGCCAGACCGGCGCCGAGGAGCTGGGTGTGGATCGTCTCTCCGCCCTCGACCATGAGCCGGCGCACGCCCCGGTGGTGCAGGTCGGACATCAGGCGGTGCAGGTCCACCGGATCCCCGGCATCGACCACCGTGGCTACCGACCCGAGCCGGGCCCGCAACCGGGTCAGCGCGGGGGTGCTGCAGTAGACCAGCCTGTCGGCCTCGCCGGTGGTGAAGAACAGCGCGGACGGCTCGAGCCCACCGTCGCGCGTGAGGGTCACCTTGATCGGCGACGGTCCGAGCCCACGAGCGACCCGGGCCTGGCGGCGGGCCGCGGAACGGACCAGCAGCCGGGGATCGTCCCTGCGGATCGTCCCCGCTCCGACCATGATCGCGTCGCACTCGGCGCGGACGGCGTCGACGCGATCGAAGTCGGCGTCGTTGGACAGCAACAGCCGCTGGGGGGACGTGTCGTCGAGGCAGCCGTCGATGGACGTGCTGCAGCTCAGCAGGACGTACGGCCGCCCCATCAGGACGCCCGATCACGACAAGGAGAACCGATGCTGAACGCTCGGCCCATCGCGGGACCCCCCCTGCGATCGATCGCCCTTGCCACGGCCGACCCGGTTCCGCGGGCGGGCGTCCGCAGGCAGGTGACGCTACCGCTGCGGCTGGACGGCTACGTTACCGAGGCGCAGGTCATCACGTTCGACGGCCTGGTGGACGGCAAGGAGCACCTTGCCCTCGGTTTCGGCGACTGGCAAGCACCCCGCTCGCGGCGGCGCGCCGCCACCGCATCGGGGAAGCCGCTGCTCGTCCGGGTGCACAGCGAGTGCCTGACCGGGGACGTGTTCGGCAGCGAACGATGTGACTGCGGCCCGCAGTTCCGGGAGGCCGTTGAGCGCCTGAGTGGGGCGGGCGGCCTGCTGCTCTACCTGCGCCAGGAGGGTCGGGGCATCGGCCTGTACGACAAGCTCGACGCCTACGCCCTGCAGGACCGTGGTCTGGACACCTACCAGGCGAACCTGGCGCTCGGCCGGGGCGAGGACGAGCGGGACTACACGGTGGCCGCCCAGATGCTGTTCGCACTCGGCGTCACCAGGGTCGCGCTGCTGAGCAACAACCCCGACAAGGCCACCCAGCTCGCCGGCCTGGGGGTGGAGATCACCGAGCGGGTCCCGACCCAGCTGCATCTGTCGACGGCCAACACGCGCTACCTGGCGGCGAAGGCGAGCCATCGGGCCCACACCCTCCAGCTGCCGATGGACTGATCGCGGCATCCAGGCGGTGGCGCCTGGCACCGTGGCACCGGGCTACCTGCCGCCGGTGCGTGACAGGCGCGCCTCGCCGAGGATCCAGGGCTCCGGGCCGCCGGTGGGCTGGTAGCGCACCGGGTCGTGGGTGGCACGGATCAGCGCACGCATCGCGGCGAGGTCGGGCAGGTCGACTCCGAGCGCCCGGGCCTGGACCAGGACGTTGCCGAGGGCGGTTGCCTCCACCGGGCCGGCGAGAACCGGGACGCCGCAGGCATCGGCGGTGAGCTGGCAGAGCAGGCCGTTGCGCGACCCGCCGCCGACGACATGGATCACGTCGATGTCGCGTCCGGTGAGGTCGGCCGCGACCTTCACCGCGCGCCGGTGGGCCAGGGCCAGGCTCTCGAGGATGCACCGGGCCAGCGCGCCGTGCGTCTCAGGCGCTGTCTGACCCGTCCGTACGCACGCCCCCCGCACCCGGGCAGTCATGTCCCCGGGCTCGAGGAACTCCGGCGCATCGATGTCGATGAGCGGTCCGTGTGCCGGGGCGTCGGTCGCCTGGGCGAGAACGGCTGCGATGTCCTCGGTGCCCCAGGCCCGCATCGTCTCGTTGAGGACCCACAGACCCATGACGTTGCGCAGGAACCGGATGGTGCGGTCCACGCCGCCTTCGTTGGTGAAGTTCGCCCGCCGGGCCGCTTCGGTCAGCACCGGGTGATCGAGCTCCAGCCCGACCAGTGACCAGGTGCCCGACGAGATGTACGCGAAGGACGAATCGGGCCGGGCCGGCACGCCGACGACTGCGGACGCGGTGTCGTGCGAGCCGACCGCCACGACTGGCGTGCCCGCGCGCTGGCCGGCGCCGACAGCGGCGGCGGGCGTGAGGCCCCCGACCACCGTCCCCGGCTCGCGCAGCGGTGGCAGCAGCCGCGCGGGGATACCGGCCCTCGCGGCGAGGTCGAGTGCCCACGCCCGGGTCCGCACGTTCAGCAGTTGGGTGGTCGAGGCATTGGTCGCCTCGGCGCCGACGGTCCCGGTGAGC
Organism: uncultured Actinomycetota bacterium; assembly: GCA_963740575.1. GTDB lineage: Bacteria > Actinomycetota > Actinomycetes > Actinomycetales > Kineosporiaceae > CAVUET01. The sequence goes on along the minus strand of CAVUET010000002.1, from coordinate 91,116 downwards.
CAGTAGTCCAGCAGGTCGGGCAGCAGGAGCATCGTCGCCGCCGCGTCGAGGTCTGCCTCGGCGGCGAGCTGGTAGATCGTGTTGAACGGCAGGTGCTGCAGGCCGGTCACGGCGTACAGCTCCTGCTCGTTGACCGCGGCGTGGACGGCGTCCTGCACCGCGGCGGTCCGCGCGTCCCGGTAGGCGAACGGCGCGCCGAGCAGCCGGCCCGAGGCGTCCAGCAGTCCGTAGTCGACCGCCCAGCTGTCGACGCCGACGGCGTCCACCGGGCCGGCCTTGGCCAGCCCGGTCAGCACCTGCGCGTACATCCCGTCGATGTCCCAGCGCAGCGATCCGTCGCCCGATCGGACGGCACCGTTGGGGAAACGGTGCACCTCCGTGAGCAGGACCCGCCCCGGGCCGACCTCGCCGATCATGACCCGGCCGCTGGTGGCGCCGAGGTCGACCGCGGCCACCCTCACCGACGTCGGCGGCACGACGCCTACCTGAGGAAGGCCGCGGCCACGCCCGCGTCGACGGGGATGTGCAGCCCTGTCGTCAGGCTGAGATCCCCGCCGGTCAGGGCGAACACGGCGGCGGCGACGTGTTCGGGCAGCACCTCGCGCCCCAGCAGGGTGCGCTTGGCGTAGAACGCGCCCAGCTCCTCTTCGGGGACGCCGTAGACCTTTGCGCGCTGCGCACCCCAGCCCTTGGCGAAGATGCCCGACCCGCGCACCACCCCGTCGGGGTTGACTCCGTTGACGCGAATGCCGAACTCGCCCAGCTCGGCGGCGAGCAGGCGAACCTGATGGGCCTGATCGGCCTTCGCAGCGCCGTACGCGAGGTTGTTCGGGCCGGCGAAGACCGCGTTCTTGCTCGAGATGTAGACGATGTCGCCGCCCATCCCCTGGTCGATCATCGCCTTCGCCGCAGCCCGGGAGACCAGGAACGACCCCCTGGCCATGACGTCGTGCTGGAGGTCCCAGTCGCGCTCGGAGGTTTCCAGCAGTGGCTTGGAGATGGACAGCCCGGCGTTGTTGACCACGAGGTCGACGCCGCCGAAGGCCAGCGCGGCGGCACCGACGGCCGCCTGCACGGCGGCGGCATCGGTCACGTCGGCGGTGACGGGGATCGCGGTGTCGGTGGACCCGATGCCCTTGGCCACCGTCGCGGCCGCATCGGCGTCGAGGTCCACGACGACCACGCAGGCGCCCTCGGCAGCCAGCCGCTCGGCGATCGCCTTCCCGATCCCCGAGCCGGCGCCGGTGACCAGGGCTACCCTGCCGGCGAGCGATTTGGGCCTGGGCATCCGGGCCAGCTTCGCCTCCTCCAGCGCCCAGTACTCGATCCGGAACTTCTCCCGCTCGTCGATCGGGGAGTACCTGGACAGCGCCTGGGCGCCCCGCATGACGTTGATGGCGTTGAGGTAGAACTCGCCGGCCACCCGGGCCGTCTGCTTGTTCCTGCCGAAGGAGAACATGCCAACCCGGGGGACCAGGACGATCGCGGGGTCCGCGCCCCGCATCGGTGGGCTGTCCTCGGAGGCATTCCGCCGGTAGTAGGCCGCGTAGTCCTCGCGGTAGCGGGCGTGCAGCTCGCGTAGCCGCGCCACGACCTGCGGCACGGACGCGGTGGCGGGCAGGTCGACCACCAGCGGCCGGATCTTGGTGCGCAGGAAGTGGTCCGGGCAGGACGTGCCCAGCTCGGCCAGCGGCAGCAGCTGCTCGCGGGAGAGGAACTCCAGCACGGCCGCGCTGTCGATGTAGTGGCCGAGCATCGGCGCGTCCGTCGAGGCCAGGCCCCGGGTCACCGGAGCCAGCGCTGCCGCGCGGGCGTGCCGTTCGGGCTCGGGCAGCGGCTCGTAGCCGGGCACGACGGCCCCGAACGGTTCGCCCGCGCCGTGCTCGACGATGTAACGCTCGGCCGTTCGGATGATCTCCAGCGAGTTGGCCTCGCACTCCTGCGAGCTCTCGCCCCAGGCGGTGATCCCGTGGCCACCGAGGATGACGCCGATGGCCTGCGGGTTCTCCCGGCGGATCCGGGCGATGTCCAGGCCCAACTGGAACCCAGGGCGGCGCCACTCGATCCAGGCGACCCGCTCGCCGAAGCACGCCTTGGTCAGAGCCCTGCCGTCGGCGGCCGTCGCGAAGGCGATGCCCGAGTCGGGGTGCAGGTGATCGACGTGGACCGCCTCGACCAGCCCGTGCATCGCGGTGTCGATCGAGGGCGCGGCGCCACCCTTACCGTGCAGGCAGTAGTCGAACGCGGTGACCATGTCGTCCTCGCCGTCCACACCCGGGTAGACCTCGACCAGCGAACGGAGCCGGTCCAGCCGCAGCACGGCCAGCCCGGACTCGGTCAGCGTGCCGAGATCTCCGCCGGAGCCCTTGACCCACATCAGTTCCGTCGGCCGCCGGGTCACCGGATCGATGACGGTGCCCTTGGCCGAGGCGTTGCCCCCCGCGTAGTTGGTGTTCCTCGGGTCCGCTCCGAGCCGGTTCGATCGGGCGATGAGCTGTGCCGGGATCGGCAGCGTCGCGTCCCGGTTCACGTCAGCGTCCTGGTTCACGTCAGCGTCCCGGTTCACGTCAGTTCCATCCTGCCTGCGCACCGCCGACGCGATCCGCCTCGATCTGCTCCTGGTAGCCGCTCGCGGCGTATGCCTTCACCGGGTCAGCCGGCAGGCCGCGGGTCTGGCGCCACGCCGCGAGGTCGGGTCGCACGTCGGTGTAGAACGCATCCATGAAGATCTCGTTCGCGGCCAGCACATCTCCGGCCTCCCTGGCCGCCGCGAGCGCCGCGGTGTTCATGAGCAACGCCCGGGCCAGCATCTCCTGGACGTTGAGTACCGACCGGATCTGGCCGGGTACCTTCTTCTCGATGTTGTGGCACTGGTCGAGCATGAGCGCGACGTCGCTGTCCCTGCCGTAGCCGCCGCCGCGGACCACCTCGACCAGGATCCGGAAGAGCTGGAACGGATCTGCTGCGCCGACCATGAGGTCGTCGTCGGCGTAGAACCGGCTGTTCAGGTCGAAGGACCCCAACTTCCCCAGTCGCAGCAACTGGGCGACGATGAACTCGATGTTCGTGCCCGAAGCGTGGTGCCCGGTGTCGAGACAGACGACCGCCCTGTCACCCAGGGCCGCGACCTGGGCGTACGCCGTGCCCCAGTCCGGGACGTCGGTGTGGTAGAAGGCCGGCTCGAAGAACTTGTACTCCAGCACCAGTCGCTGCCCGTCGCCGATCTGGCCGTAGATCGTCGACAGGCTCTCGGCCAGCCAGTCCTGCCGGGCGCGGATGTCGCCCTGACCCGGGTAGTTCGTGCCGTCCGCGAGCCAGATCTTCAGATCCCGCGATCCGGTCTGGTTCATGATCTCGATGCACTCGAGGTTGTGATCGACGGCCTTCCGGCGCACCGCCGGGTCGGCGTGCGTCAGGCTCCCGAGCTTGTAGTCATCGTCCTGGAAGGTGTTGCTGTTGATCGTGCCGAGCCGGATGCCGAGGTCCTCGGCATGGCGCCGCAGCCCGGCGTAGTCATCGACGTGGTCCCACGGGATGTGCAGGGCCACCGCCGGGGCCAGCCCGGTGAAGCGGTGCACCGTGGCGGCATCCGCGATCTTCTCCTGCACGCTGCGCGGTGTCCCGGGCGTGCTGAATACCTTGAACCGGGTCCCTGAGTTGCCGTAGGCCCACGAGGGCACCTCAATGGCCAGCTGCTCGAGCGCGGGGCTGATGTCGGCGAAGGAGGTCATGTCACATCACTTCTCGATCGGGTTCGGGTCGAGGCGCTCGAGCTGGTCCTCGAGGTGGAAGATCTCCTCGAGCTGCAGGAATCCGGTGTCCGGCCTGGCATCGCCGAGCTCGACGAAGAAGTCGGCCATCTCAACCTGCCATCGGGCGTTGACGTCGGTCGCATCCATGCCCGCCTGAGCCTGCTCGAGCGAGGGCGTCTCCAGGTAGCCGATGAGCAGCCCGTCGCCGCGCAGGAAGAGTAAGTAGTTGTGCCACCCTGTGCGCGCGAGCGCCCGGAGCATCTCGGGCCAGACCGCAGCATGGCGGGACCTGTACTCCTCGATCCGATCGGGCCGGACGTGGAGCTGGAAGCAGACTCGTTGCATCGCGCCCACCGGAGCTCGCGGCTGGATTGGGGTTGTGGACGCCGGCCGGCGACCTGGGCCGCCGGCCGGCGGACGGGTCAGAACTTGAACTGATCGATGTTGCTGGCGTTGAAGACGAACGGATTGAAATGTTTCAATGCCGTGAAGGCTAGGTTGCGGGATGCGCTGGCGTCAAGGCTCGCCAGATCACGGATCAGCCTGCGCCGCGGGAGGGCAAGAGCGGGTGGCAGCGTCTTTGGTCTACTAAACTGCGCTTGGCACGATTCACTGCCTGGGTAGGTCAACGGTGACGGACAAGGGGGCGGCGTGACCTCGGCGAGCACCGCCCGCCCCTCGAGCATCAAGGACGTTGCCGTGCTCGCCGGGGTCTCGGTCGGCACCGTGTCGAACGTGCTCAACCACCCCGAGCGCGTCAGCTCCGCGACCAGGCGGCGGGTGCGCGACGCGATCGGGGCGCTCGACTTCGTCCGCAACGAGTCGGCACGTCAGTTGCGAGCCGGGCAGAGCCGGGTCATCGCCTACGTGCTGCTGGATGCGTCCAACCCGTTCTTCACCGACGTGGCCGAGGGCGTCGAGGAGGTCGCCCAGGCGGTGGAACTGTCGCTCTTCCTGTGCAACAGCCGTCAGGACACCGATCGTGAGCACCTCTACCTGCGCCGGCTGGAACAACAACGCGTGCAGGGGGTCCTGATCACGCCGATCGACGCGGAGGATCCGGCGCTGGACGAGCTGAGCAATCGAGGCACGCCGGTGGTGCTCGTCGACCGCACGCGCCCGGGTGCCGGGTACTGCTCGGTCGCCGTGGACGACCAACTCGGAGGCCGGCTCGCCATCGAGCATCTGGTCGACGTCGGGCATCGTCGCATCGCGTTCGTCGGCGGGCCGGACCGGATCGGCCAGGTGCGCGACCGGCGGGACGGAGCCCTGGCTGCGATGAAGGACGCCGGGCTCCCGCAGGAGGCCCTCATCATGATCCGGACGGAGGCGCTGTCGGTCGAGGAGGGTCGCAGCGCGGGTGCGCGCATCGCGGGGATCGCGCGCTCGGGGCGGCCCACGGCTGCGTTTTGTGCCAACGATCTTCTCGCCGTGGGCCTGCTCCAGCGCTGCGTCGAGCTCGGCATCGCCGTGCCCGACGACCTGGCAATCGTCGGCTATGACGACATCGAGTTCTCCTCTGCCGCCGCCGTCCCGCTGACCTCGGTCCGGCAGCCCCGCCGGGACCTGGGACGCACGGCCGCACGGCTGTTGCTCGATGAGTCGACGAATCCGGAGCATCAGCACGAACAGGTCCTGTTCACCCCCGAACTCATCGCCCGGGCGTCGACCCTCAGACACTGACCGTCGGCGCTCGCACCATCCATCGGATGAAACGATTTATGCAACTGCAGGCCCGGACACGTGTACCGGACCGTGATGATGGCGGGAGGATGAGCGGCAGGGATGAGCGGCAGGGATGAGCGGCATGCCGCCGCCGAGTGGCAGGACTGGGTCGGCCGAGAGACCAGGTGCTCGGCATGGCTCGACCCGGGTCAGGCCGATCGCCTGCGCATCACCCTCGACCGCGAACCCGGGCTGAGAGAGGGGGACGCGCTTCCGCCGGGATGGCACTGGCTCTACTTTCACGACCTGGTGCGCCGCTGCGACCTGGGCGAGGACGGGCACCCCAGGCTCGGCGTCACCATGCCGCCGGTCGGGCTGCCCCGGCGCATGTGGGCCGGTGGCCGGCTGGAGTTCCGGAACCCGCTGCGTCTCGGGGACGTGGGCGAGCGGGTGTCCACGATCCGCGCGATCACGCCGAAGCAGGGCCGCAGCGGGCCGCTGTGCTTCGTCACCGTCGAGCACGACGTCAGGGTGGGTGGCACCACCTACCTGCTCGAGGACCAGACGATCGTGTACCGCGAGCGCGACTCGAGCCCGCGGATCGCCGCGGTGGGCCCCGACCAGGCGGCAGGTCTCGAGCAGTCGGCACAACCGCAACCGGAGGCGGAGTTCCAGACCACCTGGTCACTCGACAGCACAGCCCTGTTCCGCTACTCCGCGCTGACCTTCAACGGTCACCGCATTCACTACGACGCCGACTACTGCCGGAACACGGAGGGCTACCCCGGCCTGGTCATCCACGGACCGCTGATCGCCACGCTGCTGCTCGACCTTGCCGCCGGCCGAGGCAGACCGCTACGGCGCTTCAGGTACCGCGCCCGCAGCCCGCTGTTCCTTCCTCATGCCGTGCTGGTCGGCGGCCGCGCGAGCGGTGACCTCACCGCCCTCTGGGCCAGCAGCGGCACCGGGCTGCTGGCGATGGAAGCCGAGGCCGGCTGACGGCGCCCGAGAGCCCGCGGCCCGCCCCCCGGGCACCAGCACGGGGCGGGCCGGTGATGGCGTCCGCTTCAGTCGCCGGAGGAGACGCCCAGCGGCGACGCGTGCCGGTGCGTCGCGGCCGGATCCCCTGCCGGCGTGGACATGCCGGTGCCCGGCCGGGCGCGGAAGGCGAGAACCAGCAGGACGGCGCCGCTCCTCTTCCACCCGGCGACGCTGCCGCTCCTCCTGGTCCCGGGCGGCTGCCACGGTGAGGTCCGGACGGCCGAGGGCGCGCGCCAGCCCTCGGGCCTGCTCGGCCGAGGTCTCGGCGGCGGTCCGGGCCGGCCCGGGCAGTCCGCCGAGCGCGGGATCGACACGGCTGCGGTACGACAGGGTCAGCACGGTGCCCAGCACGGCGATGCCCAGAACGCTGCCGACCTGGCGCACGGTGTTGTTGACCGCGGATCCGGCGCCCATCTGGTCGGCCGGCAGGACGGCGAGCACCGCGGCCACGGTCGGCGCGATCGTGGCACCGATCATGATGCCGTTGAACCCGCCGAGGGTGCAGAACCACAGCAGCGACGTGCCCCTCTCGATGCTGAGGTTGGCGGCGAACCCGAGGGCCACCAGGAACAGCGCGGTGCCGCTGACCCTGGCGACGCCGTACCGCCTGACCAGCCGTGGCCCCGCAGCGGAGCCGACGACAACGCCCAGCGCACCCGGCAGGAAAGCGAATCCCGCCTGGACCGCCGGCATTCCGCGGGCGCCCTGCAGGAAGAAGTTGCCGTAGAACATCTGCCCGGTGATGGCGAAGAACAGCGCCGCCAGGGCCAGGTTCCCGGCCGCGAACCGACCCACGCGGAACAACCGCGGGTTGAAGCTGGGCTCGGCGGACCGGGACTCCACGACGATGAACGCCGCCAGCACGACGACCCCGACGATGACCGGCGCCCACACCTGCGGGCGACCCCAATCGGTGTCCTGACCCGCCTCGATCAACCCGTAGGCGAGGGCGGCCAGGCCCACGGTGGACAGCAGCAGGCCCGGCAGGTCCACGCCGCGCCGGCGCGGTCCGCGCGGGTTGGGCGCGTAGCGGAGGATCCCCGCCACCGCCAGGACCACGATCGGCGGATTGACCAGGAACACCGAAACCCACCAGAAGTGGTCGATGAGCAGCCCGCCGATCAGCGGGCCGAGCGCGACGCCGACGCCGCTGGAGGCCGACCAGGCCGCGATCGCGCCGGGGCGCCGGTGCGGCGGGAAGCTCGACCCGATGATGCCCATCGAGGTCGGCATGATCATCGCGCCGCCCACGCCCATCACCCCGCGGGCCAGGATGAGACCGGTCGGATCCGCGGCCCAGGCGGCCCACGCGGATGCCGCGCCGAAGGTGACCAGACCTGCGACCAGCACGGTGCGATGCCCGTACCGGTCGCCAAGGGCTCCGGCAGCGAACAGTGCGGTGGCGAACAGCAGCGCGTAGGAGCCGACGGCCCACTGCAACTCGGCGTGGCGCCCAGGCCCTGCCGTGGATCGGCGAGGTGTTCCAGAGCGATGCCGAGGATGGTGGTGTCGAGCCAGATCAGCACCGCAGACAGGACCAGGGCGGACAGCACCCGGCGATCACGATCGATTGACAGGTTCCTGACGGTCACGTTCGTCACAGTCGCATGCCGTCAGGAACCTGTCAATAATGAGAATGAGCACAATGGGGGGGTGACGACTCCCCCGCGGTGCTCGACGTTCCTGGTACGCCATGCCTGGCTGAGCATGCGCGCAGTCGTGGACGAGGCGCTCACCAAGCACGGCCTGTCGGTGGCGCAGTACGCCTCGCTGATGATCCTCGACGAGAGCCCGGGCCTGACAGTTGCCGACCTCGCCCGCAAGGTCTCCACGGCGCGGCAGTCCGCCAACGAGCTGCTCGCCGGCCTGGAACGGGCCGGGTTGATCGAGCGGCAGCCGCACCCGCAGGACCGCCGCTCCCAGAGGATCTACCTGACCGAGGCCGGCCGGGCCCGCCTGGCCGCCGCGAAGCCCACCGTCAAGGCGGTCGAGGATCGCCTGTCGGCCGACTTCTCCGCAGACGAGCTCGCCGTGGTCAAGGCCTGGCTGACCCGGATGGCCGGCACCACCATGGATGCCGTGGAGGAGCTGCCGACCATCTGAGGCGCGTGCGGCCACTCTGCCGGCCTGGAGCGTCGGACGGGGTTCGACGCACTCGACATCCCCGAGCACGTTCGGCTCGAAACGATCAGCACCAGGCAGACTCCGGCCGCGACCCACACCCGCTTTAGGGCCACCCGCGCCTGAGCCGAGAAGGGGCGGGGGCACCGGTCCCGCCCCGGGTCGTTCGGTCCCCGACAAGGTGGCCGGGTGGCCGAGGTTTCCGGGGCCCGCCGTCCCGGAATGTGGTCTTGGACAAGTACACCGCAGGCTCGGCCGGGAGGACGTGGTCATGACCGACACGAGAAGGATGTCGGACCAGGTCGGGACGGGCGAGGAGGGCATCGGCGCAGCCCTTGATCGCGCATACCGGGATCTTCTGGCCGGGCTGAGCGGGATTGAGGAGCCGATGCTCGAGGCCTATACGACGCTCGGCTTTCTCGCGGCCGCCACCCGCCGGGTTCACCTGGGCACCATGGTCACCTGGGCGTCCATCCGGGAGCCGGCACTCCTGATCAAGGCGGTGACCAGCCTGGACGTCCTGTCCGGCGGCCATGCGTGGTTCGGGATCGGCGCCGGTTATCAGGGCGATGAGGCCGGGATGCTCGACCTGCCGTTCTCCCCGATCAGCGAGCGGTTCGATCGCCTGGAGGAGATCCTCCAGCTGGCCGATCACATGTGGAGCGGCCGCCAGACCCCCTTCCACGGCCCGTACCACCGTCTGGAGCGGCCGATCAGCAGCCCCGCGCCGCTCGCCCGCCCGAGAGTCCTGATCGGCGGCACCGGCGAAAAGCGCACCCTTCCACTGGTGGCCCGCTACGGCGACGCCTGCAACCTGTTCGACATCCCCGACGGCGGAGCCACGGTCCGCCGCAAGCTCGAAGCCCTTGCCCAGGCCTGCGAAGCGGCCGGCCGGGATCGCAAGGACATCGAGGTAACCCTCAGCAGTCGTCTGGCACCGAACGAGTCCGCCGAGGACTTCGCCACGCGATGCTCGGCCCTGCGTCAGCTCGGCATTGACCACGTCGTGCTCGTCGGCAACGGGCCGTGGGCGGACCCTGACCTGGACACCGCGCTGCAGTCCGTCGACCGGCTGGCCGCCATCACGTGAACGGTCCGGGTGTCAGCGCGCCACCGTGTAGTGGGCGCAGACGAAGCTGTGGTTGCGGGTCAGCTCGATCAGCTCCAGGTCGAGCCGTCGCGGCAGCAGCGGCGCTCCGGCGCCCAGGGTCACCGGCGCGTACTGGACCCAGACGTCGTCCAGCAGTCCGTGATCGGCGAACTGCCCGACAAGTCCGCCGCCGCCGACCAGCCAGACATCCCGGCCACCCGCCGCCTCCAGCATCTCGCGATGAACCGGGACAACGTCGTTCTGAACGAAACGGATGTCACCCGTGGGCGGTGGAAAGGTGCGGTGGGTGAAGACCCAGGCCGGCACGGTGTACTCCCATTCGTGGTGGTCCAGGATCCACCGGTAGGTGGAGGCTCCCATCGCCATCGCGCCGACCTGCTCAAGGAAGATCTCGTAGCCCATCGGGCCACGAGGGTCGTGGTCCTGGCTGAGCAGCCAGTCCAGGGAGTGCTCGGGCGTGGCGATGAAGCCGTCGAGGCTGGCGGCCGTGAAGTAATGGGTGCTGCTCATCGGCGCTCCGATCCGTTGCCCGCCGGTCCGTAGAACTCGTGCTCCGGCACCGGAGTTCCGTCACCGCCGTCGCCGGGCAGGCGTAGGCGGCGTCGGGCCGAGAACAGAGACTGCCTGGCCTCGACGGTAGGAGCGAAGCTGGCGAACCCGATCGGCGGCAGGTCCAGGTAGATCGACTCCATCCCGCCGCCGGCGAAGTAGGTCTCGTGCCAGAAGCCGACTCCGGCCGAATCGACAAGTAGAGAGCGCCACCAGTCCGCATGTGGCCGGCTGCGGGACCACCGCTCGAGTGCATCGAAGTCCCGCCAGTACTGCCGCATCCCCAGGTGCGGCGGGAACAGCCCAAACGCCAGGTTCTCGTGGCGCAGCAGGCCATCCGGCCCCGCAGCCACCGATCGGCGGATCCGCGGCCCGAAACGCAGCAGCGTCATCACGCCATTGGGCGTGCGGGCCCGCATTCCGAGGTAGATCACGACAAGGTCCGGGTACGAGCTGAGGTCGGCGGTGTGCCGCTGCGGGCGAGACATGTCGCACTCCTTCGTCGAAGCCTTGCTCCTCTAGAGGCAGCCGGCTGAGGGCTGCGGGTAACGCGCGGGCGTGATCCCGGCGAAGTCGCGGAACTCGCGGATCAGATGGGACTGGTCGGCGTACCCGGACTCGACCGCCAACTGGGACCAGCCCGACGTGACTCCCGTCGGCAACCGCGCGACGGCGCGATGGAAGCGCACCAGCCGCGCGACGGTCTTGGGTGGCAGGCCGACCTTCTGGGTGAACTGGGCGATCAGATGCTTGTGGCTCCACCCCACCTCCTGGGCGAGCTGGCGGATCGGCACCGCTCCCCCGCTGTCGGACAGCACCTGCCAGGCCCTGGTCACCTCGACGCGTGGCCGGGGGCCGCGCTGCGCGGCCGCCAGCAGGAACGCGTCCACCAGCGCGAATCGCTGCCGCCAGGTCGGGGCGTCGCGAACCTCCTCGAGCAGCCGGCGGCCGGCCGGGCCGAAGACCTCCTCCAGGTCGACGATCCCGCCCTCGAGCTCGCAGATCGGCCGGCCCAGGATCTGGTAGCCGCCCAGCGGTGCCATCAGGGTCGACAGGTAGGACGGGGCGCACTCCCCGTCCATGACGGCGTAGTGATCATGGACGCCGTGCAGGAAGGCCGGCGGGCGATGCGGCGAGTCGCGGAGCTTCAGCACCAGCGGAACGGCAACGGTCGCCGGAATGACGAGCCGGTGCGGCTGCGCCTGAGCGGTCACGCCCCAGTGGTCCCGCGCCAGGAACTGCCGCAGGCCGGGGTGCGGGTGCCATTCCAGCTGAGGCCAGCTCCGTCGCTCGCACTCCAGCCACCATTCGCCCCTCGACGCGACGGAACCCGAACGCCGGCGGCGCTCGGGCTTCCCGCGGCGGGCAAGCGGTGCGGTTGCGGTCGTCACCGTGATCGCTCCCACTCTGACCTCGATGTGAACCGCTGTGACACCGCCCCTGTCATTCGTGGGGCCCTGGGACGGTGAGCGGTCCGAGGACAGCTCACGATGACGTTCGGGCCCGCCTGATCCTGCCTCCCAGCATAAGCAGCGGACAGGGCGCCGGCTCGAACGGATTTCGGCATCGCCCCGCTGGTCTACGGGGTGTTCGGCTCCCCAGGGATGGTGAACAGCGGGCGCCAGGCGGAGTCGGCGCCGACCGGGAACTCGGTCGACGGAGTGTCGCCCTTGGTCAGCCAGCGCGCCTCGTACGGCAACCCGCCGAACATCACCCGGTCTCCCTTGTTGTACAAGGCTTTCGCGGCCCAGACGGTCCGCACGCCGGTGGCCAGCGGTACCGGCTTCGGCGCGGCGTCCCTGGTCTCGACGGGCCCGAGCAGCGCCCACGGATTCGGTGTCCCGCCCCCCAGCAGGGCTGAGGGGTCCGAGCCCTGCGTGTACCACTTCGCCTGGTAGACCAGCCCATGCCAGACCACCTTGTAGTTCTCCGGGTACTGCGCGGTGGGCCGCCAGATCGGGTACGGGCTGGTCCTCGGGTCATCGACGTTCGGCTGCTGGGTCGGCACGACGATCGCATCGGTGGCCGGCGCGTCGGGCGCGCGCCCCGGCAGCGCCGCATACACGTTGGTGAAGTCCAAGGCCTTCTGGCGCACCCCGCTGCAGGTCGCGGAATGCACCGCGACCGAGGCGAAGGTCGCTCCGCAGGGAGCATCCCGGTTGATCGACCACAGCGATACCCGGCCGACGCCCTGGCGGCGGGCGAAGTCGGCCAGCCCGCGTGCGTTCTGAAGGGTGAACACCTCGTTGTCGATGTCGTTCTGCCCGATCATCGGGGTCACCCCGAGCCGGGCCCAGCGCTGAACCTGATCGAGCTTGACCCCGACCCCTGCGTACAGGCCAGCCAGTTGCCCGGCGGTCGCCTGCAACGCCTGTCTGGCCACGGCGAGCATGTCGGGACGCCCGCTGAAGGTGCCGTAGTCCATCGTCATCACGTTCACCCCACGCAGGGATACCCCGCTCCTCAACGTCGACAGCACCACCTGTTGCGCGTCGTCGAGCAACCCGGTCGGGGCCACCGGGAGGGTCAGCCAGATCGCGAGGTCGTGGCCGGCCGCATGCCGTTCCCGCTGCAGGGCGGCCAGGGCCTGGGCCCGGCGCTGGATCGAGGCCGCGTCCTGCAACGCGGCGCCCTCGATATCGAGGTCGATCACGTTGACGCCGTAGCGATCCACGACGGACCGGTACGCCTGGGTCAGCCGCCCGACGTCGGTGCAGGCGGCCGCCAGTTCGGTGTTCGCCTGCCCGCCGAAGCTCACCATGACCTGCCCACCCACCGCGCGCAACTGCGCGATCCGCCGGTCGAGTTCGAGCTGCCGGGCGGCCTGGCCAAGGGTGTACGCCGCCCCCCAGCTCGGCGTGCACGGGTCGGTCCGGGCAGCGACCACGAAGGCGAGGGCGATGTTGCGGGAGGGGTTGGAGCGCGGGTCCTGGAACTGGTAGGTCGGGGTCAGGGTGACGTCCACGTACGGGACGCCCCAGGACTGCGCCACCTGCGCGGTGGGCGTCATGACCAGGCGGACCGCGTAGTACCCGCCGGCGGCCAGCCCCACGATGACCATCAGCAGGATGAACAACCGTGACCAGGACAGTCGCTCAGTCGGCCCCTCGGGTATCGGAGGTGGCGTGGGCGGCCCCTGCCGCCGCGTCACCTGCTCGTGCGCCATGCTTCCGCTCCTGCCCACATCTTCGGCTGACGATCACCTCGGCCGAATGGCCGATTCCCTTTGCGCACAGGTCGCGAGGCGCCCACCCGCGCGATCAGGTTCTTCGCAGATCCCCTGTGCCCCAGGCCATCTCGGTACATGAGTGGATCATCGTCACGTATTCGCGCGGGTTCTTCACAGGTTTCCACCAACACCGGACCACCGGCCGCCGGACTTCCGGAGTTCGCTCCCACAGCCCGACCATGACGGCTAGCCTATGACGCCGAGGCCACCCTTCGCTATCAAATGACCACTAACCGTCACTGATTGGAGCTGAGTCATGCGCGGCAGGGCCGCGAAGCAGAGCAGGCTTCCCCGCCGCGGGCGGCAGTGGGGCGCCGACCGACGCACCCAGCCGCTGCCGAAGGTCCCTCCCGTCATCTCCGAACGCCGGATCGCCATGGGGCGTCTCGCGATAGTCGTGACGGTGTCGGCGTGGGCGTGCTATGTCGCCTACACCGTCGAGCAGCAGTTCCTCGCCGGGATGGCGGACAGCTCACGGCTGGTCATCGAGGCGGTCGCCTACCTGCTCGTGGTCACGGCGCTGGCGGCGTCGGCGATCGCCTACCTGACGACCCGGATCGGGTTCTTCTACCGGGCCCGCTCGCACCGGCGGGCGCCGCGGCTGGTACTGGACGAGTTCTTCGACCAGCAGAGCCCGACCGTCACGGTGCTGGTGCCCTCCTATCAGGAGGACGCCCGTGTCATCCGCACGACGCTGCTCTCGGTGGCCCTGCAGGAGCAGACGGACCTGCGCGTGGTACTGCTCATCGACGATCCTCAGGCACCCCGGAACGTCAGGGAATACGACCTGTTGGAGCAGGCGCGGGCGCTGCCCGGGCAGCTGGCCGGCGAGCTGGCCGTCCCGGCACACCGGTTCACGATGGCGCAGCTGGAGTTCGACGCCGAGCGGGCGGCCGGCATGCCGGTGGACCTGACGGACGTGGCCGTGCTTGCCGGACACTACGAGTACGCCGTGGACTGGTTGCAGGGACTGGGATCCCGGCACGAACTCGTCGACCACGCCGATGCGTTCTTCGTCCATCACGTGCTCGGTGCCCTGGCCGCCGATCTGCAGCGGGTCGTCACCGCCCTGCGGGAGACCCTTGCTCAGGGCACGGTCCCACCGAGCCGCCGCCTGGCGCAGCTGCACCGGCGGCTGGTGTCCACGTTCCACGCGGAGCTCATCAGCTTCGAGCGCAAGCGGTACGTGTCGCTGTCGCACGAACCGAACAAGGCGATGAACCTCAACAGTTACATCGGACTGATGGGCGGCGCCTACCGCGAGACGATGACTCCGCTGGGCCTGGCACTGCTGCCCTGCTCGGGACACGAGGCGGACCTGCTCGTCCCGAACCCGGACTTCGTGCTGACTCTGGACGCGGACAGCGTCCTGCTGCCGGAGTACTGCGCCCGGATGGTGCATTCCCTGCTCCAGGGTGCCAACGCCCGGCACGCGGTGGCGCAGACGCCGTACAGCGCGTACCCCGGTGCCGCCACCCGGATCGAGCGGATCTCCGGCGCCACAACGGATCTGCAGCACATCCTGCATCAGGGGATGACCCACTACGGCGCCACCTTCTGGGTCGGCGCGAATGCCGTCCTGCGCAAGCGGGCTCTGGACGACATCATGGAGATCGGCTACGAGGGCGACTGGGAGATCCGCCGCTACATCCAGGACCGCACCGTCATCGAGGACACCGAGTCCACGATCGACCTGGGGATCAAGGGCTGGTCGCTGCTGAACTACCCGGAGCGGCTGGCCTACAGCGCCACGCCGCCCGACTTCGGGTCGCTGTGCATCCAGCGGCAGCGCTGGGCCAACGGCGGCCTGCTCATCCTGCCCAAGCTCCGGCGACTGGTCCGGGCACGGCGCTCCAGGGGTGAGCGGACGGGCTTCGGGGAGCTGTTCATCCGGATCAACTACATGGCCTCGATCTTCTGGAGCTCTGCCTGCCTCGTCGTCATGCTCGCGTACCCGTTCAACGCGGCGCTGCTCAACCCGATCCTGTTACTGGTGTCGGTGCCCTACTTCCTGGCGCTGGGCTCGGACCTCAAGCTGTGCGGGTACAAGCGGCTGGACATGCTGCGGATCTATGGGTTCAATCTGATCCTCCTGCCGGTCAACCTGTCCGGCACGCTGGCGTCGATCCTGCAGCTCATCACCGGTGAGAAGAGCGCCTTCAAGCGGACACCGAAGGTTCGCGACCGGACCACCGCCGGGAGCACCTTCCTGCTGCTGCCATGGGTGCTGATCGCCCTGTCTCTGTATACGATCGCCCTCGACATGAGGCTGGACCGCTGGGTCAATCTCGCCTTCGCCGCGCTCAACGCGACCCTCGCCACGCACGCGGTGGTCTCGTTCGTGGGGCTGCGAAACCTGCTGGTGGATCTATGCGTGCACCTGCGAGGTTGGCTCCACCGTCCGATCACGCCGCGGCCGGCCGCGCAGCCGGAGGCCACCGGGCCCATCGACCTGTCCCTCGTGCTGTCCGCGGTGGAGCCTGCCGCTGCGGCCGCGGTGCCCGCCGCGGCACCGATCACGGCATATGACCCTGCACCGGTTCGCCCGATCGAGGCGTGGGCCTCGGTGATCGACTACGACTCGGGACCGGAACTCGTGGGGGTCGGCAGCCACGTCGGCAACGCTCACGTCGGCAACGCTCACGTCGGCAGCGCTCACGCCGGCAACGCTCACGCCGGCAACGCTCACGTCGGCAACGGTCGAGTGGGAGGTAGGTACACCGTGCCGGCGGTGCGGGGCGCCGACCGCGACAGACCGTCCGTGATCGTGCAGCTGCCCGACGAGGAGTCCCGGGTGTCCGGCAGTGTGCTGGTGCCGGCGCGGCCTGCCGCCCCGCAGGCGACGGGTGGGCCCCGTTGGGGGTCGTTCGGCCACTACACCTTCTTCACGGTGTTCCAGCCGATCGTCGACCTGGAGACCAACACGCCGGTGGGGTACGAGGCGCTGACCAGGTTCGCGGACGGCAGCGGGCCACTGATCGGGCTGAGCGCGGCGCACGCGGAGGGGCTCGGGATCCACCTGGAGACGGCACTCATGCGCTGCGCGCTCACCTCGGCGCACGCCCTGCCCGAGGGGATGTGGCTCGCGGTCAACGTGTCCACGGATCTCATGCAGCGGCTGGAGGAGCTCCGGCAGATCCTGACACTGGCCCGCTGCCCCATCATCCTCGAGGTCGGAGGACCGCTCGGCGATGGGCGGCCCGCGCCGGAGCCGCCCGTGCCCGCCGGGCTGTTCGTCGCCCTCGACGACGCCGGCGGCGGTTTCGACGGCCTGGCCCGGATCCAGCGGCTGCGCCCGTCGTTCCTGAAGCTGGGCCGGGACACCGTCGCAGCGATCGAGCACGACCTCACCCGTCGGGCGGACGTCCTTGCGCTGGTCGAGTTCGCGACCTCCTGCCGCTGTACCGTGATCGCCGAGGGGATCGAGACCGAGGCCCAGTACTGGATGCTGCGCGGGCTGGGGATCCGGTACGGCCAGGGGCACTTCCTCGGCCGCCCGGCCCCGATCGAGCAGGCCGTTCGGGGGTAGCGCGAGGGCCCCAACCGGCGGACTCGAGCCGTCACGACCATCGGCCGGTGCCCGCCCGGTGGAATCGCTGCGGGCACCGCCCTGTTGACGCTCCTGGCCAAAGCGGCACCAGACTGAGATCGAAGAGAGGTCGTTCGTGTCCGTCCTCGGCGAACCCGCACCGACCGATCACGGGCGCAGCATCCGGCTGGACCTGTGGTCGGATCTTGGCTGCCCGTGGTGCTACCTCGGCGCGGCGAGGCTGTCCCGGGCCATCGAGAGCTCCGGTCGGGCGGGCCGCCTGAACCTCGTCCTGCGTTCCTTCGAGCTCGACCCGGATGCGTCCACCCGATCCATCACGATCCCGGAGATGCTGGCCAGCAAGTACGGCGGCTCCACGGCGGACATGATGCTGGCCGAGGATCGCATCCGCGGGCTCGCCGAGGCCGAAGGGCTCGCGTTCTCGGCCGAGCGGCGTCACGCGAGCACGTTCGACGTGCACCGGGTCCAGCACCTCGCGGCGGAGCACGGCGTCGGTGAGGCGTTCTACTCTGCCCTGCAGCGGGGCTACTTCGCCGGCACTGCCGACCCCTACGACGCCGAGGTGTTGGTCAGCCACGCGGCTCGAGCGGGCGTCCCGGCCGACCAGGTGCGCGAGGTGCTCGCTGGTGACCGGTTCGGCGCCGAGGTCCGCGAGGATGAGGAGCTGGCCCGCCGGCTCGGGATCACCGGCGTGCCCTTCCTCGTCCTGGACGAGCGGCTGGCCGTGGCGGGTGCCCAGGGCTTGGAGGTCTACCAGCGGGCCCTGGCCATGGCGCTGGAGGAGGAGCCGGCCGGCTGATCGCCGGGCCGTCCGGAGTCATCCGCGAAGGACGCGCTCATCGTCGCCGATCCTGACCGCGACAGCCAGGAGCCCGGGCGGGCCGGGCGCGAACCTGATCGGCAGATCCGAGAGGCCGAGCCACCGCGCCAGGCGATCGCTATCGCCGGAGATCTCGATCCACGCGATCCCCTGCGGGCGGCGCGTGCGGTGGACCACCGGGGTCCGGCCGGGATGTTGCTCGGGCGGCACGTCCCACTGGATGAAGAACGGCATCCACGGCTCGCGGCGCGGATCCTCCAGCCCGGCGTTCTGAGTGAGCCCGGCTTCGGTTGAGGCTGGTTTATCCCGCAGGTTGGTAGGTGCGGGGGTTGATGTCGCGGTCGTTGTCCCGTGGGAGGTAGCGTCCGTCGGGTCCGCGGAGCGCCTGGTCTTCGGGGTTGTCCCCAGGTTCGGGGAGTTCGCCGTTGTTGTAGGCGTTCTCATATTCTGTCGGCGTGCGTCCACCCAGGCTTGAGTGCGGTCGTGCGGTGTTGTACCAGGCCACCCAGGAACTCGTGTCGAGCTCGATTTCCGGCGCGTCCTGCCACGATTCTCGACGGTTATAGCATTCCGTCTTGTAGACCCCG
Source organism: uncultured Actinomycetota bacterium (assembly GCA_963740575.1). GTDB lineage: Bacteria > Actinomycetota > Actinomycetes > Actinomycetales > Kineosporiaceae > CAVUET01. Next base: position 72,691 of record CAVUET010000002.1, on the reverse strand, counting down.
TTCAGTGATTCCGCCATGGCATTGTCGTAGGAATCCCCGACGGTGCCGATCGAGGCCAGGGCACCGAAATCGGCCAGCACGTTGCGGTAGCGGATCGCGGTGTACTCCGCGCCGGCGTCGGAGTGGTGGACCAGGTCCTTGGTGTCCTGCCCGGCGCGGGCGCGGGCGTACAAGGCCATCTCCAAGGCGGCCAGCGGCAGCTCGGTCAGGTGATGATCGGCCACCGCCCAGCCGACGATCCGACGGGAGAACACGTCCTGCACGAACGCCGCGAACGCCCTGCCCGCCTCGGTCTCCAGGTAGGTGAAGTCGACCACCCACAGCTGGTTCGGGGCGGACGCGGTGAAGTCGCGACCCACCCGGTCCGGCGCCCGTTCCGCGGCCGGGTCGGCGACAGTGGTGCGGTAGAAGCAGTCCCCTCGACGTGCGCCGTACAGGCCCAGCTCGCGCATCAGCCGCTCGATCGTGCACCGCGCGACCGGCCGCCCCTCGACGGTGATGTGCAGCTTGTGCATCAGCTGCCACATCTTGCGGGCGCCCAGCAACTCCCGGCCCCGCTCGGGGTCATGCCAGATCGCCGCCAGCACCTCCTTGACCTTCTCATCCCGCAACGCGCGAGCGCTGGGCGGACGCGCCTTGGTCGCGTAGTAGGTACCCGGGGCGATCTTGCACACGAACTGCGAGAGCACGTGGCAGACCGGCTCGACCCCGAACCGCTGCTTGACCGAATCAACGAAGGCGACCAGGACCGGCGTGGACAGCCAGGTCCCCAACGCGGTCACCACCAAGGGCGCCCCCGTGCGCTCCGCCGTCGCCTCACCGTCACCAGCGGGCACGTCAGCGCAGGGAATACCCTCGGACTCGACAGGTGTTTCCGCTTCGTTTTCTACCAGGGAAGACGCGGGTCGAGCTCCCGCGCGAAGAAAGACGAAGCCGCTAGAAGAATCTCGTTCGCCCGCTTCAACTCACGGTTCTCCCGCTCCAACTCCCGCGCCCGGGCCGCGTCCGGAGCCGGAATCCCCGGCCGTCGCCCGGCGTCGATGTCGGCCTGCTTGACCCAGGTCCGCAACGTGTCCGGGTTGATCCCCACCCTGGGCCCGATCCGTTTGGCGGCTGCATTCAACGACAGCCCAGACTCCTGCTCACGCGCCTCCGTCACCAGACGGATCGCCCGCTCCCGCAACTCCGCGGGATACTTCCTCGGTGCTGGCATGACTGATCCTTCGGCGAATCAGAGCCTCACCTTTAGCTGGGCGGAATCATTCCGCCAGCGCAGCGTGATCCCGTCGGGGCGCCGGCGGCCCCCCGAAAAGACGACAAGGTCCAACCGGCGGGCCACCGCATCCAGGTCTTCCGTGGCGACGCACAGCGTCAGCAGCGCCCCGCCCCGCTCGGCCGCACCGATCACCGCGCGCCCGAACGCGTTCTCGCGCGCCCGTTCTTGGTCGGCAACCGCGATCAGCTCGATGTACTCCGGCCCGAGTGGCACGATCCGGTTCTCGGTGCCCCACGCCAGGTGTCGCCCGCCGGGCACGGACTCCAGCCCGAACTCATCGCGATACTGCTGCGCGGCACCGTCGAGGTCGGGCACGGCATGAACGACATGGTCGACGCGGAGCATGCCGAGAGCCTACGTCGAGCGACGATCGACGTCGCCCGACGTAGGCTCCGGCGCATCGGCAGCGGGAGCGGGCGCCGTTCAGTTGAGCGCGTCCGCGATCGGCTGGTACGGGTGCCCGTGCGCCGTGGCCACCTGCGCGTTGGTCAGCCGGCCCGCGTGGGTGTTCAGCCCGGCCGCCAGAGCCGGGTCGGCGCGCAGCGCATCGGGGCAGCCTCGGTCCGCCAGTTCCAGCGCGTAGGGCAGGGTGACGTTTGTCAGCGCGTAGGTGGAGGTGTTGGCTACGACGCCGGGCATGTTCGCCACGCAGTAGAAGACCGACCGGTGCACCGTATACGTCGGGTCGGCGTGCGTGGTCGGGTGGGAGTCCTCGAAGCAGCCACCCTGGTCGATGGAGATGTCCACCAGCACCGACCCCGGTCGCATCCGCGCCACCAGAGCATTGCGGACCAGGGTCGGCGCCTTGGCCCCGGTGACCAGCACGGCGCCGATGACGAGGTCGGCCTCGAGCACTGCGGCCTCGACCGCGTAGGTGGTGCAGGCAACCGTGCGCACGTTGCCCGGCAAGCAGGATTCGAGCTGGCGCAGCCGATCCACGTTCCGGTCCAGCAACTGCACGTCGGCACCCATCCCGGCAGCGACGGTCGCGGCGTTGTACCCGGCCACGCCCGCGCCCAGAACGGTCACCTTGCCGGGCAGGACCCCGGGCACGCCACCCAGCATCACGCCCTTCCCACCGTTGGCACGCAACAGGTAGTGCGCGCCCTCCTGCGCGGCCAGCCGACCGGCCACCTCGCTCATCGGCGCCAGCAGCGGAAGCCTGCCGTCAGCCGCCTGCACAGTCTCGTACGCGATCGCGGTCACGCCGTGACTGAGCAGAGCCTCTGTGCACGACCGGGAGGCCGCCAGATGCAGGTAGGTGAACAGCGTCTGCCCGTCCCGCAACCGCGGGTACTCCTGCGGGATCGGCTCCTTCACCTTCAGGATCAGGTCCGACTCGGCCCAGACATCTTCGGCACTGTCGATGATCTTCGCCCCGGCGGCGAGGAACTCCTCGTCCTCGATGCTGGATCCGATCCCGGCGCTCCGCTCGATGCTGACCTGGTGACCGTGCCGTACCAGCTCATGAGCTCCGGCCGGGGTGATAGCCACCCGGTACTCGTGGTTCTTGATCTCTCGGGGAACTCCGACCCTCATCTGCTCGAACCCCTTCCGGCTGGGCCCGGCCGGTGCCGTGCCTGATGTCAGCCATGGTTCGGATCGCGGGACGCGGTGTCATCGTCCGGGCCGGACGACGTGGCGCGGCAGGGTTGTCCGGAGCCGACAGCGATGGCGCCCGGGTCGCAGCCACGCAGCCGGAGCGCCGTGAGCTGGAGAAGCAACGCCTGCCGGGTCCCTGCGCAGTCCAGCTGGATCGGGGCCAACTGCAGCAGCCGGCGCATCCGGTAGCTGAAGGTGTTGGGATGGATATGCAGCCTGCGGCTGGCGGCGCCCCGGTCACCCTGCTCCTCGAGCCAGGCCCGCAGCGTCTGCGCGTACTGCGTGCCGTGCGCAGCGTCGTGTTCGAGCAGCACCTGCAGCGGGCCACCGGCCAGCATCCCCGCCACGTCCGCCGTCGCCCGATAGAGCACCACATCCGCCCAGACCTCGTCGTGGCAAGCAACCGGGCCGGCCACGATCCCTCCGTTCATCAACGCCATCACGTCCGCCGCACCATCACGCGAGTACGGCAGCTGCCCCAGGGCGCCGGCCACGGCTCCGGCCGCGACCAGAAGGTGCGGCTCGTCCCGGGTCAGTTCCTCGGCCACCCGTCGTAGCCATGGCCAGGAGCCGCAGACCCGGGCATCCCCGCCTTGGGTGACGACGGTGTACAGCAACCCGTCCAACTCGGCCAGGATCGGCCGGTACCAGCCGGGTCGGTGGCACAAGGAGTACAGCAGCCCCAGGCGGCGCACGTCCGCGGCGGCACCGGACGCCTGCACGTCGAAGATCACCACTCGGTGCGGGCCGGCAGGCAGCCCGAGTTCCTCGGCTACCGCCGGATCGCCTTCCTGCAGCAGCAGGCGCAGCCGCTCCGCTGTGGCCCGTCGGGCCAGATCGAAGGTGGCGCGGACCCGCAGCAGGTGCACCGCCACGATCGATGCCACATCGGCCAACGCCTTGGCCCGGTCGGGCGCCAGCGGGCCGGGCACGATCGCCCAGATGGAGCCGAGCAGTTCACCGCCGGTCCGGATCGGCATCACCACCCGGGGTCTGGTGCCGTTCGGCAGACCCGGGACGAAGATCGGCTCCACGCCTCGAGCCAACCTGCGGAACACGCCCTGGGCCCGGTACTGGCTGATCACCGCTTCCGGCACATGGCGGCCCATGATGGTGGCCAACCGGGTGGCGTCGGTCTCGCCCTGCCGCGAGTAGGCCAGCACCTGGCTGTGCGCGTCCTCGATGGTGACCGGTGCATCCACCACCGAGCCCACCGAGTCGGCCAGCGCGAATAGGTCGTAGAACTCCCCCGGCGAGGCCCTCCCCGTCTGCAGCCCTCCGGAGTCCAGCACACCGCGCAGCAACCAGACCAGATCGGTCCAGGCCATGTGACCCAGCACCTCGACAAGACACACGCCGAGCCCCGACGAGGGGCGATCCGCGCCGCTGACCGCGGGATCAGCCGGCAGCGGTGACTTCAGCAGCACCGCCGCGGCCAGCGCCGACCCGGCCACCGCGACGAGCTCCCGGGCGGCCAACGGGTCCGAGACCCCGATGCCGAGCACCAGATCACCGGGCCGGATGTCGTTCTCGAGCTCCGGCTCGAAGATGGCCAGCCCCGCCACAGGCCGGTCGTCGCCGTCGCCCACGGGGCGCAGGATGGCCGGGCCCAGGGCCTCCAGCACGCTGCTGACCGTCAGTGGCATGCCCGACCCACGCTCCTCCCCCGGCCGTCCTGCGTCGCGGGCCGGTCCCGATCATGCTGCCATCGGTCCCGGCCCGCGCCCAGGTTCATTCGTCCTCGGCCACCAGCACGGCCGGCACCGGTGCCAGCATCGGCGCGGGCCGCGCCACCCTGGCCCTGCTGCGGCCGTGCCGGGCGAAGGAGGCAACCAGGACAATGCCTGCCAGCAGCGTCGACCAGAGCACCTGGGGGCGGCCGTCGTGGTCGAACAGCATCTTCGCCAGGACGAAGACGATGCCGGCGATGGTCAGCCAGGTCAGGTACGGGTAGCCCCACATCTTCACCAGCAACCGTTCCGGCTGCTCGCGCAGCAGGATCCGGCGCATCCGCAGCTGGGTCACGGCGATCACCAGCCAGACGAACAACGCCACGGCCCCCGAGGAGTTCAGCAGGAAGGTGAACACCAGGTCCGGCGAGGTGTAGTCGAAGAACACGGCGATGAAACCGAACACCACCGACGACAGGATCGCCAGCCAGGGAACGCCACGGCGGGACACCTGCAGCCAGGCCCGGGGTGCATCCCCACGCTCGGCCAGAGAGAACCCCATCCGGGATGCGGTGTACAGCCCCGAGTTCAGGCACGACAGCACCGCCGTCACGACGATGAAGTCCATGATGCCCGCGGCACCCGGGATCCCGATGTGGTCGAGCACCGCGACGTACGGGCTGGCGCCGACAACGCTGGAGTTCCACGGCAGCAGGGTGATCACGACCGCGATCGAACCCAGGTAGAACACCAGGATCCGCCAGATCACGCTGTTGATGGCCTTGGTGACGGCCTTCTCCGGGTTCTGCGACTCGCCGGCGGCCAGGGTGACGATCTCGCTGCCCATGAAGGCGAAGACAACGGTGAGCAACCCGGTGATCACCGCCCCGAACCCGTGCGGCAGGAACCCGCCTCGGCCCGTGAGGTTGCTCATACCGACGGGGTGCGTGCCGTGCAGCATGCCGAAGATGGCCAGTACGCCGAGCACGATGAAGACGCTGATCGCCACCACCTTGATGGACGCGAACCAGAACTCGAACTCGCCGTATGACTTCACCGAGTAGAGGTTCGTCGCCGTCAGCAACGCCAGGAAGACCGCCGTGAGTAGCCACTCCGGGATCTGGCTCCAGTGACTGTGGCAGATCTTCGCGCCGGCGACCGCCTCGACGGCGAGTACGACCACCCAGAACCACCAGTAGAGCCAGCCGATCGTGAAGCCGGCCCAGGGGCCGAGGGCCCGGTCGGCGTGCTCGGAGAACGATCCGGTGGTCGGGTTGGCCGCGGACATCTCGCCCAGCATCCTCATGATCAGGATGATGAGGATGCCACCCAGGGCGTAGCTCAGCAGGATCCCCGGCCCCGTGCTCTTGATGCCGGCGCCCGATCCGACGAACAGGCCGGCACCGATGACGCCACCGATGGCAATCATGCTGAGGTGCCGGTTCTTCAGTCCTCGCTCCAGCCTCTGCGGCTCTGGCGTCCCGGAGTCCAAGCGTCTTGTCAGCATGTGCCGCCTCCTCGCGACCGTCTTGGGGAGGCCATCGTCTGGGGCGGCCGGAGCAGTGTCATCGTCCGCCGCTGACCATCGGAGGGATCGCGGTTGTTCACCCTGGACAACGGTGGGCCGACCCCGCCCTCGCCGCGCGGGCGGCGCATCGCGGTGTCGCTCCGCTTGCCCCCACGAGACCGACACCCTATAACTGAAGCAACTTCACTTCAGATAGATCGGGAACGTCAACGCGATGACGGGCTTCGCCGGCAAGGTCGCCCTGGTCACGGGTGCGGGCTCAGGGATCGGAGCGGCGGTGGCCAGGGCCCTGGCCGGCCGTGGCGCTCGAGCCGTCGTCCTGGCGGATCTGGACGGTGCTGCCGCGCGGCGCCAGGCCGGCACGCTCGGCGGTCCAACCACTCCCGTCCAGCTCGACGTGACGGACGCCGACCAGGTGGATGCCGCTGTCCGGCAGGTCGCCGCCGATCACGGGCGCCTGGACATCGTCGTCCATGCCGCCGGTGTGGACGACCCGCGAGCCAAGGAGGCGATCGCCCGAGCGATGGAGGACGGCAGGCCGGTCCGGCTGACCGCCGACCTGGACGGCGTGGACTGGCGGCGCGTCCTCTCGGTGAATCTGGACGGGACCTTCCACGTCGTCCGGGCGGCGCTGCGCCGGATGGAGCCGCAGGACGGTGGGGCGATCGTCATCATCGGTTCGTCGGCCGCCTTCGATGCCCCCGTGGGGTACCCGCATTACGCGGCGTCCAAGGCGGCGGTGCACGCGTTCGCACAGGCGGTGGCCAAGGAGGCGATCGCCTTCGGGATCCGGATCAACGTGGTCGCTCCCGGACCGACCCTGACCGGCATGGCCGAGCGGACCCCCGCTGCCCTCCGCTCGACCATGGATGGCAGCGGAGCCCGCGCGTACGCCAGCCCCGAGCAGATCGCGGACTCCGTGCTGTATCTGGCATCCGACGAGGCTGCCAACGTCGTCGGCGCCGTGCTGCTGTCCAACGCCGGCCGGTTCACGGTCTGATCGGCGGTCAGCCGCCGGTCGCGGTCCGTGCGGCGGTGAGCCCGAAGACGAGCGCCGGCGCGAGCCCGCCCGCGTAGGCTCCCTGGTACAGCCCACCGGTGTCGGCGCCAGCGGCGAGCAGTCCAGGGACCGGTTCCCCGCCGGTCGACAAGACCCGCATGGAGGTGTCGACCAGCAGTCCGGTGAACGTGAACGTGAACGTGATGGCGGGAGCCGCCTCCACCACGTAGAACGGCCTTGACGTGCTGCTCGCAGCGGGTGATGTAGTGGCTCGTGTCGAACTGGTGGCCGCGCCCGTACCTCAGCACGGTGACCGGGGGGCGGCAGTCCACGCCGAGGGAGCGGATCCACGCCACCCCGTCCGCGAACCCCTCGACGGCCAGCCGGCCCAGCTCCGGGTCGCCGCCCGGATTGACCTCCCGCATCACCGCCAGATCCGTTGTGGTCCAAGCGAACCCTGCGAACAAGGCGGAACCGCCCAGCTGATCACCGCGCTCCACCAGCACGACCCTGGCGCCCCGTCCGGCGGCGCAGGCCGCCGCCGAGCAGCCGGCCATACCGCCACCGACGACCAGCAGATCCACGACCTCATCGGATTCGGTGGGGTCTGCGGGATGGACGGGCTCTACCGCCTCTGCAAACGCGGCCATCGCGGCCATCGCGGCTCCTACACCGAACTGAATCCAGTTTACCGTGCCCGGCCATTGCGCGCCCAGCCCGGTCAGATCTCGATCACCGGTCCATCACCGGTTGACACCCGCGCCGTGGACGGGTCCTCGGTCCAACCAGCTCGTCATCACCGGCCGGCCTGCCGGGTCAGCTGTCGTCTGCCACCATCGTGCCAACCTGCTGGACACAGGACAGGAGTCCACCGTGCCTTTCGTTCCGTTGATCGACCTGTCGCCGTGGTTCGCCGGATCCGCCGAGGGACGGGACCGCGTCGCCGCGGCGGTTGACGAGGCCCTGCAACGGGTCGGCTTCCTGCTCGTGACCGGGCACGGGGTGCCGGCCGGACTGCGCGCGGACGTTCGCCGCACCGCCCGCGAGTTCTTCGAGCTGCCCGAGCCGACCAAGAGGCCCTACGCGGTCACCGTCCAGGGCCGCGGCTGGCTCCCACCGGGAGTGGAGGCGAACGGCTACGCGGAGGGAACTCCGACGCCACCGGACCTGAAGGAGTCGTTCGCCGTCGGCGCCGATCGGCCGACGGGCAACCCCGCGGTGGACGGGTACTGGTTCCCGGCCAACGTGTGGCCGGCGGAGGTACCCGACCTGCAGGCCATGGTCAGCGCGTACCTGGATCGCATGCGCCGGCTGGCGGACGAGCTGCTGGGGATCTGCGCCGCGGCCCTCGGCCTGCCCGAGGACTTCTTCACCCGGCACACTGGACACGCCACCCACACCATGAACATCAACCGCTACCCGTCGATCCGGTACACCGGCAAACCGCAGGAGGGCCAGTTCCGGATCGGCCCGCACACCGACTTCGGCACGGTCACGATCCTCGACCGGGAACTCGGCCAGGGCGGCCTGCAGGTATGGAATCCGGCCGGCGTCTGGGAGGACGCCCCGTTCCATCCGGACGCCTTCACCATCAACACCGGCGACCTGCTGGCGCGCTGGACCGGTGACCGGTGGCGGTCCAACCGGCACCGGGTGCTGCCACCTCCGCCGGACCGGCCGGAGGAGGACCTGATCTCGCTGGTCTTCTTCTACGAGGCCGATCACGACACTGTGGTGGAGGCGCTGCAGCCGCCGATCGGCCGGCCGAACAGCTACCCGCCGGTGCTCAGCGGTGCCTTCATCCGGGAACGGCTGGACGCCATCACGATCGGCTGATGACGTTGCGGGTGGGGAAGCCGTTCGACCGGACATAGGTCAGCAGAGCCCCGCCTGTGGCCTCGCGTCCGCAGCCTGTCGGTCGGGGTTCTCGTGCTGCGTGCTTTGCTCTGCGATCGATCGAAGACGCATCACGTTCGGCCAGAGCATTCGGCCCGAACCGTCATGCGGCGCGCAGTGATGCGGCGGGTGACTCGAAAACGATTGCAGAGCAAAGCCTCGCGACCGAACACCCCGCCCCCCGGCCAGCACCAGCACGTCCACACGAGGCGCACTTGCCGACGCGAGTCGAGGCCGCCCGCTGACCAGCGGATGCGCTCGCCGGGCCGAACTTATGCTGCCAATGACCCCACGCGTTCCCATACTGGCGCGCTGCGGCAGGTCAGCTGAGCGGTCGCAGGTCCTGCGTCCCGATCACCGATGGCAGGTCGAGGTTCTCCCGGCAGTCGGTGCCCGGCCGGGGGTGCAGGACCACCAGGGTGGAGCCGTCGATGTCGCTGGTCAGGTGCTCGCACAGCAGGTCGAGCAGGCCCACCTCGGGGTGGACGATGCGCTTGGCGTCCGAGCGGCGCACCGCGACCTCGTGCGCGCCCCACAGCGCCGCGAATTCCGGGCTGGCGGCGATCAGGTCGGCGACGAGGGCGTTGACGTCGGCGTCCCCGCCGCGGCGGCCGACGGTCGCGCGCAGGTCGGCAGGGTGCGTGCGGGAGTGCGTCGGCCGGTCCTGCTCGGGAATGCGTGCCCGAGCCTCCGGATCGGTGAACCAGCGCCAGGTGTGGTTGCGCTCGCGGCCGGTCCGGGTGGTGTGGTCTCCGGACACCAGCTTGGACATCCGGTTCTGGACCAGCAGGGTGCGCAGGTCATCGACCACGAACGCCGGGGTGTCCACCAGCCGGTCGAGCAGGTAGAGCACCCCCGGGCTGACGTGCGCGCCGGTGCTGTGCCGAGCCGGTGGCGTCTGACCGGCCAGGTGGAACAGGTGGTCGCGCGCTCGTCCTCGGTCAGGCGCAGGGCGCGCGCCAGCGCGGTGAGCACGCCAGGGACGGGTGCGGCCCGCGCCGCTGCTCCAGCCGCGTGTAGTAGTCCGTCGAGATGGCGGCCAACGCCGCGACCTCGTCACGGCGCAGGCCCGGCGTCCGGCGACGCTGGCCGGGCGGCAGGCCCACGTCAGCCGGCTCGAGCCGTTCCCGACGGCTGCGCAACAGGTCGGCAAGGGCGGCGCGGTCCACGCCTCCACCCTGCCTCGTGGCGGCGCCAGGATCCAGGGACTGCCGATCCCAGGGAGCAGCCGTGCCTGCCGTACCGCGGGCATCACCCTGCTGGACACCGGCGACTTCTACGGCCACGGGCACAACGAGTTACTGCTCGGCCGTGCGTTGCGCGGCCGCAACCGTGATCACTACCAACTCAGCGTGAAGTTCGGCGGACTGCGTGATCCGGACGGAACGTTCCTCGGTTTCGACGGTCAGGACTCCTGACATGGGGACATGAGGTTCGGGGGCTGAACCGTCGCTGACGTGCATGTTTTCTGCTGTCCTGACCTTGTTTGAACGCCCCGGGCTTGAGATAATTCAGGTGTAGTCGTCGGGTTCTTCGGGGTGGTGGAGGATGGCGGGGATGCTCAGCCAGTTGCCGTTGCCGGTGCCGCCCGCGGAGGCGGTGCAGGTCGCCGACGGGGTGTATCTGGTGGCTGGCGGGGACGGGGGCGTGGTGTGGGTGCATGGCCTGGCCACCTTCGCCTGGGATCGCGGGGATGAGACCGCGCGGCGGTTGGCGGCGGTGCAGTTGGTGCGGGTGAAGGCGGCCAGCCAGGTCCAGGTCGCGGCCGCGTTCGGAGTGCGGGCGGGGACGGTGTGGCGGTGGGGTCAGGCGCTGTCGGAGCAGGGGGTGGCCGGGCTGGTCGCGGGCCGGCCGGGCCCGAAGGGCGCCTCCAAGCTGACATCGGCGGTGGTGGCGCGGATCCGGGAACTGGACCGGGCGGGGGCGACCCTTACCGTGATCGCGGCGGAGGTCGGGGTGTCCACGTTCAGTGTCCGTAATGCGTTGGGGCGCACGAAGTCCCGGCTCGGCGAGGCCGTGCCTGAGCCCGCTGAACAGTCGGGACTCGACCCGGCGGAGATGGCCGGGTCCGACCCGGTAGCCGATGCCGGCCCGGCGCCCGGTATCGGCGATGACGGCGGGCAGGAGGCCGTCGGCGAGCTGGCGGTGTTACCGGATCCGGTCAACCGGGACGGTGAGCGGGTGCTGGCGCGGTGGGGGTTGCTGGGTGAGGGTGCGGCGCCGGTGTTCCGTTCGGGGGCGCGGTATCCGTTGGCGGGCCTGCTGTTGGCGCTGCCCGCCCTGCAGGCCACCGGCCTGCTGGCCACGGCCCGGTCGACGTACCGCAGGTTGCGGGACGGGTTCTACGACCTGCAGGCCGTGCTGGTCACACTGGTGTTCCTGGCGTTGTTGCGTGAGCCGCGCGCGGAGGGCGCCACGAGGGTCCCGCCGAGCGCGTTGGGTCGGGTGTTGGGGTTGGACCGGGCCCCGGAGGTCAAGACCATCCGCCGCAAGCTGGGCGAACTCGCGTCCGCCGGTAAGGCGGCCGAGTGGATGCTGGCGTTGGCCCGTCACCACGCCGCGACCCGCCCGGAGGCCCTGGGGTTCCTCTACGTGGACGGGCACACCCGCGTCTACACCGGCACCAAGCAGGTGCAGAAGACCCATGTGGCCCGGTTGAAGTTCCCCGCCCCCGCCACCTTGGAGACCTGGGTGACGGATGCGGACGGAGATCCGCTGTTCGTGGTCCTGGCCGAACCCTCGGCCTCCCTGGCCAGCGAACTGACCCGGCTGGCCCCCCAGCTACGCCAGATCGTCGGGCAGGGTCGGGCGACCACGGTGTGTTTCGACCGGGGCGGCTGGTCCCCGGCGGTGTTCGCCGACCTGATCGAGGCCGGGTTCGACATCCTGACCTACCGCAAGGGCGCCATTCCCGACCTGCCGGACGCTGCGTTCACCACCATCACCTTCACCGACGACCGGGCGCGGGTCCGGACCGTCGAGATCGCTGACGGGACAACGGAACTGGCCATCCACGAAGGCCGGCGCAAAGGCCAGACCGTGGTCCTGCGGCAGGTCACCCGCCGCAAGACCGACCGGCACGGCGAACTGCGCCAGACCCACATCCTGACCTCCCGCACCGACCTGACACCGGAGCAGGTCGCGCACCGGATGTTCTCCCGCTGGCGGGAGGAGAACTACTTCCGCTACGCCCGCACCCACTTCGACCTGGACGCCCTGGACTCCTACGCCGCCACCCCCGACGACCCCGACCGGGCGGTGCCCAACCCCGTCCGGGCCACCACCAAGACCGCCGTCACCGATGCCGAGACTCACCTGGCCGACACCGAAACCGGCCGCGACGCAGCGCTTCTGGCGCTGCGCACCCCACCAGCGGGCCAGACCGTGCTGATCAGCAACCAGATCCTCAACAACCTCAACTCCCCGGTCGAGGCCGCCCGCGAGTACCTGTCCACCGCCCAGGCCGCCCATGCGGCCACCCCTGCCCGGGTCCGCCTGGGAGACCTGGCCCCGGACATGGTCATCCTGGACACCGAGACCAAACTGATCACTCACGCCATCCGGATGACCGCCTACAACACCGAAACCGCTCTCGCGTCCACCCTGCACGGCCACTACGCCCGCGCCGACGACGAGGCCTACGCCCTCATCCGCGAAGCCCTGGCCGGCAGCGGCGACATCCACCCCGACCAGGAAGTCCTGCACATCCGGCTCGACCCGCTGTCCGCGCCCCGGCGGACCGCCGCCCTGGCCGCCCTCTGCCAGCAGCTGAACACCACCCGCACCCGCTACCCCGGCACCAACCTCGTCCTGCACTACCAGGTCAAACCCCACCCCTGACCATGCAAGATCTACATCGCCATGTCAGGAGTCCTGACGGTCGGCCCGCCGCCGTCGGCAACTTCCTGGGCTACTCGCTGGGCAGGCTCGGCGTCGACCATGTCGACATCTATCGCCCGGGGCGGCTGGATCCGGACGTCCCGATCGAGGACACCGTGGGGGCGATCGGCGGGCTGCGGCCGTGCACCCGATCAGCGACCTGCAGATCGAGTACTCGGTGCTGTCGCGCGGGATCGAGGACGGCATCCTGGACACCTGCCGCGAGCCGGGCATCGGCATCACCGCGTACGGCGTACTCTCCCGCGGACTGATCGGTACGCCCAAGCAGCAGTACGAGCCCGGCGACCACCGCGCCACCTGGCCACGCTTCCAGGGCGACAACCTGGATCACAATCTCGACCTCGTCGCCGGCCTGCAGCCGATCGCCGACCGGCACGGGCTCACCCTCGCCCAGCTCGCAGTGGCCTGGGTGCTGGCGCAGGGCAGTGACATCGTGCCGCTGGTCGGCATGAAGAAGGTGTCGCGGGTGCAGCCGGCCGTGGAGCGCGCTGGCTGCCAGGCTCACCGCGGACGACCTCGCCGAGATCAACGACGCGCTGCCCCCGGGGATCGGCCGTGGACACCCGCTACCCGACGGCGCTGATGTCCGGCCTGGACAGCGAACGGGACAGCTGACCCTCACCGCGCGGTTGATGAGGCGGCGCCGCAGGTCGGGAACGCCGGAGCAGGCTGATCGCGGTGTCCGAGTCCCGGTGCAAGCCTCAGGACCGGGAGCGTGCCACCAGGTACATCGGGAAGAAGAGGATCCACAAGACCAAGCAGGCGAGCAACCAGGCGCCCGGAGTCTCCAGGGCCAGGCTTCCGATCGATGCGACCACCGGTCGCCCCTTGCTCGCCCGCGCTTGAGCATCCAGGTACACCCAGACATCAAGAACCACGACAACGACGAGTAGTCCAACCGGCCCCGCAAGCGACGGCTGAGAGTGCATCCACCAACACCTTCCCGCGCCCAATCGTCTCCGGTCGGAGTGTACGACCGGGCCGCCCTGTCGAGTGGGGAGCGGTGTTCGCGCCAGTGGCCACTCCGGCCGACGGATTCATCACGGCCGACATCCGGTACACGCCGCGATGGGACCCGACACCGCGCCCTGACTGACTACGTCTGGGCCGTCACCGCCTGCGACGTCGCGCGACCCCGTCCACGAGATAGCCGAGCGGCGAGAGCAGTGCCGCCAGTACGCCAATCCCGAGGACATTGACGTGCCAGCCAGGCGGACGCCCCCGTAGTGCGACCAGCCACCACAGAACGCCCGAGGCAATGGTAGGCATGGCCAGATAGGCGTAGATCGCGACGATCCCCAGAATGGTTGAGAGTGGCGCCGTCGTGACTATCGCGGCGCTGGTGATGAGTGAGAACCGGACCACGCCGTAGGACTTCACCAAGAACAGTAAGGCGACGAGCAGCGAGCTGTGGGTGAGGATCTCGCGCATTCCGCTGATGCTTGCCCTGCATTCTCGCGATCGTGCGTACGGGGCCTGCGGTCCATCCTCACCTCCTTGTACCCAACCCTGCTGCAGGGCCCACGACCACGGGTCTTCGTTCGGGCACAAATAGGATGTCACGAGTGGGCGGCCGGTGGCACGAATTGATGAAACTCCATGCGTCATGAGTGATTCCGTCCGCTGCATAGCGCGGGAACCACCACATGGTCTCGAGCCCGTGGTGGCTGCAGCCCTGCGCCCCGGGGGGAGGACAGCAGGCACCAGCGCGCGTACCGTCGAGCATGTACCGCTGACCCACAGCCCGACCAAGGAGCAACGATGGCCGACAAGTCGCCCCGACAACGCCTGTCCCAGAAGGCGGGCAAGTCCCTCAAGGAGAAACGAGCTGACAAGCAGGCGAAAGCGGACGCCAAGGGCAAGAACCAGATCATTCCGCCCAGCAAGTAGTGGCCGCTCGCGGGTCGCTCCGCCCACGGCGACCTTGCGGACCGGGAGGCGGTGACCTTCGTGGCAGCGACCGGTGGGCGGTACCGCAGCCGACTGCCGCTCCCGCGCCGGCGTCGATCAGATTGGGGAAGAGCCGCGGCGCCGCGGAGTCGCGGCACTTCGGCAACGAGGCATTGTGGCTGCATCGGGGCGCCGCCGCCGCAGCGCTGCACGCGGGCGATCGAGCCGGTGCGGCTGGCGACCTCGCCCGGGCTGAGTTGATCAAACATGCCCTCCACCTGATGCCGCCGCGCCGGCGGACGACGAGGTGAACGCACTTCTCGCCGAGGCGTGGGTCCCGGCTGACGGAGCCCTGGCTGCGCAGGCGCAGCTTCTGGTCGCCGACGCGTTCGACGCAGCGACAACCGATCCGGCCACTGTGGACACCAGCCACGAACTATCGCTGATGGACACCGGGTCCGCGAAGTCGATCATCACCGCGGCGCACATGATTCGGCGGTTCGCGTTGACCCGCACCCTGCTCGAGCACCTGGAGGCTGGGGCCGGCGTCGCGATTCACTGCCGTGCCGGGATCGGCCGCTCATCCTGCCTGGCCGCCGCGGTCCTCGTGCTCGATGGTCTGGAGCCTGACGAGGCACGGGCGCGGATCACTGAGGCACGCGGGCTGCAGGTGCCCGACACGCCCGGCCAGATTGCGTTCATCAGCGGGCTCTCCGGCTGACCACCGCCCGGCGCGACTCGTCGCGCCGGGCGCAGAATGGCCAGGTGAGCGAATCATGGCCCGCGACGCACTTCTCGCTGTCGAATCCGCGGGACGACCGGTCCGGTGATCTTCCGCACCTGCTGAGGCGACTGGCCGACCGGATCGAGGCGCGTGCCGTTGACCCGATGGACGTGCTCGACCTGACCATCTCGTATGAGATAACCGAGGACGGACCGTGGTGGTCAGCCACCTTCTACTGGGCGCCAGGCGGCAGGCCGCCGACGGAGTGATTGCGCCGACAGGCGTTCAGGGCCAGACCCGGCGTCTCCGGTCGGGTCCGGCTGGTCACCACCAACGCCCATCTGCGGGGTTTGACTCGGCTTCATCGACGCAACTGCGATCGTGGGCAACCCGCGACGCTCCCCGGTCGACTTTGAGGTTGGAGGGCTCCATCGAGCCGGCCGCTGCGGCTACTCGAATGCCGAGCGTGAGGAGCTGCAACCTTGCTGGAACTTGACCTCGCTCCGCCGGGTTGCTGGGATCATCAGGTGCCCAGTTGGCCTACCTCCTGACCGGTGATCACCTGGCCGCTGATGACCTGACTGCCGACGCCTTCCTGGCCGCCTGGCGGCAGTGGGGTCAGGTGCGCTCCGCCGACCAGCCCCTGGCCTACGTCCGGCGGATGGTGATCAACCTCGCCGCAACCCGGATCCGACGGCTGACCCGCGAACGCACCCGGCTGCCGCTGCTCTACGTCGACGACCGCGACACCAGCACCGGACCGGACGCCGCCGCGGTGGTGGTGGTGGTGGTGGACGTGCGGGCAGCCGTGCTGCAGCTACCGGCCCGGCGGCGCGCGTGCGTGGTGTTGCGGCTCGCTCTGGACCTGCCCGAGGCGGAGGTCGCGCAGCTGCTGGGGATCTCGGTCGGCACCGTGAAGAGCCAGACCTCGAAGGGGATCGCGCAGCTGAGGCGTCAGCTGGGGTGCGAGGTCTACGGGGGGTTGGCGTGAGTGATCGGCAGGACGGGGCCGGGCCGCTCCCTGAACCATCGGCGCGCCAACCCGAGGCGGCACGGATCCGTGACCTGCTGCGCCAGCAGGCGGCCCGGCACGAGCCGGACGTACACCGGATCCTTGCCCGGCTGGCCGAACAGGGCTCGGGCGACCAGGACGAGATCGGCGCCGTGACGCCTGCTGCGCCCCACACCGTCGATGTGGGGCGTTTCGACGCCGATCTCGGCGGTGTCCGGGGGCGCCCGGGTTCCCGTGGCGGCCGGGTCCCCTGGCCCCTGGTTGCCGCCAGCGTTGCGGTGCTCACGGTGGCGTCGGTCGCAGCCGTCCGCGTGGTGGCGCCGGGGAGGCATCAGGCCGCTGCCTCCGAGCCGGTCTCGGCTTCCAGTCCGTCCAGCAGCCTGGGCACCGCGCTCAGCATCGGGCCGTCTGCTGGCGCCAGCCCGTCCCTCCCCCCATCGTCGTCCCGCCCCTCGTCTTCACCGACCAGCTCAGCGGCGGGCGCGGGGACACCCATGGCAACCATGACACCACCGGCACTGAGCGCGGCCGTCTCGATCAACGTCAGCCCCGCGCTGTGGATGGCTGGGCTCACCCTCCCGCGCAGCGGTGACCGTGACTGGATCGCCGTCGGAAGCCGCCGCGACGGACAGCTGGTCCGGGCGAGGACCGCGGCCCGCGCCCTGGGCACCGTCGCGGTGTCCGGCTACGGACCCTCCATCGTCGATGGCCCCTACCAGGTGTCGTGGAGCGGCGGCACCCCCGAGCAACAGCGTTCCGGGGACATCACCTGGCAGTCGATCACCGCCGTGGACGGTGGGCTGCGGATCACCGTGCCGCTGCACGGGGACCGGTTCACGGTCGACCTGTACGCGGGGACCGTGAAGACGACAGGACTGGTGCGGGTGCAGGCACCGAACAACCCTGACACGGTCTCTGCCCTGCTGGCACCGTGCTCGGTGGACGTCTGCGCGGATGTGGTCTCGGTTAGCGTCGACTCCTCCCGGCTTCCCGGCGGGGGAACCCGGGGGGATCTGATCATCGATCTGGGACCTGCGCATCCCGGGGTCGGTCTCGGGCTCGGGCTGGCCGCCGTCGTCCTGCGCTGACGGTGGCGATGTCGTGAACAGGCTGATGGTCGCGTGACGGGCGCGGCGATGTCGCCGCGCCCGTCACGTCTGTGTCCGTCCTTCAGTCTCTGTCCGTCGTTCAGCTCAGCGGCATCAGTCGCACGATCCGGATGGACGAAGTGCTGCTCCCGGCGGCCGGGAAGCCCACGCTGCCGTCCTCGTACGCCTTGGGGTTCACGTAGGTGTGGTCCGGCACGCCGATCGTGAACTGGCTGCCCACGACCTTGCCGGTGGTGGAGTCGAACACCTGTGCAGCGATGGCGGACCCTGATTTCCAGGTGAGCAGCATGCGACCGGCGCCGTAGCTCACCAGGTGTGAGTGTTGCGTCTTGTCCGCGGTGGTGACCGTGCTGTCGGACGCTCCCGTGGTGAAATGCTCCAGCCGCGCCTGGTTCCCCTGACTCCACGCGCCCAGTAGCCCTTGGAACCGGCCAGCACGATGTTGCCCGCCGAACAACGTGCCGTCGCAGGTTCCGGAGGCGACCGTGCGGTAGGGATTGGGCTGGGCGATCGCGGCAGTTGTTGTCGGTGGCGCAGACCATCGCGAAGTGCCCGGTCCTCGGGTCCCAGGTCACGTGGGAGTCCCAGGCGTGGCTGCAGCCCACTTCGAAGCCGTCGTGCCCGGAGACCAGCGCGCCGGTGCCGGCGTTGACCACCTGCATCCGGTCGCCCTCGTGGATGTCCACGCAGTTGCCGTTCTGCCACGGTGATCGCCACCCCGAAGTAGGCGGCGTAGTTGGTGCCGTCGAAGCGAGCTCGCCGTGGTGGCTGTACCACCAGATGAACCGGGCGCCGTGGTCGTAGCCGCCGAGGCTGCCGCTCAGGTTGGTGACCTGCCGCTCCCAGACCTGCTGGCCGGAGTTGTCGAAGCGGACCATGAACATCTTGTTGCCGGGCTGGAGGTCGCCGCCGCACAGCTTGCCGCTGCCGCTGTCGCCCTTGCGGGTCAGCAGCACGACGCCGCCGTTCGCGTCGGCCTGACGTCCTGCAGGTCGATGCCGTCGAAGCTGGTGGGCGTTCCGACCAGCTTGTCGTCGCAGTCCAGCCTGCCGAGGTGAACCTGGCTGTCGGTGCCCAGCCAGGCCAGCCAGGAGCCGCCGGACGGGGTGGCCGCGATCGCCATCGGCAGCGCCTCGGTGTCGCCCTGCGGTGCGAAGCTGACCACCTGCGACCCGAGGCTGACCTCGGTGACCTTGGTGACCGCGGATGCGCCGGCCTGCCGACCGCAATCCCCGGACGACGGCGCGGACGTGGTCACCGGCGCCGTCGCGGTGGCGCTCGCCGGCGGCGTGCTGGGCGTGGTGCTCGACGGCGGGGTGGTCGGCGTGGCGCTGGGAGGGACGGTCGGAGTGGCCGTGCTGATGTCGGTCGGGTTCGGGATCGGCAGCGCGCGGTGATGGCCTCGGAACCACCCACCGAATCCCAGCCAGGAGCGGGCTTCGGCGGGCAGGGCCGCCAGCGACAGGACCGTCACAGCGATCGTTCCTGCGGCGAGGGTGACGACGATGCGCCGCCGCCGCGACGGCGAGCGGCGTCTGCGGTGGCGGATCCCGGACGATGGCGTCTGTGGCGCGGAAGTTGTGCCCATACCGACAGGTCGCCGGCCACCGTTCAGGGGTTGCCTCGCTTCCGACATTTCACCGACCGTGCCCGATGATCAGCCGTGGGTCGCCGGGCCCGCCATGAGTTCCACGGCGCCCCCGCTGCAGGCAGCGCCCAGGTTTGCGAGCAATGCCTTCGCCGGCTCGTTGGTCGCATCGACCTCGGCGCTGACATGACTGACGCCCTGGGCATGGAAGCGCACGAACGCGTCCGCGAGCAGAGCTCGTGCCAGTCCCCGCCGCCGATGCGCCAACCGCACGGCGATCAGCCCGAGGCGTGGCCTGCGCGGCAGAGGCCAGATTCTCAGGAGTCCCGCGTACTCGCCCGCGTGCACGGCGACCGTATACGGCGACGTGTCCAGCCTGGCAGGGTCGCTGGGAGGAGGCAGGAACTGGGGGGGCATGCTCCCCCACCCGAGAGAACCGTTGATCTCGGCCCTCAGCCGGCGGTCGAGTTCCCGCAGCCCGGCGGCGTCGATCTGCCCCGCGGCGAGGACAGAGGTATCCGGCGGCAGCTCCGCGCCGTCCAGACCGGTGGCCTCAGCCGCGACGGGGATGACGTACTCCAGCTCGCGCCGGTGATCCACGAAGCCCCGTGATGACCAGCGTCCGAGAACCTCGCGATCGTCGTCGTCCACCACGGTGTACACAGGACCGGGAAGATCATGCTCGATCGCATCGGCGATTGCCTCAAACACGTCGTCACGCCAGGTGTCCACACTGACGAACACACGGCCATCCGGTCGGCGCAGGGCATGGCCTCGGCCCACCACGACATCGTCCTCAAGGGCATGCCAGTGCACCCCTGGAGTGACCCGAACGACCACCATGACCGCTGACGCCATCACACACACGGTAGGCCACCCACCCCGTCCCCCGCGCCCGCGCATATCCGCAAGCGAAGGTCGAGGCAGATGGGCGAGTTGTGTCCGTCGGTGCGCCAGGCTGAAAACCGTTATCGGCGCTTGCCTTCGAGCTGCGTTATGAGTGAGAGCACAACAGCGGGACCGTCCTCGGCGCGAATCCGGCGAGCGAGTTCGGCGGCACGGTGGCGATAGGCGGATCGGTCGAGGCAGGACCGGAGCGCGACGGTCAGGGTGTCGGCGGTCAGCTCGTGCAGTGGGAGTGGGTGCGGCGCAACGCCGAGACGGTGCAGCCTGTCCGCCCAGAAGGGCTGGTCGACCAGGACGGGCACCGGGACCGCTGGCACTCCCGCGCGCAGCCCGGCCCCGATGGTACCTGCTCCGGCGTGGTGGACCACGGCAGCGGTCCGGGGAAACAACCAGTCGTGTGGCAGGTCACCGACAAGCAGGATGTCGTCGCCGGCGGGTTCAAGTTCGGCCCAGCCGGATTGGACGACGGCGCGCACGCCGGCACGGTTGACCGCGGCCGTGACGACGTCATCAAGGTGCTCGTGGGTCGGGGTCATGCTGCCGAACCCGACGAAGACCGGAGGGGGACCGGCCCCCTAGGAAGTCGACCAGCAGATCCGGGGGCTGCCATCCCGGTGGTCTTGCGGGCCACCAGTATCCAGTCACGTGCACCGTCGCGGGCCAGTCGACGGGTCGGGGGACGACTGCCGGGCTGAAGCCGTGGCAGATCGGCCAGTCATCCGGCGGGCGCGGCACCTGCGCGGTGGCGGGCAGATCGAGCCGGGCACGCAGCCGCCGCAGGACATCGGCGTAGAGGGGTCCGGTCCGGTCGAGCAGCTCGCGGCCCGCGGCGAGGTTGTCAGCGGGCGAGAGCTGCTCGGTAGCGGGCCAGCCAGGTGGCGGGAACTCCCGCGTGGGGACCCCTGGCGCCAGATAGACGCCGACACTCGGGATGCCGAAGCCTTCGGCGACGAGCCGGCCCAGCGGGGCCGGGCCGAAAGCGGTGAGCAGAACGTCGGTGCCGGCGGCAGCGGCGATCACACCCTCGCCCAGCGCGTCGAGGAACTCGGCGAAGACCGATTGCGCGGCCGCCGGGGAGGGTGCGGCCGTGCGTGCGCGTACGAGCTCGACCGGATCGCCGGGAAGTGCCCGGTACTCCAGCCCGCTGTCGCGCACGAGATCTGCGAACCGGTCATGTGCTGCCAGGGCCACCTGGTGGCCCGTCTGCTGCAACCGCTGGCCCAGACCCGTGAAGGGAGCAACATCACCGCGCGAACCCGCTGTCACGATCAGAATCCGCATCGCGTCTCTCCGGTCCTACCGCGCTTCTGTGCCGCTGCTCTACCGTCCAGCACCCTGATCACCGACCCGCCCGCGCCCTGGTCTCCACGCTCTGCTGGAGTGACTGAGCGAGCCAGGGCGTGAGGGCTGCTTCAGGGAGCCGGTTGAACTTCTCAGGCTCCTCCATCATCAGAAAATGCCCGACGTCGGGCATGAGAACGCACTGCACCCCGCACCGTCGCAGTGAGGTCACATCTGTGCCTTGGCCGTCCGGGTTGATCGCCACCGCATCAAGCCCAGTTGTTCGACCACCACCACAGCGTCTGCTCCGAACCCGGCCATCGTCCACGCCGATCTGTCGACACCGGACTCCCCGTGGCCGGCGAGATCAATGGCGACCACCGTGTACCGACGAGCGAAGTGACCGAGCTGCCCCGCCAGTACGTCCGATCGCACGACCACCCGTGGACGAACACCAGAGCCGACGTCCCATCGCCGTGCGCCTCGAAGCGCACGCGGACACCATCAGCCGATCGTGCGGTGCCGTCCATCAGAAGACCCCGAGACGAAGCCGTGGGCCAGGGTCAGCAGTTGGCCGAAAGACCGTTCTCCCGCTTGAACTCGCAGGCGTGGGCCGAATTGCCGTCCAGCGAATGCGCCTGCCAATCCCAGCTGAAGTACCACCAGCCCTCCATTCCGGAGTTCTGCCACGCGGCGTACTGCTGCCGTAGGTCCGCGACCGTGGGGCGGCGCCAGATCGTGTCCTCGAAGTCCTGCGCCATTCCATAGAAGCGGGGCACGAAGCCGGGATGCGCGGTCCGGTAGGCGGCGGCTTGACGCTTGAACGCGGCGATGGCCTGCGCGATATCCCTGAGCGGCTTGGAGGCATCCGACACGCAG
The DNA here is from genome assembly GCA_963740575.1 of uncultured Actinomycetota bacterium. Taxonomy (GTDB): domain Bacteria; phylum Actinomycetota; class Actinomycetes; order Actinomycetales; family Kineosporiaceae; genus CAVUET01. The sequence goes on along the minus strand of CAVUET010000002.1, from coordinate 50,430 downwards.
GGGACGTAGGACGCGTCCTGTCGGAACGGGTAGATGTCCAGCGCCATGATGTCCGTCGCGCCCATGAACGTCGCGTAGTCATAGCACTTCAGGTTGGTGCCCTGGTTGCTGATGACTTCGAACGTGGCGTGGGCCCTGTTTGGATCCAGGCTACGAATGAAGGCGCTGCGGGCCTTGATCTGCGCCACGACCCTCGGACAGTGCGTCTCGGCCTGTTCCGGCTCATCCGCAACGAAGTAGCCCAGCAGCGCCGGGTGACTTCTGACTGCCGCCACTGCGCTGGTGATCTGCGCGTCGCTCTTCTCCAGCGTGCAGGAGCTGTCGTCGTAGTCGCCCAGCCAGACAAACGCCTTCATGCCGTTCGCGGCGGCGTTGTCCAGCCCACTCCTGCTGGCCGAGGCGATCGCGGCATTGAAACCGAGGGACTTGAACAAGGTGTCATGCGCCCCGTCGGTGTTCTCCGAGAAGCCCCGGATCAGCGTCGTCCGGGTGGGAGGCCGCGGCGGGTTGATCGCGGAGCTTCCCGTCGCAGGCGCACTCAGGCTCGGCGCCGGCGTCGGCGTCGACGAGGCAGGCGTGGTGGAAAGGGGCGTCCTGCTGCGGCCACCCACGGCGCCGGCCAGCGCCGGCGCCGCGGTGGACGATGCCCCTGACGCCCCCTCAACGCCCTTGTTGCCGGCCGCAGCGCGGCCGATCACCAGATAGAGCACACCTGCCGTCACCACCCCCGCCATGGTCAGGGCAGCGATTCGACGAGTGCTCCAATGCCGCGGAAACCTCATAACGTGAACGAATCCACGATGGCGCCCTGGGTGCAGGAGTCGTAGACCGAACCACCGCCAGGCGGACCGCAGACGAACTGACCCCTGATGCTGCTGGCGCCGAAGGTCAACTTCAGGAATCCGTATCGCATCCACCGGGCGGCCGACCACGCCGGCTTGTCGCACGAGCCGTTCACCGCGTTCCAGCCGTTCGAGCAGGAGCCGTTCTCCAGCAGTCCCCCGCCCGTCCCGACGGTGACGTAGGTCAGACCACCGGTCTGGGCCGGCTTGGTCCGCTCGTAGTCATGGCTGTGGCCGTTGAGCACGAGCACGAACTTCGAGTACTTGGCGTGCAGCGCCGCGGTGTAGCTCGCCAGCTTCTCCTCGCCGGAGTGGTACCCGCTCGAGTACGCCGGGCGGTGACCGAACGCCACGATGAAACGGATGCCGGGGTTGGACTGCGCCGAGGCCATCACCGGGTCGATCTTCTGGTGCCAACTCGCCCAGTCATCGCTCCACGGCTCGTCGTAGGCGATGAACCGGGTGTTTCCGTAGTCGAACCAGTGCCAGTCCTCGCCGCCACCGGCGTTGCAGTAGGTACTGTCGACGGGGTCCTGTTCGGGGTGGGCGAAGTCGAAGCGCGCCTTGTAGTTGGCGAGGTTGTTGCCGGTGCACCTGCCGTTGTCGTTGGCGTGGTCGACCTCATGGTTACCCCAGGCGGGCTCGAATGGCGTCTTCAGCGAGAACGCCTCGATGCCATTCTTCGAGGCGCCCAGGTGCCTGTCGCCGAAGAGCGCGTCAATCTGCCCGTCGGTGGGCTTCCCATTCGCGTAGTCGAAGTCGCCGGGGGCCAGCACCACATCGGGACGGGCAGCCGCGATCTGGTCCTGGATGGTCTGCATGTCGTCGAAGCCGAGGGGGTTTCCGATATCGGCCTCGACCGCGACGGTGAAGCCGCTGGTTCCCGCCACGGGCGCGGTGTGGAATTCCTGGTCCGGCCCACCACCGATCGAGTAGTGATAGGTGGTTCCCGGCCGAAGCCCCGTGAGCCGCGCCTCGCGGAACGGTCCCCGTCCCGAGTTCGGCGTGATCGGAACCCTGGCGCCGTTCCCCTTGACGACGACCGGACCACCGGCGATCACCGCCGCGCTATACGCGGACGTAGCACCGACTCGGATCTGCGCAGCCGTTCCGCGCCAATCGAAACTCACCGAGGTCGGCCCGGTGATCGTGTAGTGGATCTCGTCAGCCGAGCCGGCGGCGGCCGCCACTGGCGCACCGGCGGCCGAGGACGCGGCCTGAGAGGACGGCGCCCGAGAGGACGGAGCGGCGGGGCCCGTGCTGGCCGTCTGACCGGCTGCCGTCGCCGCCGGCTGGGTCCCGGTCACGCCGCTCGTCACTGCCGCACCCGGAAGACCGACCTGCCGGACCAACAAGGCGATGAGTGCACCGAGCACGATAATTGCGGGCACGCCCGCGAGCACCCAACGCCTGTACGACGTCGGCCCTTTCCGCGACAACATCCGCACATCGTAGTCTTGAGCACTCAAACGATCTTGTTCAACTGCGAGAGAAGGTGAGGACACGCGCCGCACTGCCGCTATGCGAGGAGGTCGTCCGTCCACAGCGGACGAACAAGAGAAAGGAGGGTATCCACTCCTCTCCACTCTCAACGTATAGCGCACCGGGGGGCTTGCGGCAAGACCCGGGTCGTGCCGCAGAATCGCTGGCCGAGGCCAGAACCTGCGGAAATGGGGACGTGGCGACCCTGACCCGAGATCGGCGCCGGGTCCAGGCGCCGCGCTGCGCGCCATGGCCGCACGCGACCTCGGATCGGAGCTGATGCCGTGAACCCCCTGACCACCAGCGCGTTCGACCTTCCCGACCACCTCACCCCCAAGGCCGACCCGACGCTGATCGCCGGCGACGAGCAGCACTTCGCGGCCATCGCGGAGAGCCTCGAGCAGTCGATCGCCGACCTGTCCGACCGCCTCGACGCCGAGCGCAGGGCGCCCGGCGGCATCGGCCAGGAGGCGATGGACCGGGACATGGAGATCCACCGGCTGACCGCCCGCCTGCGCGCCCTGCGCCGCTTCGGTCTGGACCTGTGCCTCGGACGCATGGTCAGCGCGGACGACCCCGAGCCCGTGTACATCGGACGGCTCGGCCTCACGGACAGCGCGGGTCGCCGGCTGCTGCTCGACTGGCGCTCCCCCGCGGCCGAGCCGTTCTTCGGGGCGACCCACGCCAACCCGATGGGTCTGGCGAGCCGCCGCAGGTATCGCTGGACCCGCGGCCGGATCAGCGACTACTGGGACGAGGTGTTCACCCCGGACGGGCTCGAAGGGCACGCCGCGCTCGACGACCAGTCCGCCTTCATCGCCAGCCTGGGCAGCAACCGGTCGGCCCGGATGCGAGACGTGCTCGGCACCATCCAGGCCGACCAGGACGCCATCATCCGCGCGGGATCCCGCGGCGCTCTCGTCGTCGACGGCGGTCCGGGTACGGGCAAGACCGTCGTCGCCCTGCACCGCTCCGCCTACCTCCTCTACTCCGACCCTCGCCTCGGTCACCGCCGGGGCGGCGTGCTGTTCGTCGGTCCGCACCAGCCCTACCTGGCCTACGTCGCCGACGTCCTGCCCAGCCTCGGCGAGGAGGGCGTGCAGACCTGCACCCTGCGGGACCTCGTCGCCGAGGGAGCCGCGGCAGCGATCGAGACCGACCCGGACGTGGCCCGCCTGAAGTCGTCCGCGGACCTGGTGAAGGCGATCGAGCCGGCCGTCAGGTTCTACGAGGAGCCGCCCACCAAGGGGATGACGGTCACGACCCACTGGTCCGACATCTGGCTGAGCGCCGACGACTGGGCCGAGGCGTTCGAAGCACCGGAACCCGGCACCCCGCACAACGAGGCGCGCGACCAGATCTGGGAGGAGCTGCTCACGATCCTGATGGACAAGCACGACGGCGACGCCCCGGCCGACCTGCTCCGCAAGGTCGCTGCTGCAGAACAGGGAGCTGCGCACGACCCTCAACCGCGCCTGGCCGCTGCTCGAAGCGGCCGACCTCGTCGGAGACCTGTGGTCGGTGCCCGCCTACCTGCGCAAGTGCGCTCCCTGGCTCAGCCCCGACGACGTACGGAAGCTGCAGCGCGCGGACGCCCAGGCCTGGACGGTGTCCGACCTGCCGCTCCTGGACGCGGCACGGCAGCGGCTCGGCGACCCGGAGGCGTCACGGCGCAAGCGCCGGCACGAGGCCGCCGTCGCCGCCGAACGCGAGCGCATGGCCGACGGTCGTCGACGACCTGATCGCGGCCGACGACTCGCGAGATGCTCGTGATGACGATGCTGCGCGGGCAGGACCTGCAGGACGCCCTGGTCGACGAGACCGCGCTGCCCAGCACCGACCCGGACCTGCTCGCCGGCCCGTTCGCGCACATCGTCGTGGACGAGGCTCAGGAACTGACCGACGCGGAGTGGCAGATGCTGCTGCTGCGCTGCCCGTCCCGCAGCTTCACCATCGTCGGGGACCGCGCCCAGGCCAGGCACGGGTTCACCGAGTCGTGGCAGGAACGGCTCGAGCGGATCGGGCTCGACCGGATCGACCTGGCCTCCCTGAGCATCAACTACCGGACGCCGGAAGAGGTCATGGCCGAAGCCGAGCCGGTCATCCGGGCCGTGCTCCCGGACGCCAACGTGCCGACCTCCATCCGCAGCAGCGGCGTCCCCGTCGTGCACGGATCGGCTTCGGATCTGGGCTCGATCCTCGACACCTGGCTCGCCGCGCATGCCGACGGGATCGCCTGCGTCATCGGCGATCCCGCCTTCCGGGCGACGTCCCGCGTCCGGTCGCTGACCCCGGAGCTGTCGAAGGGGCTCGAGTTCGACCTGGTCGTCCTCGTCGACCCGGAGGCGTTCGGCAAGGGCATCGAAGGGAGCGGTCGACCGCTATGTCGCGATGACCCGGGCGACCCAGCAACTCGTCATCCTCACGAGCGCCTGACACAGGTCAGGTGTCGTACTCGATCCGGAAGACCGGGTAGTAGGAGGCAATCGCACGGATGTCGTCGCCCGCCGCTTCGGGGCCGAGACCGAAGTAGTAGCGAGCTTGCTTCGCCGCCGCCCCTTCCCCGCTGCGGTCCCGGCCCCGGCGCATGTATTCCGCGATCACGGGGACGGCGTCGGCGGAAGGGACTTCCACGAGATGGACGCGCCGGGTCCCCCGACGCCGCACGACGGCACTTCCTGACGCCGCACGGACGTTGCGGACCCATTGCGCCTCGCCTGCCAAGGCGACGAGGTAGTCGTCGCCTTGGTAAGGCGTCCGCAGGATCGGAGTCCGACGTGGCCTCCCGGACGTGCGGCCGCGCACCTCCAAGGTGATCGCGTCATGCGGCGCCAGTCCAAGCAACGTCAACGGAACCCCAACGTGGTTGAGCCTGCGGTACCAGGCCGCCGGGGGCCGATAGTCGGTTCGAGCCGAGTAGTCCTGAGGATCCATCGGTCGTCCCCCTGTCGGAGACTGACAGTCCTGTCTGATCAGCCACCATGCCACTGCGGTGAGCCGCGACACCGGGCACAAGGACCTTCCAATGGAACCGGCCGTGGACGGCACTCGGCGCACCCGCGGTAAGCCCAGGACCGACCGCCCCCGGGGCCGAGGCGATCCGCAGCATCAACCGGCACCGGAGAAGTCCGAGACGAGGTATCGACCAATCGCGGGGCGGCCTGCTAGCGTTTCATGTGTAAGAAGGAGTTTACACATGACACCACCTCGTGAAGACCGGCCGATGACCGGTGACGATCTTGTGGTGCTGCTAGCCGCGCTGGCCAACCCGCTACGGCTGCGCATCATCGCGACATTGTTCGGCGGACGTGACTACGTGAGCCACCTGGCCCGCGAGATCGGAGTGAGCCGCCCTCTGCTGCACATGCACCTGCAACGGCTGGAAGCAGCCGGCCTGATCGTCGGCAGCCTCGAGCTGTCCGAGGACGGCAAAGCGATGAAGTACTTCGCGGTCACGGATTTCGACGTGCAGCTGACCGCTGCGGCGCTGGCCCGCGCGGCCGAGACGCTGACCAAGTCGGACCCGGAGAAGGGGCCCACAGCCAAGGAGGAACCCTGATGCACTCGTATCTCAGCGCGGCGCAGAACAACGACATCAACGGACCCGCGGCAGTCATCGCCGTCGGCATCCTGGTCGCGCTGGTAGTCCTGATCGGCGGAGCGATGGCGATGGTGGTCGAGTTCCGGAAGACGAAGATCCTCGCCGGCCAGGAGGACGCCCTGCGCCAGCTCGTCAACCGGTATGAGCAACTCGCCGAGAACACCCTCGACGCCCAGCAGCGGGTCGCCGCCGACGTCTCCGAGCTGCGGTCGCGCACCTCGTCGATCGAGCAGATCCTGCGGACGGTCGAGTAGACGACGGCGCGGCTACCCGGTCTCTGACGCTGCTCGCCCGGTCACCGGGCTGACGTAGTCAGAAGGAACGCGCACGCCCAACCCCCACACGTGACGCGGCCCCGCCGCGCTTCGATCAAGCACGCCCGGATTCGGAGGAGAACGTGCCATGTTGGTTCAGCTCGCAGACTGGTGTTACCGCAGACGTCGCCTGGTCGTGGTCATGTGGATCGCCGCGTTGGCCGGATCCATAGTGCTCGCCGGAGCCTTCGGCGGCACGTTCCGGCAGGACTACCTGCCGTCGGGATCAGAATCCAGGACGGCCCAGGACACGCTGAAGGCCACGTTCCCGCAGAAGTCGGGGGACACCCTCCAGGTCGTCGTGCACGCGGACACCGGGGTGACCTCGCCCGCCGTCAGAGCGCGCGTGCAGAAGGTCCTCGCCGACGTGGCCCAGGAGAAGAATGTCGTCTCGGTGACCAGCCCGTTCTCCGCCCTGGGGGTCGGGCAGATCTCGAAGGACGGCACGACGGCCTACGCCGTGGTGGATCTGGACAAGAACGCCGACGAGTTCACGCCAGGTGAGGCGAGCCGTCTCATCGAGCCGATCCTGCAGGCCGGTGACAGGTCCGTGCAGGTCGAGGTCGGCGGAGCGACCGCGGCCCTGGCGCAGTCCCCGCAGTTGAACTCCGAGGCCATCGGATTCCTCGCCGCGGCCATCATCCTGCTGATCACCTTCGGTTCTGTGGTGGCGATGGGCCTGCCCCTGCTGAACGCCTTGTTCGGCCTGGGTGTCGCTCTGGCCTTGGGAGGAGTCCTGACCCGAGCGGTTCCGGTCCCGGACTGGACACCGTCGGTCGGGGCGATGATCGGCATCGGGGTGGGCATCGACTACGCGCTGCTCATCGTCACCCGATACCGCAGCAGCCTGGCAGGCGGGCAGGAGCCGCGACGTGCCATCGCGACCGCGATCGCGACCGCCGGACGGGCGGTGATCTTCGCCGGCCTCACCGTCGTCATCTCGGTACTCGGCATGCTCCTGATGAGGCAGCCGTTCGTGCCGGGCTTCGCGTTCTCCACGGCAGTCGTCGTACTGGCGATGATGACTGCCTCGGTGACGCTGCTCCCGGCCGTCCTCGGCTTCGCCGGTCGCAACATCGAACGACTGCATGTTCCGTTCACCCGGAGAAGCACCCACCCGCGCGGTACGTCGTTCTGGCACCGGTGGAGCCGCGTGATCCAGCGACGGCCGTGGCTGGCCGCGATCGTGAGCCTGGGCCTGCTACTTGCCTTGTCGGCTCCCCTGCTCGGTATCCGGCTCGGCTTCCCGGACGCGAGCAACGACCCGCCCAACTCCACCACCCGCCGGGCCTACGACCTGCTCGCCAACGGCTTCGGCCCGGGCTTCTCCGCGCCGATGCTGCTCGTCGTCCGGGGCACGGCGGGATCTGAACTCCTGCATGCAGCCGACGCGGTCGGCGAGAGGCTCCGTGGTGTCAGCGGCGTGGCATCCGTCTCCCCCGCGATGGCGAACCCGGCCGGAGACACTGCCCTGCTGACGGTGACCCCCACGACGTCACCCCAGGACAGCAGGACCGAAAGCCTTGTCAACTCGCTACGTCACGAGATCCTTCCGGCGGCCACATCCGGCACCGGACTGGACATCGCGGTCGGCGGCCTGGTACCGGCTGATGTCGACACGACCCGAAGCGTGTCGGCACGGTTGCCGATCTTCATCGGTGGCGTGGTTCTGATGTCGTTCCTGTTGCTGATGACGGTGTTCCGCTCGATTCTCGTTCCGCTGAAGGCCGCCGTCATGAACCTGCTCTCGATCTCGGCGGCGCTCGGTGTGGTGGCCCTGGCGACCCGCGGCGGACCTGTCGGAGACCTGGTCGGCATGCCCGAAGCGACTCCGGTCCCGATCCTCATGCCGATGATGTTGTTCGCGATCCTGTTCGGGCTCTCGATGGACTATGAGGTCTTCCTCCTCTCGCGAATCACCGAGGAGTACCACCGTAGTGGTGACAACCGGCTGGCCGTCTCCCGCGGTGTAGCCAGGACCGGTCGAGTCATCACCGCCGCCGCCGCGATCATGGTCACAGTGTTCCTGTCCTTCGTTCCCAGCGATGTGGTCCTGCTGAAGATGTTCGGCATCGGCCTGGCCACCGCGATCTTCGTCGACGCCACCATCGTCCGGATGATTCTCGTTCCCGCCACGATGGAACTGCTCGGCGACCTGAACTGGTGGCTACCGCGATGGCTCGACCGACTCCTGCCTGTCGTCCACCTCGACACCCCACCGATCACCGAGGAACCGGAAGCACTTCGCGACGCCGCCGACGGCCAGGACGCCACGGTCGTAGCACGCACCGCCGCACGCGTATGAGCACTGGCGGACCAGAGGGAGCGAGCCCGGGCCACGCGAATCGTTCTCGATGTGAACGGGAACGGCGACATCAACCCGTGACGTCCGCTCCTCCCCTTGCCAGTTGGCTGTTGAGGTCGATCAGCCAGACGGCAGTGTCGGGTGGGACGACCGCCGGCGCCGCACCGATGTCGTGGCCGGCGAGGAGCGACTGACCGGCGGGCGTGGGGACGGCGGCATCGCCGAGGTTGATGAGGCACTGCCATCCGTTCGCGCGGCGGAACTGCAGGCATCGCGGGTGGCCGTTGTCGATCCAGGTGAGCGCGGTGTCGTCGGTCTGGAGCAGGCGCCGGAGGGCCAGCGCGGCCCGGTACAGGTGCAGGGCCGAGCTGGGGTCCTCCTCCTGTGCCTCACGGGACATCGGGCCGAACCATTCGGGCTAGGGCAGCCAGCCGGCCCCGAACCCGAACCCGAAGGACGGTCCCGTCCTGGTCCAGGGCAAGGGCACACGGCAGCCGTCACGGCCTCGGCAGAAGGTCCTGGCCATCGCCCGGCAACACTAGTACGTCGTCTCACCCGAGGCATCCAACCTGGCCGGCGGCACGACCGGCCGGGTCGCCCTGGTCGTCCCCCACCTGTCCCGCTGGTTCTTCGGCGCCATGGTCGAGGCGCTGGAGGTGGTGTTCCGGGACGCCGAACTCGACGTCCTGCTCTACCACGTCGGGGACCTCCAGGACCGCCGCGACTTCTTCGAGCGCCTTCCGGCCCGCAGGAAGGTCGATGCTGTCGTCGTGGTGGCCTTCCCGATCGAGGACGCGGAACGCCAGCGCCTGGAACTCCTCGGGGTAGAGATCATTGCGGCCGGCGGCCAACACGCCATCTACCCGCACGTCTGCGTCGACGACGTCGAAGCAGGGCGGCAGGCCGTCGACCACCTCATCTCACTCGGCCACACCCGCATCGCCATGATCGAATCCATCGACCCCGACCAGCCGATCCGACCGTCCGGACGGTCAGCCGCCTACCACCAGGCGCTCACCTCTGCCGGCATCCAGATCGACCCACAGCTCGTCACCACCACCGACTGGGGCGGCGGAACAGGGAGCCGACGCAATGGCCGTCCTGCTCAGCGTCAGGGACCGCCCCACCGCCGTCTACGCCCACTCCGACGAGGTTGCGCTCGGAGCCATGCGCACCATTCACCGGGCCGGCCTGCGCATCCCCGACGACATCTCCGTGATCGGTATCGACGACCACCCCCTGGCCAGCCTCAGTGACCTCACTACGATCGCCCAACCCGTTGCCGCCCAGGGCAAGGCCGCCGCCGACCTCACGCTTGCCCTGCTCCGGCACGACCCTGACATCCAGCGCGCCATTACGCTCCCCACTCGACTCGTGGTCCGGCACTCCACGGCACCACCGCCGACGGGCCGCAGGCCCTCGTAGCCCACGGGGCGCACCCCCCAAGGGGAGGCAGGTGAGGTCCGTCAGGGCCCGGTGCCGATGCTCAGGATGAACCGGGTGTTCTGCGACCGGCTGCGGCCGACGATGAAGAACCTGGTCTGCGGTCCCGAGCTCGCGAAGTCGGACTGAGTGAGGAACACCGTGTCGACGGTGGCAGCGAATTCCACCAGGTCGCGGTAGTTCGGGTACTGCCCCTCCATCCCCGAGCCGCTGACCGGGGGGCGGCATCGTCCGCAAGTGGGCGCTGACGATGTTGGCTACCCAGGCGTCGAAGGGCGGTATCTCCCCGGCCCGTTCCGCCTGGTACTCCGGCGCGAGGTAACGACGGGCGGCCGCGGCGTTGTGCGCGTTGAGCGCTTGCACGTAGCCGGTCACGGGCATCCTTGACGGGTGCCACCTGAACGGCGTCCCCTCATGCAGACATTCGACTCTGGTCCTGGGCCGGTCCCGTGGTCACCTGGGCGGCGCCAGGAGAGCGTTCAGATAGCGGCTGGTGATCATGTCCTGGGCGAGACGGTTGAGTGGCCCGCCGATCCGCGCGTACCAGGTCGCCGGGCGGGAGAAGGCGGTGATCTCGAGGACGACGGCACCGGCGGGTTGCCATTCCAGGATGAAGGCCTCCTCTCCGGTCTCGGGATGACCGGGCAGGGTGCCGTAGGCGAAGCCCCAGCGGCGATTCTCGGTCACGGTGTAGACGACGCGGCAGGCGACAATCAGCCGGGCCGGGCGTGGGCCGAGACCGAGCACCACCGATGATCCGGGTCTGGCCATCTGGTCGGCACACGTGATCTGCATGCCGGCCCGCCGGTGCAGGCGCCAGGTCATCAATGTCTGTGCTGCCGTACGGAAGGCAGCCTCACCCTCACCGATCAGGGCCCGGTGACGCAGGTGGCGATAGCCCTCCGGAAGGGGTTCAGCCGCGGTTGCACCGACTTCCGGGTAGGTCACTGCAGCGTCGGCCAAGCCCGCCAGGAAGCGGTCCGCCGACCAAGAGAGACGCCCGCCGTTCATTCTGCGCGACGCCCTCGCCTTTCCCTGGCCGGATCGCCTGGGGCCCACGGACGCAGCCGGGGGCGCCAGGCGGGCACCGCGCGACGATAGGCCTCGTAGTCCGCCCCGAATCGGGCGGCCAGCGCGGGTTCCTCGTACCAGCGCACGAAGGCGGCGGCCCCGACCCACACCGCGATCGCGTAGACCAGCACGCTGAGCTGCCCGAACAGCAGGGCCTCCCCGATGAAGATGGCCATCGCCGCCAGGTAGATCGGGTTGCGCACGTACCGGTTGAAGCCCGTCACCACCAATCGCCCGGTCATCGCGCCCGGCATCGGTGTCCCGCCTGCTCGCACGAACTGCACGAAGACGTGCACCGCTGGGATCAGGCCCACGACGATCAGCAGGATGCCCACCGCTTCGGCCGCAGACCAGTAGGGCAGCGGGTGGCGCAACCGCCAACCAGTCAGCCACCACGGAACGAGCACGGCGCCGACCCCACCGGTGACCACGAACCAGGCGGCGCTCGTGATCACGGCCGTAGACCTCCGCATGACCATTCATCCCCTCGGTCCGCCGGGCAGATGCCGCCATCACGTCGCCGCCGGCCGAGGCGGCCCGACCGCGTCCGCCGACGGGTGCCAACTCAGGTCAGCCCGGCATCACCGTGGGGAGGCTGGCTGACGTCGTTGAGGTCGCCATGGAGTTCGTCTGGTGCACGCATCCGCCAGGCGTCGGTCACGAGTTCATCGAGGCGTTCGCCGCTCACCCCTGCCAGGCGCAGCATCACCAGGGGCTGATCGCGGTAGCCGGGCGCGGTGAAGAACAGGTCGGGCTCGCCCAATAGGAGGGCCTGCTTCTCGTCCTCGTCGCCGACGAACAGCACCGCAATATCCGTTCGGATGATGCGCGGCCTGCCCGGCTGGCGTTCCGGATATGACCAGACGAACCCCTTGCCGCCCACTCGGAAGTCGAAGCCATCACTGGGAATCTCCACCACATGCGGCAGAGCTCTCGCCAACCGGCGTACATCGTCGGCGTCAGCCACCGACGTCGCTCTCACGACATGCCATCAGCATCCGACCAAGGCTACCCACGAGCAGTGGGGTTCCTAGTCGCCCGGGCGGGCGTCGCGGGCCGACGTCGTCCGAGCAGCGCCCACGCTGGCCGCGGTCACGCAGGTCACGGCGAGCAGTTGCACCGGGGTGAGCAACTCGCGGAGGAGGACAGCGGCTACCAGCGCCGCGGTGGCCGGTTCGAGGCTCATCAAGATGCCGAACACCCGGGGCGGCAGGGTGCGCAGGGCGGCCATCTCGAGGCTGTAGGGAATCACCGAACTGAGCAGACCGACCAGACCCCCCAGCGCCAGCAGGCGTGGCTCGAGCAGGCGCGCGCCCGCCGTCGCCACAGCGAACGGAGCGACGGCGACAGTCGCCACCGTGCTGGCCACCGCCAGCCCCTCGACGCCGGCCCAGCGGCGCCCAGTGGCGGCCGTCGAGACGATGTACAGCGCCCAGCAACCGCCCGCGAGCAGGGCCAGGCCGAACCCGAGGGCGTCGACTTTGGTCGGCCCGGCGCCGAACAGGACGACGCCCAGCGCAGCCAGGCCCACCCACACCAGGTCGCGCGGGCGGCGGCGGCCCACGGCCGCGACCACCAGCGGGCCGACGAACTCGATGGTCACCGCCACGCCCAGTGGGATCCGGGCGAAGGACTCGTAGAACGCCCAGTTCATCGCACCCAGCGCCGCCCCGAGTGCCAGCACCGGCCGCCAGTCCGCCGCGGTGCGACCACCCAGCCCGGGACGGGCCAAGGCGAGCAGGATCAGCGAGCTCGTGACGAGTCGCAGCAGCACCATCCCGACGGGCGGGATCTCGCCGAACAGGCCCTTCGAGACCGCTGCGCCGAACTGCACCGAGGCGATGCCCATCAGAACCCGCGACACGGGAGAGAAGCGGGCAGCAGGCACCGGTTCAGGCTACGAGGACCGTTGGCCGGCGCTTCCGCGGTCTGACGCAGCTGTGTTGATGCTCAGAGGCTCCAGAGCGGTGTCACCTTCACCAGCCACGTCGGCGGCGATCGCTTCCAGGCGCCGCTCCATCGCGGATGGTCCGATGCTACGAGCCGGCGCATTTCGTCGGCATATCGAAAACCACAAACGTGCTGGCAACGCCACGCTGCCTTGACTGGAGGCATGACCGACAGCGAACCAGCCCGGACGACAGCCCGCCGTGCAGGGTCGACGATTGTCGCCGGCCTTGTGGTCGTCGGCGCGGCACTTGTCGGTGATCTCGGTTATCGGTCGTTCGCGGCCTCGTCCTCGTCGGCGACATCACCCATCGCCGCGGGGCCGCTGGCGCACGGTCCGCACGGCAGTCTTCACAGCGACCGCCACGGTGCGCTTGGCGTCGCTGACGGTGTCGTCCCGGACGGCACGACCGTCTTCGATGACGACATCCCGGCCGTGGCCAACCTTCACCCCAAGCTGCTGCCTGCCCTCCGCAGAGCCGCAACAGATGCTGCGGACGACGGGGTCGAGGTCTACGTCAATAGTGGATGGCGTTCGCGGAGTTACCAGGAACAACTCTTCGGTGAGGCGGTCTCGAAGTACGGCTCACAGAAGAAAGCTGCCCGATGGGTCGCCGCCCCCGGCACATCTGCTCACGAGTCGGGAGACGCGGTGGACATCGGGCACTCCGATGCCGCGGCGTGGCTGTCCGAACACGGTGCTACGTACGGGCTGTGCCAGATCTACAGCAACGAGCCCTGGCACTACGAACTGCGCCCCGAAGCCGTCGATCACGGTTGCCCGCCCAGGTACGCCGACCCTACGCACGATCCAAGGATGCAGCAGTGACCGGCCCGCACGGCATCGAGCCCTGGTCGCCGGGATCAGTCCCAGACCAGCTGCACCAGGCCGGCGAGCAGGGCGCGCGGGTCGTCGTACCAGTCCTTGGTCAGCACGTGGGCGACCTGCCACCCGGCGGCGCGCAGCACGGCGGGGTGGCTGAGCACCCGCTCCTCCACCCGTTCGGCGGCTGCCCGCCCCTGGGTGTCGATCAGGACGCCGACCCGGTGCTCGCTCTCGCCCGGACGCCGCAGCGCCAGGTCGCACCGGAACGCCGAATGCCCCACCTGCTCGGCCACCTCGATCCCAGCTCCGCGCAGCGCCTTCGCGAGCTGGGCCGCCACCGGCCCGGCGCCGGCCACCGCCGCGGCGCCGGCCGAGGGCACGCCGGCCGAAGGCAGGCCGGGCGCGCGAGCCACCCGAGCCATCGGGTCCAGCCCGCGCCCGACGCCGGCCAGCACGCTGTCGGCGGCCGCATCGTCGCCCCGGGACACGGCCGACGCGTAGTCGAGGAACCCCCGTAGCGCCGCCGCCCCGTCGTTGTAGGTGTTGGTGACGGCGGACGGCTCGATCGTGCTGATCACGGCCATGTGCTGGCGGGCCCGGCTGAAGATGACGTTCAACCGGCGCTCGCCGCCGCGCTGATTGATCGGGCCGAAGTTCATCAGCATCCGCCCGCCCGGGCCGGGCGCGTAGCAGACGCTCATCAGGATCACGTCCCGCTCGTCGCCCTGCACGTTCTCGAGGTTCTTCACGAACAGCCCGACCACCTGATGGTCCTGCTCCCGGATCAGCTCGGCCTCGTAGCGGCGGGCGAACTCGGGATCCGCATCGGCGAGCTGCTCCAGGGCGCGCTCGATCGCGCCTTGCTGGGCCTGGGAGAACGCCACCACTCCGAGGGTCAGGCCGGTCTCGCGCCGGAGCAGCTCGCGGACCAGTTCCGCGATGTACAGGGCCTCGCCGGGGTTGGTCCGGCGCTGGTACACCGTGCCGCGGGTGCGATGCAGGCTGATGCTCCGGCCGAGCAGGGCATCGACCGCAGCGGCCACCTGCTCCGCGGGAACGGCCGGCCCGGCCGGTCCGTCGGAGACGTCCACCAGGGTCTCCGGCTGGTCCGGGCGGATCACCGTTCGGTCCGGCACCGTACACAGCCGACCCCGGTAGAACGCCGCGTTGCTGAACCGGATCAGCGACTCGAACCGGCTGCGGTAGTGCCACGTCAGCATCGTGGACGGCAGCCGGACCGCGCTCTGCGCCAGGAAGCTGTCGCCGTCCAGGACCACGCCGACCTCAGCCTCGTCCGCATCGTCGAGCTCGTCGTCCGGGCCGCCGCCCGCGCCGTTCGCCCCGCCCGCGCCGTTCGCCCCGCCCGCGCCGTTCGCCCCGCCCGCGACGCCTCCGGGCCACCGCGGGCCCGGGTCGCGAAGTAGCTGGTCGGCGGGAGCTGCATCTGGTCGCCGACCACCACGACCTGGCCGCCGCGGTGCATCGCCGGCACGGCTTCCTCGATCGGGATCTGGCTGGCCTCGTCGTAGACGACGACGTCGAACAACCCTTCCTGCAACGGCAACGTGTCCGAGACCGACGTCGGGCTCATCAGCCACACCGGCCGTAGTGCGGCGACGACGGCCCCCGGCTCCCCCGAGGCGAGATCGCGGATGGACCGGTATCGCATTACCTTGCCGAACTCGTGCTCGAGCTCGCGCCGGCCGGTGGCCCAGGTCGCCTTGTCGGCCCGCTCGGCGGGCGTCATCCCGGTGACGCTGCGGGCCGAGTGCGCGACCCGGTCGAGGAACCGGGCCCGCACCCCGGCGACGACGGTGGCCGCGTTGGCGGCGTACAGCGCGGGTAGCAGTTCCTGCACGCGGCCGATCGCCTCGGCCAGGTCGGCGCCGTCGAAGCCGCCGAGCGCGGGCACCTGGTCGCGCACCTCGTCCAGCGCCGCGGCCGCGACCGCGTACTCCAGCCGATCCGGCTCGACCGGCAGGCGGCGCAGCGCGGCGGCGACCTCGGGATGCTCCTCCAGCCGGGCCATCGCCGGGGCGAGCGCCCGCAGCCCGGAGGCGTTCGCGAGGTCGGCCAGACCGTCCAGCGCGGCGAGCAGATCCACCAGCGGCAGGTCGTCCACATCGACGACGACCGCCGAGGCTGCGGCCACCGCCCGGGACAGCGGCGCCTGTGCCGCGGCGAGCCGCTCGGTCAGGGGTTCGGCATCCGGCCCGGCCTGCCCGAGCGCGCCGAGCGCCGTGGTCAGCCACGGATCCTCCTGCCGGGCAACGGCATCCAGCGCCTCGGCGAGCTGCGCCGGGTCCTCGTGACCCCACCGCTGCCGCGCCGCAGCGGCCAGTTCGGCCACCCGGGCCCGGGCGCGCTGCCAGCCGACGAGCAGTTCCAGGGCCGCGGTGACGGACGGCGCCACCGCGACCGGGCCCGGCCTGAACCCGGCACGGACGGTTCGGCGTACCCGGCGCCAGCGTCCGCTGAACGCGCGTAGCCAGGACCGCTCGCTGGCCCGGGCCACTTCGAGCGCCGCCAGCGCGTCATCCGGGTCGAGCGGGGACTGCCAGCCGGCCGCCGCGTCGTCCGCCCGCTCCGCAGCGACCGCCGCGGCCCGGGTGGCCGCGCCGTCCTCGTGCAGCTGCTCGGCCAGCGCGGAGGTGGCGCGCAGGGCCTCGAGCCGGTGCCGGTGTGCCATCGGCAGGACCAACGCCCCGAGGTCGACCAACCGAAGGGCAGTGGCCAGCGTCATCGCGCCAACCCCGGCGCCCTCCTGCCTCGGACTCTCGGGCCGGTACCGGGCCAGCGCCGCGAGAGCCTCCCGCAACTGCGCCGCGGCGTCCTGGGCGCGGGCGGCAGCCTCGGCGTCCGGGCGCACAGCGGCCAGCACCTCGGGGGCCAGCAGCCGCGCCGGATGGCTGGCCAGCACCGGCGAGGAGCCACTGCGGCGCAGCGCCGCGGCTACCGCGTCCACCGCGCCACGGGCGGCCCACCAGGCGGCCGCGGTCGGCAGCACCCGGCGGATCCGGGGCATCGCCCCCTCGTCCCAGCGGGCCTCGCGCAGGTCGATCAGCCGCTCCAGCAACATCCTCGGCGAGGGGCCGTCCATCGGTCCGGCCGCCGCGAGCGCCTCCTCGTAGCCGCGGACCCGGTTCAGCTCGCGGGTGATCCCGGCGACCACCTCGGCCCGTTGCCGGGTCGTGACGTCGAGGTCGTCGCCGCGGGCGAGCCAGCCCTCATAGGTGGCCTTGAGCCCGTGCACGAAGGCCTTCTTGTCGGCCTGAGAGTCGTGGATCAGGCAGGCGAGCTCGTCCAGCCCGCGCCGGCGCAGACGGGAGTGCACCACGTCGATCGCGGCGCGCTTCTGGGACACGAACAGCACGCGCTTGCCCTCGGCCACGTAGTCAGCGATCAGGTTGGTGATCGTCTGCGACTTGCCCGTGCCCGGCGGCCCCTGGATCACGAAGCTGTCGCCGCTGCGGGCCCGGGCCACGGCCGCCACCTGCGAGGCATCCCCCGGCACGACCAGGTAGCGATCCTCCAGCGGCAGGCTGGGCGGCACGCTCGGCTCCAGCGGTCGCGGCTGGTCGGAGAAGAGCCGGTCGAGCAGGCCGCCGGAACCGGCCGAGGCGTCGTCGATCAGGTCGTTGTAGTCCCGGACCAGGCTCATGGTCAGGTAGTTGAAGTTCGCCAGGGTGAGGGCGCACAGGTCGATCACCCAGGCGTACGGGTTGCCGTCGGCGCCCGCGTCGAGCACGTACGTCTCCGCCTCCGACGCGGCCGGAGTCGGGCTTACCGTGTCACTCGGGCTCACCGTGTCACTCGGGTTCACCGCGTCCCCGGTCGCCGGCTGAGAGTCGGCGCCGAAGGCCAGGCCGAGCGGCGCGGGCCGGTAGGCGACCCGGTCCCGGTACAGCTGCAACCCGAGTGGTGCGTAGTCGGCCCGCCGGTAGGAATAGGCGTAGACCCGGTGCCCGATCGGCCGGGCGCCGTGGCTGGTCCGGCGGTGGAAGGCCTCCAGCCGGACCAGGGCCCGCTGCCGAACCAGCTCGATCCGAGGTCGTTCCTGCACGGTCAGCCGGACCGCAGGCTCGCTTGCCGCGATCTGCGCGGCCAGGTCGGCGTGCAGGGCCGCGACCCCGTCCTCGTCCAGCTCGACCGCCTCGGGCAGCTCGAGCCCGTACAGCTGACGCAGGTGATGCCGCAGCGCGGGGTTGACCTCGGCCAGGGTTCCCTGCGCCCGCAGCAGATAGCTGTCCCGCACGCCCCGCTTGCGGGTCAGGGTGACCGGCAGCAGCAGTAGCGGCGACGAGATCCGTTCCGAGGCCTCGTTCTTCAGGTCGTGCCAGCGCAGGAACGCGACCACCAGCCGCAGCTGGGCGCTGCCGTACTCGCTGGTGTCGCGCCGGGCCTGGGCGATCAGGCTGTCCAGGACGGCGGCCGCGTACGGAACGTCATCCCAGCGCAGTGCCGAGCCGAGCGGCAGACCGGCGCCGGACAGCAGCCGCCGGGCCACCGGCTGCCGCCAGGTCAGCAGCTGATCGGGCCGGATGTTGCGCACGTCCAGCATCAGCGGCACGGACGCCTCGGTCAGGTTCAACGACTGCAGCGTCGAGCGGAAGTAGAGCAGCCGGTTGCGCCGGGACAGGTCGAACAACCGGTCCCGCAGCGACGAGAGCACGGCCCGGCGGCGATCAGTCCTGGCCTGCAGCCCGGCGGTGACCGAGCCGAGGTCGAAGTCGAGCGGCTGGTCGCGGTAGTCCTCCAGCCGGTCCGCCAGCCAGGTGACGTCCTGGGCGCGCCGCCGCCGATCGGGTTCGATCATGTCCCCGGCCAGCAAGGCGATCACCGGGTGCAGGTTCGGGTTCAGCCGAAAGAGGTTGCCGCGGTCGGTGGCCAACCGGTCGATGTCCTCGCGCAGCCCGAGGTCGAGCCCGCACCCGAGCCCGACCAGGAGCTGGCCGAGCACGGCCACGTCGCAGAGGGCGTCGTGCTGGCCGAGCAGGTGCTCCCAGGTCTGCCAGCCCGGCACCAGGACGGGACGGGTCACCGGCTCGCCGGGATCGCCCACGTCCAGGCTGGCCTGCCCGCCGGTGCCGGTGGCCAGGTCGGCCTCCACCCGGGCCCGGCCGACGACCTCGACCGCCAGCGGCGCCTCGTGCTGGACCCGGGCGATCGCGTCCGGGACGGTCCGCGGGGGCGTCCCGAGCGTGGGATCGAGGTGCATCCGGTACTGGCCGTCCAGCTGCAGGGCGTCGATCCCGCGCAGCGGGGCGACCAGCCCGCGGGCGTGCAGGTCGGCGACCTGCCGGAACAGCGGCACGACGGCCGCCACGAGATCATCCGGCGCGAGTCCACCCTGGGCCCGGGCCAACTCGATCAGGTCCCGGACGCTGGCCGGAACGGCCGCGGTCACCGGACCTGCTCCGTGCGGCCACGCTGCGGGCCCGTCCCGTTCCGGCCCGGCCCGCCGTTCCGTCGCCTGACGGCGGGCCGGTTCGGGTCCGGGCCGGCGAGCTCGACCCGGGCCAGCTCGGCGAAGTCCGGCCCGAACCCGAGCCGGTCGGCCAACTGCCCGGCCGCCGTCGCCCCCGCGTCGTCGAGGTCGTCGACCGTGGCCAGGTCGAGCAGGACGTAGCCGAGGTAGCGCCGGGTCTCCTCCGAGGTCCGCTCGGGCAGCAGCACCGGCGCCGTCTGAACGCTACCGGAGCGGTGATCCGGGTCGTGCTGGCCGAGATCGGGGAAGTACTGCCGGGCGTGCGCGAGCACGGTGTCGGTGCGCAGCGCCTCGATCGACAGGAACGCCTCGATCACGTTCCTGGTCAACCGCTCCAGGCGCTCCCGGTCGGTCAGGTCCAACCGGTTCAGGTCCAGCCCGGCGTCGAGCAGGACGGCCACCGCGCGGTCCGAGCCGTCCGCGTGCCACTGCTGCAGGGCCCAGGCCCGCAGCACGGTCTCGGGATGGGTCTGCCCACGGCTGCCCGAGGCCGGATCCGCCGCGGCCGCCTGCCGCAGGTACCCGACCGGGTCGACCTCGGCCAGCCCGGTCGCGACCTTGACCAGACTGGACACGGCGACGTGCAGGTCCCCGCAGGCGGCCAGCGCGCCGCGGTCGGCGAACAGTTCGGTGGCGAGGTTCCAGCGCCGCGCGGTCTCGACGAACGGCGGTGGCGTGCGCGCGTCCAGCGCCAGCGCGTCGAGCATCCGGTCGGCGACCAGGAAGCGGGCCCCGTCGAGGGTCCAGAGCCGATGGTGGGCAAGCTCGTGGCCGATCACCGCGGTCAGCTCGGCGCCGTCGAGGCGTTGCAGCAGGCCGCCGCTGAACGCGATCACCGCCTCCCCCGGGCGGTGCAGCAGGGTGGCGTTGGCAGGGCGGTCACCCTCCAGCTGGTACAGCGTCACCGGAGCCTCGACCCCGAGCGCCGCCGAGGCCGCCGACACCGCAGCGCCGAGCTCGGGCCGGGCCACGGCGTCGAGCCGGTAGGCCGACCGCAACAGCTCCGCATGCAACGGATCCCCGCCCGACGCAGGCCCGGTTCCGAGGTCGCCGAACTGCGCCCCGGCGACGGTGCGCCACATCGCCGGTTCGAGTTCGGACAACCGCTGCGCGACGGCCAGGTGGTAGTCCAGCGGCTGGATCCCAGTCACCCGGCGCACTGTAGCCGCCGCCCCCGACGACCGCTCGGATGCTGCCCGTCCCGGGGTGGACTCCGGCCCCTCGAACCGGTCACGTGTGCCCTCAGTTCGGGATCTCGTGACTCTCTCGTGCCATGCCAGCGACCTCTGCACTTCGCCAGGCACCGTCCCAAGCGAAGCACGCGCTCAGCCCGGCGGCAGGCGAAAGATCCAGTCCTCCGGCTGACGCCTCACCTGAGTTCCGACAGGGCGGTGCCTCGGACGTACACCGCGCGGATGGCGTGCAGCGCGGCCGGATCGGACAGCGGGTCACCGTCCACGGCGACGACGTCGGCGTCGTATCCCGGCCGCAGGTGTCCCTTGCGGTGTCCGAGCCCGAGTGCGGTCGCGGCCTGTGCGGTGCAGGCGTGCAGAGCCTGCGCGGCGCTCATCCCGATCAGCTGGAAGTTGGGGATCGCCCAGCGGATCACGTCCGGCGGCTTGGTCGGGGCAATGCCTGCGTCGGTACCGGCGATCATGGTGACGCCCGCCTCGAGCATCCTGCGGGCGTTGGCGACCATGGCCGGCATCCGGGCGGCCATGCCGGGCGGCGGGGTCCTGCCGGGTACCGGTGCCAGGCCGAACGTCATTCCGACCGTGACGGCCTGCCGGACGAGGGCGCTCAGCACCTCATCGGGGATCGGGTCGACCCCGTCCTGCGTCATGAACGACAGATGCTCGAACGAGTCCATCCCGGAGGCGAGTCCGTCCACGATGGCCTGGGTGGCGTGAGCATGGGCCGTGATGGGCAGGTTGTGCCGGTGCGCCTCGTCGACGGCCGCCCGCAGCTCGGCCGGTCCGTACTGCGGCAGTTCGGGGCGGCTGCCCGGGGTCAGGTTGCCGCCGCTCGCCATGATCTTGATGATGTCGACGCCGCGTTCGGCGCGCTCGCGCACGGCGGCGCGGACGCCGTCCACGCCGGCCGCATCCTCGCCGAGGAAGTGGCAGTGGCCGCCGGGCGTGGTGATCGGCGGTCCGGCGGCGAGGATCTCCGGCAGCGTCGGGTCGGCGACGGCCGCGCGCTTGACGCCGAGGGCGAGGTAGCCCCGGTCGCCGAGGTCGCGCACCGTGGTCACGCCGCCCCGCGCGGCGGCACGGGCGGCGCTGGTCATCGAGGCGAACGCGGCGGCGTCATCGCGGCCGGCGAGAGTGGACACGGGGTCGTCGGAGGCGTCGAAGATGAGGTGGACGTGTCCGTCGACGAGTCCCGGCAGGAGGGTCGCACCGGCGAGGTCGACCACGGTGGCACCGTCGGGCACCGGCATCCCCGAGCCGACGGAGGAGATGGTGCCGCCGTCCAGCACCACGGTGGGATCCGGCAGGAGGGTCGGGCCGGTGCCGTCGAAGAGCCAGGCTGCGCGGATCGCGGTCAGGCGCCGGCGCTCGGTCACGGTGGTGATCGCTGTGGTCATGCCGACAGCGTGCGGCCGGCGCGAGTTCCGCACCTACGTACTGCTACGGAGAACCGGTACGGAACTTGGTGCCGTCCGCGGCGACCCAGGCCGCGATCTGGGTCCGGTTGGCGAACCCGAGCTTGTCCAGGACGTGTTGCACATGGCTTTCCACCGTGCGCTCGCTGATGTGCGCGGCGGCGGCGACCTGGCGATTGCTGAGCCCCTGGGCCACCAGCGCCGCGACCTCGCGCTCGCGCCGGGTCAGCCCGCCGGGCCGGTGACCGGCCAGCGAGGCGGCCAGCTCCTGGGCACGCCGGTGCAGGGGACGCATGCCCAACTCGTCGGACAGAGCTGCTGCTCTCGTGGCGAGGGCTGCCGCCTCGTCACCGTCGCCGGGCCTGGTGCGTCGGGCCAGGACCCGGGCCAGCTGGTAGGTGGCCTGGGCGACCAGGGGCGGCATCCCGGTCCGTTCGCCGCTGTCGATCGCTGCGCGCAGATGCCGGACCGCGTCGTCCAACTGCCCCATGGTCGCGGCGGCGACGCCCAGCGGGTACCGGACCGTGCCGAGGATCAGGAGGACGCCGGCGCCACTGCACACGAACAGCTCGGCATGCGGCGCCATCAGCTGGTACACCCGCGCGGCGATCTCCCGGTCATCGAACTCGGCCGCGAGTTCCGCCAGGGTCGCCCATGCCGAGAGGTGGACGAACGGCGGCAGCTCGCCGACGGACCGCAGCGTGCGGTAGATCCGGTGCGCCTCTTCCCGCCTGCCCTCAGCCAGTAGCCAGGTCGCGTAGACGGACCGCTGAAAGGCGACCACGGGCGCATCGTGCCGCGGTTCGAGCGGCTCGAACGGCGGCCAGTCAGGGGCACCGACCTGGTTACGGAGCAGGGACAGCAGTCCTTGCGAGGGCGTGTGTGCGCCCCGGCTGCCCGCGCGTTTCGCCGCCTGCTCCGCCACCCGGCCGTGGGCCAGGGCCTGCTGGAACCGGCCGCGCGCCGCGGCGACGGTGGCCCGGCAACGGGCCACGTGCCAGGCCGCCAGCGGAGAGCGCAGCCGTGCCGCGACGTCCTCGATCCGGTCGACCTCCGCCTCGACCGCGTCCAGCTCCCCGAGCTGGGCGAGCGCGTCGAACCGCCACAGCCGGCCCCACAGAACGGCCTCGTCGTCCCGGTCACCGCCGAGCCGGACCAGCCGGTCGCCGAGCGCCAGCCGTTCCGCTGCTCCGTCCGGCCCGCTGAGCGCCATCTGCCTGGCGCGCAACGCCTCCCGCAGCGCGTGCCGGTCGCCCACCCGCTCCGCCATCGCCAGTGCCTCGGCCGACCGCGAGCGGGACTCCTCGGGCGCTCCCCAGCCGCCGGCAGCAGCGAGCAGCGCCAGCAGCCTGGCCCGCAGAGCACTGTCCGAACGAGGAAGCCTGTCCAGCACCTGCTCGCACAGGGCACGGGCGGTCGGTTCCCAGGCCTGGTCGTTCATCCCCTCCATGGTCAAGGCCGCCCGGGCCAACGACTCGACATCGTCGCCGGCCTGCGCGAGCTCCACGGCCGCCAGCAGGCTGCGCCGGGCGTCATCGAGATCGAAGGCCTGCACCTGGGCCCGGGCCATCGCCAGGAGCAGCCGGCACCGGTCCGTCGGTGAGTTCACGGCGTGCGCGTCGCCGGCGTCGATCGCCCGCCGGTAGAGCGAGACCGCCTCCTCCCACGCGAGCTGGGCCATCGCCCGATCCGCCGCCCGTTCCGCCCAGGCCACCGCCTGCACCGCGTCTCCCGCGGGTAGCGATTCGAGCCAGTGGAAGGCGATCTCCGCGACTCGCTCCTCGCCGTCACCTCGGGCGCTCAGGTGCTCGGCCATGCGGCGATGCAGCGCCAATCGTTGCGAGGTCGGCAGATCCAGGCGGGCGGCCTCCCGGACGAGGTCGTGGGCGAACCGACGCGTGCCGGTGTCGGTCAGGATCGCGGCGACGCGGGCCTCGTCCAGCGCGGCGAGCACGGCCTCGACGTCCGTCCCGCCGACCTGGGCGAGGGCGACCGGATCCACCTCGGATCCCAGCACGGCGGCCGCCGAGACCAGAGCGCGGCACGAGGGCGAGAGCCGGTGCAACCGGTCCCGGACCGCATCACGTACTCCGTCTGGCAGTTGACCGTCACTCGACGACACCAGCAGCCGGCCGAGCTCACCGACGAAGAACGGGTTGCCCCGGGTACGCCGGCAGACGGCGGCCACCACCGAGCCGGGGACCTCCCATCCGGTGATGCCGGCCAAGTGGGTGGCGACCTCATTCTCGGCGAGCCCGCCCAGCCGGATGCGGGTGACGGACGCCTCGCGGGCGAGAGTGGCGATCACGGCGCGAAGTGGCTCCTGCCCGACGGTCTCGGTATCGCGATAGGTCGCCACCAGGATCAGTCGGGCCGGGCTCGCTCCTGCGGCCAGGTGCATCAGCAGCCGGACGGTGGCCGCATCCGCCCACTGCAGGTCGTCCAGCACGACCAGCAGGCCGGTCGGCTCGGCCTCGGCCACCAGGGCCTCGGCGGTGGCTTCGAACAACCGGAACCGCTCCTGCGCCGACCCGGACACTCCGTCGCCCCCGCCGAGGCCGCCGGACAACTCTGCCGGCGGTCGACCCGCGAGCCCGCGGAGGACCTGCAGGAACGGCCAGTACGGCGGGCTGCCCTCGTCCTCGCTGGCACGCCCCAGAGCACAGCCCAGCCCCAGCTCACGGGCCTGGTCGGCGGCTTCCTCGGCGAGGCGCGTCTTGCCCACGCCGGGCTCGCCCGCGACCAGCACCACCTGCCGCTGGCCGTCGAGCGCCGAGCGCAGGCAGCCCGCCAGCAACTCCCGCTCCGCCAGGCGGCCGACCAGCGCGCGGCGTCGAGCCGCGTTCACTGGTCCGTCCTCGCCCACCGTCCCAGTATCGGGGCGCGCCAGGTCCCGGGCCCGGCGTCCGTGGGATCGGGTCTCGGGCGTCCGGAGGCGGGACTGGTGCACGCAGCGCGCGAACCGCAGGGGTTCCCGCCGGCACCGATACGGCGCGACGGCGCTCTTCCGGCATTGACCGGTCAGGCGCCGGCGGTCTGCAGTTCGATGAGGTTGACGCTGCGGCCGCGGCCGTCCTCGCGCAGTAGGACCAACGCGGCGACGACGGTGGCGAGCATCAGGGCGGCGCTGACTGCGAATCCCGCCTGGAAGCCGTTCGTCATTGCAGCGGCGATGGGGTGACGGGCGGCCAGATTGTGAGTTGTTTGCGTGGTCACGATGGTCGAGATGACGGCCAGGCCGAGGGCGCCGCCGAGTTGCCGGCTGACGTTGAGCAGGGCCGAGGCGACGCCGCTGCGCTCGACGGGCACGCCGGACAGGGCGGCGATGGAAGCGGGAACGAACACCATTCCGGCGCCGAACCCGATGATCACCTCAGGGACGATGAGGCTGGTGAGCACGTTCCCGGCGACGGGCAGCCCGATGAGCATCGTCATGCCGGCGGTGGCAACCAGCGATCCGAGCGCTGTGGTGAACCGGACTCCGATGCGCGGTACCAAGATCGGGCCCAGGCCGGCGGAGACCAGGATCGACAGGCCGAGCGGAAGGTAGGCCAGGCCGGTGCGCAATGCGGAGTAGCCGAGCACCTGCTGCTGGTAGAGCGTGGTGGAGTAGAACATCGCGAAGATGCCGCCGCTCTGCAGGGCGGAGACCACATTGGCGCCGGCAACCGAGTGATTGCGCCACAGCGACAGCGGCATCAGCGGATCGGCGACGAGGAAACGCTCGTGCACCAGGAAGTAGCCGAGCAGGACGAGTGCGCCCGCCAGCAGCGAGATCGTGCGCGCCGATCCCCACGGGTGGGTTGCGGTCTGGACGACCGCGTAGGCCAGCAGGCTCGTGCCGGCGGTCGCCGACAGGGCCCCGATGGCGTCGAAGCCGCGACCGATGCGGGCGATAGCCGGTCTGTCGGCGGGCAGGACGCGGACAGCAGTCGCCACGACGAAGGCGCCGATGGGGATGTTGATGAAGAAGATCCATCGCCAGCCCACCGCGGAGACCAGCAGTCCGCCGGCGATCAGACCCAGGGTGCCGGCAACGGCGGAGACACCGCCCCACGCGGCGAACGCACGGTTGCGCGCGGGACCCGGCGGGAACGCCGCGGACAGCATCGCCAGCGTGGTCGGGACGACGAACGCTGCGGACAGTCCCTCCACTGCCCGGCTGGCGATCATCACCGCCGAATTGGCGGCCAGCGCAGAGGCAAGCGAGGACGCGGTGAACAAGACGGTCCCACCGACCAGGATCCGGCGACGGCCGACCAGATCACCCACCCTGCCGGCCAGCAGCAGGAAGCCACCAAAGGGGACCATGTACGCGTTGACCATCCAGGCCAGGCCGCCCTCGGAGAAGTGCAGGGCATCCTTGATCGCCGGCATCGCGACATTGACCACGGTGACGTCGACGGTGTCCAGAAGGGCCGCCAGACACAGCACAACGAGGGCCATGACGTGCCCGCGGGTCCAGGTGAACGCGGCCGGGGACCGGCCCTCCAGGACGGTGGTCATCCAGATCATCCTTCTACTGATCGATTAGTAAGTACCATAGGTGACTTACTAATCGATAAGCAAGTAGGCTGGGGGGATGAGTTCGACGAAGGAGCGGATCCTCACCATCGCCCGTGAGCTGTTCGCCCGGCAGGGCTACACCGGCACCACAAACGCCGACATCGCGCGCGAACTGGGGACCACCACGGCCGCGCTCTACTACCACTTCCCGTCCAAGGCCGAGATCCTGCGCGGGCTACTGGCCGAACCGATGGCTGCCTACACACGGATCCTGGACGGACTGCGGAGCACTCACCCGTCCCCCAGCGATCTGCTCAATGCGTTCATCGACCTCGCCGTCGACTCACGCGAGCTGGCGGCCATCATCGACCGCGACCCGACCGTCCTGGCCATGATTGACGAGCAGCTTCCCACGTCGTCCCAGGAGATGACGGACGAGGTCATCGTCGCACTCGCCGGCCCAGACGCCGACCGGGCAGCCATCATCCGCGCGCACGCGGCCTTCGCCGTGGTCAAGGGCGCGACCGTGGCCGTGATGTCCCTGGGCGACTCCCAGGAGGGCGGCAAGCTCGACCCTGCCGACCGCGCCGAGATCCTGGCGGCAGGCCTGCGCGCCCTCCAACCCGGCGGGCCGGTGCGGGCCCGGAGCCGGTCCGGACGCTGACCGCCCGCCTATGTCAGCGCCGTATGGCACAGTCGCGGGGCGGTCGCCGGGCCCGTGTGCCGAGCCGTAGGACCACCACCAGCTACATGAAGATGGGCCCGAACGGTCACTGCCCCAGGTGCGTCTGGTGTGGACGTGGGAGGGTTCCGAAGGGACGCTTGGAAGCACCGGACCTTGCGTCGGTGTCGACGCGGGATCGACGGTGTTGATTGCGGAGGGAGCGGGTCATGGCCATGGTTCAGCGGATTCTCTGCCGGCTCCACCTCCACCATCGGTGGGAGATGCGAAGCACGGAGGATGGCGGCAGATACCCCAGGTGCACCTGGTGCTACGTCGACGGAACGGGACGATGGGGCAAGAAGATCAACCCCTTCGGGCAGATCAATCTGTCGGGGCGGCGGCCGTCCGACTGAGTCGGAGGAGGCCTGGAGGCCAGGAGGCGACGCCACCTGGCCCGCTGGTACCGACAGACCTGCTCGCGATGGCTGCCCAGAAGTGGACGGCGAAGTCACTCTCACGCCGATGTGCGGACGACCCTCCGGGTGGGCAGCAGCAGGCGACGAGCAGGTGCGCCCCGAGAACGTACCTGCCTGGCACTGCTCACCGGACGGGTTCAATGCAAGATCAATTTGTCGACGACGAGGACCTGGCTGCAACCTTCTGGACGTTCCGGTGGTCGTTCGGCCATCCGGTCGAGGGCCAGCAGCGGAATGATCCCGCCGTGCCCACCGCGTCGTGGGGATCCCGTCGCCAACACGCCCCTGGGCAGGGCCCGTGTCCTCAGGGTGGGGATGGGGCGCCGTGTGAGCCTGGGGGTGACTTTGCGCGCCGGGTGAGCAGGGCTCGCTCGCGGTCGTTGGTGGCCAGCGACGCGGCCCGGCGGAACTCAGCCGTAGCTTCTTCATAGCGGCCGAGCCGCTCGAGCAGGTCGCCGCGCACCGAGGGTAGGAGGTGATAGCCGGCCATGGTGGGGATCTGCGCGACCTGGTCGACGAGTTGCAGGCCGACCTCGGGGCCGTAGGCCATGCCGAGCGCGACGGCCCGGTTGAGCTCGACCACCGCCGAGCCTGTGACGGTGGCCAGTCGCTCGTACAGCGCAGCGATGGCCGGCCAGTTGGTCGACTCGACTGACGCCGCGCGGGCGTGCTCGGCCGCGATCGCGGCCTGGAGGAAGTAGGGGCCGTCGCCGTCCAAGGCCAGCGCGGCGTCGAGGGCGGCGATGCCGCGTTCGATGGCGGTGCGGTCCCACGCCGACCGGTCCTGGTCGGCGAGCAGTACAGCCTCGCCCGACCCGTCCTGCCGCGCCGTCAGCCGGGAGGATTGCAGCTCGACCAGGGCGAGCAGGCCATGTGCCTCGGACTCCCGGGGCATGAGGGAGGCCAACAGGGCGGCTACGCGGACGGCCTCGCGGCACAGGGCGGGTCGTGTCCAGTCGACGCAGGCGGTCGCGGCGTACCCCTCGTTGAAGAGCAGGTAGATCGCCGACATCACTGAGCCGAGCCGAGCAGCACGCTCGGCCCCGCCGGGCTCTTCGAGCGCCGCGTGAGCCGTGGCGAGGGTCCGCTTGGCTCTGGAGATGCGGGTCGCGACGGTCGCCTCGGAGGTGAGGTAGGCGCGGGCGATCTCCCGCGTGGTGAGCCCGGCGACCATCCGCAGGGTCAGCACGGTGCTGGTGTCAGCGGTGAGGGAGGGGTGGCAGCAGATGAACATCAGCCGGAGCACATCGTCATCGAGGTGGTCCACGGTGAACTTCTCCTCGTAACCCTCGACCACGCCGGCGGCCACCTCGGCGTAGGCCCGGACCTGGCGTTCACCAGCGCGGAACTGGTCGATCGCGCGCCGCTTGGCCGTGGTCATCAGCCAGGCGGCGGGATTGTCGGGGACGCCTGTCTGCGGCCACTGTGCGAGCGCCTGGGCGAGCGCCTCCTGGGCGAGGTCTTCCGCACGGCCGACGTCGCGGGTGATACGCAGCAGCGCGCCGAGGAGGTGTGACGACTCCTGTCGCCACACCTCCTCGACGGCGCTCGCGGGATCCTTCACCCAGGCATCTCCATCATGGCGCGGATCTCGACCCAACCCTCCCAGCCGGGCCACGTGGTGCGGTGGGCGTCGAGGAACGCCTCGGCCTTCCGGGTGGCCTCGGCCACGTCTGGCAGGTCGTAGACCGAGTACCCGCCGACGAGCTCGGTGGCCTCGACGAACGGGCCGTCGGTGGTGGCGATCGCGGCGCCGGCGAGGGTGACGACCGCGCCGGCCTGGATCGGCATCAGCCCACCGACCTCGATCAGGGTGCCGGCCGCCGATTCCTGGGCGCCCAGGGCGCCGATCGCTGCGAACAGCTCCGCGGGCGGCTGGTCGGTGGGGCGGGTGGTCTCATGGACGAGCAGCATGAACTTCACGGTGGATCTCCTTGTGGTGTCGAGTGACATCAGAGCAGACGCCGAGCGCGCTCGTCACGGGGCCACAGGCCGGCCCAGACGAGCACCCCGGTGACGATGGCGAATGCGGTGTTGAAGGCAGGCTGGCCCACGACGAGGTTCACGGCCGTCGCACCACCGAGGTAGCTGGTCAGGAGGACCGCGCCGAGGACGCGGGTGCGCGGCACGTGGAAGGCGATCAGGCACACAGCCAGCACAGCGCCGCAGACGACCGGGAACCAGCCGGGCGCGCCGATCTTGTTGTTGAAGTCCACGGCATGCTGCTCGCGGACCAGGTGGGTCATTGAGTCGAAGGCCAGGAACAAGGTGACGTAGCCGGTGATGACCCAGCCCGCGATACGGGCGGGACTGCGACGACTCGTCGTGTCGGGTGCGGTGGTACCGGTCTCGGAGTTAGTGAGCGTAGTCATGCCCCTACGTCGCCGGCCCGGCCGGGATCTCGACATCACCGGCTGAACTTCTTGCCAACCGGGGCGGTGCTCGACGCGGCATCGACCGGAAGTTTGCCGGAGCCAGGCCCGTCGAGTCTGTCACCGGGGTGGACCTGCGATCAGATCGCCGGTCCACCGCCAAGCGCCGCCCTCCGATTACCGGACCTGCCGCGAAGCGCACGCATACGTCTGCCGCGAAGCGCGCATCGTCTGCTGCCGGACGTACCAGCCCTCGATCGACTCCAGGTCCTCGCACGTGCGCTGGCACGGGGCGGCTCCCTTGCCCGTGAGGTCGTAGAGCTCGCGTTACACGCCCACGAGCGTAGGCGAGCGCCAGGTGACGAGCTAGAAACCGAAGAACAGGTCGCGGTCGGTGCCCAGTCCCGCGCATGCCAGGTCGGGGTCCCCCAGCCCTGGCGCAGCGAGAGCAGCAGCGAAGCCGCCACCCCGAACATCCGTTCCAGGAGCGCCGCCAGTGCGCTCAGGGCAGTCGACCAACGCGCGCACCGTATCCCACGTACGGGCACAAACGATCAAGCGGGTTCGCAGAAGTGCGCTAGACCTGCACAAACACGAGAGCCGCCTGAGGGAATCGAACCCTTGACCTACGCATTGCGAGGCCGCCGCACGAGCTCGCTGGCGCTCCTACCTGCACCGACGCGACACAGCAGCGCACCCGAAGCACTGAGCGACCAGGATGAACACCCCGCGGGATTCCACGACTCGGGAGGCGCTACTCCTCGCCAGCGTGCAGGCGGCGACTCCAGTCGGCGAAGAACGTTCGCAAGGATCGGATGTCGGCGGCGGGGGCAGGGATCTCGTCGTCGCTGAAGCGATCCAGGAAGTCGAGCATCGTGGCGAAGATGGCGATGTCGAAGCCGCGGTCGACGGTCGCGGCCAACTGCAGGAGTCGTCCGGTCCCATACCGGGCGGCCAGAACGTAGACGTCGGCGAAGTCGCGGGCCTCCGCGCGGTCGAACAGGGCGATCACCTTGCGGCCAGCCAGTTCCTCCGGATCCAGGGACGGCCCGGCGAGCGTGACGGTCGCGGGGCGTTCCGGGGTGGAATCCACGGCCAGGTCAACCACGACCGCCTCATTCGGCCCCTGGACGATCAGGCGCGCGAACGTCTCCCCCGAGCGAACGACCTGCACGGTCCACCCCCGAGTGCCGGCGGCGTTTTCGAACGCCTCGCGTGCAGCGGGGACGCCGCCGCGTCCGGGGGCTGTGAACAGGTCCAGGTCGCGGGTTGGCCGCATCGTCAGCCGGTGGGCCGCCAACGCGGCCCCGCCGGCGAGTAGGAACCCGTGCGCGGCCGGCAGGGTGAAGAACGCCTTGGCCACCTCGATCTGGAACTCGGTCAGCGCCGTCTGTGCCATCGCACCTGCGGCATCCGGCGCTGACTCGTGGTCGCTCCGCCCATCGGTCACGATGCGATCACAGCTTGGCCTGCCGGTGCTGCCGCGTCGATCACTGGCTGCCACGCGGCCCGGACCGTACGTGGAAGGACCAGGTCCGGCCACACCTCAACGAGCAGGACACCGTCGACGTACCGCATCAGGTCTTCCGGGGAGCCCTCGCGCAGCACCGCCTCGTACAACCGGGCCCGCTGGCGCCGGTCCCGCAGGTCGTACGCCCGCCCCGGCGTCGACCAGTCCAGGTGCAGCGGCAACACCACGGCCGCCAGGGCCATGTCCGCCGGCAGCCGCCATAACCGCGAGGACACCCACCCCGAACGGCCCCGGCCCGTGCCGTACTCACTCCACGTCACCGTCGGGACGGCCCCCAGGTCAAGCCCTGCCGCCGCCAGCAGCCGTTCCAGCGTCTCTGCCGACGGCGACTTGCGGCCGTGCTCGTACGCCGACAGGGTCGGACGCGACGTGCCCGCGCGGCGGGCCAGCTCTTGCTGGCTCAGCCCCGCCGCCATCCGCGCGCGGCGCAGCATCTCGGCCGTCCCCACCTCGCACCTCACCCCTTTGGACCAAGGTATCCGATTGGATACTCCCATGAAGCGGCTCTCGCTGTCCACCCATTGCTTCTCATCCACAACCCTCATACGGTCATCGACCTCCGCCAGCGCATCGACGCGATGCCACCCCCAGACGCCTCCAACCACGGCGAATAGCCCGCTGACCTGAGGCTTTGCCAAAGCCGCCTAATGGCCGTGGCTGCGGGGACGGCCTCATGGACGTCCTCGGCGCTGGCGCTGGGGTGGTCCGGTGAGGGGTATTCGGTGTGGTTGCGCAGGGGGCGCATCCATCCGAACGGCCGGAAGGTCGGGCCCAGAGGTGGGTCGAGTTGGGCGCGGACGGCTTCCAGCAGGACGGCGTGGGCGCCGTCGCCTCCTGCCCGTAGGCCCTGGTTGACCAGGATCGCGGTCAACGCCTTGCGTGCGGAGTCGTAGGCAAGGGCGAAGGCCCCGGCGGGATCGGCGTCCACGATCGCCGCGGCGCAGACCAGGTGGGCCCGCCCTTGGTCCAGCAGCGCGCGGGCCAGATCCCGGTTGGGCGTCACCCGCGTCAACTGGCCGCGGGCGAGTAGGTCCTCGATGGTGCTCCGTCCCTGCTCCCAGCGAAGGATTCCCAACGTCTCTCCCGGTCTTCCTAGCGTCCCGAGTCGGCGCGCCACCCCGGACCGGACTACGTGTCCGGCTGCGATTCGGTCCGGTCCAGCGCGATCGGAACCAGTGGACGGGACTTCAGCGTGCGCACGAATGGATCTTCGCCGGTATCCCACGCCTTCGGGCTGATCCGGGTGATGTTGACCTCCCGGTGCAGCCGCCGGCCGGCCAGTTCCCCGGCCTCGACCAACGCCTCCCGAGAGGCGGAGCCGACCACCATCACGTCCAGATCCCGCGGGGGAGCGCCGACCTCGCCTTGCCGGCGGGCCGCCCACGACCCGTACAGGTAGGCCTCCCGCACCCCCGGCAGGTCGGTCAGGACGTCCGGCAGGACCGCCAGCGGCCCGTAGGTCAGTTCCAGCAACTCGGCCAGAGGCCGGTACAGCAGGTGATCCTCAGCGGCGTGGACCAGCCGGGCCTGCCCGATCCGGCGGTCTGTCACCAGGCCCGACGCGACCAGCCGGGCGACCTCGGCGTGCACGGTCGGCAGACTGGTCCCGATTCGCCGGGCGATCTCGGTCAGGGTGTACTCCCGGCCCGGGTGCAGCAGCAGCAGCGCCAGCAGCTCCCCCTGCGCATCCGAGCGGAGGAGGGGCGCCAACGTCGGCACACGAGACTTCACAAAGACTGAAGATACATTCAGCTTATCGGAAAATCGATCCGCGCCTTCCGCAGCCGAGCCGGATGTCGCCAGGCTCCAACAGCGCATGGGCCAGCGCCGGCGACAGGTCCCAACGAACCGCAATATGCCGCGCCGCTCCGGGTTTCTCCCCCGCGCCCCGAGTCCCCCCGCCACCGCCGCCCGGGTTGGCCGGGAGGAGCCCCGCACAGCCAAGCATCCCGCCGAGCCGGTTGGCGCAGCTCGCGGCGGGTCTCCCCGCGCAGGTAGGTCTGCTTCTTGGTGATTGGGTCCATCCCGGCGTACACCCGAGCCCGGTAACCCGTCTTCAGCCGCTCGACCGACCCCCGTGGCATGCCAGCACCATAGTTCCGATCACGGACACTCATGCCAGAAGTCATGCCAGACCCTCGGGCCGGAGCAAGCAAGAAGCCCCAGATCAAGCCTCTGACCTGGGGCTTTGCTGGAGCCGCCTAAGGGAATCGAACCCTTGACCTACGCATTACGAGCGCTGTCGAGGTCCGCCAGACTGCGCTGAGGTCCGCCAGGTGCCGTCAGTTCGCCAGCCCGAGGGCATCGTGCAGCCCTGCCTCGACGGCGCGCATGGTCCCGGGCGACAGCGCTCCGGCGTCTGCCCGGACCTCGTCCTCCCAGAGTGGACCAACTTCGTCGCACAGGGCCGAGCCCACGAGTGGGTCGCCGGGGCCAAGGGTGACCACGGAGGGAATGTCCGGCTTACGGCTGGTGGTGATGCGCACGGCCAGGGCGGACGGCAAGTTGCGGTTGCGCCGGTTGTTGCTCACCACAAGGTACGGCTTGCGGCCGATCTCCTCATCAAGGACAGCCCAGTAGACCCGCCCCCGCTGCAGGCTGGTCACGACTCAACGTCGGCGTGGAACCGGCGGCTCGCCGGCCGACGCCTCATGGCCACCTCGACCGCCTGCTCCTGCGGGTCATCCTGGTAGGACGCCGCCAACGCGGCGTAGCCGGCCTCTTCGGCTGCCTCACGCAGGTGCTCCAACCCTGCACGGAGGGCGGCCGAGAGCAGGGCAGCTTCGGACGCACCCTCCGGCACGCCGGCCGCCCGCATCGCCTCCGGCGAGTTCCGGATCAGTTCGAGGTCGCGCAGGTCTCGGCCGGTCAGCGGGACGCTGGGCCGCTTCACGGGGCGATCAGTCTCAGCGGGCATGCATCGAGTATGCGCCTCATGTAGTGAATCGGTCAAGCGCATCATCTTTATGAAGCATTTCGTACTCGCTTAGAGTGGCGGCCGCTGGCGCCCGGCGGCAGTGGCCGCCGGCGGATCTTGCCGCCGCGGGCGCGGCGGACAATGTGCGGACCACCTGACGCCAGATCTCGACCGGGGAACGGGCGAGGGTGCGTACGAGGGTGTGTGCCCGCGACGTACCAACCCTTCCGCTCCGTCAATCGAGATCTTCGAAAGCCGCACGGACGACAGTGAAGCGGATCCGCTCCTGTTCCAGCCGGAGGGCTGGGGCGTAGCGGTCCTCGATGAAGTCCGCGTACAGGGTCTGCTCGGGCGCTGTGAGGCGCTCCAACCGGGCATTGACCGGGGTCGGTTCGCGACCCCAGTGCTCACGGTGCACTTCCAGCGTTGTCCGGTCCATGAGCAGCGAGCGGGCGGAGGGTAAGAAGGTTCGTAGCCGGTCGAGGATCGCGAATCCATGGGTGTCCAGATCACCCCAGTAGTGGACCTCCCGCTCCTGCAACCAGGTCAGCGCGGCCAAGCCCGTGACCCCGTACCCGCCCCCGAGGACCGCGAGGGAATCGGGGATCGTTGGTAGGGCGAAGTAGGTGATCTCGTTCTCGACGATCACGACCCTGCGACCGGGAAGCACGATCTGCGCAGCATCCTCCACCCGAAACGTGAGTTCGGTGGGCCCCACCCCACCCGCTGTCGACGAGATCCCGCCCTGGCCCCCCGACCAGGCCTGAATCAGGGGCCGCCGGTCGAGACTGCGGCAACGCACATAGGCGGGCTTGGTGGCCATCCGGTAGCGCTCGGCGAACCTGCGATACGGGGCAGCCGGGTTGATGCGCTCCTGCGGCAGGACGGCATCCAGGCACTCGCCCAGCAGTCCTCGGTGGGTCTCGATGAATTTCGTGTCCACGCCGGGGACGTCGACCTGCCGCAGGTACACCTCGGGGCCACCGCAGTCCGCAATCCACCGCAGCACCGCAAGCAGTCGGTCCCAGACCGACGCTTCGGCGAGGGCTGCCGTCGGATGGCTCCGGACCCAGGCCTCCAGTTCCGGATAGGTGTCTCGGGTCAAGGCGAGCACCTGGCGAAAGGCGGCCACCTCGTCCCGGACGCCGAGCAGCCGCCACAGCCTGGTTTCGTCGTCCACCCACGCCCGGCCCGGCACCTGGTTGGACCCGACCAGTCGCCCACCGAGCGGGACGTACTCCAGGCGCAGCCCAGACGTGTCCGCTTCCCACCGCCGCACCCAGTCCTGGACCTCGCCGAACCGGTCTGCGACCTCGCGCGTGGTCGGGCCACGCAGTGGCACCGACTGCGGCACGACCGGCGTACCCTGTGCCAGCGCCGTCAAGAACTCCCCCCGCTGCCAGCGCTTGCGCAAGACCCTGACGACGTCGGAACGCTCGGTCCACTGGCCCGATACCACCTCAGTCGACCCGGACCAGCTTCGCCAGTTCGGCATGCCGGGCCTGCCGGGCGCGGAACTCCTCGATCGTGAGCGTCTGGATCCTTGACGAGCTACCGGTCCTGTTGTCCACGAACCCGACGGCGGCGACGTAGGGCTCGATCACGTGGATCTTCTGCAGCGGCGTAACAATCAGCAACTGCAACCCCAAGGTACGGAACAGGTTCAGGGCATAGCGGGTGGACTCGTCCGAGCCACGGCCGAATGCCTCGTCGATGACGACGAACCGGAACGTCCGCGACTTTGCCGAACCCCAGTCGAGCTTGAACTGGTAGGCCAGCGATGCCGCCAAGATCGTGTAGGCCAGCTTCTCCTTCTGGCCACCCGATTTCCCCGAGGTGTCGGCGTAGCTCTCGTGCTCGCCGTCGTCCTCCCGCCGCCGCTCCGACGCGACGAAGACGACCCAGTTGCGCACGTCGGTGACGCGCCGCGTCCACGCCTGATCGACCTCGCTCTGCCCGGCTCGCCCCCGGAAACGCTCGATCAGCCGCTGGACCTGAAGGAACTTCTGTTCCGAGTACTGGTCGGCGTCGCCACCGCTGAGGCTGTTGTCGGTGCAGGCTCGAAGCTCATGCCGGAAGTCGCGGATCTCGACGCTCGGTGTCGGCTGGGTCTCAAGCCGGATATAGCGTCCAGGATTGTAGTCGATGACCAGAAGTGACTCGTTGATCCGGTGCACGCGCTCCCGGATCAGTTCCAGTTCCTTGTTCAGCGCGGACTGGAATCCGGCCACATCACGGATCGTGTTGGTGTTCAGGTAGTTCTTGAACTCGGCCTCGAAATCGGGGCAGGTCGTCGGTCTCCAGCCGGTCGTGCAATCGCCGGTACTCGTGTGCCGCGGAGACGGAGGCGTCCATGTCGGTGGTCTCGGCGGGATAGTCGGTCCGGAATCGGTGCATCAGCCCGGTGATCCGCGTGGCGACGCTCTTCTGCCGCTCGGCCTCCCGGTCGAGACGCTCGGTGATCCGCTTGGCCGTGACCGCCCGCCAGTCCTCGTAATGGTGCGGGGACAGAGACGGCCGCGCAGCCACCCCGTCCATGACCGCCACTGCGGCCAGGGCGTCGAAGCGAGCTCGGGCGACCTCAGCGTCCGGCTCGGCCAGCCGGTGCCTGGCCGCCCCGGCCTGGCCGCGGACCTGCTCCAACTCCCGGCGGGCCGCCCCCATGTCCTCCTGGCGCGCGGCACGCTCCCGGTCGGCCGCAGCGATCTCGTCCCGCAGCGCGGTCAGCTCGGCGCTGACCCTGGCCAGATCCTGCGAGGACTGCTCAAGGTCCCGCCGCTCGGCCTCCAGCCGCGAGATCCGTGCGGCCACCCTGGCCCAGTCGACGTCGTCCCAGGTGTCGAGTTCGGCGAGCCGTGCCACCAGGATGCCGCGCTCGTTCGCCGCCTTCGATTCCGCCTGCGTCTGAAGCAGGCGCTGGGCGACGGCCGCCAGTTGTCGTTGAACGTGCTGTGCCTGGGCGAGCAGCGAGTCGATCTTCGCCTCGGGGCTCCAGCCCAGCACGTAGTTCCGCCGGTCGCCGATCGGCCGGTCGTCGTTCTTCTCGTGCCGCTGCCCGGAGCGGACCTGTCCGGCGCGGGTGACGGCCTTGTCACATTGCCGGAACTCGGTCATCGTGGTGGCGCAGTGGTGGTCAGCCCGTC
Source organism: uncultured Actinomycetota bacterium (assembly GCA_963740575.1). Lineage (GTDB taxonomy): Bacteria > Actinomycetota > Actinomycetes > Actinomycetales > Kineosporiaceae > CAVUET01. Next base: position 12,894 of record CAVUET010000002.1, on the reverse strand, counting down.
GCCACAGCTCCCTTTCGAGCCAGCCGTAGAACGACGAGTCCGGCTTGATCTGGAGCTTGCCGTACAAGGGGTCCGCGGCACTCCCCGTAGGCGCGAACTGTGCCGGCGTGGGCGTGGCAACCACGTTCGTGGGGACCCGGTAGTACACCAGGCGCAGGCCGAGGTGGTTGTCGTCGATCCAGTCGCAGACCCGGCTGTAGTGCCGCGACGGGACGAGCATTGAGAGCCCGAACCCGTGCAGGACCCGTTCGACGGCACCCTCCCAGTCGGCGGCGTCCTCGCGGACCTGGATCAGCTCACCGGCGAACGGCAGGTCGGCCACCGGCAGGCCCAGCTCGGCGGCCACCCGTTCCCGAAGGTCCAGCACCCGTCTCGGGATGTTGCTGCGGCGCTCCTGCAGGCTGGTCAGTTCCGCCCGTAGGTCGGCAGACTCGGCCAAGAGGGCCTGCTGATCCATCGACACGTCGGTGACCCGGTTCTGCGCCTCGGCCAGGGCCGACTCGGTCTGCGCGGCGGCGATCTCGATCTGGCGCCGGGACGCTGCGAACTGCGCCTCGTCCGCCGGCAGCTGCATCCCGGCCTGATGCAGCATCTCGGCATATCGATCGTGCCTGCGCTTGCGGCTGTCCCGATCCCGGCGCTCCGCCTCCAGCTGGCGTTCCAGCTCCTGCAAGCGATCCCCGCCGAAGCCCGCCTGCTGGACGAGCAGCTCGTCCTGACGGCGGCGCAGCTGCGCCAGCGTCTGGTCGATCCGGCCCACCGCCCTGTCCAGGTCCTCGACGCGTTCCATGCCGATCTGTTCTGCGGCCCGGAGCAGGCGCAGGGACTCTACGGCGCAGAAGTACGGCAGGGCGTCGCGATCGGCGACCAGATTCGCCATCCGGGCTGTGATCGCATCGTGGGTGTCGCACTCCGCGAGCAGTGGTCGTAGCCGCTCCAGTTGTTCCCTGGCCCCTACCACCGCGGCGTGCGCCCGGCTGAGGTCCTCGAAGTGCAGGACGAGCCGATCCACCCAGCTCGCGGCGTCGAACGGTTCGAGCATGTGGTTGCGGACGAAGTCATTGAGGTCCGTTACCGATTTCATGGACACCGTCTGATGGAACAGCTCCAGCGCCTGATCGGACTCGATGCCCAGTCGCCGCTTCAAGTCCCGGCCGTACTCGGGGTAGTGGTCGTACACCTTGGCTCCGCGCTCGCGCAGCCGGCGGCGCAACACCTTGAGGTCGTCCCCGAAGTCGGCGAGGTCCCTGGCCACGCTGAGCGGCGCGTCGGCGACGACGAAGAACCGCTCCGGCTGGCCCTGATGGCTCTCGCGCATCCAGAACACCTGAGCCAGCGTGACGACGACGTCGAGGCCGGCGTTGACGAAGCGCCCGAGCATAACCGAGTACGTCCGCCCGTCCATCCGAAGCCCCACCGGCCGCGAGGCCCCGGTGCTCTCGCTGCGTTCGGACTTGTAGTGCCCCTGAACGTAGGAGCGAAGGTCGCGCTCCCGGCTGCCGGCACCGGCCGCCTTGTTGTAGGCGACCCGGTTCGCCGGCAGCAGCAACGTGGTCACAGCGTCCACCAGGGTGGACTTTCCGGATCCGATGTCACCGGTCAACAACGCCGTTTCGCCGCCGAGTTCGAACATCCACACGTGCCGGTCGAAGGTGCCCCAGTTGAGCACCTCGAGCCGCTCGAGACGGAACCCCGGACGGCGACCTGGGTTGCCCTCAGCCGCAAGCTCGATGGCGCCGAACAACGTCACGGGGTCACCCGCTCACCGGCGTCCACCGCGGCTTCGCCGGTCCCGGCCGCGATGCCGACGTCAGGGGCATCCAGGTCATCGGCATCCGCATCTTCGTCGGGGACGGCGCCGACCTGGACGGCGTATCGACGCACCCCTTCGTCGAAGCCTGCGAGCCACTGGGCGTCGACGAAAGCCTTGAGGATGCGGCGGATCTCGTACGTCCCCTCCGCGTCCCGGGCCTTGCGCAGGAAGCCCAGATCGACGACCTTCGCGACGGTGGCGTCGATCTGGTCGACCATCCGGGCCTCGTTGCTGTGCTGCGGCAGGAACACCTCGACCAGGTCGATGATCTGCTGGCGCGTCACCATGCACGCGGTGCCGCTGTCGGCGGCATCGAACTCGGCCAGACGCTTGCGCAGCAGGGCCAGCAAGAGGCTGACATGGAAGCTGAGCGCGCGCCGCGGGATCAGTCGCGGGACGTCCTCCACGAGATCGGCGCCCGGTTCGTCGTCCGCGCGCTGCCGGAGGAAGGCGTAGCCCTCGGCCTCGTCGACCACGACGGTCAGGCCCATCGTGGCGACGTAGTCGCGGACCGCCGGTTGGAGTTGCAGGAGGTGTCGCCAGGCCTTGGTCTGGGTGTCGGCGTACACCACTCCCTTCATCAGCGAGGTCACAACGAGCGGCAGGCTCAGCTCGCTGCGTGGCACCGGAGTGGCCGTCATTCGGCCCCCTCCGGTCGTCGGCCACCCCTGAGCCGCACGTAACTGACGCTCGGCAGCGTGGCAGTGCGGCGGCTGCCGTCGAGGTCGTCCCAGGTCAGTTGCGTCGGGTGCCGCTCGTCGAACACCACGTCGAAGGTGTCGTCGTCCAACGCCAGGTAGGTCACGACCTCGGCGAGACCCTGCTCGACGGGTGCGCCTTCCACCACCTCATCCAGGGTGACCTGGTCGCGGGACTGCAGCGCCCGACGGACCGTCGAGGTGAGCCGCACCCGGTCCACGAACACCTGCTCGAACAGCAGGGACGCATCAAGGTCTGGCTCAGCGTCCACCACCCCCCTACTGTCCACGGACGCCTTGCGGGTCGGCGTGTACAAGGGCCGCTCCATCGGCAAGGCCACCTGCAGGGCCGTCCCCTCCAACTCGGCGACCGGGCCCTGGGGGGGCATGTCCCGGATGGCCACTGCCCTCGCCTCGATGCTGCGCAACAGATCGATCACCCGGCGGTTCTCCAGCCACACCCGGTCGTCGAGGAACCGGCGCAGTTGCTCCGACAATTGGCGCACGGTCGCCTGAGTGCGCTCTCCGGCGTCCAACCAGTCATGGTGGATGTGCCTCATCCGCTGGTCCGGTTCACCGATCCCGGTCAGGGCATGCGCTCGGGCCAGCAGGTCGGTGAACTCCTCCTGGCGCCTCGGGGAGAGGAGGAAGTCGTAGAAGGCGTGAAACGTGCGTCCCTGATCGGACTCGCCGATCGAGGACCTGCTGCCCAGGACCTCGTCCAGCAGCTCCCCCTTCGACCCGCCCCAGGCCGCGACCCGGCGCCGCAGGTCCCGATCAAGGGCCCGGAAGTTGGCTTCCACCTCCCGGAAGTCGGCCAGCAAGGCCCGCGACATCGAGGAGAACTGCTGGTACCGGTCCCGCAGCCCCACGTCGTCGAGAACGGGGACGTCGCCGGACTGCACCCGAGCGATCTCGGCGTCCAGTTCCGCACGGCGCCGGTGCAGTTCCGCGATCCGCGCCTGGGGGTCGGTCTCGCTGCCATGGACGATCTGGCGCAACAGGTCGAACACGGTGTTCAGCCGGGATTCGGTGCCCACGAATTCGCGCGTCCGAAGGCTCGACAACCAGGTCAGAGCCCGTTCGATGTCCGGGGTGGCATCGAAGTGGGCCTCGGTCTGCCCCGGCGGGTAGTACTTCCGCAGCCAGCCGGCCTCCGGCACCGACCAGTCCGCCAGGTAGGCGGCGGCCGCCTTGGGGAAGGTGCCCTCGCCGAGCCGCTGATTGAGTGCGTAGAGATCGTCGTCCAGACGGCGGGTCAGGTCGGCCGCGGAGATCGACCGGACGTTCTCCTCCACGAACACCCGACCGAGAAAGCTGAGGACGAGCGCGGCGTTATCCGCACGCAGCAGTCGCCACGCAGGGTGGCTTCTACGCATGGCCTCCACCTCGTCGAACTCCACGGCGGCAGCCTACGAGGCGCCGGTGACAGCCACGCGGGTCTCCACCGATTCGGCTGGTTCAGCTAACAGGCTGCGGATGTCGTCGGCGGTGAGCGCGGCCGGGGCGAGGTCGTCTCCGTCGAGGACGCTGGCGGTGAGCGCGGCCTTGCGTTCCCTCAGCGCCATGACCTTCTCCTCGATGGTGCCCTTGGCGACCAGCCCGGAGACTATGACGTTGCGGGTCTGGCCGATGCGGTTGGCGCGGTCGACGGCCTTTGCCTCGACGGCGGGGTTCCACCACGGGTCGAGCATGATCACGTAGTGGGCCTCGGTGAGGTTCAGGCCTGTTCCACCAGCTCTGGACTGATCAAGAACACCGGTGGGGTTCTCTCCCGGAAGCAGGAGACCACTTCGGCCCGCTTGCGGGTCCGCCGTCCAGGTAGCAGTAGTCCAGGCCGGCGCGCTCGAACCTATCGGCGACCCGAGGGAGGAACCGGATGAACACCCCCGGCCGCCGCGAGACCATGACTGCGACGTGCGCCCGAGTCCGCCTCGTGGCGGCAAGGGTTGCGGACAACGTGCGGACGAGCATGCTCCGGGTTCGATCTTGAAGCAAGTAGATCAGGCGCTTGACCTGCTGTTTTGTGGAGCCGCCTAAGGGAATCGAACCCCTGACCTACGCACTACGAGGCCGCCGCGCGAACCCGATCACGCGCCTATCAGCACCGATGCTGCATCACTGCGCCCTGACGGCACCGATGGATCACGGGTTGTGGCCGCTGATGTCCCACGGGGTGTCCCACGGTCGGTCGCCCGAGCACGGTCATTCAGGCAGCAGGGTCAACGCTCCCACGTGGCGTGGGCGCACGACATGGAAGTGCCGGCGGTCCAAGGTGGCCACCTCGGCGATCCCGAGTCGCTCGGCGATCGCGACCACGCTGGCGTCGACGGCACCCAACGGCAGGTCCGCGTACGTGAGCACCAACTCGGCCGCGCGGACGTAGTCGGCTGGTTCGAGATCGACCACCGTGAAGTCGCCCTCGGCCACGGATTCCAGGAACCCGGCTTCGACTCGAGGGCCGGCCTCACGCTCAAGCAGGTAGCAGACCTCGGTGACCACCAGGCTGGGCACCAGCAGGGCCTCGTTGTTCAGGTGCAAGGCGGTGAACAAATCGGTGCAGCGGACATGGTTGACGTCCCCCGACAGGGCCGCCGCGACCAGCGGGCCGGTGTCGACCAGGATCACGCCGGACGCCGCCCCAAACCCTCGCGCAGGATCTCATCCACCCGCTCCGACACATCCGGAGCCGACCCGGTCGCCGCGCCGAACCACGTCGGCGGCCAAGGCCGCGGACCAGCCTTCCGACCACGAGCGCGCAGATCCGCCAAGGCGCCCGGCACCTGCTCGGCCGGCAGCTCCTCGACCAAGCGGTGCAGTTCCTCCCGCTGCGGATCCATGACCACCACTGTATCGGGCGAACGCGCGCCCGACCGTGACAGGGAACGGGTCGCCGGCGAGAGGCAGTCGCCGCGGATCCGGGTCCAGCGACGCCGCTCACGGAGTGATCATTTGCACATTCGCCCTCTTCGGGGCGTTACGTTCGGAAACGTACCGTTAACGGCATGCCCAGTAGCCGCCCGCGCAACCGCCTCGCGCGCCTGCTGCGCCCGTTCTTCGGGTGGCTCGGGCTGGTCGTCGTCGTGTGGGGCCTGACCCACTCCTGGCCTGCCGGGCTGCTTCTGATGGGTGCGCTGATCCTGTTGCTGTACTTCCTGTTCGGTACGCCGACCTGGTGCGGGGCGCCAATCCGGGAGGAAGGTCAGACCTGCCGCAACAACGCCTACGGGGTTCTGCGGGGATGCCATCTTCGGCAGCACCGCTAGGAGCGTGGGTCGGTAACACGTGAGGTGGGGTGCTTCGCGGGTGTCCGGTTTGGCGGGATCATCTGGTGTGGCTGGTGATCGGGACGACGAGGGCCTGTTCGAGTTGGCGCCGGCGCCGGGTGTTGGGCATTCCCGGGGAGCTGAAGCTGCCGGTGGACAAGAGGTTCCGGGCGTTCGACCCGGACCAGATCTTGTTGTTGCCGCCGTCGCTGGATGAGTGGCTGCCAGCGGATCACCTGGCCCGGTTCGTCGCCGATCTGGTGGATGAGCATCTGGACCTGTCGCGGATCCGCGCGAAGTACACCGAGTCGCGGGGTGGGCCGCCGTACGACCCGCGGTTGATGGTCCGGCTGCTGATCTACGGGTACTGCACCGGGGTCCGGTCCTCCCGCAGATCGAGAAGGCGTGCAGCGATGTGGTGGCGTTCCGGTGGCTGGCCGCCGGTGCCGGCCCGGACTACCGGGCGATCGCCCGGTTCCGCAAGCGGCACCTGTCCGCGTTGGGGCACCTGTTCACCCAGGCGTTGGCGTTGTGCCAAGCCGCTCGAGGTCAGCGGCCGCCACCGCGCGGCGCTTCGGGTCGAAGTCGCCGAGGTTTCCGAGCAGGAAGCGGAAGGTGTTGCGGATCTTGCGGTACGCCTCGGCGCAGCTGCGGTGCAGGATCTCTCGGAGATCGGACGTCGTCGCGGTAGTCCACCGCGCGGCGCCCACAGGCGCAGCACTCGGCGCCGTACTTCTCGATCGACCTGCCGGTCGCATATGGCATCGTTGCCGAGCGACTTCGACATCTTCCGCGCCTTCGCTCGTCGAGGACGAAGCCGTGGGTGAGCACGCGCCTTGTAAGGGCGCGCGCCCGCGCACGCGCGATGCCGACGAGCAGCGAGCGAGTGGAACCAGCCGCGGTGCTGGTCGGAGCCCTCGAGGTAGAGATCGACGTCGGCCGAGGCCGTCGCCGTAGCCGCGCCTCGCGCATCACGCGCCAGGACGACGCCCGACTCGAACCACACGTCGAGATGTCGCGTCCTTGCTCGAACGTCGCGCCCGCCGCAGCTCGCGCACGCGAGCCCGGCGGCAGCGAGCTCGCCGCGGCGCCGCGTGAACCACGCGTCGGCGCCCTCGCGCGCGAACATGCGCCGCGACGTGCTCGCATCGATCGCCGGCGTCGAGCAGCGCCTCGCCGCACGCGCGCAGTAGAACGCCGGGATCGGCACGCCCCAGACGCGCTGGCGCGACAGCACCAGTCGGGGCGGTTCTCGATCATCGCCGTGGATGCGGTCGCGCCCCCAGGCGGGATCCAGCGTGCGTGCTGCGTCGATCTCGCGTCGAGCGCGCGCCTCGCGCAGGCGTCCGTCGTCGCGCTCGCATCGGCGCGAGGAACCACTGCGCGGTCGCGCGGAAGATGACCGGGTTCTTGCAGCGCCAGCAGTGCGGGTAGCTGTGGTGACGGTCTCGCCTCGGCGTTGGAGCAGCGAGCCGCGTCTCGGCGAGGAGCGCGACGATCCTCGGGTTCGCGTCGAAGACGTTCAGCCCGCGCCACTCGGCGCGCACCTCGTCGGTGAAGCGGCCGCGCGTCGTCGACCGGCGCGTAGACGCGCAGGCCGTGCTCGCGCGCCGATCATGTAGTCCTCGGCGCCGTGGCCGGGCGCGGTGTGCACGAGGCCGGTGCCGGCCTCGAGCGTCACGTAGCTCGCGCGAGCCAGGACCGAGTCGCGGCGCGTCGGCTCGCCAGGAACGGGTGCTGGTAGCGCGAGCCCTCGAGCGCTCGCCGCTGCACGGCGTCGACGTCGAGCTCGCCCTCGGCTGGCCGCGAGCCCGCAGCGCGCGCCGGAACGCTCGCGCAGCCCGCGGCGACGAGCAGGATCGCTCGCCGCCGGCGCGTCGAGACGCCGACGTACTCGAGCTCGGGGTGGACGGCCGATCGCGAGGTTCGCCGGGCAGCGTCCAGGGCGTCGTCGTCCAGATGACGAGCGCGAGCGCTCGGCCGTCGCCGCGAGGCCGAGCTTGCCGGCGGCGCCGTCGGCGACGCGACGATCGGGAAGCTGCACGTAGATCGACGGCGAGGTGTGCGTCCTCGTACTCGACCTCGGCCTCGGCCAGCGCGGTGCGGTCGGCGAGCGCACCAGTGCACCGGCTTCTTGCCGCGGTAGAGCGAGCCCTGCGCGCGAACGCCGCCGAGCGCGCGCGACGATGCGCCGCCTCGTAGCGCGGGTCGCAGCGTCAGGTACGGATCGTCCCAGTCGCCGAAGCACGCCGAGGCGCTTGAACTCCGCGCGCTGGATGTCGACGCACTTCAGCGGCGTACGTCGCGGCACGCGCGCGCGGATCTCGCCGTCGAGCGCGTCCATGCCTTGCGCTCCTTGCGCCGAGCTCGCGCTCGACCTGCGGCTCGATCGGCAGGCCGTGGCAGTCCCAGCCGGGCACGTACGGCGCGCGCAGCCGGCCATCAGCGTCTGCGAGCTTGACGACGATGTCCTTGAGGACCTTGTTGAGCGATGTGCCGTAGTGGATGTGCGCCGTTGGCGTACGGCGGCCCGTCGTGCAGGACGAACAGCGGGCGCCCGTCGCGCGCGCGCCTCGAGGATGCGCTCGTAGAGCCCTTCCGCGCCCAGCGCGCCAGCCATCCGGCTCCCGGCGCGCCAGATCGGCGCGCATCGGGAACCCGGTGCTCGGCAGGTTGAGCGTGTCCTTGTAGCTCATGAAGCGGAAGCTTCGCTGGCCGGGCGCCGTAAGCCATGGACGGGGTCGAGCCCGGGGTCCGCTCAGCTTAGCGACTCACAGGGTATCGGGAACGGCCCTTGCCCGAGACGCGGCACCGGACCGCGAGCCCCTGCGCCGCCGCGTGTCGGTTCGGGGAGGGGGCGGTGCCCGGATGCCTCACTCGACCAGCCCCTCGATCTGGAAGAGATCGTGAAGGAAGGCCCGCACCAGGCCGCCCTCGTGGCCGGCGAGCTGCTCGAGTCTCGCCGCGATCCAGCCACACCCCGCCGCACCAGCCGCAGCGCTCGATGCGAAAGCCGCGGAAACGCGACTCGCTCAACTGGTTGCCGCAGTTCGGGCAGTGCATCCAGTGCTCGGCGCGGATCTGCTCGGCCTGCTCGGCCGCGCGAGCTTCGGCGGTCCGCTCGCCCTGGATCTTGATCTTCTCTTCCTCCAGCTTCGCGAAGTACTCCTCTTCCTCGTGGCTCGGCTTGCGCGGCGATGATCGACGTCGACCTTCTCGAGCGTAACCGCCGGGTGCTGGAGCGGCGACGAGATCACCGGGCGGGCTCGCGGGGCAGGCCCATCAGCTCGGGTTTTCGTCCATGCCGATCAAGGTCTTGCCGTAGACGTCGGGCATTCGCTTGATACGCTTCACGTAGGCCTTGATGCGCTCGCCGGTTTCGGTGTCAGCTCGCGGAACTTGAGACCGAGGCCCGGCAGCATCGCGGACTTCCGGTCCATCCGCGGCGCCTTGTAGACGACCTCACCGACGGCCTCGACCAGCTCGGTGATCTCGGGCAGCTTCACCTTCACGTTGACCGCCGTGCCGAGCATGTAGTTGGCCTCGGTGACGATGAACGCACCCCCCGCTGATGTCCTTGAGCATGGCCTCGCGGGGAGTCTCGTTCCCGGTCCAGAAGTGCACCACGATCTCGGCCGGGGCCCGGGGGCGCTGCTGGCGGTCGACGGCCGGATGGAAGAAGGCGTTGATCGCGAAGTGGACCTCGGTGGCGGGAGTCCGGGTCTCGAAGAACCACTCGACCCCGTGGCGCCTCAGGTTGGCGACGAAGGAAGGGTCCTCGCTCGGGTTGCGCAGGGCCACGACGTGCGGGCGGGTGGGCGCGCCCTTGGGGGGGAGCGTCTTGAGCACCGCCAGGGGCTCGACGGTGTCGTCGTGGGGATCGAGCACCAGCACCGTGTTGTCCGCGCGCGCGCCGCGCAACGCGCGGCGAGCGCCTCGGCCTTGGAAACCTCGACCGCCTCCCAGCCCGCTTCGTGGATCAGCTCGGAGAGGGGGCCCCGCAAATGCTGGTTGTCACCGCACAGGATGACGCGCTGCTGGCCTGCCATGCCTGTTCCTTCCTCGGTCCAGCTCGGCCCTAGGGGTGTAGCGCCGTTCGGGCGCCATGAACAGCTGCGCTTTCCTCGGGGTCTGTTCCAGCCCCGCCCCCCGCCCCTCGCTGTGTCTGGGGTCTTCCCCAAGCCCCCCGGCCCCCATGGGCGGGGTTTCGGGACCCACCTCCGAGCCAGGGCCACGGGCCCGTGCGACTCCGCGGCGTTCCCGAAGCGCACCGGCGTCGCGAACCGTCGGCCCGGTGCGGGCACCCGCGACGGCCATGGCGAGGCCTCGTCACGGCCGATCCCCTCGGGCTCGGGCTGTTCCAGACGTCAGGCGGTGCCCTCGTCGGGTGGCGCGGAGGCGAGCGGGACGATCTCGGCGCTCGACGCGCCCGAGCCGGCGCCTCTGTCACGCACGCGGCTCAGGTGCCACTCGGTCCGCTCGACCCTGCGGGGCGGCTGCGCGAAGCGTGCGCCCATTCGCAGGAAGTCCGCCTCGGAGATCTGGAGGAAGGCCTCGACGATCGTGGGATCGAACTGCGTGCCGCCGAACCGGCTGATTTCCTCGCGCGCCACGTGGAGAGAGCGACCGGCCCGGGAGGGGCGGTCGGAGGTGATGGCGTCGAAGGTGTCGGCGATCGCGAAGAGGCGGGCCCCGATGGGCATCCTCCGCCCTTCAATCCCTGCGGATAGCCCGTGCCGTCCCACTTTTCCTGGTGGCAGAGGACGATCTTCGACGCCTCCTTCAGGAACGAGATCCCCTCGAGCGCCTTGTACCCGATGACCGAGTGGGTTTCCATCACCATCCGCTCCTCGGTGGTGAGCGGGCCGGGCTTGAGGAGGATGGAGTCGGGGATGCCGACCTTGCCGATGTCGTGCAGGAGCGCGCCCCGCCAGATGTGCACCAGCTCGGCCTTCGGGATCCCCAGGTGGCGCCCGATCGACCGTGTACTCGGTGACGCGCTGCGAATGGCCCTTGGTCTCGGTGTCCTTGAGCTTGAGCAGCGCCGAGATCGCCCGCAACGTCTCGTCGTAGGCCTGCTTCAGGTTGCCGGTGCCTGCTGGAGCTTCCTGGTGCGTGTGGCGGAGCTGCGCGGTGCGCTCGATCACCTTCTCCTCGAGCTTCTTCTGGTACTTCTGGTTCTCGAGGATGAGGTTGCGCTTCTCGGCAGCGCCCGGCTCACCGCGATCAGGATCTCGTCGATCTGGAACGGCTTGATGATGTAGTCCTCGGCACCGAGCTTGAGCGCCTCGACGGCGGTCTCGACGGTGGCGTAGCCGGTCATGACGATGGTCATGATGTTGCGATCGAGCTGCGAGATGTGGTGCAGCAGCTCGATGCCGCCCACCGACGGCATCAGGTCGGTGAGCACCAGGTCGAACGGTACCGCGTTGATGCGCTGGATCGCGATGGCCACCCGCGGCGGTCTCGACCTGGTAGCCCTTGCTGGCCAGGACCTCGTCGAGGAACTTGAGGATCACCCGCTCGTCGTCGACGACCAGGACTCGGGTGGCAGCGTTCTGCTTGGCGCTGCGATCGGCCGAGGGCTGGGTCGGCAGGCCGTCGCTCTTCGGATCCGCGAGAGGGGGTGACATCGGACCATGAAGGGCCCTGTTCAGCCCTCGTCGACCTCGAGGATCTCGAGGTCGTGCACGTCGACACCGGCACCTCGTCGGGAACGACGGTGCTCTCGGCGGTGGTTTCGGGCGCGGGCGCCGAGGGTGCGGAGGCGGCTGGCGCGTGAGCGCCGGTCCGTGCTGAATGCTTGCGCATGTACTCGAAGCCGAGGACGCGGTCGACCTGGGCTGAATCGATCTCGAGCAGGACGGTAGCCATGGTTTCTTCGAGAACCGGGCCAGGCTACCAACTCCCCGGAGGTCGATCAGCTGATGCTGGTCACGAGATCCGGACCCGGATGGGCGCTTCTCGCGTGTGGCTCACGAGCGGCGAGCACGGGCTGCGCGCTCGTCGGCGCGCACGCGGAAGCCTCGACCATTCGTTGCCAGGCTCGGTTGTTACAAGGCTCGTTGCAGATCGCGCACGCCCACTGCGTGGCGCGCGCTTCCGCCGTGATTCCCGGCTCACGGTCTTGGCATCCTCGTTGCTGAGCCCGGAAGCACGACGGCTTCCCGCGATACGAACTCTCGCGGGCGCCCCAAAAAAAACTTGAATTCGGTATCCCGTCGCTCGTGACGGGAACGAGGAGGATTCATGCACGGGTGGAGCGAAGCCCATCGCGGCGCTCACCATGGCGCTGAGTCTGACGATCGGCCTTGCAGTCGCCCCCACCGGCTGCTCGTCGACCCAACCGGTCGGGGTGCAGATCGACGACTCGGTCGTCACGGCGAAGGTCAAGTCGAAGTTCGCCGGTGATCCCGAGGTCAGTGCGATGAACATCGACGTCGACACGAGCGAGGGCGTCGTCACGCTGAACGGCCGGGTGAGCAGCGTGCACTGAGAAGGCCGAGGCGGAGCAGCTCGCACGGCGAACCGACGGGTGAAGCGCGTCGTCAACCTCCTCGAAGTGGGCGACCTCGAGACGCACCCCACGGTCGAGCGGAACGCCGACCTACCATGGCAACACGAATCCGTCGGGGCGGTAGGCAAACCTCGAGCGCGCCCGGCGGTTCCGCCACGATCGTTCTCGCGTTGCTGCGGCACGTGCGGCGCTCACCGGGGCGCCGGCATCCGCGGCGACGTCCATTCCACGCCGGATCCCCGCGCCGCGGCCGCGGAGCCAGGTGCCTCGCCCGAGCTTCCATGTGCCTCGGCAACCCCCGGCTGGGATCGGGCGGAGCCGGGGGGAGGCGAGGACGCTGGGGCACGAGCCGGGTGCTCGAGCCGGTCGCGCCACGGCGCGGCCTCGTCGCCCGCTACGGCATCGTGGGCCGCACGCTGTGTGCGATCGAGTCGCCGAAACGCACTTTGTAGAAAACACGACGCCCGGGCGGCTCCACCCGTCGTGGCTCGACATGCCGTGACGGGCGTGTTTGCGGTGAATTGCGAGGTGCCTGCCCAGGTGCTTCGCCTCGGCACGACTGCTGCGAGCGGTGGAGGGGGGTGCGCGGCGCGGGCGGAG
>CAVUET010000001.1:0-462582 GCA_963740575.1 uncultured Actinomycetota bacterium | reverse complement strand
CTGGACGGCAGGTCCGCGAGCCGCGAGCGGGCGTCGGCGCCGCGGATGACCCCCGCGGCGCCGACGCCCTCGGCTCACTGGGCCGGGGTGATCTCCCAGGTCTGGTTGTCGCCGTGCTGCTGGGTCCAGAACAACCGCCAGCCGTCCTGGAACAGGTGCGGGACGGTGGCGCCGAGCAGCCCACGCGCAGTCGGATCGCCGTTGGAGGCGTGGATGCCCGTGATCTCGTTGTCGCCCTCGTTGTTGAAGCCCGGGTAAGCGCTGAACGCGGAGTCGAGCGTCGCGGAGGGATCGCGCCCTTCGGCAAGGAAGCGGACCGGAGTCGCGCCGTCGGAGTAGTGGTGCGTCACGTCCACGACGTAGCCGGAGTCGAGCTTGCCGCGCTGGGCGTGCAGGCCGTCACCGGCGTCCTCGACGACGGCCAGGTTGTGGCTGTCGAGGAAGGTGACGTTGTCGAACCCGGAGTGCTCCTGGTTCCCGTTGTAGACGGGGGGCAGGGTGCCGGTCTCGCCGTTGGAGGACAGGCGGAGCTTGAAGATAGTGCCCCACCCGCCGTAGCCGTCATTCGCGACGGACGTGGCGTTGGTGTCTCCGGTCTCGTCGAAGTAGAACTCCCGGAAGCCGGTGCCGGGACGGAACTGGCCGTTCTCCGGCCGCTTGAACGGCGTGGCGCCGGCCGCCTTGGCTGCGGCGTTGGCGTCGAAGGGTGCGCCTGAGGTGTCCACGGCGGTGTCGTGCACGGTGACCCATTGGGTCTTGAAGCTGCTGCCGTAGACGTGCAGTGCCTTCTGATCGGCCGACAGGGCGTTTCCGTTCGGGTGGGCGGCGTCGATCGGCTGGTAGGTGATCGGCTGGCCGGTGTGGTCGGAGATCACCTGCAGGGCCTGGAGCTTGCCACCCGCCGCCAAGTCGGCCTTGTTCACCGGGACGAACCGGTAGACGAAGCTGTTCGGCAGCTTGACCCCGCCGGTGTTCGCGATCGTGGTCCCGCCCGACGTCCTCAACCAGCCAGACGTTGCCCGAGGAGTCGTTCTGGACGCCTTCGTATCCGCCACGCCCCAGCGCAGCGGACACGTCCTCGACCGTTGACGGATAGCCGAGCGTCGCCTGGGATACCCCGCCGGACGAGCCGGCCTCGGCGGTGAGCAGCAGCCGTTTGGCGAACGGGTCCCAGGTGATGCCGTCCCAGACGGGCAGGTTCGACCCGTCGGCATAGGTACTGGCCATCAGAGTGACCCGATGGGCCCCATCTGCGTCGAGGTTGATCCGGGTCAGGTACCCCCGGGTCCCGGTCTCGTGTCCCTGGAAGAGGAAGTGGGTTCCGTAGCGGGCGGCGGGGTCGGCGCCGGCCTGGCCGCGCAGCACCAGGTAGGCGTTCTTGTCCGGCTCGGTCTTGCTCGCCTCGATGACGCTTCCCGGCGCGGGCACGGCGCCCGGCGCCGGGAGCATCGGGCCGTTGCCGTCGTAGCCGTAGTAGGGCAGGTCCGCCGTGCCGCCGTCGAGGGCCGTTGACCCTTGAGCCACGACGTGCTCGGCCAGTTGTGGCGACAACGCGTTCGGGACGGTCAGCCCGGCGGCCCTGGTCGCCGCGGCAACCCCGGCCCAGGTGCCCGGACGGCCCGCGGAGCCCGACGCGTCAGCCGTCGACGAAACGGCGACCGCGAGCACGCAGCATCCGATGACACCGGCGACGATCCGGCCGTGGGTGAGTCTCATGCCTCCTCCTTCTCCCCGCCGTGGTGGCGAGGGAATGCCGTCATCGCAGTGGCGCGGGCTGTACGCGATCGGCTCCGGGAGTGGCGGTCAGGCGTCCAGCAGATGAACTCTCCCGCCCCGGGTGCGCGACGTCCGCGCCTGCCGGACGGCCGATGCCGTTCGGTCCCGAATTACCCGGTGGCTGCGGGCGGCGCGGGCTGCTCCTTGGTCAGGTGCAGCAGCCAGTCCCGGCCGGTACGGATCAACGCGTAGCGGTGCGGGCCGGAACGCCCGTGCAGGGTGAAGACGAACCTCCGCTCGGTGCGGTCGTGCTCCTCCCACCAGCCGGTGTCGGCGACGGACTTGTTCTCGTCCTGATACGTCAGATGTTCCAGCTCATGATCCGGAACGGGTACGGCCAGGCGGTTCTGTGTGGGCGTGGTCGGCATGCCGCGTGGCAGGGCCCAGGAGCGCAGGACGCCGTCCTGCTCAAGCCGCAGGTCGAAGTGCGGCCGGGGCCGGCGATGGTCGTGCAGCACGAAGGACGGCCGCCGGGCATCGCTCATCGGACCAGGTGTACCGGGCGGCAGCCCGGCGCGCAGCCCGGCAGCCGTCACGCGGCCGGACCGTCAGGGACGCAGCGGGACGAGCGGAACGGTCGTGCCGGCGCCCGAGGTGGTGTCGAGGACGCGCAGCCGCGGGTGCGCCCGTCCCGCGGCGAGGGTCAGCCGGTAGCTGGCTCCGGGCCAGCCGAGCCGGGTGAGGTCCCGCGCGCTGGTCAGCGTGGTCGGGATCCCGCCGGGCTCCGGCTGGGTCGCGACGACCGTTCCCGCGTGGATCACCACCACGGGCCGGATCGCGCGGGCGGTGGCGCGGATCAGGGTGTCGCTGGCCGACAGGACGTTCGGCAGGACGGTGGCGGGCGTTCCAGGCTGGGACAGCACGGCGCCCAGGATCGTGACGGTGCGCCCGCCGACGTGCTGCCGTGCGGCGAACAGCAGGCAGCCTCCGGCCGCCCGATCGGAGCCGGTCTTGATTCCGAACACCCCCTCCGTGCCGAGCAGATCGTTGTAGTTCGTGATCGTTCCGGCGACCGGGATCGTGGCGCTGGGCTCGGCCACGATCCGCCGCCAGCGCGGGCACCCGAGCGCGTGTCGGGCCAGCTCGAGCTGATCAAGGGCAGTGCTGACGGTGCTCGGGGCGAGGCCGGACGGGTCGGTGTAGCGCGTCCGGGTCATGCCGAAAGAGGCGGCCGTCGCGTTCATCCGCGACGTGAATGCGGCCGGGGTGCCGGCATCCCAGCGGGCCAGGATCTGCGCGACGTTGTCCGCGGAGGCGATCAGCAGTGCCTGCAGGGCTTGGCGTTCGGTCAGCTGCTCGCCCGCGGTCACCTTGACCACGGACTGGAGGCCCGCGACCTGAGCGGGGTAGGCGGCTGCCTCGGCCGGCAGGACGGTGATCGACGGGCCAGGACGCCCGGCGGCCAGCGGATGGTCGCGCAGGATCACGTACGCGGTCATCACCTTGGCGACGCTGGCGATCGGCACCGCCCGGGAGGGCCCCCTGTCGGCCCGTAGTCCCAGGTCGTCGACGGCGATCGCGGCCTGCCCGGTCGCGGGCCACCGCAGGGTGGCGTCGAGGGACCCGGGCACGGTGACGCGGGACGGCACGAGCAGCCGCAACCGGTTGGGCAGGTGCGGCCTCGGCATCGGGACGGCCGACGGGCTCGGGCCCGTCGACGGGGGCGATGCGACGGGCAGCTGCCCGGATACCGGCTCGATCGCCCGGCGGTCCAGGGTCGCACCACGGGCGAGCAGCACCGCGACGCCCGTGCCGATGGTCGCCAGCACGGCCAGCATGCTCAGCCCGGCGATCATGGTGCGCATCCGGGGACGGCGCCACCCGCCGGGCCGCGCCCCACCGTCCATGCGTGCGCCACTCCATCGTCGGGTCACGGGATCGTCGAGTCACGGGTCCTGCGCCACGGTCGACCCGTCCCGGCCGAGCCGGTGGCGTTCCCCCGCGGGCGATCGGCTTGTCAGGGCCGTCGGCGAAGTGTGCCCGTGGCAGCGGCCGACCGCTATTCGATCTCGGGCCTGCCGGGCCCCGTTGAAGCGTCCTGCTCCTGCCCTGGCACGACGAGAATGCCGCCCGGCACGTACGGTTGACCAAGGTGTTGCGGGTACCGGCGCGACCGTGCGGATGCCACGTCCACGACCACCCCGCCGCGGCCCCGGGACATCGGCGGTCACGGAGAAGGGCACGTGATGGGTAAGCAGGCACGCGAGGCGAGCAGGACCGCGAGGCTGGAGGCGATTCGGGTCCAGCAGCGCCGCGAGGAGCGCCGCCGGATCTGGACCTGGGTGTGGGCCGCGGCGGGGGCGCTGATCGTGATCGCGGGCGGCATCACCTGGGCCGTCCTGGCCACGGACAAGCCGAAGGCGTCCACGGCCCTCACCGGGCTGGTCACCTACTCCAACCTGTCCCGCGATCACGTGAGCGGCAAGGTCAGATACGCCCAGACCCCGCCCGCCGGTGGTCAGCACTCCCCGGTCTGGCTGAACTGCGGTATCTACACCCAGCCCGTGGCGAACGAGAACGCCGTGCACTCCCTGGAACACGGGGCCGTCTGGATCACGTACCGACCCGACCTGCCCAGCGCTCAGGTCGCCACCCTGCGCAAGGATGTGACCGGGAAGCCGTACGGACTGCTCAGCCCCTACCCGGGCCTGCCCACGCCGATCGTGGCCACCGTCTGGGGCACCCAGCTGCGGTTGCAGACGCCCGCTGACCCCCGGCTCGCCGCGTTCATCGCCAAGTACGCCGATGCCACCAAGGCTCCCGAACCGCAGGGCGAGTGCACCGGCGGGACCGGCACGCCGCAGCACTGAGAGCCTGGCGGGAATCCCTGGCCGGGAATCCCTGACCGGGAGTCTCTGACCGGGAGTCCCTGGCCGGGAGTCTCTGGCCGGGAGTCCCTGGCCGGGAGTCTCTGGCCGGGAGTCTCTGGCCGGGAGGAGTCACTCGAGTCTCGACATGCCGACCGTGGGCCGGTCCGGCAGCAGCCGCCTGGGGCGCGGCACCCCACCCAGTCTCAGCTCCAGGTCGGCCAGCCGGCGGACGATCTCCGGGTCCCCGCGCCGCCACGCACCGGCCGGATCACGGCTGATCGCCATCAGCCGTGCGGGGGAGCGTGCGGCAAGGGCCCGGAGGGCGAGCAGGGTGTCGCCGTCCGGAATCCGAGCCAGCCGGGAGTATGCACCCGCCCGCAGGGCGAACCGAAGCCGCAGCGCGAGCCAGATCATAAGGATCGGAACGATCGGGGTCAGCGCAACGGCCAGCCCGGCCGGCAGGGCGGCACCGGTGATCCGGTCGCCCAGATCGCGACCCGCATCAGCCACGCTGCCGGCAGCGCCACCCGCCGAGGTCAGCGGCGTGCTCAGCGGGTCGCCGACCAGGGGCACGTCGGACACGCGGTGGCCGGCGTCGCGCAGGTGGGTGGACACCTGCCCGGCCCCGGACTGCAGGGCGTATCCGCTGCCGGCGACCTTGTGCACGCCGGCGTCCACGATCCGGGCGATCTCGATCCAGATGACAACCCAGGCAAGGATCGCGAGGTCGCTGATCACCTGCAGGCACAATCGCACAGGTCGCGTCGAGTACGGTCGAACTCGCATGGCCGCTCCCGGGACTGAGGTCCACAACGGTTGGCACGGTACACAGATGCCCGGCGGCGGTGAGCCCAAACCGGGCGCTGTCGCAGGCACGGGTGTGATCGGATCGGAGGGGCGATGTGGACCGTCTGAAGGGGATCACGGCGGTTCTGCTGGACATGGACGGCACCCTGGTCGACTCCGACGCGTCGGTGGAGCGCGCTTGGCGTCGCTGGTGCGCCGAGTACGGCGTCGACGCCGCCTCGGCGCTGGCCGGCGTGCACGGGCATCCCGCCGATGCCACGGTGCGGCGACTGCGGCCGGACCTGCCCGAGCTCGCGGTGGCCGAGGCGGCCCAGCGCCAGCTGGAGCTGCAGTACGGCGACGTCCGCGACGTCGTGGCCGCCAAAGGCGCGCTGCTCCTGCTGCGAACCCTTGCCCGGCAGGGCGTCCCGTGGTGCGTCGTGACGAGCGCGGACCTGCGGCTGGCGGGTGCCCGGCTGTCCGCGGCCGGGATAGACCCGCGGCAGCTGGTCACGGTGCAGGATGTCCGGCAGGGTAAACCGGACCCCGAGGGCTACCTGCTGGCTGCGGCGCAGCTCGGGGTCGCGCCACGCAACGCCCTGGTGGTGGAGGACTCCGCACCCGGCCTGGAGGCCGGGCGGCGATCAGGTGCCGTCACCGCCTCGCTGCGCGGCCTGGCGGCGGATCTGGTGCTGGCGGATCTGGCCCAGCTGGCCGATCTGTTCACAAGCCGGGGTGATGGTGTGGGTGACCGTCGGGATGAGCGTCGGGATGGGCTTCGAGCCTGACCGGCGTCAGGCCAGGAGGCGCACCGGCCGCTCGACATGCGCCAGGAACTCGCGCATCCATTCCGCGGCCATGGCACCGTCGACCGCGCGGTGGTCGACCGACAGCACCACCCGAAGCACCGTGGCCGCCTTGAGTCTGCCCTTCGCCGTCACGACCGGCTCCCGGTGCGTGGCGCCCACGGCGAGGATTGACGCCTGTGGCGGGTTGATGATGGCCGCGAACTCCTCGGTCCCGTAGCCGCCCAGGTTGGTGATGGTCGCCGACCCGCCCTCCAGCTCGTGCTGGCGCAGCCGGCCCGCCCTGGCGCGCTCGACGAGATCGCGCGAGCGCCGGGCGACCTCGCTGACGCTGAGCCGGTCCACCCCGCGGATCACCGGCGTGACCAGCCCCTCCGGGATCGCCACCGCGATGCCGAGATCCACCTCCTGGTAGCGCCGCAGGGCGTCTGCGGTCCAGCTGACGTTGAGTGCCGGAACGGCGTTGTGGGCCCGCGCGACCGCCTTGACGATCAGATCGTTGACACTGATCCTGACCTGCCCGCCGTCATTGAGCTCCTCCCGCAGCCGCAGCAGCGCATCGACCCGCGCGCGGCCGCGCAGATAGAAGTGCGGCACCGTGGACGTGCTCTGCACCATCCGGGTCGCGATCGCCCGCCGCAGCCTGCCGTGCGGGATCTCCTCGAAGCGCGCCTCGTCTGTGCTTCCGGCATGGGCGGCCGCCGGGGGGTGCGGCCGGCGTGCGGCGATCACGCCCTCGACGTCCCGCCGCACGATCCGACCGTTCGGGCCGGTACCGACCAGGTCCGCCACGTCGAGCATGGCCTCCCGGGCGATGCGGCGGGCCAGCGGGCTGGCGAAGATCCGCTCCGGCCGGCCGGCCGGCGCCACGGCCGGCTGCCGGGGTGCCGGCCCGTGTTGTGTCACGCCGAGCTGGGTGAGTGCCGCATCGACGTCCTCGACCGCCTCCCCAGGCCTGGCGATCAAGGCGATCGGGTCGCCGACCTGGACGTCCGTTCCGGGCGGAACGAGGATCTTGATCAGCACGCCGTCGGTCTCGGCCTCGACGTCGACGGTCGCCTTCGCGGTCTCCACGTTCGCGATCACGTCGGTTGCCGCGTACCGCTGGTTCTCGCCGATCGGCCACGCCGTCAGCGTCGCCTCGTCGGCCCCCGCGGCCACGACCGGCATCCTCAGCAGCTCAGGCATGACGGCCTGCCACGATGTCCTCGAGCCGGGCGGCGACATCGTCCGGGCCGGTGATCGCGGCGTGCTCGAGCACCCTGCTGATGCTCGGCGACGCCTCGCCGCCGGTCAGCCGCTCCACCGGAGCATCGAGGTGATCGAAGAACCGGCGCTGGAGCTCGTCCGCCAGCCAGCCGCCGTACGAGGTGCCGAGCGCGCCCTGCTCGACGATCAGCACCTGGTTGGTCTTGCGGATGCTGGCGCCGACTGTGTCCCAGTCGAGGCTGGCCCGGTCCAGCCAGCGCAGGTCGATGACCTCGGCATCGATGCCGGTCCGGGAGGTGGCCTCCAGCACCACGTTGGTCATGTTGAGGTAGCTGATCACGGTCAGCCGGGTCCCGCTGCGGGCTACGGCCGCCCGGCCCACCGGCAGGCAGTAGTCGTAGCCGTCCTCGTCCACGGGCCCGTCGCCGGTGGTTGGGTAGAGGTCGACGTGCTCGAGCACCACGACGGGGTCCTGGCATCGCAGCGCGCTGTTCATCAGGCCCACGTAGTCGAACGGGTTGGACGGCGCCACGATCCGCCAGCCCGCCGAGGTGGCGAACACGCCGGCCGGGTCCATCGAGTGCTGCGAGCCGTAGCCGGTGCCCATCGCGACCTTGCTGCGCAGCACCAGCGGGACCGGATCCTCGCCGCCGAACATGTGCCGGGCCTTGGCGATCTGGTTGAACAGCTGGTCGGCGGCGACCCACATGAAGTCGGCGTACATGAACTCGACGACCGGGCGGAACCGGCCGTCCATCGCAATACCACCACCCAGGCCGCTGAAGGCGTTCTCGCTGATCGGGGTGCCCAGCACCCGGTCCGGGAAGGCGTCCTTCAGTCCCCGGGTCGCGCCGTTGGTGCCGCCGCTGAGGCGGTGCACATCCTCGCCGAGGACGACGATCCGCTGGTCCCGTTCCATCCGCCGGGCCATCACCCCGGCCACGGCGTCGATGAACCTCACCTCACCGAGCGGGCCGCTGTGGCCGTCGCGGTCGATCACCGGCGCGTCGTCGAACTCGCTGAGATCGCCGCGCAGGCCAACACCGGAGAAGGCCGGGTCCGGCCACTCCCGCGGCCTGATCCGGCGCTGATTGGGCTTGCCGCCCGCAACCGGCTCCAGCAGTGTCGAGCCGGTCTCGCGCAGCAGGTCCAGGGCCCGGGCGGTTGCGGTGGCCTGCTGGTCGGCGGTCAGGATCCCGCGGCGCTGCAGGTGCGAGCCGAGCTGCCGGATCGGGTCGCGCTCGCGCCAGCGCTGCTCCTCCTCCTTGCTGCGGTAGCGGAACGCGCTGCCCGGGAACGGGCCGTTCTGGTGGAAGTACCGGTAGGTGTCGGCCTCGACGAGGGCGGGGCCCTGACCGCTGCGCATCGGCGTCACCGCGTCCCGCATGGCGAGGTACACGGCCAGCACATCCATGCCGTCGACGCGATAGCTCGTGATGCCGAAGCCCGGGCCGCGGCCGGACAGCCGCGGGTCGCCGGTCGCCTCCTCGACGCTGGTGGAGACCGCGTAGTGGTTGTTCTCCACGAAGAAGCACAGCGGCAGGTGCCAGGCGGCGGTGAGGTTGAACGTCTCCAGCGTCGAGCCGATGTTGGCGGCGCCGTCGCCGAAGTAGGTCACGGCCACGTTGTCGGTGCCAGCATGGCGGTGCGCCCAGGCTGAGCCCGCGGCCGCCGGCACGCCACCTCCGACGATGGCGTTGGTGCCGATCGCACCCGCCTCCCGCCACTTCAGGTGCATGGATCCGCCGCGACCGTGGCTCCAGCCGCGGTCGAGCCCGCAGATCTCGGCCAGGGTGCGCAGCACCACCTGGCGCACCTCGTCGGAGTAGTCGGCGGTGGGGTCGATGCCCTTCGACTCGACGTGCTGCAGGGCCTTGGCCAGGAACTGGTGGTGTCCCCGGTGCGAGCCGTTGACGGTGTCGCCGTCCTTGAGCGCGAGCACCGAACCCACGGCGCAGGCCTCCTGGCCGATGCTGGAGTGCGCCGGGCCGTGGATCAGCCCCTCGCCGGCCAGCTCGAGGACGTGCTCCTCGAACGTTCGGACCAGAACGAGTTGGGCGTACATCGTGGTCAGCAGCTGAGGGTCGGCCTCGTCCCAGTCGGCCGGGGTGGCGACCACCTCGGTCCAGGACGCGGTCGGATGCAACGAGCGGCGCTCAGGCATCGGGGCGCCTTTCTGTGCAAGTCGCCTGTGGTGGACGGCGCTGCCGCGCGCGGTGCGTCGGGTGGCGTCGCGGTGAGCCCCAGTCTCGCAACGGCTGGATCCAATAGCAACAGCCCGTCCCTTGACATCGGGACAGATCGCCCAGCTAGGCTTGCATTTGGATCCGAAACACCTGCGGGCCGACAAACACCTGCTGCCGACCGGCGAGAGGCTGAGCATGGGCGACGTGCTGCCCGGAGTGACCGGGGTCGACCACATCGGGTTCACGGTGCCCGACCTCGAGCAGGCCCGTACGTTCCTCACCGACGTGATCGGCTGCGAGTACATGTACTCCCTCGGGCCGTTCCGGGCCGAGGACGACTGGATGAGTGCGCACCTGAACGTGGACGCCCGCGCCGTGATGCGCCGGCTGCACTTCTTCAGGCTGGCCGGGCAGGCGATCTTCGAGGTGTTCCAGTACGAGGCGCCGGACCAGGCGTCCCGCACGCCGCGCAACAGCGACATCGGTGGCCACCACGTCGCGATCTACGTCGAGGATCTGGACAAGGCGGTGGCCTACCTGCGGTCCCGGAACGTGCGGATCCTCGGCGAGCCCACCGCCAGCAAGGGCCCGAGCGAGGGGCAGCGCTGGGTCTATTTCCTGTCGCCTTGGGGAATGCAGTTCGAGCTGGTCTCCTACCCCGGGGGCAAGGCCTTCGACCGGACCACCCACAGGCCATGACGGCGAGCCCGGCCGGCTTGACCCAGGTGGCCAGCCAGCGGATCGCGAACGCGCTGAGGGAGAGCATCCTGGCCGGCGAAGTCCTTCCGGGGCAGCGGATCCGGCAGGAGGACGTCGCGGAGCGGCTCGGAGCCAGCCGGCTGCCGGTCCGGGAGGCGTTGCGGATGCTCGAGGCCGAGGGGCTGGTCGAGCACGAGCCGAACCGCGGTGCCCGGGTCCCGCTGCACGGCCCGCGCGAGATCGACCTGATGTACCAGATGCGCGAGCGCCTCGAGCCGCTCGCGCTGACCGAGAGCACGCCGCACCTGACCTGCGCCGACCTCGACCGGCTGGAGGGGCTGCAGGAGCAGATCGCGGACCTGATGGACGTCGGCGAGTTCCTGCGCCTGGACCGCGAGTTCCACCTGCTGACCTACTCACACTGCGGGATGGAGCCGCTGTCGAGCACCGTGCTGCGGCTGTGGAACTCCACCCAGCACTACCGGCGCCTGTTCATGGACCTGATCGGCCCGAGCCAGCGCTGGGTGGTCAACGCCGAGCACGACCTGCTCCTGGAGGCGCTGCGCCGGCAGGACAGCGAGGATGCGGCCCGCTGCCTGGGCGGGCACATCCGCCGGACCCGGGTCGAGCTGTCCCGTCACCCCGAGGTGTTCGGCCCGCCGAGCTGAGCGCGAACCTTTTGGACCCTTCCATCCACCCTTGCGCGCTTGTGAGGGGCGGGGTTACCGTCGTTCGCAGCCCTCTCATCGATCCGTATCGACGATGCAAGGCGGGAGGCGATCGGACTGTTCACCAGCAGGGACGTCGCCCGCACCGCCGGGGTCTCGCAGAGCACCGTCTCCTACGTCCTCAGCGGCAAGCGGCCGATCTCGGAGCGGACCCGCAAACGGGTGCTGGCCGCGATCCAGGAGCTGACCTACCAGCCGAACGCCAGCGCCCGGGCGCTGGCCAGTCAGCGGACCCAGGTGATCGGGCTGGTGGTGCCGTTCGGCCCCGGCGCTGACACGATGGGCCTGCTGCCCTTCATCGAGACCATCGCGGCCTGCGCCCGGGCCAGGGATCACGACGTCCTGCTGGTCACCACCGACGAGGGCCCGGCGGGCCTGACCCGGATCGCCGGGCAGATGCTCTGCGACGGCATCGTCCTGATGGACATCCAGACCTACGACGAGCGCCTGCCGATCGCGGCGGCCCTGCGCGTTCCGGTGGTGCTGATCGGGGTCCCGCACGACTCGCTCGGCCTGTACTGCGTGGACGTCGACTTCCCGCTCGCGGCCCGGATGGCCGTGGACGAGCTGGCCGCCACCGGCCACGACCGGGTCGTGCTGATCGGCCACCCGTCCGCGATCATCGGCCGGGACGTGAACTTCGTCCAGCGGTTCCAGCGTGGCGCCGTGGAGGGTGCAGCCGCGCACGGGATCCGGTTGGACGTGGTGGCGCCGGTGGAGTTCGGCCGCCCTGCCGCCCTGGGCGCCGTGGACTCAGCCCTGGCCTCAGGAGGCGAGCGGGTGGGCCTGCTGATCGCCAACTCCCAGATGGGCCAGCCGATCCTGCATGCCTTGACCACGCGCGGGATCGTGCCCGGCCGGGACATCTCGGTGATCGGGATGTGCACCGATGTCGCCGCGGAGGAGGCGACCCCGCCGCTGACCAACGTGTCGCTGGAGCCCCGGGACGTGTCCAGCCGGGCGATGCAGACGCTGTTCCGCCTGATGGACCCTGACCAAGCGTCGCCCGCCGAGTCGAACGACCTGGTGGCTCCTCACCTGAGCCGGCGGGAGACCGTCATGCCGCCGGCCGCGGTGCGCACCGTTCCCGCGACCGGTAGCAATGGACGGCGCCGCGGGCGCCCGGTCGCCCCGACCCTTCCGTAACAACGATCGCGCGACCCATTCACCCGTGGTGATCGTCGATACGTATCGATGATCGAGGACCAGCACATGCCGGAAGCTCGCCGCCCTACCGGGGCGGCGCCGATGAGAGGAGAGCGCATGGCTCGACGTGGAGCACTCACGCGCGCCGCCCGGCTGGCCGTGGTCGCGGCGCTGGCGACGCCGCTCGCCGTGGCCGCCTGCGGCGGTGGCAACGGTTCGGGCGGAGGATCGGGCGGAAAGGTCACGAGCCTGAGCGTCCTCGACTACTACAACAACGAGCCCGACAACACCGTCTACCAGAAGACCCTGCAGGCCTGTGGGCAGCAGATCGGGGTGACCATCCAGCGGGAGGCCGTGCCCGGCGGCTCCCTGATCGCGAAGGTGCTGCAGCGGGCCTCCTCGCACACGCTCCCGGACGTGCTCATGCTGGACAACCCCGACCTGCAGCAGATCGCGGCCACCGGAGCGCTCACCCCGCTGTCGGATTACGGCGTGAACGCGGACGGGTACCTCAAGGGTGTCGTGGACGCGTCCACCTTCCAGGGCAAGCTCTACGGCCTGCAGCCGATCACCAACACGATCGGACTGTTCTACAACAAGGACATCCTGGCCAAGGCGGGCGTGACGCCGCCGACCACGTGGGACGAGCTCAAGGCGGATGCGCGCAAGCTCGCCGTCGGCAAGCAGTACGGCATCGCCTTCTCGGCGGTCGCCACCTACGAGGGCACCTGGCAGTTCCTGCCTTTCATGTGGTCCAACGGCGGGGACGAGAAGGACATCGCCACGCCGCAGACCGCGGATGCGCTGCAGCTGTGGGTGGACATGATCAAGGACGGCTCGGCGTCCAAGTCGGTCGTGAACTGGTCCCAGGCGGACGTCAACGACCAGTTCAAGGCCGGCAACGCGGCGATGATGGTGAACGGCCCCTGGCAGTTCCCGGTCCTGAACGCGGTGTCGTCGCTGCACTACGGCGTCGCCCCGATCCCGGTCCCGAAGACCGGGATGACCTCGATCGCGCCACTGGGCGGCGAGACCTGGACCGTGCCGCGCACCGGGAAGGCCGACCGCGAGGCTGCCGCGGCGAAGATCGTCACCTGCTTGAACACGGACGCCAACCAGCTCAAGCTGGCCGGCGAGCGGCAGACCGTTCCGACCAAGACCGCGCTGCTCGACACCTTCGTGTCGCAGCAGCCGACGATGAAGGCGTTCACCGACCAGGTGAAGACCGCCCGCGCACGCACCGGTGAGCTCGGGGCCGGCTGGCCCAAGGCGGCAACCGAGATCTACACCGCTGTGCAGTCGGCCCTGACGGGTGGTGCCTCGCCGCTGAGCGCCCTGCAGAAGGCCCAGAATGGCTGATCTGCGCAGGCCGGTGGGCGGAGCTCAGGCCGCCGCCCACCGGCCCCGCTCGGCGACCCGAGGCCGCCCTCCGGACGTGCCGGGCGGGGGTGGTACCGGCCACGCCGAGCAGGTGGCCTCGCGGGCGTGGTCGGCGACCCAACGGCATCACCGATCATGGTCGATGCGCCGGCAGCGTCTGTACCAGCTGCTGTTCCTCGTCCCCGCCCTGGCCTACATGGTGGCGTTCTTCGGGTATCCGGTGCTGAAGAACGCGATGATGGGTTTCCAGCACTACACCACGGCCACCTTCTACACCGGCCAGGCGCCGTGGGTCGGGTTCGACAACTACACCTCGGTGGTCGAGTCCACCGTCTTCAGCAAGGCCCTGCTCAACACCGTGCTCTTCACGGCGGGCTCGATCGCAGGGCAGTTCACCATCGGGCTGGCGATCGCGGTCTTCTTCCGGCGGAAGTTCCCACTCGGCGGCGTCCTGCGCTCGTTGCTGCTGTTGCCATGGCTGATCCCGCTGATCGTCTCCAGCGCCGTCTGGCGGTGGATCCTCGACCAGGACAACGGTGCGCTGAACCGGGTCCTGTCCGCGCTGCATCTGTTCGGAGGGACACCGGGCTGGCTGACCAGCACCTCACTGGCGCTGGTCGCCGTGATCGTGGTGAACATCTGGATCGGCATCCCGTTCAACTCCACGATCCTCTACGGAGGCCTGCAGGACATTCCCGAGGAGTTGTACGAGGCAGCCGCGCTGGACGGCGCGACCGGGTGGCGCGCGTTCCGGTACGTCACCTGGCCGCTGCTGCGCCCTGTCGTCGGCGTGGTTCTCGTGCTCGGCGTGGTCTACACGCTCAAGGTGCTGGACATCATCCTGGGGCTGACCGGCGGCGGCCCGGCCAACGCCACCCAGACGATCGCGACGCAGTCCTACCACCTGTCGTTCGTCGAGTTCGACTTCGGGCAGGGGGCGGCGCTGGGCAACATCCTGATCGTGATCTCGCTGGCGTTCGCCATCGTCTACCTGCGCGCGACCCGGCGGGCGGTGGACGAGTGACGGCGGTGGGTGAAGGGCCAGGTGGAAAGGCCTCGGCCCGGATGGGAAGGAGCCAGAGCGATGAGCGCATCGGCACCTGACGTGGCGGGCGGCGGGCGGTGGCCCGCCGTGGCACCCCGCCGATCCGTTGGTGGCAGGGCGGATCGGCACCGGTGGCTGGACACCGTCGTCGGGGTCCTGATCCTGGCGGGGATGCTCTTCCCGGTGTACTGGATGGTCAACGTGTCTCTTCAGCCGAGCGACTCGGCGGTCGGGACGCCGTGGATCCCGCTGCATTTCTCCCTGCACGGCTACTCCGCTGCGCTGCACGACCAGGGCCGGCACCTGATCACCAGCCTGGTGATCGCCCTGGGCAGCGTTGTCTTCAGCCTGCTGGTCGCCGCGCCGGCCGCCTACGCGCTGGCCCACTTCAAGGTCCGGTTCGCGGGCGCCGTGCTGCTCGGCATCCTGATCAGCCAGATGATCCCTGGCATCGTGGTGGCCAACGCCCTCTACAGCGCCTACAACGACCTGGGGCTGCTCAACTCGATCCCGGGCCTGATCCTGGCCGACTCCACCGCGGGCATCCCGTTCGCGATCCTCATCCTGCGCGCGTTCATGAGAGGCCTCCCCTCGGAGGTGGTGGAGGCGGCCTGGGTCGACGGGGCGGGGCAGATGCGCACCTTCGTCTCCGTGGTGCTGCCGATGTGCCGCAACGCTCTCGTCACCGCCGGCCTGTTCACCTTTCTGTTCACCTGGGGGGACTTCCTGTTCGCGCTGACCCTGACGACGACCACGGACGTCCGCCCGGTCACCCTCGGCCTGTACCAGTACCTCGGATCGTTCGTGAACGACTGGAGTTCGGTGATGGCCACGGCCGTGCTCGCCTGCGTACCCGCCATCGTGCTGCTCGTGGTCGCGCAGCGCTACGTCGCCGCCGGCACCACCGCCGGCGCGGTGAAGTGAGGCAGCTGATGACACCGGCGGATCCCCAGCCGATCAGGGTTCTCGTCTGGGGCGAGAACCGGCACGAGAAGGTGCAGGAGCGGGTGGCGAAGATCTACCCGCAGGGCATGCACGCGACGATTGCCGAGGGGATCGCCGCCAACCTGGGCTCGCGAGCCTCGGTGCGGACCGTGACCCTGGACGACCCCGAGCACGGCCTGACCGAGGAAACCCTTGCCCGGACGGATGTCCTGGTCTGGTGGGGCCACGCGGCCCACGGCGAGGTGGCCGACCACGTGGTCGATCGGGTGCACCGGCACGTGCTGTCCGGGCTCGGCCTCGTGGTCCTGCACTCCGGTCACTGGTCGAAGATCTTCATGAAGCTGATGGGCACGACGTGCACCCTGCGCTGGCGCAGCGAGCACGACCGGGAGTTGATCTGGACGGTCAACCCGACCCACCCGATCGCCCGGGGTGTACCGCACCCGATCATCATCGACGAGGACGAGATGTACGGGGAGTTCTTCGACATCCCGGTCCCGGACGAGCTGGTCTTCATCAGCACCTTCAGCGGTGGCGAAGCGTTCCGCAGCGGGTGCACGTTCCGCCGTGGACACGGGAAGATCTTCTACTTCCGGCCGGGGGACCAGGACTACCCGACCTACTACCACCCGGACGTGCGCACGGTGATCTCCAACGGCGTGGAGTGGGTGGTGACCGACCGTCCGGAGCGCAGCCATCCCGTACTGCTGCGCTACGACACCGACGACTTCTTCACCGGTCGCTCCTACACCGGGCCGATGGAGAACCACGACGAGGGCAGCGCATGAGCCGGCGGCTCGACCTCGACCGGAGCAGGCCCCTACGGGTGATCGTCGCGGGCGCGGGCGGGATGGGGCGGGCCTGGCTCGCGGAGATCGCCGCGGCGGACGAGGTACGCCTGGCCGGCCTGGTCGACCTCGACGTCGACCTGGCCCGGCGGCAGGCGGCCGCTCTCGGAGACCCGGACCTGCCTGTCGGCGATGACCTGCTCGAGGTGGCCCAGCGGGGCTCAGCCCAGGCCGTCATCGACGTCACGGTCCCGCTCGCGCACCACCCGATCACCACGGCGGCGCTGTTCGCCGGGCTCCCGGTGCTCGGCGAGAAGCCGGCGGCATCAACGCTGGCCGAGACCCTGTCGCTGGTTGCCGCCGCGGAGGTGACCGGCGAGCTGTTCATGGTCAGCCAGTCGCGCCGCTGGAACCCGCAGCTGTTCGCGCTGCGGGACCTGAGGCTCGAGCTGGGCCGGGTGGGGAGCCTGACCACCGAGTTCTTCAAGGCGGCGCACTTCCCGGGGTTCCGCGAGGAGATGGCGCACCCGCTGCTGGTCGACATGGCCATCCACCCGTTCGACAGCGCCCGATTCCTACTCGGCAGCGAGCCGGTGAGCGTCTACTGCGAGGCGCACAACCCGCCCTGGAGCTGGTTCCGCGGCGCGGCCAGCGCCACCGCGGTCTTCACCATGGACTGCGGCGCCCGGTACAGCTTCACCGGCAGCTGGTGCGCGCCGGGCGCCGAGACGTCGTGGAACGGCAGCTGGCGGCTCAGCGCCGAGCACGGCACCGCGCTGTGGGACGGCGAGCACCCGCCCACGGTCCACCGGGCAGCGGGCGAAGGGGCCGCCGACGGGCGGCATCATCGTGGCCGGCGTGGCGGGATCGCCTGGGCGCTGAGGGAATTCGTCCAGGCCCTGGGTACCGGGCAGGCGCCGATGGGTGAGGTGCACGAGAACGCGATCAGCCTGGCCATGGTGGACGCCGCGGTGCGCTCGGCGCAGGCCGGCGCGCCGGTCCTGCTCGCGGACGTCCTCGACGCGGCGCACCGGGCGGCGATCGCGGCGGAGCGTCGGGACGATGTGCGGACCACCCTGGCCGCCTGGTCCTCGGCGGGTGAGGTGCTCGGCTCGTGGCCGTCGGCCAGGACTGCCCTGTCCACGGCACCGTCAGCGCCCAGGCGGGCGGAACGGGAACGGACGGCAAGGCCTGAGGGAGCCTGAGAATGACCGAGTTCCGAGCCGGCGACGGCGTGATCGAGGTGCGCCACCAGCACGAGGTGCTGCGGGTCGAGGCCTGGGGTCCCGACGCCGTGCGGGTGCGGGCGGCGCCGGGGTGGATCCCGGTGCCCGACCATGGCGCCCTGGACGCGACTGCGCCTGGGGCCGAAGCCGCGACCACGGTGGACGGCAGCTCCGCCCGGCTGGTCAACGGTGGGCTCACCGTGCAGGTTGACCTGCCGGAGGCGGACGGGGTGCCGATGCCGCTGGTCCGCTTCCTGCGGACATCCACCGGCGAGGAACTGCTCGCCGAGGAGCGGGAGCACTTCTGGTGGCCGGGTGCCAGGGTGTACTACGGCAACCGCTCCGGCGCGGGTGAGATCCACCAGCAGTTCCGTGCCTACCCCGGGGAGCGGCTGTTCGGTATGGGGCAGCGCACGCACGGCCGGCTGGACCACAAGGGCCTGGCCCTGGATCTGGTGCAGCGCAACGCGGAGGTCTCCATCCCGTTCGTGCTCTCCAACCGCGGCTACGGGTTCCTCTGGAACAACCCGGCGGTCGGCCGGGTCGAGTTCGCGGAGAACGTGACCCGATGGACCGCAACGCAGTCCCGGGGCATCGACTACCTGCTCGTGGCCGGCGACAGCCCGGCGCGGATCCTGACCGGGTACGCCGACGCCACCGGGCACGCGCCCCGACTTCCCGCCTGGGCCAGCGGGTTCTGGCAGTCCAAGCTCCGCTACCGCAGCCAGCAGGAGCTGCTGGAGGCGGCCCGGGAGCATCGGCGCCGCGGGCTGCCGTTGTCGGTGATCGTGGCCGACTTCTTCCACTGGAGCGCCATGGGAGACTACCGGTTCGACCCGGCCGAGTGGCCCGACCCGGCAGCCATGGTCCGGGAGCTGGCGGACCTCGACGTCCGCCTGATGGTGTCGATCTGGCCGACCGTGTCACCGCTGTCGGAGAACTACGAGGCCTTGCGGGACGGCGGGATGCTCGTCGGCTCCGACCAGGGCGTGGAGTTCCACCAGGTGATCCGGGACAAGGGGATGCCGGTGCCGATGCCGGTCGCCTTCTACGACCCGACGAATCCACGTACCCGCGAGTACGTCTGGTCGGCGGTCAGGCGGAACTACTACGACCTCGGCGTGCGGGTGTGGTGGTTGGACGCCTGCGAGCCGGAGCTCAATCCCGGCCACCCGGCCAACCTCGCGCTGCACGCCGGGCCAGGAGCCGAGGTCGCCGGGATCTACCCGCGCGACAACGCGCGGCTGTTCGCCGAGGGCATGGCGGCTGCCGCTGCGGAGTCGGACGACCCGGGCGCCGGCACCGTGCTGCTGTGCCGGTCAGCCTGGGCCGGCCAACAGCGGTACGGCGCCGCGGTCTGGTCCGGCGACATCCCCGCGACCTGGGACTCGCTGCGCCGCCAGGTGCGTGCCGGGCTCAGCATCGCGATCGCAGGGATCCCCTGGTGGACAAGCGATATCGGAGGATTCCACGGCGGCGACGCGAGTGACGAGGGTTACCGCGAACTGATCGTGCGATGGTTCCAGTACGGCGCCTTCTGCCCGCTGTTCCGGCTGCACGGCGACCGCGAGCCGCGCACGCCCACCGGCTGGGACATGACCGGGGGCCCGAACGAGGTATGGGCCTTCGGCGACGAGGCGTACCGGATCATCCGCGGCGTGATGCTGATGCGCGAGCGGCTACGGCCCTACCTGCACGAGCATCTCGACCGGGCCTCGACGCAGGGGCTGCCGGCGATGCGCCCGCTGTTCGTGGACTTTCCCGAGGACCAGCACGCCTGGCAGATCGAGGACGAGTTCATGTTCGGCCCGGACGTGCTGGTCGCGCCGGTCACCGAGCCTGCTGCCCGGCAACGCCGGGTCTACCTGCCGGCCGGCGCGCGCTGGGCGGATGCCTGGACCGGCGCCGGCCACGAGGGCGGCACGGTGCTGGACGCGCAGGCGCCGCTGGACCGGATTCCCGTGTACCTGCGCGACGGAGCCGACGTCCCCGTCCGCGGCTGAGCCCCGTGGCCGCATGTCCGCGCGGCCGCGTGGCCGGAGCTCTTCAGGCATCCGCGTCGACCGCCCGACGGTCAGCATGCACGATCTGCGTCAACTGGCCCCACAGCAGGACGAGGAACAGCGCCGACCCGGCGAAGGCGAACCAGAACGGGGCCGTGATGCCGTATCTCGATGCCAGCGTGCCGCCGATGGCCGACCCCGCCACCAGCCCACCGTAGACGCCCAGGACGTAGACGCTGCCGACCCGTCCCTGCAAATGCAGGGGGACGGCGCGCTGCCTGACCGTGGTCGAGGTGGTCCCCCAGATGAAGGCATGCGCTCCGAACACGAAGAAGACAGCGCAGGCCAGCCACGGTGACGTGGTCAGGGCCAGAGCCAGATGGGTCAGCGTCTCGATCACCAGGCCGGCCCGCATCACATTGCCGAGAGCGACCCGTCGCGTGATCGCGCCGTAGACGGCGGTGCCGAGGAGGCCGCCCAGCGCGGAGGCGGTGGTGATCAGTCCGAATCCGACCGGACCCATGCCGAGGCGGCGGGTGGCGTACAGCACCAGGACCGACCAGGCGGCACCGAAGGTGATGTTGAAGATCAGGATGGTCAGGGCCAGTGTGCGCACAGGTGGGTGGTGCAGCAGCCAACGGACGCCCTCACCGATCTCGCGCCGGATACCGCCGCCGGCGCGTACCTGGCCGTGCGCGGGGAGTCTGACCTGGCAGACCAGCAGCACGCCTGCCACCACGAGCACCGTCTGGGTCACGAAGGGCCAGGCTCGCCCGGCGGCGAAGAGCGCCGCGCCGATCGGAGGGCCGACCAGTTGGTTCAGCGTGATGAAGCCGGTCTGGATCCGCGCGTTGCCGAGAGCGAGATCGTCCCGGCCGACGAGCATCGGCAGCAGTGTCGCGGACGTGTTGTCGGCGAAGACCTCGGCCACAGAGAGCAGACCGAGCACGAGCAGGACGACCGGGATCGACACGCTGCCGGTGACCAGGGTGACCACCAGCACCGCCAGTACACATGCCCGGATCAGGTCGGCCGTGATCACGATCAGGCGGCGGTCCAGCCGATCGGACAGCACTCCCGCGTAGAGTCCGAAGACCAGTGGTGGTGCCCAGCGCAGCAGGGCGGCCAGCGAGACCAGGAACGCGTCCGAGGTCAGCGAGGCGACCAGCAGGGGGCCCGCCGCCATCGCGACACCGTCGCCGAGATTGGTCACCCAGGATGACGACAACAGCCAGCGGTAGCTTCTGCCCAGCCGCGCGGGGACGACGATCTCGACGAGGGGGCGCACAAGGACGACACGCTACGGCCCGTCGACGACCGCTGTCGCGGGGTTATCCGGCGCTCCGGCCGCGGCAACCGGCCGACCGAGAGGTGCGTGCAACCCGTCCTGCAGGAAGAAGCACGGGTCGAGGGACCGGTAGCCGGCGGCCAGGTCGCCGCCCAGGCAACGCGCGTCAATGGTTGCGGCCGCGATCGTCCCGAAGATGAACACCTCGCCCCCGCCGAAGGTGATCGTGTGCAGATGACGGCATTCGAGGTGCGCCACGCACTCGAGCACCCGGGGTGGTGCGACGGCCGCGGACGGCGCCAGGGTCAGGCCACCGGCAGCGACTCGCTCGGCGGCCGGCAACCCGGCGATCCGCCAGGCCTGCGGAGCGAGCGCCGCGGGAACGACGTTGATCACGAACTCGCCCGTCTCCCGCAGGTTGGCGCAGGTCAGATGTGAGGTGTTGCAGCCGAAACCGATCACCGGGCCGTCGAAGGCGGCCATCGAGACCCAGCTCTTCGGGGCCACGTCGACCTGCCCGCCGGTGCCGATCGTTGTGACCAGAACGATCTGTCCCGGGAGCGGTGACGGGCTCCATCGGTGCTTGTCCAACGGCAGCGGCACGAAGTGTCGATCTCCGGAGGCGTTGTGATCATTCGGCATCGGGTCAACGTACGCCCCAAGAAGGTCGCGCGAGAGGTATGGTGTCGCCCGAGCGATATTGTCCGGAATGTCCTGACTGTCCCTGAGGGGGCGCGACAATGATCGTCGCCAGGAGGTTTGCCAGCAGCATCGCAGTCCCGGCCCTGGTAGCGGCCGTGGGCATGACCTTGTGGGCACAGGCGCCCGCCCGGGCGGGCACGCCGGGTTCCCCGGGTTCGCCGGAGCTGTCCGTCGCCGATCGGCTGCAGGATCGGCGCGAAGTCGCGGCTGGAACCCGCGCCTACGCGATCGGATTTGAGGACGGCCGCTTCTACGCCAACGGTTGGCACATCACCGGTGAGATGGGCGGGGTGTGGGCCCCGCCGGTGAAGCTGCTCGACGGGGTGTGGTTCGGCCTTGACGATCAGTGGGTCGGCCCCGCGACCAAGTTCTCCAGCGGATGGGGCTACACCCGCTACGACCTTCCGGACACCGCCGGGTTGTCGGTCCGACGCACCGATGTGGTGCCGGACGGGCGCCGGGGCGTGCTGTTCGGGCTGACCCTCGGCAATCCGGGCGGCGCGCGCACGGTCAAGCTGTCGGTGGACGCGCACTCGGAGCTGATGAGCCAGTACCCGTGGGGCTTCAGCGGCGTCACGCCGAACGCGTCGGACAACCTGCCTGACCATGGCAGCTACGACGGCCACAGGCTGGCCTTCACCGATGACGGCGCGCTGCCCGGCGCACCGGAGCACCACTACGCGGCCGTGGTCGGTACCGCGGCGACTCCCGCGTCCGGCGCGATCGGCAACCAGTTCTGGGGACCGCAGCCCGGTCGGCGCTGCACCGGCTCCGAGCCCGGCGCCCCTGCCGATCCCAAGCCGTCCCAGTGTGACGACGGTCCGTTCGGGAACGGCACAGGTGGCGAACTGACCTACTCGGTCGCCGTGCCCGCCGGCGGCTCGACCACCGTGTGGCTGGGCGTCGCCGGGTCCGACTCGGGCCTGACGCCCGCGAGTCAGGAGCTGGCTCAGTTGCTGAAGAACCCCGGCGCGCAGTTTGCCGCGAAGATCGCCTCGCGCCAGGACCTGGCCGGCCGGACCACGCTCTCGCTGCCCGGCGATCCACAGCTCGCCGATGCCATCGCCTGGGGCAAGCAGAACCTGGCCGACCTGACCCAGACTGCGCGGAACCTGCAGATCCGCTGGACCAACCAGGGCAAGCAGTTCCCGGCTTCGCTGGGTACCGTTCCGCGGGCCTCCTGGATCGGTGCAGGGTTCCCGGACTACCCCTGGATCTTCGCCACCGACGCCGAGTACACGGCGTTCGCGTCTGTCTCAGTCGGCCAGTTCGATGCGATCAAGGGGCATCTGCGGGCCTTGCGTGACATCTCCCAGATCCTCAACGGGAACTCGGGTGTGGTGGCGCACGAGACCGTCTCGGACGGTTCGATCTGGTTCGGCCACGACTCCCGGCAGGCCAACCCGGACGGCACGACCAGCTACGACTTCAACACCGACGAGACGGTCAAGTTCCCGAGCGCCGTCGCGTTGGTCTGGCGCTGGACGGGCGACGACCGCTTCCGGGACGACCTGTATCCCTTCGCGATCCGCAACCTGCGCCATGTGGTGAGTACCCTCGACGCCGACCATGACGGATGGCCCGAGGGGCTCGGCAACGTCGAGCGCACCGGCATGGGGCCGGAGAAACTGGACAACGCCGTCTACCTGATCCGAGGCCTGTACGACCTCGCGGACCTGGCCTCGTCCAAGCACGACTCGGCCACGTTCGGCTGGGCCACCGGCCTGGCCCACAGGCTGCAGGCTCAGTTCGACGGCACCTGGTGGTACTCCGCTGCGCAGCAGTACGCGGACTCGCTGAACGATCCAGGCAACGTCCAGTCCTTCCAGAAGCATTGGATCGGCCAGACGCCGATGGAGGCTGAGCTGACGGTCAAAGGCCAGGCGGTGCCCGGCCTGGCCCCCTCCGCGCATGGCAGCACCGCGCTGGCCGGGCGGGAGAACGACTGCTTCAGCGGTACGCCGCCGTTCAACACCGGGCTCTTCCACACCGGCTGCGGCGGCGGCGCGAACGGCCAGGGGGAGCGGGTGATCTTCGGGCTGACCACCTCGATCCAGTCGGTCGGCGAGGGCAACTACGGCAGGCTGGGCCCCGGTCAGCAGCAGCGCTACCTGGATGCCCTGACCCAGACCATGTTCAGCGAGCCCGCGACGGGTGGGACGCCGGACGAGCAGCCCGGCGCGATGCCCGAGATCTTCCCGTCGCCCGACCAGGGCGCGAACATCGACCGCTGCTGGACCTGCCGATCGATGTTCATGCAGGCCTGGGGCAACTACGGCACGGCCTGGCCTGTCGTGCACCAGTGGCTCGGCGTCCGGCCGGACCTCGGCCGTGGCCGGATCGAGGTCGTCCCGCAGGTGCCGGACGGGCAGACGACCATCGCGGGCCAGGACATCAGGCTCGGCGGCGGACGTCTCGACGTGCAGGCCACGCACAACGGAAACCGGTTCACCACGACGATCGACGCCACGGCCCTGCCCTGCGGCACGACGGTGCAGATCGGCCAGACCCTGCCGGACGGCGGTGCTCGCCCGGTCCGGGTCCTGCTGGACGGGAATCCGGTGCGCGGCTACCAGCTGACCACGACCAACCGCGGCACCGAGGTGATGGTGCCGGCGACGAGCGGGAGGCACACCCTGACCGTACTGACGTGAACGGTCTCCGAGGGCGCGGATCAGTCGCCTCGGCGCTGCGCGGCCGCCGGTCCGGGCCGCTCAGCGCCGCTCGAGGAACTGATCGGTGAGGCGGGGCGGCGCGCAGGCCAACCAGCCGTCGAGGATCACGTCTTCGAGTGCCTTCCGGGTGGCCTTCTGCAGTTGGACGAGTACAGCCGGGAAGCCGTCGAAGTGCGGGATGGTGAACAGCACCCGAGGTTTGGCCGAGAGCACGGCCTCCTTCTCGCCGAGATCCTCCACCCGGACGGCGAGGATGGGTCCGTCCGGCGGCGTCACCTCGCCGAAGCGCTTGAGGTCGGCCTTGCTGAAGGGTCGTTCCCAGGCGAATGCCTTGCCGGCGACGGACCAGCTGCGGTTGCCCCGGCTCGTGCCCTCGGTCACTTCAGGCAGAGCCAGGGCAATCTCGGCGGCGTCGTCCAGGGTCGCCATCGAGATACGGTACTGCCGGAGCGGGCGACGGGTCAGCTCCCGGATCCGCCCGCCGGCCGGCCGGCGACCTCGGCGTCACTGCGCAGGATGCAGAACTCGTTGCCCTCAGGGTCCGCGAGCGTGACCCACCCCCGGCCGTCCGGCGTCCGCAGGTCGTCCAACGCGATCGCTCCCAGCCCGATGAGGCGGGCCAGTTCCTGATCCCGGATGGACCCGGCGCCTGGGCGCAGGTCGAAGTGGATGCGGTTCTTGACCCCCTTGAGTTCCGGGACCTCGACGAACAGCAGTGGCGGGCCGCCTTCGGGCGAGATGATCATGCATTCCTGGTGCCCGGGCTCGTTCGGGTCACCGGGCACGTCGGTGTAGCCGAGAACCTGCTTCCACCATTGGGAGAGGCGGTAGGCGTCCGCGCAGTCGATCGTGGTGTGCGAGATGTACGGGTTCATGCAGATGAGTCTTGCGGTTCCGCGGTCGCCCGCGACCTGCGACCCGAGCCTGGGTGACACCTGCTGACGGCGTGTGGCCGATTTCTCGACCGCACCGGCTCCCCTTCATCGCGCCCCTGGGTTGGGACGTTGGTGGTTGTTCGCCGTCCGGACGCCACCCCGCCTTGGGGGGTGGTCTTGTTCCGGTTCCGATCCGGGGCCCGGTGTCCTGGCTGGCTGTCAGGCGCTGTGGGTGGCGATCGGCTCTTCCCCGCTGCCTGCGGGTGGCGACGATGACGCTCGTCAGGCGGCCTCGTCCAGAGGCGTTGGTTGATCGGCCGCCGTGGGTGGTGGCGGGAGTGCCGCGGCGGTGGCCGCGGCCAGGGTGCGGGCGCCGTACTTCGCGAGGTTGACCGCAGCGTTCAGGTCGCGGTCGATGACGAACCCGCACCCGTCCAGTCCGTCACACCGGTAGACCCTCTGCGAGAGGCTGAGGGTGGTCTTCACCCGGCCGCAGGCCGAGCAGGTCTTGCTCGAGGGGAACCACCGGTCGGCTTCGATCACGGTCAGGCCGTACCAGTCGGCCTTGTAGGTGATCAGGCGCCCGGGGTCGCCCATGCCGGCGTCGGACACCGCCTTCGCGAGTTTGCGCAACTGTTTCATGCCTTCGACGTTGAGGTCCTCGATCGTCAAGGTCGTAAGTCGGGTCGCGCACCAGTGGGAGAACTGGTCGAGAGCGGCGCTGGCGATGGACGAGCAGAAGTGGTTCGGCCGCGGGGTGCTGGACGTGGCCGGTGCCGGCCTGCCGGCCACGACGATTCACGAGGAGGTCCGGTGGTGACCAGGCCGGCCCGGGAGCACGTGCTGGGAAAGATCCTCTACGGCGGGCTCTTCGTCGTCGCGTTGCCGGCCACGCTCACCGTGTGGGCGGTCGTGCTGGACTCCCGGATCAGCCTGCCGGTACCCGATCACCGGCTGCCGGCGCTGGCGCTGTCCTGCCTCGCGGGTGCCGTCCTCGTCGCCGGCGTCGTGCAGCTATCCGCCTACGGCCACGGCCTGCCGATGAACGCCTACCCGCCCAGCCGATTCGTGGATCGGGGCATCTACGCCTGGATCGCGCATCCGATCTACCTCGGTGCGATCCTGCTCAGCGCGGGCGTGTCGCTCGGCCTGCGTTCCGGGAGCGGGCTCTACCTGATCACCCCGTTCCTGGCCGCGATGATCCTGGCGCTGCTGTGGGGTTACGAGTTGCCAGCGCTCAAGCATCGATTCGGCGACCGAACCGGCGGGCCGTTGCCGGCCGCGGCTGCCGGGTCGGGCGCGGTCCCTGTGCGCGTTCGGATCGCGGTGGCCGCGCGCGTCTTCCTGCCCTGGCTCGCGGCGGGTTACCTGCTCGACCACGCCGGCTGCGTCGGGCGCTGTGGTGCCTTCACCTGGTTGGGTGGCGTGCACGGGATGCACACGGCCTGGGCGCTGATGTGGCTGGCGCCGTTCGGCTACCTGGTGATCCGGACCCTCGCAGCCCGGACGGTGGGCCGTCTGCGCAGCGCGGCAGCAAGCGGCATCGTGGCGGGCGCGTCGAGCATCTACCTGAGCCTGGTGGTGGCCGTCGGCCCGGGCGGCCTCGCCCGCGCCGGCATGCCCGCCGCGATCAGTGCCCTCGCGCTGGCCGCCGGCTTGTGGTGGCAGGCGGCCTGGGCGGGGCTGCATCGGGTCGCCGAGCGGGTGGCCAACTCGCGCCACGACTGGCTCCTGCGCGGCGGAGGGTTCCGGATCATCAACCATGCCGTCTACTCCGGCCTGGCCGGGGCAGTGGGGGTCGGGGCGGCCGGCTACCTGCTGGGCAGTGGGCGGGCGGCCCTGCTCCAGGCGGCCTGCGTGCTGCTGGGAGCGGCTGTCTTCGCCCAGTCGCTCTGGGGCAGCCAGGCGATCCTTCGGCCGTTCGGCTACTGGGGTGCGATCGTCGGCGGCGTGGCCGGAGCTGTCCTGGTCCGCCTGCTGTGCGGGATCTCGTTGCTGGACCTGGTCGTCACCGCTGCGGTGGTCGCGCCGTTCGGCCAGGCGATCGGCCGGCTGCGCTGCCTGGCGCAGGGGTGCTGCCACGGTGTGGTCGCGACACAGGGTCAGGCGATCCGGGTCTGGCATCCGCAGTCCAGAGTGGTGGTGCTGTCCGACCTGAAGGGCGCGCCGCTGCTGACCACCCAGCTGTACTCGATCTGCTTCAACGTCCTGCTCGGGGTGCTGCTCGGGGTGCTGCTCGTGGCGATGTGGTGGTCACGGGACGTCGGCGGCTCGTTCGTGCTCGGCACCTACCTGGCGCTGACCGGCGCGGAGCGTTTCGTCGAGGACGCCTACCGGGGCGAGAGGCAGACCCGGATGCTTGCCGGGATGCGGGAGAACCAGTGGATCGCGGTGGCCGGGGTCGCGGCGGGGATCGCGGTCACCATGATCCCGAGCCTTCCGCCGGCCAGGGCAGCCGGGCTGGACGCGGAGGTGGTGGCCTGCGCCCTGGCCGGCGGGCTGATGTCCGCCTTCGCCATGAGCATGGACTTCCCGAGATCGACGAGGCGGTTCTCGCGACTGAGCGGCTGAGCGGTTCTCGCGGCTGCGCCTACGGCCGGAGGATCGCCGGCCGTTCGGCGTCCAGGGCGGCGAGGCTCGCCCAGACCTGCTCCGCCGGTTCCGCACGCATCCATTCCAGGCTGATTGCCACCTGTCCGGCCGTGCGCATCCCGGTGACCAGCGTGGGGACCGCCGGATGGCGCAACGGGAACCGTAGGGCCGCATGCGGAAGCGTGGTCCCGGCCGCCCGGCACGCGGCGGCCAGCTCTCGGGCGAAGCCGAGCACGTCGGCAGGCGCGTGGTCGTAGTCGAAGAACGCCCCGTCCGGGGGCTCGGCGCGGGCCAGCAGCCCCGAGTTGAACGGGGAGCAGGCCACCACGGCGACACCCCGTTCCAGGCAGGCGTCCAGCAGCGGTTCCCCGGAACGGTCGGCCAGTGTCCAGCGGCCGGCGAGCATGACGGCGTCCAGGTCGGTCTCGGCAACCAGGCGCAGCAGCGGGCCGACGAAGTTCATCCCCGCGCCGACCGCCCCGATCACGCCCTGCTCACGCAACTCCACCAGCGCGGGCACGGCTTCGCGAACGGCCTGGTCCAGGTGATTCTCCGGGTCGTGCACGTAGACGATGTCGATCCTGTCCAGCCCGAGCCGCCCGAGGCTGGCATCGAGGCTGCGGCGCACGCCGTCACGGGAGTAGTCGTACCGACGGGCCAGGTCGTCAGGCACGTCGAACCCGCCGCTGTCCAGGTCCGAGCCCGTCGACCGGTCGTTCGGGACGAGCAGACGCCCCACCTTCGTGGACAGCACGAACTCCTCGCGGGGCAGGCCGGCGAGCGCCGCGCCGAGCCGGCGCTCGGACAGCCCGAGCCCGTAGTGGGGTGCGGTGTCGAAGTACCGCACGCCGCCCCGCCAGGCGGCCAGCACGGCCCGCCGAGCGGTCTCGTCGTCGATCCGCCGGTAGAGGTTGCCGATCTGCGCGCCGCCGAACCCGAGTTCGGTGACCTCGACGCCGGTGCGGCCGAGCCGCCGGTGGATCACCGCTGCCCCAACCGGTAGACCCGGGCGGCGGTGCCGCCGAAGACGGCGTCGCGCTCGGAGCCGGACAGCCCGGCGGTCAGCTCGTGCGCCGTGCCCAGCACCCGGCCGTAGCCCGCCGCCAGCAGGCAGACCGGCCAGTCCGAACCGAACACCACCCGTTCCGGGCCGAAGGAGCCCAGCAGGGTCTCGGCGTAGGGGCGCAGGTCGTCGGGCGTCCACGAGGTGTGATCCGCCTCGGTCACCAGGCC
This sequence comes from uncultured Actinomycetota bacterium, assembly GCA_963740575.1. Taxonomy (GTDB): domain Bacteria; phylum Actinomycetota; class Actinomycetes; order Actinomycetales; family Kineosporiaceae; genus CAVUET01. The sequence goes on along the minus strand of CAVUET010000001.1, from coordinate 433,684 downwards.
GGACAGCTTGACGCTGACGTTGGGCAGGGCCGCCAGCTCGCGCAGCAGGCCGCGCCACGGCTCCAGCCAGCCGCCGGCGATCGGAGGGTTGCCGGCATGATCGAGCACGAACCCCAGGCCCGGCAGCGCGGCCACCGGGTCGATCGCAGCCCTCAGCTGTGACGGCACGACGAGCAGGTCGTAGGCAAGCCCGGCCGCGGCCACCGCTGTCAGGCCGGCGCGCACGTCCGGGCGGCACAGCCAGCGCGGATCCGGCTCCTCCTGGACCTGGTGCCGCACTCCGACCAGGGCGGAGCCGCCGGGCAGCGCCCGCAGGGCATCCAGTCGCGCGGCGACGCCGCCCGAGGTCAGGTCCACCCAGCCGACCACCCCTGCGATCCTCGGCTCCACCGCAGCCAGGGCGAGCAGCTCGGGCGCCTCCGACGCGACCGTGATCGTTTGGACGAGAACGGTCGCGTCCAGGCCGTGCGCGTCCAGCTCGGGGCGGAGGTCCCCGAAGCTGAACGATCGGCGAAGTGCCGCAAGCCCGGCCGTCCAGGGCTGGTCGCGGGCCTCGAGGTCCCAGACGTGGTGGTGCGCGTCGACTTTCGGTGCGGGCATCGTCAGTCCAGGTGGAACAGCTCGTCGGCGGGAGCCCACCACTCGCCCTCGGCGGCGCTGGCCAGCGGCTGCTGGCAGGGATCGGTGAGCGCCCACCAGCGCTGGGTGGTCTCGTCCGCGGCGATCCGGGCCAGGTCCTGCTGGTAGTCCTCGCCGGTGTACTCGAGGTAGCTGAACAGCAGGCCGTCCCGGAGGAAGATCGAGTAGTTGGTGATGTTCGCGGCCCTCAGCGCATCGAGGACGCCGGGCCAGGCATGCTCGTGCAGGACGCGGTACTCGGCCTCCATCTCGGGCCGGAGCCGGATCACCGAGGCGATGCGACGCATGTCAGCTCCTCGGTCGCAGCCTGAGCCCGGCCATGCCGCCGTCGACGGCGAGCCAGGTCCCCGTGGTGGAGCCCGCCGACGGCGAGGCCAGGTAGGCGATGGCGGCCGCCACCTCCTCGGCCGAGACCAGGCGGCCGTGCGGCTGGCGCGCGCGCAGGGCTTCCCGCTCGGCCTGCGGGTCGTCGGTGGCGTCCAGCAGCCGGCCCACCCACTGGGTGTCCGCCGTGCCGGGGTTGACCGCGTTCACGCGGATCCCTTCGCGCACCAGGTCCGCCGCCATGGCGAGGGTCAAGGACAGCACGGCGCCCTTGCTGGCCGAGTACAGCGCGCGCTCGGGCAGCCCTACGGTCGCAGCGATCGAGCAGGTGTTGACGATCGCCGCCCGGGCGGACCTGCGCAGCCCCGGGAGTGCCGCGCGGGTCACCCGCACCAGGCCGAGCACGTTCACGTCCAGCACGTGCTGCCACTCGGCCTCGTCGTCGGCCTCGATGCCGCCCTGCGCGCCGATGCCGGCGTTGTTCACCAGCACGTCCAGTACGCCGTCCGGGCCGATCCCGCGGGTGACGGCCTCGTGCACCCCCGCGCTGTCGGTGACATCCGCGCGCAGGTACTCCAACCCCTCCGGGGCGTGGCTGTCGCGGTCGAGCACCATGACCCGCGCCCCCGCGTCGCGCAGCAGCCGCGCCGTCGCCAGCCCGATACCCGAGGCCCCGCCGGTGACCAACGCGCGCATCCCGTCGAACTCCGACACCTCAAGCCTTTCCCATCGTCTGCCGCTGCCGGCCCAGCCCGTCGATCTCCACCTCGACGACGTCTCCCGGCCGCAGGTAGGGGGTTCCCGGCAGGCCCATCGCGACGCCGTGCGGGGTCCCGGTGTTGATCACGTCCCCGGGGCGCAGCACCATGAACTGGCTGAGGTACCAGATCAGATGTTCGACGCCGAACACCATGTCCGCGGTGTTGCCGTCCTGGCGCAGCAGACCGTTCACCCGCAGGCGCAGGCCGAGGGCCTGCGGGTCCGGCACCTCGTCCGCGGTGACCAGCCACGGCCCGAACGGGTTGAAGGTCTCGCAGTTCTTGCCCTTGTCCCACTGGCCGCCGCGCTCCAGCTGGAACTCCCGCTCCGAGACGTCGTTGCTGATCGCGTAGCCCGCGATGCACGCCCAGGCTTGCTGTGGGGAATCGAGGTAACGCGCCGGGGCCCCGATCACGACGGCCAGCTCGACCTCCCAATCGGTCTTGGTCGAGGCTCTCGGGATCAGCACCTCGTCGTCCGGCCCGACCACGGTGTCCGGCGTCTTGAGGAAGACGATCGGCTCTGTGGGGATCGCGGCCCCGGTCTCGGCGGCGTGGCTGCGATAGTTCAGCCCGATGCAGACCACCTTCCCGATGCCCGCCACCGGCGGGCCGAACCGGGTGGACGGCTCGACGGCGGGCAGCGAGGGCAGTGCCGAACGGACGACGTCGAGCCCGCCCGCCAGCCAGACGGCACTGACGTCCGGCGTCACCGGGGTCAGGTCTCGCCAGACCCCATCCGGTCCGGCCGCGATCGGCCGCTCCCTGCCGGGTTCGCCATGGCGGGCCAGGCGCATCGCCGTTCTCCTCTCGCTGCGGTGAGTCTCGCCGATGGCGCCGTCGCTGTCCTGGGCTGCTCCGTGATCGGCCGCTGAGAATCCGCTGGTCGATCAGGACCACCAGGATGACGGCACCGTGAGCTGCTGCAGGGTCGGCAGCACGGCAGCGGTGTCCTGCGGCGCGATGACGACGCCCTTGACGCCCTGGGACAGCAGGGTCTGCACGTTGGACCGCAGCCTGCTGATGTCGTTCTGCGAATTGGTGGTCTTCAGGGTCAGGCCGAGCTGGCCGGCCATCTGCGGGACGTACTTTGATGTACGCGTTCCAGAAGTCGGAGTCGGAGCGGGGGTAGTCCACCCCGACCAGCGGCGAGGAGCCGCCGCCACTTCCGCCCCCCGACGATCCTCCGGCGGAGCTTCCTGAGCCGCACCCGGCAACCAGGGCACAACCAGCTACCAGCGCAATGACGGCCTCAAGGACGTGGAACCGCTTGTGGTGGACACTCTCACGGTCTCTCCTTCGATCAGGCCCGGACCTACGGGCTGGGAAAGGCGTCGGCATTGATCCCGCCGGCCCAGACCGGGCCGCCGGGGAAGGCGTATACCGCCCGGCTGGACGGCAGGATCTCCGCTCCGCCGCCCGGCCGGATCGGCGCGAGGTAGCGCCCGCCCACGACCCGGACCGGGTCGGCGAAGTGCTCGTGCAGGTGGTCGACGTACTCGATCCACCGGCCCGAGGTGCTGCCGCTGATCGCGATGAGGTCGAACATCGACAGGTGCTGGACCACTTCGCACAGGCCGACGCCACCCGCGTGCGGGCAGACCGGAACGCCGAACTTGGCCGCCAGCAACAGGATCGCGACGTTCTCGTTGACCCCGGCGACCCGGCAGGCGTCGACCTGGCAGACCTGGATGGCGTTGCTGGACAGCAGCTGTTTGAAGACCACCCGGTTCGCGACGTGTTCTCCGGTGGCGACCCGGATCGGCCGGATGGCCTCGGCGACGGCCCGGTGGCCGAGCACGTCGTCCGGGCTGGTCGGCTCCTCCACCCAGTACAGGCCGGTTCCGGCGAGGCGCTGCACGTTCGCGATCGCCTCGCCCACCTCCCAGGTCTGGTTGGCGTCGACGGAGATCAGGGTGTCGGGGCCGGCGAGGTCGCGGACCAGGCGGAGCCGGCGGACGTCGTCCTCGATGTCCGCACCGACCTTGATCTTCAGGTGCGTGAACCCGTCCGCCAACGCCGCGGCCACCAGCCGGGCCACCTTCTCGTCCGGGTAGCCGAGCCAGCCGGCCGATGTCGTGTACGCCGGATAGCCCTCTGCCAGCAGGGCACACTCGCGCTCGGCCTTGCCCGGTTCGGCCGCCCGGAGCAGGTCGAGCGCCTCGCCGCGGGTGAGCGCGTCGGACAGGTAGCGGAAGTCGACCAGATCGACGATCTGTTCGGGATCCAGGTCTGACAGCAGCTTCCACAGAGGCTTGCCCTCGCGCCGGGCGAACAGGTCCCAGACCGCGTTCACCACGGCACCGATGGCCATGTGCATGACGCCTTTCTCCGGGCCGAGCCAGCGCAGGTGGCTGTCGTGCACGAGGCGGCGCCAGAGGCCGCCCATGTCGGCGAAGGCATGGTCCAGGTCCAGACCGATCATCAGTGGTTGGAGCGCGTGGATCGCTGCGAGCACCACGTCGTTGCCGCGACCGATGGTGAAGACGAAGCCGTGGCCCTGCGCGCCGTCGTCGGCCTGGATGGCCAGGTAGGCGGCGGAGTAGTCGGGCTCGGCGTTCATGGCGTCGGAGCCGTCGAGCTCGAGCGAGGTGGGAAAGCGCAGGTCCACCAGCTCGAACGAGGCGATCCGGGTGCTCACCAGGTCCACTCCAAGGGCAGGTTTCGGATGTTCCAGGATGAAGATGGGGCAATTGGGCCGTGGTGGTGCGTCGGAGTCGCCAAGACATCCGATGTCTTGAGGGTGTTATAGCTCGCCACCGCGCCGCTGTAAACAGCTGGCAACTACCTCGTTGCGAACCTGGCGCATCCAGATCTTCGGTTTCCAGGCCCTGCGTTGGGCCCTTCCCTGAGCCGTACATGGCGCTCCGGCCCAGCAGCGAACCCCTCATGCGGCGCCCTGGCGCGGCATACTCAGGACCGCGAAAGATCCGATGACTGGGGAGGTGGGGCATGGCCGTCACCGATGAGGCCATCGAGAAGCTACGGGCCATGATCGTGTCCGGAGCGTTGAACCCCGGCGATCGGCTGCCGCGGGAGGCCGACCTGGCCGCAGAGCTGGGCCTGTCCCGCAGCTCGCTGCGCGAGGCCGTGCGGGCGCTGTCGCTGGTGCGGATCCTGGACGTGCGACAGGGCGACGGGACCTACGTGTCCAGCCTGGCCTCGGACTCGCTGCTGGACGCGTTGAGCTTCATCCTCGAGTTCCACAGCGACGCGTCGGTGCTGGAACTGCTCGAGGTGCGGCGCATCCTCGAACCGGCGGCCAGCGCCCGGGCAGCGGTCCGGATCGACCCGCCGGCACTGGCCGGGCTGGAGCGGATCCTGGGTACGGCGAACGCTCGCTCACCCGTCGAGGAGCTGGTGCGTGCCGACATCGAGTTCCACCGGGCGATTGCGGTGGCCGGGGAGAACTCGGTGCTGGCCTCGCTGATCGAATCGCTGTCCGCGCCGACCCAGCGGGCCCGGGTGTGGCGCGGCATGACCCAGGAGGGCGCGCTGCAACGCACCCTGGACGAGCACCGTGCGATCTTCGAGGCCATCTCACGCCGGGATCCGGAGACCGCGCGGAGCTGGGCCACGGTGCACATCGCCGGGGTCGAGGACTGGTTGCGCAGCGCGCTGAGCACCTAGAGCCTGACCCGTGGCCCGGCTTCTCGACCGAGGCGGATTCAGGCGCCCGCGCGGGTGAACGTCACATGCGTGACTCCGCTGGGCGAGGAGGTGGCCTCGACCTGGTAGTCCTTCTCGAGGCCCTCCAGCCCGTCCCAGAGCCGTACGCCTCGGCCGAGCAGGATCGGGACCACCACGACGTGCATGTGGTCGACGAGCCCGGCAGCAAGGAAGTCGCGGATCACGGTGGGACCCCCGCCGATGCGTACATCCTGGCTGCCCGCCGCCTCCCGGGCCGTCTTGAGCGCCTCGGCAGGCGGAGCGTCGATGAAGTGGAACGTCGTGCCGCCCTCCATCTCGTTCGACGGGCGCGGGTGGTGGGTGAGGATGAAGGTCGGTGTGTGGAACGGCGGGTTGGGTCCCCACGCGCCCTTCCAGTCCGGGTCCTCGTGCCATCCGGGCGGGCCGAACTTCCCAGCACCCATGATCTCGGCGCCGATCCCGGGGGTGAACTGCTGCGCGAAGGCGTCGTCGATGCCGCTGCTACCGCCGGGCTGGCCGACCATCTCGCCCCAGAACCGGGTGGCGAACATCCACTCGTGCAACCGTTCGCCGGCGTGACCGAAATACGCGTCGTGGCTCTGACCTTCGCCGGTGCCGAAACCGTCGAGTGAGATGGAGAAGTTGTGGACGCGGGCGAGTGACATGGCTGGTGCTCCCTCGGTGCCTGCCGGTCAGGTCGTCGGAGCCGAGGCACGCAGGCGGCGCGTGCGGCGGCTCTCGTGGCGCAGCTGGACGTAGGGCTCCTCGCTCGCCGGACGTCCGGCCACGATGGCCCGGCCGCGGTCCAGCTCGGCGTTGAACTCGGCGCCGAGCAGGATGGCCAGGTTCGAGATCCACAGCCAGATCAGGAAGACGATGACGCTCGCCACTGAGCCGTAGACCTTGTTGTACGAGCTGAAGTTGGCCACGTAGACGGCGAAGGCACCCGAGGCGATGACCCACAGCACGATCGCCAGCACGCCACCCGGCGTGATCCAGCGGAAGCCCTGCTTGACGTTCGGGGAGGCCCAGTACAGCAGGGCGATCATGAACGAGACGATGAGCAGCAGCACCGGCCACTTCGCGATGTCCCACACGGTGACCGTGACGTCGCTCAGGCCGAAGACCGAGCCGACCCGACGGGCCAGCCCACCGGTGAGCACGACGCCGATGGCGCTCGCGGCGATCAGCACCGTCATCAGCACGGTGACGCCGACGCGCACCGGCAGGGTCGTCCAGATCGGCCGTCCCTCGGGGACGTCATAGATCACGTTCGACGCGCGCATGAACGCCGCGATGTAGCCGCTTGCGGACCACAGAGCCGCCGCCAGCCCGATCACCGCGAGCACGCCCGCCGTGTTCTGGCTGCTCTGCAGACTCACGATCGCCGTGGAGACCACCTGCCGCACGGATCCGGGTGCCGCCTGGCCGAGGTTGTCGATCAGGGTCTGGGCCGTGCCCTGGCCGGCCAGGCCGACCAGGGAGACGAGCACCAGCAGGGCGGGGAAGACGGACAGCACGCCGTAGTACGTCAGTGCTGCCGCGCGGTCGCCCAACTGGTCGACCCTGTACTCCCTCAGGGTCCGCAGCAGGGCGCGGGCCCACGACGGCCGCGAGGTGGTCCGCGACCTGCCGGTCCGGAGCTTCAGGGTCTTCTCGGCCCTGCCGTTCGCCGCGCTGCCGTCACCCACCCTGTCGCCACCCACCCTGTCGCCACCCACCCTGTCGCCACCCGCTGCGGAGTCCTTGGTCCTGCCGTTCTGAACCGAGCCCGGCTCACCCCGATCCTGCGTGCTCGACCGGTCGTCCGCGTTCTCGATGTGGCGATCGGTGCCGTTCCGAGCTGTCCGTCGCTGCAGGCGCCAAGACATCGTGGACCTCCTCGCCCTCGAATTCCGAGCGAGAGATACCCCGTTCCGGCGCGGACTATGCGCCGACGCCTGCCGAGGCCGGGTCTCAGCCCCGGCGGGGACGGGTCAGGGTGAAGCGGTCGACGGGGATGGTGGCGCCGTAGGGGCTGGTCACCGCCTGGTACGTCACCGTGATCGTGGTGTTGCCGCCCGGGGTGCCGGGGTCGACGTCGAAGGTCGCGAAGCCGTGGGAGTGATCCGGATCCCGGACCGCCGACCACGGTGCGTCCTCCAGGGTGTAGACCGCAGGCTTCTTCCCCGTACCCGGATCGGCCGGGCCGACCGAGGTGATCACCCGGCACTGGGCGGGCGAGAAGAACAGCGTGTTGGACGGGGCCGAGGTGCCGCCTCCACCGATCACCATGTGCACGCTGCCCTGGCTGGTGTCGATCACGTCGGTCCGGGTGGAGACCGGGGCCGGGGTCATGGTGTCGTTCGGCTGCTGTCCCCGGATCGGATGCGATCGCTCGTAGTGGTGTTCGTGGCCGCAGACCACCAGGTCGACCTGGTAGCGATCGAACAACGGCAGCCAGCTCTGCCGGATGCCGAGGTCGGCGCCGTTGAACTTGTCCACGGTGGAGATCGCCACCTGGTGCATACAGACGACGATCCAGTCGATGTCCGGGTCGGCCCTGGTTGCGGCCAGCTCCGCCTCGAGCCAGCGAGCCTGCGCCCCGCCGGAGTAGCCATGGACGTAGGAGTTCCCGGCGTCCTGGAGGGCGATGTCGTCGTTGTTCAGGCTGATCACCCGGACCGAGCCCGCAGTGAACGCGTACCACAACCCGCGCAGCTGTTGATCGGCGCCGGAGTCCGGGACAGTGAAATAGGTCTGGTACGCGCCGTAGCCGATCGGGCCGTTACCGAGCTCGTTCTCGTGATTGCCGGCCGCGGGCATCCAGGGCCTGAACCGGGCTGAACGGCTGTTGTTGTTGAACCAGTCCGACCAGGTCCTGATCCGGTCCGTGGCGAGGTTGGCGTAGCACAGGTCACCGTTCACGAGGTGGAACAGCGGCGCGGCGGACTCGACAGCCGCGGTGACGTCCCCGCCGAACGGTGAGCCGAGATTGTCGTTGACCCAGGTCCCGTTCGACTGCTTGCCGAGGGTGGGCGTGCCCTGATCGCCGAAGCTGGTGAATCGGAACCGGCCGCGGCCGCGGGGGGCAGTGCGGACCGTGCCGAGGACGGGGGCCGCCCCGTCGTGCAGAGCCGCGTAGACGTAGTCCGTGTCCGGCCTCAGCCGTGACAGGTGCGCGTGGTGGACCTGCACCTCGGTGCCGGACTGGGCATCGGTGTACGTCGTGGTCGCGGCTGCCACGGTCTGCCCGAAACCTCGGTCCGCACTCCCGAGCAGGACGCGTGGGCGGGAGACCGACGCCGTGCTGTGCCAGGAGACCACCACTTCCCGGGACGCGTCCGCGCCGAACTGCAGATGTGTGCCCGCGACCGACGGCGCCCCCGTCACGGACGGGCGCTGCCACAGCAGCGGTGACGCGCTGGCCCGGGGCGCCCCCAGCAGCGCCACCCCACCCGTCCCGGCCCCGGCCGCGAAGAGCGAGCGCCTACTCATCGCTGCGTTCGACGCTGAGTTCGTCATGCGGCAGATCGTCACGCGCTCGCGGTGAACGCTTCCGCCGTGACCGCGTGAACAGCAGGCCACCGAACCCGAACCATTCGGGACCGTCAGATTCTGGTCACCCGGAGGTCACCGGATCCTCGCGGAACGGACTTCTGGCCGACAGGCCGCGATTGTGACCTTCTGGGATGATCTGTCGCCATGGTGACGAGACGGCAACTTCTGGCCGCCGGTGCGGGGGCAGCAATTCTGGGTCAGGGCATGATCACCGCAACCGCGCAGGCGCGGCAACTGGGAGCGGGCAGGGCCGCGACGGTGCTGCGCTGGCTGCCGGATCCCGCGCAGAGCGGGATCGACCACATCGTGGTTCTGTGCATGGAGAACCGGTCCTTCGACCACCTGCTCGGCTGGCTGCCGGGGGCCGACGGGCGTCAGGCCGGTTTGAGCTTTCCGGCGCCGGACGGCACCATGCACCCGACGGTGCACCTGAAGACGTTCCAGGGCTGCGGGCACCCCGATCCCGATCACTCCTACGACGGTGCCCGGACCGAGTACGACTCCGGTGCGTGTGACGGCTGGCTGCGGGTCAACGACGACTTCTCGATCGGCTACTACCAGCAGGCCGATCTGCCGTTCGTCGGCCGAGCCGCACCCGCCTGGACGGCCTTCGACCGCTACTTCGCAGCCACGCTCGGCCCGACGTTCCCGAACCGGCTGTACCTGCACAGCGCGCAGAGCGACCGGACCGACGACTCGATCGCGCTGACCTCGCTGCCGACGATCTGGGACCGGCTGGCCGCCGCGGGGGTGTCCCGCCGCTACTACTTCCACGACGTGCCGTTCCTCGCGCTCTGGGGCCTGAAGTACTTCGGGATCTCCCGGGGTTACCAGGACTTCCTGCGGGACGCCGCGCAGGGGACGCTGCCCGCGGTCAGCTACGTCGAGCCGCCGATGCTGCTCGAAGCGATCGACGGGCTGTCCCTGGACGATCATCCGCACGGGGACGTCCGCAACGGCGAGTTCACCATGAACGAGGTCTACCAAGCCATCACGTCGTCTCCGGCCTGGGCGCGCACGGTGCTGGTCATCACCTTCGACGAGTGGGGCGGCTTCTTCGACCACGTCCCGCCCCGCACGGCACCGGACACCGACCCGGGCCTGACCGGGTTGCGCGGATTCCGCGTGCCGACGCTGCTGATCTCGCCGTATGCCCAGCGCGGCGCGGTCGCGCACCAGACCTACGACCACACGTCGGTGCTGAAGCTGATCGAGTGGAGGCACGGACTGGCGCCGCTCACGCCACGGGACGCCGGCGCGGCCAACCTCGCCGAGGTGCTCGATCTCACCAGGCCGAACCTGTCCGCGCCGCACTGGACGGTGAACAAGGTGCCCGCGCTGCCGTGCCTGCTGGCGGGCAGGCAGCCGCTCGGCGCCGGCGCCACCGGCAGCGTCGCGGCGACGCGACCGGCCACGACGAGCCAGGCGGCCACGCCCGGCCCGTCGGCCACGGGCGGGATGGTCGCGCTCGGACGGCGGGCCCGGTCCCAGGGCTGGTGACCACCGGCCCGAGATCGGCTCGTAAGCTCCCGAAAGATCGAGTTGCACCGATGTCGGGACCTTCCAACCGTGAGCGAACGTCCGCCCATCGGTGGGAGGTGATCGCCGTGACGCGGGGTGGAGGCGGACTGGATGCCGCGCGGGGCGGCGAGGCGACCCGGTTGCTGCTGCAGCGGGAACCGCGGCTGACAGCGATCTTCGTGCACAGCGATGCGATAGCGATCGGGGTGCTCAGCGCCCTGCTCGGGGCCGGGCGTCAGGTCCCCGGTGACGTGGCCGTGGTCAGCTGTGACGACATGCCCTTCGCGCCGCACCTGGTCCCGCCGCTGACCACGGTCCGGGCGCCGAAGGATGCCCGTGGCCCACAAACCCTTTTCGTACCAAAGAATATCAGAGTGTGGTGTAGCTCACGCGCCGATCGCACTCCCGCACTCGCGGATCCGAGGCAGCCGGCACCGGGCGGGACCTAGGGATCAGGCCGCGGCCGGGCCCGAACCCTAGCGTGGCGGTGGAACGGCAGGACGGAGGGTTCAGGTGGCCACTGCGCCGCACAGTGACCGCTACTCGCGCCAGTCGAGGTTCTCGCGGGTCGGCACCGCAGGCCAGGACCGGATTCGTGACGCGCTGGTCGTCGTGATCGGGTGTGGCGCGCTGGGTTGCGCCAGCGTCGAACTGCTGGCGCGCGCGGGTGTCGGCCGGATCACCGTGGTGGACCGCGACCTCGTGGAGTTGTCGAACCTCCAGCGGCAGTTGCTCTTCGACGAGGCCGACGCCGCGGCGGGGACGCCGAAGGCGGTCGCCGCGGCCGAGGCTGTGCGTCGGATCAACTCCCACGTGCGCGTGCGCCCGGTGGTCGCGGACGTGACCGCGGACAACGTCGAGCAGCTGATCGACGGGGCCCAGGTCGTTCTGGACGGAACGGACAATCTGGAGACCCGCTTCCTGCTCAACGACGCGTGCGTCAAGCACGGGATCCCGTGGATCTACGGCGGCGCGATCGGCTCGACCGGGATGTCGATGACGGTGCTGCCGGGCGAGACCGCGTGCTTCCGCTGCCTGTTCCCGACTCCGCCGGCTCCGGGGACGGTTGCCACCTGCGACGTCGCCGGCGTGCTCGGCTCGACCGTGGTGACGGTCGCCGCGCTGCAGTGGACCCAGGCGGTGAAGATCCTGGTCGGAGACCGGGAGAGCCTGAACCCGGGGCTGGTCGCGTTCGACCTGTGGGCGAACGACCACGAGCAGTCCGAGCCCCTGCCACCGCTGCCGGACTGCCCATGCTGCGCGCAGGGGCGGCTGGATTTCCTGGACGCGCGGGCGACCAGCCGGACCGTCTCGCTGTGCGGGCGGGACGCGGTCCAGGTGAGCCCGGGCCGGACGACCCGGCTTGATCTGCAGGCGCTGGGCCGGCGGCTGGACGGTATCGGGACGGTCACGGCCACCAGCTATCTGGTCCGGCTGGAGGTGCAGGGGCACGAGCTGACGATCTTCGCCGACGGCCGCGCGATCATCAAGGGCACCGACGATGCGGCGGTGGCCCGCTCGCTCTACTCGCGCTACGTGGGGGGCTGACGTGATCTACCTGGACAACGCTGCGACGTCGTTCCCGAAGCCGCCGCAGGTCGGGCAGGCGATCGTGGAGTTCCTGGCCACCTCCGCGGGCAACCCCGGGCGGTCAGGTCACGCGCTGGCGGTGGCTGCCCGCTGCGTGGTCTCCGACACGCGGCGCCGGCTCGCCGCCCTGTTCGGCGTCCCTGACCCGAACCGGATCGCCTTCGCGCTCAACGCAACCGACGCCCTGAACACCGCGCTGTGGGGGTTGCTCAACCCCGGTGACCGGGTGATCACCACCGGGCTGGAGCACAACTCCGTGGCCCGCCCGCTGAAGGCACTGGCCGGGCGCGGGGTCACCGTGGTCCGCGTTCCCTGCGCCAGGGACGGAAGCCTCGACCCCGACGACCTGGCCCGCGAGTTGCGGGCCGCGCCGACCCGCCTGGTGGCGATGACCCACGCCAGCAACGTCTGCGGGACCATCCTGCCGATCAGCGAGGCCGCGCGGTTGGCCCATCAGCACGGGGCGCTGATCCTCGTGGACGCGGCCCAGACGGCCGGCGTGCTGCCCATCGACGTCAGCGTGCTGGGCCTGGACCTGCTCGCCTTCCCGGGGCACAAGGGCCTGCTCGGTCCCACCGGAACGGGCGGGCTGTACCTCGCGCCCGAACTCGAGCTCGTTCCGCTGCGCCAGGGCGGCACGGGGACCCGCTCCGAACTGGAGATCCACCCCAAGGCCATGCCCGAGGCACTCGAACCGGGCACGGTCAACACCACCGGGATCGCCGGTCTCGGCGCCGCGCTGGCCGTCCTGCAGTCGCAGTCGCCCGATGCGGCGCGCACGCACGAGGGGGCTCTGACCGGCCGGCTGCTGGACGGGCTGGCGGCCATCCCGGGGGTGCACATCCACGGTCCGGCCGATCCCGCCCGTCAGGTGGCCGTCGTCCCGATCACCGTCGACGGCTGGGAGCCGGTCGATCTCGCGGCGGCGCTGGACAGCGCCTTCGGGATCGCCGTCCGTCCGGGGCTGCACTGCGCTCCCGCCGCGCACGAAACGCTCGGAACGCTGCCCCACGGAACGGTCAGGCTGTCCCCGGGGCCGTACACCACCGAGGATGAGATCGACCACACGGTCGAGGCGATCCGCGCGCTGAGCTCCGGAGTCTGAGCCTCTGCGAGACCCCTCGAGGCCGCGGCGGTCAAGCGCCGGGCGTGTCCTGGGTCTTCTTGTCCTGGGGCTTCTTGAGCACGGCGAACGTGCCGCGGTGGACCGGCCGGTCGCGGCGCTGGGAATCGGTGGTGATCCAGCGATCGATGACCTCGAGGACCTGGCGCTCGAACTCCCTCATGTCGTCCGCCGAGAGGTGCAGGACGAAGTGATCCGACGTGGCGACGTCCTCGGGGGATGCACCAAGGGCGTCCTCGGCGAAGAGCCGCAGCGGCGTCTGGCGGATCTCGGGCGGTGCGTCCGCGAGTGAATCGCTGAGCCACCAGCTGACGCCGGTGGCGCGGTACGGCTTCTCCAGCGCCCCGGACTCGCCGGAGCGCACGGCTGCCGGGCTCGCCAGCCCCGCCTTGAGCAGGATGCGGACGTGGAAGAGGACCGTGCCGGGGCTGGCGTCGAGCGTGTCGGCGAGCTGCTTGTTGGTCAGGTCGCGCTCGGCCAACAGGCGCAGGATGCGCAGGCGCAACGGGTGAGCCAGCGCCTTGGCCTCATCGGCGCTCGGCTCGCGGCGCGACGGCATGACCACGGTCTGACCTTACCTCTGATCGACGAAGAACGATCGATTGACAATACTCAATCGATCGATAATAGTCGAGCGATGGAGTTGGATGCCCGCTTCTGGCGACTGCTGGCCTCGTCGGCGATGTCGAATCTCGCCGACGGCGTGCTCAAGGTGGTGCTGCCGATCATCGCGCTGGGCTACACCCGATCGCCGGGCCTGATCGCGGGGGTCGCAGTGGCGTTCGGCCTGCCGTGGCTGCTGCTCGCGTTGTCCCGCCGGAGCGCTGGCCGACCGACTCGACCGGCGGCTGGCGATGATCGGGGCGAACCTCGTGCGTGCCGGTGGCCTGGCCGCGCTCGTGATCGCGGTCGCCGGGGGAGTCGCGTCGATCTGGATGCTCTACGCGGTGGCCTTCGCGGTCGGCGCCGCGGAGACCCTGTACGACACCTCGGCGCAATCCATCCTCCCGCTGATCGTCGGGCGGGACCGGCTGCCGGGCGCCAACGGCTGGCTGTTCGCCGTCGAGCTGCTGGCCAACCAGTTCGCCGGGCCGCCGCTGGGTGGTGTGCTGGTGGCCGTGGGCGCGACCGCGGCGCTGTTCACGCCGGCCGGGTCGTGGCTGCTCGCGATCGGCCTGCTTCTGTTGGTGCGCGGCGGTTTCCGGGTCAGGACGCAGGTCCGGACAACGCTGCGCGCCGACATCGCCGAGGGCCTGCGCTACCTGTGGCGGGACCGCTTGCTCCGCATGTTCGCCGTGATGGTCGGCACGTCGAACTTCGCCTCGAACGCGGTCTTCGCGGTCTTCGTGCTGTACGCGGTGGGCCCGGATTCGGCGATGCGCCTGAGCGAACCGGAGTACGGGATCCTGCTGGCCGCCCTGGCGGTCGGGTCGCTGGCCGGCTGCCTGCTCGCCGCCCGGGTTGAGCGGCTGCTGGGCCGGGCACGAGCCCTCGGCCTGACCGTCATCGGCTTCGCCGTCGCGGTCACGACGCCCGCGGTCACCGGCGATGCCCGGGCCGTGGCGGCGGCCTTCGCCCTCGGCGGCGCCGGCATCGGCATCGGCATGTGGAACGTCATCGTCGTCTCGCTCCGGCAGCGGATCACGCCGGATGCGCTGCTCGGCCGCCTCAACAGTGCCTTTCGGCTGGTTGCCTGGGGCACCATCCCCCTTGGCAGCGCGGTCGGGGGGCTGCTCGCGGAGGCGGTGGGGCTGCGCGCCACCTTCGCCCTGGCCGGGTTGCTCGTGCTGGCTCAGTTGGCGGGGATGCGGCGGGTGACGGATTCGGCGATGTGGGCGGCCGAGTCCCGGGCCGTGCCGGCCGACGGTCGATGACGCCCCCCGTGAGTGCGGGCAGTTCTGACGGCGACACGCCGACACGGAGGTGTGTAACTGCCCGCACTCGACCCCGTGGTGGGGCCTGACCGGGCGGCGCCGGCCCGGGGGGAAGGCCTATCGGCGCTGTTCTGAACGCCGCTGGCAGTCCACGCAGTGGCTGCTCTGCGGGAGGATCTGCAGCCGTTCCAGGCTGATCGCCGAACCGCAGAACAGGCACGTCCCGTACCGCCCGGTGCCCATCCGGGACAGGGCCAGCTCGACATCGTCGAGCGCGTGCCGGGCTGCGATGGCCAGCGCTTCGGCCACCTCGTCGAGCACGGCCGTCACGCCCGTCGAGGGACTGCTCGTGGTGGGGCGCGGGTCGCGGCGGGGATTGCCGGCCTGGGCGAGTTCAGCAAGCTGTTCGAGCCGGAACTGGCGCTGCTCCTCGAGCATGGCACGCAGGGTCGGAAGGTTGGCGGCGAGTTCGGGGTGGGGTGGTTGGGGGGTCTGAACGAGGGTCTTGGGCATGTCGCGTCTCCGGCGTGGGAGGTCCGTGCGGACTGGATGGTGCATGACGAAAGGTGAAGGGACGCAACGGGATCCGCTGCGAGACCGGCGAAGCCGACCCTCGGCCGCGACGGGCTGTACCCGGCGGCCGGAGCGCCTCGGTCGCGGTCAGGCGGGCAGCGGTGGTGCGCGCTCGGCGGGCAGCCAGCCCGGGCACCAGGCCCGCGGGGCCCTGCGCCAGCGCCCGGCCAGGCCGAGAGGCGAGAGGACCAGCGCCAGCAACCCGCCGAGGGCCGCGACGGCGAGCGGCGTCGCCCACGGCTGCCAGCGCTGGGGCGAGGTTGCTTCGAGGGTCGCCCTGTTGGCAGCAGCGCGCACCAGCGGTGCGGCGACGGCGGGGCGCACCAGCGGCGCGATGGTGACGGCAGAGCCGGTGCCGGGATCGCCGTGCCGACCGGCGACGGGTGTGCGGTGGAACGCCTCACCCGGTGAACTGATCGACGTCCAGGCCAACCCGACCAGCGGGAGTACAAGGGTCGCAGTAGCGAGCAGCCGGGCCAATCGCCGCATCTGCTTCCCCCTCCCGGTGCCGAGACTGCGGCGGGTTCCCCTGCCGCCCCTGCCTGCACGGTCATCGGTGCCAACGACCGGGGCTGTGGTCGGGGTTCCCCGCCGCTGCGGCCGGCCACATGACACGGTGGCCTGCGCGCCATGACCGTTTCGTGCCGAATCGGCAGGCTAGCGGCTGCTCCCACGGCCTGCCAAGAAGATGGCCGGAGGTTGGTTCACTCCGGCTGGAACCGCGGCGGCCGCCGCTCGAGGAATGCTGTGATCCCCTCGCGTCCCGGCGCCGTGCCGGCGTAATGGGCGATGGACGACGCCTCCGCGTCGAGCTGGTCGGACAAGCCGGCACGCTGCCCGTCGCGGACCAGGCGGCGTACCCGGACCAGGGCCTGCGTCGGGCCCGCGGCCAGCCGGTCGGCGACGGCACGCGCCTGAGGTTCGAGGTCGTCCTCATCGACCAGCCGGCTGACCAACCCCCAGTCCAGGGCCTGCTCGGCCGTGATCGTGCCGTCGGTCATTAGCACGTCGAGCGCCCGGGCAGTCCCGATCGCGCGGGGGAGGGTCCAGGTCAGGCCGCCGTCCGGGGTCACGCCGAGTGCGAGGTAGGCGGGGCGGAACCTGGCCGTTCGGGTGCTGATGACCACGTCGCAGACGGCTGCCAGGCTCACCCCGGCACCGCCGATGCCGCCGTGCACGGCGGCCACCACGGGTACGGGTGCGCCGTCCAGCAGGCGGATCGCGTCGTGCAAGTTGCGGGCCAGCACCCCGACGGCGGCTTCCGGGTCACCACCGGGGTCGAACGTGGTGATGTCACCACCGACGCAGAAGTTCCTGCCCTCGCCGCGCAGCAGCAGGCAGCCGACCCGGTCGTCCAGCCCGTCCATGGCCTGCGCCAGGCCGTCCGCGAACGCCAGATCGAGCGCGTTGCCCCGGTCCGGGCGGTTCAGCACGATGGTCAGGACCCGGCCGTCCCGGTGTACCCGGATCCGGGGAGGGTCCTGCTCGGCGGGCGTCAATGCCGTCATTCGGGGCCTCTCCGTCGTGTCGCGACATCCTCTCGGACCGGCGATCGGCCTGCCACCGGATCTCCTGGCGTCAGTTGATCACGTCCCCGATGCTGTCGGCGATCGACTCCGCGGCACTGATCCCAGCTGCCATGGTCGAGCTCCCCTCGGACAGCACGACCAGGGTGAAGCGGTGCCCGGACCCTGTGATGTACCCGATGCTGTTCACCACCCACAGCGATGGGTACACCAGCCAGCCGTTCTTCAGGGCGACGCTCTCACCGGTGTCCTCGGCGGCAGCGCTGACACCCCAGGCCTGGTCGGACTCAACCTGGCGCATCAGGCCGAGCTCGTAACTGCGGGACTGCTCCGAGAGCAGCCCCGGCCGGGTCAGGACCCCGAGCAGGCGGGCCTGATCCTCGGCTGTCACCTGGGTCAGGCCCCAGGCTCCTCCGGTTCCGGGGATGGTGCGCGTCATGGCGGCCGCCTCGAGGAACTCCGACACGCCGGTGCTGCTGCCGACGTGCTGCCACAGGGCGCTCTGGGCGTCGTTGTCCGAGACGGTGATGGCGCGCTTCGCCCAGCTCCGCTCGGTCGTCGTGGGCTCGCGCCCCTCTCTGTCGGCCTGCCAGAGCATGGTGGCCACGGTGGTGACCTTGATGATGCTGGCCGATCTGAAGCGGGACCGGTCATTGGCCCCGCAGGAGACTCCGCTGACCTGATCGGCCACGGCGACCCCGGTGCGCGTCGCGGTCCCGGCGCGTCCGGCGGCGATCGCGTTCTGCAACGCTGCGGCTTCGGACAGGGCCGCCGCGGTGCCGGGCCCGGTGCAGTGCACCCTCGACAGGGTGCTCGAGACGGTCGCCGCGAGCGTGCGCGACGGGCTGGCGACGGTGGTGGGCGTCGGGCTGGAGGGCAGCACCGTCGTCGGGCCGAGCTTGGCGATCAGGCCTCCGGCCATCGGGATGGGATGCCGCGGCTGGAAACGGGATCGGAGCATCTGCGACGAACCGGCCACCACGACCAGCAGTGCGGCGGCGGCCGAGACGGCAGGCAGCAGGGCACGGCGGGGCTGTTTCCGGGCGTGCCGGGTGGCCGGATGTGGAGCCCGCACACGGGGCGGAGCGGCCCTGCGGGCGCGCGGCTGCGGAGGTCGGACCCGCCGGCCGCCCATCCACTCGCCTGCCTTCCCATCGACCTGTCCAGCGCTGCGTGGCGCTGCCGCAGAGTCCCGAGCCCGGTGGATCGGAGGATGGACGGGTTCGGTCCTCCCGGGGATCACGGCGGTGACAAGTTTGCAGCAGCCCGAGGCCTCGGGCCGCCACCTCACGCTCGGGCTGTGGTGTTACTCATTTCAGTTACGCCGATAGGTGCCGAATCTCACGAGGACGCGATGCCTCAGCTGGAGCTCCCCCCGATGGTGCACAGGTCGTCGATGGCCTTGGCGTCGGTCGCGATCTTGCCCGCCAGAGCGGCGCCCGGCGGTACCCCGGTGTCCAGGGCCTTCTGCACCGCGAGGTAGTCGTCCCGCATCGAGCTCATGGCGGATCGCACGGTGTCGTGCTTGGCGTGGGACGCGGCGGTGCCCAGCTTGTCGATCACTGTCTGGAGCTGGGTCTTGAGGGTCGCCGGGTCGCTGGAGGGCGACGTGACCGCGAGGATGGCCGACTTGCCCTGGACGCATCCAGGGTCGGCGACCGTGGTGATATTCCGACCGAGAAGGACGGCCGCGGTGATCCCGATGGCCATGATCGCCAACGAGATCACGATCCCGAAACCGGCCAACACTCTGCCCTTCTGCCGGTTCCTGCCCGCCAGAATCAGTGCGATCACGCACAGGACGAGCCCGATCGGGGCCACCAGGAAGGCCAACACGAAACCGGCGATCGCCAGGCCGTTGCGCGTCTGCGGGGGAGCAGCAGGCGGGAAGGAGCCCGGTGGCGGGTAGTAGTCGCCGGATGGCGGGGGCGGGCTGCCTGGGGTGTAGGTCATCGTCGGCGCTCTCTGCGTGGCGATCGATCGAGATTGACGGTGCACCATACCGGTTGACCGGCTACGGCGAGTGCGGCGCAGAAGGGGTGCCCTGCCGGTTCACGGTGCGTTGATCTGCCGCCGTCCGCGCCGTCCGCGCCGTCCGCGCCGCCCGTCACCCGACGGCGATCTGCGCCGCGGGCGCGTTCAGCGAGCCGGCGTCGATGTAGGCGATCTGGGAGTCGACGTCCGTGAACACCATGGACGGCAGGACCAGCGGCGGCGGAGCGCCGGGGCTGATGGTCAGCGGCAGCAGTCCGAACACCTTGCCGCTCAGGGAGACCACGTACAGGTGCACATCACCGCCGAGCGTCATCGTCGACCCGCCGAGGTTCATCGGCCCGACGTCCTCGCGCATGGCCGTGATCGTGACCGAGGAGGCGGTGAAGTCCAGCGTCCGTAGCGGGCCGGAGACCGTGTCGAGCGTGGCGATGCCGTGGTAGCTCAGGCCCTGCATGGTCTCTTCGTCGGCCCTGATGTGCGTACTCCGCCCGGCCGCGCGAGGGGGTCCGCCCGCCGCGAACGCCTGGGCACGTGTCCTGCTCGTGGCCGCCCCGGTGATCGCGCCGGAGCGCTGCGCGGTCAGGCACGCGCGCATGACAGCGGCTGCGTGCCTGGCAGCGGCGCCGCCGAGTGCGATCCGCCCGGTGGGTAGTCCTGAGGCGTCGCAGGCCGGTGCAGTCGAGGCGGCCGGTGTGGAGCTGCTGGGTGACGGCGTGGGTGCGGTCGCCGGCGGCTGAGCCGACGGGGCCGAGTCCGAGGGTGAAGGTGGCGTCGTGGGCGAGGCGCTCGGGTTCACCGTGGGCGAGGCCGACGGGCCGGCGGTCGGTGACGCGGTCGGGGTGGGGGTGGCAGCGGTCTGCGTGCTGCTCGAGGACGGGCAGAGCACGGGAAGGATCGAGCAGAGCAGCGAGTCAGAGGTCGTGGCGGGGGCTCTCGCGCCGGGGACCATCGCCACGGTCGCCAACAGGGCCACACTCAGGTAGGACTGCGGACCGCTCAGCCTGCCTCGCCGGATGCGGCCACCGGACTCCTGGCGGGCAGGATCGTGGCCGGCTGGGTCGCCGACGGCAGGGTCGTCCTGGGTCGGGGAGTCACTGGCATCAGCCGTGTCCGTGCCGCCGTCGGGCCCGGCCGCGCGGCCCTCGCCACCGGGCCCGACGGGTTCTGGGGTGGTCTGCCCCGGGCCCCGGCCCGGGAACCAGGACAGCAGCGGGCTGCCGCCGGCGCGCGGCGTGCGGTCTGGCCGCCGTCGCTGTGCCGGACGGGGTCGCCAGGCGGTGATGCTGGAACCGGAGTGCAACCCGAGCAGCATCCCGATCAGGAAGCCGCCGAGATTGGTCAGCAGGATGGACGCCAGGGACAGCACGACGATCATCAGGCCGGTCGCCACCCGCACGTGCGGCTGGAACCAGGTCAGCACGGCGAGCAGGACGAAGCAGATCGCGATCACGATCGCCGAGATGCCGGCCACGCCCTGGATCAGCACGACGTGGAACGGCGCCGCGGTGACGCCGTACATCTCGATCGCCGCCAGGATGGCGGTGACACCGCCCCAGAACGGGCGCGTGCGTCGCCAGGCGCGGAACGACTGCCATGCCGTGCGCGGCTGGGGTCGGCCCGCGTCGGCGGGTTCTGCCGGCTGGCTCACGATCAGGAGCTCCTCAGCGGGAGGTGTTCGTCGGGTGTTGTCTGCGGTGCGGCCCGGTCAGGCACAGGCAAGGCCGGTGCGGACGGGCGGGAAGGCGTCATCCGGTGACGCCATGGCAGAGACCCGGCCGGTCAGGTTCCGACCGGGTCCCGCGCCGTTCACTCCCGGGCCAGGTCCTCGACCCGGCGCCGGGCGGCGCTCAGAAGCACTCGTGCGTGCCGAACGAGACGTCGATGTTCAGGCCCTTCAACACGAAGGTGCCCGCCGTGGTCGCCCAGGCGTGTTGCTTCAGCCCGTCGATGTGGATCGTCGAGGCCTGCTGCCCGAAGCCGCCCGCCGGGCCGGTGGAGGGGCCGCCCGAGACCTGGCTCGCGTCCACGCCGCTGGCGTACTGGGTGAAGGTGAGGTCGCCCTGGAGGTTGTCGAAGTCGGCGACCATGTCGGTGGCCTTGACCGGGTTTGCGCCTGAGCCGGCAGTCAGCTTCATGGAGACCGGGCCCAGCGGGGACGGCGAGACGACCGACTGGCACAGGCTGGTCAGTTCCGCGGTCTTGAAGCCGGACACGCTGACCGGGTGGTGCTGGCCGTTCGCGCCGCTGTCGATGCCGCCGTACGAGACGAACCCGGTGCCGTCCAGGGTTCCTGCCGAGAGCTTGAATGCGGTGCCGGAGACGGCGAAGGACGCGGCCAGTGCCCCCTCCCCGACGAGCCCCAGGGCCACAGCGGCAAGGACCAGCCCCGGCGTGAACACCATCGCGTAGCGCCGCCAGGAAACGCCGCCCATCGACCGTGCTTCTGAGTTCATCGTGGTCCCTTTCGAATCCTCCGGGTGGGCCCGCTGCGGATGTGCAGCGGCGCAGGTTTCGCCGGGGTGGGCCGGACCCTCGGCTGTCGAGGTGGCGGCAGTCTAGGGTTACCTGCTAGTAACACCAAGCAGTAACCGGAAGAAATCTCACAACCTGTTGGGGCCAAACGATTGGACCCTGACGAGTTGTTGCGCTGGGTAGCACCCAATTCACGCGAAGTGTCAGAGTCAGGAGATCTCGTGGTGGCGAGATGGGCTGGTTGGATGGCGGACGGTCGCCAGGGCGCTGCTCACCTCGATGCAAGCGGCAGGAGCCCGGCGTCGGAGCCGGGCCGGCAGGGAATCGACCACGACGTGATCGTGGTGGGCTCGGGTTTCGGCGGCAGCGTGGCCGCGCTGCGTCTGGCCGAGAAGGGCTATTCCACCCTGCTGCTGGAGGCCGGCCGGCGGTTCTCCGATCAGGACTTCGCGCGAACGTCCTGGCGGTTGAGCCGCTACCTGTGGGTGCCGCGGCTGCGCTGGTTCGGCCTCCAGCGCATCCACCTGCTGCACGACGTCCTGATCCTGGCCGGGGCCGGGGTGGGCGGCGGATCGCTGGTCTACGCCAACACCCTCTACGTGGCCGAGAAGCCGTTCTTCACCGATCCGCAATGGAGCGACCTGACCGACTGGGCCACCGAACTCGCGCCGCACTACGCAACGGCCAAGCGGATGCTCGGCGTGGTCGAGGAGAACCCGTGCACCGGGCCGGTCGAGGACCTGATGCGCGAGACAGCCGAAGGGCTGGGCGTGGGGAACACCTTCCGCAAGACGCCGGTCGGGGTGTTCTTCGGCCGGGACGGCGCGCGCGAGCCGGGTGTCACGTCACCCGACCCGTACTTCGGTGGCGCCGGCCCGGCCCGCACGGGCTGCACCGAATGCGGCAACTGCATGGTGGGCTGCCGGGTCGGCGCGAAGAACACCCTGGTGAAGAACTACCTGGCCCTGGCCGAGCGGCTGGGCGTGCGGATCTGGCCGCTGCGGACCGTGGTCGACGTCAGACCGCTGGACCCCGCGGCCCCCGAGCATGGGTGGCAGGTCACGACAGAGCGCACCGGTGCCTGGTTCGGCAAGCAGCGCCGCACCCTGACGGCCCGGGACGTCGTCCTGGCCGCAGGGACCTGGGGCACCCAGAGCCTGCTGCACCGGATGAAGGCCGGTGGTGTGCTACCCCGCCTGTCCGACCGGCTCGGGGACCTGACCCGGACCAACTCCGAGGCGCTGCTGGGCGCGATGACACGCTCCGCGCCGCGTGATGTCGATCTGACCCGGGGCGTTGCGATCACCTGCTCCTTCCACCCCGAGCCGGATACGCACGTGGAGAACGTCCGCTACGGCAAGGGATCCAACGTGATGGGCGGCCTGGTGATGCTGATGGCCGACGGGCGTCCCGGCGGCGCGCCCGGCGGCCGGATCCGGGCCGCGTTCCGGGAATTGGCCGCCCGCCCGGGACTGGTCCGCTTCTTCCTCCCGCCGCCGGTGCGGCGGTTCTCCGAGCGCACGGTCATCGGGCTGGTCATGCAGCCGGTCGACAACTCGATCACCGTCCGTGCCCGCCGCCGGCGGCTGGGGCGGGGCTGGCGGCTCGTCTCCGGCCCGGGGCACGGAGCGCCGAATCCGGCCTGGATCCCGGCCGGCCACCAGGCCGTCCGCCGCTTGGCCGACGGCCTGTCCGGGCTGACCGGTCAGCCCACGATGGCCGGCGCGCCGGTCACCGATCTGGTGAACATCCCGATGACCGCGCACTTCATCGGTGGATGCGTGATCGGTTCCTCGGCCGAGCGTGGCGTGGTGGACGGGTACCAGCGGGTCTGGGGTTACCCGGGCCTGCACGTCGTGGACGGATCCACGCTGTCGGCCAATCTCGGGGTCAACCCGGCGCTGACCATCACGGCGCAGGCCGAGCGGGCGTTCGCGCTCTGGCCGAACCGGAGCGAGCTCGATCCCCGGCCGGCCCCCGGCGAGACCTACCGCCGGTTGGCCCCGGTGGCGGCACGGCGCCCGGCCGTCACGGGTCTCGCCGTGGGGGACGGTGGTTCCGAGGGATGACGGACGCGAGTGTGGCCGTCCGGCGCGCTCCTGCAGGGGTCGGGAGAGTCACTGCAAACATCTTCAGAGAATGCAAATGCTCTCTGGAGATGAATTGGGCAATTCTCGCCGCCGAACGGGTCCGGGAGCGCAGGGATGATCAACTCCGGGTACGGTCCTTCTGACAGCCGCCCCCGACCAGGAGTGTCATGCAGTCCCGTCCTCTGCGGAGCAGGCCGAAGTACCGGCAGATCGCCGATGAGCTGAGAGCGCGAATCCTGCGGAATGAGTTCGCCGGCGGTCAGAGAATCCCGGGCGAGAATGCCCTCATGCGCGAGTACTCCGTTGCCCGGGCAACCGCTCGCCAGGCGCTGGCCACGCTGCACGCCGAGGGACTGACCGTGGCCCGCCGCGGTTCCGGCGTCTTCGTCCGGCCGTTCCAGCCGATCCGGCGTGTCACCGGGGACCGAGCGGGCAGGACTGGCGGCCCGGCCCGCCGGCTGGTCTGGGACGCCGGCCGCGAAGGTCGCACCATGGCGGCGGACCGGGTCGAGGCGCACGAGACCAGAGCCTCCGACCTGGTCGCGCGGATGCTGTCGCTGGGTGAGGACCGGCGGATCTGGGTGCGAAGCCGCAGGCTGCTGCTGGACGGCAAGCCGGTCCTGCATTCCGTGAGTTACCTTCCCGCAGCAGTGTTCGAGAGCGCGTCGCCCCAGGAGTTGAACCGCGAGGACTGCGAGAGCGGCGGCTACAGCCTGCTGGCGGAACTCGGCCAGCCACCGGTGCAACTGGTGGAGGAATTACGGGTCCGGATGCCCAGCACGGCAGAGGCGACTCTGCTGGAGCTCCCGGCGGGGACGCCGGTGATCGTGCTCTGCCGGACCGCCATCGCCGACGGAGGCCGTCCGGTGGAGTTCAGCCGGCTCACCATGGACGCGGACGCCTACGTCCTGGAGTACGACCTCACGGTCTGACGCCCGCCCACGCGGGTCGGAGCGCGCGGTCAGCGCCGGGGCGCCCTCTCATTCGCCACCAGCGGCAGGGTGATCGTGAACGTCGCGCCCTGACCCGGACCGGCCGAGACTCCCGTGATGTCGCCGTGGTGGGCCCGCACGATGGCCCGGCTGATGGTCAGGCCGATCCCGGACCCGTGCCGGCCGGGTGCGCCGGGCGACGCCGCGGGCGGGGTGCGGGCCTGGTCGCCACGGAAGAATCGTTCGAACAGCCGCGGCCCGAGCCCGGGGTCGAACCCCTCGCCGGTGTCCGTGACCGCCAGCCTGGCCGGGCCCGGCGTGCCGTCCCCGGCCGGTCCGATGTCGACGGTGACCGTGACGCGCCCGCCCGAGGGTGTGTGCCGCAAGGCGTTGTCCAGCAGGTTCATCAGCGCCTCGACCAGTCTGTCGGCGTCAGCGCGGACGATCGGACCGGGCGGGTCGGCGTCGACCCGCAGGGTGACCGCGTGGGAGGCGTAGCGCGGCGCCAGCGCTGCCACCGCTCGCCGGGCGATGGCCTCCAGCGCCGTCGGTGTCGGGTTGAGCGACAGCTGCCGCTCCTCGGCCCGCGAGACCGACTCCAGGTCGGTGACGAGGCGATGCAGGCGTGCTGACTGGTCGGCCAGAGTCGTCAGGCTGGTGGCGTCGACCGGCAGCACCCCGTCGGTGATCGCCTCGACGGTGGCCTCGAGCGAAGCGAGCGGCGTGCGCAGCTCGTGGGCGAGGTCGGCCAGCAACCGCCGCCGTGTCTCCTCCGAGCTGCCGAGCCGGTGGGCCAACTGGTTGACGGCGGCCGTCAGGCCGGCCAGCTCGGGCCCCAGGCCAGGGTCGGGGAGCAGCACGTCATAGTGGCCGTCGGCGAGCCGGGCGGTGGCAGCGGCCAGGCCGGTGAACGGTGCGGCCAGCCTACGGGCGACCAGCCAGGCGACCAGCGCGGCGGCGAGGATCGAGACGGCGATGCCGACCGCCAGCGACAGCAGGACCGCCTGGGCAAAGGCCTGATCGAGGTGGTCGCGCACGCTCCGGCTGAGCGGGGGCAGCCCGGCGCCGCGCAGGTGGTCGGCGAAGGCGGACTGCGCCACCAGAAGGGCGGCCACGAGCAGGGTTGCGGCACCGGCCAGCACGATCAGGGCCATCGCGGCGAACAGCCGCGGTCCGAGGCCGAGTCGGGACAGCGCGCCGTGCCCGCGGCCCGACCCGGCACCGGCACCGGAACCGGCATCCGCGGTGGGACTCACCCCGGGCCCATCCGGTAGCCGATGCCGCGCACGGTCAGGATGTAGCGGGGCCGGGCTGGATCGTCCGCCAGCTTGCGCCGGACGTGGCCGACATGGATGTCGACGAGATGCTCGTCGCCGACCCAGGCCCCACCCCAGACCGACTCGATCAGCTGCCTGCGGCTGTGCACCTGCCGGGGGCGCGAACCCAGCGTCGCGACCACGTCGAACTCCGTGCGGGTCAGCTCGACCTGTCGCCCGTCCAGGCGGACCTCCCTGGCCGGCAGGTCGATGGTCAGCGCCCCGAACCGCAGAACCTGGGGCTGTGCATCCGTCGACGGCCCGGCCCCGGCCTGAGCGCTCGCCGGCTGCTCGCCCCGGCCCCGCGAGGTGGCCGTCCCCGCCAGCCGTGGCCGTCGCAGCATGGTGCGGATCCGCGCGACCAGCTCGCGCATGCTGAACGGCTTGGTCAGGTAGTCGTCCGCACCGACCGAGAGCCCGATCAGCTTGTCGATCTCGTCGGCCCTCGCGGTCAGCATGATCACGTAGGCGTCGGAGAAGGTGCGCAACCGGCGACAGACCTCGATGCCGTCGATCCCGGGCAGCATCAGGTCCAGCACGACCACGTCGGGGTGAGCTGCGCGGGCGAGCGCGAGCGCCTGCTCGCCGTCGCCGGCGGCCGCGACCGTGAAGCCCTCGCGCTGCAGGTAACCGCTCACCGCGCGCACCAGGCCGGGCTCGTCGTCGACGATCAGGGCCCGGTAGCCCGTTGCCGGGCGGACGGGCGGGTCGGGCATCCGGTCAGTCTCCGTTCCTCCGCGGGGATGAGTCGCGCCGGTCCCAGGGCCCGGCGCCGCCGCCCATCATCCCGCGCCGGGACCAGGTGTCCCCATCGCGCCACGGTCCGCCGCTCATGCCCGGACACCGGCCGGAGATCCCCGGACCGGAACCCGCCGGGCCCCAGCCCGTCGTCGCGTCGGCCCGTGCGGCCAGCAGCGCGACCGCCAGCATGCTGCCGACCAGGAGGACGACGGCGCCGGCCAGCGCGCCGATCAGCCACCCTCGACGCAGACCATCGCTCATGTGGTCCCCCGGGCCTTGGCCAGCGCCGCGCGCTGCGCCTGGTAGGTCTCCAGGTCGATCTCCCCCCGGGCGAAGCGCCGGTCGAGGATCTCCTCGGGGGTCTCCCGCGCCGGGCTGCCGGAGCCGTGGTCACCAGCCGCGCCGGACCCGCCGGCCGGCAGCAGCCGCACCACGAGGTAGAGGATCACCCCGAGCAGGATCAACCAGAAGATGCCCATCGCGAAGGGCCAGCCCCAACCCATCCCCCCGCCGTACCCACCCATCATCGCCCTGCTCCCTTCCGCGAGTGCACGGTGTTCACCGGCATCCAGCCTCGCGGGCGACAGCAGAGGTATCCGGGTACGAATGACGAAGATCTGACGAAGATCAGCGCGGCGGGCCGCCCATCAATGCGGTTGTCAATGCGGTCTGTCAATGCGGTCTGTCAATGCGGTCTGTCAACGCGGTCTGTCAACGCGGTCTGTCAATGCGGTGAGGGGCAGCCGCGTAAGCGTAGGGGGAGGCTCACCGGCGACCAGCCACAGCCGCAGGCGGGCTCGCTACAGCGGGCGAGGACATCGTGATCATCCACGTTGTGGGGGCACGACCAGCACAGAACGGTGTCGTCGTCGAAGGCCATGGGGGTCTCCTCGTGGCCGCCCGCCGGATGCGGGGTCTGGGTGGAGTCCTGCCGGCGGGGCTGGCCGGAACGCCGCGTTCGCCCTTCCGTTTCGCCCCTGACGCCCTCCTGCTCAGGCGCCCGCCCGCCCCTGGCACCCCGACCGTGGCACGGGCCTACGAGCAGAGTCCGACCCCGGTCGCGGGTCTGAAGGGGACCTTGGTCGCGCGGCGTTGAGGCGTGCGCCACTCGTTGTCACCATCGTGGGCCGACGCCGACCGCGGGCGCGCGGTCAGGCCAGCGAGCTGGGGTCCGCGGGCACGTCGACCGCGTGCCGCCGAAGCAGTTCCACCGGGACGATGTCCAGTGCCCGCTCGTGTGTCGAGGCCAGAATGATGGGTGACGCGACCCCGGCCTGACAGGCCTGCAACCAGCGGACCGCGACCACGCACCAGCGGTCCCCGGGCTGCAGGCCGGGGAAGCCGAACTCCGCGCGCGGGGTGGTCAGGTCGTTGCCGATGGAGCGCTGGTAGGCGAGGAATTCGCTGCTCACCACTGCGCAGACAGTGTGGCTGCCGAGATCCTCGGGGCCGGTCGTGCAGCAGCCGTCCCGGTAGAACCCGGTCACAGGGTCGCTGCCGCATGGCTCGAGCGCGCCGCCCAGCACGTTGCGGTCGTCGGTCACGGGGCCAGCGTGACACGAGCGCGCCTGATCGGCAGCCGGTGCCCGGACGGGACGCCGACCGGCTCGGTCCGGCGCGGCAGCGGACCGCTCAACCTGGTCGGGTCAACCTGGTCGGGGCAGGTTCAGATCCAGCTGGGCAGCCACATCCGGTGCCCCCACGAGGTCCGGGGGATCACCTGCGCGGTCAGGATCGGATAGAAGTAGGCGAACGCGAGCACGGCGAGCACGACGATCGACCCGGCCATGATCGTCCCGTAGAGCCGCCGGTCCGGTGAGGCGTCCCGCTTGCCGATCAGCAGGCCGAGCACGTACGTCAGGGAGAGCACCACCCAGGGGACGAACGCGATGGCGTAGAAGGTGAAGATGGTCCGCGACTGGTAGTGGAACCAGGGCAGGTAACCGCCCACCAGGCCGGCCAGGATGGCACCGGCCCGCCAGTCCCGCCCCAGCGCCCAGGCGAACAGCAGGACGGCGATCGCCAGCGTCCCGCCCCACCAGATCACCGGGTTGCCGAGATCGGTGATCGCCCGCGAGCACTCCGCCACGGTGCAGCCGCGCTGGCCCTGCTTGTAGGGCTCGTAGAAGAAGGCCGTCGGGCGGCCGAGGACGAGCCAGGACCACGGGTTCGACTGGTACGGGTGCGCGGTCTCCAGCGTCACGTTGAAGTGGTACATCTCGGCGTGGTAGTGCCACAGGCTGCGCAGGCTGTCGGGGATCCAGCCGAACGAGGTGGATCGGCCCACCGCCCACCGGCGGTCGTAGCCGCCCTTGCTGAGGAACCAGCCGGACCACGAGGCCAGGTAGGCGACGACGGCGATCGGCACCAGGTGCAGGAACGCGGACAGCCCGTCCCGCAGCAGGCCGGTGACCAGCCAGTGCCGGGTCCGCACGGCCCGCCGCGCGGCGAGGTCCCAGAGCACGCTCATCAGGGCGAACGTGGCCAGGAAGAACACGCCGGACCACTTGCTGCCCATGGACAGGCCGAAGCAGACTCCCGCCGCCAGCCGCCACCAGCGGATGCCCAGCCCGGGACCGAAGCCGCCGGGCGGGTCACCCGGCTCGGCGGCGCCGTCTGCCACCCGCCGGGCCAACCGCGCCCTGGCATGGTCCCGGTCGATCAGCAGGCAGCCGAACCCGGCCAGTGCCCAGAACATCACGAAGATGTCCAGCAGCCCGGTCCGGCTCAGCACGAAGTGCTCGCTGTCCACCGCGAGCAGCAGTGCGGCCGTCCCGCCGAGCAGGGTCGACCCGAACAGCCGCCTGGCGATCCGCCCGATCATGAGCAGGGACAGCGTGCCGACGACGGCCACCGAGAACCGCCAGCCCCACGAGCTGGAGGGGCCGAACAGCCACTCGCCGACGGCGATCATCCACTTGCCGACCGGCGGGTGCACGACGAAGTCGGGAGAGTTCAGGAACACGTTGGTGGTGCCGTGGGTGAACAGCGCATCCGGCTTGGGCTTGGAGTCGGCGTTGGTGGCCAGCTCGTACCCGGCGCGCAGGTAGGACACGCCCTGCTTGACGTAGTAGGTCTCGTCGAACACCAGCTGGTGCGGGTTGTCCAGCCTCCAGAAGCGAAGGAACCCGCCGATCGCCGCGATCAGCCCCGGGACGACCCAGCCCCAGACCCGATCCCGGGCCCTGGGGCCGAGCAGCCGATCGGTCAGCTCGGCCCGGCCCGACGCCGTCGGGGCCGGGGGCGGCAGCGTCTGGGTCGACGTCACCGGGACATCGTAGGTGCCGTTCACGGGGCACCTGCCGGGGCGCTGCCCGCCGGACCGCCGAACGTGGACCCCGGCTCGCGCCGAGCCCCGGCTGCGGCGGAAGATCGGGGCGTGCAACCCGAGCCCACCGGGCGACTCGTCCTGGCCGCCACCCCGATCGGGGATCCGGGTGACGCCCCGGCCCGGCTGGCCGGGTTGATCGCGTCCGCGGACGTGGTGGCCGCGGAGGACACCCGCCGGGTTCGGCGGCTGGCGGCGGCGCTCGGCGTCACGCCCACCGGGAGGGTGCTCAGCTACCACGAGCACAACGAGCAGGCGCGCACCGCGGAGCTGATCGCCGCGGCGCAGGCCGGCCGGACCGTGCTGCTGGTCACCGACGCCGGCATGCCGAGCGTCTCCGATCCCGGGCTGCGCGCCGTCCGCGCTGCGATCGATGCGGGCATCCCGGTCAGCGTCGTGCCCGGGCCGTCCGCCGTGCTGACCGCGCTGGCGCTGTCCGGGCTGGCCACGGACCGGTTCTGCTTCGAGGGCTTCCTGCCGCGCCGGCCCGGCGAGCGGCGCCGCGCTCTGGCCGCTCTGGCCGCCGAGGACCGGACGATGGTCTTCTTCGAGGCGCCGCACCGGCTGGCGGCGATGCTGGCTGCCCTGGTCGAGGTGTTCGGCCCGCAGCGGCCGGCGGCCGCGTGCCGCGAGCTGACCAAGACCTATGAAGAGGTCCGGCGGGCGCCGCTGGGCGAGCTGCTGGTGTGGTCGCAGGCCGGGGTGCGCGGGGAGATCACGGTGGTGGTGGCCGGCCGACCGGCACCCGCGGCGGCGTCGGAACAGGATCTGGCCGAGCTGGCGGAGCAGGTCCGCGGCCGGGTGGCCGCCGGTGACCGGTTGAAGGATGCCGTGGCCGAGGTGGCCTCGGCAGCACGGGTCTCCAAGCGGGTGCTGTACGAGGCCGCGCTCGCCACGCCGGACCCGGCCCGCTGACCTGCCCACGCCATGGCCGCCGCCCGACCTATGGTGGACCGATGGAGTTCCGCCGGATCCCGGGCCTGCCGCCGTACGTGTTCACGATCATCGACAGCCTGAAGGTCGCCGCGCGACGGGACGGTCGGGACATCGTCGACCTGGGCTTCGGCAATCCGGACCTCCCGTCACCGCAGCTCGCCGTGGACAAGCTGGCCGAGGCCGTGCGCAATCCGCGCAACCACCGGTACTCGGCCAGCCGCGGCATCCCCAAGCTGCGACAGGCGGTGGCCGCGCGCTACCTGCGGCAGTACGGCGTCGACCTCGACCCGGACACCCAGGTGCTGACCACGATCGGGGCCAAGGAGGGCTTCGGTCACCTGATGTGGGTGCTGCTGCAGCCTGGGGACGCCGCGCTGGTCCCGTCGCCGTCGTACCCGATCCACATCTGGGGGCCCTACTTCGCCGGGGCGGACGTGCGTCAGGTTCCGATCGGGATGCGCGCGGACGGCACGGCGGAGGACTACATCGGCAACGTGATGGCCGCCTGGGACTACGGCTGGCCGAGGCCCCGCGTGGTCGTGCTGTCCTTCCCGCACAACCCCACCACGGCCACCGTCGAGCTGGCCGACCTGCAGCGGCTGGTCGACTGGGCCCGCGAGCGCGACGTCGTCCTGGTGCACGACTTCGCCTACGCGGACCTCGGGTTCGACGGGTGGCGGCCGCCGTCGATCCTGCAGTGCCGGGGCGCGCTGGATTGCGCCGTCGAGCTGTACTCGATGACCAAGTCGTTCTCGATGGCCGGCTGGCGGATGGCGTACCTGGTGGGCAACGCCGAGGTGGTCGGCGCGCTGACCAAACTGAAGAGCTACCTGGACTACGGGACCTTCCAGCCGGTGCAGATCGCGGCCACCGTGACGCTGAACGAGGCGCCGGACTTCCCGACCGAGGTGAACGCCGTCTACGAGTCCCGGCGCAACGCTCTGTGCGACGGCCTGGACCGGATCGGCTGGGTAATCCCACGACCGCGCGGGACGATGTTCGCCTGGGCGCCGATCCCGCCGGGCTACCGCCACCTGGGCTCGGTCGAGTTCGCCAAGCTCCTGATCAACGAATGCGACGTGGCCACCTCACCGGGGATCGGCTTCGGGCCGGACGCCGACGGCTACGTCCGCTTCGCGCTGATCGAGAACGAGCACCGGATCGGCCAGGCGGTCCGCCAGATCCGCCGCGGCCTGCCCGGCCTGGTCGGCCGGCCCGGTCAGGAGGAAGGTGGGACCGTGGAGGGCGGGACCGTGGAGGGCGACGCCGCCAGGGTCGGCTGACCCGTCCCCGGGCTGTCCGGTCTGCCCGGTACCATCCGCCCAGATCCTGTCAAAGGGACCAGCGGAAGGACGGGTATGAGCAGCCAGTACGAGGACGGCCCGCTGACCGGCGATGATTTCGACGGCGTCGAGTCCTGGCTGCCGCCGGAGATCGACACCTCGGTCCCGCACCCGGCCCGCCGGTATGACTACTGGCTCGGAGGGAAGGACAACTTCGCCGCCGACCGGCAGTCCGGCGACGCGATCGAGGCGGCCTTCCCGACCATCCGCCTGGCGGTGCTGGAGAACCGGCGGTTCCTCGGCCGTGCGGTGGGCTTTCTGGCCCGGGACGCCGGGGTGGACCAGTTCCTGGACATCGGCACCGGGATCCCGTCCGCCGGCAACACCCACGAGGTGGCGCAGCGATTCAACCCCTCGGCGCGGGTGGTCTACGTGGACAACGACCCGATCGTGCTTGCCCACGCCCGGGCCCTGCTGACCAGCACCTCCCCCGCCGGGGTCACCGCGTACATCGACGCGGACCTGCGCGATCCCGACTCGATCCTCGGTGACCCGGCGCTCACCTCCACGCTCGACCTGTCCCGGCCGGTGGCGCTGATGTTCGTCTCGGTGCTGCACTTCCTCGGGGCGGATGACGATCCCTACGCGACGGTGGGGCGGCTGCTCGACGCCCTCCCCGCCGGCAGCCATCTGGTCATCTCGCACGGGACCTTCGACTACATGACCCCGGAGGTGGCGGCCATCGCCCGGGCCTCGGATCCCCTGCTCCATCCGCGCAGCCTGGAGGAGGTGGCGCGGTTCTTCGACGGACTCGACCTCATCCCGCCGGGGCTGGTGCCGTCGTCCGAGTGGCACGCCGAGCACGAGCCGCAGCCCCGGCCTCCCGTCGCGGACGTCGCCATGTACGGGGGCATCGGGATCATCGGCGGCGCCGGCTGAGTCGCCAGGGCCGATCGGCAGGGCCGGGCGAAACCGCCTCGACGACATCCCTAGGATCGCTCCATGACGCACGTCCTCTCCGCGGTGGCCTGGCCCTACGCCAACGGCCCGCGACACATCGGCCATGTCGCCGGCTTCGGCGTCCCCTCCGACGTGTTCAGCCGGTACATGCGGATGGCCGGCCACGACGTGCTGATGGTCTCCGGCACCGACGAGCACGGAACGCCGATCCTGGTGCAGGCCGAGCAGGAGGGTGTCTCGCCCAAGCAGCTCGCCGACCGTTACAACCGGGTGATCGTCGAGGACCTGCACGCCCTCGGGCTGTCCTACGACCTGTTCACCCGGACCACCACGCGCAACCACTACGCGGTCGCGCAGGAGCTGTTCCGGGTGGTGCACCGTAACGGCTACATGATCGAGCAGAAGACCACCGGCGCGATCTCGCCGTCCACCGGCCGGACCCTGCCGGACCGGTACATCGAGGGAACCTGCCCGATCTGCGGGTACGACGGTGCACGCGGCGACCAGTGCGACAACTGCGGCAACCAGCTGGACGCCGCCGAGTTGAAGAACCCGCGCAGCCGGATCAACGGCGAGGTGCCCAAGTTCGTCGAGACCGACCACTTCTTCCTCGACCTGCCCGCGCTGGCCGAGTCGCTCGGGTCCTGGCTGCAGGCCCGGACCGAGTGGCGGCCCAACGTGCTGAAGTTCTCCCTCAACCTGCTGGACGACGTCCGGCCACGGGCCATGACCCGGGACATCGACTGGGGCATTCCGGTGCCGCTGCCCGGCTGGCAGGAGAACCCGGCCAAGCGGCTGTACGTCTGGTTCGACGCGGTGATCGGCTACCTGTCGGCGTCGATCGAGTGGGCCCGCCGCAGCGGTGATCCCGACGCCTGGCGCGCCTGGTGGAACGACGCGGATGCCCGGTCGTACTACTTCATGGGCAAGGACAACATCACCTTCCACTCCCAGATCTGGCCGGCGGAGCTGCTCGCCTACGACGGCAAGGGATCCCGCGGCGGGACCCCCGGGGTGTACGGCGAGCTCAACCTGCCCACCGAGGTGGTCAGCAGCGAATTCCTCACCATGGAAGGCAAGCAGTTCTCGTCCTCGCGCGGCGTGGTCATCTACGTGCGCGACATGCTGGCCCGCTACCAGCCGGACGCGTTGCGGTACTTCATCGCCGTCGCCGGGCCGGAGAACCAGGACACCGACTTCACCTGGACCGAGTTCGTCCGCCGGACCAACGACGAGCTCGTCGCCGGCTGGGGCAACCTGGTCAACCGGACCGCCAGCATGATCAACAAGAACCTCGGTGCCATCCCGGCACGCGGCGAGCTGATCGATGCCGATCGCGCGCTGCTGACGTCCACCGAGCGAGCGTTCGGCTCGGTCGGCGCGCTGCTCGGCACGCACCGGCAGAAGGCCGCCATCGGCGAGGCGATGAAGGTGGTCGGGGAGGCGAACAAGTACCTGTCCGACCAGGCGCCGTGGAAGCTGAAGAGCTCCGACCCGGACCGGATGGCAACCGTGCTTCACGTTGCGGCGCAGGCGGTCAGCGACTGCCGGACGCTGCTGTCACCGTTCCTGCCGCACAGCGCGCAGGTGGTTCACGAGACGTTCGGCGGCAGCGGGACGGTCTCGCCCATGCCGGTGATCCGTGAGGTCGACGACCTGGACGGCGGGCCCGGGTATCCGGTCCTGGCGGGTGACTACCGCCGCGGTGACGGCGGGCCGGTGCCGGAGTGGGCATCCGTCCCACTCGTGCCCGGCACGCCGGTCGGGCCGCCGACTCCCATCTTCCGCAAGCTGGACGACTCGGTGATCGCCGAGGAGTTGGAGCGGCTCGCCGGCTCCGGCCACAGCTGAGGGCTGATGAGCAAACCCCCTGCGCCGCAACCGTTGCCGCGGCCGGTGGTGGACAACCACACGCACCTGGACCACACCCGCCGCGGCGACGAGCCGACCCCTGTCGGTCAGGCTCTCGCCGAGGCGGCGGCGGTGAACGTCACCCGGATGGTGCAGATCGGCTGCGACCTGGCTGCGGCGCGGTGGACCGTGCAGCAGGTCGAGCAACACCCCCAGCTGGTCGGCGGCGTCTCGCTGCACCCGACCGAAGCGTCGGAAATCGTTACCGGGCAAGGTGATCCGGCTGCCGGCAGGGCCGCGCTGGAGGAGGCGCTGGTCGAGATCGAGCGGCTGGCGGCGCATCCGCGGATCCGGGTCGTCGGCGAGACCGGGCTGGACCACTACTGGGTGCCGGAGTCCGACGCGGTCGGGCGCGCCGCGCAGGAGGAGTCCTTCCGCCGTCACATCGACCTGGCCAAGCGGCTCGGCAAGGTGCTACAGGTGCACGATCGTGATGCGCACGAGGACATCCTGCGGGTGCTGATGTCCGAGGGAGCACCGCCGCGAACGGTGCTGCACTGCTTCAGCGGTGACGTCGAGATGGCGCGCTTCTGCGCCGATCAGGGCTGGTACCTGTCCTTCGCGGGCACGCTCACCTTCAGCAACGCGGGCCGGTCGCGGGACGCGCTCGCGGCGATTCCCCTGCAGCAGGTGCAGGTCGAGACGGATGCGCCCTACCTCGCCCCACATCCACACCGGGGGCGGACCAACGCCGGCTACCTGGTTCCGGTCACGGTGCGGTGCATGGCCGAGGTTCTCGGCCGCGACCTGGAGGAGGTGTGCGATGTGCTGGATGCCACTTCCGAGCACCTGTACGGGCCGTGGTGACGCCTCTCGCGAGCATTGCCGAGGCCGCCGGTCGAGGTCGCCGGCCACGGGTGCGGACGGCCACGAGCGGGGCACTTGGGCGGGTTTGTCACGGCTGGATCGCCAAGATTTCCGGGTTTTCCTTCAGTGCCCGTTGACCTGCACCGATGCCCTCTGCAGCCAGGCGAACGTGGGCAGCCAGTCACGCGCCGCGCTTGGTCCTGGGTCTCGGTTCGGTTACGGTGAGGCCCCAACAGCCGGGATCGGACCAACCCGGAGGTTCATGCGAAAGCGGGACGGCAGGGGCCGCCCGTTGTCCCGCTCCGGGATGCCGCGAGAAGGCGTCCGTCGTTGGGGGGCGTGTGCGCCTCCCGGCCGTGCCCGGACGGAGCGAGGTCTGGAGCGACGTGCTCGCATTCCTGTCCGGCCGTACTGGACGGATCGCCGCACAGGCGGGCGTCCTGGCCGCAGTTGTCGGCGGCACCGTGATGTTCACCCATATCGACAAGACCGTGCACCTGACGGTGGACGGGCGAGCTCACGATGTCCGCGTGGATGCCGGTACCGTGCGCGGGTTGCTGACGGCGGAGCGGATCGCCCTCGGCCCGCACGACCTGGTCGCGCCCAAGCTCGACACCAGGCTGCACGACGGATCGGACGTCGTCATCCGGTACGCGCGCCAGCTGGTGCTGACCGTTGACGGCAGGACCAAGGTCTACTGGGTCACCGACAACACGGTCGAGGCGGCGTTGCGTCAGCTCGGCATCCGGGCCGACGGCGCAAGGCTGTCCGCCTCGCGTTCCGAGCCGATCGGCCGGTCCGGGCTTCAGCTGAGCGTCTCGACGCCGAAGGCGGTCACGATCTCCGCGGACGGCCGCACTGCGAACGTCGTGAGCACCGCGCCGACGGTTGCCGACCTGCTCGCCGAGCAGGGCATCACGTTGGGTACCGCCGACCGGGTCTCGGTCCTGCCGGCCACGCCGGTCACGGCCGGCCTCGTGGTCGCGGTGACCCGGGTCGAGCACAAGACCATCACCGCGACGGAGTCGGTCTCCTTCGGCACCACGGAGAAGAAGAGCGCGACGATGTACGTCGGGCAGCGCAAGGTTCTCTCCAGCGGGGTCAAGGGCCGCCGCACCGCCACGTACACCGTGGTTCTCGTCAACGGCAGGCAGACCGGGCGGACGCTGATCTCCGCGACCGTGCTGAAGACCCCGGTCAACCAGGTGGTCGCCGTCGGCACCAAGGCCAAGCCCGCGGTCTCGTCCTCGGTCGGCGGTAGCGTCGACTCGCTGAACTGGGCTGCGTTGGCGCAGTGCGAGTCCGGTGGCAATCCGCGCGCCGTGAACCCGGCCGGGTACTACGGGCTGTACCAGTTCAGCCTGTCCACCTGGCGGTCCGTCGGCGGCACGGGCAACCCGATCGACGCCTCCTCGTCCGAGCAGTTGCTGCGCGCCAAGCTGCTGTACAAGAAGGCCGGCGCCGGCCAGTGGGGCTGCGGCGCCAAGCTTTTCAGCTGATCCGTTCTACCAGGTCAGGGTTGCGCCACCTCAGGGTCGCCGCGACCCGCCATCCCGGTGTCACAGCCGCCCGGGGCACCTCGTCGTCAGGGGTGTGGCCCGAGGGTCGGGCCCGGGAAGGCGGTAGGCGATGAACATCATCCTGTGGACCGGGCAGCTCGCGCTCGCCGCGGTGTTCCTTGTCTCGGGGGTGGCCAAGTCGACGATGTCCAGGCCGCGGTTGCAGGAGACCGGACAGACGGGTGCCGCGGCGTTCCCGCTGCCGGTCATCCGCGTGACGGCGGCGTGCGAACTGCTCGCGGTGGCAGGCCTGGTCCTGCCCCGGATGGTGAACCTGGCACCGACCCTGACCGGGTGGGCCGCGGTCGGGCTGGCGCTGGTCATGGTCGGGGCGATGGCGATGCACGCGCGGCTGGCACTGGCCGGCCCCACCCCGGCGGAATGGCGGAACGTGGCCGTCAACGTGGTCATCCTCGGCGTCTGCCTGTTCGTCGCCCTCGGCCGCCTCGGCTGAGGGCGGTGGGCTTCCGGGCTCGTCAGTGCTTGCTGAACTGCGCCGGGCCCGACTGCACGACGTCCGGTCGCAGCGCGAGACCGGTCACGGTGATGCGCTGGCCGTAGATGTCCGTCACCCGGACCGACCCGCCGCAGCCCCTGCCGTCGGCCGAGACGAAGTAGTTGTAGTCCTGGCGCGGGATCGCCGTCCACGTGCCGCCGACCTTCAGTTCCATCCGTGCGATCGGGTTGCGGTGATTGCGTACTTGCACGGCGCACCAGTACTGGCTGGATCCCTGCTTGTACAGCAGCGAGATCGGCCCGGAGATGCTGGGGCTGAGCAGCGTCCAGGTGACCGAGATCCTGCCTGTGACCGGATCCGCGAGCAGGGCGAAGGCCTGCCGGCTGAGGTCCAGCTGGCCGACGGCGCACTCGGGACACTGATCAGTGACCCGCACCGTGATCGTCCGGCCACCCGGGCCGTGGACCAGAACGTAGGCGCCGCAGGCCTTCGCGGTCTCGAAGTCGGCGCGGTTCATGGCCGCGACCATGAGGTTGCTGGACGGGCCGAACATGCAGCTTCCGTCGCCGGTCGCGCCGTAGAAGGTGGCCACGCCGTGGTAGGTGACGCCGGGTTTGATCCGCCCGGCCAGGGTCGCGCTCGACGAGCCGCCCGAGCTGTCTCCGCCGGTGCCGGGTGGCGTGGCGGTGTGCCGTGGGGTCCGGCTCGGCGTCGGAGTGGCGCTGGGCGTTTTCGTCGAACCGGTCGTGCTCGCCACCGGCCCGCCGGTGGCCGTTGCGCCGATCCCGCCCGGCGCCGCGGTGGCCAGCTTCGCCCCCGCCGCAACGGCGTCGCCCATCGTCGTGGTCGACTGCGAGGTCGGCGCGTCCGGCAGGAGCGTCAGCCCGACGGCTGTCAGGCCGATCCCGGCCACCAGGACCGCCGCGATCGAGAGGGCACCAGCACGACGTCTGGTCACGTCTCCTCCTGCCAGGTCCGCGGCCGCCGATCTGAAGACCCGCGGCGTTCGCGGAAGCGATCGTCCCGAATCGCTGCGGTCAGGGCAAACCCCGTGGTGCCGGCCGGTGAGGGTGCCCTGCCCCGCGGGGGCGGCGACCCTGGCAGGCTGTACCGGTGGTCCCCGTCCAGGCTCAGCTGCTCGGCCCTGCCGATGTGCGCCGGCTTGCCGGTGAGCTGGGCATCCGGCCGGCGAAGTCGCGGGGGCAGAACTTCGTGCACGACCCGAACACCGTGCGTCGGATCGCCCGGCTGGCCGGGGTCGGGCCGGACGACCGGGTGGTGGAGGTGGGCCCCGGGCTGGGGTCGCTGACCCTCGCCCTGCTGGAGACCGGTGCGCACGTGGTCGCGATCGAGGTGGAGCCGGCTCTCGCGTCGGCCCTGACCGCCACGGTGGCCCGGCGGGCGCCCGGTGTCGCGGGGCGACTGGACGTCATCGCCGCAGACGCGCTGCAGGTGGCCGACCTGCCGGGCCCGGCGCCGACGGCGCTGGTGGCCAACCTGCCGTACAACGTCGCCGTCCCGGTGCTGCTCACCCTGCTCGAGCGCTTCGCGTCCCTGCACTCGGCGCTGGTGATGGTCCAGGCGGAGGTCGCCGAGCGGCTCGCCGCCGCGCCCGGGGACCCCGCCTACGGCATTCCGTCGGTCAAGGCCGCCTGGTACGGGGACGTGCGCCGGGCCGGGTCCGTGCCCCGGGCGGTGTTCTGGCCCGTGCCGAACGTGGACTCCGGCCTGGTCGCGCTGACCCGTCACCCCGCACCGGTCACGCCCGCCAGCAGACAGCAGGTGTTCGCCTGTGTCGATGCGGCCTTCGCCCAGCGACGCAAGACCCTCCGGGCGGCGCTGGCCGGGCTGGCCGGTTCGGCCGATCGGGCCGAGCGGGCGCTGCGGGCCGCCGGGATCGATCCGAGGGCGAGGGGCGAACAACTGTCCGTGCTGGAGTTCGCCGCCGTCGCCTCGGCATTGGGCGAGAGCTGACGCGAGCCCGGTCCGGCGTGCCCGACTCGGCGCGCGTCCGGCGGGCCCGGTTCGCGCAGTGGGGTGAAGATCTACCGGGCAGCATCTAGCCTCGACTCGTCCGGGCCGGTCCCGGGCGGCCCGGCAACGGGTGTACCCGGTACGCGGCGGGCAGGCGGAGGGAGGACGGCGTCGCCCATGACGACGACGGACGGGGTGACGGCGCGGGCGCCCGGGAAGGTCAATCTCGTGCTGGGGGTCGGGCCGCGGCAGGCCGACGGCTACCACGAGCTGGCCACGGTCTTCCAGGCCGTGTCCCTGACCGACGAGGTCAGCGTCAGCGCGGACGACGCCATCACGGTGACCGTGTCCGGGCCGGAGGAGGACCTGGTGCCGTGCGACGCCAGCAACCTGGCCGTCCGCGCGGCCCAGCTGCTCGCGCAGCGGACCGGCCTGCGCCAGGGCGCGCGGATCCACGTCCGCAAGTCCATCCCCGTGGCGGGCGGGATGGCCGGCGGCTCCGCCGACGCGGCGGCCGCGCTGCTCGCCTGCGACGTGCTCTGGCGCACCGGGCTCAGCCGTGAGGACCTCGGCGAACTGGGCCGTGAGCTGGGCGCCGACGTCCCCTTCTGCCTGTTCGGGGGGAC
Organism: uncultured Actinomycetota bacterium; assembly: GCA_963740575.1. Lineage (GTDB taxonomy): Bacteria > Actinomycetota > Actinomycetes > Actinomycetales > Kineosporiaceae > CAVUET01. The sequence goes on along the minus strand of CAVUET010000001.1, from coordinate 393,178 downwards.
CGCGATCGGCGCCGGCCGGGGCGACCGGCTGACCCCGGCCCTGGCCCGCGGCGAGTTCTACTGGGTCGTGGCCCTGGCCGAACAGGGCCTGTCCACCGCCGCCGTCTACGCCGAGCTGGACCGGATGCGAGGGCGACGGTCGGTGCCCGAGCCGCAGGTCCCCCCGGAGCTCATGCACGCCCTGCGCTCCGGGGACGCAGAGGGGCTCGCCGCAGTCATGTCGAACGACCTGCAGCCCGCCGCGATCTCGCTGGTGCCGGGCCTTCGGCGGATCCTCGATCTGGGTCGCGACTGCGGCGCCCTGGCCGGGATCGTCTCCGGGTCGGGGCCCACGGTCGCCTTCCTGGTCCGCGGCCCCGAACAGGCCCTGGACGTCGCGGTGGGCCTGACGGCCGCGGGTCAGGTCCGCGATGTCCGGCGACTCCACGGCCCGGTCCCGGGGGCTCGCATCGTCGAACCGGTCAAGGCGTGAGGGCCTGTGCCGAGAGGTGCCGTGCCTGCGTGACCCGCCGGGCCGCGGACCTGAGAGCCTGGTGGCGATGGCACACCTGCTGAACGGCGAGTCGCTGCGGGTGGAGTACGCGGCCAGGAGCCTGCTCGGCGCGGTGTCGCTCGGCCTGGACGACGGCGACCGGGTCGGCGTGGTGGGCCGCAACGGGGACGGCAAGTCGACGCTGTTGCGACTGCTGGCCCGGGTGCAGCAGCCGGACGCCGGTCGGGTGACGTACAGCCGCGGCCTGACCGTGGCTCTGCTCGGCCAGATGGACGACCTGGACCCCGGCCAGGACGTCCGGCACACCGTCGTGGGCGCAGTCGCGGACCACGTCTGGGCGACCGATCCGGCGATCCGGGACGTCTTCGGCGGGCTGCTCGGCGGGCTGGACGCGAGCGGCGTGGGCGGGCTGGACGCGCCGGTGGCCACCCTGTCCGGCGGTCAGCGCCGACGGGTGGCGCTGGCCGCTCTGCTGGTCGGGCCGCACGACGTGCTGCTGCTGGACGAGCCGACCAACCACCTCGACGTGGAGGGTGTGGCCTGGCTGGCCGGGCACCTGCGCACGCGCTGGCCGGCCGGCCGCGGCGGGCTCGCGGTGGTGACCCACGACCGGTGGTTCCTGGACGAGGTCTGTCAGTCCATGTGGGAGGTCCACGACGGTGTGGTGGACGCCTTCGAGGGCGGCTACGCCGCGTATGTGCTGGCCCGGGCCGAGCGGGCCAGGATCGCCGCCGCCACCGAGGAGCGCCGCCAGAACCTGCTGCGCAAGGAGCTCGCCTGGCTGCGCCGCGGACCGCCGGCTCGCACCAGCAAGCCGCGCTTCCGGATCGAGGCAGCCAGCGTGCTGATCGCCGACGAGCCGCCGCCCCGGGACTCCATGGCGCTGCAGCGGATGGCGACGGCCCGGCTCGGCAAGGACGTCGTGGACCTGGAGGACGTGCGGGTAGAGGTCGGTGAGGGTGCGTCTGCGCGGGTGCTGCTGGACGGCGTCACCTGGCGCCTCGGGCCGGGCGACAGGATCGGCGTGGTCGGCGTGAACGGCTCGGGCAAGACCACCCTGCTGCGGCTGGTCGGCGGCCTGATGCGCCCGGACGGGGGGCGGGTGCGCCGGGGCAAGACGGTCCGCTCGGCGCTGCTGTCGCAGGACGTGGCCGAACTCGACGAGGTCGCCGAGCTGCGCGTGCAGGAGGCGGTCGAGCAGGTGCAGGGCTCGGTCCGCATCGGCGACCGCGATGTCACCGCAGGGCAGCTCCTGGAGCGGTTGGGCTTCGCGAGGGAGCGGGTCTGGACGCCGGTCGCCGAGCTGTCCGGCGGGGAGCGCCGCAGGGTCCAGCTACTCCGGCTGCTGATGGGCGAGCCGAACCTGTTGCTCCTGGACGAGCCGACGAACGACCTCGACACCGACACCCTGGCGGCGGTCGAGGACGCGCTGGACGGCTGGCCGGGGACGCTCGTCGTGGTCTCGCACGACCGTTACCTGCTCGAGCGGGTCACCGACCGGCAGGTGGCGCTGCTCGGCGACGGGGGGCTGCGCGACCTGCCCGGTGGTGTGCAGCAGTACCTCGAGCTGCGGGCCGAGGCCCGGCAGGACGTCGCCGAGGGCTCGCGGGCGGCGGCCGCTGGTGCGGCGTCGGACGCCGGGCGGCAGGCGGCCGGCGAACCGGTCGGGACAGCCGAGATCCGGGCCGCGCGCAAGGAGATGACCCGGCTGGAGCGCCAGATCACCCGGCTGACGGCGCAGGAGCAGCGCCTGCACGGGGAGTTGGCCGAGCGGGCCACTGATCACGAGGCCGTGCTCGGCCTGGACGGCCGGCTGCGCGCGGTGGTCGCCGAGCGGGAGCAGCTCGAGCACGCCTGGCTCGAGGCCGCCGAGATCGCCGGCTGAACCGTCAGCCCGGGTCGTCGAACGGCCCCACCAGCCGGCGCAGCAGCCCGGCGAGCACGTCCTGCTCCTGCGGGCTGAGCACCGACAGCAGGTCCCGCTCCCGCTCCAGCAGGGCGGCCATCGCCGTGTCCACGAGGACCATCCCGGCCTCGGTCAGCCGGACCAGCACGCCTCGGCCGTCGGCCGGGTCGGGCTCGCGCTCGACCAGGGCGCGGGCCTGCAGCCGGTCGATCCGATTGGTCATCGTGCCGCTGGTCACGAGCGTCTGGGTCAGCAGCTGGCCGGGGGACATCCGGTAGGGCGGCCCGGCCCGGCGCAGCGCCGCGAGCACGTCGAACTCCCAGGTCTCCAGGCCCGGGACGGAGAACGCGGCCGCGCGGTACCGGTCCAGGTGACGGGTCAGCCGGGTGACCCGGGAGAGCACCTGCAGCGGAGCGACGTCCAGGTCGGGGCGCTCGCGACGCCAGGCGGCCACGATCCGGTCGACCTCGTCGTCGCGCCGGCCGTCCCGGGGCAGGGCATCCGGCGTCGCCGCGGCCGCGGTCGTTGCGTGGTCGTGGTCGGGCGCGTTCACGGCTCGACCCACCCCGCTGCGGCGCTCACCGGCTGTGCTTCCGGCCGGTCAGGCTGGGCTTGCGCTCCAGCCCGGACAACCCGTTCCAGGCCAGATTGACCAGGTGCGCGGCGACCTCGGTCTTCTTCGGCTTGCGGGAGTCCAGCCAGTGCTGCCCGGTCAGGGCGACCATGCCGACCAGCGCCTGGGCGTACAGCGGAGCGGTGCGCGGTTCCAGCCCGCGACGCTTGAACTCGGCGGCCAGCAGGTGCTCGACCTGGCTCGCGACATCGCTGATCAAGCTCGCGAACCCGCCGGTGGACTGGGCCACCGGGGAGTCACGGACCAGGATCCGGAAGCCGTCCGCGGAGGACTCGATGTAGTCCAGCAGGGCCAGCGCGGCAGCCTCCAGCAGCACGCGCGGGCGCTCCTCGATCTGCAGCGCACCGGTGATGGCGTCCAGCAGCTTGTGGATCTCTCGGTCCACGACGACGGCGTAGAGCCCTTCCTTGCCGCCGAAATGCTCGTACACGACCGGTTTGGAGACCTGGGCGGTGGCCGCGATCTCCTCGACGCTGGTGCCCTCGAAACCCTTCTCGGCGAAAAGCTTCCGGCCCACGTCGAGCAGCTGCTCGCGGCGCTGCTTGCCGCTCATCCGGGCGCGTTGGACCGGGCGGGGCGCGCGGTTGCCGGTGCTGTCCGGACTCTCCCGCGACGTGGTCACGGGACCATCATGCCGGGTTGCGCCGCCCTGCCCGGTCAGTGCGGCGGGGTGTGGGCCGTCACGCGGCCGGTTCGTCCACCCGCCGGGAACCGAGCCGGTCGGCCCGGGGCCAGCGCACCTGGCTCGCCCAGCCGAGTCGCTCGAACAGCCAGATCGTTCGCGCGCTGATGTCCACCTGGCCCTTGAGCACGCCGTGCCGGGCGCAGGTCGGGTCGGCGTGGTGCAGGTTGTGCCAGGACTCGCCGAAGGACAGCACGGCCAGCCACCAGACGTTCCCCGACCGGTCCCGGCTCTTGAACGGGTGGCTGCCGATCGCGTGGCAGATCGAGTTGATCGACCAGGTGACGTGGTGCAGCAGGCTGACCCGGACCAGCGAGGCCCAGAAGAACGTGATCAATGCGCCCTGCCAGGACCAGGACAGCAACCCCCCGAGGAGCGCGGGGGCCAGCAGCGAGGCGGCCACGAGGGCCGGGAAGGCCCGCGAGACGCGGGCCACATCCGGGTCCTTGAGCAGGTCGGGGGTGTACTTGCGCGGGTTGGTCTGCTCCACGTCGAACAGCCAGCCGATGTGCGCGAAGAGGAGGCCCTTGGTCAGCGCGCCGAGGGTCTCGCCGTACCGCCAGGGGGAGTGCGGGTCGCCCTCGCGGTCGCTGAAGGCGTGGTGGCGGCGGTGATCGGCCACCCAGCGGATGACCGGACCCTCGATCGCGAGCGAGCCGGCCACGGCCAGGGCCACCTTGAGCGTCCGGTTCGCCCGGAAGGACCCGTGGGTGAAGTAGCGGTGGAAGCCGACCGTGATGCCGAGCCCTGACAGCACGTACATCACCAGGCTGATGATCACGTCCCGCCAGCTCAGCCCCCAGCCCCAGGCGACCGGTACGGCCGCGACGAGGGCGGCGAAGGGGATGGCGATGAACAGCCCGAGCGCGATCTGCTCGCCCCTGCCCTTGGGCACGGGGTCGATGCTGGGCTCGCTGTCCCGGGAGGGACCGGCTGGTGCGGTCGCGGGCACGGTCTTCTGCGCCAGAAGTGGGGCCGGAGATGTCATGATCAGTCCTCCGTCGCGGGGCAACGTCACGGGCGACGTCGTTGCTGTTTTGACTACGCCACCGTAACCTACGGTTCCGTAAGTTAAAAGGCCGCCGCCATGACCGTCCCTTGACCCGCGACCCGCGGCCGGCGGCTGCGCTCCCGGCTCGCCGGAGCGGGCGCGGGCTCGGCGGGCGCCTCCACGCCGGCCGGCCGGCACCCTCTACCCTGGGGCGATCGAACTGATCCGCCCTGGTGTAACGGCAGCACACAGGCCTTTGGAGCCTTGAGGTCCCTGTTCGAATCAGGGGGGCGGAGCCGGGGCCGAGTCACACTGGCCCTAGGATCGGCGACGTCTAACTCGCCTGCTTCCCGGTGCCGAGGAGGCCCTGCGCGTGACCGAGCATCATCCGGCTGCAGTCATCGTCCTGGCCGCCGGAGAGGGCACCCGGATGAAGTCCTCGGTGCCGAAGGTTCTGCACAGCATCGGCGGCCGGACGCTGGTCGCCCATGCCCTGGCCGCGGCGCGCACCCTGGAGCCCGACCACCTCGTGGTCGTGATCCGGCACGGGCGCGACCAGGTCGCGGCGCACCTGACCGGGCTCGACCCATCCGTGGTGCTCGCCGACCAGGACGCAGTGAAGGGAACAGGCCGGGCCGTGCAGTGCGCGCTCGAGGTGCTGCCAACGGACCTGACCGGCACCGTGGTGGTCACCTACGGCGACGTGCCGCTGCTGACCGGCGACACCCTGGCCGCGCTGGCCTCGGCGCACGAGTCGGCCGGCGGCGCGGTCACCGTGCTCACCGCGGAGGTACCCGATCCCACCGGGTACGGCCGTGTGCTGCGCGGCGAGGACGGCGAGATCGTCGGCATCATCGAGCACCGCGATGCCGACGAGATCCAGCGCGCTGTCCGCGAGATCAACTCCGGGATCTACGCCTTCGACCTGGCCTTCCTGCGCCAGGCCCTGGACCGGGTCGGGACCACGAACGATCAGTCCGAGATGTACCTGACCGACGTGCTGGCGATGGCCCGCCGTGCCGGGCTGGCGGTGACCTCGGTCGGCACCGTCGACCTCTGGGAGGTCGAGGGCGTCAACGACCGGGTCCAGCTGGCGGCGCTGGGCCGGGAGCTGAACCGGCGCACGGTCGAGGCCTGGATGCGCGCCGGGGTGACTGTGGCCGACCCCGCCACCACCTGGGTGGACGCGGACGTGCGGCTCGCGCCCGACGTGACCCTGCTGCCGGGTACCCAGCTGCAGGGCGGCACCCGGGTCGATCCCGGCGCGACGATCGGTCCCGATACCACGCTGATCGACTGCGTGATCGAGTCCGGCGCCACCGTGGTGCGCAGCCACGGCAGCGGTGCGCGGATCCGGCCCGGCGCCAGTGTCGGGCCGTTCAGCTACCTGCGACCCGGCACCGACCTGGGGGACAAGGGGCGGATCGGTGCCTTCGTCGAGACGAAGAACGCCGTGGTGGGGCGGGGGTCCAAGGTGCCGCACCTGTCCTACGTCGGAGACGCGACCATCGGCGAGGGCACGAACATCGGCGCCGCGACTGTCTTCGTCAACTACGACGGCGTCAACAAGCACCACACCACGGTCGGCGACCAGGTCCGGATCGGGAGCGACACGATGCTGGTGGCGCCGGTGACCATCGGGGACGGCGCCTACACCGCGGCCGGCTCGGTGATCACGACCGAGGTGCCTCCCGGCGCACTGGCCGTTGCGCGCGGCAACCAGCGGAACGTGCTCGGTTGGGTGGAGCGACGGCGCCCAGGCAGCCCGGCCGCGCTGGCCGCCGCCCGGGCCGCGGAACCGTCCGGTGGCGAACCCGGGCCGGGCGTGCCGGACGGCTCGGTGCCCGGGACAGAACCCGCGGCAGCAGAAACGGCAGCAGTAGAACCCACGGCAGTAGAACCCGGGGCGGTCGGACCGGAGTCCGCGGATGCGGTGTCCGGCCGGCCGGAGGGGAGCCTGTGATGACCAGGATCACGACCGCCAGTGAGAAGCGGATGGTGCTGGTCAGCGGCCGGGCACACCCGGACCTGGCCGAGGAGATCTCCGAGGAGCTCGGCGTCGGGTTGGTGCCCACCGCCGCCTACGACTTCGCCAACGGCGAGATCTACGTCCGCTTCGGGGAGAGCGTGCGCGGCTGCGACGCCTTCGTGATCCAGAGCCACTGCGCGCCCATCAACCAATGGTTGATGGAACAGCTGATCATGGTCGACGCGCTCAAACGCGCCTCGGCCAAGCGGATCACCGTGATCGCGCCGTTCTACGGCTACGCCCGCCAGGACAAGAAGCATCGCGGCCGTGAGCCCATCTCGGCCCGCCTGGTGGCAGACCTGTTCAAGACGGCAGGGGCGCACCGGCTGGTCTCCGTCGACCTGCACACAGCGCAGATCCAGGGCTTCTTCGACGGCCCCGTGGACCACCTGTGGGCGCTGCCCCTGCTGTCCGACTACGTCCGCAAGCGCGTGGACCGCACCCGCCTGACCGTGGTCAGCCCGGACGCCGGCCGGGTCCGGCTGGCCGACCTGTGGTCCGACCGCCTCGGCGCCCCCCTGGCGATCATCCACAAGCGCCGCGACCCCAGCGTGCCCAACAAGGTCCGGGTGCACGAGCTGGTGGGCCAGGTGGCCGGGCGGACCTGCGTCCTGGTGGACGACATGATCGACACCGGCGGCACGATCGTGCAGGCGGCGCAGGCACTGCGCGAGAACGGTGCCGCGGACGTCATCGTGGCTGCCACCCACGCGGTGCTGTCCGGGCCGGCGGTGGACCGGCTGAAGAACGGCCCGATCTCCGAGGTGATCGTCACCAACACCCTGCCCCTGGGCGAGGACCGCACCTTCCCCCAGCTGACCGTGCTGTCCATCGCACCGATGATCGCCCGGGCCATCCGCGAGGTCTTCGACGACGGCTCGGTCACCAGCCTGTTCGACGGTAACGCCTGAAGGCCTCCTCCGGAGACCCGATTACGAGCCCTGCGACACCGCCCGCTAACATGGCGCGGTTGCCTCGGCGAGGGCTCGCGCAAGCGGACCGTGATCGACGTGGTGCGCCCGTCGTGGCGGCCGCGCTCGCGGACCGCGCGCTCACCCCGCCCGAGCCCGCAGCTGGCGAGGCCATGCGCCTCACGAACCCGAGGAACGACCGGCGCCCGGCGCCCACGAACGAGGAGTGACAGTGCCCGAGGTCAAGCTCACCGCAGAGCCGCGATCGGAGTTCGGCAAAGGTGCCGCGCGCCGCCTGCGTCGCGCGCACAAGGTGCCCGCCGTCATCTACGGCCACGGCGCCGAGCCGGTGCACGTCGCGCTGCCGGGGCACGCGACCATGCTGGCGCTGAAGCATTCCAACACCCTGCTCTCGGTCGAGCTGGACGGCGGGACCACTCTGGCCCTGCCGAAGGACGTGCAGCGCAACGCCTTGCGCGGCACCATCGAGCACGTCGACCTGCTGATCGTCCGCCACGGCGAGAGGGTGCACGTCGAGATCCCGCTGCACCTGATCGGCGAGCCCGCATCCGGGACGCTGGTGACCTCCGAGCTGACCACGATCGCCATCGAGGTTGAGGCGACGAGCATTCCGCAGCAGCTCGAGTACGACGTGACCGACGCACCGGCGGGCACGCAGGTGCACGCCGGGCAGATCACGCTGCCGGCGGGAGCGACGCTGACCATCGACGCGGAGATCCTGGTGCTGCAGGTCAGCTCCGCCGAGGCGCAGATGGAGGAGCCCGAGGCCGAGGGCGAGGAGTCCGCGGCCACCGCCGACGGCACGCCCGCCGAGGTCGGCGCCGAGGCCTGACCCGGTCCCAGCAGACTGACCTGCGGGCGAGCCGATGGCAGCTGCCGGGCCCGGCGCGGTGTCGCAGGCGGCCGAGGCCGACCAGCCATGGCTCGTAGTCGGCCTCGGCAACCCCGGCCCGCGTTACGCCGGGAACCGGCACAACCTCGGCGCGATGGTCGTCGACCGCCTTGCGGCCGACCTCGGTGAGCGGTTCACCGCGCACCGCAGCGGCGCCCAGGTCGCCCAGACGCGTCTGGCGCCCGTGGCCGGCCGCCCCGGGCCGCGGGTGCTGCTGGCCAAGCCCACCGCGTACATGAACGAGTCGGGTGGCCAGGTCAGCGGGCTGGCGCGGTTCTTCCGCATCGACCCGGAGTGGCTGCTGGTCGTGCACGACGAGCTGGACCTGCCGTTCGGCGTGGTCCGACTCAAGCGCGGCGGCGGTGAGGGCGGCCACAACGGCCTGCGATCGGTGAGCCGGTCGCTCGGCGGCCGGGGCTACGCGCGACTGCGGATCGGGATCGGGCGCCCGCCCGGACGGATGGATCCGGCGGACTACGTGTTGCGCGACGTCCCGCTCGCCGATCGGGCCGAGCTCGACCTTGCGGTGGTCGAGGCCGCAGACGTCGTCCGGGAAGTCCTCACACAGGGCTGGGAACGGGCTCAGAACGACGTCAACCGGAGAGTGGCAGAAGGTAGCGAGTAGCCGACGCTGCGTCGGAAAGCCACTCGCAGAGCGTAGTTTTCGTGATGTGCGCCACGGCGGAGTCCGTCATCTCGGCTCCGAGAAACGTAATTCCGGCCACACGCCGTGATGGGCGCAACTATAGTCGCGGACGGGTGTGGGGAGCGCACCCGAGCTGTTGACCATGCGCCGAGGGATCCCGACAGGGGCAGGATGTCCATCGAAGCATCGTCCGACCGCGAGGCCGTAGGCGTTAAGCGGCTCGTCGACGAGGACGTGCATCTGCCGCAATCGCGGTTGACCCGCCTGCCCAGGCCGGACCTTCATGACGACGATCCACAGGAACTGCTGGAGCGCTATCGCCGGATGGCGATGAAGGCCGATGTGGCGTCCGCCGCCGCCGCGACGCTGCTGGCGCTGCTGGTCCGCTTCGGCCTCTACATCGCCGTGAGCTATGCCGTGCTGACCGCGATCGTCCCGCTGGCGTGGCTCATCTTCGTTGCGTTGCAGCGGGGGTATGAGTATCGGTATCTGGGGACGGGTCCGGAGGAGTACCGGCGGGTTGCTGGTGCGGGTTTGGTGTTGTTCACGGTGTTCGCGGTGGCGTCGTACACGGTGCGGGGTGATCTGTCGCGGGTGTACGTGTTGGTGAGTGTGCCGGGGACGGTGTTGTTGTCGTTGGCGTTCCGGCATCTGTTGCGGGGGTGGATCTATCGGTTGCGGTTGCATGGTCGTGGGCTGCAGCGGGTGTTGGTGGTGGGTCGTGCGGACGCGGCGGTGTCGGTGATCGAGAAGTTGGATCACGAGCCGCAGCACGGGTTGGTGGCGGTGGGGGCGTGTGTGCCGACGATCGGGGTGGCGCCTTCGCATGTTCATGGTGTGCCGGTGGTGGGTGATCCGACCCGGATCCTGGAAGCGGTCGATGAGCTGAAGGCTCATGTGGTGGCGGTGGTCTCCCATCCGGATCTGTCCGGGCAGGCGTTGCGGCGGTTGGCCTGGGCGTTGGATGAGCGGCAGGTGGAGTTGGTGGTCTCGCCGGGGATCATCGAGGTGGCCGGGCCGCGGTTGTCGATCCGGCCGGTGGCCGGGTTGTCGCTGCTGCATCTGGAGCGGCCGGCGATCAGCGGCGGCCGGATGATCACCAAGACGATGTTCGACCGGTTGGTCGGGGTGGTGCTGCTGGCGGCCTGGTTGCCGTTGATGGGGCTGATCGCGGTCTCGATCGAAACTCAGCAGCCGCGGGCCGGTGCTGTTCCGCCAGACCCGCATCGGGATCGACGGGCGCCAGTTCACGATGCTGAAGTTCCGCTCGATGGTCGTGGACGCCGAGGCCCGCCGGGCCGCGCTGGAGGCGTTCAACGAGGGCAACGGCGTGCTGTTCAAGATGAAACGCGACCCGCGGGTGACCCGGGTCGGGGCCGTCATCCGCCGCCTGTCCCTGGACGAACTGCCCCAACTGTTCAACATCCTGCGCGGCGACATGTCCCTGGTCGGGCCCCGCCCACCGCTACCGGAAGAGGTCGCGCTGTACTCCCACGACGCCACCCGCCGACTGCGGGTCCGCCCCGGCCTGACCGGCCTGTGGCAGGTCAGCGGCCGCAGCGACCTGTCCTGGGAAGAATCCCTACGCCTGGACCTGCGCTACGTCGACAACTGGTCCCTGGCCCTGGACCTGGCCATCCTCTGGCGCACCGGACGAGCCGTCCTCCGCGGAGTCGGCGCCTACTGAGCCCGGCCCGGCAGGCCCTGGCTGACCACTCAGGCTGACCACTCAGGCTGACCACTCAGGCTGACCACTCAGGCTGACCACTCAGGCTGACCACTCAGGCTGACCACTCAGGCTGACCACTCAGGCTGACCACTCAGGCTGACCACTCAGGCTGACCACTCAGGCTGACCACTCAGGCTGACCACTCAGGCTGACCACTCAGGCTGACCACTCCAGGCTGACCACCCAGGCTGACCACCCAGGCTGACCACCCAGGCTGACCACGCACCGGGACGCCCGGGGCGACTGATTGCACTTTGAGGTACCGTCACCTGGGGTACGTAAGGCTCGCCTGCCGTGTGCCCGGGGCAGGCGCGCGTCCACAGCCTAGGGGTGAGATGACGCCGGTCCTGGACGACGCCGCCCTCGCACGCGATCTGGCCGAAGTCGTCGGCCGTCGGCTGCTCGAGGTGCGGGCCGGTGCCCTGACCGCTGCGGCGCTGCGCGCGGCCGGTGACCGCGAGGCGCAGCAGGTGCTCGCGACCCGGTTGCGGCGTGACCGGCCGGCCGACGAGGTGCTCAGCGAGGAGGCGCCGGACCCGGCCGCCCGGCTGTCGTGCGACCGGGTCTGGATCATCGACCCGCTGGACGGCACCCGCGAGTTCGCCGAGCCCGGGCGGATCGACTGGGCCGTGCACGTGGCGCTCTGGCAGCGAGGCCGGCTGGTGGCCGGCGCCGTCAGCCTGCCGGCCGAGGGCCTCTGCTACGGGACGGACGCGCCGCCGCGGGTCCCCCCGCGCGAACCCGGACCGATCCGGATCGTGGTCAGCCGCAGCCGCCCGGCGGCATTCCTGCCGCCGCTGGCCCGGGGCCTGGACGCCGTGCTGGTTCCGCTGGGCTCGGCCGGCGCCAAGTGTGCCAGCGTCTGGCGCGGCGTCGCCGACGCCTACCTGCACGCGGGCGGGCAGCACGAGTGGGACAGCGCCGCGCCGGTCGCGGTCGCGCTCGCCGCCGGGCTGCACGCCAGTCGCCTGGACGGCAGCCCGCTGCGCTACAACCAGCCCGATTCCTGGCTGCCGGACCTGCTGATCTGCCGCCCCGAGCTGGCCGAGCCGATCCTGGCCCGGACCGCCGCGCTGGGCTTCCCCGGCTCCGATGGCCACGGCTCCCATGGCAGGGACGCCGGACAGCACACCACGGACCCAGGGGTCCGGGAAGGGATCCGCCGATGACGCCCGCGCCGGGCACCCTGGAGTACAGGCTCTCCCAGCTCGACATCCTCGAGGCGGAGTCGATCCACATCTTCCGTGAGGTGGTGGCCGAGCTCGAGCGTCCGGTGCTGCTCTTCTCCGGAGGCAAGGACTCGATCGTCATGCTGCGGCTGGCCGAGAAGGCGTTCTGGCCGGCCAGGATCCCCTTCCCCGTGATGCACGTCGACACCGGGCACAACTTCGACGAGGTGCTCGCCTTCCGGGACAGGCGGGTGGCCGAGCTCGGCGTCCAGCTGGTGGTGGCGTCAGTGCCCGACGCGCTCGCCCGCGGCCTGGTGCAGGAGCCGCCGGACGGCACCCGCAACCGGATCCAGACCCCGGTACTGCTGGACGCGTTGGACGAGAACAGGTTCACCGCAGCGTTCGGCGGTGCCCGGCGGGACGAGGACAAGGCCAGGGCCAAGGAGCGGGTGTTCTCCTTCCGGGACGAGTTCGGGCAGTGGGATCCGAAGAACCAGCGCCCCGAGCTGTGGTCCCTCTACAACGGCCGGATCCACACCGGGGAGAGCATCCGCGTCTTCCCGTTGTCCAACTGGACCGAGCTGGACATCTGGCAGTACGTGGCCCGGGAGGGTATCGAGCTGCCGAGCATCTACTTCGCCCATCGGCGTGAGGTGTTCGAGCGCGACGGGATGCTCTACGGAGTGCACGAGCACTGCCGCCCACGCCCCGGCGAGGACGTGTTCACCGCGACCGCCCGGTATCGAACGGTCGGGGACGCCAGCCTGACCGCCGCGGTGCGCAGCCAGGCCGCGACGGTGGACGAGATCGTCGCCGAGATCGCGGCCACCCGGCTGACCGAGCGTGGCGCCACCCGGGGCGACGACCGGTTCAGCGAGGCTGCGATGGAGGACCGCAAGCGGGAAGGGTACTTCTGAGCGTGGAACCGACGACGACGCACTCCGGCGCGGGCCTGCTCCGGTTGGCCACCGCCGGCTCGGTCGATGACGGCAAGAGCACCCTGATCGGGCGCCTGCTGTACGACTCCAAGTCGATCTTCACCGACCAGCTCGAGGCAGTCGAGCGGGCCAGCGCGGCCAAGGGCGACGACTACGTGAACCTGGCGCTGCTCACCGACGGCCTGCGGGCCGAGCGGGAGCAGGGCATCACGATCGATGTCGCCTATCGCTATTTCGCCACTCCCCGGCGCACCTTCGTCATCGCCGACACCCCAGGGCACATCCAGTACACCCGGAACATGGTCACCGGCGCGTCCACCGCCGACCTGGCCGTGGTGCTGGTGGACGCCCGCAAGGGCCTGATCGAGCAGAGCCGCCGGCACGCCTTCCTGGCCACCCTGCTGCGGGTGCCGCACCTGGTCCTGGCAGTGAACAAGATGGACCTGGTGGACTGGTCGCAGGAGGTCTTCGAGAGCATCCAGGACGAGTTCGCCCGGTTCGCCACCCGGCTCGACCTGCCCGACCTCACGGTCATCCCGATCTCCGCGCTGCACGGCGACAACATCGTCAGCAGGTCCCCGAACATGCCGTGGTACGAGGGCACGTCGCTGCTGCACCACCTCGAGCACGTGCACGTCTCCAGCGACCGGAACCTGATCGACGTCCGGTTCCCCGTGCAGTACGTGATCCGCCCACAGTCGGCGGCCCACCCGGACTACCGTGGCTACGCCGGCACCGTGGCGGGTGGGGTGCTCAAGCCGGGCGACGAGGTGATGGTGCTGCCGTCCGGCTTCACCAGCCGGATCAGCGCGATCGAGACCATTGACGGCCCGGTGGCCGAGGCGTTCCCGCCGATGGCGGTCACCGTCCGGCTGGCGGACGAGCTCGACGTCTCGCGCGGGGACATGATCTGCCGCCCGCACAACGCCCCGACGACGGTGCAGGACATCGACGCCATGGTCTGCTGGATGAGCGAGCGCCCGCTGCAGCCGCGGCAGAAACTGGCCCTCAAGCACACCACTCGCTCGGTCCGGGCCCTGGTCAAGGACCTGCGCTACCGCCTGGACGTGAACACGCTGCACCGGCAGGAGGACGCCGGCCAACTCGGGCTGAACGACATCGGCCGGATCGTGCTGCGGACCACCGCGCCACTGTTCGCCGACGAGTACCGCCGCAACCGCGCCACCGGCGGCTTCGTGCTGGTGGACGAGGCGACGAACGCCACGGTCGCGGCGGGGATGATCCTCGGCCCCGCGTCCTGAGCCGCGTGGCCGGCAGCCGAACGCTCAGGCGCCGTCCGTGACGGCGAAGGAGTGGTGCTCGTGCGTGACGACCCAGCCTCCGTCCAGCCTGCGCAGCCCCACCGTGAGCCTGAGCCGGGCGTCCGGCTCACGGGCGAAGTCCTCGGGCGTGCCGCACCGCAGCAGGGCGTGGGCGAACGCGACGTCCGTGCCCGCGGTGACCTCCAGCGAGAGGAGGTCGAAGACCGCGCCGCCCGCCTGCCAGTCGAAGAACGGCGGCCAGGTGCTGCGATAGGCGTCGATCCCGCGCACTCCCTCGTGCGGCGGCGGCACGTCGAACATCACGATGTCGTCGGAGTGCGCCGCCAGCACCGCGTCCAGGTCGCCGGTGTGTGCCGCCCGGGCCCAGCGCTCGATCAGGGCCCGGATCTCCGCCACGTCCTCGGGTCGGCCGAGCTCATCCCGCTCCGAACGATCCGGCATCCTGCCACCTCCCGCCACCTCCTGCCGCCCATCCCGGACCTGCGGGCCGGGATGTCATACCGGCACCGTAGGCTTGAAATCTCTCGATGCACCACGTGAGGACATCGCTGCGACATGAGCCTTTCCGGCCTTCTCGACGCCGTCCTACCCGATCCGGGCCTGTCAGCCGTGCTCGCGGCCGCCCGCGCGGGTTCGGTCGGCCAGCTCGACATCATCGCGGCGCCCGGCGCCCGCCCGCTGGCGATCGCAGCGATCGCCGCGCGGTCGCCTCGCGGCGCGGGCCGTCCCGTGCTCGCCGTGACCGCCACCGGCCGTGAGGCCGAGGACCTGGCCACCGCGCTGCGCTGCTACCTCCCCGCGGACGAGGTCGCCGAGTTCCCCGCCTGGGAGACGTTGCCGCACGAGCGGCTCAGCCCCCGCTCGGACACCGTCGGCCGGAGGCTGTCCGTTCTGCGCCGGCTCGCGCATCCCGATGACGGGCCGGGCATCGGCCCGATCACGGTGCTGGTGGCGCCGATCCGGTCGGTCATGCAGCCGCTCGTGCGCGGCCTCGGCGAGCTCGAGCCGGTCCGGCTCGCGGCCGGTGACGAGGTGCCGCTGGACGAGGTGGTCGAGCGCCTGGCGGCGGCGGCCTACACCCGGGTCGACATGGTCGAGAGGCGTGGCGAGTTCGCCGTCCGGGGCGGCATCCTGGACGTGTTCCCGCCCACCGAGGACCACCCGCTGCGGGTCGAGTTCTGGGGCGAGGTGGTCGAGGAGATCCGTTGGTTCTCCGTCGCCGACCAGCGGTCCCTCGAGGTGTCCGACCGCGGGCTGTGGGCTCCGCCGTGCCGCGAGGTGCTGCTCACCGACCGGGTGCGGGCCCGGGCCGAGGCGCTGATCCCGGAGCTGCCCGGAGTCGCGGACCTGCTGGCCAAGATCGCCGCCGGGGTCGCCGTCGAGGGGATGGAGTCACTCGCGCCGGTCCTGGTGGACGGCATGCAGTCCCTGCTCGACGTGCTCCCGGACGGGACGCACGTCGTCGTGCTCGACCCCGAGAAGGCCCGCACCCGCGCCCACGACCTGGTCGCCACCAGCCAGGAGTTCCTGGCCGCCTCGTGGGCGAACGCCTCCGCCGGCAACGCCGTGCCAGTGGACCTGGCCGCCGCCGGTCTCGGTGAGCTGGACCTGGACGAGGGCTCGTACTGGGCGCTGGCCAAGGTCCGGGCGCACGCGGCGGAGCGCCGGATCCCCTGGTGGTCGCTGAGCTCGCTGGCCGCGGACGTGGAGCTGCTGGCGGCAGGTGTCGCCGGGCCGCAGGACGGCACCGACGGCGACCCCACCGCGCGCTCGGTCGGGATCGGCCTGCGCGAGGTCTCGGGGTACCGGGGCGAGACCGAGAAGGCGCTGGCTGACCTGCGCGGCATGGTCTCCGCCGGCTGGGCCGTCGTGGCCACCACGGAAGGCCCGGGCCCGGCCAAGCGCCTGGTCGAGGTGCTGGCCGGTGCCGACGTGCCGGCGCGGCTGGTGGGCACGCTCGACGGGCCGCCGCAGGCGTCCGTGGTGCACGTGACGACGGCGGCCCTGGAGCACGGGTTCCTTGCCGAGGACCTGAGGCTGGCCCTGCTCACCGAGGCAGACATCGCCGGCCAGCGCTCGGCCACGAAGGACATGCGCCGGCTGCCCAGCCGCCGGCGCAACGTCGTCGACCCGCTGCAGCTGCGCACCGGCGACTTCGTCGTGCATGAGCAGCACGGCGTCGGCAAGTACGTCGCGATGGTGCAGCGCACGGTCGGCGGGGCGACCCGCGAGTACCTGGTGATCGAGTACGCCCCGAGCAAGCGGGGCCAGCCCGGCGACCGGCTCTTCGTCCCCAGCGACTCCCTGGACCAGGTGACCCGGTACGTCGGCGGCGAGCAGCCGCAGCTGTCCAGGATGGGTGGCTCGGACTGGGCCCGCACCAAGGGCCGGGCGCGCAAGGCCGTCCGGCAGATCGCCGGCGAGCTGATCCAGCTGTACTCGGCCCGGATGGCCTCGTCCGGGCACGCCTTCGCCCCGGACGCCCCGTGGCAGCGCGAGCTCGAGGACGCGTTCCCCTACGTGGAGACCCCCGACCAGCTGGCCTGCATCGACGAGGTCAAGGCGGACATGGAGAAGCCGATCCCGATGGACCGGCTGATCTGCGGCGACGTCGGCTACGGCAAGACCGAGATCGCGGTCCGGGCGGCCTTCAAGGCGGTTCAGGACGGCAGGCAGGTGGCCGTCCTGGTGCCCACCACGCTGTTGGTCACCCAGCACCTGGAGACGTTCACCGAGCGGTACGCGAACTTCCCGGTCGTGGTCAGGCCGCTGTCCCGCTTCCAGTCCGACCGGGAGGCCACCCAGACTCTCGAGGGGCTGGCCGACGGGTCGGTGGACGTGGTGATCGGCACCCACCGGCTGTTGTCCGGCGAGGTCCGGTTCAAGAACCTCGGCTTGATCGTGGTGGACGAGGAGCAGCGTTTCGGCGTCGAGCACAAGGAGAAGCTGAAACAGCTGCGGACCAACGTCGACGTGCTGGCGATGAGCGCCACGCCGATACCGCGCACGCTCGAGATGGCTGTCACCGGCATCCGCGAGATGTCCACGCTCGCCACCCCGCCGGAGGAACGGCACCCGGTGCTCACCTTCGTCGGCCCCTACGAGGAGAAGCAGATCGGCGCGGCGATCCGGCGCGAGTTGATGCGCGAGGGCCAGGTCTTCTACGTGCACAACAAGGTGGACTCGATCGAGCGTTCGGCCGCCCGGGTCCACCAGCTCGTGCCCGAGGCCCGGGTCGCGGCGGCGCACGGGAAGATGGCCGAACACCAGCTCGAGCGGGTCATGCTCGACTTCTGGGAGAAGCGCATCGACGTCCTGGTCTGCACCACGATCGTGGAGAACGGGCTGGACATCTCGAACGCGAACACGCTGATCCTGGAGCGCTCGGATCTGCTCGGGCTGTCCCAGCTGCACCAGCTGCGGGGGCGGGTCGGGCGGGGCCGCGAGCGGGCCTACGCCTACTTCCTCTACCCGCCCGAGCGGCCGATGACCGAGACCGCGCACGACCGGCTGCAGACCATCGCCCAGCACACCGACCTCGGTGCCGGCACCCAGATCGCGATGAAGGACCTGGAGATCCGAGGCGCGGGCAACCTGCTCGGCGGGGAGCAGTCCGGGCACATCGCCGGGGTCGGCTTCGACCTGTACGTCCGCCTGGTCGGCGAGGCGGTGGCCGAGTTCCGCGGCGACACCGACACCGCCGAGCAGGTCGAGATGAAGGTCGAGCTGCCGGTGGACGCCCACCTTCCGCACGACTACATCCCCGGCGAGCGGCTGCGGCTGGAGGCCTACCGGAAGATCGCCGAGATCGGTTCCGTCGACGGCATCGAGGCGGTCCGCGCCGAGCTGATCGACCGCTACGGCGCGCTGCCGGAGCCGGTGGTGAACCTGCTGGAGGTGGCCCGGTTCCGGGTCCAGGCGCGGCGCGCAGGCGTGACTGACGTGACCCTGCAGGGCAACCACGTCCGGTTCTCTCCGGTCGAGCTGCCCGAGTCGGCGCAGCTGCGGCTCAAGCGGCTCTACCCGGGCTCGCTGGTCAAGCCCGCGGTCAGGACCATCCTGGTGCCGCGGCCGAAGACCGCCCGGGTCGGCGGGCAGCCGCTCCGGGACGCGGCGGTGCTGCGCTGGGCCGCGGAGCTGGTCGACGCGGTGCTGCTCGGCTCGGTCCCGGTGGCCGCCACCGTCGGCGCCCGCGGGTAGTGCTGGCCCCCGGTGCCGAACGGCGGACGTCGGCGGCCGCCCGCTAGCATCGGCGCCGTGACCCGCATCCTTCGCATCCCCGGCCGGCAGCTCGTCGCCGCGGCCGCCATCGCGATCGCCGCGCTCACCGCTTCCGCGTGTGGCCAGGTCCAGGCCGGTTCGGCCGCGGTGGTCGGTGACCGGCGGATCTCAGTCGCCGAGCTCCAGGCTGCGACCACGCAGATCCAGACCTACGCGGGCCCCGATCAGCAGGTCAGCCAGAACAAGGTGCTGCTGCTGATGATCCTCGAGCCGTACCTGGTCCGGGCCGCGGCGAAGGGCGGGGTCGGCGTCTCGCAGGACCAGGCCACCCAGGAGCTGAAGGCACACAGCGTGGCCCGCCCCGGTGCGGGCGCCGTGCAGGCGATCAGGGCGCTGACCGCCCTGAACAACCTGCAGCAGGCAGGCAAGCAGGAGGATCTGACCGCGCTGGCAGACCAGATCCGGGGCGACAGGATCGAGGTCAACCCGCGTTACGGCCGCTTCGATCCGAAGACCCTGGACGTCGTCGCGACCACCCCCGACTGGCTGGTCGCATCGCCCACGGCGACGCCGTCGAGCGGGTCGGGCCAGACTCCCGCCCCGTCCTCGACGCCCTGACCGTGACCGGGTCCATCGCGGACGCGCCGCCGCCGGACGGTTCCGGGCGGATCGTCCTCGTCTACACCAGCCCGAGGGTCGCTGCGGGGCTGATGTCGTGGTCCGCCTGGCAGGCGCTGCACGCCTCGTCCGCCGTGTTCGCCGTAGACCTCGACCCGAGCTGGGGCGACGCCCTGTACGAGGCCGGGATCACGGTGCAGGACCTCGCCGAGCTACCGGTGGGCCAGCGGGCCGGGACCCTGGTGGAGCGGGCGATGGCCGGCGTCCAGGTGTCCTGGCTCGGTTCGCCGGACGGTGATCCGGGGCTGACCAACGCGCTCGCCGAGCACCTCGGGCGGCACTCGATCGCGGGTCACCCACCAGAGGTGGAGCTCGTCACCGGCGCCTACGACGTTCCCGGGGCGCGGTTGCTCGACCTGGTCGCGGTGATGGACACGCTGCGCTCGCCGGGGGGCTGCCCGTGGGACGCCGAGCAGAGCCACGACTCCCTGCTGCCGTACCTGCTCGAGGAGACCCACGAGGTGATCGAGGCGGTCGAGTCCGGCGACCGCGAGCACCTGCAGGAGGAGCTGGGCGATCTGCTGCTGCAGGTGCTCTTCCACGCCCGGATCGCGCAGGAGCACCCGGAACAGCCGTTCGACATCGACGAGGTGGCGGCCGGCATCGTGGCCAAGCTGGTGAACCGTCACCCGCACGTGTTCGCCGGCGAACAGGCCGCCGACTCCGACGAGGTCAAGGCCAACTGGGAGCACCTCAAAGCGCAGGAGAAGGGCCGGGACGGACTGTTCGAGGGGATCCCGCCGACCCTGCCGGCGCTGGCCAGGGCGCAGAAGATGCTCACCCGGCTGGCCGGCGCCGGCCAGGACCCCGCCTCGGCGATCAGCGCGGCGTCCGGGGACGACCCGATCGGCGCGGAACTGCTGTCGATGGTCGAGCGGGCCCGCACGGCCGGGGTGGACGCCGAGTCGGTGCTGCGTGCCGCGCTGGGCCGGCTGCCGCAGGCCTGAACCGCCCGGAACCTGAACCCCCCGTCGGTCAGCCGGGCGACGGAGCAGCGGTTCTGCGGAAGGATGCGTGCATGAGCGAAGCCGAGGGCGAGCCGGGTCCCGAGCCGGGGGTGCCGGCAGGGTCCGGCGCCGGCGGGCCGGTGGCCGGCCAGCCGATCAGCCGGTTCCGCGCGGTGGCGGAGCGGGTCCTGGACGCGCTGCTCGAGGCCTCACCGCAGAGCGCCACCGAGCTGGGCGACCACCGGTTCGACGATCGGCTGGACGACCTGTCCGAGCGCGGTATCGAGGGTCGCGGGGCGATGCTCGGGGAGGCCCTCAGCGCCCTCGACGCGGTCGACGACGCCGGGCTGGACGCCGCGGAGCGGGTGGACCTCGAGATCCTGCGCACCATGGTCGCCCGCGACCTGTGGACCGTGACGGAGCTGTGCCCGCACCGGAGCGATCCCCTGGTACACCTGCCGGGCGACGCGCTCTACCCGCTGCTGGTGCGCGAGGTGAGCGACCCTGCCGGCGTGGTGCGGGCGCTCACGACTCGGATGGGTGGCATCCCGGACCGCCTGGCGACGGCCCGGGCCACGCTGGGGGAGATGCCGCGGGTGCACGTCGAGACCGCGATCGGTCAGGCCCGCGGCACGATCGAGATGCTCGGTGCCCAGGTGGACGCCCTGCTCGGGCGCGATCCGGCGCTGCGGCCCCCGGCGCTGGCGGCACGCGAGGCAGCGGCCGAGGCGCTCGCCGACCACGTCCGCTGGCTGGAGAGCCGGCTACCGGACAGCGACGGCGACCCCCGCCTCGGTGAGGAACGGTTCGCGGCCAAGCTCTGGTACACCCTGGACACCCAGACCACGCCGGACGCCCTGCTCACCCGCGCCGAGAGCGATCTGCAGGCGGTCGAGGAGGAGCTGGCCGAGCTGACCTCGGGGCTGGCCTCCGAGCTGACCCCCGAGCTGACCTCGGAGCTGCCTGACGCGCCGCCCGCGGCCGGTCAGGTCCGCTCGATGCTGGACCGGCTCGCGGCCGGCGCCCACGTGACCGACACGACCATCCTGGGGCTGTGCCGGCAGGCTCTGGCCGACACCACCCGGCGGGTCGGTGAGCTCGACCTGGTCTCGATACCGGACGACCCGATCCAGATCATCGTCATGCCCGAGTTCCGGCGCGGTGTTGCGGTGGCCTACTGCGACCCGCCGGGTCCGCTGGAGCCGCCGACCTCCGACGGCCGGGCGCTGCCGTCGCTGTTCGCCGTCTCGCCCACCCCGTCCGGCTGGGGCCCGGAGCGGGTGGCGTCGTTCTACCGTGAGTACAACGGCCACATGCTGCGCAACCTCACCGTGCATGAGGCCATGCCGGGCCACGTGCTGCAGCTGGCGCACGCGGCCCGGTACCGCGGCAGCACCCGGGTCCGGGCGGCCGCGGCGAGCGGGCCGTTCATCGAGGGCTGGGCCGTGTACGCGGAGTCGCAGCTCGCCCGCGCGGGCCTCGGGCTCGGGCCGGAGGCGGACGCCGGCCTGCGGCTGCAGCAGCTCAAGATGCAGCTGCGGATGACGATCAACGCGATCCTCGACGTCCGGGTGCACGCCCACGGGATGACCGAGTCCGAGGCGATGGCCCTGATGACCGGGCGCGGTCACCAGGAGGACGGTGAGGCCGCGGGCAAGTGGCGCCGGGCGCTGCTCACCTCGGCCCAGCTGTCCACGTACTACGTCGGGTACCACGAGGTCCGCGACATCGTGCAGCGGCTGCGCGACTCCCGGCCCGCCGGGACCCCGGACCGTGTGCTGCACGATGCTGTCCTGTCGTACGGCAGCCCTCCGCCGCGACACCTGCGCAACCTGCTCGGGCTGCCCGGGGGGCTGCCCACCCGCAGGTGACTCAGCCCGCCCAGCACCCGGCTGCCCGATGCCACTGCCAACCGCCCGAAGCGCAGGCCACCACCCGATGCGCCTCGTCACGAGAAGAGAGTCATGACCGACCCCGGCATCACCCGCGTCGCCGTCTACATCGACTTCGACAACATCGTGATCTCGCGCTACGACCAGATCCATGGTCGTGGCCAGTTCCAGCGGGACAAGGCGCGCGGCTTCGACAAAGCAGACAGGGCGGCGGATCCCGAGATCGCCGAGAAGCTGCGGAACGCCACGGTGGACGTCGGGGCCGTCATCGATTTCGCCTCGTCGTTCGGCACCCTCGTCCTCACCCGCGCCTATGCGGACTGGTCGGCCCAGGTCAACGCCGACTACCGGGGGCAACTCGTCAGCCGGGCGGTGGACCTGGTGCAGCTCTTCCCCGCGGCGGCGTACGCCAAGAACGGCGCCGACATCCGGCTGGCGGTCGACGCGGTGGAGGACATGTTCCGGCTGCCCGACCTGACCCACGTGGTGATCGTGGCCGGTGACTCGGACTACATCGCCCTGGCCCAGCGCTGCCGGCGGCTCGGCCGATACGTGGTG
Organism: uncultured Actinomycetota bacterium; assembly: GCA_963740575.1. Classification (GTDB taxonomy): domain Bacteria; phylum Actinomycetota; class Actinomycetes; order Actinomycetales; family Kineosporiaceae; genus CAVUET01. The sequence goes on along the minus strand of CAVUET010000001.1, from coordinate 370,558 downwards.
GGCGTCGGCGTCGCGGGATCGACCAGCAAGTCACTGGCCGCCGCCTGCGATGAGCTCGTCACCTACGACGCGCTGCCCGGCATCAGCTCCGCGGACACCCTGCCGCCGCCACCGAGGGGCCGGGCCGGCAGCTCGAAGGCCGAGCCCGAGGAGGCCGCCGCGCAGGCACCGTCCCCTCAAGGGTCGCGACGCAGCAGGAGACCGGTGCCCGTCGTCGACGAGGAGAGCATCCTGGAGTCCGAGGACCCGCAAGAGGTGGCCACCCGGCTCCTCGAGCGGGCGCTGCGACTCGGCCACGAGAAGGAGGACGCCGAGTGGCTGCACAGCTCCACGGTGAAGAACCAGATGAAGCGGATGGACCCGTCCTTCAGCGAGAAGGCACTCGGCTACCGGTCCTTCTCGGACTTCGTGAAGTCGCGGGAGGCCATCGCCGAACTGGACGAGACTGACCCGGTCCGCCTCCTCCGCCTGGTCTCCACCACCGCCCCGCCTCCGGCTCGTCGCTAGACCGCGGCTACCGCGGTGAGTGACTTGACGGTGATCACCACCGGCTGGTTGGTCACCGAGGCCGACAGGTAGCTGTTGAACCCGATGGAGCCCGGCGCGGTCAGAGCTGCGCTGCTGTCCGTCTGGCTCAGCTGCCAGCCGGCCGGCTCCGTCCCGGACGAGGCCCAGACCTTGGCGTTCAGCGTGGTCGGCGCCGTGCCGCTGACCTGGAAGCGGATCTTCAGGTCCGAACCTGGGGCGTAGGTCAGCCCCGGGACGGTGATCTGGCCGCCGATCACGCTCTCGGTGGAGGAGCCGTCGAGTTTGGTCAGCGCCAACTGCACAGCGCCCGTCCGGCCGATTCGCAACCGGACCCGGTACTGGCGGACCGACGAGGACCGCCGGGCCACCACATACAGCGTGGTGCTCCCGCCGCTGTTGACCAGCTTGTTCATCGCCAGCGTCGTGGTGACGTCCACGTCCGCGGCCGACACCCCGGAGAGGCTGACGTTGCGGGCCCCGTCACCCGGTGTCGGCAGCGACATCGTGCCCGCGCCCGGCGTGACGGCGAAGTTCGCCGCGCTGCCGGACAGCACCCACGTCCCACCGACGTCCGCGCTGCCCCAGCCGCTGGCAACGGTGCGGTTGTAGGTGTCCGACGCGATCGTGGTCGGCGTCGGCGTGCTGGTCACGGTGACCGAGTGGCTGACGCTGTTGCTCGCCCCCGAGTTGTCGGTGACGGTCAGGGTGACGGTGTAGGTGCCGGCCGCCGCGTAGGTGTGGTCGGCGGTGGCACTGGTCGCGGTGCCACCGTCGCCGAAGGTCCAGGCATACGAGCTGACCGTCCCGTCGGGGTCGGAGGATCCCGAGCCGTCGACGGACACGCCGAGCTCGCTGGTGGTCGAGGTGAAGGAGGCCACCGGCGGCTGGTTGGCCGGCGGCGCCGCGCCGACGTGGGCCGCCACCCGGGCCGCGGTCAGCGCGGTCGGGTACACCGCCACGTCCGCGATGGTCGCGGCGAGATACCCGGAGTTCGCGTTGGTCCGACTCGGAGCCGGGGCGTTCGCCCAGTTGTTCATCTGGTCCCCGCCGATCCGCCAGTAGCCGGCCACCTGCGAGGTGCTGCGCATGGTGGAGTCACCGGCCACCGGGGCGCCGTCCACGTACAGCGCCGAGCCGGCGGTCGACGACAGCGTGCCGACCACGTGGTGCCAGGCGCCGTCGTTGATGGGCGTGCTGCCATGCACGGCGACGTTGCTGCCGCCGAAGGCCCCGAAGTACGGCAGCCCGGACGCGTCCAGGTACAGCAGCCGGTCCTGGTTCGCGCTCAGCGTCTGCTGGTACACGTCGTAGCCCGCGATCAGGCCACCGGTGGTGGCCGTGGTGCGGACCCACGCCTCGACGCTGAACGCACTCAGCCGCTCGGCGTTCCCGCTCGTCCCGGCGAACGCCGTCGTGGTGCCGTCGAAGGTGGTCGCGGTACCGGTGCCCGGGCCGGGTGGGCCGGCCACGCCGCTGGTCACCGTGCTACCGAGGATCAGGTCGTTGTAGCCGGCCAGGTCACGACCGGTGGTACCGCCAGCCTGAGAGAGCGGCCAGAAGTTGCTGGCCCCGTCGCCGCGGACCAGGCTCGCGTAGCTGCCGAACGCCCCGCTCCCGACCGTCGCCGCGGCCGAGGTGCCGCTGTTGCGGACATTGCCGATCGGGTCGGTCGCGGTCACCCGGTAGGTGTGGCTGGAACCGACCGCCAGCCCGGCGTCCACAAAGCCGGCCATCGGGCGGTTCCAGTAACGGGAGTTCAGGGTCATCGTCCTGATCGCGGTGCCGCCGCCGTCCCGGAAGACCCGGTAGGTCAGCGTCTCGTTGTCCCGATCCCACGTGGTCCGCCAGGCGACCCGGAGGGCGCCGGACGACTGCGACACCGCGGTCGGGGTGAGCGTGGCATCGGCGACCGGGCCGGAGGTGTTCGGCGCCGTGGAGCGGAGGGCGAACCGGACCAGGCCCTGCTGCGCGGTGCCGTTCACGCGGGGGAACTCGCCGCCGACGCTCAGGTAGGTGCTGTTCCCGGTCACGCTCCAGGCGGCCTGCGACTGCCCGGTGTAGGTGCCCTGGGTGTACGCCGGGTACCAGTTCAGCTCGCTGGAGTGCGGCAGCCCGGCCCAGTTGGCGTAGCGCGGGCCGGGGATCCCGGGGCCGCCGGGGAAGACCGGCGAGCGCAGGATGCCGCTCGGGGTCGTGCTCTCGGCCTGGGTGTACCAGTGCGTCGCGTCGAAGACGTTGATCTGGTCCTGGTTGAAGTCGTCCAGGTCGCTGCAGTCGTGGCCGTGCCCGGCGCTGTAGAGCACCTGGCCGATGGGGAAGGCGTCATAGGTGTCGCCGTGGCAGCTGTTCAGCCAGTTGATCGCCCCCGTGTTCGGGTTGATCGCGAACCGACCCTCGAAGTTGCCGCCCCGGGTGACGTACCACGCCGTGCCGTAGATCTGGGTGCCGTCCGAGACCAGCCGCGAGATGGTCGCCGAGCTGCCGCTGTCCTGGATCGGGAAGTCAGCCGGCCAGGCGGACAGCGCCCCGGTGGTGGAGGTGACCGCCGTGATGCCGGTGTAGGCCGCGCCGTTGACGGTGGTGAACTTCCCGGCGACGATCACCCTGCTGTTGTCCGGCGAGAGAACCATCGCCATCACCGAGTTGTCGGCGGTGGGCGCCCAGGTCAGCACAGCGCCGTTGGACGCGGCGAACGCGGCCAGCCTGGTACGGGTCACGCCGCCGGCACTGGTGAAGGCCCCGCCGACGTAGACCGCGCTGTTGGTCGCGGTCGCGGTGTACGCCACCGAGTTGACCGATGCGGTGAAGCCCGTGACCAGGGCGCCGGTGGCCGTGTTGAAGGCCGCGATCCGGTTGTGGGTGGCCCCGTCCACGGTGGTGAAGCTGCCGACGACGTAGATCCGGCTGCCGTCCGGCGAGGCGGTGATGAACCGTCCCTGCGCGTTCAGCGTGTGGTTGAACGAGGTGATCAGCTGCCCGGTGGTGATGTTGTACGCGAGCAGGTTCGCCCTGGCGACCTCGTTGCTGCCGGCGGGGGAGCCTGCCGGGCGCGCCGAGCTGAAGCTGCCCGTCACGTAGACGGTGTTACCCACCGTCACCTGGGACCAGACCACGCCGTTGATCTGCACGGTCGGTAGCGCGTCGGCGCTGACCGTGGACGGTGTCCCGGCGGCGGGGGCGGTGTCGGCGCGGGCCGCCTCGGGTGCGGCGACCCCGGTCAGCAGCGCGGCGCCCAGCCCCGCCACGGCAACGATCGCGGAGCGGGCCCTGGCCTGCGCGAACAGGCGCCGGGGGCGAGGCTGGCGAGGGTGGACGAGGGCAGCAAGCGCCGCACGCAAAGCCGTCATGCGGGCCAGGAAACCACATGTGATCCAGCCGGGAAGGGGCATTCGCGAATACTCCGCCTCGCGCGTGCGCGCTGTGACCACGAGTGTGCGCAGCTCCGGGCGATCTGCCCGAAGGTTTGCCCCGCTTCGCCCCGAGCCGGGAAGGTTCCCGGCGCTGCCCGGAGCGAGCCTGCGGGGCGACCGGAAATCGCCCGGTTAGGCTGTGCGGGTCATCTATAGGGCCGATCCGGAGCGCAGACGTGGCGAGCATTGAGGCAGTCGGAGCACGCGAGATTCTCGATTCGAGAGGCAATCCCACCGTCGAGGTGGAGGTCGCGCTCGACGACGGCACGATCGCGCGAGCCGCCGTCCCCTCCGGGGCCTCGACCGGCGCGTTCGAGGCGGTCGAGCGCCGCGACGGTGACAAGGGCCGGTACGGGGGTAAGGGCGTCGAGAACGCGGTCACCGCCGTCCTGGACCAGCTCGGGCCCGAGCTGCTCGGCTTCGACGCCGCCGACCAGCGGATGGTGGACCAGACGATGATCGATCTGGATGCCACCGACAACAAGGGTTCCATCGGCGCGAACGCCATCCTCGGCGTCTCCCTGGCCGTCGCCAAGGCGGCCGCCGAGTCGGCCGGGCTCCCGCTGTTCCGTTACGTGGGTGGCCCGAACGCACACATCCTGCCGGTGCCGATGATGAACATCCTCAACGGCGGCGCGCACGCCGACGGTGGGGTGGACATCCAGGAGTTCATGATCGCCCCGATCGGCGCGCCGACCTTCCGCGAGGCACTGCGCTGGGGCGCCGAGACCTACCACTCGCTCAAGTCCGTGCTCAAGAGCCGCGGCCTGCCCACCGGGCTGGGCGACGAGGGCGGCTTCGCGCCCAGCCTGCCGACCAACCGCGAGGCGCTGGACCTGATCGGGGTGGCCGTCGAGCAGGCCGGCTTCACCCTGGGCAGCGACATCTCGCTGGCGCTGGACGTGGCCGCGACCGAGTTCTTCGCCGACGGCAGCTACCGCTTCGAGGGCCAGCAGCGCAGCAGCGCCGAGATGATCACCTACTACACCGCGCTGTTGGACGGCTTCCCGCTGGTCTCGATCGAGGACCCGCTGGCCGAGGACGACTGGGAGGGGTGGACGGCCATCACCTCCGCGATCGGCGACCGGGTGCAGATCGTCGGCGACGACCTCTTCGTGACCAATCCGACCCGGCTGCGCAAGGGGATCGAGACCGGGGCCGCGAACGCCCTGCTGGTCAAGGTGAACCAGATCGGCTCGCTGAGCGAGACACTCGACGCGGTCGCGCTGGCCCACCGCAGCGGCTACCGCTGCATGATGAGCCACCGCTCCGGCGAGACCGAGGACACCACGATCGCCGACCTGGCCGTGGCCACCGACTGCGGCCAGATCAAGACCGGTGCCCCGGCCCGGTCCGAGCGGGTCGCGAAGTACAACCAGCTGCTGCGGATCGAGGAGGAGCTGGATGAGGCGGCGGTGTACGCAGGTGCCTCCTCGTTCCCGCGCTTCCACGCCTGACAGCTGCACCCGCCACCCACCGACCGGCATCCAGAACACCGGCACCGACCACAGGGGGACCCGAGATGGCACCGCGCCGCCCCACGGCTCCGCGTTCCGGCGCGGGCCGCGGGGCGCCACGCCCTCCGGCGGGTCGCCCGGCGGGCGGCTCGGCACGCGGTGGTACCGGGCGGTCGGCGGCGGGGGGTTCGCCGCCGGCAACGGGTGACCGCCCGGCCGCGCGCCAGAGCTCCGGGCGGGGTTCGGCCGTCGGTGCCAAGGGGACGCGCCCGGGTGGCTCCGGCTCGCCGGGCGCCGCCGGGCGCCGTCCGGCGCAGCGGCCGGCGCAGCGGCCGGGCGCCTGGCGCCCACCCGTGGTCCGGCCAGTGACGATGATCTCCGGTGTGCTGGTCGTGCTGGCGATCCTGCTCGCGCCGTACCTGCGGCCGTGGCTGGCGCAGCGGTCCCAGATCTCGGCGGGACGCCTGCAGGTGGGGCAGTTGCAGCGCCAGGTGGACCAGCTCGAGACCGAGCAGAAGCAGTGGCAGGACCCGGACTACGTTCGGGCGCAGGCCCGCGAGCGGCTGAACTTCGTGATGCCGGGCGACACCGGTTACGTCCTGCTCCCGGCCCCGCCGCCGGCCGTGCAGTCCGACCCCAGGAAGCAGGCGGCAGCCGCCGCAGGCGCGGTTACCGGGCGACCCTGGTACGACGTGGTGTGGCAGTCGGTCCAGCTTGCCGGGTCCGCACCGGCAGGCACGACCGCGCCGTGATCCCTGCGGCCGCGAGCTTCGAGCAGGACGTCGCCGCGGCGGGCGCGCAGCTCGGCCGGCCGGCGCGGGGGATGGTCGCGGTGGCGCATCGCTGCCCGTGCGGTCGGCCGGACGTGATCGAGACGGCGCCGCGGCTGGCGGACGGCACGCCGTTCCCCACGACCTACTACCTGACCTGCCCGCGCGCGGTGAGCGCGGTGGGAACCCTCGAGGCGTCCGGGTTGATGCGGGCCATGACGCGGCGGCTGGCGGCCGAGCCCGAACTGGCGGCCGGCTACCGGCGGGCGCACGAGGACTACCTGGCACGCCGGGCACGGCTGGCCGACGTTCCGGAACTGACCGGGGTGTCCGCGGGCGGCATGCCCGATCGGGTCAAGTGCCTGCACGTGCTCGTGGCGCATGCGCTGGCCGCCGGGCCCGGGGTAAACCCGCTCGGCGACGAGGTGTTGGCCGCGCTGCCAGCCTGGTGGGCGACCGGTCCGTGCGTGCCCGAGGCAGGGCCTGAACCCGAGGCAGGGCCTGAACCCGACGCAGGGCCTGAACCCGAGGCAGGGCCTGAACCCGAGGCAGGGCCTGAACCCGAGGTGGGGCCGTGATCCGGGTGGCCGCGGTGGACTGCGGCACGAACTCTTTGCGCCTGTTCGTCGCGGACGTCGACCCGGCGGCCGGGCGGATGGTCGACGTCGACCGGCGGATGGAGATCGTCCGGCTCGGCCAGGGCGTGGACCGCACCGGGCGGATCGCCCCCGAGGCCATGCGGCGCACCTTGGAGGCCACCCTGCGGTACGCCCGCCGGTGCGCCGAGCTCGACGTCCGGCGGGTGCGGTTCGTGGCCACCTCGGCGACCCGCGACGCCGCGAACCGGGCCGAGTTCACCGCCGGCGTGCGCGACCTGCTCGGGGTTGAGCCCGAGGTGATCAGCGGTGACGAGGAGGCCCGGCTGTCCTTCGACGGCGCGACCCGGGGTCTGCCGGGCACCCACCGGGCCCCGTACCTCGTGGTCGACATCGGCGGAGGCTCGACCGAATTCGTGCTCGGCGACGCAGGCGGGGTGCAGGCCGCCCGCTCGGTCGACATCGGCTGTGTCCGGATGACGGAGCGGCACCTGGCCGGCGATCCGCCGGACCCGGCCCAGCTCGACGCCGCGGCCGCGGACATCCGCGCGGCGATCGACCAGGTGGCGCAGGTCGTGCCGCTGGACCGGACCCGGACCCTGGTCGGCCTGGCGGGTTCGGTGACGACGGTGACCGCCCACGCCCTGCGGCTGCCCGGCTACGACCCTGACGTGATCCACGGGCAGGTGGTCAGCGTGCCGAAGGCCCGGGCCGCCTGCGACGACCTGACCCGGCTGACCCGGTCCGGGCGTGCCGCGCTGCCGTACATGCATCCCGGTCGCGTGGACGTGATCGGCGCCGGTGCCCTGATCTGGCGGCTGATCATCGACCGGCTGGTGGCCGAGGCTGCCATCGGCGAGGTGGTGACCAGCGAGCACGACATCCTCGACGGCATCGCCTTCGGTCTGGCGGCCCGCGGCTGACGGGCAGGCCCGTGGCGTGAGCCTGTGGCGTGAGCCTGCGGCGTGAGCCTGGTCGGTCAGTGAGATGCCGCCAGCGGAACTCGGTCAGGGACTCAGCGGAACTCGGTGAGGGACAGGGTGTTGCCGTCGGGGTCGTGGAACCAGGCGACCTGGTCCCCGCCGGGAGTCGTCCACACGCCGAGACCGTCCTGGTCGATCCCGGGGTACCGAATGAACTCCACGCCCGCCGCCGCCAACGCGATCACCTCGGCGTGGATGTCGCTGGTCCGCCACCCGAGTACGGTGAACGGCTGCGGCTGCAGGCTCTCCACCGCGGTGATCCGCAGCATCGTCGCCCCGGCGACCAGGACACAGGCGAACGGCGTCATCTCCTCGACGCTCAGACCGAGCACGTCGGCGTAGAACACCCGCGATCGCTCCAGGTCGCGCGAGGGTACGAAGGCGATCACCGGTGAGGTCCGCAGCATGATGCCTCCGAGCGTCCGAGTGTGACGTTTGCCCAGGGTGTTGCGCGGTCTGGGCCACAACCTGCCGGCAATCGTTACATTCGGCGCGACCCGAGGTCAGCCAGATCAGCCGAGGTCAGTCAGCGCCGCCGCCCACCAGGCGGTAGACGGGGTTGGCGATCGCCAACCTGCCCATGCGCTCCCCGACCATGCCCTCGGCGATCAGCCGGCAACCCGCAGCCAGCCCGGGGATCGCACGCCGCCCGTAGAACACCAGCGTGATCCCGCCGGTGCCGTCCCACAGGTCCACCTCGACCGACCTTCTTGACCCGGTAGCTCGGGCTCTGCGGCAGTTGCGGGTCGCCAGCGGCTCGGGGCTCTGCGAGCCGTCCGTCCACGCCAGTGCCATGGTTTCCCCTCAACGCCAGGCGGTCCGGCGCTGTGGCGCACCGACACCGCGCCCGTGATCTCGTTCCCCATGGCAGCACGGTCGCGGGTACGCCGGCGCCCATCCTGACGTCATCTTGACGCCGCGCCCGAGGAGCCTGACAGCGCCCTGGCAGCGCCGCGCGAGGACGGTGCCGGCCGCCGCTCGCGCTGCCTGCCGGATCCCTCGCCGCGACCTGCGACACACGGCAGCCAAGCCTCGTTGACTATCGCGTTATCCGTAGTAGTGTCTCTCGCGCAGGAGAGGAGGGTGGATGGACACGACCCAGCTGCTCAAGGGAGTGCTCGACCTCGCGGTGCTCGCCGTGGTGGCGCAGGAGGACGGGTACGGCTACGACGTGGTCCGCCGGCTCCGGTCGGCAGGGTTGGACGACGTCGGGGACGCCTCGGTCTACGGCACGCTCCGCCGGCTCTACTCGGCCGGTGCCCTCTCCTCCTACGTGGTCCCGTCCGACGAGGGGCCGCACCGGAAGTACTACGGGATCAACGTGTACGGGCGTGCCGTTCTGGACGAGCAGGTCAAGACCTGGAACGCGTTCGCGGACACGATGACCGGCCTGCTCGTCCAGGCGGGCCGCGGGACCGGCAAGGAGGTCGTCCGATGATGGAGCGGAGCCGGGCCGCACGCCCTGCCGCACGCCCTGCCGCACGCCCTGCCGCACGCCCTGCCGCACGCCCTGCCGCAGACCCTGCCGCACACCCTGGCGCGCACGCGTTCCGGGGGGTGGCGGAATGAGCGCGCCGCTGGTCAGCCCCGAGGTGGCTCGCTTCGTCGAGCAGGTCAGGGCTGAGCTGGACGACCTGGGTGCAGACGAGATCGACGAGCTGACCGGTGGACTCGAGGCCGACCTGGACGACGCGCTGGCCGACGGTGACGGGGCGACCCCGGCCGACCGGCTGGGCGATCCCGTCGCCTATGCCGCCGAACTGCGTGCGGCCGCCGGGCTGCCGCCCCGCGCGATGGTGGGGGGTGCGCGCGGGGCGGCGCTGTCCGGGCTGCGGGCCGAGGTCGGCCGGTTGCGAGGCCGGGCCAGGGCCCGGCTGGAGCGCCAGCCGGGGTGGCCCGCGACGCGGGACTTCCTGGTCGCCCTGCGTCCGGTCTGGTGGGTGGCCCGGGCCTGGATCGCCTACCAGGTGCTGCACGCCAACGTCCGCGGGTCCTTCGGAACCGTCCTGCCCAACTCCCTGGGTGGCTGGGTGGTCCTTGCGCTGCTGGTCGTCGCCAGTGTGCAGATGGGCCGGCGGATGCTCGCCGGCCGCGGTCGCTGGTGGCGCAGGGCGGTGGTGGCTGTGAACGTGCTCGCGGTGATCTGCCTGCCGCCGGCTCTCAGCCACGCGGAGGGGCAGACGGTGTTCTACTCCGGCGGGGTGATGCCACCGTCGAACGGGCTGTGGCTGAACGGAACCGAGGTGCGCAACGTCTTCCCCTACGACGCGCAGGGTCGGCCGCTGCAGGGCGTCCAGCTGTTCGACGAGAACGGGCGGCCGCTCGACGTGGGCGACTCCGCCAGGACGCCGCTGATGGACGACGCCGGGGCGGAGGTGGCGCAGGTGCCCGCGGTGAGCACCGACAGTCAGCCGCTGTGGAACGTCTACCCGCTGCGGCAGCAGGTCCGGCAGCTCAACACCGTGGACGGCTCGCTGTCGGCGCCGTCGGGCCCGCAACCGGCGCCGCTGCCACAGCCCACGGTCCAGGGGCTCCTGGCGCCGAGTGCCGCCGAGCTCACCCCGGCACCCACCGCGACCCCCAGCGCCGCGCCGACCACGGCGCCCACCGCCTCGCCGCCCGGTCGATGACGCCCGAGGCAGGATCCCCTGCGGGGCAAGGGGAATCGAGTCCGGTCCGGCCGCACCCGATGACCGGCACGGGCTTCCGGTCCCCGGTCCGGCCGGGCACGGGCTGGCCCGGCGACCCGGCCACGGCGGCGACCGGGGTGGCGGGGGACGTGGCTGGGGTGATCCGGCTGGCCGCGGCCGCGGGCAGCCTGGACGAACTGGACGCCGCGGTGTCGGTGTGCCGGGCCTGCCCCCGACTGGTGGCCTGGCGGGAGGAGGTCGCCGCGAGCCCGCGGCGGTCATTCGCGGGCGAACCGTACTGGGGCAGGCCGTTGCCGGGCTTCGGCGATGCCCGCGCCTGGTTGCTCGTGGTCGGTCTGGCGCCCGCCGCGCACGGCGGCAACCGGACCGGCCGGGTCTTCACCGGTGACCGGTCCGGGGACTGGATCTTCGCGGCGCTGCACCGGGCCGGGCTGGCCGGCCTGCCGACCAGCACCGCCGCCGGTGACGGGCAATGTCTGGATGGGGTCCGGATCGCCGCCGCGGTGCGCTGCGCGCCGCCCCTCAATCGCCCGACCCCGCTGGAGCGGGATCGCTGCGCGCCGTGGCTGGACCGAGAGTTGCAGCTGCTGGACCCGAGCCTGCGGGTGGTGCTGGCACTGGGCGGCTTCGCCTGGGACGCAGCCCTGGCCGCGGCCCGCCGCCAGGGGTGGCAGGTAGCCCGGCCGCGCCCGGCCTTCGGACACGGCGCCCAGACCGCACTGACCCGGCCCGACGGCGGGGCCGCCCGGCCCGGCGAGGTGATGCTGCTGGGCAGCTACCACGTCAGCCAGCAGAACACCTTCACCGGACGGCTCACCGAGCCGATGCTGGACGCCGTCCTGCTCCAGGCCCGCGAACTCGGGCGATAGCTCAGCTTGTGAATGAATTCACAAGCACTTAGTTTCGGTGGCATGCCCACCACTGCGAGACCCCGAATCCTCATCCTCGGCGGCGGCTACGTCGGCCTGTACACCGCGCTGCGCCTGCAGTCCAGGCTGCGCCCGGGCGAGGCCAGCGTCACGGTGGTCGAGCCGAGGTCGTACATGACGTACCAGCCCTTCCTGCCCGAAGCGTCGGCAGGGTCGCTGTCCCCGCGGCACGTCCTGGTCCCGCTGCGCCGGGTGCTCAGGCGCTGCCAGGTGATCAACGCCCGGGTGGTGAGCCTGGACCACAGCCGCCGGACCGCTCGTTTGGACCCGATCGACGGGCCGGAGTACGAGATCGGCTACGACATCGTCGTCGTCGCGCTCGGCTCGATCGCGCGCACGCTGCCGATCCCCGGGCTGGCCGACGAGGCGATCGGATTCAAGACCATCGAGGAGGCCATCTACCTGCGCAACCAGGTACTGAAGTGCCTGGACGTCGCGGAGTCCACGAACGACCCGGAGCGCAGGCGCCGGGCGCTGACCTTCCTGTTCGTCGGCGGCGGCTACGCCGGCGTGGAGGCCCTGGCGGAGCTGGAGGATCTGGCCAGGGACGCGACCCGCTATTACCACTCCATCCGGACGGGCGATCTCCGCTTCGTGCTGGTGGAGGCCACCGGCCGGATCCTGCCCGAGGTGGGGGAGCGGCTGGGGCGCTACACCGTGCGGGAGTTGGAGAAGCGATCGATCGAGGTGCGGCTGGGCACCCGGCTCGACTCCTGTGTCGGTGGCCAGGTCGAGTTGTCCGACGGCACCGGGTTCGCCAGCGACACCATCGTCTGGACCGCCGGCGTGAAGGCCAGTCCCGCGCTCGGCCACCTCAACCTGCCGCTGGACGAGCGCGGGCGGCTGCGCTGCTCGGCGGACCTACGGGTCGAGGGCCTGGCCGATGCCTGGGGCGCCGGCGACAACGCGGCCGTGCCGGACCTGACCCGCCCGGGGGAGTTCTGCGGCCCCAGCGCCCAGCACGCGGTGCGGCAGGCCCGGCACCTGGCCGACAACCTCGTGGCGACCCTGCGAGGCAGGCCCACCAGCCCGTACAGGCACGCCTACGCAGGCTCGGTGGCCAGCCTCGGCCTGTATCAGGGCGTGGCGCAGATCTACGGTGTCCGGCTCAAGGGCTTCCCGGCCTGGTTCATGCACCGGACCTACCACCTGTCCCGGGTACCCACCGTGAGTCGGAAGATCCAGGTGGTCGCGGACTGGACGCTGGCCCTGTTCTTCAAGCGCGACATAGTCTCGCTCGGCTCGATGTCGATGCCGTTCCACGAGTTCGAGGCCGCCGCCGGCACCGGGGGTGTGGCCGCGGGGCCGCGGACGCACCCGCAGGTCCGGCGCTGAGCAGGTGCTCAGGCGTTAGCCTCTCATGTTGTGACGCAGAGGAAATTGTGACGCAGAGGAAAGCGGTCAAGTCGTCGCAGGTCCGGGTCGGGCTGGCGGCGGAGATGCTGGGCGTCACGGTGGAGACGTTGCGCCGTTGGGAGGGCGAGGGGCGTCTGGCCATGGTGCGGACGGAGGGCGGTCACCGGCTGGTCGAGATGGCCGAGGTGACGCGGCTGATGCAGGAACGACGGCGCACCCGGGTGAACCGTCCGGTCGTGGCCCAGTCGGTGCGCAACAGGTTCGAAGGCATCGTCACGCGGATCGAGCGGGACGGAGTGGCGGCCGTGATCGAGGTGATGGCCGGGCCCCACCGACTGGTCAGCCTGATGACGGCCGAAGCGGTCGACGACCTCGGTCTCGAGCTCGGCGATGAGGCCATCTGTGTCGTGAAGGCGACCAACGTGATCGTCGAGGTTCCGGGCAGCCGCTAGCGAACCTCACTCCTGCGGGCGCGTGCCAGCCGCCTGACACCGATCACGGCCGAGGCGCCGATCGCCGCTCCGGCCGCGCCGAACAGGAAGTGCGTGAGCACCGGGTAGGCCACCCCCAGACGGACAGTCCCGATCGGGATCCCGGTGCTGAAACTGATCGCGACCCGCACGAGAGGCTTGGCCACGTAGGCGACGCCGCCGATCAGTGCGATCAGCCAGACGTGACCGGTCCAGCGGGCCAGCCCCAGGAACGCCAGGTCCACGAGCACCCCGACGAGGAGGTACGGCAGCCAGCGGTACGGGTCGTTGAACCCCCAGGCCGGCACCATCGACACGGTGGCTGCGCTCACGGCCGCCGTGGCGCCGGCCCAGCGGGACCTCGTCGTGGTGCGGCCGACCATCAGCAGCGCGAGCCAGACCAGGCCCTGGTGTCCCGGCAGCCCGAGGTGGTCCCTGGTGAGGACCTGACCCATCACGGCGACGGCGCCGAGGCCGAGCAGCCAGGGGGCCTCCAGCGCCCACAGGCTCGCGCTAGGACGAATACTCCTTGACCCGATCCCGGTCAACGGCGCGCCAATCGCTTCCATCCGGATCACCTTCCTCCACCAGTAGAACCGCCTGCCCGTCGGCGAGAACCGGACGCGGCCAGTCGCCGACCTCGACCCGGGCGCTGCCTTCGACCCTCCTGCCATCCAGTGTCCGGGCCGCCTCGATTCCCGCGAGCCGGCACAGGTCGTCCACTGCGTGCACCCCGGTCAGGTCCCGCAGGCCCGGCAGCCAGAGGAACCGGCCGTCGTTGCCCCCCACCCGCAACCCGACCGCGGCCAGTGCCCCGATCACTCCGCCCTGGGTGCCGGTCAGTCCCCACAACTCGAGGCCGGCCAGCTCCGCCAGACCGGTCGCGTCCGCCTGGGTCAGCACCTCGACCTTCGCGGTGGCTCCGAACCGGATCACCTCCGGCGTGATCTCCGGCCGCGCCGCCAGGCAGAGACCGACGTCCGCGCCCTCGGCGCTCTCGCGCACCAGGAACTCCCGGCAGAAGTCGCCGATCTCGTTCCGCCGCAAAGGGTCGGCGTCCACCTCGACCGAGGCTGAGCTGTTGTGCGAGGTGTAGGGGATGCGCGGGTCGACCAGGAGTTGGTGGCGGGTGATCCCGTGTGGCTCAGCCAGCCCGGCCTGGGCGAGGGCGCCCGCCAGCCGGCGGACCTGGAACCCGGTCCCCCTGCTGTCCAGGTTGTCCGTGTCGTCGACGCCGAGCAGGTATCTCATCAGCGGGCTTCGATCGTGATGACGTCGATGATGCGCTTCGGCTTCGGCATGGACGGCGAAACGAGCTTGACCTTGCCCCTGTTGTTGAAGTCCAGGATCACGTCCTTGGTCACCTCGGCCTGGGTCAGCGTGGCGCTGCCGTTGGTTCCGGTGACCTTGACCTGAGCGAAGCTCGTGACGCCCGCGGCCTGCAGCACGGCCCTCAGCGCCGGCCCCTCCTGCGGCTGCCCGTTGGACATGATCGACGTCAGGGGCAGCTTCTTCAGATCGTCCAGGCTGAACGCCTTGACCGAGCCGTCCGCCGTGACCAGCCGGAACACGCCACCGGTCACGGCGGAGGACGCGGAGGACGCGCCGCCCGATGCGGGCGCGGACGTCGATGACCCGCCCGAGCCGCAGCCGGCCGTCAGGGCCAGCGCTGCCGCCAGACAGACCCATCGCGATCGGCTCATCAACAGGCCCTTCGGAAGGCGGAAGGTCGGACGGCGGATGGCAGACATCGAAGGGTGGACTTGACGGAGTTTATGGGCATCGTGCCTGGTCAAGCAATGATTTGTGGTGCGGGTGACGCGGGGTGCCCGGCCGGGACGCCGCCCCACCTCGAGCGGGCGAGGCGGCCCCAGGAGCGAGCCGCCGAACTTTCGGCCCCAAATGAGCGGATCGTGGCGAGAATTCCTTCCGGCGGGATCCGTGGGCCGGCCTCTTGACTCCCTCTCGACCTGCGCAGATGACGCGAAGGCGAACGACAGCTGGCCAACAACATTCACTTTCATGACGCGGGAAATCGCTGGCATTACGGAGTAGGTGAACAGTCAGCAAATCGCCGCACGGGTCGTCAGGCCACTTGTAGCTTGGCGCCAGATGGGTCCTCCTGCGACCGCTCGGCGTTCGGAGGCGCAGTGCCTGCGGGTCGACTGTGCGACGCCGCGTTCCACGCTCGACGTCGAGAGGTGACGGGAATGAATGCGCCCCAGGGTCGGCTCTTCTCGGTCCAGCGCCTCGCAGTGCTGCTGACGGTCCTGGCGCTCTCGGTACTCGGCGGGATCATCCCGACCCCCGCTGCCGCCGCGACGGATCCTTGCGGTGCTGCGGGTAGTCCCGTCACGTGTGAGAACTCGAAACCAGGGAATCCGCAGTCCGAGTGGGACGTCACCGGCTCGGGGGACGCGGCACTTCAAGGCTTCGCCACGCAGATGAGCGTGAACATCGGGAACACCGTCCACTTCAAGATCAAGGCGACGGCGTCGAACTACCGCATCGACATCTACCGGCTGGGCTACTACCAGAGCCTGGGCGCGCGCAAGATCGCCACGGTGACGTCGGCGACGTACCCGCAGTCGCAGCCGAACTGCCTGACCGATGCCACGACAGGGTTGATCGACTGTGGCAACTGGGCGGAGTCGGCTTCCTGGACCGTTCCCGCCGGAACCGTCTCGGGGATCTTCATCGCTCGGCTGGTTCGCCTCGACAACGGCGGTGCGAGCCAGATCCCCTTCGTGGTCCGGAACGACTCCAGCCACTCCGACGTCGTCTTCCAGACCTCTGACACCTCGTGGGAGGCCTACAACACCTACGGCGGCAACTCCCTGTATCAGTGCACTGTCGCCTGCCCGCCGGGCAACCCCAAGAGCTACTACGCCGCGTTCAAGGTGTCTTACAACCGGCCGTTCCACACCCGCGACGACGACGGTGGTCACAGCCAGGTCTTCTGGGCCGAGTGGCCCATGCTGATGTTCCTGGAGCGCAACGGCTACGACGTCTCGTACATCGCGGGAGTGGACGCCGCGACGCGAGGGCCTCTCCTGATCAACCACAAGACCTTCATGTCCGTCGGCCACGACGAGTACTGGTCCGCAGATCAGAGGAACAACGTTCTGGCAGCCCGGGATGCCGGCGTGAATCTGGCGTTCTTCAGCGGCAACGAGATGTTCTGGAAGACTCGCTGGGAGCCGAGCATCGACGGAACGAGCACGGCCGGCCGGACGCTGGTGTCGTACAAGGAAACGCACTTCGACGCCCAGGTAGACCCGGCCGGGCCGTCGGTGTGGACCGGCACCTGGCGCGATACGAGATTCAGCCCGCCGGGTGACGCAATACCTGAGAACGCGCTGACCGGCACCATCTACGTGGCCGACCCTCCGGCTACCTTCGCCATGACGGTACCCGGCACCTACGCCAAGCTGCGGTTCTGGCGGAATACCGCGATAGCGAACCTGACCCCGTCACAGACCGCCACGCTGGCTGACGAGACGCTGGGCTACGAATTCGACGCGGATCTCGACAACGGCTACCGCCCGGCCGGGTTGTTCGACCTGACCCAGCAGACCGAGTCGATCGACCACATGATGCTCGATTACGGCAGCACCGTCGGACCCGGCAACGCCACGCACGCCATGACGCTGTACCGCGCGCCCAGTGGGGCGCTGGTCTTCGGTGCCGGCACGGTCCAGTGGAGCTGGGGCCTGGACGACAACCACGACGGCGACGCAACCGCGACCGACGCGAGAATGCAGCAGGCCACGGTCAACCTGTTGGCGGACATGGGCGTCCAGCCGTTGACCCTGATGGCCGGTCTGACCGCTGCGACCAAGTCCACCGACACCAGCCGGCCGACCGCCACGATCAGCGCCTCCGGCACGCACGGAGTGGTCGCCACCCCGTTGACGGTGTCCGGCACGGCCAGTGACGCCGGTGGTGGCGTGGTCGCGGGCGTCGAGGTCTCGATCGACGGCGGCACCAGCTGGCACCCCGCCACCGGGACGACGTCCTGGAGCTACACCGTTACGCCCACCTCTCCCGGCACCGTGAACATCCAAGCGCGTGCGGTGGACGACAGTGGGAACCTGCAGTCGCCGGCTGCGGCGGGGACCAGAACCATCGATCGCCGGACCTGCCCGTGCAACATCTTCGGGTCGATCACGCCGCCCACCGTCGACTCCGGGGACGCGAATGCGTACGAACTGGGTATGCGCTGGCGTGCGACGATCAACGGCCAGGTCACCGGGGTTCGCTTCTACAAGTCCTCGGCGAACACCGGCACGCACACCGGGTCCTTGTGGAGCAACACCGGCGCGCTGCTGGCCACGGGTACCTTCGCCGGGGAGAGCAGCACGGGCTGGCAGACGCTGAGCTTCACGTCACCCGTCTCGGTGACTGCCGGAACCACCTATGTGGTCTCCTACCACACCACGTCCGGGCACTACGCGGACAATGTCTCCGGATTCAGTCAACAGGGCGTCTACTCGGCTCCGCTGCTCGCCCTCCCGGACGGCACGGACGGGGCCAACGGCATCTATGCGCTCGGGGCGTCGGCGTTCCCGAACCAGACCAACGGCTCTACCAACTACTACGTGGACGTGATCTTCACCGGCGACACCTCCGCGGACACGCAGCCGCCCACGGTGACGAGCACGGCGCCGCTGGACACCTCGAGCTCCAATCCGTTGTCCACCACGCTGTCGGCCAACTTCAGCAAGCCGGTGAACGCATCCTCGTTCCAGTTCAGCGTCAAGGCAGGCAGCACTGCGGTCCCGGCCAACGTCACCGTCGGCGCCGGCGGCCTGAGCGCACGACTGATCCCCAGCCAGCAACTCCAGGCCGGGACCACCTACACGGCGTCGATCACCGCATCCGACTACGCCGGCGACACCATGTCGAGCCCGTACACGTGGACCTTCCGCACCGGCTCGGCCCACGCCCAGCCCGGCCAATGCCCCTGCACGGTGTGGAGCGACCTGCAGCAGCCGACCAACGTGATGGCGGCGGACAGCAACGCGGTCGAACTCGGTGTGAAGTTCAGGGCCAGTGCATCCGGGTGGATCACCGGCACTCGGTTCTTCAAGTCCGCCTCCAACACGGGCAGGCACGTCGGCTCGCTGTGGACCACCAGCGGTCAGCGGCTGGCCTTCGCGACCTTCTCCAACGAGACGGCCAGCGGGTGGCAGACAGTGAACTTCGACCCGGCCGTGCAGGTGACAGCGGGGACGACCTACATCGTCAGCTATCACACGAACACCGGGTTCTACTCCTACGACCGCAGCTACTTCGCTGGTGGGGCAACGACGTACGGCCCGCTCACCGCCCTGCAGAGCGGCACGGACGGCGGGAACGGGGTCTTCGCCTACTCCTCCGCCCCGACATTCCCGGAAACCGAGAGCGGCACCGCCAACAACTACTGGGTCGATCCGGTCTTCAACACCACCCAGCCACCGCCGCTGCCGCCAACCGTCACCGACGTGACACCCTTGAACGGGACGACCGGTGCATCGCTGTACGAGCCGTTGACCGCGACGTTCAACAAGGCGATGAACGCGGCGACGATCGCCTTCACCGTGCAGGCCGGCGGCAACCCGGTGCCCGGCACGGTGACCTACGACAGCACGAGTGCCACGGCCACCTTCGTCCCCGCGGCCGGATACCCGGCCGGGTCGGCGGTCTCGGTGTCGCTCACCGGTAACGGGGCGGACGGCACGGGCATGACCCAGTCGTACACCTGGGGCTTCGGGACCGGCATCCCGGCGACCTGTCCCTGCTCGCTCTGGCCGAGCGGCACGCCGGGAACCGCGAGTGCGAACGACTCGGGTGCCTACGAACTAGGTGTGCGTTTCACCAGCGACGAGAACGGCTACGTCAGCGCGGTCCGCTTCTACAAGGGCGCCGGCAACACCGGGACGCACACCGGCACGCTGTGGTCGGCCGGCGGGGTGAAGCTGGCGACCGGATCGTTCACCAATGAGACGGCCAGTGGCTGGCAGACACTCACGTTCGACGCGCCGGTGCCGGTCACGGCCGGAACCACGTACGTCGCGTCCTACAACACCGCGACCGGGCACTATGCCTACGACGACAGCTACTTCGCAGCATCGGCGTGGAATGCCTCGCCGCTGCACGCATCGGTGTCCACGGGCGGGGCGCCGAACGGCGTGTTCTACAGCGGCGGCAGCGGGTTCCCCACGCAGACGTACCATGCCGCCAACTACTGGGTGGACGTCGTCTTCACCACGACGGCCACGGACAGCCAGCCACCGCGCGTCGTCAGCACCTGGCCGTCCGCGGGAGCCGGCGGCGTCTCACTCACCGGGACACCCAGCGCCACCTTCAGCGAGCCGGTCCAGGCGGGATCGGTGTCCATGACGGTGTCGTCTGCGGCTGGGCCGGTCAGTGGCACCGTGCGGTACGACTCGAACACGCCCAGCGCCACCTTCACGCCGTCGTCGCCGCTGGCCGCGGCGACCAGCTACACGGTGCGGACGTCGGCGAGCGACCTGAGCGGGAACGCGATGGCCTCCGCATTCCAGTGGACCTTCACCACGGTCGCGGTGTCCAACTGCCCATGCAGCCTGCTGGGCGATGTCACACCGGACCACGTCAGCTCCAACGCCGGCGATGACATCGAGGTGGGAGTGCGGTTCAGCTCCGACGTCGGTGGTCACGTCACGGCGATCCGGTTCTACAAGGCCGCCGGAAACACCGGGGCCCACACCGGAACGCTCTGGACGGCAGGCGGGACGCTCCTGGCCACCGGCACGTTCACGAACGAAACCGCGAGCGGCTGGCAGACGCTGACCCTGGCGACGCCGGTGACGATCCAACCGAACACCATCTACGTCGCCTCCGTGCACGACCCGAACGGGAACTGGTCCTGGTCACCCCACTACTACGACGCCGGGCTGGATGTCGGCCCACTGCACGCGCCGGCGCCCAACGGTGTCTACAACCTCGGGGCCGGGTTCCCGACCAACAGCGCCAACAACACCAACTACTACGTGGACGTCGTGGTCCAGTGACGTAGCGGCCGGTGAGCGGCGCCCAATCGTCACTCACCCGGCTACAGGCAAACAGGGACAGCACTCCTGCGGAGGGAATGGAACAGAGATGTCGCTGGGTATCGCAGTGGTGGGGGCCGGATACTGGGGACCCAACCTCATCCGCAATCTGATGGCCTCCGAGGAATGGGACCTACGCTGGGTCTGCGACCTGGCAGAGGAGCGAGCCAAGAAGGTCATCGGCCGATACAGCACCATCCACACCACCGACGACTACTCGCGGGTCCTGGACGACGAGGCGGTCAGGGGGTGGCGGTGGCGACACCGGCCGCTACCCATTCGGCGATCGTCCGGGCCGCGCTGGAGTCGGGTCGGCACGTGTTGGTCGAAAAGCCCTTGGCCGCCACCGTCGAGGAGGCGGAAGGCCTGGTCCGGCTCGCGGCGGAGCGCGGCCTGGTTCTGATGTGCGACCACACCTACTGCTACACGCCGGCCGTCCGGAAGATCCGTGAGCTGGTGGCAGCGGGTGAGCTGGGCGATATCCAATACGTCGACAGCGTGCGGATCAACCTGGGGCTGATCCAGCCCGACATCGACGTGATCTGGGATCTCGCGCCGCACGACCTGTCCATCCTGGACTTCGTCCTGCCGGCTGGAAGCCGCCCCACCGCGGTCGCGGCTCTGGGGGCCGACCCGGTCGGGGCCGGGCGGGCCTGCGTGGCCTACCTGACCCTGCCGCTGGCAGGCGGCGCCATCGCACATGCCCACGTGAACTGGCTGTCGCCGACCAAGATCCGCACGATGATCATCGGGGGATCGCGGCGGATGCTGGTCTGGGACGACCTGTCCACCACCCAGCGGGTGAGCCTGTATGACCGCGGGGTGGACCTGTCGGCGACGATCCCGCCCGACGCCCGCACCGCCACCCTGGTCTCCTACCGGCTCGGGGAGATGACCGCCCCCGCCCTCACCGAGCGGGAGGCACTCTCGATGGTGGTGGCGGAGCTGGCGGCGGCGATTCGCGAGCGGCGCCAGCCGCTGACGGACGGACCGTCCGGGTTGCGGGTGATCCAGGCCCTGGACGCGGCTTCGCGCAGCCTGGCCATGGGCGGTGCGCTGATCGACCTACCGGTGCCCGTTCCGGCCTAGCCCCGTGGACCGTTCCGCCGACCTGCGGGCGTCGAGCCACCGGCGCCTTGTCCATCTGCACGTACGAATGACGGAGGTTATGACATGACGGAACTGCGCGGCGCGCGGGTGCTGATCACCGGCGGCGCGGGATTCGTCGGATCGCACATCGCCGACCAGCTGGTGCGCTCCGGCGCGAAGGAGATCCTGGTCCTGGACAACTTCGTTCGGGGGCGCAAGGAGAACCTCAACTGGAGCACCGCCAACGGGCCGGTGAACGTGATCGTCGGCGACATCAGGGATCGCGCGCTCCTGCAGGAACTCTGCCAGGGGATCGACGTCGTCTTCCACCAGGCGGCGATCAGGATCACGCAGTGCGCGGAAGAGCCGCGACTCGCCCTGGAGGTTCTGGCGGACGGGACGTTCAACGTCATCGAAGCCGCGGCCTCCGCCGGCGTCTCCAAAGTGGTGGCCGCATCCAGCGCCTCGGTGTACGGGCAGGCCGAGCAGTTCCCGACCTCGGAGGACCATCACCCGTACGGGAACAGGACCCTGTACGGCGCGGCCAAGGTCTTCAACGAGGGCCTGCTGCGGAGTTTCCACGAGATGTACGGGCTGGACTATGTGGCACTGCGGTACTTCAACATCTACGGGCCACGGATGGACATCCACGGGGTGTACACCGAAGTGCTCGTCCGGTGGATGGAGCGCATCGCGGCCAGCCTGCCCCCGCTGATCCTCGGTGACGGCACGCAGACCATGGACTTCGTCTACATCGAGGACATCGCCAGGGCTAACCTGCTGGCCGCGGCCGCGGACGCCAGCGACGTGGCGCTCAACGTGGCCAGCGGGACCGAGACCAGCCTGGCAGAACTGGCCACGGCCCTGCTGGCCGTGATGGGCTCGCCCCTCGGGCCGGAGTTCGGTCCCGCGCGGACGGTCAACAACGTGGCCAGGCGCCTGGCGGACGTCAGCGTGGCCGCTGAACGGATCGGCTTCACGAGCGAGGTCAGCCTCGAGGACGGGCTGTCGCGCCTGGTGGACTGGTGGCGCTCGGAGCGAGCAGCCGCCGGAGACAGCTGAGGGGGCGGGATGGATATCCGGATCAAGCATGCCGAACTCGAAGGCGTCCTCCTGATCGAGCCCGACTACTTCTCCGACCACCGCGGGTTCTTCTACGAGAGCTACAGCAAGGCGCGCTTCAGCCAGCACGGGATCGACCTGGACTTCGTGCAGGACAACCACTCCCGTTCGACCCGCGGGGTCGTTCGGGGCCTGCACTATCAAGGCCCAGAGGGCGCTCAGTGGCGGCTGGTGCGCTGTACGGTGGGCGAGATCTTCGACGTGATCGTTGACCTCAGGGTGGGTTCGCCCACGCTGGGCAGGTGGGCCGGGTTCAACCTCAGCGCGGAGAACAAGCACCAGCTGCTGATCCCGCCGCCGTTCGCGCACGGCTTCTGTGTGCTGTCCGACGTCGCCGAGGTGCAGTACAAGTGCACCGGGTTCCACAACGCGGGAGCCGAGCGCGCCCTCGCCTACGACGATCTCGAGCTGGGTATCGACTGGCCGCTCCCGCAGCCTGCCCTGGTGTCGAGCAAGGACGCCGCGGCACCGAGCTGGCCTGACTACCTCGCACAGCCTGACTTCCCCGGCGGCTGGGACGCCCACTGAGACCCCGCCGGGACGCCCACTGAGACACGGACAGGAGACGACCGGATGATTCCGATCAGCAGGCTCGCACTCGGCGAGGAGGAGGCCTCCGCGGCGGCGGAGGCCGTGCGCTCCGGCTGGCTGATGAACGGGCCGAGGACGCAACGTTTCGAGGCAGCCGTCGCCGAGTACGTCGGCGCCCGTTACGCGATCGCCGTGAGCAGCTGCACGACCGCGCTGCACCTCGCGCTACTCGCGGCCGGTGTCCGCCCGGGTGACGAGGTGATCTGCCCGTCGTTCAGCTTCATCGCGACCGCGAATGCCATCCGATACTGCGGGGCGGTGCCCGTCTTCGTCGACATCGACCCGCGCACCTACAACCTCGATCCCGAGCTGATCGAGGCGGCCATCACCGAACGGACCGCTGCGATCATGCCGGTGAGCCAGATCGGTCTGCCGGCAGACCTTCCGGCGGTCTCGGCGATCGCCGAACGCCATGGGCTGAGGGTCGTGGAGGACGCGGCACCCTCGCTCGGCGCGATGATCGGCGGCAAGCGGCTCGGCACGCTGTCCGACCTCACCTGCTTCTCCTTCGACGCCCGCAAGATTCTCACCACCGGCGAGGGCGGCATGATCACGACGGACGACGAAGCGGCCGCGGCCAGGTTGCGTGCACTTCGGGCGCACGGCGCGAGCGTCTCCACCGCCGACCGGGACCGCGCCGGCAAGGTGATTCTGGAGACCTACCCCGAGGTCGGCTACAACTACAAGATGACCGATGTGCAGGCGGCCATCGGTACGGTTCAGATGACCAGGCTGGAGGCCATCGTCGCGGAGCGCAGGCGGCTCGCCGCGCGCTACCAGGCGATGCTGGGCGGGCAGGCCCGGGTCGTCGTTCCCTACGAGCCGTTCGGTTTCACTCACGTTTACCAGTCGTACTGCGTCCGGTTGTTGACAGCCGGGAGTGTGCAGGAGGTGATGGTGTCCATGCTGGAACGAGGCGTGGCCACCCGGCGCCTGCTCGCCATTCATGCCGAGCCTGCCTACGCGGGCAGCGCGACGACGGCGCTTCCGCACACGGAGGAAGCCGCCGCACAGACCGTCCTGCTGCCCCTGTTCGCCGGTCTCACCGATGCCGATCAGGACGCCGTGGTCGCAGCCCTGGAGGATTCCTTGTGACCGAACCACTCCTGCTGGTGGCCGCGAGCGGCCTGGCCCGAGAGGCCATCGAGGCCGTCCGGGCGGGCGGGGTCCAGCGCGTGGTCGGCATACTGGATGACAACCCCGCACGGTGGCGCACCGAACTGGCCGGTGTGCCGGTGCTCGGGCCCGCGGAGGTAGCGGCCGAGTTCCCTGACGCCCGGCTGCTGCTCTGCCCGGGCCGAGGAGGTTCCCGGGCGGCCCTGGTACAGCGCCTGCTCGCGCAGGGGGTCGGCGAGGAACGGTTCGCCACCGTGGTCCACCCCGCGGCGGTAGTGCCACCCGGTGCTGTTCTCGGGGCCGGCACGATCCTGCTGGCCGGCACGATCATCACCGACACCATCAGCATCGGTCGGCACGTGGTGGTGATGCCCAATGTCGTGCTCACGCACGGCGTCTTCGTGAGCGACTACGCCACGGTGTGCGCGGGCGCGGTGCTCAACGGCGATGTCCGGGTGGGCGAGGGGGCCTACCTCGGGGCCGGTTGCCTGGTCCGGGAGCGCTGTCAGGTGGGGGAGGACGCGACGGTGGGGATGGGCGCCGTCGTGATCCGGGACGTCCCGCCCGGCGGGGTGTGGGTCGGCAACCCGGCACGCCCGCTGGAGGCGGACGGCGGACCGATCAGACCGGCTGCTCGACCGGCCCGACTCGGAGCCTGAGATGTCGGCCGCCACCGTCGACGTGATCGTCCCCTGCTACCAGTACGGCGCACTCCTGCCCGGATGCCTCGACAGCGTGCTGAGCCAGGAGGGCGTGGACGTCCGGGTCCTGGTGATCGACGACGCGTCCCCGGACGGTTCCGCCGCGGTGGCGATGGAGCTGGCCGACCGCGACCCACGGATCGAGGCAAGAGTCCATGCCCGCAACCAGGGCCACCTCGCGACCTACAACGAAGGCCTGCACTGGGCACAGGCCGACTACACCGTCCTGCTGTCCGCGGACGATCTGCTCACCTCGGGCTCGCTGCTGCGCGCCACGCAGATCATGGACAGCCATCCGCGAGTGACGTTCACCTACGGGCACTCCGTGCAGTTCTCGCCGGACCAGCCCCTGCCGGCGCTTCGGCTGTCGCGTCACCGGACCACGGTGTGGGCGGGCGAGTCCTGGATCGCCCGCCGGTGCCGGAACGGGACGAATGTCATCTCCAGCCCAGAGGTCGTGGTCCGCACCCGGGTGCAGAAGGAGGTCGGCGGCTACCGTTCGGACCTGCCGTATTCCGGCGACTTGGAGATGTGGTTGCGGTTGGCCGCCCGCGGCGATGTCGGCGTCGTGCTCGGGGCGGACCAAGCGCTGTACCGGGTGCATCGAGGCAGCATGACCAAGACCACCTTCGGCTCTGCCCTGGCGGATCTGCAGCAGCGATACGCGGCGTTCGAGACGTTCTTCGCCACCTCCGGTGATCGGTTGCGGGAACCGGACCTGCTGCGCGCCGAGGCCGCCCAGGCGATCGCCCGCCGAGCGCTGTGGCGTGCCAGCCGGGAGCGGCGCCACTCCGCCCCCGAGCTGCGGGCGGGGGCCGCGGCCCTCGCGGACTTCGCCCTCAGGATCGCGCCGGGCGCGAACCGGACCCCGGAGTTCCGCGCGTGGCGCTGGGCTGATCGGCCAGGGCGCCCGCCGTTGTGGACCTCTGTGCCGACCGTGGCCACAGGGGCCCGTGGCCGTCTCGAGTTGTGGTGGTACTGGCGGCAGCGCAAGTGGCGGTGTGTGTGATCCTTGACCGGCCTCCGGCCGTCGTCGAGGGCCCATCGTCCGCGCCGCTCTCGCCGGATGGGCGTGCATCGCCGCCCGGGTCGCCGGACGAAGCACCCGACGGTGACCAGCTGCGGTCGGACGTCCGTCAGGGTCTCGCCTGGAGCCTGATCAACTCCGTCGTGGGACGGCTCGGCCAGATGCTGGTCGGCGTCCTGCTCGCGCGAGTGCTGGCCCCACGCGACTTCGGCGTCTTCGCCGTCGCGCTGGTCGCCTACCTCGTCGTGATCAACGTCAGTGAGCTCGGGGTCAGCGTGGCACTGGTCCGCCACCCGGACGAGGGCCCGCAGCTCGGCCCCACGGTCTGGACGCTGGCGTTGGTCTGGAGCCTGCTGCTGACCGGTGGGCTCTGGCTGGCGGCTCCGCTTGCCGCGGCCCAGCTCGGTACCCCTGAAGCATCCGGAGTCCTGCGCGCGCTGTGCCTCGCCGTGCTTGTCGCGGGAATCTCAGCGGTGCCGTCCGCTGTGGTTCAGCGCGACTTCCAGCAGAACTGGCGCTTCGCCGCCGACTCGGTGAACCTGCTGGTGTCCACCGGCGTAGCGGTGTCGCTCGCCTTCGGTGGGGGCGGGGCCTACGCACTCGCCTGGTCGCGGGTCGCCGGAAATGCCGCGTCGGCCGTGATCTTCTTCGTTGCTGCCAAGGAGCGGTACCGCCCCGGTTTCGATCGGCGGGTGGCGGCTCGGCTGCTCCGCTTCGGTTGCCCACTCGCCGGGGCCAGCCTGCTCGCGTTCGCTCTGCTCAACGTCGACTACGTCGTGGTGGGACGGATGTGGGGCCCCGTCGCCCTGGGCTTCTACGTGCTCGCGTTCAACCTGTCCGGCTGGCCGGTCGCAGCCTTCTCGACCATGGCTCGCAGCGTTGCGCTGCCGGCCTTCGCGCGGTTGCGCTCGGGCCCGGAGCAGCGGGTCTCGGCGTTCGTCTCGGCCTTCGGCACCCTGCTCGCCGCATCCCTCGCGGTCAGCGTGCTGCTGGTGGTCCTGGCCGGCCCCACCGTGGACGTCGTCTACGGCCGTCGCTGGGCGGCGGCTGCGGTGCCACTGATGTACCTGGCGTCGCTGGGCACCTTTCGCGTCCTGCACGAGCTGTCCTACGACTACCTGGTAGCGGCCGGGCGCACCGGCACGGTGATGGTGGTCCAGGCTGTCTGGCTCGCCGGGCTCCTGGTCGCCCTGCCGGTCGGATCCCGGCTGCACGGCATCGCGGGGGTCGGGGCCGGTCACCTCCTCGTGGCGGTCGCCGTGCTCGTGCCGGCATACGGCCTCGCGCTGCGTCGGGCCGGAGTTGGGCTTACCCGCCTCTGCCGGGCCAGCGTCCGCCCTCTGACGGCCGCCGCACTGTCGGGCGCTGTCTGCCTCGGGCTCGCCGGCCTGCTGCGCGGGCAGCTCGTGACGCTGCTGGTGGCGGGAACCTGCGGCGCCCTTGCCTACCTGGCAGTGGTGGCTCCGGCCCTGCCGGCACCGGTCGCGTCGCTGTCGCCGCAGGCACTGCTGCGCGCGGTCGCCGGCCGGGTGAAGGGACACAAGGCGTCAGGTCCACGGTCGAACAGGCGGTGGCCGGCCTCTCGGCACGCGCACCGCGGACGGCCGGGCGGCTCGCCGGCACCCGGGTCCCGACATGCACGTCGCCACCGTCGCAGCACGGCGGCCGGAGCCGAGCGGACGACAGTCAGGGGAGGGCAGGCATGATCGCAGAGACGGTGGCTCGCAGAGCCGGCAAGCTGACCAGGGTGGCGCGCGCCGACGGCCCGTCGGTGCTGCTGGCCCGAGGTTTGCGAAAAGTGGCCGACCGCCTCGCACCGGCGCACGGCCATGTCCCTCTGTTCCTCGAGGATGTGGTCAGCAGCCCCGTCCCGCAGGCAGTCTGGCGATCGCCCGACCCGAGCCGGCCGCTCGTGCTCAACTGGGTGACGACGCCGCCAGGACCCGGATCGGGCGGTCACACCACCCTGCTGCGGATCGTGGAGTATCTGGAGCGTCAGGGGCATCGTTGCCGGCTGTACCTCTACGACCGCTACCTCGGCGATGTGCGCGATCACGAGAGCGTGATCCGCCGTTGCTGGCCCGGTGTGCAGGCCCCCGTGTTCGACGCCCGGGCCGGCATGGAACCGGCCGACGGCATCGTCGCCACGTCGTGGCTCACGGCTCATGTCGTCGCGGGTAGTGCAACTCCGGGAGGGCGCTTCTACCTGGTCCAGGACTTCGAGCCGGACTTCCATCCCGTGGGCAGCGAGCACGTGCTCGCGGAGGCGACCTACGGGTTCGGCTTCCACGGCATCACTGCCGGGCGGTGGTTGGCCCAGCGGCTCACCGCGGAGTACGGGATGCGCTGCGACGCCTTCGATTTCGGTTGTGACACGAAGGTCTACCAGGTCTCCAACCTGGGCCGGCGCAAGGGCATCGTCTTCTACGCCAAGCCCGACGTCCCGCGTCGCGCGTACGTGCTGGGTGTGCTGGCCCTGGCTGCCGTGGCCGAGCGGCACCCCGAGGTGGACATCCACCTGTACGGCACACCGTCGCCACGGTTGCCCTTCCGGGTGATCGACCATGGCCGCCGAACTCCGGACCAGCTGAACGAGATCTACAACCGCTGCGTCGCGGGCTTGTCCCTGTCCCTGACCAATGTGTCACTGGTCCCCTGGGAGATGCAGGCCAGTGGCTGCACGCCGGTCGTCAACGACGCCGAGCACAACCGCTTGGTGCTCGACAACCCCGCGGTCAGGTACCGGCCATTGACACCGCAGGGTTTGGCAGGCGGCCTGTGCGAGCTGATCGAGCATCCGGACCACGCGGCGCTGGCGACCGCCGCGGCCTCGGCGATCACGGACGCGTCGTGGGATGACGCCGGTCGCCAGGTGGAGCAGGCGCTGCGCCGCGCGCTGACCCGATGATCCGTCGGGCCACGGCCGCGGCCGGCTTGCGCACGCGCTCCGCGCCTCGGGAGAGCATTCCCAGCCCGCCGGCGGCGAACCGATCTGCCGGCAGTCGCCACAGCGCCGGTCGGCACAGCCCTGTGCGCAGAGCCAGGTGAACCTGCTCGACGCACAGCTGCGTGCCGTCCAGAGGCATGGTCATGGCGAGCGGGAAGAACTGCCTGCGGGTGTGGAAGTCCAATGACACGAAGGGCTTGGCGCCGCTGCTGCGCGCCAGCGCAAGCCCTTCAGAACGCGGCGCCCAGCCGTCGTACTTGCGGTTCCAGAACTCCACCCCGGACAGTCGGGCGGTCCAGGCCGGATCGACACGGCGCCAGGCGTCGCGCCGCATCGGATGTGCCAGCACGGCGAAGCCCTCGGTCTCGGCCACCGCGGCGAGGAGCGTGTCCGGATCGGGCTCGCACCCGAAGAAGGGGACGTCACCCCAGACGGGCAGGTGCAGGACATCGTCGGCATCCGCGTACTCGATGCCGGGCACCAGGAGCAGATCCGGCCGGCTGGCCTCGGCGCATGCCTGCCGGTACTCCTCCCACCGTGCCTGGGAGAAGGTTTGGGAGTGCTCGGCCATCAGGACCGCGCGGTAGCCGCGCCGGGCGAACCCGGCGGCAATCTGGTCCAGGGTCCAGGACCCGTCGTAGGACCACGCCGAGTGCACGTGCGCGGCCAGCCGCTGCCGCTTCACGATCGACCTCGCAGCCGGCGCGCCTGCAGCGACAGGGTGTCCAGGGTGTCATGCAGGAGGACCCGGCTCTCGCCCCTGCGGACGTTGTAGAGCTGGACCCCACGCCGAGCGGTGACCAGGTCGATCACCGTGCGACCGCGGCGGGGCCAGGCCGGGTCCGGCCCTGGCTTCGGCCCGCGCAGCACGAATGCCAGGTGCACGAGTTCCCGTCCGAGGTGGCGGCACTCCAGGTGCGGCGCCCCGGTGGGTGGCGGTGGGTCAAGGCGTTGCCGCATGCCGCCCTGCACCGTCCACGCCGGGTAGGCGAAGCCGCGTCGCCTGGCCATCGCCATGCTGCCCCAGGCCCGGCCGTTGAGCTCCATGAACCATGGCCTGCCGTCATGATCGCGCAGCAGCTCCACCATGAACATCCCCCGCCAGCCGATCGCCGTGATGAACCGAGTCACCTGATCCCGCAGCTCCGGCGAAGGATCCCAGGCCTGGCACGCCGATGCCCCGGAACCCTGCGGGTTCATCATGCGGATTCGCTGGTGCCCGCTCCATGCCGTCACCCCATCCTGCGTGGCGAGCCCGAAGACGCCCTCACCGCGGCCGGTCAGCAATGGCTGGATCAGCAGGGGTGGGCGCAGCCGTGCCCGTGCCTGTTCGAACTGGGCGGCGTCGCGACAGATCGCGGCGTCCTGGCGGGTCAGAGTGCCCTCCTGGCACTCGACGGCGAGAGCGGGCTTCACCACGATCGGGAATTCGCACCCGGCCGGCCAGTCGCTGTATGTGTCGACGACTTGCGTCGGCGGGACCGCCAGTCCGGCGCGTTCGGCCTCACACAGTTGAAGGCGCTTGTCCAGGGCGATCATGTCGTGGGACCCACGCGGCAGCATCTGCACCTCGCAGGTCGCGCGGAGCCGCTCGCCGAGCCACACCATCTGGTCGTCCAGGGGCAGCACGGCATCCGGCCGGACCTCGTCCACGACGCGAGCGATATCACGCAGGCAGGCCGACGCGTCCCGCTCCGGCGCGGCGACCTCGAGCACGCTCACCCCGCGCACCGCGCGCAGCGCGCGGCCGGTGCCCGGCTTGGCCACCGCGACCACCTGGAAACCGCTGTCGCGCAGGGACCAGGCGGACTCCACCGCCGCCAGCGCGTCCGCGAAGCCCACCAGGACCCGGGTGGTCCCGGTACCGGTCATCTCCACCGCTTGACGGTTTGCAGGGTGGCGCGAACGGACTGCGCAGCAGCCGAACGCGGCCGCGCCAGCAGCGCGGAGATCGTCGCGCCGTCGTCCTCGCTGCGGACGCTGAACCGTGGTTGCAGCCAACCATCCGGCACGGCCCGCACCCGATCGCTGGTCGACACCCGGTTGAAACCGGCCTGGCGCAGGGCACGCAGCGCACCGCGGTCATACTCGCCCAGGGGGCAGGCGGCCTCGGTCACCTCCTGACCGCTGAGGTCGCGCAACCTGCCGGCGGCCGTGTGCAGCTCCTGTGTCGAGGTGGCGCGGTCCATGCTTCGCCACGATCGGTGCGCATGTCCATGAGACCCGATCCGCATGCCGGCCTGAGCCAGGCTCGCCACGCCGCTCTCGGACAGCGAGCCCGCGAGTCCGAGGCGACCTGTCAGGACGAAGAAGGTGGCATCCAGGCCGCGCTCCACCAGACGTGGCAGCGCGACGTCGACGTCGGAGACGTTCCCGTCGTCGAAGCTGAGACGGACGTCTGGGCGACCGGTCACCGCATCAAGCACGTCCTCGAACTGCGTCAGGGTGATCCAGTAAGCGTCCTCGCCGGGCTCGAGTTCACGGCCGGGCCTGCCGACCCCGTGGAAGCAGAGGTTCACTCGGTCCCGAACGGTCCGCACCATGCCTCCCCGACGGCCTCGATCCGGGCCGGTTCCACCTGTCGAGTCACCTCGCTGAATGCCGGCGCCGTACCAGCGTAGCCGGTGACTGCACTCGCAATCCGGTGAACGGCGGATCGCTCGTGAGTCGGCTCAGCGGGGCAGCAGCGTCCCACTACAGGCGAGTTCCGCGGGTCGTGAACGTGGCACCAGCAGTGCCCCGAGCGAGCGACGGGACTGGGAATGCCCTCGGGCCAGCCAGCTGAGCTCGCTGAGGACGGTCACGCCGAAGTACAGCCATGCGGCGGCACGGCTGTGTCGGCGGCGGTACAGGCGTACTCGATTGACGATCTGCATCGCGTGGGTCCAGCCGCTGCGGCCCGACTGGCCCCCGAGGTGCACTGCCAGAGCCGTCGGCTGGTAGCGGGTTTGCCAGCCGAGGTCCCGGGCTCGCAGACAGAAGTCGGTCTCCTCCGAGTACAGGAAGTAGGACTCGTCCCAGCCGCCCACCGCCTGGTAGCAGTCCGGCGAGAACAACAACACCGCACCGACGGCCCAGTCCACGACCCTTGGTTCGAGGTAGTCCTCGGGGCGGCTCAAGTACTCGGAGAAGGCCGGCAGCCTGGTCCAGTTGAGACCGAGGGCCCGCAGGGCAGTGGGCTCTCGACGCAGGGTGACGTCGAGCCGGCCGCTGGCCGAGCGGATCTGCGGTGCAGTGATGCCCGTTCCCGGTTCAGCCAGAGCCGCAATCAGCTCGGCCACACAGTTTGGGGCCGAAACGGACGTCCGGGTTGAGGATGAGGTAGGCGCTCGCGGGGCGCGCTTCGCGGACGCCGCGATTGATCCCGGCTGAGTAGCCCACATTCGCGGAGTGCACGACCCGGCAGTCCCGCCGTTCCTCCAGCAGATCGGCGGTACCGTCCGTGGATCCATTGTCGACGACCACGATGTCAGCGTGTAGCGAACCGAGCGCGGCCGGCAGCGATTCGAGCAGCTCCTCGATGACATGACGGCTGTTGTGCGTCACGACCACCACCGCCACGTCGATGCTCACGGAATCGATGATATGGAAGATGGAGCATTCGGGGGCTCGGATTGGCTGATCGTGGTTCCGAGGTTCTGCGTCGCGGGTTAGCGTGGGGTCGTGCTCAGGCTGCTGATCATCGCTCCAGGCTGCAATCCCGACGACGTCGGTGAGTCGTGGGTCGCATACCAGTGGGTCACGCGACTCGCAGAGCGGCACGAGGTGACGCTGCTGACCTACCACCGCCGGGACCGGCTCCCGCCCTCGCACTATCTGACCGGCGTGCGGGTGGTGGAGTGGCCGGATCTGCCAGGCGTGGGGCGGGCGGAGCGGTTGAACAGCCTGATGAAGCCGGGATACCCGCTGTTCTACTCCAGGGCACGGCGGTGGACCCGCCGGGCCTTGAGCCGGGGGGAGGGCTTCGACCTGGCATTCCAACCCGTACCGGTCGCCATGCGTTACCCCTGTCCTGTGGCAGGCCTGGAGATTCCCTACGTCGTCGGCCCGGTCGGGGGCAGCCTGACCTCGCCATCGGAATTCCGCCGTGAGGAGGGCAGCACGGCCTGGTACGTCGATCTGCGGTCATTCGATGCCTTTCGTCTGCGCCGTGATCCGCTGCTGCGACGCAGCTTCAGGCAGGCGGCCTGCGTTCTCGGGATCGCTCCGTACGTGGCGCAGTCACTGGCCGATGTCGGCGTCGCGCGGCTGGAGTTGATGAGCGAGACCGGCATCGACGAGCTGGCTGAGGCGACGGACCGCTCCGGGCGTGAGGGTCCGGTGCGACTGCTCTACGTGGGACGGCTCATCCGCACCAAGGGGGCTCGGGATGCCATCCGGGCGATGGCGCGACTGGAGGGGCTTCCGGTCGTGCTCGACCTGGTCGGGGATGGATTCGATCGTGCCGAGTGCGAGGACCTGGTGTCACGCCTGGGCCTGCAGGAGCGCGTCCGCTTCCACGGCTGGGTGGCCAGGCAGGAGACGGCGCGCCACTATAGGAACGCGGACGTCTTCTTCTTCCCCAGCTACCGGGAGCCAGGGGGGAACGTCGCCTTCGAGGCGATGAGTCACGGGCTTCCGCTGGTCGTCAGCGATGTCGGGGGGCCCGGCCAGGTCGTGGACGACAGCTGCGGGTTCCGCGTTCCGGCGGTGTCGCCGGAACAGTATGCATCCGACCTGGCCGAGGCAGTCCGGACGCTGGTGGAGAATCCTCAGCTGCGGCTGTCCATGGGCGCGGCAGCCCGGCGGCGAGTGGCCGAGATCGCCCTATGGGATGCCAAAGTCGGCCACCTGGACTGCCTCTTCGACGAACTGCTCGGCCGGCCGGTACCTCGGCCCTGAACCGGGCAGCCCGGCGGACCGAGGTCAGAACGTGACGGGCCGGCCTGTGTCGTCCCAGATGTTTCCGGACCACACGTTGCCCGGTCCGCTCGGCTCGAACGCAGCCACGGGACCGTAGCCGCCGCCGTTGGAGAAGTAGAGGCGGGAGAAGCGGTTGTTCGTGATCGTCACGTCATGGCTGGTCGGTCCGCCTGCGTTCTGGCCACCGTAGATCGTGTAGCCGCCGCCCGCGACGAGGTTGTTGTCGATCACGCGGTTGCTCTCCACCCCGAAGTCCTCGAAGAGGCTGATCGCATCGGTCTGGTCGTGATCGTTGAAGACAGTGTTGTGGCGGATGGTGAGCAGAGCGCTGATGCCACCATTGCTGGTGATGCCATTGAGATGATCTCCGGACTTGTACCCCATGCTGTGGATGTAGTTGTCCTGAATCAGGCCCTGGTAGATCTGCACCCCGGTAGAGGTGTGCCAGATGTCGTTGCCCAGGACCCTCGTGCCGGCGGAGTCGCTGTAGATGTCCTTGATCCCCACCATCAAGCGATCGGCTCCTGCGTCAGGGCTGAAGATCTCGTTGTGGGAGATGGTGACGTTCCTGGTGTGCCGCAGCGCGATCCCGAAGCCGTCACCGCCGGTCCGGATCCGGCATCCCTGGATGGTCACGCCGGACGCCTGGACGTCCACGCTGAACGGAATGTCGAGGCCCTTGAGAACCGCGCCGTTCGACGTCACGACGAGATCCCCGGACGAGTCGACATGCCAGCCCGCGCCCTTCCCCCCGTCCGACACGCGGGTCAGCCCTGAGGTGGGTCCGGTGTTGGAGGAGTCCGGGTAGCCGCAGACATGCGGTGCGGCTGCGCAGTTGTGACCTGGCGAACCGGTGGAGGTCGACGAGCCCGTTCGCGTGGCCCCTGGTGCACCGGAGGCACCGGCGGTGGCGGACTTCGTCGTGGTCGGCCGGGCCCCCGCGGCGGTCACGGCGAAGACGAAGGGGACGTTCGCCTGGGGTGCGGCCTGGGCCGGAAAACCACTCCCGGTGGCGAACACCGCGGAGATGATCCGGACACTGCGATCCGCTGCGGCGACAGCGTTCGTTCCCGACGAGAGGGCGCGGCGATCGGCGGGTGAATAGGAGATGACATAGATGGTTCCCGCTGCGACGGGAACGGCAGGAGTGAACCTGGCTACGGCGGAACCATCGGGGCCGCGCGTCGTCGGAACGGCCGCGAGGAGACGACCCTGGTCGTTCCAGAGGTCGACCCGCCGTGCGAGGCTCGCACCGGGCAGTACGGCGGTGGCGATCACACCGCTGATCGTGGGAGTGAACCGCAGGCCGAGTTGCAGTGTGGGCTGCGCACTGGTGCCGGCCGGCACCAGTGCTGAAGCCGGCCGATTCGAGGCGCCCGGTGAGCCGCTCCTGAGCAGATACCAGCCGGTCCCGAAAGAAAGGACGAGGACCACCGGGAGCGCGAGCAGGATGCGGCGCCGCAGCCGTCCGCGTGAACCGGAGCGCCTGGCGCGCTCGCCGCGGCCACCGGACGCGGGCGAGGGGGTCGTCAAGGGTCCCGGTGGCGAGAAGGTCTCGACGTCCTCACCGTTGCCATGAGCGGGCATCCGGCCGTCCTTTCGGGGTCCCTGGCAGGGTAGCCGTGGCGCCGGATGTGCGACAGGGAATCCCGGCATACGGCCCGCACGGTTCCAGGACTGCTCGGGACATCGCATCGGGACATCGCATCGGGACATCGCATCGGGACATCGCATCGGGACATCGCGTGACGGTGAACGGACGGAGTCCTGATGGCGACCGATGGGCAAACCCCGCTGCCCCCAGGGCATCATTATTGCCAGAATGCGCTGACAGCACGGCGCAATTCGTTCGGACGGAGGCTTGATGTGATTCCGCTGGTGGATCTGTCCTGGCAGCACGCGCAGATCGCCGCGGACGTGGATCCGGGGCTGGCCGAGGTCATGGCCGCGGGCGACTTCATCGGCGGAAAGGCGGTCGCCGCCTTCGAGTTGGAGTACGCCCAGTACCTGGGCGTGGAGAACTGCGTGGGCGTGGCCAACGGGACCGATGCCATCGAGCTGGCGCTGCGGGCGATCGGTGTCGGTCGCGACGACGAGGTGATCATTCCGGCCAATACGTTCATCGCCACGGCGGAGGCGGTTGTCCGGGCGGGCGCCACTCCGGTGTTGGTCGATGTCGACCCCGATCACCTGCTGATGGAACCAGACCTCGTACGGTTGGCCGTCACGCGGCGCACCGCCGCCGTGGTGCCGGTACATCTGTACGGCCAGGCGGCGCCGGCGGAGCGGATCAGAGCAGCGCTCGCCGACAGCGGTATCCCGATCGTCGAGGATGCGGCGCAGGCACAGGGCGCCCGGCGGCACGGCCGATCCGCCGGTAGCCTCGGGACGATCGCCGCGACGAGCTTCTATCCGGGCAAGAACTTGGGCGCCTACGGGGATGCCGGCGCTGTCACGTCCGCTGATGCCGACCTGATCCGCGCGGTCAGGCTGATGGGATCGCACGGCAGCGCGGTGAAGTACCAGCACGTGACCGTCGGGTTCAACTCGCGGCTGGACACCCTGCAGGCCGTCGTGTTGCGGAGCAAGCTGCACCTGCTGGAGGCGTGGAACGACCTGCGTCGACAGGCTGCCGAACGATACGAGGCCCTGCTCGCGGGACTGCCCGGCGTGCGGCGACCCGGCGTGCTGGACGGGAACGAGCATGTCTGGCACCTCTACGTCGTGCGGGTGCCGCGACGGGACGAGGTGTTGCATGCCTTGCACCAGGACGGCGTCGGCGCCGGAGTGCACTACCCCGTGCCGATTCACCGGCAGCCCGCCTTCGCCGGGCTCGGGCACGCGAAGGGGACCTTCCCGGTCACTGAAGCCAGCGCCGGCGAGATCCTCTCCCTCCCGCTGTTCCCGGGCATCACGGCCGCCCAACAGGAGCGGGTCGTCGACTCGCTGAGCCGTGCGTTGACCCTCCCGCCGCGCTGAACCGAACGCCTGGTGCCTGTCGGGTGTCAGACGGGTTCACGGCTGCTGTTGTCCCGAAGCCAGGTGGTGAAATCCCCCTCTCTGACGGCACGCCTGGCACGCCTGCGCGCCAGCGCCGTCACCGCCAGGAACACCAGGACCTTCGGGAACAGGGTCGGGCCCTGCCTCAGGATCTGAACCAGATCCCGGCTCGAGGTGCGGGAGTCCGTCCGCATCGAGTGGGCGCCCGCATACGCCTGGGCGGTACCCGTGCAGGCACGGACCCGGCGGCGAATGAGGTCCGTCCAAGTTCGCGGTGGGTGCACGACAACGGTGGCGGAGTCCACAACGAGGCGCTCCGCGTGATCGAACGCGGACGAGGCGGCGAGGTCGTCCGACATCAACTCGGGCAGCGCGGACAGCCGTTCGCAGCCCGCCTCGGACAGAGCGACGACGCCGCGGCCGAAGAGTCCAGCCTGCACCTGGGGCAGTCGCTCCCAGATGTCGTAGTAGCAGCGGACCAGCGCCGAAGCGCCGGTGCGCGGAATGATTCGCCGGGGTGCGGCAACCAGCGCGTCGCTCGCGGCGAGCGCACCGGCCAGGTTGAGCAGTGCCTCTCGCGAGATCTCCACGTCGGCATCCACGTGCACGCGGGGGTAGCCGGACGTTGCCGAGGCGCCGAGCCGCAGTGCCTCATGTTTGGAGGGAATCGCCGTTTCCAGCACGCGGACGCCAGGGAAGCTCGCCGCGAGCTCGGCGGTGCGATCAGAGCAGCCGTTGCACACGACGACGATCTCCAGGCCCGGGTCGGCCCCCACGAGTCCGGACAGCAGGCGCGCAATGACCTGCTCCTCGTTGTGCGCCGGAATGATGACGCTGACCACGCCTCAGTATCACCCCTTGCACCGCACAGGGAGGACGGAACCGGCCTGCATGACCGGAACGGAAGACCCAGCCGCACCGTCACCGGGCCGCCGCGGCGAACGCAGATCGCTGGCGGCTATCACGGGACGCGCGCGTGACGCACCGCGCTGCGTAGGTAACGGTGGAACCCCGAGAACGTGAACGCCGCCCGCCGGCGCCAGGGTGTCCGGTGTACGCCCGGAGCGGGTCGCCACGCGACGGCCGTGCCCGTCGCGGCGGACCGTGGCCACGGTCCGCCGCCCGGCAAGGGGGCGGTGTCCTGGCGCGGCGGGGCAGCGGTGAGCACGGCTGCCGTGACGGGTCGGCCGTGATGGGTCGAGGGCGCGGGTGTTGTTGCAGAGCCGAGTGCACGGACAGGTTGCTCCCGGGGAAACGGAGGAACACGTGCTGGCAACGCTGTGCGGACTGAATCCTGAACGGCGCCGGCGGACGTCGAAGGGGCAGCAGCGAGCGGCAGTGGTCGCGAGGGCTGCTCGGAGTCCGGTGGGGCCGCCGCGGCGCCGTGGAGCCGGTGCAGGGCGCCGATCGCACCCAACGTGAGGAAGAGCAGCCCAGGAATCATGGGGAAGGAGAAGGCATCGAAGAGGGCATAGCTGGATGCTCCTGCCGCCGTCGTCGCGGCGAGAGCCTGTGCCAATGCCCGGGTAGCGGGGTCGGTGCTGTGGATCCTCACCCTGCCGGCGGTCAGGATGCCGGTGACGAACAGCGCGATCAGGCAGGACAGCCCGACCGCGCCGAGCTCGATGAAGGATCCCAGATACTGGTTGTCGAGGATGCGATAGGCGGGCAGGAAGGTGCTGAAGCCGCGGCCGAAGACGGGTGCCTTGCGGATGAACTCGAAGGCGATGGCGTAACTGCCGGTCCGGGACTGGGCGCTGGAGTCCGAGCTGACCCCGGTGAAGAGTCCTGCCAGCGTCCCCAGCATTCCCGGCACCAGGAAGTAGACCAGGCCCATCAGCACCGCCATCATCGCGTAGGCGCGTCGGCGGACTGGCTTCGACCAGGTGGGCAGCAGGAAGGCGAGCACCAAGACAGTGCACAGGACGGTCGATCGGGACACGGAAACGGGAATGCACAGGGCGATCGCAGCGACCGGGAACCAGCGCCTGGCCTTGCCACGGTGGGTATCAGCCATGGCGTAGTGCAGAGCGATCGGAAGGATCATGGTCAGTGCGACGCCGAACTCGATCGGGTGCACGGCAGTACCCGAGGGGCGGGCGAAGCCATCCCTGTTGGCGATTCCTGACAGGCTGTTGTTCTCACTCAGGCCGGGGAGCCTGAGGTAGTTCGTGTAGGCCTGCCCGGTCTTGAACTGGATGAGCCCCAGGACCGCGACCATGCCACCGGCCACGGTCAGCCGGCGGAGGACGGAGTCGAGGCGGGCCCGGCTGGGTATGCCGTCGGTGCCCAACTGTACCAACCCGAGCCAGCCGCAGACGATCAGGATGCCGAGGTCAGCCTGGCGGAGCTCATCGGGTTCGATGGGACGGACGGTAGCTGCGATGTAGCTCGCGATCACGCAGCAGCAGAACAGCACCATCCAGCTGCGAGCAGGTTGGGGTCGACCGGACTGCCGCCGTGAACGGGTCAGCCGGTGGGCGACCCACCACAGCAGTCCGGCCATCGCGAGCAGCCCGGCAGGGGCGCCCGCGCCGCCGAGAGGTCCGACGACATAGCGTGATGGGATTCCCATCAACAGGACCACGTAGAGCGAGAGCAGCGTGGCGCCGTCGCGCGACATCAGCCAGGCCGCCCGCGTCAGGACTGCCCGACTCTCAAGCCCGGGGGTGGCCACGACGGTTTCGCTGGCTCTCAAACACGATCCGTTCGAGTGGTCATCTGGCGACGTCCCGGCCCCGCACGGGAGGATGGATCGATCCGATCACGGGCCACAGATCGTTGCCCACCGCAGCTCGGTCGCCGCCAGGCGCAGGCACCAGGGTAGGGTTGGTGCGGTGATCCGGCATACCGGGGTCATCCGAGGCGAACAGGCCTTCGTCATCATCGGGCTCACCACGGCGCTTGCGGAGGTAGCTGTCGAGGAGCCCGGCCCCGAAGACGGTGAGGGCGAAACCGACGGCCACGGCCGCCACGACTGCCCGGATCTGGCTCTTACGGATGGTCTTCGCCGTTTGGTCCCGACTGATCTCGGTGACGTTGATCAGTGACCCGGCGGGAACGGTCGCGGACCGCTGGATCTCGGCGAGTTCGACCGGGAGCCGTGCCAGAACGAGATTGAGAGTGCTCTCGGCAGCGTTGGGGGTGGCGCCATCGGCCGTGACCAGGATCAGGGGCCCGGCGGTCGTCGGATCCGTCTCCACCACGTAGTTCGGATCTGCGCCGGCCCGAACCAGTGAGTCGTGCACGGCGCCATCGATCATGGCCCGGGACAGGACATCGGCCGCATCGTGGAGACCGGCGAGGGACAGGAACGGGTTGTTCCCGTCCTGGAGCGGGTTCTTGGGCGGCACCAGAACCACGGTGGCCTTGAATTCATACTTGGGGGCCACCAGAGCCGCTGCCGCCCCGGTCAGGCCGACCGTGACGAGAAGGCCGGCGATCACCGCATACCAGCGCCGCCGCAATGCGCGCCAATCGGTGAAGAACATGCGCCCCAACTTCCTACTCGGGTCCCTCGCGGTCACTGATCAGGTAACGAGACACGCCAGACACCCGTCGCGCAGGTCTCATGGTCAAGGGTACGACGTGCGGTCGTGTCACGAAGGTCCGCCGCCAGAAGTCGCACGATCTTCGGATCCGGAGCTCGCGGATCGTACGCTGCGCATACCCTTGCCGTGGCGGACGTTTGCGCGCGAGGGGCGAGCCGGAGGATGGGATGGGATGGCATGACGGTCTGGGATCTGCTGGACAGTCTGCGCCGGCGCTGGTACGTGGCCATCCCCGGCATCCTGATGACGGCGGCCCTGGCCCTGGTGGTTCTCAAGGTCCCGGGGGTCTACCACGAGCAGGTCGACGTCATCTTCCTCGCGCCAGCCCCCGGGGAGCACGTGAATCAACTGCAGGCCGGAAGCGAGAGCCTGATCGACGTGGCAGCTCTGGTGGAGCGAGTCGTCGATGGTTCGAATGGGGGGGCAGCACCCGCTTCTGACCAGGTGTCGTTGGTAGGCGAAGGAGTCCGCGACGGCTACTCGATCCGGCTGCCGAACGACGGCGGACAGTGGGCCACGAACTTCTCGCGCCCGGTCCTGAGCGTGCAGGCGACGGGAAGCAGTCCGGAAGAGGTGTCGGCCACGATCAACCGCGCGGTGGCCAGGATCAATGACGAGCTGGCCGCGCGGCAGGCGGCCTATCACGTGTCTTCCGGCAAGCTGATCACGACGAAGCTCAGCCCTCCGACGAGCGACATACGGTTTGACAAGGGGAGCAGGAGCAGGGCGCTGGCAGCGACGATGCTGCTGGGCTGCGGCCTGACCCTCGGCAGCGTGGTGATGGTGGATCGACGAAAGATGATTCGCACGGGGGAGCGTCCGAGCGCCTGACATCCAGCCGGTCAGACGCTGACCATTCGGGCGTCATCCTGAGCCGACTGCTGGCCGGATTGCTGGTCGAATTGCTGGTCGGATTGTGCTCGTGGCGCCGAGATCCCGGTCGGGCGGATCCGATTCCCGGCTGGCCCGCCCCGGACGATCACGTCGGCGATGCGTTCGCCGGCCAGACCGTCCCAGAGGGCAGGGCGGCGGGCAGGAGGAGGGTCCGCCAGGACGGCGAGGGCCTCCGCCACGACGCGGGCCTTGTCACGGCCGATAACGCGATTGGTGCCCTCCGTCACGGTGATCGGTCGTTCGGTGTTCTCACGCAGGGTCAGGCAGGGGACGCCGAGAACGGTCGTCTCCTCCTGCACACCACCGGAGTCGGTGAGCACAAGTGCCGCACTCGCCTGCAGAGCGAGGAAGTCGAGGTAGCCGGCCGGGGGTAGCAGAGCCAGAGCCGGATGGATGGGCGATCCGTCGAGTGCAGCGCGTGTTCGCGGATGCACCGGGAAGGCGAGAGGGCAGTGCTCGGCGATCTCGTTGAGGGCTTCCATCAGGCCGCTCAACGCGACAGGGTCGTCGACATTGGCCGGACGGTGCAGGGTGACGACACCGTAGCCGCCCGATGTCAACCCCAACTGCCGCAGGGTCGGCATCGCACGAGCACGGGGCAGGTTCGCCAGCAGCGTGTCGACCATGACGTTGCCGACAAGGCAGATCTGGTCGTGGCGGTAGCCCTCGGAGCAGAGGTTCTCGGCGGCGTCGGGCGAGGGAGCCAGAAGGTAGTCGCTGACGCGATCAGTGACCACGCGATTGACCTCTTCAGGCATGGACCAGTCCCGGCTGCGCAGCCCTGCCTCGACGTGCGCCACCAGGCAGCCGGCCTTGGCTCCGACGAGTGCGCAGCCCAAACTGGAGTTGACGTCGCCGACGACCACGATCACATCGGGGCGTACCTCGGCCACCAGAGGCTCGAAGGCCGCCATCACCCGGCCCGTCTGAACCGCGTGGCTTCCGGAGCCGATGCGCAGGAGGCGGTCGGGGTGCCGGATCCCGAGTTCGGAGAAGAAGACATCATTCATCGCGGCGTCGTAGTGCTGACCCGTGTGGACGAGCAGAACCTCGGCACCGCGACGTTCCAGCGCGTCCATGACCGGCTTGATCTTCATGTAGTTCGGCCGGGCACCGGCCACGCAGACGACCCGGAGCGCGCAGCCGCCGACATTCACAGTGCCTCCACAGTCTGGCGCGACGGGGCGCGGCGCTTGCAGTCGAGAAGGTAGGGGGCGTGCGCGACCACCAGCTCGAGGTCGAAGACGTCGTGATCGGTGAGGAGCACAACCGCATCAGCGCGGGCGACCTCTTCAGCGGTCAGGTCGACCCGGCGGATCCTCTGATCGACGTGAGCCTCGAC
The DNA here is from genome assembly GCA_963740575.1 of uncultured Actinomycetota bacterium. GTDB lineage: Bacteria > Actinomycetota > Actinomycetes > Actinomycetales > Kineosporiaceae > CAVUET01. The sequence continues at coordinate 328,050 of CAVUET010000001.1, read as the reverse complement.
CACGTAGGGATCAACCGCGCGGACGTCAGCACCGAGCCCCAGCAGGAGCTCTGCGACTCGTCGGGCCGGTGACTCCCGCGCATCGCCGATGTTCTTCTTGTATGCAAGTCCGAGCAGCAGGATCCTGCTGCCGTTGATGGCCTTGCGGCGGGTGTTCATGGCCTGGATCAGACGCCTGACGACGTAGTCCGGCATGTGGTCGTTGATGTCGTTCGCCAGCTCCACGAACCGGAAGCTGTGGCCGAGGGACCGCTTGACGCGCCATGAGAGGTACGAGGGATCGATGGGCAGGCAATGACCGCCGACCCCGGGGCCGGGGACGAACTTCATGAAGCCGTAGGGCTTGGTCGATGCCGCCTCGACTGCTTCCCACACATCGATGTTGAGATCACGGGCGAATATGGCCAGCTCGTTGACCAGCGCGATGTTGACGTGCCGGAAGGTGTTCTCCAGCAGCTTCGACAGCTCGGCGACGCGGGGCGAGGTGACCGGGACGGTTTCGTCCACGAGGGTGCTGTAGAAGTCCCGGATGGCGGCAAGCGAGAGGCTGTTGATGCCCGACACGACCTTGGGTGTGTTCTCCAGGTGCCAGGTCGGGTTGCCCGGGTCGATCCGCTCGGGACTGTACCCGAGGCAGAAGTCCACGCCGGCGGACAGCCCCGAGTGGGTCTCGAGGATGGACGCCACGAGTTCCTCTGTGGTGCCCGGGTACGTGGTGGACTCCAGGACGACGGTGGCGCCGGGGCGCAGGAACCGGCCGACCACCTCCGCCGACTGTTCGATGAAGGACAGGTCCGGATTCCCGTCCCGCAGCGGCGTGGGCACCGTGATGACGGCGAGGTCGAAGCCGGCGCAGATGCCGGGCTCGCTGCTGACCTGATACCTGCCGGTCGCGATCGCGGCGAGAAGCCGGGCATCGGAGACGTCCTCGACATATGACTCGCCGGCCGCGAGTCGCTTGACCCGTTCGGCGTCGACGTCGAAGCCGCCCACTCGATGTCCTACCTCGACCGCCCGCATGGCCAGGGGCAGACCGACGTAGCCCTGTCCGACGACCAGAACACGCATGTCCGCGGCCATACTTCACGCGTCCTGGTCGGCGTGCGCGGATATGGCAGCGGGTTGCAGCGCCCCTACGGTCGCGGGCACGGATCTCGGCCGGGGGTCGCGAACATCGATCGTCCGGTCCACGGGCAGCGGCCGCGGATACGGCGGTGTGGGCCGGACCGCCTCGATCGGGATGCGTGCCAGGAATGCGGTGTTGCCGACCAGATAGCGCCGCCACATGCGGCTCGGCTCCTGCCACAGCCGGTAGGCCCACTCCATGCCGACCCTCTGCCAGGCATTGGGTGCCCGCTTGGTGACTCCCGCGAAGATGTCGAACGCGCCCCCGACGCCGTGCTGGATCGGCACGCCCAGCATGGGGCCGTACCGCTTGAGGAAGATCTCCTTCTTGGGTGAACTGATGCCCAGGAACAACATGTCGGCGCCGCTGGCCAGAATATCGTCGGCCACGTCGGAAGCCTCGGTGTCGGAGAAGTAGCCGTCTCGGGTGCCGGCAATGACCATCCCGGGGAAGCGCTCCAGCAGTCGCTCCTGCAGAACGGCCAGCACCTCCCGGGTCGCGCCCAGGAGGTAGATCCGCAGGTGATCGGCGTGAGCCACGTCGAGGAGGTGCTCGAAGAGGTCCACGCCGGTGACGCGCTCCGGCAGAGGCCTGCGCAGGAGACGGCTCGCCCACACCACGGACTGGCCGTCAGCCACGGTGACATCGCACTCCAGGAGCGACTCGCGCAGCAGTAGATCCTCGCGCAACGCGACGACCTTCGCGGCGTTGAGCACTCCGATCCGCATGCGCTGACGGGTGGCCAGCGCCTGCCTGCAGCGCTCCACCAGTTCCGTCATGGTGAGCGGGTCGATATACATCCCGAACAGGGAGGGCCGCTGACTGGTCATCGGGGCCATGGGATCTCCTTGGGTCAGGTAGGTGGACTCGATCGAAGGCACGTCGCGGGGCTCAGCCCGCTGCCGTCTGCCGGGACGCAGGCAGCCAGGCGTAGAGCAGCCAGCCGAGCTCGTACGGCCGGCACTCGTGATCGATCGCGACTGGCGGGAACAGCCTGTCGAGCACGTTGAGACGCCATCCGGGGTAGATCGAGGTGGTGACGGATCGGATCGAGCGCACCGCCTTCCGAGGCTCGCGCCGGCCGACCTTGCGCCAGATGACACCGAGGTCCTCGGCAACCAGGTCCCCGGCCTGCTCAGGATGGGCGGCGATCCACGCCAGCCCGGCCCCGGCGGCCGCCCCGAAGTCCTGGCCGCCGGCCGTGCGGAGTTCGAACAGCGCCATCGGCCCCATGGCGTGTTGGTGGACGCTGTAGACGGGGTAGTGCTCCACCACACCTGCGGTACGTATGTCGTAGTGCCACCACCACTGACCTGCCTGACCCTGCAACTCGACGATCCGGGCGGCGCAGCGATCAGCGGCCGCGCGCGCCTGCGGGTCGTCGAACGTCGTGGCGTACCGAGCGAGAGCCAGGATGGGATAGACCTGGTCCGCGAAGCAGGCGACGTGTGCTCGCAACCTGTTCTCGGCAGCGGGTGGAAGCATGTGTGGGAAGAGACCGTTGTCGGCCTGATGCGACATCAGCCGGGCGGCCGCTGCGGCGGCCAGGTCCTCGATGTTCCCGGCGCGGGCGGCCGTTGTGGCCAGGGCGGTCAGGGTCCAGGAGAAGTCGACCGTTGGAATCGGCCGCCCGCTCCTGATGGTCTCGGCCAGACGGTCTGACGGCTGACCGTCCTGCTCGAGTTCGGCCGATGCCCACGCGGCCAAGGCCCATGCCCCAGGGTCCGAGCCCGACATCGCGGAACGCGCCACTGCCGGGACCAGGTCTCGAGCCAGGGCACCGTCGAGGATCTCTCGTTGTTCGTCCTCCGGCAGCCGGCCGATACCCAGGATCGCGATGGCCGTGTAGCGCACGCTGGCCGACTCCGCGGCCAGCCGCCCAGGCTCGGCCAACCTCGCCGTGTAGGGAAAGGTCCGGCTCGTGCGGTCGTACATCGCGCGCAGCCCTCTGGTTGCCACGCGGACGTAGCCGTCGGCGGCATCGGTGTCGGTGTCCGTGCCGGCGATGGGCGTGGAATGCGCTGGTGGTTGAGCCAGGGCCATCTTTCGGATTCCTTCTGGTGTGGTGTCATCCGGCCCGACGGGAGGATCGGCCGTCAATCGCAGGGGCGGGGAAACAGGCTGCCTTTTTACGCTAGTCGACCGTGCGAATCGCGTCACGAAAGCTACTCAGTCTTCTCTGTTCGCATTCCTACTGTTCATCCAGGCGCGTCGATATTTGAGCGCAGAAAATTGTCTGCGTAGAGCAATAAAGCATCGCGACCGGTCACGCGTGACGTGGTGGCCGGTAAGATCGGGCTACCGGTGAAGCTGATTCCCATGTACTCGCGGCGGTCCCGGCCCGCTGCGGCAGCGCCGCCGCGTGAGGCGCGCGGTTTTCGAGTGCTGCATGGTGCTCCTTTCCATTCCGCCGAAGCAGCAATTCGTTCAGTAGGCGCCGACTCCGCGGAGGACGGCTCGTCCGGTGCGCCAGAGGATGGCCAGGTCCAGGGCCAGGGACCAGTTGTCGACGTAGCGCAGGTCCAGGCGTAGGGATTCTTCCCAGGACAGGTCGCTGCGGCCGCTGACCTGCCACAGGCCGGTCAGGCCGGGGCGGACCCGCAGCCGGCGGGTGGCGTCGTGGGAGTACAGCGCGACCTCTTCCGGTAGCGGTGGGCGGGGCCCGACCAGGGACATGTCGCCGCGCAGGATGTTGAACAGTTGGGGCAGTTCGTCCAGGGACAGGCGGCGGATGACGGCCCCGACCCGGGTCACCCGCGGGTCGCGTTTCATCTTGAACAGCACGCCGTTGCCCTCGTTGAACGCCTCCAGCGCGGCCCGGCGGGCCTCGGCGTTCACGACCATCGAGCGGAACTTCAGCATCGTGAACTGGCGCCCGTCGATCCCGATGCGGGTCTGGCGGAACAGCACCGGCCCGCGGCTGCTGAGTTTGATCGAGACCGCGATCAGCCCCATCAACGGCAACCAGGCCGCCAGCAGCACCACCCCGACCAACCGGTCGAACATCGTCTTGGTGATCATCCGGCCGCCGCTGATCGCCGGCCGCTCCAGATGCAGCAGCGACAACCCGGCCACCGGCCGGATCGACAACCGCGGCCCGGCCACCTCGATGATCCCCGGCGAGACCACCAACTCCACCTGCCGCTCATCCAACGCCCAGGCCAACCGCCGCAACGCCTGCCCGGACAGATCCGGATGGGAGACCACCGCCACCACATGAGCCTTCAGCTCATCGACCGCTTCCAGGATCCGGGTCGGATCACCCACCACCGGCACACCATGAACATGCGAAGGCGCCACCCCGATCGTCGGCACACACGCCCCCACCGCCACCAACCCGTGCTGCGGCTCGTGATCCAACTTCTCGATCACCGACACCGCCGCGTCCGCACGACCCACCACCAACACCCGCTGCAGCCCACGACCATGCAACCGCAACCGATAGATCCACCCCCGCAACAGATGCCGGAACGCCAACGACAACAACACCGTCCCCGGCACACTCACCAACACGTACACCCGCGACAGATCACCCCGCACCGTGTACGACGCCACCGCGAACACCGTGAACAACACCAAACCCGCACCAGCAACCCGCCGGTACTCCTCCGGACCCGTCCCCAGATACCGATACTCATACCCCCGCTGCAACGCAACGAAGGCGAGCCAGAGCCCAGGGGTGAGTGCGGTCAGGGCCACGTACTCGATGTCGGCCCTCGGGCCGAAGCGAAACGTAAGGGCGAGAACCGAAGCGATGACGGCGACGGCTGCCTCGATCACGAGCGCGCAGGTGCGGTAGCGCACGAGCCAGACATGCGGGTCCTCGTCCGGTACGTCTGGCCGGGGCAGCCTGTGAACCGAGGCGCTGGGCGCCGGCGCATCCGCGGGGCTGGGCAGCCGAGTCCGGATCGAACTGTCGTCGACGGCACCGATCGACATGCCTCGCCCCCGTGTCGTCTTGGCCATGCAGCGTTGCGCACAAGCACCGATCTCAGTGGTACGGCTCCACGAATGTATGGCCGCACCAAGTCATTCGGAGGCGAATGACAAGATGGATCGCGAAGATGACAGTGTTCTTGTGGACTTATCGCTGACAACACAGGGTAAGCGTGATTGCGGCAACCTTGTGTTCATGTTGAGTTCGGATCCCGTTGCGGTGACTGGGTTCTGCCCGGAACCACCTTGTGCGAGAGTTCGCCTGTTGCTCATCCCGCGGATGTCGAGGGGTGCAGCCGAGTTCGCTGAAGGTACTGCGTCAAGGAAATCTGTTGACCTAGACTCCCCGACACATCACCCGGTTCGGCTGTGATCGGCAAGCGCTGTCGGCCGTGCTGCAAGTACCTGACCTCGGCACCGCATTGCCGAAAGAGCCGGGGGTGATGGCCCGCTCGCCGGTGTCGGCGGGACAGGTGCACGACCGGGCAAGCGCCACAAGGGGAGGCGACGTGGGATCGGGAATCGGCAGGCAGCGCGTGTGTGCCGCCTTGGGCCGTCTGGCTTGCTAGTGGCGAGAACGGGGCGGCCGAAGGCGCCTCTTCGGCTGACAGGTCATGAACGGGCTCAGCTGAGCCGCTGGGCCGTCGAGGGAAGGTCGCCGCTGTCCGTGCGGGCCCGGATCGTCCTGGCGTGTGCGGAGGGTGTGTCCAACAAGCAGGTGGCCGAGACCTTCTGGGTGACCGAGGCAATGGTCGGCAGGTGGCGCCGGCGCTTCGTCGAGCTGCGGCTGGCGGGCCTGCTGGACCAACCCCGCGGCGCCCGCTCCGTGGCCTCGGACGCCGGCCAGGTCGCAGCCGTCGTCGGCGAGACGGTGCGGTTGGCCGTCAGCGGTGACGGGCGAGCGGCTCTACCCGGTGACCCACCTCTGCCTGACGACGAGTACGAGGTGGTCGGGCTCTATGTCAACCCGCCCGATCATGCCGTCGTCCTGTGCGCCGTAGGCGGGTCCGAGGTGTCGACTTCGCCGGAGCAGCTGTCTGCGGTTCCGGTGGGGACGCATGTGGATGGCGTGCACGAGCGCGCAGAGGGCCGGGTGATGGCCGGGCCACGCGTTGATGAGCGCGTGTTCGACGCGCCCGATCTCCGGACCGGGGTGCTGATCCCGGTGGCGCACGGTGTCCACCGGGCCCGGGAGTTCAGGAGATTCCTCGGGCGCGTCGATGCCGAGATCCCGGATCCGCTCGCGGTGCATGTGCTCGCCGGCTACACGGGAGGCCAGGCCGCGGTGTCGAGTTGGATGACGCGACGCCCGCGCTTTCACCTCCACCGAGCCGACGGAGATCTCGGTTGGTCCGAGCAACTCCGGGCGTGGTTCGGTGCGGTCGATGCCGAGATGATCCTCAGCGACATGCACCGGGCCTCGGACCTGCCCGGGGGCATCTGCGGATGGATCGTGCAACGGTCCGAACGGTCGGGGCAGCCCTGGCCGTCGAGGTTGGACCCGCGACCACCGGTACCCATTGCGCGGGGTGGGGAACTGGCCGGGGCAGCAGGCGAGGACCCGGCATGGCCCAGCGGGCCGTCCGATGCCGAGGTCGCCGCCGCGGTCGACCAGTTGTCGCGATTCGGCGGTCACGGTGTGGACGGAGCCGGCCGCGAGTACACGGCCCTGGTCACCCCGTGGGACGGGCACTGGCAGGTCTTCGTTCTCGACCCGAGGGACGGGCTGCTGGGCAGCCTCGACGTGAAGTCACCCGCGCAGGCCGATCATGCGACCCGACTGTTCCTCAGCCGTGAGCTCGGCGTGTGCGCCGACTGCGTGGTCGTCACGGTGCAACAGAACTGAACGTGGGCGGCCCTGTTCGAGCAGCTGTCTGTGCCGAAGGCGGCCCGGACGGCGATCCCCGAGGTGAGGTTGTCGACGAGTTGGAGTGTGGCGCCGGTGATCCGGCTGCGGTCACCATTGAACGCGAACCCGATCGAGCTGGCGGTCGCCCCGTCGATCGTGGAGGTACCGTCGCCGACCGTGGTGGCCGGCAGCGTGCTGCTTCCCGTGATGGCCGAGGTGCCGGCGGACCACAGGCCCAGGACTGGCGACCACGAGCAGCATCCGACGGAATGTGACCATGACCGGCTTCCTGCGAGCACCTGCGGCGGATCAGAGCTGACCCACAGGTCTCCTCGGCGGTGCAGGGTCCCCGACTTGAGCCCATCGGGTGGATCCGGCTGCTCCATCCGGGTGGACCGGCCGGCTGCGGGCCCGCGCGGCGGCCACGACCACCGGTTCGCGCAACGCTGAGGTGTGCCCCCGGCGGGACTCGAACCCGCACTCGAGCGCTTTTAAGGCGCCTGCCTCTGCCTTTGGGCTACGGGGGCAGGACCCAGGCTAGTGCTGCGGCGGGCGCCAGGGCCGGACAGCGGAGCGGTCGGGTGGATCAGCCGCGGGAGCCGACGACGTCTTCGAAGAGCGCCTGGTCGTCGGCCCCCCACGGCTCGTCCAGCCGGCGGCGGACCAGACAACCGTCGTTGCTGGCCAACACCGCGTCTCGGAGCTGGTGGTGCAGCGCGTTGCGGACCTCCAGGATGCCGGGCGCCCGCGAGCGCGGCAGCAGCCGGCCGGCGTAGTCTCCTGCCAGGTACGGCGGCGCGGCGATGATCAATTGCCCGCGGCTTTGATCCCTGCGATCGTGCGGCCCTCCCGTTCCGGTCCGTCAGGTCGGGCTCGTCAGCTCGTGGCCGGCTTGGTGGCGCGGATGGAGGCGCTGGCGACCGCCCCGCTCATCGCGTCGAGCGTGGCCGCCACCTCGCCGTCGGCCGGGGGCAGGTCCGAGCTCAGGTCGGCCGCGATGTCATCGACCGTGAAGGTGCGGGTGATCTCGACCGTCGCATCGGTGAAGCCGGCCGCGGTGAGTTTGGCAACGTACTCACTGTCCAGCAGGGCGCCGGCCATGCAGCCGGTCCACAGCCGCATCGCCCGCCGGGCGGACTCCGGGAGCGGGCGCAGCAGCACGATGTCCGAAACGGCGACCCGGCCACCCGGAGCCAGCACCCGGAACGCCTCGGCGAGCACGACGTCCTTGTCCGCGGCGAGGTTGATCACGCAGTTGGAGATGATCACATCGACGCTGACGTCCGGCAGCGGGACCTTCTCGATCGTGCCCGCCAGGAACTCGGCGTTGGTGACGCCCGCTTCGGCCTGGTTGCGGCGGGCCAGCGCGAGCATCTCCGGGGTCATGTCGAGGCCGTACGCCTTGCCGGTCGGACCGACCCTGCGGGCCGAGAGCAGGACGTCGAGCCCTCCGCCGGAGCCCAGGTCGAGAACCGTCTGGCCCGGCTGAAGGTCGACCAGCAGGGTCGGGTTGCCGCAGCCCAGCGAGGCAACCAGCGCGGCTGAGGAGGTCTGTGCGGCCTCCTCCCCGTAGAGCTGACGGGTGATCGCATCGCTGCCGGCCGCGGCGTCGGGGGAACAGCAGGAGGACGCGGTGGAGGAGCAGCACCCGCTACTCGTGTCCAGCGTCTGCGCCGCGTCGCGGGCGGCCGCGGCGTAACGCTCGCGAACGGCGTCGCGCAGCTCGTCCGGGCTCAGCTGGGTCGGGTCGGTGCCGAGGTCGGTCATGGTCCGGGCCTTTCGGGAGTAGACGAATGGGGAAGCGAGTGGGAGGCCGAGTTCAGCGGGGGAGCAGGCCCAGCGCGGCCGTGCGACTGCGGTCGAACTGCGCGTTGGCACGACAGGTCGGGGTGCAGACCTGACCGCGGGACTCGCAGAAGGTCACCTGTGCGGTCGGGCGGGGCCGCATCCGGCGGATCATGGTGAGCACGGGAGACTCCTTGATTAGATAGTCATCGAAACAGCTCCCATCTTGCCCCATGCTTAGATGGCTGTCAAGATAGACATATGTCAAAGCAGGCTGTGTCGATCACCACACGGGCGGCCGTCGCGCCGATCGCCGCATGCTGCCCCCCGCTGGCTGATCGGTCGCTCAGCAGCGAGGACGCAGCAGCGATCGCACCCCTGTTCAAGGCCCTCGGCGACCCGGTGCGGCTGCGCCTGATGTCGATGATCGCCTCGACTCCCGAGGCGTGCGTCTGCGACCTGACTGACGCCTTCGACGTGTCCGGCCCGACCATTTCGCACCACTTGAAGGTGCTTCGCGAGGCTGGGCTCGTGGACAGCCAGCGGCGCGGCACCTGGGTCTACTACCGCATGCGTCCCGAGGCGCTGCAGCAGCTCGGCGCGCTCCTAGCCGGGCCCGAGCCGAACCTCCCGGCAGCCTCGCAGGCGGGAATCGGCTGAGCGCCGACTCCCTGCGTCCCGCGATCCCCTTCCCGCACACTCCCTCGTCAGCGTTTGCGGCCCGGTGAGCACGTCCTGCTGCCCTGCGACCGTCCCGGGCGGACCTTGGGCCCTGGGGGCAACTGATTGCGAACGCGACTATCGAATGGACACGAAAGAGGGATGAATCATGAGCATGCCTCACGACCTCGTCGATCTCCGGCTCGCACCCGTTGCCATCGAGCTCGACAACGCGCTGCAGGAGCTCGGGGCGTACAACGCCAAGAGCCTTGCCTACCAGATCATGCTCGTCACCAACCGCAGCGAGCCCGACCTGTCCAGCGCTGAGGGACGCCAGGAGCTCTTGCTGCGCACCGCGACTCAGTTCATCGACCTGCGCGGCTGGACGGTGACCTGGGACCCGCGCGGTGTGCGGCTGCGCCACGGCGGCCACACCGTGGTGCTCGGGGTCTCGCACAGCATTCGTCAGTTCGTCGAAGGGGTACACCACTGACCGCCGGGTCAGGCGCAGCTCCCGGGCCGGCCTCGGGCCGTCCCGGGAGCTGCGCGCGCGTCACGGACGGGACTGGCTCGGCTCCAGCTCGCGGGCTGCCTCGGGCTCCCGGTGTGAGCGGGCCAGCTTCGACGGCCACCAGACCCGGTCGCCGATGTCGAGGTTGAGCGCCGTGACGAGGATCGACCGAACCACGATGGTGTCGAGCAGGACACCGAACGCCACCGCGAAACCGATCTCCGCGAACGCCGTCAGCGGCAGGGTCGCCAGCACTGCGAACGTGCCCGCCAACACGAGCCCGGCCGAGGTGATCACGCCGCCCGTCGCAGCCAGAGCGATCGCCGCAGCCCGGCGGGTCTCGAACCGGCCCGCCTCTTCGCGGACCCGCGTCATCAGGAAGATGTTGTAGTCGATCCCCAGCGCGACCAGGAACACGAAGACGAACAGCGGGAACGACGTGTCCGCCCCGGCGAAGCCGAACAGGTGCCGGAAGATCAGGGCGCTGCCGCCCAGCGCCGAGCCGAAGGACAGCACAACGGTGGCCATCAGCAGCAGCGGTGCGACCAGGGCACGCAGCAGCAGGGCCAGGATCAGGAACACCACGACCAGCACGACCGGGATGATGACGTTCCGGTCATAACGAGCCGCGCGCTGGACATCCAGGTTGATCGCCGTCCCGCCGCCGACCTTTGCCTGCGCGCCGGGGACCGCGTGCACGGCGTCACGGACCCGGTCGACGGTGTCGTAGGCCGCCTGGCTGTCCGGGGCCGCCACCAGGGTTCCCTCCAGGTAGGCGTAACCGCCCCTGGTCTGAGGTTGCGTGACCGTCGCGCCGTCGATGCCCTGAGTGGAGGCGAACGCCGAGCGCACCGCGGAGGCCTGGCCGGCTGTGCTGATCACCACCACCGGCTGCCCGGCGCCGGCCGGGAAGTGTCGGGCCAGAACGGTCTCACCGATCACCGAGTCGGGGTTGCCGCGGAAGGACTGCTGGTTGGTCAAGCCGTGCGCGTTGAGCTGCACCATCCCGACCGCCAGCGCTCCGAGGACCAGCGTGGTACCGATCCAGGTCGTGCGCGGGCGGGCGCCGATCCGGGTCGCCGCCCGGGCCCACATCCCTGTCGCGGTGGGTTCGGCGCTGCCGAAGGTCGGCCGCACCGGCCAGAACACCCACCGGCCGGCCGCCACCAGAAGAGCCGGCAGCAGGGTCAGCATGACGGCCAGCCCGACGGCGATCCCGATCGCCGCCACCGGGCCGAGGCCCTTGGTGGAGTTGGTCTGTGCCAGCATCAGACAGATCATCCCGATCGCGACCGTGGACGCGCTGGCGATGATCGCCGGGCCGGCGCGGTGCAGCGCGACCGCCATGGCCTCGTGCCGGTTGGCGTGCCGGCGCAACTCCTCCCGGTAGCGGGCGATCAGCAGCAGGGCGTAGTCCGTCCCCGCGCCGAACACCAACACCGTGAGGATCCCGGCACTCTGCGCGTTCACGGTCAGTCCGGCATTGTCGGCGAGCAGGTAGATCACGGCCTCGGCGCAGGTGAGCGCGACGCCAGCGGACAGCACCGGCAGCAGCCACAGCACCGGGCTGCGATAGGTGAACAGCAGGATCACCACGACCACGCCGATGGTCCCGAACAGCAATGAGGAGTCGATCCCCTCGAACGCCTTGCTCGAGTCGGCCGCCGTCCCGGCCGGGCCGGTGACGTGCACCGACAGCCCCTGCGAGCCCGCGGACGCGGTGCCCTTGAGTCGGCTGACCAGGTCGCCCGCCTTGGACCAGCCGTCCGAGCCGAGATTCAGCGGCACGATGGTCTGTACCGCCTTGCCGTCCGAGGACGGGATCGGGCCGACCACCTTGCCGTCCAGCGACGGCAGCCCGCTGAACTGCGCGGCGTCCGCGGCGACCTTGGCACGATCGGCGGCGGTCAGCCCGGACGGGCGCTCGTACACGATCACCGCGGGGATCGTGTTGGGCGAGGTGAAACTGGCCTGGATGTCCAGCGCCTTGGTGGACTCCGCGCTGCCCGGCAGCCAGGACTTGGCGTCGTTCTTCTCGACGCCCTGCAACTTCCCGGCCAGCCCTCCGGCCGCGAAGGCCATGGCGATCCAGAAGACGATGATCAGGTATTTGAACCGTTTGCCCGTGATGAAAGCGGCGGTGGACTCGACCACGACGATCCTCGCTCCCTGTGTGCTTCCCCCTATGGTCCGGCCGGGCCGCGTGACTGGACCACCCCCGGACCTGACGATCCTCTCAGGTACCCCTGACACCGCGGTATCGGGTTATCCGCAGCCCTGCACGAGTCACCTGGGGTGCCCGGTGCCCTCCGCGGCCCCTGTGCGCTGCCCGCTCACTCGTCCGGCTCACCTCACTCGTCCGGCTCACCTCACTCGTCCGGCGCAGCGGCGGGAACTATGATCCGGGTCCTGGCATTAGGGTGATATGACCGCACGGCGCGGTCGGTGCAGCTTGTCAGCCGGAGGACCTCATGGAGAGCCGCAACCCCATCTTCGCGCGGACCGAGGAGTTCCGTCGCGGGGGGTATGCCACCTTCAACGCGCCCACCCCCAGCGCGGGTGAACTGCAGGACATGTACGCGGCGCCTCCGGCGACCTCGGTCCAGATGGGCCGGATGACGATCGACGACGTGGTGACCCGCACCGCGATGGTGTTCGGGCTGCTGCTCGTGACCGCGTCCGCCACCTTCGTGCTGATCAAGCCCGGGCAGTACGCCGTGGTGTTCCTGGCCATGATCGTCGGTCTGGTGCTCGGTCTGGTCAACTCCTTCAAGCGCAACCCGAGCCCGGCGCTGATCCTGGCCTACGCCGCCGTCGAGGGCGTCTTCGTCGGTGGCATCAGCAAGGCCTACGAGTCGCTCTACGACGGCATCGTCGCGCAGGCCGTTCTCGGCACCCTGGCCGCGTTCACCGCGATGCTGGTGCTCTACCGCACCGGTCGGCTGCGGGCCACCCCGAAGTTCCAGCGGATCCTGATCATGATGGTCTTCGGGTACTTCATCTTCTCGATGGTGCACCTGCTCGGGGTCGTGCTGCACCTGTGGGGCAGCGTCTACGCGGGTAGTGGGCTGCTGCCGCTGGCGTTGAGCGGGTTCGGGGTGGCGCTCGCGTCGCTGTACCTCGTGCTCGACTTCGACTACATCGAGCAGGGCGTCCGCAACGGGCTGCCGGAGCGGTTCGCCTGGACGGCGGCCTTCGGCCTGGTCGTCACGCTGGTCTGGCTGTACCTGGAGATCCTGCGGCTGATCGCGATCCTGAACCGGCGCTGATCGGATGCAGCGCCCGGGCGTGTGGCCGGAACTGGCGGTTCGTCGCGGCCAGGAGGCCGTGCGGTTCTACCAGGACGCCTTCGGCGCGCGAGAGATCTACCGGGTCGGCGGTGACGCGGCGAACCCGTCCGTGGTGAGCCAACTCGAGGTCGGGGACTCGACGTTCTGGGTCTCGGACGAGGCACCGGAGTACGGCACGCACAGCCCCGAGACACTCGGCGGCGGCACGGTGCGGCTGCTACAGGTCGTGGACGACCCGCAGTCCGTCGTGGCCTGCGCGATCTCGTTCGGGGCCGAAGAGCTGGCACCGGTCGCGGCCGAACACGGCTGGCTGCTGGGGCGCATCGCAGACCCGTTCGGCCACCAGTGGGAGGTCGGCCGGCCGCTCGGCAGCTGGCCACCGCCAGGCGGCCACCCGTGACGCTGGCCGGCCGGAGCACCGCCTGGCACCCGCCGCGCGCCCTGCTGGAGCTGGTCGAACTGGTCCTGCTCGGCGTGCTCGAGGCGCTGCCGACCGGCACCGCCTGGCCGGCGCTGCCACCCGAGCAGGCAGCGGCGGCCGGCGACCCCGAGGGGCTGACGCTCCACGACGCCGAGGGCACTCCGGTCGCCGTCCTGGCGGGGGAGCGGCTGCGGCCGGGCCGGCCCTTCTGCCACGGCCCGCTGCGCAGCCGGCGGCTCGACCCGCGGCAGGTGCGTGCCGAGCTGGCCGCCCTCGGCGACGGCCCGGTACTCGCCGTCCCGGTGCACGCCGCGCTCGGCGCAGCCCAGGTGGACGCCGTTGCCGAGCAGGCCCGCGCCCAGGGTGCACGGCTGCTCTGGCTCGCCCTGGTGGGCTCCGGCCGGCGGGCGGACCTGCGCCCCGAGGGGCTGCTGCGCGCCGTCCGCGATGCCTGCGCGGACGTCACCGGTCGCGGCATCCCCGGAATGACCGTGCCGGTGGCGGTGCCGATGCCCGACCTGGCCGACAGCACCGGTCCGGACCGCGACCTGCTGCAGGCTGTGGCGCGCGGGTTCGGCGCGGACGGCCTGCTGACCCTGCCGGACCGGCGGGGCGGCGCGCTGCACCCGGCGTCGGCCCGCGAACTGGACCGCGACCGGCCGCCGCCGTCCACGCGCGGCGTCACGGTGTTCTTCACCGGCCTGTCCGGTTCGGGGAAGTCGACCATCGCCCGTGGCCTGGCCGAGCGCCTGCTCGAGGACGGCCGCCGATCGGTCTCCCTCCTGGACGGGGACGAGGTGCGCCGCCTGCTGTCGCACGGCCTCGGCTTCAGCCGCGCCGACCGGGACCTCAACATCCGCCGGATCGGCTTCGTGGCGGCCGAGATCACCCGGCACGGCGGGGTGGCCGTCTGCGCGCCGATCGCCCCGTTCGACGGCGTCCGGCGCGAGGTCCGGGAGCGGGTCGAGGAGGGCGGCGACTTCGTGCTCGTCCACGTCAGCACGCCGCTGGCCGAATGCGAGCGGCGTGACCGCAAGGGCCTATACGGGCGGGCCCGGCGGGGGGAGATCCCGGACTTCACCGGCATCTCCTCCCCGTACCAGGAGCCGGCGGACGCGCAGCTGCGGATCGATACCACCGGGATGCCGGTCGAGTCGGCGATCGATCGGGTCTGGACCCTGCTGGAGCGGCGGGGTTACCTCGGCGACGGCACGGATTGGGACTGATCCGCTCCATTCCGTGGAGCGTTGACACGAGGTTGTGCCGCCGGGCACGATGCCGTCCGAGATCCTATGGACCCGAAAGGTTCTGGACCGAGACATTAGGGGCGCGATGGCGGCGGCACGCCCGGCCCGGGCCGAACAGCCCGCGGTGTCCCGCGCTCAGCCTGCAGTCGCCCTCGCGGGGAGCTCCAGCCTGCCGGACGCGGTGTTGCGGCCGATCCGGGGCGGCAATGCCTTCGAGTCCACGGTCGAGTACCTGGCCACAGCGATCCGGCTGGGGGTCTTCGCGGCCGGCGAGCGGCTGCCACCCGAGCGCGAGCTGGCGGAGCGGTTGCGGGTCGGGCGGGCCACGCTCCGGGACGCGATCGGCGCCCTGCGCCAGGCCGGGCTGGTCACCACGAGCCGGGGTCGGTCGGGCGGCACCGTGGTGGTCTACCGCGGGCCGCAGTCCGGCGAGGTGGGCGGCGACGGGCTGCACCGCAGCACGGCGGAGATCGCGGACGTGCTGACCTTCCGGCGGGTCGTCGAGCCCGGCGCGGCCGGGTTGGCTGCCGGCTCGAACCTGTCCTCGCAGCAGCGGGCCTGGCTGGTCGAGGCGCTGCACGAGGTCGCCGCCGTCCACGACGACGGGTTGCGGCGCGTCGCTGACTCCCGCCTGCACCTGGCGATCGCGACCCTGTCCGGCTCACCCATGCTGGTCGACGCGGTCACCCAGGCACAGTCCCGGCTGGCGGAGTTGCTGGCCGCGATTCCCGTTCTGCGGGCCAACATCGCGCACTCCGACGGCCAGCACGCCCAGGTGGTGGACGCCGTCCTCGCCGGTGACGGCGAGCGGGCCCGCGCCGTCATGGAGCAGCACTGTGATGCCACCTCGGCCCTGCTGCGGGGGTTGCTCGGATGACCCGCGATCCCGTTGCCCGCGATCCCGTTGCCCGCGATCCCGTTGCCCCGCAGCTCCGACGTCCGGACCCGGCCCGCACCGCCCGATGAGGAGATCTGATGACCGAACAGCTCGCCCGCCAGGCCGTGCTGACCGTGGACGCCGTGCACGACCTGGTCGATGCCGGCGCGGTGGACACCGTCGTGGTGGCCTTCACCGACATGCAGGGACGGTTGCAGGGCAAGCGGGTGCACGCCAGGTTCTTCCTGGACGAGGTAGCTCGGCACGGGACCGAGGCCTGCAACTACCTGCTCGCGGTCGACGTGGACATGAACACCGTCGACGGGTACGCCATCTCGTCCTGGGAGAAGGGCTACGGCGACTTCCTGCTGCGGCCCGACTTCAGCACCCTGCGGGCCACCCCGTGGCTGGACGCCTCGGTCATGGTCCAGTGCGACGTGCTGTGGCTGGACGGCGCGCCGGTCCGGCAGTCACCGCGGCAGATCCTGGCCGCCCAGGTGGCCCGCGCGGCCGAGCTCGGGTACACGGCGCTGTCCGGCACCGAGCTGGAGTTCATCGTCTTCGATGACAGCTACGAGCAGGCCTGGGACCGCGGCTACCGCGACCTGACGCCGTCCAACCGGTACAACGTGGACTATTCGATCCTCGGCACGACCCGGGTCGAACCCCTGCTGCGGGACATCCGCAACGCGATGTACGCCGCGGGGCTGACCGTCGAGTCAGCCAAGGGGGAGTGCAACCTCGGCCAGCACGAGATCGCCTTCAAGTACGACGAGGTGCTGCGCACCGCTGACCAGCACAGCGTGTACAAGACCGCCGCGAAGGAGATCGCGGCGCAGCACGGCAAGTCGCTGACCTTCATGTCGAAGTTCAATGAGCGGGAGGGCAACTCCTGCCACATCCACCTCAGCCTGCGCGGGCTGGACGGCTCCATCGTCTTCGGCGGCGACGGCGGGCACGGGCGCAGCGAGGTGTTCACGCGGTTCGTCGCCGGAGTGCTCGCGTCGCTACCCGAGTTCACCCTGCTGTACGCGCCGAACATCAACTCCTACAAGCGATTCCAACCGGATACGTTCGCCCCGACGGCGATCGCCTGGGGCGAGGACAACCGGACCTGCGCGATCCGCGTGATCGGCCACGGCCCGTCGCTGCGGCTGGAGAACCGCGTGCCGGGCGGTGACGTGAACCCCTACCTGGCGCTGGCGGGGATGCTGGCCGGCGGGCTGCAGGGGCTCCGGGCGGATCTGGAACTCGAGCCTGCGCTGGAGGGCAACGCCTACCATGCCGACCGGCAGCGGGTCCCGACCACGCTGCGGGAGGCACGTGAGGCGTTCGCGGCGTCCACCCTGGCGCGGGAGGCGTTCGGGGACGACGTCGTGGAGCACTACCTGAACCAGGCCGATGTCGAGCTGAGCGCTTTCGAGCGGGCGGTCACGGACTGGGAGCGGGTGCGGTGCTTCGAGCGGATGTGACCCAGGGCGGCGGGCAGGGCGAGCGGAAGGAGGAGCGGTGACCGTGCATGAGGTGGTCGACCCCGCGACCGCGACGGTGGTGACCACGATCGAGCAGGTGGACGCCGAGGGCACCGACGCGGCCGTGGCCCGGGCCGAGGCGGCCCTGCCAGGCTGGCGCAGGGTCGCACCGGGGGATCGCGGCCGGCTGCTGCGACGTTTCGCCGACCTCGTCGACGGCGCCACCGACGAGCTGGCCGGTCTGGAGGTCCGCAACAGCGGGCACACCATCGGCAACGCCCGCTGGGAGGCCGGCAACGTCCGCGACGTGCTGCACTACTACGCGGCCGCTCCGGAACGGTTGTTCGGCAAGCAGATCCCGGTGCCGGGCGGGGTGGACATCACCTTCGCCGAGCCGATCGGCGTGGTGGGCGTGATCGTGCCCTGGAACTTCCCGATGCCGATCGCGGGCTGGGGTTTCGCGCCGGCGCTCGCGGCCGGCAACGCGGTGCTGCTCAAGCCCGCCGAGCTCACCCCGCTGACCGCGATCCGGCTCGGCGAGCTGGCCCTGGATGCGGGCATCCCGGAGGGTGTCTTCCAGGTGTTGGCCGGCAAGGGATCCGTGGTCGGAGAGCGGTTCGTCAGCCACCCCGGGGTGCGCAAGATCGTCTTCACGGGGTCGACGGAGGTCGGCACCCGGATCATGGCCGGCTGCGCCGCGCAGGTGAAGCGGGTGACGCTCGAGCTCGGCGGCAAGAGCGCCAACATCGTCTTCGCCGATGCCGACCTGGAGCGGGCTGCCGCGACGGCGCCCTACGGGGTGTTCGACAACGCGGGCCAGGACTGCTGCGCGCGATCGAGGATCCTCGTCCAGCGCTCGGTGTACGAGCGGTTCCTCGAGCTGCTCGAACCCGCGGTGCAGGCGGTCACGGTGAAGGCCCCCGCCGAGCCCGACGCGGAGATGGGACCGCTCATCTCACCCGGCCAGCTGGCCAGCGTGCGTGGCTTCGTGGAGGACGCGACCGAGCCGGTGGACGTTGCCTTCCGCGGCAGCTGCCCGCAGGGCCCCGGGAACTGGTACCCGCCCACGGTCGTGCTGCCGCGCACCCCGGCGGACCGGGTCTGGCGCGAGGAGGTGTTCGGCCCGGTGGTGGCCGTGATGCCGTTCGACGACGAGGCGGACGCCGTGACGATGGCCAACGACTCCGAGTACGGCCTGTCCGGCTCGATCTGGACCCGTGACGTCGGCCGGGCGCTGCGGGTCGCGCGCGGGGTGGAGACCGGGAACCTGTCGGTGAACTCGCACTCGTCCGTCCGGTACTGGACGCCCTTCGGGGGGTTCAAACGGTCCGGGCTCGGGCGCGAGCTGGGCCCGGACGCGCCGGAGGCCTTCACCGAGACCAAGAACGTGTTCATCGCCGACGACTGACTGAGCGAGAGGAAGAGCGTGAACCGATTCACGGATCGAGTCGCCGTCATCACGGGAGGTGCGGGCGGGATCGGTGCCGCGACGTGCCGGCGGCTGGCCGCGGAGGGGGCCAAGGTGGTCGTCGTCGACATCGGCGGCGGCACCGGCGAGGCGCTCGCGGCCGAGCTCGACGGGCTCTTCGTGGCGGCTGACGTGACCAGCCCGCAGGACAACGAGCGGATCTACGCCGAGACGCTGCGCGCGTACGGCCAGGTCGACGTCGCCTTCCACAACGCCGGCATCTCCCCGCCGGACGACGACTCGATCCTGACCACCGGCCTGGACGCCTGGCGCCGGGTGCAGGAGGTCAACCTGACGTCGGTCTACCTGGGCTGCCAGGCGGTGTTGCCGCACATGCTGGCCCGCAAGAAGGGCTCGATCATCAACACGGCGTCCTTCGTCGCCACGCTCGGCGCGGCCACCTCGCAGATCTCGTACACGGCGAGCAAGGGCGGCGTGCTGGCGATGACCCGCGAGCTCGGCGTGCAGTTCGCCCGGGAGGGGATCCGGGTGAACGCGCTGTCGCCCGGGCCGGTGGCCACGCCGCTGCTGATGGAGCTGTTCGCGAAGGATCCCGAGCGCGCGGCGCGGCGGCTGGTGCACGTACCGATGGGCAGGTTCGCCGAGCCGGACGAGATGGCGGCCGCGGTGGCCTTCCTGGCCAGTGACGACGCGTCGTTCATCACCGCGTCGAACTTCCTGGTGGACGGCGGGATCACGGGTGCGTATGTCACTCCGCTCTGACCCCGAAGCCGGAGCCGCTACCATGCCCGGGGCCGGACTCGGCTCCGGGCCCGTGATCGGCCTGACGGCGTACGCCACCCATGCGGCGTGGGGAGTCTGGCACGCCGAAGCCGTTCTGCTGCCCCGGGATTACGTGGTAGCGATCGCGTCCGCCGGCGGCGTCCCGGTCCTGCTGCCGCCGCTGCCCGGGGTGATCGAAGCCGTGCTGCCCCGGCTGGACGGCCTGCTCCTGGCCGGGGGGCCGGACGTCGACCCCGAACGGTACGGCGAGCAGCCCGGCCGGCACACGCAACCGCCGGATCCCGCCCGGGACGAGTCGGAGCTGCGGCTGCTGACCGGCGCCGTGGACGCCGGGCTGCCCGTGCTGGGCGTCTGCCGCGGGATGCAGCTGATCAACGTGGCCCGCGGTGGGACGCTGCAGCAGCACCTGCCCGACGTGCTCGCGGACGACGGCCACGCCCCCGCGCCCGGTGTCTTCGGAGACCATCCGGTGCGGATCGCGGACGGCTCGCGGCTGGCCGAGATGCACGGGCGCACCCGGCTGGAGCTCGTGCCGAGCTACCACCACCAGGGCATCGACCGGCTCGGCGCAGGCCTGGTCGCGGCCGCCTGGGCGGACGACGGGACGGTCGAGGCGTTCGAGGATCCCGGGCTGCCGTTCTGCGTCGCGGTGCAGTGGCATCCGGAAGCCGGCCAGGATCCGAGCCTGTTCGCCGGACTGGTCGCTGCGGCGCGGACCCGTGCGTGTGACGCGTCCGGCCGGCGACGGCAGAGCCCGTGATGGCCGAGGAGCCTCAGCAGATGTTCGACCGCGAGCTGAACCGGGTGGCCGATCGGCTCCGGGTGCTCGGGCCCAGGCTGGACTCGCGCCCCGGCGGTCAGGACTCGCGCCCCGGTGAGCCACTTGCCCGTGTCCGGGCCGACCTGCAACGGCTTGCAGATCTGGCGGCGGACGCAGAGGGACTTCCCCGCCGCGAGGTTCCGATCCTCGGCCCGCATGCCCTGGCCGACCAGTTCCTGGTGCTCGGTCACGACCTTTTGGCGGCCGGCGATGCCGTGGCCGTCGCGAGCGGAACCGACCTGCTGGTGAGGTTGCGCCGGGAGCTGTGAGGGGTCAGCCCAGGGAGTCAGCTCAGCCGCTCGTAGATGATGGCCATGCCCTGGCCACCGCCGACGCACATGGTCTCCAGGCCGAACTGCCCGTCCCGCAACTGCAACGCGTTGAGCAGGGTGGTCGTGATCCTCGCGCCGGTCATGCCGAACGGATGCCCGAGGGCGATCGCGCCACCGTTGACGTTCAGCCGTTCCGGGTCGATGCCGAGGTCGTCGGCGCTCGGCAGCACCTGGGCCGCGAACGCCTCGTTGATCTCGACCAGGTCGATGTCACCGATCGTCATGCCCGCGCGGGCCAGGGCCTGCTGAGACGCCTCGACAGGTCCGAGCCCCATCACCTCGGGCGAGAGCGCCGAGACGCCGGTGGCGACCACCCGGGCCAGCGGCGTGATGCCGAGTTCCAGGGCCGTCGTGTCACTCATCACGACGAGGGCCGCGGCGCCGTCGTTGAGCGGGCAGCAGTTGCCCGCGGTGACGGTGCCCTTCTCCCGGAACACCGGCTGGAGGGTCTGCACCGCCTCGAGGGTCACCCCGGCCCGCGGGGAGTCGTCACGGTCGACGACGGCGCCGCCGGGGGTGGTCACCGGGACGATCTCCCGGGCGAAGACTCCGTCGACCTGTGCCTTCTCGGCCCGATTCTGGCTCAGCACGCCCCACTCGTCCTGGGCCAGCCGGCTGATCCCGCGCATGGATGCCACGTTCTCGGCGGTCTGGCCCATCGCCATGTAGACGTCCGGCAGCCCGCCGGCCGCACGCGGGTCGGTCCAGGCCTGCCCGCTGGCAGCGGTCTGCGCCGTCCGCTCCATGGCTGCGGCGAAACGCGGGTTCAGCCAGTCCTCGTTGCCTTGGCCCGCGCCGGCGAAACCCTTGTAGCGGGAGACGCACTCCACGCCCGCGGAGACGAAGATGTCTCCCTCGCCGGCCTTGATGGCGTGGAAGGCCATCCGGGTGGTCTGCACGCTCGAGGCGCAGAACCGGTTCACCGTGGAACCCGGCAGGCGGTCATAGCCGAGCAGGATCGTGACCACGCGGGCCATGTTCATCCCGTGCTCGCCCCACGGCTCGGCGCACCCGAGGTAGAGGTCGTCGATCCGCCCCGGATCCAGCGCCGGCACCTTGTCCAGCGCGGCACGGATCACCGTGGCGGCCAGGTCGTCCGGCCGAACGTCCCTGAGCGATCCCTTGAACGCCCGGCCGATGGGGCTGCGGGCTGTCGCGACGATGACGGCTTCTGGCACGGCGTGCTCCTCTCCTGCGCCGCGAGCGGCGGTGATCCCGGTCGTGGTACCGGATTCCTACTCTGAGGCCTGGCCGGGCAGGGCGCTCGTTTCGCGGCCGGCCTCGGGCCCGGGAGCCGGGTCCGGATCGGTGCCCGGCACCGGTGCCGGCAGCGCCGGACCGCGCCGGAGCAGGACCGCCCAGCGCCCCCGCGGGCCGCGGGTCGAGCCGCCTATCTCGCCGCCGCTGACCTCGGTGCCGGCGGCGGCCGCGGCCCGGGCGGCGGCGTGCGCGACGTCGTCCATCCCCTCGCCGCTGCGCAGGTCGGGATGCTGCGGCCCGGTCGGCACGCCGGCCACCGCGCACACGCTGGGCAGCAGCGCCGTGACAGCGCGGCGGTACCCCGCCGCCGACGGGTGGAACCGGTCGGCGGAGAACATCTCGCTCGGGCGCGAGGCGAACTCGGGCCCGAGCAGGTCACCGAGCGAGACGGTCCGCCCGCCTGCCTCGACCACCGCGATCGTCTGGGCGGCGGCCAGTTCGCGGCTCCACCGGCGGGCCAGGTACTTCAGCGGCTGCGCGATCGGCTCGATGGACCCCAGGTCCGGGCAGGTCGCGACCACTACCTCGGCCCCGGACTCGCGCATCCGCCGCACCGCCGACTCCAGCGCGCGCACCGCCACATCGGGGCGGACCCTGTGCGTAACGTCGTTCGCGCCCACCATCACCACGGCGATGTCCGGATGCGGGCAGTCGGCCAGCCAGCGGGCCACCTGGTCGTCGAGGTTGCGGGACTCGGCTCCCACCACGGCCATCACCCGCAGCCGGACCGTCCGGCCGGTGACGGCGGCGAGGCCGGACGCGAGCGCGGCGCCCGGCGTCTCCGACGGCTCGTGGACGCCGAGCCCCATGGCGCTGGAGTCGCCGAGCATCGCGAACTCGATCACCCGGCCGGCACCGCGCTCGGGCCGGGTGCCGTTCTGCGTGGGGTCATGCCCGTCCAGCCCTGCGTGGCCGTCGAGCCGGTCAGGTCCGCGACCCGGCGGGTGGTAGAGCCCAGCGGCGTCCGGACCGCGCTTGCCGAACGGCGTCCCGATCCAGCGCCGTGCCAGCCGCGCCTCAGCCGCCAGCAGGCCGACCCCGGCCATGCCGAGAGCGCCGAGGCCGCCTCCTCCGAAGGCCGCGGCAGCGGCGATCCGGCGGGCACGGCGGGCGCGGCTCAAGGAGTCCTCCTGACCGGTGCCGGCGACGGGTGGTCTGCGTCCCACCGTAATGCGATCAGTGCCCGCCGTCGCTGCGGGTGCCGGGGGGCGTTCTGCCACGATAGGCGTGACGGGCAGGCGCCGGCGGTACCCCGCCCGGCCCGGCCGGGGGCCTACCGGCCCGACCCGGCAGCGTGCTGACATCCACCACGACAAGGAGCAGGCGATGCATCCCGGTCCCAGCCAGCCCGACGGAATGACCTACGCGGATTCGGTCGTCGACCTGATGGGGAACACCCCGCTGGTCCGACTGTCCCGGGTCGTGGCCGGGCTGGCCCCGCTCGTGCTCGCCAAGGTCGAGTACCTCAATCCCGGCGGCTCGGTGAAGGACCGGATTGCCCTGCGGATGATCACCTCCGCGGAGGCGGACGGCAGGCTCAAGCCCGGCGGCACGATCGTCGAACCGACCTCGGGCAACACCGGGGTCGGCCTGGCCCTGGTGGCGCAGCAGCGCGGGTACCGGTGCGTGTTCGTCTGCCCGGACAAGGTCAGCCTGGACAAACGGAACGTGCTCAAGGCGTACGGCGCCGAGGTCGTCGTCTGCCCGACGGCGGTGCCACCGGAGCACCAGGATTCCTACTACTCGGTGTCCGATCGGCTCACCCGCGAGATCGAGGGTGCCTGGAAGCCGGACCAGTACTCCAACCCGGAAGGGCCGGCCAGCCACTACGAGACCACCGGACCGGAGATCTGGCGGGACACCGCCGGCCGGGTCACCCACCTCGTGGTGGGCGTCGGCACCGGCGGCACCATCACCGGGACCGGGCGCTACCTGAAGGAGCAGTCCGCGGGCCGTGTCGGCGGACCGGTCCGGGTGATCGGCGCAGACCCGGAGGGCTCGGTGTACTCCGGCGGCAGCGGGCGGCCCTACCTGGTCGAGGGAGTGGGCGAGGACTTCTGGCCGGTGGCCTACGACCCGGCCGTCCCGGACGAGATCATCGCCGTGTCGGACGCGGACTCCTTCGCGATGACCCGGCGGCTGGCCCGCGAGGAGGGGCTGCTGGTGGGCGGGTCGTGCGGGATGGCCGTGGTCGCGGCGCTGCAGGTCGCGAAGGGGCTGGGGCCGCAGGACGTCGTCGTGGTGCTGCTGCCGGACGGCGGCCGGGGCTACCTGAGCAAGATCTTCAACGACGGCTGGATGGCGTCGTACGGGTTCCTGCGCGCCGACGGCTCGGCCACGGTCGCGGATGTGTTGCTGGCCAAGACCGGCCAGCTGCCCGCGTTGGTGCACACCCACCCGACCGAGACCATCCGGGACGCGATCGAGATCCTGCGCGAGTACGGCGTCTCGCAGATGCCGGTGGTCAACGCCGAGCCGCCGGTGATGGTGGGCGAGGTGGCCGGTTCGGTGAGTGAGCGGGATCTGCTGGACGCCGTGTTCAGCGGCCGGGCCGCGCTGGCCGACCCGGTGGCCCGGCACATGGCCCCGCCGCTGCCACTGGTCGGCTCGGGCGAGTCGGTGGACAGCGCCCGGGCGGCGTTGCACGACACCGACGCGATCATGGTCGTGGATGACGGCAAGCCGGTCGGGGTGCTGACCCGGCACGACCTGCTCGGCTTCGTCACCGCCTGACGTCGGGCCCGGCGCACGGTCTGGGTCTGCGCACGGTCTGAGTCATCGCACGGTCTGAGTCAGCGCACGGTCTGGCCGAGCAGGTTGGCGTCGTGGGTGGCGATCCACTGGGACACCGAGTCCTTGCGGACCGCGGACCACAGGCCGGCATCCGCCTGCTTGTCCAGGACGACGATGGACTGCTTGTGGTCCGGGCTCCAGCCGGTGCCCTGGATCGGGACGGTCATGAACTTCACGTCCGCGCTGCGCACACTGCGCAGCGACAGAGCCAGGCCCTGCATCTGGTCGATGCTGAACGCGTCGTCCGTGGACAGGGACTTGGTCACTGCGCTCAGAACGTCGTTGAGCGTGAACGGGTTGGTCAGCGTGCCCTTGGACATGAGCTTGACCATCATCGCCCGCATCCAGTTCTGCTGGCGCTTCTCCCGGTCGAAGTCACCGCCCGGAAGGTTGTAGCGCTGCCGCACGTAGGTCAGCGCGGTGGCGCCGTCCATCGTGTACGTACCGGCCTTGATCGTGCCCTGAACCTTGCTCGTCACGGTCTTCGGCACGGTGATCTTCACGCCGCCCAGAGCGTCGGTGATCTGCTTGAAGCCGTCGAAGTCGACGATCGCCACGTGATCGATCCGGACACCGGTGACCGACTCGATGGTCTCCACCATCAGGGTGGGGCCGCCGAAGCTGAAGCCCGCGTTGATCTTCGCCGGCCCGTGCCCGGGGATGGTCACCCAGCTGTCCCGGGGGATCGAGACGATGTACGCGCCCTTCCGGTTCGCGGGGATGTGCAGGACCATGATCGCGTCCGTGCGCTGCCCGCCGATGGTCCACTGCGACGGGTCGCCGGCCGAGACCCTGCTGTCGGACCCGAGCAGCAGGATGTTCACCGCACCGGAGGCTGCTGCGTCGGTCGTGGGCCTGCTGGCCTGGGGGATCGCCTTGAACGGGTCTCCGAATCGCTGGATGTTCCTGTCGTACCCGGCCTTGAGGTGGTTGAAGGTCAGGAAAGCGCCACCGGCGAGCAGCCCGAGCAGGCCGAACAGGGTGCCGAAGATGATCAGCACGCCTCGCCGACCGCGTAACCGGCGACGTCTGCGCGGCCGGCCGTCGGGGTCGACCTCCCGGAACATCTGCCCGAAGGCGTCCTGCTCGGCGGGTTGGCCCTCGTCGGGTCGCACACGAATATCGCTCACTGGTCCACCTGTCGGCCGGCTGCAATACACTCAGTGATGACCACACCACAGCCAGTGGCTTAGGGCGGGGTCCGGATGCTGTGCGTGACCACCGTAAGCCAGGCACGCGTGGTCGCGTGGCCGGCTTTGCGAAGCGTCACCCGTCCGGTAGTTCCGCTCACCGGAACGGCGCCGTCCCTGCTCCGATCGGGGGAGCGGCGGACGCGTCAGCGGCCCTGGCGTCCGCCGCTCCGGGCCCGTAGGTAGTCGGAAACGACGTACTGCCCGAGCCGCTCAGCCGACGGGGTGAACACCCGCCCCCCGTTGCGGCGGGCCACGGCGTCCACGAAACGGCGCAGCCCGGGGTCCTCGCCGAGCATGAACACGTTGATGGCCGCGCCGTAACGGGTCAGGCCGTCGACCTCGGCCACGGTCGCCTGCACGGTGCTGCGGCTCGGCGGCCAGGAGAACACGGCCGTCCCGTCCTCGGTCAGGTGCGCGGTGGGTTCACCGTCGGTGACCACCAGCACGACCGGCTCGCCGTCCGGGTGCCGGCGCAGGTGCCGTCCGGCCAGCCGGAGCGCGTGCTGCAGGTTGGTGCCCTGGATGAAGTCGGGCTCGACCGCGGCCAGGTCCTCGACGCTGAGCCGGCTGGCGTAGCGGCCGAAGCCGATGATCTGCAGGCTGTCCTGGGGGAAGCGACTGGCCACCAGGTGGGCCAGAGCCAGGCCGGTCTGCTTCATCGGGCCCCAGCGACCCTCGGACACCATAGAGAAGGACAGGTCCACGCAGAGCGCGACCGCGGCAGTCGTCCGGCGCTCGGTCTCGGTCACCTCGAAGTCCTCGACGGAGAGCCGGACGGCCGTCAGCGTGCCCTGCCCGGGCCCGGACGGGGCGCTTCGTGCGGCCGACCGGCGCACCGCATTGCTCACGGTCCGGACCACGTCGAGGGGCTGCTCGTCGCCGAACTCCCACAGCCGCGACGCCCCGGTCTGCTCGCCCGCCGCGCCGGCGTCGTGCAGGTCGTGCTCCCCCCGGCCCCGGGTGGTCAGCTGCTCGAAGACCTTCCGCAACGCGGTCTGACCCAGGCGGCGCAGCGCCTTGGGGGACAGCTGCAGGCCGTCCTGACCCCGCACCAGCCAGCCCTGGCGTTCGAGCTCGCGCTCGAGTTGCTGGAGCTGCCGGACGTCCCGGGCAGCGCTCGGGCCGAGAGCGCGCTGGACGGTCTCGACGTCGATGTCGTCCAGGGTGGCGCCCGCGTGCTGCTGTCCGATCTGGTCTATCAGGTCGTCGAGGTCGGCCAGCTCGGCGAGCGCACCCGCAGCCTGGCCGTAACCGAGCTCCCCGGCGCCGCGCATCCGCTCGCCGCGTTCCCAGCGCAGCTCCGGGCGCAGTGCCCGCAGGTTGTCGGACAGGGCTGCCATCTCAGCCGCCAGGTCGTGGTCGCCGAGGGCCTGGGCCATCAGCTCCTGCAACTCCTCCCGCTGCTGCGGAGTCAGCGACGCCATCAGCCGCTCACCGGCGGCCGCCTGCCGGGCCAGCGCGTCCACCAGCTCGTCCACGCTCTGCGGCGCCTCCGGGAAGAGCTGGCCGTACCGGGACATGAACTGCTCGAAGTCCGCATCGGTGTCCTCGCCGCGGGCGTGCTTGGCCAACAGCTGGTTGAGCTCGCTCAACATGTCCTTGAGCTGCTGGCTCGCCGCCCTGCGCTGGGCGTCCGGGGTGTCGCTGCCGCTCAGCCCGGCGAGCGCGTCCCGGAGCCCACGGAACTGGTGGTCCAGGACGTCACCGCGCAGGTCGTCCAGGATCTGCCGGTAGAGCTCCTCCGCCTGCGGGGAGGTCCACGAGTAGTCGGCCAGCTCCCGGACCGCGGCCGCGGTCGAGCGGGGCAGGGCCTCGAGCCGGGCCTCGGCGAAGCGTGCCTCGGCGGTGTCGAGCTCGGCCAGGGCGTCCCGCTCGGCGGCCAGTGCCTGGTCCAGCCGCGCAGCGGCCCTGGTCACCGCCCCGTCGAGGCGGCCCCGGCGTGCGGCCTCCCGGCGCAGCCGCGTGGCTCTGGCCAGCAGGTCGTCCAGGCCCTGGCGGTTCAGCCCGCCGTGGTCGTCGGGCAGGCCGCGCCGGAGCATCTCGCGCAGCGACTCGCGCAGGCTGCCGCCCGCCAGCACCTCCTCGCCGAGCGCGTCCAGGGCGGCCCGGACGTCGTACGGCGGAGCCAGCGGATCCGCACCGCCCCGCCAGGGTCCGTAGCGGTACCCACGACGGCGGCCGGGTTGGGGGGTCACCACCCGACGGTACGTGCCGAGTCCGCAAGGCCGCACCCTCAGACTCGGTCCGTCAGATCTGATGCCCGTCAGATCTGATGCCCGTCAGATTCCGAGTGCGTGATCCAGGAATCCGATGACCCGCTGCTCCCACTGCGCGGGGCTGGTCGCCAGCCCGGAGGTGTGGGTTGCGCCGGGCACCTCCCACACGGTGACCGTGGCGGGTGACGCGGCGGCGATGAAGCGATCGGCCCGGGCCTCGTCGGGCACCCGGCCGGCAGCCACCAGCAGGAGCGGCCGGGGGGCGGCCGACCGCGCCGCCGAGCGCAGCGACCGCGGCGGTTCGGCCGCGGTCAGCAGGTCCGCCGCGCCGTAGGTCAGCCGCTCGATGCCCTCCTGCAGCGATCCGCGCAGGCCGAACTCCTCGTGCATCCAGCGCTTGTCGGCGGCGGTGCGGTTGGTGGCGCCCTCCGCCACCACCGCCCGGATCCGGGCGTCCGCCGCGGCCGCGCCGATCGCCTCCTCGCCGCCCATCGACAGTCCCAGGGCGGCGATCCGATCCGGGTTCGCCTCTGGTCGCGAGGCCAGATACGAGACCGCGGCGGAGACGTCGAGGTCGCCGTACCAGCCGAAGTCCATCGCGCGGCCACCGCTGCGGCCGTGCCCCCGAGCGTCGACCATCAGCACCCCGTAGCCGTTCCGGGCCAGGACGACCGCCTGCGGCAGGACCGCCGAGCGGGTGCTGCCGGCCCCGGACAGCAGAACCACGGTGGCTCCGGACGGGCCGGGCGGCACGTACCACGCCGACAGGGTGACCCCGTCGCGCGTGCCGAAACTGACCTCGGTGGAGGACAGGCCGCGAGCTGCCGGCGTCCCGGTACCCAGCGAGGTGGGCGGCACGTTGGTCGCCGCGATCGCCTGCCCGAGCGACCAGAGCACCACGTAGGCGCACACCAGCAGCACCGGGACTGTGGCCCAGCGCATCCACCGTCCCGAGGCCCGGGTCAGACCGGCGAACCCGCCGACGGACAGGACGAGCCCGGCCGCCAGGCAGGCCAACCCGGCGACTGACGGCAGGCCCCATCCCGCCTTGGACAGGTGGGCCGGGCCGATCCCGAGCCCGGTCGCCGTGGCGGCCAGCCCGGCGGCGAAGGCCAGCGCCGACCGCGGGCCCCGCGAGCCCTTGCGCAGCAGGTACAGCAGTGCCGCGGTGATCGCGAGGACCGCGACCAGGCGAAGCCCGCGCCAGACCGAGGTCCCGTCCCGCACCACGATCGCGGCGGCGGCGAGTCCGGCAACCAGAGTGGCCACGATCTGCACCCGAATCCCCGGGCGCAGGTGGCCGTTCGGGGTGCCGGCACCCGGATGGCCGGCGTTCGGGTTACCGGCTGGGCTCATCGGAGCTCCTCACAGGGGCTGATCTCGGGATCAACCCTGCGCCGAGGGGCCCCGGCGCGACACGGCCCAAGGTCATGATCGAGGCCGGGTGCCCCGTCAGTCGGCCGAGGTGCTCCTGCCCACCTGGTCGCCGTAGACCACGCGCCCGTCGTCCAGCACGTCCTTGGCCAGCCGGCGGGTCAGGTGCAGGCCCTCCAGGACGAACTCGACCGCGCTCGCGGCCTGCGCCGGGCGCGGCGCGTCGTCCAGGCCGAGGCGGTGCAGCACCTGGCCGAGCCCGGTCACCGAGCCGACCTGCCCGAGTAGCTGGCCTGTGCTCACGCCGTCGCCGGTCGTCACGGCGTGACCGTCCTCGACGAGCCGGACGAAGCCGGTCAGGTCCAGGCCGCCCAGCCTCGCCCGCCAGGTCTCGGCGACGCTGCGCCGCAGCAGGTGCTGGAGGATCTCGGTCTCGCGCCCCTCGCCGTCGGCCTCGAACTCGACCTTGCCGCGAAGCGTCGCCGTCGCGGTGTCGGTGTCGCCGACCCGGGCCACGGCATCGTTGTCGCCCAGCAGGGTCGAGCGGCGCAGTGCCGCGGCGGCCACCGTCTCCGCGGCCGCGATGGCGAACCGGGCCGAGACACCGGAGCGGGCGTCCACCGCGGGCGACTCCCGCACCGACCGGGTGAACCGGGCCAGCACCTCGACCAGGTGCTCCGGCACCTCGGCGACGAGCACGGCCTCCTGCCGGACCAGATCCAGCTCGACGTCGAGGTCCAGCGGGTAGTGGGTGCGGATCTCGGCGCCGAACCGGTCCTTCAACGGGGTGATGATCCGGCCCCGGTTGGTGTAGTCCTCGGGGTTCGCGCTGGCCACCAGGAGCACGTCCAGCGGCAGCCGGAGCACGTACCCCCGGACCTGGACGTCGCGCTCCTCGAGCACGTTGAGCAGCGACACCTGGATCCGCTCGGCCAGGTCGGGCAGCTCGTTGACGGCGAAGATGCCCCGGTGGGTCCGGGGCACCAGGCCGAAGTGAATGGTCTCCGGGTCACCCAGCGTGCGGCCCTCGGCCACCTTGATCGGGTCCACGTCGCCGATCAGGTCCCCGACAGAGGTGTCCGGGGTGGCCAGCTTCTCGGCGTACCGCTCGTCCCGGTGCACCCACGCCACGGGCAGGTCGTCCCCGAGCTCGCCGACGCGCCGCCGGGACGACGGCGTGATCGGCTCGTACGGGTGCTCGTGCAACTCCGCACCGGCGATCACCGGGGTCCATTCGTCCAGCAGGCCGACGATGGTCCGGATCAGCCGGGTCTTGCCCTGCCCCCGCTCGCCCAGCAGGACGACGTCGTGGCCGGCGAGCAGGGCGCGCTCGAGATCCGGCAGTACCGTGTCGTCGAAGCCGACCACGCCGGGGAACCGCTGCGTGCCCGCGGCGAGTCTGGCGAGCAGGTTCTCCCGGATCTCGGCCTTGACGCTGCGGTGGACGTGCCCGCAGGCGCGCAGAGCCCCGAGGGTTGCCGGCGCGGTGGTGGGATATCCGGGTGCCGCGGTGGGCGGGGTGGCCTTCGAGGGGCCGGAGCCCGGCCGGGAGGGGGAGGCACTCACCGACTGACGGTACGACGCGGCGGGACGCCGTGCGCGTCGGGCCATGCGTGGGACGATCTGCGGGTGGCCACGGCGAGACCCGCGCTCCTGGCCAGCATCGTCGTGCTGCTGGTGGCTGCGGTGCTGGCAGCGGGCGCTGCGGGCCCGGTCCGGCGGGCCGCGACGCCGACCGCCGGCGCCGAGACTGCTGCCGCCCAGCCGGTGCGGACCCCGCCCGCAGTGATCCAGCCCTCGGCCGCACCGAAGGCCGTCCGGTCACCGGTGCGGGTCGAGCTGTCCGGTCCCTCGATCCTGGTCGGCCTGCTGCTGGTGGTGCTGGCGCTGGCCGTCGGCCTGGCCCGGGTACTGCGGCAGCGCGGCCGGCCCGCCCCGTCGGCGCAGGAGGTCACCGGGCCGGCGCATCGACCGACGCCACTGGTCCGGAGCGACCTGCGACCGGTACTCGCCTCCGCTGCCGGGCGCGGGCTCACGGCGTTGGCCCGGGCCCGCGGTGGGGACTGCGGCGACGCGATCATCCGGTGCTGGCTGAGTCTGGAGGCCGCGGCCGACCGGGTGGGCACGCGCCGGCTGCCGGCCCAGACCCCGACCGAGTTCACGGTTGCCGTGCTCGCCCGCCACCAGGCCGACGGCGCGGCAGTGGCGGAGTTGCTGGGCCTCTACCACCGGGCCCGCTTCGGCACTCGACCGCTCGACGACGGCGCGGCGACCAGGGCGGCGATGGCGCTGGAGCGGATCGCATCGAGCCTGCAACTGAGCGTGGATTCGAGTCTGGAACGGAGCGCGCATGACGCCTGACAGCCCACTTCGCACCCGGAAGGCCCGCGGCCCGCGGATCCGGGCGATCGTCGCCGGCCTGGGCGCCGGCGCGGCGCTGGCAGCCATCCTGCACGAGGTCGTCCTGGTCGAGCTGACCCGATCGGTACTGGCCGGCGGGTTGGCGGCCACCTGCACGGCCTGCGGTCTGCTCGTGTCGGGGCCCACCGCGCAGCGCCTGCAGTGGCCGCCGTCGCCGGGGGTGGAGCGCTCGGCCGGCTTCCACCTGGTGGCCCTGCGCGCCTCGATGCTGCGGCAGCAGGCCGTACAGGCTCGCAGGGACGGCGCGGGACCGACGGGCGGCCGGCGTCGGGGTGGCCGGTGAGCGGGGGCCCGCGGTCGGAGGTGTATCCCCCCGACGCCCGGCCCGCGACGATCGAGGAGATCGCCGAGGTGGCCGAGGCGGTGCTGGCCGCGGTGGGCACGGTGATCGTCGGTCAGCGGATCCCGCTGCGCTTGTGCCTGGCCGCGATCCTGGCCGGAGGGCACGTGCTGTTCGAGGACGTCCCGGGGCTCGGCAAGACCCTCGCCGCGCGGAGCCTCGCGTCGGCGCTGGGACTCGACTTCCGCCGCATGCAGTGCACGCCGGACCTGCTCCCCTCGGATGTGACGGGCTCGTTCGTCTACGACCCGTCCCACGCCGACTTCACCTTCCGCCCGGGGCCGGTCTTCTGCGGTCTGCTCCTCGTCGACGAGATCAACCGGACGCCGCCGAAGACCCAGTCGGCGCTGCTCGAGGCGATGCAGGAACGACAGGCCACCGTCGAGGGCAGGACGTTCCCGCTGGCCCGGCCCTTTCACGTTCTCGCGACAGCGAACCCGATCGAGTACGAGGGCACCTACCCGCTGCCGGAGGCCCAGCTCGACCGGTTCCTGATCAGGCTCGCGGTGGGCTATCCCGACCGGGACGGCGAGGCGGAGGTCCTGCAGCGGAGGCTGTCCCGGCGGCGTGAGGAGTCCTCGGTCCCCGGCGTCGTGGACGGTGAGCGGCTGCTCTCGTTGCAGGCGGGCGTCGAACAGGTGGACGTCGACCCCGATGTCCTCCGGTACTGCGTGGACCTCGCCGCCGCCACCAGGACGCACCGCAGTGTCGAGGTCGGTGCGTCCCCGCGGGGGTCGCTCGCGCTGCTCCTGGTCGCCCGGGCGCTGGCCGTGGTGGACGGGCGCGACGCGGTCCTGCCGGAGGACGTCAAGCAGGTTGCCGTCGCGGCGCTCGCCCATCGGATCACCCTGCGCCCGGAGACGTGGACCTCCGGCACGACGGGCTCGGACGTGGTCCGCGAGGTCCTGGGCACGGTCGCCGGCCCGCTTGCGACCCGTGCCGCGCGCCAGGGCGACCCACCGGACTCCGACGGCGGGGGCTGACGGCCGTGGCCCCGACCACTGTCTCCGGGATCACCTGGACTCCGACGGCCGCGCTCGTGCGCGCCGTCGTCGTCGGGTCGGCGGCCCTGTCGGCGGGGCTGGTGTTCGGGCGGGCCGATGTCGCCGTGCTCGCCGTCCCGCTGCTGGCCGGTGTCGCCCTTGCGGCGCGCCGTGCCGGCGGTACGGCCCCGGGCGTCCGGGTCGCCCTGCCCCGGATCGTCGAGCAGGGCCGGTGGACCGGCGTCGATCTCGCCCTGTCCGGTGCGGCGCACGCCGAACTGGTGACGGTGCGGGTGCCGGCGCGTGACCGGATGCCGCACGGTGCCACGCTCGCCCTGTCGCCACCGCCCGCAGGCTCGTCCCGCACGTTCCGGGCCCCGGTGCTGGTATGCGGGCGCGGCAGGGTGATGCTGGCCCGCCCGGATCTGCTGACGCTCGGCCAGGACGGCCTGTTCGCGCACGGACCCCACCCGGCCCCCGAGGCGCTGTCGCTCGCGCTGGCGGCTTTCGACGCGGTACCGCCGGGTCCGCTGCCGCCACGGCCGGCCGGCATGGTCGGGGGGCACCGCACCCGGCGGCCCGGCGACGGGTCGGACCTGCTCGACGTGCGCGCCTACCAGCCCGGCGACCGGCTGCGCCGGATCGACTGGCGGCTGACCGCGCGGCGCGGGATCCCGTACGTTCGCCGGACGTCGGTGGATGCCGACGCCGATGTGGTGTTGTTCCTCGATTCGCGCTTCGACGTCGGGACGGAGGCGGCGCTGTGGGCCCGGCCGCCCGGACGGGACTCTGCCGGTCGGGGGGTCCCCGGGTCGAGCCTCGACCTCGCGGTCCGGGCGGCGACCTCGATCGCGGCGGCGCAGCTCGGGAATGGTGATCGGGTCGCCCTGGTGGACCTGGCCTCGCGGGCCTCCTGGTTGCGGTCCGGGTCCGGCCGGCGACAGCTCACCAGGCTGCGGATGCGCCTGGCCCTGGCGCGGGCTCTGCCGCAGAGCATGGGCGTCGTGCTGGAACCGAGGCGGCTGCCTGCCGGAGCGGTCGTGATCGTGCTGTCGCCGTACCTGGACGATGTCGCGCTCGAGGTCGCACTGGCGAACGCACGGCGCGGCGCTCAGGTGCTGGCGATCGATGTGCTGCCTGACCCGGTGCTGGCCGACCTCGCGGTTCCCTGTGCGGCGCAGGCCCTCGAGGGTGTCCTGGCCGAGCAGGCCGGGCGCCGCGCGGCGCTGGCGCGGCACGGGATCCCGGTGATGCGCTGGGATCCCGACCTGATCGGGGCCCGGTTGCGTCGGTGGGCCCGCGATCGCGAACGGGCGCGCCGGTGACCCGCATCGACCGGCTGACCCGGAAGAGCCCGCCGGCGCGCGAGATCGTTGGGGTGGGAACGCTCTGGCCCGGCGTACTGCTGCGTGTCGCGGTCCTGGTGGTCGGGGCCGGCGGGTGGGCGGGCGTGGTGGCCGGGCGGGACGGCGGCTGGCTTGTTCCGGCTGCGGGGCTGGCGTTGCTGGCCGCGGCGGCCTGGCCGGACTCGGACGCTCCCGCCACGTTCCTGGTGCTGATCGGAGCGCTGCAGCTGGCCGTGGGCACGCCGGGGGCTCGTGGCATCGCGACCGTGATCGCCGCGTACGCCGTGCACGTGCTGTGTGCCCTGGCCGCCGGCGTGCCGGTCGATGCACGGTTCGAGCCGTCCGTCCTTCGTCCGGCCCTGGCCCGTTTCTGCCTGGTTGCGGGCGGAACCGCCGTGCTGGGGTGCGCCGGCTGGGCGGTGGCGGCACTGAACGTGTCGGTCGGCGCCCGGCTGCTGCTGGTCACCGGTGCGGGCGCCTGCGCCGCGCTGTTCCTGGTCTCGCTCCTGGCGGTGCGGGCAGGGTCAGGCTCCGGCGACCGGTTGTGATCCGGCGGCCAGCTCCGCGGGGGAGCGGTCCAGCGCGTGCTGCACGAGGGCGACCAGCGTGGTCAGGCTGGATCGCGCGTCGCGGGCGTTCATCTCCACGATCGGGCAGTCCGGCTGCAGGATCAGCGCCGCGCGGACCTCGGCGTGGCTGAAGTCGGGGCTGTCCGGGAACCGGTTGACCGCCACCGTGAACGGCAGGCGCCGGTCCTCGAAGAAGTCGATCGCCGGGAAGCAGTCGTCGATCCGGCGCAGGTCGACCAGGACGACGGCTCCGACGGCCCCGCGCGCGAGCTCGTCCCACATGAACCAGAACCGGTCCTGACCCGGGGTGCCGAACATGTACAGCACGAGCTGCGAGTCCACCGTGATCCGGCCGAAGTCCATCGCCACCGTGGTGGTGGTCTTGTCCGGCACGGCGGCGATCTGGTCGATGCCCTCGGACAACACCGTCATCTGCTGCTCGGTGCTCAGCGGCGGGATCTCGGACAGGGCGCCGACGAAGGTCGTCTTGCCGACGCCGAAACCTCCGGCCACGAGCACTTTGAGTGCGATCAGGTCGCCGTCCGCGGGTTGCATGGTCGCGGCCCCACCTCTACCGGGTGCGTAGTCCATCGAGCAGTCTCCCGAGGATCGCGCGGCCGGGCCCCCCGTCCGCGTCAACAGCTGGTGGCAGGTGCACTTGCAGGTAGCCGGCCGACGCCAGGTCACTGACCAGCACGCGGGCCACTCCGACCGGCACCTGCAACGCGGCGCCGATCTCGACCACCGAGATCGGCGCCGAGGCCATCGCCACGATCGAGCGTCGCTCGGCCTCCAGCGAAGCCTGGTGCCGCACGGCGTGATCGGTCGCGACGACCAGCGTCTCCAGGGGCAGGTCGTGCCCCTTGGAACGGGTCCGGCCCTGGGTCAGGGCGTAGGTCGGGACGACCCTGCCGGCTTCGTCGGATACGCCCCGGGTCATGCCTGACGTCCCGGCAGGGTGCGAGCGGCCGGCGTCAGGACGTGGCCCATCTGCGCGGCGAGCATGGTCATCTCGTACCCGATCATGCCCATGTCGCACTGGCGGTCAGCGACCACCGCGAGCATGCCGAGGCCGGGCGTGCGGTGCAGCGGCGTGAGGAACAGGTGGCCTCCGCCCATCTCGACGATCACCTGGCTCATCGGCCCCCGCCGGAGCAGCTGCGCGACCCCGCCGGCGAGGCTGACCAGCCCGGACGTGGCGGCCGAGAGCTGGTCGCCCATTCCCGTCTCCAGGACGTCGGACGCCGCGAGCTGCAACCCGTCGCCGGACACGACGACGGCGTGCACCACACCCGGGGTGTTCCGGACGAACGTGGCCAGCAGCCAGTCGAGTTGCTCGTTGCGTCGCGCGTACACCGTCATCGCCACGCGGCCGCTTCGTCGTCGGCCGGCTGATGGTCGGGTGAGCCCTGCGCGTCGGCCATCGCGGCGTTGCGGCTGGCCTGGTAGCGGGACAGGGCGTCACGGGCCCGGGCGGCGTCCGGCTCCTCGGTCGGGGGCGCGGCGGCCGGTGGTGAGCGGCGCAGCCCCGGTGCCAGGTGGGTCTGCGGCTGGCGCCGTTTCAGCGTTGGTGCCGTGCCGCCGCCTGCGTCTTCTGACGGCGCCGCGGCGGAGGCTGCCACCTCCTCCGGCGGTTGCCAGGCGATCGCCTCCTGCGGCGGTGCGGTCGGCTCCCGCCACCAGCCGGCCCAGGAGTTGTCCACCAACTCCTCGACCGGAGCCAGGCCCCGATCGCCCGCGGCCGGGGGCCGGAAGTGCTCGGCCTGCGCCGGCCGCGCCGCAGGTTCGGTTGGCGCAGGTGGCCAGGGCATCCGGGTGATGTTCGCCGCCGGCTGCGCGGGCTGCGGGTGCGGCTGGGCTGACGGGTGCGGCTGGGCTGACGGGCGTGTGGGCTGGTGCGGCCAGTCCGGCTTCGGGAAGGGCTGTTCCAGCGCGCTCTGAGCGGGTGCGGCCGCCGCGGGCAGGCGGTCGGCGAGCGGAACCCGCTTGGGCAGGGCGCCGTCCCAGCTGGACTGGAACTCACCCTGCTGGGCTGCCGGGGCAGGAGCCGCGCCGTTCGGGGCCGAATACGAGGGGAAACCCGCACCGTTCGGGGCCGAAAGTCCGGCACCCGCAGGGTCGGGCTCGGTCCGGCCGGACGCGAACAGGGACGCAGGCAGGACCACGACCGCGGTCACGCCGGAGTCGGCGGTGGGGGCGAGGGACGCGCGCACCCCGAGCCGCTGGGCCAGCCGGGCCACGACGTGGAACCCGAGCCGCTGCGAAGCAGCCAGGTCCACGTCGACGGGGTGGGCGAGGATCTCGTTGGCCACCTGCATGTCCTGGGCGGGCATGCCCAGGCCCCAGTCCTCGACGGACAGCACCTGGGCGCCGGGATGGCGGGGATCCGGCCTGGTCCGGATGGTGACCCGCATCTGGGGCGGCGAGGAGCGCACGGCGTTCTCGATCAGCTCGGCCAGAAGGTGGGTCACGCTGGTGACCGTGTGCCCGAGCACCAGCAGGGATTCGTCAACCTCGAAACGGACCCGCTGCAAGTCCTCGGTCTCGGCGATCGCCGCGCGCACCACGTCCAGGAGCGGAACCGGCTGGCTCCAGACCCGTGGCGGCTCCTCGCCGGAGAGCACGAGCAGGCTCTCCGCGTTCCGGCGGATCCGTGTGGCGAGGTGATCCAGTCTGAAGAGTTCGGCCAGCGCGTCGGGATCTTGTTCCTGCTCCTCGAGCTGATTGAGGATGTCGAGCTGGCGGTAGAGCATTCCCTGGTTACGGCGGGCCAGGTTGACCAGGAGATCGGCGGTGAAACGGCGCCGATTGGCTTCGGCCTCGTTGAGCTGCTTGCTGAGCAGCAGGGCGCGCTGCTGCTCATCCTCGCTGGTACGCCAGAAGATCACCATGCCCACGCAGGCGGCCAGGACGGATACGCCGTGGATCAGGGACCAGGTCCACGGACTACGCTGAGCGGATGCGTGATCGAAGATCAGGGTCCGATCGTACGCCGACCCAACGCCGTGACTGATCACCGTGAAGATGATGTTCCACAGGAATGGGATCCAGTCCTGGTACAGCGCGATGAAGCCGATCAGGATGAAGAAATGGAAGTGTGCCTCGATCGATCCGCCGGACAACCCGACCAATGCCGACGAGCAGTAGACCAGGCCTGCGGTGGTGAAGAATGACGCGACTCGCCGGGCCTTGATCAGCGCTGCCAGCGACAGGGTGGCGAGAATCGGGGCGATCACCCAGGCGCAGACCAGAGGGTTGTATCCCCGCCAGACGCCGAAAAGGAATAGCCCGGGCGCATGAAGGAACAGCAGCCATTGCAGGATGAGATGACGGCGCCGCCAGGCCTTGTCATCCAGCAGGTTTCCACGGGGAAGGTAGCTGAACAGCCGGGACCAGAGGGATTCCGGCTGCATTTCGGAGGCGTGTGCGGGTGGCGCCAGGGCTGCACTACTAACAGTAGCCATGGGGTGACTTCCCGGTGAGGGATTGGTGGACGGTAACCCTGTCATTACGGTGTGTGGCGAACCAGGCGCCTTTACCTTCGCAGGCGCCTGCAGGCTAACAAAAGACGTGCTCGGATGTTAGGCAAACCTTCGTCGCACGCGGCGGTGGGACCGGACTCCGGGATCCGGGACCCGACTCCGGGATCCGGGATCGGGCGATGAGATGGGAGCTGTCGTGGATCGGGTCGCAGTGGATCGGTGGGTGGCCACGCTCGACACGCCGGTCCGCTCACCGCTGTGTCCGCTGGGCGCCGCCGCGGGGGCGGTGATCGCCAGCACGCACCTGTTCATCACCCCGGAGCACCTGAGCGAGGCGGCATACCTCGCCCTGCTCTTCACGGTGCTGTCCTGCGTGATGATCGGCGTCAGCGTGGGACTGCTGCGCCGGGACGCCTTGTGGCTGTGGGTGCTCGGATGCCTGGCCTGTGCGCTGGCCATCATCGGTTACGTGATCAGCCGGACCATCGGCCTGCCGCTGGCCGCCGACGACATCGGTCGCTGGGCGGATCCTGTGGGCATCGTCGCCATGACGGCAGAGGCGGTATTCGTCGTGCTCGCCGTGATGGCGATTCGGCGCGCGTTCCGGCCGGCCGCAGGCTGACGATCCGACCTCAGGCCAGCCGCCTCGGCCGGTCGCAACGCCACGCCCAGGCGGGCTCGGGTTCCTTGCCGCACGAGGCCGGGCGTTCGGGCAGTTCGATCCGGTGCACGTCCACCGCCCAGAGTCGCCCGCCCACCCGCCACGTCGTACGGATCGGGCCGGCGTCCGCCGAACCGGCCCCATCTCGGCTGGCCCTGTCTGGGTCGGCCCTGTCTGGGTCGGTCCTGTCTGGGTCGGCCCTGTCTGGGTCGGCCCGTGGCGCCGGATCGAGCCCGTCCAGCCCGGACACCCCGAGGTGCCTGCGCAGCGCCGCCTCGGCCGCCTGCTGGGGGCCGGTCAAGTGGCAGCGCCCGCGGAGCAGGTCCGTGACCACCTCACCCCGTCGACGCGCAGCCAGCAGGTCGGGGACGCGGTCGGCGCCGACGCGGCCGTAGAAGACCCCTTCGGGCAGGCTGATCACCACCGCGCCCAGCCGGTGGCCGCCGGTGTGTGAGACCTCCCAGGTTCCGGCGGCGCAGTCGTCGGTGATGGCGCGGGCCAGCGGGCGGCCCAAGCGGGCGCAGCAGGCGTCCCGCAGACCATGTGTGCAGACGCCCCAGATCTGCCCGGGATCTCGCCACCCGCTGTCCTGCCAGCGGTCGGGTCTGCGGCCGAGGGCGAGCTCACCCAGTGGGAGCGCGTCCAGTTCCTCAGGCGTCGCGAGCTGCCGGGTCAAGGCCCAGCCGTCCGGACCCGCCCAGCACAGCACGACGTGGGGCCGGTCCAGCAGGCCGCCGACCGGCTGGGCGCGATGGCGCCGCGCCGCCAGAACCTTGACCCCGCAAGCCGCAGCGGCGGCCGCCAGCCGGGCCCCGATTCCGTCCGGCCAGGCGGCGTCCCGGAGCGGGTCGCGTCCCCACGGGCCTGGATGCTCGACCAGCACCCAGCCGCGCTGCACGGGCGCGCTACCGGCCAGCGGCTCGCCGGACGCCAGACTGGCCTCGGTACAGGTGGGCACGGCGACAGTGCACCACACGGTGCTAGGCGAGCCGCCGAGGGGCGCTGGGCGGCGATGTCAGCAGCCGGACGGACCAGCGGCCCGGACAGTGATCAAGGCCACGAATCTGGTCATTCAGGGTCGGCTCCGGGCAGCCCGGAACTGTCGGAGTTGATCGTTAGCGTGATCTTCGGGGCGGAGGAGTCGGAAGCAGGCCGGACGCCGGGTGGGCGGCCGGGCCGGGACGGGGATCGGGCGGATGGGCAGGGGTTGCGAGCGACCGGACGAGGGAGAGGGCGTGTCGCCGGGCGCCAGCAGCGGCGTTGATGACGTGCTGGCGGGGTTGGCGTTGGTGGGGCGGGGTTTGGGGTTGTTGGTGGGGGCGCGGGTCTGGTCGTTGTCGGATGCGCAGGTGCGGGATGCGGTGTTGTCGGTGACTGGGGCGGTGGCGTCGTTGGAGGCGGCGCGGTTGGGGTTGGTGCGGGAGTTGGACGGGCGGGCCGGGGCGGTGGCGGGGGCGCGGGCGGGGCAGGTGGCGGCGACGTTCCTGGTGGAGGCGGCCCGGGTGGCGTCGGGGCAGGCTCACCGGGACGTGGCGGCGGCGCGGATGGTTGATCCGGATGGTGGTCTGCTGGCGGGGCTGGGTGCTGCGTTGGCCGCCGGGGCGGTGTCGAGGGCGCATGTCGAGGTGGCGGTCGGGGCGGTCGGGCGGATCCCGGCCCGGCTGCTGGCTGCCGTCGGTGTCGATGGGGTCAGCGGCGCGGCCCGGGTCGATGGGTTCTTGAGCGAGCAGTCCCGCCGGTTCTCACCGGTGAGCACGGCCCGGTTGGTGCGCCACCTGCTGGCGGTCCTCGACCCCGACGGCACCGATCGCTTCGACCCGGACGCCTGGCGGCGGCGGGGGTTGTCCTGCGCCACCGACTCGACCGGCATGCTGGTCGGCCGCTTCCAACTCGACCCCGCCGGCGGCGCCGCCGTCGCGGCGGCGCTAGAGGCGTTCGCCCGCCCCGACCCGGCTGCACCTGCCGACACCGAGGACGGGCAGAGGGTCATGGTGGCCGATGACCGCACCCGCCCCCAGCGGTACGCCGACGCCCTGGTCGCCATCCCCCGGGCAGCCCTGCAGCCGCAGCGCGGCGGTGCGCCAGACGCCGGTGGGGCCGAGGTGGCACGGAGCGAGGCGACCGGTTCGGCCCGGGTCCTGATCCTCGCCACCGCCGACCAGCTCCCCTTCGCCGATGGCACTGCGGCCGCCGGATCACCGGGGACGGCGGAATGCCTGCAGACCGGGCCGCTGACGCCCAGGACCTCGGCCCGGCTCAGCTGCGACGCCGTCCTGCACCGGGCCCTGGTTGCCCCCTCGGGGGCGGTGTGTCGCTGGGACGGGCCACCCGAACCGTCAGCCGCGCCCAACGCCTCGCCCTGATCGCCCGCGACCACGGCTGCGCCATCCCCGGCTGCACAGCCCCGCCGCCCGCCTGCGAGGCCCACCACGTCCACCACTGGTCCGACGGCGGCGTAACGGATCTGGCCAACTTGGCGCTCCTGTGCGGCAGACACCACACCACCGTGCACGCCGGCATCTGGACCCTGCAGATGCGCGACGGAATCCCCTGGGCGGTGCCGCCACCCTGGATCGACCCCCAGCGCCGCCCACTCCGCAACACTCTCCACGCCGCCGCCGACCAGGCCCGCCGGCTCGGCAGCCAACTGCGACTCGATCTTGACCCCGGTTGACCCTCATTGAGCGCAGGGTCAGGCTGCCCGCGCCAGGTGCTTGGCGATCGAGGCGACCACCATCCGGGTGAAGGCCAGCATGAGAATGCCGGTACCCGGGACAGCCGGGGTGAACCGCGCCCGCCAGTCGATCCTCGTCCCACCGCCGGCCTGGGGCGACAGGTCGACCGTGGCGACGTAGCCGCGCACCGGCAACCCGGACACCAGCCGGTAGGCATGACGGCGGGGCGGGTCGGACTCCGTCACCTCCTCGAGGTCCACCAAGGGCCAGCGGCCCAGGGCACGGACCGCCCCGACGCCGTCCAGCGCGGGGTCGCCCGATCTGGCCCAGGACGACGCCGGGACCCACGGGCCCGCCCACGACGCCCACCCGGCGCCATCGGCGAGCAGCGCGAAGACGCGTTCAGGAGGTGCCGTGGAGGTGACCGCCACGTGATAGGAGCGATACCGAGTCACGGCAACTGCCCGCTGGGCAAGCTGTTGCGGTGATCGCAGCTGCGAGACACGTCTCGACGCTAACCGGCTCCTCAGGTGTACGCGCGTGGGGCCGGACCTTCTACCGCCGATGGTGGCGGTCGCGGCGAGAGGCAATCCTGTCCGCATGGCCTTCGTCTACCACCTGTGCGCCGACGACTTCCGCGGGAGCGAGCTGCTCCCCTGCATGCCTTGCGGACAGCTCACCCGGATGTATACGACCGGGAGCGGGTGAAGTACCAGGGGCGGGAGTCGGTACGAATGGGCGTGCCATTCTCCCGTCTACTCACCCGGCGGGTGGTGCGGATCCCGGTCGAGCGGTTGGCGGGCCGCTCGGCCGTCAACTACGACAGCGCATCGCACTGGATCAACAGCTCTCCGGGGGAGGACGTCCCCCCCACCCCGCCGGAGGACGAGTTCTCGCCGTTCGATCCGGCGACCTATCAGGAACTGCACGAGGTGCCCGCGCGGCACCTGGAGGACCTGGCC
Source organism: uncultured Actinomycetota bacterium (assembly GCA_963740575.1). Taxonomy (GTDB): domain Bacteria; phylum Actinomycetota; class Actinomycetes; order Actinomycetales; family Kineosporiaceae; genus CAVUET01. The sequence continues at coordinate 285,237 of CAVUET010000001.1, read as the reverse complement.
GGCCAGCACCGCCGGGGCTTGCCGGCGCTGGGCTTTGTCTTCGTCCGGCATGTCCTGGTGCACGGTCCGGTCGACATCTCGGGATTGGAGCGGGCACCCCAGCTGGGAGCCGTTGCAGGCACGGAGCGGGCCGGGTGAGCGACGAGGTCCGAGGGCGCGTGCACGCCGATCCGGGGCTGAAACAGGGGGAGCGGGGCGGGGGATGCACGGCCCGCCGGCGCATCACCCGACCGGATCCCTTGCTCACAGGCGGCCGTGGGCGCGCAGGGTTCGCAGCGCCTGAACGGTTACCACGCCGCGCCATTCCCAGGCCGCGGCGGGGTTCCAGGCCGACCAGGTGAACGTCCAGCCGCCGTCGTTCTGCTGACCCGCCTCGAGTCGGTCCAGCTCGCGAGTGATCACGTCGTCGGTGAACAGGGCGCGACCGGCATGATCGGGGGTGGGCGCCAGCTCCAGTGGCCTCAGCGTCTCGCCCTCGGTGCCCGCCTGGACCCGCAGGACGCCGTCCTCGGGGATCTGATCGGCCAGCTGCTCGAGGTGCCGGCGGGCGACGTCGCGCTCGGGCGCTGCGTCCAGGAAGTCGGCGACGTACCGCATCGTGTACGGGTCGAGGTCGTGGGCGTCGGCCAGTTCCGCCCAGCAGTACGCGCTCGCCGCCTTGAGCCACGGATGTGCCGGGGCGAGGCGCTGAGCCATCGCCGCGATCCCCGCGGTCATCAGCAGGGACGACGGCGGGTCGGGCTCGGGCTGCCACCAGGGGGCATGCGGCCAGCCGCCCGCCGTGGACAGCACGAACGGCACGCCGCCGTCGTCGTTGGTGGCGGCCGGCAACCAGTCCAGCGCGCTCTCGACGAGATCCGGCTCGTCCAAGCCGGTCTCGTGCAGGATCTCCAGGGCGTAGAGCAGGCAGCTCGGCTGGCTGGCCGGGGTCCGCAGGTCCGGTTCGAGGTGGCCGAACCCTCCGTCGGTATTGCGGTACGCGACCAGGGCGGTGAGCACGTTCGCGGTGGGGTCGTCGCCCTCGAAGTGGGCGAAGCGGCGGCGCTCGAGCAGCCGTGCGTGGCCCGCGATGAACTGTGCGGCAGCGGCGATATCGATCATGGGACCAGCCTGCGCTACGCGCTTGCGGCGAGCTTGAACGATTCGGCCATCTCCCCGGCCGGCCTGGCCCGGCTCGCGAGCAGCCTGGAGGGCGCGAGCCCTGAGAACTGCCGGCAGTCCCGCGCCAGATGGGCCTGGTCGGCGTACCCGGCGTCGGCGGCGAGCCGGGCCGCCGTGGAGCTGGGCGCGTCGGCGGCGAGCCGCAGAAACCGCTGGAAGCGAAGTACCCGGACCAGGGTGGCCGGCCCATAGCCGACCGCGTGGTCGAGCCGCCGGCGCAGCTGACGTTCGCTCAACCCCACCTGCTCCGCGGCCTGCGGGACGCCCGCGCCACCCGCCAGCGCCAGCACCGCGGCCCGGGCCTGACGGTCGACCTGCGACGGCAGCCGCTCCGCCACCCCACGGATCAGTGTTGCCGCGGGCGCGGCGCTCGCCGCGACCCGGTCCCGGAGCCGGCGTCCGTCCCGGCCCCACAGCTCGACCACGTCGACGTCCTGGTCCAGCAATTCATCGGCCGGGACGCCCAGCGCCGCGCCCGCCGACCCCACCCGCAGCCGCACCCCGCATCGCCGTCGCCCTGGGGTCTCGCTCACCTCGTGAGTGAGCCCGGGCCCGCCACCATCAGTCGCCCGCCGGTGAACACGACATCGACGCAACCGTCGGGCAGCACCAGAGCCGGCCCGCCGTCGCCGACCCAGGTACAGGCCAGCGCCGGCAGACCAGGCGGTGCCGGGAACTCCCGATACGTCTCGCCGGCCACACCCACATCCTGGCCGCGCCCACCGACAACGCTGATCGGAGCGCCCGGCGGGGTGTCAGCTGTCCAGCCTCGGTCCCAGGCCGACCGGGCAGCTGAGGCCGGTGCCGTGGTCGGGGCAGTACCCGTTCGGCACCTTCACGAGGTACTGCTGGTGATAGTCCTCGGCGTAGTAGAAGGGGCCTGCCTCGGCGGCCGGTCGCACCTCAGTGGTGATCTCCCCGTAGCCGCTGGCGCGCAACGCATCCTGGAATCGCTTGCGCGTCTCCTCGAAGGCCTCCCGCTGCTGCTCCGTCGTCCAGTAGATCGCCGAGCGGTACTGGGTACCGAGATCGTTGCCCTGGCGGAACCCCTGGGTCGGGTCGTGGGACTCCCAGAACAACCGGAACAGCTTCTCCTCGGGAACGACGATCGGGTCGTAGGCGACGAGCACGGTCTCGGCGTGGCCGGTGCGGCCCGTACAGGTCTCCTCATAGGTGGGGTTGGGGGTGAAGCCGCCCTGGTAGCCGACGGCCGTGGTGACCACGCCGGGTACGGACCAGAACGCCTTCTCCGCACCCCAGAAGCAGCCGAGCGCGAGGTACAGCACCCGAGTCCCATCGGGCCAGGGCCCTTCCAACGGGGTCCCCAGGACGGCATGGTGAGCGGGGACGTCGAACGGTCGCCGGTCGCGGCCGGGCAGCGCTCGGTCGGGGCTCACCATGGACGATTTCGCAGACGAACCGAACAGCACCTGCTGCTCCTCTCGGTGGACCGGTCCGGCGGACCGGGAAGGGTGGCGGCGCCTCGTTCAACAACGCCTGATCCCATTCAGTTCCTGTCCGTCGGTCGCACCATCAGTCGGGTCACACCATCAGTCGGGTCACACCATCAGTCGGGTCACACCATCAGTCGGGTCACACCATCAGTCGGGTCACACCATCAGTCGGGTCACACTACGAGCGCACTCTCTGCCTCCTCGCCGTGGGGGCCCTGCTCTGTCCAGGCGCGGGCCAGGAGCCGGACCGCCTCGCGCAAGCCGGAGGGATGCGCGGTGAACGGCAGCCTCAGGCGCGTCTCGAACCCGCCGTCGACGCCGAAGCGGGGTCCGGGCGTCACGCCGAGCCCAAGCGTCCGGGCAGCAACGGCCAGGGACGAACTGCGCGGTGCGGGGAGCCGGACCCACAGCGCGACCCCTCCGTCGGGCGCGGGCGCCTCCCAGTTCGGCAGCTCCTCGGACAGGCTCTGGCGCAGGCACCGGCAGCGCTCGGCGACCTCGGCGCGACGCCGGGGCAGCCAGCGGGCGCTGCGTTGCAGGAGGTGGGCGGTCGTGAGCTGCTCGAGCACGGGACCGGCCAGGTCGTAGCCGGCCTTGAGCTGGGTAAGTTGGCGGATCAGACCTGGCTCAGCCCGGACCCAGCCGATCCGCAACCCGCCCCAGAAGATCTTGCTGGCCGATCCGACGCAGACGCTCGAGCCGGGCGGGGTCAGCGTGGGCCATGGCGCCGGCAGGCCCTCCGGCGCGGGCAGGCCAAGTTCGGCGCGCAGGTCGAGCTCCGCAGTGGACTCGTCCACGATGCTGATCACCCCGGCCTCGGTCAGGAGGCGGGCCACGGCCCGCCTCGACGACCCGGCCAGCAGCCGGCCGGTCGGGTTGTGGAAGTCCGGGATCAGGTAGGCCAGGGCCGGACGGGTGCGGGTCAGCAGCGAGCGCAGCACCTCCGGGTCCCACCCCTGCTCGACCGGGAAGGCGACCGGCCGGCCGCCCGAGCGGCGGACCGCGTCCACGGCCAGCGGCCAGCTCGGATGCTCCACCAGGACACGGTCGCCCCGGCCGACCAGGGCGTCGAGCACGAGCCGAAGGCCCTGGCTCGCACCCGCCGTGATCAGGACCTGCTCGGGTTCGGTCGCCAGCCCGCGCTCGGTGTACCGCCGGGCGACGGCCGAGCGCAGCGCCGGCACGCCCGCCGTGAGGTAGCCGTGGCCGGGCAGGTACCGGGGCAGCTCGGACAGCGCGGCGGAGTACGCCGCGTGCAACTCGGGCGGCGCCTCGAAGGACGCAGTCGTCAGGTCCGGCACCGGCCCCGGCACGCCGTCCCCGTGGTGCACCGGCCACGGCTGCAGGGCGCCCGAGCCGGGCAGCGTGGTCCAGGTCCCGGCGCCGTGGTGCCCGGCGGCGAAGCCCGACTCACGCATCACCTTGTAGGCCGCCGTGGTCGTGGTCCGGCTGGTGCCGGCGACCTCGGCGAGCGCCCGCTCGGACGGCAGAACCGTCTGCACCGGGAGCCGCCCGTCCAGGACGAGGCTGCGCAGCCGCTCCGCCAGGGCCAGGTAGGCGGGACCGGCCGCCCCGGCCTCGCGCCACCCCCGCAGCAGGCCGTCCAGTTCCCGGGGGCCGATCCGCTGGAGTGGGCGGTGGATGCCGGTCATCCGTCCACTCTGGCTACAGTGGCCATGGAAAGCAAGGCCACTGTGCCTCCGGGCGATTGGTCGGACGGGATGTCACCCGAACCTGGACCGGCGGGTCCCGTGTCGGCGGGACCAGGGCACCGGAACCGGGTGGTCGACCGGGACACCGGTCCGGGTTGTGCCCGCAGATGGGGGCTTACCCTGCCAGGGTGGACGGCAGTGTGCTCCGGCGGCAGATCCGGGTGCGTGGTGTCGTCCAAGGGGTCGGGTTCCGGCCCTTCGTCTATGCCCTGGCCTGTGAACTGGGTCTGAGCGGGCAGGTGCTGAACGATCCCGACGGGGTGCTCGCCGAGGTGCAGGGCGCAGCCCGCGACGTGGAGGCGTTCTGCGTTCGGGTCCGCGCCGACGCGCCCGGGCTCGCCGTGGTCGAGGGTGTGACCTGGCATTCGTTGGCCCCGGTCCCCGAGTCCGGGTTCTCGATCGTCGCCTCCCAGGGCGGGGGCGGCCGGACGCTGGTGCCGGCCGACGTGGCCACCTGCACGGACTGCCTGGTCGAACTGCACGACCCCGCGGACCGGCGCTACCGGCACCCCTTCATCACGTGCACCGCGTGTGGACCGCGGTTCACGATCGTCACCGGGCTGCCCTACGACCGGCCGATGACCACGATGTCCGGCTTCCCGCTCTGCCCCGACTGCGCCGCCGAGTACGCCGACCCCGCCGACCGCCGCTTCCACGCCCAACCCGTGGCCTGCCACGACTGCGGGCCGGTGCTCGGCCTGGACGAGCCCGGCCGGCCCGCGCTGACCCGCGAGGACGCGCTCGCCCGGGCCCGGCAGCTGCTGGCCGAGGGGCGGATCGTCGCCGTCAAGGGCGTGGGCGGCTATCACCTCGCCTGCGACGCAACCGATCCCGCGGCCGTCCGTCGGCTGCGCCAGCGCAAGCGTCGTGGCGACAAGCCGTTCGCCGTCCTCGTCCCGGACCTGTCGACCGCGCGCGAGATCGCCGTCGTGGGAGACCTCGAAGCTGAGCTGCTCGCGTCCTCGCGCGCCCCGATCGTGTTGCTGCGACGCCGCCCGGATCCCCTCGTCGCCCCTGACGTGGCTCCATGCTCGACTCGCCCCTGACGTGGCTCCGGGGAACCCGGATCTCGGGGTGATGCTGCCGCCGACGGGCCTGCACCACCTGCTGCTCGGGCTGCCGGGCGACCCGCCGGGCCCGCGGGTGCTCGTCCTGACCAGCGGCAACCTGAGCAACGAGCCGATCGTGACGGATGACACCGAGGCCCGGCAGCGGCTGGACGGGATCGCCGACGCCTGGCTGGGCCACGACCGGCCGATCCACGTCCCGTGCGACGACTCGGTGGTGCGCGTCGTGGTCGGGCAGGAGGTGCCGATCCGACGGTCGAGGGGATTCGCGCCGATGCCGGTGGCCCTGCCGGTCGAGGTGGAGCCGGTGCTCGCGGTCGGCGGAGACCTGAAGAACACGTTCTGCGTGGCCGAGGGCGGGTACGCCTGGCTCTCAGCGCATATCGGTGACATGGACGACCTGGCGACCCAGGACGCGTTCGCGCGCGCCGTGACGCACCTCTCCGACCTGGTGGACGTTCGGCCCCGCATGATCGTGGCGGACCGCCACCCGGGTTACCGCAGCGCGGCCTGGGCCCAGCGTGCCCAGCTGCCCGTCATGCGCGTCCAGCACCACCATGCGCACGTCGCGGCGGTGATGGCCGAGCACGGCCTGGACGGCGCCATACCGGTGATCGGGTTGGCCTTCGACGGCACCGGATACGGCGACGACGGGGCGATCTGGGGCGGGGAGGTCCTGATCGCCGGGTACGAGTCCTACCGCCGGTTCGCGCACCTGTCCTACGTCCAGCTCGCCGGCGGGGACGCGAGCGTGCTGCGCCCCTACCGGATGGCCCTGTCCCACCTGGACGCCGCGGGGGTGGCGTGGGACGAGCGGCTGCCCTGCGTGGCCGCCTGCCCGCCGGACGAAGGCGCGGTCCTGGCCCATCAGCTGCGGACCGGACTGGCCTGCGCTCCGACGTCGAGTGTCGGGCGGCTGTTCGACGCGGTGGCCTCGCTCGCCGGGATCTGCCACCAGGTCTCGTTCGAGGCGCAGGCCGCAATGGCCCTCGAGGCTGCCGCGATCGCCGCGCCCCCGGTGCCAGCCGGGCGGGGTTACCCGCTCCCGCTGGTCACCCGGGACGGGGCCCTCGTGCTCGATTGCGGTGAGCTGATCCGGGCCGTCGCCCAGGACCTTCTGGGCGGAACATCCCCGGCCACGGTCGCGGCCCGGTTCCATCGCGGGCTCGCCGACGCCGCGGTGACGGCGGCCCGCGCCGCACGCCAGGAGAGCGGGCTGGACACCGTCGCCCTGTCCGGTGGCGTGTTCTGCAACGCACTGCTGCTGTCCCTGGCCTGCGAGGCCCTGGCGGATGCGGGCTTCCGGGTGATTCGGCACCGAAAGGTGCCGCCGAACGACGGTGGCCTGGCCCTGGGCCAGGCGGTCGCCGGAGCCCGGCGGGCAGCGGTCGAGGCGACGGCGGTGACCGGGACAGCGAGCGCTGTGACAGCAAGCGCTGTGACAGCAAGCGCTGTGACGGCAAGCGCCATGGCAGCGGGAGCTGTGACAGCAAGCGCAATGGCAGCGAGCGCCGTGTCAGCGAGCACCGGCGGTACCGTTACGGGCAGCGTGCCGGGCGCGGGAGCGCCGGCCGGTCATGCCTCGACGAACAGGGAAGGGTGAACGGCATGTGCCTGGCGGTGCCCGGCAAGGTCCTCGAGATCGAGGAGCGGGACGACACGCGGATGGCGAAGGTCGACTTCGGCGGCGTGGTCAAGGATGTGTGCCTGGCCTACCTGCCCGACCTCGAGGTCGGCGACTACACGATCGTGCACGTGGGGTTCGCGATCCAGCGGCTGGACGAGGAGTCCGCGCTGGAGACCCTCGCCCTGTTCGCGAGCATGGGCGCGCTGGAGGAGGAGTTCGGCGACGCCTGGAACCGTGCGGCCCGCGGCTCAGCGGCGGGGGAGGCCCGGTGAAGTACCTCGACGAGTTCGGCGATCCGGAGCTGGCAGGCCGGTTGCTGGACAGCATCCGCGCCACGGTGACCCGCCCCTGGGCGCTGATGGAGGTGTGCGGAGGGCAGACCCACTCGATCATCCGGCATGGCATCGACCAGTTGCTGCCCGGCGAGATCGAGCTGATCCACGGCCCCGGCTGCCCGGTCTGCGTGACACCGCTGGAGATGATCGACCGGGCCCTGGAGATCGCCTCCCGCCCGGGCGTCATCTTCTGCTCGTTCGGAGACATGCTCCGGGTACCCGGCAGCGGCCGGGACCTGTTCAGCGTCAAGAGCGCCGGTGGCGACGTGCGGGTGGTGTACTCGCCGCTGGACGCGCTGAACCTGGCGCGGCAGAACCCGGACCGCGAGGTGGTCTTCTTCGGGATCGGGTTCGAGACCACCGCCCCGCCCAATGCGATGACGGTCTACCAGGCCAAGCGGCTCGGGATCGGCAACTTCAGCCTGCTCGTCTCGCACGTGCTCGTACCGCCCGCGATCAGCGCGATCATGGAGTCGCCGACCCGCCGGGTGCAGGGCTTCCTGGCCGCCGGTCACGTCTGCAGCGTGATGGGCACGGGGGAGTACCACTCGCTGGCCGAGCGCTACCGGGTCCCGATCGTGGTGACCGGATTCGAGCCGCTGGACATCCTCGAGGGCATCCGCCGCACGGTGCGCCAGCTGGAGTCCGGGCGGCACGAGGTCGAGAACGCCTACCCGCGAGCCGTTCCGGCCGAGGGCAACCCGGCGGCCCGGGCCATGCTCGCCGACGTCTTCGAGGTGACGGACCGGGCCTGGCGCGGGATCGGCGTGATCCCCGGATCCGGCTGGCGGCTGTCCGAGCGCTACCGCGAGTTCGACGCCGAGCTTCGGTTCGAGGTCGGCGACATCAGCACCGCCGAATCGCCACGCTGCCGCGCCGGAGAGGTGCTGCAGGGCCTGATCAAGCCGAACCAGTGCGAGGCCTTCGGCACCGAGTGCACGCCGCGCAACCCGCTGGGCGCCACCATGGTCAGCAGCGAGGGTGCGTGCGCGGCGTACTACCTGTACCGCCGGCTGGGCGGGCCCCCGGCGGATTCGCGGAAGGTGGAACCCGTTGGCTGACAGCAACATCAGTACCGGCACGGACGTCGGGACCGGCGCGGCGCTGGACTTCGAGGCCTGGTCCTGCCCGGTGCCGCTGCGGAACTCCCCGACCATCGTGATGGGGCACGGTGGCGGCGGGGCGTTGTCAGCGGAGTTGGTCGACCACCTCTTCGTCCCGGCGTTCAGCCCGGAGGGCGCGGGGCCGTCGGTGCTGCGGGCGCTGGGCGACTCTGCCGTGGTCGAGCTCGGCGGTGCCCGGCTGGCCTTCTCCACCGACTCCTACGTGGTCCGGCCGATGTTCTTCCCCGGCGGCTGTATCGGTGACCTGGCCGTCAACGGGACGGTCAACGACCTGGCCATGAGCGGTGCCCAGGCGGCGTTCCTGTCCTGCGGGTTCATCCTCGAGGAGGGCACCGACCTGGCCGTGGTGGGGCGGATCGCGCAGGCGCTGGGCGCGGCCGCCAGGATCGCCGGGGTGACCGTCGCGACCGGTGACACCAAGGTGGTGGACTCCGGTCACGGCGACGGCGTATTCGTCAACACGGCCGGGATCGGCCTCGTGCCGCCCGGCGTGGACATCCGCCCCGACCGCGCCCGGCCCGGGGACGTGGTCATGGTCAGCGGCGCGATCGGCGTGCACGGCGTGGCGATCCTGTCCGTCCGCGAAGGGCTGGAGTTCGGCACCCAGGTGCGCTCGGACTCGGCCGCGCTGAACGGCCTGGTGGCCGCGATGCTCGCCGCGACCCCTGAGGTCGAGCTGCACACCCTGCGCGATCCGACCCGCGGCGGGCTGGCCGCGACCCTGAACGAGATCGCCCGCGCGGCACAGGTCGGGGTCCGGATCACCGAGCGGGCGGTCCCGGTTCCGCCGGAGGTGGCCAACGCCTGCGGCTTCCTCGGGCTCGACCCGTGGTACGTCGCGAACGAGGGCAAGCTGGTCGCGTTCGTGCCGCCCCAGCACGCGGACGCCGTGCTCGCCGCGATGCGCGCACACCCGTTCGGGGCCGAAGCAGCGGTCATCGGCGAGTGCGTGCAGGAGCACCCGGGCATGGTGGTGGCCCGGACCGGGCTCGGCGGCACCCGCGTGGTCGACCTCCCGCTCGGGGAGCAGCTGCCCCGGATCTGCTGACCCGTCAGGGGCGACGCCGTGCGAGGATCAGCCGCATGACGTTCGGTGTCCACTCCGAGGTCGGCCGGCTGCGCGAGGTCGTTCTGCACCGTCCGGGCGTCGAGCTGTCCCGGCTGACCCCGTCCAACGTGCATGGCCTGCTCTTCGACGACGTGCTCTGGGCCGAGCGGGCGCAGCAGGAGCACGACGCCTTCGCCGCGACCCTGACCGGATACGGCGTCGTCGTGCACCACTTCGCCGCCCTGCTGGCGCAGGCGCTGGACACCGCCGGTGCCCGGGAGTTCGTGCTGCACCGGCTGGAGATGGCGACCCGGTTCGGGCCGTCGCTGGACGGCCCGCTGCGCCAGCTGATCGCCACCGCCGACGCCGGCTGGCTGGCGAGCGCCCTGATCGGCGGCGTGCTCAAGCGGGACCTGCCGGAGGAGCACCTGCGGACGCCGGACCGGGCCGGGCTGGTCTGGCACACCCTGGCCGAGGACGACTTCCTGCTCCCGCCGCTGCCGAACCACCTGTTCCAGCGGGACAACGTCGCATGGGTCTACGGCGGGGTGTCGGTGAACCCGATGGCGATGCCCGCGCGCACCCGCGAGACGGTGAACTCGCTCCTGGTCTACCGGTTCCACCCGATGTTCACCGACTCCGCGGGCGGCGACGGGGTGACCTTCTACTGGGGGGACCTGGAGCCCACCTACGGCGCCGCCACGGTGGAGGGTGGTGACGTGCTGGTCGTCGGCAACGGTGCCGTCCTGGTCGGGCTGTCCCAGCGCACCTCGCCGCAGGGCGTGGAAACCCTTGCCCGGGAATGGTTCCGCAGCGGTCAGGTCCAGGTCGTGGTGGCGGTGGAGCTGCCCCGGATGCGCGCCTTCATGCACCTGGACACCGCGATGACGATGGTCGACGTGGACGCGTTCTCGGTGTACCCGTACCTGCCCGAGGCGCCGCGCTCCTTCACCCTGCGCCCGTCCGGCGGGCCTGACGGCGACTTCTCGGTCACCGAGAACCCCGAGTTCTTCGCCGCCCTCGGCGAGGCCATGCAGGTCGACAAGCTGCGCGTGCTGCGCGCGCCGCTGGACGTGCACGGCGCGATGCGCGAGCAGTGGGACGACGGGAACAACTTCCTGGCCGTCTCGCCGGGTGTGGTGGTCGGCTACGAGCGGAACACGACCACCAACGGTTTCCTGATCGACAACGGGATCGAGGTGGTCCCGATCGCGGGCTCGGAGCTGGGCCGAGGGCGCGGTGGCCCGCGCTGCATGTCCTGCCCGATCGCCCGGGACCCTGCCTGAGAAACGGGACCCTGCCTGAGAAACGGGACCCTGCCTGAAGAACGGGACCCCGCGCCACGTGTGGACCGGGTCAGGGATGGACGCCAAATGTGACGGGTGTCACGATGAATCGTCCCGCATCAGGCTGATGTGCCTGGGGCTTCCCATCGCGCCGGGGTGACCGTCGAGGAGGACGAGCGTGAAGACGACTGCAGCGGTACTGACCGACGTCCACAAGCCCTTCGAGCTGATGGAGCTCGATGTCGACAAGCCGTCGGATGGCGAGGTCTTCCTCAGATTCGTCGCCGCCGGGCTGTGCCACTCGGACCTGCACCTGACGGAGGGGGATCTCACGCCGCGGTTCCCGATCGTCGGCGGGCACGAGGGCGCCGGGATCGTCGAGGAGGTCGGCGCGGGCGTGACCAAGGTCAGCCCGGGCGACCATGTGGTCTGCAGCTTCATCCCCAACTGCGGCAGCTGCCGGTACTGCGCGACCGGCCGGCAGAACCTGTGCGATCTCGGCGCGACCATCCTCGAGGGCCGGTTCTCGGACGGCGGGTTCCGCTACCACTCCGGTGACGAGGACTACGGCAGCATGTGCCTGCTCGGCACCTTCTCGCAGTACGCCACCGTGTCCCAGCACTCCGTTGTCAAGGTGGACGACAGCCTGGACCTGACCAGGGCGGTGCTGGTGGGCTGCGGGGTTCCGACCGGCTGGGGGACCGCCGTGTACGCCGGAGGGGTCAGCCCCGGCGACACGGTGGTCGTGTACGGCATCGGCGGGATCGGCATCAACGCCATCCAGGGCGCGGCACACGCCGGGGCGACGAACGTGATCGCGGTCGACCCGATCGAGTTCAAGCGGGAGACAGCGCTCAAGCTCGGTGCGACACACGCCTTCGCCGACGCGCAGGACGCCGTGGAGACGATCGTGAACCTGACCCGCGGGCAGATGGCTGACCAGGCTCTGGTCACCGTCGGGGTTGTCGACGAGGCGGTGGTCTCGGCGGCCTTCGATGCGGTCGGCAAGGGGGGCACCGTGGTGGTGACCGGGCTGGCGGACCCGACCAAGGCCACCGTGCACGTGTCCGGCGGGGTGCTGACCCTGTTCGAGAAGACGATCAAGGGCAGCCTGTTCGGATCCGGCAACCCGCAGCGCGACATCGTCAAGATGCTCGACCTGTACCAGGCCGGGAGGCTCAAGCTGGACGAACTGGTGACGAACACGTACTCGCTGGACCAGGTGAACCAGGGCTACGCCGACCTGGTGGACGGCAGGAACATCCGCGGGGTGATCGTGCACGAGCACTGAGGAGGCGGATCTACCGCCTGTGTCGGCGCCCCGGCGCGGCGTCGCGTAGCGTGGTCGGCCGTGAGTGAAGACACCGCTGTCAGCGGGCCTGATGCCGGCCCGAACGTCCGTGGCCGGCACGCCGTGGGCGATATGGAGATCCCCGGCAGCTGGCATGGTCGAGGGTTCTCCACCCGGGCGATCCACGCCGGGTCCGAGCCGGACCCGGCGACCGGTGCCGTGGTGACGCCGATCTACCAGGTGTCCACGTACAAGCAGGACGGTGTGGGCGGGCTGCGCACCGGGCTGGGCCCTGGCTATGAGTACTCCCGGTCGGGCAACCCGACCCGGGACGCTCTGCAGGCGTGCCTGGCCGCGCTCGAAGATCCCTCCGGCGGCGCCCGCGCGTTCGCCTTCGCCTCCGGTCTCGCCGCCGAGGACACCCTGCTGCGGGCCATGCTCGCGCCGGGTGATCACATCGTCGTGCCGGATGACGCCTATGGCGGGACCTACCGTCTGGTGGCGCGGGTCGCCGGCCCGTGGGGCGTCGAGCACACCCCGGCCCGGCTGTCCGATCTGGACGCTGTCCGGGACGCCATCCGGCCCGGGGTCACCCGGCTGGTCTGGGTGGAGACCCCGACCAACCCGTTGCTGGGCATTGCCGACATCGCCGCGCTGGCAACCCTCGCGCACGGAGCGGGCGCGCTGCTCGTGGTGGACAGCACCTTCGCCACGCCGTACCTGCAGAACCCGCTCGCGCTCGGCGCGGACGTGGTCGTGCACTCGACGACGAAGTACTGCGGCGGGCATTCCGATGTCGTCGGGGGTGCACTGGTGGTCCGCGACGGTGCGGGCGTGCCCTGGCTGGACGGCGCCGGGGACGTCTCCGGTGACCTGGTCGAGCGGGTCGCCTTCCACCAGAACTCGATGGGAGCCGTGGCCGGGCCGTTCGACGCCTGGCTGGTGCAGCGCGGGCTGAAGACGCTCGCGGTGCGGATGGAGCGGCACTGCGACAACGCCGAGCGGATCACTCAGTTCCTGCAGGAGCACCGCCGGGTGCGCACCGTGCTCTATCCCGGGCTGCCCGAGCACCCCGGGCACGAGGTCGCCGCGCGGCAGATGCGGCGCTTCGGCGGCATGGTCAGCTTCAGGCTGATCGGCGGTGAGGAGGACGCGCTGAACGTCTGCAAGCGCACCGAGGTGTTCACGCTCGGGGAGTCACTCGGCGGCGTGGAGAGCCTGATCGAGCATCCGGCGCGGATGACGCACGCATCGGTGGCCGGATCCGCGCTGGAGGTGCCGTCCGACCTGGTGCGGCTGTCCTGCGGCCTGGAGGACGTCGAGGACCTGCTCACCGACCTGGACCGCTCCCTGGCGTGAGCGCAGTGAGCGAGGAAGGCGCTCCGCCCGGGTCTGGACCGAGGAGTCGTCGCGCCGTAGGCGTCGACGGCGACGAGGGAAGACCCGGGCTTCAGGAGCGCCGCCCGAGCGAACCATGAACACGGTGAACACAGTCCTCTGCGTGGACGTCGGCTCGACGTTCACCAAGGCAGCGCTGGTCGAGGCATGCAGCGGCGAACTGCTGGCCACCGGCTCGCACCCGACCACGATCGGCACGGACGTGCTGGACGGCGTGTACGCGCTGCGCGCCCAGGTCGAGGCCCGCGCCGGCTGCCGTGCCGCCGAAGTCCTGGCCTGCTCGAGTGCGGGCGGCGGCCTGCGGATCGCCGTGGTCGGCTACGAGCGGGCGGTCACCGCGGAGGCCGGCTACCGGGTCGCGCTGTCCGCCGGCGGGCGGGTCGTGCACGTCCACGCGGGGCCGCTGGACCCCGCCGGGCTGGCCGCCCTGCGGCAGTCCCGTCCGGACGTCCTGCTGCTGGTCGGTGGGACCGACGGCGGGAACGCGGAGATCCTGCTGCTCAACGCAGGTCGGCTGGCCGCCGCGCGGGTGCCGGTGCCGATCGTGCTGGCCGGCAACGCCGAGGCCGCCGAGCAGGCCGGGGCCGTCCTGGAGCGACGGGGCCGCCGGGTCACCCGCACCGGCAACGTGCTGCCGCAGATCGGCGAGCTGGATCCGGTACCCGCCCGGACGGCCATCCGCGAGGTGTTCCTCCGGCACGTGATCGGCGGCAAGGGCCTGTCCCGCGGGCCGGCGTTCCGGCGAATGGTGCAGGGTCCGACGCCCGATCTCGTGCTGACCGGCGTCGAGGCGCTGGCTGCGTCCTGCGGCGAGCAGGTGCTGGTGGTGGACGTCGGTGGTGCGACCACGGACGTCTACTCGGTGCTCGGCCCGGCCGGCGAGGATGCCGGGGCCCCGCGCGAGGTCGTCTCGACGCTGTGGCACGCCCGGACCGTGGAGGCCGACCTCGGGTTGCGCTGGAACGCGCCGGGCATCGTGGCCGCCGCCCTGGCCGAGGGGTTGCTGGCGCCGGCCGAGGCGGCCCGCCTGCAACCGGCAGCGGAGCGGCTTGCCGCCGATCCCGGATTCGTGCCTGGCCCGAACGATCTGGCTGGCCCGAACGATCTGGCTGGCCCGAACGATCTGGCTGGCCCGAACGATCTGGTTGGCCCGAACGACGGGACCGCGGCGGCCGTCGATGCCCGGCTGGCCGAACTGGCCGTCACCATCGCCGTGCGCCGGCACGGCCGCCCCACCCGGCCCGGCGGCGCGGCCCGGCCGACCCGGGACGTGAGTCTGGTCATCGGCAGCGGCGGGGTGCTCCGTCATGCCGGAGCGTCCGCACGAGCGGCGATCCTGCGGCCGCTGGCCGGCGATCACGGCGGGGGCTGGCAGGTGCCGGCCCGGGCCCGGGTCGCCGTCGACGCCCGGTACACCCTCTTCGCTGCGGGACTACTCGCCACTCGTGACCGGGACCTTGCCGCCCGGCTGATCCGTTCGCACCTCGTGGACGCGGCGCCCGACCGGGTTGCCGGCAGGGCGGAGGGTTCCGCGGAGGGCTGAGGGGTGCGGGTAGCGCAGACGGTTACGGGGTAGCGCAGACGGTTACGGGGTAGGGCGGTTACGGATGGCGCGGATACGGATGGCGCGGATACGGGTGGCGTACGGACCGCGCTCCGGCGACGCGCCTGTGGAGGGTTGGGTGATGCCATGACCGTGCAGCGGCACGACAGCGAGACCGTTCCGCAGGGCCTGCGCACTGCGGCGGCCTGGACCTGGCGGCTGCTGATCGTCGCTGCGGGCCTCTACGTCCTGCTGCGGGCTTTGTCGATGTTCGCCCTTCTGGTGATCCCGCTGATGATCGGGCTGCTCCTGGTGGCGCTGACCCGCCCGGTGACCAACGTGCTCGCCAGGATCCCCATCGGCAGGGGCGCGATGCCGCGCAGTCTCGCGGCGCTGCTCACCGTCGTCCTCACGCTGATGGTGATCGCCGGGCTGCTGGCCCTGATCGGGCAGCAGATCGCGGTCGGCTTCCCGTCTCTGCGGGACCAGGCCGCGGAGGGCCTGACGGACCTGCAACGTCGGCTGGCGGCCAGCCCGTTGCACCTGACCAGCGACCAGCTGAACAGCTACGTCGACTCGCTGACCGCGCGACTGCGGGCCAACAGCGGGCAGGTGGTCTCCGGCGCCGTGCAGGTGACCTCGCGGGCCGCCGATATCGCGGCCGGGTTCTTCGTCGTCCTGTTCAGCATGTTCTTCTACCTGTCCAGCGGCGATCGGATCTGGTCCTGGCTGGTCGGGCTGTTCCCGCGGTCAGCGCGGCCCCGGCTGCGGGTGGCCGGCGAGCTGGCCTGGTCGACGTTGACGTCGTTCGTCCGGGCCACCGTGGTCGTGGCGCTGGTGGACGGCATCGGGGTGGGGCTGGTCGCCTGGGTCCTGCGGGTCCCGCTGCCGGTCCCGCTCGGCGTGCTGGTCTTCCTCGGTGCCTTCGTGCCGATCGTCGGTGCGCTGGTCAGCGGCTCGGTCGCGGTCCTCGTGGCGCTGGTCGCGCAGGGCCCGGTGGTGGCGCTGCTCATGCTGCTCGGCGTGCTGGCCGTGCAGCAGCTCGAGGCGCACGTGCTGCAACCCGTTCTGCTGGGCCGGGCCGTCGCGGTGCACCCCCTCGGGGTGATCGTCGCGATCGGCGCGGGCGTGATCCTTGCGGGGATCCCGGGCGCGTTGTTCGCGGTACCGATCACCGCGGTGTCGAACGTCGTCATCTCCTACCTGCTCAACGGGTCCCCCGCCGACGCGGTGGTGCAGGGGGGCGAGGGCGGGGGCGAGGGCGGAGGCGAGGGCGCCGAACGGGCCGGGCCGCTGGGCGATCCGGTGGTGCGGGAGAGCGACGTCGCCCAGGCCAGTACAGGGTCCCGAGATGATGCAGGGTCCCGAGCCGATACGGGGTCCCGGGACGACGCCGGGGCGGCGCTGCCCTGACCCTGGGTGCGACCGTCTCCGCCGTGCCAGGATGCGGGCATGGCCACCGGGACCGCGCCGTCCAAGCTGCCCGTCACTATCGAGGACATCATGGCGGCGCAGCGGCTGCTGGACGGCGTCGCGCGGGTGACGCCGGTGTCGACCAGCCGTGCCCTGTCCGAGCGGTTCGGCGGCCCGGTCCTGATCAAGTGCGAGAACCTGCAGCACGCCGGCTCGTTCAAGATCCGCGGCGCGTACAACCGGATCGCGCGGCTTGTCGCCGCAGGAGCGTGCCGCGGCGTGGTCGCCGCGAGCGCCGGCAACCACGCGCAGGGCGTCGCGCTGGCGGCCGGACGGCTGGGGTTCGCCGCCCGGGTCTTCATGCCCGCCGGCGCGCCGCTGCCCAAGGTGGCCGCGACCCGCGGCTACGGCGCCGAGGTCGAGTTCGCCGGGACGACCGTGGACGAGGCCCTGCAGTCGGCCCAGGAGTGGTCCGAGCGGACCGGCGCGGTGTTCATCCACCCCTTCGACCACCCGGACATCATCGCCGGGCAGGGCACGGTCGGGCTCGAGATGCTCGAGCAGTGCCCGCGAGGTGCGCACCGTCCTGGTGCCGCACCGGCGGGGGCGGGCTGCTCTCGGGGGTCGCGGCCGCGATCAAGGCGTCGCGCCCGGACGTCCGGGTGATCGGGGTGCAGGCCGAGGGCGCGGCCGCGTACCCTGCCTCGCTGGCGGCCGGGCACCCGGTGCGTCTGGAATCCATGTCCACCATGGCGGACGGCATCGCGGTCGGAACCCCGGGGACGCTGACCTTCGCGATGGTGGCCGGCCTGGTCGACCAGATCCTCACCGTGGACGAGGAGCTGATCTCCCGGGCGCTGCTGCTGTGCTGGAACGGGCGAAGCTGGTGGTCGAGCCGGCCGGCGTGGTGGCTGCGGCTGCTCTGCTGGACCCGGCGGCCCCGGGCCGCTCGAGCCGCCGGTGCGTGGCCGTCCTGTCCGGCGGCAACATCGACCCGCTGCTGCTGCTGCGGGTGATCCGGCACGGCATGGCCGCCGCCGGGCGCTACCTGCAGTTCCGGCTGCGGCTACCGGACCGCCCGGGTTCGCTGGCCGCGCTGCTCGCGGTGCTGGCCGGCACCCGGGCAAACGTGCTCGAGGTCGAGCACGTCCGGACGGCGCCGAAGATCTCGGTGGACGAGGTGGAGCTCGCGCTCCAGCTGGAGACGCAGGGTCCGGATCACTGCCAGCGGGTGCTCGCGGCGCTGCGCGAGGCCGGTTACCCGCTGATGCTGCACTGAGCGGGCCGGGCTGGTCCGACCGGGCTGGTCCGACCAGGCTGTCCGACCGGGCTGTCCGACCGGGCTGCTTGACTGGTCCGATGGCCTGGAAGGTCCCGGTAGGAGTGTTCTCGAGGGTGTGGGAATCGTGACGGACGCTGTCGTCGCCGAGGGCTGTCAAGACATACGGCGAGGTCAGGGCCCTGGACGGTCTGGATCTGCGGATCGCCGAGGGCACGTGCTGGGGCTGCTCGGCCCGAACGGGGCGGGCAAGACCACCTGCGTGCGGGTCCTGACCACCCTGCTGAGACCGGACGCCGGCCGGGCCGAGGTGGCCGGCATCGACGTGCTGCGGCACCCCGAGCGGGTCCGGCGCGTGATCGGCCTGTCCGGCCAGTACGCCGCCGTGGACGAGTACCTGACCGGGTTCGAGAACCTGGACATGGTCGGCCGGCTGTACCACCTCGGCCGGGCCGAGGCACGGGCCCGGGCCCGGCGAGCTGCTGGTCCAGTTCCGCCTCGACGACGCGGCCGACCGGCCGGCCAAGACCTACTCCGGCGGGATGCGCCGCCGGCTCGACCTGGCCGGAGCCCTGGTCGCCCGGCCGCCGGTGCTGTTCCTGGACGAGCCGACCACCGGGCTCGACCCGCGCAGCCGGACCGAGATGTGGGAGGTGATTCCGACCTGGTCGGCCGAGGGCACGACCCTGCTGCTCACCACCCAGTACCTGGAGGAGGCCGACCGGCTGGCCGACGAGATCGTCGTGATCGACCACGGCCAGGTCATCGCCCGCGGCACCGCCGACCAGCTCAAGGCCACCGTGGGCGGTGAGGGGGTCGAGGTGGTGGTCCGCGAGCCGGGCAGATCTCGGAGCGCGGTGCGGATCCTGGGCGCCGTGGCCCGCGCAGCCCGGTGGTGGAGCAGCACAGCCGCCGGGTGTCGGTGTCCATGGACGGTGATGCCAGCGCCGCGCCGTGCTGGTCGACGCGCTCCGGTCGCTGGACGCGGACGGCGTGGACGTGCATGACGTCGCGGTCGCGCCGCCCGACCCTGGACGACGTGTTCCTCACCCTGACCGGGCACGCGGCCGAGGCGGAGGAGCCCGCCGACGACGCCGGCGCGGCCGGGCGCGGGCGGCGGCAGAAGGCGGCGGCGCGATGACGGCCCGGTGACGACCCTGGCCGACGGCGCGGTGGTGGCCAAGCGCAACCTGATCAAGATCAAGCGGGTCCCCGACCTGCTGGTCTTCACCACGCTGTCGCCGATCATGTTCGTGCTGCTGTTCGCCTACGTCTTCGGCGGCGCGATCAAGGTGCCCGGGCGTCAACTACCGCGAGTTCCTGATGGCGGGGATCTTCGCCCAGACCGTCGTCTTCGGGGCGACGCTGCACCGGGACGAGCCTGGCCGACGACTGCAGAAGGGCATCATCGACCGGTTCCGGTCGCTGCCGATGTCGCGCGCGGCGGTGCTCATCGGCCGGACCACGGCGGACGTGGCGAACAACCTCGCTGGTCATCGCGGTGATGTCCGCCACCGGGCTGCTCGTCGGCTGGCGGATCCGCTCCTCGCTCGCTCGAGGCGGTGGGCGCCTTCGGCCTGCTGCTGCTGTTCGCCTACGCCTTCTCCTGGGTGATGGCGGTGGTCGGCCTGCTGGTGCGCACCCCCGAGGTGGTCAACAACGCCAGCTTCATGGTGATCTTCCCGCTGACCTTCATCGCCAACACCTTCGTGCCGTCCGCCGAGCCTGCCCGGCGGGCTGCAGGCGGTCGCCGAGTGGAACCCGGTCTCGGCGCGTCACCCAGGCGGCCCGCGAGCTGTTCGGCAACGTGGGCAGCCGCGCCCCGGCCGATCGGCCTGGGCGCTGCAGAACCCGCGTTGTACGTGCTGATCTGGGTGGTGGTGATCCTCGTGGTCTTCGTGCCGCTGGCGGTGCGCCAGTACGAGCGGCGGCCGCCGGGCCCGCTGAGCCGGTCGTTCAGGCCGCCGAACGGCTTGGCGCCGATGCACCTTCACCGAGACGGTGCGGCCGTTCGGGGCGCGTGAACTCGGCCAGGTCGCCGGCCTTGCGGCCGAGAATGGCGGCGCCGAGCGGGCTCTTCTCGCTGTACACGTCCAGGTCGGTGTCGCCCGACACCTCGCGGCTGCCCAGCAGGAAGGTCTCCTCGTCACCGGCCAATTCGACGGTGACCACCATGCCGGAGACGATGCTCCCGTCGTCCGACGTCGGTGCCTCGCCCACCTTGGCGTCGTCCAGCAACTGGCGCAGCTGGCGGATCCGAGCCTCCTGCTTGCCCTGTTCCTCCTTGGCCGCGTGGTACCCGCCGTTCTCACGCAGGTCACCCTCGTGCCGGGCCGCCTCGATCTTCTTCGCGATCTCCGTGCGACCCGCGCCCGACAGGTGCTCCAGCTCGGCCTTGAGACGGTCGTACGCCTCCTGGGTCAGCCAGGTGACGCTGGTCGTCTCGGTCACGGTCACTCCGTCCTCGTCGCTCACGTGCAGCGTGTGTAACCCCCGCCACCATGATCATCCGGCGCGTCCGGCATGCGCCTGGCCCGGTCCCGCCGACGGGACCCAGGAATCAGGGTGGGCGAAACTCCTAGGCTAGCAATCGTCAGCGGGTGACGCAGTCCTTGACATCGCCGCTGACACCCCGCTCGCTGGTCGGGACCCGCGCGTTGACCGTGATCGTCTCCCGGTCCGACGGCCCGACCGTGACGTCGATCAGCCCGCACCTGGGCGAACCCCTCGTCCAGGGCCTCGACAGTGCAGACGGCGCGTCCGGCCTGGCTTGATCGTCACCTGGAAGGTGACCTCGACGCTGCCGTCCGGCTGCGGGGCGGCGATCGCCTGGCTCCAGTGCACGGGCTGATGGGCGACGCCCAGGGCTACCCAGGCAGCCCAGATCACCATGAGCAGGGCCACCCCGCCGCCGAGCAGGACGGCCAGCCGGCGTCCCCGCGCCGGGCTGTCGCCGTAGCGCTGGGCCGGGCGTGTCCCGGAACGGTGCCCGCCATCCCGCGTCCTCTCGGAGTCGGCCCCACCGCCGACGCGCGGTCTGTCGGTGGGTTCAGCGATGATTGTCCCGCAGCCGCCTCCGTCGCGCGTCGCCGGGGAAGCCCCGCCCGGTGCCGGGGTGTTGTCGGTTGATGCCGGGTGTACGGCGGGGTGCTCGGGCGGGGTGTTCGGGCGGGGTGTATCGCTGGGGTGTTCGGGCGGATGCGGAGGTGGCCATGGCGGACCGCTTGCGACTGATGGCGGTGCACGCGCACCCGGACGACGAGTCCAGCAAGGGCTCGGCGACGCTGGCACGGTACGTGGGCGAGGGCGCGGACGTTCTGGTGGTCACCTGCACCGGGGGTGAACGCGGCGACATCCTCAATCCCGCGCTGCAGGGTGATCCGATCGTGCTGCGGGACATGGCCGAGTTCCGCCGGCGTGAGATGGCGCAGGCGGTGGCCACGCTGGGCGTCCGACACAAGTGGCTGGGCTTCGTCGACTCCGGCCTGCCGGAAGGTGACCCCAAGCCACCGCTTCCTGCGGGCTGTTTCGCCCTGGAGCACCTCGAGGTCGCCTCGGCCCCGCTGGTCAGGCTCGTCCGGGAGTTCCGGCCGCACGTCATGACCGCGTACGACGAGGACGGCGGGTACCCGCACCCGGACCACATCATGTGCCACCGGGTCTCGGTGGAGGCGTTCGAGGCGGCCGGGGACGCCGACCGGTATCCCGGTACGGGGCTGCCCTGGCAGCCGCTCAAGCTCTACTACGACCGCGGGTTCACCCGGGCCAAGGTGATGGCGCTGCACACGGCCATGATCGAGTCGGGTCTGACGTCCCCGATGGCGGACTGGGTGACGCGTTGGGAGGACCGGCCCGACCCCTTGGTGACCACGCGGGTGGAGTGCTCGGAGTATTTCGCCGATCCGGGACCGGGCACTGCTCGCGCACGCCACCCAGATCGACCCGAACGGCTGGTTCTTCGCCATCCCGATGGAGCTCCAGCAACGGGTCTGGCCCACCGAGGACTACGAGCTGGCCCGCTCGCTGGTGCGCACCTCCGAGCCGGAGGATGATCTGTTCGCAGGCGTTCGGGACCGGGTGGAGGTAGGCAGATGACGAGCTGGCTGGCCGGCTGGCAGGCCGCCGCGAGCAGCCCGCCGGCGGACAAGGTCAGCCCCGGGGTGCTGGGCGCCGCCGTGACGTTCGCCCTGGCGCTGGCCACGCTGCTGCTGATCCGCAGCATGGTCGGGCACCTGCGCAAGGTCCGCTACGGTCCCGGGCCCACCGCGGAGGAAACGCCCGCGGCCGATCCGACCGCCGATCCGACGGGTGACGCAACGGGCGACGCGACCCCCGACGCGGGTGGCCCTGCCACATCCGCTGCGGATCGGTCCGACCGGCACTGATCGGCGTGGCACTGATCGGCGTGGCACTGATCGGCGTGGCACTGATCGGCGTGGCACTGATCGGCGTGGCACTGATCGGCGCGTGCTCAGCGGCTATCAGCGAACCGAGGGTGCGATGGAGCGAGCGGGGTCGGGCGGGGAGCTGCACGACCCGGGCGGCGTCCGGTCGTCGCCCGGTGGCGGGGGAGCGGAGGCGGCTGGGATCGACGGCGTGGTGACGCGGATGCGGTCCGAGCTGGCGAGGTTCGAGGCCGAGGGCGATCACCGGCGCTACTTCCTCGGCACGTACCTGCGCACCACGCTCGCGGTCGCGGCGGCGATCGAGGATGCCCGGTTCGAGGACCTGGAATGGGTCGAGCGGTGGGACGTCGTGTTCGCCGACCTGTACCTCGACGCGCTGGTTGCCGATCGCGGGGACAGCGGCGCGCGCTCGGCCGTTCCGCGCCCCTGGCGGGTGGCGCTGCGGGCCGAACCGGGGTTGCCTCCGGTCGCGCACGTGCTGCTCGGGGTCAACGCACACGTCAACTACGACCTGCCGCAGGCGCTGCTCGGAGTGATCAGCGATGAGGACTTCGACCGCCCGGCGACGATGGCCCGGCGCCGGCGCGATCACGAGCGGATCGACGGTGTGCTGGCGTCCCGAGTCGCGGCCGAGGACTCCACCCTGGCGGCGGTGGGGTCAGCGGCCGGGTCAGCGCGAACCGCCCTCGACCGGTTGCTCCAGCCGCTGAACCGGCTGGGCACCAAGCGGTTCCTGCGCGAGGCCCGGGCCAAGGTCTGGCACAACACGCTGGAGCTGCAGCAGGCCCGCGTGGCCGGGCCGGACGCCTACCGGGCCCGGCTGGCCGAGCTGGAGCTGCTCAGCGCGGCCCGGGTGGCCGACCTGCTGGCGCCCGGCCAGGTCATCCTGCGGCTGGCGCTCGGCGGCTTCGGTGTGACGCTGCCCCCACCGTGATCGACCCCAGTCGCCGCCGCGGCAGGCTCGTTGTACTTCGGTGGGGGGCAGCGCCGTCAGAACCCGGTCCTTGCTCTGCCCTATCGAATTTCGATAGATTCCCATCGCAACTCGATGGAAGGATGGGCCATGGGAAAGCTGACAGTGCGTGCGCTGCGCGCCGTGCTCGTGGTGGTGCTCGCCGGCACCGTGTTCGTACAGGCAGTGATGGTGTGGGCGTTGGTCAGCGGGAGCGACCCGGAGGACGGGTCGCTCCCGCTGACCCCGCTGCGCGTGATCACGATCCTGGGCATGGTGTCGGTCCAGGTCGCCCTGGTCTGCGTATGGCGGCTGGTGACGATGGTGCGACGCGGAACCGTGTTCTCCCACGCCGCCTTCCGGTACGTGGACGTCGTGATCGGCGCGATCGTGGCGGCTGCCCTCGTGTGGTTCGCGGTCACGGCCGTCAACGCGCCGGGCCAGCGGGACGACCCGGGCGTCACCGTCATCATGGGCGGGATCGGCGTGGCCATCCTGGGGGTCGCGCTCATCGTGCTCGTGCTGCGGATGCTGCTCGCCCAGGCCGTCGCGCGCGACGTCGAAGCGGCGCAGATGCAGGCCGAGCTGGACGAGGTGATCTGATGCCGATCGCCGTCGACATCGACGTGATGCTGGCCAGGCGGAAGATGTCCGTGGGCGAGCTCGCGGACCGCGTAGGGATCACGCCCGCCAACCTGGCGGTACTCAAGAACGGCCGCGCCAAGGCGGTGCGCTTCGCGACGCTCGCCGCGCTCTGCGAGGTGCTCGAGTGCCAGCCGGGCGACCTGCTGCGCTGGGAGGCCGAGGACGCCGCGGGCGGATGAAGTGCCCCAGGGCGGGGTGAGGACGCCTGGCCCGCCGGCCCGGGACGCGGCACGTGGACCGCATGAACGTGAATCTACTGCTCGCGGATTGACGACTGACAACACGAGGCCCCCCAGCCAGCCAGGCGGTCGCCGGCCGGCCAGCCGCCCTACTCGAGAGCGCCGAGATGCCGGCTGATCTCCCCGGCACCCTCGATCAGCGTGCCCGCGGTCTCGTGGATGCGGGTCTCGGTGAACCGGTAGGCCGGGCCGGACGCGCTCACCGCGGCCACCACCCGGCCCTGGTGATCCCGGATCGGAGCCGCGACGGCATTGAGCCCCACCTCGTACTCCTCCAGGGTGACCGCGTAGCCGCGGCTGCGGGTCGTGTCCAGATCGCGGAGAAGACCGGAGTACGCGGTCACCGTGGTGGCGGTGAAGCCGGTCAGTGGCTCCGGGCCGAGCAGTTCACGCACGCGCGCCGGATCCAGCCAGGCCAGCAGCGCCTTCCCGCTGGACGTGGCGTGCAACGGGGTGAGCTGGCCGACCCAGTTGTGCGCCGTGACGGCCGACGGGCCGCGGACCTGGTCCAGGTTGACCGCATGCTCCTCCCGCGCCACCGCGAGGTTGACCGTCTCGCCGATCGCGGCGGCCAGCCGTTCGCAGACCGGGCGTCCGTGCCGGGTGACGTCCATCCGGGTGGACACGGCACCGGCCAGCCGCACGATGCCGAAGCCGAGCCGGTACTTGCCTCGATCGTCGGCCTGCTCGACCAGGCCGCGCCCCTCGAGTGAGGCGAGCAGCCGGAAGGCGGTCGACTTGTGCACGCAGATCTCCGCGGCCACCTCGCTGACCCCAGCCTCGCCTCGCCTGGCCAGGATCTCCAGCACGGTGATCGCCCGATCCACGGACTGCACGCCGTTCGACTCCGGCCTTCCCCCGACGGGTGAAACGCCCGCCTCGTTGCTCATGGCGCAACTATAGGTGCCAACGGCAACTGTCTCGGGTGGTTCGACGGCGATTCGGCCAGACGCCTCATGTGTCTCGCACTACGCAACCCGTTTCACATTACGCCACGCTGCGCTAGAGTCCGGCTAGGGCGACCCGTAGGGCCACGGCTGCCGCCGGCCATCGCCCGGCGCGGCGCATCCGGTCCGGCAGTGCGGCATTGGGGCCCCGGGGCCACCGGCTCCCGAAGCGCGGCGGAGGGATCGTCGAGCATGTCGGCAGGGCGATTCGACGTTGTGATCGTCGGCGGCGGGTCGGCGGGGTCTGCCCTGGCGAACCGGCTCTCCGCGGATCCCGGAACGCGAGTACTGCTGCTGGAGGCGGGGCGCCCCGACTACCCCTGGGACGTCTTCGTCCACATGCCCGCCGCGCTGACCTTCCCGATCGGCAGCCGGTTCTACGACTGGCGGTACGAGTCCGAGCCCGAGCCGCACATGAACGGCCGGCGGATCTACCACGCCCGGGGCAAGGTCCTCGGCGGGTCGAGCAGCATCAACGGGATGATCTTCCAGCGGGGCAACCCGATGGACTTCGAGCGCTGGGCCGCCGATCCCGGGATGGGCACCTGGGACTACGCCCACTGCCTGCCGTACTTCCAGCCGGATGGAGACCTGCCTGGCAGCCGCCGCGGACGATCCCTTCCGCGGCCATTCCGGCCCGCTGGTCCTGGAGCGGGGCCCGGCGACGGGCCCGCTGTTCGAGGCCTTCTTCCAGGCCGTGCAGGAGGCGGGCTACCCGCTGACGGACGACGTGAACGGCGTACCGGCAGGAGGGCTTCGCCGCGTTCGACCGCAACGTGCGCGACGGCCGGCGGCTGTCCGCCGCGCGGGCCTACCTGCACCCGGTCCGCTCACGGCCCAACCTCACCGTGCAGACCCGGGCCTTCGTCACCCGGATCCTCTTCCAGGGCCGGCGCGCGACCGGCGTCGAGGTGGTGCGCGGCGCCTGGTACGGCGGCCCGGCGCGACGCTCCGGCCGGGCCGAGCGGATCGAGGCCGGCGAGGTGATCCTGGCCGGCGGCGCGATCAACTCGCCGCAACTGCTGCAGGTGTCCGGGGTGGGTGACGCCGAGACACTGCGCGCGGCGGGCGTACGAGGTGCTGCACCACCTGCCCGGGGTCGGCGAGAACCTGCAGGACCATCTCGAGGTCTACGTCCAGCACGCGTGCACCCGGCCGGTGACCATGCAGCCCTACCTGAAGTGGCGCTACCGGCCCTGGATCGGGGCGCAGTGGCTGTTCCTGCGCCGTGGCCCGGGCGCGACCAACCACTTCGAGGCCGGCGGTTTCGTGCGCGGCAACGACCAGGTGGCCTACCCGAACCTGATGTACCACTTCCTGCCGGTGGCGGTCCGCTACGACGGAAGACCGGCCGGCGGCCGAGCACGGCTACCAGGTGCACGTCGGGCCGATGTACTCCGACGCCCGGGGCAGCCTGTCGATCCGCAGCGCCGATGCCGCCGTCAAGCCCGCCGTGCGCTTCAACTACCTGTCCACCGAGCAGGACCGGCGGGAGTGGGTCGAGGCGATCCGGGTCACCCGCGAGATCCTGTCCCGCCCCGCTTTCGCTCCGTTCGACGGCGGCGAGCTGTCGCCCGGGCCGCGGGTGCGGACCGACCAGGAGATCCTCGACTGGGTGGCCCGCGAGGGTGAGACCGCGCTGCACCCGTCGTGCAGCTGCCGGATGGGCGTGGACGAGCTGTCGGTGGTCGACCCGCTGACCCTGCAGGTGCACGGCCTGGAGGGGCTGCGCGTGGTCGACGCCTCGGTGATGCCGTACATCACCAACGGCAACATCTACGCGCCGGTGATGATGATCGCCGAGAAGGCCGCCGACCTGATCCGCGGGGTGACCCCGGCCTCACCGGAGCACACACCGTTCTACCGGCATTCCGCGGACCGGCATTCCGCGGACCGGCTGCCCGCAGACGGCCCCGCGGCCGTACCGCGCCCGTCCGACAGCCCCGCGGCCGTGCGCCAGCCGGCCGAGGGCGGGGCATCGTGACCGCCCGGATGGACTTCCGCGCGGTCCCGGCGACCCGCCGGCTACTGTCCGCTGTCCGCTACGAGGTGATTCCCACCCGGACGATCGAGGACAAGGTGCTCGCCGCGGTGCCCCAGGACGTGACGGTGACCGTGACCGCGTCCCCCGCCAAGGGGATCGAGGCCACGGTGGAGCTGTCCGAGCGGCTGGCCGGTCACGGTTACCGGGTGGTGCCGCACCTGTCCGCGCGTCTGATTCGGGACCGCGACCACCTGGCGGCGCTCGCGCAGCGTCTGGTCGCCGCCGGGATCTCGGACGTGTTCGTGCCCGCCGGGGACGCCGACCCGCCGGTCGGCGGCTACGACGCCGCGCTGCCGGCTCTGGCCGACCTGACCGCTCTCGGCAGCCCGTTCCCGTCGGTGGGTATCACCGGGTACCCGGAGAGCCATCCCTCGATCGACGACGACGTCACGGTGCAGGCCATGTGGGACAAGCGGTCCCACGCCGACTACATCGTCAGCAACCTGTGCTTCGACGCCTCGACCATCGCGACCTGGCTGAAGCGGGTCCGGCGGCGCGGCGTGAGGCTGCCCGTCCAGCTCGGCCTCGCCGGGCCGGTCGAGCGGACGAAGCTGCTCGCGATGGCGACCAAGGTGGGCGTGGGCCAGTCCACCCGGTTCCTGGCCGACCACGCGGGCTGGTTCGCCCGCCTCGCCTCGCCGGGCTACAGCCCCGAGCGCCTGCTGGCCCGCGTCGCCAGGGAGGTGGGAGACCCGGCGTTCGGTTTGGCCGGCGTCCACGTATTCACCTTCAACCAGGTGGCCGAGACCGAGGCCTGGCGCCAGCAGTTGCTCCGCACCGTGCGCTGACCTTCCCGTGGACTGCCCCCCGACCGCCTTGATCACCTGGTGTGATGGACCGAGGGACTGCTCGGAGGGCGGTCGGAGGGCTACCGTGCATCCGGGCGGTGCGCGAGTCTGCGGCCGGCCGGGTGGGAGTAGGAGGACCAGCGCGACATGGAGCATCGTCCGGTCGAGCCTGTGCGGGGCCGCGGTGATCTCGGATCCGCTCAGCCGCAGGTCACGACCGTGCGTGCCAGCCGTGCGGCTGCCGTGCTGGGTGTTCCCGGAGAGCCTCTCGTGGTGGTGTCCACCACCCGGGCCGTCCATGGGTCGGGTGCCGGGGACGAGCACCTGACCGGCGGCTCCGACCCCCCTGAACCAGGCGCTGCCCGGGCCGATCTCGACGGCGGGGGCGGTGACGTTGCGCACACGGCGGAGCCGGTCCGGCTCGCCATGCTCGACGCAGCGGAGCGGCTGCGCAAGGAGCTGTCAGCGGTCTCTCTGCCGTTCGACCTGCCAGCCGTTGCCGAGCTGCGGCAGGAACGCGAGCGCCTGCTCAGCCGGATGGACGGCTACGTGCTGCCGCGGCTGCGCCGGATGGACGCTCCGCTGCTGGTCGTGATCGGTGGCTCGACCGGTGCGGGCAAATCCACCCTGACGAACTCCTTGATCGGGTTGCACATCAGCCCGACCGGCGTGCTCCGCCCGACCACGAGGGCACCGGTGCTCGTGCACAACCCGGGGGACCTGGGCGCCTTCCTGTCCCGGCGGATCCTGCCCGGGCTGGACCGGCGGACCATGACGGGTGCGCACAGCCTGGAGGACGAGACCCGCCAGCGCCCGTCCAACGGCTCGATCCTGCTCGTGCCGCACGACGCGGTGTCCCCGGGGTTGGCGATCATCGACTCCCCGGACCTCGACTCCCACGTGCAGACGAACCGCCGGCTTGCCGGGCAGCTGTTCGAGGCCGCCGATCTGTGGCTGTTCGTCACGACCGGGACCGACTACGCCGACCTGCTGCCGTGGGAGCTGCTGACCGAGGCCGTAGACCGGCGGGTCTCGGTCGCCGTGGTGCTGGACCGGATGCGGCCGAACGAGATCTCGGCGGTCCGGGTGCACTTCGCCACCATGCTGCGGGACCGCGGCCTGGGCCATGCGCCGCTGTTCACCATCCCCGAGACCACCCTGGTCGACGGCCTGCTCCCGGCGAGCACCGTCGCGCCGTTGCAGCGTTGGCTGAACCAGCAGGCGACCGACGTCGTGACCCGCGACGGCCACGTCGGGCGGGCCGTCCGCGGCGCGCTCGAGCTCGCCCTGACCCGCGTGCCCGCGTTCGTGACCGCTCAGGCGGACCAGGCGGTCGCCGACCGCGGGGTGCGATCCGACCTCGACGTGATCTTCGCCCGCTCGGCGCTGGCCGTCGAGCCACGCCTGCAGGACGGGACGCTGATCGACGCACGGGTCCGCGCGGCCTGGCAGGCCCTGACCATGCCCCCGGAGCCGACGGCGGAGGGGCGACTCCGGCGCAGGGTCCAGTCGGCCCTACGGGTGCACAGCTCGCGCTTCGAGGCGATCTCGGATGCGGTCCTGAGCTCGCTCGTGCGTTCCCTCGGGTCTTTCGTCCAGGAGACGCTGAACCGGGTTTCGGCTGCCTGGGCCAAGCGGCCCGAGTCGGCCGGCGATCTGGCCCAGCGACGCGAGCTCACCTCCCGCTCGAACGATTTCGAGGCTCGCGCGACGGCCGCCCTGCGGCAATGGCAGGCTGACGTGCTGGACGGGCTGCACCAGGCCTCGGCCCGGGGCCGGGCGGCCTCGGCGGACCCGTCGACGGTCGCCCTGGTCAGCCTCTCGATCGGCGCGGACACGGGCTGGGTCGGCAACGCCGCCCGGCGCCTGCTCGCCTCCGAGGCGCCCGGTGCGGATCCCGGCGAGCAGGTGCAGCGCACCCGCGGACGCCTGCTCGAGGTGGTCCGCTCGCTGGTCGACTCCGAGCGGTCCCGGGTCGACGCCCTGCTGGACGAGGCCACCGGGCGCGCGCTCGGCGGCACGTCGCTGCAGGCGGCCGCGGACGGGCTCAGGCGGGCGCTGGAGCGGGCCGAACCCGACGTCGTCTGACCGGCTGAGCGGAGGTCCGGGCGGCCGACAGCAGGTGACCCAGCTCGACCTCCAGCACCCGGTCGCCGACCTCGATCACCTCCAGCGGCAGTCCGATCAGCCCGGCCGCTTCCTCCGCGCCCGCGCGCAGTTCGCGCGTCGGGTGCTGCGCCAGCCACACCACCCGCCGGTAGGAGCCGAAGTAGGCGTCGCGCAGTTCGGGGTAACGGTCCAGGCCCAGTTCGGCGATGACCGTCCGGCGGAAGGAGGCCACCAGGAAGTCGGTGAGCAGGTAGGTGCCGGGCTCCCGGGACAACTCGGCGCGGATCACCGCGGCACCGGCCAGCACGTCGTAGCAGTGCCCGCCGCGCAGCCGTGGCACGTCGAGGCGATCACAGACCCGGTCCAGCGCGCCGTAGGTGCCGCAGTCGGCGTAACCGACGGCCAGCACCGGATACCGGTGGCGCAGCTCGATGATGGCCCGCTCCACCTCGCCCGCGATCCGCTCGGGGCGGTTGTGCAGCAGCGGCGGCAGGGGGTGCACGTCGATCGGCCAGCCACGCCGCGCCGCCACCCGGCCGATCGGCAGGGCGATGGCCCCGCACGCGATGACGCCGACGGTCGCGTTGACGCCGACGGTCGCGTTGACGCCGACGGACGCGGCCCCGTCAGCCGGGGAAGGCGAGCTGGTCGACGAACAGGTCGTTGAAGTCCCCTCGATCGGAGAGCTCGACATACCGCACCTCCTCCAGCAGCGTCCGGGCGCCCTCGCGCTCGCGCAGCGACAGCAGCGTCATCTTCGCGCCCTCGCCGGCCACGTTGCCGGCGCTGACGATCCGCAGCACCGGAACCTTCGGCACCAAACCGATCCGGATGGCGCTGGACGGCGACAGGTAGCTGCCGAACGATCCGGCCAGCAGCACCTGCTGGATGTCCGCGACGTCGATGCCCAGCTCCGCGACCAGCAGCCGCCAGCCGGTGGCGATCGCGGCCTTGGCGAACTGCAGCTCGCGCACGTCCCGCTGGGACAGGTACACCGAGTTCCCGGCGTCTCCCGGCGCACCCTTCCAGTGCAGGACGAACACCCGCTCGCCTGCCACGTCGGCGAGCCGGTCTGCCAGCCCGGGCAGCGACCGGCGGGCCTGTTCGGCGGCCATCAGCCGGCCCGAGCCGTCCAGCAGCCCGACCTCCACCAGCCCGGCAACCGCGTCCACCAGCCCGGACCCGCACAGCCCGAGCGGCTCGACGTCCCCGATCACCTGCAACCGGACGTCGTCCGGGCTGAGCTTGACCACCTCGATCGCGCCGTCCGACGCCCGCATCCCGCAGCGGATCGAGGCGCCCTCGAACGCGGGACCGGCAGGTGCGGCGGTGGCCAGCAGGCGGGAGGAGTCGCCGAGCACGATCTCGCAGTTCGTCCCGACGTCGATGAACAGCCGGGTGCGCCGGTCCCGGTCCATCCCGGTGGCCAGCATCCCGGCCATGATGTCGCCCCCGACGTACGCGCCGAGAGCAGGGAAGACGAAAGCCCGGGCCCGCGGGTGCACCGCGACCCCGAGATCGGCGGCGAGGATCTCCGGCAGCGCGGTCGCGGACGGGATGAACGGCGCGACGCCGAGCGCCTCTGGATCGATGCCCAGGGCGAGGTGGGTCATGGTGGCGTTGCCCGCCACAGCGATCTCGTACACCTGCTCCGGATCGACGCCGGCCTCCTGGCACACCTCGGCGGCCAGCTCGCCCAGGGTGGCGTGCGCCGCCGCGGTGAGCCGGGGAAGCGCCTGCGGATCCAGCATGGTCGCGCTGATCCGGCTGATCACATCAGCGCCGAAGGGCTGCTGCCGGTTCAGCATCGACCGGACCGCCGCAGGGGTGCCGGTGGACAGGTCGAGGAGCGTGGCCACCACGGTGGTGGTGCCGAGGTCGAACGCGATCGCATAGCGCAGCTCGCTGGTGTCGCCCGGCTCGACGTCCACCAGCACGTCGTCCACGATCACCGCGGTGACCTGGAAGTCATTGCCGCGCAAGGCCTTCGGCAGCCGGCGCAGGGCGTGCAGGTCCACCCGGAGCTCGAGATCGTCCAGGGCCGCGAGCAGCCGTTCCAGGTCCGGGGTCTGGTCGGCCAGGGACGGGTCGTCCAACTCCAGGTACCGCTTCTGCACCGCCGGGCGCAGGATGACCTGGCGGCCCACGCCGACCGTCGCCGCCTTCGGCCGGGTGGCCAGCGGGGGAACGTCCACCTGCAGGTCGCTCACCGCCGCGGTCAGGCATGCCAGCCGCCATCCCTCGCCCAACCGTTCGGGACTGAACGCCCGGGCGTCCAGCCGGGACACCGGCACCTCGCCCTCGAGGACGCGGACGCCGCACTTCTTGCAGGTGCCGTGCCCGCCGCAGGTGGAGTCGACCGCGATCCCGTTCCAGCTCGCCGCGTCGAAGATGCTCACCCCTGGCGGAACCCGGACCTCGCGCCCGGACGGCGTGAAGGAGATCCGGACCCGGCCCGCGTCCGCCGTCACGTGCCCCGCGCAGCCTCTGCGGCGCCGTGCTCGGCCTGGGTCCGGGCCTGCGCCTGCGCCTGCGCCTGCGCGGCGCGCTGCTTGGCGCGGTGGGCGGCGATCCACTGAGCGCCCCACTCGTCGTTGCCGAGCATGAGGTCCGCGGCCTTGACGGCCTCGATGATCTGCGGGGTCCGGGCGTCCATGATCGCGCTGGTGAGCCCTGCCTGCATGGCCATCGGCAGGAAGCTGGCGCCGAGCGCGTGCCGGCCGGGCATCCCGAACGACACGTTCGAGGCCCCCAGCGTGGTGTTCAGCCCGAACTCGTCACGGATCAGGCTGATCGCCTCCATGGTCCACTTGCCGTACTCGGAGTTGGCGCCGATCGGCATCGCCAGCGGGTCGATCACGATGTCCTCCAGCGGGATCCCGAACCGGGACGTGGCGACATCGACGATCTTCCGGGTGATCTCCAGCCGCTTGGGGGGATCCTCCGGGATCTCGTCCTCCTCGTTCGGCAGCGCGATCACGGCCGCGCCGTAGCGCTTGACCAGTGGCAGGATCGCCTCCAGCCGGTCGAGCTCGCCGGTCACCGAGTTGACCAGAGCCTTGCCCTGGTAGGCCGCCAGCCCGGCGTCCAGAGCCTCGACCACGGACGAGTCGATGCACAGCGGCAGGTCGGTCAGGCTCTGCACCAACCGGACCGCGCGGCTGAGCAGGTCCGCCTCGTCGGCGAGGGGAACGCCCATGTTGATGTCCAGCACCATCGCGCCGGCCGCCAGTTGGGCGCGAACGTCGGTCTCGATCTCGCTGAGATCCCCGGCACGCAGCCGCTCGGCGAACTTCGGCCTGCCGGTCGGGTTGATCCGCTCGCCGATGATGCAGAACGGCCGGTCCGGGCCGATGACCACCTCGCGCGAGGAGGAGCGAAGGACGGTGTGCATGGGCGCTACCTGCTTTCCCGATGCGGCTTCCCGACATGGCTTCCCGACAAGGCTTCCCGACATGGCTTCCCGATGAGGGCGATGGTCAGGCGGGCGCCTTGGCGGCAGCACGCTTGCGCTGGATCAGCTCCTTGGCCCGGCGCACCGCGGTGGACGCGTCGGCCGCGTAGCCGTCCGCGCCCACGGCGTCCGCGTACTCCTGCGTTACCGGCGCCCCGCCGACCATCACGATCACCTGGTCTCGCAGGCCGGCCTTCTCCAGCGCGTTCATGTTGGCCTTGAACATCGGCATCGTCGTGGTCAGGAACGCCGAGAACCCGACGATGTCCGGGTGGTGCTCCTGGATCGCGGCGATGAACTTCTCCGGCGCCACCTGGACGCCGAGGTCGATCACGTGGAAGCCGGCGCCCTCGAGCATGATGTTGACCAGGTTCTTGCCGATGTCGTGCACGTCGCCCTTGACCGTGCCCATCACGAACGTGCCGACCGTCTCCGCGCCCGTCTCGGCCAGCAGCGGGCGGAGCAGGTCCAGCGCGCCGCTCATCGCGCGCCCGGCGATCAGCATCTCGGGGACGAAGAAGTCCCCCCGCTCGAATCGTGCCCCGACCTCCTCCAGCGACGGGATCAGCGCCTCGAAGAGCAGGCTGTCCGGGGTCATCCCCGCGGCCAGCCCTGCCTGGGTCAGCTCGAGCACCCGCGGAGCGTTGCCGACGAGGGTCTCGTCGTAGAGCGCCTTGAGGATGTCCTGCTCGGTCATGCGGTCACTCCCCTTCCGTGCCAGGCCGCCGGATGCCCCAGCAGGGCCGACACCTCACCGGTCTCGCGCAGCAACAGTTCGCCGATGGACTGCACCTGGCTGCGGGGCAGCCGCGCGGTGGGGGCCGACACCGACACGGCGCCGACCACGCCGTCGGCCGAGCGCACCGGGGCCGCCACCGCGACCAGCCCGACCTCCAGCTCCTCCCAGGCCAGCGCCCAGCCCCTGCGCCGCACCTCCGACAGCTCGCGCCGCAGCCGCTCGGGCGAGGTCACCGTGGCGGGCGTGCGGCGCTCCATCGTGCCGGTGGGCAGTTCCAGCCGGCCGAAGGCATAGAGCACCTTGCCCAGTGCCGAGCAGTGCGGCGGGACGTCCACCCCGACCCAGTTGGTCGCGCCGAGCAGGAACCTGCTGTCCAGCTGCGCCACCTGCACGAGGCCCTGGCCGCGCGGGACCGCGAAGTTCACGGTCTCGCCCGTCGCGGCGGCGAGCCGTTCCAGCGACGGGCGGGCCAGCTCGACCAGATCGGGAACGGTGTGCTCGCGGGCGGCGTAGACCGCGAACAGGGCGCCCGGCCGGTAGCACCCGGCCCGGTCACGCTGGACCAGCCGCCCGCGTTCGAGCGCCTGCAGCAGCCGCGACGTCGTCGACTTGGCCAGGCCCAGCTCGTCCACCAGCGAGGTGAAGCTGCGCGCCTGCGGTGACCCGACGACGGTGGCGAGCAGGGTGCAGGCCCGGTCCACCGCCTGGCTTCCGGCGGTGCCCGGCCCCGCTGCGGGGGGATACGTCGTGGCCACCCAGCCTCGCTCCGTCCTCGCTGCGTCCTCGCTCCCCAGGTTCGGAGTGGGTCGGAGCGAGTTCCATATCGTGGAACCACAGTTTCAATACACGAGCGTAGGATCGGGCGGCAGGACCGGTCAAGGGAGGTGTCATGTTCCGAAACGCGTTGCCCCGGTACGAGATCCTTTCTGGCGAGGCGATCGCGACCCTGGACCGCGGCTGGCGCCGCCTGGTCAGCGAGATCGGGGTCGAGTTCATCTCCGATCGCGCCCTGGACCTGCTGCGCGCAGCGGGCCAGAAGGTGGAGGACAACAAGGTCAGCTTCGACCCCGACTTCGTCCTCGAGCAGGTCGCCAAGGCGCCCCGCGAGTTCGACGTCCAGGCCCGCAATCCCGCGAACAGCGTGCACATCGGCGGCGACGCCATGGCCTTCGGCGGCGTCTACGGGCCTCCGTTCGTGCGCGAGGGTGAGGTCCGCCGGGACGCCACCATGGAGGACTTCCGCAACTTCACCCGGCTCGCGCAGGCCTACCCGGTGCTGGACTCGGCCGGCGGGGTGATCTGCGAGCCGAACGACGCGCCGCTGGACTCACGCCACCTGGACATGATCTACGCGCTGCAGACGTTGACCGACAAGATCTACATGGGCAACGTGGTCTCCGGGGTGAACGCCCGGGACACGATCGCGATGTCCGAGATCCTCTTCGGCGGGCGGGAGGCGATCGAGCGCACCCCGGCCACGATCTCGCTGATCAACTGCAACTCGCCGCTGCGCTGGGACGAGCGGATGCTCGACGCCCAGTTCGAGTACTGCGAGGCCGGCCAGCCGGTGGTGCTGACCCCGTTCCTGCTGATGGGCGCCATGTCGCCGGTGTCGATCCCGGCGACCCTGGCCCAGCAGATGGCCGAGGCGCTGACCGGTATCGCGCTGGCGCAGTTGATCCGCCCGGGCTGCCCGGTGATCTTCGGCTCGTTCCTGTCGAACATCGACATGCAGTCAGGCAGCCCGTGCTTCGGCACCCCGGAGTCGGCGGTCGGGCTGCTGGCGACCGGGCAGATCGCGCGCCACTTCGGGCTTCCGGTGCGCTCGGGGGGCGGCCTGACCTCGTCCCAGGTGCCGGACGCGCAGGCCGCCTATGAGGCGCTGATGACGATGCTGCCGACCTTCCTGGCAGGTATCAACTGGGTGATGCACACGGCCGGTTGGCTGGACGGCGGGCTGGTCGCCTCCTACGAGAAGTTCGTCCTCGACGTGCAGATCCTGGAGTTGCTGCAGAAGGAGTTCACGCCGCTGGACTTCGACGAGGAGTCGCTGGCCTTCGGCGCGCACGAGGAGGTCGGCCACGGCGGGCACTTCCTGGGCGCCGCGCACACGATGGAGCGGTTCCGGACCTGCTTCTACCGGCCGTTCCTGTCCTCGTCGGAGAACTACGAGCGCTGGATGCGCAATGGCGCCAAGGACACCGCGGCGCGTGCCGGTGACGTGTGGCGCAAGAAACTCGCCGAGTACGAGCAACCCGCGCTGGACGAGGCCGTCCGCGAGGAACTCGAGGCCTACGTGATCCGCCGCCGCGCCGAGCTCGGCGACTGACCCCTCCTAGGTCCGCCCACCTCGGTCAGTTTGGCGCGGTGGCACATTGCGCCGAACTGACTGGCGCGATGTGCCACCGCGCCAGTTCGGGTTCGTCGCGATCTTCCACAGTGGCAGGCAGAGCGTCGGGCGTCGGGCCGGCGGCTCGATCAGGCGTTGGCTCGGCGGAACGTCAAGTCACTCGGGCATTTGCGCTGCTGAGCGACCCTGAGCAGCCCCTGCACGTCCTGGATGAAGCCCAGCTCGTCGGACAAGATCCGAGCTGGAGTGACGGGCAGAACGATCAGCCCATGCTGGATCAGCAGGCCCTGGCGGCTGAGCGTGTACTCGAAGTCCGCGGGCGACAGATGCCAGCGCAATGAGTTGATCTCCATGGCCGCGAGCCAGGCTGTCCACAACGCGTCGGGCCTGGCGATGACAGCACCGTCCCCTGTGAGAACCTCGGCGTTCCACAACGGCTCAACGATGGCATGGGCCCGGATGACTTCGCGGGCGCGGGCCTCGGCGGCCGACCTGACCCCGGCCTGCATCTCGGCGAGTACTCGACGGCTGACGGCGGTCCGTTGCCGTGCGGCCGCGCGGACCTCCGCGTTCAACGCGCGCAAGCTCAGCCCGTGGTGCTGAACGGCGTCAGCGATCATTTCACGGGCGGCGTTCAGATCCTCGGTTCGGCGGCAGGCGTCCACGACGGCGCGGGCGAGCGGCGCCGCCGGGATGCCGCGCTGGAAGCTCGGGTCCGGAAGCCTGTGAGTCCGTTCGAGCAGGACCGACCCACGGCTCTGCCGACGTCGATCGGCGGGGATCAGGACCATGATCTGGTTGCTGTTGACGGTTCGCAGACCGTAGAGCGACAGCGCGGCGTGCCCAGAGATCATGCTGTCCGGACCGGCCAGTGCGAGTGCACCAAGCAGAAGCTCCCGTCGAGTCGGAGCGCCTCGATGCATCAGCACCACGCCCGGGTGCAGGCGTTGCCACCTGCCGTTCGGGGCGATCCGATACGTGATGCTCGAGCGCGGAACCCCGCAGGCCATCAGCTGCGCGTGCGTCGCGACGCGTTCACGACCCACGTCCAACGCCTGCATGTCGATCATTCGCGTCGGAGTGGTCCGGGACGGGCGGTTGCGCATGAGCCCCAGGATGCGTCGTTGTTGGGTGCCAGGTCGGGGTCAGACGCCGATCTGTGGATGGCGTGACGAAGTAGCGGCCTGCGGACGGAACGCCGCTCCGGATCCGGCAACAACAATCCGACGCGAGCGCGGTGAGCACGGCCCCGCCGCCTGGGCGTTCATGTCGCTGTGGAACATTGCGACGAATTCACGTGCCAGCGTGGAGGATCGCAACGATTCCGCCTGCTGGCGTGGAAGATCGCGACGTACTCGTGCTGGCGCGATGTGCCATCGCGCCAAACTGTCTGGCGCGATGGCACATCGCGCCAGGGCGGGGCCAGGCGCGGGCCAGGCGCGGGGCGGCCAGGCGCGGGGCGGGGCCAGGCGCGGGGCGGGGCCAGGCGCGGGGCGGGGCCAGGCGCGGGCGGGGCCAGGCGCGGGCGGGGGCGGGTCAGCGGAAGACGACGGTGCGGTTGCCGTTCAGCAGGACGCGGTGCTCGCTGTGCCACTTCACGGCTCGGGCCAGGACCTGTGACTCGACATCGCGACCGGCGGCGACCAGCTGGTCTGGGGCCAGGGAGTGGTCCACACGGGCGACGTCCTGCTCGATGATCGGGCCGTCGTCCAGGTCCGGAGAGACGTAGTGCGCCGTGGCGCCGATCAGCTTGACCCCGCGACCGTGCGCCTGGTGGTACGGCCTGGCGCCCTTGAAGCTGGGCAGGAACGAGTGGTGGATGTTGATCGCCCGGCCCTCGAGCCGCTTGCAGGCCTCGTCCGAGAGCACCTGCATGTAGCGGGCCAGCACGACCAGGTCGATCTGCAGCTGCTCTACCAGCTCGAGCAGACGTTCCTCGGCGTCCGCCTTGCCTGCGGAGGTGACGGGGACATGGTGGAAGGCGACGCCGGACGCGGCCGCCAGCGGCTCGAGGTCCGGGTGGTTGCTGACCACGGCCGGGACCTCGATGGGCAGCGCTGCGGTGCGGGCCCGGAACAGCAGGTCGTTCAGGCAGTGCCCGAATCGCGAGACCAGGATCAGGGTGCGGGTCGGCACGGTCGCGGACACCAGCTGCCAGCTCATCCGGAACGAGGCCGCGACGTGCTCGAAGCCCGCACGCAGGTCGGCGAGCTGCGTCCTGGGGTCGAGCACGTCGAAGTGCACGCGCATGAAGAACCGCTCGTGCAGCCGGTCGTCGAACTGCTGGCTGGACAGGATGTTGCCGGAATGCTGCACCAGGAAGCTGCTCACTGCGTAGACGAGCCCGGGGCGGTCGGGGCAGGACAGGGTCAGGACGTACTCCCCGCCGGCCCGTGCCGGATGGGTGGGCGGCGCATCGCCGGACACGGCACCTCCGTTGCACTCTGCGCAACACCATCTACACTACGCAACAGCTCCCACAACTGTGGATGCAGCCGCGCCGCGGCGTCAAGGGCCGTGACCCGCGCGCCCGGGTCACTCGCAGCCGGGTTCCTCTGGTCCGGATGGGCGGCCTCTGCGCATACTGGCCCGCCATGGACGATGACGCCGCGCCCGGCCAGCGGGCGCCAGGAGGCTTGGTGCAGTCGGTCGACCGCGCACTGACGGTGCTGTCCATGCTGGCGCGCCGGGGAGAGCTCGGTGTGACCGAGCTGGCCGGCGGGCTCGGTGTGCACAAGTCCACGGCGTTCCGGCTGGTGGCCACCCTGGAGGCGCACGACCTGGTCGAGCAGGTCTCGGAACGGGGCAAGTTCCGCCTCGGGGTCGGCCTGCTGCGCCTGGCCGGAGCCACCACCGTCCGGCTCGATCTGGTCCGGGAGAGCCGGCCGGTGACCGGCGCGCTGGCCCGCGAGGTCGGGGAGACGGTGAACATCACCGTGCTGTCCGGGCACGAGGCGCTCTACCTCGACCAGGTCAGCGGTCCGTCCGCGATCGCCCTGCACAACTGGGTCGGCCAGCGGATCCCCCTGCACGCGACCTCGAACGGAAAGGTGTTGCTGGCATTCGGATCCGACGGCCTGCTCGCCGGGCTGCCGCGTCCGCTGCGCCGGTTCACCGCCGCCACCATCACCGACCCCGGCGTGCTCGCCCGCGAGCTGGGTGAGGTGCGCCGGCGGGGGTTCGCCGTCGCGATCGACGAGCTCGAGGTGGGGCTGACCGCCGTGGCCGCACCGGTGATCGGGCTGGAGGGCACCGTGGTGGCCTCGGTCAGTGCGTCGGGGCCCGGGTTCCGGCTGCCCGCCGAGAGACTGCCGGAGGTGGCCGACCGGGTACGGGCCGCGGCTGCCGAGATCTCGGCGCGGCTCGGCTGGCACAGACCTTGACGTGGCAGCGACACCGGGTCCATCTTGTTCCCCAATAAACAATTCGGTGCGCGATGCGCAACACCGCCTGGTGCCGTCCGTCCGCGTCCATCCGCGAGGGGTGCCCGTGGCAGAGCTCTTCGTCGCAGGCCAGTGGTGCGAGCCGGCCACCGGCGGACGGCGTGAGATCCGCTGCCCGGCGGACGGCAGCCTCGTCGCCACGGTGTCGGAGGCGACCGCGGCGGACACCGGGTCGGCGATCGCCGCTGCACGCGAGGCCTTCGACGCCGGCCCCTGGCCGGCCACGCCGGAACGGGACCGCGGCGCCCTGCTGCTGCGGGTGGCGGACCTGCTCGAGCGGGACGCCGACCGGTTCTCCCGGGCCGAGTCGCTCGACACCGGCAAGCGCCTGGTCGAGAGCGAGTACGACATCGCCGACGTGGTCTCCTGCTTCCGCTACTACGGCGGCCTGGCCGGGACCGACGCGGGGCGCGTCGTGGACACCGGCAACCCGGACGCGATCAGCCGCGTGGTGGTCGAGCCGGTCGGGGTCTGCGGGCTGATCACGCCGTGGAACTACCCGCTGCTGCAGACGTCCTGGAAGGTCGCGCCGGCCCTCCTGGCCGGGAACACGTTCGTGCTCAAGCCGAGCGAGCTCACCCCGTCGACGGCCGTCCTGCTGATGCGGGCGCTGGCCGAGGCCGGCCTCCCGGCAGGGGTGGCCAACCTGGTCCTCGGTGCGGGGCCGGAGGTCGGCGCGCCGCTGGCCCGCGACCCCCGGGTCGATCTGGTCTCGTTCACCGGCGGGCTGGCCACCGGGCGGGTGCTGATGGTGGCCGCCGCGGGCACCGTGAAGCGGGTCGCGCTCGAACTCGGCGGCAAGAACCCGAACGTGGTCTTCGCCGACGCCGACCTCGATGCGGCCACGGATCTGGCGCTGACGGCGGTGTTCCTGCACTCGGGCCAGGTCTGCTCGGCGGGCGCCCGGCTCATCGTCGAGGAGTCCATCCACGACGACTTCGTCGCCGAGCTGGCCGCCCGGGCCGACCGGATCCGGCTGGGCGGTCCGTTCGACCCCGCGGCCGAGACCGGGCCGCTGGTCTCGGCGGCGCACCGGGAGAAGGTCGAGGCCTACGTGGCGGCCGGCCTGGCCGAGGGTGCGGTGTTGCGGTGCGGTGGGCGGCGCCCCGACGGACCGCACGACGATCCCGCGCTGTCCCAGGGGTTCTACTACCGGCCCACCATCCTGGACGGCTGCCGCGGCGGGATGTCCGTCCTGCGCGACGAGTCGTTCGGGCCCGTTCTGACCGTGGAGACCTTCCGCGGCGAGGACGAGGCGGTCCGGACCGCCAACGACACCAGCTACGGCCTTGCCGGTGCGGTCTGGACCCAGGACGCGGGCAAGGCGCAGCGGGTGGCGGCCCGGCTGCGACACGGGACAATCTGGATCAACGACTATCACCCCTACCTGCCGCAGGCGGAGTGGGGCGGCTTCAAGCAGTCGGGCATCGGCCGCGAGCTCGGTCCCTCGGGGCTGGCGGAGTACCGCGAGATCAAGCACATCTGGCACAACATCCGGCCCGGGCCGCAGCACTGGTTCAGCGGCTGAAGGCCGGATGATGGCGCGGCTCGACGCCGTGACGTCGACGCAGGAGGTTTCCGTGACTGCAGGCGCACAGCAGGACGAGGTCATCCGGTCGTCCGGGCGTCCCGCCGGCGAGCCCGCGATCTCCGTTCGCGGGTTGTGGAAGGTGTTCGGCCCCAAGGCATCGGACGTGGCCGGGTCGCCGACCCTGGCTGCCCTGACCCGGCGCGAGCTGCTGGACCGGACCGGGTGCACGGCGGCCGTGCGGGATCTCAGTTTCGACGTCGCACCGGGCGAGGTCTTCGTCGTGATGGGGCTGTCCGGGTCGGGCAAGTCCACGCTGGTGCGCTGCCTGACCCGGCTGATCGAGCCGACCGCGGGCAGCGTCGTGTTCGAGGGCGAGGACATCCTGGCCGCGGACGAGAAGCGCCTGCGCGAGCTGCGCCGGCACAAGTTCGCCATGGTGTTCCAGCACTTCGGGCTGCTGCCGCACCGGCGCGTGCTGGACAACGTCGGCTACGGCCTGGAGATCCGCGGGGTGCCGAAGGCGCGCCGGGTCGAGCGGGCGATGGAGGTGATCGACCTCGTCGGGCTGAGCGGGTACGAGAAGTCCTACCCCGACCAGCTGTCCGGCGGGATGCAGCAGCGGGTCGGGCTGGCCAGGGCGCTCGCCGTCGACCCGGACGTGCTGTTCTTCGACGAACCGTTCTCCGCGCTCGACCCGCTGATCCGGCGGGACATGCAGAGCGAGGTGATCCGGCTGCACCACGAGGTCGGCAAGACGATGGTCTTCATCACCCACGACCTGTCCGAGGCGCTCAAGCTCGGCGACCGGATCCTGATCATGCGGGACGGTGCGGTGGTGCAGTCCGGCACCGGCGACGAGCTGGTCGGCGCCCCGGCGGACGACTACGTGCGTGACTTCGTCCGCGACGTGGCCCGGGCCCAGGTGCTCACCCTGCGCTGGATCATGCGCCCGGTCAGGGACGACGACCGGCTGGACGGGCCGCAGCTGGGGCCGGACGTGGTGGTCAGCCAGGCCACCCGGGCCGTGCTGGCGGCCGACCGGCCGGTGCGGGTGGTCCAGGACGGGCAGCTGCTCGGCATCGTCGGTGACGAGGAGATCCTGACCGTGGTGGCCGGGGCGGACCCTGGCCTGGTGCCGGACGCTGTCGCGGGGCAACGGTGATGGCAACTCTCGCCACCACCGCGACGGCGGCCGTGCGTCGGCCGGGGCGGGCCGTGGCCGCGGGCCTGGTTCTGCTCGCCTGGCTGCTGCTCTACCTGGTGTACCGGGGGCGCGACACGCTCTTCCTGGACGCCTCGGACCTCA
Source organism: uncultured Actinomycetota bacterium (assembly GCA_963740575.1). Lineage (GTDB taxonomy): Bacteria > Actinomycetota > Actinomycetes > Actinomycetales > Kineosporiaceae > CAVUET01. The sequence continues at coordinate 242,546 of CAVUET010000001.1, read as the reverse complement.
GCTCGCTGCACCAGAGACTCAACGACCTGAACGGCTGGGTGCTCGATCACCGCGCCACCTCGCCGCTGTTCACCGCGTTCTTCAACGTGATCAGCACCCTGGTCGGACACGTCGTGACGTTCTTCCAGTCGGTGGTCTCACAGCCGTCCTACGGGCTGACCATCCCAGCCGTCGGCTGGCTCGGGGTGGTGGCCCTCGCCGGGTATGTGTGCTGGCTGTTCGGCAACCTCCGGGTGGCAGTGCTGTCGATCGCCGGGTTCACCTTCATGGGGCTGCAGGGATTGTGGCAGCCGAGCATGGACACCCTGGCGATGACCGTCTCGGCGGTGCTCATCTGTCTGCTGATCGGCATCCCGCTCGGGGTGTGGGCGGGCGTCTCCGACCGGTTCGACGCCGCCGTCACCCCGGTGCTGGACTTCATGCAGATCATGCCCACGTTCGTCTACCTCGCCCCGCTCACCCTGTTCTTCCTGATCGGCCCGGCGTCGGCCGCCATCGCCACCGTGATCTACGCCGCGCCCCCGGTCATCCGCATCACCGCCCACGGGATCCGTTCGGTACCGGCCGAAACGGTCGAGGCGGCCAGGTCGCTCGGGTCGACGCAGTGGCAGGCCCTGCGCAAGGTGCTGCTGCCGATGTCCCGCAGGACGATCATCGTCGGCATCAACCAGACCGTGATGGCGGCGCTGTCCATGGTCACGATCGCGGCCCTGATCGACTCGCCGGGACTGGGCCAGACGGTCTACCAGGCGCTGATCAAGCTGGACGTGGGCACCGCGTTCAACGGCGGGGTGGCCCTGGTGGTGATGGCCATCGTGCTGGACCGCGCGGCCACCGCGGCCGGGGTCAGAGCCGAGGGCCGGTCCGGCGGCGGGTTCGGTGGCGGGTTCGGTGGCAGGTTCGGTGGCAGGTTCGGTGGCGGGGAGCGGCTGCGCCGGTGGCGCCGGCCGCTCGCCGTCGGGCTCGCGGCTGCCGTGCTGTTCTGCGTGTACCTGTCCCGCACCTACGTCTGGGCGGCGACCTTCCCGGCCCAGAACGGTTCCGGTGGGATCAACATCGGCCCGTCCATCGCCCGCGGAACCGACCACGCCTCGTCCTGGGTGCAGGACCACTTCGGCGGATTCACCAGCGGGCTGCGCACCGTAGTGTCCGACGTCGTGCTCAACCACCTGGAGCGCTTCCTCAACGACACCCCGTTCTGGGGCACCGCCGCCGGGCTGATCGCCGTGGCCTACCTGCTCGGCCGCCTGCGCGCCGCGGTGATCACCGCGGTCTGCCTCGCCCTGATCATCGCCACGGGGCTGTGGTACGACGCGATGACGACGCTTGCGGCGACCCTGCTGGCGACCGTGTTCGTGATCGCGCTGGGGGTCGTGTTCGGGGTCTGGATGGGCCGCAGCGAGCGGGCCGACCAGGTGATCCGGCCGAGCCTGGATGCGGCCCAGGTGATGCCCGCGTTCGTCTACCTGGTCCCGTTCCTCGCGCTGTTCGGGGCCAGCCGCTTCACCGGCATCGTGGCCGCCGTCGTGTACGCGGCCCCGGTCTCCATCAAGATCATCGCCGATGGGATCCGGCAGGTCCCGGCTGCCTCGGTCGAGGCGGCCATCGCGGCGGGATCCAGCACCTGGCAGACGATCACCAAGGTCCAGCTGCCGATGTCGCGTCGAGCCATCACCCTGGCGACCAACCAGGGGCTGATCTACGTGCTGGCGATGGTCGTCGTGGGCGGCCTGGTCGGCGGCGGCGCGCTCGGCTTCGACGTGGTCAACGGCTTCAGCCAGATCAGCTACTTCGGCAAGGGACTGGCTGCCGGGCTGGCCATCGTGTTGCTGGGAATCATGCTCGACCGCACCAGCCAGGCCGCGGCCCGCCGGGCCGGCGAGTCGGCCCACCGGCGGTGAGGACCCCGGACTGGACAGCCAGGCCGGACAGGACAGGAGGTTCGGATCACGTGACAGGCAGGATGATCAGGAGCCGGTCGTTCCCCCGCACCGTCGCCGTGACGGCAGCGCTGGCTTTGGCCTTGGCCGGCTGCGGCGGGGCCAAGGTCGGCGGCAGCGGCGCGACCAGTGCCGCGGGTTCGGCCGGCGGAAAGCCCTGCGGGACGTTCAATCTCGCTGTCAACCCCTGGGTCGGATACGAGGCGGACGCGGCCGTGGTCGGCTACCTCGCCCAGACCAAGCTCGGCTGCACGGTGGTCAAGAAGAACCTGACCGAGCAGGTCTCGTGGCAGGGGTTCAGCACCGGCCAGGTGGACGCGATCCTGGAGAACTGGGGCCATGACGACCTGAAGAAGAAGTACATCGACACCCAGAAGGTCGCCGTCGATCTCGGGCTGGACGGCAACAAGGGCGTGATCGGCTGGTACGTCCCGCCATGGATGGCGCAGCAGTACCCGGACATCTCCGACTGGAAGAACCTGAACAAGTACGCCGCGATGTTCAAGACCTCCGAGTCCGGCGGCAAGGGCCAGTTGCTGGACGGCGACCCGTCCTACGTCACCAACGACGCCGCCCTGGTGAAGAACCTCAAGCTGAACTTCAAGGTGGTGCAGGGCGGCAGCGAGGCCGCTCTCATCCAGAGCTTCCGCACAGCGCAGAGTCAGCGCAAGCCGCTCCTGGCGTACTTCTACTCGCCGCAGTGGTTCCTCAACGAACTGGCCCTGGTCAAGGTCAACCTGCCGCCGTACACCACCGGCTGCGACGCGGTTCCGGCCAAGGTGGCGTGTGACTACCCGGCCTACAATCTCAACAAGATCGTCAGCGCCAAGTTCGCGGCCTCCGGCAGCCCGGCGTACACGCTGGTGAAGAACTTCCAGTGGACCAACGAGGACCAGAACGCCGTGGCGAAGTCGATCGCCGTGGACAAGCTCTCCGACGACCAGGCGGCGAAGAAGTGGGTCGACGCGAACCCGGACAAGGTGGCCGTGTGGCTGCAGGGCACCTGATCCCGGGGCGCGGCCTGAGCAGATCGGGACCAGCGTGATCCGATGAGCGTCAGCGTCTTCGACCTGTTCTCGGTCGGCATCGGCCCGTCCAGCTCGCACACGGTCGGGCCGATGCGGGCCGCGCGCACCTTCGCCGCGGGCCTGGATTCCTGCGGGCAACTGTCGAAGGTGAGCGCAGTCCGGGCCGAGCTCTTCGGGTCGCTCGGCGCGACCGGGCACGGCCACGGCAGTCCCGGCGCGGTCATCCTCGGCCTGGCCGGGGAGCTGCCGGAAACCGTTGACCCGGACCGGGTTCCGCAGGCCCTGGCCGAGGTGGAGACCCACCACCGGCTGCGCCTGCTCGGGCAGCACGAGGTCGGTTTCGAGCCGGGCCAGGACGTCGTCATGCACCGGCGCAAGCGGCTGCCCTACCACCCCAACGGGATGATCTTCACCGCCTGGGACCAGGCGGGCTCGGTGCTTGCTGCCCGCACCTATTACTCGGTCGGCGGCGGCTTCGTGGTGGACGAGGACGCGGCCGGCGCCGACCGGGTGGTGCCGGACCCCACCGTGCTGCCGCACTCGTTCCGGACCGCCGCGGAACTGGTCGAGCTGACCCGCCGCACCGGCCTGTCGATCAGCGGGGTGATGCTGGCCAACGAGTCCGCCTGGCGCCCGCCGGACGAGACCTGCCAGCGGCTGCTGGCGATCTGGTCGGTGATGCGCCGATGCGTGGCCCGCGGCTGCTCGCTGCAGGGCACACTGCCCGGCGGGCTGCGGGTGCGCCGTCGCGCCGCGGCCCTGGCTGAGGCTCTGCGGGTCCGTTCGGACCGCAGCGATCCGTTGCGCGCCATGGAATGGGTCACCCTGTACGCGCTCGCGGTCAACGAGGAGAACGCCTCCGGCGGGCGGGTGGTGACCGCGCCGACCAACGGCGCCGCCGGGATCGTGCCGGCCGTGCTGCACTACTACGCCGACTTCGTGCCCGGCGCCGACGACGACGGCGTCGTGCGGTTCCTGCTCGCGGCCGCGGCCATCGGCACCCTGTTCAAGGCGAACGCCTCGATCTCCGGTGCCGAGGTCGGCTGTCAGGGGGAGGTGGGCTCGGCCTGCTCGATGGCCGCCGCGGGGCTGGCCGAGGTGCTCGGCGGGACCCCCGAGCAGGTGGAGAACGCCGCCGAGATCGCGATGGAGCACAACCTCGGGCTGACCTGCGACCCGGTCGGCGGGCTGGTGCAGATCCCGTGCATCGAGCGGAACGCGATCGCCTCGGTGAAGGCCATCACCGCCGCCCGGATGGCCCTGCTCGGCGACGGCTCCCACCACGTGTCGCTGGACAAGGTGATCGCGACCATGCGGGAGACCGGCCGGGACATGAAGGACAAGTACAAGGAGACCGCGCGGGGCGGCCTGGCGGTGAACATCATCGAGTGCTGAACCCCGGCCGCGAACGGGCATGATGAGCCCGTGACCGCGCGCCCGGGCGAGAGCCCCGACCCCGCCGGCACCAGCCTGGTCGTGCTGTCCCCGCATCTGGACGACGCGGTGCTGTCCGCCGGCGGGCAGATCGCGCGCTGGGTCGCGCTGGGTCGCCCGGTGGAGGTCTGGACCGCGTTCACCGCCGGGCCGCCGGCTGCCGGGCTGCCCCGGCGGCTTCGCCGGTTCGCCCGCTACGACCTCCGGCTGTCCGAGGACGACGCGGCGCTGGACCTGCTGGGTGCGGGCCGTGAGCGACTCGGGCTGCGCGAGCGGATCTGGTCCGAGGCGGCGGGCGGCAGCCTGGTCGCGGCGTTCCGCACGCCCGCCACGCTCGACGGGTTCGCCAATCTCGGGGCGCTGTCCGCCGCGGTGGGCAGGGCGCTGGACAGGCCGGGCACCCGCCTGCTCGCGCCGCTGGGGATCGGTCATCACGCCGACCACGTCGAGGTCGCGGTGGCGGCGCTGACCACCGCGCTGGACCGGGACGCGCTGGACCGGGTCGGGTTCTACGAGGACTACTACGCGTTGAGCGAGACCGCGAGGCGCCGGCATCCGGTGACGCGCAGGCGCCGGCTGCCGTGGCGCGCTGCCCCGGGGTTGGCGGCGCCGGCTGCGGGGCTGGTGCTGGGCCTGACCCCGCTGATCGGAGCTGGTCCAGGGCTGGAGGCGTACCTGCCGTTGTCGGGGCTGGTCTGGGACTGCCGCCCCGAGTCGGTGACGGGGCACGAGGACCTCAAGCTCTCGGCGATCGCGCGGTACCGCAGCCAGACGCCGGCCCTCGGCGGGATGTGGCAGCTGGCTGCGATCCTGCGCCGTGCGCACCGACTCCGCGGCGGCGAGCTCATCTGGCGGGCGCGCCCTCGCTGACCCGACGCCGGGCACGCCGTGCCCGGATCATCCAGGGCCGCCCGGCGCCGTCCGTCCCGGTGGGCAACTCGACCACCGGCAGTCCGGCCACCGGGAACCTGACCACGGGCACGTCCAGCTCGGGCACGTCCAGTCCGGGCACGTCCAGCATGGCCAGGTCGAGCACGACGGCGTGCGATCCGGCCGGCAGTTCGGCGACGGCGTGTTCGCCGCCGCGGATGGCCCGCTGCAGGACCTCGGCCAGCCGGGCGGTCTGCGCGAGTTCGCCCACCTGGCATGCCCGCTGCCGGGCGGCCGAGCCGAGCCGGCGCCGCAGCTCGGGATCGCGCAGCCGGTCCAGCGCCCGGGCGTACTCGGCCGGCGACTGCGGGACGACGAGCGCAGACTCCCCGTCCCGCACCACGCAGTTGGCCGTGTCCGAGACCAGCAGGGGCAGCGCCTCGTGCGCGGCTTCGTTCAGCACGAACGCCTGGGTGTCCACCACCGACGGGAACGCGAACACGTCGGCGCTGGCGTAGATCCCGCCGAGCGAGCGGCGCGGGTAGGGGCCGATCATGGTCAGCCGGTCCGATACGCCAAGGCGTGCGCCGAGCTCCGCCAGCCGGCCCGCCTCGGGTCCCTCGCCGACCAGGGCGAGATGCACGTCCAGGCCGCCGTCGGTGACCAGGCGCAGCGCGCGGACCAGCACGGCCAGCCCCTTCTCCGGAGCCAGCCGCCCGACGTAGAGCACCCGCAGCGCGGCGGGCCGCCAGGCAAGCTCGTCCGGCACCGGCGCGGGCGGCAGCCGGTCGATGCCGACCGGGAAGACGGTGACGGTGGCGTCGCCGAGGTCGCGGCCGTACTGCGCGACCGACTTCGGGGACAGCAGCACCACCTCGCGGGCCTGTGCGTGCAGGGCAACCGCGCAGCGGGCCGCGAACCGGGCCGATCGACGGGCGACCTGATGGGCCAGCGGCTGCGAGCGGCGGAACAGCGCGGCGCGGATCCGTCGCGATACGAGCAGCAGCACCGCCGGCTTCGTCCCGCCGGAGGAGAAGATCCGTGTGGTGTTGTAGTGCGCGGCCGCCCCGGTGGTGTCGGTGGAGACCACCAGCACGAGCGGGATCGAGTAGAACGCCGCCAGGGTGATGCCGAGGACGCCGACCCGCCCGAGCGTGGTGACCAGGACGACGTGCGGCCGGTCCTTCCGGGCTCGGTACAGCTCGGCCAGGCTGGAGAACCGGGCGTGGTAGTCACCGACGTAGCCGATGTGCCGCCAGGCCCGGAAGGTGACCGCCGCGGCGTTCCGGGAGCGGGTGCGCCACCCGCACCCGGGGGTGAACACGCGGGGCTCGAGGCCGAGGCGGGCCAGTTCGCGGTTCCACGACTCGACCATGTACGACGGGCCGCAGGCCCTGCCGACGGGCAGATCGCCGAAGATCCACACTCTGTTCGCCACCGTGACCTCGTTCTGCAGAGCCTGGCTGGGATAGGCGCGGCAAGGGTTGCACATGTGGCCGGTGGGAAACGTGGGGGCCTGCCCCAGTTCTCGGCGCGGGCTAGCCCCGATCCGCCCCGATCCGGACATTCGGCACGGCATTGCGCCCCCGCGAGGGCACCCGGCATGATCGTCGCGCGCGATCCGGGTGGTGCGGCGTGGACGCCGGGGGAGACTGCCCGAGATCGGGACGTCCGGCCACTGGCGCACCGCCGGAACGGGCATAACGTCGACGATCTACCGAGCCCCGGGGAGGCTGCTATGCGCGAGTACAGCTCTCCTGCCCGATACCTTCCGCGGCCGGACGCGGACCTGACGGACGATGTCTTCCGACGAGCCGAGACCCACCCCGATCAGGTCGTGATCAGCGCGAACTCGGGCGACGCCTGGGCGCCGGTCACGGCTGGCGAGTTCGCGGACAGGGTCACCGGCCTGGCGGCCGGCCTGATCGCCGCCGGGATCGAGCCGGGGGACCGGGTCGGCTTGTTCTCGGCCACGCGGTACGAGTGGATGCTGGTGGACTACGCCATCTGGTCGGCGGGCGCGATCACGGTGCCGATCTACGAGACGTCCTCGGCCGAGCAGGTGCAGTGGATCCTCGGTGACTGCGCCGCCGTGGCGGTGGTCGCGGGGACCGTGGCGCAGGCGCAGTTGGTCTCGGCGGTGCGGGCCGGACTCCCCGCGCTGCGTGACGTCTGGACCATCGACACCGACGAGCTGAGCACCGTCGAGCGGGCCGCCGACGAGGAGGCCGAGAAGAACGTGGCCCGGCGCCGGTCCGCCCTCGACGTGGACTCGATCGCGACGCTGGTCTACACGTCCGGGACGACCGGGCGTCCGAGGGGCTGCGTGATCACGCACGGCAACCTGCTGGCGGAGGTCGGCAACGTCTGCCGGGCAGACGGCATCGAGGAGTTCGTCTTCAACGCCGAGACCTCGACCACGCTGCTGTTCCTGCCGCTGGCGCACGTGCTGGCCCGCGTGGTCCAGCTCTGCTCCGTGCACCGGGGCGTCCTGGTCGGCCACACCGGCGACATCCGCGAGGTCGGCCGGCGGCTCGCCGAGTTCCGGCCGACGCTCGTGCTCGCCGTCCCCCGGGTCCTGGAGAAGATCTACAACAGCGCCCAGGAGACGGCCTCGGCCAAGGGCCGGGCGCGGCTGTTCGCCCTCGCCGACCGGACTGCGGTGGACTTCAGCCGGTCGCTGGACACCGGCGGGCCGGGCTTAGCGCTCCGGCTGCGGCACGGGGTGTTCGACCGGCTGGTGTACCAGCGGCTGCGGGCTGCAATGGGCGGCGAGGTCCAGTACTCGGTCAGCGGTGGTGCTCCGCTCGGCGAGCGGCTCGGGCACTTCTTCCGAGGCATCGGGGTCAGCGTGCTCGAGGGCTACGGCCTGACCGAGACCTGCGCCGCGATCTCGGTGAACGTGCCCGGGGGGTTCCGGGTGGGCTCGGTGGGCAGACCGGTGCCCGGGTTCAGCGTCCGGATCGCCGACGACGGCGAGGTGCTGATCAAGGGCCCGGGCGTCTTTCGGGGGTACTGGCGGGACGACGAGGCCACCCGTGCGGCGTTCGACGACGAGGGCTGGTTCCACTCCGGCGATCTCGGCGAGCTGGACGAGGACGGGTTCCTCACCATCACCGGCCGCCGGAAGGACCTGATCGTCACCGCGGCGGGCAAGAACGTGGCTCCCGCGGTGCTGGAGGACCGCCTGCGCGCCCACCGTCTGGTCAGCCAGTGCCTCGTGGTCGGGGACCGCAGGCCCTACATCGGCGCGCTGGTCACCATCGACGCCGAAGCGTTCGACCGCTGGAAGCTGGAACGCGGCAAACCGGACGGCGTCACCGTAGCCGACCTGCGCGACGACCCTGACCTGCGGGCCGAGATTCAGCAGGCGGTGGACCTGGCGAACAGGGCGGTCTCGTCCGCCGAGGCGATCAAGCGGTTCCGGGTCCTCGGCACGGACTTCACCATCGAGGGCGGGGAGCTCACCCCGACCCTGAAGGTTCGGCGGAACGTCGTGTTCGACACCTTGAGCCACGAGGTGGACGCGCTCTACCAGCGCTAGCGCCGTCCTGGCCAGGCCCAGCCAACGATGCCTTCCGGGTTCAGCCGACGATGCCCTGGTTGATCGTGACGGTGCTGTTCCTGCCGAAGTTGTCGCCCGCGCCCTTGATCGGGTGCAGCCGGATCGAGGTCTGATTGATGATGCCCTCGGACTGGATCCCGAACTGCGTGACGTCGATGTGCCTGCTCTTCAGGTACGAACGCATGCTGTCCATCACGGTCCGGGTCATCACCGTGAAGCGTTGCACCTCGTCCACCGTGGCGTAGTACTTCAGCTCACCGGCATCGGCGGCGTCCTCGCGCAGACTCGGCCCGGCGCCGTAGTTCATCGGCAGCACACGGTCGGACAGATCGCGCTTGGTCTTGCGGACCCGGCGCATGAACTTGCGGATCCGGTTCTTCCGGCTCAGGTGCCGGGAGATGCTGCTCAGCCACAGCGGTGTCACCGCCCCCGTGGTCGGCCGTGCCACCACCAGCCAGGCCCGTCCAGGGTGGGCGGGCACGAACTTGACGTCGCGGAAGACCTGTTGAACCGGCAGCAGCGCGTGCGAGCGTCCCTCGATGAACAGCCGCCCGCCGGTGACCTCAGCCCGGATCAGCGCGGTGATCCGCAGGTCGCTGCCCCAGGCCACGGTGGTGAACCAGACGTAGGTCCGTGCCGTCTCGGTCGGGGCGTCGACGTAGCGATCGATCAGGTAGTCCGGCAGGTGACTGACCGGCCTGTTCTCCGGCTCCATCGGGTCCGGCACCAGCCCGGGGACGGCCCTCGCCGCGGTCCCGTTGACGTACAGGCGCTTACCGCCGGGAATCCCGCCCAGAGTCTTCGGGACGCGCTCCACCAGGTGGTCGTAGAAATCGCGGACCGAGAAGGCGTCCATGGTGCCGGGGCTGCCGAGCTCGTTGAGCGCCGGCTCGAGGTCGAAGGAGATCGTCCAGGAGTCCAGCGGCTGGCCGTCACCGACGAAGGGCGAGTATCCGCCGAAGACGACGACGTTGGCGTCGGCCAGCGCGTCGATCCGCGCCTCGACGTCCTCCTCGTCCAGCGGTGGCGCAACGTCGCGCACCCGGACCTTCTGGTTCATCACTTCGAGGGAGGACCGGCGAACCTGGTCGTAGTGGGCGAAGACCACCTGCCATGAGGCCATCCAGCCGACGATGACGATCGCGAGGGTGAGCATCGTGGACCAGAACGGCGACAGCCACAGCAGTGGCCAGGACGCGATCGCGAGCAGGACCAGCGCGATCGTTCCGCCGAGCAGGTAGCGCAGGAGTCGGTCACGGGCGTGGCGACGGCTCTGGGCGAGCATGGCGTGCCGGGCGAGCGCGAGCAGGTCCACGCCCCAGGACGGCGCCACCGCCACGAAGGACGGGTCCAGGAGCTGGTCGATCACCTGCTCGGCATACGAGCCCTGCAGGTGCGTGGTCGCAGCCAGCAGCCTGGTCACGAAGGTGTCCGGAGGCGGGGCGGTCGCACCGGGCCCGGGGGGCTTCGTCGCAGGCAGTTCCCGGGTCGGAGGTTCGGGCGGCTGCCCGCCCGGGCCGTTCCCGACCGGCGGGAGGCTCTGCGTGACGCCCTCTTTGCTGGTCATGCGTCACCTCAGCAATCGCGGTCCGTGTCACCGGAGGCCATGATTGCGATCGTACGGCCGAATGCGATGACTCTGGGTTGCTTCCGATGAGCCAACGGTCAGGCATTGGCGCATGAGCGTCAACCCTCGGTCTCCTGATCCGTATCACATCACGCGATCCGGTCATCCGGGCGTTAATGCCGGCCAGCCACGCCGGGCGGGGCGATCGCGGGCCGGGTGATCGCGGGCCGGGTGATCGCGGGCGGGTGATCGCGGCGGGTCAGGACGTTTGAGCGGCGACCGCACGGCCCGCGACCCGCCCGGAGAACAGGCAGCCGCCCAGGAAGGTCCCCTCCAGGGCGTTGTAGCCGTGCATCCCGCCGCCGCCGAAGCCGCTCACCTCGCCCGCGGCGTACAGGCCGGGGACCGGCGTGCCGTCGCGGCCCAGGCAGCGTCCGGACAGGTCGGTGGCCAGCCCGCCCAGGGTCTTGCGGGTGAGGATGTTCAGCCGGACCGCGATCAGCGGCCCGGCCTTCGGGTCCAGGAGCCGGTGCGGGGCCGCGATCCGGATCAGCCGGTCGCCGCGGTAGCGCCGGGCGCCTCGGACGGCCGTGAGCTGGGCATCCTTGCTGAACCGGTTGCCCACTTCGCGGTCCCGCCCGGTGATCACCTCGCGCAGCGTGGCCTCGTCGATCAGCGGGGCGTCGCCCACGGCGTTCATCCCGGCGACCAGGCCGGCGAGGTCGGCGGCGACCACGAAGTCGCGGCCGTGCCGCGTGAACGCCTGCACCGGCCCGGGCGCGCCGCCGCGCACCCGGCGCAGCAGCAGCTTGAGGTCCCGTCCGGTCAGGTCGGGGTTCTGCTCCGAACCGGAGAGGGCGAACTCCTTGGCGATGATCTTCTGGGTCAGCACGAACCAGGAGTAGTCGTAGCCGGTGCCGCGCAGGTACGCGAGCGTGCCGAGGGTGTCGAACCCCGGGAAGTACGGTGCCGGTAGGCGCCGGCCCGTCGCATCCAGCCAGAGCGAGGACGGGCCGGGCAGGATCCGGATCCCGTGGTTGTCCCAGATGGGATCCCAGTTGCGCACGCCCTCGACGTAGGCCCAGAGCCGGTCGGAGTTGATCACCTCGGCGCCCGCCCCCCGGCTGATCGCGAGCATCCGGCCGTCGACATGGGCGGGGACGCCGGACAGCATGGTCGTCGGGGGCGTGCCGAGCCGCTCCGGCCAGACCTGCCGGACCAGGTCGTGGTTACCGCCGATGCCGCCCGAGGTGACGACCACGGCCTGGGCGCGCAGTTCGAACTCCCCGATCGCGATCCGGCTGCTGGGCCTGCCGCGCGGGACGTCCGAGGGTTCGAGCACGGCCCCGCGCACGCCGGTCACCGCGCCGCCGTCGACGATCAGCCCGTCCACCCGGTGTCGCAGCCGGGTCTCGATCAGCCCGGCCTGTCGGTGCGCGCCGACCCTGCGCAGGAACGGTTCCAGCACGCCGGGGCCGGTGCCCCAGGTGAGGTGGAAGCGCGGCACGGAGTTGCCGTGCCCGTCGGCCCGCCCGTCCCCGCGCTCGGCCCAGCCCACCACCGGGAACAGGCGCAGGCCCATGCCTCGCAGCCAGGACCGCTTCTCGCCCGCGGCGAAGTCGACGTAGGCCCGGGCCCACCGCCGGGGCCAGTCATCCTCGGGGCGGTCGAACTGCGCGCTGCCCAGCCAGTCCTGCCAGGCCAGCTCGGCCGAGTCGCGCACGCCCATCCGCCGCTGCTCCGGGCTGCCGACCAGGAACAGCCCGCCGAGGCTCCAGAACGCCTGACCGCCCAGGCTCTGCTCGCCCTCCTGGTCGATCACGATCACCCGGCGGCCCTGGTCGGCGACCTCTGCGGCGGCCACCAGCCCGGCCAGCTCCGCCCCGACGACGATGCAGTCGGCGTCCATCGTCCAGCCCCTCTCCGCATGGTTCCGGCCGCCCGGTCCTTCCAAACCACCGCAGAAAAGGACTAATGTCCCCTCGCTGCGCTGCCGGCTGCCGGGCGTTCGGGATCATTTCGACTCCGAACGGTTGCACGTGCCGCCCGCACCCGTCATCGCGGCATGCCTGGCGCACGTCACGGCCGTGATCCTCACCCAGGAGGGTGCCATGAGACGACTCATCCCAGCCGCCGCCGTTCTCGCCGTCGTGTCCGGCGCGCTGGCCAGCCAGACCGCTGGCCTGGTCGCGTCGGTTCCGAGCACGTCCACCGCTGACCCCACGCCGTTGTGGGTACGCCATGTCGAGCACTACCCGGGCGGAATCTCGGGCAGCGTGCGACAGGCCTACACGCGGGCCAACCAGCAGAACCGGGCCGCGGCCGCAGCCTCCGGGGCCGCCGGCTCGGCGCCCTCCTCGGCGGGCCGGAACGTCCAGATGAACGACGACAGCAACCCGCCGATGCCGCAGAACGAGACCGCCGTCGCCTACAACGTGAGCAACCCGCTGATCGCGGTGGCGGCTGCGAACGACTACGTCTCCGGTGGGGTCGTGATCATGCGCACCTCGGACGGCGGCCGGCACTGGGCCAGCACCCGGATCACCCCGCAGTTCGCCGGTACTCGGGACTTCTGCAACGGCGGTGATCCCGGAGTCGCCTATAGCCTGCGGGATCGGGCGTTCTACGTCTCGCAGCTGTGTTTCTTCCGCGCCCTGCCGTACTCCGAGGTGCAGGTCTACAAGTCCGTCGACAGCGGCAAGACCTGGACCCCGGGACGCGAGGCCGCCCGTGCCGCCAGCAACTTCGACTACACCGCGGGCACGGTGGACACCTCGGTGTTCAACGACAAGGAACTCATCGCCGTCGACAACACCCCGACCAGCCCGCACTACGGCCGGATCTACGTGACCTACACGAAGTTCCACCTGCTGCCCAGCGGCTTCAGCGACTACTGCCCGATCCAGCTGACCTATACCGACGGCATCCCGACCACCAACCCGTCGCTGTCCACCTGGACGCACACCGCCGTCCAGCCGGACAACCCCGGGGGTGACGGCACCGGCTCGTCCGCGAACCAGTTCAGCGAGCCGGTGGTCGCCAAGGACGGCACGCTCAACATCGGGTTCGTGTCCGAGGACTGCAACGACTCCTACGACCCGCACCTGCTGTTCCAGCGCTCGACCGACGGCGGGAGCAGTTTCCTGCCCGCCGCGGTGCAGATCGACAAGGCCGGCCAGTACGCGGACTTCCTGGACGACGCCAAGGACGACACCCTGCCGCCCACGGCCTTCCGCGCCCCGAACACCACCTCGCTGGCCTACAGCCCGCGGACCGGGACCCTGCTGTACGTCTACCAGAACAACATCAACCGCCCGGCATCCCAGGCGGACATCTCCTACCAGACCTCGACCGACGGCGGGATGCACTGGTCGGACGCCAAGTTCCTGTCCACCACCGGATCGGGGCAACCGGCGCCGAACGATCAGTTCCTGCCCTGGGCGGCATCGGACGAGGCGGGCGCGTTCTACGTGATCTGGTTCGACCGGCGGCTGGACCCGGCCAACGTGCGGATCAACACCTGGCAGGCGAAGTCCGGCAACGACGCCGGCAGCTTCACCAGCGCACGGATCAGCTCCCGGGACTGGGATCCGAACCTCGGGTTCTTCACCTCCGGAGCCTTCATCGGTGACTACAACGGGCTGGCGGCGAGCACCCGCGCCGTCTACCCGGTCTGGACCGACGGGCGCAACAACGCGATCGGCCAGACCGGGATCGGCGAGACCGACATCTTCACCAACGTCGAGACCCACTAGCGGTCGGCCCGAACGGTGGTGGTCCGGACCGATGTCCGGGCCACCACCCGGGGGCCTTCCATGAGGTCAGCACGTTCGGACCGGGGTGCCTACCACTCTTGCGGCGCCGCCGCCGGGCGGCGTCAATGGTGCGGTGCGGATTCTGGCGGCGTGGTTGCGACTGGACCTGCGCGGTCGACGACGCGCGCTGCTGGTCCTCGTCCTGCTGGTGGCGATCGCGAGCGGAACGGTGATGGCCGCGCTGGCCGGCGCCCGTCGCGGTGCCAGCGCGATGCAGCGGCTGGGGGAGCGCACCCTGCCCGCAACCGCGGCGATCCTGGCCAACGCGCCGGGCTTCGACTGGGCGCCGGTCCGAACGTTGCCGGAGGTCGAGGCGTTCGGGTACTTCGGACCCGACCTCCCGATCCAGGGCATGCCGCCAACGGTCACGGCCGCGCCGCTGATCGGCGACACAGCGATGGACACCCTGGAGCGGCCGGTCGTGCTGGCCGGGCGGATGCTCGACCGACGCCGCGTCGACGAGGCCGTGACCGGCGTGGGCTTCCTGGAACACCAGCACCTGCATCTGGGCGACACCGTGCAAGTGGTGCTGCCCACCCCGACCGAGTTGCGGACCCTGACGGGGTCCGGTCCGGACGGTGCCTTCACCGGCCCGCGGCTCGCAGTGCGCATCGTGGGGGTCGTCAGCTCGCCGTGGTGGGGCGACCCGAACGCCGTCAACCTGTCGCCCGGCGTGGCCGAGCGCTACCCGGACAACCTCGTCCGGGTGCAGGGGACCACGGCGGGCAGCCCGTACCTGGCCAATGGCCTGGTCCGGCTGCGTGGTGGCACCGCGGCGATCCCGAGGCTGCGCGCCGACTTCGCCCGGGTGACCGGCAGGTCGGACATCGAGGTGGTCGACCTGTCGGAGTGGGTCGGCCGGCCGGCGCTGCAGCAGACCGGTTTCGAGGCGCGCTGCCTGCTCGCGTTCGGCGCTGCCGCCTTCCTCGCCGCGCTGTTCCTGGTCGGCCAGGCCGTGGCCCGGTCTGCCGCCGGGGTCACCGCGCACCTGCAGCCGCTGCGCGCGATCGGGATGAGCAGGAGGCAGTCAGTGGCAGCGGCAGTCGCCGCGACGGCCGCCGCCGGCGCACTCGGCGGCCTGCTCGGCGTGGCGGCGGCGGTGATCGCGTCCCGATGGTTCCCGATCGGGCTGGCCGCCCGTGGGGAGCCGTCGCCGGGCATCTCCGCCGACTGGGTCGTGCTGGGACCCGGGCTGGCGGCGACCGTCCTGCTGGTGGCCGGGGGCGCGGCGGCGGCGGCCTGGGTCGCGCTGGCCGGGGAAGGCCGGGCCGCCGGCAGCCGCCGCTCCACCTTGGCCGCCCGGATCGCCCGGGCCCGCCTGCCCGTGCCGGTGGTGGTGGGCACCCGGTTCGCGCTCGAGCCGGGCCGGGGCCGGGATGCCGTCCCGGTGCGCCCGGCGCTGCTCGGAGCCGTGGTCGGCATCCTCGGCCTGCTCGCGGCGTTCACCTTCGCCCGCGGGGTCGACACCGTGGCGGGCCATCCGGAGAAGTTCGGCCAGACCTACCAGCTCAGCGTCTTCGTCGGCGACAACGGCCAGCAGGCCGGGCCGACCGAGCAGCTGCTGGCCGCGCTGCGGCGGGATCCGGACGTGCAGGGCGTCGAGGACGCCCGGACCGCGGTGGCGACCGGGCCGGACGGAAGCAGCTCGGTGAGCCTGTTCAACTACACCCCCGGACCGAAGCCGCTCGACACGGTGGTCACCTCCGGGCGGATGCCCCGGTCGGTCGACGAGGTGCTGCTGGCCCCGCGAACGGTCACGGCTCTGCACGCGCGAGTGGGCGGGCGGGTGGCTCTGACCGGCAGCCGGGGTACCGCGACGCTGACCGTGACCGGGATCGGACTGGTCCCCGCCGGGCCGCACAACACCTATGCCGACGGCGGCTGGCTCACCGATGCCGGGTACGACGCGCTGTTCAGCAGCTGGAAGTTCCGCACCGTATACGTGGCGCTGCGGCCGTCCGCCCGCACACCCGACGCCGGGCAGCGACTCACCGCGGCCGTCAACCGGGCGGATCCGGCGCTGGCTCCGTTCGCGCTGACCGCGCCGGACCCTCTGCGCGAGGTCACCTCGTTGGAGGAGGTGCGGATCCTGCCGTTCCTGCTCGGCGCCTTCCTCAGCCTGCTCGCGGTCGGCGCCGTCGGGCACGCGCTCGTCACCGCGGTGCGCCGCCGCCAGCACGACCTCGCCGTGCTCCGCGCGGTGGGCATGACCCGGCGGCAGTGCCGGTGGATCGTGGTCACCCAGGCCGTGGTGCTCGCGCTGGTCGGATTGGTGTTCGGCGTGCCCCTCGGCGTCGCGGTGGGCCGGTTCGTCTGGCAGGCGGTCGCCGGCTACACCCCGTTCCAGTACGACCCGCCCCTGGCACTGCCGGCTCTGCTCCTGGTCGGCCCGGGCGCGCTGCTGATCGTGAACCTGCTGGCGGCCGGGCCCGGCCGGCGCGCGGCCCGGCTGCGGATCGCCCAGGTGCTGCGCGCCGAGTAGGGCTATTCGGCGGCCAGCGGCAGCCAGACCCGCATCGTGGTGGGTCCGCGCTCGGCCCACTCGTGGTACGGGGACAGCCGGACCGGGATGCGCCCGGGCAGCAACGGATCCGCGAGGTCGGTCCGGTAGGGCCAGTCGCCGGTGGAGGGCACGGTCCGCCGGACCGTGACGATGACGTCGTCACCCAGCAGACGAGGCGGCTGGGACGGATCGAGCCGGACCTGCGCGACGTCGTCCGTGATGCGCGGCTGCACGGGCAGCCGGAGCTCGACCAGGTCCCCGTTCCGGAAGGCCCGGCGCACTGCGGCCGAGCCGGGCCCGACCGTTTCGACCGCCTGCGGGCCGTCGATCGGCATGCAGGCCAGCGATGCCCCCGGCGCCGCCCAGGAGGGGACCCGCAGGGTGAGCGTCCACGGCTGGTCAGCGTCGCCGGTCACCCGCACCCGGATCAGCCCGTCATGCGGGTAATCGGTCTCGACCTCCACCGCCACCGGACGGCCGCCGGGCAACTGCGTCCGGATCGTGCACGGCGCGTACTGGTGGATCTGCAGGCCCGTCTCGTCGACGGTGGCCAGGTAGGTGTTCAGCGCCGCCAGGGTCCGCGCGACGTTCGGCGGGCAGCACGAGACCTCGAACCAGGCAGCGCGCAGCGATGACGAGGCCCGGATCGAGACCTGTGAATCCGCCCCCGGGGTGCCGGCCCGGCGCTGGTGCAGCGTGTTGGCGTAGAAGAACGCCGTCCCGTCCGACGACGGCGAGGTGGCGACGACGTTGTACAGCGTGCGCTCGATCAGGTCGGCGTACCGGGGGTCCGCCCGGCTGAGCAGCAGGCGCCAGCTGAACATCACCGATCCGACCGACGCGCAGGTCTCGGAGTACGCACGGTCAGGCGGCAGTTCCCAGTCGTCGCCGAACGCCTCGTCCTGGTGGTGCGAGCCCTGGCCACCGGTCAGGTACGTGCGACGGGCCACGGTGGCGTCCCACTGGGCGGCGAGCGCGTCCAGGAGCTCGGTGTCCCCGGTCTCGACCGCCACGTCCACCGCGCCGGCGGCGAGGTAGCCGGCCCGGACGGTATGCCCGCGCAGAATGGGAGCCTCGCGGACCGGCACGTCGTCCTGGAAGTACGAGCGGCCCCATTCGATGTCGGGCAGGCTGCCCCGCCCGCGCCGCTCGACGAACAGGGCGGCCTGCTCCAGGTACCGCGGTTCGCCGGTGACGCGGGCCAGCTCCACCAGCGCCGGCTCGATTCCGGGGTGACCGCACACGGACGGGATTCCGCCCACGCCGAACACCTGGCAGATGAGATCCGCAGCCCGCCGAGCGATCAGGAGCAGCCCGTCCTCGGCGCCCGGCCGGGTACGCTCGCGGGCGACGGCGGCCTGGCACAGGTGCCCGACGCAGTACAGCTCGTGGCCCCATTCCAGGTCCGACCAGCGCGGCGGCTGACCCGGGCGGCCGAACGCGGTGCCCAGGTAGCCGTCAGCCTCCTGGGCCGCGCCCACCCGCGCGACCAGCGCCTGCAGCCGCTGCTCCAGCGCCTCGTCGCCACTGCGGCCGATCTCCCAGGAGACGGCCTCGAGGTACTTGTACACCTCGGAGTCGGAGAAGATCCGGCCCCGCCGTCCCTGCGGCAGCTGCCCCGCGGCGGCGAGGTCGAAGTTCCCGGTCCAGCCCACCCGCTCGAGCCACTTCTCGATGTGGTCGAGCGTTCCGCGCGCGTTGACCTGCTGCCGATCGGCCCAGAACCCGCCGGTGATCCGGACCTGCGTATGTCCGAGCGGGCGCAGCGCCCCGCGGGTCGGGGCGACCGGGAGGTGCTCACCACCAACTCGCGGCCCCAGCTCACCAGCATCGATGCCAACCTGCACCGGCTCGGGCGGATGGCCGCCGAACGGCTCTTCGCCGCCCTGGACGGGATCGACGTGGAGCGGGGCGTGGAGTACGTCGCGCCCAGCCTGGTGATCAGGGGCTCGACCGTCACCCGACGATAACCGGGGCCGGCTGGATCGGTCCGAGGTGGTTCGGTCCGAGGTGGTTCGGTCCGAGGTGGATCGGTCCGAGGTGGATCGGGTCAGAACACGCCGCGACGACGTAGCCGCCGCGGCCTGCCGTCCGGGTCGAAGATCGTGGCGTACAGCGGCGTGCCCCACAGCCGTTGCCAACTCCGCACCGGGTCCGGGTGATGGTGACGCACCCGGCCGGGCGGGCGAGCCCCGGTGCGCCCCCCGGCATGCCAGTCGTCGAGGCCCGTGGCGGCGGCGTTCCAGCGGGCAAGCGCCGCCACTGCGGTCTCGCCGTCCGGGTCCGGGTCCGGGTCGCCGAGGTGCTCCGCCCACAACCCGACCCGCAGCTCGCGGGCCGACCCTGGATCGGCGATCGCACAGGTGAGCTCGCCGTCGCTGGTCCACGAGCGCCGGTTGGCGTTGGCCGACCCGCAGGCGAACCAGGTGTCGTCAACGACGCAGATCTTCGCGTGCACGTAGATCGGCGTGCCCTCGGCGTTCTCGAGATCGAAGACTCCTACCCGCTCGGGGGCCGCCGCCCGCAGCACCTTCAGCGCCTCGATCTGGCCCAGCCGGTTGGGCGGCCCGTTGAACCATCCGTCCGCATCGGGGAAGCGCGGCACCACGGCGATCACGCACAGCTCGGGTGAGCGCGCGAGCGCGTCGGCGATCCCTCGCGCGACAGGCTCGGACCACAGGTACTGGTCCTCGATGTAGATCAGCGAACGGGCCTGGGCGAAGGCCCGCCGGTAGGCTCGGGCGATGCTGCGCTCGCCACCGCGGGCGTAGGGGTACCTCGGTCGTTTGTAGCCGTACGTCCGCAGCACCTGGACCGGATGCGGCCCGGCGATCGGCGGGGGCGGGAAGTGCTCCGGCAGCGGCTGGGGGTGGCGAGGCATCCGGGCCCGCTTCTGCACCAGGCGCCGGTACGGCGTGCGCCGGTCCAGCGGATTCGGATCGTCCCAGCGCTCGGCGAAGCACACCAGCAGGTCGCCGATCACCGGCCCGCGCAGCTCGAGCGCCGCGTCGTGCCAGGGCGCGCGTCCCCGGTAGCGCCGGTCCATCGTCTGTTGCTGCGGGTCGCCCCGGTGCTGCGCGTCGTCGCGCCGGCCGTGGCCGATGTCGATCCCACCGACGAACCCGACGTCCCGCTCGGGATCGTCCCGGTGCTGGATGACGACCATCTTCTGGTGGTGCGAGCCGAACCGGCGGACCCTCTGGTCGAGCAGGATCTCGCAGCCGGCCTCGTTGAGGTCGACCCCCAGACGCTGGTTCTCCTGGGCGCTGAAGGACAGGTGATCGGAGTGCGAGCGCCACAGCAGTCCCCGCACCTCGACCCCCCTGCGGGCCAGGTCGCAGAGCAGGTCGCTGACCGCGGAACCGTTGGCGCGCAACCGCTCGTCCGGATCGCCCCGCCAGTTGGTGAAGAACACGCGGTCCCCGGCCCGCAGCCCGGCGAACTCCTCGTCAAGCCGCGCGAAGTACGCGGAGCCGTGGATCAGCGGAGCGACGAGATTGCCCTCGGTCCAGGCAACCTCGCCCGGGCCGCGGTCGTCGATCCGGCTGTCCGGGTTCCCCCGCTCCGATGCGCGCAGGAACCACTGCGCGGCCAGGCTGTCCGGCACGGGCCGGTGGCCCGCGGGGCCGGACACGGCGTCAGGCAGGGGGCTGGACACGGCGTCAGTCATGGCGTCAGGCACTGGCGTCAGACACGGCGGTAGCGCGCCTCCGCCAGGCCGTAGACGCCGAAGATCAGCAGTCCCAGGGCGGCCGCCCCCGCGAGCGCCCTGCCGTACGGCTGCTGGAGCAGGGTGCGCAGCGCTCCGTCGATGCCGGTGGCCTTGCCCGGGTCGAAGTTGACGGCCGCGCTCACCACGAGCACCCCGACCAGAGCGAACACGGTGCCCCGACCCGTCGTGCCCACCCTGCCGAGCCAGCGGATCACCTTTGCGGTGCTCGGCGGCAGACCGCGGAAGTACCGCATGAACGTGCCCCGCACTCCCTGCAGCACCAGCGCCAGGCCGATCGCCACCACCAGCACCCCCACAGCACCGACCGCCAGCTGCCCGTAGTCCTGGGCGAGCATCCGGGCGGTCAGGTCCTTCTGCTGGCTGCCCTGCGAGGACCGGGAACCGCGCAGCACCGACACCGCGCTGAAGGTCAGGAAGGCATAGACGATTGCCCGGGCGAACGACTGGGCACGCGGCCCGGCGCGCTTGCCGTCACCGGTGACCCCGAACGCCGCCTCGGACAGGCGCCACAGGCTGTAGGCGGCGAAGCCGATCGCCATCAGCACCACCAGGACGGTCCCGTACGGATGCGACACGAGTTCCGCCAGCGCGCCCTTCTGATCCGTGGAGGAGGACGGGCGGCCCAGGGCCAGCAGCAGCCCCAGACCGCCCATCAGGAGGTACACCGCCCCGCGGGCGGTCAGGCCGAAGCGCGCGCTCCAGTCGGCGGGGCGGCTGTCCGCCAACTCCTGCGCGCTGCGGGGGTGCGCTGCGCTCCGGCGGGCCTGGCCCGCCCCGGAAGCTGTCACGTCCTGCCCCTTCCTGCCCGCGCTCCGGCCGGCACCCTTACCTGACGTGCAGGTCCACCCCGAGCAGCAGCAGGAACCACAGCAGGATGGCCAGTAGCGCCGACAGCGCCGCCTTCAGGAATCCGGTGCTCAAGTAATGCTTCTGGTACGCCACGACTATCCCGGCCACGAGATAGATCAGAAATACCAGGCTGATTCCCTGCCGCGTTCTCACCATGGTCGTCTCCTTCTCGGCGGCCCCGGCTTCTGGACGGCGCCTCGTGATGCCGTACCTGCGCGGCCGACTCATGGCCGTGCGAGGCTGGCGGCGCTGGAGATACCCGTGCGCAAGGAAACGAAACCAGCGCCGCCGACCTGCCGCCGGGCTCGTGGACGAGCTGCTCCTGGCGATGTGCACATCCCTGCTCGCGTTTGCTGCACGCCGGCGCGATGGTTTGGACGATCACCGCGGCGGGCACTTGGCTGCGATGCCAGCCCTCGTCGCAAGCCGACCCGGCAGCCGTCGCGGTATCCCCGCGCCCGTCCGGTACGCCGCCGCGCGCCTGGTCCCGGCGGCCATCGCCCTGTACGCAGTGCTGGCCGCCACCGGGCTGGTGCTGACCCGACTGCCGCAGGCCGGCGGTACGATCGCCTCCGATCGCCGGGTGAGTTCCTGGTTCGCCGGGCACCGCACGCCGACCCTCAACACCCTGACCCAGATCGGCTCGATGCTGTCCGACACCTGGACCGCCGTCGGTGCGACCGCCCTCATCGTCGTCCTGCTCAGGATCACGCTGCACCGCTGGCGGGAGGCTCTGACGATCCTGACGTCGATCCTCGGCGAGCTGTGGATCTTCCTCGGTGTCACCTCGACCGTGCACCGGGACCGGCCGGCGGTGCCGCATCTCGACCACGCGCCGCCGACGTCCAGCTTTCCCTCCGGGCACACCGGGGCCGCCATGGCGCTCTACGTAGGGCTCGCCGTCGTGCTGGTCGTCCTGGTACGCCGGGGCGACATCGCCGCCACCGCCGGCCGGGTGGCAGTCGCGGTCGGATCGGTGCTGCTGTGCGCGATACCGTTCGTGGTCGGGCTGTCCCGGCTCTACCGGGGCATGCACTACCTCAGCGACGTGCTGGCCGGTGCGGTTGCGGGAGGGCTGTGGATGGTGGTCGTGACGGCGACGTTGATGCGGCTGGGCAATGCCGGAAAGGCCTGATCCGCAACGGATCTCCGGAACTGGGTGGCCCGGGGAGCAGGATGCGGACGTAGGCGGGGCGGCCCGGCGTGAGGCGGACGTGGGCGGGATTCGCGACGCCGCGGTGGAGCGTCTCGTCGCGACCCGCCGCCTGGGGGACGCCGCTCTGCGGGCCTGCGCGATCGGCAGCCTGGCGGGTGTACTCGCCGTGGCGGTGCTCGGAACGCGTCTGCACCACGGGACCGTCCCCGGGATCGATCGCTGGCTGCATGACCAGGCCGTCCGGCATCGGGGCGGGGACCTGCTCGTCCTCGCCCGCGGGATCACCGAAGGCGGCTCCACCCGCGTGGTGTGGCCGCTCATCGCCGTCGCCGCGGTGACCTTCCCGCGCACCAGGGGTCGGCGCGCCTGGATCACCTCGCTCGGGATCGGCGGGCTGGCCGGTTCCGCGATCACCGCGCGGCTCGGGATCAGCATCCTGGTGCACCGGCAGCGGCCCCCCGATCTGGACTGGGCGATGCACGCTGCGGGATACGCCTTTCCCTCGGGGCACACCAACGCGGCCACGGTCGCGGCCGGCTTCCTGGCCTGGGCGGTGAGCCGTCACGTGGCCGACCGCCGGGGCCGGTTAGCCGTCTGGGCGCTGGCCGTCGGCTATGCCGCCCTGGTGGGGTGGAGCCGGGTCTGGCTCGGCGTGCACTGGCCGCTCGACGTCCTCGGGGGCTGGATGCTGGGCTCGGCGTGGCTGGCCGGCCTGGCCGCGGTCGTGGCCGAGGCATCGCGGCGCGTCCCGGGGTGGGTCGATGCGTGAGGCCGGGCCGGACCGTCCGCACGCCGCTCCGGCCGGCGGCCCGAGCGGAGCCCGGGTGGTCGCCGTCGTGCTGAACCCGACCAAGGTGGAGGAGCCGGATCGCCTGCGGGAGAAGGTGGATGGGGCGTTGGCGGCGGCAGGGTGGGCCGACGTCCGGTGGCAGGAGACCACCGCGGACGACCCCGGCTACGGGATGGCGCAGCAGGCCCGGGACCACGGTGCCGCGTTGGTTCTGGCCTGCGGTGGTGACGGGACGGTCCGGGCGGTGCTCACGGTGCTCGCCGGGTCCGGGGTCGAGCTCGGCGTGCTGCCGCTCGGCACCGGCAATCTGCTGGCACGCAATCTCGGCATCCCCGTCGACGACCTCGACGCGGCACTCGACGCCGCCGTCAACGGTCCCGTCCGTACCCTGGACGTGGGCCGGGTGGAACCCCTGCAGCCCGGGGCCAGGCAGGAGCGGTTCGCGATCATGGCGGGGATCGGAATGGACGCCGCGGTCATGCGCGACGCGCCGGAGAGCGCGAAGGCCAGGATCGGCTGGCTCGCCTACCTCGTCTCGCTGGTGCGGCACCTGGGAGGGCCCGGCGTGCGGATGCGGCTGCAGGTCGACGGCGGGGCGCCGCGACGCATGTACGCCAAGACAGTGCTGATCGGCAACGTCGGAACCCTGCAGGCCGGGCTGGAGCTGATGCCCGACGCCGAGCCCGACGACGGAGCCCTCGACGTCGCCGTCCTGTCACCCCGATCAGCCGTGGACTGGCTGCGGATCGCCGGGCGGGTCGTCCGCCGCAGGCAGCGCGTGGACGGCCGGTACACCTGTGAGCGCGGCCGGCAGATCCGGGTGACCACGCACAGGCCGCAGCCGCGCCAGGTGGACGGTGACCTGCTGGGCTCCGCGCGGTCACTGGTGGTGCAGGTCGAGCCCGGCGCCCTCGGAGTCCGCGTCTGCGCGCCGCCCCGCGGCTGACCGGCAGGGTCGGCGAGAACGGGTCGGCGGGGACTGGCCGGCTGCCCCTGGATGCGGGAGGGTGGACTGCATGGCGAACCGGCTGGCCAGCTCCACCTCCCCATATCTGTTGCAGCACAGGGGCAATCCGGTCGACTGGTGGGAGTGGGGCGACGACGCGTTCGCCGAGGCCCGGCAGCGGGACGTACCGGTGCTGCTGTCCGTCGGGTATGCAGCGTGCCACTGGTGCCACGTGATGGCGCACGAGTCGTTCGAGGACCCCGAGGTCGCGCGGGTGATGAACGCGGGGTTCGTCAACGTCAAGGTGGATCGCGAGGAGCGACCGGACGTCGATGCGACGTACATGTCCGCGACCCAGGCCCTGACCGGGCAGGGCGGCTGGCCGATGACCGTGTTCCTCACCCCGGGCGGTCGGCCGTTCTTCGCCGGAACCTACTTCCCGCCGCGCGCGCGCCAGGGCATGCCCGCCTTCGGCCAGGTGCTGGACGCGGTGGGCCAGGCATGGCGGGAGCGCCGGGACGAGGTGGAGGCAGCGGGGCAGCAGATCAGCGCGGCCCTCGGTCGCCGATCGCTGCCTCGCGGCGGAACACCGGACCGCGAGCTGACCGCATCCGCGGTGCGGGCCCTGGCCGAGGCGGAGGATGCCCGCCTCGGCGGCTTCGGCTCGCAGCCGAAGTTCCCGCCGGCGATGGCCCTGGAGTTCCTGCTCCGGCATGCCGCGACGGGGCAGGCCACGAGCCCGCTCGCCGAGGAGCTGGCGGCCCGGACGCTGCGGGCGATGGCCGCCGGAGGCATCTATGACCAGCTGGCCGGTGGCTTCGCCCGGTACTCGGTGGACCGGACCTGGACCGTGCCGCACTTCGAGAAGATGTTGACCGACAACGCTCTGCTGGCCCTGGCCTACCTGCACTGGTGGCGGCTGACCGGGGCGGCGGACGGGGCGCGGATCGCGCTGGAGACCTGTGACTGGATGGTCGCGTCGCTGCGCACCGGCGAGGGCGGGCTGGCGTCCTCGCTGGACGCCGACAGCCCGCTGACCGGTCCGGACGGGCAGGCGCACGCCGTCGAGGGGCTGACCTACGTCTGGACACCCGACCAGCTCGTCGCCGTGCTCGGTCCGGACGACGGGCGCTGGGCCGCCGAGCTGCTCTCGGTCACGCCGCAGGGCAGTTTCGAGTCCGGCAACTCGACCCTGCAGCTGTCCCGCGACGTCTGGGCCGACCCGGAACAGGCCGGGCGGTGGCAGCGCCTGCGCAGCGCGCTGGCCGCAGAGCGACGAGAGCGACCGCAACCGGGACGGGACGACAAGGTGGTGGCCGCCTGGAACGGGCTGGCGATCGGGGCGCTGGCCGAGACCGGTGCCCTGCTGGACCGGCCCGACCTGGTCGCGGCGGCGCGCGCCGTCGCCGGGCTGCTGCTCGACGTGCACCGGGTGCCGGCGCCGGACGGCAACGGGATCCGGCTGCGCCGGGTCTCCCGGGACGGGGTGGCCGGATCACCCGCCGGCGTCCTGGAGGACTACGGCGACCTGACCGCGGGACTGATCTGCCTGTTCGGCGTGACCGGTGAGGTTCGCTGGCTGGACGCTGCCGGTCAGCTGCTGGACGCCGTGCTGGAACAGTTCAGCGATCCTGCCGGAGGCTTCTTCGACACCGCGCTGGACGCCACGGACGCCGCCCTCGCGGGGGTTCGGCGCCCGCAGGACCCGACCGACAACGCCTACCCGTCGGGAACCTCAGCGGCGGCCGGAGCGCTGCTGAGCTACGCCGCGGTGACCGGTTCGGCCCGGCACCGGGAGGCGGCCGAGGCGGCGCTCGGCGTCGTCGCCGCCGCGGGCGGCTCGGCGCCGCTGGCGTTCGGCTGGAGCCTGTCGGTGGTCGAGGCGCTGCTGGACGGGCCGCGCGAGGTGGCCGTGGTCGGTCCCGGCGGCCGGGCCGGTGAGGGGGAGGGCCTGCACCGGGTCGCGCTGGCCGGAACGGCTCCGGGGATGGTGATCGCAGTGGGTGAGCCGGACCAGCCGGGCGTGCCGCTGCTCGCCGAGCGTCCCCTCGTCGGGGGCCGTCCCGCCGCGTACGTCTGCCAGGGATTCGTCTGCCGGGTTCCGACCGCCTCCGCAGTCGAGCTCGCCACGGCGATCGGGGCGAGACCCGAGGTCGGCTGAGCCGAGCCGAGAACCGATCGGAGCCTCCGCCACGAATAGGAGGCATCGGGGCGGCAATCGCCGGCCCCACGATCGAGGGGATCACCACCATGAAGCTCACCACCGCCACGCTCGTCACGGTCATCGGTGGAGCGCTCGTGCTGTCCACCGCGTCGCTCAGTTCCGCAGCGTCGCAGCATGGCCATGCCCAGACCGCCTCCCGGACCGCCTCCCAGCACGTCGCCGGGCAGCAGGTCGCCGGGCAGCAGGTCGCCGGGCAGCAGGTCGCCGGGCAGCAGGTCGCCGGGCAGCAGGCCACGCAGGTCCGAAGCTCGCAGCAGGCCAACCAGGTCCGTCTGTCGCTGACACCGTCGTCGGCGGCGCTGGCCCAGTGCTTCCCCAAGGCGAAGGCGAACGTGACGGTCCGGCTGACCACCGACACACTGGGGAAGGACAGGTTCAGGATTGTCGCCAGCGGCCTCAAGCCGCGCACCGACTTCACCGTCTTCCTGGTGGAGCAGGCGAACTCGCCGTTCGGCGCAGCCGAGTACATCGGTGACTTCACCACCGACCGCTACGGCAAGAGCGCCAACACCTTCAACCTCATTGTCGAAGAGGCCTTCGCCTTCAACAACGTCACCCGTGCACGGACGGACCTGAACTCGGTCGGGTTCTGGTTCGCCGACCCCAAGGACGACGACGAGTGCCTCGGCGCCAACAGCCCGGTCACCGGGTTCGACGGTGACGCAGAGGCCGGGGTCCAGATGATGAACTCGGGATCAGCGCTCCTTCCCTGAGCGGGACATCGCGACCGGGTGGCGCGGCAGAGCCGCGCCACCCGGTCGCGCCGGCCCAGCTCCCGTCATCCAGGCCGGCGAA
Organism: uncultured Actinomycetota bacterium; assembly: GCA_963740575.1. Taxonomy (GTDB): domain Bacteria; phylum Actinomycetota; class Actinomycetes; order Actinomycetales; family Kineosporiaceae; genus CAVUET01. The sequence goes on along the minus strand of CAVUET010000001.1, from coordinate 215,331 downwards.
CTGATCGAACGTGGGCGTGCCCGATCTGCCGTGGGCGAACAGGCGGGTCGGGCGCTGGTGTTGCACGTGCAAGCGAGTAATCATTGCTACATGACGACAGACACAGCGACAGCCATCGCAGCCTGGTTCGCCCATCGGCTGCCCGAGGAATGGACGGCCACGGCGCCCGACGTCGTGACCGACCGCGAGGAGATCACCATCACCCTCACCCTGCCCGGGGTGGAGGTTCCGGCCGATGCCGGAGAGGCCGAACGGTCCGAGGCCACGGCGGGGGCCATCGCCCGGTTCCGCTCCGACACCCGAGAGCGGCGGATCGGGATCGCCCGAGAGGCCGAGCATCGATTCGGCCGCAAGGTCGCCTGGGGCGTGCGGGCCGGCGACCGGACGGAACTGTTCACCCACCTCGCCGTCCCGGTGATGACGCGACTGCGCCAGCCCGAGCGCCAGGTCCTGGACACCCTGGTCGAGGCCGGGGTGGCCCGGTCCCGGGCGCACGCGCTGGCCTGGTGCGTCCGACTCGTGGGGGACAACGCCGCGCAGTGGCTCGGCGACCTGCGCTCCGCCATGGAGGGTGTCGCCCGGGTCCGCGAGACGGGACCCACCGGCCCGGCCGGCGGAGCTGAGGGTCAGGCTGAGGGTTAGATCGAGGGTGGGGTCGAGGGTTGGATCAGAGGGCTAGATCGAGGGTTGAGTCGAGACGTGGATCGAGGCTCAGGCCGGCGAGGAGTAGACGACCATCGACACGCCCACGTAGTGCACGATGAATGCCGCGACCGTGAGGGCGTGGAACACCTCGTGGAACCCGAACCACCGTGGGCTGGGGTTGGGTCGCTTGATCCCGTAGACCAGCCCGCCGACCGTGTACAGCGCCCCACCCACGACGACGAGCACGAACGGCGCCACGCCCGCGTGCAGGAAGTCAGGCAGGTACACCACCGCGACCCAGCCGAGGGCCACGTAGACGGGGACGTACAACCAGCGCGGCGCGCCGACCCAGAGCACCCGGAAGCCGACCCCGACGATCGCGCCGCCCCAGACGATCCACAGCAGCAGGCGGGCCGGCCCGGGTGGCAGCACGAGCACCGTGAACGGCGTGTACGTGCCGGCGATGATCAGGAAGATGTTCGCGTGGTCCAGGCGCTTGAGCACCGCCTGGACCGCCGGCGTCCAACGACCCCGGTGATACAGAGCGCTGACGCCGAAGAGCAGGGCGGCGCTGATCGAGAACACGGCGGCCGTGATCCGGGCGTGGCCCGCGGGGGCCAGACTGACCAGAACGATGCCGGCCGCCACCGACAGTGGAAAAGTGCCGGCGTGCAGCCAGCCGCGCAGCTTCGGCCGGCCAGCGGCCTGCGTGCCGGCGATCCGCAGGGTCATCGTTCCCGGGCCTTGATCCATGCTGCCCTCCGCTCGCGCCTCGGTCCGCGCGACGCGCGATACGGGATGCCGGGTGGAACGCCGCGCGTCGCGGCACCACCTTAGCTACGGAGGCGTAACTTACGGAAGTGTAGGTTTGTGACCTGCCCTTTACCATGCGTCATCCGGAGTTGGTGTCCGACCCGATCCGCTAGGGGTACTTTGGGACGGGTCAGCGCCGCGCACGGAGCGGCGCCGGGGCAAGTCGGCGCCGTGGGGGGTCACGGCCAAGCGGTTCGCCCATCGGCGGAGGGTCACACATGGGCTTGCGCGGGCTGCTCTACGAGCTGTACGAGCGCCGCCTCGCCGCAACCCTGACGCCGCAGTCGATCCCGCGGCACATCGGGGTCCTGGTCGACGGCAACCGGCGCTGGGCCCGCAGCTACGGCGCGCCGACCAGCGCGGGCCACCGGGCCGGCGCGCAGAACGTGATGGAGTTTCTCGGCTGGTGCGAGGAGGTCGGGGTCGAGGTCGTCACCCTGTGGCTGCTGTCCACGGACAACCTCTCCCGCCCGTCCGACGAACTCGCCGAGCTCTTCACCATCATCCCGGACCTGACCGGACAGATCGCCGCCACCGGCAGGTACCGGGTACATCCGGTCGGATCCCTCGACCTGCTGCCCGGCGCGCTGTCGACCGCGCTGAAGGAGCACGAGGCCGCGACCCGGGACTGCCGCGGGGTGCACGTCAACGTGGCGGTGGGCTACGGCGGCCGGCGGGAGATCGCCGACGCCGTGCGCTCGCTGCTGCAGGAGCACGCCGCGCAGGGCCGATCGATCGAGGAGGTGGCCGAGTTCCTCGACGTCGAGCACATCGCGCAGCACCTCTACACCCGCGGCCAGCCCGACCCCGACCTGGTGATCCGCACCTCCGGAGAGCAGCGGCTGTCCGGCTTCCTGCTCTGGCAGAGCGCGCACAGCGAGTTCTACTTCTGCGAGGCGCTCTGGCCAGCCTTCCGCAAGGTCGATTTCCTGCGGGCGCTGCGCTCCTACGCCGAGCGCGAGCGCCGGTACGGCACCTAGCCGTACCGGCGCTCGCGCGGTCAGCCCGACAATCCGGCGGGCTCGGCGGACTTCGTCACACCGGAAGGAGTTTCGTCCAACCGCTGGGCGAGCCGCTGGCCCTCGACGTCGACGTCCGGCAGGTGCCGGTCCAGCCAGCGCGGCAGCCACCAGGCGCGGTCCCCGAGCAGCGACATCACGGCCGGCACCACGGTCATCCGGATCACGAAGGCATCCACCAGCACGCCGGTGGCCAGCGCGAACCCCATCGACTTGACCACAGACTCGCTGGAGAGCGCGAAGCCGGCGAACACGGCCGCCATGATGACCGCGGCTGCCGTGACCACCTGGGCACCATGCCGGAACCCGAGCACGACGGACTGGTCCGCGCCGGCACCGTGCACGTGCTCCTCGCGCATCCGGGTGACCAGGAAGACCTCATAGTCCATCGCAAGGCCGAACAGCACCCCGATCAGGAAGATGGGCAGGAAGCTGAGCACCGGGCCGGCGCTGTCCAGCCCGACCAGGCCGGCGAGCCAGCCCCACTGGAAGACGGCGACCACGGCCCCGAAGGTGGCCGCCACGCTGAGCAGGAACCCGAGGGTTGCCTTCAGCGGCACCAGCAGGCTGCGGAAGACCAGCGTCAGCAGGACGAACGCGAGGCCGACCACGACGGCCAGGTAGGGCAACAGCGCAGCCCGGAGCCGGTCGGAGACGTCGATGTTGACCGCGGTCTGCCCGGTGACGTAGACCGTGGCACCGGTCTGCTGGCGCAAGGCGGGGGCGAGGTCCCGGATCGCGTGCACCAGGGTGGCGGTCGCCGCGTCATCCGGGGCGCTGCTCGGGATCACGGTGAGGATCGCGGTGTCTCCCGCGCGGTTGACCGTGGCCGGCATCACCCGCACCGTGTCCGGAAGGCGCTCTACCTGCTGCTGGGTGGAGGTCGCCGCGGCGGCGCGGCCAGGCCGATCCCCTCGGCCGGGCTCTGGCCGGGCCGTGCCTGCATCGCGGTGCCACCGAACTGCACGCCGAGACCGGCCGTTGCCGCCTGGCGGCCGATCGCCTGCAGTGTCTGCCGGTCGGCCGCCGTGACGTCGACCGCCGCCACCCGGTAGGTGACGGTCGCGAAACCGGTGTGCTGGTCGGCGGAGATCGTTCGGGCGGTGAACGGATCCAGCACGGTGGCGATCCGGGCCTGCTGCCGCAACGTGTCGGCCGCCTGGCGGATCGCTTTCGCCGGTGCCGGATCGGTGAGCTTCGCACTGCCGGTGGTGGTGAACACGATGCGGGCGGTGGCGCTGTCGGCGCTCGCCTGCGGCATCCGCTGCGCCAGCAGGTCGAGGGCCTGCTGTGACTGGGTACCCGGGATCGAGAAGCTGGTCGTGGTCGGGCCGGACAGTCGCGCCGCCCCGAGCCCGGCCAGTGCGAAGATCAGCAGCCAGGCGAGCAGGACGGGGCCGCGACGCCGGTAGGCGAATCGCCCGAGCCGGTACAGGAAGGTGGCCATCAAGGACTCCAGATCGTCGGCGTTCGGTGTGGACGAGCCGAGCGACAGGAGCTTCGCTGGCTAGCCGCTCGACTAAGCGAGAAGCTAGCCGATCGTCTAGGTGATAGCAAGCCGATCGGCTAGCTATCACCGGGTCAGCTCGGCTATCATCGAGCCAGCCACCCGCTGTCCCGGATCGGCGGGTTTCCCGGATCGACTTGAGGTGCGACATGCCTGCCGACGGACGCCGCAAGGCAGGGGCGGCCCGTGAGCGGCTGCTGAGCGTCGCGCTCGGCCTGTTCACCCGGCACGGGGTGAGCGGCACGTCATTGCAGATGATCGCCGACGAGCTCGGCGTCACCAAGGCGGCGGTCTACTTCCAGTTCCAGACCAAGGAGGACATCGTCCTCGCGGTGATCTCCCCGGTGCTGGACGACCTGGCCAGGGTCGCCGAGGCTGCCGAGTCGCGCCGGACACCGGCGGCGCGCCGGGACGCGGCCCTGACCGGCCTGGTGGACCTGATCGTCACCCACCGCCGGATCGCCGCCATCCTGCGGTCCGACCCGGCCGTGGGCGACGTGATCCGGGGCCATCCCGAGATGCAGGCGCTGACCGAGCGAATCGGCGGGATGCTGCGCGGCCCGGATCCCGACCCCGGGACCCGGGTCGCGGCGGCGATGGTCGGCGGCGGCCTGATGATGCTGGGCACTGATCCCACCCTGACCGACCTCGACGACGACCTCCTGCGCGAGCAGTTCCTGCACCTGGCCCGGCGGATCATGCGGTCGCGCGGTCCGGCCGCGTCCGTCGGCTGAGCCGGGGGGCCCCCACGAAGAAAGTGAGATGGAACCGCATCGGCGAGCTGGACGAAGATGCGGCCACCAGCGCTGATCAGCGCATCTTCGTCAATCTCGCCGCCATGCCGGCCCGGGCATCACACATATCAGCCGTAAGGGTGAGCCGGGGCTAGCCTGCCCGGTTCGCCGCCGCAGCCCGGGCCCGAGCCACCCCGCGCGCTGTCAGCCGCTGTCCCGCGACGGCTGCGATGATCCAGAACACGACGTCCAGGGGGTTGAACTCGTTGGCGAACGCGGATCCCACACCCGTACCGGCCGCGTGCAGGAAGCTGAGGTCGGACGACCTTGCGTACAGGTGCGCGTACACCAGCCATTCACCCAGCACGCAGCCGACCAGCGCCAGGACGCCGCCGATCGCGGGCAGCCTGCGGTTCGTGGACGCGGTGCTCGCCATGGCCTGACCGACCAGGAACCCGATGGCCACGGCGATCGGCCCGATCTGCAGATCGGTGACCACGGTGAAGGCCGCCCAGAGCACCGCGCCGAGCATGGCCGCGAGCGTGCCGGTGACGACGGCGACGCCGGTGCCCGGACCCGAGCCGTACTGCCGGACGCGCGGCGCGGTGGCGGGCGGCTGCGGCACCGGTGGCGGTGGCGGTGGCAGGTAGGAGGAAGCCGCCATCGCGGGGCTGGCCAGCGTCTCGGTGATCGGCGCTGGGCGGGAGCCGTTCGCTGCCGGTGCGGGGCCGGGGCCGGTGCCGGTGCCGGGTAGGGCGTCCGTGGCCGGCTGGCCGGCCGGCGCCGCCTCGGTGTCGATCGTGATCGCCCAGGCCGGGCCGTTACCGTTGCTGCCCACCAGCGCCGCCGCCACGGGTACGGGTGGCTGGGCGTCCTGCACCTGGGCGCCCGCCGAGCCGACCGCGACCGGCAGCGGCGTGCTCACCGGGGCGTGCTGACGGTGCGCCTCGACCGCGGCTTCGTGGTACGCCTCGAGCAGCGCGACGAAATCCGGGTCGGTGTAGGGGCGACCGTCCACCAGTGGACCGGCCCGTCCCTCCAGCACGGCGATGACGTCCTCGCCGGTCATCGTCTTGTGCGACTCGAGCGCGTGCGCGAGCGCGAGCACCCGGGTCCGCTCGCGGGCCAGGATCCGTTCCGTGTCCTCGAACAGCCGGGCGAGGTTCGACTCGATCCGTTGTCCGAGGGCGCCGCCGGCAGCCTCCGTGCGCTTGGCCGCCAGCGTTGCCCCGAACCCGATCCCGCCGCCGTTGCGCTTGTCCTCCGGCATGCCACCGGCGATCCCGAGCTGTTGCAGGGCGGGCAGGGACGAGTACCCGGAACCCATTCCCCAGTGACTCTCCATCAGCGAGGCGGTGATCGTCGCCGTCTGCAGGTCGCCGGACACGCCGGAGGAGTTGTCACCGCCGTAGAAGAGCCGTTCCCCGGCCAGCGAAGCGAGGCTGACCAGGATGTCGCTCTCGTACTCGCTGCGCCAGCTGGTGAACTGGTCCTCCGGCGGGATGGACTCGATCATGCCGAGATAGGTGCTGCCCTTCTCGATCGTCGCCAGGTCGATCTCCATGTGGTGCCGCGTTTTCCACGCGAGCACCGCGTGGCAGGCCTCATGCACCGCGACGGCGTGCCGCTCACGCTGGATGTACTCGACGTCCTCCGACGGGCCGAGCTTCTTCAGATGCTTGGCCTCGATCACGTCCTTCCAGGTGATGACGTCCCGCCCCTCCCGGATGGCATGGATCAGCGCCTCGTTGACCAGGTCCTTCATGGTGGCGCCGGTCTCGTACGGGGTGATCGTGGCGAGCTTGTCGATCTGCTCGGGAGTCAGCTCGTGCCGGGTCTTGGCGAGGTAGCCCTCGAAGGTGCGGATCCGGCCGGCCTTGCTGGGGTAGCCGACCCGGTAGCTGCGGTCGATCCGGCCCGGCCGCAGCAGTGCGGGGTCGAGGGCGTCCGGCAGGTTGGTCGCCATCATCACCAGGATCCGGTACTTCGGTGGCGGCTTCGGCTTCATCCCCAGCGCCCGCCGGACATGCCTGTTGACGAAGCCGCGTGGCTTCTTCAGGCCGGACAGCTCGGTCAGCAGCGCCTGCAGGGTGCCCATCCCGCCGCCGCCGCCCATGCCACCGGCCACCGGCACGCCCATCACCCGGTTGACGATCCCGCTACGCGGCGGCGCCAGCTCCTCGATCGAGGGGCCGAGCGCGGCCTGAGCCACCACCCAGCGCGAGCGCGGGGACAGGTGGGCGAAACCGTTGCAGCCCATGGTGTCCCACGGTCCGGACGTCGCGTAGGCGGGCTGGCCGCCGACCACCCCGCCGCGCGAGCCGAGGGAGTCCGCCTCGTCGAAGAACACGATCACGCCGCCGTAGCGCAGCGCGAGCTTGCGCAGCTTCCGGAACAGCGACTTGACCTTCAGGATGCCGACGCCGAAGAACATGTTCTGGAACGCGCCCGGGTCGACGAACACGTAGGGCTTGCCGGTCTCGCCCGCAACCGCCTCGGCCATCAGCGTCTTGCCGGTCCCGGGAGGCCCCCACAGCAGGATGCCGGACGGTACGTGGCCGCCCTTGGCCTCGATCGATTCGGGGTCCTCGAGCAGGACCATGTTCTCCTTGACCCGATCGAGCACGTGGTCCTGGCCCCACACGTCGGTGAACCGGGTCTCGATGTCGTCCGGGAAGTAGGTGTCGACCCCGCCGCGGGACATGAACCAGAAGAGGGCGGCGAACTGAAGGATCATGATCGCCACGAGCAGGATGACCTGGAAGATCGTCGGCATCGCCGCGAGCACCAGCGCCGGGGCCTTGAACAGCGCCACCACGGGCGAGGCGTTCACCACCTTGCCGATCACCACGGCGGCCACCGCGATCCAGAACAGCCACTTCAGCACCCGCGTGAGCCGGAACCGGGTCCAGGAGCTGAACCGCCGCGTCGTCCAGGAGTTCCAGCCGCCGAAGATCCGTTCCTGCCAGAGCCGGTTGTAGCCGGCACTGTGCTCGCTGATGACGAAGTGCGCCTGCCGGACGACCTCGATCGCGCCGAGCCAGATCAGCCACTGCTGGGCCCAGGCCATCTGCACCTCGGCGTCCTGCCAGCTGCCCGGGGGGTGGATCCGCAGGTACTCGTTCCACGCCAGCACCTGGAAGAGGCCGACGATCAGCAGCAGGAACTTGCCGCGATCCCACACCGACAGCGGCTTGCGGGTGCCCCTGGCCTTCCAGGGGAAGCGCGGATCCGGTTGCGGCGCAACGGGTTCGTGCACCGAGCCTGGAGCCTCGGAATCCGGTGTCGCCAGGGTCATGATCGGCCTCCGGGGTGGGCACGGGCAGAGTGGTCAGGGGATCTTGACGGTGAACGACGCCACGGCATCGCGGATCTGGGCTTCCTGGCTGTCGAAGCACTGTTGCGTGCAGTGCACGAGGAACAGATGCACCCGGGTCTTCGCCTTGTCCAGCACACTGACCTGATCGAAGACCTCGACCTGGCCGCCGAGCTCGTAGCTGAACAGCACGTGCACGCCGTTGTCGAGGTGGGTCTTGATCTGCTCGTCCTGGATCAGCCGGAAGTGCGTCCCGACCGGCGCCGATGCGGCCCGCGCGGTGGCCGACACCGGCAGCGCGATGTCCCGCAGCTCGTCCGGGGTGACCGACGCGCCCTGGGTCTTGTCGATCACCCAGGTTCGGGCGATCGCCACCGGCTGCTTCACCGTGAGCACGGAGGCGTGGTTCAGGCTCGGATGCGGGTCACCGTCGAAGACCGCCACCCAGGAGCCGGCCGCGGGCGTGCTGCCGTCCGTGGTCGCCGGGATGCCCGAGCGGAGCTGGGTCCAGGTCCTCGGCAGCTTGATCACGACATCGTCGGCCTTGCTGGAGACGAACCGGTACTGCGGGGGCCCGCAGCCCGCGGCGACCAGCGTCACCGCTGCCAGCGCCGCGACGGTGATCAGCAGGCGAGTGCCGCGGAGGATCCGATGTGGCATGTCACCTCGCTCGCCTGGCGGTGGCCGATGCGCCCCGGGATGGAGTGGATGAGGTTGCATTCTCAAGCGTGGCGTACGTGGTGCCGTTGCGCGACCGTTACCTTCGGGGACGAACCGGCCTCCTCGCCCGGTAACCGGCGGAGGTCACGCTCCGAACCGGGACCAGTTGCTCTGTGCACGGTGCGTGGCCGCGTGGATACGGTCGTCCGAACTCGGTTACCGGGCGTGTGAGTGTTCCCGGCGGCCGGTGGCCTCGCGTACCGTCAAAGCGACGCACGGACCGCGCGTGCACTCGCGAGGGGAGTCGCCATGGCCAGTACCCGTAGCACGACGGGCCCCCGGCAGACCGGTACGGGCACTTCGGGCCCGTCGTCCTCAGATACCGGATCGCCCTCATTGCAGGGGCAGGCCTCGCCCGAGCGGCACGACGCACGCCGCACCTTCGTCCTCGACACCTCGGTCCTGCTGGCCGATCCGCGGGCCCTGCTCCGCTTCGCCGAGCACGAGGTCGTGCTGCCGGTCGTCGTGGTCACCGAGCTGGAGGCCAAGCGCCACCACCCCGAGCTCGGGCTACTTCGCCCGCCAGGCGCTGCGCCTGCTCGACGACCTCCGGGTCCAGTACGGCCGGCTCGATGCGCCCGTTCCCGTCGGGGAGGACGGCGGCACGCTGCGGTCGAGCTCAACCACTCCGACCCCGGCGGTGCTGCCCGCGGGCTTCCGGCTGGGGGACAACGACTCCCGGATCCTCGCGGTCGCCCGCAACCTGCCGGCCGAGGGCACGCACGTCACCGTGGTCTCCAAGGACCTGCCGATGCGGGTCAAGGCGTCCTCGGTCGGCCTCGACGCCGAGGAGTACCGGGCCGAGCTGGCCGTCGGACTCCGGCTGGACCGGGATGGCCGAACTCGAGGTCGAGCGCCGAGCGAGATGGCCGCCCTCTACGCCGAGCACACGCTCGTACTGGCCGAGGCCGCCGACCTGCCCTGCACACCGGGTCTGGTGCTGCATGTCCCCGCGCGGCATCGGCGCTGGGCCGGGTGACCCCGGACAAGGTGGTCCGCCTGGTCCGCGGCGACCGGGAGGCGTTCGGCGTCCACGGCCGCAGCGCCGAGCAGCGGATCGCGCTCGACCTGCTGCTCGACCCCGACATCGGGATCGTCTCGATGGGCGGCCGGGCCGGCACCGGCAAGTCGGCGCTGGCCCTGTGCGCCGGCCTGGAGGCGGTGCTGGAGCGGCGGCAGCACCGCAAGGTGATGGTCTTCCGGCCGCTGTACGCGGTCGGCGGGCAGGAGCTGGGCTACCTGCCCGGCACCGAGGCCGAGAAGATGAGCCCCTGGGCGCAGGCCGTCTTCGACACCCTCGGCGCGCTGGTGTCCGCAGGAGGTCATCGAGGAGGTCATCGACCGCGGGCATGCTCGAGGTGCTGCCGCTCACCCACATCCGGGGCCGGTCGCTGCACGACGCCTTCGTGATCGTCGACGAGGCGCAGTCGCTGGAGCGCAACGTGCTGCTGACCGTGCTGTCCCGGATCGGGCAGAACTCCCGGGTCGTGCTCACCCACGACGTGGCCCAGCGGGACAACCTCCGGGTCGGGCGGCACGACGGGGTCGCGGCCGTGGTCGAGACGCTGAAGGGCCACCCGCTCTTCGCGCACGTGACCCTGACCCGCTCCGAGCGTTCCCCGATCGCCGCGCTGGTGACCGAGATGCTGGAAGGCCTGACGCTGTAGGGCCGGGCAAAGGTGGGCATTCTCACAAATATCGACGGAGAGTAATCGCCGTAATACCCCAAAGCGAACAATTAGGGCAGGGCGATACGCCGCGACTTGCCTAACTGGCGAGGCCTCGTTGACGGTGGATTCCGTCAGCACCCTGCACGCACCGGTGTGGCGATGATGCCGCTGGAGCTCGCGAAGGCGCAGTTCCGTAGATCCGCAGAGCCGGTGGCGTGCCGCGCCCCGCTTCGGCCGGGCGCCAGGCTCTCCCCATGCCCCACGGCGCGTCCGCGCGTCCGTGGTGGTGCGCGCGCCGCGAGCCTGTGTGCCCGGGTGATCGGTCCGTGCGGCGATTCGGGACGCGCGGCGTGGAGAGGTCGTTCGTGCCCGCAAGGTTCTCGAAGGTCATCAGATCGGTCCGGATCACCACCACCTCAGCCGCCCTCTGCGGGGTTGCCGCGCTGTCCGTCGCGGCCCTGCAGTCGGGTGTCGTGGCTGAGGCCGAGTCGAGGGTGTCCGGCCGAGGACACCCCGCCGTGTCCGGCGACATCACCGAGGTTCTCGCCCTGCGGACCGGCCAGTCGGCCGGCCTCGCCGCGGCGCAGGTGGAACGGCAGCGGCGCGATGCCGCGTCGCGGTCCGCGCTGCGCAGCGTTGCCGCGGCGGAGCGCGCCCGGGCGGCCGCAGCGGCCGAACGCGCCCGGGCCGCGGCGGCCGCTGCCCGGGCCGCAGAGGCAGTCCGCGCGGCCCGCGCGGCCCGCGCCGCCGAGGCGGCCCGGCAGGCTGTGCGGAGCGCACTCTCCGATCCGCAGGCAGCGGCGCGCGTCCTGGTCGCCGAGCGCGGCTGGGGCTCGGGGCAGTTCTCCTGCCTGGTCTCGCTGTGGAACCGGGAGAGCGGCTGGAACTACCGGGCCAGCAACCCCTCGTCCGGGGCGTACGGGATCCCGCAGGCACTGCCCGGCGGCAAGATGTCCAGCGCCGGGGCCGACTGGCGGACCAACCCGGTGACTCAGATCCGTTGGGGCCTGGGTTACATCGCCAAGGTGTACGGAACGCCGTGCGGTGCCTGGGGCCACAGCCAGGCGACCGGTTGGTACTGACGCCCTCGGCGCCACTGGCCCGGGCCCGCAGGCTGGCCCGGATCAGCCCGGATCGACGTCTGGTATGGAATCGGGGTATCACGAAGATCGGATACCCCGATTGCATACCAGATGTTCATGCCGCGCCGTTGGCGCCCTTGGGTGGGTGAAACTGGGGGCGCGTCTCCCGTTGACGTCGTTCCTGTGTGGTACCTGGTGAGTCCGGATACCAGATTGACGCTGGAGCCCGCCCGGTAGGTGCCCCGGGTTGCTGCCGTAGAGCGCGTGTCTCAGAGTCTTGATCTTCACGGGCTCCCGGGAGGCGCTGGTCAGCGGTGACGACGAAGGCGGGTGAGTGGTGTGGAGATCGTGCTTGAGCGGGTGGCGGGCATCGATGTCGGGAAGAAGGAGATCGCGGTCACCGTCCGGGCCCCCGGCGGCGGCCCGGGCGCCGCGCGGGTGGAGACCACCCGGAAGTTCAAGACGTTCTACCCGGTGCTGGCGGTGATGACGGCCTGGCTGGCCGAGCAGGGTGTCACGCACGTGGTGATGGAGTCCACGGGGATCTATTGGCGGCCGGTGTTCCACGCCCTGTGCGAGGGCGAGGTCGACTTCGAGGTCCTGCTGGTCAACGCCGCGCATGTCAAGACCGTCCCGGGCCGTAAGACGGACGTGAAGGACAGTCAGTGGCTGGCCCAGTTGCTGGAGGTCGGCCTGCTGCGGGGCAGTTTCATCCCGCCCAAGGAGATCGCCGCGATCCGGGAGATCACCCGGTACCGCAAGAAGCTCATCCAGTCCCGCACCAGTGAGTTGCAGCGGTTGGGCAAGGTGTTGCAGGACGCCGGGGTGAAGATCGACTCGGTGGCCTCCAGCCTTTCCACCAAGTCCGCCCGGGACATGATCGAGGCGCTGATCGGCGGCCAGCGGGACCCGCGGGTGCTGGCCGATCTGGCCCGGGGGGTGATGCGCAGCAAGATCCCGGACCTGTCGATGGCGCTGGCCGGCCGGTTCGGTGACCACCACGCGGTGCTGGCCCGGCTGCACCTGGACATGATCGACCATCTGGAGCAGATGATCGCCCGGCTGGACGGTCAGGTGGAGGCGATGACAGTCCCTTTCTGCGCGCAGATCCAGGGCCTGTGCACGATCCCGGGGATCGCTGAGCGCACCGCCCAGGTCGTCATCAGCGAGATCGGGGTGGACATGTCCCGGTTCCCGACCGCAGCGCACCTGGCGTCCTGGGCCGGGTTGTGTCCGGGCAACAACGAGTCGGCCGGCAAGCACCACAGCACCCGTACCCGCAAGGGCAACCGGGAGATCCGCACCGCGCTGGTCGAGGCAGCCTGGGCGACCGCCCGCACCAACACCTACCTCGGGGCGAAGTTCCGCCGCCTACACCGCCGGTTCGGCCAGAAGAACGGCGGCAAGGCCGCCGTCGCCATCGCCCACGACCTGATCATCATCGCCTGGCACGTCCTGCACGACGGCGTCGCCTTCTACGACCTCGGCCCGGACTACTACACCCGCCCCGACACCCCCGCCCACCACCACCGCAAGGACTACCTCGTGCGGGAACTGCAGGCCCTCGGCTACACCATCCAGATCAACACCCCAGCAGCCTGAACAAACCAAACAACCGATCCCGGCTACGCTGCGCTCCGCCGGGAGCCTCCGGCCTGCCCGCTCACCATTCAGTTACGTCTCAGAGGTTGCACGGTGGGCGGCGGGGGGCGGGGGGCGGAGCCTAGGCGCCGGCGTCGGGCGAGCGGGTCATCGCCGTGACGTCCAGCAGACGGTCGAGATCCTGCTCGGTGATCGCGCCACGGGCGACATAGCCGAGATCGAGCACGGCCTGCCGGATCGTGGTCCGGTGCGCCACCGCGTCCTTGGCGATCCGTGCCGCCGCCTCGTAGCCGAGCACCCGGGCGAGCGGGGTGACGATGGCGGCGGAGCTCTCGGCCATGGCGCGGGCCCGGGAGGCGTTCGGTTCCAGCCCTGCCACGGTCCGGTCGGCCAGCAGCCGGGCCGCCGTGGCCAGCAGCGTGATCGGCTCGAGGATCGCCAGGGACATCACCGGCACCATGACGTTGAGCTCGAATGCGCCGCTGGCCCCGGCCCAGGCCACGGTCGCGTCGTCTCCGATCACGCGGGCGCAGACCTGGAGCACCGCCTCGGGGACCACGGGGTTGACCTTGCCGGGCATGATCGACGATCCCGGCTGCAGGTCGGGCAGGTGCACCTCGGCCAGCCCGGCGTTGGGCCCGGAGCTCATCCAGCGCAGATCGTTGCAGATCTTGGTCAGGCTGACGGCGACCGTGCGCAGGACGCCGGACAGCTCGACCAGCGCGTCCCGCGCGCCCTGGGCCTCGAAGTGGTTGCGAGCCTGGGTGATGGGCAGACCGGTGTCCTCGCGCAGCAGCTCGATCACCGCGGCGGCGAACCCCGGGGGGGTGTTGATGCCGGTCCCGACGGCGGTACCGCCCAGGGGTACCTCCGCGACCCGGGGCAGCGCGTCGCGCAGCCGCTCCGCCCCGCGCCGGATCTGGGCGGCGTACCCGCCGAGCTCCTGGCCGAGCGTGACCGGGGTGGCGTCCATCAGGTGCGTCCGGCCTGCCTTGACGACCCCGGCCGTCTCGGCCGCCTTGCGCTCCAGGGTTGCGGCCAGGTGGTCCAGCGCGGGCATCAGCTCGTCCTGAACCGCCTGCGCAGCCGCGAGGTGAACCGCGGTCGGGAACGTGTCGTTGCTGGACTGGGACGCGTTCACCTCGTCGTTCGGGTGCACCGGCCGGCCGAGGCGGCGGGTCGCCAGCGTGGCGACCACCTCGTTGACGTTCATGTTGGTCGACGTGCCGGAGCCGGTCTGGAAGACGTCGACCGGGAACTGGTCCGCATGCTCGCCGCCGGCCACTTCGGCCGCGGCCTTCGCGATGGCCTGGGCGACCTCGGCCGGGAGCACGTCGAGGTCGGCGTTGACGCGGGCGGCCGCCACCTTGATCCGAGCCAGGGCCTGGATCACCCGCGGGTCGATCGGTCCGGCCCCGAACGGGAAGTTGGCCACCGCGCGCTGGGTCTGCGCGCCGTACAGTGCCCCGGCCGGGACCATCACCTCACCCATCGTGTCGTGCTCGATCCGGACCTGCCCGTTCGGCGTTGCGTTCATCTGAGCCTCCGGTGGCTTCGCTCAGCCCTCATGATCGCTGTAGGGCGTGGCACGCTGGGCCCGTGCGCGTGACTTCCCTTCGCCTGCGGCCCGATCTGTCCAACATCGTGGTCGGTGCCCAGGTGCTGGCCCTGGCCGGCGTGCTGTGGCCGGGCCGCGGCCGCTGGCCGTTGCCGAGACCGGTCCGCGACGCGGCACTGCTGGCCGCGGCGTGCGGCGGGGCGTTGAGCCTGGCCGGCATCCGGCAGCTCGGCCCGGACCTGACCCCCAGGGTGGAGCCGCGCCAGGGCGCCCGGCTGCGGACGGCCGGCGTGTACGCGATGTCACGCAACCCGGTCTACGCCGGGCTGCTGGTGGGCGCCACCGCTGTCGCCGTGCTCAGGCGCCGTCCGCAGGCCCTGGTCGCCGTGGCCGCGCTGTCCGGGGTGCTGCACGTGAAGGCCGGGCTGGAGGAGTCCCGCCTGCGCAAGCGGTTCGGCCCCGAGTACGAGATCTATGCCGGACG
Organism: uncultured Actinomycetota bacterium; assembly: GCA_963740575.1. Classification (GTDB taxonomy): domain Bacteria; phylum Actinomycetota; class Actinomycetes; order Actinomycetales; family Kineosporiaceae; genus CAVUET01. The sequence goes on along the minus strand of CAVUET010000001.1, from coordinate 200,181 downwards.
GGTACCCCGGCTGATCGGCCTGCCGCGGCGGGGCGTGGTCGGCCGCTGATCACCCGGGGCAGCTGTTCCGGCCGTCGGTGCGGCAGTCGCCACAGGTTCGTCCCGACTCTAGCTTCGTCCCAACTCTGCTTCGTCCCAACCCGCATGAAAGCGCTTTCACCGGTGGATCCGCTGTGGTGGACGAATGGGCGGCGGCGCTGGGCGCGCGGCGCCCTGGGGCTCGTGGGAGCTCGTCAACGCAGGTTGACAGATCGCAGGTCGTCAACTTATGTTGACAGGCATGAGTGAATCCGAGCAGCTGGCCGCTCAGGCCGGCGGCGCCGATCCGGCGGAGGGGCTGCGCGCAGTGCGCGCCCTGCGCGCACTGGTCGAGCGCCTGGAGGAGCTGCAGGTCGGCAGGGCGAGGGAGCTGGGCTGGTCCTGGCAGGAGATCGCCGTGCTGCTGGGGGTGAGCCGGCAGGCCGTGCACAAGAAGTACGCGGGTGGCCGGCGACTGATGCGAAGGGACGGTTGACCATGTTCGAGCGGTTCACCCACGCCGCCCGGTCGGTGGTGGTCCATGCCCAGGAGGAGGCGCGTGAGGCGCGGGCCGAGCGGCTGGGCACCGAGCACCTCCTGCTCGGCCTGCTGCACGAGGAGGGCGAAGCGGTCGCCCACAGGATGGCCGGCCACGGTGTGGACCGCGCCGCGGTCCTGGCCGCCCTGGACCGCTACCGGCGCGCCGGGGCCGGGCCGGAGCTGGACGCCGACGCCCTGGACAGCATCGGGATCGACCTGGACGCCGTGCGCGAGAAGGTCGAGGCCACGTTCGGCCCCGGCGCGCTGGACCGGCCCGGCCGCGGCGGCGCACCGGCGCGGGGCCACATCCCGCTCACTCCGCGCGCGAAGAAGGCGATCGAGCTCGGACTGCGCGAGGCGATCGCCTTGCGCAGCAAGGAGATCCGGCCCGGTCACCTGATGCTCGGGCTGCTGCGTGACGGTGGCGGGCTCGGCGCCCGAGCGCTGTCCGAGGCGGGCGTGGATCTGCAGCTGCTGGCGGAGGAGGTCCGGGCGGATCTGCGGGCCGGATCATGATCGCGGCCGCCTCCTGGACGCTGATGGCCGCGCGGGTCGCGCTCGCCACGCCGCGGCCCCGTGCTGCGCCGGCCTCGGGGCGCTGGGATCATCGGGGCGTGACGGACGAGGTGGTGGTGCCGCAGACCGGTCCAGGCCGGCTCGAGACCCCGGTCGAAGAGCTCGGCCGGCGCACCTACGCATTCCTGAACGTCGTGGTGGCGCCCCGGCCGATCGCCTGGGTCAGCACCGTGGACACCCTCGGGCGGGTCAACCTGGCACCGCACTCCTACTTCACCGTGTCGTCCGCCGAGCCTCCGGTCGTCCAGTTCACCTCGATCGGCCGCAAGGACAGCCTGCGCAACATCGAGGCGACCGGAGAGTTCGTGGTCAACGTCGCGCCGTGGTGGCTGCGCGAGTCGGTCAACCTGACGTCGATCGATGCGCCGCCCGAGGTGGACGAGCTGGCCCTGGCCGGGCTGGAGCCCGAACCGTCCCGGACCGTCCGGGCGCCGCGGGTCGCGCAGTCGCCGGCCGCCCTGGAGTGCCGTCTGATCGAGGTCCGCTCGTTCGGCGAGGGCCCGCGCTCGGGGCATGTCGTCTTCGGCGCGGTGGTGCACGTCGCGGTGGATCCGGCCGTGATGGCGGACGACGGCCTGCCCGATCTCGGGCTGCTGGACAGTGCCGCCCGCTGCGACCGGTCCTACTGGGCCCCGCTCGCCCCGCGCCAGGTGATCGAGCGACCGCGCTGGGCCGACCGCGAGCAGCCCGCGAGCTGATCAGCATGCGAGCTGATCAGCCTGCGAAGTCGTCAGCCGGCGAGGTCGTCAGCCGGCGAGGTCGTCAGCCAGCGAGATAGATCGAGTACTCGAACTCCCGGCCGTCCCGCTGCACCGGCCGGCGCACCTCCTGGCAGCTGCCGAGCACCGCGTGCAGAGCCGTGGACAGCTCCGGCGCCGGATCGGCGGACCACACCGCCAGGACCCCGCCGGGCCGCAGCACCCGTGCCGCCTCGGTGAGGAACGGCGGCCGGTAGACGTCGGCGTTGCCGGGGTGGACGAGGAAGCCCGGGCCGTTGTCCACGTCGAGCAGCAGCACGTCCGTCGCCGCGGTGGCCAGACCGGCGACGGCGTCCCGGACGTCAGCCACCTGGACGCTGACCCGAGGGTCCTCCAGCGCGCGGCCGGCGGGCTGCACGAGCCCGTCCCGGGCCCAACCGACCAGATGCTCGTCCAGCTCGATCAGGTCGACCGTGGCGACGCCGGGATCGGCCAGGACCGTGGCCAGGGTGTAGCCGAGCCCGAGCCCGGCGACCACGAGGTGCAGCCCGTCGGGCCGATCCGCGGAGCCTCTGACGCGCTCGAGCGCCAGGGCGGCCAGCGCCCGTTCGGTGCCGGTATGGGCCGAGTCCATCGCGAAGACTCCGGCCACGATCAGCTCCAGCACCGTCCCGCGACGGCGCAGGACGATCTCGCCGCGAGCGGTGTCCGCCCTGGCCAGAACGGTCGGCGAGGAATCCACGGGGCCATCCTGGCAGCCGCCCTCGCGCCTGCGCAGGACAGCGGTCCGGGGTCGCCGGGCGGTCGGTGTGCGGACTGCTTGCGCCCGGTCAACGCCAGGTCTGCGCGGCCCTGCGGTCGCGCGTGGTCCCGGTTTCGCTCTCGTACACTCACGGACGTGACCATGGTGTCGGGGGTCCAGTCCACGGTCGGTCCGAACAGCCACGCGCGTGATCTGTGGCGGCAGCGGTTGCCGGTTCTGATGGGCTGGGCCGTTCGGGTGGCGGCGATCTTCGCGCTACTCGACATCGTCCTGCCCGAGCGTCACCTGCAGCACGCGTCCAGGACGTTGGACGCGCTGAGCGACGGCACGGCGTTCGCCGCGGGGATGATCGCCGCCGGCTCGATGCTGCTGCTGGCCGGAGCCCTCAGCCGCCGCAAGCGGCGCGCCTGGATGCTCATCGTCGCCGTGATCGGGATCGCGCTGCTGGCCAACCTTCAGGTGCACCGGTTCCGGCTGGTGGCGATCAACGCCGTCCTGCTCGCCCTGCTGGTGTGGACCCGGCAGGACTTCACCGCTCGGTCCCTGCGGCGCTCCCGGCTGGCCACGGTGCGCGTCTTCCTGGTGATGAGCAGCTTCTCGATGGCTGCCGGGCTGCTGCTGACCCGGCGCACAGCGCTGGACACGCCGTTCCCGCACCGGTTGCAGGAGGTGTTCTTCGGCCTGCTCGGCTTCGCGCCCGACCTGAGCTTCCGGCACGCCGCCACGCTCACCTTCACCGAGACCGCGCTGGCCGCCATGGGCGGGCTGACCGCGCTGCTCACGATCGCCACCCTGCTCGCCCCGGCCCAGAAGAAGCCGGGGCTGTCCCCGGCGTCGGAGCGGCAGGTCCGCGAGCTGCTGGACCGGTTCGGCGATCGGGACTCCCTGGGGTACTTCGCGCTGCGCCGGGACAAGGCCGTGATCTTCTCCTCGTCCGGCAAGGCAGCGGTGGCCTACCGGGTGGTCGGCAGCGTCACGCTCGCCGCCGCCGACCCGCTCGGCGATCCCGAGGCCTGGCCGGGCGCGATCGCGGCCTGGCTGGCCGAGGCGGAGCGCTACGCCTGGATCCCCGGGGTGATCGGCGCTTCCGAGCAGGGCGCGATCGCCTACCGGCGGGCCGGGCTGGACGCCCTGGAACTCGGCGACGAGGCCGTGCTCGACCTGTCCACCTTCAGCCTGGAGGGCCGCTCGATGCGCGGGGTCCGGCAGGCGGTGAACCGGGTCCGCCGGGCGGGGTACCGGACCGACGTCCGCCGCCAGGCCGAGCTCTCGGCGGCGGAGCTCGACGAGGTGATCGCCACCGCCGAGCGGCTGCGCGGCGAGGAGGTGGAGCGCGGCTTCTCGATGGCGCTCGGCCGGCTCGGTGACACCTGCGATCCGGACCTCGTCGTGGTCCGGGTCTGGGACGGCGACGGCCGGCTGGTCGCGGTGCTCGGCTTCGTGCCGTGGGGCTGCGACGGGCTCTCGCTGGACCTGATGCGCCGGGCCCGGGACAGCGAGAACGGGACGATGGAGCTCGCCGTCGTGGCGGTGACCGAGGCGGCCGCGGGCCTGGGGATCCGGCGGTTGTCGCTGAACTTCGCGGTGTTCAGGTCGGTCTTCGAGCGCGGCGCCCGGGTCGGGGCCGGGCCGGTGCTGCGGCTGTGGCACCGGGTCCTGCTGCTGCTCTCGCGCTGGTGGCAGATCGAGTCGCTGTACCGGGCCAACGCGAAGTACGAGCCGCAGTGGAATCCGCGTTTCGTCTGCTTCCGCCGGGCCGCCGAGCTGCCGCGGGTCGGCATCGCCGCGCTCGAGGCCGAGGCGTTCGTGCAGTTCCCCCGGCTGCGCTGGCTGGCCCGCTGACTGCTGGTCAGGACAGGCCGGGTAGCGCCAGCGACGTCACGTCCGCGCCGGCCGGGGCACCGCCCGGCGGGATCACCGCGACTGCGTCGGCCGTGGCCAGGCCGCGCAGCATGGCGGGCCCGGCGAACATCACCGGCCGCCCGTCCCGGACCGGGACCAGCCGGGTGGCGTCCTGGCCGGCCGTCACCGGGGCCTTCAGCCGCACCGTCCGCGCCGGAGCGGCCGCGCGGGCATGCAGCGCGTCCACCACCGGGTGGACGAGGGTGAGCAGCCCCGACACCGCGGCCAGGGGGTTGCCGGGCAGCCCGATCAGGGGCCGCCCGTCGGGCAGGACGGCCAGCACCTGCGGATGGCCGGGCCGGACGGCCACGCCGTCGACGACCAGCCGGGCGCCGGCGGATGCCAGCACGTCGTGCAGGTGATCGACCGGGCCGCGGGCCGTGGACCCGGTCGTGACCACCAGGTCGGAGCGGGTCGCGGCCAGCGCGGTGGCCAGCGATTCCCGCCGGTCGGCGACGCCGGTGACCGAGGCGACGGTCAGGCCGAGCATCGGCAGCCAGGCCGCCAGCAGGGGCCCGAGCGCGTCGCGGACCCGCCCGTCCCTGGCCGGTCCCGATCGGAGCAGCTCGTCGCCCAGCACGAGGACCGTCGCGCTGGCGCGGCGGACCGGCAGCACGTCGAAGCCCGCCGCGGCGAGCAGGCCCGCCGCGGCCGGGCTGATCGGGGTGCCCGCGGGCAGCACGACCTCTCCGACCCGGCACTCGCTGCCCCGGCGGCGCAGGTCCCGGCGGATGTCATCGGGTTCCGGCAGGCCCGGCGCGGTCAGCTGCCCGCCGGCCTGCCCGCCGGCCTGCCCGCCGGCCTGCGCGCCGTGCTCGCGCCGCAGCACGCCGTCCGCGCCTGCCGGCAGCTGCGCACCGGTGGCGATCACGACGGCGGTCCCGGGCCGCAGGGGCCGAGGGCGGGTGCCGGCCAGCACCTCGCCGGTCACCGTCCAGGGCGGTGGCCCGGACACGGCCCAGCCGTCCATCGCCGCGACGTCGGTGGCCGGCAGGTCGGTGCGGGCCAGGGCGTCCTGCGCCAGGACCGCGCCGCAGGCCAGGTGCAGCGGCACGGTGACCGGCTCCAGCGGCTGGACGGCCCGGCCCGCGGTGCCCCAGGCCTGGGCCCAGGCCAGGCCCGGCTGGGTCTCGGACATGCCGGGGGTCAGATCCCGGTGCGGCGTGAGATCGTCATCGCGACGGGACGGGTGACCTCGGCGAAGAAGTCGTTGCCCTTGTCGTCCACGACGATGAACGCCGGGAAGTCCTCGACCTCGATCTTCCAGACCGCCTCCATGCCCAGCTCCGGGTACTCCAGCACCTCGACGTGCCGGATGCAGTCCTGGGCCAGCCGGGCCGCGGGGCCGCCGATCGAGCCGAGGTAGAACCCGCCGTTCTTCTTGCATGCGGCGGTCACGGCCTTGGAGCGATTGCCCTTGGCGAGCATCACGAACGATCCGCCCGCGGCCTGGAACGCCTCGACGTAGGAGTCCATCCGTCCGGCTGTGGTGGGCCCGAACGATCCGGACGCGTACCCGGTGGGGGTCTTGGCCGGGCCGGCGTAGTACACGGCATGGTCGCGCAGGTACTGGGGCATCGGCTCCCCGGCGTCCAGCCGGTCCTTGATCTTGGCGTGCGCGATGTCCCGGGCGACCACCAGCGGGCCGGTCAACGACAGCCGGGTCTTGACCGGGTAGCGCGACAGCTCGGCCCGGATCTCGGCCATCGGCCGGTTCAGGTCGATCCGACCACCTTGCCGTCCTCGGCGCTTCCTCCGAGGTGCTCGTCGGTGGTCTCGGGCAGGAAGTGCGCCGGGCTCGGTCTCGAGCTGCTCGAGGAACACGCCCTCGGGCGTGATCTTGGCCGAGTGCCTGCCGGTCGGCCGAGCAGGACACCGCGATCGCCATCGGGCACGACGCGCCGTGCCGGGGCAGCCGGACCACTCGCACGTCGTGGCAGAAGTACTTGCCGCCGAACTGGGCGCCGATGCCGAACTGGCGGGTCAGCTCGAGCACCTCGGCTCCAGCTCGAGGTCCCGGAACCCATGGCCGCAGGCGATCCTGTCGTCGGCAGCGTGTCCAGGTACTTGGCCGACGGCGTACTTCGCGGTCTTCAGCGCGAACTCGGCGCGGTGCCGCCCATCACGATCGCCAGGTGGTACGGCGGGCACGCCGCGGTGCCCAGCGAGCGCAGCTTCTCGTCCAGGAAGCGCAGCATCCAGCTCGGGGTTCAGGATCGCCTTGGTCTCCTGGAACAGGAAGCTCTTGTTCGCCGAGCCGCCGCCCTTGGCCATGAACAGGAACTTGTATGAGTTCTCGTGACCCGGGGTGGTGTCGGCGTAGGTCTCGACCTGCGCGGGCAGGTTGGAGCCGGTGTTGCTGCTCCTCCCAGATCGTCAGGGGGGCCATCTGCGAGTACCGCAGGTTGAGCCGGGTGTAGGCGTCGAAGACCCCGCGGGAGATCGCTTCCTCGTCGCGCCGGGGCGGCCGCCGGGTCGCCGGGCTCGCCCGGGGCCATCAGGACGTGCTGGCCGCGCTTGGCCATGACGATCGCGGTGCCGGTGTCCTGGCACATCGGCAGCATGCCACCGGCCGCGATGTTGGCGTTCTTCAACAGGTCCAGGGCGACGAAGCGGTCGTTCGCTGACGCCTCCGGGTCGTCCAGGATCCGCCGCAACTGGGCCAGGTGCGCCGGCCGGAGGAAGTGCGCGATGTCGTGCATCGCCGTGTCGGTGAGCAGCCGGAGCGCCTCGGGTGTCACCTCCAGGAACTCGCGCCCGGCCGCCGTGATGGTCCGGACCCCGCGGTGGTCAGCAGCCGGTAGGGGGTCGGGTCCGCCTCCGCGTCGATCGTCGGGTGGATCGGTAACAGGTCGGAAAAGGCGAACTCGGACATGACTGCTCCCAGCGGTTCTGCGCGGCGCGCAGGGATGGACGCCGCCTCTCGGTGCTATCGAGCCTAAACCGGCGGGGGTACAGCACCGCGCACGGGATGCGACGCCGGTCACCCTGGACGGGGCTCGGCGGCCACGGTGAGCCACCAGGCGGCGTAGGGCGGTAGGGCGTGGATCGGCCCGCCGGGCCGGGGCTCGGCGACCGGGGCGAACCCCGAGATGTGCTCCCAGCGCCAGGACGGTCCGGGCAGGGCGGCGACGGGCACGTGCTGCCAGTCGGGGGAGACGTTGTACAGCTGCAGCATGGCGCCGGCCGGGTGGCGGCGGATGAGCCCGAGCACGGCGTCGTTGCCGGCGTCCACCGGGCTGCTCTCCACCGCGGCGTGCAGCGACGCCAGCCCGGCGCGGACCCGGGCCAGGTGCGCCAGCCCGGCGTGGATCCGCCCCTCGACGGTGCTCGGGTCGTCCCGGCGCGCGGCGGCCTGCCAGGGCATCGCGGGGCGGTGCATCCACCGGTTGTCGCCGGCCAGCCGGGGGTCGTCCCGGTAGCCGCCGTCGTTGCACAGGCCGAGTTCGTCTCCCATGTACAGCAGCGGGATGCCGCCGTAGCCGTAGATCACGGCGTGCAGCAGGAAGATCCGGGCCAGCGCCTGGTCCACCCCGCGGGGGTCGCCGGTCCGGCGCAGCCGCTCCAACCCCGCCTCCAGCCCGGCCAGGCTGGCCAGCGTGCCGCAGGTCCGCCGGTCACCGGTGACCGGGTCGACCTGGAAGTCCGCCCCGCGGGCGAACGAGCCCGGGAAGCGGCCCGCGTAGAAGTCGGCCAGGAAGCTGCGATGGGCCGCCCCGGACAGCCCGGCGCGGCCGGCGTCGGTGTCCGAGATCGCCCAGCCGATGTCGTCGTGGCAGCGCAGGTAGGTGCCCCAGGCGGTGGTCACCGGCTTCGGCGGCGGCACCGCCAGGGCGTGCCGGGCCAGCCCGGCGCTGCGCGAGGCGAGGGCGGACCAGAGCTGGACCATCAGGCTGTTGTGGTACGCCAGGTCGCAGACCTTCCCGGCGTGGCTGCCGGTGCCGAGGTAGGCGGGCAGCTCCTCGGGGGCGACGATCGCCTCGGCCTTGAAGATCACCGACGGGGCCGCGATCCGGACCGCCGCGCGCAGGGCCTGCACCAGCTGGTGTACCTCGGGCCGGTTCTGGCAGCTGGTGCCGAGCTGCTTCCAGATGAACGCGATCGCGTCCAGGCGCAGGCAGTCCACGCCGACGTTCGCCAGCAGCAGGATGATCTCGAGCAGCTCGAGGAAGACCTCCGGGTTGGACCAGTTCAGGTCCCACTGGTAGTCGTGGAAGGTGGTCCAGACCCAGCCGAGGTCCGGATCCCAGCTGAAGTTGCCCGGTGCCGAGTAGGGGAAGACCTCGGGCAGGGCCTGCTCATAGGCGTCCGGCAGGTCGCGGTCGGCGAAGACGTGGAAGTACCCCCGGTAGCGCGCGTCGCCGGCGCGGGCGGCGACGGCCCAGGGATGCTCGCGGGCCACGTGGTTGAGCACCAGGTCGAGGGTGAGCGAGATCCCGCTCTCGTGCAGGGCATCGGCCAGCCGCGCCAGGTCCTGCATGGTGCCCAGGTCCGGCCGCACCTGCCGGTAGTCGGCCACGGCGTAGCCACCGTCGTCCGCTCCGTCGCGCGGCCGCAGCAGGGGCATCAGATGCAGGTAGGTGACCCCGAGCTCGCGCAGGTAGCCGATCCGCTCGGCGACCCCGGCCAGCGTGCCGGCGAACCGGTCCGGGTAGCAGACATAGCCGATCTGGTCGGGGCCGGCGAACCAGTCCGGGCGCAGCAGCCGCTCCTCGTCCCGGTCGGCGAGGGCCGGCGGGCGGTCGGCGAAGGCGTCCGCCACCCGGTCGACCACCCGGGTGGCGAGCGAGGTGAGATCGGGGCCGCAGCGCCCCCGGTACGGGGCGAGGCCGTCCATCAGGTCCGGCAACCAGCGCTCCAGCCTGATCGTGAAAGCGCTTTCTCTCGCGGTTCCGGCGTCGGTCAGCCTGGCCCGGCTCGCGGGGGTCAGAACGCCTGTCCGGTTGAGCACGTTTGACCTCCTTGATGACGTTCTGGGCCCGACTGAAGTGCCGGAACATTCCATCGGCCGGTGCTGGCGCCCCCGCTCCGGAGCGTGCCTGCCGGGTGGGCCTGGAAGCCGGCAGTGAAATCGCTTTCAAGCGGGGTCAATGCGTGTGACGTGCGTCGATAGAAAGATCCTAGGGTGCGACAATGACCAGCGTGCAAACGCTTGTCATGCTGAGCGTCGGCGTGACAGGGTGACCACCTCCGTGGGAGCCGACCAGACCGCGGGAGGCCGGCCGTGACCGAGACCGGGATCAGGAGACCGGCCCCTGCCCAGCGGGCGAGCATCATCGACGTCGCGCAGCGGGCCGGGGTGTCGGTCGCGACCGTGTCGAGGGCCCTGCGGGACATGCCGAACGTGTCCCACTCGACCCGCGACCGCGTGCTCAAGGCTGCCGCCGACCTGGACTACACCGCCTCGCCGCTGGCCTCGGGGCTGGTCACCGGGCGGGTGCGGGCGGTCGGCGTGGTCCTGCCGTACGCCGGCCGGTGGTTCTTCGCCGAGGTGGTCCGGGGGATCGAGGAGGCGCTGCGGGATGGGGGCTACGACCTCAGCTTGCACGTCCTGGCTGGCGAGCGGCGGCGGCGCTCCTTCTTCGAATCGCTGCCGGTGCGCCGTCGGGTGGACGGGCTGCTGATCGTTGCCCTGCCGCTGGACCCCGCCGAGGTCGAGATCCTGCGCACCCTGGACGTGCCGCTGGCCTGCGTGGCCGAGCCTGTTCCGGGCATGCACGGGGAGCGGGTCGACAACGTGGCCGCCGCCCGGCTGGCCGTGCAGCACCTGGTCAACCTCGGGCATCACCGGATCGCCTGCATCGGCGGTGACATGGACGGGCCCGAGCGGTTCAGCGTGCCCGGGCTGCGCACCGAGGGGTACCGGCTGGCGCTGGACGAGGCCGGCATCGAGGTCCGCCCGGGCTGGGAGCGGGACGGGCGATTCACCGCCCGCGGTGGTGAGCTGGCCATGACCGCGCTGCTGTCCCAACCCGGCGGGCGCCCGACGGCGGTGTTCTGCCAGTCGGACGAGATGGCCTTCGGGGCGCTGCGCGCGCTGCGCCGCTCGGGGCTGCGCTGCCCGGACGACGTCTCCATCGTCGGCGTGGACGATCACGAGCTGGCGGAGATCTTCGACGTGACCACCGTCGCCCAGCCGGTGGCCGAGCAGGGCGCGGCCGCGGCCCGCTGGCTGGTGGCGCACCTGGACGGCAAGCCCGGGAACGGCCCGGCGAGCGAGGGCATCGCGATGCACCCGGTCCGGCTGGTGCTGCGCGGCTCGACCGGTCCGGTGCCGGTGGACGCGGTACCCGCCGGCAGCTGAGCCCCGGCAGCTGAGCCCCGGCAGGTTGAGCCCGGCAGGTTGAGCCCGGCAGGTTGAGCCGCCGCCACCGCGCTCGGGCGACGGGTCAGGTCTCGACGGGGTTCCAGGCGTCCAGGTCGGCCCGGGTCGGGGGATCGGCTCCGGCCCGGGTGCAGGTGATCGCCGCGATCTTCACCGCGTGGGCGAGCATCGCCTCCGCCTCGGCCGTCCCGATCGCCCGCAGCCCGGCGGCCCGGTCCGGGCCCAGCAACCGGCAGCCGGCCAGGTGGTCGAGCAGCCCGGCCATGAACGAGTCGCCCGCGCCGACCGTGTCCAGCACCGCGATCGGCGGTGCCGGCACCTCGACCCGACCGGCAGCGCACACGCCGACCGCGCCGCGCTCGCCCCGGGTCAGCACGACCACGGCCGGGCCCCGGCCCAGCCAGTCCGCGATCAGACCCTCCGGATCCTCGCCGGGCGCCAGCCAGTCCAGATCCTCGTCGCTGACCTTGACCAGGTCGGCCAGCGCGACGAAGGACTCCACCCGCGCGCGGGCGGCGGCGGGCTCGCCCATCAACCGGGGCCGGGCGTTCGGGTCGTAGCTGACCGTGGCCCGGCCGGCCGCGCGGCGGACCAGGTCCAGCACGGCGTCGCCCCCGGGAGGCAGGAACGCGGCGATCGACCCGGTGTGCACGGCTGTGGCTCCGCCCAGGTCGAGGCCGTCGGGCAGCCGCCAGTCCAGGTCGAAGTCGTAGGACGCGACCCCGCGGGCATCCAGGTGGGCGGTGGCCGTGGAGGTGCGCCCGGTCGTGATCGACTCCGGCGCCAGCCGCACCCCGGAGGACTCCAGGTGCGCCCGGACGGTCAGCCCGCGCGGGTCGGCGCCGATCCGGGTCAGCAGCCGGGCCTCCCGTCCGAGCCGGGCCAGGCCGAGGGCGACGTTCGCCGGGCTGCCGCCCGGGTGCTCGGCGGTCGGGCCGTCCGCGCGCTCGACGATGTCGACCAGTGCCTCGCCGACGACCAGCATCTCGTCCATTGACCCCTCGCGTGTGACCTCTGGCGCGGCTGCGACCGGAGGGCCCGGCGGCACCGGGCAGATCGTAGCCCGGCCACGGCGCGGCTCCGTCGTGGCGGGCCCCCGTGCGGCGCGGGGCCGTGCAGGGGCCACCATGGAGCCCGTGAGCCTCGCCCCGGACGCCGCGGACCGCGCCCCGTCGCCGGACCTGCCCGCACCGTCCGGAACGCCCACCCCGCGGCGAAGGGCGGCCACGGCTCGGGCCGTCCTGATCGGGGTGATCGCCGTGGCGGCCCTGGTGCTGCTGCTGCCGCGTCCCAACGCGGTCGTGCAGCCCGGCGCCGACGTGACCGCGGCCGCCCGCAGCGCCCGGGAGGGGCTGGGCTTCGCCCCATCGGTGCCGCAGGGCCTGCCGGACGGCTGGACCCCGCTGCTCGCGGAGGTCCAGCACGACACCGACGGCGCCCTCACCTGGCACGTCGGCTACCTGGCCCCCGACGGCGGGTACCTGGGTTTCGTGCAGGCCGCCAGCCCGCCGATCACCTGGGAGAACCAGCAGGTGGTCTCCGGCCCCGAGGCGGGAACGATCGAGGTGGGCGCCAACAGCTGGCTGATCCGTGACCGGGTGGACCGGCAGATGGTGAGCTACGTGCTGCGCGGTGGCCCGATGGAGACGATCGTGTCCGGGCACGCGAGCAAGGCGGACGTGATCCGGCTGATCGAGAGCCTCCGACTGCCACCCGGCGGCGCCTAGTCGTCCTCGTCGTCGTCGCCGTCGCCGTCGGCAGGGCCCCCGCCGCCGTCCGGGCGGTCGGCCAGCATGGCGTCCATCCGGGCCCGAGCGCCCGCCAGCCAGGCCTCGCAGCGGGCAGCCAACGCCTCGCCGCGCTCCCACAGCTGCAGCGACTCCTCGAGCGTGCCGCCACCTGCCTCGAGCCTGCGGACGATATCGACCAGCTCGTCCCGCGCGGCCTCGTAGCCCAGCGCCGCGATGTCCTCGGACGGGCCACGGCCCTGCGCCTGGGCATCCGGCTGAGTGGAACTCATCGTGCCACCCTAGTTCGCGCAGGTCAGTTCGTCGGGGTCCGCTGCCCGCCTCCCGATCAGGCTGTCGGCCGCCAGGGGCCGTCCGCCGTGGCCGCCAGGTCGCCGCCGGACAGGCGCACCCGGATCGACGCCCCCCGTTCGACCCCCTGAGGATGCCGCAGCACCGCGCCGTCCGGGCCCTGCACGACCGCGTAGCCGCGGGCCAGCGTGGCCGCCGGGGACAGCGCCCGAACCCGGTCACGCAAGTGGATGATCCCGTCCCCGGACCGGTCCAACCGCCCGGTGAGCACCTGCCGCAGCCGGCCGCGCAGCCCGTCGACCAGCTCGGCGCGGCTGTCCAGTAACCGGTGCGGATCGGCCAGCGCCGGCCGGGCCCGCAGCGCCGCCAGGCCCTGCCGCTCACGGTCGAGCCTGCGCCGGACCGCGGCGCCGACCCGCAGCCGGGCCTGTGCCAGCCGGGCCAGTTCCTCCGCCACGTCCGGGACGATCCTCTTGGCGGCGTCGGTCGGGGTGGACGCCCGCAGGTCGGCGACCAGGTCGAGCAGCGGCGCGTCCACCTCGTGCCCGATCGCGCTGACCAGTGGGGTGCGGCATTGCGCCGCGGCCCGCACCAGGGTCTCGTTGCTGAAGGGCAGCAGATCCTCCAGCGACCCGCCGCCCCGGGTCACCACGATGACGTCGACCTCGGGCTCGCCGTCCAGGGCCCGGATCGCCGCCACCACGTCCGGGACCGCCCGTGGCCCCTGCACGGCCACCGCGCGGATGTCGAACCGCACCGCCGGCCAGCGCCGCCGGGCGTTCTCGACCACGTCCCGCTCCGCGGCGCTGGCCCGGCCGCAGACCAGTCCCACGACCCGCGGCAGGAACGGCAGCGGGCGTTTGCGGTCGGCGGCGAACAGGCCCTCGGCGGCCAGCACCCGGCGCAGGTGCTCCAGCCGGGCCAGCAGCTCGCCGACCCCCACCGGCCTCAGGTCGTCGGCGGCCAGGCTGAGCGAGCCGCGGCGCGGGAACAGTTGTGGCCGGGCGTGCACCACCACGTGGGCGCCGTCGGCGAGCGGCCCGGCGAGCCCGTCCAGGACCCGCGCGTGCACGGTGACCTGGAACGACAGGTCGACGTCGGTGTCCCGCAGGGTGAGGTAGCAGGTGGCCTGGCCGGGGCGGCGGGTCAGCTGCACCACCTGGCCCTCGACCCATAGCGCGGGCGCCCTGCCGATGTAGTCGGTCAGCTTCGCCGTCAGCAGCCGGATCGGCCACGGATGCTCGGCGCTGGTCTGCCCTGCGGTCTGGGGCAGCGCCTGCGCGGGCTCGGTCGGCACGGCCCTACGCTATCCATCCTGCGGGCCCGGTACCCGAACGGCGGGTTCAGGGGCGCCCGGGTCGAGCCGACCTGGCATTGACGGCAGATCGGGGCGGCCCCGGTCGGACGGTGCCGGGCGGCTCGGGTCCAGACGGCGCGGATCCGGAAAGGTCGGACGAGGGATCACGATGGAGCGGCACGCCGGCATCCGGCACGACTTCTACCGCGAACTCCTCGACACCATGAGCGACGGGGTCTACTTCGTCGACCGGGCCAGGCGGATCACCTACTGGAGCTCGGGCGCCGAGCGGCTCACCGGGTACTCGGCGGCCGAGGTCGTCGGCAGCAGCTGCCGGGACGGCCTGCTCAACCATGTCGACGAGGGCGGCACCGAACTGTGCGGGACGGGCTGCCCGCTGGAGGCGACGATCCGGGACGGGCGCTGCCGCGACGCGCACGTGTTCCTGCACCATGCGGACGGGCATCGGCGGCCGGTCTGGGTGCGCACCGCGCCGATGACCGGCCCGGACGGGACCGTGGTCGGGGCGGTCGAGGTCTTCAGCGACGATTCGGCGATGGCGGCGTTCCGGGCCGAGACCGGCCGGCTGCGCAAGCTCGCGCTGACCGACCAGCTCACCGGCCTGGGGAACCGGCGCTACCTGGAGGCTGAGCTCGGCGCGCGCCTGGAGCAGTGGCGGCGGCACGGGCTGCCGTTCGGGCTGCTGATCGCGGACGTCGACCTGTTCAAGCGGGTCAACGACCGCTACGGGCACGACGTCGGTGACCAGACCCTCGCGATGGTCGCGCGCACGCTGTCCTTCGGCGCCCGCGGCGAGGAGGTCGTGACCCGCTACGGCGGCGAGGAGTTCGTCGTGCTGCTGCCGCAGTGCGACGCCGGCGCGATCGCGGCGACCGCGGAGCGGCTGCGCTCCCTGGTGGAGGCCTCGCGGCTGGTGGTGGCCCGGCAGGTGATCGAGGTCACAGTCAGCATCGGTGGCGCCATGGCAACCGCGTCAGACGATGCGGAGAGCCTGCTGCGGCGCGCCGACGACCTGCTCTACAGCGCCAAGGAGGCCGGCCGGAATCGGGTCGTCGTCGACGGGGTGCTCGGCCCGGACGAGAACGCCGTGAACCAGCCGGGTGAGGACGCCGAAGCCGTCGCGTCCTGAGCTGGTGCTTCCGGGTCCGGCCGCGGGGGGAGATCCGGCCCACCTACCATGGTGAGGTGACCCATACCCCGGACCGCGACCCCCTGGCCACGCCCGCGGCAGGCCTGCCGGTGCCGGACGGAGCCCCGCTGGGCCGGGTCCTGCTGGCCGCACCCCGGGGCTACTGCGCCGGGGTGGACCGCGCGGTGGACACGGTCGAGCATGCGCTGGCACACCACGGACCCCCGGTCTACGTGCGCAAGGAGATCGTGCACAACCGGCACGTGGTGCGGACCCTCGAGCAGCGCGGTGCGATCTTCGTCAACGAGGCCGACGAAGTGCCACCGGGCGCGCTGCTGATCTTCTCGGCGCACGGGGTGTCCCCTGCGGTGCGCCAGGACGCCGCCGGTCGGGGGCTGCGCACGATCGACGCCACCTGCCCGCTGGTGTCCAAGGTGCACAAGGAGGCAGTCCGGTTCGCCCAGGGTGACTACGACATCCTGCTGATCGGGCACGAGGGTCACGAGGAGGTCGAGGGCACCGCGGGGGAGGCGCCCGGGAATATCAAGGTCGTCGGTGGCCCGGACCAGGTGGACACCGTGACCGTGCGCGACCCCGCGCGGGTGATCTGGCTGTCCCAGACCACGCTGTCGGTGGACGAGACCATGGAGACGGTGCGCCGGCTGCGACGGCGTTTCCCGCTGCTGCAGGACCCACCGAGCGACGACATCTGCTACGCCACCCAGAACCGCCAGGTCGCGGTCAAGCGGATCGCGGCTGAGGCGGACCTGGTGATCGTCGTCGGCTCGCGCAACTCGTCCAACTCGGTGCGCCTGGTCGAGGTGGCACTGGAGCACGGCGCCAGGGCGGCCTACCGGGTCGACGACGCCGGTGAGCTGGACGGGTCATGGCTGGAGTCGGCCCGCACGGTGGGCGTCACCTCGGGAGCCTCAGTCCCGGAGATCCTGGTCCGGGACGTACTGCGCTGGCTCGCCGAGCGGGGCTTCGGCCCGGCCGAGGAGGTCGTCACGGCCGAGGAGGACCTGCTCTTCTCGCTGCCGAAGGAACTGCGCCGGCTGCTCAAGGGGACCGGTCAGTCCCAGCAGGCTCAGTCCCAGCAGGCTCAGTCCCAGCAGGCTCAGTCCCAGCAGGCGACCGCGGTGAGCGTGCCGGGCCGCACCTCGGTGTAGCCGCCGTCCCGGACCACGACCGGGGCGCGCCGCAGTGCCCGTCGCCACTCCTGGCGCGCCGGGACCAGAACACGGACTGCGAGGCCACTCGCCCGCCAGCGGTCCAGCACCGGCGCGAGCTCGGGCGGCTGCAGCGCCAGCCAGGCCAGATGTGCGGCGTGGCCGCACTGGGCGGCTGCTTTGCCGGTGGTCAGCGGGTGTTCGGGCGTCAGCAGCACGGTGACCGCGCCGGGTGTCGCCGGGGCGGGCTCGCCGGCATCGGGCAGGTCGGTGCCGGCGACCTGGAGCTTGGACAGCTGTGGCGGCAGGTCGCGGACCGGCCCGGGGACGAAGGCGCGGACGACGGCACCGCCACTGCTCACCTCGACGTGGTCCAACTCGCCGGTCGCCGCGAACCTGACCCCGCGCCCGCGGCGCACGATCTTGCGGATCGGCCCGCTGGACCAGCGCTCGACGTGCTCGGTCCACGGCCCGTCCACGGCGCGCGGATCGGCCAGCAGGGTGACCACGGCGGACGCGGCTGCAGCGCATGCGGCCAGGTGCGTCGGCCGGTCCGGGCGATCGTCGCGCAGCACGAGCTGCATCGCCCAGGGCCCGTCGCCGGGTAGGTCGGCGTCCTCGTCCCCGCCGGGCGGCACGGCGTCCACGGCTTCCACGACCCGATCCTCGCCCATCCGGGCCGGCTCGCCCCGATCAGCTCGCCCGATCAGCTCGCCCGATCAGCTCGCCCGATCAGCTCGCCCGATCAGCTCGGCCCGGGATTGATCACAAACTGTCCGACCCCGCTGGCAGCCTCGCGGTCATGACCATGACCACGGTGATCGCCTTCGGGTTCGGCCTGCTCGCGGGGCTGGCGCTTGCCGCACTCCTGGCCCGTGCGCGCTACGCCGGGCAGGTCGCGACGGCGTGCGCCGAGCGGGACCTGCTCCGCGAGCGGATCACCGACCTGGAGGCGGCAGCCTCCCAGGACCGCGAGCTGGCGGCCACCCTCGCCCCGCTGGCCTCCACCATGGCCCGGGTCGAGACGCAGGTCCGCACCCTGGAGCGGGACCGCGTCGAGCAGTACGCGCGGCTCGGCGAGCAGCTCGCGGCGGTGCGCTCGGACGGGGCAGCGCTGCGGGCACAAACGGCCGCGCTGGCCGGTGCCCTGCGCTCGCCGACCGCTCGCGGCGCTTGGGGCGAGGTCCAGCTGCGCCGGGTGGTGGAGCACGCAGGGATGCTGGCCCGGGTCGACTTCACGGCCCAGGCGGTCGGCACCCGCCCGGACGGCGAGGGCGTGCGCCCCGATCTCGTGGTGCACCTGCCCGGCGGCAAGCAGGTCGTGGTCGACGCCAAGGCCCCGCTGGCCGCGTTCCTCGAGGCGAGCGAGGCGCCCGACGATCCGCAGCGGCAGGCAGCCGCGGCGGGGTCGCACGCCCGTGCCGTGCGAGCCCACGTCGACACGCTCGCGGCCAAGGAGTACTGGACCGCGTTCCAGCCCTCGCCGGAGATCGTCATCTGCTTCGTCCCGGGCGAGGCATTCCTCGCGGCGGCCTGCTCGGCGGACCCCGGGCTGCTCGAGTACGCGATGTCCCGCCGGGTCGTGCTGGCCACGCCGACGACCCTGCTGGCGCTGCTGCGTACGGTGGCCCTGACCTGGCAGACCGACGCACTGTCCGGCAGTGCCCGCGAACTGTTCTCGGTCGGGCGGGAGCTCTACGCCCGCCTCGGCGCGCTCGGCGCCCACACCGGCCGGCTCGGGCGCAGCCTGCAGCGGGCGGTCGAGGACTACAACGCCGTGGTCGGAACGCTGGAGCGCCGCGTGCTGGTCACCGCGCGCCGGATCCGGGACCTGGACGTCACCGACCTCGACCTGCCGGCGCCTGCGACCCTGGACGCCGTGGCGCGGCCGCTGACCGCGGTGGAGCTGATCGGCGAGCACGTGGGCGAACGGGCCGGCTGAGCCGCGCCGGTAGACTCCCGTCCCCGTGGCTCTCACCATCGGCATCGTCGGGTTGCCCAACGTCGGCAAGTCCACCCTCTTCAACGCCCTGACCAACGCGGGCGTGCTCGCCGCCAACTATCCGTTCGCCACCATCGAGCCCAACGTCGGCGTCGTCGCGCTGCCGGATCCGCGGCTCGCGGTGCTGGCCCGGATCTTCGCCAGCGACCGGATCGTGCCCGCGGCGGTCTCCTTCGTGGACATCGCCGGCATCGTGCGCGGGGCCAGCGAGGGGGAGGGCCTGGGCAACAAGTTCCTGGCCAACATCCGCGAGGCGGACGCCATCTGCCAGGTGGTCCGGGCGTTCGCCGACGATGACGTCGTGCACGTCACCGGACGGGTCGATCCCGCCGACGACATCGAGATCGTGCACACCGAGCTGATCCTGGCGGACCTGCAGACCCTCGAGCGGGCCCTGCCCCGCCTGGACAAGGAGGTCAAGGGCAAGAAGACCGACCCCGCGGTGCTCGCGGCCGCGCTCGGTGCGCAGCAGGTGCTGGAGAAGGGCGAGACCCTGTACCAGGGCGCCGCGGCCGCCGGAGTGGACGCGGCGGCGATCCGCGAGCTGTCCCTGCTGACCACCAAGCCGTTCATCTACGTGTTCAACGTGGACGAGGCCGGGCTCACCGACACCGCGCGGCAGGCCGAGCTGCGCGAGCTGGCCGGCCGGTCCGACGCGATCTTCCTGGACGCGAAGCTGGAGGCCGAGCTGGCCGACCTCGACCCGGCGGACGCCGCGGAGCTCCTGGCCAGCGTCGGGCAGCAGGAGTCGGGCCTGGACCAGCTGGCCCGGGTCGGCTTCCACACCCTCGGACTGCAGACCTTCCTGACCGCCGGCCCCAAGGAGTCCCGGGCCTGGACGATCCGCCAGGGCTGGACCGCGCCGCAGGCCGCCGGAGTGATCCACACCGACTTCCAGCGTGGCTTCATCAAGGCCGAGGTGGTCGGCTACGACGATCTCGTCGGCGCGGGTTCGATGGCCGAGGCGCGGTCCCGCGGCAAGGTTCGGATCGAAGGCAAGGACTACGTGATGGCCGACGGCGACGTGGTGGAGTTCCGGTTCAGTGTCTGAGAGGGGCTTTCGCGTCCTTCGGTTGAGGGGACGGCGCGCAGTAGGTTCGGTGGATGGAGACCTTCCCGGCTCTCATGCACACCGCTTTGGACGCCACGGACTGCCGGGACCTTGCTGAGTTCTACCGTGCGTTCCTGGGTTTGCACTACCGCGCCGGTGACGAGGTCACCGGCGCGGGTGCTCTTGATGATGCCGACTGGCTGGTGCTGCTGGACGCGAAGGGTAGGCGCGTGCTGGCCTTCAACCAGGTGCAGGCTCTTGTCCGACCGACGTGGCCGACGGACGAGATCCCCAAGCAGATGCATCACGACTTCCGTGTGCCGACCGTGGCCGAGCTGGAGCGCCACCGCCGACGAGCTGAGGACCTGGGCGCGACGCTGCTCTACGACAGGTCCGCCGACGAGGGTGAACCGTTGTACGTCCTCGCCGACCCCGCGGGCCACCCGTTCTGCCTGCTCGTGTCGCACGGGTAGTCGAGCCCGACCGGCCGATCCCGCGTCGGGGGTGACGCTATGGCTTTCAAGCCGTCCACATCGTGAGACTGGAATGCCACGGCGTCGCACTGGGCAGCTAGGCGACGCCTCCGCGGGGATCCGCTCCTGCCCGACCTGAGGCAGGCCGCTCGACATCCCGGCATGCGCAGCCTAGAATTCTGGTCATGGAAATGACTTCGTTGGCTGACGCCAAGGCTCGGTTGAGCGAGTTGGTCGCCACGGTCGCCGGTACCTGGGAGCGGGTGGTGATCACCAAGAACGGTCGTCCGGTGGCGGTGCTCATGTCGGTGGAGGATCTCGAGGCTCTCGTTGAGACCCTGGAAGTTCTTTCCGACCCTGAGGCGATGGCAGCCATCCGCGCGAGTGAACAGCCTGACGCCGAGTGGACGACGGGTGAGGAGATGGCGGCCATCATGGCCAGACGCTCCGGCCGGGGAGCGGCGTGAGCTATGCGCTGCGACTGAGCCGATCTGCGCGTCACAGCCTGGAGCGGGACCTGCCCGAAGCGGTGGCCTCCGCCGTGTGGGAGTTCATCAGCGGCGACCTCCTGGCCAACCCCTACCGCGTGGGCAAGGCGCTGCGGTTCGACCTGGAGGGCTACCGCAGTGCGCGCCGCGGCATGTATCGGGTCATATATCGCATCCTCGACGACGAGATCGTGGTGGAGGTCATCAAGATCTCTCATCGCGCAGACGCCTACATGTGACCTTGTCTCAGATGTTTCGCTGTGTCCGAATTCGGTGGAGTTCAGGTTCAACGTCTGAGTTCGGGCGGCTGGGACGCGGATCGGCGCGGTCGCCGGATGAGCTACGGGTGATTCACGGGTCGAACGTCTAGGAGGCCCTCCAGACCGACGAAGTCCTTCGGTTTGGAGGTATGGAGCGGAAGAGCGTTCGACAGGGCGACCGCGGCGATCATGAGGTCAGCGACCCGCCGTCGGCTGTGCCGCCCGGCCTGGAGCGTCGCAGCCCAGACGCGCCCATAGGCGCGAGCTGCTGAGGCATCGAACGGCAGGGGGTCGAACGCCGCCTCGACCTGCTGCAGGAGCGCGGTCCGGCGCGCCCGTTCCGCGAGATCCGTGACGTAGTGCGGTGCGGCGGACCCTTCCCCGAGCGTGATCGCGCTGACGCGCAGGAGGTCGGGCAGGGCCGGTGCCCGGATCATCGACAAGTCGATGACGACGTTGGTGTCGATCAGGCCGCGGCTCGGCGACGGCTCAGTCACGGTCGAACGGATCAAGGTCTGCCACGGTGACGGGATCCTCGCGGAGGCTCTCGCGCGAGACCGTGGGACTGTTGCGGAACGCCGCGAGTACCTCGTCCCGCGGCACCGCGATCCGTCGTCTCATCGGCACGAGCCGGGCGACGGGTGTGCCGTTGCGGGTCACCGTGTACGACTCGCCCCGCTCGACACCACGCATGATCGCCGCTGACTCGTTGCGCAGTTCGCGTTGGCTGATCACGTTGCCGGGCGTCTCGTCCATGGAACCATGGTGGGCCCGTGTGCTACGAGGTGCTACGCCCCGGTGTACGGCCCCGGCCGCTAGGTCGGGTCACATCGCGCACTCCGCCGCGTCGCGCAGCCAGCGTTCACCCCGCGTCGAGATCCGGCCCGGTCACCGAGCTCGTCTCAGCTGTCGTCGGTGAACCCGGGCGGGAGTGCCAGGCGCAGGCCGTTTGGTGCGGGCGCGGCCATCGCGGCGGCCAGGGTCGGAGCGAGCGGTCGGCCGCGCAGGACGCCGACCACGAAGTTGGTGATGGCGGCCCAGCAGTCGCGCTCGCGGGCGATCAGGTAGTGCCGCGAGCCCTTGACCTCCAGCCGGGCCAGGTCGGGAACGATGCTGCGGGCCTGCTCGGCGTAGGCGAGCGACCGCTTGTGGCCGGCCCCGCTGCGGTCCCTGTCTCCGTGCAGGATCAGCACCTTGCGGCCGGCGAGTGGCTCGACAGGCTCGCCGTCAGGCAGCCACGGCGCGATGCCGACGATCGCTGACACGGTGCGGTGCCCGGCGACGCGGACCGCCGCGCGACCGCCCATCGAGTTTCCGATCAGCGCCACCGGGACGCCGCCGTGCCGGGCCTCGAGGTCGGTCAGGGCCCAGCGCGCGTCCACGGCGGCGTCGGCCCGCTCGCCGTTCCAGCCCCGGTGCCGGTAGCGCAGCAGATAGACGGCCAGGCCGTCGTGTGTCGCGAGCAGGCCGGCCAGGTTGCGGAGCTGATGGTCGACGAAGGCCCAGTACCGCCCGCGCCCCCGGACGAACCCGCCGGGCAGGATGAGCGCGGCGGCCGCCGGCTCGCGAGGAGGGTGCGACTCGCCAGCTGGGATCCACGAGACCAGTTCCGGCGTGTGCTGCATCGGCGCGTCCTCCTCTCGTGTCGGCGCCATCGTGACTGCGGAATGTGCGCCGAGCCAGCCGAACCCGCCGAACCCGCCGAGCCCGCCGAGCCCGCCGAGCCCGCCGAGCCCGCCGAACCCGCCGAGCCCGCCGAACCAGCCGAGATGTCGCTATCCGGCCAGCAGAGCCAGGATCCGGGCCCAGGCGTCGTCGCGCGCGGCCTCGTCGAATACCGGTGTCCCGGGCCAGAAGAAGGCGTGCGCGGTACCCGGGTAGGTGATCAGCTCATGCTGGACGCCGGCCGAGCTCAGCGCCGCCGCGATCCGCCCGCGCTCGCCCGCACCGATCAGTGCATCGTCCTCACCGACCAGGTAGAGCAGGCGCCCGCTGATGCCCGGGGTGAGGTCGAGAGTGGGCGTCGGCCGGCTCATCGGGATGTCGGTCCCGGCCAGCCACCCGCCGTACAGCACGGCGATCCGGCTGATCGGCAGCCGGCAGGCGGTCAGGTAGCCGAGGTGACCTCCGGCGCTGAAGCCCACCATGGCCACCCGCTCGATCCCCGGCTGTGCCTGCAACCACCCAAGGGCTGCCGCCACGTCGTCCAGCGCCTGATCGCGCTCCAGCCGGTTCAGGTAGCCGAAACCCTCCCGACGACCGGCGTCGTCGCGCTCGAGCCAGCGATCCGGCGGCGCCTGACGGTGGTAGAACTCCGGCGCGACGGCCAGGTGCCCGGCCCGAGCCAGGTCGTCGGCGACGCCGCGGATGTCCGGGTTCACCGCGAAGAGCTCGTGCGCGACGATCACCCCGACCGGCGACGGGGCCGCGGTGGGGCGGGCCAGGTAGGCCCGCATGGTGGTGTCGTCCGGGACGGCGAACTGGATCGCGGTGGAACTGATCGTGGTGGGCTTGATCGTGGTGGACCGGGTCGTGGTGGGCCTGGGCGTCATGCCCACCAGGGTGCGCACTGCCGGGAACCGGTAACCAGAGCGCGCTCATACTGGTACCGGCGTGCCTACAGTGGGATGTGACCGCCTCCGGGAACTGCGAGGAGTTGGGCCGGCTGCTGCGCTCGCGGCGGGAGCGGCTGCTCCCCGGTGACGTCGGGCTGCCCCCGGGCCGGCGCCGGCGCACGGCCGGGTTGCGCCGCGAGGAGGTCGCGCTGCTGGCGAACCTGTCCACCACGTACTACACGTTCCTCGAGCAGGGGCGCCCGGTACGCCCGTCGGCGCAGGTGCTGGACGCCCTCGCCGACGCGTTGCGGATGTCTGGCGTCGAGCGGCGCTACCTGCACGTGCTCGCCCACGGCCCGACGGGCGTGCCCGGTGCCGGCATGGCACCGGCCGAGCGGATCGACCCGATCGTGGCCGACCTGGTGCAGCGGCTGGACCCGTTCCCAACCCTGGTCAAGGGACGCCGCTGGGACGTGCTGGCCTCGAATCCCGCTGCCCGGGAGCTGTTCACCGACTGGGAACAGCTGCCCGCCGGTGAGCGCAACCTGGTGCGCTGGATGTTCCTGTCCGACCGCGCCAGGGAGGTGTATCTGGACTGGGAGGGCGAGGCCCGGGCCATGCTCGGCCGGTTCCGGCTGGCCGCCGCGGCACATCCGGACGACCCGGACGTCGCCGCGCTGATCACCGAATTGCGGGGACGCAGTCCGCAGGCCCGTGACTGGTGGCCGCGCCAGGACGTGAAGGCCGTGGCGAGCGGATCGAAGAAGCTGCGCCACCCGCGGCTCGGCCCGCTCGAGTACACCCACGTGGTGCTGCAGGTGGCGGACAGCCCGGAGCAGACCCTGGTGACCTACTCCCCGACCGGCTCCCCGACCGAGCCGATCAGGGCGTGATCGGATGAACGACCTGACGGTCACGGTGGTCACCGGCGCGGGGCAGGGCATCGGCCGGGCGGTGGTCCGGGCGCTGCTGGCCCGGGGCGACGGCGTGGTCGCGCTGGACCTGGACGCGCGGGCCCTGTCCTGGGCCTCGGGGGATCGGGTCAGGCGGGTGGCCGGCGACGCCGGGGACGACGACGTGACGGCTCGCGCGGTGGAGGCGGCGCGCGAGCTGGGGGTCCTGCGCGGCTGGGTCAACAACGCGGCCGTGTTCCGGGATGCCTGGCTGCACGAGGCCGGCGGCGCGTCGGTGGCCGAGCTGATCCGGCGCAACCTCCAGCCCTGCCTGGCCGGCAGCGCCGCGGCGGTCGGCGAGTTCCTCGCCACCAAGACCCCGGGCGCGATCGTGAACGTGTCCTCCCATCAGGCCCAGCGACCGGTCCGCGGCGCCCTGCCGTACGCCACGGCCAAGGCGGCGATCGAGGGTCTGACCCGGGCGCTGGCGGTCGACTACGGGCCTGACGGGATCCGGATCAACGCAGTGGCCCTGGGTTCGATCCGGACCCGACGGTTCGGCGACCTGCTGGCGGGACATGGTGAGCCCGAGCGGGCGGCCGTGGTCCGCCAGGTGGCGGCGATCCACCCGCTCGGCCGGCTGGGCTCGACGGCCGAGGTGGCCGACGTGATCGGCTACCTGCTGTCCGACACAGCGAGCTACCTGACCGGCGCGGTGATCCCCGTCGACGGTGGCCGGTCGGTCCTCGGGATCGACCCGGAGAGCCGCTGATCAGGGGCTGCTTCCGGGCCCGCGCAACGGCTCGCCAAGGGGCCCCGGGAGCCGCCGCGACCCCGCCACGCTCGGTGATGGTCATCACAATGCGTGCCAGGTCGCCCCGGTTCGGCCGGGTTTGTGGTGCAAAGAATACGGACGAAGCTCCGCGTTGCATCTCGGTAACAGGAGCCTCGGCAGCTTGCGCCCAGGGGTTCCCGCAATATTTATTGGCACCGACCTTCGCAAGGGCTGGCTCCGCCTGCCCGCAGGCGGGGGAGGTGTCGACTTTCCGGTCACCGCCCGCTGCAGCCTTGCATGATCCGAGGGAGGACCTCAGCTTGAGCACGAAGCGCACCGGAACGACAGCGCTCGTCCTGCTGGCCGGCTCCGCCCTGGCCCTTTCCGCCTGCGCTACGAGCAGCAGCGGAGGGTCGGGCAGTAGCAGTGCCACCGCGACGACCGCCAACGTCACCTTCAACTGGGCCTACGAGCAGGAGTTCCAGAGCTACAACGGCAACACCGAGGACGGCAATTCCTCGGCGAACGCCGTTGTGCTGAACATGGTGCAGTCCGGCTTCTGGCAGTTCGCCCCGGACGGGAGTCTCGCCCCGAACAAGGACCTCGGGACCTACGAGAAGACCTCGGACAACCCGCTGACGGTCAAGTACTCGATCAACCCGAAGGCCGTCTGGTCCGACGGCAAGCCGGTCGAATGCGACGACATCGTGCTCGACTGGATGGCCAACAGCGGCCTGACGGGCGACAAGGGCTTCTCCACCGCCAACGTGTCCGGTTACCAGGACATGAACCCGCCGGACTGCAAGGCCGGTGACAAGAACATCACCATCACCTACAAGAAGCCCTACGCGGACTGGGCCGCGGCCTTCGGGGTCGCGCCCAACATCCTGCCGGCGCACATCGTCGAGCAGCAGTCGGGCATGACGAAGACCTTCGTCGACTACAAGAACGATCCCAAGTCGGCCGATCTCGCCAAGGCGATCAAGTTCTACAACACGGGCTGGCAGTTCAACCCCGGGCAGCTGAAGAAGGACATCATGCCTTCCTCGGGCCCGTACCAGGTCGACAGCTGGACGGCCGGGCAGTCGCTGACCCTGAAGGTCAACCCGAAGTGGTGGGGCACCCCGCCCAAGGTGTCCACGATCGTGCTGCGCTACCTGGGTGGCGACACCCAGGCACAGGCCCTGCAGAACGCTGAGGTCCAGGCGATGGACCCGCAGCCGCAGGTCGACATCGTCAACCAGCTCAAGGCCCTGGGCAGCAAGATCAAGTACTCGCCCCAGGACCAGTACACGTTCGAGCACTTCGACTTCAACTTCAAGACGGCCTTCGCGGACAAGCGCGTCCGTGAGGCCTTCGCGAAGTGCGCCCCCCGGCAGCAGATCATCGACAACCTGATCAAGCCGGTGAACGCGAACGCGAAGATCATGGAGTCGCGGTTCATCTACCCGTTCCAGCCGTCCTACGCCGACTACACCAGCGGGATCGGTGGCGACAAGTACGACACCACCGACATCCCCGGCGCCAAGACCTTGCTGGCCCAGGCCGGCAAGACCGGCATGACCATCCGCGTCGGCTGGCGGAAGGACCCGGCTGCGTTGAACAAGCGGCGCGCCGACACCGTGGCCCTGCTGCAGGCATCCTGCGGCCAGGCCGGTTTCAAGGTGGTCGACTCCGGAAGCCCGACCTTCTTCTCGAAGGAATGGCCCGGCGGGCAGTGGGACGTCGCGATGTTCGCCTGGGCGGGTTCCCCGCTGGTGACCGGTAGCGACGGCATCTACACCACGGGCGGCGGCCAGAACCCCGGCGCCTACAGCAACAAGCAGGTCGACACTCTGACCACCCAGCTGGACCAGACGATCGACAAGGACAAGCAGGTGGCGATCCAGAAGCAGATCGACACCCTGCTGTGGACGGACCTCGCCACGATCCCGCTGTTCGCCTTCCCGGGCGTCCTGGCGACCTCGAGCAACGCCGAGGGCGTGGTCTACAACGCCACGCAGTCCGACCTGTCCTGGAACGCGGCTCAGTGGAGCCTCAAGCAGTGACGCAAGCCCTCTGACGGTGCTGGACACCGCCAGAGGTGGGATCCGCGACGCGGGGCCGGGAGAAATCCCGGCCCCGTGTCGTAACCTTTCCCCGTCATGGTGATCGGGAGGTGCTGCCATGCTCGTCTTCATCGTTCGGAGGCTGATAGTTTCGGCCTTCATCTTGGTCTTCGCCACCGCGCTCATGTACGTCCTGGTGGTGAATGCTGGTGACCCGCTGGCGGACCTGCGCACCAACACCAGCCCGAACCGTGAGGCCCTGATCCAGCACCGGACCGATGTGCTGCATCTGGATCAGCCGGTTCCGCAGCGGTACGCCGCGTGGCTCGGCCGGGCGGCGAGCTGTGTCCTCCCGGGCAAGGGCTGTGATCTCGGACGGACCGTTCGGGAGCAGGACGTCACGGCACTTCTCGGCCAGGCCATGGTCTCCACCCTGCGGCTGGTCACCGGGTCGCTGGTGCTGGCCATCGTGCTGGGCGTGAGTGTCGGCATCATCTCCGCCCTGCGCCAGTACTCGGGGTTCGACTACACCATCACCTTCTCGGCGTTCCTGTTCTTCTCCCTGCCGATCTTCTGGGTCTCGGTGCTGCTCAAGCAATACCTCGCGATCGACGTGAACAACTGGTACGAGGATCCGAAAGTCGGCCTGGGGGCCGCGGTGCTGCTCTCGGTGTTGAGCGCGCTCGCCTGGGGGGCGATCATCGGTGGTGATCGCCGGAGGAAATGGCTGGTCCGGGGCATCGCCCTCGTGGCCACGTTCGGGTTCCTGGAGTACCTGTCCTCGATCGGCTGGTTCAAGCGACCCGCGCTCGGTCCCGTCCTGATCGCGCTGCTGGGTTTCGGCATCGCCGTCGGCGTGACCGTGCTGGTGGCCGGGCTCAAACGCCGCGGCGTGCTCTACGCCTGCCTGGCCACCGCGGCCGTGGGTACGATCATCCAGCTCCCGGTCAGCTCGTTCATCGAGAGCGTCAAGTGGGCGTCGTACCTGAACCTGGTGCTGCTGGCGGTGCTGGCGGTGCTGGTCGCGGCCGGGATCGGCTTCGCCCTCGGCGGCCTGGACAAGACCCAGGCGATCAGGGCCTCCGCGCTCACCGCGATCGGCTTCGGGCTGCTGATCGTGATCGACATCCTGCTGCGGAACGTCAACAGCTACGCGCGGCTGGTGAACGGCCGGATCTTCGCCACCACCGGCTCGGAGACGCCGGACTTCTCCGGCACCTTCTGGCAGAGCCAGCTCGACCTGATCACCCACCTCATCCTGCCCACTCTGGCGATCATGCTGATCAGCTTCGCCACCTACAGCCGCTACTCCCGGGCCTCGATGCTCGAGGTGATGACCCAGGACTACGTGCGGACCGCCCGCGCCAAGGGGCTTACCGAGCGGACCGTGGTGATGCGGCACGCCTTCCGGAACGCGCTGATCCCGATCACCACCGTTGCCGCCGTGGACTTCGGGGCACTGATTGGCGGCGCCATCATCACCGAGTTCATCTTCGCCCGGCGCGGGATGGGCCAGCTGTTCGTGTCGGCCCTGAACAACGTTGACCCGAACCCGGTGATGGGCTTCTTCCTGGTGGTGGCGATCTCGGTGGTGGTGTTCAACATGCTGGCGGACATCGCGTACGCCTACCTCGATCCCCGCATCCGGCTGAGCTGACCCGCACCGTGAGAGGAGGAGACCATGGCTGACCTGGAGACCCCCAAGGCCGTACCGTCCGGATTGTCCCGCGAGCCCGGCAGCGGCGGGTCCGACCTGGTTCAGGTCGAGCGGGAGTTCACCGTCAGGGCGATGACCCAGCGGCAGCTGGTGACCCGCAGGTTCCTGCGGCACCGCGGCGCCATGGGCGGGTTGCTCGTCTTCGGCTTCGTCGTGCTGCTCGCCTTCTCGTCGATCGGTGCTCTCGGCATCCCGGGCTGGTGGAGCCAGTCCTACTCGGCCTCGGGAACGGTCGTGAACGGCGGCAAGATGACCCTCGACGTGTTCCCGTCCTTCGTCGACGGGGACGGCATGCGGATCGGCACGCATCCGTTCGGGCAGGACGACATCGGCCGGGACTACTTCGCCGCGACCATGCGTGGTGCGCAGATCTCGCTGATGATCGCCATGGTCGTGGGGCTGGTGGCGACGGCCCTGGGCACCACGGTAGGTGCGCTGTCCGGGTTCTTCCGCGGCTGGGTCGAGGGCGTGCTGATGCGGCTCACCGACGTCTTCCTGACCATCCCGCTGCTGGTGATCGCCGCGGTGGTGGGGCAGATGAACGGCGGCGGGCCGGTGGTCCTGGCCTTGATGCTCGGCCTGCTGGTCTGGATGAGCCTGGCCCGGCTGGTCCGAGGCCAGTTCCTGTCCCTGCGGGAGAAGGAGTTCGTCGAGGCCGCGCGGGCGCTCGGCGCGAGCAGCTGGCGGATCATCTTCAAGCACATCCTGCCGAACACCTACGGCACCATCATCGTGAACGCCACCCTGACCATCGCCAGCGCGATCCTGCTCGAGACCGCGGTCAGCTTCCTCGGCTTCGGGGTGCGGAACCCGAACACCTCGCTGGGCAAGCTGATCAGCGACTACCAGAACGCCTTCCTGGTCCGACCCTGGCTGTTCTGGTGGCCCGGCCTGTTCATCATCGCGATCGCGCTGAGCGTGAACTTCATCGGCGACGGCCTGCGAGATGCCTTCGACCCCAAGCAGACCCGGGTGCGTGCCTGATGCCGATCGCGAAGGATTCCAGCGCGCCAAGCCAGGGTCAGGTTCGCGGCCGCGGTGCGGACCGGGAGCGAGTCTCCGGGGCGCCGCTGCTGTCGGTCGAGGGCCTCACCGTCCGCTTCCCGACCGAGGACGGCATCGTGCAGGCCGTGCGCGGGGTGTCGTACAGCCTGTCCGAGCGGGAGGTGCTCGGCATCGTCGGCGAGTCCGGCTCGGGCAAGTCGGTGTCGTCGATGGCCGTGATGGGGTTGTTGCCCCGGACCGCGCAGATCAGCGGCCGGATCATGTTCCAGGGCAAGGACATCCTGGCGATGCGGCAGCCGGAGCAGCGCTCCCTGCGCGGACGGCGCATCGCGATGATCTTCCAGGACCCGATGACGGCGCTCAACCCGGTCTACTCGATCGGCGACCAGCTCGCCGAGGCGGTCCGCTCGCACGAGGCGATCAACAAGAAGCTGGCGCTGAACCGGGCCACCGAGATGCTGGACCTGGTCGGCATCCCGCAGCCCCGGGAGCGGCTGGGAGCCTACCCGCACGAGTTCTCCGGCGGGATGCGCCAGCGGGTGATGATCGCGATGGCCGTGATCAACAACCCCGACATCATCATCGCCGACGAGCCGACCACTGCCCTCGACGTCACCGTCCAGGCCCAGATCCTGGAGAAGCTGATCGAGGTCAAGGACGCCGTGAACGCGGCGATCATCCTGATCACGCACGACCTCGGGGTGGTCGCGGGGATGGCCAACCGGGTGCTGGTGATGTACGCCGGACGCGCCGTCGAGCTGGGCGAGACACTGCAGGTCTTCGGCTCGCCGCGGATGCCCTACACCGCGGGACTGATGGGCTCGATGCCGAGCCTGGAGGAGAGCCAGGGCGGCCGGCTGCGGCCCATCCCGGGTGCCCCGCCGTCCCTGCTCAACCTGCCCCCCGGCTGCCCGTTCTCGCCCCGCTGCCCGCTGGTCGAGCAACAGTGCCTGGACGCCGAGCCTGCGCTGTCCGGGACCGACCAGCAGACCCACACCGCGGCCTGCCACCGCTGGCCGGTGCTGGCCGACAGCGACGATCCGACGACCTTCTTCCGCCCGCAGGAGGTGGGAGCGTGAGCGAGCAGGCGGCCAGCGAGGCTGCGGCGCAGCACAACGGCAAGATCAAGCATCTGCTGGACGTGCGCGACCTGGTGATGAACTTCCCGATCAAGGGCGGCGGCCTGCTGCGCCGCACGGTCGGGTACGTGCAGGCCGTCAGCGGCGTGGACCTCACCCTGGACCCGGGGGAGACCCTGGGCATGGTGGGGGAGTCAGGCTGCGGGAAGTCCACCACCGGGCGGGCGATCCTCCAGCTGCACCGGCCCACGTCCGGTTCGGTGCAGTTCCAGGGCCGTGAGCTGACCGCCCTGTCGCACAAGGAGATGCAGTCCGTCCGGCGCGACCTGCAGATCGTCTTCCAGGACCCGTACGCCTCGCTGAACCCGAAGATGCCGGTCAACGACATCGTGGCCGAGCCGCTGAAGATCCACGGCCGCTGGGGCGACGACGGGATGGACCAAGTGGCCGAGCTGCTGCGCCTGGTGGGACTCAACCCCGAGCACGGCAACCGGTACCCGCACGAGTTCTCCGGCGGCCAGCGCCAGCGGGTCGGCGTGGCCCGTGCGCTGGCCCTCGAGCCCCGGCTGCTGGTGCTGGACGAGCCGGTGTCGGCGCTGGACGTCTCGGTCCAGGCCGGGATCGTCAACCTGTTGGAGGACCTGCAGGACCGGCTCGGGCTCGCCTACCTGTTCATCGCGCACGACCTGTCCGTGGTCCGGCACATCTCCGACCGGGTGGCCGTGATGTACCTCGGCCGCGTGGTCGAGACCGGCACCCGCGACGAGGTCTACGACCGGCCGATGCACCCGTACACCCAGGCGCTGCTGTCCGCCGCGCCCGCGCACGACCCCGAGGTGGAGCGCCGCCGGGAGCGGATCATCCTCGTCGGTGACGTGCCGAGCCCGGTCAACCCGCCGTCCGGCTGCCGGTTCCGTACCCGCTGCTGGAAGGCGCAGGAGATCTGCGCCACGGACGTGCCGCCGCTGGAGGACCACGGCGACGGCCACGGCCACCGGGTGGCCTGCCACTTCGCCGAGGTGCGCGAGGTCGTCTGAGTCCTCGGGGATCACGCCCCAGCGGCGGGGTCGGCTTCCTCCTGGACGCACAGGCACAGTTCGTTGCCTTCGGCGTCGGCGACGACCCACCAGGACGGGGCATGCGCGTCGGTGACCAGCCGTCCGCCCGCGGACAGGCAGGCCTGCAGCCGGTCCTGGGCGGTCTCCGGGAGCAGGTAGACGTCCAGGTGGAATCGGCCGCGCCCGGTGCGCGGCGGATCCATGTGCTGGAACCACAGCACCGGGCCGCGCCCGGCCGGGTCATGCAGTTCGACGCCGCCCTGCCCGGTCCGCTCGACGTAGCCCAGCCCGGCGGCCCAGAACGGGCGGATGGCGTAGGCGTGCACGCAGTCGAGTGCGATCTCCACCCGTTGCTGGCGGGTGCCCCTGGTCGCGCCCACGGTGGCGGCCAGCGCCAGCACGCGGCGGGCCAGTTCGAGGTCCAGGTCGGTGACGCCGCCCGCGGAATGCGTGCTGAAGGTGAAGATCACCGTCCGCCAGCGCAGGTCCACGTCGGGGTGATGGTTCATCGCCTCGGCCTCGTCGGCGACCAAGGCGATCAGCCGGACGGCGTCCGGGAAGGTCGGTGCCCGCACCGGCAGCACCAGGGCGCCGAGCCGGTCGCGGTGCACGCCGGGCAGGTCCGCCAGTCGCAGGTTCAGTTCCTCGAGGTCCAGCAGTCGCGCCATGCCTGCACGCTTGCCGCCTTCGCCCACCGGGTCAAGCCCGCCGCCCGCCGGTGGGCCCCACGGTGTGCCCCATCAAGATCGAACAGCGGGTATGGCAGCCTTGGCCGACGTGACCTCATCGACTCGGACGATCCTGGTCGTCGGTGCAGCAGTGGTCGATGACCTCGAGGCGCCGACCAGGCTGCTGGCCGCCCGCCGGACCGAGCCACCCCGGCTGGCCGGCGGCTGGGAACTGCCGGGCGGCAAGGTCGAGCCGGGCGAGGAGCCGGTCCACGCGCTGCACCGCGAGCTCGCCGAGGAACTCGGCATCGAGGTCGAGCTGGGGGTCGAGCTGCCCGGCCCGGACGGTCCGGACGGGACGTGGCCGCTGCACCCGGCGCACCGGATGCGGGTCTGGCTGGCCCGGGTGGTCACCGGCCGTCCGGTCGCGATCGAGCATGACGCGCTGCGGATGCTCGGCCCGGGCCAGTGGCTGGACGTGGCCTGGCTGCCGGCCGACGTGCCGATCGTTCGGGCCCTGCTGGAGCGGTACCCCGCCGCCCGTGGCTGAGCTACCCGGCCTGAGCTACCCGGCCTGACCTACCCGGCGAAGGCACCCACGGTGTCGAAGGCCTGCACGGCGAGCTCGAGCCAGACCGTCTTGCCGATGCCCAGGGACCCCGGCTCGACCCCCCACCGGTCGGCCACCAGGTCGACGATCGCCAGCCCGCGGCCGGCGGTGTCGTCCTCCGCCGCGACCCGGGGCTGCGGGATCTGCTCGCTGTCGTCCTCCACGTCGATCCGGATCCGGTCGCCGTTCATCCTGCGCAGCGACAGCCGGACCTCGCCCGCGGTGTGCACGATCGCATTGGTGACCAGCTCGGAGACCAGCAGCTCGGAGGAGTCGACCAGCCCGGGCAGCTCCCAGGCCAGCAGCAGGTCGTGCACGAACCGACGCGCCGCAGGGGTCGAGGCGGGGACCGGGCCGAAGATCCGGGAGGCGACGGGCTGATCCAGGCGGGCCTGGGCAGGACCGACCAGCCGGACGATGAGCAGGGCCGCGTCGTCGCGCGCGGGCCCGTCCTCCAGGGTGAGCGCCGCCAACCCGTCCGCCACCTGGTCGGCCGGCCGGCCGGCCAGCCGGGCCGCGGTGTCCAGCACCTCGCTCATCCGGCTGGCCCCGCTGCGGCGGCGGTCGTCGATCAGCCCGTCGGTGAACATGGCCAGCGTCCCGCCCGGCGGGAGCAGGATGGACTGCTCGGTGTAGCGGATGTCGGCCTCGACGCCCAGCGGCGGCCCGGGATCCAGCTCGAGGGCGTCCACGCGGCCGTCCATCCCGATCACCAGCGGGCCGGGATGCCCGGCGGTGGCCGCGGTCAGCACCCGCTCGTCCGGGTGCAGCTCGAGGTAGCAGCAGGTCACCAGGGCGTTGGCATGCCGGGCCAGGAAGCGGTTCGTGCGGGTCAGCACCTCGGCGGGATGGCTGAGTTCCGCGGTGTACGCGCGCACCGCGTTGCGGGCCTGGCCCATGATCGCCGCCGCGGCCATGCTGTGTCCCTCGACGTCGCCCATCACCAGGCCGATCGCCCCGTTCGGCAGCGGGATGACGTCGTACCAGTCGCCGCCGACCGCCTCGCCCGCGGCGGTCAGGTAGCGCGCGGCGCACTCCACGCCGGGCACCCGGGGCAGCTCAGGCGGTAGCAGGGCCCGCTGCAGTTCCCGGGCCACGCCGACCTGCGCCTCGTACAGCCGGGCCCGTTCCAGGGCCTGGGCGCACAGCGAGGCCACCGTGGTGAGGAACAGCTGATCGGCATCGGAGAACCGCTTGCGCTGCGACCAGCCCAGCGCCATCCCGCCGATCCTGCGTCGCGCGGTGAGCGGCAGCAGCGCCAGGCTCTGGTCCGGCGCCTCGACGGCCCGGTCCGGCCAGTGCGTCGCGATCTCAGCCCGGTCCCGCAGGAACAACGGCCGCCGCTCCCGGACCGACAGGGCGAGCGGGTCATCGTCGTCCAGGCGCATGTCATGGGCTGGTGCCGGACGCCTGCCGCGGGCCGGAAGCCGTTGCGCCCGAAGCATTCCCAGCTCCGGGTCGAGCAGCGCGATCTCACCCCGGGCGGCCCCGACGACGTCGAAGGTGACCTCGGCGACGACCCGCAGGACGTCCCGGACGCTGAGCGCGCTGCCGAGCGCGGCCGTCATCTCCTGCAGCCCGCGCAGCCGGATCACCGCCCGGCTCAGGCTCATCTCGCGGTTGCTCAGATCTTCGGTCACTTGGTGCAGGCGGGAGATGTCGTGCGACGACCACAGCAGCGTGCCGGGCGCGATCCGCTCGGCGTTGAAGGAGTACCGGCCGCTGCGGAACACCTCGGGGTCGTCCCAGGTGAGCTCGCCCGAGGCCGGGACACCGCTGGCCAGGACGTCCAGCGCCTGCTGCAGGGTGCCGTTCTCGATGCAGTCCGGGTAGAGCCGGGTCCACAGGTTGCCGACCAGCGGGGTGAGGGTCGAGGGGTGCGCCTCGCGGGCGGCGCGGTTGACCCACAGGACCCGGATGTCCGCCGGCTCGCCGGTGGCGTCCGGGACGGCACGCCCGACCGTCACCAGATGGGGCAGACGGTCCAGCGCCGACACCAGCAGGCCGCGCGGCGGCACCGCGAAGCGCATCGGCGACTCCCTTCGGGCGGTCCCCCAAGCGCGACCGTCACTCAGCGGTCGCACGCATGCACGCGGAGTACCAGGATAGGCGGTCCGAGGCCCTCGATCCCCATTCTCCCCGCAGGTCGACACGCCCGTAGACTGGCCGCCCCCATCTTCTTACCGGATCGAGTCCACCCGCATGCCCCTTCGCACCCGGCACGATCTGCGCAACGTCGCGATCGTCGCCCATGTCGACCACGGCAAGACCACCCTTGTGGACGCCATGCTCTGGCAGACCGGCTCGTTCGGGGCGCACCAGCACGTCGACGAGCGGGCGATGGACTCCGGCGATCTCGAGCGGGAGAAGGGGATCACGATCCTGGCCAAGAACACCGCGGTGCGGTGGACCGGCCCGGCAGCGCCCGACGGCGGGGTCACCTTCAACATCATCGACACGCCGGGGCACGCGGACTTCGGCGGCGAGGTGGAGCGCGGGCTGTCCATGGTGGACGGCATCGCCCTGCTCGTGGACGCCTCGGAGGGGCCGCTGCCGCAGACCCGGTTCGTGCTGCGCAAGGCGCTCGCCGCCCAGCTGCCCGTGGTCCTGGTGGTCAACAAGGTGGACCGCCCGGACGCGCGGATCGCCGAGGTCGTGGACGAGACCTACGAGCTGTTCATGGACCTGATCGACGGCACCGGGCTGGACCCGGACGCCGCGCTGGACTTCCCGATCGTCTATGCCTCGGCCAAGGCCGGCCGGGCCAGCCTGAACCGCCCCCCGGACGGCGCGATGCCGGACAGGACCGACCTCGAACCGCTGTTCCGGACCATCATGTCGACCGTGCCGGCGCCCAGCTACGACGACACGATCCCGCTGCAGGCGCACGTGACGAACCTGGACGCCTCGCCGTTCCTCGGCCGGCTGGCGCTCTGCCGGGTGCACTCGGGCACGATCCGCAAGGGCCAGCAGGTGGCCTGGTGCCGCCGGGACGGCGTCGACCCAGCGGGTCAAGGTGACCGAGCTGCTGATGACCGAGGCGCTGGAACGCGTGCCCGCCGACCGAGGCCGGGCCGGGCGACATCATCGCCGTGGCGGGCATCCCGGAGATCACCATCGGCGAGACACTGGCCGACCCGGACGACCCCCGCCCGCTGCCGCTGATCACCGTGGACGAGCCGGCGATCTCGATGACGATCGGCGCGAACTCCTCGCCGATGGCGGGCCGGGTCAAGGGCGCCAAGGTGACCTCGCGGCTGGTCAAGGACCGGCTGGACCGCGAGCTGGTCGGCAACGTGTCCATCCGGGTGCTGCCGACCGAGCGGCCGGACACCTGGGAGGTCCAGGGTCGCGGTGAGCTCGCCCTGGCCATCCTGGTCGAGACCATGCGCCGGGAGGGCTTCGAGCTCACCGTCGGCAAGCCGCAGGTGGTCACCCGGATGATGGACGGCAAGCTGCACGAGCCGTTCGAGCACCTGACCATCGACGCCCCGGAGGACTACCTCGGCGCGGTGACCCAGCTGCTGGCCGTGCGCAAGGGCCGGATGGAGCAGATGGTCAACCACGGCACCGGCTGGGTCCGGATGGAGTTCGTGGTGCCCTCGCGCGGGCTGATCGGCTTCCGCACCGAGTTCCTCACCGAGACCCGGGGCACCGGCATCGCGCCACCACGTCTTCGACGGCTACGAGCCGTGGGCGGGGAGCTGCGGACCCGGCCACCGGCTCGCTGGTCGCCGACCGGACCGGCGCGGCGACCGTCGTTCGCGATCACCAACCTGCAGGAGCGCGGCACGCTGTTCGTCGAGCCGACCACCGAGGTGTACGAGGGCATGATCGTCGGCGAGAACTCCCGCGCCGACGACATGGACGTCAACATCACCAAGGAGAAGAAGCTCACCAACATGCGCTCGTCCACGCCGACGAGTTCGAGCGCCTGGTGCCGGCCCGCAAGCTCTCGCTGGAGCAGTGCCTGGAGTTCTGCCGCGACGACGAGTGCGTCGAGGTCACGACCGCGGCCGTTCGGCTCCGCAAGGTCGAGCTGTCCGCGGTGGAACGGGAGAAGCTGCGGGCCCGGGCCAAGCGCGGCGGTTGACGGGCTTCCGCGCGGCTCGCGCCGGCGGTGGCAGGCAGAATGGCGGCATGACCGTGGAGTCCGCACGCCGCATGCTCCTGGTGCACGCCCATCCCGATGACGAGAGCATCGGCAGCGGCGCGACGATGGCCAGGTACGCCGCCGAGCGGGCGCACGTCACGCTGGTGACCTGCACCCGGGGCGAGCAGGGCGAGATCCTCCTGCCCGAGCTGGAACACCTGGACGCGACTCGGCAGGACCGGTTGGGCACCTACCGGGAGACCGAGCTGGCCCGGGCCATGGAGGCGCTCGGCGTCACCGATCACCGCTTCCTCGACGTCGCCGCCCACGGCCGCCCGGCCATTCACTTCCGCGACTCGGGGATGGCCTACGCGCCGGACGGGAGCGTGATCCCCGCGCCGGACCCGCGGCCGGACGCGTTCGCCCTGGTCGACCCGGACGAGCCCGCCGAGCGCCTGGCCGACGTGATCCGCGAGCTGCGCCCGCAGGTGCTGATCAGCTACGAGCCGGGCGGCGGGTACGGCCACCCCGACCACGTCCAGGCGCACCGGGTCGCGATGCGCGGCGCCGACCTGGCCGCGGCCGGCCCGGGCGCCGGTGGCCCGGCCTGGCAGGTGCCGAAGGTGTACTGGATCGTGCTGCCCGAGCGGATGGTCCGGACCGCGCTGCGCGAGCTGACGGCGGCCGGGCACAACCCGTTCGAGGGCTGGGATCCGGACGGGAGGCTGCCGAGCATGATGGTGCCCGACGAGCGGGTCACCAGCTGCATCGACGGCGCCGCGTTCGCCGGCCACAAGGCCGCCGCGATGCGCGCGCATGCCACCCAGATCGCCGTGGACGGCCCGTTCTTCGCGCTCAGCAACGGGATCGGCCAGCCCATGCTGGCCCGGGAGTTCTACCAGCTGGTCCGCGGCGAGCCCGCCGGGGAGCGCGACGGGGACGGCCGCGAGACCGACCTGTTCGCCGGCGTCTGAGCCGTCCTGCCGGCTAGACCACGACATCCCGGGACGGGCCGCGGGACAGCACGATCACGCTCTTGGTCCGCACCACGATCGGGTCGGCGCTGATCCGTTCCAGTACCCGCTCGAAGTCCTGGACGCTGTGCGCCCGCACGTGCAGCAGCGCGTCGGCCTCCCCGGACACCGTGCAGGCCGAGACCACCTGCGGATGCCTGGCCGCCACCGCGAAGACGGCCTCCGGAGTGGTCCGGGCCCGGCAGTAGAGCTCGATGTACGCCTCCGTGGTCCAGCCCAGCGCGGCGGGGTCGACCAGCGCGATGAACCCGGTGATCACGCCACCGGCGCGCAGCCGGTCCACCCGGCGTTTGGCCGCCGGTGCCGACAGCCCGACGGCCGAGCCGAGCTGGGCGAAGGTGGCCCGGGCGTCCTGCCGGAGCAGGGCGATGATCCGCTCGTCCACGTCATCCAGCCTCATGGCGCAATGATGCACCGTAATCCACCACATTGACGCAACGAATCGATGGCATCAGGCAACGTCACCACGTTGTCCATGCATGCGATCGTTCGTACAGTCGAAGCAGTGGCCCGTGCCCCGTCTCGCGCCGACCCTGATCACCCGTGCCGACGCCCTGTCCACCAGTGAGGAGCCCCGTGACCGCCGCCCTGCTCGACGTCGCCCTCGAGACCGCTCTCGCGTCCGATCAGGAGAGGGCGGCCCGCCCGCGCCGGTACCTGATGTGCCCGCCGACGTACTTCTCGGTCGACTACGCGATCAACCCGTGGATGCGGCCGGACCGGCCCGTCGACCGGCGACCTCGCCGTCCGGCAGTGGGAGTCGCCTGCGCGCCACCTACCGCGCGCTCGGCCACGAGGTCGAGCTGATCGAGCCCGTACCGGGGCTGCCGGACATGGTGTTCGCCGCCAACGGCGGCCTGGTCGTGGACGGCCAGGTGCTGACCGCCCGGTTCCACCACGCCGAGCGCGTCGCCGAGGGCCCGGCCTACCGGGACTGGTTCGTGCGCAACGGGTTCGCCGCCGTGCACGACACGGTCGAAGTGAACGAGGGCGAGGGTGACCTGGCCGTGGCCGGGCCGATCGTGCTGGCCGGCACGGGCTTTCGGACCACGCCCGCCGCGCACCGCGAGGCGCAGGAGCGGCTGGGGCGGCCGGTGATCAGCCTGCAGCTGGTCGACCCGAGCTTCTACCACCTGGACACCGCGCTGTTCGTGCTGGACGAGCAGACCATCGCCTACTACCCGGCGGCGTTCTCGCCCGGCAGCGTCGGCGGTGCTGGACGGCTCTTCCCGGACGCCGTCGAGGCCACTGCGGCCGACGCCGCCGTGTTGGGCCTCAATGCGGTCAGTGACGGCCGTAACGTCGTCCTGTCATCGGCGGCCACGGGTTTGGCCGTCCAGCTGGCGGCGCCGCGGGTTCGACTGCGTCCCCGTGGACCTGTCCGAGTTGCTCAAGGCCGGAGGCGGACCGAAGTGCTGCACCCTGGAGATTCGGCCATGACGATCTCGCCCGCCGCCACGCCGGCGGCATTCGTCCCCGGGCAGCAGGAGCCGGCCGCGGCCGGTGCCGGGCTGCAGCACGCGCCCGGCAGCCACCTGGCGCCGAACTACCACCCGCTGCCGGTGGTCATCGCCCAGGCCGAGGGCGCCTGGGTCACCGACGTCGAGGGCCGCCGGTACCTGGACTGCCTGGCCGGCTACTCCGCGCTGAACTTCGGCCACGGCCACCCGCGGCTGCTCGCCGCCGCGCACCGCCAGCTCGAACGGCTCACCCTGACCAGCCGCGCCTTCCAGCACGACCAGCTCGAGGAGTTCGCCGAGGAGCTGGCCGGACTGGCGGGCGAGGCGTCGCGCGGTGTGGGCGGCCCGGCGATGGACCTCGTCCTGCCGATGAACACCGGCGCCGAGGCGGTCGAGACCGCGATCAAGATGGGCCGCAAGTGGGGCTACGACGTCAAGGGTGTCCCGGCGGACGCCGCGACGATCGTCGTCGCCGCGGGCAACTTCCACGGCCGGACGACGACCATCGTCTGCTTCTCCACCGATCCGGTGGCCCGCGACGGGTTCGGCCCCTTCACCCCGGGCTTCCGGATCGTCCCGTACGGCGACGCCGCGGCGCTCGAGGCGGCCATGGACGACACCACCGTGGCGGTCCTGATCGAGCCGATCCAGGGCGAGGCCGGCGTGATCATCCCGCCGCGCCGGCTACCTGGCGGCGGTCCGCGCGGCCTGCGACGCCCACGGCGCGCTGTTCGTCGCCGACGAGATCCAGTCCGGGCTGGGCCGCACCGGCACACCTTCGCCTGCGAGCGCGAGGGCGTGATGCCGGACGTGCTGGTGCTCGGCAAGGCGCTCGGCGGCGGCATCGTGCCGGTATCCGCCGTGGTCGCGCGCGCGGAGCTGCTCGGCGTGCTGAGCGCCGGGACGCATGGCAGCACGTTCGGCGGCAACCCGCTGGCCTGCGCGGTCGGCCGGGCCGTGGTCGAGCTGCTGCGAACCGGCGAGTACCAGGCCCGCGCCGGCGAGCTCGGCGAGGTGCTGCGGTCCCGGCTGGAGGCGCTGGTCGGCAACGGCGTGCTCGGGGTCCGGGTCGCGGGCCTGTGGGCGGGCGTCGACATCGACCCGGCGCTGGGCACCGGCCGCGCGCTGTGCGAGCGGCTGGCGGCGCGCGGGGTGCTGGCCAAGGACACCCACGGCTCGACGATCCGGCTCGCACCGCCGCTGGTCGTGGCCGAGGACGACCTGGCCTGGGCGCTGGACCAGCTCGAGGGCGCCCTCGGCGCCCTCGCCCGCGGCGCCGCCTGACGCCCGACCGGGGCAGCACTCCCGCGTCCGGGTGACGCCTTGACCCGAGCGTCAATGGCGACGCCGGGTCAGGGTGCTCCGTGCGGGTGAATGCCATCGGCGGACGGGTGCCTTCCGGCCACTGCGAGGGCCGCCCGGCCCGGGCCGTGGTGAGGCTGTCCGAATGAACGGTGTGGACGGTCGGGTCCGGGCAGGGGCCGATGTCGGGCTGGCCCGGGAACGCCGCCGGCAGAAGCGGTTGCTGCGCACCGCCGCGGTCCTGATGCTGGTCGCGGGGTGGCTGTGGTACCGGCTGCTGACCGGCGATCCGGTCGGCGCGCCGTCGCTGCCGTCCGTCGATCCGCTCTACCTGATGTCGGGCGGCTTCTTCCTGGTGCTGATCATCACCCTGCTGGCCACCACGGTGGTGGCCGGGCGCTCGCCGCACGTCGTCTTCCGACCTGAGCAGATCGACGTCAGGATGGAGGACGTCAAGGGCCTCGGGCCGGTGCGCGAGGAGGTCCAGCGGTCCCTGGAGCTGTTCCTCGCCGGGCGGACCTTCCGCCGTGAGATGGGCGGGACGCCGCGGCGCGGCCTGCTCTTCGAGGGCCAGCCGGGGACCGGAAAGACATACCTGGCCAAGGCGATGGCGGCCGAGGCCGGAGTCCCGTTCCTGTTCGTCTCGGCGACCTCCTTCCAATCGATGTACTACGGGGCGACCGCGCGCAAGATCCGCGCGTTCTTCGCCGCACTGCGCCGGGCCGCCCGGGCCGAGGGCGGCGCGATCGGTTTCATCGAGGAGATCGACGCCATCGCGACGGTGCGCGGAGGCATGTTGGCGACCGGGACGATCGCAGGCCGGGCAGGGGTGGCGGCCGTCACCGCCGGTCCGCCGGACTGCGGCGGGCGGGCCGGTCTGCCGGCGCTCGCGCCCGCCGGTCCGGCCCTCGCGCCCGCCGGTCCGGCGCTCGCGCACCCTGGCGTCACGCGCTCGGCCGCGATCAGCGAGGGCGTCGGCGGCGTGGTGAACGAGCTGCTCGTCCAGCTGCAGTCCTTCGACACCCCGACCGGCTGGCAGCGGCTGCGGGGGAGCCTCACCGACACGGTGAACCTGTTCCTGCCCGTGCACCGCCAGCTGCCCAGGCCCCGCCTGGAGCCCGTCGAGGTGCTGCTGATCGCGGCCACCAACCGGGCCGACAACCTCGACCCCGCGCTGCTGCGGCCCGGCCGGTTCGACCGGCGGCTGGTCTTCGAGCTGCCGGACAAGGCCGGTCGGCGCGAGCTGGTCGACCACTTCCTGACCCGCAAGGCGCACGACGACGCACTCGACGACGACCAGTACCGTGACGCCCTGGCCGGGGTGACCCAGGGCTACTCCCCGGTCATGATCGAGAACCTGCTGGACGAGGCGCTGATCTGCGCCGTGCGCCGCGGAGCCCGGTCGATGGCCTGGCCGGACATCGAGCACGCCCGGTTGCTGACCGAGGTCGGGCTCGGCCGGCCGGTCGGGTACACCGAGCACGAGAAGCGGCTGATCGCCACGCACGAGGCGGGCCACGCCGTCCTGGCCTGGCTGGTGGCCCCCCACCGCCGGCTCGAGGTGCTGACCATCATCAAGCGGGGCAACGCGCTCGGCATGCTCGCCCACGGCGACCGCGAGGACGTCTACACCCGATCCCGCACCGAGCTGCTCGCGCTGATCACCATCGCCTTCGGCGGCCAGGTGGCCGAGGAGATCTTCTTCGGGGACACCTCCACCGGTCCCGGCGGTGACCTGCAGTACGCGACCACGGTGGCGGCGCAGATGGTCGGACAGGCGGGGATGGGCGGGACGCTGGTGTCCTTCGCGGCGGTGCAGGGCTCGCCGCTTGCCGACGCGAACCTGGTCGGCCGGGTGCTGGGCGACGCCGACGGCCGCCGCCTGCTGGAGGAGATCCTGGAGAGCCAGCGCGAGCGGGCGATGGAATTGCTGTCCGCCAACCGGCATCTGGTGGCGGCGCTGCGGGACGCCCTGCTGACCCGGCACGAGCTGATCGGCACCGAGATCACCGACGTCCTGGCCGACGCGCGGCAGCGCCGCGAGGCCGGGCTGCCACCCGACCAGGACGACCCCGCGCCGGCGGTGCCCGAGCTGATCGACCTGCGGCCGGCCGCCCGGCAGGAGGAGCACCGCCCGCCCGCGTAGTCTGACCCCGTGCCAAGGCCGGATCCGACCGTCCGCTGGGTCCGGCCAGCGGACGAGACGACGTTCCGGCGTGCCGTGGGCCGCTTCGCCACGGGCGTCTGCGTGGTGTCCACGCTGCTGGACGGCATGGACCATGCGATGACGGTGAACACCTTCACGTCGGTGTCCCTGGAGCCGCTGCTGGTGCTCGTCTGCGTCGAGACCGAGTCACGCTTCTACGACGCGGTGCTGGAGTCCGGGCAGTGGGCGGTCAGCGTGCTGGACGCCGCGGCCCGCCCGGCCGCGGCCTGGCTGGCCACTCGCGGGCGGCCGCTGGACGGGCAGCTGGACCAGGTCCCGCACCACCGGGGCCCGGTCACCGGGGCCGCGGTGCTCGACCAGGCCTCGGCCTGGCTGGAGTGCGGCACCCACGGCGTGTACCCGGGCGGCGACCACGTGATCCTGGTCGGCGAGGTGCTCAGCGCCGGGCTCGGGTCGGACGATGGCGGCGCGCTGGTCTACCACCGCAGCGACTACCGCTTCCTCTGACCAGACCCGTCCCGGCGCGACC
This sequence comes from uncultured Actinomycetota bacterium, assembly GCA_963740575.1. GTDB lineage: Bacteria > Actinomycetota > Actinomycetes > Actinomycetales > Kineosporiaceae > CAVUET01. The sequence goes on along the minus strand of CAVUET010000001.1, from coordinate 156,437 downwards.
CCTTCCTGGCGCGATGTGCCATCGCGCCAAACAGATTGGCGCGATGTGCCACCGCGCCAATCGGAGTCTGGCGCGATCTTCCACACCGCCGAACAGAGTTTGGCGCGATGTGCCACCGCGCCAGGAACGGGACTGTGAAAGACGCGGTGTACGGCGCAGCCGGGTCAGTCGGGTCGACCGGAACGAGTTGGCCCGGGTCGACCGGAACAGCTCACCGAGTCAGCCGGGCAGCTCGTAGTAGTCGTACCGATGGTGCACGGTGAAACCCGCCGCCTCGTACAGCCGGATCGCCGCCACGTTGGCGTCGCCGACCTGCAGGTAGGTCCCCGTACCGCCGTGCTGAAGGCCCCAGCGGGCGATCTCGGCGAGCAGCAGCCGGGCCAGGCCCCGCCGGCGGTGTGACGCGGCCACCTCGACAGCCGTCACCCCGACCCAGTCACCGTCCAGCGAGCCACGCGCCACGGCGATCGTCCGGCCGCCCGTATCGTCCCGGATCGACCCATTGCTCGACTCCTGGCTCGACTCACGGATCGACCCATTGCTCGACTCCTGGCTCGACTCGCGGATCGAGAGGAACACCTGCCGCTGGGCGGACATCAGCAGCGTCGTCGCGACCTGCGGCAGCACCTGCCCGCGGTAGCGATACGTGGACAGCCAGTCCGGGTCGGGCCGCTCGGCGGCGGCCAGCCGCAGGCCGTCCCCCGGCCCGAGCTCGACTGCGGGCCCCGACTCAGGATCGGGCACCAGGGCCGCCGTCGGCGCGGTCAGGACCAGCGCGCCGGCTCCCGCCCGGACCTGGAAACCCGCGGCGGCGAAGGCATCCCGGGCGGCGGCCGCGGGGTCGTCGCAGGGCTCGCCGGCCGGTCCGGCGCCGGGCACGGGTTCGGGGATCGCCGCCAGCGGTGGCAGACCCCGCGCGGCATACCAGGTCGTCACCGCGGCGACCGCCTCGGGCAGCGGGCGGTCGGGCTCGGAAACGGCCAGCGCCGAGTTGCCACGACCGGTGAAACCGCCGGATGCTCGTAGTAACCAGTTCCCCAGCCAGTCCCGATCCGGAGCCTGCCAGTGCCGGGCCATCAGCTGCTCGAGTCGCACGATCGTCAGGCCCTCAGCGATCGCCCCCGGCCCCGGCGAGGTCGGCTCCGGCATACCCAGCCCCCTGGCTTCGATCGGCCCCCAACGTCCGCGATACTAGGGTGCGACCCGTCCACCGGGCCGCACCCGCCGGGCCGCCAGAGCGCGGTCACGGCGTCTGCTACAGGAGGATCTCGTGACGTACGTCATCGCCCAGCCCTGCGTCGACGTCAAGGACAAGGCGTGCATCGAAGAGTGCCCGGTCGACTGCATCTACGAGGGTGAGCGGTCGCTGTACATCCATCCGGACGAGTGCGTCGACTGTGGCGCCTGCGAGCCGGTCTGCCCGGTCGAGGCGATCTTCTACGAGGACGACGTCCCGGAGCAGTGGAAGGACTACTACAAGGCGAACGTCGAGTTCTTCGACGACCTCGGCTCACCCGGCGGCGCGGCCAAGCTCGGCATGATCCCCAAGGACCATCCGCTGATCGCCGCCCTGCCGCCCCAGGGCGAGGAGAGCTGACGGCGCTCGGCGGCCAGGTGACCCCCGCAGCCGCCGGGCCGGCCTCGTTAGCCGCCGGAACGGCCGCTCGGCCCGGGGCCGCCAGGATCGCGCTGCCGGACTTCCCCTGGGACCGGCTGGCGCCGTACGCGGCGAAGGCCCGCGCGCACCCCGGCGGGATCATCGATGTGTCGGTCGGCACCCCGGTCGACCCCACCCCCGCCGTGGCCCGGGAGGCCCTGGCGGCCGCCGCAAACGCGCCCGGCTACCCGCAGACCTACGGCACGGCCGCGTTGCGGGAGGCCGTGGCGAGCTGGTTCGCGCGCCGGCGCGGGGTCCCGGGCGTCGATCCCGCCGCGGTGCTGCCGACGATCGGTTCGAAGGAGCTGGTCGCCTGGCTGCCGACCCTGATCGGCCTGGGGCCCGGTGACCTGGTGATGCATCCCGAGATCGCCTACCCGACCTACGACATCGGGGCGCGGCTGGCCGGCGCCACCCCGGTGCCCGCGGACGGCACCGCCCAGGTCGGCCCGGCGGCCGGTCGCGTCCGGCTGGTCTGGGTCAACTCGCCGGGCAACCCGCACGGCCGGGTGCTGGGCGTCGAGCATCTGGCCAAGACGGTCGCCTGGGCGCGGACCCACGGCGCCGTGGTGGCCAGCGACGAGTGTTACGCAGAGCTGGGCTGGACCGGTGAGGTGCCGAGCATCCTGGACCCTCGGGTCTGTGGCGGCTCGCATCACGGTCTGCTCGCGGTGTACTCGCTGAGTAAGCAGTCGAATCTGGCGGGTTACCGAGCGGCCTTCGTCGCCGGGGATCCGGCGCTGGTGGCCAGGCTGCTCGAGGTGCGCAAGCACGCCGGGATGATGGTGCCCGCGCCCGTGCAGGAGGTGCTGCGAGCGGTGCTCGGGGACGACGCGCACGTGGCCGAGCAGCGCGAGCGCTACCGGGCCCGGCGGGAGGCGGTGCGGGCCGCGCTGGTGGCCGCGGGCCTGCGGATCGAGCACTCCGAGGCGGGCCTGTATCTGTGGGCGACCCGGGACGAGCCGTGCTGGGAAACGGTCTCCTGGCTGGCCGAGCGTGGCGTGCTGGCAGCTCCGGGGGAGTTCTACGGGCCCGCCGGTGCCCGGTTCGTCCGGGTCGCGCTGACCGCGACGGACGAGCGGGTGGCCGCTCTGGCCGCGCGCCTGACCTGACCCGTTTCGCCCGCGGGCGACGGGTCGATGTCACACCAAGATCAGACGAGGTCACAGCCGTCGCAGATGGCCGATACGGCGTAGGTGCAGGTAGCGTCTTAGCTGGAAGTGGTGCTCAGGAAGCACCCGAATACCCACCGCACCTGCGCCAGCCGCCTTAGGCGACTCGGCGCAGCTCACCTTTTCTAAGGAGCGTGCATGTCCGACGCATCTGCGGTGTACCTCAATCACTCGGGCGTCACGCTCGAGCTGCCTGTTGTTCCGGCCTCCGACGGCGGTTCCGCCCTGGACACCTCGGCGCTGCTCAAGGACACCGGATACGTTGCCCTCGACCCCGGCTTCGTCAACACCGCATCGTGCATGTCGGCGATCACGTACATCGACGGTGATCTCGGAATCCTGCGTTACCGCGGCTACCCGATCGAGGAGCTGGCCGAACGCAGCACCTTCCTCGAGGTCAGCTACCTGCTGATCTACGGGGAGCTGCCGACCGCGTCGCAGCTGTCCGACTTCAAGAACCGGGTGGCCCGGCACACCCTGCTGCACGAGGACCTCAAGCGCTTCTTCGACGGCTTCCCCCGCGACGCCCACCCGATGCCGGTGCTGTCCAGCGCGGTCAGCGCCCTGTCCACCTTCTACCAGGACAGCCTCAACCCGTTCGACCCCGAGCAGGTCGAGATGTCCACCGTCCGGCTGCTGGCCAAGCTGCCGACGATCGCCGCCTACGCCTACAAGAAGTCGATCGGCCAGCCGTTCCTCTACCCGGACAACAGCATCGGGCTGGTGGAGAACTTCCTGCGCCTGACCTTCGGCTTCCCGGCCGAGCCCTACGAGGTCGACCCGCTGATGGTGCGGGCGCTCGACCTGCTGTTCGTGCTGCACGCCGACCACGAGCAGAACTGCTCCACCTCGACGGTCCGGCTGGTCGGCTCCTCCCAGGCCAACCTGTTCGCGTCGGTGTCGGCTGGGATCAACGCGCTGTTCGGCCCGCTGCACGGCGGCGCGAACCAGGCCGTCCTGGAGATGCTGGAGAAGATCCGCACCAACGAGGACGATGTCTCCACCTTCGTCCGCAAGGTGAAGAACAAGGAGGGCGGCGTCCGACTGATGGGCTTCGGGCACCGCGTCTACAAGAACTACGACCCGCGCGCGGCCATCATCAAGCAGACCGCGCACGAGCTGCTGGAGCGGAACGGGACCCGCGACCCGCTGCTGGAGATCGCGCTGGAGCTGGAGTCGATCGCCCTGTCGGACGACTACTTCACCAGCCGCCGGCTGTACCCGAACGTGGACTTCTACACGGGGCTGATCTACAAGGCGATGGGCTTCCCGACCAAGATGTTCACGGTGCTGTTCGCCCTGGGCCGGCTGCCCGGCTGGATCGCCCAGTGGCGGGAGATGATCGACGACAAGCAGACCAAGATCGGCCGGCCCCGGCAGGTGTACGTCGGCGCCGCCAAGCGGGACTACCTCCCGATCGGCTCCCGCTGAGCTCAGCTCGGCTCCGGCTGAGTTCACGCGACCTGGACGGTCACCGTTCCGGCCGCCGGCTGCCCGGATGTCATTGCCGTCCAGCCCCGGCCCGAGTGATCGCGCCGCCACTGCTTCCCGTCCACCTGCACGCCGACGATCTGCAGCCCGGCAGCCCGGGCGACGGCCCACTGGGCCAGGCCCCAGGACAGCCGGACCCGATCCGTCCCGGTGACCGTGAACCGGATCGTGGTGCCGCCCGTGCCGATCGCCGTGCCCGTGCGCCCGGTCTCCTGGGAGGCAGCCGTGACCAGGGCCTTGGCCCGCGCGGTCAGCCCGCCCGGGCCCGGTGCCTGCGGACTGTCCGTCACCGCGTCCAGCACGCAGGTCAGCGCCGCGCTGGAGTAGCCGGCCAGGGCGGAGGCGAGGATGCGCGCCTGCGGCTCGTGGTCGGCATAGGCGGTGGGGTAAGCCGACCGCTGCACCCGCTGCGCGACCTCGGTGATCGGCATGTTCTGGTAGCCGTCGATCTTGACCAGAGCGTCGAGGAACGCGTTCGTGGCGTGCACCGGATCGAGGATCTGCGCCGCGGTGCCCCAGCCCTGGGACGGGCGCTGCTGGAACAGGCCGAGGGAGTCCCGGTCGCCGTACTGGAGGTTGCGCAGCTTCGACTCCTGCATCGCGGTGGCGATCGCGATCGAGGCGGCCCGGGCCGGCAGCCCCCGCTGGAGCGAGACGGCGGCGATGATCGCGGCGTTGCCCGCCTGGTCCGGGTCAAGGTCGGTCCCGCTGCCGGAGGCCGTCGCCGTGCAGTGCGGCGTCGGCGGGGGCGATCCGATCGACCCCTGGGTCCAGGCCCAGAACGCGCTCACCGCGACCAGCACGACGACCACGGTCAGCACGCTGCCGGAGCGGCTGGCACCGCGGTCGGGCCGCGCCGTCGCTGCGCTCCTGCTGCGCCGGGCCGCCCCGGCGTCCTGGTCCCTGGTGGACATCTGCCTGCCGTTCGCCTCCTGTCGGTGGCCGTGCTCAGTTCGCGTGCAGCGCGGGGTTGAGCTCGACCCTGATGCCCGGCCTGGGCATCGCCTCGACCCGGCCGGTCTGGGAGTTGCGCCGGAACAGCAGCCCGCTGGCGCCGGACAGCTCGCTGGCCTTGACGATGGCGCCGTCCGGCAGCATGGCGACCTTGGCCCCAGCGGTCAGGTAGCAGCCGGCCTCGACCACGCAGTCGTCCCCGAGGCTGATCCCGATGCCCGAGTTGGCCCCGAGCAGGCAGCGCCGGCCGACGGAGATCACCTGCCGGCCGCCGCCGGACAGGGTGCCCATGATGGACGCGCCCCCGCCGACGTCCGAGCCGTCGCCGACCACCACGCCCGACGACACCCGGCCCTCGATCATCGAGACGCCGAGCGTGCCGGCGTTGAAGTTGACGAAACCCTCGTGCATCACGGTGGTCCCGGCGGCCAGGTGCGCCCCGAGGCGGACCCGGTCGGCGTCGGCGATCCGGACCCCGGAGGGGACCACGTAGTCGGTCATCCTGGGGAACTTGTCCACGCCGTAGACCGCGACGCGGCTGCTCTGCCGCCCGGCGGCGCGCAGCCGGAGCCGGGTGGCCTCGAAGTCCTCGACGGCGCAGGGGCCGTGGTCGGTCCACACCACGTTGGGCAGAACGCCGAACACCCCGTCGAGGTTCGCGCCGTGCGGGCGGATCAGCCGGTGCGACAGCAGGTGCAGGCGCAGGTAGGCGTCCGGGACGTCGGCCGGGGGCGCGCTCAGTTCGATCACCCTGCGGACGACGGTCTGGCGGACCCGGCGATGCGGGTCGGTGCCCTCGAGTGACGCCAGGTCCGGCCGGACCTCGTACGGCCCGGAGCCCTCCGGGGCACTGCCGAGTCGTGGGGCCGGGAACCATGCGTCCAGCACCGTTCCGGACTCGGTGATCGTGGCCAGGCCGTAACCCCAGGCCAGGCGGGGGCCGCCGTTCGCGCCGTCCGGCGCCGCGTCGGTCATGGCTGAAGCCTATTGGTTGGCCGCGACACGCCTCTCGGCCGCCCGGGTAGCCTCGCGCTGTGACCACCGCCCCGACCGGCACCGAGCCGATACCCGCGCTCGACCTGCACGCCGACGCCGCGAGCCTGACCCGCGCCCTGTGCGACATCCCGTCGGTCAGCGGGCAGGAGAAGCCGCTGGCGGACGCGGTGGAGCGGGCGCTGCGCGGGCTCGGCCGGCTCGAGGTGCTGCGCGACGGGGACGCCGTGGTGGCACGGACCATGCTGGGCCGGGCGGAGCGGGTGGTGCTGGCCGGGCACCTGGACACCGTGCCGGTGGCGGGGAACCTGCCGACCCGCATCGAGGGTGACGGCATCGACGCGGTGATCCACGGGCGGGGCAGCTGCGACATGAAGTCCGGGGTGGCGGTGCAGCTGCGGGTGGCGGCGACGGTGCCCGAGCCCAGCCGCGATCTGACCTTCGTCTTCTACGACCAGGAGGAGGTCGAGGCCACCCGCAACGGGCTCGGTCGGCTGGTCCGCGAGCATCCGGACTGGGTCAGCGGGGACTTCGCCGTGCTCTGCGAGCCGTCCGGCGCGGCCGTCGAGGGCGGCTGCAACGGCACCCTCCGGGTCGAGGTCACCGTCCCCGGGGTGGCCGCTCACTCCGCGCGGGGCTGGCTCGGACGCAACGCCGTGCACGACGCCGTCGACGTGCTGCAGCGGCTGCGCGGCTACACCCCGCGCGAGGTGGACGTGGACGGGCTGGTGTACCGGGAGGGCCTGAACGCGGTCGGGATCCGCGGCGGGACGGCCGGCAACGTGATCCCGGACCGATGCGTGGTCACCGTGAACTACCGGTTCGCCCCGGACCGCACGCCCGACCAGGCGCAGGCGCACCTGCGGGACCTGTTCGCCGGGTACGGACTCGAGGTGGTGGACGCCGCGCCGGGGGCCCGGCCGGGTCTGGACCATCCCGCGGCCGCCGCCTTCCTGGCCGCCACCGGCCGGCCGCCGGCGCCGAAGTACGGCTGGACGGACGTGGCCCGGTTCAGCGCGCTCGGCATCCCCGCGGTCAACTTCGGACCGGGCGACCCCTCGCTGGCACACCGCGACGACGAGCGGGTGGCGGTGGCCGACATCCTCGACTGCGAGCGCGCCCTGCGGGCCTGGCTCGGCTGAACCCGCTCCGGCTGAACCCGCTCCGGCTGAACCCGCTCCGGCTGAACCCGCTCCGGCTGAACCTCAGCCGAACGGCGTCGTCGAGTTCGGGTCACCGCCGAGATCGATCACGGCGGGACGGCGGCGGGCCCTGATCGGTCCCGCCGGAGCCACCGGCTCGGCCCTGGACTCAGACTCGGGCTCAGTCTCCGACTCAGCTTCGGGTTCAGGCCCAGCCTTGGCGTCGGCCTCAGACGCAGCCTCCGGCTCGGCGTCGGCCGGGGTGGGGATCAGGGAGGCGAGCATCAGGCTGCCGGTGAGCCCGGCGTCGACCCACTCCGGGTCGGTCAGCGGGTCCGGCCGGCGGTGCCGCCAGCCCTGGGTCCGGCCCGGCTCGGGCGGCGGCGCCAGCGCCCGGTCGAGCTCGGCCCGGGACGCCATCAGATCGGGCTCCATCGGACTGCCCGTCCACGCCGGTGCCGTCGGCGCGCTCCCCTCGGATCCGGCCGCTGCTTCGGGTGCGATCGGCCCCGCCACCCGCCGCGCCCGCCGCTCGCTCCGCACGATCGGCCCGGTCGTCTCCGCGTCGGTCGGCTCCCCACCACTCACCTCGGCCGCCACCGGTTCGGGCTCCGCCGCCGCCGGTTCGGGTTCTGCCGCCGCCGGTTCGGGTTCTGCCGCCGCCGGGTCAGGCTCGGCTGCTGGTTCCACCTCGGTCGAGACCGCTTCCGGCTCGGCCGGCTCGGCCGGCTCCGCCGGATCAGCCATCGGCGAGCGGTCCCGCTTGGCCTGCAGCAAGGACTCCTCCGCCTGCCGGAACAGCCGCTCGGCGTCCGGCTCGGGGCGCCGCCCGGTCAGCGACGAGAGGGCCGCGAACCCGGTCGAGATCCCGACCCGAAGCCCGTCGGCCAGCTCCGACCAGGGGAGCCGGGCGATCGCCCGGCTCATCCGATCCGCGACCTGGCGCGCCTCCTGGTCGCCGGAGCGTGGCAGCAGGACGACGAACTCGTCGCCGCCGTAGCGCAGGATCCGGTCGCCGGCGCGCAGCTGCTGGGACAGCGCGGTGGCCACCCGGCGGAGTACCTCGTCGCCCATGGCGGTGGTGAATTGGTCGTTGAGCCGGGTGAAGTCGTTCACGTCGACCAGCAGCAGGGACATCGGCAGCGGCGAGAACCGCAGCATGTGCCGCAGCTCGTCGTCCAGCGCCCGCCGGCTGCCGACGCCGGTCAGCGCGTCGGTGCGGGTCTCGGCCCGCAGCGATTGGTGCTCCAGGGCCTGCCGGGCGGTGTCCGCGACCAGGTCCATGCCCTGCCAGCCGAGGCGGACCAGCAGCTCGGTCAGCCGGTGCAGCACCGGGACCACGTCACCGCCGGCGTGCGTTTCGAGCCACAACCGCTCCCGCGCCCGGGCGACCTCCAGCACGAGGTCGGGCAGCCCGTCGGTATGCCGGGTCGCGGCCTCGTCCAGGCTGCGCGCGGTGGCCACCGAGCCGAGTAGCGCATGCGCGTGCATCGCGGCCATGGTGACCACCTGGCGTTCCATCGCCGTCAGGTCACGCGGCTCGGCGAAGGCGTCCCGGGCGAGCAGCCGCAGTGACTCCGAACCCCGCCCGCGGTAGGCGGCCGCGAGCGCGCGGACCCCGGCGGCGGTGCGGATCAGCCGCGCCGGCAGGGCGGCCTGGTCGAGCCGGTCGAGCCGTCCGGCCAGGTCGGCCGCGCGGTCCAGCAGCCGGTGGTCCGGCTCGGTGGCTCCTCGGGCGATCGGGTCCATCGCGCGGCAGGCCAGCTCGGTGGCCCAGGCGGTCCAGTGTGTGGCACGCGCGACCGGGCCCCGGGACTGGGCGGCGTCCTCGATCCGCTGCCGGGCCTCGTCCACCCGGTTGTGCAGGCGGAGCCGGGTGTACACCTCGGCCAGGACCTCGAACAGCTGGTAGCCGCCCGGCCCGGCGAGGGTGTCGGAACCGTGGTCCAGCTCCACCCGGCCGAGGTCGGCCATCGCGGACCTGACGTCCGAGGCGTCCAGGTGGGCCCGGGCCTGCATGGCCAGCGCGACGGCCGCCCAGACCGGCCCGCGCTGTTCCTGCGCCGCGCGCTCGAGCATGTCGCAGGCGGACATCAGCTCCGAGGGGGAGGCACCGGACAGCCTGAGCAGCTCGGCGCGGCCGGCCAGGCCGTGCAGCAGTTCCTGAGGGTCCGGGCCCTGTTCCAGCGCCGGGAGGTAGGTCTCGAGCAGGTGCAGGGCCGTCTCGGGATGCCCGAACCGCCCGTCCGCCACCAGCGCGTCGATGTCGAGAGACGCCGTGCGGGCATCGGTCGCCCGACCCTTGGACAGCTCACTCGACAGGCCACGCACGAACGAACAGTAGCGGGCCGACACCCGGCAGTGAGATGCACCCTGGGCATCCCACGGCGGGGGAATTGGTGCGCGATCCCGGCGAGCGCCTACCGTCGCTGTCGTGAGTGATGCCAACAAGAACACGGACGGCAACGGGAGGTCCATGCGCGACATCCCCCGGACCGGCGTGGACTACCAGAAGGGGCCCGTCGTGCTCCGGCGGACCCAGGTCCAGGCCCGGACCACCGACCAGCGGCTGCTGGACAGCCGCGGTCCCTCCGACTGGGTGCACACCGACCCCTGGCGGGTGATGCGGATCCAGTCGGAGTTCGTCGAGGGCTTCGGCGCCCTCGCCGAACTCGGCCCGGCCATCAGCGTCTTCGGCTCGGCCCGCACGCCCGCGCGACCCGCCGGACTACGAGGTCGGCGGTACGGATCGGCCGGGCGCTGGCCGAGGCGGGCTTCGCGGTGATCACCGGCGGCGGCCCCGGCGCGATGGAGGCCGCCAACAAGGGCGCCTGCGAGGCGCGGCGGGCGTCTCCGTCGGCCTCGGCATCGAGCTGCCCTTCGAGCAGGGCCTCAACCACTACGTCGACATCGGCGTCAACTTCCGCTACTTCTTCGTCCGCAAGACGATGTTCGTGAAGTACGCGCAGGGCTTCGTCGTCCTGCCCGGCGGCCTCGGCACCCTGGACGAGCTGTTCGAGGCGCTCACCCTCGTGCAGACCCACAAGGTCACCCGCTTCCCGATCGTGCTGTTCGGCACCGAGTACTGGCGCGGCCTGCGTCGACTGGCTGCCGGACCCGGTGCTCGCGCAGGGCAAGGCCTCGGCCCCGGACCTGCTGCTGCTTCCACGTCACGGACGACGTGGACGAGGCGATCGAGGTACTGGTCAGCCGCGGAGCAACGGGATCGCGAGTGGGCGGCCGTCAGGGCCGCGGCCGGCCGCGTCCGCGACGGCCGGCGCCGGGCGAGCCGCCGAGGGCGGAGCGCGAGCCCGGCCCGAGCCGCGATGATCTCCGGCCCGCGGGTGACGATCTCCGGCCCGATGCGTGATCCTTCGCCCTGGGGTATGGACGCTGCGATCTTCCAGAGCGACACTCGAGGTGTGTACGTGAGCCCGCTGCCCACCCGCGGCGACATCGTCGTCGGGCGGGACATCGCGGGCCGGGTCCTTCGGGTGAGCGGGCATCCCGGGCAGGACCGGGTCGTGCTGAGCATCTGGCAGGGCGGGCACGTGCCTGGCCACCATCCGGCTGGCCGGTCGAGGACGTGCCGACGATCCTGGTGCGGGTCCCGACCGAGGGCGTGCTGCCGGCCGGAGCGACTGCGACCGCAGTCGCCGGCTGACCAGCGCCGCCTCCACTCGCCCGGGACCGGGTTCCTCCCAGGCTGCCCGGATGGCTCGTTCCTGCGCCTTCTGCGCCTCCTCCGATCGGATTCACCCTGCCCACGCGGAACTAGCCACGGCCGTCGGGGCGGACTGGCCCGTCGGGGGCATGACCTGGTGTCCGGCGGCGGCCGGGTGTCGATGATGGGCGCGGTCGCCCGGGCGGTGCCAGCCGGTGGCGGGCACACCGCTCGGCGTCATCCCGCGAGGCGCTGGTCGGGCTCGAGGTGGCCGACACCGGCCCGGACGCGCTGGTGATCACCCCGGACATGCGGGCCCGCAAGGGGCGGATGGACCTGGCCGCGGACGGCTTCCTGGCCCTGCCGGGCGGGCTCGGAACGCTGGAGGAACTGCTCGAGGTCTGGGTGGCCCGGTCCCTGCTGCTGCACGACAAGCCGGTGGTCGTGCTGGACCCGCACGGCGTGCTGGCCGGGCTGCGCACCCTCGCCGACCGGCTGGCCGCGCAGGGTTTCGTCCGCCCGGCCGCGTTGGAGGCCGTGCTCTGGACCACGACTGTCGAGGATGCGCTGGACGCGCTGGAGGCCGGCGTCCAGGCCCCCGACGGGCGGCCCGCCCCGTTGCCGGAGGAGCTGCTCGAGGCCGAGCCCTGAGCCCGTGCGCGGCGCTCGGGCGCTCGTGCGACCATCGTGCTCGTGACCCTGCTCTTCGTCCTGCTCACGCTCGGGGTGCTCGGCGTCGTGGCGGCGGTGGCCGCCGGTCGGATCAGCGGTGGCCTGGACGATCCGGCGTCCTCGGTGCCGTCCCGCGGCCTGCCGCCCGGGGAACTGACGCCCGAGGCCCTGGACCGGGTGCGCTTCTCGCCCGCGCTGCGCGGCTACCGGATGAACGAGGTGGACGCCGTCCTGGACCGGCTGACCGAGGAGGTGGCCCGCCGGGACGCGGAGATCACCCGGTTGCGAGCCGTCCTGTCCGGTGGCCAGCCCGGCCGCTGGGACGGCTGAGGCCCGCGCCGTGACCGACCTGGCCACCGGGTTGGTGCTCGGCGTGGACGGGCGGCTGCGCTGCGCCTGGGCCACGTCGGCGCCGGAGTACGTGGACTACCACGACCAGGAGTGGGGCCGGGCCGTGCACGGCGAGGTGGCCCTGTTCGAGCGGATCACCCTGGAGGCGTTCCAGTCGGGGCTGTCCTGGCTGACCATCCTGCGCAAGCGGGAGGGGTTCCGCCGGGCGTTCGACGGCTTCGATCCGGAACGGGTGGCCCGCTACGGGGCGCAGGACGAGGCCCGGCTGCTGGCCGATGCCGGCATCGTCCGGAACCGGGCCAAGGTGGCGGCGGCGATCACCAACGCCCGCGCGGTGCTGCGGCTGCGGGAGTCGGTGCCCGGCGGGCTGGACGCGCTGGTGTGGTCCTTCGCCCCGGCCGCTGACCGGCCGCCGCCCCCGTCCCCGGCCGAGATCCCCGCCCGCACGCCGGAGTCCGTGGCGCTGGCCAAGGCGTTGCGCGGGCACGGCTTCGCCTTCGTCGGGCCGACCACGGCCTACGCCGCCATGCAGGCCTGCGGCCTGGTCGACGATCACCTGGCCGGCTGTCACCGGCGGTCGCGGCCGCGGGGTGATCGGGCGCGGCGGTGACCGATCTGCGCGAGGCCGCGGGCAGGGCGGCCGGACGGTTGCACGTGCTGCGGCCGCGCTGGACCATCGCCCCCGGTGGCGCGGCGTGGCGGCGGCTGCTGTTCACCTGGCTGTGGCTGCCGCCCTGGGGGCAGGCGCTGGCCGTGTTCACCGTCAGCCGGCTGTTCGACCTCGCCCTGATCGACCGGGTGGCGCGGTTCCAGGTCCCGAGCATCTGGAACGGGCCCGATCCCGGCTACCTGGGCGTGGTCAGCCTCTGGGACGGCTTCTGGTATCACAAGATCGCCGTGGACGGGTATCCCACCGTGCTGCCGCACAACCCGGCCGGGGTGGTGCAGCAGAACCAGTGGGGGTTCTACCCGCTCTACCCGGCGATGGTGCGCGCCGTGATGTCGGTCCTGGACCTGGGCTGGCCGATGGCTGCCACCCTGACCTCGCTGGCCTGCGCCGCGATCGCGGTCGTCGTGATGCGCAGCCTGGTCGAGGCCGTCGCCGGGCCGCGGCTGGCCCTGTGGACGGTGGTCCTGTTCTGCGCGTTCCCCGCCTCGCCGGTCCTGCAACTGGGGTACACCGAGGCGCTGGCGATGCTGCTCGTGGTGTCGGTGCTGTGGTGCCTGCGGCAGCGGTCCTACCTGCTCGCGGTGCCGCTGGTCGTGCTGCTCGGGCTGACCCGGCCGGTGGCCGCGCCGATCGCCGTGGTGATCGGGCTTCACCTGCTGGGCAGGGTGTGGCGGCACCGGGCCGAGCGGCTGCGGGTCACCCAGGCGCTGTCACTGCTCGTGCTGGTGGTCGCCGGAGGGCTCGCGGTGGTCGAGTGGCCGCTGATCGCCGCCCGCGTGACCGGCGATCCGCGGGCCTACGCGGACACCATGGCCGCCTGGCGGAGCGGGCACACGATCAGGCTGTTCACGCCGTGGTGGGACGCGTCGCAGTACTGGCTGGGGCACCGCGCCGGGCCGATCGCGCTCGCCCTGCTGGTGGCCGGGACGGCGTGCTGGCTGCTGTCCCGCCGGGCCCGGGTGATCGCAGGCGACCTGCGCGCCTGGGTGATCTGCTACCTCGTCTACCTTGCGGCCGTGCTGGACCCGTCCACCAGCCTGGTCCGCTACCTGCTGGCGCTGTTCCCGCTCGGCACCCTGCTGGCGGCTTCCTCGCCGTCACCGGCCTACCGCAGGGCGCTGGCCGTCGCGTTCACGGTCGGCCAGGTGCTCTGGGTGGCCTGGCTGTGGCGGTTCTCCCCTCCGACCGACTGGCCGCCGTGATGCTTCAGCGACCCTCGAACCATCAGTGACCCTCGAACCATCAGTGGCCCTCGAACAGTCAGTGGCCCTCGAACAGTCAGTGGCCCTCGAACAGTCAGTGGCCCTCGAACAGCGGCGGCTGCTTGGCCAGGAACGCGATCACCGCGGCGCGGTGATCGCTGGTCGATCCGGTGAGGTGCATCAGCTCGGCCTCGTGCGCCAGGGATGCCTCAAGGTCGTGCCCGATCGAGTACGCCACCGCCCGGCGCAGCGCCCCGTAGGCGACGGTCGGGCCGGCCGCCAGCTGCCCGGCCAGCTCCGCGACACGCCCGGGCAGGTCGGCATCCGGGACGACTTCGGTGGCCAGTCCCAGGTCGAAGGCCTCGGCGGCGCGGACGGTGCGGGGCATGAGCAGCAGCTCCAGGGCCCGGGCCGGGCCGATCAGCCGTGGCAGCCACCAGGTGGCCCCCGAGTCGGCGGACAGCCCGATCCCGCTGAAGGCCAGGTTGAACCCGCCGGAGGCGGCCACGATCCGCAGGTCGGCGGCGAAGGCGAAGCTGGCGCCGGCACCCGCGGCGATGCCGTTCACCGCGGCGATCACCGGCTTCGGCATGGTGGCCAGGCCGAGCGCAATCGGGTTGTACTGCTCCGGGACGGTCCTCCACAACGCCTCGGAGCCCGCCTGGAGCAGCGCAGCGTGCTCACGCAGGTCCTGGCCGACGCAGAAGGCCCGCCCGGACCCGGCCAGCACCACGCAGCGCACCGCAGGGTCGGCACCGACCCGGGCGACCGCGTCGCGCAGGGCGTCCTTGGTCGGGCCGTCCAGGGCGTTCATCGCCTCGGGACGGTTCAGCCGGATGGTGGCCACCGCTGCGTCGTGGGTCACCAGCACCGGGGTCTCGCCGTTGCCGTCCTGCGTCATCACTGGTCCTCCCGCCCGGTCCGGAATGCGCCGAGGCGGGCCAGTCTGCCGGACTGACAGGCCGCCGAGCAGGGCAAGTGTGGGCCGGTCCGCGTGGCGCAGCGTTTCGTGGTGCCACACCCAGGCGGGATAATGGCCCCGATCACGTTCCGCACCCGTGTCCTGAGACCGCACTGTCTCTGCCAGGGGCGCGGCAGGGTGGGGTCCGGTGCAACGACGAGGAAGGGGATCGCGCATGGCGGCCATGAAGCCGCGGACCGGGGACGGCCCGCTCGAGGTCACCAAGGAGGGCCGCGGCATCGTGATGCGGGTTCCCCTTGAGGGCGGCGGCCGGCTGGTCGTGGAGATGTCCGCTACAGAAGCCGGCGAGCTGGGTGATGCGCTCAAGGCCGTCGCCGGCTGAGCGCCGACCCGCCGTGGCCGGCCGGCCCGGCCGGCAGCAGGGCCCGGGACGCCGTGGGAGTGGCGGACCCGGGCCTTTGCGTACCCTCTACCCCACCACCCCGGACGGACGGGAAACCGATGACAGCAGCGCTCGCCGAGCTCGACGACCTCGAGCTGACCAGCACCGACGCCCCGCTGGACGAGGCCCTGCACCGGCCCGGGCAGCCGGTGGCCGACGTGCTGGCGGCCGGTGTGGCCAGCGGCCCGGACGGGGCACGGCCGGACGCCCTGGCAGCGTGGGCGGCCGGACGCTACGGCGTGGACCTGGACGCGGTGCTGGCGGGGGAGCGGGTCACGGGCAAGGCCGGCGAGGTGGTCCGGGTTCCGGTGCAGGCCCCGGACGGGCTGCCGACCCGCCTGCTGCTGGTCGGGACCGGGGCCGGCCGTCCCGAGCACCTGCGCCGGGCGGCCGCCGCGCTGGCCCGGGCCGCGCGGGGCCGGGCCTGGTTGGCCACCAGCCTCGGGTCGGGCACGGGCGCCGAGGGCGCGCGGGCGATCGCCGAGGGGCTCGTGCTCGGGCGGTACGTGCCGCCGTCGTCCGGGGTGAAGGACCGGGCCGACAGCGCGCCGGTCCATGCGGTACTGCTGCTCGGCCGCCATCCCGAGGCCGGGCTGGTCCGCGGCATGCGCCACGCCGCAGCCACGGTCACGGCGCGCAACCTGGCGAACACACCGTCCAGCGTCAAGGACCCCGCCTGGATGGTCGCGCGGGCCCGCGAGGTGGCCGATCGGGCGGATCTGCGGATCGAGGTCTGGGACGCCGGCCGGCTCGCGGCCGACGGCTTCGGCGGCCTGCTCGCGGTCGGTGCCGGGTCCGTCAGCCCGCCCGCGCTGGTCCGCCTCGACTACACCCGCCAGGCCGAACCCGCGGCCGGCCGCGCCGGTGCGCAGGACGGCCCGATCGTCCTGGTCGGCAAGGGCATCACCTTCGACACCGGCGGCCTGTCGATCAAGCCGCGCGAGGCGATGGTGCCGATGAAGACGGACATGGCCGGGGCCGCCGCCGTGCTCGCCGTCCTCGGGGCCTGCCGGGACCTCGGCGTCCGCCGGCCGGTGACCGGCCTGCTGCCGCTGGCGGAGAACGCGTTCGGCGGCTCGTCGTACCGGCCGGGCGACGTGGTCCGGCCCTACGGCGGGCGCAGCGTCGAGGTGGCCAACACCGACGCCGAGGGCCGCCTCGTGCTGGCCGACGCCCTGTCCTACGCCGACCGGACCCTCGACCCGGCCCTCCTGGTCGACGTCGCCACCCTGACCGGGGCGGCGTCCCTCGGCCTGGGCAGGCGGCACGGCGCGCTGTTCGCCGGTGACGAGCGGCTGGCCGCCGCGCTGCTGTCGGCAGGGCAGGACAGCGGCGAGCGGCTCTGGCGCCTGCCGCTGGTGGAGGACTACCGCCCGGCGCTGGATTCCTCGGTCGCCGACCTGCGCCAGGTGCCCGCGGACCGGAAGGTCGGCGGCGGCTCGATCACCGCGGCGCTGTTCCTGCGCGAGTTCACCGGCGCGCGGCGCTGGGCGCACCTGGACATCGCAGGCCCGGCGCGGGCGGACAAGGACGAGTACGAGGTCACCCGCGGTGCGACCGGTTTCGGTGCACGGGTGCTGCTGCGCTGGCTGGAGTCCCTCCGCTGAACCGCAGGCCCGCTCACACGCCGCCGTCCGACCCGTCCGAAGCCGAGCCGTCGGCAGGTCGCTGCTGGACCTCCCAGACGGTCACGTAGTCCGGGTCGATCACGTCCTCGCCGGTCTCGACCAGCCGGTAGGTGCCGGGCTGGGCGGCCTCGTAGGCGTCCGGGTCGGCGGGCAGCACGGCGGGCTCGAGCTCGCCCCTGTCGACCACCACGACCCCGTCTTGCGTGATCTCGAGCACCGTGCCGCAGAACTGCTCCCGCCGCAGCACCGCACCGTCCGGGTCCCGGAAGGTGATCCCGACCAGCAGCCGGCTGCCGAGCAGGTGGCCCAGCTGCCGCGCCCCGCGGATGAGCCTGCGCGGAGGGAGCGCCCGGCCGGTGTCGATCGGCACCGGCTCCGGGTGGGCAGCGGTATCCGGGCCTTCGCTCAGCGCACCACCGCCACCAGCAGGCCGTCCCCGCACGGCAACATGGCCGGCATCAGCCCGGGATCGTCGCGGACCCGCTTGCCCAGCTCGCGGATCGCGGTCGTGGTGGCATCCCGCTGGGCCGGGTCGGCGACCCGGCCGTGCCACAGCGCGTTGTCCACCGCGAGCACCCCGCCCCGGCGCAGCAGCCGGACCGCCTGCTCCAGGTAGGCCTCGATCTCGGCCTTGTCGGCGTCCAGCAGAACCAGGTCGTAGGCGCCGTCGGTGAGCCGGGGCAGGACCTCCAGGGCGCGGCCGGGGATGACCCGGGTCCGGTTCGCCCGGATCCCCGCCTCGGCGAAGGCCTCGCGGGCCGCGCGCTGGTTCTCCACCTCGACGTCGATGGTGGTCAGCACGCCGTCCTCGGGCATCCCGCGCAGCAGGTACACCCCGGACACGCCGGTGCCGGTGCCGATCTCGACCACGCTGCGGGCCGGGATCGCCGCGGCCAGCATCCGCAGGGTCGCCCCCACACCGGGCAGGACCGGAACGCAGCCCAGCTCGTCGGCGCGGGCCCGCGCACGCGCCAGGACGTCGTCCTCGAAGACGAAGTTCTCGGCGTAGGCCCAGGTGGCGGGCGTGGGTGCGCTGATGGCGATTCCTCCTCCGGTGGCACGGCGACCCCGATGCCACCCGCAGCCTAGTGCCGTGGCTGATCCCCTCGAGCAGGGGAACCCTGCCCGCGCGCCGGGCGTTTGGCCCGCCAGGGCCGTCCTCCGTTTCAGTTCCACGTCCAACGTCCGGTCAACGAACGGTAGGGCTGCCTGGAAGGCGACCCTCGGCTGCGTCCGGAACGATGGGAGGAACGGTGTCCTCTTACGCGATGCCGTGCATGACGGCAGGACTGGGTGGGATACGCCTGCTCGGCCGCCGTCGTCCAGGAGGCGCGGTGAGCGGCGAGGCGGCGGGAGGGGCGCGGCAGTCGGCCGCGGACGCGGTTCCGACGGCCGCCCAGGCCGCCGCCGCCCCAGCCGGAACCCCTGCGGCGGAGGCCTCGCCCGGCGCCGTCGCCTGGACCCCTCCGAGCTGGGAGGAGGTCGTGCAGGAGCACTCCGGCCGGGTCTACCGGCTGGCGTACCGCCTGACCGGCAACCGGCACGACGCGGAGGACCTCACCCAGGAGGTCTTCGTCCGGGTCTTCCGCTCGCTGTCGTCCTACACCCCGGGCACCTTCGAGGGCTGGCTGCACCGGATCACCACCAACCTCTTCCTGGACCAGGTCCGGCGCAAGCAGCGGATCCGCTTCGACGCGCTGCCCGAGGACGCCGGGGATCGGCTGGCCAGCCAGTCCGACCTCGGCCCGGAGCGCGCCTGGGAGCACAACAACCTCGACCACGACGTGCAGGCCGCGCTGGACACCCTGCCGCCGGAGTTCCGTGCCGCCGTGGTCCTGTGCGACATCGAGGGGCTGTCCTACGAGGAGATCGCCGCCACCCTCGACATCAAGCTCGGCACCGTCCGGTCCCGGATCCACCGTGGCCGGGCCCAGCTCCGCAAGGCCCTGGCGCACCGGCGCCCGGCCGCACCCGCAGTCCACGGCGGGCCCGCGTTCGGAGGGGAGGGCTGACGAACGTGGTGCACCTCGGGGAACGGGTGACCGCTCTGGTCGACGGGCAACTGCCGGTCGAGGCCATGGAGCGCGCTCACGCACATCTCGCGAGCTGCCGCCCCTGCCGCGACCTGGTCGAGGCCGAGCGGCTGATGAAGTCCCGGCTGGCCAGCATGCAGGGCCCGCCGCCCACGCCTGACCTGGTGGCCCGCCTGCTGGCACTCGGGGGGCCGGAGGGGCCGATGGCGCCGCGCGAGCGCCATGTGCCCGGCACGCCGAGGCCGAATCCCGTCACCCGGCCCAGGCCGGCGGCTCGCCCGGCCGGCCGGCCGGCGGCGGCGATCGCCCTGGCGGTCCCGCTCGCAGGGGTCGGCCCGGGCCGTGGACGGCGCCGCCGGACCCGGCTGACGGTCGCCGTGCTCGGCGCCCTGACCGTGGTCGGGGCGGGCATCGGCGGCCTCGCAGTCGCCAACGCCGGCAGTGCCGGCCCGACCCTGGTGCCGCCGGTGGCGACCTTCGTGGTCGACCATGCCGACACCACCAGCACGCTCCCGTTCGTGGACGTCCCTGCCGGCTGGCAGGTGTCCGACGGACAGTCCGGCGCCGCGGCGGCCGGCGGAGCGGGCAAGTGAGCAGAGCTCGCACCATGGGCACGTCCGCCTTGCCCGTCCTGCTCGTGCTCGGCCTGGTGGCGTTCAGCCCGTCCTCCGCCGCGGCCCAGGGCGATGACGACACCGTGGCGATGTCGCTGCTGCACCGCGCCCTGCAGGCCGCCAGCACGGTGTCGTACTCCGGCGTGCAGGTGGTGGCGACCTGGAGCTCGTCCGGCTCGTCCACCCGGGTGATCGAGGTCAGCCAGCGCCCGGGCGGCCTGCGCTCGCTGACCGTCCGGGGCGCCGGTGCCCAGGCCGCCACGACCACCCGCTGGCCGGCGCCGGGCGGCACGCAGCTGAACAGCTCCGACGCGCTCGACCTGATCGCCGCTGCCTTCCAGGTCCGGCTCGGCGGGCAGGCCCGGGTCGCCGGGCGGCCGGCCAGCATCGTGGTCGCCAGCCGTGACGGCAGAGTGGCTGCCCAGCTGTGGGTGGACGAGGCGACCGGCCTGCTGCTGCGGCAGGAGCGCTACGACCCGCAGGGCCGGCTGATCCGGATGTCAGGCTTCCTCGATGTCGACGTCGCGCCCGGATCGCCGGCCGGGTCGACTGCCCTGCCCGGCCCGGCGGCCGCCGGGCCGCTGATGGCCGGGCCGGTGACGGCTGCGCTGCTGCCGCGGCCCCGGGCCGCGACCGGCCAGACCGGCGCCGTCACGATCGCGCGCAGGCTGGGCTGCTCGCTGCCCGCAGCCCTGCCGGGCGGGTTCCGGATGGTCGATGCCCGTACCGTGGCGGCGGGCGTCTCCGGCGGGCAGGCCGTGCACCTGACCTACAGCGACGGGCTGTCCGGGTTGTCGGTGTTCGCGCAGGACGGCCGGTTACCGGCCGTCGGGGTGCCGGGTCTTGAGCGTCAGAGCTGGGACGGGGTGGCGGTGTACGTCGGGCGTGACTGGCCCGTCCGGGTGGTCTGGCAGGGCGACGGCGAGGTGATGACCACCGTCAGCGACGCCCCGCTGGACGAGGTCAGGGCCGTGGTGACCGCGCTGCCGCACGGCGGGGCGACCGGTCACGGCGTGGTCGGGCGGCTCGCCACGATGCTGCATGCGGCCATGGACCTGCTGCCGTCCCACTAGCGAAGTAGGGTTCCGGCGTGTTCGGTATCAACGGAAGCGAGTTCCTGGTCCTGGTGGTGGTCGCCGCCATCGTGCTGGGACCGGAGCGGCTGCCGCAGTACGCCCAGCAGCTGGCCCGGCTGGTCAAGGAGCTGCGCCGGATGGCGCAGGGGGCGACCGAGCAGATCCGGTCCGAGATGGGCCCGGAGTTCGACCAGGTCGACTGGCGCAAGCTGGACCCCCGCCAGTACGACCCGCGGCGGATCGTCCGCGAGGCGCTGTCGGACGTGGTGGACCCCGACGACCCCCTCGGGCTCAAGGAGGCCGAGGGGGCGGACGAGCCGTCGCCGGACGCGACGGCGGAGGGCGAGCGCTACCCGTACATGGGCTCGGTGCCCGCAGCCTCGACGGCCCATGAGCCCGAGCTCGCCGACGGCGCCGCGAAGCCCGCGCCGGTGCCGTTCGACCCCGACGCGACCTGACAGACCCCGACGCGACCTGACAGACCCCGACGCGACCTGACAGACCCCGACGCGACCTGACAGACCCCCGCCGGACTACGGCGTGACGGGGCTCAGCCCGAGCGGTCTGCCGGCCAGGCCCCGGGCCCGCTTGCCCAGGGTGCTCGCCACCCCGCGCAGCGCGACCGAGGCCGCGGAGTCGGGCATCGACAGCACGACGGGGGTGCCGTCGTCGGCGCCGGACCGCAGCATCGGGTCGAGCGGGATCTGCCCGAGCAGGGGCACGGTCGTGCCGAGCGCGCGGCCGAGCGAGTCGGCCACGACCTGGCCGCCGCCGGTGCCGAAGACGTCCATCCGGGAGCCGTCGGGCAGCTCCATCCAGGACATGTTCTCCACCACACCGACGATCTGCTGCTTGGTCTGCAACGCGATCGAGCCGGCCCGCTCGGCGACCTCCGCGGCAGCCGCCTGCGGGGTGGTCACGACCAGGAGTTCCGCGCCGGGCAGCAGTTGCGCGGTGGAGATCGCGATGTCGCCGGTACCCGGCGGCAGGTCGAGCAGGAGCACGTCCAGGTCGCCCCAGAAGACGTCGGAGAGGAACTGTTCCAGGGCCCGGTGCAGCATCGGCCCGCGCCAGACCACCGGCTGGTTGCCGGGCACGAACATGCCGATCGAGATCACCTTCACCCCGTGCGAGATGGGGGGCAGGATCATGTCGTCGACCCGGGTCGGGGTGCCCTGCACGCCGAGCATCCGGGGCACTGAGAAGCCGTATACATCGGCGTCCAGAACGCCGACGGCCAGGCCCTCGGCGGCCATCGCCGCGGCCAGGTTCACCGTCACGCTGGACTTGCCGACCCCGCCCTTGCCGGACGCGATCGCGTACACCCTGGTCAGCGATCCGGGCTGGGCGAACGGGTTCTCGCGGGCCGCGTCGCCGGTGCCGCGCAGCTTGTCCTTCAGCGCCTGGCGCTGCTCGTCGGTCATCACCTGGAGGTCGACGGCGACCTCCTCGACCCCGTCGACGGCCGACACAGCGGCACTGACGTCCCGGGTGAGCTTCTCGCGCATCGGGCAGCCGGCAATGGTGAGCAGCACCGCCGACCCGCACCGGGCACCGTCGACCTCGACCGACTTGACCATATCGAGGTCGGTGATGGGGCGGCGGATCTCGGGGTCCAGGACCGTGGCGAGAGCGGCGTGTACGGCGTCGGACGTGACTACTGCCATGGCCCGATCGTATCCGTGCGGGTGAGTCCTAATGCGCCCGGGACTGCTCGGGCACCGGCGGCCCGTTGTAGTGCGTCGTGGTCGGGCCGGGCGCGGGGGTGCGGCACCAGGGGCAGATCTTCCAGTCCGGATCGAGGTTGCGCGCGCAGCGCTCGCAGTGGCCTCGGTCCAGCGTGGCCGCGCACCACGGGCAGACCACCATGTCCTGCTCGACGGTGCGCCCGCAGGCCGGGCAGCCGTGCTGGCCACCGCGGTCGGCGTGCGTGACCCGGACCGCCTCCTCGAAGGTGGTCTCCCCGCGCCGGGCCTTCTCGATGGCGGCGGCGCGCAGGGTGAGCATCCCGGTCGAGCGCGCCTGGGCGAGGATCGCGTCCTCGGAGGCGTCCCGGACCAGCACCTGGCGCAGCGCGGCGTCCACCGAGAGGACCTCGTAGACGCCGGTCCGGCCGCGGTACCCGGTCCCGCCGCACTCGGGGCAGCCGTTGCCCCGCATCGGGGTCGCCTCGCGCAGGTCCTGCTCGGTCAGGCCGAGCCCGGTCAGGGTCAGCTCGTCCGGCAGGTAGGGCTCGGCGCACGAGCTGCACGGCTTGCGGACCAGCCGCTGCGCCACGGCGGCGGTCAGCGACGACGCCACCAGGAACGGCTCCGCGCCCATGTCGACCAGCCGGGTCAGCGCGGCGACCGCCGAGTTGGTGTGCAACGTGGTGAGCACCATGTGACCGGTCAGCGAGGCCTTCAGGGCCAGTTCGGCGGTCTCGGTGTCCCGGACCTCGCCGACCAGGATGATGTCCGGGTCCTGGCGCAGGATCGAGCGCAGCCCGCGGCTGAACGTCATACCGGTCCGCTCGCTCACGCCGACCTGCGTGATCCCCGGCAGCTGGACCTCGATCGGGTCCTCCAGGGTGACGATGTTCAGGTCGGGGGAGCGGATCTCGGCGATGGCCGAGTACAGCGTGTTCGTCTTGCCCGAGCCGGTCGGGCCGGTGATCAGGATCAGCCCCTGCGGCACCGCGAGCGCCGACCGGAAGGCGGTCAGCTGGTGCGGCTCGAAGCCCAGGCTGTCCAGCCCCGGGACGTCGTCGCCGCGGGTGAGCAGCCGGATGACGACCTTCTCGCCGTGCATGCTGGGCAGAGTGCTGATCCGGGCATCGATGGCGTGACCGTCGAGCATGAACCGGGTCCGGCCGTCCTGCGGGACCCTGCGCTCGGCGATGTCCAGCCCGGACATGATCTTGATCCGGCTGATCACCGAGCTGGCGATCCGGCGCGGGGCGTTCATCACGTCCCGGAGCAGGCCGTCGATCCGGTAGCGGATCCGCAGCGCGTCCCGCTGGGTCTCCAGGTGGATGTCCGAGGCGCGCAGCCGGACCGCGTCCCCGAGCACCTGGTTGACGAGCTTGACGATCGGTGCGTCCTCGCCGGCCGCGCCGGTGGAGGCGTCCACGTCGTCGCTCTCGTCGACGTCCTCGACGATGGCCGAGACCTGGGCGGTGTCCTGCCCGAGGGACCAGGCCCGGGCGATCTGGTCGCGGATCTGGCTGTCGGCGGCGACCAGCACCTGCAGCTCGGGTGACCGGGTGTACAGCCGGACGTCGTCCAGGGCCAGCACGTTGGTCGGGTCGGACACGGCCACCACGAGGCCGGTCGGCGAGCGGTCCAGCACGAGCACGTTGGTCCGCTCGGCCACGGCGCGGGGCAGGAGCCGGACCACGTCGGGCGCCGGCACCACCTTGGACAGGTCGATCATCTCCAGCCCGAGCAGGCTGGCCAGGCACTCGGCGACCTCCTTCTCGGTCGCCATGCCGAGCTCGACCACCACCAGGCCCAGCCGGCGGCGGGCCGTGCCAGGGCGTTGCTGCTCCGACAGTGCCTTGTCCAGTTGCTCGGCGCTGAGCAAGCCGGATTCGACCAGGACGTCACCGAGCCGGCGCCGGGCCTGCCCGCCCTGCCCGGTGGCCTCCCCGGCCAGCCCGACCGCGAGCCCGGCGCCGGCCCGGGCGCGCGGGGGCGGACCGGCGGTCGCGCGCCGTGGGCGACGCAGCGCCTCGGCAGGCGGGTCCGGGGTCGTCACGTGTCCTTAGTCGGCAGCCGGGCCCCTCGGGTCAACCGTTCGGCGCGCAGATCCTGCGCCGCGCGGGTCGCGGTCCTCGGCCAGCTCGAGCAGCAGGTCGCGCAGCTCGGAGCGGACGAAGTCGCGGGTGGCGACGTCCCGCAGGGCGATCCGCAGCGCGGCGACCTCGCGGGTCAGGTACTCGGTGTCGGCCAGGCTGCGCTCGTCCCGGGCCCGGTCCTGCTCGGCGATCACCCGGTCCCGGTCGTCCTGGCGGTTCTGGGCCAGCAGGATCAGCGGCGCCGCGTACGAGGCCTGGGTGGAGAAGAACAGGTTGAGCAGGATGAACGGGTAGGGGTCCCAGCGCTAGCCGTACAGCCCGATGATGTTGACCGCGATCCAGATGATGACGAACACGGTCATGTAGGCCAGGAACCGCGCGGTGCCCATGAACCGGGCGAATGCCTCGGCGAACTGGCCGAAGGCGTCCGGGTCCATCCTCGGGGTGGGCAGCAGCGGGCGGTACTCCAGCGGGGTGTCCAGCGCGCCGCGGCGGGCGGCCCGGCGGCGGGCTGCGGCGGACGGCGCCCTGGTGGGCAGATCACGCACGAGGTG
This sequence comes from uncultured Actinomycetota bacterium, assembly GCA_963740575.1. GTDB lineage: Bacteria > Actinomycetota > Actinomycetes > Actinomycetales > Kineosporiaceae > CAVUET01. The sequence goes on along the minus strand of CAVUET010000001.1, from coordinate 131,422 downwards.
CCTCCCGGGGGGTCTGCTCGTCCAGCCCGCCCTCGCCGAGGTCGTCGTCGGCGTCGCGCCAGTCCTCGGGCAGCAGGTGGTCGAGCACGTCGTCCACCGTGACCGCGCCGAGCAGGCGGCCCGCGTCGTCCGTGACCGGCACCGCCAGCAGGTTGTAGGAGGCCATGTGCCGGGTCACCTGGGCCAGCGTGGCGCCGGTCGGCAGCGGCTCCAGTGTCGCGGTCCAGCAGGCCGCCCGAGCGGCTCGTGCGGGGCCTCGCGCAGCATCCGCTGGAAGTGCACCAGGCCGAGGTACTTGCCGGTCGGCGTCTCCAGTCGGCGGCCGGCAGACGTAGACCGCCGCGGCCAGCGCGGGGGACAGCTCGGCCCGCGGATCGTGGGCCAGGGCTTCGGCGATCGTCGCGTCGGGGCCGAGCACGACCGGCTCGGTGGTCATCATGCCGCCGGCGGTCCGGTCTCCGTAGGACAGCAGCCGGCGGACGTCGGCGGCCTCCTCCGGCTCCATCAGCCGCAGCAGCTGCTCGGCCTGCTCCTTCGGCAGCTCGCCGAGCAGGTCGGCGGCGTCGTCGGGCTGCATCGCCTCCAGCACGTCGGCGGCCCGCTCGGTGGCCAGCTCGCCGAGGATCTCGACCTGGTCGTCCTCCGGCAGCTCCTCCAGGACGTCGGCCAGCCGGTCGTCGTCCAGCGCGGCGGCCACCTCGCCGCGGCGCTTGGGGGTCAGCTCGTGGATCACCTCGGCCAGGTCGGCGGCCTTGCAGCTCCTCGAACGCGGCCAGCAGGTTGGCCGCGCCCTGGCCCTGCTCGACCAGCCGAAGCCGGTCAGCGTCCTCGAAGTCGACCACGAAGCTCTCGCCCCGGCGGCGCAGCCGGCCCTGCCGCCCGCGCCGGACGAAGCACCTTGGTCATCTGCCATTCCCGGCCGCGGACGGGCTCGATCGCCACGTCCTCGACGGTCACCTCGCAGCGGTCGCCGGGCCGTCGGCGCCCGGGCGCAGCTGCACCATCCGGTCGAGCAGCTCGCCGAGCACCAGCGTCTCGGTCGGCCGCTGCTCGAAGCGGCGCATGTTGACCAGGCCGGTGGTGATCACCTGGCCGGCGTCCATGCTCGTCACCCGGGTCATCGGGACGAAGACCCGGCGCCGGCCGAGACCTCGACCACGAGCCCGATGGCGCGCGGCGGTTGGCGCCCGGCCCGGAAGCATGACGACGACGTCCCGCACCCGGCCGACCTGGTCACCGATGGGGTCGAAGACCGCGAGGCCCGCGAGCCGGGCGACGAAGACCCGCGTGGGGGCACCGCTCACGGCTCAAGGCTATGTGCTGCCGGCAGTCCCCGAGTGTCCGGCGGACGGGCTGCGCCGAGGTCCAGTCGGGTTCAGTTGACGGTGCCGCGGCGGCGCTGCGGCCGGCCGCCGAAGTGCCACGGCCGCCAGCTGTTGGTGGTGGCGCCGGTGGTGGGCGGGCTGGCTGCGCCGGACGGGGTGTCGGACTCCCCGGCGCCGGAGGCCAGCAGCCGGAGCGGCACCAGCTTCGAGATCATGCAGCCTGTGGCCCAGCGTTCGCGCTGGTCGGAGACATTCTGGGCGTTCAGCCGGGCGGCGGACAGGGCGTCGGCGGCGGCGTCCCACTCCGGGGTCCGGGCCGGGATCACCTCGGCGCGGGCCAGGAAGCGGACCAGCCGGGCGCCGGAGTCCTTGCTCCGCACGATCACCTCTGTGGCGCCGTCGAGCACAGGCAGCATCTGCTCGTCCACCCCGTAGATCACGTACACGGCGCTGTCGTGCCAGACATGCCAGGCCAGGTGGTCGCGGACCCCGTCCGACGGCCGGACCCAGAGCACCTTGGACTTGGAGCAGGCCTCGGCCACCAGGGCGGCCTGCTCGGGCGTGAGCTCGGGCACCATCGGCGGTTGCGCGGTGGTCTCGCGGCGTCGATCGCCGAAGAAGGTGGTGATCGTCTCCGACACGGCTGGTTCCTCCGGTCACGCCACAGTCACAACAAAGGTCATAGCGAAGCGAGCACCCGATGCCGGGCACCCGCCTAGAGCCTGCCACAGTGACCCGGATGAACGCTGCCCCTCGGGATGTGCCGAGCAGCACCCTGGCCTGGTTCGGGATCGTGGCCGCGGTGTTCGGGATCTCGGTGGCCGCTCCGATCGGCGCGGCCACCGCGGCACCGGCGCTGGCGGTGGCATTCTGGCGGACCGCGGGCGGGGCGCTGGCCACGCTGCCCCTGGCCGGAGCGCGGCACGGGGGCGAGTTGGCCCGGCTGCCCCGCCGAGCCTGGATCGGCGCTACGGCCGCCGGAGTGGCGCTGGCGGTGCACTTCGCGCTGTGGATCCCGAGCCTGCGGCTGACCAGCGTGACCGCCTCGACCGCGCTGGTGGCCACGACGCCTTTGTGGACGGTGGTGCTGGTCTGGTGGCGCGGTGGCCCGCCGCCAAGCCGGGTCCTGCTGGCCGGTGTCGCGCTGGCACTGGCGGGGGTGCTGGCCGTGACCGGCGTGGACGCCCGGCTCGGGCTGCGGGCCCTGCTGGGTGACGGGCTGGCGCTCGGCGGTGGGATCGCCGGTGCCGCGTACGTCCTGGCCGGGGAGCGGGTCCGGCAGCGCACCTCGACGGCGGTCTACACGGTGCTGGCCTACGGGGTGGCCGCCGTCCTACTGCTGCTCGGCTGCCTGCTCAGCGGCGAGGCGATCGCCGGGTTCTCGGCCAGGACCTGGATCGAGCTGGCCGTGCTGATGGTGGCGGCGCAGTTGTTCGGGCACAGCCTGTTCAACGCCGCGCTGCCCGTGGTGGGAGCCACCCCGGCGTCGCTGTCGATCCTGCTCGAGGTACCAGGTGCCGCACTGGTGGCCTGGGCCTGGCTGGGCAGCGCGCCGCCGTGGACGGTGCTGCCCGGGACGGTGCTCGTGCTGGCGGGCCTTGTCCTGGTGATCCGCGGTGGTCGCCGGACCGGCGAGGCAGACACCAGGCGAATGACGGAGGCTTCCCTCGCGAGCGTGGCCCAGGTCACTTCACCCCCTCCTGACGCCGGACGGGGTGCCGGGTAGCGTCCGCCAGGGCAGGGTCGGCGCAGGCAGGGTCGCCGGGTGACGGGAGTCCACGATGAGTGCGCAGTCCACCAGCAACGCGACCGCGACCGGAGCAGCCTCGACGCTGCGCCCGAGGCGCTCGAACCTGGCGGTGCCGGGGTCGAGCCGGAAGATGATCGACAAGGCCCGCAGCCTGCCGGTGGACCAGGTCTTCCTCGACCTCGAGGACGCCTGCGCCCCGCTGGCCAAGCCCGAGGCGCGCAAGACCATCGTGGCCGCGCTGAACGAGGGCGGCTTCGAGGGCAAGGTCCGCGTCGTGCGGGTCAACGACTGGACCACGCACTGGACCTACCGGGACGTGGTCGAGGTGGTCGAGGGCGCCGGGGCGAACCTGGACTGCATCATGCTGCCCAAGGTGCAGAGCCCCGAGCAGGTGGTCGCGCTGGACCTGCTGCTGACCCAGATCGAGACCACGATGGGTTACCGGGTCGGGCGGATCGGGATCGAGGCGCAGATCGAGAACGCGCGCGGGCTGATCGCCGTGGACGCCATCGCCAAGGCCAGCCCCCGGGTGGAGACGATCATCTTCGGCCCGGCGGACTTCATGGCCAGCATCAACATGAAGTCGCTGGTGGTGGGGGAGCAGCCGCCCGGCTACGACGTGGGCGACGCCTATCACCACATCCTGATGACGATCCTGATGGCGGCCCGGGCCAACGACAAGCAGGCCATCGACGGGCCGTACCTGGCGATCCGCGACCTGGACGGCTTCCGCCGGGTGGCGTCCCGCTCGGCGGCGCTCGGGTTCGACGGCAAGTGGGTCCTGCACCCGGGCCAGATCGACCCCGCGAACGAGGTCTACAGCCCGCGCCAGGAGGACTACGACCACGCCGAGAACATCCTGGACGCCTACGCCTGGTTCACCTCGCACGCCGGGGGCGCCCGGGGCGCGGCGATGCTCGGCGACGAGATGATCGACGAGGCCAGCCGCAAGATGGCGCTGGTCATCGCCGGCAAGGGTCGTGCCGCCGGGATGCCCCGCACCGGGACCTGGACTCCCCCGCAGAGCTGAGTCGCCGAGATCAGCCCGCGGCCTGGAATGAGATCTCGGACAGGGCCAGGTCGAGGTACCGGCTGGACCGGTAGACCGAGACGATCTCGATCCGGACGCTGCCCGTTCGGCCGAAGTCGCGGGCCAGCGTCTGCGGGGCGCGGGTGTCGGCCAGGTCCCAGGTCCAGCGCCCGGAGTCGGTGATCACCCGGACCCGGTGGATCCGCTCGTTCAGCTTCCACAGGTCGATCGTCCGGTCGCCGGAGGGCCGGGTCTTCTGGTAGCCGTTCAGCAGCGTGATCGAGCGCAGGTCTGTCGGCGCCTTGAAGGTGTACGTCAGCCACATCCCAGGGCCGCGGCCGTCCTTCTGGCCGTCGCTGTTCCAGGCGGTCGCGGGATTGCCGTCCAGGGTGTTCCCCGCGTCGTAGCTGATCCCGCCCTCGGCGTGCTGGGTACTGGACGCCGCGGCGCGGATGGTGGCCGGATCCACGGCGGCCGGCTTCGCGGTGGCTGCCTGCCGGTGCCCGGATCCCGTCAACCCCCCGGTGAGCAGCGCGATCAGCAACCCGATCCCGGCCAGGACAAGCACCACGCCGGCCCCCGCCAGCGCCAGCGTCCTGCGATCCGTCGGCAACTCCCGCCAGCGCCGGGAACGCTTCACCGGCTCCTCCGCCGCTCCGGCCGGAGCCGCCGGAGCCGCCGGTGCCGGTGCAGCCGTCGCCGGCGGCAGTTCCATCGTGACGTCCCGCACCGGGGGCAGCACCACCGTCGGGTCGGGCACCACCGTCGGGTCGGGCACCACCGTCGGGTCGGGCACCGCGGTCGGGTCGGGCACCTCGGCCGGCCCCGCCGCGTGCCTGCCCTGGTCGGCCCCCTCCTGCTGAGGCGGGTCCGGCAGCGGATCGCGCCACCACGCCCGGACGCCGCCGGGGGGTTCGGCTGGGGAGGGCATGACGGTCCTCTCGTGCTGGCACCGGTGGGGCAGAACGGGCATGACGCTACCGGGGGATGGCAGCATCGTGCAGATGCCGACCAGCCTGCTCGCCTTCGCCGCCGCGGCGGCACTGCTGACCATCACGCCGGGCGCGGACACCGCCCTGGTGCTGCGGATCAGTGCCGTGGACGGGCGCCGCGCCGGGCTGGCCGCCGTGGCGGGTATCGGCGTGGGCGTGCTGAGCTGGGGCGTTGCGTCCGGCGCGGGTCTGGCCACGGTGCTGCTGGCCGATCCGGTCCTGGCCGAGGTGCTGGGCTGGGCCGGGGCCGCCTACCTCGTCCTGCTCGGTCTGGGCAGTCTGCGGACCCGCTCGGACGCGGCCGCCGAGCCGGGCCGCGGCAGCAGTGGCGGTGGCTTCCGACGCGGCCTGCTGACCAACCTGCTCAACCCCAAGATCGGCGCGTTCTACCTCGCCTTCCTGCCGCAGTTCATTCCGGCCGGGGCCCCGGTGCTGGCGATGTCCGCGGCCCTGGCCGGCCTGCATGTGCTGTTCGGCACCGTGTGGCTGTCCGGGGTGGTGCTGCTCGTGCACCGGGCCAGGGCGCTGCTGCACCGCGACCGGGTCCGGCGTGTGCTGCAGCGGCTGACCGGAGCCGTGCTGATCGGGTTCGGCCTCCGCCTGGCCCTGCACGCGAGCTGAGCCCCTCTCGTCGGGTCAGACGTGCAGGCCGCACTCCGTCTTGGCCCTGCCCGCCCAGCGCCCGGCCCGGGCATCCTCGCCGGCGGCCACCCGCCGGGTGCACGGCCCGCAACCGATCGAGGCATAGCCGTCCTGCAGCAGGGGATTCACCAGCGCATCCGGGTGCTCCTCCAGGTAGGCCTCGACGTCCTGGTCGGTCCAGGCGGCGATCGGCGCGAGCTTGATCAACCCGCGCCGGGCGTCCCAGCCCACCGTCGGGGTGCCCGCCCGGGTCGGGGACTCGTCCCGCCGCAGCCCCGTGGCCCAGGCCCGGTAACCGCGCAGGGCGCCGTCCAGCGGGGCCACCTTGCGCAGCGCGCAGCAGGCGTCCGGGTCTGTGCGGTGCAGCACGCCGCGTGCGGCCTCGTGCTCGGCCACCGACTCCGCGGGCCGGATCGGCAGCAGCCGCACCGGGTAGGTCGCGGCCACCGCGTCGGCGGTGCCGATCGTCTCGGCGAAGTGGTAGCCGGTATCGACGAACAGCACGTGCACCCCGGGGACCGCCCGCGCGGCCAGGTGCGCGAGAACGGTGTCGCCCATCGCTGCGGTCACCGCCAGGTCGCGGCCGAAGGCGCGTCCGGCCCAGCCGAGGACGGTCAGCGGGTCCGCCCCGTCGAGCACGTCGTCGGCGTGCTGCGCGAAGCCGACCGGGTCGTCCTCCAGGGCTGCGGCGACGTCCTCCGGGCGGGAGATCAGGGGGCCGATCATCGGGTTTCGCTCCTCGAACCGGTGACCGGCGCGTCGCCGGTCGGGGTGAACGGCCTGAGGCCGTGGAAGCCGATGGAGAACACCCGCAGGCAGGAGCGGCAGTGCCAGCCCCCGTCCTCGACCGGGCGCAGGTCCTGCTCGCCGCAGAACGGGCACACGTAGGGCACAGCTCTGCTGGATGGTTCTCGGTCCAGACCTCGCCGGGCCGCGTCCTGGCTCATCGGAGCTGCTCCTCCTCGGCGCGGTGCACCCACTCGGCGAAGGGCTCGTCCGGCTCGCGCTGGGCCAGCCAGCGGCGGACCACCCGCTCGACGTAGTCGGGCAGGTCCCCGCTCGTGGTCCGCAGCGAGCGCAGCTTGCGGCCGAAGCCGGCCCGCTCGCCGAGGGTGCCGCCGAGGTGGATCTGGAAGCCCTCCACGGTCGGGCCCTGCGGGTTCGCCGGATCGGGCACCTGGATGCCCTTGAGCCCGATGTCGGCGATCTGCCCGCGGGCGCACGAGTTCGGGCAGCCGTTGACGTTGATGGTCAGCGTCGGCGCGGCCGGGGTGAACAGCTCCGGGACGTCGGCGAAGCGTTGCTCCAGCTCCGTGACCAGCCCGGCGGCGGTGGCCTTCGTCTCGACGATGGCCAGCTTGCAGAACTCGATCCCGGTGCAGGCCATCGTGCCGCGCCGGAACGCCGACGCGGTGACCGGCAGCCCGAGCGCGTCCAGGTCGTCCACCAGGTCGGCGACCTTCGGCGCCGAGACGTCCAGCACGACCAGCTTCTGCTCGGGCGTGAACCGGATCCGGCTCGAGCCGGCCCGCTCGACCGCGTCCGCGAGCGCGTGCAGCGTCTCGCCGCTGACCCTCCCGACCAGCGGTGCGGCGCCGACGTAGAACGTCCCGCCGCGCTTCTGCCGGTGCACGCCGACGTGGTCGCGGCGGCCGGTCGGCGGGGGCGGTGGCGCCGGGCCGTCGGTCAGCGGCCGGCCCAGGTATTCCGTCTCCAGCACCTCACGGAACCGCTCCGCGCCCCAGTCCGCGACCAGGTACTTCAGCCGGGCCCGGGCCCGCAGCCGCCGGTAGCCGTAGTCCCGGAAGACCCGGATCACGGCGTGCCAGACCTCGGCCACGTCCTCCAGCGGCACCCAGGCGCCCAGCCGCCGGGCCAGCATCGGCGCGGTGGACAGCCCACCGCCGACCCACACGTCGAATCCGGGCCCGTGCTCGGGGTGCACGACGCCGACGAACGCCACGTCGTGGATCTCGTGCGCCACGTCCTGGTGCGGGCTGCCGGAGATCGCCGTCTTGAACTTCCGCGGCAGGTTGGCCAGCTCGGGCTCGCCCACCCAGCGGCGGACGATCTCCTTGATCGCGGGCGTGCCGTCCACGATCTCGTCGGCGGCGATCCCGGCGACCGGGGAGCCGAGCACGACCCGGGGGGTGTCGCCGCAGGCCTCGGTGGTCTGCATGCCGGCGCCCTCGAGCAGCTCCCAGATCGCCGGCACGTCCTCGATCCGGATCCAGTGGAACTGCACGTTCTGCCGGTCGGTGATGTCGGCAGAGCCGCGGGCGTACCGGGTCGAGATCTCCGCCAGCACCCGCAGCTGCTCCAGGCTGGCCGCGCCGGAGTCCAGCCGGACCCGGAGCATGAAGTACTCGTCGTCCAGCTCGTGCGGTTCGAGGCTGGCCGTCCGGCCGCCGTCGATCCCGGGCCGGCGCTGGGTGTACAGGCCCCACCAGCGCAACCGGCCGCGCAGGTCCTCGCCGGGGATGCCGGCGAAGCCCTCCCGCGCGTAGCTGGCCAGCACCCGGTCGCGAACAGCCAGGCCGCCCTCGCGGGCCTTCCACTCCTCGTTGGCGTTCAGCGGCGTGACCTCGCCGAGGGCCCACTGGCCCTCGGGCCGGGCCGGGCGGGTGCTGCGCGCGGATTGGTCGGGCGGGATCGAGCTGTCGGGCGGGATCGAGCTGTCGGGCGGGATCGAGCTGTCGGGCGGGGTCTCGGTGCGGGACGGTGACATCGCTTCTTCTCACGCTCCGGCAAGACAGTGACGGCGCGGACCGTCCCGCTGGCGCAGTCGTCGTCGAGCGGCGCGCGGGAGATCCGGACGGGCGGGGCCTGGTGCGGCAGATGCAGGCAGCGGCTGGTGCGTCCCGATCAGGACGCGGGCGGGCCGGCTGCCCGGACGAGTGCGGGCCGTGCCGGTGCGGTCAAGCCCGACAGGCCGCGCTGGCGGTCCGGAGCAGATCGACGTGCTGGCGCCGGGTGAGCAGCAGAACGGCAGGCGCGGCCAATGCCGGGTCTCGGGGCGCTGAGCGAGTCACCACGGGTCCTCCATCGGTCCTGGCGGTAGCACCGGCCCCGGCGGGGTGGTTGCTGCGGCGTCGACGAGCCAGGTCTCTCGGCCGCTCTGGATGGCTTCTCGTCACGGTAGGTAGCCCTTCCCATGACCTCAAGGTGGGTCCACATGGTGGACCTTGCTCACCATGTCGACCGGATCAGTGCTGAATGCGTGCCTCTCGTGGGCGAGCGCTCTGGTGGAGACGTGATCGCGCCAGGCCAAGCTCGGGTGGCGGGCGTCACAATGGGCGGGGGTGCGTGCGGCCGGGACGGCTGCACATACTCGACGGCACCGACCGCCGCGACGAGGGGGCACCAGCATGGGACGGCTGCAGCACACCGACGGGCTGACCGAGATCCAGGAGGAGATCCTCGCCGCGGTGCACCAGTTCGTCGACGAGCAGATCCTCCCGGTCGCGACCGAGCTGGAGCACAAGGACGAGTACCCGACGGCGATCGTCGAGGGCATGAAGGAGATGGGCGTCTTCGGGCTGATGATCCCGGAGGAGTACGGCGGGCTGGGGGAGTCGCTGCTCACGTACGCCCTGGTCGTGGAGGAGATCGCCCGCGGCTGGATGAGTGTCTCGGGGATCATCAACACCCACTTCATCGTGGCGTACATGCTGCTGCAGCACGGCACGCAGGAGCAGAAGCAGCGCTACCTGCCGCGGATGGCCACCGGTGAGGTGCGCGGCGCGTTCTCGATGTCCGAACCCCACTGCGGCAGCGACGTCTCGGCGATCCGGACCCGCTCGGTCCGCGACGACGCCGCGGACGGGCAGGGCGCGTGGACGATCAACGGCCAGAAGATGTGGCTGACCAACGGCGGATCGGCCAACCTCGTCGCGGTGCTGACGAAGACCGACCTCGGTCAGGCGTCCGTCTACCGGAACATGACCACCTTCCTGGTGGACAAGGAGCCCGGCTTCGGCTCGACGGCACCGGGGCTGCTCGTGCCGGGCAAGATCGACAAGATGGGCTACAAGGGCGTCGACACCACCGAGCTGGTGCTCGACGGCTATGCCACGACCGACGCCCAGGTGCTCGGCGGTGTCCCCGGCAAAGGCTTCTACCAGATGATGGACGGGGTCGAGGTGGGTCGCGTCAACGTCGCCGCCCGGGCCTGCGGGGTGGCCATGCGGGCGTTCGAGCTGGGCATCGACTACGCCCAGGTGCGGGAGACCTTCGGCAAGAAGATCGCCGAGCACCAGGCGGTGATGTTCCGGCTCGCCGACATGGCGTCCAAGGTCGAGGCGGCGCACCAGATGATGGTGATGGCGGCCCGGCTGAAGGACTCCGGGGCGCGCAACGACCTCGAGGCCGGGATGGCGAAGTACCTGGCCAGCGAGTACTGCCGGGACGTGGTCGAGGATGCCTTCCGGATCCACGGCGGGTACGGGTACTCCAAGGAGTACGAGATCGAGCGGCTCTACCGCGAGGCGCCGATGCTGCTGATCGGGGAGGGCACGGCCGACATCCAGCGGATGATCATCGGCCGCCGCCTGCTCGAGGACTACGCCCGCAAGGGCTGATCCGGGCCGCCCGCCCGGCCGATCCTTGCCGACGGGGACACGCTCGCCCAGCCCCTGCTCAGCCAACCCCCAGCAACATCGGGGAGGATGGGGACATGTCGAACCTGGGACCCCTCGGTGGCTCGGCGATGCAGCGCATCCCGATGCCACCGCGCGGGGAGCCGATCGCGCGCTACGACACCTACCTCGAGGCGCAGCGGGCCGTCGACTTCCTGTCCGACCAGCACTTCCCTGTCCAGTTCGTGACCATCGTGGGCAGCGGCCTGAGGATGGTGGAGCGGGTGACCGGCCGGTTGTCCTACCCGCGGGTGGCGGCCGCCGGGGCGGCGTCCGGGGCGTGGTTCGGGCTCTTCGTCGGGCTGCTGCTGTCGCTGTTCGGCAGCGGGGCGGGGCTCGGGGTGTTCGCCGCCGTCATCATCGGTGCCGGTTTCGGGATGCTCTTCGGCGTGATCTCGTACTCGTTCACCGGCGGCCGGCGCGACTTCACCTCGACCAGCCAGATCGTGGCCAGCGAGTACGAGGTGCTGTGCATGCCCGAGCAGGCCCAGGCCGCCCGGGAGCTGCTCTGGCGGCTGCCCGGCGCCCGCGGTCAACGTGGCAGCTCCCCCTTCGCGGGGCCCGCGGGCCCAGGCGCAGGCCCGGGTGGGCCGGCCGGATACGGCGGCCAGGGTCAGGCCGGTCCGGGTCAGGCCGGTCCGGGTCAGGCAGGTCCCGGTCAGGCAGGTCCCGGTCAGGCAGGCCCCGGTCAGGCTGGCACGGGTCAGGGCGGTGGCGCCTGGGGTCAGGGCGGCCTGTCGAGGATGCCGCCCCCGAGCGGGCGGCCGTCCTCGGACACCCCGCCGACCGGGGTCCCGGCCCCGGAGCCGGACGTGTCCGGTCCCACGTACGGGGAGATGATCGAGAAGCAGCGCCGCGAGCAGCGCGAACGTGAGGCCAGCGAGCGCGAGGCCAGTGAGCGCGAGGCCAGTGAGCGCGAGGCCGGTGAGCGCGAGGCCCGTGCACGCGAGGCGCTCGAGCGCGAGCCGGGCCCGCGCGAGACCCGCGGGCCCGAGTAAGCCCCCTCACGCTGGATCACCCTGGCAGCGCGGACGGGCAGACGTCGAGGTAGCCGGGGACGTTCAGCGCCGGGGTGCGGGTCGCCCGGGCGGACAGGACGCCGTCCAGCACCGCCAGCAGGACGGCGTCGGCGGCGGCCGCCTGCACCCCGACCAGCGCCGGGACGTCCTCCTCGGGCAGGGCCAGCTGGCCGGTGCTGAGCACGAAGACGGTGTCCCCGTCCAGCAGGGTGTGCACCGGCGCCAGCGCCCGGGCGAGCCCGTCGTGCGCGGCCATCGCGGTCCGGCGCGCCCGGGCGGGGTCCAGCCGGACGTTGGTCGCCACCACCGCGAGCGTGGTGTTCACCGGGCTCCCACCGGACGCAGGCCCGCCCGCCGTCCGGCGCATCAGTTCGGCCAGCCGCTCAGCCTCGGTCGCGACGGGCATCCCCGGCCGGGCCAGCCCGGGCGGCACGAAGCCCGCGCCGAGCAGGGCGCCGGTCACCGGATCGAACGGGCTGCCGAGCGCGTTCACCACGGCCAGCGCGCCGACCACGATCCCTCCCGGCAAGCGCACGCTCGCCGTGCCCACGCCCCCCTTGAGCAGCCTGCCGGCGAGCACCGCCCCGGTGCCCGCGCCGACGCCGCCCCGCGACGGGCTGGTCGCAGCGTCGCAGGCCCCGGCAGCAGCCGCCGCGGCATACCCCATCCCGGCGTCCGGCCGGGCCCCCGGATCACCGCCGCGGCCGAGGTCGAAGATCGCCGCGGCGGGCACGATCGGGACCAGCACGCTGCGCGGGTCCTCCGGCGGGCCGACCGGGAAGCCCAGCCCGTGCTCCTCGCACCAGCGCTGCACCCCGCCGGCGGCCGCCAGCCCGTACGCGCTGCCGCCGGTCAGGCAGACGGCGTCCACGGTCGGCACCAGCGTGCTCGGGTCGAGCGCGTCGGTCTCGTGGGTGCCGGGCCCGCCACCGCGGACGTCAACGGCGCCCACCGTCCCGGGTGGCGGCAGCACCACGGTCACCCCGGACAGCCAGCCGTCCCCGATCCGCTGCACGTGCCCGACCCGGACCCCCTCGACGTCCGTGAGCCCGCCTCTGTTCAATGGTTCGCTCGGGCGGCGGCCCTTGGTGGCGAGGTCTTCCCTCGTCTCCGTCTGCGCCTGCGGCGCGACGGCTCCTCGGTCCAGACCTCGCCGGGCCGCCTGCTCGCTCACTGGTCCAGAGCCCGCCGGGCCGCCTTCCTCGCCGGCTGTGCTCACAGCCACCCGTTGCGCTTGAAGCCGCGGAACATCGTCGCGCAGACCCCGAACATCAGCGCCAGCACCAGCGGGTATCCCCACTGCGAGGACAGCTCCGGCATGTGCTGGAAGTTCATCCCGTAGATGCCCGCGATCATCGTCGGGACCGCCGCGATCGCCACCCAGGCCGAGATCTTCCGCATGTCCTCGTTCTCCGCGACGGTCAGCCGCGCCAACCCGGCCTGAAGGATCGACGACAGCAGTTCGTCGAAGCTCTGCACCTGGTCGCGGACCCGGGACAGGTGGTCCTCGACGTCCCGGAAGTAGTCCCGGATCTCGGGGTGCACCAGCCGCCGCGGCCGCTCGGCCAGCTCGTGCAGCGGCCCGGCCAGCGGCGACACCGTCCGCTTCATCTCGATCACGTCACGCTTGAGCTGGTAGATCCGCTCGATGTCGGTGTGCCCGGGGCCGAAGACCTCGCTCTCGATCTCCTCGATGTCCTCGTTCACGGAGTCGACCACTGCCAGGTAGTCGTCCACCACCTTGTCCGCCACCGCGTGCAGCACCGAGGACGGGCCCAGGCGTAGCTGCCGGGGGTCGGCCTCGAGCCGGCGGCGCAGTCCGGAGATCGAGGCGTGCCGGCCGTGCCGGACGGTGACCACGAAGTGCTCCCCGACGAAGACCATGATCACGCCGGTCTCGACGATTTCGCCGCCCTCGGTGCGGTCGTCGTGCTCGAGGTAGGCCAGCGTGCGCAGGGCCAGGAACATCGCGTCGTCGTAGCGCTGGATCTTCGGTCGCTGCCGGGCGTTGGAGGCGTCCTCCAGCGAGAGCGGATGCAGGCCGAAGACCTCGCCGAGCTGGTTCAGCTGCTCGTTGCTCGGCTCGTGCAACCCGAGCCAGACGAAGCCCTCACCCTCGCGGGCGGTCCGGCAGGCTGAGTCGAAGTCCTCGACCGGCTGCCGGATCCCGTCCCGGTACAGGGCCCAGTCGACGGCCGCGTCGAGCATGGCCGGGGGGCCGTCGGCTCCCGCGCCGGGTCGGCCGACCGGGCGGCGGCCGTAGACCACCGCGCGCAGCGGAAGGGTGCGGGGAAGCGGCATGGTGCGGGCCAGCGAGCCGCGGGCGGCGCGTGCCATCGGAAGACCTCCGTGGAAGGCTCGCCACGGCGGATCCGCAGGGACAGGCTCAGGCCTGCGCGCCTGCGAAACCGGCCTCGACGAGGGGGCTGGTATCGGCAGGCGGGGTATTACTGGGTGGCACCTGCCTCACCTCCTCGCGCTCGAACCGGCCCGCAAACCTTTACAAGAGTACCGCCTCAGGGCCTGTCGAGGGACTGGACCGCGAGGATGACGATCGCAGAGGTCCAGGTCAGGGGCGCTGTGCCCGCGGGGTTACCGTCCGCAAGCACCTTTTCCGGCAGGGATCCGGCCACCGTCCGGTGCGCCTCCAGCCAGTCCAGCCGGTGCCCGGCGTCGGCCCGCTGCCCGGTGCTCGCGGCGGCCAGGGCGAACAGGGCCGTCTCCGCGGTCCAGGAGACCCCGTCCCGCTTCCAGCCCGAGCCTGGCGCCAGCCCGCCGCCCGGCCGGGCCATCCGGGTCGCCGCGGTCCGCAGCGCCGCGAGCACCGCGGGGCGTGTGGGGTCGATCGCCGGCGCGAACGGCGGGAGCAGGAACGTCACGGCGGCGTCCGGATCGTCCTGGCCCAGGTGGCGGGGGTAGCCCTGCGCCCCGAACCGGTCCGTGACGGCCCGGGCCAGCTGCTCGGCCGCACCGTCGCAGCGCCGGGCGGCGGCGTCCTCGTGCCGCAGCGTCTGCAGCCTGCCGGCGGCCCGCAGCCCGGCCAGCAGCGGGGCCGCGGTGCCGAGGGTGGTCCGGGCTTCGGGGACCTCCCAGTAGTCCGGGGACGCCGGGGGCAGGTGCCCGGGCCCGGAGACGAGCCCGGCGGCGGCCGCGGCTGAGCGGTCCAGCAGGGGCGCCAGCCGGTGGAGCAGTTCGGTCCGGGTCGGGCCAGGGCCGGTCGCGTCCGCGACCTCGCCGAGCGCCCACAGCACCCAGCCGGTGCCGTCGAGCTGGATGCCGCGACCGTCCGGGACGCCCGGGCGGTCCGGGCGGTACCGCGCCTCGAACTCCCCGTTCGGGAGCTGCCGTCCCTGCAGGAAGGCCAGCACGGCGACGGCGTCCTGGACGTGGCCGGTGCGGGCCAGGGCCACCGCGACGAAGGAGGCGTCCCGCGGCCAGACGTACCGCCAGGACGGCGCCCAGCCCGCCACGCTCGCCCCGCCGGCCGGGGTCAGAGCGTGCAGGTCGAGCAGCGCGTCGCGGGTCATCGACGCCCAGCGGGTGCCCTGCCCGGGCAGCGACCCCGCCGCCAGCCAGGACGCCTCGGCCGCCGCCTGCGAGCCGGCGCCGGGCCCGGCCAGCACGCGGGTGCCGGGCAGCGTCGCCGGCACATGTGCCGCGTCGTAGCCCAGCACGTGCCCATCGGCGTCCACCGCCACCCCGGCCACGTACAGCGGCAGCGGCGTGGCCGGTCCGCCGAAGGGCCACCAGCCCGGCCGGGTGATCACGACTGCCATCACCGCGACCACGGACAGCACGGCCACCACGGAGATCCCCCGCATGACGGTGCCAACTCGCGACGGCATGGTGCGTGGACCTTATCCCTGAACTTCCCCCCGACGGGTTGGCGGTCAATCCCGCAGCGACGCCATCCAGCGCTCCACCTCGGTCACCGTCCGGGGCAGCATCCCGGACAGGTTCTCGCAGCCGGTCTCGGTGACCAGCACGTCGTCCTCGATCCTGACCCCGATCCCGCGCAGCTCCTCGGGGACCAGCAGGTCGTCCGCGGTGAAGTACAGCCCGGGCTCGATGGTGAACACCATCCCGGGTTCGAGCTGCGCGTCGAGGTACATCTCGCGTCGGGCCTGGGTGCAGTCGTGCACGTCCAGGCCGAGGTGATGGCTCGTCCCGTGCACCATCCAGCGGCGGTGGAACTGCCCCTCGTCGGCCAGGGACTCCTCGGCCGTGCCGGGCAGCAGACCCCACTCGTGCAGCCGCTCGGCGATCACCGTCATCGCGGCGGCGTGCACGTCCCGGAACCTGGTGCCGGGACGGGCCACCGCGAACGCGGCGTCGGCGGCGCCCAGCACGGCCTCGTACACCCGGCGCTGGGCCTGGCTGAAGGTGCCGGAGACGGGCAGGGTGCGGGTGATGTCGGCGGTGAAGAGGCTGTCCACCTCGACCCCGGCGTCGACCAGGACGAGGTCGCCCTCGCGGACCTCGCCGTCGTTGCGGATCCAGTGCAGCGTGCAGGCGTGCGGGCCGGACGCGGCGATGGTGTCGTAGCCGACCCCGTTGCCCTCCTCGCGGGCCCTTCCCTCGAAAGCCCGCTCCACCACGCGCTCGCCCCGCTCGGCGGTCACCGCCCGGCGCAGCGACCGGACGATGTCCGCGAACCCGCGCGCGGTGATCTCGCAGGCCAGCCGCAGCTCGCCGACCTCCCACCCGTCCTTGACCAGGCGCAGCTCGCTGAGCGCCTGGGCCAGCTCGGCATCGGACGTCTCGGCGGCGGCGGACTCGATCCCGGCGGCCTCGCGGGCCGCCTCGACGATCGCCTCGACGCGCCCGTCGGCACCCCGGACGATCCGGACCGCGACGGTCCCTTCGCCGTCCCCGACGTCCTTGGCCACCGCCTCGTCCAGCTCGTCCAGATGGCGGCAGGTCAGGCCGGTCTCGGCGGAGACCTCCTCCAGGCTCGGCCGGACCCCGACCCACAGCTCGCCGTACCGGGCGTCGGCGTAGAACTCCTCGGCGTCCCGCCCGGCCCGCGGCCGGAAGTAGAGGATCGGTTCGTGCCCCGCGCCGGACGGGTCGTCCGCCCCGGGCCGGACCGGCTCGAACACCAGCACGGCGTCGGGCTCGCGGTCGGTGCCGAGGCCGGTCAGGTGCGCGAACGCCGAGTGCGGGCGGAATCGGTAGTCGGTGTCGTTGCTGCGGACCCGCAGCACGCCGGCCGGGACGACCAGCCGCTGGCCCGGGAACCGCGCGCTGACCCGCTCCCGGCGCAGCGCGGCCGGGTCGGCGGACGCGGCCCGTGCCGGCAGCCCGGTCGGGCGGGGTCGCCAGCCGGAGGCGATGAACCCCCGGAACGCCTCCGAGGTCGGCCGCTGCCGGTGGCCCCCGGCCGTCGTGCCGCCCTGCCGTTCCGCCTGCTGCTGTTCTGGCTGGTGCTCCGGCTGGTGTTCCGGCTGGCGCCCGCCCTGCTCGCCGCTCATGTGCCCATGGTGACACCCCGCCCCGGATCGCACCCCACGGCGGGTAGGGCGGGCGACGGGCCGGAAACCCAGCTGCAGCCGGGCGCTCCGGCCGGGAGAATGGGATGTCGTGCCCTCAGTCCACCAGCCCTCGTTCCACCATGCCGGCCGTCCGGATCTCGACGGCCGAGTGGTCCGCGCCCGCGGGCTGGTGAAGCAGTTCGGCCGGGCGGGGCGGGTCCAGCGCGCCGTGGACGGCATCGATCTCGTGCTGGCGCCCGGCGAGCGGGTCGGGTTGCTGGGGCCGAACGGGGCCGGTAAGACCACGACGCTGCTGATGTTGCTCGGCGTCGTCACGCCGGACGCGGGCAGCATCGAGGTGCTCGGTCTTCGGCTGCCGCGCAAGCGATCCGCGGCGATGCAGCGGGTCGGTTTCGTGGCCGGCTACCTGCCGCTGCCGGAGAACCTCACCGTCCGGGAGAGCCTGGAGCTGTTCGCCGGATTCGCCGGGCTGCGGCGGCCGCGGCCGGTGATCGAGGAGGCGGTCGAGGCATTCGGGCTGTCCGCGCTGGTCGATCGGCGGGCGCAGGGCCTGTCGTCCGGCCAGCGGACCCTGGTCAGCATCGTCAAGGCGGTCCTGCACCGGCCGGCGCTGCTCGTCCTGGACGAGCCGACCGCGAGCCTGGACCCCGACGTCGCGGCGCGGATCCGGCAGGCGCTGCTCGAGGTGCACCGCCGGGACGGCACCGCGCTGCTGGTGACCAGCCACAACATGCGTGAGGTGGAGATGCTCTGCGAGCGCGTCGTGCTGCTGTCCCGCGGCCGGGTGGTCGCGGACGGTTCGGCCGACGCGGTGGCCGGCCAGTTCGACGCCGGTGACCTGGAGGGGGCCTTCCTCGCGGTGGCCGCGTCCAGCCGGAACGAGGCCGGGGAGGTGCCGCGATGAGCTGGCTGCGGGTGGGGACCGTGATCCGCCGGCACTGGCTGGTGCTCTGGCGCTCGCCGCACCGCTGGTTCGAGATCGCCTTCTGGCCGGTGATGGACGTCGTGCTGTGGGGCTCGCTCGGGGTGTTCATCGGGCGGACCGGGAGCCAGTCGGCCACCCCGTTCCTGCTCGCCGGGATCGTCCTGTTCTGGACCCTGACCCAGGTCCAGATGACGATGTCGACCAGCGTGATGGAGGAGACCTGGACCCGGAACCTGCTGAACGTGCTCGCCACGCCGGTCACGCCGGTGGAGTACCTGCTCGGGGTCGCCGCCTTCGGGATGGCCAAGTTGGCGCTGTCGCTCGGCACGCTGACGGTCACGACGATCTCGCTGTACGGCTTCGACCTGAGCGCGATCGGCTGGTCGGTGATCCCGATCGCTGGGTTGCTCGTGGTCAACGGCTGGGCGATCGCGTTCGTCGTGGTGGGCCTGATCCTGCGCTTCGGGCAGAGCGCCGAGATCCTCACCTGGGGGTTGAACTACGTGGTGATGGCGATCTCCGGGGTGTTCTTCCCGATCGCCGCGCTGCCGGCGTTCCTGCGCCCGCTGGCCGGGTTGCTGCCGACCACGCACGCCTTCGCCGCGGCCCGCAGCGTGCTCGCCGGGGACGGCACGCCGTGGGGCAGCCTGGCCGGGGCGACCGGCGGGACGGTGGTGCTGCTGGCCGTCTCGCTCGCGTTCTGCGCCTGGATGCTGCGGGTGTTCCGCACCCGCGGCTTCGTCACGCGCTACTCCTGACGGTCTGAGGGCCGACGCTGTCCGTGATGTGGATCATGGCCGAGGTCCCTGGTGGCGAATCAAGTTTCGCGAAAGCATGAAGCGTGGTTCACAAGCGGGATCCTGCTGGGCCGGACACTGCTGGGCCGGACACTGCTGGGCGGGATGAGGCTCTGGCATGGCACCGTCAGGTGCTCCGGCTGGAGGCCGCGGGGACGGTGACCCGGACCTTCCGGCGGCTCGATCCGCCCCGGCAGCGGGCGGTGATCGAGGCCGTCATCGGCGAGGCGGCCGAGCACGGGCCGCACAGCGTCCAGGTCAAGCGGGTCGCGGCGTCGGCCGGTGTCGCGGTCGGGTCGCTGTACCGGTACTTCCCGCGCCGGGAGGGGATGCTCGACGCGGCGGTCGAGATCGCGGCGGGCTTCCTCACCGAATCCCTGGACGGGTACCGGGCGCTGATGGCCCAACTGCCGTTGCGGGACGCGATCGCGGCCTACCTGGCCGGCGGCGTCGAGTGGAGCCAGGAGCACCGCGGCCTGCTCGGGCTGTTCGCCCGGGCCGCGTACGCGGGTGAGCCCGGGTACGCGCAGGCGCTCGTCCTGCCGGTGGCCAGGTCCCTGCAGGGCCTGCTGCGGGCGGTCATCGAGGCCGCTGCGGCACGTGGCGAGCTGCGCGACGGCGTGGATCCGGAGCTCGCCGTCCGGCTCGTGCAGGCGATCACCACGGCGGTCGCGGACGCGGAGCTGCTGCCGCACCTGAATCACTACTACCTGCTCTTCGATCACCGGTATCCCGCCGCACGGATCCGCGAGGCCACCGTCGACTTCGTGCTGCGGGCGATCGGGCGGGAGGCGTCATGACCGGGCCGATGCTGCGGTTGGACGGGCTGTGCAAGGACTTCGGTGGCGTGCAGGCGGTGCGGGACCTGTCCGCCGAGGTCGAGCCCGGCGAGGTGTTCGGCCTGCTCGGGCCGAACGGGGCCGGGAAGACCACGACGATCCGGATGGTCTGCGGCGAACTGCGCCCGGACGCCGGTCGCGTGCTGCTGCACGGCTGCGAGCTGTCCCGCAGCGGAGGCGACCGGGCCCGGGTCGGACTGTGCCCGCAGGAGATCGTGGTCTGGGACAAGCTCAGCTGCCGCGAGCAGCTCGAGTTCGTCGCCGGCATGTACGGGGTGCGGGGCCGGGACGCGCGGGCGCGGATCGGGGAGCTGCTCGAGGAGCTGGGCCTGGCGGAGAAGGCGCGGGCGCGGGCGGCGGCGCTGTCCGGGGGGCAGCGCCGCCGGCTGAACATCGCGCTCGCCCTCGTGCACTCCCCGGAGCTGGTCATCCTGGACGAGCCGAGCGCGGGCCTCGACCCGCAGAGCCGGGCCCTGGTCCGGGACGTGATCCGGTCCCGGGCCCGGCACTGCACGGTCGTGCTGACCACGCATGACATGGACGAGGCGGACCGGCTCAGCGACCGGGTCGCGATCGTCGACCGGGGACAGCTGCTGGTCTGCGACACGCCGTCCGCCCTCCGGCAGGGGCTGGGCGGGGCCGTGATCGAGCTCCGCTTCGTCGCCGGCGGCGAGGACGCGGCGGCTCAGGCACTCCAGCAGCTGCCGGTGGCGCAGGACGTGCGGTGCGGCCCGGGGCTGGTGACCGTCCGCTCGGAGCTCGGCGAGCCGTCGAAGGCACTGCACGCAGTCCTGGGCGAGCTGGACCGGCGAGGCGTGCGACCCAGCGAGGTGCGACTGCGCGAGCCGTCACTGGAGGACGTGTTCCTCGCGCTGACCGGAAGGAACCTGCGGTGACGGGATGGTCGGGGCCGGCCCGCAGCGGGAGGGTCTTCGGCAAGACGCTGCGCGAGGTGTGGCGCGACCCGCTCACCCTGGCGCTCACCCTGGTGTTCGCGCCCGCGTTCGTGCTGCTCTACTTCGCGGTCTTCCCGCAGATGGCACCGAGTTACCGGCTGGTCGTGGTGGACCGGGACGCGCCGGTGACCGCGGCGGACGGGCACACGCTGGCCGCCGGGCACGACGTCCGGGCCGCGCTGGCGGCGTCCCGGGACGCCTCCGGCCGACCGCTGCTGCGGGTCAGCACGGCTCCGGACCGACGGCGGGCCGAGGAGCTGATCCGCCGCCACCAGGCATCCGCGATTCTCGTTCTGCCCGAAGGGTTCTCGCGGTCGGTGGCGTCGCTCGCCGGCACCGCCTCGTCCTCCGCCGCATCGAGCACGCCGGTCTCGTACACCCTGGCCGGGGATCTCAGCCAGCCCGGGTACCTGGTGACCGCGGTGCTGACTGACGCGGCCGTGCAGGGGTACGTGCAGCGGGCCACCGGCATCGCGGGCCCGGTCCGCCCGGTGGAGGAGGCGGTCGGCGGGGCCGGGACGCGGACGGACTTCGAGCTCTACGTCCCCGGCCTGATCGTGTTCTCGGTGATCCTGCTGGTCTTCCTGGCGGCCATGACGGTCACCCGGGAGATCGAGTCGGGCGCGATGCGCAGGTTGCGGCTGACCCGGATGACCGCGTCGGAGTACCTGGCCGGGACCAGCGGGGTGCTCGGACTGGTCGGGATCGCCGGCGTGCTGGTCACGTTCGGCACCGCATGGTTGTGCGGCTTCCGCAGCCAGGGGCCGTTCTGGGTGGCGATGCTCGTGCTGGCCGTCACCACGCTGTCGGTGATCGCCGTGGGGATGATGGTCGCGGCGGTGTCGCGGACGGTGGCCCGCGCGTTCGTGATCGCCAACTTCCCACTCGGGCTGCTGATGTTCTTCTCCGGCTCGATCCTGCCGATGCCGCGGGTCACCTGGCTGACCCTCGGCGGGCATCCGCTCGGCCCCTTCGAGCTGCTGGCCCCGACGCACGCCGTCACCGCCCTGAACCGGGTGCTGACCGACGGGGCGGGCTTCGCCGGTGTCAGATTCGAGCTGATCGCGCTCTCGCTGCTGACCGCGATCTACTTCGTCTGCGGGGTTGCCCTGCTCCGCTTGCATCGGACGGCGTGACCTAGCCCACGCGTGCCGCCGGGACGTGACCCGCGGTCGGTGTGCACGATGGCGGCACCGCAGCCGGGCGGGCGATCGGGCGGGCGAGGAGGATGCAGGGATGCAGTTCGGGCGCACGTACGAGGAGTTCGAGGTCGGTGCCGTGTACAAGCACTGGCCGGGCAAGACCATCACGGAGTCGGACGACCACCTGTTCTGCCTGATCACGATGAACCACCACCCGCTGCACCTCGACGCGCACTACGCGGCGGGGAGCACGCAGTTCGGCAAGAACGTCGTGGTGGGCAACCTGATCTACTCGGTGCTGCTCGGCATGTCAGTGCCCGACGTGTCCGGCAAGGCCATCGCCAATCTGGAGATCGAGTCGCTGCGTCACGTGGCGCCGACGTTCCACGGGGACACGATCTACGGCGAGACCACGGTGCTGGACAAGTGGGAGTCCACGTCCAAGGACGACCGGGGGATCGTGTACGTCGAGACCCGGGGGTACAAGCAGGACGGCACCGTCGTGTGCCTGTTCCGGCGCAAGGTGATGGTGCCGAAGCACAGCTACCTCGACGCCCGCGGCGGGGAGCAGCCGGGCCGGCCGACGCCCCTCGATTAGGCTCGCGGCATGGCATCGCCCCGAGAAACGGCGCCCCGGACTGTCGTCCTCGATCTCGGCGGTGTCCTGCTCCGCTGGCAGCCCGACCTGCTGATCAGGCAGGTTCGTTCGCGACAGAACGGTCAGGGCCCGTCCGCCGACGCGCTGCTCGCGAAGCTCTTCGAGGACTTCTCCCCGACCACCGACTGGGCGCAGTTCGACCGCGGACGGTACACCATGGACGGTCTCGTGGACCGCGTCTCGCGCCGCGCCGAGCTCGAGCCCGCGGTGGTCCGGGCCATCCTCGACGCGATCCCTGCGCACATGCGGATGAACCCCGCCACCGTGGCGCTGCTGGCTCGGGTCCGGGGCGCAGGACATCGCATCGTCTACCTGTCCAACATGCCCACGCCGTTCGCCGATCTGCTCGAGCAGGACCCCGACTTCGCGGTGCTGTTCGACGGCGGGGTGTTCTCCTGCCGGGTGGATGCGATCAAGCCGGAGCCTGAGATCTTCCGGATCGCGCGCGAGCGGCTGGACCTCGATCCGTCCAGCATGGTGCTGATCGACGATCGTCCGGACAACCTCGTCGCGGCGGCGGTGCTCGGCTGGCCAGGGCTGCATTTCGTGGATGCCGACCAGTGCGCCGCCGACCTGGAGCGCCTCGGCTGGCTCTGAGCGCGTTACCCCAGCGCATCGCGCAGCCGCCAGTCGTGCGGGTCCTGCTCGAGGGGATCCGGGGCGTCGGTTCGCGCGGGCGCCCATGGGTCGTAGCGGGTGAGCCCCGGGACCCTCGGCAGTCCCACCAGCGGATGGACGTCCGGCCCGCAGGCCTCGAGCGGCGGGGGATCCGCGCAGGGATGGGTGGACGCCGGGTACACCAGCTCGGGGGGCGGCTCGTCCAGCCAGGCGGGAGGTTCCAGCGGGGGTAGCCAACTCCCCGGGTGCGTGCGGTAGGTGTGCCCGGTGGGCGAGGTCCATTCGATGCCACCGCGGGGCAGAGCCCGGTAGGTCCAGGCCGTGTGCGTCTTCATCCGGTGGTGATGCCGGCACAACGTGGTGAGGTTGCCCGCTGTGGTCTTTCCACGGGGATACGGGATGCGGTGGTCGGTGTCACACCGGGCCGCGGGTTGGCGGCAGCCGGGCGCCCGGCAGGTCCGATCCCGGACCTTGACCGCGTCCTCGAGCCAGGCTGGGCGTCGATGGGTGCTCGCGCTGGCGGCGAGCGCGGCGCCGGTCGAGCTGGTGACGATCCAGCGCACCGGGGCGCCGTCGGACAGGGCGTCGAGTGCCGCCGCAACCCCCTGCTGCGGATCCACGGCGCCGACCCGGTCGACGTCCACGGGAAGCCGGGCCGGGCTGGCGCCGGGTGTCGGCGACCACCCGCCACGCCTGGCAGCCGCGGGCCGTTGGGTGGAAGCGATCAATTGAGCGGAAGGGGGTAGTTGGGCGGTCAGGGTCGGCAGGGGAACCGTGATGTTCACGACCGCGGCAACTCGGCCTTGGGCATTGCCGCTGCCCCCCGCGCAGGTCCCGGTCGTGATCAGATCCCGAAGGGCGTCGGCACGAACCTGGTTCGTCGTGCGGGAGTCGTCCGGGGTGCGGGCGGAGCGTGCGAGGGAGTCGATCGCCGAGTAGCAGAGCGCGGCATCAGCGGCCGGGAGGTAGGCCCCCAGTGTCGCCATGCCGTCCTGCTCGGTCCGGCAGAAGACCCGCCGATCAGCCTGGCCGGCCCGGTGCCGCCGCCGCGCCAGCTCCGGATCCGCGGCGATCGCCATCCGGTCGGCCTGAGCCCGCACCTGGCCGACCGTCCGGCCGGTGGACTGTCGCACGGCCGCGTCGGCGACCCGAAAGGCCGCTTCGTCCCCGAGGCCGCGGGTGCAGTCGCTGATCACCCTGGCCTTGCCCAGGTCGATGTGACCCTCTGCCAGGGCATCGGCGACGTGGGGCAATCGGGTGCTCAGGTCGACCGCGAGCCGCAGCCGCTGGTCGGCTGCATACCAGGACCAGCCCAGTGCGGCCGCGACCTCGTCCGCGGTGAAGACCGAGTAGCGCGGCCCGTCCAGCCGGATCGACCCACCATGCCTGGAACGGGCGTCGGCAGCGTCGGGTGCCGGGTCGCGGGGGTCCGGCGGTCGCCTCCGGGCGAGCTCGGCGAGGACATCCACCTGCACGGCGGCCAGCCACGACGACATCCGCTCCACGGCCCGCAGCGTCTCGATCAGGACCTCGTCGCGGCTGTCGGCCCGGGACACCTCGGCCAGGAGACCGGCCAGCCGGGGTCCGGCGGGCTCGGCGCTGAGCACGGCGGCTGGAGCACCGACCGAGATCGATTCGAACATGTGTTCGAGTCTATCAAACGATGATCACGCCCGCTGCCGCCTGTGCACAACTCCCCGGACGCCGGGGCGGGCCGGCGGACTCGGCGACGCGATCGCTCCGGGACTCAGCGCGGCAGCACGCCCCAGCGCCCCAGCGCGTCCACCAGGCCCGGGACCAGCGGCAACCCCGCGAGGTCGGCCGCGGAGAACCAGCCCGCGTCGCTGGCGTCGTCACCCGCCCGGAGCGTGCCTGCGCGCAGCCGGCAGGCGAGGTCGCGGATCAGGTAGACACCCCCACCAGGCGCAGGCCGCTCGACCGAGCCGACGAAATGCAGGGGCTCGACGACCAGGCCGGTCTCCTCGGCCACCTCGCGGGTGACGGCCACCTCGTCACTCTCGCCCGGCTCGACCCGCCCGCCGGGGATCGTCCAGCTGCCCGCGGCCGGGGGGTTGGCCCGCCGCACCAGGAGCAGGCGCCCGAGCCCGTCGTGCACGATCGCCCCGACGCAGGGGATCGGCCGCTGTACCTCGGAGCGAGACTCGTTCACCGGACCAGTCTGGCCGAGGCCGCGGGCTGCTTCGGATCGCGGCTTTCGCGCAGCGTGGTAGCTGCTGTGGTGGGGGAGTGACGGTCCGTTGCGTCGCGCTCTTGACCTGCGGACCCGGGAGCGGGACTGTCAGTTATGTGTCCGTGACCTACACCTGCCCGCGGTGCGGATCGGACGTTCGCTCGCCCGGGATCTGGTCGGACGCGTGGACCTGCCCGACGCACGGCGGTGTCGCGCCGCTGCACCCCGCGATGATGGGCACGGAGGAGGCCTTCCGCCAGATCGGCCCGCGGTCCCAGGTGCCGCTGTGGCTGCCCTGGCCGCTTCCTTCGGGCTGGCTGATCTCAGGCCTGCAGATGGCCGGCGACGAACACTCGGGCTGGGTGGCCACGGTGGTCGCCTCCTCCGGTCCCAACCCGCTGCCGTTGGCGCACGGGAACGAGCCCGAGCCGACCCGGTCCGCGGACCTGCTGATCGTGGCCGAGCAGCCCGGGATCGGGCTCGGGGCGCACCTGGCCGGGCTGTACGACCTCGACCCGGGGCTCGCGGTCGGGACCGGCGCCCCGCACCTCAAGCTGGTCGCCGCCGGGCACGAGACGCCGCTGTGGGCCGTGCCCGCCGGGCGTGCCGCCGCGTACGTGGGCGAGGCGTCCGGCGTCTGGTTCTGGGCCGTGGTCTGGCCCGAGGAGGCGGCCGTCGTGCTGCTCGAGCAGTTCGAGCTCCGCGACGCCCGGGACGCCGGCTTCCTGCTCGACATGCCGCACGGCGCGCTGTCCCCCCGGCTCGGCGACGAGCACCACGGCTGACGCCGTCCGACGACGGCTGACGCCGTCCGACGGCGGCTGACGCCGTCTGACCGGGCGCCGTCCGACGCCGCCTGACCAGGCGCCGCCCGGGCGACCCTAGGCTGGCGCCCGTGACGATCGACCTGCACACCCACTCCACCGCGTCCGACGGGGTGGACAGCCCGGCAGAGGTGTTGCGGGCAGCCGCTGCCGCCGGGCTGACCGTGGTCGCGCTGACCGACCATGACACCACCGCGGGATGGGGTGAGGCGGCCGAGGCCGCCGAGCAGGTCGGCGTCCGGCTCATCCCCGGCACGGAGATCTCCTGCCTCGCCGACGGCATCAGCGTGCACCTGCTGTCGTACCTGAACGACCCGGACGACCCGGGGCTGCTCGCGGAGTTCCGGCGGGTGCGCGCCGAGCGAGACGGCCGGGCCCGCCGCATGGTCGAGCGGATCGCCGCCGACCACGACCTGTCCTGGGAGGACGTCGAGGCCCGGGTGGCGCCGGGGGCCACCGTCGGCCGGCCACACATCGCGGACGCGCTCGTCGACCTCGGCATCGTGCCGAGCCGGGACGCCGCCTTCGACACGCTGCTGCACCGCGAGTCGCCCTACTACCTGCCCTACTACGCCCCGGACGCGGCGGACGCGGTGCGGCTGATCCGGGCCGCGGGCGGGGTTCCGGTGATGGCGCACCCGCTGGCCGGGCGGCGCGGCAGGGTGGTCTCGCACGCCACCATCGCCGCCCTGGCCGAGGAGGGGCTGCTCGGCCTGGAGGCCGACCACCCCGACCACACCGACGAGGAGCGCGCCGTGCTGCGCGGGCTGGCCCGCGACCTGGGCCTGCTGTGCACGGGCAGCAGCGACTACCACGGGCGGGTCCGGGGGAACGTCCTCGGGCAGTTCACCACCGGCCCCGAGGTCCTCGACGCGATCGTCGCGGCTGCAACCGGCGCCGGCACCGGCACCGGGATCGGGACCGGGACCGACGCCGGCCGGGGCGGGCGGTGAGCAGCGCGGACCTGCGGCTGGCCGCGGAGACGTTCGTGACCCTGTTCGTGATCATGGATCCACCCGGGACACTGCCGATCTTCCTGGCGCTGATGAGCACGATGTCGCACCGGCACCGGGTTCGTGCCGCCCGGCAGGCGGTGGGGGTGGCGCTGCTCGTGATCGTCGCGTTCGCCGTGTTCGGCCGGGGCATCCTGTCCTACCTGCACGTGAGCCTGCCCGCGCTGCAGTGCGCCGGGGGACTGCTCCTGCTGCTGATCGCGCTGGACCTGCTGACCGGCCGGGGCGACGGCTCGGAGCGGGCCGAGGGGGTCAACGTGGCGTTCGTCCCGCTCGGGACGCCGCTGCTGGCCGGGCCGGGTGCGATCGTCGCGACGATGCTCTTCGTCTCCCGGGCGGACGGGCTGGTGCCGCGCTTCGCGGTGGCGGCCGGCATCCTCGGCGTGCACCTGATGCTGTACCTGACGATGCGGTTCGCCGGGCTGCTGCACCGGCTGCTGCGCGAGAGCGGGGTCACCCTGGTCAGCCGGATCGCCGGCCTGCTGCTGTCCGCGATCGCGGTGCAGCTGGTGGCCGACGCCGTCCGGGCCTTCGTCGTGGCCTCGTAGGCTGGTCGAGTGGTCCAAGGGGAGTTCACGGGGATGCCGGCACGGCTCTACCCGTGCACCCCGACCCGGCTGTCCACCTGGCTGGACTGCCCGCGGCGGTACCGGTTCAGCTACCTCGACCGTCCCATGCCGCCGAAGGGCCCGCCGTGGGCGCACGCCACGCTCGGCGCCGCGGTGCACGTCGCGCTGGCCGGCTGGTGGAGTCTGGCGCCGGCTGCGCGGACCCCGCGACGGGCCGTGGACGCCCTGCGGGCCGGCTGGCGTCCGGAGGACTTCCGGTCGCAGGGATTCCGGCACCCGGCCCAGTCGGCGACCGTCCGGGACCGTGCCGCCGGGTGGATCGCGGACTACCTGACCGGCGTGGACCCGGCCGCCGAGCCGGTCGGGGTCGAGCGCACCGTGTCCACCCCGACGCAGACCCTCGTGGTCTCCGGCCGCGTCGACCGGATCGACGACCGTCCCGGGACCGGTCTGGTGGTGGTGGACTACAAGACCGGACGGCACCCGCCGGACGAGGTGCAGGCCCGCTCCAGCCTGGCCCTGGCCCTGTACGCGGTCGCGACCAGCAGGACCCTGCGCCGCAGCTGCACCCGGGTGGAGCTGCACCACCTGCCGACCGGCTCGAGGGCGGCCGCCGAGCACGACACCGAGAGTCTGCGGCGCAAGGTGTCCGAGGCCGAGTCCATCGCCCGCGACTGCGCCCGCGCCGACGTGGCCTACGAGCGTGGCGAGCGCGGGGACGACAGGTTCCCGCCGCGGCCGTCGACGCTCTGCTCATGGTGCGACTGGCGCCGGCACTGCCCGCAGGGTCGGGCCGCGGCGCCCGACGTCGAGCCCTGGGCGGCCGTGGTCTAGGGGGACGGGGCCGGGGAGACGGCCGTCCGCCGGGGCTGCACGGCCCACGGCAGGCCCGCCAGCGAGGTGCGCAGGCTGCGCAGCGCCAGCGTGGCCGCGGCCACGCCGAGGGAGGCAGCCTCGGTCAGCTCGGTCAGCCCGTACATCCGCCGGGCCCAGGGCGGCAGGGTGGCCAGCGCGAGGCCGGCCACGTCGGCCCAGACCGGCCGCGGCCCGGAGCCGGGGGGCTGCACGGGAGGGGCTCCCAGCGTGGGTGCGACCGCGAGGGTGACCGCGCGGCGGGCCTGCTCGCCGGCCCCGAGCGCCGGCCGGATCTCGCGGAAGTAGCGCACCAGCGATGCCCGGTCGCGCGGCACCTCGTCCGGTTCGAGCCCGACCAGCATCGCGCTGCGCACCTGCTCGGCGATGTAGAGGTCCTGCTCTTGCGCGGTCAGCGCCAGCCCGCCCCGGGTGACGATCTCGAGGAACGAGGCGACCAGGCAGTTGTGCACCCAGACCAGCAGGTTCGGATCGTCGGCGGTGTACGGGCGCCCCTGCCGGGTGGTGCCGTAGACGCGCGCGTGCACGGCCCGCACCCGCGACCCGGCCAGGATCGCGTCACTGGCGGTACCGAAGGTGGTCACGCCGACGTAGACGGCGGTCCGGGCCAGGCGCGTCCAGGGATCCCAGGTCTCGGAGGCGTACTCGTCGACCGCGGCCATGGTGACCGGGTGCAGCGCGTGCAGGAACAGCCCGCGTAACCCGGCGATGCCCATCAGCGGGTCGCTGTGCACCCGCCAGGTCACGCTGTCCGGCTCGAACAGCCCGCGCCCCGGCGACGTGACAGCAGCCGGGCCGGCGTGCTTCTCGGCCAGCTCCTCGATGCTGCGTCGCGGCGACATCGCCGGCGTCACCGCGCCCACCGAGGTCAGCCGCACCCGTCCCGACGGCTGCTGACCACCGGTCGCCGGTCCGGGGGTGGGCCGACCGCTCGGGGTCGTCCCGTCGCCGTCAGTAGTGTCGCTCATCACGATGAGCGTGACGCTACCGGCTCGTGATCGCAGGTTGAAGTGACGTCACAATGGTGTCGTGGCCCGGATTGTCGCAGTCGCGAACCAGAAAGGCGGGGTGGCCAAGACCACGACCGTGGCCTGCCTCGGCACTGCCTTCGCCGAGCAGGGACTGCGGGTCCTGCTCGTTGACCTGGACCCGCAATCAGGCCTGACCTTCTCTCTCGGTCTCGACCCGGACGAGGTCGAGCCCAGCGTGCACGACGTGCTGCTGGGCCGGATCGACGCGGCCTCGGTCGTGGTCCGGACCGACGACGGCGTCGACCTGCTGCCCGCGACCATCGACCTGGCCGCAGCCGAGGGCGCACTACTGCCGGTGACCGGCCGTGAGCACGTGCTGCGGCGGGCGCTCGCCGATCTCAAGGACAGCTACGACATCGTCCTCTTGGACTGCTCGCCGTCGCTGGGCGTGGTCACCCTCAACGCCCTCGCGGCCGCGGACGAGGTGATCATCCCGCTGCAGTGCGAGATGCTCAGCCACCGCGGGGTCGGGCAGCTGCTGGACACCATCGATGACGTCCGCCGGATCCTCAACGAGAAGCTCACGGTCCGCGGCCTGCTGCCGACCATGTTCGACGCCCGGACCACACACTCCCGGGCCGTGCTCGCGGACGTCGGCGAGCGGTTCGAGGTGCCGGTGCTGATGCCACCGATCCCGCGCTCGGTGCGCTTCGCGGAGGCGCCCGCCCTGGGACGCTCGGTGCTGCGCACCGCGCGCAGGTCCAAGGGGGCGGACGCCTACCGCGAGATCGCGTTGGGCCTGCTGCGGGCCTGGCG
Source organism: uncultured Actinomycetota bacterium (assembly GCA_963740575.1). GTDB lineage: Bacteria > Actinomycetota > Actinomycetes > Actinomycetales > Kineosporiaceae > CAVUET01. The sequence goes on along the minus strand of CAVUET010000001.1, from coordinate 101,340 downwards.
GATCAGGCCGGGACGGCGGCCCACCCGCCGCCGTCCCGACCTGGTGGCCGGCCCCCAGCCAGGCACCTGAGTGACGGCACCTGGCTGAAGGCCACTGAGTGAAGGCCCCTGAGTGAAGGCCAGCTGAAGAAGGCCGGCGAAAACCCTGAGCTGTCAGGCGATTCCGGCGGACGCCGGGACCGCGGAGAACGTCGCGGCCGGGTCGCCCCCGCCGTGCCCGGTGCTCTGGTCGCTGCCGATCCCGTCGTGACCGGAACCCTCGCCGTGACCGCTGCCACGTCCGCCGCGGCGGCGCCTGCGCACGCGACCGGGCCGCTGCGTGCCGTCGGCCGGGCCGGCCTGCCCGGCGTGCTCGGCATGGTCGCCGGGTTCGCCCTGCTCGGGGATGTCGCCGAGGGAGACCAGCTGGCCGCCACGGGTGCGCCGGCGCTGCCGGGTCCGATCCCGCTGTGGCCGCTCGCCCTCGGGGGCGTCCGGGACGTTCCGGGGCTCCCGACCGGCGCCGGGCGCCGGCGCGCCGGCCACGTCGCCGCCGCTTCGCCGCCGCCCGCCGGTCTCCCGCTGTCCGCCGGTCTCCCGCTGCCCGCCGGTCTCGCGCCGTCCGCCGGTCTCGCGGCGGCCGCCTCCGGTGGACTCCCGGCCACGACGGCCACGCCCGGTCTCGCCGAGGTCCTCGAGCCGCTCCGCGGACAACCCGGCGCGGACCTGCGCACCCCGCGGCAGGCTGCCGGAGATCCCGCGCGGGATCTCCAGGTCGGTGTGCAGCTGCTCGGAGGTCGAGTACGTCTCCGCGGGGTCGGGCATGCCGAGGTCGAGCGCCTTGTCGATCATGTTCCAGCGGGTCACCTCGTCCCAGTCGACGAAGGTGACCGCGATCCCGGTGTTCCCGGCCCGTCCGGTGCGGCCGATCCGGTGCAGGTAGGTCTTCTCGTCCTCGGGGCACTGGTAGTTGATCACATGCGTGACGTCCTCGACGTCGATGCCGCGGGCTGCGACGTCGGTGGCCACCAGCACGTCCACCTTGCCGTTGCGGAACGCGCGCAGGGCCTGCTCGCGGGCGCCCTGGCCGAGGTCGCCGTGGATCGCCGCGGCGGCGAACCCGCGCTCACTGAGGTCATCGGCCACCTTGGCGGCCGTCCGCTTGGTCCGGGCGAAGACGATGGTGAGCCCGCGGCCCTCGGCCTGCAGGATCCGGGCCAGCATCTCGATCTTGTCCAGCGCATGCGCCCGGTAGACGAACTGCGCGGTGGCCTTGCACCGTGGCGCCCGTGTCGTCCGGGTCGGCCGCCCGGATGTGGGTCGGCTGGGTCATGAACCGGCGGGCCAGGGCCACCACCGGGCCGGGCATGGTGGCCGAGAAGAGCATGGTCTGGCGCCCGGCCGGGGTCAGCGACAGGATCCGCTCGACGTCCGGCAGGAAGCCCAGGTCGAGCATCTCGTCGGCCTCGTCCAGCACCACCATGCGGGCGTTGCCGAGCTTCAGGTGGCCCTGCTGCGCCAGGTCGAGCAGCCGGCCGGGCGTCCCGACCACGACCTCGACGCCGCGCCGGAGCGCCTCGATCTGCGGCTCGTAGGCCCGCCCGCCGTAGACGGTCAGCACCCGGGCCGAGCCCAGGGCGGCGGCGGTCTCGACGTCCCCGGCGACCTGCACGGCCAGTTCACGGGTGGGGACGACGACCAGTGCCTGCGGCCTGCCGGCCTGCTCCAGGTCGGTCCAGGCGGGATCGTTCGGGGCCACCAGTCGCTGCAGCAGCGGGATGGCGAAGCCGAGCGTCTTGCCGGTGCCGGTCTTGGCCTGGCCGATGATGTCGTGCCCGGTCAGCGCGACCGGCAGGGTCATGGCCTGGATCGGGAACGAGTGGGTGATGCCGGTCCGGGCCAGCGCCGCGACGATGTCGTCCCGTACGCCGATCTCGGCGAACGTGGGTAACGCAGGGGTCGGGGACAGGGCGTTATCAGGGGAGATTTCAGGGGACACGAGTGCCTTCTTGTAGGGGCGGGGGCCGCGCGCCGTGGTCTGTGCCGCGCCTTCGCGGGCTACGGCGGGCCGCTCCGCAGCGGTCGGAAGCCGATCGGCCTTCCGACCGGTCATCCGTGTACCTGGTTGTGGTACCCAACCATCGTAGCTGGTCAGCTGATGGCAGGCGGGTCGAGCGCGTCCCGCCGGTGAGTCCGATCGCCGGGACGACCCCCTGTCTGTCGGCTCGATACCCTGCCGACATGAGTGATCGGCCGGCACCGGATCCACAGCCCGACGAGCCCGACGCCGCCGCCGCGGACCCCGCCGTCGCGGACCCCGCCATCGCGGACCCCGGGATCTGGGCCGCCGAGGTCGACCTGCTCGGGGCGCTGGCCTACGGCGAGCTGACCGCGTTCTCCCGGCTGGCCGCGGACGCCGAGCTGGCGCCGAACGTGAGCGCCAAGGCGGAGCTGGGCCGGATGGCCACCGTGGAGTTCGGTCACTTCGAGCTCCTGCAGCAGCGGCTGGTGCAGCTCGGCGCCGACCCGGACGCCGCGATGGAGCCGTTCGTGCCGGCGATCGACGCCTTCCACGAGCGGACGGCGCCGTCCACCTGGCTCGAGGGCCTGGTCAAGGCCTACGTCGGGGACGGCATCGCGTCCGACTTCTACCGCGAGATCAGCGTCTACCTGAACCCCAGCACGCACGCGCTGGTGACCCGGGTGCTGGCCGACAGCGGGCAGGCCGAGTTCGTGGTCCGCGAGGTGCGGGCCGCGATCCAGCAGGATCCCAGGGTTGCCGGCCGGCTCGCGCTGTGGGGGCGGCGGCTGGTGGGCGAGGCGCTCAGCCAGGCGCAGCGCGTGGCCGCGGACCGGGACGGTCTGACCGGGCTGCTGGTCGGGTCGCCGGACCACCCCGGTGCGGACCTGGCCGAACTGGTGAAGATGTTCGCCCGGCTGACCGAGTCGCACGCCCGCCGGATGGGCACCCTGGGGCTCAACGCCTGAACGGCCGCCCGAATGGCCGCCTGAACAGCCGCCTGACCAGCCGCCTGAGCGGTTCAGCCCTCCGTGGGATGTCTAGATCGAGCCGAAGCCGACCTTGCGGGGCTCCGCGGCACCGATCTCGACGTAGCCGATCAGCGCGCCGGGGACCAGCAGCAACCGGCCGCGGTCGTCGGTCAGGTGCAGCAGCGTGCCCTTGGCGATGGCCTGCTCGACGGCGGCCGCGACGTCGGCGGGTGACTGCTCCGACTCCAGCACGACCTCGCGGGCGATGTCCCGCACGCCGATCTTGACCTCCACCATGGCCTCCCACTCCGGGCCGCAAGACCTGCGCTCGCGGATGCCGACCTTGCTCGTCAGGCTAGCCGACCGCCGGCGGCGCGTCGGGGATGGGGTGCGGCTCGGCCTTGGGAAAGCCGCGAATGCCGCGCCAGGACAGCTGGGCGACCAGCCGGTCGGCCTCCTCGCGGGGCATCCGGCGCCCGGAACTGAGCCAGTACCGCGCCGCGATGTTCGCCATCCCGGCCAGCGCCACGCCGAGCAGCAGGGCCTCCTCGGCGGGCAGCCCGGCGTCCTCGCGGATCACGTCTGCAATCGCCCGCGCGACCGCCATGCTGGCCGTGTCGACCAGGGAACGGACCTCGACATCGCTGGTCAGGTCCGACTCGAAGACCAGCCGGAAAGCCTCGCCGTCGGCGTCGATGAACTCGAAGAAGGCGCGCATCGTGGCGGCGACCCGCTGCTTGTTGTCCGGGGTCGAGGCCAGTGCGGTCTGCACCGCGGCGAGCAGTTCCTCGGTGTGCTGGCTGATCAGGGCAAGGTAGAGATCCCGCTTGCCGGGGAAGTGCTGGTAGAGCACCGGCTTGCTGACCCCGGCCCGCTCCGCGATCTCGTCCATGGCCGCGGCGTGGTAGCCCTGCGCCACGAAGACCTCGCGGGCGGCGCCGAGCAGTTGCATCCGCCGGGCGGTGCGCGGCAGCCGGGCGCCCTTGACCGGCACGTCGGCCGCGTGCATCCGGGACGACGTCACGGCGCCTCCTGCTCTCGCTCGCCCATTCGGTCGATCGTACCGGGCGGTAACCGATCACCGCGCTGGCCAGGGCCGTGAGCGTGGCATGCTCGTAGCCGTGACCGACGTCCGGCATCGGCGCCGTGCTGCTGCCCACTCCCTCCTGCTTCCGGCACGGCGCAGGGGTGGCCGTGCGGGATTCACCGCGGTCGCCGTGGTGTGCGTGCTGGCGGTGGCGGCGGCCGGCTGGTTCGTGTTGAGGACCCGTCCCGACCGGGGATCCGTCGCGCTGGTCGCGCAGAACCCGCTGGACGCCGCCGAGGCCTCCCTGCGCTCGGCCGCGGCGTCCCCGCCCGCCTCCGGACCGGCTCTGGCCCCCGCCCCGACCGGCACGGCGACGGCCACCCCGTCCGTCAGCGCGTCCCCGGTGGTCGCCGGGGCCGGGCTGACCGCCGACGACCGGGTGGCCGGCCTGCTCTCCGGCCGCATCCCGCAGCGCGGCACCGGCCGGCTGTCGATCGTGCCCGGTTCTGTGCCGGCGCCGGGCCGCGGCACCGTCCATCGGGTCAGGGTGGAGGTCGAGGGCGGCCTGGACATCGATCCGCAGGCCTTCGCCGCCTTCGTGATGAGCACCCTGAACGATCCCCGCAGCTGGGGTCACGGCGGGCGGATGACCTTCGCCCGGACCTCCGGTGCGGCCGACATCCGGGTCGTGCTGGCCAGCCCGCAGACGTCCGCGGCGATGTGCGCGCCGTTGCGGACCATGGGCACGCTGTCCTGCGGGCAGGGCAGCACCGCGGTGCTCACCCTGTACCGATGGGTCAGGGCGATCCCGGACTACGGCACCGACCGGACCGGCTACCGGCACTACGTGGTCAACCACGAGGTCGGGCACACCCTGGGGCACGGGCACCAGATGTGCCCCGGCAGGGGCAGGGTCGCGCCGGTGATGATGCAGCAGACCAAGGGGCTGCTCGGCTGCCTACCCAACCCGTGGCCGTATCCGTGATGGGAGAGGCGATGACGACAGACGTGACCGCGCTCGCGCCGCTGGTCGGGCCGGACGCCGAGTTGACCGTCGAGGAGATGCGGCGCTACTCGCGGCACCTGATCCTGCCGGACGTCGGCGTGGCCGGGCAGCGGCGGCTGAAGAGCGCCAGGGTGCTCGTCGTCGGCGCGGGCGGGCTGGGCAGCCCGACGCTGCTCTACCTCGCAGCGGCCGGGGTCGGCACGATCGGGATCGTCGACGCCGACGTGGTGGACGACACCAACCTGCAGCGGCAGATCGTGCACGGGCAGTCCGACCTCGGCCGGCCCAAGGTCGACAGCGCCCGGGACCGGATCCTGGAGACCAACCCGCACGTCACGGTGCGCACCCACCACCTGCTGCTCGACTCGTCCAACGCCCTCGACGTGCTCGGCGGGTACGACCTGGTGCTGGACGGCGCGGACAACTTCCCGACCCGCTACCTGGTCAGCGACGCCTGCGCGATCCTCGGCAAGCCCGAGGTGTGGGGGTCGATCTACCGGTTCGACGGGCAGGTCAGCGTGTTCTGGTCCGGGCACGGCCCGACCTACCGTGACCTCTTCCCCGCGCCGCCGCCGCCCGGCGCGGTGCCCTCCTGCGCCGAGGGCGGCGTGCTCGGCGTGCTGTGCGCCGCGATCGGCTCGGTGATGGCCACCGAGGCGGTCAAGCTGATCTGCGGGATCGGCGACCCGCTGCTGGGCCGGCTGCTGGTGCTGGACGCTCTGGACATGACCTGGCGGACGGTCCGGGTGCGCCCCGACCCGAGCCGCGCGCCGGTCACGGAACTCGTTGACTACCAGGCCTTCTGCGGGCTGCCGGAGGCCGGTTCCGAGGACGGCGCGGGGGCCGGCGCGCAGGGCTCTGTGCTGCCCTCGGGCACCATCGACGTGCACGCCCTGAAGGCCATGCTGGACGCGCGCGAACGCGGCGAGGACGACTTCGTCCTGGTCGACGTCCGCGAGCCCTACGAGCGCGAGATCGTGACCATCCCCGGTGCGGTGTCGATCCCGAACGGGAGGTTCCTGTCCGGGGAAGCCGTGGCCGAACTGCCGCCCGGCCGCCGCGTGGTGCTGCACTGCAAGAGCGGCGGCCGGTCGGCGCAGGCCCTGTCCGTGCTGCAGGCGGCCGGGCGCACCGACGCCGTGCACGTGGCCGGCGGAGTGCTGGCCTGGGTGCACGAGATCGAACCCGACCGGCCCACGTACTGATCCCCGCCCCCGACTCCCACCCCCTTGTGCGGGCAGTTCTGACCACGACACGCGGGCGTTTCGGGTCAGAACTGCCCGCACTCGGGCATGGTCAGGCGCCGAGCTGGATCCAGCTGGCGACCGAGGGGACGCCGGCGGTGTCCACCAGGAAGAGCATGTACGGCCCCGGCGGCGCGAGGTTCGGCTCGGCCGGCGCGCCGAAGTGCACCGCGCCGCCGCCCTGGCCGGTGACCGGCAGGTCGACCAGGCGCTGGGAGTTGTCGAACGAGTGCGTGGTCACCCCGGGACGGACCAGGCTGGCCCACTTGATGTTCCCGGCCTGCGGGCACTGCGCGGTGATCGGCTCACCGTAGGTCCACCGGCCCGGCACGCCGTCGATCACCGGGCGCGGGCCGGCGAACAGGTACGGCGGGCTGTAGACCTCGAGCCGCTGCTCCTCGTTCGGGTCCGGCGGTTCCCAGGCCACCTGCTGGCCGTACGGCGGCGGGTTGCCTCCCGCCGTGATCACCCGGCCGTCCGGCAGTAGCAGGGCGATCGAGTGGTAGAGCCGGACCACGCTGGCCGCGGCGGCGATCCGCCAGCTGTCCGTGGCCGGGTCGTACAGCTCGGACTGCAGCCGGGCCACCACCTTCTCCTCGCGGGCCAGCGCCCCGCCGCTGACGAACACCGTGCGGTCCGGCAGCAGCACCGCGTTGAGGTGCATCCGGGGCAGGCTCATCGGGGCGCCCGGGGCGAACTGCGCTCCCGGATGGGACAGGTCGACCACGGCGGTGCTGCCGGTCGCGTTGCTCGCGTCGCCGGGCCCGCCGCCGATCACCATCACCCGCTGGTCCTGCGCTGGTGGCAGCAGCACGCTGGCCGACTGGTTGCGCGTGGCCGGATCCGGCAGCCCCGCAATCCCGGTGATGGTGACCGGGTTCGTGGTCAGGTCCATCACCACCGGACCCTGCGGGCTGCCGTCGTCCATCCGCCCGCCGCTGAAGAACACCAGCCCGTTGCGGAGCAGGAACAGGTGCGCGTAGAGCGGCATCCCGAAGAACAACCCGCCGTGCGGGACCGGCAGCTCGTGCCAGGAATCCGTTGCGGGCGTGTAGATCTCGAAGGTCGGGTTGAGCGTGCCGTCGGTGTCGTTCAGCCCGCTGACCGCCAGTACCCGGCCGTCCCCGAGCGGGAGCAGGGTCGGGTACCAGCGACCGTGCGCCATCGCCCCGAGGTGATGCCACTGCTCGGTCTGCGGGTCGAAGCCGACGGCGTCCCTGCGGCCCAGGTTGCCGTGCCCGAAGCCGGGGTAGGCGAGGTTGCCGCCGGCCGAGAGCAGGGTGCCGTCCGCCATGATGGTGTCGCCACCGCAGAAGTAGTCGAACGGCTTGCCGTCCGGGCCGTGGATCGTCGGCGGGTGGCCGAAGTTGGCCCCGTTCGCGGCCGGGGCCTGCGGGTCCCAGACCACGCTGGTGTAGATGCCCTTGGCCACGTCCCCGTAGTCGTGGCTGGCGTCCCGGACCTGGTTGTTGCCCGACCCCGCGAAGAACATCACCTTGCCGGACGGCAGCGTCGCGGCATGGATGGCGAGAACGCCGGAGTGGTAGGGCAGGACCTCCCACCGCCCCTGCGTCGTCGGGTCCTCGTCCAGCGGAACGACCGTGTAGAAGCCCTGGTTCTGGCCCCCGGGGTTGTCGGCCGCCAGCGCGACCAGGCTCTGCCGCCCGGCCAGCGTCGTGGTGGCCACCGAGGCGCCCTGGTTCTCGAAGGAGAACCAGTTCGGCACGCCGAACCAGCCCGACCAGCCGCCGGCCGGCTGGCCGTTGCCGTCGATGCCGGCGGCCACCCGGTAGAACGCCTGGTTGACCCCGATCGGGTTGTCGACGGCGAAGACCACGAGGTCGCGTCGGGCGCCGCGGTCGACCACCGCGACCCCGCCGCCCTGGTTCTCCCAGGAGAACCAGTCGGGGACGTCCAGCCATGGTGTCCAGCCGCCGGTGACGTTTCCGTCGGCGTCGAGGTCGTGGCCGATGCGGTAGAGGCCGCGGTTCTGTGCGGCGGGGTTGTCGATCATGAAGACGACGAGGTCGTTGCTGCCGTTGCCGTTCAGGTCGGCGACGGCGATGCCGCCGCCGGAGTTGTCGAAGGAGAACCAGTCGGGGACGTCCAGCCATGGTGTCCAGCCGCCGGTGACGTTTCCGTCGGCGTCGAGGTCGTGGCCGATGCGGTAGAGGCCGCGGTTCTGTGCGGCGGGGTTGTCGATCATGAAGACGACGAGGTCGTTGCTGCCGTTGCCGTTCAGGTCGGCGACGGCGATGCCGCCGCCGGAGTTGTCGAAGGAGAACCAGTCGGGGACGTCCAGCCATGGTGTCCAGCCGCCGATGACGTTTCCGCCGGCGTCGAGGCTGCGGCCGATGCGGTAGAGGCCGCGGTTCTGGTCTGCGGGGTTGTCGATCATGAAGACGACGAGGTCGTTCGTGTGGTCACCGGTCAGGTCGGCGACGGCGACGCCGACGGCGTCGTTCTCGAAGGAGAACCAGTCCGGGACGGTGGGGAAGTTCACGGGCATGGGTCGGCTCCTCGGCGGTGGACGGGAAGTCCTTCCAGGCTATGGGCAATAGGCCCATTCCGGGCAGATCGGCAGCCAGATCAGCTACCGGCGCGGACCAGACCCGTCTCGTAGGCGAGCACCACGGCCTGGGCCCGGTCGCGCAGGTCGAGCTTGGCCAGGATCCGCCCGACGTGTGTCTTGACGGTCTGCTCGGCGAGCACGAGCCGCTGGGCGATCTCCGCGTTGGACAGCCCGGCGGCGATCAGCGTGAGCACCTCGGTCTCGCGCGGGGTGAGCGCCCGCAGCCGGGTCCGCTGCCCGGAGCGGGGCGCCGGGCGCCGGGCGAACTCCTCGATCAGCCGGCGGGTCACGGTGGGTGCCAGCAGTGCCTCGCCCGCGGCCACGACCCGGACCGCCCCGGCCAGCTCGGCCGGCCGGGCGTCCTTGAGCAGGAAGCCGCTGGCACCGGCCCGCAGCGCCTCGAACACGTAGTCGTCCAGGTCGAACGTGGTCAGGATGAGCACCCGCGGGTGCCGGTCGCCGGGCAGGGACATGAGCCGGCGGGTCGCCTCGATGCCGTCCAGCACCGGCATCCGGACGTCCATCAGCACCACGTCGGGGGACAGCCGCTGCGCCTGGCGGATGGCCTGCGCGCCGTCCTCGGCCGTGCCCACCACCTCCAAGTCCGGCTGCGCGGCGAGCAGCGCGGAGAACCCCTCCCGGACCAGTGCCTGATCGTCCACGACCAGCACCCGCGTCATCAGCCCTCCTCGCGCCCGGCCTCGGCCGCCGCGGCGACCTGGTAGGCCGGGCTCGCGGGCAGCTGCGCCCGGACCAGGTAACCACCTGCGTCGTCCGGCCCGACGACCAGGCTGCCCCCGACCGCCCGGGCCCGCTCCTGCATCCCGGTCAGCCCATGCCCGCGGTTGGCATCCTCGTCGGCCGGAGCCGGCTGCGGCCCGAACCCGGGCGGTGGCCCGTTGTGGACCTCGAGCTCGACTGCGGCCTCCAGGGCCCGCAGCTGGACCCGGACCCAGGCACCGGGGGCGTGCCGGGCCGCGTTGGCCAGCGCCTCCTGCGCGATTCGGTAGCCGGCCAGGGAGGTGCCCGGGAGCAAGCCGGGAGGCAACGGGTCGAGGTCGGCCTCGACCAGCAGCCCGGCCTGTCGCGAACTCGCCACCAGCTCCTCCAACTGCTCCAGCCCGGGCTGCGGGGCGCGCTCGGCCGGCTCGTCGTGCTGGCGCAGCACGGCCAGCAGGGCCCGGGTCTCGGCCAGCGCCGCGCGGGCCGAGGAACCGACCGCGTCCAGCTCGGCCCGGGCGCTGTCCGGCAGGTCCGGGACCCGGTACGGGGCGGTCTCGGCCTGAACGACGATCAGCGACATGTGGTGCGCGACGATGTCGTGCAGGTCCCGGGCGATCCGCGCGCGCTCCTGCAGCAGCATCCGCTGCGCCTTCTCCTGGTTGCTGAGCCGGGTCTGCCGGTTCAGCGCGAGGTTGGTCAGCACCAGCCGGCCGGCCAGCGCGCCGATCACCGCGGTGATGCTGACCCCGACCGCCCAGCCGACCCGGATGTCGTGCGGCACCTCGGCGTAGAACAGCAGGGCCGTGCCCAGCCAGGCGAGCAGGGCCAGCTGCGGCCGCTCGCGGGCGCAGACCGCGAACAGCAGCGCCAACATGATCAGGCCGTGCACGACCGGCCACGGCCACGGGTCGCGATCCACGGTCGGCAGCACCACCGCGAAGACCAGCGCCGTCCCGGTGGAGATCGCCCAGCCGACCATCGGGCGGGTCGCGATCAGGCCGAAGGGCAGGCCGATCATCGCCCCGATGAACATCATCAGACCCCAGCCCAGCCGGGTGATGTCGAACACCGCAGCGGCGGTCCCGAACGTGATGAAGGACAGCACGATCGCGATCGCCCAGGCCGTCACCGAGGCCCGGGTCCTGCTGCCCTGACCCTCCATGCTGGCCAGCCAGCGCGCGGCCGCCGGCAGCCAGGACCCCACCGTGCGCACGCCGCGGAACAGCCGGGCCAGCCCGTGCCGGATCTCGCGCAGCGCCGGACCGGTCCGCCGGGCGGCCTGGCCGAGCTGCCGCAGCGTCGAGGCGATCGCCCGCCAGACGAGCAGCAGGGGCCGGCCCAGGGCGCGCAGCACCCGGCCGGGTGCGCTCGGAGCGCGTCCCGGCAGCCTCGTCCCGGTCGGCTGCTGCACGCTCCCGAGCCTACGGCGGGCCGTTCGCCGGGTCGTCATACCGCGGGGGCAGCTGCGGTGTCACCTCACGGGGTGATCGATTCCGGGCGCCGCTGGGAGTGCGGCACGGGAGTGCCACGCCGGCGGGGCCCCGGCGGCGCGGCAGGCGGCGCGATCCGCGTTCGGTTCGGCTTCCGGGCGGCAGGGCTGCCCCCGCAGTGCCAGCCGCGGACGGCACCCCCTCCCGGGATGGGTGGCCCGATCTGGCTCCGCAGCGCGATGCCTTGCGGGACAGCGCATTCCTAGCGTCCGACGGGCTGCCGGACCGTCCGGCGGCGCGGAGGAGGCACGGGGATGGCGCGACGGATCCTGGCGCTGCTGGCCGGCCTGGTGGTGGCGGTGACGCTGACCGGTTGGACCGGCGGCCAGCAGTGGCTGTCGGGCGGGCGCCGATCGGCGTCCGGGACGCAGCAACCGCAGGCGGCCGACGCGGTGGCCGGCCTGGTGGCGGGGCGCCCGGTGGTGGCGATGCCGGGCGACTTCGCGGCAGTGATGCGCTACCGGGCCTCCACCGCGCAGGGGTCCGGCGGCGGGCCCGACCGTTCGGGCGGCGGCTGCTCCTCGCCGTTCGGGCAGTCCGCCTTCGGCTTCGGGTCAGCCTGCAAGCAGCACGATCTCGGGTACGACCTGCTGCGCTACGCCGCGATCAAGGGACAGCCGCTCGGGCCGTGGGCACGTCAGGGCCTGGATCGCCGCTTCGGTGAGCGGATCCGGGCGAGCTGTCACAACGTGAGCTGCCGGATCGTGGCAGCGGGCTACGTCGCGGCCGTGCAGCTGAACTCCTGGCGGCAGGGCTACGGGGTGCCGGTGCGCGAGACGCTCTCCACGGTGGCGCCGGCCGGTGCCGGCGGGCTGGCCACCGCGCTGCTGCTGGGCGGCGTGCCGTGGCCCCGGCGGGCGCGGGCGCGGGTACGGACCGGGCCACGGGCCCTGGCCGGCGAGCGCGGCCGCTGGCTGGCCGCCACGGTGCGCGGCCGGGTCACCTCGTTGCCTGCGGGGACGGCCGGTCTCGGCCTGGCCGCGTCGCTGGAACCGTCCATGCTGCCGCACCCCTGGTGGGTGCAGGGGCCGGTCGGTGGGGTGCTCCTGGCGCAGGGCTGCGCCGTCGGCCTGGGCCTGCGCAGAGCGGGACGGCCGGTCGTGCGGGCGGTGCGGCGCAGGCTGCCGGAGCGGCCGGCCCGGCGGATCGGTGACCTGGTCGCCCTGCTGCTCCCACCGGTCGTGGTGGTGGCCCTCGCGATCGCGCTGACCGACGCCGTGAACGGGCAGGCGGAGGTCAGCAGCCGGCTGGGCGTCGGCGCGCCGGGGCCCGCGGCGCTGCTGGCCGGGATCGCGGTCGCGCTGGCCGTCGGGCTGCTGCTGCTGGGCGCCGCCCGGTCCGCCCGCAGCCTGCTGGGCGCGCTGCTGGGCCGGGTGGGTGCCCTGCTGCACCGGCTGGGTGCCCCGCTGCGTGGGCCGAGTGGGCCGGGCGGGCCGAGTGGGCCGAGTGGGCCGAGTGGGCCCGCGTGGTCGGCGGGTACGCGGACCCGGATGCGGGCGGTCGGCGCGGTGCTCGTGGTCGGCGTGCTGGCGGCCTGCACCTCGCCCGACCCGGCCGCGGGGCCGGGACCCAAGGCCCGGGAGTTCCTGTCCCAGGCCCAGGCCGCGGCCAGGATCAGCACGGTCACCGGGCGCCCCGCCGTCGACCCGATCCGCGTCTACGTCGGGCTGGAGGCCTCGTCGTCGGTCCGGCAGCGGGCCGACCTGGCTGTGGACGCGCTGGCCCGTGCCGGGGCGTTCCGGCGCGCCGCGCTGCTGGTCGTGGTGCCGACCGGCTCGGGCTGGGTGAACCCTGCCGCGCCGGCCGCCCTGGAGTACCTGTACGGCGGGGACGTGGCCACGGTGGCCGTCCAGTACGCCTCGAGCCCGAGCTGGCTGGCCTACCTGAGCGGTGGCGAGGGGGTCAGGGCGTCCGTGCATGCCCTGTTCGACGCCCTGCACCGGCGCTGGCAGCAGCTGCCCGAGACGGGCCGCCCACGGCTGCTCGTCTACGGCGAGAGTCTCGGCGCCTGGGGCGGCCTGACCGCCTACCCGGCGACCGGGGGGCTGGCCCCCGGCGTGGACGCCGCGCTGTGGGCGGGCCTGCCGTCGGGCACGCCCGCGGTCCCCGCGCACGTGCCGGGCCGGGTCCGCGTCCTGGTGCACCCGGACGACCCCGTGCCGATCTGGTCGCCGGCCCTGCTGACCCGCCGGGTCCAGGGCTGGCACCGGGCCTGGTACCCGCTGGTGACCTTCTGGCAGGCGACCGAGGACGTGATCTCCGCCCGGCTGGCCCCGGACGGGCACGGGCACCGGTACGGCTCGGAACTGGTGGACGCCTGGTGGCGGCTCGCACCGCCGGACGGGGTCCCCGGCGGGGCCGGCCCGGACCGGCTCGGGGCCGTGCGCCGGGCCCTGCCTGGCGCATCCTGAGACCCGCTGGCAGCAGCCGCCACGCCCGCGCCAGTGAGGTGGCAGCGAGCTGTCAGGGGGGTCCGCGAGGCTCGTGGCGTCCACAACAGAAAGGGAGTCACGAGATGTCCTACGCCTTCCAGGCCGAGGGGTTGGTGCGCCGGTTCGGGTCCACCACGGCCCTCGCGGGGGTCGACCTGGCGGCCGAGCCCGGCACCGTCCTCGGGGTGCTGGGCCCGAACGGCGCCGGCAAGACCACCGCCGTCCGGATCCTGGCCACCCTGCTGCGGCCCGACGCCGGCCGGGCCAGCGTGTGCGGCTTCGACGTGGTCCGCCAGGGCCACCAGGTGCGCCGCCGGATCGGGCTCACCGGCCAGTACGCGTCGGTCGACGAGAACCTGACCGGGACCGAGAACCTCGTCCTGATCGGCCAGCTGCTCGACCTGACCGGCCGGCAGGCCCGGGCCCGCGCCCGTGAGCTGCTCGACCGGTTCGACCTGGTCGAGGCCGCCGACCGGGTCGCCAAGACCTACTCCGGCGGGATGCGGCGCCGCCTCGACATCGCTGCCAGCCTGGTCTCCCAGCCGGCCGTGATCTTCCTGGACGAGCCGACCACCGGGCTGGACCCGAGCAAGCGGGTCGAGGTCTGGGACATGGTGCGGGACCTGGTCGCCGACGGCACCACGGTGCTGCTGACCACGCAGTACCTGGAGGAGGCCGACGCGCTGGCCGACGAGATCAGCGTGATCGACCGCGGACGCGTGATCGCGCACGGCACGCCGGAGCAGCTCAAACGCCGGGTCGGGACGCAGACCCTGCAGGTCCGGCCCGCCGACCCGGCCGTGCTGCCCGAGGTCGCCCAGGTGCTCGGCATCATCACCGGCAACACCCCGGACGAGCAGAGTCCCGGCCTGCTCGCGGTCCCGGTCGAGGGCGACCAGGCGATGACCCAGACCGTGGCGGCGCTGGCCGAGCGGGGGATCACCGTGACCGAGCTGTCCCTGCGACTGCCCGGCCTTGGCGAGGTCTTCCACGCCCTGACCGGCCACCCCGCGGAACAGGGCCCCGACGCGGGCGACAAGGAGGATGCAGCGTGAGCCAGCACGTGAGCGAGCAGGCGGCCCGGCGGGGTCTGGACCAAGGAGCTGTCGCGCCGCAGGCGTCGACGGCGACGAGGGAAGACCCCGCCACCGGGGGCCGCCGCCCGAGCGAACCAAAAGTACTGCCCAGCAGGCCTTTCGGGCTGATCCGGCACAGCCTGGCGCTGGCCCGGCGGACCCTGCTGACGATGCGCCGGACGCCCGAACAGTTCTTCGACGTGACCATCCAGCCGATCGTCTTCCTGGTCCTGTTCGTCTACCTGTTCGGCGGCGCCGTCTCCGGCTCGCAGCACGCCTACCTGCAGTTCGTGCTGCCGGCGCTGATGGTGCAGAACGTGCTGTTCGCGTCGATGACCATCGGCGTGAACCTGAACAGCGACGTGGGCAAGGGCGTCTTCGACCGGTTCCGCAGCCTGCCGACGGCACGCTCGGCGCCGCTGATCGGCGCCGTGCTCGGCGACGTGGTCCGCTATGTGATCACCATCGTGGTGCTGCTGGCAGCCGGGTTCGTCATCGGTTTCCGGGTGCACACCGACCCGCTGCAGGCGCTGGCCGCCTGCCTGCTTCTGGTGGCTGTCGCCCTGTGCCTGTGCTGGATCTCGGTGCTGCTCGGCATGGTGCTGCGCAATCCCGGTGGTGTGCAGGGCTTCTCGTTCCTGGTCATGTTCCCGCTGACCTTCGGCTCGAACATGTTCGTCCCCGTCGACAGCCTGCCCGGCTGGCTGCAGGCCTGGGTGAACGTCAACCCTGTCTCGCACCTGGTCAGCGCGATGCGCGGACTGCTGGTCGGCGGGCCGGTGCTGGCCCCGGTGGGCTGGTCGCTGCTGTCCGCGGCGGTCGTGCTGACGCTGTTCTTCCCGCTCGCGGTCCGCGCCTACCGGCGCCGGGTCTGAGCTGCCCGATTCAGCCGTGCTGGGGCGGGTCCGGGTCGGTCGGCAGCAGGGCCAGCGCCGCCACCCGGTCCAGCCCGCGGCCGGATCCGAACGCTGCCTCGAACGCCTTGTCGCCCAAGGCATCCCGCACCTTGCCGGAGATGCTCGCCTCGTCCGGGTTGGACCGGTCGAAGGTCCCTCGCAGCCGGACCGCAGCCCCGAGCAGCCGGGCCGCCTGCTCGGGGCTGCCGCGGCGCCGGTTCAGCTCCGCCACGGCCACCGCGACCCGGGCCGCCACCGGGCCGTCCTTGGTGGCGACGGCGAGGGTGCTCCCGGTCAGCAAGGCGGTCACGGCACTGTCGAGGTCGTCGCGATCCAGGGCGAGCATGCCGATCGAGGCGTGCACGACGGCCATCAGTTGCGGTGGGCCGGCCGACCCCCGCTCGGCCCAGGCGGTCCGCGCCCGGGCCAGGAACTCCTCGGCCCGGTCCAGGTCACCGTCACCGCGGGCCGCCTCGGCCAGCCCGAACAGGGCCATCGCCTGGCCGATCAGCGAACCGTTGCGTTCGGCCTGCTCGAGCGCGGTCCGCAACTCCTTGCCGGCCAGCTCGCGCTCGCCCCGGGCGTAGCGGGCGCCGGCGGTCATCACCCCGATCACGGTGGTGTCGTCCCGCATGGCCAGTTCCGCGCCGAGCCGACGGGCCTCCTCGTAGGCGTTGATCGCGGCATCGGGGTCACCCTCCATCAACCAGAGCCCGGCCAGCGACGTGAGCGTCGCGGAGGTCCCCCAGCGATCACCGACGGCGCGGAAGAGCTCCAGCGCCCGCTCGTAGCTGTCCCGCATCACGGCGACGTCGCCGGCGTTCTCGAAGACCTGGCCGCGCATCAGCAGCAAGCCGGCGCGGGCCCACGGGTCGGGATGGTCGAGCTGACGGCTGACGAGCTCCTCGACCTGGTCCAGGTCGTCGCTGAGCAGGGCCAGGCCGGGCTCGATCCACATCAGCAGGGGATGACCGGAGCGGACGTCGACCCCTTCCAGCTCGCGCCGCAGCTCTGCCATGATCTCGGCGCCGCGACCCATGACGTTCGGCTCATCGCCCCCGACGGCCTGGTTCACCACGCTGAGCGCGTGCACCAGCAGGCGCTCGGCGCGCGGTGCCGGGCCGGGCACGCTGTACGCCAGGGACAGCCAGTTGGCGGTCTCGACGTGGTTGCCCATCAGCGTCCAGAACCAGGCCAGCGCGGCACCCAGCCGGATCGCGACGTCGGCATCCCCGACGTCGGCGGCGAAGCGCAGCGCCGCGAGCAGGTTGTCCCGCTCGGCCCGCAGCCGCCCGATCCAGGTCACCTGCGACGGCCCGCGCAGCCGCGGCTCGGCGGCCTCGGCGAGGTTCAGCACGTACCGTGCGTGGGTCTGCCGGACCTCGCCCAGCTCGCCGCGCTCGGCCAGCCGCTCGATGCCGTACTCACGGATGGTCTCCAGCGCCCGGTAGCGGGTCAGCCCGTCCGGGGAGTCCTCCACGGCGTGCAGCAGCGACTTGTCGACCAGCGCCGACACCACGTCCAGGGCGTCCCGGCCGGCAAGGTCCTGGGCACCGCAGACGGCCTCGGCACCGGCCACGGTCAACCCGCCGGGAAAGACCGCGAACCGCTCGATCGCCAGCCGCTCCTCGGGCTCGAGCAGCTCCCAGCTCCAGGCCACCACGGCGCGCAGGGTCTGGTGGCGCGGCAGCGCCGTCCGGCTGCCGCCGGTGAGCAGCCGGAACCGGTCGTCCAGCCGGGCGGCGACCGTTTCGATCGGCAGGGTCCGAAGCCGGGCCGCGGCCAGCTCGATCGCCAGCGGCAGACCGTCCAGCCGTCGGCAGATCTCGATCGCCGCGGCGACCGTGCGGCCGTCCAGCCGGAAGTCGCCGCGAACCGCCTTGGCCCGGTCCACCAGCAACTCGAGCGCCGGGTAGGCGAGCGCCTGGGCGGGCCGGCTGCCGGCCGGGGGCGAGCCGAGCGGCCGCACCGCGCGGACCACCTCACCGGTGATGCCCAGCGGCTCCCGGCTGGTGGCCAGGATGCGCAGCCCCGGGCAGCGCCCGAGCAGGTGATCGGCCAGAGCTGCGACAGCGTCCAGCAGGTGCTCGCAGTTGTCCAGCACGACCACCGTCTCGGCCCCGGCGAGGGTCTCCACCAGGCGGGTACCGGCATCGCGCGGCCGGATCTGCTGCGTGGTCTCCAGCAGCCGGGTCTCGTGCAACCCGATCGCGCCGAGCGTGGCGGGCGCGAGGTCGTTCGGGTCGGTGATGGCCGCGAGCTCCACCAGCCACACCCCGTGCGCCGAGCCGTCCGAGGCCCGTGCCGCCACCTCGGTGGCCAGCCGGGTCTTGCCCGAGCCGCCCGGACCGACCAGCGTCACCAGCCGCCCGTGCCCGAGCAGGTCGGTCACCTCGGCCAGCTCCACGTCCCGTCCCACGAAGCTGGTCAGGGCCGCGCGCAGGTTGGTCCACCGCGCGCTCGGCCTTCCCGGCGCCGGACCCGGCGCCGGACCCGCCGCGCCGGTCGGCCCGCCGGCGTCGGGGGCGGCCGGGCGGGCGGACGCGTGCCCGTTACCCAGCGCGGGATCCGCGCGCAGCACCGCGAGGTGGGTCTCGGCCAGCTGGGGTGAGGGGTCGACCCCGAGTTCGTCGGCCAGCTGGTGCCGGACGTCGTCGAAGACGGCCAGCGCCTCCGCCTGGCGCCCGGTCCCGTACAGCGCCCGCATCTGCAGCGCGCGCAGCCGCTCCCGCAGCGGGTTGGCGGCGGTCAGCGGCTCGAGCTCGGCGGCGACCGCGGCGTGGTGACCGAGGCCGAGCTCCGCCTCGAGCCGGTCCTCGACGGCCTGCAACCGCAACACCTGCAGCCGCAGCGCGATGCCCTCGGCCTTGGGGGAACCGGCCAGCTCCGGCAGCGGGGGACCGCGCCACAGCCCCAGCGCCTCCGCCAGCGTGGTCGCCGCACCCTGGTGGTCGCCGCGGGCCAGCGCCAGGGCACCCTGCCGGGCCAGCCGCTCGAAGCGATGGGCGTCCACGTCGTCCGGCTCGACGGCGAGCCGGTACCCGCCCGGAACCGACTGCACGGCCGCCGGATCGGGCACGCTGCGGCGCAGCCGGGAGACCAGTGACTGCAGGGTGTTCAGGCCCGGCGACTCCCGCGGCCAGAGCTCCTCGACCAGGCTGTCCACCGGAACCGTCCGCCCGGCGTCGACCGCGAGGCGCACCAGCAGGGCGCGCAGGCGGGCCCCGCCGATCTCGACCGGGTGACCCTGGTGGGTCACCTCGAGGGGGCCGAGGACGCCGATCCGCATGTCATCACTCTGGCATGCCCGGCTTGAAGGTCACCCGCCATTGCCGCGCGGCGCGGCCCCGGCGGCGGGAGGCCGCCGGGGCCGGGACGGGTCGCCGCCCGGTCAGAACGCGGTGAAGCCCTGGTAGCCGAGCCTCGCCACGTCGTGAACGGCCACGCCGGTGCTGGTCAGCGTCCAGATGTCGGTGCTGTCGACGAAGGTGCGCTGCGGGATCGCATTCCCGGCGGGGGAGTCCCCGGCGGCCCGGCTGCCCGGGTAGGCCCGCAGCACGGTCGGTGCGCCGAGCGTGTGCCCGGTCAGCCGGACCGTGACGACGCCCGGGTCCGGCATGGGCATGGAGACCTGGCCGATGAAGGGCACCAGCACCAGGCCGTCGGCGAAGGTGAACGCGTGGTGGTCGCTCTCGATGTCGGACCACCCCTGCGGCAGCCGGACCTGGCTGACCCGTCGCGGCGCGGCCGGGTCGGACACGTCGAACAGCGACAGTTGCAGGCCGCGCACCCGCCCGTCGCCGTCGGCGTCCTGGCCGACGCCGAGCAGCAGGCCGTCGCCCACCGGGTGCAGGTAGGCCGAGTAACCGAGCAGCTTCAGCTCGCCCGCGACCCGCGGGTGCGCCGGGTCGGACAGGTCGACGGTGTACAGCGGGTCGGTCTGCCGGTAGGTCACCACGTAGCCGACCGGCCCGAGGAAGCGCACCGCCCGGATCTGCTCGCCCACGCCGAGCCCGCTGACCCGGCCGACCGGCGCCAGCACCTCGCCGTCCTGGCGCAGGACGGTGACCTGGCTGGTGCTGGTCGCTGTGGTCGACGGACGCGGCACCATGGAGGGGGCCTCCCCCCCGGCGGGCACGGGCTGGGGCAGCCAGGTCGGCCGGGTGGTCGCGGCGACCCGCAGGTCGCCGTGGAACTCGTCCATGGCGAACTGGTTGAGCAGGAAGCCCGGCACCGAGCCGCTGGCCAGGTAGCGCGGGGACTGCGCTCCGCTGGTCGCGAACTCGTGGATCGCGGTGCGCTGGGCGAGGGCCACCCGCTGCGCGATGGCGCCGGTCATCGAGGACCAGTTCTGCCACTGCGTGGTGGCCAGGTAGGTGTGGTCCGCGGTCGCGTAGACGGTCGCGCCGCTGGCCACCACCCCGGCCGCCTGCCAGCGCGAGATCCCCGCGTCGGCGTGCAGGTCCAGGGTCATCAGGGTCAGGGTGTCCAGCCCGGCGAAGTCCTTCGGCATCCAGACCCTGGTGCAGTCGACCAGGCGGCCGCTGCTGCCCGTGCCACCCGACGGCGTGCTGCTGCCACCCGTGCTGCTGCCCGGGGTGGTGCTTCGGCTCTCGACGGGCGCCAGGCCGTCGGCCAGGGTGTAGGACGGCAGCCAGGCGTCCAGGGTGGACTCGCCGACCAGACTCCGGTTGACCTCGGTGGCCTTCTGCAGGGCCGGTGCGTCGCTGGACCGCGGCATGACCACGGGCAGCTGCGGGGCGGAGGTGACCGCGATCCGGGCCACGCCGTCGACCAGCCGGGCGCCGGCCTCCGTGCCGCTCACGTCCAGGGTCCGGACCGCCCGGGGCTTGCTCGGGTCGACGAAATCCACCTGCACGATGCGGGTCCGCGGCCGGTAGCTGAACGGCATGGCGGCGAACGACTCGCCCGGCCCGGGCACGGCCTGGGCCCGCAACGTCATGACACCCTGCTGCGGGCCGATCAGCAGCACGGTGGACCCGCTCACCAGGAGTTCCCGCGCGGTCCAGCCGGGCGTGGCCAGCCGGCCGACCACGGTGGCTTTCGCGCCGGACAACCGGGTCACCCGCAGTTCGCCGCCGCTGCCGGCGTTGCCGACGCTGAGCAGGAGGTCACCGCTGCGCTTGGCCAGGTCCGCCTCGTCCACCCCGGCGACCTGGATATTGGTGCCGGTGGACGAGGTGGTGTCAGCGCCGGCGCTCCCGGTGGCGGTCGAACCGGACGCGCCGGCTGCGCTCATCGGGGCGGACACCGCGGCGGGCACCCCGCCCTCCGCCGCACTGCGCATGCCCGCGATGATGGCGCCCTGCTGGCTGGGCAGCCCGTAGGGTCCGATCAGCTGCGCGGCGTGGCCGCGGTAGTACGCCAGCAGCGCGTTGCAGTCGGTGAAGCTGGTCAACGCCACCGGCGAGATGCGGCCGAGCGAGCTGACCGGCGGGCCGGCGTCCCGGTTGCCCGTCACGACCACGGTGATGGCGAGGGCGGCGGCGAGCCCGCCGGCGGACAGCGCGGTGGCGAGGCGGTTGACCGGCATGGGGGACCTCCACGGCATCGTGGCGCGGACCGATCGAGCCCGCGGCTGTGCGCGCCTTGGACGTCACGGGTGCCAGGTTGGTTCCCCGTCCGTTCTGGTGGGTCAGCTGTTCTGACGGCTCATGCTGTCCTGGTGGCTCATGCTGTTCTGGCGGCTCAGCGGGAGCTGCCGCTCGTGCGAAGGGTGATGTCACCCGTCGACGTGGTCAGGTCCAGTGAGCGGCTCGCGCCGGAGTCCGTGGGCACGTGCAGGGTCTTGCTGCCGGTCGAGGTGACCGCGTCGACCCGGTAGGGGGTGCCGTCCGCCGGGACCACCACCGTGATGTCGCCGACCGACGTCCTGGCGTGTACCCGGTTCGGGGGGTTGACCAGGACGATCGCCACGTCCCCGGTGCTGGTGGTCGCACTCACGTCCGTGGAGCGCAGCGTCTGCAGGCTGATGTCCCCGGTGCTGGTCGTGGCCTGCACGGTTCCGGTCAGTCCGAACAGGCTGAGGTCGCCGGTGCTGCTGCGCACCGTCACGGTGGTCGCGGCGGGGATCGAGATGTCCAGGTCGACCGAGCAGTAGCCGCTGGTGATCGGGCCGTGGCCGCAGCGCCCGTTCACGGTCAGCTCGCCGTCCACCAGCGCCGTGCTCACCGTCGGCCTGGTGTACGACCAGGTCAGGGAGGCCGACAGAGTGCTGGTCGCGCCGGCCTCCACCGGGTGCACCCGGATGTCGCCGACGTTGGTGCCCACCACGAGGTACCGGATGTCGCCGCGCAGTGTCGTGGTCTCTCGCTCCGTCTGGCGGAAGAAGCTCGTCACCACGGCGAACGAGCCGATCACGATCATGCCGACCATCAGGATCGGGCCGACCACGCGCAGCAGCACCAGCGCGGGCCGGGAGCCCGGCTGCAGCCCACTCATCTCAGCGTCATCTCCGCACGCATCTCGGCCCGCCGCCGGTCAGGCGTCGGATCCCTCGGTGCGCTCGACCCAGCGCAGGACGGCCAGGACCCGGCGGTGGTCGTGCTCGGTCGGTGGCAGGTCGAGCTTGGCGAAGATGCTCGACACGTGCTTCTCCACCGCGCCCTCCGTGACCACCAGGGCCGCGGCGATCGCCGTGTTCGACTTCCCCTCGGCCATCAGCTGCAGCACCTCGGTCTCGCGTGGGGTGAGCCGCTCGAGCGGGTCGCGGCGGCGGGCCCGGGAGAGCAGCTGGCTGACCACCTCGGGGTCGAGCGCCGTGCCGCCGGCCGCCACCCGGCGCAGCGCCTCGACGAAGTCACCGACGTCCGCGACCCGGTCCTTGAGCAGGTAGCCGACGCCCCGCGAGCGGCCGGCGACCAACTCGGTCGCGTAGTTCTCCTCGACGTACTGGCTCAGTACCAGCACGGCCGTGTCGGGGAACTGCTTGCGGATCACCAGCGCCGCGCGGACACCCTCGTCGGTGAAGGTGGGCGGCATCCGGACGTCCACGACGACCAGGTCCGGGCGGTGCTGCTCGACCGCCCGAAGGAACGTCTCGGCGTCACCGCACGCGGCCACCACCTCGAAGTCCGCGTCGGAGAGCAGGCGGATCAGCCCTTCCCGCAGCAGGACCGAGTCCTCTGCCAGGACGACGCGTAGGGGGGTGCTCACGGGGTGCTCCTCACATCGGGGTCGGAACGCAGATAGGGGTTGAGCAGGGCGGGCAGGGTGACGCTCAGCACCGTCGGGCCGCCGGGTGGGGAGGAGACGGCGATCGTGCCGTCCACGGCGGCCACCCGGTCCCGCAGGCCGACCAGGCCGGTCCCCCGGGTGGGGTCGGCGCCACCGCGACCGTCGTCGCGGACCGTGATCGAGAGCGTCCCGTTCCGCCGGATCACCTCGACCTGCGCGGACCGGGCCTGGGCGTGCTTGGCCACGTTGGTCAGTGCCTCGGAGACACAGAAGTAGGCGATCGCCTCGACCGTCGCCGACGGGCGCGGCCGCACGTCCACCCGCACGCTGACCGGGACCGGTGAGCGCGCTGCCAGTGCGGACAGTGCCGCGTCCAGTCCGCGGTCGGTCAGCACCGGCGGATGGATGCCCCGGGCCACCTGGCGCATCTCGACGATGGCCTCCTTGGCCGCGCCGTGCGCCTTGTCCAGCAGCTCGCGGGCGGAGTCCGGGTCGCGGGCCAGCTTCTCCCGGGCCATGCCGAGGTCCATCGCGATGGCGACCAGCCGTTGCTGCGGGCCGTCGTGCAGGTCGCGCTCGATCCGACGCCGCTCGAGCTCGACCGAGTCGACGGTCGCCTCCCGGGTCAGGGTCAGGGTCTCCACCCGCTGGGACAGGGCGGCCACCTGCTCGGTGTGGCCGGGCCCGAGCAGCCAGCGGGCCAGCGTCACGTCGATGGTGATCAGGCCGCGGGCGACCAGCGGCAGGACCAGGATCCCCGCCCACCCGGCGACCGCCAGCCAGCCGTAGGGGGCCACGGTGGCGCGTCCGAACAGGGACATCCGGTGGTGCGGGAGGTGGTCGTCGTACAGCGGCAGCACGGCCAGCGCCACGCTGAGGCTGACCAGGATCAGCGTGACCGAGCCGATCAGCAGCCCCCACAGGGCGGTCAGGGTGAGGTGGACGCTGGCCCGCCAGGGCCGCCCGTCCAGCAGGTAGCGCCGCCAGGCGGGGCCCTCCCGACGGGTCGGGGCGGGCGGCCGGACGGGGACCCCGGTGAAGGCCTCGGTCCTGGTCCGCTCGAACTTGGCCAGCAGCAGCGCGATCAGCAGCGCGACGATCGCGATCGGCAGCCCGACGCCGAAGGCCGGGATGGTGGCCAGTCCGGTGATCAGGAGCACGCCGACCAGCAGGTAGCCGATGGACAGCAGCAGGCTGGTGACGAAGTGCGTGATGGCGAGCCAGCCCCACAGCCAGGTGGACACCAGGACGCCCAGTCCGGTGCGTCGGACCGGGGCGGGAGGCGGGGCAGTTGTGCTCACGGGACCAACCGTAGGCATCCGATCCCGGCGTGGACATGTGGCGTCCCACCAGGAACGTAGGGGGGATGTCCCCAACATCAATCACCGCGCCGGGCCTGCGCGATCGCAGCGGCGGCGCGACCGTGACCCGCCGCCACCGGCACGGCGGCCGATACGATCACGAGCCCGGGTGGAAAGGCGGCGTTCGTGATGGTTTCCGGGATGGATCGGGGCACTGGACACCGGTGGCAGCGGGCGATGATCGGGCTGGCCCGCTCGGACCGGGTCACCGCAGCCGTCCAGAGCCGGCAGCTGCTGGCCGGGCTGGCCGCCCGGTTCGTCGGCGGCGCCGACCTGGACGAGGTGATGACCGTCACGCAACGGTTGCAGGACGACGGGCTGGCGACCTCGCTGTTCGTCCTCGGCGAGTACGTCGAGGATCCGGGTCTGGTGGCCACGACCGTGCGGACGCTGCAGGAGGCCGCGGCGGCGCTGGCGCGCGGTGGGTTGGGCGTGCACCTGTCCCTGGACCCGACCCAGGCCGGACTGATGACCTCGGTGGCGCTGTGCGAGGCCAATGCCCGCACCGTGGCCGCGGCGGTCCGGGCCGCGGCTCAGGACGGCCCGCGCCGCGGCCGGGACGTGCTGATGCTCGACATGGAGGACTCCGGCACCACGCAGCAGACGCTCGACCTGCACGACCGGATGCGCCAGGACGGCCTCCCGGTGGCCGTCACCGTGCAGGCCTACCTGCACCGCACGACAGGGGATCTGGACCGGCTGGCCCATGCCGGCGCGTGGGTCCGCCTGGTCAAGGGTGCGCTGGCCGAACCGGCCGAGCTCGCGGCGCAGGGCCGCCAGGATGTGGACGCCCGGTTCACCGATGCCCTGGTGACTCTGTTGTCGGAGGAGGCGCGGGCGGCGGGCTGCTACCCGTCGATCGCGACCCACGACCTGCGGATGATCGCCCTGGCCTCCCAGCTGGCCCGGGACGGTGGCTGGGGCCGGCAGGACTTCGAGTTCGAGATGCTCTACGGGGTCCGCGCGGACGTGCAGCGCGAGCTGGTCCGCCGCGGGTTCCGGGTCAGGCTCTACCTGCCGTTTGGCACCGCATGGTTCCCCTACGCGATCCGGCGGGTGGGGGAGAGCCCGCGCAACCTCCGGTTCGCGCTGCGGGCGATGGCCGGGGGCGGGCTGTAGGACCACCGGGGGGTTCGCCCTACCCCCGATCGGCATGCGGTCACCAATGCCCCGGCCGGGCGGTTCCCGGGATGGTTGCCAGCATGACTTCTCGCCCGCCGATCTCCCTCGAGACGCCCGAGCCGGACCCGCCGGCGCAGGCCGCGACCAGCGTGCTGGTCCGCGAGCCGCAGCCCGCTCCCGCCACCCCCACCTACGACGATCTGCACCCGGACCGGCACGGCCGCCTCGCGGCCTGGTGCGTCCGGCACCGCTGGCGCACCCTTCTCGCGGGGCTGCTGGCCCTGGCGGGAGCGATCGTGCTGCTGGCCGGCGGGATCACCACCACGAAGCCGGACGACCAGCTGGTCGGCGACTCGGCCGCAGCCGCAAAGGCAAGCGCCGGAGCCGATTTCGGCGTTCGCCCGACCGAGAACGTCGTCGTCACCCCGCGCTCCGGCGGGATGGACCCGGCGGCCGCCCGCGACCTCGGCGCGCAGCTGCAAGCGGCCTACACCGGGGTATCCGGGGTGGCCACCGTCGGTCGCCCGGTACTGGCACCGGACGGCCGGACGCTGATCCTGGCCGTCGGGCTGGACGCCGTGCAGGAGACCGACGGCACCACCCCGGCAGGCGCGCGCAGCCCGTCCGACGTGGTCGGCCCGATGATGGCGACCACCCGGTCGCTGGCCGCGGCACACCCCGATCTGCGGATCGGCCAGGTGGGCCCGGGTTCGATCGACAACGAGGTCGGCAAACAGCTGGACTCGGACTTCCAGCGGGCCGAGCTGTTCAGCCTGCCGGTGACCCTCGGCGTGCTGCTGATCGCCTTCGGCGCTGTGGTCGCGGCCGGTGTCCCGGTGCTGCTCGGCATCGGTGGGGTGATCGCCGCACTCGGGCTGACCGCGCTGGTCTCCCGCACGTTCGTCCCGGTGGACCAGAACACCCAGAGCCTGCTGCTGCTGATCGGGCTGGCCGTCGGCGTGGACTACGCGCTGTTCGTGATCCGGCGCGCCCGTGAGGAGCGGGCGAACGGTGCCTCGGTGCGCGAGTCTGTGATCATCGCCGGTGCGACCGCCGGCCGGGCCGTGATCATCTCCGGGATGACCGTCGTGGTGGCCATGTCCGGGATGCTGATCGCGGGCGGGATGTTCACCTCGCTGGCCATCGGCGCGATGCTCGTGGTCGCGGTGGCCGTGCTGGCGTCGGCGACCGTGCTGCCTGCCCTGCTGTCCGTGCTCGGGGACAGGGTCGAGTCGCTGCGGCTGCCGTTCTCCCGGCGCCGGGCCGCGCGGCGGGGATCGGTGGACGGCGGCTGGGGCCGGCTGGCCGGGATGGCCTGCCGTCACCCGCTGGCCTGGACGCTCGCCGCGAGTGCCGTCCTGGTCGGGCTGGCGTTGCCGGCGCTCGGCATGCGCACCGCCCTGCCGGGTGTGGAGTCGCTGCCCAAGACCTTCGCCACCGTCGACGCCTACCAGCGGCTGACCGCCGCCGTGCCGCAGGACGGGACCACGGTCGACGTCGTCGTCCGGGCGCCGGCCGACCAGGCTGCGGCGGTGGAATCCGCGCTGCGCAAGGGATTCGAGACCGCGCGCGGCACCGGGATGGTGGCCGGCGGCACGCCGGAGATCACCACCTCGACGGACAGGGCCGTGCACGTGATGGCACTGGCCGTCCCGCAGGAGTTGTCCGACCCGAGGCTCGGCCAGGCCGTGGACGCGATCCGGGCGCAGGTCCTGCCGCAGGTTCGGGCCGAGCTGTCCTCGACGCAGGGCGTCCAGGTGCACGCCGGCGGTTCGGCCGCCGTCACGGACCTGACCCGGTGGATGGACCAGCGGCTGCCGTGGGTGGTGGCGTTCGTGCTGACGCTGACCTTCCTGGTCATGCTCGTGTCGTTCCGCTCGCCCTGGCTGGCACTGGCCACCGTCGGGCTGAACCTGCTCTCGGTCAGCGCCGCGTACGGCGTGATGACGCTGGTCTTCCAGAACACATGGGCGGAGGGGCTGCTCGGCTTCACCTCGATCGGGTCGATCGCCGCCTGGCTGCCACTGCTGATGTTCGTCATCCTGTTCGGGCTGTCGATGGACTACCACGTGTTCGTCGTGTCCCGGGTCCGTGAGGCGTGGACGTCCGGGCTCGGTCCGCGCGAGGCGGTCCAGGTCGGGGTGGCCCGGTCGGCCGGCGTGGTGACCAGTGCCGCCGCCGTGATGGTCGCCGTGTTCGCCATCTTCGGGACGTTGTCGTCGCTGGAGATGAAGCAGCTCGGCGTCGGCCTGGCCACCGCGGTGCTGCTCGACGCGACGCTGGTGCGAGGCGTCCTGCTGCCGTCCGTGCTGGCACTGCTCGGCCGGCGCGCACACACCGGCCCGCGCTGGATCCCGGCGCTGCACCACTGAGCTCTGGATCTGACTGAGCTCTGGATCTGACTGAGCTCTGGATCTGACTGAGCTCTGGATCTGACTGAGCTCTGGATCTGACTGAGCTCTGGATCTGACTGAGCTCTGGATCGACAGGCGAGTTTCTCCGAACGACCTGTGCACCGCCCCTGCAGGGGTGGTGCACAGGTCGTTCCGCGTCCGGCATGCTGACCGTCGTGACGGCCGGGACCGGGCAGGAGATCGGCGACTACGCCTCGGCCGTGCTGGACGTGGTCGATCTGATCCCGCCCGGCCAGGTGATGACCTACGGCGACATCGCGGAGTACGTCGGCCGTGGTGGGCCGCGTCAGGTCGGGCAGGTGATGTCCGGCTGGGGCGGTGCGGTGGCCTGGTGGCGGGTGGTCAAGGCGGACGGCTCGCCCCCGCCCGGGCACGAGCGCGAAGCGCTGCGGCACTACCGCGCCGAGGCGACACCGCTGCGGCCGGGCGGGCAGCGGCTGGACCTGCGCCGGGCCCGGTGGGACGGGGTCAGGCGCTGACGCTCGGCGAGATGCCGCCGCGCCGGTCGGGTCAAGCTGCCACGAGCTGTCGGCGGGCTGTGGTGTCATCGGCGGGTGAGCACAGCCGGGAGCCTGCGGTCCGAGCCGCGGCCGAGGGTCCGGCTGGTGCGTCCCGCGGTGCGGCCCGGGCACGCCGACGGCACGGCGATCCGGCCCGACCCGGACCAGGCCGCGGTGATCGCCCACCGGCAGGGCAGCGGGCCGCTGGTCGTCCTGGGCGGGCCGGGGACCGGCAAGACCACGGCGCTGGTGGCTGCGCTCGCGGCCCGGGTCGAGCGGGACGGGGTCGCGGCGGACGGGATCCTCGTCCTCGCGTCCGGCCGGCAGGCTGCGGCGGCGCTGCGGGACCGGCTCTCGGCCCGGCTGGCCCGCACTGTGCGCGAGCCGCTGGCCCGCACGCCGCACTCCTACGCCTTCGGGTTGCTGCGCCGCCAGCTGGTCCTGGCCGGGGACGTGCCTGCGCGGCTGATCTCGGGCCCGGAGCAGGACCGGGTGCTGGCCGAGCTGCTGGCCGGACATGAGGCGGGCGCGGGTCAGGCGCCGGTCTGGCCGCCGGGCATCTCGGCGGAGATCCGGGCCCTGCGCGGGTTCCGGGACGAGTTGCGCGACCTGCTCATGCGCGCGGTCGAGCGCGGGCTGCTGCCGGAGGGCCTCGCCGACCTCGGGCGCCGCCACGATCGGCCGGAATGGGTTGCCGCCGCGCAGGTGCTGGCCGAGTACCTGGACGTCACCGCGCTGGCCACGCCGGGCGCCTACGACCCGGCCGCGATCGTGGACGCGGCAGCCGAGCTGCTGGCCGATGACCCGGAGCTGCTGGCGGCCGAGCGGGCCCGCTGGAGGCTGGTCGCGGTGGACGACGCGCAGGAGCTGACCGCCGCCGCGCAGCGGCTGCTCGACGTGCTCGCCGGTGATGGGCACGACCTGGTTCTGACCGGCGATCCGGACGCGGCGACACAGGGGTTCCGCGGGGCCCGGCCGCAGCTGGTCGCCGAGGCCGTGCAGCGGTTCGCCCGCTCGGACGGCTCGGCGGCGACCAGCGTGGTGTTGCGCCAGGTGCACCGGCACGGTCCCGTGCTGCGGGCGGCCGCGGTCACGGTCGCGGCCCGGATCGGCAGCGCGGGGACGGTCGCGCACCGCAGCGCCCGCGCGGTGATGGATGCCGATGCCCCGCCGGGGAAGGTCGGGCCCGGCGAGGTCGGGGCTGGGGAGGTCGGGGCGTTCCTGCTGCCGTCGGCGGCTCAGGAGGCCGCGTTCGTCGCTCAGGAGCTGCGCCGACACCACCTCGAGGACGGGGTGGCGTGGTCGCGGATGGCGGTGGTGGTGCGCTCGGCCCACGCGACCCGGTCGCTGCGCCGGGCGCTCGGCGCGGCGGGCGTGCCGGTCGCCGTGCCCGGTGCCGAGGTCCCGGTCCGGGACGAGCCGGCGGTGGTCCCGCTCCGGCTCGCGCTGCGCTACGCGATCGATCCGGCGGCGCTCACGCCGGAGCTGGCCGCCGAGCTGCTGGCCGGGTCGTTCGGCGGCATGGACGCACTCGGGCAGCGCCGGCTCCGGCAGGCGCTGCGGGCCGAGGACCTGGCCGGCGGTGGCGGACGCAGCAGCGACGAGCTGCTGGTCGAGGCGCTGTCCGCGCCGGGCCACCTGGTCACCCTGGACCCGCGGGTCAGCTTCGGCGCGCGCCGGGTCGCGTCCGTGCTGGAGGCCGGGCGGGTCGCGGTCGCCGAGCCGGCGGCCACCGCTGAGACGGTGCTCTGGGCGCTGTGGGAGGCCGGCGGGCTGGCCGACGGCTGGCAGCGTCAGGCGCTGTCCGGCGGCACCACGGGAGCCCGCGCCGACCGGGACCTGGACGCCGTGGTGGCTCTCTTCGAGGCGGCCGCGCGGTACGCCGATCGGCTGCCACAGGCGGGCCCGGAGGGGTTCCTCGCCTACCTCGAGGGGCAGGACCTGCCCGCCGACACGCTGGCCGAGCGCGCACCGGAGGGGGACGCCGTCGCGCTGGTCACGGTGCACGCAGCCGCCGGCCGGGAGTGGGACGTGGTGGCGGTCACCGGCGTCCAGGAGGGCAGCTGGCCGGACCTGCGGCTGCGCAGCTCCCTGCTCGGGGCGCAGGCGCTGTCCGATCTGCTGGACGGCCGGTCCGGCGCTGCCGGGGGCACGGTCGCGGCGCAGCGGCGTGCGGTGCTGGACGACGAGCTGCGGCTGTTCCACGTCGCGGTCAGCCGGGCCCGGCGGGTGCTGCTGGTCACGGCCGTCCGGTCAGAGGACGAGCTGCCGTCCCCGTTCCTCGATCTGGTCGACCCGCTGCCGGACGACGTGGAGCTGCGGCCGGTCACCCAGGTGCCCAGGGCGATGACCCTGCCCGCCCTGGTCGCCGAGCTGCGCACGGTGGTCGTCGACCCGGATCAGCCCGCGGCCCGGCGCGAGTGGGCCGCCCGGCAGCTGGCCCGCCTGGCCCGGGCCGCAGTCCCCGGCGCCGACCCGCAGGACTGGTACGGGCTGCCCGAGCTGTCCACGCAGGACGGGTTGCGCGCGCCGGGGCAGCAGGTCGCCGTCTCGCCGTCCCGGGTTGAGCAGTTCGACCGCTGCGCGCTGCGCTGGCTGCTGGAGACCTCGGGCGGGACGTCCGGGACCTCGTCCGCGCAGGCGATCGGGACGCTGGTGCACGAGCTCGCCGAGCTGGCCCCGAACGGGACCCGCGAGCAGTTGCATGCCCTGCTCGCCGAGCGGCTCGGCCGGGTCGGGCTGGCGGCGGGCTGGGTCGGCGAGCGGGAGCGCGCCCGGCTGCGCTCGATGGTGGACAAGCTGGCCGAGTACCTCGAGCTGGGCGCCCGGGCCGGCTACCAGCTGGTCGGGGTGGAGGCGTCGATCCGGGTGCAGGTCGGGCGGGCGCTGATCCGGGGCCAGGTGGACCGGCTGGAACGCGACCCGCTCGGCCGGCTGGTGGTGGTGGACCTGAAGACCGGCAAGAGCCAGCCCGGCAAGGCCGAGGTGGGGCGGCACGCGCAGCTCGGGGTCTACCAGGTGGCCGTCGAGCAGGCGGCGGCAGCAGGGGAAACGGGCGCCGACGAGGAGAACCCGGGGGCGTCCGGCGGGGCGGCGCTGGTGCAGCTCGGCAGCGACCGCAAGCGGGTCGTGGTGCAGCGCCAGCAGCCGCTCGCCGACGACGCGGACGACCCGCGCTGGGCGCACCGGCTGGTCGAGCGGGCCGCCGAGGGGATGGCGGGCGCGAGCTTCCCCGCCACCGGCAACCCGGCCTGCCGCACCTGTGGGGTGCGCCGGTCCTGCCCGCTGCAGCCCGAGGGCCGGCAGGTGGGGGAGTGAACGACGTGGCCGGTCCTGAGCAGCTGGGGTTCGACCTCGCGGCGCTGCTGCGGCCACAGCGGCCGGAGGGTCCGCACGGGCCCGGGGACGCCTACGCCGAGCCGCGGCGGGCCGGGCCCGGGGCCGTGGAGATCGCCGTGGCGCTCGGGCGCCCGCTGCCCACCGCCGACCAGGTGGCCGTGATCGAGGCACCGGTCCAGCCGCTGCTGGTGATCGCCGGGGCAGGCTCCGGCAAGACCGAGACCATGGCCGCGCGCGTGGTCTGGCTGGTGGCCAACGGCTTCGTCGAGCCCGACGAGGTGCTCGGCCTGACCTTCACCCGCAAGGCGGCGGGCGAGCTGGCCGACCGGGTGAGGTCCCGGCTGCGGGCCCTGCACCGGCGCGGGATGTCCCGGCAGGAGCCGCAGCCCGTGGCGGTCTCGACCTACCACTCCTACGCGGCGTCCGTGCTGCGCGACCACGGCCTCCGGCTGGGCGTCGAGCCGTCGGCCCAGCTGCTCACCGAGGCCGGGACGTGGCAGCTGGCCGCGGAGGTGGTGGAGCGCTGGGACGGTGACATGTCCGGCGTCGACTACGCGCCCGCGACGGTCACCGAAGCGGTGCTGGGACTGGCCGGTGAGTGCGCCGAGCACCTCGTCACGACCGGGGATGTGGCGGCCGTGCTGGACCAGGTGCTGGAGCGGGTCGCGACCCTGCCGGCCGAGGCGGGCGGGACGGACCCGGGCGCGCCGACCCGGCCGGTCCGGGAGCGGCTGGAGCTGCTCGCGGCCCGCCGCCAGGTGCTGCCCCTGGTCGAGGAGTACCTGCGGCTCAAGCGCGAGCGCGACCTGCTCGACTTCGGCGACCAGGTGGCGCTGGCGGCCCGGGTCGCGCGGGACGCGCCGGAGGTCGGGGCCGGCGAGCGGGCCCGGTTCCGGGTCGTGCTGCTGGACGAGTACCAGGACACCAGCCACGCGCAGCTCGTCCTGCTGCGCGGGCTGTTCGGCGGCGGGCATCCCGTCACCGCGGTGGGCGACCCGCATCAGTCGATCTACGGCTGGCGGGGCGCGTCCGCCGGGAACCTGCAGCGCTTCCCTGTGGACTTCCCGGCCCTGGACGGGGCGCCGGCGGTGACCCGTTACCTGCCGACGAGCTGGCGCAACGACCGGGCGGTGCTCACGGTGGCGAACCGGATCTCGGCGCCGCTGCGGATCCCGGCCGCCTGGTCCGAACCGGCCACGACGGCCGGGGTGCCCGCACTGGATCCCCGGCCCGGCGCCGGGCCCGGCGAGGTCGCCCTCGCCTGGCTGGAGACCGTCGAGGACGAGGCCCGGACCGTTGCCGAGGTGGCCGCCGCCGAGTGGTACCCGGGCGGCGCGGGCGCCGACGCCGCCGCGGGCGAGCCGGTTGCGGATCGCCCGACGGTCGCGGTGCTGTGCCGGACCCGGGCGCAGTTCCCCCTGGTGGAGGCAGCCCTGCGGGCCAGGGGCCTGCCGGTCGAGGTGGTCGGGCTCGGCGGCCTGCTGTCGGTGCCCGAGGTGGCGGACCTGCGGGCCGCGCTCGAGGTCCTGTCCGACCCGTCCCGGGGCGACTCACTGGTGCGCCTGCTCACCGGCCCGGCGCTGCGGCTCGGCCCCCGCGACCTGGACGCGCTCGGGGCCTGGTCGAGCGAGTTGCTGGCCCGCCGGCCCCGGGGCGAGGCGGTGGCGGGCCGTGCGGACGACCGGGTGGAGGAGCGGTCCCTGGTCGAGGCGCTGGACCGGCTGCCCCCGCCGGACTGGACCGGCCCCGCGGGGCAGCAGCTGTCCGCCGAGGGCGGCCGCCGGATCGGCCGGCTGTCTGCCCTGTTCCGGGAGCTGCGCGGCCGGGCGGGTCTGCCGCTTCCGGACCTCGTCCTCGAGGTCGAGCGGGCGCTGCTCCTGGACGTCGAGGTGGCTGCGGTGCCCGGCACCCTCCCGGCTGCTGCGAGGGCTCACCTGGACGCGTTCGTGGACGTCGCGGTCGGCTTCGCCGAGAGCGGTGACCGGCCGAGCCTCAGCTCGTTCCTGTCCTGGCTGGCCGCGGCGGACAGCCGCGAGCGCGGCCTGGACGCACCGGTGGCGCACCGCCCGGACGCCGTCCAGGTGCTCACCGTGCACGCGGCCAAAGGCCTGGAGTGGGACGTGGTGGCCGTGACCGGGCTGGTCGAGGGCACCTTCCCGAGCCGCCGCAACGGGCGCGGCACGGGCGGGGAGGACCTCGGCTACGGCTGGCTGGCCGACCTCGGGCCGCTGCCGTACCCGCTGCGCGGCGACGCGGCCGGGCTGCCGCACTGGAACGTGGCCGCAGTGACCAGCCAGCACGAGCTGGCCGAGGAGCTGCAGCAGTTCCGGGCCCGCTGCGGCGCGCACGAGGTGGCCGAGGAACGGCGCCTGGCCTACGTGGCCCTGACCCGCGCGCGGCGCAGGCTGCTGCTCACCGGCGCCGTGTGGGGCGAAGGGACGACCCCGCGGGAGCCGTCCCGGTTCCTGCAGGAGGTCGCGGAGCTGGCCGGGGCGGCCGGGTCGCCGGACCACGGCACGGTCCGCGGTGAGGTCCGCGGTGAGGTCCGCGGTGAGGTCACAGTGCGGGTCCGGGTCGAACCTCCGCCGGACGGCGCGGCGAACCCCCGGGACGCGCTGACCCCGCGTTCGCCCTGGCCCCGCGATCCGCTCGGGATGCGCCGGGACGCGGTCGAGCAGGGGGCCAGGCTGGTGCGTGCGGCCGTGCTCGAATCCGGAACCGGGGGCGAGGGCGACACCGGGCCCGAGCTGGACGGGGAGTGGGCCGAGGAGGTCGGGTTACTCCTGGCCGAGCGGGACGCGGCGGTCGGGCGGGTGCTGCGGGTCGAGCTGCCGGCGCACCTGTCCGCGTCGCGGTTGGTGGCCCTGGCGGCCGACCCGGACGCGCTCGCGCTGCGCCTGCGCCGGCCGATGCCCGAGCCGCCGAGCCCGTCGGCGCGGCGCGGCAGCGCGTTCCACGCCTGGCTGGAGCAGCGTTTCGGGGCGGCGGCGCTGGTCGATGTGGACGAGCTGCCGGGCGCCGCGGATGACGCCGCGCCGGACGAGGAGCTGGCCCGGCTGCAGGCCCGCTTCCTGGCCAGCGAGTGGGCCGACCGGACACCGGACGCGGTCGAGGTCGCGATCGAGACACCGGTCGCCGGCGTCGTGCTGCGCGGGCGGATCGACGCCGTCTTCCGCGCCGACGAGCCCGGCGAACCCAGCGAGCCCGACGAACACGGCGAGGCCGGCGAACCCGGTGGCGGCGGCCCGCGCTGGGAGGTCGTGGACTGGAAGACCGGCCCGCCACCGCGAGACCCGGACCAGGCCAGGGCCCGGGCCGTCCAGCTCGCCGTGTACCGGCTGGCGTGGGCCCGGCTCGAGGACGTGCCCGTCGACCGGATCGGGGCGGCGTTCTTCTACGCCTCGACCGGGCGGACCGTCCGCCCCGTGGACGTGCTGGACGAGGCCGGGCTGCAGGCGCTGATCGGCGGGGTCGACGATCCGCAGGGCTGAGCGGACGGGGTCAGGGGAGCTGCACGTACTGGCCGAGGAAGGCCCGGGCCGAGGCGGTGTCCATCCGGTAGTCGACGTTGGTGGCCCGGCACATGGAGTCGCCGGTGATCGTCGTGCCGGCCACGATGTCGGTCTCGCTGTCACCGGCGCCGAGGAAGTTCGGCCCGCCGGAGTCGCCGAAGCAGGTGCCGCCGTCGCCGAGCGCGGGGTTCATCGAGATCCGCAGCCAGGCCGGGTTCAGCGCGTCCAGGCCGCCGGTGGCCCGGTAGCGGACGTCGGCGTAGTGGAAGGTCGGGCCCTGGTCGATGGTCACCGACTGCGCGCCGTAGCCGACCGAGGTGAAGCGGGTCCCGTGGCCGAGGCCGGCCAGCGAACCGGCCGCCGGCAGCCGGGCCGGAGTGATGCCGCGGACGGCGAAGTCGAGGACCACCACGGCGACGTCCTTGGGGTCGCTCTGCGCCTGGTTGTAGCCGGGGTCGGCGTGCCAGGTCCCCCAGTAGGTCTTGCTCCTGCCCGCCTGGTAGGTGGACGCGAAGGTCACCGCGACCCGGCTGACGCCCTGGTCGCAGTGCGCGGCGGTGAGGAAGACCGTGGGCGAGATCAGCGTCCCGGTGCAGGTCGCCCACGTGCCGTCGGAGTAGGCCTGCGGCGCGAGCAGCGCGCCCACCTCCGGGTGCCCCGGCCCGTCCGGCGCGCCGTACGTGATCGCCTGTGCCGGCGAGGCCAGCGCGAGCGTCGTGGCGGCCGCCAGACCGATGGCCAGCAGGCTCAGTCTGCGCATGGGGATCTCCTCAGCTGGTGTCGAGGAGCCGCAGTTTAGGCCGTGGCGCAGACGATCATGATCGTCCAGCGCGTGCGGCCAGCGGGCGGC
The DNA here is from genome assembly GCA_963740575.1 of uncultured Actinomycetota bacterium. Taxonomy (GTDB): domain Bacteria; phylum Actinomycetota; class Actinomycetes; order Actinomycetales; family Kineosporiaceae; genus CAVUET01. The sequence continues at coordinate 65,609 of CAVUET010000001.1, read as the reverse complement.
CACGCCGGGCCCGGGGCCGGCCGGCCGGTTGCGCGGACGCTGCGGGACGGGCCGTGACGCGCACCGGCTCGCCGGAGGTCCCCATCGCCCGCACCGCCGCGTGGCCCGGGGTCACCGACTCCTCCACGGCGTCCACATCTGCGTCCTGGTGCAGCCTGCGGATGTCCTTGAGCTGGTCGGTCTGGACGAAGGCGACCACGGTTCCGGAATGCCCGGCACGAGCCGTCCGCCCGGACCGGTGCAGGTAGTCCTTGTGGTCCGCCGGCGGGTCGTAGTGCACGACCAGGTCGACGTCGTCCACGTGCAGCCCGCGGGCGGCCACGTCGGTCGCGACCAGCACCCGGGTGCGGCCCTCGGCGAAGCTGGCCATCACCCGCTGCCGGGCGTTCTGTGCCAGGTTGCCGTGCAACGCGGCGGCGTCCACCCCGGCGCGGCCGAGCTGCTTGGCGAGCCGGTCGGCGCCGTGCTTGGTGCGGACGAAGAACAGCGTGCGCGCCGGGCGGGCGGCGACCTGGGCCGCGATCTCCGTCTTGTGGCCGGCCTCGACGACGAACACGCGGTGCGTCATCGAGGTGATCGAGGCGGTCGCCGCCGACACCGCGTGGAAGGCGGGGTCGCGCAGGAACGTCTCGACCAGCCCGGCGACGCCACGGTCGAGAGTGGCCGAGAAGAGCAGCCGCTGGCTGCCCTGTGGGGTCATCGCGAGCAGGCGGGTGACCACGGGCAGGAAGCCGAGGTCGGCCATGTAGTCGGCCTCGTCCAGCGTGGTGACCTCGACCTCATCGAGGCGGCAGGCCCGGCGCTCGATCAGGTCGACCAGGCGGCCGGGGGTGGCGATCAGCAGGTCCACGCCGCGGGCGAGGGCATCGAGCTGGCGGCTGTACGAGGCGCCGCCGATGATGCTGGTGACCCGAAGGCCGAGCAGGTCGGCCAGCGGCGTCAGGTGGTCGTTGACCTGCAGCGCCAGCTCCCTGGTCGGGACGAGCACCAGGGCCCGCGGGGCGCCGGGCGTGCGCCGGTTGACGCGCTGCGCCGCGGCGTCCACGCCGGTCCGCCCGCCCAGGTGCGGCCCCTGACCGGCGAGCCGGGTGAGCATCGGCAGGCCGAAGGCGAGCGTCTTGCCCGAGCCGGTGGCGGCGCGACCGAGGACGTCCCGGCCAGCCAGCGCGTCCGGCAGGGCGCGGGTCTGGATCGCGAACGGCTGCACCACGTTCCGGCGGCGAAGCGCCTCGACCAGCAGGGGCGGCACGCCGAGCTCGGCGAACGAGGCCACCTCGGGGTAGCTGCGGGTCAGGGACTCGGCCAGCGCGGCGTCCAGGGCTCGCTGCGCGGACGGCACGGCCCGGGTGGGCCGGGAGGCGGGCGCGGTGCGTGCCGCGGCAGAGGTTCGTGACGCCGGCGCCATGCGTGACGCGGCGGAGGTACGTGACGCGGAGGTTCGTGACCCGGAGGAGGTCCGCGCGGTGGGGGAGAATCGCGTGCTGGGGCGGCGCGTGGACGCGCGGCCCCGGCCCGTGGCGGGCTGGGACATGGTGATGTGCTCCATCGTTGGCAGGGGGCCGCGATTGTCAGTGGCCTCATACCGTGCCGCCCGGACCGGGCTGGCTCGACGTGCACCTCTCAGCGACCTCGTGGGCCGGGCCCACGATGGAGGCCGGGCAAGGCCGACCTCCACTGCGGAGCGTAACAGGTCCCCCGGTGCGGATGTTCCCCCGCATCACACGCCGGGGGGATCACAGGAGCTCGGCGAGCATGGCGGCGGCTCGGGCGGCACCGCCGGGGTCGACCGGCCGGTAGGCGATCTCGCGCACGGCCTCCTTGGCGATCACCTCGGCCAGCGCGTCCGGGTCGGCGAGGTCCTGGTAGTCCAGCCGGAGCCCCGCGCCGTAGCGCCCAGCCGGTGCGGCACGTGGAGGTTCTGCTCGAAGTGGTGCGCGCAGCGGCACGTAGACGAACGGCGTGCCGGCGGCGGTCAGCTCCATGCAGGTGGTCAGCCCGCCCTGGACCACGGCGAGGTCGCAGGCCGCCAGGTGCCGGTAGAGGTCGGGCAGCGTAGCCGCGCACCTGACACCCGCGCCGGCGCGGCAGCGACGCCGGGTCGATCCGCGGACCCGCTGACGACGACGAACTGCAGCTCCGGGATGCGTGCGCGCGGGCGCGGCACCGCGTCCAGGACCCGGCGGAGCAGGGGACCGCCGACCGCCGAGCCGCCCGACGGTGACGACGCAGACCGTCGCTCGTCCGGCGCCGTAGCCGAGCCGTGCGCCGCAGCGCCGCGCGTCGGCGCGCCGGCGCCGGGTCGAACCCGGTCACGTAGCCGGCGAAGTCGAAGTTCTGCTCGGTCCACTCGCGGATCCTCGGGCAGCCCGGGCCCGAAGCTGTCGGCGACGATGTCGTCGGGGTCGCCGACGAAGATCGACCGGTCGCGCAGCCGCGGGAAGCGGGCGCGCTGCTCGATCATCTCGGCGTTGTAGTCGGCGGTCAGCGCGGCCTCGCGCGGCGCCGCCGTCGGGCATCGGCAGCCAGCCGACGAAGTCGGTCAGCCAGGCGAACGCGAACCGCTTGAGCTCGGGGTTCTCGTGCAGGAAGTAGTCGACCTCCCAGGCCTCGTCGGCGATCACCAGGTCGTAGTGCTCGTCGCTGGACCACGTCGTCGAAGACCATGAAGTTGGCGACCAGGATCTCGTCCATCCGGCGCAGCGCCTGGAACGCGTGCAGGTCGTGCTCGCCGGCCTCGGCCTCGATGTGCGCGGACTCGCTGGCCAGCCGGCGCGACGCCGGGTGCACCCGCTCGCCGGCCGCCTCCAGCACGCGGGTCACCGGATGCTGGGCCAGCCAGTCGATCCGCAGGTCCGGGGTGCGGCCTCGCGCAGCTGCTCGGCGATGGCGACGTCGCGCCGCGCGTGGCCCAGCCCGATCGGCGAGCAGAGCATCAGCGCACGCTTCGCGGCGGCGCGCGGCGCGCGACCCACGTCCGGCGGCGCGGCCGGCGGCGCCAGCGCGTCGACGAACTCACGGATCAGCGCGTTGACCAGCACCGGGTCGCGGGCCATGCGGGCCGTGCCCGCCGCCCTCGATCAGCACGCAGCGAGCCGCCGGTCAGCTCGGCCAGACGCTCGCCGACGGCGTGCCGGCTGATCCGGTCCTCGGTGCCGTGCACGACGTGCACCGGGCAGCGCACCCTGCGCAGGCCGTCTCGATCGACGAGCAGGTGACACCGTCGCAGCCCGAGCCGCCCGGCCGTCGGTGTCGCGCAGCGTCTGCGGCGTCGATCGTCGGCCGACCACGCGCAGACAGTCCTCGATCTGCTTGGTGGAGTGCGGCTCGTTGAACAGTCTGCTCGAAGAAGAACCGCCGGAAGTCGTCGAAGCCGCCGCTGCAGCCAGTAGTGCCGGTTGTACTTGGCCCAGCCCTCGCTCGCCGTCCAGCCGCGCGTCCCAGGAGTACCGTTCGCGTTCCGGGCTGGCTGACAGCCAAGCCGCAGGCCGGCGCGATCGCGAGACACCCGAGCACCCGCTCGGGGTGATGCGGCCGCCACATGCACCGACCAGGTGGCTCCGCAGGAGAGCGCGACCAGCACCGCCCGCTCGGTCCCCGTCGCGTCCAGCACTGCGACGGCGTCGGCCGCGCACTCGTGATCGGCGTACGCCGCGCGCCCGTGGGCCGGTCGGACCGGCCGCAGCCGCGGCCGTCGAACGTGACCACCCGGTAGTGCCGGGCACAGGTAGGCCACCTGCGCCTTCCAGAACCGCGAGTCGACGATCTGCCAGGTCGGCATCAGCAGCACGTCGGCCGGGCGGCGCCGTAGACGTGCTGCCAGCGAGGACGCCGGCGCGTCGTACACGCTCGTAGGCCAGCCGGACGCCGTCCCGCTCGGCATGCCGGTCAGGTCGGGCCGGTAGACCGCGTCGTTGGGGCTCGCCTCATGGCCGGACCTCGAAGACGTTGTTGAACGGGGTCTGGGCGGCCTGCCGGAACCGGGTGAAGCCGGCCGCGGTGACGACGTCGCGGATCCGGGCCGGCCCGGCCTGGGTGCCGAGCGCGAGGCCGACCTCCTGCGACAGCGAGGACGGCGTGCACAGCAGCGTGGAGAAGCCGTAGTACGTCCGGCCCGACGGGTTCAGGTTGTCCTCGATCGCGGTCCCCGGCGATCGGCTCGACGATCATCCAGGTGCCGTCGTCGGCGAGGGTCTCGCGGACGTGCCGGGCCGCGCCGACCGGGTCGCCCATGTCGTGCAGGCGTCGAACATCGTCACCAGGTCGTAGCCGGACCTCCGGTCGCCGGGTACGCCGCGGCCGGTGCGACCTCGAAGCGGACCCGGTCGCCGACCCCGGCCTCGTCGGCCCGCGCCCGGGCGGTCTCGATCGAGGCCTGTGGTAGTCGGAGCCGACGAAGGTGGAGTTCGGGAAACGCCTGCGCCATCAGGATCGTCGACGCGCCGTGGCCGCAGCCGACGTCGGCGACCGGGCGCCCGCGCTCGAGCTTGCCCACGACGCCGTCGAGGGCGGGCAGCCAGGTCGGCACCAGGTTGGCGATGTACCCGGGCCGGAAGAAGCGTTCGCAGCCCACGTGCACGTCGGAGTTGTGCTCGTGCCAGCCCAGGCCGTCGCCGTGTGCGGGCCGCCTCGATGATCCGCTGCGCGTCCCGGATCGTGCCGTGCGCGATCTGGAAGAGGCCGGGCAGGAACGCCGGGCTGTTCTCGTCGGTGAGCGCGACGGCGTGCTCGGCCGGCAGCGCATACCTGCCCGTCGCCGGGTCGTAGTCGACGTAGCCGCCCGCCGCCTGGGCGTTAAGCCACTCCCGCGCGTAGTGCTCGCCGGTGCCGGTGGCCTCGGCGAGCTCGGCGGGCGAGCACGGGCCGCGGCCGGCGAGGGTGCGGTAGTAGCCGAGCTGGTCGCCCATCACGACGAGCGCGCAGTTCAGGCTCGCCCCGACCTCCTCGACGGCGCGGAAGACGAACGCCATCAACCGGTCGGTGTCGATGCCGCCGGGCGAGGGCGCGCCGTCGGCCTGCTCGGTGCTGGTGCGGCCGGCGCTCTGGTCGATGCTGGTCATTTGGGGCCTCCAGGTCTGCGGGTGGGGTGCGGGCGGGTCGCCGGTGTGACGACCTGCCCACGGTTGCGCGGGCGGAAGGCGGCTCGCATCAGGGGCCCCACCTAGTGCAGTCGGGCCGCGGGCAGTCGGGCCGCGGGCAGTCTGGCCGCGGGCAGTCTGGCCGCGGCAGTCGAGCCGCGGGCAGTCTGGCCGCGACAATCCGGCGGGTATGTCTCAGACCCACTGGGCGTCGCTCCTTGCACTATGGGATCCATGACCTTCGCCGCCGGACGCCTCGTGGTCGGCCGAGCCGCGGAGCAACGCGTGCTCGAGCGCCTGGTCGCCGGTGCGCGCCTGGGCCAGAGCGGTGTCCTCGTCCTGGTCGGGGAGGCTGGGATCGGCAAGACCTCCCTGCTCGGTTTCGCCGCCGCCCTCACCACCGGGATGCGCACCGTTCGGGCCTGCGGGAACGAGACCGAGCGGGAGCTGCCGTTCGGCGGCCTGCTGCAGGTGCTCCGCCCGGCGCTGGACCGGCTGGACCGGATCCCCGCCCCGCAGTCGGCGGCCCTGCGGCTGGCCCTGGGGCTTGACGCGGGGTCGGACCCCGGCCGGCTGGGCGGGCTGGCGGTGGGTGACCGGTTCGCGGTCGGTGCGGCGACGCTCAGCCTGCTCTGCCGCTACGCGGAGGACCTGCCGCTGGCGGTGCTGATCGACGACGCACACCTGCTGGACCGGCCGTCCGCCGAGGCCCTCGCCTTCGCCGCCCGGCGGCTGACCGCCGATCCGATCGTGATGGTTGCCGCCGTGCGGGCCGGGGACCGCTCCAGCTTCCCGGTCGAGGACCTGCCGCAGTGGAACGTGCCCGGCATCCCGGCCGACACTGCCGGCGTCCTGCTGACCACCGCCGGGCGGGACGTCGACGAGCGGCTGGCGTCACGGTTGCACGCGAGCACCGGCGGGAACCCGCTGGCCATGATCGAGCTGGCCGGTGATGCCGACCGCCTGGAACGACTCTCGCCCGAGGCGCCGATCCCCGCGCCGGCCACGCTGGTCCGCGTCTTCGGACGCAGGATCGAGGGGCTGGGAGCGCAGGGCCGGACCGCGATGCTGGTCGCGGCGATCGCGGGTGGCGACCTTGCGGTCAGCGCGGCTGCCTGCCGCCGGCTCGGGGTCGAGGTCTCGTCCCTGGTCGAGGCCGAGCAGGCCGAGCTGCTGCGGGTCGAGGCGGGGCAGGCGGTGTTCCACCACCCGCTGGTCCGCTCGGCCGTCTACGGCACGGCCAGCCCCGAGCAGCGGCGCGCCGCGCATGCCGCCATCGCCGCCGCGCTGCCGGCCGGGGACCGGGAGCGGCGGGCCTGGCACCTGTGCGAGGCAGCGCTCGGCCCGGACGAGGCGGTGGCTGCCGAGGTCGCCGACGTCGGGCGGCAGGCCCGCGCCCGCAGCGCCCACGCCGTCGCGGCCACGGCGTTCGAGCGCGCCGCGCGGCTGACCCCGGCCGGGAGATCCCGGGCCGAGCGGTTCGCCGCCGGGGCCGAGAGCGCGTGGCTGGCCGGCCGGAGCGGACGGGCCGACGCCCTGCTCGCAGAGGCCCTCGCGCTGGCACCGGAACCGCCGCTCGCGGCCCGGATCCACGCCCTCCGGGGCGCCATCGCGGCTCGAAGCGGGTCGCTGCCGGACGCCCGGGACATCCTCATGCAGGCCGCCCGCGAGCTCGACGGCAGCGACCCGGACAGCGCCATGGTCCTGTACGCCGACGTGATCAACACCTGCTTCTACCTGGCCGACGCCGGCTCCGCGCTGGCGGGCGCGGATTCCGTGGACCGGCTGCTGGCCGGGCCCGTGTCGCTGCAGGCCCGGGTGCTGGGAATGATGGCCGCCGGGATGGCCCGGGTGCTCGGCGGCCAGGACGGCGTCCCGCAGATCCGCCAGGCCGTGGACCTGCTCGCCGGCGGCGTGCACTTCGACGACCCGCTTCGCTCCGCCTGGCTGTGCCTCGGGCCGCTGTGGCTGCGCGAGTCGGCGACCGGACGCGAGCTGGTCGGCCGCGTGGTCGAGGACCTGCGTGACCGCGCCGCCGTCGGTGCGCTGCCGCACCTGCTCTTCCACGTGGCCCGCGACGACGCCACCACGCATCGCTGGGCGCGGGCCGAGGCCGGGTACGACGAGGCGATCCGGCTGGCCCGTGAGACCGGGCAGAGCACCGAGCTCGCCGTCTCACTGGCCGGTCTGGCCTGGTTGCAGGCCCGGCAGGGCAACGAACCGGGCTGCCGGGAGCATGCCGGCGAGGCGACCCGGCTCTGCCGCGACCACGAGATCCACCTGGGGCTGGCCTGGACCCTGTACGCGCTCGGCGAGCTCGACCTCGGGCTCGGCCGCCCGGACCAGGCGCTGGCCCGGCTGGAGGAGCTGGACGGCCTGCTGGCCGCGCTGGGCGTGCACGATGTCGACCTGTCCCCGGGCCCGGAGCTGGTGGAGGTCCTGCTCCGGCTGGGCCGCCCGGAACGGGCCGCCGAGGTTGCCGCGCGGTACCGGGACCGCGCCCTCGCCAAGGGACAGCCGTGGGCGATGGCCCGGGCGGCGCGGATCGCCGGGATGCTGGCCACGGACGCGCTGATCGACGCGCCGTTCGAGCACGCGCTGGCCTTGCACGCCCGCACCCCGGACGCCTTCGAGGAGGCCCGGACCCGGCTCGCCTACGGCTCCCGGCTGCGCCGGGCCCGTCGCCGGACCCAGGCGCGCGGCCAGCTGCGGGATGCCCTGGCCGGCTTCGAGCGGCTCGGTGCCGCGCCCTGGGCGCAGACCGCGGTGACCGAGCTGAGGGCGACCGGCGAGATCGCGCGCCGGCGCGACCCGAGCACCGTGCAGGAGCTCACCCCGCAGGAGCTGCGGATCGCGCTGATGCTCACCGAGGGCCGGACCACCCGGCAGGTCGCGGCCGCGCTGTTCCTCAGCCCCAAGACGGTCGAGTACCACCTGCGGCACGTCTACGCCAAGCTCGGCATCGCCTCGCGGGAGGAGCTGGCGGCAGCGCTCGGCGGGGGCCCCTCACCCGCTTAGGCGGAGGTCGACCAGGACCGCGCGGTGATCGCTCACCGGCAGCTGCTCCATCACCCGGGACTGCCAGCTCGACCCCGGCGGCAGCCCATCGGCCAGGACGTGGTCGATCGCGCGGCGCGGCGACGGCGAGGGGAAGGTCGGGTCACCCGTGCCCAGCGGCGTCCAGCCGGTCAGCCGGGCCGGCATCCGCCGGAACAGGTTCAGGTCGCCGAGCAGGATCCGGGGCGGGGGCAGGGTGGCCAGCCAGCGGGTCAGCTGCCGAAGCTGCAGCGCGTTCACCACGGGGACGAAGGACAGGTGCGTGCAGGCGACGGTCAGCCGTGGCTCGGCCAGGACGGCGGCCACGGCGGCCCGCGGCTCGTCGCTGATCCAGCGGACGAACGGGGGCCGGGGCAGCCAGATCAGCGGGTACCGGCCCCGGCCGCGGTGCAGCCGGAGCACGTGCCAGCTGGCCACCGGCAACCGGCTGGCCAGGGCGATGCCGTACGAGGACTCGGGCGGTTCGGGGGACTCGGGCTGTTCGGGGGACTCGGGCTGTTCGGGGGACTCGGCCTGCTCGGCAGCCTCGGGGCCGCCGGCCCACCAGGGGATCCCGTGCTCGGCGCGCCAGCCGCGGGCGCCGGGCGTCCCGGTCAGGGTGGGCAGGTACCGCACATGCCCGGCACCCAGCGTCTCGGCAGCCAGCCGGGTCTGGTCGACCAGGCCCGAGCGACGCTGCCCGCGGTCGACCTCCTGCAGGGCCAGCACGTCGGCGTCCAGCCGGGCCACGGCGGCCCGCAGCCGGTCCGGTTCCGTCCTGCCGTCCTCCAGCGAGCGGCCGGACAGCAGGTTGAAGGTGGCCAGCCTCACCAGGGCGTCCCGGCGACGGACGTCTCGAGCTCGGTGAGCATGCTCACGGCGTCGTCCACGATCTCGTCGTCGCCGGTGGACGCGCCGTGCAGCAGCCAGCGCGACAGCGCCAGCTCGCCCGCCAGCCGGGCCCGCCGGGCCAGGTGCGGGTCCGGCTGCTCCCGCCGCCCCAGTGCGTACGCCTCGAGCACGCTGTCCAGGACCTCGTCGCTGGCCGCGGCCGTGATCCACGCGAGGTCGTCCGCGGGGTCCCCGACCCGGGCCTCACCCCAGGCGAGCAGCCCGGCCACGTCCCCGTCCTGGATCAGGACGTTCTCCTCGGCCAGGTCGCCGTGCACGACGCAGGGCACGAACTTCCAGGCCCCGGGCTCCTCCAGGGCGACCTCCCAGCGCTGCAGCAGCGCGGCCGGAACCTGCCCGGTGGACGCCGCCCGGTCGACCTCGGCCAGTCGGCGCAGGCGATGCTCCTCGGCCGTGTACACCGCCAGCCCGGCCTCCTCGACCAGCCGTTCGGGAAGCTCGTGCACCGCGGCCAACGCGCGGCCCAGCGCGGCGGCCAGACCCGGCCCCGGGGCCAGCTCGGACGGGACGATCGGCCTGCCGGGCAGCTCGCGATGGATCAGGGCGGCGCCACCCTCGGGCAGCGTCGCGGTGCCGGAGATCTCCGGCAGGGCGAACGGCAGCCAGCCGGCGACCTCGCGCAGCAGCCGGGCCTCCTGGTCCAGGCGGGCGGCCGCGGCCGCGGTGCGTGGGGCGCGGACCAGCCAGCTGCGGCCCAGGTCGTCGCCCACGAGCGCGGCATCGATGTCCTGGTCGTGCAGCGGGTACTCCTGGGCGGTGACCGGTTCGAGCCCGCGGACGGCCGCGCAGGCGAGCGCCGCGAGGGCGACCGGGCGGCGGGCAGGCACCCGTCCACCGTACGGCGTGCCGGCGCTGCTGCCCGGCAGGCTCGGCGGCGTTGCCCCGCACCGGCAGCGTCGGGCGGGTCACGAACGGCGCAGCCGCGGCAGCCCTCCTAGGGTGACCCTGTGACCCTGCAGCGGCTGGCCCTGTCCCGTGGAACGGTCGACCGGGCGTCCTGGCTGCGATCCGACCCGGAACTCGTGCGCAAGCTGCTGGACCGCCCTGGGACGGCCGTGTTGCTGCTCGACGGCGAGCAGGCCCTGGTGACCGACACCCCCGCGGACCCGCGCCTGGAGCTGCTGGATCCGCCGACGGCGCTGGCCCTGCGCGACCCGGACCACGCGCTGGTGGCGTTCCTCGGCGAGGACGCGGCCGGGCGCTCCTACCTGCTCCTGGCCACGCCGGCTCCGACCCCGCCTGCCGGGCAGCCCGGCGCGGCTGCCACGGCCGGCCGGCGCGACCCGGTCGACGAGACCGACCCGGCGGGCCGGCGCTGGGCCGACCTGCGCGCCGTCGGCGACCTGCTCGACGACACCGACGCCGGGCTGCTCACCTGCGCGGTCGCGCTGGCCAACTGGCACGCAGTGCACCCCCGCTGCGCCCGCTGCGGCGGGGCGACCGAGCCGGTCCAGGCCGGCTGGGCGCGGCAGTGCCCGACGTGCGGGGCCGAGCACTACCCGCGCACCGATCCGGCCGTGATCATGGCGGTGGTCGACGACGCCGGGCGGATCCTGCTCGGACGGCAGGCCCGGTGGCCGCAGAAGCGGTTCTCCACCCTGGCCGGGTTCGTCGAGCCGGGCGAGGCGCTGGAGACCGCGGTCCGCCGTGAGGTCGCCGAGGAGGCCGGGATCGAGATCGGCGAGGTCAGCTACCGGGGCAGCCAGCCGTGGCCGTTCCCGGCGTCGCTGATGCTCGGCTTCCACGCCGAGGCCACCAGTACCGAGATCAGGGTGGACGGCGAGGAGCTGGCGCAGGCCAGGTGGTGGACCCGCGAGGAGCTGGGCCTGGACGTGGCCACCGGCGAGCTGCTGCTGCCGCCCCGGATCTCCATCGCCCGGCGGCTGATCGAGGACTGGTTCGGCGGCCGGATCACCGGCCCCGACGCCTGGCGCTGAGCCGTCCCCGCACGGGGACGGCTCAACCAGCCGGTTCGAGCGTGGCCGGACGATCGGGGTGGTCGTAGCGGACCACGAGGTCGGCCCGGGCCGCGGGGTCGCACTCGTCCAGGTAGCGCTGCCACGCGGGCAGCACGCGGGCGTGCTCGTCCGGCGGCAGCCGCCGCTGCCGGGCCGGTGGGGTCACGTCCAGCAGGACCAGGACGTCGAGCGTCCCGAACAGCCCCCAGCGGCCGAGGAAACGCCCGCTGACCACCGCCACCGTCCCCGCCGCGGCCACCTGGCGCGGATCCCGGAACGGGCGATCGGTGACCGGGTCGCGCAGCCGCGGCAGCCACTGCCCGGACCCGTCCGGGCCGAGCGGGTCGAGGACCTCGCGACGCAGCGCCGCCCAGTCGTACCAGCCGTCGAAGAAGGCGTCCGGGTCGTCCCGGCCGAACTCCAGCCGCAGCGACCGGCCCCGCAGGTAGTGCTCCGCGCGGACCCGGGCCACCGGGACCGCCCGCGCCCGCAGTGAGGCGGTGACGAGCTCAGCGAGGTGCTCGACGTCGTCGTGCACGGGCCCGTCGATCCCGAGCCGGGAGCAGCTTCCGCCGGGGCGCGCCCGGGCGGCCGCGTTCGCGATCAGCTCCGCGAGGGCGGTCTCGGTCTGCGGGACGATCCGGGACTCGGGCACGGACTCGGGCACGGACTCGGGCTCGGATTCGGGGACGGATTCGGGGACGGATTCGGGGACGGATTCGGACGGGGTCAGGCGGCCTGAAGCCGGGCCCGGATCTCGTCGATCGACGGGTTGGTCGCGGCGCTGCCGTCGGGGAACACGATCGTCGGCACCGTCTGGTTGCCGTCGTTCACCTGCATCACCAGGTCAGCCGCCTCAGGGGTCTGCTCGATGTCCACCTCGCGGAAGGCGATCCCGGCCCGCTCCAGCTGCCGCTTCAGCCGCAGGCAGTAACCGCACCACGTGGTGGTGTACATGATGATGGGTGCGGTGATGGGTGCGGTGATGGGTGCGGTGATGGGTGCGGTGATCGGTGCGGTGATCGGTGCGGTGGTCGAGCCGGGCGTGGCGGACGGCATCAGGGCTCCTCGCTGCGAGCATGGTTGAGCGCACACTACTTGTGAGTTCAACTGAACGCATCGGGTCCTTCTTCCCGGGTTGGTCCGCGTGCGTCGTCCACAGGCCGGGCGCGGCCGGCTGCGGTCCGTCGGTCCCCGCTGCGAGGATGGGCGGCGATGGACACCCCGCAGACCGTGCTCACCACCGAGCCGACCCCGAAGCTGGTCACCCGGCCAACCATCGAGCCGACCGCCGACCCGACCACCGACCCGAGCGGTGTGCCACCCTCGGGCGCCGACGGCGTGCTGGCCGCGCTCGATCCGGAGCAGCGTGAGGTCGCCACTGCGCTGTCCGGCCCGGTGTGCGTGTTGGCCGGTGCGGGCACCGGCAAGACCCGGGCGATCACGCACCGGATCGCCTACGGCGTGCACAGCGGTATCTACACCCCGCAGCGGGTCCTCGCGGTCACGTTCACCGCCCGGTCGGCCGGCGAGATGCGCACCCGGCTGCGCGCGCTCGGCGTCGGCGGCGTGCAGGCACGCACCTTCCACGCGGCCGCGCTGCGTCAGCTGTCCTATTTCTGGCCGCAGATCGTCGGTGGCGGGATGCCGCGGATCCAGGAGCACAAGGCGGGACTCGTCGCCGACGCCGCGGCCCGGCTGCGGTTGACGGTCGATCGGGTCGCGGTCCGCGACCTGGCCGCCGAGATCGAATGGGCCAAGGTCGGCATGATCACCGCGCAGACCTACCCGGAGGTGGCCGCCCGGGCCGGGCGGGGTCAGCCGGCCGGGCTGGATCTGCCCACCGTGGCCCGGATGCTCGAGGTCTACGAGGACGTGAAGACCGATCGCGGGGTGCTCGACTTCGAGGACGTGCTCCTGCTCACGGTCGGAATCCTCGCGGAGTACCCGCACGTGGCCGAGACCGTCCGGGCGCAGTACCGGCATTTCGTGGTGGACGAGTACCAGGACGTCAATGCCCTGCAGCAGCGGCTGCTGGAGCTCTGGCTCGGCGAGCGCAAGGACGTCTGCGTGGTCGGCGACCCGAGCCAGACGATCTACTCGTTCACCGGTGCCTCGCCGGACCACCTGCTCAGCTTCTCGGCCCGGTTCCCGGGCGCCGCGGTGATCCGGCTGGTCCGGGACTACCGGTCCACGCCGCAGGTGGTCGCGCTGGCGAACGGGCTGCTGGCCCGGGCCACCCGGACCGGGCCGGCCGGCGCGGGCCGGCTCGAGCTGATCGCCCAGCGTCCCGGCGGACCCGCACCCACCCTGACCGGCTACGACGACGACCTGGCCGAGGCCGCGGCTGCCGCCCGGCGGGTCCGGGCGCTGGTGGACGCGGGGACGCGACCCCGCGAGGTGGCCGTCCTCTACCGCACCAATGCCCAGTCCGAGCCGCTCGAGCAGGCCTTGGCCGACGCGGGGCTGCCGTATCTGGTCCGCGGCGGCGAGAGGTTTTTCGCCCGCAAGGAGGTCCGCGACGCGGTGCTGCTGCTGCGCGGCGCGGCCCGCGCGGGTGAGGGGGGCAGCGCCCCGCTGCCGGACGAGGTCCGGGCGGTGCTCGCGGCGGCCGGCTGGAGCGCCGAGCCGCCGTCCAGCGGCGGCGCCGTCAGGGAGCGCTGGGAGTCCCTGCAGGCGCTCGCCGCGCTCGCCGACGACCTGGCCGCGCTCCGGCCGGAGGCGGGGCTGGCCGACCTGGTCACCGAGTTGGAGGAGCGGGCCGCCGCGCAGCACGCCCCGGCGGTGGACGGGGTGACGCTGGCCTCGCTGCACGCCGCCAAGGGCCTGGAATGGGACGCGGTGCTCATCGTCGGGCTGTCCGACGGGCTGCTGCCGATCTCGCTGGCCGACGGCTGGGCCGCGGTGGAGGAGGAGCGGCGGCTGCTCTACGTCGGCATCACCCGCGCCCGCGAGCACCTGCATCTGTCCTGGTCCCGGTCCCGCAATCCCGGCGGCCGGGCCACCCGCAACCCGTCCCGGTTCCTGGACGGGCTGCTCGGCCAGTCCGGCTCGGTCACGGCGGGCCGGGACACCCCGCGGCGCGAGCGGTCCGCCAAGCGTCAGGCCCTGCCGACCAGCTGCCGGACCTGCGGCGGCGGCCTGACCACCCCCGCCGAACGCAAGGTCGGCCGCTGCGGCAGCTGCCCCCCGACATACGACGAGGAGCTCTTCGAGCGGCTCCGGCAGTGGCGGCTGCGCACCGCGACCGAGGCCAAGGTTCCGGCCTACGTGGTCTTCACCGACGCCACCCTGGTCGCCATCGCCGAGACGATGCCCGCGGATTCCCTTGCCCTGGCACGGATTCCCGGCGTCGGACCGGCCAAGCTGGATCGCTACGGAGACGCCGTGCTGGCGGTGCTGGCCGGCTGAACGGAAGATCCTTTGCCCGATTCGGGGGACGGGCCGGAAAATGCGTTGTCAGCGCCCGGCCCGGTTGTCTAGGCTCTTCCCGACGTTAACGGGGGATCTGTCGCGCCTGCGCGAGGGATTCCGGTCTTGAGAGGAGGTGGGAGACGTGAGCACGAAGGTGATGATCGCCCAGGCGATGTGGATGCCGTCGGCCGCGTCTTCCGTCGCCTGCCCGTTTGACCGGGTCCGGCTCACAGCGCCCAATCAGCGACCGTTCACAGGAGAGCTCCGCCCGCAGGCGGCTGCTCCCGGTGGCCGGGTCCCGGCGATCGGCGCCGACCAGCCCTTCGGGAACGGCGTGCACGACCGCAACGCCAAGCAGTCCGGCATTGAGCAGTACGGCATTGAGGACTTCACCAACAAGAACAGCGACACCAGATACAGGGGTACCTCTGTCTGGAGGCCTCCGGCCTAGGGGCGCAAGCCCCCGCCGGCTGGCTCACAGGCCGCGGAACCCGAAAAGGGTCCGCGGCCTTTCTGTTTCTCCCTCGCGGATCCGAGGCTCATCCGGCCGTCCCACCAGGACGACCGGCCGCCGCCGGGCAGACCGACCGGCGGCACGCAGCGGCCGCCGGTGACCACGGGGGCCCGAGACAGGAGGAGGTGACGACGTGCAGCTGACGACCTTGCTGGACACCCTTGCCGACGAGGTCACCACGACCGTCACGATCGAGATCCCCTGCCGAGTGAACGACGCAGAGCTGTGGTTCGCGGAGTCCCCGGCAGACGTCGAGCTGGCCAAGGCGCTGTGCCGGGAGTGCCCGGTTCGCGCGGCCTGCCTGACAGGAGCACTCGAGCGTCGCGAGCCGTGGGGCGTCTGGGGCGGGGAGTTGTTCATCGCCGGTGTCGTCGTGCCTCGCAAGCGTCCGCGGGGGCGTCCGCGCAAGTGCGAGGTGGCCGCATGACCGTCATCCGCCCGACCGCTTCACCTCAACTGGAGCCCGTCAGAGGAGCAGAACAATGAACAGCCTGGTGACGTATCACCTGGCCCAGGAACGCCAGCACGAGGCCCATCGTCAGGCCCGGCAGGCCCGGTACGTCCGTGCGCTGCGCACGGCCCGCCGGGCTCGGCGGGCCGCCGATGCCGCCCGCCTGGCCGCCGCACGGCTGCCCGCCCCGCGCGGGTAGGAGTAGCGGATAGCAGTACAGGGCTGATCGAGAGGGCTGATCGAGAGGGCCGATCGAGAGGGCCGATCGAGAGGGCCGATCGAGAGGGCCGATCGAGAGGGCCGATCGAGAGGGCCGATCGAGCTGTGAGCAGAACCTCGGGGCTGATCCGCTGGCGCAGGCAACGGATCAGCCCCGGGGTGCGTCTGGACTGTGCCGGGGCACGTGGGGGCCGGACCATGCGAGGGGATGGTCCGGCCCCGGTGCTTCACCGGGATCGAGCTCAACGGGGATCGAGTAGGACCTTGCCGGTGGTCGCGCGGCCCTCGAGGGCCCGGTGGGCGTCGCCGGCCGCGTCCAGGGGGTAGCGGTTGCCGATCCGGATGGACAGCTCGCCGGAGGCGGCGAGGTCGAGCACCTCGCCGGCCCGGCGCCGCAGTTCCTCGGTGCCGGCGATGTAGTGGCCGAGCGTCGGGCGGGTCAGGTACAGCGAGCCCAGCTGCATCAGCCGCAGCGGGGACAGCGGCTCCACCGGGCCGGACGCGTTCCCGAAGGTCACCATCATCCCGCGCGGGCGCAGCAGGGTCAGGCCGCGATCGAACGTCTGCCGGCCGACGCCGTCGTAGACGACGTCCAGGGGCTTGGGTCCGGCGATCGCCTCGACCGCGTCCCCGAAGTCGTCCTGGTCGTATCGGATCACGTGGTCGGCCCCGGCACGGCGCGCCAGGTCCGACTTCTCCGCCGACCCGACCGTGGTGAAGACCTCGGCGCCGGCCCGTTTGGCCAGCTGGATCAACAGCAGCCCGACCCCGCCGGCCCCGGCGTGCACCAGGCAGCGGTGCCCCGTCGCCAGCGGGAAGGTGTCCCGGGACAGGTAGTGCGCCGTCATGCCCTGCAGCATCAGCGCGGCAGCGGCGTCCAGCGGCACCTGCTCGGGCACGTTCACCAGCCGCGACACCGGGACCACGACCCGCTCGGCGTACGAGCCGAGCACGTCGGACCAGGCCACACGGTGCCCGGCGGCGATCCCGTCCACGTCCGGGCCGACCTCGAGCACGGTGCCCGCACCTTCCTGGCCGGGCACGAACGGCAGATCCCGCGGGTACAGCCCGGTGCGCAGGTAGACGTCGATGAAGTTCACCCCCGCGGAGGCGAGTTCCACCAGCACCTCACCCGGACCCGGGCGGGGCTCGGGCAGCTCGGCGTACTCCAGCACCTCGGGCCCGCCGTGCGCGGCGATTCGGATCCCTTGCACCTGGTCCTCCCACTCCGTCCACCGGGCGTACCCGACATACTCTCCGCCATGCCTGATCTGGGTACAGCGCGGGGTGCCGCGCTCGAGGCGCTGACTGCCCCCGACCTGTCCGCGATCGTGGATCTGGTGGCCTACCCGCAGGACGGCGCGGTGCTGGTGGCCAACGCCGCGGGGACGGTCCGGCTGCACGCCGACGGGCGGCACGAGCTGCTGTCCGGGGTGGATCCGGTGGCCCGCACCGACCCGATGGCGTTCCTGCCCTACGCCGTGGAGCTGGCCGACCCGAGCCCGGCGAACGCCACCAACTCCTACCCGGATCCGGCCCGGCGGCTGCTGTCGTTCTTCGCCGACCCCGACCGCAGCCCCGACCTCGCCGTGGTGCACACGCCGCGGCACTACTTCCCGGCCGAGGGCGGCCACCGGGGCGAGCACGGCTCGCTGGATGTGATCCAGTCCAGGGCGCCGCTGCTGGTCTGCGGCGCGGGTGCCGCCCGCTCGGGCGTCGTGCACGACCACGCCCGCGTGGTGGACGTCATGCCCACCCTGCTGCGCGCCGCCGGGGTCCCGGCCGAGCTGCACCGCGACGCCCGCGGCGGTTCGCTGGACGGTCAGGCGCGGGACGACCTGCTGCCGCAGGCCGGTGCCGGTCGCTGGGTGATCGGCCTGCTCTGGGACGGCGCGCACTGCTCGGACCTGCTGCACCTGGCGACCACGGGCGAGCTGCCCGGCGTGGCGCGGCTGATGGAGCAGGGCACCGCTCTGGCCGGCGGTGCGGTCGCCGAGTTCCCCAGCGTGACCCTGTGCAACCACACCTCGGCGCTGACCGGCGTCGGGCCAGGGCGGCACGGCATCCTCGGCAACGTCTTCTACGACCGGGCCACCGGCCAGGCGGTGAACGCGAACGACGCGACCACCTGGCACCTGTCCGCGCAGTGGCTGCGCCCGGAGGTCGCCACGGTGTTCGAGGCCGTGGCGGCGGCCCGTCCCGGCGCGATGACGGCGTGCATCAACGAGGCGGTCGACCGCGGCGCCACGGTGTCCACCATGCAACTGGTCCGCGCCAGCGGTGCCGCCGGCGGCGCGGGCGACCTCGACGCGGCGCTGCCGAGCGTGGACGGCAGCCCGTTCGTCGGCTGCGCCGAGCACCTGGCCGACGGGTACTTCCGATGGGGCTGCCAGGTGGACGACCTCGGCGTGCGGCAGATCCTCGACCTGTACGAGACCGCGGCCGGCGCCCCGGCGCTGACCTGGTGGTCGCACGTGGTCACGGATGCCGGGCATCACGGCGGCGGGCCGCGCTCGCCGATCGCGCGGGACAGCCTGAGGGACGCCGACCGCCGCCTGCAGGCCCTGCTGGCTCACCTGGACCGGCTCGGGGTCACCGACGAGGTGACCTTCCTGCTCACCGCCGACCACGGGTTCGAGGGCGCGGACGAGCGGGTCACCGGCTCGTGGCGCCCGGCCCTGGCTGCTGCGCTGGACCCGCTGGGCGTCAGCTGGCGCGACGAAGGCCCGGGGTTGGTGTATCTCGGCCAGGCCGGTCCACCTCGCGTAACAGGGAGTTGAGCTGTCTGTAGCCGCGCGGCATCCTTACCCTCCTAGCCTTGGGTGACATGAGGACGACAACGCTCGGCACGATCACCTGCGAGTTCTGCGGCAGCAGCGCGCCCTCCTCGCCACCGCCGTACACCTGGTCGCTGGCGATCCGCGGCGACGAGCGGAGCTGGACCTGCCTGTCCTGCGCGCGGTCTCAGCTCACCGAGATCGAGACCCGCGCCCGCGCGAGCTGAGCGCGCCGACCCCGGCTGTCCTGAAGGGGGGTTGTCCGGAGGGGTGGCCGGAAGGGGGCCTGGCCGCAAGGTGTCAGCCGCTGCCCGCGACCCGTTCGCCCTCCCGGTCGGGGTCCGGGTCGTCGACGCCGTCCAGGCGGGGGTCGCCGAGGTCGTCGTCCTCGACGAACTCCACGTACGGCAGAGCCTCGACATCGAACCCCGGCAGCCACTCGGCCAGCACCTGCAGCACGGGCACCTCGCCCTCGATCTGGCAGAGCACCCCGACGCCGCCGAGCCAGACCCGGTGGATGAGCAGGTACTCCGGCGGCAGGTTGAGCTTCAGACCCATCGACCACTGCGGCCGGCGCGGATCGCGGATGTGGTCGAAGAGCTCTCGCATCCAGGCGCGGGAGAAGGTCCAAGTGGTGTGCCGGGCGGGCTCGAGGAACGGCGACAGGTAGTCCAGCAGGCTCGCCCCGTCGATCTGGATCGACGCCTTGATGAACCCCTCCTCGCGCAGGCCGGTGACCACGCCCTCGGCGTCGTCACGCAGCGCGAGAGTGAGCAGCCGGCCCATCTCCGGCGGCATCCCGTCCGGCAGGCGCTTGACCGCGCCGAAGTCCAGCACCCCGAACCGGCCGTCCGGCAGCAGCCGGAAGTTGCCCGGATGCGGATCGGCGTGCAACAACCCGGCGCGGGCCGGGCCGGCGAGCAGGAACTCCATGTACCGGCGGGCCGCCGAGGTTGCGCTCGGCCGCAGTGCCGCCCGCGATCAGCCGGGACAGCGGGGTGCCCTCGAGCCACTCGCTGACCATGACGCGCTGCGTCGCGGTGATCACCTTCGGCACGGCGAACACGGGGTCGTCCTCGAACGCCGCCGGCGAACCGTGACTGGGCCTCGGCCTCGAGCAGGTAGTCCAGCTCCTCGACCACCCGGGCCCGCAGCTCGTCCAGCAGCGGCTTGATGTCCAGCCCGGGGATCCAGCCGAGGCGATCCGGCCGATCCGGGCCACCTGGGTGAAGTCCGAGATCAGCGCGTCACCGGCCCCGGGGTACTGGACCTTGACCGCGACCGCGCGGCCGTCCTTCCAGACGCCCGGTGCACCTGTCCGATCGACGCGGCGGCGGCGGGCGAGTCCTCGAAGCTGATGAACCGTCGCCGCCACTGCGGGCCCAGCTCGGCGGCCAGCACCCTGTGCACGGTCGCCGGCGGCATCGGCGGCGCGGCGTCCTGGAGCTTGGTCAGGGTCGCCCGGTACGGCCCGGCGAGTTCCTCCGGCAGTGCGGCCTCGAAGATGCTCAGCGCCTGGCCGAACTTCATCGCGCCGCCCTTGAGCTCGCCGAGCACCCGGAACAACTGCTCGGCCGTGCGCGCCTGGAGCTCCGCCGCCGCCAGCTCGGCGGGCTTGCCGCCGACCCGCTTGCCGAGCGCGATGGCCGTGCGCCCGGCGAAGCCCAGCGGCAGCGTCGCCAGCTTCGCGGTCCGGGTCACGGCACGTCTCGGCAGCTCATTCACGAGGGCATTGTCCCCGCTCGACCTGGGATCCGCCCTGCCGCCGCCCCGTTCGGCCCGCCCGGTGTAGCCGCCGGAGGCCAGTGGCACCCGCAGCGCGGATGAGCCGGCCACGGCCTGCGTGAGACCAGGCCGTCGGGGAGGTCGATCTCGAGGGTGGCCCCGATCGAGGACGGCACGGAGATGCCGTCCAGGTACGCCAGCACCTGCAGCGCCGCCAGCGATGCCGCCAGCCCGGCGGAGGCCGTCTCCTCGCGGGCCCGTTCCCGGCGGCCGGCGAGCAACTGGGCCAGCAGCCGTGGCCAGGCCGGATCCCGGTCGCCCCGGTGCAGGTCGAGGCAGCGCAGACACGGGCCATGCCCGGGAACGACCAGCGGGCCGACCAGGATGCCCGCCTCGGCCAGCACGACGGACAGGTGCGGCACGTCGGCGGCCAGCAGCCGGTCCGCCCCGAAGGCGTCCGCGACCGGATGCTCGACCAGGACGACGAGATCGGGACGCGGCTCGGTTGTATCGTCCCCTGCGGCCGCCGGGCAGCCGATCCGGGCGATGGCCTGACGCGCGGCCTCCTGCCGGGGGATGCCGATGTCGCAGGCCAGTGGACCCGCCGGTGCGACATCGGCGGGGCGGACCGGGTGGGGGTCGCTGATCCGAACGGTCCCGACCCCGGCAGAGGCCAGGGTGGCCGCCAGCGCGGTGCCGGTCCGGCCGGCACCGGCGATCTCGACCGTGCGGGCGGCCCGGGCGGCCAGCAGCTCCCAGCCGTCCCCGGCAGCGCCGTGCGCGATCGACCAGATCTGCGCGTCGTCGGCGAGCCGGTCACGGGCGGGACCGAGCCGGGTCAGGGCCGCGCGGCCCGTCCGCGACCGGACCAGGACCCGGGCCTCGGCCAGCAGGTCGAGCAATCGGCGGGTGCGGGCGCTGCGTTGCGACGGCGGGCCGGTCAGGGCCTGGCGGCTGTCGAGCCCCTCGGACAGGCGCTTGACCAGCTCACGATCCGAGCCGGTCAGGCCGTCCAGGACGGTGCCGCGCCGGGCGTCCAGTCCGATCTGAACGGTGGCCGGGCCCCGCCACAGCTGGCACAGGCCCGGCTTGATCTGCAGGTGCACGCGCCCTCCCGACGGTCATCCGCCGGCAGCCTGCCATGGGAGGACGGTCGCCGGGCGCGTCATCCACAGCCCCGCGTCTTCCGGCGCGATGTGACACCGCGCCAGCTTGACTGGCGCGGTGTGCCTCCGCGCGGTCGGATCAGGCCTTGCCGAGGATCCGGTTCAGGTTGGTGCCGCAGGTCGGGCACTGGCCCTTGGCCATCCGGCGGCCGTTGGTCTCGACGACCTTGCCTTCCGCGTGCCGCTTCTCCTTGCACTTCACGCAGTAGAACTCGCCGGAGTAGGTCTCGTCGGCCATGGTGGCTCCTTCGTCTCTCTTCGGGGGAGCGGTCGGTGGACGGCGGTGAGGCCGCCGGCGCCGGGGGCGCCTGTCAGGCGCAGGCCCCCGCGTCCCGGACCTGGCGCTCACCCTAGCCGAGGCCGCCGGTTCCCCAGGCCAGAACCCCCCGTGCGTGTCGCCCGGGGCGGTAGCCGGGCCGGCACGGCGAAGACCCCGGATCGGTGGCCGGTGCACCTTCCCCAGTGCGCCGTCCCCGGTCCGGGGTCATCGACACTGACGGTAGGCGGGGCCCGGAGCACCGTCAATGCCGTCGTCCCCAGCCCTGTGGGCAACCCTGTGGACGGGGTGGGGAGGGGTCGGCGTGTCGCTGTGGAGGGCCCGGTGACCCGCCTGTGGACACCGCTGTCCACAACCGGCGTACCACCCGTCTGACCTGCACAGACATCATCCCCGGGGTGTGGACACGAGAATTTCGGGGGTTCGGAACGGTAGGTTGCCGACGTGAGCGGCGCCCCCGCGTCCCCCTCCCCGCCCGCCGACGTCGAGGTCCGTCGGAGCAGGCGGCGGTTGCGCACGGTCACCGCCTATCGCGAGGGCGGCCGGACGATCGTGCTCATCCCGGCCCGCTTCACCCGCGCCCAGGAGCGGGAGTGGGTGGCCCGGATGGTGGACCGGCTGTCCGCCCAGGACCGGCGACGCCGCCCCGCGGACGCGGAGCTGATGGCCCGGGCGCAGGAACTGTCCCGGCGCTACCTGGACGGGCTGGCCCGGCCCTCGGCGGTGGCCTGGGCCGGCAACCAGCGCAGCCGGTGGGGATCCTGCACGCCTGCCGACGGGACGATCCGGCTCAGCACCCGGCTGCAGGGGATGCCCGGCTGGGTGATCGATTACGTGCTCCTGCACGAGCTCGCGCACCTGATCGAGCAGGGTCACGGGCCGCGGTTCTGGGCGCTGCTCGAGGTCTACCCGCGGACCGAGCGGGCGCGCGGCTTCCTCGAGGGTGTGGCGGCCACGCGCGACCTGCCGATCTCCATGGACGAGGGAGGCCCGGCGGGGCCCTGACCGTCAGCCGCGCAGGATGGCCGCGGCCCGGTGCACCAGGGTGGCCACCCCGGGCGCCACGTCGGCCGGCAGGTCGTCGACGTCGAACCAGGCCACGTCCCGGGACTCGGGGCTGACCACCGGCGGCAGCACCGGGCTGACCAGCAGGTGCTGGACGTCCAGGTGCCAGTCGACGCCGGGCCCGCGGCACGGGGCCCGGTGCCGGGACAGCGCCACCGGCTCGGGTATCACCTCGCCCGCGAGTCCGGTCTCCTCGAGGACCTCGCGGGCGCATGCCCCCGTCAGGGACCCGTCGTCTGCTTCCAGGTGGCCGCCGGGCTGCATCCACAGTCCGACCCGGCCGTGCAGGACCAGGCATGTCCGCCGCCCGTCCGGCGCGAGCACCGCGGCCGAGGCGGTGACATGGCTGGGGGCGGCCAGCCGGGTCAGGATGAGCGCGCCCTCGGCGTCCAGCAGGGCCCGCCACGCGTCGGCCTCGAAACGGTCGTCCGCGGTCGTGCGGGGCGCGCAGGCCAGGCTGCGGCGGACGTCAGCGACCAGCGCCCCGGACGGGGTCCAGGTCGCCGCTGCGGTCACCCGTCCCGCTCCTGGCCGTCCCCCTTGTCGGAGTCGCCGCCCTCGGCCTTGTCGGAGTCGCCGCCCTCGGCCTTGTCGGAGTCGCCGCCCTCGGCGGAACCCTGCTCGCCGGCCAGCAGCGCCTCGATGGCCGCGTCCATGGCGTCCCCGGTCCCGACCTCGTCAGGGCGGGCGAAGCCAGCTGGGTCGGAGAACGCCTCCGCCGTCGGCACCAGGTCCGGGTGCCGCCACAAGGCGTCCCGGCCGCTGGTCCCGCGGGCCTGGGTCAGCGCCGCCCAGACCGCGGCTGCCTCGCGCAGCCGCCGCGGCCGTAGCTCCAGCCCGACCAGCGAGGCGAAGGTGTGCTCGGCTGGTCCGCCCGAGGCCCGCCGCCGCCTGACGGTCTCGCGCAGCGCCCCTGCGTGCGGCAGCGTGCCCCGAGCGGCGGCGTCCACGACCTCGTCCACCCAACCCTCGACCAGGGCCAGGGCGGTCTCCAACCGGTCCAGTGCGGCCTGCTGCGTGGGCGTCCGTTCCGGCTCGAACATCCCGGACGAGAGCGCCTCCTGCAGCGCCTGCGGGTCGCTCGGGTCGACCTGGCGGACGGCCTCCTCGATCTTCGCCGTGTCGATGGTGATGCCCCGCGCGAAGTCCTCGACCGCGCCGAGCAGGTGCGCCCGCAGCCAGCCGACATCGGCGAACAGGCGGGTGTGCGCGGCCTCGCGCAGGGCCAGATACAGCCGGACCTCGTCCTCGGGCAGGCCCAGCCCGGACCCGAACGCGCTCACGTTGATGGGCAGCATCGCGGCGTGCCCGGCAGGTAGCAGGGGCAGCCCCACGTCCGAGCCGCTGACCACCTCGCGCGCCAGGGCGCCGATGGCCTGGCCCGCCTGGCTGCCGAAGAAGGCGCCACCCATCCGGCGCATCATCGGCAGGGCGCCGGCCAGCGCGCCGCGTAGCTCCTCGGGCGCCTGCGACGAGATGGCCTGGGACATGGCGATACCGACACTCTCTGCGACCGGCTCCACCAGGCGCTTCCAGGTGGGAAGGGTCCGCTCGACCCAGTCCGCGCGGCTCCAGGCCTGCGTGCGTGCCGTCGCGGCGGGCAGGTCGCAGACGCGGTCCAGCCACAACTCCGCCGTCCGCAGCGCCTCGGCCACCTGTCGCTGCTGCGGGTCGGCGACGCTCGGGTCGCCGGACTCGGCGGCCACCTGCCGGGCCACGTCCCGGGCCAGGTCCCAGTTCACCGGGTCGTCACCGGTCCCGGCCAGCAGCTGCTGAACCTGGGCGAGCATGGCCTGCAACGCGGCCGGGTCCTGCGGCATCCCCGGCAGGTTAGCCAGTTCCGGGGGCAGTTGCACGGCCCCGCCGGGGCCGCCCCCGGTACCGGAGAACATCGCCCGCAGCAGTTCGCCCAGCGGGTCCTGCCCCTCGTCGGGTCGTTCGGGATCCTGGCCGCTACTCATCAGCACCTCGTTCGCCCACTGTGCGGGAATCCCCTGGTCACGGGTACCGTCGGGCGGGATCGCCTGACCTACGCTCGAGCGTCACGATCGTCACCCCTTGCCGCGGGCAACGCCGGGATCGACCGTGACGTTCCCACCGTAGCGAGGTCGGTCTCCGACAGGGGAGGGTGTCTGCCGTGAGCGAGCAGGTGGCCCGGCGCGTGAGCGAGGCGGCGGCCCGGCGGGGTCTGGACCGAGGTGCCGTCGCGCCGCAGGCGCAGACGGGCGCAGTGAGCGAGGCGGCGGCCCGGCGGGGTCTGGACCGAGGTGCCGTCGCGCCGCAGGCGCAGACGGCGACGAGGGAAGACCTCGCCACCAGGGGCCGCCGCTCGAGCGAACCATCAGACACAGTGAGGCCGGGATGAACGCCGACCGGCGCTCGGGCGCGGCGTCCCGGCAGGCCCGACGCCGAGGCCCGGTGATCGCCGTCACCTCGGCGGCCGGGCCGGTCGGCGCCGCGGTCGCGCGTGCCCTGGTGCGCCACCAGGAGGCACCGGGCGGGCCCCGCTCGGTGATCGCGGTGGACGGGGACCGCGGCGACCTGGACGGCGTGGTTTGGCGCCTGGGTGACATCACCGATCCGAGCGTCGCCGAGCGGTTGAGCGGCGTCGACGTCGTGGTGCACGTGGCGGATGCCGCGGACCTGGGCGGCGCGCTGGCGCAGCCGGCCCGGCAGCGGCGGGCCCGGACCGTGCGGGCCCTGCAAGCCGTCTCGACCGCTGCGGCGGCTGTCGGCGCCGGACGGATCGTGGTGATCACCAGCGCGATGGTCTACGGGGCCCGGCCGGACAACCCGGTGCCGCTGCCCGAGGACGCGCCGCTGCGCGCCGAGCCGGACGACGGACTGGTGGGCGACCTGCTCGAGGTGGAGCGGATCGCGACCCGGATTCCCCGGGTGCACCCGGGACTGCGGGTCTGCCTGATCCGCCCGGCGGCGCTGGCGGGACCGGGAGTGGACACGATCGTGACCCGGCACTTCGAGGCGCCACGGGTGCTCAGCGTGCGCGGCGCCCGGACCCTGTGGCAGTTCTGCCACCTGGACGACCTGGGCGAGGCGGTCTGGACCGTGATCAGCGCCGGGCTGGACGGGGTGGTGACGGCAGGCGCCGAGGGGGCCCTGGACCGGGTCGCGCTGGAGTCCCTGACCGGGCTGCGCCGGGTGGAGGTGCCGCCCGGGCTCGCGTTCGGGACCGCCGAACGGCTGCACCGCCTCGGGGTGCTGCCCACGCCGGCCGCGGACCTGGCGTACGTCGTGCACCCGTGGGTGGTCCCGTCGGAGCGGCTGCGCGCGGCGGGCTGGGTCCCGCAGCACGGCAACGCCGACTGCCTCGGCGGCCTGCTGGCCGAGGTGCGCGGGCACACGACGGTGGCAGGCCGCAGGATGGACCGGCGGGACGCAGCGCTCGGCGCCGCCGGTGCGGCCGTCGCGGTGGTGGCCACGGCAGCGGTGCTGCGTCAGGCCCGGGCACGCCGCAGCCGCCGCGGCCGTCCTACCCTGTGACGGCCCGACGACAGCCCATCGACAGCCCCGACGACAGCCCATCGACAGCCCATCGACGACAGCCCACGGACAGCCCAACAGCCCGACCCTGAGGGGGGACATCAGCGGTGACCTCCGAAGCTCCTGCGCCGCCGGCCGCCACCGCTCCTGAACCGGCCGCCGGCCTCGGGCCACACACGGCGGTCCTGCTCGTGGCCGGCTTCCTGGGCATCGTGCTCGCCGCGATGACGATGCTGTTGCACGTGCCGTACGCCGAGCTGCAGCCCGGTCCGGCCATCAACACCCTCGGCAGTCATGGCGGCAAGGCGCTGATCAGCGTCACCGGCCACCGCACCTACCCCACCTCGGGCACGCTCGACCTGACCACGGTCACCGTGTCCGGAGGGCCCGGTGCCAACCTGTCGGTCTTCGAGGTGCTGCGCGGGTGGCTGGACTCCAGCGCGGAGGTGGTCCCGCAGGACGCGGTGTTCCCCCCGGGGCAGACGCAGCAGCAGTCCACCCAGGAGCAACAGCAGGAGATGGCGTCCTCGCAGGAGGAGGCCACCGCCGCCGCGCTGACCACGCTCGGTATCGAGGTCCCGACCGTGATGACCATCGACCAGCTGGCGAAGGGGTCGTCGGCCGCGAAGGTGCTCAAGTCCGGCGATGTCATCGTGGGTGTGGCAGGCAAGCCCGTGCAGGACCTGAACGCGCTGCGGGAGGCCGTGCAGAAGGTCGCCCCTGGGCAGCCGATCGAGGTCACCGTCCGCCGCAACGGCACGGACCGGACGCTGCCCGTCACGACCTTGGCGTCCCAGGACGGGCGCACCCTGCTCGGCGTCGGCATCAACCCGAAGTTCAACTTCCCCTTCAAGGTCAGGATCCAGATCGACGACGTGGGCGGCCCGAGCGCGGGGATGATGTTCGCGCTGGGCATCATCGACACGCTGACCCCCGGCGCCCTCACCGGCGGCAAGCACATCGCCGGCACCGGCACCATCGACAGCGACGGCACGGTCGGGCCGATCGGCGGCATCCAGCAGAAGATGATCGGCGCGCGCCGGGCCGGGGCGGCGTGGTTCCTGGCACCGGCGGACGACTGCAGCGAGGTGGTCGGCCACGTGCCCTCCGGGTTGCGCGTGGTGCGGGTGGCCACCCTGGCGCAGGCCCGGTCAGCGGTGCAGGCCATCGGCTCCGGCAACGGCGTCACAGCCCTGCAGACCTGTACCGGCTGACGGACTGCCGCCCCGCCCGGCGCCGTACCGCCCGCTCTCGGGCCGCCTCAGCCGGACAGGGTCGCGGCCAGGGCGGAGGCCAGATCCGGCACCAGATCCGGACCGGTCGCGACCCGGTCGTCGGCATCGTGGTCCCGGGCCCGGATCGCGCACGCGGCGGGGCCGTCCCGCAGCACCCCGACCGCCAGCCGCAGGTCGCGCCGGCGCGGATCGGCCAGCAGCGCGGCCTGCGCGGCCTCGGGATCATCGGGCAGGCCGGCCTCGGCCGAGGGTGGCAGGACGACGCGCTCGACCACGACGGCCGCCCCGTCCACGGTGTCCGGCCAGGCGATCCCCGCGAGCAGCTGGGACAGGCTCGCGGCGTCCGGCAGCCCCTCTTGCTCGACCGCGGTGAGGTGATCGGGGTCGGCGGCGGCGGTGCGCACCGCGTCGGGCGGAAGCCGGTGTCGCAGGGT
This sequence comes from uncultured Actinomycetota bacterium, assembly GCA_963740575.1. Classification (GTDB taxonomy): domain Bacteria; phylum Actinomycetota; class Actinomycetes; order Actinomycetales; family Kineosporiaceae; genus CAVUET01. The sequence goes on along the minus strand of CAVUET010000001.1, from coordinate 37,850 downwards.
CGGGTCCCGGCTGAGCGCCGCCCCGGTGCGGACCAGCGCGAACAGCCGCACCGGGCCGTCCCAGCCGCCGGCTGCGGCATGCTGCTCGATCTCGACCACGGCACTCTGCAGGGCTCGCTGGCGCCCGCTCGGGGCGTGCTCCTGGGGCTGCACCACGAGGCGATGCTCGCATGTCAGAGGCGACCAATATCGGGAACCGGCCCTGGTATGGGTAAGTTCTTACCCCGTGAGCTTCGAGCAGGACCCTCGTCGGGGTCCGCGGCCGGTCGTTCAGCGTCGGCGACGGCGGGCAGCCCTGATCCCCACCCTGGTGATCCTCGGTCTGCTGATCGTCCTGACCCTGGTCTTCTCCGAGATCTGGACCGATGTGCTGTGGTACCGCCAACTGGGGTACCTGCGCGTCTACCGGACAGAGCTGCTGACCCGGACTGCGCTCTTCCTGATCGGCGGGCTGGTGATGGCCGGTGCCGTGCTCGCCAGCCTGATGATCGCCTACCGGTCCCGGCCGGTGTACGCCCCGGTGTCCCAGGAGCAGGCGAGCCTGGATCGCTACCGCGACTCCATCGAGCCGCTGCGCCGCCTGGTGACCATCGGTGTGCCGGTCGTACTGGGCCTGTTCGCGGCGTCCGCGGCCAGCCAGGAGTGGAAGACGTTCCTGCTCTGGGCGCACCGGGTCTCGTTCGGCAGCAAGGACCCGCAGTACCACCTGGACGCCGGGTTCTACGTCTTCACCCTGCCGTGGCTGGACTTCCTGGTCGGCTTCCTGACCGCCGTGGTCTTCCTGTCCGGGCTGGCCGGGATCGTGACGCACTACCTGTACGGCGGCCTGCGGCTGCAGGGTGGCGGCCCGCGGATGACCCCGGAGGCCCGGATCCACCTCGGGCTGCTGGCTGCCGGGTTCCTCGTGCTGCGCGCGCTGGACTCCTGGTTCGGCCTGTACTCGTTGACGGCCAAGCAGTCCGACCTGATCACGGGCCTGACCTACACCGACGCGCGCGCGGTCGTGACGGCACGCGGCGTGCTCGCGGTGATCTCGGTGATCGTGGCGCTGCTGTTCGTGGTGGCGGCCTTCACCGACGGCACCCGGCTGCTGCCGCTGTACGGCGTCGGACTGCTCGTCATCTCCGCGATCGTGATCGGGCAGATCTACCCGGCCATTGTGCAGCGGTTCCAGGTCGCACCCAGCGCCCAGCAGCTGGAGGCGCCGTACATCGCGCGGAACATCACCGCGACCCGGCAGGCGTTCGGCCTGACGGGGATCAGCGTCACGAAGTACGCCGCCAAGACCGAGGCCACCCCGGGGGCGTTGCGCAACGACGCCGCGACCATCCCCGGCATCCGGTTGATGGACCCGTCGCTGCTCAGCCCGACGTTCCGCCAGCTGGAGCAGAACAAGCAGTACTACGCGTTCGCCGACAGCCTGGACGTGGACCGCTACGACCTCAACGGCCAGATCCGGGACTCCGTCATCGCGGTCCGTGAGCTGAACCTGGACGACGCGCCGCCCAGCCAGCGCAACTGGTACAACGACCACGTCGTGTACACGCACGGTTTCGGCGTGGTGGCAGCCTACGGAAACACCGCGACCAGCGACGGCAAGCCCGTGTTCTTCCAGGAGGGGATCCCGTCCACGGGGGCTCTGGGCAGCTATCAGCCGCGGGTCTACTTCGGCGAGCAGTCGCCGGAGTACTCGATCGTGGGCGCACCGCAGAGCGCCACCAAGCGCGAGCTGGACTTCCCGGACGACCAGAACGCCAGCGGGCAGCAGAACACCACCTACACCGGCAAGGGTGGCGTCTCGATCGGCTCCCGGTTCAACCGACTGCTCTACGCGATCAAGTTCCGGCAGCAGAACATCCTGCTCTCCGACGCCGTGAACAAGGACTCGCGGATCATGTACGACCGCAGCCCCCGACTCCGGGTGCAGAAGGTGGCCCCGTTCCTGACGCTGGATGGTGACCCCTACCCGGCGGTGGTCGACGGGCGCATCGTCTGGATCGTCGACGGGTACACCACGACCAGCCGGTACCCCTACTCGTCCGTGGAGAACCTGGAACAGGTCACCTCGGACTCGCTGACCGAGCAGTCGGCCAGCGTGGCGTCCTTGCAGGCCCAGCCCGTCAACTACATGCGCAACTCGGTGAAGGCGACCGTGGACGCCTACGACGGCTCGGTCACCCTGTACGCCTGGGACGGGCAGGATCCCGTGCTCCGGGCCTGGGAGAAGGTCTTCCCCACCGTGGTCAAGCCGCTGTCGGCGATGAGCGGTCAGCTGATGGCGCACATGCGCTACCCGGAGGACCTGTTCAAGGTGCAGCGGGACCTGGTCTCGCGCTACCACGTGACCGACCCCGGGGCCTTCTTCGGGCAGCAGGACTTCTGGCGCGTCCCGCCGGATCCGACCGAGTCGACCAGCACCACCCAGACACAGCCGCCGTACTACCTGACCCTGCAGATGCCGGGCCAGAGCGCGCCGTCGTTCTCGCTGACGTCGACGTTCATCCCCACCAGCGCGGGTCTTGCGAGGAACGTGCTGACCGGGTTCCTCGCGGTCGACTCGAACGCGGGTTCGTCGCCCGGGGTCCGATCACCCGAGTACGGCAAGCTGCGGCTGCTGGAACTGCCCCGGGATCTGGTCGTGAACGGTCCCGGGCAGGTGCAGAACGGCTTCAACGCCGACCCGACGGTGTCCCAGGCGCTGAACCTGTTGCGGCAGGGGAAGTCCACGGTGAAGTACGGCAACCTGCTCACGCTGCCGATGGGTGGAGGCCTGCTCTACGTCGAGCCGGTGTACGTCCAGAGCTCCGGCTCGGGGTCCTACCCGTTGCTGCAGCGGGTGCTGGTCGCCTTCGGTGACCAGATCGGCTTCGCGAGCACCCTGGACGGCGCGATCAACCAGGTCTTCAACGGCACCGGGACTGGTGGCACCGGCACGGGTGGCACCGGGACGGGTGGCACCGGCACGCCGTCGCCGAGCTCGTCCAGCCCGTCGTCCGGTCCGTCGGCCTCGGCGTCGGCCAGCGCACAGGCGGCGCTCCAACAGGCGCTGAAGGCTGCCTCGCAGGCGATGAAGGACGCAGACGCGGCGCTGAAGGCGGGGGACTTCACGGCCTACGGAGAGGCCCAGAACCGGCTGCGGGACGCCATCACCCAGGCGCTGGCCGCCGAGGCCAAGCTCGGCACCGCAGCGACACCGACGCCCCCCGCCAGCCCGGCGCCGTCCTCGACCAAGCCCACGGCCACCTCGACCGGCTGACGCACTCGGGCCCGCCGGCAGCGTATCCGTGGGAATCGGACCGGCGGGTGGCGCCGACCCGCGGGGCCGATTTGCTCCCGTCGCTGCGGGTCACGTAGGCTGACGAAGGCGACGCGGGGTGGAGCAGCTCGGTAGCTCGCTGGGCTCATAACCCAGAGGTCGCAGGTTCAAATCCTGCCCCCGCTACCAAGAAGTAGCAGGTCAGAGGCCGGTTCCCAGATCTTGGGAAACCGGCCTCTGACGCGTTTGACCCTCGTTTGACCCTCGACGTGGACGTCCGGCGGTGGATCTGCGGGGACGTTTGTGCAGGTCGGTGGAACTGGGTTCGCGGTGGTGCCGGGGTGAGATGTTCATACGGATTCCGGGTGGATTGTGGTTCGGGGTCAGGTTCGGGGGCCTTGGTTCCTGGTTCGCTGGAGCTGGATGTAGGTGGTGAGGGCGTCGGCGGGGATGCGGCGCAGGCGCCCGATGGTCATGGACTCGATGTCGCCGGTGGCCAGGAGCTCGTAGAGCAGGCTGCGGCTGATGCCGAGGCGTTCGGCGGCTTGGGCGGTGGTGAGAAGGAGCGGCTCTGAGATGGGCGGTGGCGCGGGGATGGCCGGTTGAGCGGGTCCGGCCGTGCCTACTGTGCTCGGACGTGGCGAGGCGTCGTGAGCGGCCTTTGTCGGCGTGGATACGGTCTGGGTTGTGCGGCTATGACGTGTGGGTGCGGCTGCTCTCGGGCTGGGTCCGGTCATATTGCCTCCTGATGGGTGGCAGTTCGGGTTCTGCGGGATGGTCAACCGCGTGGGCCTGCGCGAGGGCGCAGGGGGTTCCCGAGGTACATGGCCTTGGCGCGAAGATCGTGGCGCAGGCCAGTCATCAGCTTGATCTACTCATGTCCAGAATTTCTGGACATGAGTAGGATGGCGGCGTGACTGGTACTTCCGAGATGTTGCGCTCGACCCTCGGGGAGAGCGGCTACTTGATGCTGCTCGCGGTGGCGGCTCGGGATGAGCCTGCGTCGGGGCGGTCGATCGCGGCGGAGTTGAAGGTGTCTCCGACGACTGCGTCGGTTCGGCTGCGCCAGCTTGAAGCGGCTGGGTTTGTGCAGACGAGCACAGTGGGCCGGGCGAAATTGTGCTGGTTGAACACAGACAGCGATGTGGTTCGTTCGTGGCTGCGCGAGCGGCGGGTTGAGGTGGCGGATGCCGGTTCGAGTCCGGTGTCGACCGGCGGTGGCGGCGTGACGTTCGAGCGGAAGGTCGCGGCCGACTACTTGGGGCGGTTGCTGCTCGGGCACGGGGCTGCTGGTCTCGGGGCGAGCCGCGTGGTGGTGTCGGTGGCGTTCCAGCAGGCACCGGAGTTCACGGTCGATGACTTGGTTGTCGAGGCGGCCGAGGAGGGTGAGGAAGATCCGTCCCTGATGTTGGCGGTGGGTGCACGCCGGAGGCCGAACCTCGTGCAGAGCGACCAGAAGTCGCGAGCGTTGTTCCGCGCGTTCGTGCAGCAGTTGTCTAACGCGCCGGCCGGGCCGGAGTTGCGGTTGGGTTTGGCTGTCGCAGGTGCGCAGGAGCACGTGGAGCAGCTAAAAGTCCTTGCTCGGGTCGCGGCGGGTCAGTCTGGGGCGAACGGGTTCTTCGGGCTGGTGCGCACGCGGGGGAAGTTCAACCATGGCGTGCAGGATCGCCTGGTGCAGGTAGAGGGTCTGGTTCTCCAGGCGCTCGTTGATCTTGGCTGGCCGGATCCGTCGAGCGATGGCGTTGAGCAGTGGGTGTGGGAGCTGCTGTCTCGGCTCGTGGTGTTGATGCCTCGGATGGAAGCCCCGGACGACAGCGATTGGGCGGCGTTGGCGAACTCGTTGATTCCGGTGGCGCGCGGCAAGGACTTGTACGGGGGGACGCAGCTGCGGGACCGGTTGCTGACGTTGGCAGATGACTGGGGGCCCACGGCGGCGTCGGTGAACTATTCGATGCTGCGGCGGGAAGCGCACGACGTGGTGGACTCGGCGATTCGGCGTCACCGGGAGGGGTGGCGGGCGCTGGAGTTGCTGGACGAGCAGGTGCGCGGAGCTGTCGGCGACGAGATCGTGTCGGCGGATGGTACGCGTCACGTTCGGTTGGACCGGGCGCAGGTGGCGGCCGAGCTAGCGGCCGCGGTCGGGTCGGCTGCTGGGGTTGTGGTGCACGGGGAGTCGGGCGTTGGGAAGTCAGCGGTGGCGCTCGACCTGCGGACGAAGACGGACTTCGCGACGGACCCTGTGGCAGCAGCGGGGACGGAAGCGGCGGCCGCTGGTGAGTCGCAGGTCGTGTGTCTGAACCTGCGACACCTGCCGTCGACGGCGGTGGAGTTTGAGGCGGCGTTGGGTGCGCGGTTGCGGGATCTGCTGGCGGAGATGTCCGCCCCGACCCGGGTGCTGGTAGTGGATGGGGCGGATGCGGTCGCAGAGGGTGCGCAGGACCTGCTGACGTTCGTGGTGGACGCCGCTGTTGCGGCTGAGGTGCGGGTTGTGGTGGTGACGGCGGGCGATGCGAAGCAGTTGGTCGTGGACACGGTGTCGAGGCGGATCGGTGAAGGCGTGGTCGAGGTGGCGGTGCCGCCGATGACGGACGCGCAGGTCGACCTGGTGGTCGGCGAGTTCGTTGAGCTTGAGGCGATGGCGGCGAATCCGCAGTCGCGTGAGCTGCTGCGGCGTCCGGTGGTGGTCGATTTGCTGGTGCGTGGCGGGGTGCAGGGCGTGCCGGTCAGCGACTTCGACGCGATGCAGCAGGTCTGGGAGGGCCTGGTTCGCAGGAAGGGCGCGAGCGACCGGGGCAGTCCTGACGCCCGCAACCTTGTGATGTTGCAGCTCGCTCGTCACGTGTTGCAGGTCGGTCGCGATCAACTCGATGCCGCAGCCACGCTGGATCCGGGTGCTCTGGAGGGGCTGCGGAAGGACGGGTTGCTGCGCACGCCCCAGGACAACCCGTTCCGTCCGGTGCCGGAGTTCGCACATGACGAGGTGCGCCGGTATGCGGTGGCGCGGCTGCTGCTCGCTGACGGCAACCCAATACGAGTGCTGGTGGATGCGGGGGTGCCGAGGTGGGCGTTGGGGGCAGCGCGGCTGGCGTGTCAGGCGCTGCTCGTCGCGCCTTCGGGCAGCGGAGCGAATCCGATGGCGGGGCGGTTCGCGCGGTGGCAGGGCAAGTTCGACGAACTGGTCGCAGCCGGGCACGGTGACCGGTGGGCTGATGTGCCTGGCGAGGCGCTGCTAACCCTCGGGGACCCGCGCCCTGTGCTGCGGGACGCTTGGCCGCAGCTTCAAGCGGACGACAGGGCCGGGGTGCGGCGGCTGGTCCGGTTGACCGACCAGCGGCTCCGTGGTCAGAACGCGTTCGTGCGGATCGCCGCGGTGGAGCCGCTGGTCGAGCTGCTGCTGGAAGAAGAGGCGCCGTGGAGGTCCAGGTCCGGCAAGGGGAGCGGACCGTGCTGCTGGAGTGGCTGCGGTCGCTGGTCGGCTCCGGCGTGCCGGTGGGGAACGCGCTGCGGGAGCAGCTGCGCGCTCGGCTGCTGGAGTTCTGTGCGGCTGCTGATGAGCGGTTTCTTGAGGCGGAGGAAGCGCGGGCTACGGCGCAGGCGGCGACCACCGACGAGCAGCGGGCTGCTCGGATGGTTCGCATGCAGAACATGCCGATCTTCGAGGAGATCGGATACCCGCGCGACCGGCCGCCTCGTCCGCGGCCAGCGATCTCTCGGGAGTTCACCGACGAGACGGTGGTGGAGTTGTTCGCGTTGCTCGGCCCCGACCTGGGCGAAGACGGGGAGGCAGTGCTGCGGCGGATCGCCGAAGCTGAGCCGCGGGAGCTGGCTCCGGCGGTGGAAGGCATCCTCTGCGGGCGGGCACTGGCGGGGTACCGGCCGCGATTCCTCGCCGACATGGTGTTGGCCTACTACCTAGACGAGGAGGAAGACGGAAGCCGTCGCCACGGCCACGACGAAGGTGTGCGGGAGCACCAAGGGTTCGCCCTCGGTATGCCACTGGCTGCCTGGTACCGGGGTCCGTTCATGCCGCTGTTCCAGTCCGATTTCCGCAGGGGGGTCTTGGCCCTGAATCGGATCTTGAACCATGCCGCGACCGTACGGGCGCGGATTCTGACGGGGCTCGACCGGCACTTCGAGCCGGTGAATGAGGCCGATCTTGACCGGTACCGCATCGAGCTGAACATCACGGGCGCGCCGCACGTCTACATCGGCGACTCCGGAACCTGGAATTGGTACCGGGGGACCGGCGTCGGGCCCTACCCGTGCATGAGCGCGCTGCAGGCGTTGGAGCGGGTCTGCGACGACATCGTCGGGTTGGGCGTGCCGCTCGACCTGATGGTCACGGTGCTATTGGACGGCTGCGACAACGTCGCCATGATTGCCTTCGTCGTCGGCCTTCTCGTCCGGCACCTGGACAAGGCAGGGACGCTGCTCGACCGGTTCCTCGCCGAACCCGACGTGTGGCCCTTCGAGTTCGCGCGGATCGTTCACGAGCACGGCTTCTTGCGGGCCTCATCGGAAGGAATTGTGGGCGCGGACCGGCGGCAGTGGTCTCTCCGGGAAGCGGCGACATCGCTCGTGCTCGCCGCCGGGTCCGAGCGTGCTGAGGAGCTGCGGCTAGTGGGGCAGCAGCTCGTGGAGAAGACTCGCCGTCGTCTTGAGCAACTCGGCGACGCCTTGCCGGCGGACGCCGCCGAAATGGAGCTGAGCACAGCACGAGCGTGGGCCAGCGGCCTGGACCGGTCGACGTACACCATGCAAAAGACCGACGACGGGTACCTGATCGAGAGCCATCCGCCGGCAGAAGTGGCGACTGCGCTGTCTGCCGGGATGAAGGAGGTCCTTCGCAGCCAGGAAGTGATGCGGCTGATCGTGCGATACCACGTGAAGCAGGATGACGGCACCCCCGAACCGATCATGACCGAACACCTGGTCGCCGACCTGGACTCGGCGGCCACGCTGCTCAACAACCCAACGGAGTTGGATGCGATGGGCTGGGACGCGTCCGCCGTTGTCGCGGCCTACGCGCTCACCCAGCACCTCGTACACGGACGACCGCTGCCCGACGACAGCCTTAAGACCGCCGCTGACATCGTGCTGCGAGTGGGCGAAGACGAGATGCCGCAACGAGACCACGACATCGAGGAGTCGTACTTCTCGCAAGGCGCGGACCGCAGCGCAGCCCGCGTCCTGCCGCTACTACTCACCCCGGGCGCCGACCACGTACGCCGCATCCTTGACGGCTCGGACGGAGCCGTCACCTACACGCGAGGCAAAGCGGGCGTGACCCGTCTCGCCCAAGCGAACGTGCTGCAGACGAGGCTGTTCCTCGCACGCGGGCTCGACAACCTGTGGGCGACACCTTGTTCCCACGACTCCACGTGCCCGCACCACGCGGCAATGCGCACCACGATCGACATGATGCGGGAATGCGTCCTCGGCCCATGGAACATGGAGCAGCAAGAGCACCCCATCGAGGCCCTCGACGACCCCGTCGTCGACACCCTGCCCGCCGTAGCCGACGACAACATCTACGTGTCTCGCCTCGATGCGGCGATCCGGGCGCTCGGACGTGCCGCCGTCGCCGGCATCTGTGTCTCCGACGACGCGCGCGCCATGCTGGATGTGCTGCTCGACGCGCAGCGGCGTGCGCTGCTCGCCCGCGAACGCGGCACCGACCATCGAGGTACCCACTCGCTCGCCGCAGCGCGCGCCCTGCTCACCCTCAACGACGACGACGCGGTACTCACCCACATCGATGCCTACGTAGACAACTCCCAGCTGCTCGACCAGGCGCTGCGTGCGCTGAGCGCCGCAGCCGAAGAGAACACCCAGCGAGCGGACACCGCTCACCGCATCTGGCCCAGCGTTGTCGAACGCCTCATCGACGCCCACGACGGTGGGCGCGGACCGTTCAAGAGCGAGTTCCGCGGCCGGGATTACACCCTGGCCGCGCTGCTCCCAACACCCGCAGGAGAAGGCACCTACCTGCATTCGGAGGTCACTGGCAAGCCCATCATCTGGTGGGACCCAATCGCCTGGCAGGCCACAGTTGACCGCTGGCTCGGTGTCGCGGGCGGAAGACCCACGTGTGTGGACACCCTCGTCCGGTTCGTGGCGTCATCGCTCCCAGTCGCCGTGCAGGCCCGCCTCGGCGTGCCGTGGGTCGCGCGAGCAGTGCTCGCTGACCCGGCGGCGGTCGCCAGCCGCTGCTACAGCCTGACCCACTGGCTCGTCGAGATCAGAACGGCCGCGGCCGGGGCCGGCCTATATGGCGACTGGCAGCGCACCATCGATGCGCTTGTCGTAGCCGGCGACACGCGCCTCGCCCCGTACTCCGAATAGCCGGACCCTGCCACGTCCCGGGGCTTGCCTCCGGGGCCTCTGCGCGTCTGACCCAGGCACCACAGGGCTGCCTCTGATCTCCATAGTCGGGGAGACGGACGTTCACAGATCTAGGGAGTCCACAGGAGTCCGATCCCAGGGCCCCCTTGTGCCGCGCCCCGGCCAGTGGCGGGCGACCGGAGGAGGAGGCAGGGCGGCCTTCGCAGGAACCTTCATGCTGCAAAGTGCTGGGCCGCGAGTGTTGCACGCCATGGTGATGACCATGTCCAGGCACGACACTCTCCCCGCAGCCCTGACCAGTGCTCATCCTGACGGCGGCACGAGGCGCGGCAGAGCGCGCACGGAGTCACGGACCTGGAGCGGCATCGGCACCAAATGCTCGCCGCTCCACGTGTCGGACGCCAGCGCGATCTTCATTGCGAGCCTGCCCATCTCGTAGTACGGCAGCCTGGCCGTCGTCAGAGGTGGTCGCATGTAGCCCGCCAGGTCGTCGTCGTCGAAGGAGACGAGGGAGACGTCCTCGGGAACACGCCGCCCGTACTCGGTCAGCGCCTGCTGGGCGCCGAACGCGATCCGGTCGTTGAGACAGATCAGCCCCGTGAACGCTTGGCGGGACTCCAAGAGCTCCCGCGCGCCCCGGTAGCCCTCCGAGGGCTCCCAGTCCTTGAGGTCTGCGACCGCGATAGGCACGACCCCGGCCTCGTCGAGCGCTCGCTGGATGCCGTTGAAGCGCCGAGGGATCATCACCGACCCCCGGGGGTCCCACGTGGTGCCCAAGGTGTTACCGATGATGCCGAGGGTGTCGCCGTGTCCGGCATCCAGGAGATGCCTGGCAACCGCATATCCGGCGGCCTCCTCGTCTGGGAAGACGGACAGAGGGACCTCGTCGCTGCGACAGTTCACGGTGACGGTTGGGATGTGTCCCGGCAGCGGAGGGAAGTCGATCAGTCGCGCGGAGAGCGAGCCGAAGATTAGCGCGTCGACCTGGCGGTCCACCATCGAGTCCAGTGCGCGCTCTCGCTGCATGGGGCGGCCCCCCGTCTCGGCGATCAGCACGCCTCGTTCCTGCTCGTCGGCCACGTCGAGGATGCCGCGGATCATCGCCGAGGCGAACCGGGTGACGGTGACCTCGTCGGAGATGAAGCCTACCGTCCCGGTCCTGCCCAGCCGTAGGGTTCGGGCGGCGGGGTTCGGGCGGTACTTGAGGTCGCGGGCTGCGGCGTGGATGCGAGCGACCGCATCCTGCGACAGCCGAGAGCCGGGCCGGTTGTTCAGCGCAAGGCTGACGGCGGACTTCGACATCCCCACCCGCTCGGCGACGTCCGCCAGCGTGGGGCGCGGCGCCCGGCCATCCCCCTCGGGCGAGCTGTGGCGGGTGGACATGGCGGCAGTCTATGCACGCCCTCCAACTGGCGCTGCGGGAATTAGCCGGTGAAATCGGTTTTGCAAACCCTTGCGCGTCGTACCTCAACGGAGTAACTTCCGCTGATGTAACGATTTAGCAAAGGTGCTGACCGCTACCGTCGGAGGACCTGGTGAAGCCCACTTCGACGAACCGCCTCGCGGCCGTGTCGACCAACGCACCGGCCGGGGTGACGGACTGATGGCCTTTCAGGTTCCGGACTCGTGGGTGTGGGACTTCTGGGTGGTGGATGACGGTGAGCAGTACCACCTGTTCTTCCTTTACGCCTCGCGGGCACTGCGCGACCCCGAACTGCGGCACCACAGGGCCTCCATCGGCCATGCGGTCTCCGCTGATCTCCGGTCGTGGCACCGCGTCGCGGATGCATTAGTGCGCAGCGACCCCCCCGCGTTCGACGACCTCGCCACCTGGACCGGCTCGGTGGTCCGGCATCCCGACGGGCGCTGGCTGATGTTCTACACCGGCGCCAGCCTGAACGAGCACGGCACCAACATCCAGACCATCGGGTGCGCCTCCTCACTGGACCTGATGACATGGGTCAAGTCTCCCGCGCCGGTCCTCCGGGCCGACCCCCGGTGGTACGAGATCCACGTGCCGGATGGGAACTGGCACGACCAGGCATTTCGCGACCCGTGGGTCTTCGCTGACCCGGCCGGCAACGGCTGGCATATGCTCATCACGGCACGCTCGTCACACGGCCCGGGTTCGGCGCCGCAGGACACCATCGACCGAGGCGTCCTGGGCCACGCGTGGTCCGCGGACCTTGACCGTTGGGAGCTTCGCGAGCCCGTGTCGGCGCCGGGAAGCGGGTTCGGCCAACTCGAAGTGCCCCAGGTGGCGCAGGTCGACGGTCGCCACGTCCTCATCTTCAACTGCCTGCCGCAGGACATGCCCCTAGCTCGCCGCGAGGCGACCTCCGGGGGTATCTGGGCGGTGGCTATCGACTCCCCCACCGGCCCCTACGACGTGGCACGGGCGCACCTTCTCGCCGATCCACGGCTCTACGTCGGCAAGCTCGTCGTGGACCGGGCCTCAGGAACTACCCAGTTACTCGCCTTCCGCAACGTCGAGGAGGGGGAGTTCGTCGGCGCGCTCGCCGACCCGCAGCACGTCGAATGGCAGGGCGACCGTCTCGTCATCCGCGAGCCCGCCCCAGCAGTCCAGCGACCGGCGGTCTCGCCGGTTCCTTTCGAAAACCGGGCATCAGGGTGACCGGTCAGCGTGTGGCAACGATGCCCCCAACCTCCAAGGAGAAGAAGAGATGATCAGTCGAAGGGCAACCATCACAGCCATCACGGGTATCGGCGTCGCCGGGATCGTCTCGGGCTGCCTGTCCTCGGGAAGCACCGGGAACTCGAGCAATGGCTCTGCTGCGACCGGCCCCGGCAAGAAGACCGTCTCGGTGATGTACGGCCTCGGTCCCGACACCGAGCCGGGCTTCAAGGCCGACGTCAAGAAGTGGGCGGCGGCCAACGGCATCACCGTCAACTTCATCAAGGCCGGGTCGTGGGACACCGAGATCCGCACCAGAGTTCAGGGCGGCAATCCGCCCGACGTGGGCCTGTTCCCCCAGCCGGGCCTCATGTGCGACCTGGCCAAGCAGGGGAAGCTTGTCCCGTACGACGCCGCCACCGTCGCCACTGACAAGGCGACACTCGTCCCCGGCGTCGTCGAGGCCGGCACCTGTGCCGACGGCCAGGTCTACGGCCTGCCCAACGAGGTGAGCGTCAAGAGCGTCCTGTGGACCGACGCGCCAGCGTTCAAGGCGGCTGGCTACACGGCCCCGAAGACCCTCGACGAGCTGCTCGCCCTCACCGCGAAGATCAAGGCCGACGGCAAGACCCCGTGGTGCATCGCCGCCGAGTCCGGTGCCGCCACCGGCTGGCCGATCACCGACTGGATAGAGGACCTCGTCCTGCGCATCGCCGGCCCCGAGAACTACGACAAGTGGGTCAAGGGCGAGCTGAAGTTCAACAGCCCCGAGATCAAGCCGGCCTGGGAGTACTTCCAGAAGATCGCCTTCGGTGAGCGCTACGTCCGCGGTGGCACGAAGTCCATCGTCGCGACGAACTTCCAGACCGGCGGCAACGCGTTGTTCGACTCGCCCCCTGGCTGCTACCTGTTCAAGCAGGCCACCTTCGTCGCCAACAAGGGCGGCTTCCCGGACGCCGTTATCGCCAAGCTCGACACCACGACGGGTCCGCTGCCCTTCCCGGCCAAGACCGAGGGCGACAACCCCGTCCTCCTCGCTGGTGACATCGCCGCCGCCTTCAACAACGACGCCAACACGCTCAAGCTGCGCAACTTCATCGCCAGCAAGGACAACGGCGTCGAGCAGGCGAAGAACGGTGCCTTCTCACCGCACAAGACCGCGGACGTCTCGCTCCTGCCGAACAAGACGCTCCAGACGATCGCCACCGAAGTGCTCTACAAGGCCAGCGTTGCGCGCTTCGACGGCTCCGACCTGATGCCCGCCAAGGTGGGCGCAGGCACCTTCTGGACCGAGCCCGTCAAGTGGCTCTCGGGCCAGCAGGACCTCAACACGACGCTCAACAACATCGACGACAGCTTCCCGAAGACCGGCGGCTGAAATCCGCTTGGCTGCGGGGGTGACCCATCGGTCACCCCCGCGGCTGCCAGCGCTCTGTCCCACTTCAGAGAGGAAGTGCCATGGCCATCAAGATCGTGAACGCACTGATCGCGATCCTCGGCGGTATCGGCGGCGCCGTTATCATCTTCTGGATCCTCAACAAGCTGGCCGAGTCCCTCAAGGGCCGTTGGGAGGACCGTGTCAAACCGTGGATGTTCGCCGGGCCTGCGATCCTCGCGATCGCCGTCTACCTCATCTACCCGGCCGTCGTCACGATCCAGTACAGCTTCGCCAACGAGGACTCGACGACGTACATCGGCACCAAGAACTACACCGACCTCTTCACCGACAAGGGGTTCCTGTCGGTGATATTCAACAACTTCCTCTGGATCGTCATCGTCCCGGCCCTCACCGTGATGCTGGGCCTCGGCGTCGCAGTGCTCACCGACCGCCTACGGCCCCAGGGCGAGAAGACGACGAAGACGATCATCTTCCTCCCGATGGCCATCAGCATGGTCGGTGCAGCGACCATCTGGCGCACCATCTACGACTACCAGCCGGAGGGCGCGCCCCAGACCGGCCTGCTCAACGCAATCCTGGGATTCTTCAAGCGGGGCCCGGTGTTCTGGTACGGCACAGCACCCTGCACTTCAACAGCCTGCTGCTCATGATCATCCTGATCTGGACCAGGCCGGCTACTCCATGGTGCTGCTGTCCTCGGCGATCAAGGGCGTGCCGGAGGAGACCATCGAGGCCGCCCGCATCGACGGCGCGGGCGAGCGGCGGATCTTCTTCAACATCATCGTGCCGCAGATCTGGCCGACGGTGATCACCGTCTTCATCACCGTGCTCATCGGCGTCATGAAGGTGTTCGACATCGTCTATGTCACGACCAACGGCGCCTACAACACCGACGTCATCGGCCGCGACTTCTACGACGAGCTCTACACCCACGGCAACAACGGGCTACGCGTCGGCGATCGTCGTCATCCTCATGATCGCGATCGTCCCGGTCCTGATCTACCAGGTCCGCCACTTCCGGCCGAGAAGAGGCTGCAGATGACCACGACAGTCCAGCCCAACCGGAACGCCAGCGGACGAGCCGCCGCCGCTGCGCGCCGGCCCGGCAGCCGTGCTGGCAGCGGACCTGGCCAGTGCGTATCGGCCTGGTCGCGCTGTGCATCGCCTGGATGGTCCCCGCGCTCGGGATGCTCCTCAACTCCTTCCGCCCGCGGACGACCAGTTCTCCTCAGCGGCTGGTGGACGGCGCTTCCCCAACCCGTTCGGACTTCCGCCTGGACCCTCGGCAACTACAGCAAGGCGCTGACCTCGACGCCGCCGGACCTGGGCCAGCCTTCCTCAACAGCTTCGTCGTCGCGCTCCCGGCGACGGTCATTCCGATCCTCATCGCCGCCTTCGCCGCGTACGCCTTCACCTTCATGACGTGCGCGGGCCGCGACCCTCTTCGTCGTCATCGTGGGCCTGCTCGTCGTGCCCAACCAGGTCGCGTTCGTGCCGCTCCTAAGCTGTACGGCAGCTCTGGGCATCAACGGGACCTTCCCCGCCGTCTGGCTCGCTCACATCGGCTTCGGCATGCCGCTCGCCGATCTACATCCTGCGCAACTACATGTCCGGCGCTGCCCAACGACATCATCGAGTCCGCCAAGATCGACGGCGCCAGCCACTTCACCACCTTCTGGCGCCTGATCATGCCGATGTCGGCCCCCGCCCTGGCCTCCTTCGCGATCTTCCAGTTCCTCTGGGTCTGGAACGACCTGCTCGTCGCCCTGATCTTCCTGGGCCGGGCGACAACACCGTCGCGACTGGTCGCCCTCCAAGGCCTGCAGGGCCAGACCGGAGCAGGACGCGAGCTCATCCCGGCAGCGGCGGCTTCTTCACGATCATCGTCCCGATCCTCGTCTTCCTGTCCCTGCAGCGGTACTTCGTCCGCGGCATGACCAGCGGAGCCGTCAAGGGCTGAGGAGCCAACGGCGCGGTCTGTGCGTCGTCGAACGTGTCAGCCCAGCCCACAGCCCGACGGTTCGGGCGCCGGGTCCAATGACGCGGGCCGGTGGTGTCGACGTGAGGGCGACACCACCGGTCCGTCACCCCACCCGCGATGTGACGCGGCATACGGGGACGGCTGGGATCGTCCGCCAAAACGGTTCTTCTGGCCTGAGCCCGACCAGCCCGGGTGCTGCTCGGGCAGGAATGCGAAGTCGGCGCGGGAAATCGATGTCGTTCGGCCCGCTGAGCGCCGCCCCTGTGGCGACGAAGGCATCCGGGCCCTGATCCCAATTGGCCGCCGCGGGCAGCGCAGACCGGGACAGGTCCAGGAAGAGGCTCCCGCCAGCCGCCGACATGGCGACCCCGAACGTGAGCTCTGGCGTGACCATGGCGTTCGTACGGTGTGGTCGCTGGGGCACATCGACGGTCCGGTGCTGCGGGTCAGGCATCGACGGCACGTGCGTGGATCACGACGAGGGTGTCGACCGTCAGGTAGGGCGCCTGCACCCCAAGGGTCCCCAGGGCCTTGCCATAAACATAAAGGGTCACACCGCATTAGGCCCAGGGGGTGTGCCGCGGTCGGGCAGTCCATCGCGGGGGAGGGAGTCGATCGTGACCAGGTAGCGTGTCGAAGGGTCGAGGCCGGGGAGCACGACGCGGCCGGGGCGGCGGCGACCGGGTTACGGTTGCTCGTGGGGACCCGTCCGGGGCCGGGCGACGGACTGCTGCGGTTGTTCGGCGAAGCCGCCGACGTCGTCAGCTTGGAGGATCCGGCCTACTGGGATCCTGCCGATGTCCGGGACTACGTGCTGAGGGTTCTGCTGGCCGACCAAGACCCCGACGTGGTGACTCCGTACCGCGGCAACCCGGCGCTTGCGACGGCAGTGGCGGAGACGGTCGCCTCACGGGCCGGTTCGAGCTTCCTGGTCGCGCAGTTGACGGCGTGGCGCTTGCCGGCGCCGACTCAGCGGTGACGATGACCGAGGCCGGCACCGCCGACATGCTCCCCGGGTCGGTCGGGACCGCCATGCACCGGTACCTACGTGACACGAAGTCCGACGGGCCGCGGGTTCTGGATCTGCTGATGCCGTTGGCGTGGTCGCAGGGGGACGGGTTGGCCGATCCGGCGACGTGGGCGGAGCTGGCAACGGCTCTCGGCACCGCCCGATACGCCGAGCAGGACGTCGGGCAGTTACTGGCCAGCCGGGCGGCCGGCCTGCTGCAGCGCAGCCAGGCGGGGACGGCGCACCGGTACCGGCTGTTCCATGAGGCGCTCGCGGAACATCTGAGGGCCGAGGCCGAGGTCCGGATGACGGCGTCCCAGGCCCAGGCACGGTTCGCTGACGTTCTGCTGAACCGGGTCCCGACGCAGGCCGACGGCGCCCGCAACTGGCCAGCCGCCGACGAGTACACCCGCACCTTCCTCACCACGCACGCGGCGCGGGGCGGGCTGCTCGACGCGATCCTGGCTGATGCAGCATGCCTGGCCACGGTCGAGCCCGGCCGGCTGTTGGCGGCGTTACCCGCCGCCTCGACGCGGGCTGGGCGGAGTCGGGCGGCCGCGTTGGGTCGGGTCGGGCAGCAACTGCTGTCCCGTCCCGCAAGCGAGCAGGCGGCGCTGATCGAACTGGCCGCGCATCTGGGCGGCGACACCGACCTGGCCGAGGCCATGGCTGCTGTGGACGTGGCGAAGCCATGGGCGGTGCGCTGGTCCCGCTGGACGCCCACCCACGTCGGTCAACTCGTGGCCCAGCACGACGACGACGTCTGCGCCCTGCACGTCGTCACCCATGCCGGCGAGCAGGTGGTGGTGTCCGCCAGCGCGTGGACGGTCGCCTTCCACCGGCTCGCT
The DNA here is from genome assembly GCA_963740575.1 of uncultured Actinomycetota bacterium. Taxonomy (GTDB): domain Bacteria; phylum Actinomycetota; class Actinomycetes; order Actinomycetales; family Kineosporiaceae; genus CAVUET01. The sequence continues at coordinate 20,377 of CAVUET010000001.1, read as the reverse complement.
GACGGCCAGGCTGCCTCACCTGCCTGGCGGGAACAGCGGAACCCGATCCGGACCGCCTGGGCCACCGCCGACACCGACAGAATCACGACCGTCGTCCTGCACCAGAACGGAGACCTGCGTACGATCTGCACCACGGGGAGCCGCCACAGCGCCGTCCTTCTCTCCTCGGGCCACTAGTAGTGCTTGGTTAGGTCGGCGTGTCGCTTGTTTGATCCGGGGCGATCGTGTTTGAGTCCGGGTATGGACGAGCGGGGGCTCGCGATGGTGCGGGCGCAGCTGGAGGAGTTCGCCGCGGTCGTTTTCGCCGGGATGACGAGGTCGGACCAGCGGGCGACCGGGGTGCGGTATCTGCGTGGGTTGATGCTGGACGGGCGGCGTAAGTCGATCCAGCCGATGGGTGATCGGCTCGGGATCGATTACCAGCAGTTGCAGCAGTTCGTGACCTCGTCCACGTGGGACGTGACCGGGGTGCGGCGCCGCTGCGCGCAGTGGGCCGTCGAGGCCGTCGACCCGCAGGTGTGGGTGGTCGACGACACCGGGTTCCCCAAGAACGGCAAGGCGTCCGCGTGCGTGGCCCGGCAGTACTCCGGCACGCTCGGCAAGGTCTCCAACTGCCAGATCGGCGTCAGCGTGAACGCGGCCGCGGATGCGGCGTCGGCGGTCCTGGACTGGCGGCTGTTCGTCCCGGCGTCCTGGGACGAGACCTGCTTGCCCGACCCGACCGACCCTGAGCGCCCGGTGGTGAACGAGCATGTGCGCCGGCTGTACGAGAGCCCGGACACCGTGGACGAGGCCGGCGGCAGGAAGCCGTACGTGCGCAAGCGGTTGCCCCTGGTCGAGCAGGTCGCCGACATCCGCGCCCGGCGGGCCGCCGCGAAGGTCCCCGACGCTGAGCGGTACCGCCCGAAGTGGGTGATGGCGCTGGAGATGCTCGACGAGCTCGCCTGCTGGGGCCTGCGGCCGCCGGTGTTGGTCGCCGACGCCGGTTACGGGCAGATCGCCGAGTTCCGGCAGGGGCTGACCGCGCGAGACATCCGCTACGTCGTCGCCACGACCGCGACGGTGACCGTCCAGCCCGGCGAGGCGGTCCCGGTCCCGCGTCGCTACGCCGGGACCGGCAAGCCCCTGACGCCCCGCTACCCCGACAAGGCCGTCACGCTCAAGCAGTTGGTCACCGACCACGTCGCCGAGCACGGCCGTGACATCGTGCAGCAGGTCCGTTGGCGGCCCCGCCTGCCCCGACCACGCGCCGGCGCGATCGGCCACCAGGACACCGACCGTGCGGGCAGGCAGATGAGCGCGCACTTCCTGGCCCTGCGGGTGCGCCCGGCCGGGCGCGTCATCGCCCGCGACCCCGACGGCGTGCTGCCCGAGTGCTGGCTACTGGTCCAGTGGCCGCCCGACACCGACGAGCCGGCCGACTACTGGCTGTCCGACCTGCCCGCCGACACCCCCTTGCCCGACCTAGTGCGCCAGGCCAAGGCACGCTGGCGAATCGAGCACGACTACCGCGAACTCAAGACCGGACTCGGCCTGGACCACTTCGAAGGACGCACCTGGATCGGCTGGCACCGCCACGTCACCCTCGCCGCCACCGCCCAACTGTTCCTGACCAAGCTCCGCAAGGAGAACCCAAAAGCCCTTGGGCAGACCTGAGCCTGTACGCCCTCCTGCGCGAGCTGCAGTACCTCCTCGCGACCTGGCTCGGGTTCTGCCCCCCATGCCACGCAATGGTCCCAACCTAACCAAGCACTACTAAAGCCGGTGGCACGAGTCAGGTCCGGGTCACCCCGGACTTCTTCCGCGCCCTGGACGCCCAGCTGCCCGACGAGCGAGGCGCGCACGGCGGGCCACGCGTGCGGAGTTCGCGGCCAGTGATGCTGGAGATCGTCGAGGCGTTCGCCGAACTGTGGGACCAGCTGCCGATGACAATCTTCGGACGGCCGGACAATCGCACCCTGGTCAGTCGTGGCCGCCTGGTCTACGCGGTCGCCGTACGCGGGCAGCTGTCCCCGGTCGACGGGGCGGTCGAATTGATCGGGATTGCCATCGACCTGATTGGGCGTGGCGCTGGCCTGGAGGACCCCGAGGACGAGCAGGAGCAGTGACCGCCGGGATCCCTCCCGCCCGTGGCGTGAACCTTTCTTGCGGGGCCCGCGGATGATCACCTGTGCGAGTATCCGCGTCCGGCCCGGTAGGGGCCCGTCATTCGGCGCTGACGTCGGCCGGCTGCCCAGCGGACCAACCTGAACAGCCGGCGAACAACGAAGGGCAATGTGATCAGCCACAGCAGCAGACAGACGAGGAAGACCGTGAGGTTGATGGCAAACGGGTCGTGACCCGCGGTGTACACCTGCGTCGTGCCGCCGGTGCTTGTGAGCAGGTACCGAATCGGGAAACTGGCCCCAAGACGGTGAGGCGCCTCGCCGTTGATCTCCTGCCGGGTCGCTACCAGCTGGCCGCTCGCACTGCGCACGTCAACGAGCACCACATCGCCACCAGGCCCGGGTTCCAGCGCTGAGACCGTGGCGGTCCCTGGTAGCGACGCCCCGTGGTGGTTGGCCCAATCGCCGGGAAGCTGCAATCCCATCACCAGGAGAAGGGGTAAGAGCACGACGAAGAGCAGGAGGTCCCAGATGTCGGCCAGCGTCGCCCGCCTCATCGCCGCCTCCCCTTCGACGCACCACAGCTCGCTGATCACGACGAGCAAGTAGGCCGCAGCGCTCGCATCTTCCTACGATGCGCTGATGGTCAAGCGCACACGTCACCACGAAGCGAGCGGCGTGGGGTCGGTGCAGGTTCCGTTGCCTCGCAGTTGGGATGTGGCTTCCTGGTGGCAGGCCCCGGTGATGGTCTGGGCGGTTCTCCACCGGCCCCACCGGCTCCTCCACCGAGCTGGCCGAGGGAGACTCGGTCCGGTTCGACGCCTCCCGCCCCCACCTGTACCGCGGCGACGGCGAGTACAACGCGCCGTCCTGCTGACGATCCACCCGGAGAGCTGACATGAACCTCGACGACGTCCCGCAGCCCGACAACGCCACTACCCGCGCCGCGCTGGAAGTCGCAGCGGCGTACTGCTCCCCGGCGCTGCTCAACCACTGCCGGCGCTCGTACGTCTGGGCGGCCTCGTACGGACTGGGCCACGGCATCGATTTCGACGCCGAACTGCTCTACGTCTCGGCGATGCTGCACGACATCGGTCTGGTGCCGGTGTTCGACAGCCACACGCTCCCGTTCGAGGAGTCCGGCGGCCACATCGCCTGGGTCTTCGGCGCGGGTGCCGGATGGCCCGTCGAGCGGCGCCGGCGGGTGAGCGAGGTCATCGTCCGGCACATGTGGCGGAAGACGGTAGAAGCCAACGTCGATCCCGAGGGGCACCTGCTGACAATCGCCACCACCCTCGACATATCCGGGCACGGTGCCGATCTATGGCCCGCCAGCTTCCGCGAGGAGGTCGTCGGCCGCCATCCGCGGCTGTCGCTGCGCGAGGAGTTCCTCCGGTGCTTCGAAGACCAGGCGCGACGCAAGCCGGAGAGCATCGCGGCGATCTCCGTCAAGAGCGGGCTCGCGGGCCGCCTCGCCACCAACCCCCTCGATCAACCCACACACTCGTGAAGGCCACCCGACCCGGACGGCACGGCCGTGATCGTGGGCCATCCTCCAGTCGATGACGTGGGCCATTCGCCGGCCGGCCCGGTCGCCCGGTGATCGCGCGATGGCGCATGCTGGCCAGTGTCGCCTGCCGCTGTGCCGGTATCCGCCCTGCTGACGTGGCTCGAGACGGATGATGTGGACGGTGTGCTCGACGCTGCCTCCCGCATCTCCGAGGCCACTCTTGGCGCCGCCTGGGAGACCTTGCGCCGATCGCTTTGTGCTGTCCTGGAGCGGCCGGAGCGTCGAGCTCTCGGTGAAGCTGCCTGGAACCGGCGGATCACGACCCGAGCGTTGCTGAGCCTGATGGTCGGACCCGTGGACGTTGTGCGCCAGGTTGGTTCCTACGTCTTGATCAACCCATCGATGTCCGACCTGGACCGCGTCCCGACGCCGAGGAGTCGGCAATGGCGGGAGGCGTTCACGTCGGCGACCTTGCGGACTTGGGCATCCGAAAAGGAGATCGGCCTGATGGGGCCTTTCTGGTGGGAGTGGTGGCGGCGGCTGCGGCAGTTGGAGCGTGACGGCCTGCTGCATCCGGACCATGCGTCGGCCGACTACCTGGTGGTGATGGTGCGGGGGCTGCTGTTCAGCGGCTCCATCGTGGAGGCCGTCCGCGAGGATCCGGACCTGGATCTGACTGCATTCTGGTCGCTTTTCGAGCCGGAGCGCGCCGTTCAGAAGGCCTTATTGGGGGCCGAACGGTACTGGGATCCCACCAATACCTGGCGCGTGGCGTTGGTTCGCCTGGCATTGGCAGGGATTCTCGACCAGCAGCAGTTGGTCGCTTCGGCCAACGCTGCTGCCGCCGACGAGAGAATGGGCCGCAATCACCGCGGCTGGTACCGGGGAATCCCTGGAATGCTGGCCAAGCCGCAACTCTTGCCCCTCACCGCCGAGCACGGCCCCCCACCAGCTGGCAACCAGCTCTTTCCGCGCCGTTGACGGGTGGCGCCGGTTGGACCATGGCGTCGGCTGCGGTAACCCGATCGGTAACCCGAACAGGGTGGGAGGCGCCGAACCAGGTGAGATTGACGCGATGGTCTGGGATGGTTCGTCCGGGTCTGTGCGGGTCAGCTGCGACGGGTCGGGAGGGGTTGGACGTCGATCGGGTTGCTCATAACCCAGAGGTCGCAGGTTCAAATCCTGCCCCCGCTACAAGTAAGTGCAGGTCAGAGGCCCTTTTCCTCCGGGAAGAGGGCTTTGGCCGTTTGGCGTGTGTAGCCAGAGGTGTAGCCCAGCGCGCTGTCCGGCGTGATCGGCAGCCTCCGTTCGGGCGCTGTGGCCGTCTCGGGTGTCGCCAGGAGTCTCAGCGCGTCGCACCTGTCCGGCCGGCGGGCGGGCGTCGAGGCAGTCGGGTGGGTGTCGGTGGGTGCTTGACCCAGCGATCGCAGCCTGGGCGGTGCCAAGCGAAAGGTGACCCGTGGGTCACTCCGGGGTGCGGCACTTCAACTGGATGGGGGCTGCAGCCATTGCGGCAGCATGCTGGTGAGTTGGCACGGCATTGCGTGACGGGCTCCTCCATGCCACTCGCCGTCGCAGCATCCAGCACCTTGGTCCTGACTTAGGCCATGATCGCCGTCGCTCGGAGCCGGGGGTGCATTGACCTGTGTCTTTGTTGGTTCTGGTGATTGGATTTGCGCACCAAGCGGTCGGTCCAGGGCCTGCAGGGGGCACATGTCGCAGCGCGAGCGGACGGTGAAGACGGCCCGCCCGTACCGCGGCCGTTGGTCCCCTCATGATCTGGCTACTTCTTGCTGTCATTGGGCTTCGCAACGCACAGCCATGGGCGTCGTGATCCGTACGGCCGGGGCCGGGGGGCTACGGATCGGGGCTCCACCGGTGATCAGCAGCTGGCCGCCCGCGGCCCTTTGACGGCGTGGGTCTCTTGCCGGTGAGACCAGGGAGGAGGTCCGGAAGATGGCTGCCGTGCCGAAGGGCTCCTACCTCTCGCGGTTGAACCTCCTGCTGGCGGTCTTCGCGGTCGCTGTGATCGGCCTTATCGCCCTCGGCCGCTCCACAGCGAGCAGCCTGGTGACCACGCAGAGGGACCTGTCCGAGCTCGCCGCCCTCCGCTCCGCGGTGCAGAAGGTCCAGTACGACTTCGCCAACGTCAACGGGTGGCAGAACGCCTACGCCCTCGACCTCACCCGTTCCGAGTCGCCCCGCGTCACGGACATCACCTCCCGCAAGTCGTTTGTGCGGGCGCTAGATGAGTGTCGGCGTGATCTGGTCGAGCTGAGGGACCTGAGCAGGAGCCGGCCGGAGCACGACCGGCTGCTCCTGGCATCGGTGTTCCGGGGCCTGGATGACTTCGCCCGGCTAGACGACCAGATCATCGCCCTGTACCAAGGCGGAGATGCGGCCGGGCGGCGCCGGGCGGACGACCTGGTCATGAACCAGGAGATTGCCGTCTTTGCCTCCAGCGTGGATAGCCTCGACGGCTTCGCGACCGACCTCGCCCGGGAAGAGGCGGCCAATGTCCTCTCCGCCTCGGCGAGCGGTTCCCGGGACATGTGGTTGGTCGTCATCCTCGGCACCCTCGTGCTCATCGTCGGCCTCACCGGGTCCTGGCTGATCGCCCGCTCGATCCGCCAGCACGTCATCCTGGCCGATTCGGAGGCCCGGGCGACCCATCAGGCGCTGCACGACCCTCTCACCGGCCTGGCCAACCGGTCCCTCTTGTACGATCGCCTCACCCATGCTCTTGTCCGCGCCGAGCGTGCCGGATGCAGCGTCGGTGTGCTCTTCCTCGACATGGACAACTTCAAGACGATCAACGACTCCCTGGGACACACCGGCGGGGACGAACTGCTCATCGAGGTGGCGCAACGGCTGACCCTCGCGCTGCGGGGCAGCGACCTTGCGGCGCGCCTGGGCGGCGACGAGTTTGTCCTGGCATGCGAGGACCTCATGGTCCCCGAGGAGATCTGCTCGGTCGCGGAGCGCGTGCTGACGGAGCTGCAGCGGGAGGTTCGCGTGAACGGGAAGATCATCACCGTGTCGGCGAGCATCGGGGCGGCGGTCAGCCGACCCGGATCCAGCGTCGACGATCTCCTGCGGGACGCCGACGCTGCGATGTACCGGGCCAAGAACAGCGGCAAGGGACATTGGGAGATGACCGAAGGAAGGAGCCAGGGCCGGTCGATGTAGTGAGCTTCTTTGCCGGTCCCTTGCGGATCAGTGCTGTAGCTCAGTGCGGCCGGAGCTGGGTCCTCCTGCGACGACGCTTCCGGGTCCGCCCGCCGGCGCGGAATCAGATCAGCGTCAGCAGCCGGGCGTGCGCACCAATTGGCCGTAGTGGTCTGCCGCTGATTTGGCTTGGTGGTTTGTGGACTTCGTTCATGGTGGCTGCGGCGTTGCCGGTGACGGAGGAGCAGCGGGCCCAGCTGGCGCGGTTGGCGGTGGCGTCGGCGGCTGAGCATCGTCAGGTGGTGCAGGCCCGGGCGCTGTTGTGGGCGGCCGACGGGGTCGCGAACGAGGAGATTGCACGGCGTGTGCAGGTCGATTCCGACACGGTGCGTGCCTGGCGGAAACGGTTCATCGACAAGGGCATCGACGGGATCGGGAAAGTCGCCAAGGGTCGTGGGCGCAGGCCGTGGTTGCCGGGCGACACGGTGGAGCGGGTGCTGGACCTGACCCGCAACGGGACGCCGCCGGGTGGGGCGACGCACTGGTCGACGCGGTCGCTGGCGGCGGTGGCCGGGGTCAGCAAGGACACCGTGGGACGGATCTGGGCCGATCATGAGGTCAAGCCGTGGCGGGTGGAAACCTTCAAGATCAGTAATGATCCGGACTTCGAGGCCAAGCTGGTCGACGTGGTCGGTCTGTACTTGAACCCGCCGGCGAGGGCGGTGGTGTTCTCCCACGACGAGAAGACCTCCTGCCAGGCCCTGGACCGCACCCAGCCCTCCCTGCCGATGACCCCCGGGCGGGCCGGGACGATGACCCACGACTACAAGCGCCACGGCACGATCGACCTGTTCGCGGCCATGAACGTCGGCACCGGCGAAGTGCACACCCACCTGCGCAAGGGCCACACCGGCGCGGACGTGTTGGCGTTCTTCAAGCAGATCGACCACGCCGTCCCTCGCGGCCTGTCGGTACACGTGATCCTGAACAACCTGTCCGCGCACACCGCGGTGGAGGTCAGGACGTGGCTGGCGCACAAGGACCGTCGCCGCTGGCACCTGCATTTCGTCCCGACCTCGAGCTCCTGGCTGAACCTGATCGAACGCTGGTTCTAGGAGTTGACCGACAAGCGACTGCGCCGAGGGGTGTTCACCAGCGTCGCCGACCTGACCGACGCCATCACCGGCTGGGCCGAACACTGGAACGAAGACCCCGAACCGTTCGTCTGGAAAGCCACCGCAAACGAGATCATCGCCAAGGTCGCCCGCGGACGCGCCACCCTCCACCAGATCAAATCAGCGGCGGACCACTAGTGATGCTGTGCGCGGGTCCGACAGGTGCTCCTGGCTGCGGCAGTTGATGCCATTGCTCGCAAGTTGGCATTCCCGCGAGGTTGATCTGGGCGATGAAGCTCAGCGGCCGGCCGTCGACGTCGGGCCAGGCGGCGTCGACGGGCAGGTCGGGTTCGCCTCCCAGCCGGGTTGTCCCGGGTTCGGTCAGGTCGGCCGTGGGATCGGGCACGAGCCGGATGCTGTCGCGGGCCAGGCGGGGTCAGTGCCTCCGCATGTCCGGACAGGCCGACGGCGTCGAGACGCTCGCGGAACTCCTGGCGGTGACGGGAGGAACGTGCCAGCGAGGGCTGGATTCGGGCGAGTCGGGGTACCGCGCGGGTCTCGTCCTGCGGAGCGCTCGCGACCACCCCTTCGGCGCCGCCCGGGTCTTCCATCCGGGGCGCCGGACTCGCGCACCGGGCGGCCGGGTAGACGCGCTTCGCGAAACCCGGGCCCCGTGCGGTGGCTATCTACTTCAACCTGAAATAGTCCGCCATCGTTGGACGGGACTCCGAGTGGCTCCCGCCGATCTTGGTTCGCTCCTCCGCTCGGGGGCGGTTACTCGGCGAGGGCTGCGATCTTGACCAGGTTGTGGGCCAAGACCGCCTGCCCGGTCCAGATTCGGGCTCCCTGGGTGCTGGCGATTCGGGTGCGGTCCATGCCGTATCCCCGTTTGAGACTGCTGATCCGGCCCTCGCTGCCGGTTCTCCACTTGACGGTTCGGCGGAACGCGGGCCGGTGTTCGGCGGCCTGGCGGGCCTGGCTGGGTCTGCCCTTGCGGGGGATCACGACGTTCGTCACGCCCAGGTCGTGCAGGGCGTCGTCGAGGGCGGCTTCGCCGTAGCCGCGGTCGGCGGTCACGGTACGGGGATGGCGGCCGGTGCGGGCGATCACCCGTTCGACCGCGGGAGCCAGTTGCGGGGCGTCGGCCGGGTTGCCCTGCTGCAGGGTGTGGTCCAGGACGACGCCGTCGTCGTTGTCCAGGATCTGGGCCTTGTACCCGAACTGGACCGGCTTGCCGAGTTGGCCCTTGGCGATCGGGCGGGCGTCCGGGTCATGCAGGCTGACTCGCCGGGTGGACCCGTCCGGGATGGTCCCGGTCAGGCGCAGGCGGGTCTGGTCGGCGATCCGTCGGGTGGCCTCCAGCAGGTCGTTCAGGTGGTTCACGGCCCGGCGCAGGCGCCCCCGCCGCCGTCCGGCGGCCGCATCAGCAAGTCCCGCGACCGCTAACTCATCAGCGGCGACTTGGGCCCGGCGCAGCCCGCGGCGGGCGTTGGCCAGCATTCGTTCGGCGTCCGCCACGGCCCGGGCGGCCAGCCCGGCCAGCTCGGCGGTGATCCGCCGCACGGTCTGCTGCGCCTCTTGGCGGGCTTGGGCTCCCCGTAGCCGCAGCTTGGCCGCGATGGCATGGGCCGTCGCCCGCAGCGCGGCTGCGGTCGCGCATCCTCGTGCGCCGCCCACCTCCGGCCGCCTGGATCCGCCTGCCGGTGGCGGCGATCCGACCGATCGCCTTGGCCAGCAGCCCGGAGTCGGTCGGGTAGGCCACATCGGCCTCGACCACGGTGGTGTCGGCCCGTAGCCGGGTCGTGCGCAGCAGCTTGGCGTCGGCGGCCTTGGCCAGCAGCGCCTCGTTGCATCCCGCCACGGCTGCGGCCCCGCAGCGGGTCGTCAGCTTCATCAACGTGGTCGGGTGCGGCACCAACGCGTCCAGCGGGATCCGGCAGAAACGTCGCCACGTGATCGAGTCGCTGACCTCCCGGCATAGGCTCTCGTAGCCCAGCCGGTGGCGGTACTTCAGGAACATCATCTGCAGGTAGGTCTCCATCGGCGTCGACGGGCGGCCCATCACCGGATCGAAGAACGGCACGAACGGGGCGAAGAACGCCGGGTCGTCCAGCAGCGCGTCGACCCGCGACAACTCGGTCGGCAGCCGCAGCACCTCCGCCGGCAACATCGACTCCCACAACGACGGCTGATCGCCTACCGTACGGAACACGATGGCCTCGATCCCTTCTAGCCCAAGGGGTCGAGGCCATCATCCCGGTCAGCGGAACCAACGCCGGAACCACCACGCCGGACTATTTCAGGTCGAAGTATCTAGCGCGCGGTCGGCAGCCCGCGCACGTTTGCCCGCCCAGCGGCGCGATTGCGCGCCTCGTCAACGGCGGCGTCGGACGTCGAGTCCGCCCGGCCTGCAGTGGTTGGCGACCACAACGGCCGGGACGCCGTCATTGCGGGCCGTTCAGTTCCGCCTGCAGGGCCCGGATGAGGGCGGGGACGGCGAGTTCGGCCGCGCGGCGCTCGGTGGGGGTGAGGGCTGCCAGGATGCGTTCGTGCCGGGCGCGCATGGCCCGGGCGAGCTGATCGGTCACCGCGCGGCCGGCTGGCGTCAGGGTCAGCCAGGGGCTGCGGTTGCCGTCCGGGTGGGGAGCCTTCTCCACCCACCCGTCGGCGATGAGCCCGGCGACCAGCCGGCTTACGGTGCTCTTCTCCAGCCCGAGCCAGGCACCCAGGTCGTGCTGGCTGGCGGGCCCGGCCTCCGCCAGCCGTCCGAGCGCCATCGCTGCGGACATTGAAGCCCGAAGCCCGGGGATGGCGGCGGAGGGGTCCAGGACGCCTCGGATGCGGAACAGCTCGTGCAGCGCCAGCGGCAGCTCCGGCGACCCGGCCACGCGGCCTCCCCTATTCGTCACATCCGACAGGTTGCATGATACAACCTGCCGCGCTAGCCTGATACCAGGTTGTATAACACAACCTGACTCGGGTCGCGGTGCGTCCCGGGGTGGATGCGATCAGGAGGGGCGTCATGAATTCCGAAGACAGCCTGCAGCGTCTCGAGCGCCACCTGACGGGGCTGGCGATCATCAGCGTGCCGGTCCTGCTGCTGGCGGGTTTCCTGTTGCACCCGAGGTTCTGGAGCTTCGACCTGACACGTACCCCGGCGACCCTTCTGGCCTCGTTCCGTCACCAGCCCGGCTTCCATATCGGGCACCTGCTGGTCATCGCAGCCGTTCCTCCGACGCTGCTCATGCTGTCCCGGATCAAGGCGATGCTGTCCCGGCAGGGCCGCTCGTGGGGGTTCTGGGGAGCGGTGATCGGCGGCGTCGGCGCCGTCGGCCTCGCGGTCGACAAGGGCGCCCTCACCCTGGTTCTGGGCGGGTTCGACACCCTTTCCGACGCCCAGCTGGCGCAGGCGACTCCGGCGCTGCAGGTCATCGCCGACCGCAGCGGACTGCTGGCCGTCACCTGGCTGCTGGTGCTGCTACCGATCGGCGCGGCCCTGCAGATCGTCGGGCTGTACCGGGAAGGCCGACTTCCGCGCTGGCAGGCAACCCTCACCATCGTCGGCCTGCTCCTGCTGCTCAACCCGGACATCGAGATCATCAGTGCCGCCGGCGCCCTGCTGATGGCGACCGGCTACCTGCCGCTGGGCCTGCGCGAACTGACAGCTCCCCGGCCCGAGCCGAGCCTCGTTTCGCCACCGCTGGCGGTCAGCCACTGAATCGACCGTGCCTCAACCAATCCGCCGTGTCTCAACGAAGGAGCGTGAATGTCCTCCCGTACCGAGCAGCCGATGACTGCACCCACCAGCATGCTCGACGCCGCAAAGGTGAACGTGCGCGTGAAGATCGCCGCAGCATGGACGGCGATGATGTTCGTGTTCGCCTACGTCGACCTGTTCAGCCTCTACCGCGCCGACGTGCGCGCCGACCTAGAAGGCGGCAGGGTCGCCGGGTCCTCGATCAGTCAGGGCTTCCTGCTGGGAGCCACCACCTACGTCGTCGTCCCCAGCGCGATGGTCTTCCTCAGCCTCACCCTGCCGGCATGGCACGCCCGATGGGCCACCATCGTCGTCGCGGTCGCGTACATCCTGACAATCGCAGGCAGCGCCGTTGGGGAGTCCCACCTCTACTACCTGCTCGGCAGCACCCTCGAGGTCCTGCTGCTTGCGGCCGGCGTCGGCTACGCGTGGGCCTGGCCGAGGTGTCCCGGCTCGCATCCCGTGAGCCGCTGAATGCGCAGCGGGCTTCGGGGCCACCAGAAGATCGCATGCCGGACCCTGGACCCCAGCATGGCTGCCCTAACCGCTCGCGCGGACCGTCCCGTGTTCCGGGTGAGTGGCCGGATCCGTGGTGCTCCGCTGGAGCACCACGGATCCGGCGCACGCGGACTCAGTTGGACGATTCTGCGAACCATCCGGCGATCTGCGCTCGTGAGGTGAATCCGAGCTTGTTCATGATGTCCCGGACGTGGTTATCCCACGGCATACGGTTCTGGTCGCTCACAACAAGACGGTGCCGCGCGCAGACGACCACCCCCTCTGGCACACACAGCTGATCAGCCAGCCCAACAGCGAGAATGGGCAACCCCTGAATACGCGTCGTCGCCAGTCCCCCTGGGCCGTCTTGGCCAGGGCTTCGCGTCGCAGAAACGGGGTTGGTGGCGTCCCAGAGTCAGCCCGGGCCATGCGGGTGCGGATCACCTTCTGCGCTGGGACTCGGCTAGCTCGGCTCGCCGGGGTCGACGTCAGTCGTCCTCAGACGCTATGTCAGCCAGCGGAGCGATCCGCCGAAGACCTGCCAGGCGAGGGCGGACTTCGCGACCAGGCTGAGCACCAGGTAGACCTTCTCGCCGTAGCCGTAGCTGGCCCACTTCCCGATGCGGCGGTACTGCAGCCACTGGTTGAGCGCGAAGCTCATGAAGAAGACGAACAGCGAGATAACGATGCCGTAGACGAACCCGGGCACCTCGATGGTGCTATTGCTGCTGGCTCCAATGAGGTTCACCACGATGGCTGCCCAGGGTGCGCTGCCGGCCAGGCATCCGAACCAGAACGGCAGCATCGTGGTGCGGGCCCTGCCGGGCGGGTTCATCAGCTCCTGCAGCCAGCCGAAGAGAATCATCGCGACATTGGCCCCGATGATCAGAACGACCTCGGTGAGTCCGGTGAGCCCGTTGTAGAAGCGCGATGAGGACCACCATGAGCGTGGCGCTGAGGGAGTATTCCATCCACCGGAAGCGGTTCAGTCCGGCGCGTAGATCGGCCTCGTAGCGCGACCGGAATACGGTCGCGGTGAGCAGGTGGTCGAGCATGGCCAGTGCCAGGAAGGTCGCGACGGCAGACCCGATCGCGACGTCGAACAGTGGCTCAGGCGCGGGTGCTGGGGTGCCGGGAGGGCCGGACGGGAACTGCGAGGTGACGGTGATCGCGAATCCGTTGGCCAGGAGTAGGACGGCGACAACTTGCACGCCGTGAAGCAGGCTGAGCCCAAGGTTCCAGTGACGCAGACCAGCCAGGGTGGACTCGTTGACGCCGGTGGCTTCCATGGTTGTCCTTCGTTGTGGGGTGGCGATCAGCGGTTGCCGCTCGGCGTCTGCGTGGCGGGGCTGGGTCACACGCGGGTCAGGGCCGCGCGCATGCCGGTCTGCGCGGCTGTGCCGAGCCGGGCGAAGGCGGGTCTGAGGAGGGGGGCGACGAGGCGCGAGGGGCCCTTGAACGTGAGTTCCGCGCGGTACGTCACCTCGGTGCCGGCGCCGTTGCCGGTGCGGCGGAAGGTCATGGTGTCGACGGCGATGACGGTCTGGTTCTCTCCGCGCAGCAGGACACGCTCGCCGGGGATGAACTGCTGGACCACGTACTCCAGCCGCGTTTGCCGGCCGAGGAAGGTGGAGGTGTTGAGGTAGCTGGTGCCGACGCCGCCGTCGCCGTGGAGTCGCTCGGTGATGACGGTGCCCGGGTCCCATTCGGTCGTCGTGCTGAAGTCGGCGAGGTAGTCGAAGACGGCGTCCAGGGGTTTGTCGACGGCGACGCTCTTCTGCAGTCTCATGGGCGCTCCGATCCCGGGAATCCGGTTGTGGTTCGGGTGGCGGTGACGCTGGTGTGAGCCCAGAGCGCCGTCCAGATCCGGGTCGGGACCAGGCGCGCGGCCGCCATCACGAGTGCCATCTGGCGGGGGAAGACGATCCGGGTGTGGTCACGCTCGAGTCCGTCGCAGATGGAGCGGGCGGCCTGGTCGGCGTCGATCAGGAAGGGCATCGGGAAGGCATTGCTGGCCGTGAGGTCGGTGCGGACGAATCCCGGGCAGATCGTCGTCACGTCCACCCCGGTCCGTGCGAGGTGGATGTGCAGGGATTCCAGCAGGTTGATCTGCGCGGCCTTCGTCGCACCGTAGGCTTCGGCGCCGGCGAGCCCCCGGTATCCGGCGACGGACGCGATACCGGCGATGACGCCACGATGTCGCCGCAACATGTCGGGAAGCACGGCGGCGATGGTGTTGCTCATTCCGGTCAGGTTGACGCGGACGTGCCGGTCGAACTCGTCGGTGTTCCAGTCGGTCGGGTCCATCTGCCGCCAGTACCCGGCGGACAGGACGGCGAGATCGATGCGTCCGAACTCGTCGCGCACCCGGGATGCGGCCGTCATGACCGATCCGGCATCGGTGACGTCGAGCGGCACCGCGAGCATGTTCCCTCCGGCCACCTGCCGGAGCTGGTTCTCGCGGCGGGCGGAGATCGCGACCACGCAGCCGCGGTGGGCGAGTTCCCGGGCGACCGCGGCGCCGATTCCGCTGGAGGCGCCGACCACCCAGGCGACCTTGCCGGTCAGCTCCATGGCTGCGCCCGGGTCAGTCGGAGTTGGCTGACCCCGAGGTAGCTGCTGCGGAAGCCGGCCTCGCAGTAGGCAAGGTAGAACTCCCACATCCGGTGGAAGGTCTCGTCGAAGCCTTGGGCGTGGATGTGCGGCCACTGCTGCATGAACCGTTCCCGCCACAGGCGCAGGGTCCGGGCGTAGTGCTTGCGCAGTTCCCGTTGCTCGGTGACCCGCAGGGTGGTGTGGATGCCCAGGGTGCCCTGGATCGACTGCAGGGAGGGGATGATGCCGCCGGGGAAGATGTACTTCTGGATCCAGCCGAAGCGTGCGGCGGGTCGCCAGGACGCGTTCGTGGGCCATGGTGATCGTCTGGATGCCGACCTTCCCGCCGGGGGCCAGCAGCCGGTCGAGGGCGGCGAAGTAGGTGGGCCAGTAGGCCTCGCCCACCGCCTCGATCATCTCGACGCTGACGATGGCGTCGTAGCGGCCTTCGACCTCGCGGTAGTCCTGCAGGCGCACGTCCACCTGATCGCCGACCCCGGCCGCTGCGGCCCGCTCGCGGCTGAACTCCACCTGGTGCCGGGAGAGGGTCACGGTCGTGACCTGGGCTCCGCGCTGAGCTGCTCGGATGGCCAGGGCACCCCAGCCGGTGCCGATCTCCAGCATCCGGGTGCCGTCCCGGACGTCGGCGAGGTCGAGGATCGCGTCGATCTTCCGCAGCTGTGCCTCCTCCAGCCGGGTGGAGGTCTCGACCGGCTCGGCCTCGTCGAACCAGGCGGCGGAGTAGCTCATCGTGGGGTCCAGGAAGGAGGCGAACAGCGCGTCGCTGAGGTCGTAGTGCGCGGCGATGTTGGCCCGGGACCCGTCGGGGGTGTTCTCGTGGTGACGCGGCATGCGCTTGTCCACGACGGCCCGCAGTCTCTGCAGCGGCGCGGGAACCAAGGTGGTGAGCCGAGCGGCGAACGGCGTCAACAGATCGGCGAGATCGGTGCCGGGCCCGGCTCGCCAGTCGCCGGCCATATAGGCCTCGCCGAAGCCCACTTTGGTGTCCCGACCGAGCCGGGCGAAGAAGGCCGCAGGGCGGACGAGCTCGAACACCGGGGGCTCGTGGGTACCGCCGCCGGCGACGTGCCCGTGGGGGTAGGTCACGCGAACGGGCACCTGCTGGACGGCGCGCTCGAAGATGATCCGGGCGACGGTCGCGCTGAACGGGGCCCGCGGCGTAGTGGCGATCGTGGGCCAGGGAACGGAACCGGAGAAGGTCACGATCAGACCCCTTCCTGTCGAGGGTGGTGCGGCCGGGAACGGGTGGTGAGGCGATGCAGCCACAACCAGACGCCGTGCGCGCGGATCAAGATAGAGATCCATTGCGGCATCAGGGGATGGCGAAGTAGCCGCAGGATCGGGGCCCGGCGGGTCGCGGGCTCCGGGCGCCCTCGGAAGGTCGCGGTGAAGGCCACCACGCCGCGCCGGCGCAGCGTCACGCTCGTGGCGACGACGTCGGGCCTCAGCGTGAACTGCAGTTCGTAGGAGCCGCTGACGTCGAAGAACGGAGAGACGTAAAACGCCTTGTCGGTCACGGCGGTCCCGGACTCGTCGGGTCGCAGGAGGTAGGCGTGCCGCTCGCCGTAGGTGTTGTGGACCTCCGCGACGGCACACACCAGGGCGCCGGCGGCGTCGTAGCACCAGAAGACCGTCAGCGGATCGAACACGTAGCCCAGCACCCGCGCGTTCGCCAGCATGAGCACGCGTCCGCCGTCACCCAGGCGGATGCCGTTGAGTGCCAGGTAGTTCCCGACGTTGTCCCTGATCGTGCGGCCGGGGTCACCGAGGTGGTCGGCGGCGTCGAAGCGGGCGAACGACCGCAGGTACCACGGCTGCCGGGGGAGGGCGTCGAGGTCGACCAGCCACAGGTAGACGCGGTGCCGGAACGCGTGCCGGATCGGGGCGGCGCGGTTGTGCGCGACCTGGCCGACAACCAAAGCCGGCAGCGCCGGCAGGTGCCGCCAGCTGTCGGCGGTGGTCGACCCAGGGGTGCCCGCGGTCGGGAGGATCGCGGTCACCACGTCACCCCGAAGTGCCGTGCGGCCTGCACGCCGGATCGGCACCCGTCCTCATGGAATCCCCATCCGTGGTACGCCCCGGCGTACACGGTGCGGTCGGTGGCGAGGCCGGCCAGCCGTGACTGCGCCCGAACCACTTCCGGGGTGTAGACCGGATGTGTGTACTCCATGGTCGCCACGATCGACGTCGGGTCGAGGCGCTCCTGGTCGTTGAGGGTGACCAGGAAGTCCCGGTCGGCGCGGTGCCCCTGCAGCCGGTTCATCCAGTACGTCACCGTGGCGGGCCGGTCGAGGCCGTCGCAGGATGCCATCCGGTAGTTCCAGGAGGCCCGCGCGCGGGCGGCGTCCGGCAGGGCGGAACTGTCGGTGTGCAGCGACGTGATGTTGCGCGAGTAGCTGAAGTCCTTCAGCGTGGTGTTCTCCGCGTCGCTCGGGTCCGTTAAGAGGTTCAGGGCCTGATCGGCATGCGTCGCGATGACGACCCGATCCACGTGGGTGACCTGACCCGTGACGTCGCGGAGCTCGACGCCCTGCGGGTGGCGGGTCACGTCCGTCACGGCGTGGGACGCCCGCACGTCCGGCAGCATCCGGGCGAGCCGGTCGACATACGCGCGGGAGCCGCCGACGACGGTGTACCACTGCGGGGATCCGGTCAGGCGCAACATCCCATGGTTGTCGAGGAACCGGAACAGGTAGTGGGCCGGGTAGCGCAGCGACGTCTCGCGCCCGGCGGACCACACGCAGGAGACGACCGGCACCGCATAGTGGGCGATGAAATAGCTGTCGAAGCCCTCTCCACGAAGGAAGTCACCGAAGGTCGTCACGTTGTCGTCCCCGCCGGCCAGGAAGGCCGTGGCCCGGCGGTGGAATCGCTTGACCTGCAGGAGCATCCGGACGAACCGGGGATCGAGGATCGCCCCGGTCGGGCGAGAACGCCCGCCGGGCCGCGGCCGCCGGCGTACTGCAGCCCGCACCCGTCGCACCGCACGCTCATGCTCATCTCGGTGGGGCGAACCTGGACGCCGAGCTCACCGAACAGCTTGCGCAGCCAGGGGTAGGTGACGTCGTTGTGCACGATGAACCCGCTGTCCACGGCATAGGTCGTGCCATCCGAATCGGGGACATCGTGCGTGTGCGCGTGACCCCCGAGCCGGTCCTGTGCTTCCAGAAGGCTGACGTCGTGGGTGCGTGACAGCAGGTAGGCGGCGGTCAGGCCGGCCACGCCCGCTCCGACGACGGCCACGCTCGGGCGGCCGGTGGAGCGAGCCGCACCAGCGGGAGGGCGAGCATCCGGGACGGGGCCTCGGGCGGCCGGCGCATCGGTACCGTGATGATCCAAGTCCATCGCCTCTGTCTAAGGTTTGTCTAACGACCGTAGGCACGGCTGGCCGGTATGTCAAATGTTTGTCCAGGTACTGTAAAGTGTCTGTCATGGGTGCCTCGGGCGAGTCCCACCTGCTGCGGATCGGCGAGCTCAGCCGGCGTCTGGGCGTCAGTGATCATGTCCTGCGGGCGTGGGAAAACCGCTACGGGCTGCTGCAGCCGGTGCGCTCCACCGGCGGCTTCCGGCTGTACTCCGACGCGGACGCCGGGCGGGTCCGCCGCATGCAGGCCCAGCTCGAGCTGGGGCTGTCGGCCGCCGAGGCGGCGCGGGCGGTGCTCGACGAGGACGCCGCACCTGCGGCGAGACCAGCCGCCCCCACCGAACCCCCGGAGGTCGCGGCCGCGCTGAACGACCTGACCGGGCTGCTACGGCAGGCCCTGGAATCCTTCGACGAGCCGGCCGCCCAGGCGATCCTGGACCGGCTGATGTCCGAGCTGTCCACCACCGCCGTACTGCGCGACGTCGTGGTGCCGTATCTGACCGGACTGGGGGACCGCTGGGAGAGCGGCGCGGTCAGCATCGCCCAGGAACACTTCGCGAGCCAGGTCCTGCGGGGCCGGCTCGCCGGGCTGGCCAAAGGCTGGGGAAGCGGCCACGGCCCGCGCGCCGTTCTCGCCTGCCCCCCGGGAGAGCTGCACGACCTGGGGCTGATGATCTTCGGGATCGCCCTGCGCCACCACGGATGGCGGATCACCTATCTCGGGTCGGACACCCCGCTGGAGGAGCTGACCCGGGCGGTGGAAGCGACCGGCCCCGACCTCGTCGTCCTGGCAGCGACCGTGCCAGGAAATCTGGAACCCCACGTGGGGCAGCTGACCGCCCTGGCCCGACGAGCCCCGCTCGTGCTGGCCGGAGCCGGCGCGACACAACAACTGGCGGATGTCGCCCGCGCCGGCCTGCTGACCCACGATCCGGTCACCGCGGCCGAAACGGTCGGCTGGCCGCGGTGAGGGTTCTGGTAGCCGGGGCGTCCGGCTTCGTCGGCCGCCGGCTCTGCCCGGCGCTGGCCGAGGCCGGACACGAGGTGACCGCCATGACCCGACATCCCGACACCTACCGGGGGGTCGGCACTCCCGTCCACGGGGACGTGCACGATGCGCCCACCTTGAGTACCGCTCTTGCCGGCTGCCAGGCGGCCTACTACCTGGTGCACTCCCTGGGCGATCCCGACTTCCGGCGCCGGGACGCTGCGGCCGCCGCGGCGTTCGGGACGGCGGCAGCGCTGGCGGGGCTGACGCGCATCATCTACCTGGGCGGGCTCGGCGACGACGCCGACACCCTGTCCGCTCACCTACGCAGTCGCCGCGAAGTCGAACAACTCCTCGCACGAGACGGTGTCCCGGTGACCGTGCTGCGCGCCGGGATCATCATCGGCCGCGGCGGTGTCTCGTGGGAGCTGACCCGTCAACTCGTCGAGCACCTGCCACTGATGGTCACCCCAAGATGGGTCAGCACCCGGGCCCAGCCCATCGCCGTCGACGACGCGGTGCGCTACCTGGTCGGCGTGCTGACGATGAGCGAAGCCGCCGGCCGGCTCTTCGACATCGGCGGACCCGAGGTTCTTCGCTACGTCACGATGTTGCAGCGGGTCGCCGCCATCCGCAGGCGCCGGCTCGTGGTCGTGCCCGTCCCGCTTCTGAGCCCCCGGCTGTCCGCGCTCTGGCTGTCGCTCGTGACCGACGTCGACACCGCCACCGGTCGCGCCCTGGTTGACTCGATGAGCAACGAAGTCGTCGTCCGTGACCCCTCGATCCGCGACCTCCTGCCGTTCGAACTCATCCGCTTCGACGACGCGGTGCGGGAGGCGCTGAACGACGGCACGGCCGCGGAGCCCGGGCGATGACCACGGACCATACCCAGCCCGCAGCCGGCCTGGCCCGGCGCCGGCGGGTGATCGCAGCCGCGGGGATCACCGGCACCGGGCTGCTGGGTCTCGCCCTGTCCAGGCGACCGGGCTCGCGGCAGTTCTACCTGCTCACCCTCGGCGTCGCCGCCACCTGGACGGCCGGTGCCGTCCGATCGCGCTCGGACCCGCCGGTTCGGGCCCTCCGGCCGAGCGACGTCACAGGTCGCGCCATCGTCGTCCCCGTCCTCACCGGTGCCGGGGCATTCGGGCTCACCTACGGCGCGGCCTTGGCCACCCGACGCATCCCGGTCCTGGACCGGGCCGTGAGGGACGTCCTGCGGTTCGCGGACGGGGGCGCCACCTCGCTCCTGGTCCTGA